>NZ_JACHYT010000001.1:705803-3754962 GCF_014193085.1 Mitsuaria sp. BK041 | reverse complement strand
GCGCCGATGATAGTGCGGATTCCCGTGTGAAAGTAGGTCATCGTCAGGCTAATATCCGGCAAACCCCTCGATTGGAAACAGTCGAGGGGTTTTGCATTTGGGATGCCGCTCTCCCGCATCTCTCCGATCGTCAATGATGCGCTGAACACGCAGCCGACTTTCGGGGGATGCGATGGCCCCTTTTGTGGGGCTGTGTTTTCAGTCTTGCGCGAAATAGACTGCTTGCTCGTCCGGGATTCCGAGGAGCGAGTGTGTATCGAGCACGAAAGACAGCGAGCTTTTTGCAGCTGGCGCTACTGGCATTTTTTTCGATCGGCAGGTCCTGTAACGCAGCCGAAATTGCGTCCGTTTCTCCTCAAGGAGAAATCGCTACGGTTCAGAACGTTGTCGTTCGTTTCAAGGCTGAGGTCGCACGTATCGGAGATCCCCGGTTGCCTAGCCCTGTCGAGCTGCGGTGCGACGGCATCGACGTCGCAGGCACAGGTCGATGGACTAACGAGCGCGAGTGGATCTTCGACTTCTCCCGTCCATTGCCCGCCGGCGCGAAGTGCGTTGTCACCGCGCGCGCCGATTTCCGTCCCACCGCGCGCGGTGCGACACCGGGCTGGTCCGGCGCTCAACGGTTCATGTTTCAGCTGAGTGCGCCAACCGTGCGGCAGGTGAGGCCATGGGAAGGCGGGCGCATCGAGGAGGATCAGCGTTTCCTGCTTCAACTGTCCGGAACACCGCGCTTGGACACGGTCGCGCCCAACATGTGGTGCGAATCGAAGTCACTTGGTGAGCGCATTCCCGTGGAGCTGCGGCCAAATGCGGAGCGCGATGCAGCACTTCGAGCCGTCGGGCAGCGGCATACCGATAGCGAAACTTGGATTCTCGTTGCGTGCAAACGCCCGCTGCCAGCAGGCGCGGATGCCAGTGTCGTTTGGGGGCCTGGGATTACGGGCGCGTCCAACGCGGCGGTGCGTACACGTGGGGAGCGCCGGTTTCACTTCTCCGTGCGTCCTCCTTTGACGGCGGACTTCTCTTGTGAACGTGAGCGCGCGAATGCGCCGTGCCTACCGGTGCGTCCCCTGTCGGTGTCCTTCTCTGAGCCGATCGTCAGAGAGCAAGCGCTCAAGGTGAGGCTGAAGGGCCCCAACGGCGTCAGCCTGTCGCCGATTCTGCCGGCAGACCAGGATCAGGATTCGCCGACCGCGTTGTCCTCGCTGCGCTTTCCTGCACCGCTGGCCGAACAGCAGGACTATGTGTTGGAGCTCCCTCCTGGAGTCAAGGACGAGAGTGGCCGAGCGCTCTCGAATGCTGCAAGCTTTCCAATGAAGATCCGGACCGCCGCGGCGCCTCCCTTGGCCAAGTTCGCCGCGGCACCTTTTGGCATCGTCGAGTGGGAATCCAAGGGCCCCAGCCTCGTGCCCTTGAGCATGCGGCACGTGCAAACGGATCTGCAGCCGCGCTCTGGTGGGCATCTGCGCATCAAGCGCATCAGCGACGACGTCGACATCCTTCGTTGGTACGGTCGGCTCCACAAGCAAAACGAATGGGAAGACCGCAAGTCCGAATGGTTGAAGGGCGCGGCGGATCTGCAGTCGATGACAGTACCGCCGCCGAATCCGGACAAGGCGATCGACGTGATCGGCATTCCGCTGTCGCAACCGGGCTATCACGTGCTCGAGCTGAAGTCGCCGAAGCTCGGACAATCGCTGCTCGACCCCGTCCAGCCGATGTTCGTCCGGACCGGAACCCTGGTCACCAATCTCGGCCTGCACTTCAAGCTGGGAAAAGACGACAGCCTCGTGTGGGTGACCTCGCTCGATGGCGGTCGCCCGGTCGAATCGGCGCAGGTGTCGGTGTATGACTGTCGGGGCAAGTCCCTGTGGACGGGGCGGACCGACGCGCGAGGACTTGCGAGCATCGATCGCCCCAACCTCGATGCAGATCGAGGGCGTGGCGAGTGCATTGCCGAGTCGGGGCTCTTCATCACGGCGCGGCTTGACCGGCCTGGCAAAGCTCAGGACATGGCCTTCATGTTCAGCGGCTGGAGTCGTGGCATCGAGCCGTGGCGTTTCAACGTGCCCGTCGCCTGGGGCTCTGAACGCGCCGCACGGGCGCACACGGTGACCGATCGGCCTCTCCTGCGGGCCGGTGAGACGGTCTCCATGAAGCATTTCTTCCGTCTGGAGACGGTCCAGGGGCTCTCCGACCCTTCTGCGGATCAACTGCCAAACAGGCTGAGGATCCAGTTCGAAGGGACGGGCGAAGATGTCGCCTCGCTGGACCTGCGCTGGGAGGGGGCACGCTACGCCGTGAGTTCCTGGAAGGTCCCCGCGGACGCGAAGCTGGGACGCTATCGCTTCGTGATGGAGCGCAGCGGCGAAACGTCGGGACCGCGGAGTTGGGACAGCGGCGGCGTGAAGGTGGAAGAGTTCCGCGTGCCGCTGGTCGATGCGCGACTGATTCCACCGAAGTCTCCTGCCCCCGGTGCGCAGGAACAATCCTGGGCGGCGCAATTGAACTTCATGGCCGGTGGTCCGATGGCCAAGGCGGCGACCGAGGTGAGTGCGCTGTTGCAGGCTCGGTGGGCCCAGTTTCCAGGATTCGAGGACTTCGTGTTCGATCCTCCCTCCGCGCAGGGGCCGGACAGCGGGAGCGAAAGCGACCCGGGTGATGACGAAGCTCCAGGCGGTCCGGCCGGCGCGAGCCGGTTGCTGCTCGACAAGCTCGCCTTGCAGACCGACGCGAAAGGCGGGATCCAGTTCAAGGTGCCGCTGAAGGGCACCGTGGACCGGCCATCCGAGCTGCGCGTGGAGCTGAGCTACCGGGATCCCGATGGCCAGACGCACACGCGCGCGGCTTCGCAGGTCGTGTGGCCGGCGAACGTGGTCGTGGGCCTGCGCGCACCGAGCTGGATCGCCAACGGGCAGCCCTTACAGATTCAGGCGGTGGCGCTGGACACGAACGGCAAGCCGCTCGCCAATCAGAAGATCAGCGTGGGCGCGCGTCAGATCCAGACGCTGAGCACGCGCAAGCGCCTGGTGGGGGGCTTCTACGCCTACGAGCATCAGCGCCAGCTGAAGGACCTGGGAGAGCTCTGCAGCGGCAAGACCGACGCCATGGGACTGATGCGCTGCGAAATTAAGCTGAACCAAGGTGGGCAGGTCGAACTGCTCGGTTCGGCGACGGACGAGGGTGGCCGCACGGCGCGCGCCGCTCGCTCGTTGTGGGTGACGCGAGCCGGCGAATTGTGGTTCGCCCAGGACAACGACGACCGCATCGACGTGATCCCGGAACGCCGTCGCTATGAACCGGGCGAGACGGCCCGCTTCCAGGTGCGCATGCCTTACCGGGAGGCGACCGCGCTGATCACGGTCGAACGCGAAGGAGTGCTCCACAGCGAGGTACGGCGGCTCTCGGGGCGTGATCCCTGGCTGGATTTGAAGATCGACCGCAATTGGACGCCGAACGCCTACGTCGGCGTGATGATCCTTCGGGGGCGTTTGCGTGACGTGCCCTGGTATTCGTTCTTCTCCTGGGGATGGCGCGAGCCGGTCAACTGGTGGCGTGAGTGGCGGGCCTCCGGCGATTACCAGCCGCCCACGGCCATGGTCGACCTGTCCAAACCCTCCTTCAAGTTCGGCATGGCGGCGATCGAGATCGGGCAGGCCAGGCATCGCCTGCAGGTCGAGGTGGTGCCTCAGCAACCCCAGTACGGGGTTCGCCAGAGTGCGCAGGTGAAGCTTCGGGTCACGCAGGATGGCAAGCCGGTCCCCGACGCGCAGATCGCTTTCGCCGCAGTCGACGAAGGCCTGCTGGCCTTGGCACCGAACCCGAGCTGGAAGCTGCTGGAAGGCATGATCCAGAGCCGCGCCTGGGGAGTGACGACAGCGACCGCGCACAGCGAGATCATCGGTCGGCGCCATTACGGGCGGAAAGCGGTGGCGGCCGGTGGCGGCGGCGGCTTCGCCACGCGGGAACTCTTCGACACGCTGTTGGCCTGGCAGCCGGTGGTCAAGCTGAACGCGCAGGGCGAGGCCCTCGTGCAGGTGACGCTGAACGACTCGCTGACGCGCTTTCGGCTGGTTGCCGTCGCGGACGCGCCCGGGCAGCGCTTCGGCACGGGGGAGGGCAGCATCAATGTGAGCCAGGACCTCCAGTTGCTCTCCGGCCTGCCGCCGCTCGTGCGCGAAGGCGATCGCGTCCAGGCCATGGTCACGGTGCGCAACGCGACGCAGCGCGCGATGGACTTGCGCGTGAGTCTCAAGGGTCAGGCCAGCCTGGAGGCCGGGGAGCAACCGGTGCCGACGGAAGCACGCCTCGTGAAGTTGGCGGCGGGTGCTGCGCAGGAAGTGGGTTGGGACATCGTGATCCCCGAAGGCGCGCAGCGCATCGTCTGGGAAGCGCAAGCCGAGGAACAGGGCGGCACGCGAGCCAAGGACGCCATGCGGACGACGCAAGCCGTCCAGACGGCGGTGCCTTTGCGGGTGCTCCAGGCGACACTGCGTCAACTCGATGGGCCGCTCAGCCTTCCCGTCGCCGCTCCGGTAGACGCCTTGCCAGCGCAGGGCGTCAAACGTGGCGGACTGCAGATCGGGCTCCAGCCTCGGCTGTCGAGCGCGCTGCCCGGCGTCAGGCGCTACTTCGAACAATACCCGTTCACCTGCCTTGAGCAGCAGAGTTCGCGATTCATCGCCTTGCACGACGACGCGGCATGGGCTGGGCTGATGGGACAGCTGTCCAGCTACCAGGACAGCGATGGGCTCTTCTCCTACTTTCCGCTGTCGCGCCATCTCACCCAGGGGAGCGACGTCCTGACGGCCCATCTGCTGTCCGCCGCGCAGGAGTCGGGACGCGCCCTGCCTACGACCCAGCTCACCAAGGCCCTCGACGGCCTGGCCGCTTTCGTGGAGGGGCGCATCGAGCGTCGGCATTGGTCGCCTCGGCCCGACGAGGAGCCGCGGCGCATTGCCGCCCTGGCCGCGCTGGCGCGCCACGACAAGGCGACGGTGCGTCAGCTGGGGACGGTGGACGGCCGCAACCTGCCGAACTGGCCCACCAGCGCCGTCATCGATTGGTTGGTGCTGCATCAGCGGATGGCCTCGGCGCCGGACCGCGCTGCCCAGATCGCCGCGGCGCAGAACCAGTTGCGAAGCCGCTTGGGCTTCGCGGGAACCACGCTGCGTTTCGTCAACGAAGAGGGCGACGCCTGGTGGCTGATGGGCAGCGGTGACGCCACGGCGGCGCGCGCGATCCTTGCGCTGGTCGACGACCCGGCATGGAAGGAGGACCTGCCGAGGCTGGTCGTGGGCACGCTCGCTCGTCAGGAACGAGGGGCCTGGTTCAATACGACCGCGAACCTCTGGGGCGCCCTCGCATTGGAGAAATTCTCCGCTCGCTTCGAATCGCAGGCGATCAAGGGTCGAACCGAGGCCAAGCTCGCCACCGCTTCCGCGACGCTGGACTGGACAGGCAAGCCCGGTGGCGGCGAACTGCGTCTGCCCTGGCCCGCTTCGGGCGAGGCCACCTTGTCGGTCCAGCAGTCGGGCGAAGGCAAGCCCTGGGCCACGATCCAGGCCTTGTCGGCCGTTCCGTTGAAGGCTCCGCTGAACTCGGGATACACCGTGAAGCGGACCGTCACGGCGGTGTCTCAGAAGGCGGCGCCGCGTTGGTCGCGTGGCGACGTGATGCGAGTGCGGCTCGAGGTCGAGGCGGCGGCCGACATGTCCTGGGTGGTGCTGAGCGATCCGTTGCCGACCGGCGCTGCCGTTGTCGAGGGCTCGATCGACAGCCAGGGAGAACGCGCCGAGGGTGAGGCCTGGCCCGATTTCATCGAGCGCAGCTTCACCGCCTGGCGAGCCTACTTCGGCTATCTGCCGCGCGGTCGACATGTGCTGACCTACACGGTGCGTCTGAACAACGCCGGGCGCTTCCAAATGCCGACCACACGCGCCGAAGCGATGTACTCGCCCGACCGGTTCGGCGAATTGCCGAACGCCACCTTGGAGGTGGCGCCTTGAACGGGGCCGGCGACTGCTCGCGCGCCCGCTTCGCACAAGCGGCGAAGCGTGGCGCCGTGTTTGTCGCCGGCTTGGTGGGGCTGTTGGGGGGCGCCTGTGCCCAGACGCTGCCCACTTTTGCGCAGACGCGCGCCTCGCATCCGGTGTCGGACTTCCAGTTGCTGGACCGACGCGGCGAGGTCCTGCAGACGGTCCGCTTGGATCCGAAACGCCGCGTCCTCGCCTGGGTGCCGGTCGAGCACATGTCGCCGTCGCTGTTGCGGGCCATGCTGTTGTCCGAGGATCAGCGCTTTTACGAGCACAGCGGGGTCGACTGGTCGGCAGTCGCCTCCAGCGCCTGGGCGAACCTATGGAACACGCGTACGCGTGGGGCCTCGACGGTGACGATGCAACTCGCGGGTCTGCTCGACGAGGACCTGGCGCACCGGGGGGGGCGCAGTTTCCGGCAGAAGCTGGGGCAGGCGTGGGTGGCCAGTCGCCTGGAGACCCAGTGGACCAAGGCGCAGATCCTCGAGGCCTATCTGAACCGCGTGCCCTTGCGCGGCGAACTGGTCGGGGTGCCGGCCGCCGCGCAGGCGCTTTTCGGCAAGCGGGCGAGCGGACTCGACGCCCGGGAGTCAGCGATGCTCGCCGCGATGCTGCGCGGGCCGAACTCGCCGGTGGAGACGATCAGCGCACGGGCTTGCGGCGTGCTGCGGGCGATGCGCCAGAGTTGCGATGGCCTCGTGGACGAAGTGGGGGCGGTCCTGCGTCGCAAAGTGCTGACGGTGGCCGACGCACCGCAGTGGGCGCCGCATTTCGCCCGTCTCGCGCTCCAGCCGGGCGGACCCGCGGCGCAGCGCAGCACGCTGGACGCCACCTGGCAGCGGGTCGCCGTCCAGTCGCTGCGGCGGCATCTGGCGGAACTGTCCGGTCGGCAGGTCGAGGATGGCGCGGTCCTCGTGCTCGACAACGCCAGCGGCGAAGTCCGGGTCTGGGTCGGCTCCAGCGGCAGCCAGTTGTCGGAGTCGGCGCAGGTGGATCATGTGCTGGCCCGGCGGCAGCCCGGCTCGACGCTCAAGCCCTTCCTCTATGAACTGGCGATCGAGCGCCGCCTGATCACTGCGGCGAGCCTGCTGGACGACTCACCGGCCCAGATCCCGACGGCGGCTGGACTCTATCTGCCGCAGAACTACGACAAGCAGTACCGCGGCTGGGTCAGCGCGCGGGCTTCGCTGGGCAGCAGCCTCAACGTCCCGGCGGTGCGGCTGTCGCTGATGCTCACGCCGGAGGCGGTTTTCGAACGTCTCAACGCCCTCGGGCTGCGCTTGCCCGAGACGGGCGGCTTTTACGGTCCCTCGCTGGCCTTGGGCAGCGCGGACGTCACCTTGCTGGGGCTGACCAACGCCTACAGAGCTCTGGCCAACGGCGGCAGGTATGCCGACGCGGCGCTGCCGGGCGGGCAGCGGGCGGCGGGCGCCAAGCGCGCGTCGTCCCGTCAGGTCGCGGACCCCAAGGCCAGCTTCATCGTCGGCGACGTGCTGGCGGACAACAACGCGCGGGCGCTCACCTTCGGCCTGTCCAGCGCGCTGGCCTTGCCGTTCCCGGCGTCGGTCAAGACGGGTACCAGCAAGGACATGCGGGACAACTGGTGCGTCGGCTGGACCAGCCGCTACACCGTGGGCGTGTGGGTCGGCAACTCCAGCGGGGAGGCGATGCAGGAGGTTTCCGGTGTGAGCGGCGCGGCGCCGGTCTGGCGCGAGGTGATGCTGGCCTTGCACGCGGGACGGTTGCCCGAGTCGGTCGATCCCCCCCGCGGGGTGGTCGCTCGGCAGACGCGATTCGACAGCGCGCAGGAGCCGCCGCGACGGGAGTGGTTCATCGCCGGGACCGAACAGGCGGTGATCCAGCCCGCCGGCACGGCCGTCGCGCTCAGCAATCCCGCCGACGGAGCAATCTACGCCCTGGATCCGGACATCCCGCCAGCGGCGCAGCGACTTCGTTTCACCCATGACGGGCGGCTCGAACGCGGCGCGACGGCCAGATGGCGCCTCGATGGTCGCGTCATCGGCCAAGGGGCAACGCTGGACTGGCTGCCGATGCCGGGACGTCATGAACTCGCGCTGCTGGACAACCGCGGGCATGTGCTGCAGCAGGTCCGGTTCGAGGTGCGCGGTGCGGGGCTGCGAGCACCCACGCGCCGCGGGGCGCCGCAGGCCGGGGCCGGCGCCTCCTCGCCGGGGTGAACCCATCCCGCCTGACCGCAAGTCAGCCGCTCCAGGGCGCAATTCGTCGCCAGCCTCTGGCGGCGAGGGGGCTGACTTTCGATACTCCACCATCGACGCCAAGATCCAGATTCGCACGGGGAGACCATGCAGAGCCGACAACGACAAGCGCAGACCGCCCACCGGCATCCTCTGGCCCTGCTGGGGGCCGCCCTGCTGGGCGTTGCCTTGCTCCTGCCCGCCGCCCCGGCGCAGGCCAGCGAGGTCGTCAAGCTGGCTCGCCTGCTGATCACCGGCAAGCGGCAGCCCAGCCGTCCGCCAGCCCCCCAGCCTGCGGTTCCCGACCGCAGCACCGACAGCTCCTCCCAACCGCAAGGCCGCGCCTCCGACGGTGACTTGCATGCGCAAACCCAGCGGCGCAGCGCCGAAGGCGCGCTCGTCTCGATGGACTGATCACACGGGGAGCGCGCCCGGAGCCGGCCCCGGGCAAGCGGCGCCGCATGGCGCCGCGCCTGACTTCACTCCGGCGAGCGTTCGATCACCGGCGGCCGCGGATGCAGGCGCGCCATCGTGAACGCATCGACGTAGCGACCCTCGCGAAGCGCGAAACCGCGTAGACGCCCCTCGTGCTCGAAGCCGAAGCGCTCGTACAACCGGATCGCCCGCAGGTTGTCGACGAAGACGGTCAACTCGATGCGTTGCAAGCCCAGCCAGTCGTCCGCGTGACGCACCAGCGCGTCCATCAGCGCCGAGCCGACGCCGAGGCCGTGCGCTTCCGGATGCACGCCGATGCCGAGCATCATCGCGTGACGACGGCGGGCCTGCGGACCGACCGGATGCAAGCCGGCGGACCCCACCAGGCGGTCGCCATCGAAGGCCAGCAGCACCAGTTCGCCGCTGCTGGTGTCGGGCGCCTTGCCGAATCGCTCCTGCCACTGCAGTTCCGAGGGGTAAGGCGTCTGCAGCAACCAGGGTTGCACGCCGGCATGGCCCATCAGCTCGGCATGGGCGCGAGCGTCCTCGACGCGCGGGCGCCTCAGCGTCAGGCCGTCGGCGATCCTGAGGTCGCGGGGGGAAGGGGGCGGGATCTGCATCGGGGTCTCCTGGTGGGGTGAAGGACCGAGGGCGGAAAGCGACAAGGCCCGCGGGTAACGCGGGCCTTGTCGGGGGGAGTCGGGGATCCTGGGGGTGGACGTCGAGGTCCGGATCCGTGGGGAGGGTCTACCGCGATCGACGCTGCCCCGGCTGGCGTGCGCACAGGTGCGCATGCATCAGGCACATGCAGCACGGCTGGACGACGAAGACGGTGCGGTTCGCGAGGGACATGCGGGCCAGTATCTTGGACGTGCGTCGCGGCCGTCAACCGCGAACTTCCGGCGGCGCCCGGCGGCGAGTGGCAACGGCGCGACAATGCGCCTTTCCCGATTCTCCGCGGCCAGGACCGCGCCTCGTCTTCATGCCTCGACTGAGTTCCGTCGCTCCCGTCCCCGCCGCTGCCGTTGCCACCGAGGCACCGGCGCGTCGCAAGGGCGAGCCGCAGCCGGCCGAGCGCTTTGCGCTCACCGTGGACAAGAGCCCGATCGATGGCCTGGGCGTGTTCGCCGCCGAGCCGATCCCGGCGCGACTCAAGATCGGCGAGATGCGCGGCGAAATCGTGCCGGTGCGCGAGGCCCGCCGGCGCATCGAGGGTCGACGCCGCATCCACGTCGTCGAGGTGACCGACAAGACGGCGATCGACGCAACGAAGTCCGACTGCGCGCTGCGCCACGTCAATCACAGCTGTGCGCCCAACGCGGTGCTGCGCATCCGGCAGGGACGGGCCGAGTTCTACGCGATCCGCGACATCGCGCCCGGCGAGGAGATCTGCGCCGATTACGGCGAGAGCCATCACGAGGGGCGATTGCGTTGCCGCTGCGGCGCGCCGAATTGCAAGGGCCGGCTCTGACGCTGAAGGCGCGCCGGGCCCTGGGAAGGACGAACCGCGCGGGCAGGCCGAGGTCGAACCAGGCCGTCGAGGCCCCTCCGCCGGCACCATGAACAACGCCGGCGCGAGGCCGGCGTTCGGTGGTCGGTGTGATGTCCGTGTGAGGCTCAGTGCGTCGAGTCGTCGCCCGCCAGGCCGGAGATCGCATCCTTCAGCACCCGTTGCTGCATCCAGAACAGGCGCAGGTCCTGCACGGTGAAGAGCATGTCGTCGATCAGCGCGTTCTGGTCGATGCCGTCCGGTTCTTCATAGGCCTTCTCGATGTAGGCGGCGCGCGGCGTCGAGTCCGCCGCCAGCGTCACCGCCTCGACCGCCTCCAGCATCAGCCGCAGGTCGTCGGCGCCGTCGCCGTCGGGCAGCGTCCAGGCGTGCGTGTCCTCGACCGCCTGCAGGAAGCCCTGGGCCCACATCGCGCCGGGCGCGGGCATGCGCTCCAGCAGTTCGGCGGTGATCGCGCCTTGCGCGACCAACTCGGCCTTGGTTTCCTCATCGAATTCGGAAATCAGCGGCGTCAGGTGCATCTGCTCCGGCGCCTCCAGCAGCGGCTGCGGCTCGAGGCTGTCGCCGATCTCGTTCCAACGCACGTGCAGCGCTTCCATGAACGCGTCGGTCAGGTCCTCCTCGTCCAGGCCGGCGGGCCAGTCCTCGCCGAACAGCGCGTCCATCGCCTGGATCGGCGCGGCGTCCGAAGGGCCGACGCGCAGCGCGGTCAGGTAGCCATCCAGCGTGTCCAGCGTGATCGCCGGGGCATCCGGATCAGCCTGGCCGGCCAGCACGGCCAGCAGCTCGCCGAGGCGCTGCGCGTTCTCGACGTCAATCGAGTCGCCGAACTCGTCGGCCATCGGGGTGTCAGTCATTGCTACTCCAGTTGCATGAAACGACAAGGGCCCGACCGGGGCCCTTGAAGAAGAGGGTTCGTCAGCGCGCCGGGCCGGGCGGTTCGATGACCGCCGCCACCCGGAGTCTGCGCCGCTTGTGTGTCAGACGCGTTCGCCGACCCAGGCCTGCACGCTGGCCAGCGCGGCGGGCAGACCCTTGGCATCGGTGCCACCGGCCATGGCCAGGTCCGGCTTGCCGCCGCCCTTGCCGCCGACCTGCTGGGCGACGAAGTTCACCAGCTCGCCGGCCTTGACCTTGCCGATCGAATCGGCCGTCACGCCGGCCGCCAGCTGCACCTTGTCGCCATCGACGGCGGCCAGCACGATCGCGGCGGTCTTGAGCTTGTCCTTGAGCTTGTCCATGGTCTCGCGCAGCGTCTTGGCGTCGGCGCCGACCAGCGTGGCCGCCAGCACCTTCAGGCCCTTGACGTCGACGGCCTGCGACAGCAGCTCGTCGCCCTGCGCGGAGGCCAGCTTGCTCTTGGCGGCGGCCAGTTCCTTCTCCAGCGCGCGGACCTGCTCCAGCACGGCATGCACGCGTGGCTCGAGTTCGGCCGGTGCGGCCTTGAGCGTGCCGGCCACGGCCTGCACCGTCGACTCCAGCGATTGCAGGTAGTGCAGCGCGTTGTCGCCGGTCACCGCCTCGACGCGACGGATGCCGGCAGCGACGCCGCTCTCCGCGACGATCTTGAACAGGCCGATGTCACCGGTGCGATGCACGTGGGTGCCGCCGCACAGTTCCTTCGACGAACCGATGCTCAGCACGCGCACGGTCTCGCCGTACTTCTCGCCGAACAGCATCATCGCGCCGCTCTTCTGCGCGTCGTCCAGGGCCATGACGCTGGCGTCGGTGTCGGCGTTGGCCAGGATCTCGGCATTGACGATGGCCTCGACCTTGCGGATTTCCTCGGCCGTCATCGGCGCGGTGTGGGCGAAGTCGAAGCGGGTGCGCTCGGCATTGACCAGCGAGCCCTTCTGCTGGACGTGCGCGCCCAGCACCTCGCGCAGCGCCTTGTGCATCAGGTGGGTCGCGCTGTGGTTGCGGACCGTGCGGGCACGGCGTTCGGTATCGACCTTGGCGACGAAGCTGTCGCCGACCTTGACCGAGCCCTCGACGACCTGGGCATGGTGACCGAACACGTCGGCCTGGATCTTCAGCGTGTCGTCGACGACCAGGCGGGTGCTCGCGTTGCGCAGCTCGCCAGCGTCGCCGACCTGGCCGCCGCTCTCGGCATAGAAGGGGGTGTGGTCCAGCACGACGACGACGTCGTCGCCGGCATCGGCGCTCTGCACCGCGGAGCCGTCGACGTACAGCGCGACGACCTTGGCGTCCTCGCGCGTGAGGTGCTCATAGCCGTGGAAGGTCGTGGCCGCGCCGGTGTAGGCCAGGCCCTGCGCCATCTTGAACTTGCCGGCCTGGCGGCCGCGGTCCTTCTGCTCCTCGAGCAGGCGGTTGAAGCCGGCCTCGTCGACGGTCACGCCGCGCTCGCGGCAGACGTCGGCGGTCAGGTCCACCGGGAAGCCGTAGGTGTCGTGCAGCTTGAAGGCGGTCTCGCCGTCGACCTGCTTCGCGCCGTCGGCCAGCGCCGATTCCAGCAGTTCCATGCCGGTGGCGATGGTCTTGAAGAAGCGCTCCTCTTCCTGCTTCAGCACCTCGGTGACGCGGGCCTCGTCGCGGCGCAGTTCGGGGTAGGCGTCGCCCATCTCCCTGGCCAGCGCGGCCACCAGCTTGTGGAAGAACGGGGTGCGGGCGCCCAGCTTGTAGCCGTGGCGGATCGCGCGGCGGGCGATGCGGCGCAGCACGTAGCCGCGGCCGGCGTTGCCCGGGATCACGCCGTCGACGACGGTGAAGGAGCAGGCCCGGATGTGGTCGGCGATGACCTTCAGCGACGGCGAGTCCTTGTCGCAGTCCCCCGCGCCGGCGCCGTCGACGGCCTGCTTGGCCGCGGCCAGCAGGTTGACGAACAGGTCGATCTCGTAGTTCGAGTGCACATGCTGCAGCACCGCGGCCAGGCGCTCCAGGCCCATGCCGGTGTCGACGCTGGGCTTGGGGAGCTTGTGCATCACGCCGTCTTCAGTCCGGTTGAACTGCATGAAGACGTTGTTCCAGATCTCGATGTAACGGTCGCCGTCCTCCTCGGCGGAGCCCGGGGGGCCGCCGGCCACGTCGGGGCCGTGGTCGTAGAAGATCTCGGTGCAGGGGCCGCAGGGACCGGTGTCGCCCATCATCCAGAAGTTGTCGGACATGTAGCGGCCGCCCTTGTTGTCGCCGATGCGCACGATGCGCTCGGCGGGCACGCCGACGACCTTGTTCCAGATCTCGTAGGCTTCGTCGTCCTCGGAATAGACGGTGACCCACAGCTTCTCGGCCGGCAGCTTGAAGTGTTGGGTCAGCAGTTCCCAGGCATAGGCGATCGCATCCTTCTTGAAGTAGTCGCCGAAGCTGAAGTTGCCCAGCATCTCGAAGAAGGTGTGGTGGCGCGCGGTGTAGCCGACGTTGTCCAGGTCGTTGTGCTTGCCGCCGGCGCGGATGCACTTCTGCGCGGTCGTGGCACGGGTGTAGGCGCGCTTGTCGAAGCCCAGGAACACGTCCTTGAACTGGTTCATGCCCGCGTTGGTGAACAGCAGCGTCGGGTCGTCGCCGGGCACGACCGGGCTCGACGCGACGATCTGGTGGCCCTTGGATTCGAAGAACTTCAGGAAGGTGTTGCGGATCTCAGCGGCTTTCATGCCTGTCCTTTGCTTGATGGGCCTGGCGATGCGGTGTGGCGCAGACGTCGCTGCGACATGAATCAGTTTGTGTCTTCGCGGGTGCGCGGTTTGCCGGAGAACGGGGCCAAACGCTTGATTTCGCGAAGCTTTCGATTATAGGGAGCCGAGCCCGTTGACGCGGCGTTGACATGGCGGCCGGGATGGCGCGGCTAGGATGCCGGCCTTCCCCGGACAGAGACACGGAGCACGGACATGGCGACGATGGACCCCAAGACCTCCCCGCTGGCACAGCTCAAGGATCCGAGCCTGCTCAAGACCGACGCGCTGATCAACGGCGAATGGGTCGGCGGCGCGAGCCGCTTCGACGTCGATGATCCGGCCACCGGCGCGCTGCTGACGCATGTGGCCAACCTCGGAGCGTCGGAGGCCGACGCGGCGATCACCGCCGCGAACGCCGCCTGGCCGGCTTGGCGGTCGAAGACGGCCAAGGAGCGCGCGGCCATCCTGATGCGCTGGTACCACCTGCTGATCCAGCATGCCGACGACCTGGCGCGCATCTTGACGGCCGAGCAGGGCAAGCCGCTGGCCGAGGCGCGTGGCGAGATCGTCTACGGCGCGAGCTTCGTCGAATGGTTCGCCGAAGAGGCCAAGCGCGTGCGCGGCGAAGTGGTGCCGACCACCGACGCGTCCAAGCGCACCCTGGTCATCAAGCAGCCGGTGGGCGTGTGCGCCGCCATCACGCCGTGGAACTTCCCGCTGGCGATGATCACCCGCAAGGTCGCGCCGGCGCTGGCGGCCGGTTGCCCGGTGGTGATCAAGCCGGCCGAGCAGACGCCGTTGACCGCGCTGGCCGCGGCCGAACTGGCGCAGCGCGCCGGCATGCCGGCCGGGGTGCTGAACGTGGTCACCGGCGACGGCGAGCACTCGATCGCCATCGGCCGGGTGCTGTGCGAGAACGAGGTGGTGCGGCACCTCTCATTCACCGGCTCCACCGAGGTCGGCCGGATCCTGATGGCGCAGTGCGCACCGACGATCAAGAAGCTGTCGCTGGAGCTGGGCGGCAACGCGCCCTTCCTGGTCTTCGACGATGCGGACCTGGACAGCGCCGTCGAGGGCGCGATCGCCAGCAAGTACCGCAACGCCGGTCAGACCTGCGTCTGCGCGAACCGGCTGTACGTGCAGGCCGGGGTCTACGACGCCTTTGTCGCGAAGCTGGCGGAGAAGGTGGGTGGCCTGAAGGTGGGCAACGGCTTCGAGCCCGGCGTGACGCAGGGACCGTTGATCGAGGACGCCGCCGTCGAGAAGGTCGAACGCCATGTCGCCGACGCCGTGGCCAAGGGCGCCAAGGTGCTGGTGGGCGGCGCACGGCTGCACGACCGCTTCTTCCAGCCGACGGTGCTGTCCGAGGCGACGTCCGAGATGCTGTGCGCGCGCGAGGAGACCTTCGGGCCGGTGGCGCCGGTGTTCCGCTTCACCACCGAGGCCGAGGGCATCGCGATGGCCAACGCCACCGAGTTCGGGCTGGCGAGCTACTTCTTCAGCCGTGACATCGGCCGCATCTACCGCGTGGCGGAGGGGCTGGAATCGGGGATGGTGGGCATCAACACGGGACTGATCTCGTCGGCGGAGGTGCCGTTCGGCGGCGTCAAGCAGTCGGGGCTGGGGCGTGAGGGCGGGCACCAGGGCATCGACGAGTACGTCGAAACCAAATACCTGTGCATCGGCGACATCAATCGTTGATGTGGCCGGCGGCGCGTCGTTGCCGACGCGCCGCCGGTGCGGTCGCCGTTCCGCGATCAGCGGATCAACGGATCCGCGGACCGGCAGGTCAGCGCGAGCCGGCGCTCGTCACCGCGGGGCCGACATAGGTCCAGTACGTGTTGGCGCTGGACGTCGTCGGGAAGTACCAGTAGCGGCCGTCGGACCCCGTGGCGCGGAGCTCGTAGACCTCCATCGGCAGGCCCGGCTTGTGCGGGTTCAGGTAGCGGAAGCGGTCGCCGATCGCCGCCTTGCGATCATTGGCACCCCAGGACTGGAGCGCGGCGATCCGGCCGTTGGCGGCCAGCGCCTCGTTCTTGTCCGTGCCCAGGTAGACCCAGAAGCGGTTGTTGGTCTTGTCGGTCGGGAAGTACCAGTAGCGGCCGTCGCTGCCCAGGCCCTGCAAGCTGAAGTACTCGGTCTGGCGGGTGTAGGGATTCTGGTACTCGTAGACGGTGTCCAGCGTGCCCTTGCGGTCGTTGCTGCCCCAGGTCTGGACGCGGTCATCGACGATGGTGGCGTCGGGGAAGTGGTGCTTGACGCAGGCCACGTAGTCCCCGGCCGTCAGCGCCGAGTGCGGCGTCTGGTAGCCGACCAGCTTGCAGGCGTAGCTGCGACCTTCCGGGTTCGTGGGAACCCAGCGATAGTCCTGCTCCCAGTAGATCGGGGTGGCGCCGGCGCCGCCTTCGTCGAACTGCTTCATGCCCTTGCAGCCGAGCACTTCATCGGCGGGGACCGCCACCTTGAAGTGGGCGGCGAACGCGCGGTAGTAGCTGATCCGGTTCAGCGATTGCGCCACCTCCACCGAGCCGCCGCATTCGACGCCGCCGTTGATGATCTGCGTGGTCACGCCGAAGCCGGGCTTGAGGCCGTTCTCCAGGTCGCGCGCATTGGGCTGCCAGGTGCCGTCGACGACGAACAGCATCGGCGGCTTGGGCGGCTGCGGGTACATGTAGAAGAAGACCGCGCTGGCCAGGTTCAGCCAGGTGTCGGCGACCAGTTCCGGCTTGTCCAGCAGCGGGCGCACGGACCCGAACATCGCCAGCGAGAACGGGCCGTAGTTGTAGTTGTAGGACAGCTGCTTGGCGCCGCGGCCGAAGTAGCTCTTGTAGTCGCCGTTGGCGAAGGTGCCGCAGGGCCAGGTCTTGCCTTGCCAGGTGGCGGGGTTGCACTCGCCGTTGTAGCCGCCGCGCATGTCCTCGGTCCAGCCCATCTCGCGCACCCAGCGCAGGCCCTGGCGCCATTCGGGTTCGGGACGGTAGCTCTCGTGCGCCCCGGTTTCCTGCGCGAAGTGGGCGAACATCGTCGCCAGGGTCTTGCGGCAGATGGCGTCGGCATCCCGGTCGTCGGTGTAGTCGCCGCAGACCGCCGGGAACTTGCCGATCGCGCGCAGGAAGCCGCTATAGGTGTACTCGGGCGCGCGCAGCGGGAAAAGATAGTCCCAGTCGGCGCTGGACATCAGGCGCTCGACACGCCGGACATTGGCCGGGTTCGCGCTGCGATTGGGGACGATCGCTTCGACCTGCTCATTGGGCAGCGTGGCGATCGCCCGCTTGATCGCCGTCATGAGCGGGCCGTTGGTGAGGCGCGCTTCGTCGGCGAGCAAGGCCGACTGCTTCAGCACGTGGCCGCCCGTGGCGCCGTCCGCCGCGGTGGCCGGACCCGCGCCGATCAGCAGGGCGGAAGTGGCAAGGAAAGGCGGCAGGATCGACCGCGCGAGGAGAGGGAGACGGGGGAAGGAGAGCGTCATGGCTCGGCTCCGTAGTGAGGGAGCCGAGATGCTCGTGGCGCGGGCGGCCGGGCACCATTCCGCCCATCTGCGTCTGTCGGCGAGGGCTATCGCACGGAGAGGTGGGGCACTGCCTCTCCAGGGGAGGGCGGCCCGCCACGCGCGCTTCAGGCGCCCTGCAACACGGCCATGCGTTCGGCCAGGTAGTCGAGGAAGCAACTGATGCGGGAGGCCAGCGCCGTGTTGCGGTAATAGACCGCGTGCACCGGTTGGCGGGTGTCGACGGTGTGCGGCGCCAGCACCTGCACCAGCGTCCCGCCGGCGCGGTCCTGCGTCGTCATGAAGTCCGAGAGCGTCACCAGCCCCTGGCCGGCGAGGGCGAGCTGGCGCAGGGTCTCGCCACTGGACGCGCTGAGCGTGGCGCTGATCGGATATCCCTCGCCGCCGGACCAGCGCAGGGGCCAGGTGTTGAGGCTCTCCGGCGCGGTGAAGCCGAGCAGCCAATGCCCGCTCAACTGCTCGACCTTGGTGGGCCGGCCGTGCGCCGCCAGATAGGCCGGACTGGCGAGCACGCGCAGCCGGAAACTGCCCAGCGGCCGCGCATGCAGCGAGGAATCCGCCAGCGTGCCGATGCGCAGCGCGACATCGGTGCGCTGCTCCAGCAGGTCGATGATCTGGTCGCTGCTGTTGAGCTCGAGCTCGATCTGCGGGAAGCGTTCGCGAAAGCCGCCAATCAGCGGCACCAGCACATGCAGCATGAAGGGCGAGGCGGCATTGATGCGCAGCCGCCCGGCCGGCTTGTCGCGGCGCAGGGCGAGCTGCTCCTCCGCCTCCTCGACCGAGGCCAGCACCTTGCGGGCGCGGGCCAGGAAGAACTGGCCCTCCTCGGTCAGCTCCAGGCGGCGCGTCGAGCGCCGCATCAGCGTCGTGCCCAGCTTCTGCTCGAGCCGGCTCAGCGCCCGGCTGACGGCCGAGACCGCCTGCCCGAGCTGCTCGGCGGCCGCGCTGATCGAGCCGGCATCCACGATGGCGGCGAGGACGGCGAGTTCGTCGAGGGTGCTCTTCATGGGCGGGCGCTCCTGTCCAAGGTCGGGCCCGAGGCCGGCCGCGCCCCGGGGATCACGGCATCATATTTGCGACCGATGCAAAAATCATTTTGATGTTCGAGGCTTTTTCTGCAATGGATGAATGCGCACACTGGCGCCCATCGTCCCCTCACCGCAGGAGTCCTCCTCATGCCGCTCGCCCTCTGGGCGCTGACTGTCAGCGCCTTCGCCATCGGGACCACGGAATTCGTCATCGTGGGCCTGATCCCGACCATGGCCGCCGACCTCGGCGTCAGCCTTCCCTCCGCGGGCCTGCTGGTCTCGCTCTACGCGCTGGGCGTGGCCATCGGCGCGCCGGTGCTCACCGCGCTGTCGGGCCGCTGGCCGCGCAAGCAGCTGCTGCTGGCGCTGATGCTGCTGTTCACCGCCGGCAACCTGCTGGCATGGCTGGCGCCCGGTTACGGCGCGCTGGTCGTCGCGCGCGTGCTGACCGGCCTGGCGCACGGCGTGTTCTTCTCGATCGGCTCGACCATCGCCACCAGCCTGGTGCCCCGTGAGAAGGCGGCCAGCGCCATCGCCACGATGTTCTCGGGATTGACCGTCGCACTGGTCACGGGCGTGCCGCTGGGCACCTTCGTCGGCCAGCATTTCGGCTGGCGCGCCACCTTCCTGGCCGTCGCCGCGCTGGGCCTGGTCGCCTTCGTCGCCAGCCTGGTCTTCGTGCCGCGTCAACTGGCCCAGCCCGCGCCGGCCCGCCTGCTGCAGCAGCTCGAGCCGCTTCGCCAGCCGCGCCTGCTGCTCGTCTATGCGATGACGGCCGTCGGCTACGGCGGTTCGTTCATCGCCTTCACCTACCTCGCGCCGATCCTGCAGCAGGTCAGCGGCATCTCGGCCAACGGTGTCAGCCTGGTGCTGCTGGTGTATGGCGTGTCGGTGGCCTTCGGCAATGTCTGGGGCGGCAGGCTCGCCGACCGGCGCGGCCCGGTGGGCGCGCTCAAGCGCATCTTCCTCGGCCTGGCCGTGGTGCTGGTCGTGCTCAGCGTCACCGCGCACTCGCCGATCGCCGCGGTGCTGACCGTGCTGGCCTGGGGCGCCTTCGCCTTCGGCAACGTGCCGGGCCTGCAGCTCTACGTCGTCCAGCAGGCCGAGGCCCATGCGCCGAAGGCGGTGGACGTCGCCTCGGGCCTGAACATCGCCGCGTTCAACCTCGGCATCGCCGGCGGCGCCTGGGGCGGTGGCCTGATCGTCGACCGGCTCGGGCTGCTGCACACGCCATGGATCGGCGCGATCGTGGTGCTCGGCGCCTTCGCGCTGACGGTGCTGGCCGGCCGCCTGGATCGCCGCTTCCCGCTGCCGCGACGCGCGCCGGGCGCCGGCCCGGTCGTCGTCGGACATTGAACGCGACCGCCCGCCGCCGGTCTTTCCCATTCCTCCCCCGATCCCCCTTCTGGAGTTCCCATGACCCCCTCCACCCACTCCATGCCCGCCCTCGGTCTCGGCACCTTCCGCCTGAAGGACCAGACCGTCATCGACGCCGTCAAGAGCGGCCTGTCGCTCGGCTACCGCCACATCGACACTGCCCAGATCTACGGCAACGAGGCCGAGGTCGGCCAGGCGATCGCCGAGAGCGGCGTGCCGCGCGCCGAGCTCTTCGTCACGACCAAGGTCTGGACCGAATCGCTGGCCGGTGACCGCCTGGTCCCGAGCCTGCGCGAGAGCCTGGCCAAGCTGCGCCTGGAGGCCGTCGACCTGACGCTGATCCATTGGCCGTCGCCCGGCGGCGCGGTGCCGCTGAAGGAGACGCTGGAAGCGCTGCTCGACGCGCGGCGCCAGGGCCTGACCCACGCGATCGGCCTGTCCAACTTCACCGTCGCGCAGATGCGCGAGGCGATCGACCTCGTCGGCGTCGCGGCGCTGGCCACCAACCAGGTCGAGTGCCATCCCTTCCTGCAGAACCGCGCGGTGGCCGATTTCGCGCGGGCGCAGGGCCTGCACTTGACGGCCTACATGCCGCTGGCCTACGGCAAGGTCATGGCCGACCCGGTGCTGCAGGACATCGCCGCCAAACACGGCACCACGCCGGCGCAGGTCTCCCTGTCCTGGCTGCTGCAGCAGGGCTTCGCGGTGATTCCGTCCTCCACCCGACCGGCCAACCAGGCGGCCAACCTGCAGGCCTTGTCGCTGCGGCTGGACGATGCCGACATGGAACGCATCGCCACCCTGGACCGCGGCGAGCGCCTGGCCAATCCGGACTTCGCGCCCACCTGGGACTGAGCGGCGCGGCAAGGTGGCGCGAATCGCGGCGGCGGACCGCGTCGCGCTTCCCGCCAATCCCCTTTATCTGGAACGGCCATTCCAGAATCGCTACAGTCCGCCGCATGGCCCGACCCAAGCAATTCGATCCCGAGCTCGCGCTGGACGCCGCGGTGGCGCTGTTCCGCGAGCATGGCTACGCGGGCACGTCCGCCGAGATGCTCACCACCGCAATGGGCATCGGCAAGCAGAGCCTCTACAACACCTATGGCGGCAAGTGGCCGCTGTACTGCGCGGCGCTGCGCCGGTATGCCGACGACGAGACCGGCGAGCACCTGCGCGAACTCAAGGCCGGCAAGACCGGACTCGATGGCCTGGAGCGGATGCTCAAGCGCGTCGCGGCGACGGCCCACCGGCCCTGCCTGGGCGTGAGCTCGGTGCAGGAGTTCGGCACCGACAGCGAAGGCAGCGCCGAACTGATCGAGGTCCGCGCGCCGGCTGGCCAGGCCTTGCAGGCGGCGCTGCTCGAGCGGGTCCGCGCGGCGCAGGCCGATGGCGAGCTGTCGGCGGCGCTCGACCCGCGCCAGGCGGTGAGTTTCCTGTTTGCTCAGATCGCGGCGCTGCGGCTGGCCGCGCGCGGCGGCGCGGGCGAAGCCGAACTGCGCGCCCTGGCGCGACTTGCCTTGCGGGCTCTGAAGTGAGTCCGTTTTTTTTGCTTGATTGTGGAACGATTGTTCCAGTAAACGATCCGAGGATCGAAGGAAGGAAGCAGCGATGACGACATCACCCCGGACGCGCCGCGTGGCGCTGGTTTTCGGCGGCTCGCGCGGGATCGGCGCGGGCATCGCGCAGCGGCTGGCCAGCGATGGCTTCGACGTCGCGCTGACCTATGTGTCGCGGCCGGACGCGGCGGAGGCGGTGGTCGCCGCGATCGAGGCCGCCGGCGGGCGAGGGCTGGCGATCGCGGCCGACAGCGCTGATCCGGCGGCGCTGCGCGCGGCGGTCGAGCGCGCGGTCGAGCGCCTGGGGCCGCTGGACGCGGCCGTGGTCAATGCCGGCGTCTTGCGCCATGGCACCGTCGACGCGGTGTCGCTGGAGGACCTGGACCTGTCGCTGAACGTCAACGTGCGGGGCGTCTTCCTCGCGATCCAGGCGGCGGTGGCGCAGATGCGCGAGGGCGGGCGCGTGATCACGATCGGGAGCAACACGGCGATCCGCACCGGGACGCCCGGCAGCAGCGTCTACGCGATGACCAAGGCGGCGGTCGCGTCGATGGCCCAGAACCTGGCGCTGGACCTGGCGCCGCGAGGCATCACGATCAACAACGTCCAGCCGGGGCCCGTGGAGACCGACATGACCGCGCCGTTCGCCGATTACCTCAAGGACAAGCTGCCGATGGGCCGCATGGGCCGGCCGGGCGAAATCGGCGCGCTGGTGTCCTTCCTCGCGGGGCCCGAGTCGGGCTACATGACCGGCACGAGCCTGACCATCGATGGGGGGTACATGCTGTGAAGCCTGGGTCGGCGCCTCGCCGGCTTGGGCCATAATCCGCTCCCACCGCGGGCGTCGTATAACGGCTATTACCTTGGCTTCCCAAGCCAATGACGAGGGTTCGACTCCCTTCGCCCGCTCCACCCACGCGCGCCGGTCGTCTCGCGGTGCTGGGTCTCCTCCCTTGGGGTTCCCCTGGTTCCCTGGCCCGCCCGGGCTATTCCCCCCCGATTTCCCCATTCCAGCGGTCGCGATGCGGCCGCTCCCCGCTTTCGGGGCGCTCTCCAGAACCCCTGCGCCGTCCCGGCGATCGATTCATGTTGCAATGCTGAACGTTTCCTGAACGTTTTCTTTCAGCCGTTCCGACATGTCCGCCGCCTCACCGATCGCCTCGCCCGAGTTTTCCGACGATCCCCTGCCCAGTGCCCATACCGGCTGGGCGCTGCTCGCGCTGGCGATCGGCGGCTTCGCGATCGGCACCGCCGAATTCGCGGCGATGAGCCTGGTGCCGTTCTTCGCGCCCGACCTGGGCATCGACATCCCCGCCGCCGGACACGTGATCAGCGCCTATGCCTTGGGCGTGGTCGTCGGCGCGCCGCTGCTGGCGGTGCTCGGCGCCAAGGTCCCGCGCCGCGCGCTGCTGATCCTGCTGATGCTGGCCTTCGCCGTCGGCAACGGGCTCAGCGCGCTGGCGCCGGGGTATCACGCGATGCTGCTGTTCCGCTTCCTGAGCGGGCTGCCGCATGGCGCCTATTTCGGCGTCGGCGCGCTGGTCGCGGCGTCGATGGTGGCGCCGCAGCGCCGCGCCCAGGCGGTGAGCCTGATGATGCTCGGCCTCACCGTGGCCACCATCGTCGGCGTGCCGCTGGCCAACGCGCTGGGGCAGTGGGCGGGCTGGCGCTGGGGCTTCGGCGTGGTGACGCTGCTGGCACTGCTGACGGCGGCCCTGGTCGCGATGCATGCGCCGAAGGACCGCGTCCAGCCCGGCGCCAGCGCGATGCGCGAGCTCGGCGCGCTCGGCCGCCGCCAGGTCTGGTTGACGCTGGGCATCGCGACGATCGGCTTCGGCGGCATGTTCGCCGTCTACACCTACCTGGGCTCGACGCTGCTTGAGGTCACCCGCGCCGGCCCCGGCCTGCTGCCAGTGGTGCTCAGCGTGTTCGGCATGGGGATGACGGCCGGCACGCTTGGCGCCGCCTGGGCCGCCGACCGCGCGCTGATGCCCACCGTCGGCGGGCTGCTGCTGTGGAGCGCCGCGTCGCTGGCCCTGTACCCCTTCGCCGCCGGCAACCTGTGGACGCTGCTGCCGGTGGTCTTCCTGATCGGTTGCGGCGGCGGGCTGGGCACGGTGCTGCAGACGCGGCTGATGGATGTCGCCGGCGATGCGCAGACGCTGGCCGCGGCGCTCAACCATTCCGCCTTCAACGCGGCCAATGCGCTGGGCCCCTGGCTGGGCGGGCTGGCGATCGCCGCGGGCCACGGCTGGACCTCCACCGGATGGGTGGGCGTCGCCCTGGCCTTCGGGGGAATGGCCTTCTGGGCGGCGTCGCTGGCGCTCGATCGCCGATAATCCGCCGCTTGTCTTCAGGAGTTCCGACACATGGCCGACTGGCTGCCGCCCACGCGTTACTGGGTGCTGGCGATCTTCATCGCCTCGGCGCTGTACGCCCATTTCCGCGGCCGCGTCCGCTTCAAGCTGGCCCGCGCGCTCACCGACTTCACCGTGCTGATCTCGCCGATCAACGCGGTCATGTACCTGTTCTCCCGCGCCCCCGCCACGCCCTACCTGAACACGGCCGAGTTCCCCGAGCTCAAGCTGCTGCGCGACAACTGGCAGGTGATCCGCGAGGAAGCCCTCAAGCTCAACGACGAGGGCTTCATCAAAGCCGCGTCCGGCTACAACGACATCGGCTTCAATTCCTTCTTCAAGACCGGCTGGAAGCGCTTCTACCTGAAGTGGTATGACCGGGACATGGCCTCGGCCAACGCGCTGTGCCCCCGCACGGTCGAGCTGCTCAAGCAGATCCCCGGCGTGAAGGCGGCGATGTTCGCGTCGCTGCCGCCGGGCGCGAAGCTGGTGCGTCACCGCGACCCCTACGCGGGCTCGCTGCGCTACCACCTGGGCCTGACTACGCCCAACGACCCGGGCTGCTACATCGAGGTCGACGGACAGCGCTACCACTGGAAGGACGGCGAGGACGTGATGTTCGACGAGACCTTCATCCACTACGCCGAGAACACCACGACGCATCAGCGCGTGATCCTGTTCTGCGACGTGGAGCGCCCGGTCCACTTCGCGCCGATCCGCTGGCTCAACCGTGCCTTCGGCAAGCTGGTGATGACCTCGGCGGCGACGCAGAACCTGGAGAGCGAGCCCATCGGCGGCCTCAACAAGTTCTTCTATCACGCGTACAAGGTGCGCCTGTTCTTCAAGGCGTTCAAGGCGAGATCCCGCCTCGGCTACTACGTCGTCAAGTGGGCGCTGATCCTCGGGATCCTCGCGGCGATCTTCCTCTGATCGCCGACGCGGTGTCCCTGATGAACAACGGCCCTGCGGGGCCGTTGTCGTTGGTGGGTCGGCGGATCAGGAGGCCGCGGCGGGCGCATCGGCATTCGCCACCGCGTCCTGGAGCGCGCCGGCCTGCGGCCCGAACGCATAGGCATCCATTCCGAGGCAGCCGAAGGTGACGCCCTCGTGGATCCGCAGCGGCGCATGGTCGCGACCGCCGGCACCGGCGGCGACATACCAGGGCAGCAGGTGCTCGTCGGTCGGGTGCATCAGCGTCGCATGGGGTGCCTGCGCCCGGTAGGCCGCGAGCGCCGGCCAGTCCCGGGCCGCCGAGCGCTCCGCGAACCAGCGCCGGAAGGCAGCCGATTCCGGCATCTCCGGCACGCCGTCGCCAGCGGCGGTCCCGGTGACCGCGGAGCGCATCAGCAGCCTCAGGTTGTGCGTGATGCTGCCGGTCCCCAGGACCAGCACCCCGTCCGCGCCCAGGCCCTGCAGTTGCTCGCCGAGCGCCATCAGCTGCGCCGGCGACGCGTGCGGCGTCAGCGTCAACGGGATCACCGGCACGTCCGCCGCGGGGATCAGGTAGCGCAGCGCGGTCCAGATGCCGTGGTCCAGGCCGCCGTGCTCGACGACGGGCAAGGCCAGCGTCTGGCCGAGCCGCTCGGCCAGCGCCGGATCGCCGGGCGCGTCATAACGCAGCGCGGACAGCGCCGGGGGGAAACCGCCGAAGTCGTAGACCGCCTCGTGCCGTGGCGCGCCGAGCAGCAGCGCCGCGCGCGCGGTGGTGTGCGCGGAGATCGCGAGCACCGCACGCGGCCGGCCCCAGCTGGCGGCGAGCGTCCGGCCAAGATGTTGCAGGAAGGCGCCGGTCTCGCCGGGTTCCAGCGCGATCATCGGCGAGCCGTGCGAGACGAACAGGGAAGGGAAGGGCAGCGTCATGGGCTCATTGAACGCCCGCCGCCCGGCCGCATCGTCAAAACCGGTTGCACGGACTGTTCAAGCCGATTGCATGGCCGTCTCCCCGCGGCAGCAGGCGGGCATGCGGTTCGCTACAGTCCGCGCATGAGCGCGCACCCGTCTTCCCCTTCCGCCGACCCAACCGGCCCCGCTGGAGCTTCCACGGCCCGGCCCGCCGCCGACCCGGCCGGCCGGCGTCCGCCGTCCCTGTGGCGTCAGATGTCCCTGCAGACCTGGCGCGATGCGCGCGCCGGCGAATTGCACCTGCTGATCCTGGCCCTGATGCTGGCGGTGGCCGCCGTGTGCGCGGTGGCCTTCCTGTCGGACCGACTGGACCAGGGCCTGCGACGCGACGCCGCCCAACTGCTCGGCGGTGACGCGGTGGTCGCGAGCGACCAGCCGACGCCCGCCGCGGTGCGGCAGCTGGCCGATCGCCTGAACCTGCGCAGCGTCGAGACGCTGAACTTCCCGAGCATGGCGCGCGCCGGCGAGGACCAGGGCGGCGGCAGCCGCCTGGTGGCGGTCAAGGCCGTCGGGGCGCGCTACCCGCTGCGTGGGGCGCTGAGCTTGAAGGACGGTCGTCAGGTCGGTGCGCCGGCCGCCGGCACGGTCTGGGTCGACGCGGGCGTGTTGAGCGCGCTGGGCCTGAAGGTCGGCGATCCGCTGCTGCTGGGCGACGCGACGCTCACCATCGCTGGCGAGATCGCCAATGAGCCCGACCGGGGCGCCGGTTTCCTCAACTTCGCGCCGCGGGTGATGCTGGCGCAGTCGGACCTCGCCGCCACCGCGCTGATCCAGCCGGCGAGCCGGGTCACCTACCGCTTCGCGGTGATCGGCCAGGGGCAGGAACCGGGCAGCGCGGTGCAGCAGTTCACCACGCAGACCCGCCAGCAGATGAAGGACGGCCACTGGCGCGGCGTGCGGCTGGAGTCGCTGGAGACCGGCCGGCCCGAGATGCGCCAGACGCTGGACCGCGCGACCAAGTTCCTGAACCTGGTGGCGCTGCTGGCCGCCTTGCTGGCGGCGATCGCCGTCGCGCTGGCGGCGCGCGAGTTCGCCAACCGCCACCTCGACGACTGCGCCATGCTGCGCGTGCTCGGCCAGCCGCAGCGGCGCCTGGCCTGGGTCTTCACGCTGGAGTTCGCCACGGTCGGGCTGGTCGCCAGTGCGATCGGCGTGCTGCTCGGCTTCCTGCTGCATTACGGCTTCATCGCGCTGCTGGCCGGCCTGATCTCCGTCGACCTGCCCGCGCCCGGCGCCTGGCCGGTGCTGCTGGGGCTGGGCATGGGCATGAGCCTGCTGCTGGGCTTCGGCCTGCCGCCGGTGTTGCAGCTGTCGGCCGTGCCGCCGCTGCGGGTGATCCGGCGCGAACTGGGGCGTCCGAAGATGGGCTCCATCGCCGTGCTGCTGGCCGGCGTGATGGGCTTCGCGGCGGTGCTCACCGCGCTGTCGGCCGATTGGCGCCTGGGGCTGGTCGCGACCGGCGGCTTCGCCGTCGCGCTGGGATGCTTCGCGCTGATGGCCTATGGCGCGGTGCTGGCGCTGCGGCGCCTGGTGCCGCAGGCCGGCGCGCCGCGCTGGCTGCTGCTGGCGACGCGGCAGGTCGCGGCCCGGCCCGCCTTCGCGGTGCTGCAGGTCGGCTCGCTGTCGCTGGGGCTGCTGGCGCTGGCGCTGCTGGTGCTGATGCGCACCGACCTGATCGAGAGCTGGCGCGCCGCGACGCCGGTGAACGCGCCGGACCGCTTCGTCATCAACATCCAGCCGGACCAGGGCGCGGGTTTCCGCGGCGAGCTCGAACGGGCCGGCGTCAAGGACTACGACTGGTACCCGATGATCCGCGGCCGCCTGGTCGCGATCAACGGCGAGGCGGTGCAGGCCAGCCGCTTCACCGAGGAACGCGCGCAGCGCCTGGTCGAGCGCGAGTTCAACCTCAGCCACAGCGCCGAACTGCCGTCGCACAACCAGATCTCCGGCGGCAAGTGGACCGCCGAGGAGCAAGGCGGCGTCAGCGTCGAGCAGGGCCTGGCGGACCAGCTGGGGCTCAAGCTCGGCGACACGCTGCGCTTCGACATCGCCGGCGTGCCGGTCGATTCGCGGATCACCTCGCTGCGCAAGGTGGACTGGGGCTCGATGCGGGTCAACTTCTTCGTGCTGTACCCGCATGCGGCCATGCCGGAGCTGCCGGTCAGCTTCATTTCCGCCTACCGGTCGCCGCAGGGCGAGGGCGGCGCCGCGGCGCTCGATCGCAAGCTGGTCAACGCCTTCCCCAACCTGACGCTGATCGATGTCTCGGCGGAACTGCACCAGGTCCAGCAGGTGCTGGAGCAGGTGATCATGGCCGTGCAGCTGCTGTTCGCGGTCGCGCTGGCGCTGGGCGTGGTGGTGCTGCTGGTGGCCGCGGTGGGCTCACGGGACGCGCGCACGCGCGAGTTCGCGTTGATGCGGGCCTTCGGCGCGTCCAGTGCGCTGATGGCGGCGGTGCAGCGCGCGGAGTTGCTGGGGCTGGGGGCGCTCGCCGGCCTGCTGGCGGGGCTCGCGGCGCAGGCGCTGGGCTGGGCGCTGACGCATTACGCCTTCGAGTTCGAATGGCAGTTCAAGCCCTGGGTGCTGATCGGCACGACGATCGGCGGCGCGGTGCTGGCCCAGCTCGCGGGTTGGTGGGCGCTGCGCGGCGTGCTGCAGCGCCCGGTGGTGCAGACCCTGCGCGAGGCCGACACCAACTGATCAGCGCTCAGGGAAGCACGGGCTGCTGCACGGCCTTGCAATTCACCCGGGTCGTGCGGCCGGCGATGGTCAGGCGGCACTCTCCCGCCGGATGGCTGCTATAGAGGGCCGGGGTCTGGAAGCGGTTCCAATGATGGATCTGCTCGACGTCGGGAATCGAGCCCGCCACGCCGGCGACCGCGGTCTGTGATCCCACCACCCATCCCTGCGTGAAGAGGTTGCCGACCACGGTGATCGGCCCCTCCTTGGGCACGCCCCGGATCAGGACGCTGGATCGGTTCGAGGTGCCGAAGCGGCCGAAGTCGAAGACATTGCCGGTGATCTCGACGGATTGCCCGCCGGCGCCGGTCGACCCGGCGTGCATGTCGAACTGGTGATACGCGCCCCTGCCGCCGCCGTTGAGGACCAGGTTGTAGCGGGCCTGGTAGCGCTCGCCGGGCTCTCCGCTGCCGGCAATCGCGTGACGATTGGCGTTGAAGACGTTGCAGTGGATGTCCGCCTGGGCGTGGCCGTTCTGGACCACGACGCCATAACCCAGCTGGGAGCGGAGGTTGGCGTGGATGTGGTTGTGGTGAATCCGGTTGTCGACGGATTGCTTGACGCTGACCGCCGCCCAGGGCCAGTGGTAGAGCTCGTTGTTGTCGATCTCGATGCCTTGCGTGCCGGGAAGCAGCTGGATGCCGATGGTGCTGTTGGTGGAGGTGGCCTCGCCCGACGGCCCTTCGATGCGCAGGCCGGAGATGCGCGCGCCGCTTTCAACCACGATGACGGGATAGCTGCGCGCGGCGGCATCGACCCAGCGGGTGCGCAACAGTCCGCCGGAGCGGCCCTCGAGGCCGCGGTCGCCGAAGAGCGTCTGCCCGGCGCGCAGCCACAGCGCGGAGGATTGATTGGGCAGATCGATGGTCGCGTCGCTCGGCACATGGATGTGGCGGGCACCGCTGTCGACGGCGGCCTTGAGCGAGGCGAAGTCGCGGGCCACCACATGTCCCGGCATCTGTTCGGCGCGAAGCGCGGCGCTGTAGCCGCGCCCGCCGCCGAGCACATCGCAGTTCTGGGCGAGAGAGAGGCCGTGGACCAGCCCCAGTGCGAGCAGCACGGGGACCGATGCGGCGCAACGCCGGATGGTGGAACGGGAAGGAAGCTTGAATGTGGAGCGCATGGTTCGCTTTCTGCACTTGAAGGGGAGCGCAGTGTGCGAACCGACCTCACTTCCGTCAGTCGCTCCAAACCATCTTCAACATCGTTTGACCGACCTCTTTGGGCTGGTCACTTCCCTATGGCGAAAGAGCCCCGGTCAGCGATGCGCGGCGGCGCGCTCGGCCGATTCGATGGTGTTGACCAGCAGCATCGTGATCGTCATCGGCCCGACGCCGCCCGGCACCGGCGTGATCCAGCCGGCGACTTCCTTGACGCCGTCGAAGTCCACGTCGCCGCAGAGCTTGCCTTCCTCGGTGCGGTTCATGCCCACGTCCAGGACCACTGCGCCCGGCTTGACCATGTCCGCGGTCAGCACGTTCCGCTTGCCCACCGCCGCCACGACGATGTCGGCCTGGCGGGTGAAGTGCGCCAGGTCCGGCGTCGCGCTGTGGCACACCGTCACCGTCGCGTTGGCCTGCAGCAGCAGCATCGCCATCGGCTTGCCGACGATGTTGCTGCGGCCGATCACGACCGCATGTTTGCCCTTCGGGTCATAGCCGATGAACTCCAGCATCTTCATGCAGCCGTAGGGCGTGCAGGGCTTGAAGCCGTCCTGGCCCACCATCAACGCGCCGGCGCTGGCGACGTGGAAGCCGTCGACGTCCTTCTCCGGCGCGATCGCCTCGATCACCTTGTGCGCATCGATGCCCTTGGGCAGCGGCAGCTGTACCAGGATGCCGTGGATGGCCGGATCGTTGTTGAGCGCATCGACCCGCGCCAGCAGCTCCGCCTCGGTCATCGTGTCGGCGTACTTCTCCAGCACCGAATGCATGCCGGCGTCCTCGCAGGCCTTGACCTTGTTGCGCACGTAGACCTGGCTCGCGGGGTTCTCGCCGACCAGCACCACCGCCAGGCCGGGCTTGACGCCCTTGGCGGTCAGCGCGGCGGCGCGCGTCGCCACCTCGGCGCGCAGTTGCTTGGACAGCGCGTTGCCGTCGATCAGTTGAGCAGTCATGGTCGGTACTCCGGAATCAGAAAAGCGCAAGGGCAGAGGATCGCTCTGCCCGGGGAATGCAAAAGGCTGAATGCAAAAGGCCGAATGCGAAAGGCCGCTTCGCAGCGGCCTTCGGATGGGTCGTCGGATCAGCCCGCCTTGGCGGCCGCCGTGTTCGCGCCGAGCGCGATCTTCAGCAGATCAGCCACGGTGTTGGCGTTGAGCTTCTCCATGATGTTGGCGCGGTGCGCCTCCACCGTCTTGATGCTGATGCCCAGGTCGTCGGCGATCTGCTTGTTCAGGCGGCCGGCGACGATGCGCTCCAGCACCTGCGCCTCGCGCGTCGTCAGGCGCGACAGCAGGGCGTCGCGGCTGGCCGCTTCCTGCTGCGTCGCGAAGGCGCCGCGCGCCTGGTCCAGCATGCGCTCCACCAGCGACAGCAGCTCTTCTTCCTTGAACGGCTTCTCGATGAAGTCGACCGCGCCCTTCTTCATCGTCTGCACCGCCATCGGCACGTCGCCATGACCGGTGATGAACACGATGGGCAGCGGGCTCTTGCGCTCGATCAGCTTGTCCTGCAGTTCCAGGCCGCTCATGCCTTCCATGCGGATGTCGGCGATCAGGCAGGCCACTTCGCGCGGGTCGTAGCGGCTCAGGAAGCTCTCGGCGGAGTCGTAGCACTTGACCCGGTAGTCCTTGCCTTCCAGCAACCACTGCAAGGAATCTCGCACGGCCTCGTCATCGTCGACGACGTAGACATTACCCTTCTTCGGAATCAAGCTCATGGTGTTGCTGCGGTGTTGTGAGCAGTGCCCGTCCCCGGGTCGCCGCTCTTGTCGAGCGGAGCCAGCTGGGGCTCCGGACGCGGAATGTCCACGGGGATCGTGAACGCGAACCGGCACCCGACGATGGACGGGCCATTGTAGAGGTTCTCGGCGCGGATCCGACCCTGGTGGGACTCGATGATGGACCGGCATAACCCTAGGCCGATGCCCAATCCATCGGCCTTCGTGGAGAAGAAGGCCTCGTACATGCGCTCGATGACCTCGACCGGCAGGCCCGGTCCCATGTCGGTCACCGAGAACTCGATGTTGGCGCCGAGCTCGGCGGTGTGCTTGGGCACGACGCGCAGCTCGATGTGGCGGCGCGAGGGCGGCAGCGCCGCGTTGTCGATGGCCTCGGCGGCGTTCTTGAGCAGGTTCAGCAGCACCTGTTCGATCAGGATCGGATCGACCCGCATCACCGGCAGCCGCTGCGCGACGTAGGTGTGGATCTGCACGTTGCGCCGGCGCAGCTCGATGCCGGCGAGCTCGACCGCGTCCTCCACGATCGAGGCCGCGAACGCCGGCTGGCGCTGCGGCTCGCTCTTCTTCACGAAGGCGCGGATGCGATGGATGATCTGGCCCGCGCGCTGCGCCTGCTTGGCGGTCTTCTCCAGCGCGACGATCAGGTCGTCCTTCTGGATATTGTCGTTGCGCACCCGCGAGACCATGCCGTTGCAGTAGTTGGTGATCGCGGTCAGCGGCTGGTTGAGCTCGTGCGCGACGCTCGAGGCCATCTCGCCCATCGTGATCAGGCGGCTGGTGACCTGCGCCTTCTCGGCCTGCTGCTGCTGCTGGGCCTCGGCATGGCGGCGCGCGGTGATGTCGGTGGCGATCAGCATCTGCGCCAGGCGGCCGTCCGTCCACTGCAGGTAGCGGGCGCGGACATCGAACCACATGTCGAGCTGCGCGATGAAGACCTCGCGCGAATCGCCGCCGACCTCGGTCAGGTGCTGCGCCGGCAGGCCGCCGTAGTCGTCGACGTCCTCGTCGGTCTCGAAGTTGGTTTCCTTGGTGCTGGTCGCGCCGGCCAGCTGCGAGCCCGCGAGCATCGCGTGCCCCTTGGGATCGGCGCCGAACCAGAGCCGGTAGCTGCGGTTGGCGAAGAGCAGCTCGCCCTGCTGCACCGACAGCACCGACACCGCCGCGTCCAGGCCTTCCAGCACCGTGGTGAAGCGCTCGTGCGACGCGGACAGCTGGTCGCGCACCCGCTTGGCCTCGGTGATGTTGGTCATCGAGGTCATCCAGCCGTTCTGCTTGCCCTTGGGGTCGATCAGCGGCGAGACATACATGCGGGCGTCGAAGATGCTGCCGTCCTTGCGCATCACCTTGACCTCGGAGCCGCCGGCGGGGCTGCGGCCCTGCATCTCCTGCTGCAGCAGGCGCAGGTTCTCCTCGTAGCGGTCGGGCGGCCAGTAGGGGAAGGGCGGCTTGCGGCCGATCAGCTCCGACTCGGCGAAGCCGGTCATCGCACAGAAGGCCGGGTTGACGTAGCTGATGCGCGTCTCCAGGTCCATGGCGCGCATGCCGGTCAGCATGGAGTTCTCCATCGCGCGCCGGAAGTTGGTCTCGGCGGCGAGCGCGTTCTGCACCTGCGCGCGCCGGCGCATGTGCTTCCAGGTGCCCAGCAGCATCCAGACGGTCAGCACCGACAGCGCCATCACCATCCAGAACAGCGTGTTGGAGATCAGCCCGATCGAGGTCCGGTAGCCCTGGCCGCGCAGCACCAGTCCGGGAGCCGGCGCCATCGGCACCTCGTAGTAGATCGGCGCGCGCGTGATGCGCTTGCCCGGCATCGGCGTCACCGTGCTGGCGACCACCTGCTCGCGCGGATCGAGCACCGCCACCGCGTGGCGCGAGGTCAGCTCGTTGGGCACCGAATAGCGCAGCAGGCCCTCCACCGCGTACTCGGCGATCAGCACGCCGGCGAAACCGGCGCGGTCGCTCAGCGGCAGCTGCAGCTGGAAGACGGTGGTGTTGTTGGCGTCGGCGAAGGAGGCCGAGTAGACCCGGGTGCGCCGATCGCGGGCGCCCTGGAAGGCGCGCTCGGGCTCGCTGTTGGCATGGCCGTTGGGCATCGACGGGTCGCTGCCGTCCAGCGTCATCAGCGAGTCGGCCTGCTCGCCGATCGCCGCCACGCTGACGCGGCGCTCGCGGCGCGCGTTCAGCCAGGTGATGTGGGTGATCTCGGGGCGGTTGCGGGCGATCGCCATCGCGCGCTGCGTGAACTCGAGGTTGTCGATCGCGCGGTTGGCCAGGTCGCGCTGCAGCGGGATCAGGAAATCCTCGTTCTCGATCAGGCGCGAGCGGATCTGCTGCTGCGCCATCTCGGTGTCGCGCTTGACGGCCTCGGCCTCGCGCTCGATCTCCTCGTTGCGCAGGTACCAGAAGGCCGAGACGATCGCCGCCAGGAACAGCACCACCGACAGCAGCGGGCCCAGCGTCGCGAAGCGGTCCTGCCGCGACGGCGACTGCCGCCGCCACCACGCCGAGACCAGGCGTTTGAGAGGGTTCAGGGCACGGCGCGCAAAGCCTTGGACATCGAGGCGGGACAACATGGGCGCGATTATCCCGGCGCCTTTGGTGCGACCCGGCTCCGGCGGCCCCGGGCATTCCCGATCCGGGCATTCCCGGATCGCATCGTGAAAGACATCCATCACGAAACCCCGCTGAAAACGCCTTGGAAATTTCACGATACGGAAACGCATCGCGCTATTTGGAAAATCCAAGGCTTATGCGACACTCCGCCGCCATAGCCCTTCTGGAGGGTGCCGACGCATGCGTGTTTCCTCAAGCTCGGGCAGGATTGCCTGTTCGGAACGGACACCGCGCCGCGCGACCCGCCCGTCCGAAGGCCGTGATTGAGACACAGGAGACAACACATGTCCGCGCAGCCCCAGTCGTTCCTCGGCGCAGCCGCCAATGACACCGACGCTCTCGAAACCAAGGAATGGCTGGACGCGCTGTCCGCCGTCATCGGCGAGGAGGGCGGCGAGCGCGCGCACTTCCTGCTCGAGACCTTGATCGACCACGCGCGCCAGGCCGGCATCGACGTGCCGTTCTCGGCCACCACCGCCTACGTCAACACCATCCCGGCCGACCAGGAAGAGCGCTTCCCCGGCAACATCGACATGGAAGAGCGCCTGCGCGCCTTCATGCGCTGGAACGCGATGGCGATGGTGGTGCGCGCCAACCGCCTGCATCCGGAAGACGGCGGCGACCTGGGCGGCCACATCTCCAGCTTCGCCTCGCTGGCGACGATGCTGGGTTGCGGGTTCAACCACTTCTGGCATGGCGACGATGGCGTCCACGGCGGCGACCTGCTCTACATCCAGGGCCACAGCGCGCCCGGCATCTATGCCCGCGCCTTCCTGGAAGGCCGCATCACCGAGGAACAGCTGAACAACTTCCGCCAGGAAGTCGACGGCAAGGGCCTGTCGAGCTACCCGCACCCGAAGCTGATGCCGGAGTTCTGGCAGTTCCCGACGGTGTCCATGGGCCTGGGCCCGCTGATGGCGATCTACCAGGCGCGCTTCCTGAAGTACCTGCATGCCCGCGGCATCGCCGACACCTCCAAGCGCAAGGTCTGGGTCTTCCTGGGCGACGGCGAAATGGACGAGCCGGAAAGCCTGGGCGCGATCGGCCTGGCCGCGCGCGAGAAGCTCGACAACCTGATCTTCGTCGTCAACTGCAACCTGCAGCGCCTGGACGGCCCGGTGCGTGGCAACGGCAAGATCATCCAGGAGCTCGAGGGCGAGTTCCGCGGCGCCGGCTGGAACGTCATCAAGCTGATCTGGGGCTCCTACTGGGATCCGCTGCTGGCGCGCGACAAGCAGGAGCTGCTGCGCAAGGTCATGCTGGAGACGCTGGACGGCGACTACCAGGCCTACAAGGCCAATGACGGCGCGTTCGTGCGCAAGCATTTCTTCGGCAAGCATCCGGAGCTGCTGAAGATGGTCGAGAACATGTCCGACGAGGACATCTGGCGCCTGAACCGCGGCGGCCACGACCCGCAGAAGGTCTACGCGGCCTACCACAAGGCGGTCAACACCGTCGGCCAGCCCACCGTCATGCTGATCAAGACCGTCAAGGGCTACGGCATGGGCAAGATCGGCGAGGGCAAGAACACCGCGCACCAGACCAAGAAGCTGCAGGACGAGGACATCAAGGCCTTCCGCGACCGCTTCAATATCCCCATCCCGGACAGCGAGCTGGCCAAGATCCCGTTCTACAAGCCGGCCGACGACACGCCCGAGATGCAGTACCTGCACGAGCGCCGCAAGTCGCTGGGCGGCTACCTGCCCAAGCGTCGCCCGCAGGCCGATGAAGCGCTGAAGGTGCCCGACCTGGCCACCTTCCAGGCCGTGCTGGACCCGACCGCCGAGGGGCGCGAGATCTCGACCACGCAGGCCTATGTCCGCTTCCTGACCACGCTGCTGCGCGACAAGGAACTGGGCCCGCGCACTGTGCCCATCCTGGTCGACGAGGCCCGCACCTTCGGCATGGAAGGCCTGTTCCGCCAGATCGGCATCTACAACCCCGCGGGTCAGAACTACACGCCGGTCGACAAGGACCAGGTCATGTATTACCGCGAGGACAAGGCCGGCCAGATCCTGCAGGAAGGCATCAACGAGGCCGGCGGCATGGCCAGCTGGATCGCCGCGGCGACGTCGTACTCGACGAACAACCGCGTGATGATCCCGTTCTACGTCTACTACTCGATGTTCGGCTTCCAGCGCATCGGCGACCTGGCCTGGGCCGCCGGCGACATGCAGGCGCGCGGCTTCCTGCTGGGCGGCACCTCGGGCCGCACGACGCTGAACGGCGAAGGCCTGCAGCACGAGGACGGCCACAGCCACATCCTGGCCGGCACCATCCCGAACTGCATCAGCTACGACCCGACCTTCGCGCATGAGGTGGCGGTGATCCTGCACTCGGGCCTGAAGCGCATGGTCGAGAACCAGGAGAACGTCTACTTCTACCTGACGCTGCTCAACGAGAACTACCCGATGCCCGGCCTGAAGGCCGGCACCGAGGAGCAGATCCTCAAGGGCATGTACCTGCTGGAGGAAGCCGCCGCTCAACCGCTGACGGTGAACCTGCTGGGCTCGGGCACCATCCTGCGCGAAAGCCAGGCCGCCAAGAAGCTGCTCGAGGCCGACTGGGGCGTGGGCGCGAACGTCTGGTCCTGCCCCAGCTTCAACGAGCTGGCCCGCGACGGCCAGAACGCCGAGCGCTGGAACCTGCTGCACCCGACCGAGCTGGCCTGCGTGCCGTTCGTGACGCAGCAGCTGAGCAAGGTGCAAGGGCCGGTGATCGCGTCGACCGACTACATGAAGAACTACGCGGAGCAGATCCGCGCCTTCATCCCGGCGGGCCGCTCGTACAAGGTGCTGGGGACCGACGGTTTCGGCCGTAGCGATTTCCGCTCCAAGCTGCGCGAGCACTTCGAGATCAACCGCCATTACATCGTCGTGGCCGCGCTGAAGAGCCTGGCCGACGAAGGCAAGATCCCGCAGGCCAAGGTCGCCGAGGCGATCAAGAAATACGGCATCAACGTCGACAAGATCAACCCGCTGTACGCGTGAGCACGGCCCACCCCCTACCGGCTTCGCCGGCCCCCTCAAGGGGGCGAGCCCGACGGCCTGGCGAAGCCAGTTCCGTGGGCTCCGCTGGGTAAGCCAGCCGGCTCAGTAAATTTCTGGAGACACCCAATATGGCATTGGTGGAAGTCAAGGTTCCCGACATCGGGGACTTCAAGGACGTCGCGATCATCGAGCTGCTGGTCAAGCCCGGCGACACGGTGAAGGCTGAGCAAAGCCTGGTCACGGTCGAGTCCGACAAGGCCTCGATGGAGATCCCGTCCTCGGCGGCGGGCGTCGTCAAGGAAGTGAAGGTCAAGCTCGGCGACAAGCTGAACGAAGGCGACCTGATCGTCGTGCTGGAAAGCGACGCCGCCGCAGCCCCCGCGCCGGCCGCTGCCGTGCCGGCTTCTGCGCCGGCTCCCGCGGCCGCCGCCCCGGCGCCGCAGGCCGCGCCCGCTCCGGCCCCCGCGGCTGCGGCGGCCCCGGCCGCATCGGCCGGTCCGGTCGACATCGTCGTGCCGGACATCGGCGACTTCGACGAGGTCGCGGTGATCGAGGTGCTGGTCAAGGTCGGCGACACGGTGAAGACCGAGCAGAGCCTGATCACCGTCGAATCCGACAAGGCCTCGATGGAGATTCCGTCGTCACACGGCGGCGTGATCAAGGAGTTGCTGGTCAAGCTGGGCGACAAGGTGTCCAAGGGCACGAAGATCGCCGTGATCGAGGCCACCGGTGGCGCTGCCTCGCCGGCACCCGCCGCTGCCGCGCCCGCCCCGGCGCAAGCCGCCGCGGCACCGGCTCCGGCCACCGCGAGCGCCCCCGCGCCCGCGCCGGTGGAGCGCCAGGTCCCGACCGCCGCGTTGCCCCCGCATGAGCCGACCAAGCCCACCGGCAAGCTGCCGCACGCCTCGCCGAGCATCCGCAAGCTCGCGCGCGAGCTGGGCGTGCCGCTCGAGGAAGTGAAGGGCTCCGGCGCCAAGGGCCGCATCACCGAGTCCGACGTCCAGTCCTTCGTGAAGGCCGTGATGGCCGGCACCGCGCAGACCTCGGCGCAGAAGGCGGCCGCCCCGGCGGGCGGCGCTGCCGGTGGTGGCGCCTTCCCGGGCCTGCTGCCCTGGCCCAAGGTCGACTTCGAGAAGTTCGGCCCGGTCGAGCGCAAGGACCTGTCGCGGATCAAGAAGATCAGCGGCGCCAACCTGCATCGCAACTGGGTCACGATCCCGCACGTCACCAACCACGACGACGCGGACATCACCGAGCTCGAAGCCTTCCGCGTCCAGCTGAACAAGGAGAACGAGAAGTCCGGCGTCAAGGTGACGATGCTGGCCTTCATGATCAAGGCGACCGTTGCGGCGCTGAAGAAGTTCCCCGAGTTCAACGCCTCGCTGGATGGCGACACGCTGGTCCTGAAGAACTACTTCCACATCGGCTTCGCGGCCGACACACCGAACGGCCTGGTCGTGCCGGTGATCCGTGATTGCGACAAGAAGGGCATCTTCCAGATCAGCCAGGAGATGTCGGAACTGGCCAAGAAGGCCCGCGACGGCAAGCTTGGCCCGGCCGACATGACTGGCGGCTGCTTCTCGATCTCGTCGCTGGGCGGCATCGGCGGCACCTACTTCACGCCGATCATCAATGCGCCTGAAGTCGCGATCATGGGCGTGTGCAAGTCGCAGACGCGTCCGGTGTGGGACGGCAAGCAGTTCGCGCCGCGCCTGATCCTGCCGCTGTCGCTGAGCTGGGACCACCGCGTCATCGACGGCGCGGCTGCAGCCCGCTTCAACGTGTACTTCGCATCCCTGCTGGCGGACTTCCGTCGCATCGCCCTCTGATCGGAAGGACCGGACATGGCATTGGTTGAAGTCAAGGTTCCCGACATCGGGGACTTCAAGGACGTCGCGATCATCGAAGTCCTGGTCAAGGTCGGCGACACGATCAAGCAGGAGCAGAGCCTGGTCACCGTCGAGTCCGACAAGGCCTCGATGGAGATCCCGTCCTCGACGGCCGGCGTGGTCAAGGAGCTCAAGGTCAAGCTGGGCGACAAGATCAACCAGGGCGACCTGATCGTCGTGCTGGAGAGCGATGCGGCGGCAGCGCCCGCGCCGTCGGCCTCCGCGCCCGCTCCGGCCGCAGCGGCGCCCGCTCCGGCGCCCGCGCCTGCGGCGCCCGCCCCGCAAGCCGCCACCTACACCGGCCCCGCCGAAGGCGAGTACGACGTGATCGTGCTCGGCGGCGGTCCCGGCGGCTACTCGGCGGCGTTCCGCGCGGCCGACCTGGGCCTGAAGGTCGCGCTGGTCGAGCGCTACGCGACGCTGGGCGGCGTCTGCCTGAACGTCGGCTGCATCCCGTCCAAGGCGCTGCTGCACGTCGCGGCGGTGATGGACGAGGTCAAGCACTTCGCCGATCTGGGCGTCGAGTTCGGCGAGCCCAAGGTCGAGCTGCCCAAGCTGCTCACGCACAAGAAGAAGGTCATCGGCAAGCTGACCGGCGGCCTGGCGATGATGGCCAAGATGCGCAAGGTCACGGTCGTGCGCGGCTACGGCTCGCTGCTGGACGCCAGCCACCTGTCGGTCGAGGAGACCGGCGGCGAGGGCCAGGAGCGCACCGGCAAGACCCAGACGCTGAAGTTCAAGAAGATCATCCTGGCCGCGGGCTCGCAGGCGGTGCGCCTGCCCTTCATGCCGAATGACCCGCGCGTGATCGACTCGACTGGCGCGCTCGAGCTGACCAGCAAGCCCAAGCGCATGCTGATCGTCGGTGGCGGCATCATCGGCCTGGAGATGGGCACCGTGTACTCGACGCTGGGCGCGCGCCTGGATGTCGTGGAGATGCTGCCCACGCTGATGACCGGCGCGGACCGCGACCTGGTCAAGGTGTGGCAGAAGATGAACGCGCCGCGCTTCGACAACATCATGTTGAACACGAAGACGGTCGCGGCCGAAGCCACGCCTGAAGGCATCAAGGTGACGTTCGAAGGCGAGGGCGCCCCGAAGGAGCCGCAGGTCTACGACCTGGTGCTGCAGGCGGTGGGCCGCACGCCCAATGGCAAGAAGATCGGCGCGGACAAGGCCGGCGTCGTGGTCACCGACCGCGGCTTCATCCCGGTCGACGTGCAGATGCGCACCAACGTGCCCAACGTCTTCGCGATCGGCGACATCGTCGGCCAGCCGATGCTGGCGCACAAGGCGGTGCATGAGGGCCACGTGGCGGCGGAAGTCATCGCCGGCGAGCTGCTCGGCGACGACGCGCTGGCCAAGTCGCGCTTCGACGCGCGCGTGATTCCCAGCGTCGCCTACACCGATCCGGAAGTGGCCTGGGTCGGCGTGACCGAGGACGAGGCCAAGACGCGCGGCATCAAGGTCAAAAAGGGCCTGCTGCCCTGGACCGCCTCGGGCCGCGCGATCGCCAACGGGCGCGACGAGGGCTTCACCAAGCTGCTGTTCGACGAAGAGACCCACCGCATCATCGGCGGCGGCATCGTCGGCACGCATGCGGGCGACATGATCGGCGAGATCGCGCTGGCGATCGAGATGGGCGCGGACGCGGTCGACATCGGCAAGACCATCCATCCGCACCCGACGCTGGGCGAGTCGATCGGCCTGGCCGCGGAAGTCGCGCACGGCTCGTGCACCGACGTGCCGCCGGCCCGCAAGTAAGCGCCGCGCCCGGAGCACGCGAGCGGATGCTGGTCCTGGACGCCGCCGCCACCGCGCGGGCCCTGCCGTGGTCCCTCCTGATGGAGGAGATCGCGCTGGTGTGTCGCGAACATCGCGATGGCCGCCTGACCTGTCCGCCGCGGCAGGTCCTGCCGCTGCGTCAGGACGGCGTGCTGCTGGTGATGCCCTGCCTGAGCGACACGCTGTCGATCACCAAGCTCGTCAGCGTGCATCCGCTCAACGCCTCGCTGGGCCTGCCGACGATCTCGGGCGAGGTCGTCGTCATGGACAGCCGCACCGGCCAGCGCTTGGCGGTGCTGGACGGCCCCGCGCTGACGGCGCGCCGCACCGCCGCGGTCAGCATGCTGGCGCTGCAGCACCTGGCCCGCGAGGCGCCGCGGCGCGCGCTGGTCGTCGGCGGCGGGGTGCAGGCGCGGGCCCATGTGGAAGCGCTGCAGGCGCTGCATCCGCAGGCCACCATCCATGTCCAGGGCCATCAGGCGGAGCCGGGCTTCGTCGAGGAACTCGGCGTCGAGCCCCTGCCGGCCGAGTCCCAGGCGCGCCACGCCTGGGACCTGATCGTCTGCGCCACGACCAGCCGCGTGCCGGTGCTGCGGCCCGGCGTCGGCGAGGGGGCGGTGGTGATCGGCGTGGGCGCGTTCCGCGACGACATGGTCGAGCTGCCGCCCGAGCTGGTCCGCGGCGCGCAGGTCTGGGTCGACGACCCGGTCGGCGCGCAAGCCGAGGCCGGCGACCTGATGGCGGCCGGCCGCTTCGAGCCGCAGGCCTCGATCGAGGACCTGGTGATGGGCCAGCGCCCCGTCGACGACGGTCGCACGCGGCTGTTCAAGAGCGTCGGCTGCGCCCGCTGGGACCTGGCCGCGGCGCGCGTCGCGGTGCGCGGCTGACGCGCCCCGGGCGCCCCGGCGGCGCCCGCGTGAGGTCCTCAGGCCTCGTCCAGCCTCGGACGCAGCGCCTCGTCCCACTGCTCGAGCTCGTCCTCCGACAGGTGCAGCCAGGCCATCGCCGCCGCGCGGTTGGCGGCCCAGTCGACGTCCTCGTCCAGGCCTTCGTGCCGGCGCATCAGGTGCTCGGCGATCAGGCCGGCGGCGATCAGCGTGCGGACTTCGGGCTCGACGCCTTCATCCCGCAACGCGTCGAAGTCGTGGTGCAGCCGGATCGCCGTCATCAGCTCCGGCGCCAGGTGCCACACCTTGATCACCAGCGCGCCCACGACCGCGTGGTCGGTGCGGTGATTGACGTTCTCGGTGGCGATGAAGGGCCGGTCGATGCGGGCGGCGGCCTCGACCATGGTGGCGCCGTAGCCGCGCACGCTCTGCAGCAGCACCGGCATGCCGACGTGGCAGAACAGGCCGTAGCCCTGCGCCAGGTCGACCCGCATGCCGGGCAACTGGCCGGCGATGAAACCCATCGCGATCGAGCGTTTGGTGGAGCGCTGCCAGAAGCGCAGCAGGTGCGGGCTGTTGACCGGGATCGCGTGACGGACCAGGAAGGCCTGCATCAGCGCCGCGCTCTCGTCCAGGCCGAGCCGGTACATCGCCTGGCCCACGGTGGTGCAGGGCACGTGGCCTGCCACCAGGTGCAGCGGGCTGTTGGCCACGCGCAGCAGGGTCGCGGACATGGCGACGTCGGCGGCGGCGATGCGCGCCACCTCGTTGAGGTCGGGCTGCGGCTGGTCCATCGCCGCGCGCAAACGCTGCAGCAGCTCGGGACAGGGGGGAATCTGGATCTGGCGCAGCGGTCCGTTGGCGCGCGCCTGGTCCAGTTCCTGGCGGATGGCATGGGTCTTCATCTGAGCGCCGGATTATCCCGGCCGCTCCCCGGGCGCCGCGTGAAGGCGGTGCGGCAAATTGCCGGTCCCCGGGGGGCGCGTCGCGGTTCGCCCTCGGGCAGGCGTGGAGGCAGATACATTGCAGCGCATGTCACGTTTCGTCACGCGTACGGTGTCCCGTGCTGGCCGGAGAATCCGGCCGGCGCTGTGGGCGCTCGCGTGGACGGCGGGACTGTGGTCGGCGCTGGCCTGGGGCTGGGACCAGGATCGGCTGACCGAATCGGCCGCGAAGCTGTCGCCCCGGACGCAGGCCGCGGTGAAGGCGATGATCCAGATGGCCGACCGCGCGGCCGCCATGCCGGACGAGCGCGACCGGCTGGCCGCGGTCAACGGCTTCTTCAACCAGCGGGTGGCGTTCCGCGACGACATCGAGGTGTGGGGCCAGATCGACTACTGGGCGACGCCGCTGGAGCTGCTGGACAAGGGCGCCGGCGACTGCGAGGACTACGCGATCGCGAAGTACATGAGCCTGCTGGCCGCCGGGGTGCCGCAGTCGCGGCTGCGGATGGTCTACGTGCGGGCGCAGTTCCAGGGGCGGCCCCAGGCGCACATGGTCCTGGCCTACTATGCGCAGCCGGAGGCGGAGCCCCTGATTCTGGACAATATCAATCCGGAGATCCGGCCCGCGTCGCTGCGGCCGGACCTCACGCCGGTGTTCAGCTTCAACGGCGAGGGCCTGTGGAGCGGCGTGGGCGCCACCACCGCGGGCAATCCGCTGGTGCGGCTGTCGCTGTGGCGCGACCTGCTGGCGAAGGCGAAGGCGGAGGGCTTCTGAGGGACCGGCGCGGCGCGGCGGGTCCCCCGGGAGAGGCCGGAGACGACAAGACGAAGGGCGACGGAGAATTCACGACATGTCCCTGATAAGACAAATCTGGTGCCTGGTCCTGGGCGCGGTGCTGGCGTCCGTGCTGGGCGGCGTGGCGGTGAGCACCTGGTCGCTGCGCGAGCTGCTGCAGACGCAGGCCCAGCTGAAGAACGCCGACAACGCCAATGCGCTGGCGCTGGCGCTGTCGCAGCAGAAGGGCGACGCGGAGCTGATGTCGCTGCTGATCTCGGCGCAGTTCGACGCGGGCGCCTACGAAAGCGTGCGCTGGCGCGACGGCGGCGGGGCGCAGGTGTTCGAGCGGCACCTGGAGACGCCGCAGGTCGCGCATGCGCCGCGCTGGTTCGTGGCCCTGCTGCCGCTGGACGTGGCGCCGGGCGTGGCCAAGGTGTCGGACGGCTGGAAGGCGGTCGGCGAGATCGAGCTGCGCGGCCAGACCGGCTACGTCCACGAGGCGCTGTGGCGCGCGACCCTGAGCACGGCGAGCTGGCTGCTGCTGGTGGGCGTGGTCACGGGCGTGGCGGCGGCGATCGTGCTGTCGCGGCTGCGCCGGCCGCTGGACACCGCGGTGCGCCAGGCCGAGGGCGTGACGCAGGGGCGCTTCGAGACCGTGCTCGAGCCGCGCGTGCCGGAGATGCGCAAGCTGACCAGCGCGATGAACACGATGGTGGTGCGCACCCGGCAGATGTTCGAGGCCCAGGCCGAGCAGCTGCGCACGCTGCATCACCAGCTCCTGTGCGACGAGCTGACCGGGCTGTCGCACCGGCGGCAGTTCGTGGCCGAGCTCAATTCCGCGCTCGAGCGCGATGACGGCCCGCTGCGCGCCGGCCTGGTGCTGCTGCGGCTGAAGGACCTGCAGGGCCTGAACCAGCGGCTCGGCCATGGGGCGACCGACCAGGCGCTGGTGGCGATCGCGCAGGCCCTGCGTGTCTATCCGGAGCAGGTCCGCGGCTGCTTGGCCGGCCGGCTGAACGGCTCGGATTTCGCGCTGTGGCTGCCGGCGCCGAACGTGGTCGGCGACACGGCGCAGGCGCTGGCCGATGCGCTGCGGGCGGGCCTGCAGAACCTCGGTTCGGGCGTGGGCGTCGCGCTGGGCGCGGTCGAGCTGATGCGCGACCAGCCGATGAGCGCCTGGTTCGCCGCGGCCGACGCGGCGCTGGCCAAGGCCGAGCAGGGCGAGGGCGTTGTGCTGGAGCTGCGCGAGGCGCCGCCGTCGGACGAGGTCGCGCAGGGCGAGCGGGCCTGGCGCGCGCTGATCTCGGACGCGCTGGCGCAGCAGCGCAGCCGGCTGCTGGAGTTCCCGCTGATCGGCCGCGAGCGGCAGGTGCTGCACCTGGAATGTCCGCTGCAGCTCAAGCTCAATCCGGTCGGCGAGTTCGAGCCGGCCGCGCGCTGGCTGCCGCTGGCGCTGCGCCACCGGCTGAGCGCGGAGGCGGACCTGCAGGCGCTGGCGCTCGCGCTGCAGGCCACGCAGCAGGACCAGCGCGCGCGCTGCGTCAACGTGGCGCCGGCCACGCTCAACGACGGCAGCTTCATCGCGCGGGCGCGCGAACTGGTGCAGGCGGCGCCGGCGTCGGTGCGGCGCGCCATCGGCCTGGAACTGGCCGAGCCGGCCGCGGTGCAGCACTTCGAGACGCTGCAGGAACTGGGCCGGCAGCTGCGACCGCTGGGCGTCCAGCTGGGCCTGGAACACGCGGGCGCGGGACTGGCTCAAATTGATCGTCTTTTCCAGGCGGGCCTGGACTACGTGAAGCTGGACAGCTCGGTGGTGAGCGGGGTGTCGGCGGACGTGGCGCGCGCAGCCTTCGTGCGCAGCCTGGTGGTCATGCTGCGCAGCCTGTCGCTGAAGGTCTATGCCGAAGGCGTGACCGACGCGCTCGACGCGCAGGCGCTGTGGGATTGCGAACTCGACGGCATCACCGGTCCGTGGGCGTCCGCGCAGGAGATCAAGCCCTGACTGATCTAAGCCGGTGAAGCGCTTGACCGCCGTCAAGCGCTCTTGCCAAGCGATCTGAAGCTCTCAGAATGCGCGCCTTCCTCTTGTCGCTGAAAGAGCAGGTGCAGAGTGTCCGCCGTTCTCCAACCCCTTGAACCGTTCATGCCGCGCGTCGATTTCCACGTCCAGATTGACGAGCAGATCAAGGCCCGCGTCGAGGCGCACGCGAGCCGCCTGACGATCGACATGGACGAACTCGTCGAGTTCCTCGTCAAGCGCTGGGTCGAGCGCACGGATCCTGACGAGCCTGATGTGACGATGGAGGAAGTGCTGCAGGAGCGAATGCTCAGTCGATATCCGCCGTATGCAATGGATACCCGTTGCCGCTGCGGCGGTCGTCGAAGAAGCGCTGCAGCGTTTCGCGGATCGTGTGGAACGCGATCTCGTCCCAGGGGATCTCGTGTTCGTGGAACAGCCGGGCCTCGAGCGTCTCGGGGCCCGGGTCGAAGTCCGGGCTCAGCAGCCGGGCGCGGTAGAACAGGTGGACCTGGCCGACGCGCACCACGTTCATCACGCAGTACAGGTTCTCGAGTTCGATCCGCGCGCCGGCTTCCTCGACCGTCTCGCGCTGCGCGCCCTCGGCCAGCGTCTCGCCCAGCTCCATGAAGCCGGCCGGCAAGGTCCACTTGCCCAGTCGCGGTTCGATCGCGCGCTTGCACAGCAGCACCTGTTCGCCCCAGACCGGCAAGGTGCCCACGACGTTCAGCGGGTTCTCGTAATGGATCGCGCCGCACTGCGTGCAGGTGGCCCGCTCCCGGTTGTCGTCGGCCGGGACGCGGTATTCGATCTGGCCGCCGCAGGTGGGGCAATGCTGGTAGCGCCGCGCTTGGAACATGGGGCGCAGTGTAGCGGCCTCCATCGCGGGCCCCCGTGGCATCATCGCCGGCCATGGAGCTCTACAACTACTTCCGCTCGTCCGCGTCCTACCGCGTCCGCATCGCGATGGCGCTCAAGGGCCTGGACTTCGACTACAAGTCGGTGCACCTCGCGAAGAACGAGCAGTTCAACGAGTCGTACTCGGCCGTGTCGGCCTCGCGCCTGGTGCCGCTGCTCAAGGACGGCGATGCCGTCGTCACGCAGTCGATGGCCATCATCGAGTACCTCGACGAGGTCCATCCCGAGCCCCCGCTGCTGCCCGGCGACGCGCTGTGCCGCGCCTACATCCGCGCGCTGTCGCAGGACATCGCCTGCGAGATCCATCCGCTCAACAACCTGCGGGTGCTGCGCTACCTGGTGAAGGAACTCGGCGTCGGCGACGACAACAAGACCCGCTGGTACCAGCACTGGGTGGAGAGCGGGCTGGCCGTGGTCGAGCAGCGCCTGAAGGCGGAGGGCCGCGCCGGCCGCTTCTGCTTCGGCGATGCGCCCACGATGGCCGATTGCGTGCTGGTGCCGCAGATCTTCAACGCCCAGCGCTTCGACTGCCGCCTCGACCACGTGCCCACGGTCATGGCCATCTTCGAGCACTGCATGTCGCAGGAGGCCTTCCGCCGGACGCAGCCCAGCGCCTGTCCCGATGCGGAGTGAGCCTGCGGGCGACGGGTCCATGGACTCCGTCGACGCGCCGCATCCCGACTGGCTACGGCCCGACTGGGCCGCGCCGGAGGTCGTCGCGTTCATGACCACGCGCGCGGGCGGCGTCAGCGGTGGCGCGGCGGGACCGGCCGAGCGGCGCGGCCTCGCGAGCCTGAACCTGGGCCGGTCGGTGGGCGACGACCCGGCGCATGTCGCCGAGAACCGGCGTCGCGTCGCCGCCGCGATCGGCGGTCAGCCGGTCTTCCTGAAGCAGGTTCACGGGACCTCGGTGTTGCGGCTGCGCGCCATGCATGCGGCGCCGGACGCCGATCCCGAGCCCGCCGACGCCGCCGTCAGCACCGACCCCGCGCTGGCCTGCGCGGTCATGGTGGCGGACTGCCTGCCGGTGCTGTTCGCCGGACCGGGCGTGGTCGGCGCCGCGCACGCGGGCTGGCGCGGCCTGGCCGGTGGGGTGCTGGAGAACACGGTCGCCGCCATGCGCGAGGCGACCGGCTGCGACGCCCGCGAGATCCGGGCCTGGATGGGCGCGGGCATCGGCGCGGCGCGCTTCGAGGTCGGCGCCGACGTGCTGACGGCCTTCGGTGCCGAGCCGGTGCACGCCGACCAGCCACTGTTCCGCTTCGAGCCCAATGCGCAGGGCGAGCCGCGCTGGCGGGCCGATCTCTACGGACTGGCGCGGCGCAGGCTGACGGCGCTGGGCCTGGGCGCGATCAGCGGCGGCGGCTGGTGCACCTTGAGCGAGCCGTCACGATTCTTTTCGTTCCGCCACGAACGTGTCGATGGGCTGCGCAGCGGCCGCATGGCCGCCGTCATCCGGCTGCGGTGAGGCCGGCGCGCGGGCCGCCGTGGCGGCTTCGTCGGCTTGATCCGCTTTCGTTGCTCGAGCCGCTTGCGCCGCGTCGTCGGTCTCGGCCCGCCGGCGCGCGGCGCGCCGCCGTGGCGTGCCCATCAGGTACATCACGATCGAGAGCGGCAGCAGGCCGTAGAACACCAGCGTGACCAGCGCGCCGAGCACCGTGCCTTGCGGGCTGAAGGCCTCGGCCACGGCCATCATCAGCACCACATACATCCAGGCGATGGCCACCAGATACATCAGCAAATTCCTCGGGTCATCGGCGACATCATCGTCACGCGGGGGTAAGCTGAACGGGCTACAAAGCGCCTGAGCATATGCGAAGCGACCTCGGTGATCCTCGTGATCGGCTGTGGCAAGCTTCTTGCTCAAGTCGGCATGAGGAGACACATGAGCGCGAACAACGCCGCGGCCGGATTCCCCGGCGCATCGTTCCCCGGTTTCGAGCAGTGGGCCCAGCAGGCGCAGCAGGCCGCGGCCGGCCTGTCGCATGGATTCGGCGACGCCTTCAAGCAGCTGCAGGCCATGCAGGTCGCGCCCGACGCCTGGTCGCAGCTGCAATCGGACTATCTCCGCCAAGCCGGCGAGCTCTGGAACGCGGCGCTTGCCGAGTCCCACGCGAGCGATGGCGCACCGGCCTCCGGCGCCGCGCTGAAGGACCGCCGCTTCGCCGATGCCTCCTGGAACGACAACCGCCTGGCCCACTTCACCGCGCAGCTCTACCTGCTCAATGCGAAGACGCTGCAGCGCATGGCCGATCAGGTGCAGGGCGACGACAAGACCCGCGCCCGCGTGCGCTTCGCCGTGCAGCAGTTCATCGACGCGGCCTCGCCGAGCAACTTCCTCGCCCTCAATCCCGAGGCCCAGCAGCGCGCGCTGAACACGCAGGGCGAGAGCCTCGCCCGCGGCCTGCAGCTGCTGATGGCCGATGTGCGGCGCGGCCATGTGTCGCAGACCGACGAATCGGCCTTCGAGGTCGGCCGCAACGTCGCGACGACCGAAGGCAGCGTGGTCTTCGAGAACGACTTCTTCCAGCTGCTCGAGTACAAGCCGCTCACCACGAAGGTGCATGCCCGGCCGCTGCTGATGGTGCCGCCCTGCATCAACAAGTACTACATCCTCGACCTGCAGCCGGAGAACTCGCTGATCCGCCATGCGGTCGCGCAGGGCCACCGCACCTTCGTGGTGAGCTGGCGCAACCCGGATGCGGACTGCGTGCACTGGACCTGGGACGACTACATCGGCCAGGCCGCGATCAAGGCCATCGAGGTGGTGCGCGAGATCGCCGCGACCGAGACGATCAACACGCTGGGTTTCTGCGTCGGCGGCACCATCCTGGCGACCGCGCTGGCGGTGCTGGCCGCCAGAGGCCAGCAGCCCGCCGAGAGCGTCACGCTGCTGACCACGCTGATCGACTTCAGCAGCAACGGCGTGCTGGACCTGTTCATCGACGAGCAGGCGGTGAAGCTGCGCGAGATGACGCTGGGCGACCAGGCGGTGAGCGGCCCCGGCCTGCTCAAGGGCCAGGAGCTGGCGACGACCTTCAGCTTCCTGCGCCCGAACGACCTGGTGTGGAACTACGTCGTCGGCAACTACCTCAAGGGCGACGCGCCGCCGGCCTTCGACCTGCTGTACTGGAACGGCGATGCGACCAACCTGCCGGGCCCGATGTACTGCTGGTACCTGCGCCACACCTACCTGCAGAACGAGCTGCGCATCCCCGGCCGCCTGACCGTCTGCGGCGAGGCGATCGACCTCGGCCGGATCCAGGCCCCGGTCTACATCTACGGCTCGCGCGAGGACCACATCGTCCCCTGGGATGCCGCCTACCGCAGCACGCAGGTCTTCAAGGGCAAGCGGCGTTTCGTGCTCGGCGCGTCCGGGCACATCGCCGGCGTCATCAATCCGCCGGAGAAGAAGAAGCGCAGCCACTGGATCGGCAAGGGCACGGCGCTGCCGGCCGACCCTCAGCAATGGCTGCAGAACGCCACCGAGCATCCCGGCAGCTGGTGGCCCGACTGGTCGCAGTGGCTGGCCGGTCACGCGGGCCCGCTGAAGGCGGCACCGCGCGCGCCGGGCGGCCGCGGCCATGCGGCGATCGAGCCGGCGCCGGGCCGTTATGTGAAGCAGCGCGCGTGAGACCGCCCGCGCCGCGTCCAGGAGTCATCACCTTCATCCCGCTGACATCCGCAGTTCAGCAGTTTCGAAAGAGGAGCGAGTCATGAGTTCACCGCAAGACATCGTCATCGTCGCCGCGGCACGCACGCCGATCGGCAAGTTCGGAGGGACGCTGTCGAAGACGCCGGCCAGCGAGCTGGGCGCGATCGTGATCCAGGAACTGCTGCGCCGCAGCGGCCTGCAGGGCGAGCAGATCAACGAGGTCATCCTCGGCCAGGTGCTGACCGCGGGCGTGGGCCAGAACCCCGCGCGCCAGGCGGTGATCAAGGCAGGCCTGCCGGTCACCGTGCCGGCGCTGACGATCAACAAGGTCTGCGGCTCCGGCCTGAAGGCCGTGATGCTGGCGGCGCAGGCGATCCGCGACGGCGACTCCGAGATCGTCATCGCCGGCGGCCAGGAGAGCATGAGCCTGGCGCCGCACGTGCTGCCGGGCTCGCGCGACGGCCAGCGCATGGGCGACTGGAAGCTCGTGGACACGATGATCGTCGACGGCCTGTGGGATGTGTACAACCAGTACCACATGGGCATCACCGCCGAGAACGTGGCCAAGGAGTACCACGTCAGCCGCGCGCAGCAGGACGAGCTGGCGCTGGCCAGCCAGCAGAAGGCCGCGGCGGCGCAGGACGCCGGCCGCTTCACCGCCGAGATCGTGCCGGTGACCATTCCGCAGAAGAAGGGCGATCCGGTCGTCTTCGCGGCGGACGAGTTCATCAACCGCAAGTCGACCGCCGAGGCGCTCGCGGGCCTGAAGCCGGCCTTCGACAAGGCGGGCTCGGTGACCGCCGGCAACGCGTCGGGCCTGAACGACGGCGCGGCCGGCCTGGTGCTGATGACCGATGCGAAGGCGAAGGCGCTGGGACTGACGCCGCTGGCGCGGATCGCGTCCTACGCGAGCGCCGGCGTGGATCCCAAGACCATGGGCATGGGCCCGGTGCCGGCGTCGCGCAAGGCGCTGGAGCGCGCCGGCTGGCAGGCCAAGGACCTGGACCTGCTCGAGATCAACGAGGCCTTCGCCGCACAGGCCTGCGCCGTCCATCAGGAGATGGGCTGGGACCTGAGCAAGGTCAACGTCAACGGCGGCGCGATCGCGCTGGGCCATCCGATCGGCGCGTCCGGCGCCCGGATCCTGGTGACGCTGCTGCACGAGATGATCAAGCGCGATGCCAGGAAGGGCATCGCCAGCCTGTGCATCGGCGGCGGCATGGGCGTGGCCCTGTGCGTCGAGCGCTGAGCGCGGATTCCCTTTCGCGCGTCGTATCCGTTCCGACATTCCAGGCACCCCGGCCGCGGACGCGGCGGCCCGGCGGGCCCCTCAGGAGGCAAGCAAGATGAGTCAGAAAGTTGCATACGTCACCGGCGGGATGGGCGGCATCGGCACCGCCATCTGCCAGCGCCTCCACAAGGATGGCTTCAAGGTCATCGCCGGTTGCGGCCCCAGCCGCGACCATGCCAAGTGGTTGGGCGAGCAGTCCGCGCTGGGCTACACCTTCCATGCGTCGGTCGGCAACGTGGCCGACTGGGACTCGACCGTCGCGGCCTTCGACCGCGCGATCGCCGAGCACGGCAAGATCGATGTGCTGGTCAACAACGCGGGCGTGACCAAGGACCGCATGTTCCTGAAGATGACCCGCGACGAGTGGGACACCGTCATCGACACCAACCTGAACAGCATGTTCAACGTCACCAAGCAGGTGGTGCCCGGCATGGTGGACAAGGGATGGGGCCGCATCATCAACATCTCGTCGGTCAACGGCGAGAAGGGGCAGGCGGGCCAGACCAACTACTCGGCGGCCAAGGCCGGCATGCACGGCTTCACGATGGCGCTGGCGCAGGAGCTCGCCGCCAAGGGCGTCACGGTGAACACGGTCAGCCCCGGCTACATCGGCACGGACATGGTCAAGGCGGTGCGTCCGGACGTGCTGGAGAAGATCGTCGCCGGCATCCCGGTCAAGCGCCTGGGCGAGCCGGAGGAGATCGCCTCCATCGTCGGCTGGCTGGCGGGCGAGTCGTCCGGGTTCACCACCGGGGCGGACTTCAGCTGCAACGGCGGCCTGCACATGGGGTGAGAAGGGACCGAGCCCAGTCCCGCGGACTGGGCTCCACAGCGATCAGTCCTTCTTCATCAACACCAGCAGCTGCGACAGGCTCTGCGCCGCCGCCTGCAGCTTGGGCAGCCCCTGCTCGAGCAGCACCTGCGGCGGCGTCCGCGACGCATGGGTGCTGATGTTGATTGCCGCGACGACCTTGCCATCGCGGCCGGCGATCGGCGCGGCCACGGTCAGCACGCCGTCCTCGAGTTCCTGGTCCACCAGGCACCAATGCTGGCGCCGCGCCTGCTCGACCGCGGCGCGCAGCTCCTCCGGCGTGCGCACGGTGTTGACCGCGCGACGCGCCAGTTGCACCTGCGCCAGCCGGGCTTCGCGTTCCTCGACGGGGAGGGCCGCCAGCAGCACGCGGCCGGTCGCGGTCGCCCAGGCTGGCAGCCGGCTGCCCACGCCCATCGGGTCCGACAGCACCTTGCGCATCGGCACGCGCAGCACGAAGACCGCGTCGTCGCCGTCGAGCACCGCGATGGAGACCGATTCCCGCACGTCGTTGGCCAGCTGCATCGCGATCGGCTCGGCGAAGCGCCACAGCGGCTGCGAGGACAGGTAGGCGAAGCCGAGGTCCAGGATCTTCGGCGTCAACTCGAACATCCGCCCCTCGGAACGGACGTAGCCCAGCGTCTGGAGCGTCAGCAGGATGCGGCGCGCGCCGGCGCGCGTCAGGCCGCAGCGCTTGGCCACCTCGGTCAGGGTCTGCCGGGCGTGGTGGCTGTCGAAGGTCCGGATCACCGACAGGCCGCGCGCGAAGGATTGCACGTAGCTGTCGCCGGGTTTGAGGGGAGTGAGGGGTGCGCTTTCGTCAGGGGACATGGGCGTCATGACCGCAGTATAGAAAGGCCGCGAAACGTTAATATCGCGCCCGTTTCTTTGTGATGTGACAGAGGGTGAACACCATGGCGATGGACGTTGTCGACTACGAAATCAAGGGTGCCGAGATGCAGTTCGTGGAGGTCGAACTCGACCCCGGCGAAGCTGCCATCGGCGAGGCCGGCAGCATGATGTTCATGGATGCCGGCATCGGCATGGACACGGTGTTCGGCGATGGTTCCGCCAACCAGGGCGGCTTCTTCGGAAAGTTGCTCGGTGCCGGCAAGCGGCTGGTGACCGGTGAATCGCTGTTCACCACGGTCTACACGAACCAGGCTCATGGCAAGCAGCGCGTCGCCTTCGCGGCGCCGTACCCCGGCAAGATCCTGCCGATGGAGCTGGGCAAGCTCGGCGGCACGCTGATCTGCCAGAAGGACGCGTTCCTGTGCGCGGCTCGCGGCGTGTCTCTGGGCATCGCGTTGCAGCAGCGGCTGTCGACTGGCTTCTTCGGTGGTGAAGGTTTCATCATGCAGAAGCTCGAGGGTGATGGGCTGGCGTTCGTGCATGCGGGCGGAACCGTGGTTCGTCGCACGCTGCAACCGGGCCAGACGCTGCTGGTGGACACCGGCTGCGTCGTCGCCTACACGCCGAGCGTGAGTTTCGAGATCCAGTACGTGGGCAAGATCAAGACCGCCCTGTTCGGCGGCGAAGGCCTGTTCCTGGCCAAGATGACCGGCCCGGGCGAAGTCTGGCTGCAGAGCCTGCCGTTCTCGCGCCTGGCGTCGCGCGTCTTCGCCGCGGCCCCGCAGCGCGGCGGCGCGCGCGAGGAGGGCTCCATGCTGGGCGGCTTCGCCACCGGTGGCTTGCTGGGCGGCCTGCTCGGCGGCGACGACGAGTAACCGGCCCAAGAAGTTCGCGATGCGCAGACTTGCCGCAACCCTGGCGGCAAGTCTTCCGCAACGGGATGCAACGGCGGCGGCGCGCTCCACCCGTTCCGACGCCCGCCGCGTCCGCGTGTGAACGCGCCGCTTCGACGCCGCCTGCCTGACGCCCAGGTCCGTCCCAAACCCGCCCGAAACCCGCATCAGGCGGACCTTGGCGGCGCTGTTCCGGGTCGGACCTAGGGAGAACCCGCCTACACTTGAGGGCTGCGTGCCGCCTGGCTCGCCGGGCATCTCCCTGTTGAGGATCTCCATGCTGTCTTCCCTCGCGCGGCCGCTGCTGGCCGCCCTGGCCGTGGCGCTGAGCGCGTCGATCGCGGCGCCGTCGGCGCTGGCCACCACCGGCAGTCCCATCTTCGTGCTGAACTCGTTGGACGCCGACGTCAGCGTGATCGATCCGAAGGACTTCCGCCAGGTCAAGCGCATTCCGATCGGCAAGGAGCCGCACCACCTCTACCTGACGCCCGACCGCAAGACCATGGTCGTGGCCAACGCGCTGGGCGACTCGCTGACCTTCCTGGATCCGGTCACGGCCGAGGTGCAGCGCACCGTCCACGGTATTCCCGATCCCTATCACCTGCGCTTCTCGCCCGACATGAAGTGGCTGGTGCTGGCCGGCAACCGCCTGGATCACGTCGACATCTACAAGTGGCAGCCGCAGAACGCGGCGCAGCCGCTGGCGCTGTTCAAGCGCTTCTCCGCGCCCAAGACGCCGAGCCACCTGTCCATCGACACGAAGAGCAGCGTTGTCTACGCCAGCCTGCAGGACAGCTCGGAGCTGCTGGCCATCGACCTGAACACGATGGCGCCGCGCTGGAAGATTCCCGTCGGCAAGCTGCCGGCCGACCTCTACCTGACGCCCGACGACAAGTACCTGCTGGTGGCGCTCACCGGCGAGCGCAGCGTCGAGGTCTACGACGTCGGCGGCGCGCAGCCGCGGCTGGTCAAGAAGCTGGAGACCGGCGACGGCGCGCATTCGTTCCGCGCGCTGGGCGACCGCAAGCATGTGCTGGTGAGCAACCGCGCGGCCAACACGATCAGCAAGATCGCGCTGGCGGATTTCAAGGTGGTCGACACCTTCAAGGCCCCCGGCGGTCCGGACGACATGGAGATCCTGACCGACGGCCGCACGCTGATGTTCACCTCGCGCTGGGCGCGCAAGCTCACGGTGATGGACCTGCAGACCAAGCAGATCCTGCAGCAGGTCAAGGTCGGCAAGTCGCCGCACGGCGTCTGGACGCTCGACCAGATGCCGCGCCAGTGAGCGCCGGCTGACGAGGGCCCTGGCCGTGAAGATCCCGTTCGTCCCGCGTGGCCCGGCGCGCCCAGGTCGCCTGGCGCGTCCGGTCGTGGCGCTCGCGCTCGGCCTGACGGTGGTGGCGCAGGCGCAGCCGCAGGGCGCCTCAGCCCCGGCGCCGGCCCCCTGCGACAAACCCGTCTACCTCACCTTCGACACCGGCCACATGGGCGTGGCGCCGCTGATCGTCGACACGCTGCGGCGCTTCGACGCGAAGGCGACCTTCTTCCTCGCCCAGGAGCCGACCATGGACGGCGGGCAGACGCTCGACGACAAGTGGGCGCCGTGGTGGAAGCAGCTCGCCGCTCAAGGCCACGATTTCGGCTCGCACACCTGGTACCACGACGCCTGGTCGGCGGACCTGCCCGACGGCCGGTTCCGCTTCAAGCGCGCCGCCGGCGAGCAGGTGCCGCAAAACGTCGTGCTGAGCGCGGCCGAGTACTGCGAGGAACTCAAGCGCCCCGCGCGCCGCTTCCTCGAGATGACCGGCCGGCCGATGTCGATGATCTTCCGCGCACCGGCCGGACGCACCTCGCCGGCGCTGCTGGCGGCGGCGCAGGCCTGCGGATTCCGGCACGTGGGCTGGAGCGCCTCCGGCTTCCTCGGCGACGAACTGCCCAGCGACAAGTACCCCAACCCCGCGCTGCTCGACCAGGCGCTGCGGCGCGTCAAGCCGGGCGACATCCTGATGGCGCACCTGGGCATCTGGTCGCGCCAGGACCCGTGGGCGCCGGCGGTGCTGGAGCCGCTGCTGCAAGGCTTGAAATCCCGGGGCATGTGCTTCGCGCCCTTGCGCGATCATCCGGATTACGTCGCCTGGATGCGCCGGCCGCAGGAAGCGGTCGCGAAGGCGGCCGCGAGCGGCGTGCCGGTTGGCGTTCCGGCGGGCCTGCCGGCCGTGCCGGCGACCCCCGGGCCCGCGGGGCCGAAGGACGCCCTGAAGCGCTGAGGCGCGCGGGCGGCACGGACGCGATCCATCGATTCATGGAAGGACCGACAGCGTGATGGACTGGCTCACCGATCTGTTCGCACAGGCGCAGCAGGCGCTGTTCGAGAGCGTCATTCAACCGGTCGTCTTCCACCTGGGCTACGGCAACCTGCTGGAGGACGCGTTCGACGCGACCGGCTGGCTGCTGGTGGGCCTGATCCAGATCGTCGTGATGCTGGCGGTGATCGGCTCGCTGCAGCGCTGGCGGCCTGCCGAGGCGGTCACCGATCGCCATGCGATCCGCATCGACATCGTCTACACGCTGATCCAGCGGCTGGGCGTGTTCCGGCTGGCGATGTTCTTCTCGCTGGATCCGGTGGTCGACAGCCTGGTCGGCGAGATGCGCATGCTCGGCCTGCCGTCCTTCCAGCTCGACGCGATCTGGCCTGGCGTCACCGACCAGGCCTGGGTCAGCTTCGTGCTGTACCTGGTGGCCTTCGACCTGCTGCAGTACTGGCTGCACCGCGCGCAGCACTCGTGGCACTGGTGGTGGGCGTTGCATGCGCTGCATCACAGCCAGCGCCAGATGACGATGTGGAGCGACAGCCGCAACCACCTGCTGGACGACCTGCTGATCGACAGCGCGGTCGCGCTGACCGCGGTGCTGATCGGCGTCGGGCCCGGCCAGTTCGTCGCGCTGGTCGCGATCTCGCAGCTGCTGGAGAACCTGCAGCATGCCAACCTGCGGCTGAGCTTCGGCACGATCGGCGAGCGGCTGCTGGTGAGCCCGCGCTTCCATCGCCTGCATCACTCGATCGGCATCGGCCATGAAGGCTTCGGTCGCGGCACGCTGGGCGGCCACAACTTCGCGGTGATGCTGCCGATCTGGGACGTGCTGTTCCGCACCGCCAACTTCGAGGACCGCTGGGATCCGACCGGCGTGCGCGACCAGTTGCCGGAAGAGGGCGGTCGCGACTACGGGCGGGGCTTCTGGGCCCAGCAGTGGCTGGGGCTGAAGCGGCTCGCCGGACGTGACAAGATCGCGGCCGCGCACGGAGGCGGCGCCCTGCCGCCCGGCGGCGCGACGATGGACATCGCCGGCCAGGCGCCGGCTGGAGGGAACCAGGGATGATCAAGCCGATGAGCCGCATCGCGGACGCGTTCTGGCGGGCGGCCGCGTACTGCCTGCATCCGCGGGTGATCGGCCTGTCGCTGCTGCCGCTGATCGTGTCGGCGGCGCTCGCGTTCGGGCTCGGCTACTTCTTCTGGGAAGCCGCCGTCGCCGGCGTGCGCGCGACGCTCGAGTCCTGGAGCCTGATCGACGGCCTGCTCAAGTGGCTGGACAGCCTCGGCGCCGCGTCCTTCCGCACGGTGCTCGCGCCGATCATCGTGCTGGCGATGGCCGTGCCGGCGCTGGTCGTGCTGAGCCTGCTGCTGGTGGCGCTGCTGATGACGCCGTCGATGGTGGACCTGGTCGCGCAGCGCCGTTTCGCGGGGCTGGAGCGCAAGCGCGGCGCCGGCTTCGTGGCCAGCCTGAGCTGGTCGCTGGGCCACACGCTGCTGTGCGTCGTGCTGCTGGTGGCGTCGCTGCCGTTCTGGCTGATCCCGCCGCTGGCGCTGATCCTGCCGCCGCTGATCTGGGGCTGGCTGGGCTACCGCGTGTTCACCTTCGACGTGCTGGCCGAGCACGCGTCCGCGCCCGAGCGCCGCCGCCTGCTGGCCGAGCACCGGCTGCCGCTGCTGCTGCTGGGCCTGGCGACGGGCTACCTGGGCGCGGCGCCGGCGGCGATCTGGGCGATGGGCGCGTTGACGATTGCCTTCGCGCCGGTGCTGATCCTGGTGTCGGTCTGGCTCTACACGCTGGTGTTCGCCTTCAGCTCGCTGTGGTTCTCGCATTACGCGCTGGCCGCGCTGCAGGAGATGCGCCGCGCCGACACTCGCGCCGAACGCGCGCCCGATCCGGTGATGGACGCGCTGCCCGCCAACTACGCGACGGCGCCGCCCCTGGACGCCGAGGACCCGACGCCGCCGCCCGCGATCGAGAACCGGCCGTCGCCGCTCTGAAGCCGGCCGACGCGGCGAGCGCCGCGATCGCCTTCGTCTTCATCGCCTTCTTCGCTCTCACGTTTTCGCAGGAACCCGCATGAACATCGGCCTCTTCATCATTGGCGACGAGATCCTGTCCGGGAAGCGCCAGGACAAGCACCTGTCCAAGGTGATCGAGTTGCTGGGCGCGCGCGGCCTGTCGCTGGCCTGGGCGAAGTACCTGGGCGATGACCGGGAGCAACTGGTGCGCGAGTACCGGGCCGCCTTCGCCAGCGGCGATCTCTTCTTCAGCTGCGGCGGCATCGGTGCGACGCCCGACGACCACACACGCCAGGCCGCCGCCGCGGCGCTGGGGCTACCGCTCGAGCTGCATCCGGAAGCGGCCGAGCTGATCTGGCAGCGCGTCCAGCAGATGGCGGCGGAGCAGGGCACGACGCCCGAGCGCGAGCACCCCGACACCCTGCGTCGCATGGAGATGGGCGTGTTCCCGCAAGGCGCGGCCATCATTCCGAATCCGTACAACAGGATCCCCGGCTTCTCGGTCGGCACGGCCTACTTCGTCCCCGGCTTCCCGGTGATGGCCCATCCGATGATCGAGTGGGTCCTGGACCACCGCCATGCCGAGCTGCACCGCGCGGTCGGCACGCGCGAGCGCTCGCTGATCGTCCAGGGCGCGATGGAAGCCAGCCTGACCCCGCTGATGGAGCGGATCGAATCCGACTTCCCCGGCATCAAGGTGTTCTCGCTGCCCAGCGTCGATCACCCGCAGTGGGGTCGCCACATCGAACTGGGCGTCAAGGGCGATGCGGCGGCCATGGATGCCGCCTACGAGGCCCTGCGCGCGGGCGTTGTCCAATTTGGTGCTGTCATCAGCACCGAGTTGGTGCGATGATGCACCGATTCGGGCTTCGGTCCGGATCAGGCGCATATCGCCCAGGCGCCGCTGCGCTCTGAACGACGGGCATTGCCCTCGGGTGGCGCGTTCGGCATCAAGGGCTTGCGCCTCATGCACCGGTCTGGCGCCTGGCTGTCACCGGATTGCCATCCGCTGGCATGCAAACTGCTAAATCGTCCGCGCTGGGCCGAAGCCCCACGACTCTTTCTTTCTCATCCAGCCCCCCTAGGAGTGATTGATGGCCACCAAGACCGTCGCCGACGTGATGAACATGGTGAAGGAGCACGAAGTCAAGTTCGTCGACTTCCGCTTCACCGACACCCGCGGCAAAGAGCAGCACGTGACCGTGCCCGTCTCCCATTTCGACGAGGACAAGTTCCAGTCGGGCCATGCCTTCGACGGCTCCTCGATCGCCGGCTGGAAGGGCATCGAAGCCTCGGACATGCTGCTGATCCCGGATCCGAACACGGCCAACATCGACCCCTTCTTCGAAGAGCCGACGCTGATCCTGTCCTGCGACGTCATCGACCCGACCGACGGCAAGGCCTATGAGCGCGACCCGCGCTCGCTGGCCCGTCGCGCCGAGGCCTACCTGAAGTCCTCCGGCCTGGGCGACACCGCCTACTTCGGCCCGGAACCCGAGTTCTTCATCTTCGACAGCGTGCGCTGGAACGTGGACATGTCCGGCTCGTTCGTGAAGATCGAATCGGAAGAAGCCGCCTGGAACACCGGCAAGGACTACGAGCACGGCAACAGCGGCTACCGTCCCACCGTCAAGGGCGGCTACTTCCCGGTGCCTCCGGTCGACAGCGGCCAGGACATGCGCTCGGAGATGTGCCTGATCCTGGAACAGATGGGCATCCCCGTCGAAGTCCACCACCACGAGGTCGCCAACGCCGGCCAGATGGAGATCGGCACCAAGTTCAGCTCGCTGGTGCAACGCGCCGACTGGCTGCAGCTGCAGAAGTACATCATCCAGAACGTCGCGCACGCCTACGGCAAGACGGCCACCTTCATGCCGAAGCCCATCGTCGGCGACAACGGCTCGGGCATGCACGTGCACCAGTCGGTCTGGAAGGACGGCAAGAACCTGTTCGCCGGCGACGGCTACGCGGGCCTGAGCGACTTCGCGCTGTACTACATCGGCGGCATCATCAAGCACGCCCGCGCGCTCAATGCCATCACCAACCCCGGCACCAACTCGTACAAGCGCCTGGTGCCCGGCTTCGAAGCCCCGGTGAAGCTGGCCTACTCGGCCAAGAACCGCTCGGCCTCGATCCGCATCCCCTACGTCGCCAACCCGAAGGGCCGCCGCATCGAGGCGCGCTTCCCGGATCCCTCGGCCAACCCCTACCTGTGCTTCGCCGCGCTGCTGATGGCGGGCCTGGACGGCGTCGAGAACAAGATCCATCCGGGCGAAGCCGCCACGAAGGACCTGTACCACCTGCCGCCGGAAGAAGACGCGAAGATCCCGACCGTCTGCCACTCGCTGGACCAGGCGCTGGAGTATCTGGACAAGGACCGCGCGTTCCTGACCAAGGGCGGCGTGTTCACCGACAGCTTCATCGATGCCTACATCGAGCTGAAGATGCAGGAAGTCCAGCGCTTCCGCATGACCACCCACCCGGTCGAGTTCGACATGTACTACTCGCTGTGATCGCAAGCGCGGAGCGCGCCATGACCGCCCAGGCACGGCCCGCTCCGCACGCTTGCCACCGCGCGCAGGGACGGCCATGGCCGTCCCTTTTCCTTTGCCGCGCCGTGTCCGACGTTCCACAGCCCTACACCTGGCAACAGCGCTTCCGCATGGCGCCATGCCCATCGGCGACCGATTGCGTCACAATGCCTCCCGGCTCTGGTCAGTTGGAAGCAGGGAATGCAGATGACGCTGCAGAAGAAGCGGGTGGGACGGGAATGGCCGGCGCTGGTGCTGGTCGCGATGGCGGCCATGGCCGCCGGGCCTGCCGGGGCGCAGGGCGTGGTGTACCGCTGCCCCGGACCGCCGGTGCTGTACACCGACGCGCTGTCCGCGAAGGAGGCCGCCGAGAAGGGTTGCCGCAGCATCGAGGGCACGCCGATCTCGGTGATCGCGCCGGTCAAGCCGCGTACGCCGACGGTGTCGGCCTCGGGGACGCAAGGTGACCTCAAGGTCGATGCCAAGGACCAGCGCGTGCGCGACGACGATCGCCGCCGCATCCTCGAGCAGGAACTGCGCGAGGCCGAAGGCAAGCTCGCCAAGCTCCAGCAGGAGTACAACAACGGCCAGCCCGAGCGCCGTGGCGACGAGCGCAACTATCAGAAGTACCTGGACCGCACGACCGAGCTCAAGGCCTCCGTCTCGCGCCAGGAGGCCGACGTCCAGGCCATCAAGCGCGAGCTCGCGAAGCTGCCGCCGCCCAACCTCTGAACGGGGATCGGCGGGAAGCACCGCCGCGGTGTCGCGCGTCATTGGCGACGACGGCGACGAGGGCGACACCGCATGAATCCCAAACCCGTTACCCCCGTTTCCCCCGACGAGCCGTTCGCGTGCTTCGATCTCCTGGCGACGCTGGTCGCCGTGGTCCGTCCCGACGGCACCTGCGAGTTCGCCAACACCGCGGTCGAGACGCTGTTCAACCTGCCGCGCCGCGCGGTGCAGGGCAGCAACCTGCTGGAGTGGTTCACCGACACCGGCCGCCTGGTCGAGGCGCTGGAGGAGGTCAGCCGCAACGCGTTCTCCAGCTCGCGCTTCGACGCGACCATCCGTCGCGGGCCGCGCACCCATGACGACCTGCTGCCGGTGCATGTCATCGTCAGCCAGACGGACGATCCGCAGCGGCTGGTGATCGAGCTGATCGAGAACGCGCAGCAGACGCGCCAGGACCGCGAGGAGCGCAACCTCGACCAGGTCCACTCGATCAAGGAACTGACGCGCAACCTGGCGCACGAGATCAAGAACCCGCTGGGCGGCATCCGCGGCGCGGCGCAGCTGCTGGCGCTGGAGCTGCAGCCCACCGACCTGTGGGGCGAGCTCGAGGAATACACCGAGGTCATCATCCACGAGGCCGACCGGCTGCAGTCGCTGGTGGACCGGCTGCTGGCGCCGCACCGGCGCGCGCAGGTGGTGGGCGACGTCAACATCCACGAGATCTGCGAGCGGGTGCGCTCGCTGGTGCTGGCGCAGTACCCGCGCGGGCTGACGCTGCAGCGCGACTACGACATCTCGCTTCCCGACTTCCGCGGCGACCGCGAGCAGCTGATCCAGGCAGTGCTCAACATCGTCCAGAACGCGGCGCAGGCGCTGCACGAGCGCATCGCCGCCGGCGACGCGGTCATCGCCCTGCGCACGCGGGTGGCCCGGCAGGTGACGATCGGCAAGCAGCGCTGGCGCTTGGCATTGGAATTGCATGTCGAGGACAACGGCCCGGGCGTGCCCGAGGAGATCAAGGACCGCATCTTCTTTCCGCTGGTTTCAGGGAGGGATGGCGGTTCCGGTCTCGGGTTGACGCTGGCGCAGACGATCGCCCAACAGCACCAGGGGATGATCGACTGCGACAGCCAGCCGGGCCGGACCGATTTCCGAATCACCCTGCCTTTGCCCTGAGCCGCGGCCACAAGTCGACAACGGGGAAAAGGGGAGCCATAGATGAAGTCGATCTGGATTGTTGACGACGACCATTCGATCCGTTTTGTTCTCGAGAAGGCGCTGACGCGCGAAGGGCTGCCGGTGCGCAGCTTCAGCCAGACGCGCGACGTGCTGGCAGCGCTGGAGGACGACACGCCGCAAGTGCTGGTGTCGGACATCCGCATGCCGGGCGGCTCCGGCCTGGAGCTGCTGACCACGGTCAAGAAGCAGCTGCCGGGTCTGCCGGTGATCATCATGACGGCCTACTCGGACCTGGACAGCGCGGTCAGCGCCTTCCAGGGCGGGGCTTTCGAATACCTGCCCAAGCCCTTCGACCTGCCGCGCGCGGTCGAGCTGATCCGGCGCGCGCAGGAGGAGAGCCAGCGCGAGGCGGTCGGCGAGGCCGAGCAGGTGCAGATGCCCGAGATGCTGGGCCAGGCGCCGGCGATGCAGGATGTCTTCCGCGCGATCGGCCGCCTGAGCCAGAGCCATGTGACGGTGCTGATCACCGGCGAGTCGGGCTCGGGCAAGGAGCTGGTGGCGCGCGCGCTGCACAAGCACAGCCCGCGCGCGGAAGGGCCGTTCGTCGCGATCAACACCGCGGCGATCCCCAAGGACCTGCTGGAGTCGGAACTCTTCGGCCATGAGCGCGGCGCGTTCACCGGCGCGCAGGCGACGCGGCGCGGCCGCTTCGAGCAGGCCGAGGGCGGCACGCTCTTCCTCGACGAGATCGGCGACATGCCGCTGGACCTGCAGACGCGGCTGCTGCGCGTGCTGTCCGATGGCCAGTTCTATCGCGTCGGCGGCCACAGCCCGCAGAAGGCCAATGTGCGCGTCGTCGCGGCCACGCACCAGAACCTGGAGACGCTGGTCAAGGAAGGCCGCTTCCGCGAGGACCTGTTCCACCGCCTGAACGTGATCCGCCTGCGGCTGCCGCCGCTGCGCGAGCGCCGCGAGGACGTGCCGCTGCTGGCGCGCTACTTCCTGCAGCGCAGCGCGGGCGAGCTCGGCGTCGAGCCGAAGCGCCTGTCCGAGGCGGCGCTGCAGCGCCTGGTCGGTTTCGACTTCCCGGGCAACGTGCGGCAGCTGGAGAACATCTGCCACTGGCTGAGCGTGATGGCACCCAGCCTGGTGGTCGAGGCCAAGGACCTGCCGCAGGAGCTGCTGGCGGCGCCGGGCGCGCACGCGGCGCCATCGGGCGGACTCTCGGCCGAGGTGGTGCCGCTCGCGAGCGGCCTGACCGGCGGCAGCGCGGCGGCCCCGCTGCCCTTGCCGGCGGTCCCGATCCCGCCGTCGCCCGACGCCTGGATCGCCGAGATGGCGCGCGAGGCGCGCCGGCTGCTCGCGGCCGGCGAACCCAACGTCTGGGACGTGCTGACCCGCCGCTTCGAGGCCAGCCTGATCCTGACCGCGCTGGACCTGACCCGCGGCCGCCGCATCGAGGCCGCTCAGAAGCTGGGCATCGGCCGCAACACCATCACGCGCAAGATCCAGGAGCTCAACCTCGACGCGTGAGGCGGTCCAGCCACACGCCCAGTCCCTGGGCGTTGAGCTCGACGTCCATCGCCAGCAGCGCGGCCACGCGCGTGGGCGCCATCCGGTCGCCGAGGTGCTCGCGCACCCGGCGCTGGAACATCGCGAGCAGCTCGCGCTTGAGCGCGGCGTGCCGATCGGGCGCGTCCTTCAGGCCGCTCGCGATCGCGACCATCTCGTCGATCTGCGACAGCAGCAGCGCCGCCAGGCGCTCGACGTCCGCCGCATCGCGGCCGACGGCGCTGTAGTGCGTCAGGTACATGCGTGACGGCCGCGTCGCCATCATCCGGCGGATGGAGTCGCGCAGCGCGTCGGGTTCGAACTGCACCGGCGTGCTGGTCGGCAGGATCCAGGCGCCCCGCTCGGGATCGTCGAATTCGCGGTAGGACAGGCCGAAGGTGTCGCCGGTGAACCAGCCGCCGCTGGCCTCGTCCCACAGGCAGTGGTGGTGCCGCGCATGCCCCGGCGTGTCGATCAGCCGCAGCGTGCGGGCGCCCACGGCGATGCGCTGCTCGTCGCTGCTGGCCTGGGCGCGCGACTCCGGCACGCCGACCAGCTCGCCGTAGGAGCGGCGCATCTCTTCCTCGCCGTAGACGGCCAGCGCGCCGGCCCACAGCGCCGAGGGATCGACCATGTGCCGCAGCCCGCGCGGGTGCACCAGCATCGTGGCCGACGGCAGCGCCGCCATCAGCGGCCCGACGCCGCCGGCGTGGTCCAGGTGCACGTGCGTCGGGATCACCCAGTCCACCGCCTCGCGCGGCAGGCCCAGCGCCTCCAGCGCGCCGAGCAGCCGCGGCAGCGCATGGCGCGTGCCGGTGTCGATGAAGGCCGCCCGGCCGCTGTCCACGACCAGGAAGGCGGCATCGAAGTGGTCGCGCTGGAAGGCGGTGTCCACGGCATAGAGGCCGGGGCCGAGCGCTTCCAGGTAGGCCGGCAGCGATGCCGGGGCCGGGGGCAGGGCGGTGGGGTCGCTCACGGGAGGTCTCCGGGTCGGGTTCTTAGAATGTCCCGCAGGTTACGCGATGCCGCCCTTGGACGCCGTCGCGCGCAGGACGCGCTCCTTCCGCGCTCCTGCTCCAGTTCCGTGTTCGCCCGTTCCCACGCTTCCCCGGAAGCCCACCGCATTGAGGACCCCGCCATGGCCGTTCGAGAGATCCTGAAGATGGGCGATCCCCGCCTGCTGCGCCATGCCCAGCCGGTCGAGGCCTTCGACACGCCGGAGCTGCGCGCGCTGCTCGAGGACATGTTCGACACGATGAAGGCCGCCAACGGCGCCGGCCTCGCTGCGCCGCAGATCGGCATGGACCTGCAGGTGGTCGTGTTCGGCTTCCAGCGCAACGAGCGCTATCCGGAGGCGCCGCCGGTGCCGATGACGGTGCTGATCAATCCGACGATCGAGCCGCTGACCGACGAGACCGAGGAGGGTTGGGAAGGCTGCCTGTCGGTGCCGGGCCTGCGCGGCGTGGTGCCGCGGCTGAGCCGCATCCGCTATCGCGGCTTCGACGCCTTCGGCGGCCTCATCGACCGCGAGGCCGAGGGCTTCCATGCCCGCGTCGTCCAGCATGAATGCGACCACCTGGTGGGCACGCTCTATCCGATGCGGATCAAGGACTTCAGCCGCTTCGGCTTCACCGAGATCCTGTTCCCGGGCCTGGACCCGAACACCGACGATTGAGGCAACCCGGCGCCGGGCGCCCGGCGCAGGTGTACGCTGCCCGATTGACGGTTCGGCAACAGGGCGACAAGTTGTAAGCATCCGTGCACCGGCTTGTCGTCGCCGCGTTAAGAAACGATCGCGGAACTCCGCGTCCCGCAGCCCCGGCGTCCTCCGGGGGAGGCTACTGGTCATGACTGAGTCCCTGAATCGATGGCCGGCCGGCGTGCCGAGGGCGCGTTGGCTGATGACCCTGGCGATGCTGCTGCTCACGCTGGCCGCGGCGCTGGCGCATGGGCCGGCCTGGGCGGATGCTCCGTCCCGCGCCGGACGACTGGCCGAGATGACCGGCACCGTCTGGCTGTACGACGCCGAAGAGCGCGAATGGGTGCAGATGCACCGCAACCAGACCGTCGGCGAGGGCGATCGCCTGCGCGCCGACGACGGCAGCGGCGCCACGGTGACGATCGGGACGGCGACGCTGTGGATGGACCAGCGCAGCGAGATCGAGTTCAACGCGCTCGCCGATTCCCGCATCGCGGTGCAGATCGTCAAGGGCGGCGTGGGGCTGCGCGTGCGCGGCCAGGAGTCGGCGGATGAATGGACGCTGCGCACGCTGGAGGGCCGCTTCGGCTTCGAGCGCGAGGGCCTGTACCGCGTCTCGCAGCTGGACCGCGGCAGCGAGGCGCAGGCCTGGCAGGGCAAGCTGCGCTTCGACTCGCGCGCGACCGACGCGCAGCCGGTCTGGCTCGGCACGAACGAGCAGGCGGAGTTCTGGTGGGACAACGGCCCGCGCACCGAGCGCCAGCCGCTGCAGCAGGATGGTTTCGCGCGGCTGATCCTCGAGGACAACCGTGACCTCGGCGCGCAGCCGCTGGTGGGCAGCGGCACGCCCGTGCCCTATGTCTCGCCCGAGATGACCGGCGCCGAGGACCTGGCGCGCTACGGCGCCTGGGAGCAGAGCCCCGACTACGGCGCGGTGTGGGTGCCGACGGTGGTGGTGGCCGACTGGGCGCCGTACCGCTACGGCCGCTGGGTGTGGAGCGCGCGCTGGGGCTACACCTGGGTCGACGACATGCCCTGGGGCTTCGCGCCCTTCCACTACGGCCGCTGGGCCTACTGGCGCGACCGCTGGTGCTGGGTGCCGGGGCCCTACGTGCGCCGGCCGGCCTACGCGCCGGCGCTGGTGGGCTGGGTGGGGCCGGGGATCTCGGTCGGCGTGGTCGTCGGGGGCGGACGTCGTCCGCCGCCGCCGCGCTACGGTGGCTGGGTGCCGCTGGCGCCGCGCGAGGCGTGGACGCCGTCCTACCGCTACAGCCAGGCCTATTGGCGCCGGGTCAATCCGGGGCCGAATCCCGCGACCGTCGTCCGGCCGGGCGAACGCCCGCCGTACTACCGCCATGAACGCGAGCATGGCGCCCTGTTCACGCAACGGCCCGTGGCCGCGCCGCTGCCGGCCACGGCGCTGCAGCCGCAGCGCTCCTGGCCGCCGCGCCCAGGTGGGCAGGCCGACAGCCGCCCGGACGGCCGGCCGTTCATCGACCGCGACCGAGACGGTCGCCCCGATGGCCGCGAAGGTCGGCCTTACCTCGACCGCAATGGCGATGGCCGTCCGGACAACATCGGCGACGCACGCCCCGGCGACAGCCGGCCAGTGCGCGGCGTGATCCGACCGGAGCCCGACGCGGCCACCGTCCGACCCCAGCTGCCCACGGCCGCGCCGTCACCGGCGGCACAGACGGTGGTGCCGCAGCGTGGTCCGGACGTCCAGCGTCCATCCGAGCGACGTGAAGGTGACCGGGATCCGTGGCGTCCGCGCGGCCAGGACGGCGCCGAGCGCAACGACCATGGCAACGATCGTGGTAACGATCGCGGCAATGGCCGGGGCGACTGGGGCCACCGTGGCCGCGACTGGCAAGGGCCCGAACGCCAGGATCCGGTGCGCGTGGCGCCGCCGGCGCGGATCGAGCAACCGCGCGTGGAGTCCCCGCGCTTCGAGCCGCCGCGCGCCGAGCAGCCTCGCTTCGAGCGTCCGCAGCTGCGGATGGAACAGCCTCGCGTGGAAGCGCCGCGTCCGATGCCGCAGCCGCAACCGCGCATGGAGGCCCCCCGCCCGGCATCGCCTGCGCCTGCGCCGGCACCGCGCGCCGAGCCATCCCGTCCGGCACCAACGCCGGCGCCGCGTGCGGAACCGCCGCGCGGTCGCGGCGAACCCGGCCCGCGCCAGATGGAACGCTGAGCGCCGGGCTCAGTCGATCCTGAACGACACGCCGGTGATGAACAGCGTGTCGTTCTTCTTGAGGCCTTCGCCGGGATTGCTGTCGTAGCGGTGCTGGACGGTGGCGGTCAAGCTCAGGCGTTTGGTCATCGCGACCGAGAGGCCGCCGTCGAAGGTCGCGCGGTACTCGCCGCTGTTGCGCAGGTCGGGCAGGTAGGCGAGTCGCTGCTTGAGCGTCGTGTTGTCGGAGACCTTGTGGTTGGACTCCTCGGCCAGCAGCACCTCGAGGTTGCCGTAGCGGCTGCGGGTGACGCCGTCGACGATGGCGGGCGCGACGTAGCGCTCGTGCGTGTAGCCGAGACCGCCGGAGACATCCCAGGTCAGGTCGTCGCGCTTGATCAGGTGGTAACCGGCGCCGCCGCCCACCGACAGCCGCGAGGACAGGTTGGCCGGCTCATCCTTGAGCGCGTCGAACTGGCCGAAACCGAAGATGCGATCGGTGAGATCGCGCTGGTAATGCGCGCCGAAGGCGTAGCGCTGCTCGGAGTCCGAATCGTCGTCCTTGAGGTACATCGCGCGGCCGTTGAGCGAGAGCTTGTCGGTGGTGCTCGCCTTGACGGCTTCGCCGCTCAGATTGACGGTGGTCGAGTCGCTGTTGCCGGAGGAGACGCTCGCGCCGGCGGTGAACAGGGCGCGCCACTGGCCGTCGTTCTTGACGGTGACCTGGGCGAAGGAAAGCAGCGGCGCGGCGGCGAGGCAGGCGATGGCAAGGAGTCGCGTCGGCGGCATGTCGGGTCCTTTCAGAGGAGAAAACATGCGCTGGACGCGGCAACCTCCGGTCCCGGCGCGCGCTCAGCGCGCGTTTGCTTGCATCTGGCCGCCCGCTGATCACAAGGGCTTACATCCGTGCCGCCAGGGAAACGAAATGGCGGCGGGCTCGCCGCTCATGGACCGCTGCCGTCCGCCTTCACGTAGGAGGCCACGCCGTTGCCGAAGGACCACTCGTCGCGCTGGTTGGAACTCAGCACGATCTGCACGTCCTCGCGCCGCAGGCCGGGGCTGATGGCCAGCCGGTCGGCGATGGCCTGGTAGAGCGCCTGCTTCTGCGCCGTGTCGCGCCAGTTGCCGGCCACCAGGTGGATGAACACCACGTCGCTGCTGCGATGGATGCCGAGGTAGCCGGCATCGAAGATGAAGTCTTCCGGATCATGCTGATGGATCAACTGGAAGCGGTCGTCGGGCGGGATCTTGTAGGCGTCGATCAGGCCCTGGTGGACGCTGTCGGCGATCGCGCGCACATGCTCGCGGGACTTGCCCTTGAGCAGGGAGATGCGGACGAGTGGCATGGAGGCTCCTTCTTCGGTTCAGGCAGATTTCAGGCAGGTTCAGGCGGTGGTCATGATCTGCAGGTGGCGGTCGAACGAGGCCTCCACCGCGGCTTGCGCGCCGCCGATGATGTTGCGCCCCCAGCTGTAGCCATACACATCGTCATAGGCCAGGCCGGCGAGGCGCTCGCGCATCGCCATCACCTCGCGCGGCCCGAGCGGCACGAAGTTCGGCGAGCTGTACAGGAAGCTGACGCTGCGCCGGTTCGATGCGACCTGCGGCGAATCGCCGACGAACAGCGCGCCGCCGCCGCGCGGCCCGGTGGCCCAGTGCAGCGCCGTGCTGCCGGGGAAGTGGCCGCCGGTGCGCACCAGCGTGACGCCGGCGCCCAGGCTCAGCCGGTCGCCCTGCCAGTGCTCGATGCAGCGCGCGGGCCGTTGCACCCAGGCGCGGTCGTTGTGATGCAGCAGGATGGGCACGCCGCCCAGGGCCTCGCTCCACTGCACCATCGACGAATAGAAGTGGGGATGCGAGATCACGATCCGGTCGACGCCGCCGCGTTCGCGCAGCGCGGCGACGGCCTCGTCGGTGACCAGGCTCAGCGATTCCCACAGGACATTGCCGGCTTCGGTGGGCAGCAGCAGCACGCGCTGCGGGATGGCGAAGCCGCCCGCCACCGCGAAGGCCAGCAGGCCGTCGTCCTCGCCGATGCGCAGCTTGAAGCGCGCGGCCAGCGCCTCATGGGTGGTCCAGTGCTGGCCGCTCCAGCCGACGTACTGACGGTCGTCCTGGCAGATCGGGCAAGCGCGTGGCGGCGCGTCGCTGAGCGCGAATTGCGTGCCGCAGGTGTCGCAGAGGTGGTGTTGCATGAGTCGGTACTCTACGGATACGCTGGCCCGATGAAAGCGCCAGTTTCGACCAATCTCATGGAACCAGTTCTGCCCTTTGAACTGGACCTGGACGACGTCCGCAACGGCGGGCTGACCCGCTCGCTGCATCGCCAGCTGCGGGCGGCGATCCTGGAGCGGCAACTGCCGGCGGGCTTCGCGCTGCCGTCCACGCGGCGCCTGGCCGAGGTGCTGGGCGTCGGCCGCAACACGGTGGTCGCCGCCTACGACCTGCTGGTGGCGGAAGGCCACGCCCAGGCGCGCGCCGGCGCGCGACCGCGGGTCATCGCGCCCGCCGAGCCGGCGCGACGCGCGGCGGCACGGGGCGGGGTGTCGACGGCGAGCCGCGCGGAGGACGTCCGCATCGCGCCCGCCTGGCGGCAGCCCGCGCCGCGCATCGCGCACGCGCGGCCGCTGCCGGCGCGCTCGTTCCGCACCGGCGTCCCCGAGGACCGCGGCTTCGAGCACGACACCTGGCGACGACTGACGGCGCGGGCACTGCGGACCCTGGCTCGATCGTCCTTCCTGTACGGGCCGGCGGAAGGGTTGCCGGCGTTGCGCGAGGCGATCGCCGGCCATGTGGCCTTCGTCCGCGCGGTGGTCTGCGAGCCCGGAGACCTGCTCATCACCTCCGGCGCGCAGCAGGCCTTCGACCTGCTGGCCCGCCTGCTCGTGACGCCGGGGCGCACGATGGTGGCGCTCGAGAACCCCGGCTACATGCCGGCACGCGCGGCCTTCGCCGCGGCCGGCGCACGGCTGGTCGGAGTGCCGGTCGATGCGGAGGGTCTGCGCGTGGACCGCCTGCCCGACGGCGTGAAGGTGATCTGCGTGACGCCGTCGCACCAGATGCCCACCGGCGCGGTGATGTCCGCGGCGCGGCGCCAGGCGCTGCTGGCCCGCGCGCGCGAGCTCGGCGCGGTGATCGTGGAGGACGACTACGACGGCGAGTTCCAGTTCGAGCCCCATGCGCAGGACGCGCTGCAGACGCTCGATCGCGAGGGGCGGGTCTTCTACGTCGGCACGTTCTCGAAGAGCCTGTTCCCGTCGCTGCGCAAGGGTTTCGTGGTGACGCCGCCCTGGGCGCGCGATGCCCTGGTGGACATCCGGCGCACGAGCGATTCACACGGCGACGCGGTGACCCAGGCGACGCTGGCCGCCTTCATCGCGGACGGGCATCTGGCGCGCCACATCCGCCGCATGCGGCCGATCTACCGGCAACGCCGCGAAGCGCTGGTCAAGGGTCTGGACGCGGCGCTGGGCCGCTGGGTGGAGGTGCTGCCCGGCGCGGCCGGCCTGCACCTGAGCGTGCGGGCCCGCCGGCCGGCGGCGATGCCGGTGCTGCTGGACACGGTCCAGCAGCACATGCCGGGCGTCCTGCCGCTGTCCGCGTACGCGCTGGGCAAGCCCTCGGTGCACGGGCTGTGCATGGGCTACGGCTGCGTCGAGGTCGAGCAGATCGTGCAGGCGGTGCGGGCGGCGGGGCAGGCGCTCGCGCGCGCCATGCCCTGAGACGCTGCGCGAGCGGTTCGGCGGCCCGGCGACCCGGCGACCCTTCAGGCCACCGCCGGCATCACCGTGCCCACGCACGGCCCGAAGCCGATCGCGCGCCGCCCTGGCGCCTCGCAGCGGCCGACCAGCGCCACGCTGTCGCCGTCCTGCAGGAAGGTGCGCTGCTCGCCGCCGGGCAGCGTGATCGCCTGCTTGCCGCCCTGGGTGAGTTCCAGCAACGAGCCGCCCTGGTCGGCCGCGGGACCGGACATCGTCCCCGAGCCGAAGAGATCGCCCGGCTGCAGGTTGCAGCCGTTGCTCGCGTGGTGCGTCAGCATCTGCGCGACCGTCCAGTAGGCATCGGCGAAGTCCGAGGCCATCAGCTTCGCGGGTGCCTGGCCCGCGTCGCGCATCGCGCGCGTCTGCAGGTGGACCTCCAGACGGACGCCGATGGCGCCGCGCTCGCGGTTGGCGGCGCCGTCCAGATAGGGCAGCGGCCGCGGATCGCCGTCGGGCCGCGTGAAGGCGCGCCGGAACGGCGCCAGCGCCTCCATCGTGATCACCCACGGCGAGATCGTCGTGGCGAAGCTCTTTGCCAGGAACGGACCCAGCGGCTGGTATTCCCAGGCCTGCAGGTCCCGGGCGGACCAGTCGTTCAGCAGCACCAGGCCGAACAGGTGCTGCTCCGCCTCGTCGATCGGGACCGGACGGCCCGGCTCGTTGCCGGTGGCCACCAGCGCGCCGACCTCCAGCTCATAGTCCAGCCGCTTGACCGGCCCGAAGCCCGGCGCTTCGGCCTCGGGCGCCTTGGTCTGGCCCAGCGGGCGGCGGAAGGTCTGCCCGCTGACGCCGATCGACGACACGCGCCCGTGGTACCCGATCGGCACCCACTTGTAGTTGGGCAGCAGCGGGTTGTCGGGGCGGAAGAGCTTACCCACGGCCGTCGCATGATGGATGCCGGCGTAGAAGTCGGTGTAGTCGCCGATGCGGCAGGGCAGCGTCATCTCGACCTCGCTCATCGGCTTGAGCGCCGGCGCCAGCTGGGCGGCTTGCTTCGGTCCCGCGTCGTCCTGGAGCGCCGCGACGAGCTCATGCCGCAGCTGCCGGCGCAGGCCGGGGCCGATCGCCATCAGCAGATTCAGGCCGTGGCCCTCGCAGGTGCGCAGGACCGCGCCAAGCGCGTCCGACAGCGCGCCCAGCTCGGCCGCGGCGATCAGGTCCAGCACCTGGTCGCCGATCGCCGTCACCGGACGGAAGGCGCCAGTCGAGCCGGCGGCGCGGGCCATGCCCAGCGGCAGGTTCTGGATCGGGAAGTCGGTGTCCGCGGCATTCGCGGACGCGACCCAGCTGCGCAGCGCCGGATCGTGGGTGTGGTCGAGGTCGGTCATCGGATCAGGTCTTTCGTTGTTCGTGTGCTTGGGAGCTCTCGGAGCGCGAGCGGCGACGCTCACGCCGGCTTGAACTTGTCCTTCAGCCCGCCCCAGCAGGCGGCATAGTCCGCGTCGAGCGCGCCACCACGCAGCGCCCATTCGGACGGGCGGAAGCGCCAGCGGCTCTCGAACATGAAGGCCAGCGTGTGATCGAGCTTCTGCGGCGTGAGCGTCCGCGTGCTCGCCGCTTCGAAGGCGTCAGCATCGGGGCCGTGCGGCACCAGGCAGTTGTGCAGGCTGGCGCCACCGGGGCGGAAGCCCTCGGGCTTGGCGTCGTACTGGCCGTGGATGAGGCCCATGAACTCGCTCATCACGTTGCGGTGGTACCAGGGCGGACGGAAGGTGTCCTCCTGCACCAGCCAGCGCGGCGGAAAAATCACGAAGTCGCAGTTGGCGGTGCCGGGCGTGTCGCTGGGCGAGGTCAGCACGGTGAAGATCGACGGATCGGGATGGTCGAAACTGATCGAGCCGATCGTCATGAAGTGCGCGGTGTCGTACTTCAGCGGCGTCAGGTTGCCGTGCCAGGCGACCACGTTGAACGGCGTCACCGCCTGCGCGTTGCGCCACAGCGCGCCGCCGGTCTTGCGGATGACCTCGTAAGGCGCACCATCGGGCTCGTGCGCGGCCACGGGCGCGAGGAAGTCGCGCGGATTGGCCAGGCCGTTGGAGCCGATCGGGCCGAGCTCCGGCAGCCGGAACGCGGCGCCGTAGTTCTCGCAGACATACCCGCGGGCCGCGCCGTCGTGCGCCTCGACCCGGAAGGTCACGCCGCGCGGGATCAGCGCGATCTCGCCGGGCACGACGTCCAGCACGCCCATCTCCGTCGTGAGCCGCAGCCCGCCCTGCTGCGGGACGATCAGCATCTCGCCGTCGGCATTCATCAGCGCGCGGCGCATCATCGGACGGTTGAAGGCGTAGATCAGCGCGGCCATGCCGGTCTGCGCATCGGGGTCGCCGTTGCTGACGATGGTCTTGAGGCTGTCGATGAAGTCGACGCCGGTCGCGCCCGGCTGATCGTCCGGCATCGGGAACGGATGCCAGCGCAGCGGGTCGGGCGGCGCCGCGACACCGCCGGCGGCGCCGCTGGTCCAGAACGGCTGCTCATAGGCATGGAAGGCGCCGGTCACCACCGACGGCTGCCGGCGGTACAACCAGGTGCGGCGGTTCTCGACCCGGGGCGCGGTGAAGGCGCTGCCCGAGAGCAGCTCCGGGTAGAGATCCATCGGCGCGCGCTGCGGGCTGTTGCGGCCGCGCGGCAGGGCGCCGGGGATCGCCTCGGTCTCGAACTGGTTGCCGAAGCCGCTCTGGTAGCGGGGCGCGTTCGGCGCGGCGGCGCCGGGCTCGGTCGCGCGAAGGGGCTCAGGTGCGTTCATGCGGGTCCTCGTGGGAAGCGAAGCCAGCGGGCGGGGCATCGCTGGAAGTGGAACGGGCGGCCGCGGACAGCGCTTCAAGCAGCACGTCCTGACGGCCGATGTGGTTGGCAAGCAGCAGGATCAGCCGCGCGTTGAAGGCGTGGCTCTGCGCGGGTTCGAGGCCTTGATGCGCGGCGAGCAAGGCTTCGTAGAAGTCGTCGCCGGCGTCGAAATTGGGCGAGGTGATCAGCGGCATGCGGGCGTCTCCTCGAGGGCGGCATCCTGCGCCAGCGCACGGCGCAGGGCCGATTGGAGTTCGGCCGCGGTCGGGTGGTGGAGACGGGCGCAGACGTGCTGGTCCGGACGCAGCAGCACCACAAGGCCCGGCTCGGCGTCGTAGCGAGCGCGGACCAGGCCGTGAGGGTCGGACGCGTCGTTGATGCGCAGGAGCACAGGCACGTCCTCGTGCGGGAGGTGGGGCAGGTCCGGCAGTGGGCGGACTGCCACGTCGACCTGCGGGAGGCCAGGCGCGGGCTCTCCACGGGGCATGGGGGATCCCTCCTGGACCCCCAAGCCCCATTCCGGCCCCAGTGAGACTCGCTGTCCGCCCTTCGTGGGGGGCGGGGTGTCGAAGACCAGGGCGGTGAAGCGGCCCGGACGCATCTGGCGCAGCAGCCAGTCGTCATGGCCATCGATGCGGATCGGTGCGTCTGGTGCGGGTTGGCCGTATTGCGTCGTTGGCACCGACAGGCGGCCGCTGTTGACCAGGCGGCGGGCGAAGTCGAAATCCTTGGCCAAGGTCAGCGTGGCGTCGCGGAAGACGCGGCTGATCTCGCTCTTGGGCGTGATGAAGTCGGTGGAGCGCGTGGAGTGCAGGAGGTTCTCGTCCGCCGCGAGTTCACGCTCGCGGGCGTAGCCGTCGAGCAGCGCGAGCGGGGCGCGGCCCTGCACGACGGCCGCCAGCTTCCACGCGAGGTTGTCCGCGTCCTGGATGCCGGAATTGGCGCCGCGCGCGCCGAAGGGCGAGACACCATGCGCGGCGTCGCCGGCGAAAAGGATGCGGCCATGGCGGAAGCTGTCCATGCGCATGCAGGCGAAGGTGTAGACGCTGGCCCAGACAAGCTCGATGTCCGGCACCGCGCCGTCGCCGCCCGCGGCGCGCGAGGCCTCCCTCATCAGCGTGCGCACCCGCGGCAGGATGCGCTCGGGCCGCTTCTCCAACTCTGGATCGGCATCCCAGCCGAGCTGGAAGTCGATGCGCCAGACACCATCGGGCTGGCGGTGCAGCAGCACGCTCTGGCCGGGGTGGAAGGGCGGGTCGAACCAGAACCAGCGCTCGGCCGGGAAGGGCGCGTTCATGCGCACGTCGGCGATGAGGAAACGATCATGGAAGGTGCGCCCGTGGCTCTCCTGGCCGATCAGGCGGCGGACCGTCGAGCGCGCGCCGTCACAGGCGACGACATGATCGGCCAGCAGCGTGTAGGGGCCGTCCGGCGTCTCGAGGGTCAACGCGACGTGGTCGTTGCGCGGCTCGACGCCGATGACGCCGTGGTGCCAGCGCAGGTCCAGCAGCGGCAGTTCGAGCGCGCGCTCGACGAGGAAGCCCTCGACGTAGTACTGCTGCAGGTTGACGAAGGCGGGGCGCTGGTGGCCGGACTCGGCCAGGAGGTCGAACTGGTAGACCTGTGCGTCGCGGAAGAACACCCGGCCCACGCCCCAGGAGACGCCCTTGTCGACGAGCCGCTGACCGCAGCCCAGGCGGTCGAGGATCTCCAGTGTCCGTTTGGCGAAGCACAGCGCGCGCGAGCCGACCGACAGCCGGCCGTCGTTGTTCAGCAGCACGACCGGCACACCCTGCAGCGCGAGGTCGATCGCCGCGCACAGCCCCACCGGCCCCGCGCCCACGACGACGACCGGATGCCGCGCCACGTCGCCGCGCGCATGCGCGTCCTGGTCCGCGCTGCGACGGTACGGATAGACGATGCGCTGGTAGTCGACCTCAGGCGACACCACGGTCGGGTTGGCATTCATCGAAGTGTTCCTGGCCCAGCGGCCAGCCGCCCGGTCTTCCATGGAGATCCCTTCAGCCGGTCGAATTTCCCTGGATCAGCAGTCAGCCGGTCGGACTCCCTCTCCCGCTTGCGGGAGAGGGCGGGGGTGAGGGCCATCAGCCTTCCAAGGTCCTCCACATTTCCTGATCCCGCTCCGCCGTCCAGACCCTCGGATCGCGGAACTGCGTCACCTCGTCATAGCAGCGCGTCACATCGAAGGGCATGCAGTGATCAAAGATGACCCAGTGCCCGTACTTCTGCTTCATGACCGCGAAGGTGTCCTTGTAGACGGCGTTCAAGTCCTTGCCTGCCGCCACGCCGGCCTTCACCGACGCATGCAGGTCGGCGATGAAGCTGCGGGTCCCCGCCAGCCCCTGCGCGACCGACTCCGGCGTCGTCAGCGCCGCGCCGCGCCCCGGAACGAGCGCCCGCGGCTCCAGCCGGGCGATGTTGTCCAGCGTCTGCGGCCAGTCCGCGAAATACGCATCGCCGGCATACGGCGTGGCGTCGAACTCGACCAGGTCGCCGGAGAAGAGGATCTTCTGCTCCGGCAGCCAGGCGACGGTGTCGCCCTTCGTGTGCCCGCGGCCGAGCTGCAGCAGTTGCACCTCCAGCCGGCCCAGCCAGACGCTCATCGCGCCCTGGAAGGTGATCGTCGGCCAGGTCAGCCCGGCGGGCACCGATTCGACATTGCGGAACAGGCGCGGGAAGCGGCCGATCTCGCTGGCCTTGTCCTGCTCGCCGCGCTCGACGATGAGGTCGTAGGTGTCGCGGCTGGCGATCACCTGCTCTGGCGCATAGGCGGAGGCGCCCAGCACCCGGACCGCGTGGTAATGGCTGAGCACCACGTACTTGATCGGCTTGTCGGTGACCTCGCGGATGCGGCGGATGACGTCCTGCGCCATCACCGGCGTGGCCTGGGTGTCGATGACCATCACCGCGTCGTCGCCAATGATGATCCCGGTGTTGGGATCGCCCTCGGCCGTGTAGGCGTAGGCGTTGTCGCTGAGCTTGACGAAGGAGACCTGCTTCTCCTCGACGTCGGCGTGGCTGGCGAACTGCTTGGTCGGCTGGGTCATGAGGTCTCCTGGCGTCTGCCTGCGAAATTCAGCAAAGCAGAATTGATTTGTTGATCGCGAATATAGCCGGTTGGCTGAATGTGTTCAACAATGCTGAATCGCGGCGGGCGCGGCCGCGATGGATACTGCGCCCCGCCCTTGACCGAGACAAGCATGAGCACCGAAGACACTGCCGACGACCGAGATGAGCGCGAGGACCGCGAGGACCGGCGCGGCATCCAGAGCATCGAGGTCGGCGGCCGGCTGCTGAAGGCTGCCGCGGCGCGCGGCCAGCCGCTGCCGCTGAAGGCGCTGTCCCAGGCCGCCGGGATGAGCCCGGCCAAGGCGCATCCCTATCTGGTGAGCTTCTGCAAGCTCGGGCTGATGCGGCAGGACCCGGCGACCGGCTACTACGGCCTGGGCCCGCTGGCGATGGAGATGGGGTTGATCGGCATCCAGCAGATCGATCCGGTCCGGCTGGCGACGGCGCGACTGGACGCGCTGGCCGAGGAGATCGGCCACACCGCGGCCATCGCGGTGTGGGGCTCGCAGGGCGCGACGATCGTGCGCACTGCCGCGTCGCCCGCGGCGGTGCATGTGACGATGCGGCACGGGACGGTGGTGTCGCTGTCGGACACCGCCTCGGGGCCGCTGTTCGCGGCCTACCGGCCGGAGGCCGAGATCAAGGCGATGCTGGCCGACGCGCGCCGCAAGGGGCCCGCGGACCTGGCCCGCGTCGGCCGCCACGACCGGCCGCAGGAGGTGCCGCCTTGGACCGCCTTCGCTCGGACGCTGGAGGAGATCCGCACGCGCGCGATGCACCGCTCCGTCGGCGGCATCGTCGAAGGGGTGAGCGCGCTGGCCGTGCCGGTCTTCGACAGCGACGCGCAGATGGCACTGGCGCTGACGGCGATCGGCCCGTCGGGCGCGTTCGACGCGGCCTGGGATGGCGCCGTCGCGCGCGGCCTCACCGCCACCGCGACCGAGCTGATGCGCGAGATCGGCGGACGCTTCCCCGTGGCGGCTGCCGGCTGACCCTGCCGATCGAGGCCGCCGCGACGACAATCGCCGGATGACCGACCCCGTCCCGACTCCCCCCGCCCAACCCCGCAATCCGCTGCACGGCGTGACGCTGGAAGCGCTGCTGACCGCGCTGGTCGAGGCCTATGGCTGGGACGGCCTGGACGCGCGCATCCCGCTGCGGTGCTTCGCCTTCGAGCCGAGCATCAAGTCCAGCCTGAAGTTCCTGCGCAAGACGCCCTGGGCGCGGGAGAAAGTGGAGGGGCTTTACCTGTTCATGCTGCGGGAGCAGCGGCGCAGCGCGCGTCCGTGAGAGCGCGCCGCGCCGGCTTCAGATCACCGCCTCGATCGCCTGCTTGAGCAGCGACAGGCCCAGGTCGATTTCCTCATCGCTGACCGTCAGCGGCGGCGCGATGCGGAAGACGCCGCCCATCATCGGCAGCTGCACGATGTTCATGCTCAATCCCCGCGCCATGCAGGCCCGGGTGATGGCGGCGCCCAGCTCCGGCGCGGCCTCCTTGCCGGCCTGGCTGCGGACGATCTCCACCCCCAGCAGCAGCCCGCGTCCCCGCACGTCGCCGATGCAGTCGAACTCGCGCTGCAGCGCGCGCAGGCCCGCCTCCAGCCGCGCGCCGGCGACCCGCGCCCGCGCCACCAGCCCGTCCCGCGCCACGATCTCCAGCACCTTCAGGCCGACCGCCGCCGGCAGCGGGTCGGAGACATGGGTCGTGTAGAAGAGGAAGCCGCGCTCATGGCAGCGCTCCTCGATCTCGGCGGTGGTGAGCACCGCCGCCAGCGGAATGCCCGCGCCCAGCGTCTTGGACAGCGTCAGGATGTCCGGCGTCACGCCGTCGCGCTCGCACGCGAACATCGTCCCGGTGCGCCCGATGCCGGTCTGCGCCTCGTCGACGATGAGCAGCATCTCCCGCTCGCGGCATTTCTGCTGCAGCGCGCGCAGGTAGCCGGGCGGCAGGTCGATCAGGCCGCCCGAGCTCAGGATCGGCTCGGCGATGAAGGCCGCCAGGTTGCCGCTGGACTGACGGTCGATCAGATCGAAGGCGTAGTCCAGCTCGGCCTGCCAGGCCTCGGGCCCGAGGCCGCCGAAGCGCGGCCGGTAGGGATTGGGCGCGGGAATCGCGAAGGAACCGACCGCCGCCGGGCCGTAGCCCTTGCGGCCGGCGCAGTAGGTCGCCGACGCCGCCGCGCCGGTCATGCCGTGCCAGGACTGCGCGAAACCCACCACCTCGTAGCGGCCGGTGTAGAGCTTGGCCAGCTTGATCGCCGCCTCGTTCGATTCGGCGCCGGTGCTCAGCAGCATCGCCCGCTCGAGCCCCGCCGGCGCGACCTCCGCCAGGCGGGTCGCCAGGTCGACCACCGGGCGGCTCAGCATGCCGCTGAAGAGGTGGTCCAGCCCGGCGGCATGCTCGGCGATGACCGTGGCGATCTCCGCGTGCCCGTGGCCGAGCAGCGCGCTCATCTGGCCGGAAGTGAAGTCCAGGATCGCGCGGCCGTCGGCGTCGTAGACGAAGCTGCCGCGGGCGCGCTCGATGATCAGCGGCTCGAAGCTGCCGCCGTAACGGATCAGGTGCTGGCGTGAACGCGCCCAGAAGCTCGGGTCGGCATTGCGTGACATCGGGTCCTCCCATCAACGATGAACCCGGCGAGCGTACGGAGCGGGCCGTCGCCACGGAAGCCAATTGTTTTGATGCGACCCATCAGCGGCGCAGGGGAGCGGCGACCCGGCCCGGCGACGAACGGCGCGTGGGTCAGGCGGTGGGCAGGAACTTCCGCACGTGCGCCGCGAACGCGGCGGTCAGCGGCGTCGGCCGCTCCCGGTCGAAGGCCAGCGTCAGCGCGACCGCGGGCAACGGCGGCAGGCCATGGGACTCGTCGAGGATCTCCAGGTCGTCGGGCACGGCGGTGCGGGTCAGCACCGTCACCGCCTGTCCCGAGCGCGCCATGCCGACGAGCCCGGCCAGGCTGCTGCTCGCATGCGCGATCCGGAACGCCCGGCCCTGCGCCTCCAGCGCGCGCTTCGCCAGCACATGGTCCAGCGCGTCGGGCGCGCCCAGGGCCAGCGGCAGCGGCGTCAGGCCGGCCACCGCGGCGCCGCGCCGCGCCACCCAGACCAGCGGCTCGCGTCGGATGACCTCGCCACCGACGCCCTCGGCGCCGTCCTGGATCGACACCAGCGCAAGGTCGGCGGCATGTCGCGCCAGCAGCTCCAGCAGGCGCGGCGTGGGCGCGCACACGACCTCCATCTGCACCTGCGGATGCAGGCTCGCGAAACCCTGCAGCAGGTGCGGCAGCAGGGCGACCGCGTAGTCCTCCGGGCAGCAGAAGCGCAGCACGCCGGACATGCGCGCGCCGCGCAGCTCGGCCAGCGCCTCGTCGTGCCGGCGCAGCAGCTCGCCGGCGTGGACCACCAGGCGCTCGCCGGCGGCCGTCAGCGTCACGCCGCGCGCCCCCCGGTGCAGCAGCGGCTGGCCGGCGACCTCCTCCAGCCGCTGCATCTGCATGCTGATCGCGGACTGCGTCCGGCCCACCCGCGAGCCGGCCTTGCCCAGCGAGCCGGTCTCGGCCACGGCCAGCAGGCTGCGCAGCAGGTCGAAGTCCAGGAAGGTGGTCACGGCAGGGAAGGTCGCGATCGGAGCGGCGCCGTGGCGCGCCAGCGCCAGGGCCAGCGCTTCAGGGCTTGAGGAAGTCGTTCTCGACCCAGGCGGCGGCGCTCGCCTCGGTCAGGCGGAAGTTGGCCGCCACGCGCACCTGGGCGACCAGCTCGTCCTGCTCGTCGCGGGCGCTCAGCAGCGCATAGGGGTTGTCCTCGTCCGGGACGATGTCCAGCAGGATGTGCAGCCGTCCGGACCCGGTGTCCAGCTTGAGGCTCTTGTGCAGCTGGGCATGCAGCTGCTGCTCATGGCGGCGCAGGACCTCGGAGGCGGCCTTCACCAGCGTGTGGAAGGCCGCCGCGTCCAGCGGCTTGGGGTTCTTCTTGTCGCGGCCCATGGTCCAGGGGCCGACCAGCGCGGGTTCGGACTCGCCGGCCAGCGTCATCGCCACGGCCCAGCCTTCGTCGTCTTCGTTCTTGATCACCTGCGCGGTCCAGCGCTCGTCGCGCCACAGGCGGGGTTCCTGGATCGGGGTGGTGGTGTCGTCGGGGAGATGCGTGCTCATCCGGACGAAGGTATCACGCCGCCGTCAGCGAAAACATGTGCGCGTCCCACGCCGAGCCGTCGGTGCCGCGGATGCGCTGGCGCAGCAGGCCCTCGTAATGGGCGCCGCAGCGGCGCGCGACCGCCAGGCTGGCCGCGTTGCCGTCGGCCACGACGATCTCCACGCGGGCGAGCTTCAGGCGCTCGAAGGCATGGCGGCTGAGCGCCCGCACCGCGGCCGAGGCCGCGCCCTGGCCCTGGCAGGCGCTGCGCACCCAGTAGCCGAGGTTGCAGAACGGATGCACCGGATGCAGCGAGTTGAGCCCGCCGGCGCCGATGAAGGCGCCGGTGTCGCGGTCGAAGATGCCGAACTCGAAGGCGGTGCCCGACTGCCAGCCGCGCGCGCAATGGTCCAGCCATGCGGCGCCGTCGCTGGTGGAGAAGTCCGCGTGGGCCCAGGCCATCCAGCGGCCGATGGACACGTGGGACTCACGCACCGCGGCGACCAAGTCCGGCAGGTCGCCGGGCCGATAGGGGCGCAGCAGGAAACGACCCTCGACGAGCTCGACCGGCGCGGGACCGGTGGGCGCGGCGTCGCCGTCGTCCCAGACCTCGCCGGCAAGCTGCCGGGCGCAGGCCAGCAGCGAGCGGTTGTAGCGCGACAGGCGCGGCGCCAGCGTGGCCAGCGCGAGCCCGGCGGCCTCGGCGCCGCGGCCCTGGGCGGCATAGGTGAGCGCGAGCAGCGCGCGGGCCTCGTCATGCAGCGGGCGGTCGTGGCCGGGCTGCATGTGGTGGGCGAGCTCGCCGGCGAGCAGCGCCTCGCTCTCGTCCAGCCGCTGGAGCCAGCGCAAGGTGCTGCCCAGCTGGATCACCGCGCGGGTGCGCCGGTAGGGATCGAGCTGGCCGCTCTCGAGCGCGGCGCGGTAGAGCGGCTCGGCTTGCGCTTCGAGGCCGGCGGTGTCACGCGCGCAGGCGCGTTCGAACAGGGCGCGACCGTCGTCGGCGGGGCGCTCGGCGGCAAGCGCGTCGATCTCGGCGACCAGTTGCGCGCCGGACAGATCGGGGGCGCGGCGCCAGACCTCGTCCAGGCGCAGGGTCCAGGCGTCGTGCAGCGGGGCGGTGGGGGTGCTCATCGGGGCAGTCTAGCGACCGGCCCCGAGGGTGCTGGAAGTCTGCAGGGCGATCATCGCGAGCGTCGCCAGCGCCATCGCGGCGGTGGCGAGCCAGCCCAGCGTGCGCCACAGCGGCGGCATGCGCAGCGCGCCGACGATGGACGGATGGGAGGCGGCGATCATCACCGTCACCATGATCGGCACCGAGATGACGGCGTTGATCACCGCCGACCAGTAGAGCGCCTTGATCGGGTTGAAGCCGGCCAGGCTCAGCGCCAGGCCCAGCAGCATGGCGCCGCCCAGGATGGCGTAGAAGGCCTTGGCGGTGCCCGGCGGGCGGTCGAGCCCGCGCCGCACGCCGGCCAGCGTGGCGACCGCGTAGGCCGCCGAGCCGGCCAGCACCGGCAGCGCCAGGAAGCCGGTGCCCACGATGCCGGCGGCGAAGAGCACGAAGGCGAAGTCGCCCGCGACCGGTCGCAGCGCCTGGGCGGCCTGGGCGGTGGTCTGGATGTCGCTCACGCCGCGGGCGTGCAGCGCCGCGGCGGTCGCCACGATCATGAAGAACGCGATCAGGTTGGAGAAACCCATGCCGACCAGGGTGTCCGTCCGCAGCCGCCGGAACTGCCGCTTCGCCTGCTCCGGCGCGACGGCGAGCGGGCGGTCGGCGTCGATGCGGCGGATCTCCTCGGCTTCCTGGCCGGCCTGCCAGAAGAAGAGATAGGGGCTGATCGTCGTGCCCAGGATCGCCACGACCATGGTCGTGCATTCGCGGTCCCAGTGCATCGCGGGCAGCACCAGCGAGCGCAGCGCCAGCGCCCAGTCCGCCTGCGCGGCGAATCCCACGCCGACATAGGCCAGCAGCGACAGCGTCAGCCACTTGAGCAGCCGCACGTAGCGCTCATAGGGCAACAGGACCTGCAGCAGCAGCGACAGCAGCGCGAAGGCGACGATGTAGGCGCCCGGCGGACCGCCGACGGCCAGGCTCATCGCGTCGCCCATCGCGCTGAGGTCGGCGCCGAGGTTGATCACGTTGGCGACGACCAGCAGCCCGACCAGCGCCATCACCAGCCAGCGCGGGCACAGCTTGGCGAAGTTCTCGGTCAGGCCCTTGCCGGTGATCCGGCCGATGCGCGCGCTGGCGAGCTGGATGCCCACCATCAGCGGAAAGGTCACCAGGATGGTCCAGCCGACGGTGTAGCCGTACTGCGCGCCGGCCTGCGAGTAGGTCGCGATGCCACTCGGGTCGTCGTCGGCGGCGCCGGTGATCAGGCCGGGGCCAAGCTGGGCCCACCAGGGGCGGCGGATCGGGTCCTTCGGCAACCGGCATCTCCCGCTCTGACGATGCGGAGCTTGTGGCAAGCGCAATGCCCGGCGGCCAAGGCGCCCCGCCTGCGGCGTTCCGGCAGCGCGGGGTGCCCACGGGGCGGCGGGTTCAGTGGCCTTCGCATCTCCCGCGCCGAGCGGGGCGACGGCGCAGCAGGCGGCGCAGTCCGTGGAGGAGCCCCATGATCGCCAACTGCGTCGTGCCCTGCATCGCCGCTTGAGCCCAGAAGCCGTCGCCGAATGGATGGGTCAGCCGCTGGTTGATGAGGCTGGCCGCGATCGCCGATAGGAAGAGGATCACCCACGGCGCCCGCTGAGCGCCGCATTCCGTGCGATTCACTTGGACTGGACGGGCTTGCTCAGCTGGTCATAGGCCCAGCCGCCTCCCGCCGTCAAACCTGCGCCGATCACTCCTTGGTGGAAGACCCGCACAGCCAGGGAGATGGCACCGATCCCGCTGGCGCCTGCTACAGCGCCGGTCGCCGCGCCACACAGGCCCGCAGTGATGACAGCGCCCGGGTTGCCGCCAGTGATCGCTGTCGCGGCGGCGGCACCCACGCCACCGATGACCGCGCCAATGGCCGCGCCCACGGGGCCGACGCCGCCGTGCACTTGATCGATCTCCGCTTGAGTCAGTTCTTGCATTTGTTCACCTTGATGAGTTGAGGAACGGTTCGAAGTTCTCCGGGGCCCTGTCCGGCAAGGTGCTTCAGACCTGCCATGGGGGCGATGCGGAGGTCTTCATCCTCGGACCGGCAGCGCCGGGCGGCCATGACTCCGGCTGGTGGACTTCCGGTCAGGTCCGACTGGTGTCGTGAGGCCGCCCACCGAAACGAGTGGCAGGCGGATCAGCGGCGCGCCGACTCACGCGCGCCGCGTCGACGGCGCGATGCTGGCCTTCAGCGCCTGGCGGATCCAGTCGAGCGCCGCGTGCTTGCGCTCCGGGCTTTCAGCAGCCGTGCAGTCGGCCGGCACCCAGACGCGGTAGCCACGCACGTAGGCATCCATCGCCGTGCACTGGACGCAGTAGTCGGTCGCCAGGCCGGTGATGGCGAGTTCGCGCGCGCCCAGCTGCGCCAGCAGCAGTTCCAGCGGCGTGGCGTGGAAGCCGGAATGCCGCGGCTTGAGCACCATCAGGTCCTCTTCGTCCGGCGCCAGCAGGCGCGCCAGCTTCGCGGCCGCGCCGCCGCCGCGCCGGCATTCGCGCAGCAGCGTGTGGAAGTCCGAGCGCCATTGGCCGAAGTTGTCGTTGACGTAGAGCGTGCAGAAGCCGTCGCGGCGGTAGCGCCGCTTCAGCGCGGCGGCGGCGGTCGCGGCCTCGATCGCCGCCGGCGCGAGCTCCTCCGCACCGTCGAATTGCAGCGGGTTGATGAAATCGACCAACAGCAGGACTTTTCGCGAGGCGGCGGCCATCACGCCCCCCGGTTCGACGTCGACCGACCGCGCGAGACGCGGCGATTGGCTCGGCGCTCGGGGCCCGCCAACGGGGCGAGGACGGTGAGGGGGACGCTCGCGGATCGCTTCATGCCGTGCTCCTTGCTGACGAAGGAAACGGCAAGCGGAATGCCCGCGTGAAGCGGCAAGGCCGCCTTGGGTGCTGTGGGCGCCGGTGGGCACGGACGCGCGGCGTGCGCCGCGACCGCCACGGGCCGGCTAGCGCTCGAACGCGATGTCCTTCACCGGCAACGCGGGCGGCTCCCAGGCGTAGGCGACGTGGAGCACATTGCGCTCGTCGCGCATGCCGGTCCAGCGCAGCCGCATCAGGTCGGCGAGCGTCCAGCCGGCCCAGTCGGCGCGGAAGGGGCGGGCGGCGGTGGGCGCGTCGAACGCCGCGTCGCTGCGCCACAGCAGCGCCGGGATGCGGTAGCCCGACGCCGTGCCCGGGCTGTGTCCCGCGTGGTCCAGCGTGTGGCCGACTTCCTGGCCGTGGTCCGACAGGAACATCCACGCGGCTCGGCCGCTGGCGGGCAGGTGACGGCGCGTCATCCGCAGCGTCTCGGCCACGATGCGGTCGTGATAGCGGATGGCCGCGTCGTAGTCCTGGCGGAACTCGCGGACCCAGGCGGCGCGGCCGTCGCGCGTCATCGCGGCATCGACGGCGTCTCCGCCCGCGTCGAACGGATGCTCGCCCGGCGGCATCCGCAGCCGGTAATGCGGATGCGCGCCCAGCAGGTGCACCACGACCAGCTTGCGCTGCGCGGGGTCGGCCAGCGCCTGTTCGACCTCGTCCAGCAGCTCACCGTCCAGCGAGCCCGACGAGCGTCCCGGCTGCCGGTTGATCATCTCCACCGTGTCGGCCAGCCGCGCATGCTGCTGGTCGACCGCCACGTCATCGTGATTGCTGACCCACCAGACCTTGTAGCCGGCGCCCCGCGCCAGCGCGAGCAGGTGCTGCGTGCCGCCGGCCGGGTCGTCCTCGTCGCGCTCGCCGAAGCTGAACAGGCCGGCGAGCGAGGCGACCGTCGTCGCCTGCGTCGACCACGCGTGCAGCAGGGTGAGCAGCCGGGCGCGTTCCTCCTGGCTCAGCGCGACCAGCTCCGGCGTCGTCGACCGGGCATAGCCGTAGAGGCTCATGTTGTCGCGGTTGACGCTCTCGCCGAGCACCAGCACGACGGTCGACGGCGCGTCCGTCGCCACCGCGGGCGACGCGGCCTGGGCGTTGCGCATCAGCCGCGCGCGCTGCAGCTGCTGGTCGCCCCACGCGGCGCGCAGGTCGAGGACCTGCTGCGTCCAGGCGGGCCAGAACAGCAGCGGATGGTGCCGTCTCCACGGCTTGCTGAGGTGGGCGAGGGCGCACAGCGCCAGCAGTCCGACCAGCACGAGGCGCGCGGGCCGGGACAGCGCCACCGGTGCCCGCGTCGCGCGATGGATCGCGACGCCAGTTAGCGTCAGCGCGGCCAGCAGCGCGAGCAGCGCTGCGCTCATCGCGGGCAATTGCGAGCCCAGGTATTCGAGCGATTCACGCGGCGAGGTGTTCGCGATCGCCCCCAGCACCAGCGTGCTGTCCGGCGCGGCCTGGTACTGGTGCTGGAGGAAGGCGCGCAGCGCGCCGTCGATCAGGAAGCCGGCCAGCGCCGCGAAGGCAACCACCGCACGCACCTGCCGCCAGGCCGGGCCGGCGACCGGCCAGCACAGCCACAGCAGCACCGGTAGGGCGAGCAGCATCATCTGCCAGGCACGGCGTCCATCATGGCCGGCCGCGATCGCGGCCGCGCAAGCGGCGCTCAGGAACAGGACCGGGATCCAGGCACGGATCCCGACGGAGAAGGGCTTGAAGGCGAACATCGGCACGGGTCGAAGGCGAGCGGGCGCGAGTCTAGGAGATCTCGCGCGGGCCTCAGCCGGCGATCCCGCCGCCGGCCCTCGCATTTCCCGGAGCACCGGCGCGGCCGGTGCGTTTCGTCAAAGCATCGGTCGCAGGACTTGCCAGACGTTGTCGAGCATCACCGGATGCGCCTTGGCCAGCGGATGGATGCGGTCGCCCTGGAACCAGTCCGCCGCGTCGGCCCGGTCGGCCACGCCGGCCAGCAGGAAGGGCTGCAGCGGCACCTTCTCCGCCTGCGCGACCGTCTTGAAGCTGTTCTCGAAATCGCGCGCATAACTCGCGCCCATGTTCGGCGGAATCTGCATCCCGACCAGCATCACCTTCGCGCCGGCCGCCTTGCCGGCCTGGACCATCGCCGCGAGGTTCTCGCGCGTCATCTTGAGCGGCAGCCCGCGCAGCGCGTCGTTGCCGCCGAGCTCCACGATCAGGTGGGTCGGCCGATGCTGCTGGAGCAGCGCCGGCAGCCGCGAGCGCCCGCCGGAGGTGGTGTCGCCGCTGATGCTGGCGTTGATCACCTCGGCGGCCAGCTTCTGCGCCTTCAGCCGCGCCTCCAGCAGCGCCACCCAGCCGCTGCCGCGGGCCAGGCCGTACTCGGCCGACAGGCTGTCGCCCAGCACCAGGATGCGACGCGGCGCCCGGGCCGCGGCCGCGCCGCCTTCGGTGCGGCCTTGCGCCGCGACAGGCCCGGGCAGGGCCCCCGCCACGGCGAGGGTCGCGACACAGGCGCTACAGTGCAACATCCATTCACGGCGGCGCATCTGCGGTTGATTCATGGCTCAGAACATCCTCGAAGTCGATCACGTCAGCAAGTCGGTCCAGGATGCCGACGGCGTGCTGACCATTCTGCATGACATCAATTTCCAGCTGCAGGCCAGGGAGTCGGTCGCCATCGTCGGCGCCTCGGGCTCGGGCAAGAGCACGCTGCTGTCCATCCTCGCGGGCCTGGACACGCCGTCCGAAGGCACGGTGCGGCTGCGTGGGCAGGACATGTTCGCGCTCGACGAGGACGGCCGCGCCGCGCTGCGCGGCGCGCACCTGGGCTTCGTGTTCCAGAGCTTCCAGCTGTTGGCGCACCTGACGGCGCTGGAGAACGTGATGCTGCCGCTGGAGCTGCGCGGCGAACGCGATGCCCGCACGCAGGCCCGGCAGATGCTCGAGCGCGTCGGGCTGGGGCAGCGGCTGTCGCACTATCCGCGGGTGTTGTCCGGCGGCGAGCAGCAGCGCGTGGCGCTCGCGCGGGCCTTCGTGCAGCAGCCGGCGCTGCTGCTGGCGGACGAGCCCACCGGCAGCCTCGACTACGCGACCGGCGAGCAGGTGATGGCGCTGATGTTCGAACTCAACCGGGAACTGGGAACGACGCTGGTGATGGTCACCCATGACCAGGCCATCGCGGCGCGCTGCGAGCGGCAGCTCAGGATCTCGGCAGGGCATCTGCAGGACATCACGATGGCGGATCTGCCGGCGTGAGGCTGTCGGCCTGCTGAGACCGGTGCGTTGGCCGCTGGGCCATGGGGCCCCGGCGGCAAGCGCCGGAACCCCAGGGCCCACCGTCCCCAACCAGCGGTGTCCTTCGGCGGTTTTGAGACCGAGGACGGCGGGGGAGGATCAGAGGCGCAGCGCGCGTTCGCGCAGGCGCCGCCGGCGCTCGAGGCGGATGACGGCCCACCAGCCGACGTAGACCACGACGTAGAGCGTCGCGCCCAGCAGCAGGCCCGCCAGGGGCAGGCCCGCCAGCAGCGGCGCGCCGAGCTCCGACAGCCACTGGCCGATGGCCGGCCACCAACTGGCTGGATCGCCCCAATTGAGCGCCAGTTCCCTCGGCGCGGAAATCGGACCGTGGATGCCCAGCACCTGGCGGCCCAGGAAGATCGCCAGCGTCCAGATCGGCACCAAGGTCAGCGGATTCGTCAGCCAGGTGGCGGCAATCGCCGCCGCCACGTTGGCGCGGCACACGATCGCCACGACGGCCGCCAGCAGCATCTGCGTCGGCAGCGGGATCACGCCCACCGCCAGCCCTAGCGCCGCCCCCAGCGCCACGCGCCGGCGGTGCGCCACCCACAGCCAGGGCCGCTCGCGCAGGTAATGGCCGAGCCACTTCAGTCCCTTGGTCTGTTCCAGGGACTCCGGCGAAGGCAGCAGGCGGCGGGCAAGTCGGGAAGCCGTCATGGAGGAGAGCTCAGAGGGGCGCGATGCCCGCGGACATGGGGAACGTCAGATGTGAAAAGCCCGCGCGGCTGCCAGGCAGCGGCGCGGGCTTCGAACGGTACAGCAAAGACCGGTCGGAACGACGATCAGTTCGCGGAGAACTTGTAGTCGGTCTTGGCCTTGGTGCGCAGTTCTTCCTGGAACTCCGCGACCTTCTGCTGCTGCATGCGCTGGATGATCTGGCCCTTGACGTCGTCGAAGGCCGGGAACTGCGCCTGGCGCGTCTCTTCCAGCTTGATGATGTGGAAGCCGAACTGCGACTTGACCGGCTCCTGCGTCATCTCGCCGGCCTTGAGCTTGGCCATCGCGGCGCTGAACTCGGGCACGTAGGCGTCCGGGGCGGACCAGCCCAGGTCGCCGCCGTTCTGGGCGGAGCCGGTGTCCTTGGAGTTCTTGGTCGCGACGTCCTCGAACTTCGCGCCGCCGTTGAGCTGCTTGATCAGCGCCTTGGCGTCTTCTTCCTTCTCCACCAGGATGTGGCGGGCGTGGAATTCAGTGCCGGTGGCCTGGGCCTTGAACTTCTCGTACTCGACCTTGGCGTCGGCTTCGCTGACCGGGTTCTTCTTGGCGTAGTCCGAGAACAGCTCGCGGATCAGCAGGGACTGGCGCGCCAGTTCCATCTGGTTCTTGTAGTCGTCGGTCTTGTTCAGGCCGCGCTTCTCGGCTTCCTGCAGGAAGATCTCGCGCAGGACGACCTCGTCCTTCACCTTCGATTCCATTTCCGGGCTGCGCGGCTGGCCGGCCTTCGTGATCTGGCTGATCAGCACGTCGGCGCGGGCCTTGGGCACGGGCTTGCCGTTCACGATCGCGATGTTCTGGGCCATGGCCGGCAGGGTCACGGCGCCGATGGCCGCCACGGTGGCGGCAAGCACAAACTTCTTCATGATGGGTAAAGGGCCTTTCGACTCCCGGGTGAGCGCGAACGCTCCAAAACAAAGCGCCGGCAGGCGGCGCTACTAGGGACCTGGTTTCTGCTGTTCGTCGGGCGCGCGGGCATCGATGGCCAGCGCGTGAATGCCCTTCTGCATCAGATCGGCGAGCGCATGATATACGAGCCGATGCCGCGCCACCCTGGGTAAACCGGCAAAGCGCGGGCTCACGATTTCGAGGTAATAGTGGCCGCCCTCGCGGGCACCGGCGTGGCCGGCGTGGTGGGCACTGTCGTCCCGCAGCGAGAGCGAGACCGGCGCCAGCGCGGCCCGCAGCCGGGCCTCGATCTCGATCGACGGCGTCGCCGCCGGGTTGGGCGCCGACGGGGGAGAAGATCCCGCGCCGCCGCTCATGGCTTGGTCTCCTCGGCCGGGGCCTCGCTCTCCTGCGGCAGGTGCCGGCTCATGTAGACGCCCTGGCCGAGCGTGAACAGCAGGATCAGCCCCGTCGACCCGAAGGCCTTGAAGTTGGCCCAGGCCTCGGTGCTGTACGAGTAAGCGACGTAAAGATTCGCAAAACCCATCGCGGCGAAGAAGGTCACCCAAGCCCAGTTCAGGCGCGCCCAGACCGGATCCGGCAGGTGCAGCTCGGCACCCAGCATCTTGCGCAGCAGGTTCTTGCCGAGGAAGAGATGGCTGACCAGGAAGGCCGCGGAGAACGCCCAGTACAGCATCGTCGGCTTCCACTTGATGAAGGTCTCGTTGTGGAAGTAGACGGTGGCCGCGCCCAGCGTCATCACCAGCCCCAGGCTGACCCACAGCATCAGGTCGACCTTGCGGCGGCGCAGCTTGAGGTAGAGCACCTGGGCGATGGTGGCGAACATCACGACCAGGGTGGCCAGCAGCACCGGCGCCTCGGTGGGGCCGACCTTGCCGCCGGACACCAGGAAACCCAGGTGCTCGGTCGCGAAGGCCGCTGCCCACTCCGGCTGCCCATCGGCGTACTTGAACGTGACGAAGAACAGCAGGAGCGGCAGGAAATCGAGCAACAGCTTCATTCAGGGACCAGTTCGGCAGCGCTCAGCGCTGGGGCTCGAAGTCTATCGCGGCCGAATTGATGCAGAAGCGCTCGCCCGTCGGTTCCGGGCCATCGGGAAAGACGTGGCCCAGGTGGGTGCCGCAGCGGTTGCAGCGCACCTCGACGCGCACCATGCCATGCGTCTTGTCGACGACGCGCTCGATGACCTCGGCGTTGATCGGCTCGTAGTAGCTGGGCCAGCCGCAGCCGGCGTCGAACTTGGTGTCGGCCTGGAAGAGCGGCGTGCCGCAGCCGACGCAGTTGTAGCGGCCGGCCTCCCAGTGGTCCCAGTACTTGCCGGTGAAGGCGCGCTCGGTGGCGGCGTGGCGGGCGACCTGGTACTGCGTCGGGTCGAGCTGCTCGCGCCACTGGGCATCGGTCTTCCGGACGGGGTAGGCGGTGTCGCGGTCGCGGTCGACCTCGGTGGCGTTCTCGGTGAACTTGTCGTAGCGGCTCATGATGAACAGGAAACCTCCAGCGTTTGCGCCCAGTCGGGCGGGAAGTCGGCGTCGGACGCCTGGGCGGGCGCGTCGAACGGGCGGCGCAGCACCTCCAGCAGCCGGCGCACTTCGTCGAAGTCGCCGGCCTCGGCCCGCTGGATCGCCGTCTCGGCCAGGTGGTTGCGCAGCACCACCGCCGGATTGACCGCGTCCATGCGAGCGGCACGGGTCGCATGTGCGTCCGCCGGCTCGATCTTCAAGCGCGCCGCGTAACGCCCGGCCCAGGCATCGAAGGCCGCGCGGTCCAGGAACAGGTCGCGCAGGGCCGCATGGGCGGGCGCCTCGACCGGCTGCGCCGGATCGAAGCCCGACAGGCGCCGGTGCGCGATCGTGTAGTCGGTGCGATGGGTGGCGAGCAGCCGCAGCCAGTCGTCGATCAGCGGGCCGTCCTCGCCGCGCTCATCGACCTCCGCGCTCAAGCCCAGCTTCGCGCGCATCGCGCCGAGCAGCGCGGCGCCGAAGCGCTCGCGGTAGATCTCCAGCGACTCGATCAGCGCATCGCCGGCCGCCTCGGCGTCGGTGTCGACGCCCGGCATCAGCGGCAGCAGCGCCTGGGCCAGCGCATGCAGGTTCCAGAACGCTACCTGCGGCTGGCGCGCGAAGGCATAACGACCCTGGTGGTCCGAGTGGTTGCAGATGTGGCCGGGGTCGAAGCCGTCCATGAAACCGAAGGGGCCGTAGTCGATGGTCAGGCCCAGCATCGACATGTTGTCGGTGTTCATCACGCCATGCATGAAGCCCACGGCCTGCCACTGCGCGACGAGTTCCGCGGTCTGCGCGGCGACCTTGGCCAGCGCGGCGGTGACGGGATTGGGCGCGGTGGCGCATTCCGGCGCGTGGTGGCGGATGAAGAAGTCGAAGAGCTCGCGCGTGCGAGCCTCCATCCCGTGGTGGGTGAAGTGCTCGAAGTGGCCGAAGCGCAGGAAGCTGGGGGCGACGCGGGTGACGACGGCGCCGGTCTCGACGCGCTCGCGCTGCACCTTCAGCGTGGTGGAGCCGGTGATGGCCAGCGCGCGCGTGGTGGGGATGCCCAGCGCGGCCATCGCCTCGGAGCAGAGGAACTCGCGGATCGACGAGCGCAGCACCGCGCGGCCGTCGCCGCGACGCGAGTAGGGCGTCAGGCCGGCGCCCTTGAGCTGCAGCTCGAAATGGCCGTTCGGGCCGTCGACGCCGCCCAGCAGCAGCGCGCGTCCGTCGCCGAGCTGGCCGGCCCACACGCCGAACTGATGGCCGCTGTACACGGTGGCCAGCGGCTTCATGCCGGGCAGCGGCGCGTTGCCGCTGAAGGCCTGGAGCATCTCGGGGCGGGTCCACCAGTCGGCGGACCAGCCCAGCAGGGCGGCGCAATCGGGGCTGGTGGCGACCCAGTGCGGGTCGGGGAGGCCGGTGCCGGGCAGCTCGGTGTAGAAATCCGGTCCCAGACTCGCGTATCGATGGGTCCAGCGGGCCGGCCCGGCCCCTTGCATTGGCGCATTCATCGGGGCAGTTTACCGAGCACCCCTTGGCCCCTTCGCAGAGGAGGATGCTCCCGGGCGGCGCGCTGCCACTGGCTCCCTCGCCCGCTTGCGGGAGAGATGCGCTGGCCGGTATGGCTCCCTCGCCCGCTCGCGGGAGAGGGCGGGGGGTGAGGGCCAGCGGCCGTGCCCGGTCAGCCCAGCCTGAAGCTCGCCACCGCGTCGACCAACTGCGCAGACTGGTCCTTCAGCGACTCCGCCGCCGCGGCCGATTCCTCGACCAGCGCCGCGTTCTGCTGCGTCATCTGGTCGAGCTGGCGCACGGCCTGGCCGATCTCGCCCAGCGTCAGCGACTGCGCCGCGCTGGAGGCCGAGATCTCGCCGATGATGCGCGTCACGCGCTCGACGCTGCTGACGATCTCGCGCATCGTCGAGCCGGTCTCGCCGACCAGGCGGGAGCCGCCGTCGACGCGTTCGACCGAGGCCGAGATCAGCGACTTGATCTCCTTGGCCGCCTCCGCGCTGCGACGGGCCAGCGAGCGCACCTCGCCGGCCACCACCGCGAAACCGCGCCCCTGCTCGCCCGCGCGCGCGGCCTCGACCGCGGCATTGAGGGCCAGGATGTTGGTCTGGAACGCGATGCCGTCGATGACGCCGATGATGTCGGCGATCTTGTTGGACGACTGCTGGATCTCGTTCATCGTCGCCACGACCTGCTCCACCATCGCGCCGCCGCGGCCGGCGACCTGGGAGGCGGTCTGCGCGAGCGCATCGGCCTCGCGGGCGGACTCGGCATTGAGCTTCACGCCCTCGCCGAGCTGCGCCATCGCGGCGCCGGTTTCCTCCAGGCTGCTGGCGGCCTGCTCGGTCCGGTTGGACAGGTCGGCGTTGCCGGTGGCGATCTCGGACGACGCGTGGCGGACCTGGTCCGCGGCGGAGCGCACGCCGGCGATCGTGTCGGCCAGCCGGCGCTGCATCTCCTGCAGCGAGCGGCGCAGCGTGGCGACCTCGTCGGTGCCGTCGACCTCGCCGCCCCGGCGGCTCAGGTCGCCGTCGGCGATGGCGCGGCTCAGCGCCTGGGCCTGGGCCAGCGGCTCGGTCACCGAGCGCGTGATCACCAGCGCGATGCCCACGCCCAGCGCGATCGCCACCACCATCAGCGTGACGACCAGTTGGCGGGTGCTCGTCGCTTCGGCCTGCGCCTCCTTGCGGGCGTCCTGCAGCAGGTCGCGGGTGTGCTCGGCGAACTTGTCGATCGCCGCGAGGTAGTCGTTCATCGCCGGGATCAGCTGCGTCGCGGCCACCGGCTTGACGTCCTCGCCGCCTTCCTTGGCCTTGACCGTGGCATCGCGCGCGTCCTGGTACTTCTTGCGCGCCGCGCCGATCTCGTCGATCAGCTTGCTGCCCACCGGGTCGGTGACGTTCTCGTCGAGCTCCTTCTGGATCTTGTCGATGCGCGCCGACAGCTCCTTGGAGCGCGCGGTGAAGGCCTTGACGAAGGTCTCGTCATCGACGACCAGCTGCACGATGCGGCGCTGGATGTTGCCTTCGGTCAGGCCGGACCACTGGCGCGACAGCTCCAGCGCGTGCATGTCGACCTCGACCAGGCGCTCGATGCGCTGGTGCAGCATCGACACGCGGATCACCCCCACCGCCGAGGCCACCGCCATCAGCACGATCACCAGCGCGAAGCCGGCCAGCACGCGGCTGCGCAGCCGCCATCGATTCAAGTTCAGCATTCGGAGGTCCTTCTTCTGCGCGCCCCGACCGGCCCCCTGGGCGCGGTGATGGCGTCGTGGTGTTTCCGTGAGACGGACGCGATGCTGCCTTGTCAGGGTTGCCCCTGATCGATGGATATGCGGGGTGTCGCGTGAACAAAAGCGCGGAACCGGCGGCCGCGCGGGGGGGTGTCGGGTTTTCGCGTCGGCGCGCCCCGGCGATGCGTGCGAGGGGCGTCACCCGCGGGCGCTGGGCGGCGCCGGAACCTCGAACAGGTTGATCGCCTGCGGCTGGTCCAGCACCAGGTCCGAGCGCGCGCAGGCGACGCAGGGCAGGATCCAGCCCTCGTCCTTCTCCTCGCGGGACAGGCCGGGCCAGTCGATGCGGTAGTCGATGCGCCCCGTCACCAGCCGGGCGATGCAGGCGCGGCAGGTGCCGTTGCGGCAGGAATGCGGCAGGCGCAGGCCGTGGTCCAGCGCGGCCAGCAGCAGGGTCTGGTCCTCGGGCGCGTCGAAGCGCCAGCCCTGGGGCTGGAGCTCGACGGCGTGAACGGCCGGCGCGGTCTCGGGGCGGTCGCCGGAGTCCCCGGCGGCATCAGGGGCGTGACTCATGGGCGCCATGATGCCCTGCGCTAAGCTGCGCCGATGCCCGACATCTCGCTCCCCACGCCGGCCGTGCAGGCCGCCCAGGCCTTCTTCGACCAGCTCAACCACGACTACGTCGCGGTGCACAAGCGCAAGGAAGACCTGTTCTGGGCCACCTACATGGCCACCAGCGACGACCACGAAGGCTTCGGCCGCGCGGAGACCGACTACAAGGCCTTCATCGCCGACCCCGACCGCCTGGCCGCCACGCGCGCGCACCTGGCCGCGGTCGACGCGGCGATCGAGGCGACGCCCGCCACCGACGCGGTGAAGGCGCTGGCGCATGGCCTGCGGGGCTGGCTGGGCGTGTTCGAGGCCAACATCATCGACAACGACGAGGGCCGGCGCCTGATGGCCGAGCTGATCGAGGCCGAGCGCCTGCTCTTCGCCCGGCGCAAGGACTTCGCGCCGACCCATGTCAACGACCGCGGCGAGACCGAGGCCGCGACGCTGACCATGCTGTCGACCAACGCGTCGACCAATCCCGACGAGTCGCGCCGGCGCAGCTCCTACGACGGGCTGGCGGCAGTGGAGCGCTGGGTGCTGGACAACGGCTTCCTGGAGATCGTCGCGCTGCGCAACCGGCTGGCCCGCGCGCTGGGCTTCAGCGACTACTTCGAGATGAAGCTGCGCAAGAACGAGCGCATGACCAAGGCGGAGCTGTTCGGCATCCTGGACGACTTCGTCGCGCGGACCGAGGCCGCGCAGCGGCGCGCGCTCGATGCGCTGGTGGCGCGCCATGGCGCCTCGGCGCTGGAGCCCTGGAACCTGCGCTTCCACAGCGCCGGCGACGTGACCCGGCGCCTGGACCCCTACCTGCCGTTCGGCCCGGCGCTGCGCCGCTGGGTGCAGAGCTTCCGCCGGCTGGGCATCCAGTACCGCGGCGCGACCCTGCGGCTGGACCTGCTGCAGCGGCCGGGCAAGTACCAGAACGGCTTCTGCCATGGCCCGCTGCCGACCTGGTTCGACGAGCAGGGCCGCTGGCACGCCGGCGAGATCAACTTCACCGCCGAGGCCAAGCCCGACCAGATCGGCAGCGGCGCGCGCGGGCTGGTGACGCTGTTCCACGAAGGCGGCCATGCGGCGCACTTCGCCAACGTGACGCAGAACGCGCCGTGCTTCTCGCAGGAGTTCGCGCCGACCTCGATGGCCTATGCCGAGACGCAGTCGATGTTCTGCGACAGCCTGCTGGGCGACGCGGACTGGCTCAAGCGCTACGCGCGCACCGTCGACGGCGCGACGATCCCCGACGAGCTGATCCGCGAGCGCATCGCCGCGACGCAGCCGATGCGCGCCTTCGACGAGCGCGCCATCGCGGTGGTGGCCTACTTCGAGGCGGCGCTGTACGCGATGCCCGATGCCGAGCGCACGCCCGAGGCGGTGCTGGCGCTGGCGCGCGCGATGGAGCGGCGCATCCAGGGCGTGGACCGGGCGCCGCGGCCGATCCTGGCGATCCCGCACCTGCTCAACCAGGAGTCCGCCGCGTCCTACCAGGGCTACCTGCTCGCGCATATGGCCGTCTACCAGACGCGCGCCTTCTTCCTGCGCCGCGACGGCTACCTGACCGACAACCCCGCGATCGGCCCCGCGCTGGCCGAGGCCTACTGGGCGCCGGGCAACAGCCTCAGCCATGACCAGACGCTGCGGCGGCTGACCGGCGAGGGCTTCTCGGCGCGCTACCTGGCCCAGGCCTGCGACGAGACGGTGGAGCAGGCGTGGGCGACCGCGCTCGACCAGCTGGAAGCGGCCGAGCGCCGAGGCGCGCGCACCGACGACGGCCCGCCGCTGCAAGCGCGGGTGATGGTGGTCCACGGCGCGGAGCTGCTGGCCGACAACGGCGATGGCGGCGACGCGGCGGAGCGCGCGATGTTCGAGCGCTTCGAGCAGTGGATCGGCGCGCACTACGGCGCGCCGGCCGCGGCGCTGCAGTGACGGCGCGGTGAAGTACCTGCAGGGTTATTCGCCGGCGCTGGTGGCGCAGGCGCGGCAGTTGCTGGACGCGGGCGAACTTGGCCCGCTGCTGGCGCGCAAGTATCCGGAGCCGCATGAGGTCCGCAGCGACAAGGCGCTGTTCGACTACACGCAGGCGCTGAAGCAGCGCTTCATGCGCAACGCCGGGCCGCTGGCGCTGGTGGCCTACGACGCCCGGCTCAAGGTCATCCAGCATGCGCTGGGCACGCACACGCGCCAGGCGGTGGTGCAGGGCAACCGGCTCAAGACGCGCCGCGAGATCCGTGTGGCGACGCTGTTCCGCGAGGCGCCGGCGGAGTTCCTGCGGATGATCGTCGTGCACGAGCTGGCGCATCTGAAGGAGCTCGAGCACGACAAGGCCTTCTACGCGCTGTGCCACCACATGGAGCCGGGCTACGCGCAGCTGGAATTCGACGTGCGGCTGTGGCTGAGCGTACGCGACCACGACGAGGCGCTGGCCAAGCGCGGGAAGACCGGCACCGGCGGCGACGCGGACGGCCCGTGACGTCCGCCCCGGTGGGCGCTCCCGCGCGGCCGCGCCGAGGCCCTGGAACAGGCGCTTCCGCTATGCTCTCGGCCTTTCCAGACCCCGGTCCGCGGCGCCACGAGCACGGCGGATCCCCTCGCTTCCCATGATTCTGCTGGCGCCCATGGAGGGCTTGCTGGACCACATGCTGCGCGACACGCTGACCCGTGTCGGCGGCGTGGACCGCTGCGTCTCCGAGTTCATCCGCGTCACCGATCAGGTGCTGCCGCGCCGCGTGTTCACGCGCATCGTGCCCGAGCTGCTGAACGGCGGGCGCACGCGCGCCGGCGTGCCGGTGCGGGCGCAGCTGCTGGGCTCCGATCCGCAGTGCCTGGCCGAGAACGCCGCGCGGCTGGCCGAGCTGGATCCGGAAGGCATCGACCTGAACTTCGGCTGCCCCGCCAAGACGGTGAACCGTCATCGCGGCGGCGCGGTGCTGCTGGACGAGCCCGAACTCGTCGGCGAGATCGTCGCCGCGGTGCGTCGCGCGGTGCCGGCGCATCTGCCGGTGTCGGCCAAGATGCGGCTCGGCAACGAGGATCGCGAGCGCATGCTCGACTGCGCCCGCGCCATCGAGGCGGCCGGCGCGTCGGAACTGGTCGTCCACGGCCGCACCAAGCGCGACGGCTACAAGCCGCCCGCCTACTGGGACCAGATCGCCGTCGTGCGCGAGGCCGTCGCGATCGACGTCGTCGCCAACGGCGAGGTGTGGACCGTCGAGGACGCGCTGCGCTGCCTGCGCGAATCGGGGTGCCATTCGCTGATGCTCGGTCGCGGCATGGTGGCCGATCCGGGCCTGGCGCTGGCGCTGCGCGCCGCGCTCGGGACCAGCGCGGCCGGAACGTCCAGCGTGGAGGGCGCCGCGACGGCCGGCGCGCTGCCGTGGGCCGAGATGCTGCCGCTGATGGCGGGTTTCTTCGCGCAGGTGCGCCGCAAGGTCGCGACGCGCCACCAGGCCGGCCGGCTCAAGCAGTGGCTGCACTACCTGCGCCGCCGCTATCCCGAGGCCGAGGACACCTACCAGCGCGTGCGCACGATCAACGCGCCGGATCTGCTGGCGCTGACGCTCTTCGGCGACGCGCTCGATCCCCAGGCACCGCCCGAGGGCGGCGACGAGGACGACCTGGTCGACGCCTCCACTGCCTGCGAGGCCGACGACGCGCTCGACCGTCCCACCGATTCCGATCAACGACAAGACAGCGACACGCTGATCGCCGCATGACCGCTTCCCTGCTGACCACGCGCCTGCTGGCGCTCGCCGCCGCATTGGCGCCGGTGTTCGCCGATGCCGCCTCCACCGCGCCCGCCGCGACGGCGAAGGACAAGGGCGTCACGCCGCTCACGCTCGAACGCGTCTTCGGCGATCCGCCGCTGCAGGGCCGGCTGGTGCGCCAGGCCGAGATCTCGCCCGATGGCGCCTGGGTCAGCTACCTGCGTCCCTCGGAGACCGACAGCGACCAGCTCGAGCTGTGGGCGCAGCCGACGGCCGGCGGCGCGCCGCGCAAGCTGGTGTCGGCGGCGGAGGTGCTGGGCGGGCGCAGCCAGCAGCTGACCGAGGCGGAGCGCATGGCGCTGGAGCGCAAGCGCATCTCGCAGGGCGGCATCACCGGTTACCAGTGGTGCGGGCCGTCGGGCAAGGCGCTGCTGTTCCCGCTGTCGGGCGACCTGTACCTGGTGCGCCTCACCGACCAGGGACCGAAGGCCCAGCGCCTGACGGCCGACGAGCAGGTGCCGGAGCAGGACCCCACCTGCTCGCCCGACGGCAGCCGCATCGCCTACGTCAAGGGCGGCGAGCTGTGGGTGCAGCCGCTGGATGGCGGCGACGCGCGCGCGCTGACGAAGGGCGCGACCGAGACCCGCTTCTGGGGCCTGGCCGAGTTCATCGCGGCGGAGGAGTTGAGCCGCCAGCGCGGCTACTGGTGGTCGCCGGACGGGAAGCAGCTGCTGGCGCTGAACGTCGACGAAAGCGCGGTGCCGGTGAAGACACGGGCGCAGATCTTCGCCGACCGGACGACGATGACGCAGCAGCGCTACCCCGGCGCCGGCGAGCACAACGCCCGCGTGACCGCATGGACGCTGCAGGTGGCGGACGGTCGCATGACGCCGCTGCCGCTGCCGATGGACGCGGAATACGTGGCGCGGGCCGGCTGGTTCGGCGACGGCACGCCGTGGCTGCAGACGCTCACGCGCGACCAGCGCAAGCTGGCGCTGACCGAATACGCCAACAGTGCCGGCCCCGGCCGCACGGTGATCGATGAGCGCGATCCGGCCTGGGTCGAGGTCCACGACGACCTGCTGGAGATCGACGGCCTGACGCTGTCCGGCCAGCCGGCGCTGCTGTGGTCGAGCGAGGCTTCCGGCCGCCGCCAGCTGGTGCTGGTGGACCGCCGCACCGGCGAGCGCCGCCCGCTGACGAACGAGCCCGAGCCGGTCGCGCACCGCGTGTGCAGCGACGGCAAGACGGTGGTCTACGCGGCGGCCCGCGACCGGGGCCGCTCGCGCGAGCTGTTCGCGATCGACCTGGACGGCACGCGCCGCGCGCTGGACGGCGCCCAGCCACGCCAGTGGCGCGATGCGCGCGGCGACGGCGCCTGCGGCCAGCTGCTGGTCACGCGCGGCGCCTGGGGTGAGCCGCCGGCGCTGTCGCTGCAGGCGGTGCGGCCCGGCGCGCAGCCGGTGGCGCTGCCGGGCGACGCGCCGGATCCGCTGCTGACGCGCATCGTGCCGGCGCCCCAGGTGGTGGACATCACCGCCGCCGACGGACGCACGCCGCTGAACGCGCTGTACTTCGCGCCGCTGGACGGCCGGGCCGGTCCGCACCCGGTGATCGCGATGGCCTACGGCGGCCCGGGCACCTCCACGACCAACTGGAACTGGAATCGCGACACGGCGCTGATCGCCTATTGGCAGCGTCGCGGCTACGGCGTGTTCACGCTGGACACGCGCGGCATGCAGAACCGCGACCGCGAGTTCACGCGCGCGCACCGGCATGCGTTCGGCGAGGTGGACGTCGGCGACCTGTTCGCGGCGGTGCGCCAGCTGCCGAAGCAGGTGGCGGGCGTGGATGCGAAGCGGATCGGCTTCTTCGGCTGGTCCTACGGCGGCTTCCTGGCCGAGCGCGCGATGCTGGACGCCGACACGCCGCTGGCGGCGGCGGTGGCGGTCGCGCCGCCGACCGACTGGACGCTCTACGACACCGCCTACACCGAGCGCTACCTGGGCATGCCGCAGGACGGCAAGGGCGGCCAGACGGCGCCGTACCGGCAGGCCAACCTGGTGGACCGCGCGAAGCTGCTGACCAAGCCGCTGCTGATCGTGCACGGCACGGCGGACGACAACGTGCTGTTCGAGCACACGCTGCGCCTGACCGAGGCGCTGCAGAACGAGGCGCGGCCCTTCGAGCTGATGATCTATCCGGGCAAGGCGCACGGCATCGCCGGTCGCAGCGCGAAGCTGCACCTGTACCGGACGATCGACGCCTTCTTCGCGCGCACGCTGGCGCGCTGAGCGCTGGGGCGGAACAGGGCAACGGACAAGGACTTGGGAGCAGGCGATGGCGCTGGTCTATTCAACGGAGAGCGGGCGGGTCTGCCCGCAATGCCGGCAGGCGCAGGCGGACTGCCGCTGCAAGGCGCAGTCGGCCTCGGCCGTGCTGGGCGACGGCAAGGTGCGGGTGCGACGCGAGACGGCAGGCCGCAAGGGCAAGGGCGTGACGGTGGTGCTGGGCTTGCCGATGACGGCGGCGGAGCTGACCGAGACGGCGAAGAAGCTCAAGGCGGCGTGCGGCAGCGGCGGCACCGTCAAGGACGGCACGATCGAGATCCAGGGGGATCACCTGGAGAAGGTGATGGCCTGGCTGACGCAGGCGGGGTTCGCGCCGAAGAAGGCGGGTGGTTAGGCCTCCCATCACCGATTCCTAACTACGCTGCGCGCCAGGCGACCGGAGAAGACGTTTTGAAGTCACACCCCTTTTTGGTGGGGTGGGCAACACATCACCACCTAACTTAACCTTTTAGTAATACAAATTTGAGCCGCCATAGACGGCAGCTAAAGGGTGGGAGTGATGTCGGGAATGACGGGCGCGCAAGACGCCTTGATGGGAGGGCGCGGGCCCGAGGAACCGCGCAAAGAAGTGGTCCCAAGCCAGCAGCCCGCCGAAGCCCGAGATGGCGCTTTGGCGGCGCTGGCGATCGTGGCCCGCCTGCACCATGTGGCGGCCGACGTGCCGTCGCTGCGTCACAGCCTGGGGTTGGGCGCAACGGATACCCCCTCGATGCGGGACCTGCTGCTCGCCGCCAAGCGGCTGGGGCTCAAGGCCAAGCCATCGCGTACCACGATCGACCGCCTGACGCTGGCCGCGCTGCCCGCGCTGGCGACACTGCGGGACGGCCGCACCGTGGTGCTGGCGCAATGCGACGGCAAGCGGGTGCTGTTCATGGACCCCAGCGGCGATGAGGCGTCGGCGCGCCCCACGATCGAGCCCATCGAGACCTTCGCCGCCGAATGGACCGGCGAACTGATCCTGATCACCAGCCGAGCAAGCCTTGCCGGCGAACTCGCCAAGTTCGACTTCTCCTGGTTCATCCCCAGCATCGTGAAGCACCGGCGGCTGCTGGGCGAGGTGCTGACGATCTCGCTGTTCCTGCAGCTGTTCGCGCTGGTCAGCCCGCTGTTCTTCCAGGTCGTGATGGACAAGGTGCTGGTGCACCGGGGCCTGACCACGCTGGACGTGCTGGTCATCGGGCTGGTAGTGATCATGCTGTTCGAGAGCGCGCTCAACATCCTGCGCTCCTACGTCTTCAGCCACACCACGAGCCGCATCGACGTGGAGCTGGGCTCGCGGCTGTTCCGCCACCTGCTGAGCTTGCCGCTGGCCTACTTCCAGGCGCGGCGCGTGGGTGACTCGGTGGCCCGCGTGCGCGAGCTCGAGAACATCCGACAGTTCCTCACCGGCAACGCGCTCACGCTGGTGCTGGACGTGCTGTTCTCGGTGATCTTCATCGCGGTGATGTTCAGCTACAGCGCGACGCTGACGCTGATCGTGCTGATCTCGCTGCCGCTGTACCTGATCCTGAGCCTGTCGATCGTGCCGGTGCTGCGAGGCCGGCTCAACGAGAAGTTCGCTCGCGGCGCCGAGAACCAGAGCCTGCTGGTGGAGACAGTCACCGGCATCCAGACCGTCAAGGCCAGCGCGCTGGAGCCGCAGATGGCGCGCAAGTGGGATGAGCAGCTGGCCGCCTACGTGTCGGCGTCATTCCGCACACAGACGCTGGCCCAGTACGGCAACGAGGGCATCAACCTCATCGGCAAGCTGGTCAACGCGGCCACGCTGTGGTGGGGCGCGCAGCTCGTCATCGAAGGCCACTTGAGCGTGGGCCAGTTCATCGCGTTCAACATGTTCGCCGGCCGCGTCGCGCAGCCGATCATGCGCATCGCGCAGATGTGGACGGACTTCCAGCAGACCGGCATCTCGATGGCGCGCTTGGGCGACGTGCTCAACACCCGCACCGAACTGCGGCCGCAAAGCGCCGGCGCGATGCCGCGCGTGCGCGGCGACGTGACGCTGGAGAACGTCACCTTCCGCTACCGCCCCGACGCGCAGCCGGTGCTGCACGGCGTGGACCTGGCGGTGAGCGCGGGCGAGGTGATCGGCATCGTGGGCCGCAGCGGCTCGGGCAAGAGCACGCTGACCAAGCTGCTGCAGCGGCTGTACGTGCCGGAGTCGGGTCGGGTGCTGGTCGACGGCCAGGACATCGCCATGGCCGATGCGACGCAGCTGCGCCGCCAGGTCGGTGTCGTCTTGCAGGAGAACATGCTGTTCAACCGATCGGTGCGGGAGAACATTGCCATCGCTGATCCGGCAGCGCCGATCGAGGCGGTGATCCACGCAGCCAAGCTGGCCGGGGCGCACGACTTCATCGCCGAGCTGCCCGAGGGCTACGACACGGTGGTGGGCGAGCAGGGCACGGGGCTGTCGGGCGGACAGCGCCAGCGCATCGCGATCGCGCGGGCGCTGTTCGGGCAGCCGCGCATCCTGATCTTCGACGAGGCCACCAGCGCGCTGGATTACGAGAGCGAGGCCATCATCCAGAAGAACATGCGCGCGATCTGTCAGGGGCGGACGGTGTTCATCATTGCCCACCGGCTGAGCGCGGTGCGGCATGCCCACCGGATCATCGCGATGGAGAAGGGCCGCATCGCGGAGATGGGCAGCCATGAGGAACTGATCGCCAAGCCTCAGGGGCTTTATGCGCATCTGTGGCGCATGCAGGGCGAAGGAGGCTCGGAATGAGCGCGGCACCGATCGATGCGACGACGGCGCCCGAGGCGCCGCGTCATCCGGCGCGCGAGCTGCTCGCACGATATGCCGCCGTGTTCAAGGCCGCGTGGGAGCGGCGCGAGGAGCTCGCCGGGCCTAGGCGCATGGCCGACGAGCGCGCCTTCCTGCCCGCGGCGCTGGAGCTGCAGGAGACGCCGCCGCATCCGGCGCCCAGGAGAGCGGCGATAGCGATCTGCGCGCTGTTCCTGATCGCGCTGACCTGGGCGATGCTCGGGCAGATCGACATCGTGGCGGTGGCGCAGGGGCGGATCATCGTCAGCGACCGCAGCAAGACCATCCAGCCGCTGGAGACCAGCGTGGTGCGGGAGGTCTTCGTCAAGGACGGGGACAAGGTGAAGGTGGGGCAGTTGCTGATCGCGCTGGACTCGACGATGACGGAGGCGGACAGCCACCGCGTCGAGAAGGAGCGCGTGGCGGCGTTGTCGGAAGTGCTGCGGGCGCGGGCGCTGCTGCAGTCGCTGACGGGCGGCGGGATGCCGCTGCTGACCACCGAGGCAGTGAAGACGATGCCGCGCGAGGACGCGGACAGCGCGCGCTTCCAGCTGCAGAGCGAGTGGGCGGACATCTCGGCCAAGCTGGCGAAGCTGCAGGCGGAGCTGGAGCGGCGCGAGGCGGAGATCGCCACGGCGAAGCAGCTCGTCGAGAAACTGCAGAGCACGGTGCCGATGGCGCAGCAGCGCGAGCGCGACTACAAGGCGCTGAGCGATCAGGGCTTCGTGGCGGGGCACGCGGGGCAGGACCGCACGCGAGAGCGAGTGGAGCAGGAGAAGGACCTGGCGATGGCGCTGGCGCGCCAGCGCGAGGCGCAGGCGGCGCTGGCGGAGTCGCGCGGCTCGGCGGCGTCGTACCGGGCAGAGACGCTGAGAACGCTAAGGGATCGCGAGGCGCAAGCAGATCTGAAGCTCAAGCAGCTGGCCGAGGAAGGTGCCAAGGCCAACAAGCGCAATCAGCTGACGAAGTTGACCGCGCCGGTGGACGGGACCGTGCAGCAGCTGGCGGTGCACACGGCCGGCGGCGTTGTGACCGAGGCGCAGGTGCTGCTGGTACTGGTGCCCGATGAGGCCGAGGTGACCGCGGAGGTCGTGCTCGAGAACAAGGACATCGGCTTCGTGCGCGCAGGGCAGGAGGCAGAGATCAAGCTCGAGACCTTCCCGTACACGCGCTACGGCACGGTGCCGGCGACGGTGAAGAGCGTGACTGCGGATGCGGTGAACGACGAGAAGCGCGGGGCGATCTTCCCGGTGACGCTGGTGCTGGGGGAAGGGGCCATCGATGTCGATGGCAAGCCGGTGCGGCTGACGCCGGGGATGAATGTCACGGCGGAGGTGAAGACCGGACGACGGCGCGTCATCGAGTACCTGTTCAACCCGGTGCAGGAGCACGTGCAGGAAAGCCTGAGGGAGCGGTGATGCGGGTGCTGATCGTTCATCAGAACTTTCCGGGGCAGTTCCGGCATGTGGCCAAGGCGTGGTCGCAGCGGCCGGGCTGGCAGGTCGTGGGCATCGGCCGGGAGACCGCGCCGGGGATGCCGGAGCTTGAGCGCAGCGGGCGGCTCACGCTGATCCGCTACAAGCCGCATCGCGAGGTGGGCAAGGAGCAGCACCACTACCTGCGACGCATGGAGGAGGCCGTGCTGCATGGGCAGGCCGTGGCGCGCGTGATGCTCAAGCTCAAGGCGCGGGGCTTCACGCCGGACGTGATCCTGGCGCATCCGGGCTGGGGCGAGACGCTCAACGCGAAGGACGTGTTCCCGGACGCGCGGCTCGTGCACTTCTGCGAGTGGTTCTACAACGCGCCGGCGCAAGGGAATGGGCTGAGCCCGGATTGGCAGGGCGCGGACATCGGCTTCGATCCGGAATTCCCGGCGAGCTTCGACGACCGGGCGCGCATCCGGGCGTGGAATGCGCTGCATCTGCTGAACCTGGAGAACTGCGATGCGGCGATCAGCCCGACGCAGTGGCAGAAGGCGCAGCATCCGAAGGCGTACCTCGACAAGATCGTGGTGGGGCACGAGGGGATCGATCTCGACGGATTGGGGCCGGATTCGCAGGCGCGGATGACGATGCCGAACGGCGCGGTGCTCAAGGAAGGCGATCCGGTGATCACGTACGTGGCGCGGAACCTGGAGCCGTATCGAGGCTTCCATCGGTTCATGCGGGCGCTGCCGGAGATCCAGAAGCAGCACAAGACATGCCACGCGGTGATCGTCGGGGGAGATGACGTCAGCTATGGGCGGGCCCCGGGCGGGGGCAAGACCTGGCGTCAGGCGATGTTGGAGGAGGTCGGGGAGAAGCTCGATCCTGCGCGCACGCACTTCCTCGGGAAGTTGCCGTATGCGGACTACAAGCGGGTGCTGCAGCTGTCAGCGGCGCATCTGTATCTGACCTATCCGTTCGTGCTGAGCTGGTCGATGTTGGAAGCGATGGCGACCGGGTGCGTGGTGGTTGGATCGGATACGGCGCCGGTCAGGGAAGTCATCGAAGACGACGTGAACGGGCGGCTGGTCGGGATGTTTAATGCCGAGCAGTTGGTGGGGCGGACGGTTGAGACCTTGGAGTTGGCACCGCATCAGCGAGAACGTCTGAGCCAAGCGGCGACACAGCGCGCGTCGGCATTTGGGACCGGTAAGGGGACGGAGGCGCTGGAAGCGCTGTGTATGGGCGAAGGCTTGGCCGAGAGGAGACGAGCATGAAGTCGATCTACTTGGCTGGCCTCGTCAGCTTGGTGTTGCTGGTCGCTTGCGGCGGGTCGCCTGCGAGGCGGGACGCCTTGGATGCACAGCAGGCGCAACGGCAGCGCGCAATGGCGATGTGGAAGTCACGTTGCGAGAAATCGGGCGTCTTCATCTACAAAACCATTGAAAACGTCGAAGGAATTTATCTGATCAACGTGCGACGCCGATCCAACTTCGGGGAATCGCAAGAGGACCAGTTCGCGCTGGACGATCCCTATGGATATGACTCCGTGGGCGATAACTACATGAAGAGTTTCCTGCGTGGGGCTCACCCACGCGCACCGGATGGAGGGGCCCCATTTCCGGATGCTCCGCGTAACGGTTTCTCCTATGTGGAGGCGATTGATCCCAAGGATGGGCAGCTGTATCGATATTCGGGCCTTGCCAGCAATTCTCCTGGGGCCCCCACTCGTATTGACTTGGTGAAACGTCCGATCCACAAACGTACCGCGCGCTTTGGCGTTGAGTTCAGGGACATCTCGACGCGCGAAGAGCGCGATTTATGGATCGCGGGAAGCTCGTTGCGGGTAATTGACCTCGATACAGCCGAGGTTCTCGGCGAACGCATTGGCTACATGATTGATCGAGCACAGGGGAGTCGAGCCGGAAATAGATTGCCGTGGCTATGGGCGGCCGATAACGCTTGTCCGGATTTCTTTCATGGGCTTCCAAGACGTTTGCCGGCCTCTGCGTCACAACCGGGGCAAACGCTGGATTTCGTTGAGCGGAGCTTGAAGGCCACAATCATCGAAGGTTGAGAAATCTGCTGGTTGCGAGAAGGGCGGGTATATGGGCTATAAACTTGAGCAGATGACGGAAGCCATATGGGTAAAAGTTGCGCGGCAATTGCCCGAGATGTGGCGAAATATCGCTGAGCGCCAAGGCTGGCCAAGCGTTGCGATTGACGGTGGCATCGCATTTAGTGAGGGGCGGAACAGCTGGTTATGTCGATCACCAGTTTTTATTCGCGACATCAGTTCTCGATGGTATTTCTTTCATTTTGAGAATGAAAGCTATTGCTTTCGGATTGAAAGCCCGTCGAGTCCACAGATTGAATTTGTACGTTGCAGCCCGCGTTTCGATATTTATGAACGACTGAAGAGTGCGCTTGCGAGCGCATTTGAAGAATATGGATTTTATGGCCTTCCGGCTGTCACATTGACCCGTCTGTCGCCGATATTTCCTGCCTTGATTGAGGAAGACGAGACGAGGAGCATGGTCTTCGGATCAGACGTGGCTCGTCGCTAAATTCCTATAGACCGGCGAGCGCTATGTACAAGCTTGATCGGCGCCGCTCCCCTTGGCTGTTTGCCGCCGACAACGCATGTCCGGATTTTGATCGCGATTTTCCGGATCCGTTAAGTAATCCTCCGTATAAGTCGAGGCGACAGGCATATCAGACGCTGCGCTTCGTTGAGAAGGTCTTGAAACCTCTTCTATAGTGATCTGCAAATTTCCACGACTCTAATTGGAGTTCCGAGTTGTGATAATTTTTTAAAAGATGGGTGTTGTGATGAATATTGACAATTCGTTCATGAGGAATGGCTTTCTTCGCTGGCGGCGTTCTATTGCCGCCGCTTCTGTCTTCTGCTTGCTCGCCGCCTGTGGTGCGCGCCCTGTTAAATCGGAATCTACCGATTACCAAGGCGGCCGGCAGGAGCGCGCTTTAGAAATGTGGAGGGAGCGTTGTCAGCAATCTGGCGAGTTCATTCATAGGGTGGTTGACGGTGTCGACGGCGTATTCCTTATTAATGTGCGAACGGCATTGAATCTCGCGGATCAATATGAAATGAATGATCCATATGGGCGCGATTTGACCGATGAAGGGTATATCCAGACGTTCCTGAGGGGCAGCTATGGTTATGGGAGAAAGGCCCCGCCTCCAGAGGGGTGGCCAGATTACAAGGGGTATTCATTCGTCGAGGCGGTTGATGCAAAAGACGGTCGGCTCTATCGCTATACCGGTCGGGTTGAGGAGCCTTGGCAGAATGACAAGAGCTATCTGAAGGGGTACTTAAGGTTTGTAGTTGACAAGGATCCGATTGCTGGTCGTACCGCCCGATATGGGATTCGGTTCGATGACATATCGACGCAGCAAGAGCGTGATAATTGGATTGCCGGGAGTTCTTTGAAGGTTATTGACCTGAAGGATGGTTCGGTGATTGCGGAACGAGTCGGATATATGGTCGATTGGGCGCAGGGAAGCAAAGCCGGTGGGCGATCCCCTTGGCTTTTTGCAGCGGACAACGCTTGTCCTGACTTTGATCGTGATTTTCCGAAATCAACTTGGACGCTGACTCACAAGAATAGAAATCAGCCACGCCAAACACAGCGATTTGTGGAGAAGGTGTTGCGGGTGCAGCCCTAAAGGAGGGAGTAATTATGCAAAATGACGGCGATAAATTAAGTATTCCGAATCTTCTGAAGTATGCCAATCTGCAGATGGCGGCGGAGGCATTCCTTACAGAGAAAGGGCATCCGTCCAACCAAGTGCTAGTGGGTGCGGCCCTTAAGGATGCTCTGCTTACCGGCAATGAGCATGCGAGCCGATTCACAGCAGTCGGAGCCGAGAATTTCGTGAAGCACTGGAGCGTGGTTGCCCAGCAGCCAAACACCGGCTCAGGGTTCAGCGGTACCGTGTTTGAATGCATCAATGATGACCCTGCTACCGGCGCGAAGAAGGGTGAGCGGATTCTCAGCTTCCGCAGTACCGAATTTGTAGATGACGCTGCTCGCGACAACGTGGCGACTAACACCCTGGAGATCAAGGAAACTGGGTTCGCCTGGGGGCAGCTTCAGGACATGGAGGACTGGTACGCGAAACTGGTCAAGGACGATGTGCTGAAACCTGGCCAGTTCTCGGTGACCGGCTACAGTCTTGGCGGTCATCTGGCCACTGCCTTCAATGTGATGCACAACAGCGAGGTATCGCAGGTCGTCACTTTCAATGGCGCTGGCATTGGCGGCTACGACCCGGACAAGACGCTGTCTTCCTTGGTCAAGAGCTTCGCTAATATGCGGGCGGACGGTTTCAAGTTTGACGATCCGACCCTGGATGCGATTTACCGGCGAACTCGTGATGCCATGGCGCAGGGATTGGAGGTTTCCGAAGCCGATCAGAAGGCGCTAGCGTTCATCGTCCAAAACGGACATGACAACCAACAGGGTGACTCTCAGGCCGTTCTCGACGCCGAGCGACTGCAAAGAGCGCTTGATAGCTCCAAGCTGATTGCGGAGGAGGTCAAGCGGCTGAAAAGCGACATCAAGAGTCCGACTACCCCGGTTTCCGTCGATTTGACTTCCATTGCGCAGTATGGGCTGGATTATCAGCTTGCACTCCTGGAGATTCGGAAAAGCTCTGATGCAACCGGGCTTGTCCAGAACCTCATCCAGACTTTCAATGGACGCGTAGTTCACCAGTCCCTGCGTAATCAGTTTGACGTTCAGGGCGATACGTCCCCGTCAGCAGTCGCCAATTCTCAATTGCATGTGGGCAAGGAGGTCCGGGTATTTATCGAGGACCAGCCGCTGTTGCGCGGGGAGGTTATTGGAAAGGTACTGGACCAGTCGTGGAAGTGGAATGCGATCAAGCTTCTCGTCAACGGTTACGACAAGAACGATTTTGGCGATACGCACAGCCTTGTGCTTCTCGTCGATTCGTTGAGCGTGCAGAACACGCTGCTCAATCTCGCAGGTCCCCTGTCAGACGAGCAGCTGTCGAGCACCTCTGAATTGATCGACCGCGCTTTGCGCGACGCGTCCAATCGGCGCAAGGAAACGAATGTAGGCGAGCAGGGGAAGGCGGAAGGCGATGCGCTTGAGCGCGCCGTCAATGCTTTAGCCGACTTGTTCCTGGGCGCAACCGCCGATGGCAAGGGCCGGCTGAAGGCGTCCAACGAAGGCGGCACGTGGGCCGACATGGGCGATGAGCTGACCATTGGCCGGCAAGCCTTGCACAAGGTGCTGAAGCAGATCCAGGATTCGACCTTCTACAAGGAGGCCGCAGCAGGCCGCGCGAAGCTCACATTGATCCCCACGGATGCTCTCAACTTGAAAGAGTTGGCGCGCAACGACTTCGGCGTCTATGCCGCGCTTTATTCGGGCAGTCCGTTCGTGATTCAGCTCGGGACGGGCGAACTCAAGGACGCCGCGATGATGGCAGCCTGGGGCGGGGTCTATCAGGAATGGAACGAAGATCGCAAGCGGGTAGCAGGGGAGATCGACCCATCTGATAGGACGCCAAGGTATGTGAGCGACAAGTGGCTCTCGGAGCGCGCGGAGTATCTGCGCACCCTCAACGACCTGAACGCCAAGAACCTCGACTACGTGAAGGGCAAGGCCGACGGTAACGGTGGGGTGGAGGACGCGTCTCTGAAGGGCCTTTACGACGCCGATGACGTCATCTGGGAGGACAGGGACAGAGAGATCAAGATCTGGCGCTCCGCCAGCCTCAAGGACGGGGCGATGACGGCGCGGACGCGCCACGTCGTGTTCGGGTCCGACAAGAATCGGACCACGAGCGAGGAGATCGCCGCCACGGAGGGACGCGACTTCTATTTCGGTGGCCAGGGCAACGACATCCTGTCCGGCGGCGCGTCCAACGATCGCCTGGATGGCGGGAGCGGCAACGACAAGCTCTTCGGTGGCAACAATGTGGACGTGCTGAGCGGCGGAGCGGGCAACGATGAGCTTTCCGGCGACAACGGCAGCGATGCCTTGTTCGGCGGTGACGGCAACGACAAGCTCGACGGCGGCAGTGGCACCGACTTCCTGAACGGCGGAGCGGGCAGTGATGAGCTGCGTGGCGGTGACGGCGCGGATTACCTGTTCGACCAGGGAGAAGCCGACACCACCAGGATGTGGGGCGAGGACGGCAACGATGTCCTCGAAGTCAAAGGCGGCGACGGTGAGGTCACGCTCGATGGCGGCGCCGGCAATGACATCCTGATCGGCGCGAAGGGCAAGAACACACTGAATGGCGGCAGCGGCAACGACAGCATCCGCGGCGGCGACGAGGTCGACACCGTCGACGGCGGCGACGGCGCCGACGTCATCGAGGCCGGCGGCGGTAACGACGACATCACGGGTGGCAAGGGCGCCGACTACCTGAAGGGCGGGGCCGGGAACGACCGCTACAACTTCACCGGACGTGACTTCGGCGCGGACATGATCGAGGACCTGGCCGGCTCCGACAAGATCCTCGCCGACGACGCGCAGATCGGCGCCGCCAGCTACGACGCCGACAAGCTCGCCTGGATCACCGCCAACGGCATGGAGATCCGCAAGTACGACCTCGACGGATCGACCACCCTCTCACTGAGCTACTCCGGCGACAAGCTCAACACGATCTACCTCCGCGACTGGACCCCCGGGCAGTACGGCATCACGCTGTCCGGCGAGGCGCAGGAGCGCGAGCGGCCGAATGTCCCGTTGAAGACGCCCGAAGCCCTGGCCATCAACAACTTCGTCGACAGTCCTGAGTTCCCCGATTGGATGAACGCCTTCGACGGCGGAGAAGGCAACGACATCCTGTACGGCACCGACGAACGGAGTGTGATCCTCGGCGGCAAGGGCAACGACCTGATCGACAGTTGGGGCGGCGATGACTGGCTGGAAGGCGGCGAGGGCAACGACGTCATCTTCACCGGCGAGGGCAAGGACGTCGCCTACGGCGGCGAAGGCGACGACATGCTGCGCGCCGGCCTCGATTTCAAAGTGCAGCGCAACGTCTACGACGATCTGTTCTGGGCGCAGGGCATGGACGACACATGGTGGCTTTACAGCTACCGCGGCACGCTCGATACCGCCCATATGTTCTCCTACCAGGTCCCCGGCGAAACGCGTGAGATCGCGCACCCGGAGCTCTCCGTATTCGACATTCATTTCGAAGCGCAGCTGTCGACCAACCCGACCTACACCGGCCACCTATGGTGGGCGAACGTCGAGGCGGCAGATGCAAGCCTGGAGCCCTACCTGACCTTCACCTTGCAGGTCGGAGACATCAAGGTCGGCGACAAGCACGTGCAGAATCGCGACTTCCTGCCGGAGGAACCCGGTCCGACCTTCGGCAAGCCGATCACGATCACGGTGTATGACTCTCAAGGCGATCGCCTGCTCTATGCCGGTGCAAACCTCCAGGGCGCCGAACTGCACGGCGGCGAAGGCAACGACCTCGTCTACGGCGGCAACAACAACGACAAGCTCTACGGCGATGCCGACAACGATGTGCTGGTCGGCTACGACGGCGACGACGAGCTGGATGGCGGGGAAGGCAACGACGAACTGTCCGGTGGCGCCGGGCGAGACCTTGTCAAGGGCGGCAAGGGCGACGACATGCTGGTCGGCGGTTACGGCGCCGACGTGCTGTACGGCGGTGCCGACAACGACAAGTTGTATGGCGACGCGATGAACCTCTATCCGACGAATACCCTGCCGCCAGGCATGGACACCGCGCGCATGGGTGGGGACTACCTCGTCGGCGGCGCGGGCAACGACGGCATGTGGGGCAACTTCGGCGACGACTACCTGTTCGGCGGTATCGGGGACGACTCGATCTCCGGCGGCGAGGACAACGATCACGGCTTCGGCGAGGCGGGCGCCGACGTGATGTGGGGCGGCAAGGGCGATGACTATCTCGACGGCGGCACCGAGAACGACAAGCTGTACGGAGGCGAGGGGAACGACCTGCTCGCCGGCGGCTCCGGCGACGACGACCTGCAAGGCGACGATGGCGACGACATCCTCGACGCGGGCGTCGGCAACGACCTGATCTTCGGCGGCGGTGGACGGGACATCCTGCGAGGCGGGGACGGCAACGACAAGCTCTATGGCGACGGGGGCGAGTCCACCGACGGCGACGACGTCCTCGAGGGCGGTGCAGGCAACGATGAACTGAGTGGCGGCGGTGGGAACGACCTCTATGTCTTCTCGAAGGGGGATGGGCAGGACGTCATCCGGGACGATGCCGCGAACGGCACGCGCAACCTTCTGGCGTTCAAGTTCGACAGCAAGGAGATCCGCTCGATCAAGCGCGAAGGCGTCGACCTCGTCATCAAGTACGGCGTGAATGACCTGGTGCGCGTCGCAGGCTTCTACGAGAGCAACGCATTCGGAATCGGCGATACCTCCGCGAGCGTGAATGGCACGGGCGACGACGGTGTCCCGGGTGCGATTGCCGAAATCACGTTCGAAGACGGCACGGTCTGGGACCGCGAAGACATCTTCGCGATGGCGCCTCCCCCCGCTGCGGGCGAAGTCCCCCCCGACCCGTTCGCGTCGCTCGCCTCGACCTACTTCGTCAACGCGCTGGTCTCCCGCGAGACCATCAAGGTCGCCGGCAAGCATTGGCTGAGCTACTCCTTCGCCGCATGGGCGGCGGCGGGCGTCACGGGGGCCTACCAATTCACCGAGGCGCAGAAGCAGTCGGTGCGGGCCGCGCTCAGGCGATTCAGCGACGTGCTGAACCTGCAGTTCTACGAACTCCCGGAGGGCTCCCAGTCGGACCTCAGCTTCCATCTCGATGACCTGACGTCCGAAGGACTCGGCGCGTTCGCCGGGTACGCCGAGCCCGCGACAGGACAGATCCATCTCAACAGCACCTTCTATTCGAAGAGCGTCCAGGACGAATTCGGCAACACGAAGCCGCAGCGCTCGCTGGACATCGGCACCTCCGGCTTCGAAACCCTGCTGCACGAGATCGGCCACGCGCTTGGCCTGAAGCATCCGTTCGAGGCACCCGTGCTGCCGAACGCCGAGAACACGAACGCCAATACCGTCATGTCCTACACGCGGCCGGACGGACCGGCGACGCAGCTGGCGGCGTTCGACGTGGCCGCGCTGCAGCGGCTGTTCGGCGTTGCCGGGACCATCAACCCGTGGAGCGACATCCACCAGTTCGGCGCCCGCTGGGTGCAGGACAGCGGCGGCTACGACACGCTGGACGCCAGCGCGGAAACCCAGGGCGTCTACATCGACCTGACGCCGGGCTCGTGGAACTACCGCGGCGCCAAGGCGAACAGCATCCTCGCGGAGAACCAGTCCTTCATCGGCTTCGGCACGGTGATCGAGGAGGCGCGAGGTGGGGCCGGCAATGACACGCTGAAGGGCGGCGCCGGCGGCAACTCCCTGCACGGCGGCGCCGGCGACGACGTCCTGCAGGGCGGCGCCGGCTACGACGCGCTCAGCGGCGGCGACGGTTCGGATACCTACGTGTTCGCAGCCGGCAGCCAGGAAGAGTACGTCCAGGAGACGGGCGGCGTCGGAGATGTCGACATCGTGCGGGTCGTCGACGGCGTGAAGCCCGCCGACGTGCAGCTCATCCGCCTGTACGACAACCTCGTGATCGTCCGCGGCGGCGACCGCATGACGGTGGCGAACCACTTCGCGACGCAGGCGATCGAGGCCATCGTCTTCGACGACGGCACCCGCTGGGACGCGGCGACGATCCGCGCCAACGTCACCACCGGCATGAGCGACGGCGCGGACACCTATCCGGGCACCGTGGAGGACGATCGCGTCGACGGTTTTGCCGGCGACGATGTCATCAACGGCCTGGACGGCGCGGACACGCTGTCGGGCAGCGCAGGCAACGACACTTTGTCCGGCGACGCGGGCAATGATTCGCTCTCGGGCGGCGAGGGCATCGACTCGCTGCTGGGCGGCGCGGGCGACGACATCCTGACCGAAGGCGAGTTCATGGATGGCGGTACCGGCTCCGACCTCTATCGCTGGGGTGCGACGGGCGGCCTGGCGGTGATCGCCGAGACGGCCGGAAACGTCGGTGACATCGACACCCTCCGCCTCGGACCCGCCATCCTGCCGGCGGACCTGCGCCTTGACCGCGTGGGGGACGACCTGCGCATCTGGACGCCCGACGGCGAGCGCGGTCTCGTGCTCACCAACCACTTCAACGGCGGCGTCATCGAACGCTTCGTCTTTGAAAACGGCGCGGTCTGGGACGCCGCCGCGATCGAGGCGGCGATCGCCGCACCCGGCAGCCGCGGACCGCAGGGCACTGCCGGCGACGACGTGATCGTCCTCAGCCCGTTCAACGAGCAAGTCGATGCGGGCACCGGACATGACCGGATCGATGGCAAGGCCGGCGACGACCGCCTCTTCGGCGACGCCGGCCGGGACACGCTCTACGGCGGCGTCGGCAACGACCAGATCGACGGCGGTCAGGACAACGACCAACTCGTTGGCGGCGACGGCAACGACGCCTTGCAGGGCCAGTCAGGCGACGACACGCTGCAGGGCGATGCCGGCGACGACACGCTCGATGGCGGCGAAGGCGTCAACCTCCTGCTGGGCGGCGACGGCAACGACACCTTGTACAGCCGCACGCGCCACGCCCGAGACACGATGAGCGGCGGCGACGGCCAGGATACCTACGTCCTGGGCTACGGCACCGGCGCGGACATCACGTCCTCGGCGAACGACAGTGGCTATTCCGACGACATCTACGTCGCGACACCGTTGGACGCCGTCGCCGGTGACGTCCGGCAGACCTGGACCATCGCTGACAACGGCGGCTACGGCGATGAGCTCCGTTTCGTGGGTGAAGCCTTCACCGCGGCCTCCACCCTGGTGCGCTCCACGGGCACCGGCTTCTCGATCACGGGCGGCAACCTGACGGTCGTTCTCGAGAATGCCTTCAACGACTACGGCGGCAAGGACTACCGCGCAATCGACAAGGTGACGCTCGGCGATGGCACCACGTATGACTTCGCCCAGTTGCAGATCGAGTCGCTGCGTTATTCGACCGGCGACGATTCGATCGTGGGCTTCATGGGGAAGGACACCCTGGAGGGCGGACTCGGCAACGACACGCTGGCGGGGGGGGCGGGCGACGACACCTATCGATTCGTCCGAGGCAGTGGTCAGGAGGTCATCGCGGAGAGTGCGGGGTACGAGGACGTCGTGGAGTTCGGCACCGGCATCGCGGTCGCGGACCTCCGTGTCGAGCGCTCCGGCAATGATCTTCTGCTGACGATCGCCGGCGGCAACGATTCGCTGCGATTCCGCAACTGGGGCACCGACGCCGGTGCACGCGTCGAGCGGTTCCGATTCGCCGACGGCAACGTCCTGAGCACCGACGCGCTGCTGGCGCTCCTCGACAAGGGCATCCGCGGAGATGCCGCAGACAACACGCTGGTCGGTGACAGCGTGTCCAACCAGCTCAACGCCCCGATGTTCCTCAACGGCTCCACCTGGTCGCGCATCTTCGATCCGCGGCTCCTGGGCAGCACGCTCCGCGAGGGACGCGACACGTTGATCGGAGGCGCAGGGGATGACGTCTACTACACGAACTCGATCAACGGCGAAGGCAATCCCTACATCAACAGCGCATCGAGCATTGCCTATGCCGACGACCTTGTCGTCGAGCTGGTCGACGAGGGGCGCGACACGGTCGTCACCACCGCGTACCACGCGACATTGGCCGACAACGTCGAAGACCTGGTGACCTATAACCGGCAAGGGTTCTACGACACCTATACCAACGCCGACATCGCCCACCTGTACACCGGGAACGACCTGGACAACGTCATCGATGCCCGCGTGGTCGAGTACGACGTCCGCCTGGACGGCGGACGCGGCGCCGACACTTTGATCGGCAACGCCTATGCCGACAACACCTACGTCATCGACGATGTCGGTGACGTGATCGAGAACGAGAACGGGCCCAACGGCAGTCCCGGCAAGGACACCGTGGAGACCTCGCTGTCCTACACCCTCGGGGAGGGCGTGGACAACCTGGTCCTGACCGGAACGGCGGCGACGCGCGGCACCGGCAATGCGCTGGGCAACGTGCTCGACGGCAGCGGGAACGCGGCGGCGAACACGCTGATCGGCGGCCAGGGCGACGACACCTACCGGGTCGACGCGTCCGACGTCGTTGTCGAACTGGTCGGCGAAGGCACGGACACGATCGTGATCGTGTCCGCGGGCAGCAGGACCTCGTTCTCGCTCGACCCGTCGACGTCGGTGGAGCGCCTGATCCTGGACGATGCGGCGGGCGCCGTGGACATCCTTGGCGGCGAGGCGGGCGAGTCGCTGCAGGGCAACGCTGCGAACAACCGCATCCTGGGCGGCGGTGGCCACGACACGATCAGCGACGGCTCATCCTACGACCGCTGGTCGGGTCGGTTCTCTTCGGGATCCGACACGATGGACGGCGGGGCTGGCGACGACCAGATCTACTCGACCGGCGGAGACGACCTGATCACGGGCGGCGCTGGCAATGACACCATCACGCTGGCTTTGAGCAGCGTGACCGACTCGCGGGCGCGTGTGCTGTTCAGCCGCGGCGACGGCGCGGATTCGGTCTGGATCCAGGGTGGGTATACCGGGGCCGTCATCCAGTTTGGCGCCGGCATTGAGGCAGGCGAGCTGGTACTCAGCCGTCGGAACAACGACCTGCTCCTGCAACTGGGCACGTCGGCGGACTCGGTGAGCTTGCGCAACGTGTTTTCACCGGACGTCCCGGACGCCTTCCAGTTGGGCTTGTCGGCTCTCGCTTTCGCCGACGGCTTCCAGGTGAACGCCGATCAACTGAGGACGCGCTTCCTTGCGGGCAACGGCAATGCGGTGACCGACGAAGCGGACCTGATCATTGGCGGCCCAGGTGCCGATACCCTGGCGGGTGCTGGCGGCGACGACAGCATCGGCGGCGGTGGTGGTGATGACGACCTTTCTGGCGGGCAGGGGAGCGACACGCTGGTCGGCGGCCTGGGGGACGACATCTATCGCTTCGCTGCGGGGGACGGTTGGGACGAGATCGTCGACACGAACGGTGCCGACGTCATCGTGCTCGGGGCCGGTCTCAATGAAGCCGACCTGCAGGTGGGCCGCTATTGGCCCAACGATCTGATGCTGTACTTCGGGAGCGATTCGATCAAGATCAAGGATGGCCTCGCGGGAGCGGGCGGCAGCAGCGTCTCCGCGGTGCGTTTCTCCGACGGCACGGTGCGGGACATTGCCTACATTCGATCGCTGGTCGCCATCCACGGCTCGGATGCCGCCGAGCGCCTGGAGGGGCATGAAGACAACGACCGGATCATCGGCCTGGGCGGCAACGACACCTTGGACGGCGGCGCTGGCGACGACACGATGATCGGTGGCACCGGCGACGATACCTACGTCGTCGACCAGACTGGCGACGTGGTCGTCGAAGCGGCGGACGAGGGCGTCGACATCGTCCAGGCGTCGGTCTCGTACACGCTGTCGGCCAACGTCGAGAACATCGTGCTGACGGGCACGGCGCCGATCTCGGCGACGGGCAATGCGCTGAACAACAAGCTCGACGGCAACGCGGGCGCGAATCTGCTTGACGGTGGCGCGGGCGCGGACACGTTGAAGGGCGGCGCGGGCGACGACACCTACGTGGTGGACAACGCGGGCGACGTGGTGACGGAGTCTTCCAACCAGGGCTCGGACAAGGTGCAGGCGGGCATCAGCTACACGCTGGGCAGCAACGTGGAGCAACTGGCGTTGACCGGCTCCGCCGACATCAATGCCACCGGCAACACCTTGGCCAACGTGCTGACCGGCAACGTCGGCGCCAACGTGCTGTCGGGTGGCGCGGGCAACGACACGATGAGCGGCGGGCTGGGGAACGACACCTACGTTGTGGATGCGACTGGAGACGTCGTGATCGAGAACGCGGGCGAAGGCGTCGACCTCGTGCAGAGCGGCGTGAACTGGACGCTCGGCGCGAACGTCGAGAACCTGACACTGAGCGGCTCCAGCGGGCTGGCCGGGACCGGCAACGGGCTGGACAACGTGCTCACCGGCAACGGCGGCGCCAACAAGCTCGACGGTGGCGGGGGCAACGACTCGCTGGTCGGCGCGGCCGGAGTGGATTCGCTCATTGGCGGCGCCGGCAACGACACGCTGAACGGCGGCGCGGGCAACGACACGATGCTCGGCGGCACAGGGGACGACACCTACGTCGTCGACGCGACCACGGACGTGATCACGGAGAACGCCTCGGAGGGCATGGACACCGTCCTGACCTCGGTCACCCTGACGCTGGCGACCAACCTGGAGAACGTGACGCTGGCGACCGGGACGTCGAGCCTGGGCGCCACAGGCAATGGCGCTGACAACGTCATGACCGGCAACGCCGGCGCCAACGCGCTGTCCGGCGCTGCGGGCAACGACACGCTCGACGGCGCCGGCGGCAACGACACGCTGACCGGCGGCGCGGGCGCGGACGGCTACGTCTTCGGCCGCGGCTACGGCAGCGACACGATCGTCGAGAACGACGCGACCACCGGCGTGAAGGACTTCGTCAGCTTCGGCGCCAACATCGCCAAGGGCGACATCACCTTCCAGAAGAGCGGCAACGCGCTGCTGGCCAAGGTGAAGGGCACCAGCGACGTGCTGACGCTGCAGGACTGGTACCTCGGCACGAAGTACCACGTCGAGGAGTTCCGCTTCGGCGATGGCTCGGTGCTCACCGACACGCAGGCCCAGTCGCTGGTCTCGGCCATGGCGGCCTTCACCGCGTCGGGTACGACATCGTCGGTCGCCTCCACGTCCGACACGTCGCAGCGGATGCCCAGCATGGCCGTCAATGAGCCGACCCGCCACATGAGCTTCTGAGGGGCGCAAGAGCCGGCGACCATGGTCGTCGGCACCCGATGAAGCGAAGACAGGACTGGCCACGTCGGTGGCCAGTCCGCCGGAAGGTTGCGTCGGTGGCAGCCGCGGGGGAGGCGGGCCCCGCCAGACCCGCCGTGCTGGTCGATCCATCCTTCACACGAGCGCACGACCACACGCGACCGCGGGGAACATCCGAAACAATCGCGCCATTCGCGACGTATGCACGCGCGGGCCGGGGCTGGGCGGCCTAAGGTTGGATCGTCCGGCCCGATCCTCCCCGCGGGCCACGGAGTCCGTCCATGAGTCCCTCCCAGTTCGGCGCGCTCCAGCGCCAGTCCTCCGTCCGCGGCGGTGCCGGCCAGGGCCGCTATCTGCTGCGTTTCGAATCGCTGTTCCACGCAGGTCGCGGTCTTTGCTTCCCCTGCGATGAGCGCGGCCAGGTCACGCTGGACCAGCTCAGTGAGCAGGCGCGCGAGAACTACCTGTTCGCCCGCGCCGTCGTCGGCCACGAGTACGCGACCCCGGTGGTCCAGCGCTGCGACGAATGACCCGCGGCCGGCCCCCGCGGACCGGCCACCGCTGAACCGCGTCAGCGCACGGCGCCTTGCGCCGCGTCGTACTGCCCCAGCACCCACTGCAGCCCCGCCAGGTGCTGCTGGTCGTGGCTGCACAGGTAATGGATCAGCGACTTGAAGGTCAGCGGCCCGTAGCCTTCGAAGCGGGCGCGGCGCCGCAGCTGCTCCGGCGTGATCTCGGCCAGCATCGCCAGCGTCTCCCGGCGCGCCGCGGCGAAAGCCGCCAGCGCGGCGGCCGGATCGTCCTCGTCGTAGCGGCGCTCCCGCGCCAGCGCGTCGGTGTCCAGCGAGGGCAGCAGCGGATCGTCCTCGCCCAGCGTGCGGCGGATGCGCTGCTGGTAGCCGTCGATCTCGATGTCCCGCACATGGCACAGCTGCTCGATCGCCGTCAGCGGCTCGCTCGGCACGCCGTCCCACGACGGCGGCGCCCAGTGCCTCGCCTCGGCGGGGAACAGCGCGAAATGCGCGGCCAGCTGGGCCGGGAAGGCCGCCAGCGCCGCCAGGGTCACGGCGTCGACGGCGGATGCGGGAGCAGGGGACGCGACCGATGAGGTCGGCGCGACCGATGCGCTTGAGGCGCTTGAGGCGCTCGGCGCGCTCGGGGCGCTCCAAGAGCGCGAGTTGTCGATGGTGGGCATGCGGCGGATGTTAGGGCGTCCGTCTGCGGGACAATGCCGCGTTTTCGGTTTCCCCCTGCATGACCCCGCCATGAGCGACACCACCCGCCCCGAACTGCCCGACCACCTGTCCATCGACCCGCGCAGCAAGCATTACGTCGCCGCCGTGTTCGAGCACGACATCGGCATCCTCTTCAACGGCAAGGAACGCAAGGACGTCGAGGAGTACTGCATCTCCGAAGGCTGGATCAAGGTGCCCGCCGGCCGCACGCTGGACCGCAAGGGCCAGCCGCTGATGATCAAGCTCAAGGGCAAGGTCGAAGCCTTCTACAAGTGAGATCGCCCGCGGTCATGACCGCGGCCAGCTGATCGCCACCCACAGTCCGCCACCTTCGCGGTTGCCCATCGCGATCCGGCCGCCGTGCGCCTCGGCGATTTCGCGCGCCAGCGCCAGACCCAGGCCGCTGCCGCTGCGCTTGGTCGAGTAGAACGGCAGCAGCGCCTGCGACAGCTGCGTCTCGGTCATGCCGGGACCGCGGTCGCCGACCTCGATGCGCCAATCCTCGCGCGGCGCGCCCACGCTCAGGCTGACGCCCTGCGGCGCGCTGCCGGACTCGTGCGCGTTCTTCAGCAGGTTGATCAGCGCCTGCGCCATCTGCGCTGCGTCGAAGCGCCCCGGCGCCGCCGGCAGTTCGCTGCCCAGCGTGAACGGGTAATGCGCGCTCAGCGATTCGATGAACGGCGCCCACTCGACCGGCGTCAGCACCGGCGCGGGCAACTTCGCGAAGCTCGCATAGCCGGCCAGGAACTGGTGCAGGTGCTGCGCGCGGTCGCCGATGCTGGCGAAGACGCCGGGTACCCGCTCGTGCATGCCGCGCCGCGCCAGCTCCGCGCCGCTGTGCGCCAGCGACGAGATCGGCGCCAGCGAGTTGTTGAGCTCATGGCTGATCACCCGGATCACCCGCTTCCAGCTCGCGACCTCCTGGCGCGACAGCTCGCGCGTCATTCCCCGCAGCAGTCGCAGCCGATGCGGCTGGCCCTGCAGCCGGAAGTCGCGCAGCGACAGGTGGAAGCGCTCCTCCTCGCCGTCGAGCACGACGCTGAACAGCCCGTCCTGCGTGCCGGCGAAGGCCTGCCGCAGGTCGTCCGGCGCCTGCGACAGCACCTCGTCCAGGTCGCGGCCGGCCAGGCCCCGGCCGCGGTCCATCAGCTGACGCGCGGCGATGTTGGCGTAGGCGATGCGCTCGCGCGCGTCGGTCAGCACCAGCGCGACCGGCGTGTTCTGCACCACCGTGTCGAGCAGCAGCTCGCGCTGCGCCAGGTGCTGGCGCTGCTCGCGCAGGGCCTGGCCGAGCTCGCTGTGCAGCCGCATCAGGCTGGACAGCTCCGAGAGACCGCCCGGCGGATCGGCCGCGATCGCGCTGCCGAACTCGCCATCGCGGTAGCTCAGCACCGTGCTTTCCAGCGCGCGCAGCAGCCGCGTCAGCGGCATCAGCAGCAGGCTGGCCAGGCCCCAGGCGATCGGCAGCATCAACGCGCCGGTCAGCGCCAGCGCGGTCGCGCTCCAGGGCGCCAGCGCCTCGCGCCCGAGCGCCGCCATCAGGCGCGGCACCGGCCACCAGGTCAGCGTCAGGTGGATGGACAGCGCCGCGACCGCCGCGGCGATCAGGCACAGCGCCAGGCGCAGGCGCAACGAGCGGTGCCAGCGCGCGCGCCGCGGTGGGTCAGGCTCGCGCATGCGGGCTCCGGGTCGATCTCGGGCCGCGGCGCTCGGAGCGCGCCTCGCGTCCCCCGCGTTCCTCACGAGCCTCGCGAGCCTCGCGAGCCTGAAGCATCCCGCGAGCCTCACAAGCCACGCGAGTCGCGCGAGCCTCACGCATCGGCGCTCAGCCCGTAGCGTTCCATGCGCCGGTAAAGCGCCTGGCGCGACAGCCCCAGCGACTGCGCCGCCCGGCTGACGACGCCGGCCGCGGCGTCCAGCGCGGCGACGACGGCCTCGCGGCTGGGCTCGTCCAGGTTGCGCGAGGCCAGCGGCGCGGCGGCCGGCAGCGCCAGGTCCTGCTCGCCGATGACATGGCCCGGCGCCAGCAGCGCCGCGCGCTCGATGGCGTTTTTCAGCTCCCGGACGTTGCCCGGCCAGGGGTGCGCCATCAGCGCTTCGCGGGCGCCGTCGCTGAGCGTGGCCCGACCCGCCAGGAAGTGCTCGGCCAGCGGCAGGATGTCCTGCGGCCGCTCGGCCAGGCCGGGCAGCGCGACCTCGATGACGTTGAGCCGGTAGTACAGGTCCTCGCGGAAGGTGCCGGCGCGCACCATCGCGCGCAGGTCGGCGTTGGTGGCCGAGATCACCCGCACCGCGGTCTGGCGCGTGCGGCTCGAGCCCAGCCGCTCGAAGCGGCCCGTCTCCAGCACCCGCAGCAGCTTGACCTGGCCGGCCAGCGGCAGGTTGCCGATCTCGTCGAGGAACAGCGTGCCGCCGTCGGCGGTCTCGAAGCGGCCCTCGCGCGCCCGCGCCGCGCCGGTGTAGGCACCGCTCTCGGCGCCGAAGAGCTCGGCCTCGATCAGCTCGCCCGGCAGCGCGCCGCAGTTGATCGCCACGAAGGGTCCGCCAGCGACCGCCGAGTTGGCATGCACGATCGCCGCGATGCGCTCCTTGCCGCTGCCGTTCGGCCCGGTGACCAGCACCGGCGCCGCCGAGCGGGCGACTTGGCAGGCCAGCTCCAGGCAGCGCAGCAGCGCCGGGGATTCGAAGACCAGGCCGCCGAGTCGGTAGCGGCGGCGCAGTTCCTCGCGACGCTGGCGCTGCTCGTGCCGGCTCTCGCGCAGCGCGCGGCCGTTCTCGGCCAGCTCGAGCAGGTTCTCGACCGTCGCCAGCAGCTTGGCGTCGTCCCAGGGCTTGGCCAGGTAGTCCGCCGCGCCGGCCTTGACCAGCGCCACCGCCTGCTCCAGCTGCGTCCAGGCGGTCAGCAGGATGATGGGCAGGTCCGGATGACGCTCGCGCAGCTGCTGGAACAGCGCGCGGCCTTCCTCGCCCGAGGTCGTGTCCGCGCTGAAGTTCATGTCCTGGATCACCAGGTCCACGCGCCGGCGCGCCAGCACGGCCAGGCCCTCGGCCGGCGAGGCCGCGTACAGCGCCTCGATGTCGTGCAGCGAGAGCAGCAGCGACAGCGCCTCGCCGACACCGGCGTGGTCATCGATGATCAGGACGGTTCTCATGGGTGGCGCAGCATAGCAAGGGGGCCGGCGCTCAGCCGCCGCGCAGGGCCGCCACCGGGGGCAGCGCCGCGGCCCGCCGCGCCGGCGCGAACACCGCGATCTGGCCCAGGGTCCACAGCACCAGCGCGCCGATCGGCAGGTAGATCCAGGGCAGGCGCGGCAGCTCGTAGTTCTTCATCAGCAGCAGGCTGATGCCGTAGGCGCCGATCATGCCCAGCACGATGCCGGCGCTGGACAGCAGCAGGTTCTCGGTCTGGAAGTAGCGCAGGATCTGGCCGCGCGTGGCGCCCAGCGCCCGTCGCGTGCCGATCATCCGCGTGCGCTGCTGCACCCAGAAGCTGGCCAGGCCGACGATGCCGAAGGCCGTCACCACCAGCAGCCCGACGCACACGCCGGCCAGCAGCTGGATCATCGAGCGGTCCTGGCGGTAGTAGTCCGCGCGCAGCTTGACCAGCGTGTTCTGGTCCCGGATCACGCGGCGCAGCCCCGGGCTGTTGGCCAGCAGCTTGGCCGTGGCCGCCTTGAGCACCGCCTCGCGGTCGGCGCCCGGCGCGACGCGGATCATGAAGCCGCCGCCGCGGAAGCTCGGCTGCACCGGGAACATCATCGTGTTGAGCGCGTTCTCGTCCTCCGAGCCCGGGTTGGGCGAGGGCAGGTCGCGCACCACGCCGACGACGCGCTGCGGCTCGTTGCCGTAGACGTAGATCGCCTTGCCCAGCGCCGATTCGCCGGGCCACAGCCGCTCGGCCATGGTCTTGTTGATGATCACCGCCGGCACGCGCGGATCGGGATTGGCGTCCAGCGTCGATCCGGGCACGAACTCGTTGGCCTCGAAGTCGCGGCCCTCGACCAGCTTCAGCCCCATCGTGCCGATGAAGCCGGGGCCGGTCGTGTAGTGGCTGGCGACGACGCGGCTGGACTGCGTCGTGTCCGGCGTCAGCCGCACGCCAGAGTTGTTGGAGCTGCGGCCATACGGGTACTGGTTGGTCAGCGTCACCGAGGCCAGGCCCGGCACCTGCCGCAGCGCGGCCAGGTCGGCCTGCGTCTGCGGCTCGGGGTTCTCGACGCGCGCCATGCTGGCCAGCGAGAAGGTCACCAGCGCCTGCTCGTCGGCGCCGGTGTCGGCGTTGATGCGCTCGATGCGCTGGAAGATCAGGAACAGCGCGTTGCACACGATCGCGCAGGTCAGCGCGATCTGCAGCACGATCAGCCCGGCGGCGGTCTTGTGACGCTTGAGCGTCGAGAGGATGGGCAGGATGTCCATGTCGGCGTTCTCCTTGACTCGGGGTCAGCGGGTCATTGCGTCTTGAGCTGGATGGCGGGCGTGATCTGGCAGGCGCGCCAGGCCGGCAGCAGCCCCGCCAGCACGCTGGCCGCCAGCGAGACGCCCAGCGTCGTGGCCAGCATCTGCCAGTCCAGCCGCGCGAGCTGGGCGTAGTCCGACGGGTTCTGCCGCACCACCCACAGCCCGATCCAGGTCAGCGCCAGGCCCAGCACGCCGCCCACGAGGCCGAGCGTGCCGGCCTCGACCAGGAACTGCAGGAAGATCTGCCGCCGCGGCGCGCCCAGCGCGCGGCGCACGCCGATCTCGCCGCTGCGGCGCAGGCACTTGGCCAGCAGCAGACCCACGGTGTTGGTCAGGCACACGGCCAGGAAGCCGAAGGCCAGCCACACCTGCAGCTGGATGTCGCTGGGCACGACCTTGCGCTGGCTCAGCCACGCCATGACGCCCGTCAGCCGCGGATTGGCGGGCCGCTCGAAGCGGCCGGCCTCGCGCTGCTGGTCGGAATACTGCGTCAGGTAGGTCCGGTAGTCGGCGACCTGCTGGGGCGTGTCCAGCTGCACCCAGTACTGCAGCCAGGCGCAGGGCGCGTTGAGCGAGCGCGGATCGATGCCGTCCGAGCGGCCCCAGCAGTTCATGTTGCCGGCGCCACCGAAGCGCAGCGTCAGCGAGGTCGACAGCGGGATGTAGACGTCCGCCGGCTTGGCGTAGGAGCCCAGCGTCAGGTCGAAGTAGTGCGGCGCCGGCCGCCACGGCTGGAGCACGCCGACGACGGTGAAGTCCTTGTCGCGCAGCCGCACCGTCTTGCCGCGGCTGTCCTGGCCGCCGAAGAGCTTGTCGTTGAGCTCGGCCGAGAGCACCGCGACACGCGCCTCGGCGCCGTCGTCGGCGGCGGTCCAGCCGTTGCCGTAGCGGAACGGCGCGTCGAACATGGTGAAGAAGTCGGCCGAGGTCCAGCGGCCGCCGGTGAAGAACGGCGGCTGCGCGGCGTCGCCCGAGCCGGCCGGGTCGATCGCGATGAAGGCGCCGGTCATCATGACCTGATGCACGCCGCGTCTCGCGCGCAGCAGCTGCTCGGCATCGAAGCGGGTGAGCTGCAGCTCGGGCTCGTCGCCGGGTTTCCAGTCGCGCCGGGTCTCGGCGTCGAGCTGGACGTTGAAGAGCCGGTCGCTCTTGTGCGGGATCGGATCGCCCGACAGGACGTGGAACACCGTCAGCGTCGTCATGCAGGCGGCCACGCCCATCGCGATCGACAGCAGCATCAGCACCGTCAGGCCGCGATGGCTGCGGAAGGCGCGCAGGGCCAGTTCGAGGTAGTAGGTCAGCATCGGAGGTCCTCTCTCAGCTCATCGCGCCGCGAGCGCGGCAGGGGTGGTCACGGACGCGGTCGCCGGCACGGTCCCGGGCGAGGGGGCATGCGCGGCCGAAGGCGGGGTGGCCGGGATCGGGGCCGGGACCGGCGCCGGACCGAGCAGCGTGTTGACGGCGGCCAGCTCGGGCTCGCCGAGCGCGCCGGCCGCCTGCTGCAGCAGCAGCTTGGACAGCACGTAGCGGTGGCGCGCCTGCTCCCAGGCGTTGCGGGCGTTGCTCTGCGTCTGGATGGCCAGCAGCAGGTCGGTCATCGTGCGTGCGCCCAGGTCCAGGCCGCTGCGGGTGGAGGCCAGCGCCTTCTCCGCCGCCTGCACCGCGGCGCCGGCGGTGCGCATCTGGCTGAGCGCCGACAGCACCGCCTGGTACTGCGCCTGCGTCTCGCGGGTCATCGCGCGGCGCGCGCCCTCCAGGTCGTCGCGCAGCTGCTCGCGCTGGTAGATCGCCTGGCGCTTCTGCGACTCGGTCGCGCCGCCGGCGAACAGCGGGATGGTGAGCTTCAGCCCGATCGTGGTCGTGTAGCGGCCGGTGTCCTGCGGCGCGACGGCCGGCCCGGACAGGCGCTGCCCATCGAGGCCCGCGCTCAGCGTCGGCAGGTGGGCGGCGCGCGCGGCGGCCACGCGCTGGTCGCCCGCGGTCACGGCCAGCGCCGCGGCCTGCAGCGCCGGGTTGTCGCGCAGCGCCTGCGTCACCCAGGCCTGCGGGTCGGCCGGCTCGGGCATCAGCATCGCCAGCTCGGGCGCGAGCGGCTGCAGCTCGCCCGGCATGCGGCCGGTGATCTGCGCCAGCGCCTGGCGGGCGTCGAGCAGTTCCTCGCGCGCCTGCGCGGTGGTGCCGCGCGCCAGCTCGTAGTAGGCGCGCGCCTGCTCGACGTCCAGCGACGCGGACAGCCTGGCCTCGAAGCGCGACTGCGCCTGCGCCACCTGCTGGCCGTAGACGTCCTCGATCGCCTGCGCGGTGGCCAGCGCGGCCTGCGCCGTCAGCACGCCGAAATAGGCGCGGGCGACGCGGGCGCAGAGGTCGGCCTCGGCGGCGCGCACGCGGGCGTCCTCGGCGCTGACCAGCGTCTTCGCGGCATCCCAGCTGCGTAGTCGGCTCAGGTCGACCAGCACCTGGCTGAGGCTGTGGGTGAGCTGGTGCTGGCGGCCGTCGTCGCGCTGGTGCGACTCGCTCAGCTGGGCGGACCACTGCGGCAGCAGCTGGGCGCGGGCCTGGACGGCCAGCTCCTGCTGCTCGCCGCGGACCGCGCGCGCGCCCGACAGCACCGGGTCCGCGCCGCGCGCCTGCGCGTAGACCTCGAGCAGGTCCTCGGCGGCGGCGGGCAGGCAGCAGCCCGCGCACAGTGCGGCCACCACGACCGCCGCGAGCGCCGCCGGCCGGGAAGGGAAGCGTGCGCGCATGGTCAGGCCGAGGTGGGCGTCTTGGACGGGGCCGCCGCGGCGCGCAGCAGCGCCGGGTCCATGTGCAGCTCGGCCGCGATGTCGACGACCTGGCCGTCGATCACATGCACGTTGCGCTGCGCGCGCGCGGCGAGCTGCGGATCGTGCGTGACCATCACGATGGTGGCGCCGTCGCGGTGCAGTTCCTCCAGCAGGTCCATCACGCTGCGGGCCATCGCGCTGTCGAGGTTGCCGGTCGGCTCGTCGGCCAGCAGCAGGCGCGGCGAGCCGGCCAGCGCGCGGGCGATCGCCACGCGCTGCTGCTGGCCGCCGGACAGCTCGGCCGGGTAGTGACGCTCGCGCGCCGACAGCCCGACCCGGGCCAGCGCGTCGCGGGCGCGCTGCTGGCGCTCGGCCGACTTCATGCCGCGGTAGCGCAGCGGGACCTCGATGTTGTCCAGCACGTTGAGGTCGGGGATCAGGTTGAAGGCCTGGAAGATGAAGCCGATCTTCTCGTTGCGCATGCGCGAGCGCTGCGTGTCGTCCATGCGGCTGACGTCGACGCCGTCGAGCTCGTAGCGGCCGCCGGTGAAGGCCTCCAGCAGGCCGGCGATGGTCAGGAAGGTCGTCTTGCCCGAGCCCGACGGGCCGGTGACGGCGACGAATTCGCCTTCGCGCACGTCCAGGTTGAACTCGCGCAGGGCGTAGGTCTCGATCATCTCGGTGCGGTAGACCTTGGACAGCGATTGCATCTTCAGCATGGGGTTCCTCGCGGGCGGTGGTGGGCGATGAATGGGGCGGTGAATGGGCGATGACGGCGGTGTCAGACGTCGACGTCGGTGGTCGGGGCCGGTGGGGAGGGCGCGTGCGGCGCTCAGGGACTGAGCGTCACCCGCTCGGCGCCTTCGAAGGCCTGCGCGCCGGAGACGACGACCCGCTCGCCGGGCCGCAGGCCCTCCAGCACCTCGACCTTGGACAGGCTCTGCGCGCCCAGCCGGATCGGGCGCTTGACGGCCTGGCCGTCCTGCACGACGTAGGCGAAGCGGCCGCCGCCGTCCTCGACGAAGCTGCCGCGCGCGACGGTCAGCACCTTCTCGCGGCGGTCCAGCAGCACGCGCACCGACAGGCGCTGGTTCTGGCGCAACTGGTCGGGCGTGGCGCCGTCGAAGCGCAGCCGCGCGGCGACCTCGTTGTTGACGACCTCCGGCGAGACGCTGCTGACCAGGCCCTTCCACTGGCGGCCGTTGCCGGCGATCTCGCCGGGCATGCCGATGGCCAGGTCGCGGGCGAAGCTCTCGGGCACCTGCATCTGGACCTCGAGCGCGCTCAGGTCCACGACGGTGAGCAGGCCGGTGCCCGCGTTCACGTTGGCGCGCTCGGCCACCAGCAGCTGGCCGACCTGGCCGTCCACCGGCGAGCGCAGCTCGAGCTCGGCGACCTGGCGCTGCAGGTCCTTCACCAGCAGCTGCTGGCGCTGCAGCGCCTGCTGCTTGGCCTGGAGCTCGAACTTGAGGCTGTCGTCCTTCAGGCCCAGCCCGTCCTTGGCGTGGGCGGCGGTGATGCGCGCCTTCTCCAGCGCGTCGCGGGCCTTCTCGACCTGCATGCCGGCGACCGCGCCGGCCTCGTAGGCCTTGGTCTGGCGCTCCAGGTCGTTGCGGGCGGTCTGCAGGTCGATGGCGGCGTTCTCGTAGCTCGAGCGCAGGGCGGCGCGCTGCTCGCGACCGTCGACCTCGGCGCGCAACGCCTCGGTGCGCAGCGCGTCGGCGTTGCTCTGCTCCTGGGCGAGCCGGGCGCGCAGGTCGGGGCTGTCGATGACGCCCAGCAACTGGTCCTTGGCGACCTTGTCGCCGGCCTTGACCTTGAGCACCAGGTTGCCGCCGTGCAGCGCATAGACGGTGGGGCTCATCGCGGCGACCACCTTGCCCTCGCCGGCGATGTCGCGCACCAGCGGGCCGATCTCGGCCGCGGCGACCGACAGGCGCTGCAAGCTGACCGAGTTGCCGCTGCCCATCATCCGCTGCACCGCCGGCGCGGCGGCGAACGCGGCGGCCAGCAGCCCGGCGCCCGCCAGCGCCAGCCACAGCCGGCGCCGTCCCTGGGGGCGGGCGAGGGGAACGTCCTGTCCGGAGGTGTCGCGAATCATGAAGGTGTCCGAGGGTGGTCCGTGTGATCGATGCCACACCGGATCGCAAGGCGCGTGCCATCGGCCCGGGGAAGGAAATCCTCCGTGGAATCAAAGACTTGCCGCAAAGAGCCGCCAGCGCAGGGGTGTCCGCGGACACTCGCACGGACAGCGGGCGGACAGCGACGGATGGCGACGGACAGGGGGGGACAGCGGGGGACAACGGGCAGGGCGACGGGCCGGACGACGGCAACGAGTCGGTCGACCTACTGGTGTCCGGGCCCGGAGGCCGATGCGCTACTGGTCCGGGCAGATGCGCCCGCGGGCCGGCGGGCCAACACTGGCGGCTCCTCTCACCCTCTTGGATTCGACATGCCCCGCTCTTCCTTGCCGACGCCTGCCGCTGCCCTTGACTTCGATGCGGATGGCGTGCCCACCGCCCGGGACGACACCCGCCGCGGCCGGTCGCGAGCCACCGACCCGACTGACGTCCCGAGTGATGCCCCGACTGACGCGCCGAACGACGCCACGGCCGACACCTCGACTGACGCCGCGACCAATGCCCTGAACGACGATGCCACCGCAGATCCGAGCTCGCCTGCCGCCGTCGATGCCCAGTCGACCTCGATCGAGGCCGGCGCGACCGCCATGCCGGACCGCGCGCCGCCCCAGGACGACGATGATCGTTCGCTGATGCCGCTGCCGCTGCCGCTGCTGCTGGGCGGGCTGGGCCTTGGCACGCTGGGCGTCGGCGCCGCCGGCGGTGGCGGAGGTGGCTCGGCCCCGGGGGCCATCGCCGCAGGCGGTGGAGCGACGTGGCCCGCCCTCGACGGCTGGCCCTCGGCACCGGGCGGCGATCCATCGACTTCGCCGTCCGGCGGCGGCGCGGGCGGGACGGGCCACCGCCCCGCCGAGGCCGTCCTGGGCCTGCAGGTTTTCGCCGCGGGCACGATGCCAGACGGCACGCCCCTGACCCGCGACGGCACCGTGCGGGTCCATGGCCTGGAGCCCGATGCGCGCTGGTCCTACAGCTTCGACGGCGGCGCGACCTGGCATCCGGGCGACCTGGACCGCATCCCCGGCAGCGAGGCGGCGAAGGCTGGCGGCGACGGCCGCAAGTCCGTGCTGGTCTACCAGACCGACCTCGCGGGCAACGACAGCCCGCAAGCGTCGCTCGTGTTCGAGCTGGACCAGACCCCGCCCGAGGTACCGACGCTGCGGCTCAAGCGCGACACGGGGAGCAGCGCGACCGATCGCTGGACCTCCGATCCGACGATCGAGATCCTGGGCCTGGATCCCACGGCGACGTTGACGGTGTCGATCCAGGAAGAGCCCCCGATCGAGTGGCAGGGGGCGGAAATCCCGGCGTCGCGTTTCGCGGGCATGGAAGGCCTGTGCCGGGTCGTCGCCACCCAGGTCGATGCGGCGGGCAACAGCGCGTCCGCGACGCTGGACTTCTGGCTCGACACCACGGCGCCGCTGGCGCCGCAACTGGTGCTGGCGTCCACGCCGGACTCGGGGGCAGTCCTTGCCGGCTGAGGCGGGGCCAGGCGCCCGGTTGCGGTCAGTGGAGGACCGGGCGCGCGTCCCGCGCACCCGGTCCAGCCCAGGCTCACTTGCCGAAGCTGTCCTTCAGTCCGGTGATCTTGTTGAACACCGGCGCATCGGCGCGATGGTCAACGCGGTCGGCGACGAAGTAGCCGTGGCGCTCGAACTGGACCTTGGCATCCGGCGCGACCGCGCGCAGCGAAGGCTCCAGGTAGCCGCGCACGACGCGCTTGGCGTCGGGGTTCAGCAGCTCCAGGAAGTTGCGTTCGCCGGCGTCGGGCTGGGCTTCGGTGAACAGGCGGTCGTACAGGCGCAGTTCGGTGGCGATGCCCTCGTGCGCGCCGACCCAGGTGATCACGCCCTTGACCTTGACCGCGTCGGCGCCCGGCGTGCCGCTCTTGGTGTCGGGCACCAGCCGGGCCAGCACCGCGGTGATGGTGCCGTCGGCGTCCTTCTCGCAGCCGGTGCACTCGATCACGTAGCCGTACTTCAGCCGTGCCTTGTTGCCGGGGAACAGGCGGTGGTAGCCCTTGGGCGGGGTCTCCATGAAGTCCTCGCGCTCGATCCACAGCTCGGGGCCGAGGCTGAACTGGCGCGTGCCCAGTTCCGGCACATGCGGATGGGCCGGGGCCGAGCAGGCTTCGCGATGCTCGAGCGAGCCGAAGATCTCCGCGTAGTTCTCGAGCTTGAGCTTGACCGGATCCAGCACCGCCATCGCGCGGGCGGCCTTGCCCTCGAGGTCGGCGCGCAGGTAGCCGTCCAGCACCGAGTACTCGATCCAGGCGTTGGTCTTGGACGCACCGGTGCTTTCGACCATCGCGCGGATGGCCTCGGGCGTGTAGCCGCGGCGGCGCATGCCGACCAGCGTGGGCATGCGGGGATCGTCCCAGCCGTCGACGTGCTTGTCCTCGACCAGCTGGCGCAGCTTGCGCTTGCTGGTGACGACGTAGGTCAGGTTCAGCCGGCCGAACTCGTACTGGTGCGGCAGCGGGCGGGCGAGCAGGCCGCCCTGGGCCAGGTGCTCGACGAGCCAGTCGTAGAACGGCCGCTGGTCCTCGAACTCCAGGGTGCACACGCTGTGGGTGATGCACTCCAGCGCGTCCTCGATCGGGTGGGCGTAGGTGTACATCGGGTAGATGCACCACTGGTCGCCGGTGTTGTGATGGGTCGCCCGGCGGATGCGGTACAGCGCCGGATCGCGCAGGTTGATGTTGGGCGACGCCATGTCGATCTTGGCGCGCAGCACCATGGAGCCATCCGGATGCTTGCCGTCGCGCATCTCGCGCAGGCGGATCAGGTTTTCCTCGGGCGAGCGGTCACGGAAGGGGCTGTTCTTGCCCGGCGTGCCGAAGTCGCCGCGGTTGGCGCGCATCTCCTCGGGTGTCTGCTCGTCGACATAGGCCAGCCCCTGCGACACCAGGTACTCCGCCGCGCGGTACATGAAGTCGAAGTAGTTGCTGGCATAGAAGAGGTGGTCCACCTCGCGGCCGGCGCCGTCCTTGGCGTCCCAGGTCCAGCCCAGCCACGCCACCATCTCCTTGATCGCGTCGACGTATTCCTGCTCTTCCTTCTCCGGATTGGTGTCGTCGAAGCGCAGGTGGCAGATGCCGCCGTAGTCGCGCGCCAGGCCGAAGTTCAGGCAGATCGACTTGGCATGGCCGATGTGCAGGTAGCCGTTGGGCTCGGGCGGGAAGCGGGTGCGGATGCGGGCCGGGTCCAGCGGACCGGCGGCATGGTGGGCCGCGTCGCCCGGGCTGCCGGCGAAGTGGCGCGCCGGCTGGAAGCCCTGGTCCAGGTCGCGCTCGATGATGGCGCGCAGGAAGTTGCTGGGCTTGACGGCGGTGGCGTCCGTCTTGTCGGGCGCCGGAGCGCCGGCGGTCTTGTCGTGGCTGGACATCGATGAATGGACTCTCGAATGAGGCCGCAGATTCTACGTGGGGTGGGGTACCCCTCCTGTCTGAGGGAGCGGCCGCAGCAAATCCGTCAGACCGGTCGAAGGATCTGACTCGGAGCAGTCATGGCGCGCACGCGGGGTGCTTTTGATACTGCCCAACTTTTCATTCGACCTTCCAAGGCCGCAGCCATGCAACTTCCGACGACGCCCGCCCACCGTGCTTCCCGAGTCCACGCGCCCGCCGACGCCGGCGCTCCACCGTCCGAGGCGCCGGCGCGTCCACGGCGGCTGGCGGAGGAAGAAGAGGAGGAGCAAGAGAACTCCAGCGCCGAGTCCGCGCCCGCTCAGGAGCCTCAGCAGACCGAGACGGTGCAGGCCGCGCAGGAGCCGGCCGCGAGCGGTGTCCCGTCCGAAAGCCCCACCGGGAACGGCGAAGCCGCCCAAGATGCGAACGGCAAGGATGAGAAGTCCACGGAAAAGTCCGTCGCCGCGATGGTGACCTGGCTGCTGGGGGCGGCACTCTCGGCGGGCTCCGCCGTGGCGCTGTCCGGAGGCTCGGGCAATGGCGGCGCGGACACGAAGCCGGAAGGCGATCCCGCGCCGAAACCCGAGCCGGGCCCGAAGCCGGACCCGAACCCGAACCCGGATCCCGGTCCGAAGCCAGATCCGAATCCCAATCCGGATCCGGGTCCCAAGCCGGACCCCAACCCGGATCCCGGCCCGAAGCCGGATCCCCATCCGAACCCCGATCCCGCCGTGCGCGTGCCGCCGGCTCCGCAGCCCGCCTTGCACTCGCCGGGCGCCCAGCGGGAGGGCCTGCTCGGTAGCGCCGGGGAGATCCGCCTCGGCGCGCTCGAGACGGACGGGCGCTGGGAATACTCGCTCGACGAGGGCAAGACCTGGCATGCCGGCAGCGGCTCGGTGATCGCTCCGTCGGCCCTGGGCACGGACGGCAGCAAGTCGCTGCAGGTGGTGCAGATCAGCGTGGAAGGCCACCGCAGCCCGGTGGGCAGCCTGAAGTTCGACATGGACACCATCGCGCCGCCCGGTCCCGGCCTGACCCTGGTATCGGACACCGGCAGTTCCGCGACCGATGGCTGGACGAACGACGGCCGCATCCGCATCGACGGCCTGGAGCCGGACGCGCGCTGGCAGTACAGCGTGGACGGCGGCGCGACCTGGTGGAACGGGACGGACGCGACGCTGTCCACCGCGCAACTCGGCCCCGACGGCCTCAAGGAGGTCCGGGTCCGGCAGGTGGACCCCGCGGGCAACGAGGGTCCGGTCGCCACCCTGAGCCTGCTGCTCGACACTCGCGCGGCGGAGCTGACGCTCGCGCTCGCGATGGACACCGGGCTGTCGGCGTCCGACGGCATCACGCGCGACGCGACGGTGAAGGTGAACGGCCTGGAATCCGGCCTGCGATGGGAGTACCGGATCGATAACGGTCCGTGGGTGACCGGGACCGGCGACACGATCGCGGCGTCGGAGTTCGGCACGACGGCGGGCGAGCGCCGGGTCGAGGTGCGGCATGTCGACGGCGCCGGCAATCGCGGCACGGCCGCGCTCGACTTCGTCCTGGACACCCACACCGTGTCGCCGGGCGTCCAGTTGGCGGTCGACTCCGGCGTGTCCGGGGACAAGCGGACCAACGACCCCACCGTGCTGGTCAGCGGCCTGGAGAGCCTCGCGATCTGGGATTACCAGATCAACGGCGGCGAATGGCGGCGCGGTCACGGGGATCGCATCGACAAGGCCGCCTTCGACGGCGTGGCGGATGGCTACCAACTGGTCCGGGTGCGGCAGATCGACGCGGCGGGCAATGAAGCCGGTTCGACCCTTGCCTTCGACCTGCGCCGCCAGGCCACCGCGCCGACCGTGTCCCTGGTGAACGACACCGGGACGGCCGACGACCGGATCACCCACGACGGCACGCTGCGGGTGCTCGACATCGAATGGGGCGGCAGCTGGGACTACCGCATCAACGGCGGTGAATGGAAGACCGGGACCGGCAGCCTCATCGATGGCAGGGAGTTCGAGCGCGCCACGGACGGCCGGCAGCGCGTGGAGGTCCGGCACCTGGACGCGGTCGGCAATCAGGCGACGACGGTGTACGAGTTCCAACTGGACCGCATCGCGCCGCCGCCGGGCGTGGCGCTGGCCGACGACACCGGCATCGCTGGCGACCGTCTCACCCGTGACGGCACGGTGATCGTCAGCGGGCTCGAGCCGGACTGCCGCTGGGAGTACCGCATCGACGGCGGTGCGTGGCGGGCCGGCGTCGACAGCCGCATCGCGGCGAGCGAGTTCGGCGCCGACGGCGCCCACAAGATCGAGGTGCGCCAGATCGACATCGCGGGCAACGCGAGCACCGCGACGCTGGACTTCACGCTGGACCGGCAGGTCAGCCCGATCGAGGCCGCGCTGGTGAACGATTCCGGCATCGCCGGCGACCGCATCACCAACGACGCCACCATCGCCGTGACCGGCGTCGAGCTGGGCAATCGCTGGGAGTACCGCATCGGCGGCGGCGCCTGGAAGACCGGCAATGGCGACCGCATCGCGGCCAGCGAGTTCGGCGCCGACGGCCGCTACACCGTCGAACTGCGCCAGACCGACCCGGCGGAGAACGAGAGTTCCTCCACCTTCGATTTCACGCTGGACCGGCAAGCCGGCGCCTTGTCGGCGGCGCTGGTGAACGATTCCGGAACGGCCGGCGATCGGATCACCAACGATGCTGCCATCGCCGTGGGCGGCCTCGACGCGAGCCGGGCCTGGGAGTACCGCATCGGCAACGGCGCCTGGAAGACCGGCAGCGGCGACCGCATCCCGGCCACCGACTTCGCCAAGGATGGTCCCTACACCGTCGAGGTGAGGCAGGCCAACAGCACGGGCAACGTGAGTTCGGCGACGCTTGACTTCACGCTGGACCGGCAGGTCGACCCGATCACGGCCGCGCTCGTGAACGACTCGGGCACCGCTGGCGACCGCGTCACCAACGACGCCACCATCGCCGTGACCGGCGTCGAACTGGGCAACCGCTGGGAGTACCGCATCGGCGGCGGCGCCTGGAAGACCGGCAGCGGCGACCGCATCGCGGCCAGCGAGTTCGGCGCCGATGGCACCAAGACGCTGGAGGTCCGGCAGATCGACGTCGCGGGCAACGTGAGTTCGGCGACGCTCGACTTCACGCTCGACCGGCAGGTCAGCCAGATCGCGGTCGCGCTGCTGAACGACTCCGGCGTCGCCGGCGACCGCGTCACCAACGACGCCACCATCGCCGTGACCGGCGTCGAACTGGGCAATCGCTGGGAATACCACATCGGCGGCGGTGCCTGGAAGACCGGCAGCGGCGACCGCATCGCGGCCAGCGAGTTCGGCGCGGACGGCAGCAAGACGCTGGAGGTCCGGCAGATCGACGTCGCGGGCAACGTGAGTTCGGCGACGCTCGACTTCACGCTGGATCGGCAGGTCAGCCCGATCGAGGCCGCGCTCGTGAACGACTCGGGCACCGCAGGCGATCGCATCACCAACGACGCCACCATCGCCGTGACCGGCGTCGAACTGGGCAACCGCTGGGAGTACCGCATCGGTGGCGGCGCCTGGAAGACCGGCAATGGCGACCGCATCGCGGCCAGCGAGTTCGGTACGGACGGCACCAAGGCGCTGGAGGTCCGGCAGATCGACGTGGCGGGCAATGTGAGCACCGCGACGCTCGACTTCACGCTGGACCGGCAGGGCCCTCCGATCGCGCTCGCGCTGGTGAAGGACTCGGGCACCGCCGGCGACCGTGTCACCAACGAGGCCGGCATCGTCGTGACCGGCCTCGAGCTGGGCAATCGCTGGGAATACCGCATCGGCGGCAGCGCCTGGCGCACCGGCAGCGGCGATCGCATCGCCGCCAGCGAGTTCCACATCGACACCACCTACAGCGTCGAGGTCCGCCAGGTCGATGTCGCCGACAACGTCGGCACGGCCATGCTGAACTTCACCCTCGATCGCACCGTCACCGCGCCGAAGGTCACCCTGGCCCAGGACACCGGCGCCAGCGCTGCCGACCGGATCACCTCGGTGGCGACGGTCAACATCGACGGGCTGGAGGATGACGCGCAGTGGCAGTACAGCCGCGACGGCATCAGTTGGACCGCCGGGACTGGGAAGTCCATCGCCGCGAGCGAGTTCGCCGGCGATGGCGACAAGCGGGTGCTGGTGCGGCAGGTCGACCTCGCCGGCAATGTCAGCGCTTCGACCGAGTTGAAGTTCACCTTGGACACCCAGGTCGACGCGCCCGATTTGACCTTCAATTCGGCCATCCGGAGCTACTGGACGGGCCGGCCTGCCAGCTTCCCGGCCCGCGACTTCTACCTGAACAGCAAGGCGGTCAATGCCAACGGGTCCATCGACGTGGGCCTGGAGACCAACAGCCAGTGGCTGTACAGCCTCAATGGTGGTCAGGATTGGTCGAGTGGCTCCGGCACCAACCTCAAGCTGCCAGCGCAGTTGTCGCAGGGGCGCCATGAACTGCTGGTCCGGCAGTTCGACGTCGCGGGCAACGAGAGCGCGATCCAGCGCCTGGAGTTCGATTACGACACCAAGGCGCCGACGGTGGTCGCCGAACGCGGCAGGGATGGCAGCTTGACGGTGACCTCTCAGGAGGATGTCGAACTGATGTTCGTGAGCTACGGCAAGAGCACCATGAATGTCCAGGATTGGCAACCCGACGCGGTGCGGAGCGGCCAGAGCATGCTGCTTGCTGCCGGCAGCCGCAGTGTTGCCGCCACCCTGCATGGCGCCTATCGGCTCTACGCCATCGACAGCGCGGGCAATGCCATGGAGATTCCGGTGAAGCTGGCGTCGGACCCGGCCAGTGTCCAGCCCGCGCTGATCATGCGGAGGGACGAGGCCTCAGGCCCCCAATGGGCGTTGAATCACGAGGAACGCGGTACCGCGGGCAACGATGTGCTGAACGCGTCTGCGGACAGTGACCTCTTCACCGGTGGGGCTGGCGCCGATACCTTCCGATGGTTCAAGGGGCAGACCGGCGTCGACCTCGTCCTGGACTACAAGCGCAGCGAAGGCGACGTGCTCGACCTGAGCGCCTTGACCGCGGGCTATACCGAAGCGACGCGCGACGACTTCTTCGTCAAGGAGGTGCTCAAGGACGGCACGATCGCGCTGACGGTCACCAGCGATGGCAAGCACGGGATCTACGGGCTGTCGATCCTGGTCACGGCGCTCGACGGCGATGCCTTGCTGTCCGTGAAGACCGCCTCCGGCATGGCCGTGATCTGACGAGGAGGCGGCGGCGGTCCGGCCGCCGCCTCACATCGCCTTGAACAGATGCCCGTACATCCGGCTCACCGCCAGCTTCTCCGGCCGGTGGCGCAGCCGCAGGGTCAGCTTGCCGGTGTCATCGCGATGCACGCGGTCGATGGCGTCGACATGCACGATGTGGCCGCGGTGCACCTGCCAGAAGCGCTGCGCATCGAGCTGCGGGAGCAGCTCGCGCAGCGAGATCCGCACCAGGTATTCCTGGTCCGCCGTCATCACGCGCACGTACTTGTCCGCCGCCTCCAGGTAGACGACCTCGTCCAGCGGCACCAGCACGATGGCGTCGCCGACGCCGACCTGCAGGTGCCGCAGCGGCGCGACGGGACTGCCGCCCGCCGGCTTCGGGTCCGCGGCCTGCACGCCCAGCAACCCACGCAGTTGATCGATCGCCGAGGCCAGGGTCGCCGGCGGCGCCTGCCGCTGCGCGAGCGCGGCCTGCAGCCGGGTCACCGTCTGCGCCAGGCGCTCCCGCTGCACCGGCTTGAGCAGGTAGTCCACCGCGGCGCGCTCGAAGGCCTGGAGCGCGAACTGGTCATAGGCGGTGACGAAGACCAGCAGCGGGAACGGTGTCCCGTCCGGCCACTCGTCGGCCAGCAGCGCCGCCGCCTCGAGCCCCGTCATGCCCGGCATGCGGATGTCCAGGAAGCAGACCTCGGGCTGGTGCCGGAGCGCCAGCATCACCGCCTCCTCGCCGTGCGTCGCCATCGCGACGATGTCCAGCGCCGGCCACAGCGCCTTCAGTTCCTGGCGCAGATGGGCGGCCAGCAGGTCCTCGTCTTCGGCGATCAGGGCGGTGGGCATGCGGGCGTCTCCATGTGAAGAGGGGAATGAAGCGGGCATGAAAGGGGCAGCTTGAACGGCGCGGGCGACGGGCACGAGCGTGCGGCAGTCGGAAGGACGAAGGTGGCGGGCAACGCTTGATCAGGCCGGAGCCGGCAACGGCAGGCGGATCCGGGCGCGGGTGCCGCCGCCGGTCGGGCGGGACAGGTCCAGGCGCGACAGTTCCAGCGCCGCGCGCGGGCCGAAGGCCACCGCGAGCCGCTCGCGCACCTGCACCGTGCCGAAGCCGCCGTCCGGTGTCGCCGGCCGCGCCGGATCGAAGCCGGCACCGTCGTCCTCCACGTCCAGCCACAGCTGACCGTCCGCGGCCGTCGCGGCCACCCGCAGCGTGCCGCCGCCCACATGCGGCTCCAGACCGTGTTTGATCGCGTTCTCCACCAGCGGCTGCAGCAGCAGCGGCGGCACCGGCAGCTCGCGCAGCGTCTCCGGCAGTTCGAACTCGAAGTGCAGGCGCGCGCCCATCCGCACCTGCATCAGCGCCAGGTAGTCGGCCAACCGGGCGAATTCCTCCTTGAGAGGGTGGCGCTCCACGCGCGAGGCGGAGAGCGTCGCCCGCAGGAAGGCGATGAGGTGGTCCAGCATCGCCTGCGCGCGTTCGGCGTCCAGGCCGATCAGCACCCGCAGGTTGGCCAGTGTGTTGAACAGCATGTGCGGCTCGAGCTGCGACTCGAGCAGCCGCAGCTGCGTCTCGGCGGCCTGGCGGCGCAGCGTTTCGGCATGGGCCTCGGCGCTTGCCATCCGGTGGCGGTACAGCAGAAAGAAGGTGGCGGCGAAGCCCGGGATCAGCGAAATCACCATCACCGCCATCACCCGGCGCAGCGGGCTGGCCAGCAGGCTGCGCTCCTGGAAGCCGGTCACGAAGTTGCCCACCTCCAGGCCGATGCTGTAGCCCAGGCCGGTGCCCAGGATCAGGCACACCGTCATGAGCGGCCAGCCGGGCCAGTCGAACGCGTCGCGAGGCGCGCGACCGAGACGCTGCAGGGCCTGCCAGCGCAGCCAGCCCAGCCCGAAGCGCAGCAGGTTGATGCAGGTCGCGCAGAACAGCGAGATGAAGAAGCAGTAGACCAGCGTCGGTCCCGGCGACTGGTTGAACACCACCACCAGGGCGACCGACACGACCACCGTCAGCAACAGCACCAGCAGCACGTGGCGCAGGAGCCAGTGCAGCGGCGGGGGGAGGGGCAGGGGGCGCATGGGCAGGGAGTGTCGGCGATCCGGCCGCGTCCGGACCGCGGTCAGGCCACCACCGTGCCGCCGCTGCGCGGCCGCACGGCCAGGATGTTGATCGCCCGGCCCAGGAAGGCGCCGCTGAACAGGCCGAACGCCGCGCTGGAGGCCATCGCGATGCCGAGGTGGGTGGCGTGGCCCGGGTGCAGGGCCAGGCTCATGCCGGAGGCGAACTTCAGCGCGAAGATGCTCAGCATCAGCGCGAGCGGCACCCAGCTGCCCGGGACGATGAAGCGGCGGGTGGCGGCGTCGAAACGCGCCTGGCCGGGCCAGCGCAGCGCGCGGACCGTGCCTGCGCCGAGCCCGATGCCCACGAGCCAGGCCAGGCCCGGCAGGCCGTCCAGACCGAAGCTCTTCTCCACGCCCCAGGCGCCGAAGATCAGCCACAAGGCGGGCAGGATTACCAGGCGGCGGGGCCGCATCGCGGTCTCGCGGCACTGCCGCAGGCCGATGATCGTGATCACCAGCAGGATGACCCAGACGTACTTGGGCACGTGGGTGAGGATGTCGAGCGGGGTGGGGTGCATGGCGGGCTCCGGTGGTGGGGCGTGGTCGATGGACGCGACTGTTGCGGACGGGCGCCGCCGCGCCCAGCGGCCTGCGACGAAGCGCTGCCCAGCGGCGCGAGTTGTCGCCGCCGTTCGCCATCCGGGTCGCGCACGGTCTCCGTTCGAGCTTCGCCGGGGAACTCGTCGACGTGCGACGGTGGTTGGGGACGGCGGGGCATGGGGTTCAGGCGCTTGCCGCCTGTGGCCCCATGCTCCGGCGGCCAACGCCTGAGCCTTGTCAGGCGGAGAGGGGCCGGGCGAGCGTTCGAAGACCCTCACCCCCGCCCTCTCCCGCAAGCGGGAGAGGGCGTCCACAGCGCAGCCCCTCAAGAGAGCTTTTCCTCTCGCCGGCGGACCGTCCCCTCGCCAGCGAGCCATCCCCTTTCCAGCGAGCCGCCCCCTTTCCAGCGAGTCTTCCTCGCCAGCGAGCCATCCCCTCGCCCCCGGGAGGGGGAGAGGGCTAGGGTGAGGGGGCTCTCCCGGGGGAAACCTCGCGGCGCCGACCGCTCAGCGGCGCCGCTTGGTCGCTCCGCCAAGCAAGCTGCCCAGCACGCCGCGGACGATCTCCCGTCCGACCGAGGACCCGATCGACCGCAGCGCCGACTTGGCCGCGGCCTCGGCCAGCCCTTCACGGCGACCGCCGCGCGGCCCGGTGCTGCCGAACAGCACGTCCTTGAGGCCGCCGAGCATGCCCCCGTCGTCCTCGGCGGGCGCGGGCGCGGGGGCGCCGCCGCGGCCGGTCGTCGGCGCGCGGCGCAGCGCCTGGTCGGCTTCTTCGGCCATCGAGCCGGCGCCGGCGCTGCCGCGCGGCGTGCCGGACTGCGACGGCTGCTGCGCCGCGTCCGCCGTCGCGGCGACCCGGCCGGTCAGTTTCTCGTAGGCCGACTCGCGGTCGACCTGCTTCTCATAGACCCCCGCGACCAGCGACCCGGCCAGCAGCGCCTTGCGCTGCTCCGGCGTGATCGGGCCGATCTGGCTGCCGGGCGGCAGCACGAAGACCCGCTCGGTGATGCAGGGCCGGCCCTTCTCGTCGAGCAGGCTGACCAGCGCCTCGCCGACGCCCAGCTCGGTGATCGCCATCGCGATGTCCAGCCCCGGCTTGGGCCGCATCGTGTCCGCCGCCGCCTTGACCGCCTTCTGGTCGCGCGGCGTGAACGCGCGCAGCGCGTGCTGCACCCGGTTGCCGAGCTGGCCCAGCACCGTGTCCGGGATGTCCAGCGGGTTCTGCGTCACGAAATAGACCCCGACGCCCTTGGACCGCACCAGCCGCACGACCAGCTCGATGCGCTCGACCAGCGCCGCCGGCGCGTCCTTGAACAGCAGGTGGGCCTCGTCGAAGAAGAACACCAGCTTGGGCTTGTCCAGGTCGCCCACCTCCGGCAGCGTCTCGAACAGTTCCGACAGCATCCACAGCAGGAAGGTCGCGTACAGCCGCGGCGCGGCCATCAGCTTGTCGGCGGCCAGGATGTTGATGACGCCCAATCCATCCGAGGTCTGCATGAAATCGTGGATGTCGAGCATCGGCTCGCCGAAGAACTTGTCGCCGCCCTGGGCCTCGATCTGCAGCAGGCCGCGCTGGATCGCGCCGACGCTGGCGGCCGAGACGTTGCCGTACTGGGTCGTGAACTCGCTGGCGTTCTCCCCGACATGCTGCAGCATCGCGCGCAGGTCCTTCAGGTCCAGCAGCGCCAGGCCGTGGTCGTCGGCGATCTTGAAAACCATCTGCATCACGCCGGCCTGGGTCTCGTTCAGGCCCAGCATCCGCGACAGCAGCAGCGGCCCCATGTCGGAGACGGTCGCCCGCACCGGATGGCCCTGCTCGCCGAAGACGTCCCACAGCGTGGTCGGGCAGGCGATCGGGGCCGGCGGCGAGATGCCGCGTTCCTTCAGCACCGCCAGCAGCTTGGTCGACGGCGCGCCCGTCTGGGAGATGCCGGTCAGGTCGCCCTTGACGTCCGCCATGAAGACCGGCACCCCCATCTGGCTGAAGGATTCGGCCAGTTTCTGCAGGCTGATCGTCTTGCCCGTGCCGGTCGCGCCGGTGATCAGTCCGTGCCGGTTGGCCAGCGCCGGAAGCAGCTGGCATTCGGTGTCGCCGTGGCGGGCCAGCAGGATCGGGTCGGCCATGCGGAAGTCTCCAGAGGCAAAAAGCTAAAATCGCAGTCTAACGAAGCATCAACAGCGCCGGCCCGGAGTTTTTCCGGGCCGTCGTTCATAGGAGAACGAGGACATGGCAGGGCATTCCAAATGGGCCAACATCCAGCACCGCAAGGGCCGCCAGGACGAGAAGCGCGGCAAGGTCTGGACCCGTCTGACCCGTGAAATCATCGTCGCCGCGCGCACCGGCGGCGGCGACATCACCATGAACCCCCGCCTGCGCCTGGCGATCGAGAAGGCCAAGGCCGCCAACATGCCGGCCGACAACATCAAGCGCAACGTCGACAAGGCCACCGGCAACCTCGACGGCGTGACCTACGAGGAAATCCGCTACGAGGGCTACGGCATCGGCGGCGCCGCGATCATCGTCGACTGCATGACCGACAACCGCGTGCGCACCGTCGCCGAGGTCCGCCACGCGTTCAGCAAGTACGGCGGCAACCTGGGCACCGAAGGCTCGGTGGCCTTCCAGTTCAAGCACTGCGGCCAGCTGGTCTTCGCGCCCGGCACGTCCGAAGACAAGGTCATGGAGGTGGCGCTGGAAGCCGGCGCCGAGGACGTCCTGACCGACGACGACGGCGCCATCGAGGTGCTGACCGCCCCCGGCGACTATGAAGCGGTGAAGAACGCGCTGGAGGCCGCCGGCCTGAAGCCCGAGATCGCCGAGGTCACCATGCGGGCCGAGAACACCATCGACCTGGCCGGCGACGACGCCGCGCGCATGCAGAAGCTGCTCGATGTCATCGAGGACCTGGACGATGTCCAGGAGGTCTATCACAACGCGAGCCTGTCCGAATGAAGGTCCTGGTCCTTGGCAATGGTGGCCGCGAGCACGCGCTGGCCTGGCGGCTGGCGCAGGGCGAGCGCGTCACGCAGGTGTTCGTGGCGCCCGGCAACGGCGGCACCGCGCGCGATCCGCTCCTGAAGAACGTCCCGATCACCGACGTGAAGGCGCTGGCCGACTTCGCCGTCGAGCAGAAGATCGCGCTGACGGTGGTCGGCCCCGAGGCCTTCCTGGCCGCTGGCGTCGTCGACGAGTTCCGCGCCCGCGGCCTGCGCATCTTCGGCCCGACCAAGGCGGCCGCGCAGCTGGAGAGCTCCAAGGCCTTCGCCAAGGAGTTCATGAAGCGCCACGGCATCCCGACCGCCGCCTACGAGACCTTCAGCGACGCGACCCGGGCGCATGCCTATGTCGACGCGCAGGGCGCGCCCATCGTCATCAAGGCCGACGGCCTGGCGGCGGGCAAGGGCGTCGTCGTGGCGATGACGCTGGCCGAGGCGCATGAGGCGATCGACTGGATCCTGGCCGACAACAAGCTGGGCGTGGTCCACAACGAGGGCGGCGCGCGCGTCGTCATCGAGCAGTTCCTCGAAGGCGAGGAAGCCAGCTTCATCGTGCTGTGCGACGGCCGCAACGTCCTGCCGCTGGCCACCAGCCAGGACCACAAGCGCCTGCTCGACGCGGACCAGGGGCCCAACACCGGCGGCATGGGCGCGTACTCGCCGGCGCCGGTGGTGACGCCCAACGTCCATGCCAAGGTGATGCACGAGATCGTCATGCCGACGATCCAGGGCATGGCCCGCGACGGCACCCCGTTCACCGGTTTCCTCTACGCCGGCCTGATGATCGACGCGCACGGCCAGCCGCGCACCGTCGAATTCAACACCCGCATGGGCGACCCCGAGACCCAGCCGATCATGATGCGGCTCAAGAGCGACCTGTTCGAGGTCCTGATGCACGCGACCGACGGCACGCTGGACCAGGTCGAGCTGCAGTGGGACCGCCGCGCGGCGCTGGGCGTCGTGATGGCCGCCAGCGGTTATCCGCTGTCGCCGCGCAAGGGCGATGCGATCACCGGCCTGCCCGAGGACGGCGAGGACGCGATGGTCTTCCACGCCGGCACGACGCTGCGCGAGGACGGCCAGCTCGTCACCAGCGGCGGCCGCGTGCTGTGCGTGACCGCGCTGGGCGAGGCGGTGCGCCATGCCCAGCAGCTGGCCTATCAGACCGCGCAGTCGATCCAGTTCGACGGCAAGCAGTACCGCCAGGACATCGGCTACCGCGCCATCAAGCGCTGAAGCCGGTCGACTGCTCTCGCCGCTGCCCATCTTGAGCCTCGACTTGCCGCAGACCCTCGACGCCCGCCCCGCGGACGGCGAGGCGCGCGCCCTGCCGCGCCGCTGGACCGGCGCGCTGACGCCGATGCCGCGCGGCAGCGCGCTGGCGCGGGCGGTGCTGCGGCTTTTCGGCTGGCGCATCGTCTGCCAGGGCCTGCCGGCGCGGCAGGGCGTGGTGATGGTGTACCCGCACACCTCCAACTGGGATTTCCCGGTCGGCGTGCTGACGAAGTGGAGCCTGGGTTTCGAGCTCCGGTTCTGGGCCAAGGACAGCCTGTTCAAGCTGCCACTGGTCGGTCACTGGATGCGCGCGATCGGCGGCGTGGCGGTGAACCGGCGCTCGGCCAACGGGCTGGTCGGCGACACCGTGCGCCAGATGCTCGACGCCAAGTCGCGCGGGGAGTCGTTCTGGCTGATCGTTGCGCCCGAGGGCACGCGCGGCTATGTCGACCACTGGAAGTCGGGCGCGTACCACGTGGCGGTGCAGGCCGGCGTGCCGGTGGGGCTGGCGTCGTTCGACTTCGCGACGAAGCAGGTGATCTTCACCGACTTCGTCGAGCTCAGCGGCGATCCCGCGCGGGACCTGGCGCTGTTCGCGCAGGTGCTGCAGGGGCGCCAAGGCAAGCGGCCCGACCAGGCCGGCCTGATCCGCTTCAAGCCCAATGAAGGCGCGCCCCGGGCGCGCCAGGACGGAGATTCCCGATGAACACGCAGTTGGTGCGCGACTACCTGCTCGGCCTGCAGCAGCGGATCGTCACGACGCTGGAGCGCCTGGACGGCCAGACCTTCATCACCGATGCCTGGCAGCGCGAGCCCGGCGGCCGCCTGGAGGGCGACGGCCTGGTGCGTCTGATCGAGAACGGCGCGGTGTTCGAGCGCGGCGGCGTCAATTTCTCGCATGTGCGCGGCCGGGTGCTGCCACCGTCGGCGACGGCCCACCGGCCCGAACTGGCCGGATCGCCGTTCGAGGCGATGGGCGTCTCGCTGGTGATGCACCCGCACAACCCGTTCGTGCCGACGGTCCACATGAACGTGCGCATGTTCGCGGCGCTGCCCGCCGACCGCGATCCGGTCGTCTGGTTCGGCGGCGGCATGGACCTGACGCCGTACTACGGCTTCGAGCGCGACGCGCAGCACTTCCATCGCACCTGCCGCGCCGCGCTGGAGCCGCATGGCCAGGACCTCTATCCGCGCTTCAAGCAGTGGTGCGACGAGTACTTCCACTTGAAGCACCGCAACGAGCCGCGCGGCGTCGGCGGCATCTTCTTCGACGACTTCGCCGAGGGCGGCATCGACAACGCCTTCGGCATGTTGCAGTCGGTGGGCGATGCCTTCCTGCCGGCCTACGAGCCCATCGTCGAGCGCCGTCATGGCCTGGCTTATGGCGAGCGCGAGCGTGACTTCCAGGCCTACCGCCGCGGACGCTACGTCGAGTTCAATCTCGTCTTCGACCGGGGCACGCTGTTCGGGCTGCAGTCGGGGGGACGCACCGAATCGATCCTGATGTCGATGCCGCCGGTGGCGCGCTGGCGCTACGACTGGCAGCCCGAGGACGGCTCGCCCGAGGCCCGGCTCTACACCGACTTCCTCCGCCCGCGCGACTGGGCCGACGAGGTGCCGACGCACCTCTGGTTCTGAAGGGTCCCGAGTGAGCAGCAGCCATTCGAACCGCGCGCGACAGGTCGGATGGTTCGGCGGGTCGTTCGATCCGGTGCATCGCGCCCACCTGGCGCTGGCGCACGCGGCGCTGGACCAGCTCGCGCTGGACGAGGTGCGCTGGATCGTCGCCGGGCAGCCGTGGCAGAAGTCGGGCCGCCGGATGGCCGGCGCGGCGCACCGGGCCGAGATGGTCCGGTTGACGATCGCGGGCGAGGGCGGCGATCCGCGTTTCGTCGTCGACGATCGCGAGATCCGGCGCGCCGGGCCGAGCTACACGCTCGACTCGGTGCGCGAGTATCAGCAGGAACGGCCGGGCGACGCGCTCTGGCTGATCCTGGGACAGGACCAGCTGGCCGGCTTCCCGAGCTGGAACGGCTGGGAGGAACTGGTCGAGCGCATGGGGCTGGCGGTGGCCGCCCGCGCGCAGGACGAGGTGAGGGCGCCGGCGGCGCTGCTGGAGCGGCCGCATCGGCTGGTCCGGCTGGTGATGCCGGCGCTGCAATGGTCATCCACCGAGGCCCGCCGACTGGCGGCCGAGGGCGCTGACGTGAGGCCCGTGGTGGGCGACGAGGTGGCGGGGTATATTGCCCGGCACCGTCTCTACAGTGAGAACTGAATGGACATCAAGAAACTGGAACGTGCCATCGTCGATGGTCTGGAGGATGTGAAGGCGCAGGACATCCTGGTCTTCGACACCGAGCGCCTGTCGCCCCTGTTCGAGCGCGTGATCATCGCGTCGGGCACGAGCAACCGGCAGACCAAGGCGCTGGCGTCCAGCGTGCGGGAGACGGTCAAGAAGCGCGGCATGCAGGTGATGCGCACCGAGGGCGAGGACAACGGCGAATGGATCATCGTGGACTGCGGCGCGGCCGTCGTGCACCTGATGCAGCCGGCGATCCGGCAGTACTACCACCTCGAGGAAATCTGGGGCGGCAAGCCGGTCAAGCTCAAGCTGGGCAACAGCGGCACGAAGCTGGTGAAGGCCTCCGAGCCGATGGACGACGAGGACGAGGACGCGCCCAAGGCGAAGAAGGCCGCCAAGTCGGCGAAGAAGCCGGCCAAGGCCAAGTCCGCCGACGGCGAGGCCGTCGCGACCGCGTCGAAGAAGGCGCCCACGCGCGCCACCGGCACCAAGTCCGCCGCGGCCAAGACCACGGGCGCGAAGACCGCGGCGAAGAAGGCCCCCGCCGCGAAGGCCGCCGCGACCAAGACCGCCGCCAAGGCGCCGGCGAAGAAGACGACGACCGGCGCGACCGCCGCCAAGACCGCGCGCAAGCCCGCGGCGAAGAAGGAAGTGGTCGAGACGGTGAAGGTCGGCAGCAAGAAGCCGGCGGTGAAGAAGCTGTCGCCCAAGGTCGCTGCCGCCAAGCCGGCCGCCAGACCGGCGGCCAAGAAGGCGGCCGCCAAGCCCGCGGCCAAGAAGACGACGGTGAAGACCGGCACGAAGTCCAAGGCCAAGGCCTGACCCCGTGCGCCTGGTGCTGTGCGCGGTCGGCCAGAAGATGCCGGCCTGGGCCGATGAGGCCTACGAGGATTTCGCCAAGCGCTTCCCGCCGGAGATGCGGCTGGAGCTCAAGGCGGTGAAGGCGGAACCGCGCACCACCGGCAAGTCGACCGAGCAGCTGATGGCGGCCGAGGCCCAGCGCCTGGACGCCGCCTGCCCGAAAGGAGCGCGGCGCGTGGTGCTCGACGAGCGCGGCGAGCGGGTCACCAGCAAGCAGCTCGCGCAGCGGCTGGAGACCTGGCGCGGCGACGGCCGCGATGTCGCGATCTTCATCGGCGGCCCCGATGGCCTGGACGACAGCATCAAGTCGCGCGCCGACGAGAAGCTGCGCCTCTCCGACCTGACCCTGCCGCACGCGTTCGTGCGCGTGCTGCTGGCCGAAGGCCTCTACCGCGCCTGGTCCGTGATGGAAGGGCACCCGTATCACCGCGAGTGAATCGTTCATGTCCGACGCCACTTCCGCCACCTCGGTTGCATCCGCCGCCTCCGCCGCTGCCTTCGACTTTCTCTACCTCGCGTCCCAGAGCCCGCGCCGCCGTCAGCTGCTAGAGCAGATCGGCGTGCGTCACGAGCTGCTGCTGCCCGGCGCCGACGAGGACGCGGAGGCGCTGGAGGCGGTGGTCGATGGCGAATCGCCGGACGACTACGTGACCCGCGTCACCGCCGCGAAGCTGCAGGCGGCGCTGCGCCGCCGCGCGTCGCGCGGCCTGCCGCCCGCGCCGGTGCTGTGCTCCGACACGACGGTCGCGCTGGGCGCGCTCATCCTGGGCAAGCCGGACGACGCGGACCATGCGGCGGCGATGCTCGCCCGCCTCTCCGGCCGGACGCACCGGGTGCTGACCGCCGTCGCGCTGGGTCTGCCGGACGGGCGCGTGCTCAGCGACGTCAACGTGTCGCAGGTGCGCTTCGCCGAGATCGGCCAGGACCGGCTGCGGGCCTACGTGGCCTCGGGCGAGCCGATGGGCAAGGCCGGCGCCTATGCGATACAAAGTCAGGCCGCGGCCTGGATCGAACACATCGCCGGCAGTTATTCGGGCATCATGGGCCTGCCGTTGTTCGAAACGGCCCGGTTGTTGCGGGAGGGCGGCTTCGAGGTCTGAGGCCGACGCGAGGACTGGAGACCCCCAGCAGGCGATCCGGAAGGCGACTCGAGCGTTGCCGCCAGCCCCGAGGCTGACGAGAGCGCTGGAGCACAAGAACATGGAAGACATCCTGATCAACTGGACCCCGCAGGAGACGCGGGTGGCCGTGGTCGAGAACGGGGCCGTGCAGGAACTGCACATCGAGCGCACGCTGGAACGCGGCCTCGTCGGCAACGTCTATCTCGGCAAGGTGGCGCGGGTGCTGCCCGGCATGCAGTCCGCCTTCATCGACATCGGCCTGGAGCGGGCGGCCTTCCTGCACGTGGCCGACCTGCACCTCAACGGCGTGAGCCCGCGCGGCCATCACGGCGAGAGTGGCCAGGCGACCCCGATCGAGCGCCTCGTCTACGAGGGCCAGGCCTTGACCGTGCAGGTCATCAAGGACCCGATCGGCACCAAGGGCGCCCGGCTGTCGACGCAGATCTCCATCGCGGGTCGGCTGCTGGTGCACCTGCCGCAGGACAATCACATCGGCATCTCCCAGAAGATCGGTTCGCCCGAGGCGCGCGACGCGCTGCGCGCGCGCATGCAGACGCTGGTCTCGGCCGGGGTCCAGGACGGCAACACCGGCGGCTTCATCCTGCGCACCAACGCCGAGGAGGCGAGCGATGAGGAGCTCGGCGCCGACATCGCCTACCTGCGCAAGACCTGGGCGTCGATCCGCGAGAAGTCGCTGCGCCTGCCGCCCGGCAGCCTGCTGTTCCAGGACCTGAGCCTGGTCGAACGCGTGCTGCGCGACCTGGCGAGCGAGCGGACCAACTCGATCCGCATCGACGCCAAGCTGCAGTACGACGTGGTGCGCCAGTTCGGCGAGACCTACATGCCGGCCGCCACGGCGAAGCTGGAGCTGTACCGGGGCGAGCGGCCGATCTTCGACCTGAACAACATCGACGCGGAGATCGCCCGGGCGCTGGCGCGGCGGGTGGACCTGAAGTCCGGCGGCTACCTGATCATCGACCAGACCGAGGCGATGACGACGATCGACGTGAACACCGGCGGCTTCGTCGGCGCGCGCAACTTCGACGACACGATCTTCAAGACCAACCTCGAGGCGGCCGGCGCGATCGCGCGGCAGCTGCGCCTGCGCAACCTGGGCGGCATCATCATCGTCGACTTCATCGACATGACGCGCGAGGAACACAAGACCGCGGTGCTGCAGGAGTTCCGCAAGCAGCTCAACCGCGACCGCACCAAGGTGACGGTGGGCGGCTTCACGCAGCTGGGCCTGGTCGAGCTGACGCGCAAGCGCACCCGCGAATCGCTGGCCCGCATGCTCTGCGAGCCGTGCCCCACCTGCGAGGCCCGCGGCCAGGTCAAGACCGCGCGAAGCATCTGCTACGAGATCATGCGGGAGATCCTGCGCGAATCGCGGCAGTTCAATCCCAGGGAGTTCCGCGTGGTCGCGGCGGCCAACGTGGTGGAGATGCTGCTCGACGAGGAAAGCCAGCACCTGGCCGGGCTGTCGGACTTCATCGGCAAGCCGATCTCACTGACCGCCGAGCCGACCAACCAGACCGAGCATTACGACATCGTCCTGATGTGAGCCGTCGCGGCCCAGCCGCGCGTCGCCACGAGCTGCGCCGGTCGCAGGGGCCAGGGGACGGTGGTGAGGCCTTCGTCGAAACCGCAGCAGGCCAGGGCCGCCGCCTGGTGCGCGGGCAGGGCGGCGACGTGGTCGTGGACCAGTCCGGCGCAGGCCGCCGCCGCCGCGAGCGCCGCGTTGCGCACGCCCATCGGCGACTGCTCCAGATAGGCCAGCGTCGACGGGGTGAGGCGCTCATGGACCTCGACGAAGGCCAGCCGCGACAGCGCCGGCGTCATGCAGTGCGGGTCCAGGTCGTCGGGGCCGAGCGAGTGGCCCAGTTGCCGCAAGGTCGCGAACAGCGCGTCGCGCAGGCGCAGGCCGCCGAGGCGGGCTTCATCGGACAGCATCCGCATGCCGGGCGCGAGGGCGCTGCTGTCGACGCGGAAGCCGCGGAACATCAGCAGCCCTGCCAGGCGCGCGGCGCCCAGGATCTGCGTCGGCGCGTGGGGCAGGCCGTCGTCCCCGACGAGCTGCGCCCGGACCAGGCGATGGAGATGGGCCGAGGCGGCGATGAAATGCTTGTAGGCGGTGCTGGTCATCGGGCGGTTCGTGTCGACGGCAAGGGCGGGGAAGGTGGCGAACCGCGAAGTCTGGGGGAGTTGTCCCCGGGCCAGCCATGGCCGAAGTTGAGGCCAGTGGCTTCGAGCCACCCGCATCGAGGGAGGGCACCGACCTGCATGGGCTGGCGCGTCGCTTGCCGACCGCTTTGCCCTTTGTAACCTCGCCGATTCGTAACAACCGCACAGGCCTCGGGCACAATCGGGCCTCCATTCGTTCCGCAAGCCGATGAGCACCAAGACGATTGCCTCCCCCTCCGCTCTTCTTCCTCAAGGCATGGGCGCGCTGACGCGCCGCGGACTGCTCGGTGGCCTGGCCGCCGGAGTGGCAATGCCTTCGCTGGCCCAGTTCCGGGTGGAGATCGCCGGTGTCGGCGCCACCCGGCTGCCGATCGCGATCAGCGACTTCAACAACGAGTCGGCCACCGGCCAGCCGCTGGCGGCGATCATCCGCGCCGACCTGGAGCGCAGCGGCCAGTTCAGCATCGTGCCCGGCCAGGCCGGCATGACCGAGACCTCCCAACCCCAGTTCGTCGACTGGCGCGCGCGCGCCGCCGACGCGCTGGCCGCGGGTTCCGCGACGCGGCTGGCCGACGGCCGCTTCGACGTGCGTTACCGCCTGTGGGACGTCGTCAAGGGCACCGAGCTGGGCAGCGAGAGCGTGCCGGTGGTCGCCGCGGACCTGCGCCTGGCGGCCCACAAGATCGCCGACGCCATCTACCAGAAGCTCACCGGCGAGCGCGGCGTCTTCGCGACCCGCCTGGTCTACGTGAACAAGGCCGGCCCGCGTTATTCGCTGCGGGTCTCCGACGCTGACGGCGAGGGCGAGCAGACCGTGCTCAACAGCCCGGAGGCGATCATCTCGCCGGCCTGGTCGCCGGACGGCAACGAGGTGGCCTACGTCAGCTTCGAGTCGCGCAAAGCGGTGGTCTGGATCCAGGACCTGCGCAGCGGCCGCCGTCGCAAGGTCGCCGACTTCCGCGGCACCAACAGCGCGCCGGCGTTCTCGCCCAACGGCCAGCAGCTGGTGGTGACGCTCTCGCGCGAGGGCGGCTCCCAGCTGTACCTGATCAACAAGGACGGCTCCGGCGCCAAGCGCCTGACGCAGACCTCGGCCATCGACACGGAAGCGACCTTCTCGCCCGACGGCGCGCAGATCTATTTCGTCAGCGACCGCGGCGGCGCCCCGCAGATCTACCGCATGCCCGCCGGCGGCGGCAGCGCGGAGCGGGTGACCTTCAGCGGCAACTACAACATCAGCCCGTCGATCAGCCCGGACGGCCGCACGCTGGCCTACGTGACCCGCGTCGGCGGCGGCACCTTCAAGCTGTGCGTGATGGACCTGGCCGGCGGCCAGGTGCAGCAGATCACCGACACCAGCGACGACGAGAGCCCGAGTTTCGCGCCCAACGGCAAGCTGATCGTCTACGCGACCCGCTCCGGCGGCCGCGACGTGCTGATGACCACCACGCTCGACGGCAAGGTCAAAGCCAAGCTCGCCACGCCCGGGGTTTCCGACATCCGCGAGCCCGCGTGGGGCCCGTTCGGGAACTGAGCGGCACAGGTGCCGGCCTTGCGTCCTGTCGAGAATCCCGAGGCTTTCGCAACGCCGGGCACATGGATTGCCTACGTTGGCGTCGCGCTTCGCCCGCCGCGTGCGAGCCATGAGCGCGACGTGTCGGACGACTGGCCGCCCGCGCGGGCCTGCCTCGCGGACCTCTCGGCCGATGCTTCACAATTGCTGTTTCCTGCGGCTTCACCGGCGGCGTAGTCCTACCGCCATGTCCTGCCCGTAACCCCCGCCCGCTTTGACCCATAGGAGCGTATGCCCATGAAAATCGAAAAACTGATGCTTGGCCTGGTGGCCGCGGCAGCCCTGACCGCCTGCAGCTCGACCAAGCTGGATGAGCCGGCCCCGGTCGAGAACAAGACCCCGACGCAGACCACCGCCCCGACCCCGCCGACCACCGACAACGCCGGTCAGCGTCCGGTGCAGACCGTGGACCTGGGCGCCCAGCTGGACGCGGCCGTGTCCAACCAGCGCGTCGTGTATTTCGACTTCGACAGCTTCGTCGTCAAGGACGAGTACCGCTCGCTGATCGAGAACCACGCCAAGCGCCTGAACAACAAGAAGACGCTGGCGCTGAGCCTGGAAGGCCATGCCGACGAGCGCGGCGGCCGCGAGTACAACCTGGCCCTGGGCCAGAAGCGCGCTGAAGCCGTCGCCAAGTCGCTGACGCTGCTGGGTGTGGCCGCCAACCAGGTCGAACCGGTGAGCTTCGGCAAGGAGCGTCCGGCCGACACCGGCCACAACGAGGAAGCCTGGGCCAAGAACCGCCGCGTCGAGCTGCGCGACAAGTAATCCGGTGACATGAGCATGCTGCGACCCCTCCGTTCCTTCCCCTCTTCGCCGACGGCCGTGGCGCGTGCCGCGCTGCTCGGCGTGCTGCTGGCGCTGAGCGCCGCCGGTCCCGCGCGGGCCGCGCTGTTCGAGGACGACGAGGCCCGCAAGGCCATCCTCGACCTGCGAACCAAGATGGCGCAGAACGAGGAGTCGCAGCGTGCCCGGATCTCGGATTTGCAGAACCAGCTCGAGACCGCCCGGCGCGGCCTGCTGGACCTCTCCGGCCAGATCGAGGCGCTGAAGTCGGACCTGGCCCGCATGCGCGGCCAGAACGAGCAGCTGGCGCGCGACCTGTCCGATACCCAGCGCAAGGTGGCCGACCAGTCGGCCACGCTCGACAACCGGCTGCGCCCGCTGGAGCCGCAGAAGGTGTCGCTGGACGGCAAGGAATTCCAGGCCGATCCGGAAGAGAAGCGCCAGTTCGATGCCGCGATGGGCCTGATCCGCCGCGGCGACTTCAATGAGGCGGTGTCCGCCTTCACCACCTTCCTGACCCGGTTCCCGGCGAGCGGCTATTCCGATTCGGTGCGCTTCTGGCTGGGCAATGCCCAATACGGCAAGCGCGACTACAAGGGCGCGATCGCGACCTTCAAGGCCTTCGTCGCCGCCAATCCGGATCACCCGCGCGCCGCGGAGAGCCTGCTGGCGATCGCCAACTGCCAGATCGAGCTCAAGGACACCAAGAGCGCCCGCAAGACGCTGGACGACCTGCAGAAGGCCTATCCCGGCAGCGAGGCGGCCCGGGCCGCCAAGGAACGCGCGGCCGGCCTGCGCTGAGCCGCGCCCCCGCGCGACCATCGTGAGCCTTGACACCGGGCACGGCCCCCTCGACCTGGAAGCGGACGCCGAGCGCCGCTTCGGCGGCCTGCGCCGGCTGCATGGCGAGCGCGACTACGCGCGGCTGCGCGCCGCGCGCTTCTGCGTCGTCGGCCTGGGCGGCGTGGGCTCCTGGGTGGTCGAGGCGCTGGCCCGCATGGGCGTGGCCCGCCTGGTGCTGGTCGACCTGGACCATGTCGCCGAATCCAACATCAACCGCCAGGTGCAGGCCCTGGGCAGCACGCTGGGCATGGCCAAGGCCGAGGCGCTGAAGCAGCGCATCGCCGACATCCATCCGGGTTGCGAGGTCCTCACCATCGAGGATTTCGTCGACGACCAGAACTGGCCCGCGCTGCTGGGCGACGTGCAGGTGGACGGCATCGTCGACGCCTGCGACCAGGTGCGCGCCAAGGCGCGGATCGCGGCCTGGGCGAGGGCCCTGCAGCTGCCGCAGGTCTGCATCGGCGCGGCCGGCGGCAAGCATCGGCCGCAGGACGTCGAGATCCTGGACCTGGCCGAGACCACGCACGATCCGCTGCTGGCCAACCTGCGTCAGCGGCTGCGCAAGTTCCATGCGGCGCCACGCGCCGGGAAGATGGGCGTGACCTGCGTGTTCTCGCGCGAGCCGGTCACCCGGCCGGAGGGCGTGGCGGCCTGCGACCTGGACGCCAACCTGAATTGCCATGGCTATGGCTCGAGCGTGGCGGTCACGGCCGGGTTCGGCATGGTCGCTGCGGCGGAGTTGGTGCGGCGCTATTTGAAGGCGCTTGCGCGATCGCAAAAATCCGTCCTATAATCTGAGGCTCTGCTGAGGGGCAAACACCTCGAAGCGACGTAGCGGAGGTCGGGGCAACCCGGCCTTCACTGCTTGAAGTGCGGCTTCGGGTCGTTAGCTCAGTCGGTAGAGCAGCGGACTTTTAATCCGTTGGTCGCAGGTTCGAATCCTGCACGACCCACCACCCACTTCGGATGGTTTTCTTGGGGGCTCTTAGCTCAGTTGGTAGAGCAGCGGACTCTTAATCCGTTGGTCGAAGGTTCGAATCCTTCAGGGCCCACCAACCGATCCTTGTCGGATCGTCGACATGAAAATCGCAACTCGCGTGCGATTCCTGGACGACGAAACGAAGTCAGCGAGGATTCGGTGCCAAGCGGACTGAATATCTGACATAATCGCCGCTTCGCCGGATTCAAGAGAATCCAGCGGAACGAAAAGATTCTCGGGCTCTTAGCTCAGTTGGTAGAGCAGCGGACTCTTAATCCGTTGGTCGAAGGTTCGAATCCTTCAGGGCCCACCAAATTCGCTCCGACATCGGATCACGACGCTGAATCGATCCCGGAGCCGCCAGCAAGGCGCCAAAAAGCATCAAAAGGCCGCAGCAACCGCTGCGGCCTTTTTTCTTTTCCGCTTGGCCTGAAGCTTGCGCCGCTTGGCGATTCAAGCGCGGGGGCGCACTGCGAGCTCCGGCAATTCCGTCGCGACGAGGCTGTGCCGCAACGGAGCCCGCTGCGCGCACTGCGCGCCGAGTCGATGCCGCTCCGTGCCGCGGAGCTTCACCAGCGGCGTGTCCTGGCGGCGCCCCCATCCGAGCAGGGCCAGCATCAACCGCCAACGGCGCCAGCCGGTGCGAGACTGGTAGAAGAAGGCCGAATCCTCCGCCGGCAGCAGATGCACGTTGAAGGGCCCGTCGCGTCGCAGCACGACGCGAGCCGCCACATGCATGACCAGGTAGTGCGGCCCATCGATGCCTGCCAGCAGGGCATCCCGCGCGTCGCCCAGCTGCGCGAGATAGGCGGTCTCGCCGTGGCGCATCGCTTGCCGCAACTCGGCCTCCCAGGCCAGCACGAATCGGTCGCCCGGTGGTGCCGCGAAGCACCAGTTCTCGAGGTAGGGCCAGGCCGCCGGCCCGCTGGCGCCGGCGTCCCCTGCGTTCAGGTGAAAGCCCGCGAATCCCCGCCGGCGCGTGGCCAGCGCGAGCAGCCAATCCGGCGAGCGCGTCAGGAACACGCTGGCATCGAGCCACAGCCCGCCATGTCGGCCGACCAGCGCGACACGCAACCAGTCCGCCTGCCGATAGGCCGGCCAGGCATCGAAGGCGCGAGGCAGCGGCAGCCCGTCGAGCGCCGCCAGCGCCGTGTCGCGGTGCAGCAGTCGGATCGTGTAGCCGGGCGCGTGGCGCCGCCAGTTCGCCACGCAGGCCGCGACGACCGCGGGAAGGTTGGCGTCATGCCAGTAGCTCCAGATGAGGCGCGGGACCGGGCGTCGGGGTGGCTCGACGAGCGCTCGGCTGGACCAGGTCTTGCGCCGGCCAGGGCTTCGCGCCCATAGGCGGTGGAGGCTGCCGGCGACCGGGCGCATCAGTTGCAGGAGTGCGGCGCAGATCTTGAATTTCATGGGCCTGCATGCTGGGCGAGCGCGCGGCGGCAGGACATGGCCTCGATCGGTCGACCTGGGCGTCCCTCTGACTCGGCATGAACGGCATTTCCTTCAATGGGCAGGTGGGCCTGCGGGTGTGGAGGTTCCGCCGCCCACCAGAGGCCTTTTCAGGCTGGGCTAGACTGCTCGGCCCGAGCGTCCGCCGCCCGTGCGCCCCGCTCGAGCGGGCGCTCCCGCCGTTCGCCCGTCCGTCCGTTTTCCGATCCCCCGGGTCCTCGCGACCCGCTCCGCCGCACGCCCATGTCCCAGATCCCAGAAGCCCAGCTGCTCCAGGCCTTGCAACAGGTCATCGACCCCAACACCGGTCGCGACTTCGTTTCGACGAAGCAGTTGCGCAACATGAAGATCGCCGGTGACACGGTCAGCTTCGATGTCGAGCTCGGCTATCCCGCGGCCAGCCAGATCGACGGCTTGCGCGCCGCGCTCGTGGCGGCGGCCCGCTCGGTGCCCGGCGTGGGCAACGTCAGCGTCGGGCTGAGCAGCAAGGTGATCGCGCACGCGGTGCAGCGCGGCGTGCAGCTGCTGCCGGGCGTGAAGAACATCATCGCCGTCGCCTCCGGCAAGGGCGGTGTCGGCAAGAGCACGACGGCGGCCAACCTGGCGCTGGCGCTGTCGGCCGAGGGCGCCACCGTCGGCCTGCTGGACGCCGACATCTACGGCCCCAGCCTGCCGCTGATGCTGGGCGTCCACGGCCGGCCGGAGAGCACCGACGGCCAGACGATGGAGCCGCTGGAGTCGCATGGGCTGCAGCTGATGTCGATCGGCTTCCTGGTCGAGGACGACCAGGCCATGGTCTGGCGCGGCCCGATGGCGACCCAGGCGCTGGAGCAGCTGCTGCGCCAGACGCGCTGGCGCGACCTGGACTACCTGGTCATCGACATGCCCCCGGGCACCGGCGACATCCAGCTCACGCTGTCGCAGCGCGTGCCCGTCAGCGGCGCGGTGATCGTCACCACGCCGCAGGACATCGCGCTGATCGACGCGAAGAAGGGCCTGAAGATGTTCGAGAAGGTCGGCGTGCCGATCCTGGGCATCGTCGAGAACATGGCCATCCACATCTGCAGCCACTGCGGCCATGCCGAGCACATCTTCGGCAGCGGTGGCGGCCAGCGCATGGCGGACCAGTACAGCCAGGAGCTGCTGGGCTCGCTGCCGCTGGCGCTGTCCATCCGCGAGCAGGCCGACAGCGGCAAGCCCACCGTCGTGGCCGAGCCAGACGGCCCGCATGCCCAGGCCTACCGCCAGATCGCCCGCAAGATCGCGGTGAAGCTGGCGGGGCAGGCCAAGGACTACTCGTCGAAATTCCCGACGATCACCATCTCGAAAAACACCTGACCCTCGCCGCCGGCTGCTGCAGCGCACAACGGTGCGCTCAGGAAAAACCTCTCCCATCCGTCGTGCGTCCTGCGGTTCGTCCTCTCGTCAAAGGGTGAGTCCGTATTGGACAAAGCCCGGGCTTTGTGCCGAAATACTTGGACGGACCGCGTGACGGTCGTGCAATTCACCCAGGTCGGCAACGGCGTCGAACCCAGGAGGCACACGAGATGGACATGAACCGGAGGCACTTCTTCCGGGTGAGCGGGGCGGCCGTGATGGGCTCCAGCCTCGTGGCCTTGGGGTTCTCTCCAAGCGCCGCACTGGCCGAGACGCGCCAGTTCAAGCTCGCCCGGGCAACCGAGACCCGCAACACCTGTCCCTACTGCTCGGTGGGCTGCGGGATCATCATGTACTCGCTGGGGGACAAGGCGAAGAACGTCACCCCGGAGATCATCCACATCGAGGGCGACCCGGACCACCCCGTCAATCGCGGCACCCTGTGCCCCAAGGGCGCGGGCCTGCTGGACTTCGTGCACAGCCCCAACCGGCTGAAGTACCCGGAGATCCGCGAGGCCGGATCCAAGGAGTGGAAGCGCGTCAGCTGGGACGAGGCGATGGACCGCTTCGTCAAGCTGCTCAAGGCGGACCGCGACGCCAACTTCATCGCCGCGAACGCCGATGGCAGGACGGTGAACCGCTGGCTCTCGACCGGCATGATCTGCGCCTCCGCGTCCTCGAACGAGTCGGGCTACATCACCCACAAGGCGATGCGCTCGACGGGGATGCTCGCGTTCGACAACCAGGCCCGCGTTTGACACGGACCGACGGTGGCCAGTCTGGCCCCGACGTTCGGTCGCGGTGCGATGACCAACCATTGGGTGGACATCAAGAACGCCGATCTCGTCCTGATCATGGGCGGCAATGCCGCCGAGGCCCACCCCTGCGGCTTCAAGTGGGTGATCGAGGCCAAGCACCACAACAAGGCCCGCTTGATCGTGGTCGACCCGCGCTTCACGCGCTCGGCGGCGATGAGCGACTACTACGCGCCCATCCGCGCGGGGTCTGACATCGCCTTCCTCGGCGGTGTCATCAATTACCTGCTGAGCAACGACAGGATCCAGAAGGAATACGTCCGCCATTACACCAACGCGACCTTCCTGATCAACGAGGGCTACAAGTTCGAGGACGGCCTCTTCTCCGGCTACGACGAGGCCAAGCGCGCCTACAACAACGCGTCCTGGGCCTATGAGATGGACGAGAAGGGCTTCGCCAAGGTCGACATGACGATGCAGCACCCGCGCTGCGTGCTCAACGTCATGAAGCAGCACTACGCGCGCTATACGCCGGAGAAGGTGAGCGAGATCTGCGGCACGCCCAAGGACAAGTTCCTGGAGGTCTGCAAGCAGATCGCCGAGACCTCGGTCCCCGGCAAGGTGATGACGGTGATGTACGCGCTGGGCTGGACGCAGCACAGCCAGGGCTCGCAGATCATCCGCACCGGCGCGCTGATGCAGCTGCTGCTGGGCAACATCGGCCAGCCGGGCGGCGGCATGAACGCGCTGCGCGGCCACAGCAACATCCAGGGCCTGACCGACCTGGGGCTGCTGTCGACCTCGCTGACGGGCTACATGTCGCTGGCCAAGGACTCGGAGCAGGACCTCGAGACCTACTACAAGACCCGCGCGCTCAAGCCGCTGCGTCCCAACCAGATGAGCTTCTGGCAGAACTATCCCAAGTTCTTCGTCAGCCAGCAGAAGGCCTGGTGGGGCAAGGCCGCGACCAAGGAGAACGACTGGGCCTTCCACTACCTGCCCAAGTGGGACAAGGGCTACGACGTGCTGCAGGCCTTCGAGCTGATGCACCAGGGCAAGGTCAACGGCTACATCTGCCAGGGCTTCAACCCGGTGGGCTCCTTCCCCAACAAGAAGAAGGTGGTCGAGAGCCTGTCCAAGCTGAAGTTCCTCGCCATCATCGACCCGCTCAACACGGAGACCGCCGAGTTCTGGAAGAACTACGGCGAGCACAACGACGTCAAGAGCGAGGAGATCCAGACGGTGGTGTTCCGCTTCCCGAGCACCTGCTTCGCGGAGGAGGAGGGCTCGCTGACCAACTCCGGCCGCTGGCTGCAGTGGCACTGGAAGGGCGCCGAGCCCCCCGGCGAGGCCAAGGGCGACGCCGAGATCATCGCGGAGATCTTCCTGCGCCTGCGCGCGCTGTACGTGAAGGACGGCGGCGCCTTCCCCGATCCGATCGTCAACCTGAGCTGGCCCTACAAGATCCCGCACAGCCCCTCGGCCGAGGAGCTGGCGATGGAATACAACGGCAAGGCGCTGGCCGACGTGACCGATCCGAAGGACCCGACCAAGGTCCTGGCCAAGGCGGGCGAGCAGCTGTCGGGCTTCGGCCTGCTGCGCGACGATGGCTCGACCTCCAGCGGCTGCTGGATCTACACCGGCTCGTGGACGCAGGCCGGCAACCAGATGGCGCGGCGCGACAACAGCGATCCGTGGGGCATCGGCCAGACGCTGAACTGGGCCTGGGCCTGGCCGGCGAACCGGCGCGTGCTCTACAACGCCGCCTCCTGCGACCCGACCGGCAAGCCATGGAATCCGAAGCGGCGGCTGGTGTCCTTCACCGACAAGTGGGGCGGCTCGGACGTGCCGGACATCCGGCCCGACGCCAATCCCAACGACGAGGACGCGGTGCGGCCCTTCATCATGACCGCCGAGGGCGTGGCGCGGCTGTTCGCGCCCAGCGGCATGGTGGACGGTCCGCTGCCGGAGCATTACGAGCCCTTCGAGTCGCCGCTGACGGTCAACCCGATGCACCCGAACAACGCCAAGGCGATGAACAACCCGGCGGGCCGGGTGTTCAAGGCCGACCGCGAGGCCTTCGGCAAGCCGGACAAGTTCCCGTACGTGGCGACCAGCTACCGGCTCACCGAGCACTTCCATTACTGGACCAAGAACGTGCGGACCAGCGCGGTGATCCAGCCGCAGCAGTTCGTGGAGATCGGCGAGGAACTCGCGAAGGAGAAGGGGATCGCCAATGGCGACCAGGTGAAGGTCAGTTCCAACCGCGGCTTCATCAAGGCCGTGGCGGTGGTGACCAAACGGGTGGCGTCGCTGGATGTCGGCGGCAAGCGGGTCCACACGGTGGGCCTGCCCAACCACTGGGGCTTCGTCGGCGTGGCCAAGCCCGGTTATCTGGTGAACACGCTGACCCCCTTCGTGGGCGATGCCAACACCCAGACGCCGGAGTTCAAGAGCTTCACCGTGAACATCGAAAAAGCTTGAGGAACCGCCATGTCTTCATTGCAATCCCTGGACATCGCGCTGCGCTCCGCCACGACGCTGCCCAGTCCCGACGCGCGGCGCACCACGCCGGAGGTGGCCAAGCTGATCGATGTGTCGTCCTGCATCGGCTGCAAGGCCTGCCAGGTGGCGTGCATGCAGTGGAACGACCTGCGCGACGATGTCGGCGACACCCACGGCACCTACGACAACCCGCGTGACCTGACGCCGCAGTCGTGGACGGTGATGCGGTTCTCGGAGGTCGAGGTCGTCGAGAACAAGCTGGAGTGGCTGATCCGCAAGGACGGCTGCATGCACTGCGAGGACCCCGGCTGCCTGAAGAGCTGTCCCGCGCCCGGCGCGATCGTGAAGTACCAGAACGGCATCGTCGACTTCATCTCCGAGCACTGCATCGGCTGCGGCAACTGTGTGACGGGCTGCCCGTTCGACGTGCCGCGCATCAGCAAGGCCGACAACAAGGCCTACAAGTGCAGCCTGTGCTCCGACCGCGTCGGCGTGGGCCTGGAGCCCGCCTGCGTGAAGGCCTGCCCGACCGGCGCGATCCGTTTCGGCTCGAAGGAGGACATGCACGAGTTTGCCGCCGAGCGCATCGTCGACCTGAAGGAGCGCGGCTACCAGAACGCCGGCGTCTACGACCCGCAGGGCGTGGGCGGCACGCACGTCATGTACGTGCTGCAGCATGCCGACCAGCCCGAGCTCTATCACGGCCTGCCCAAGGATCCGCACATCAGTCCGCTGGTGTCGCTGTGGAAGGGCGCGGCCAAGCCGCTGGCGGTGGCCGCGATGATCGGCGCGGCGGTGGCGGGCTTCTTCCATTACATGAAGGTCGGGCCGCAGAAGACCGGACACGACGAGCCGGACGAGGACGAGGAACTCGCCTACGAGCGCGCGAAGCACGGCGACGCGCCGCGCGACCCCGCCGTGCCGCCGGCGGGCGGTGGTCTCTGACCTTCACCGGGAGATCGACATGTTGCTGCAACGCTATCGCGACAGCCAGCGGATCAACCACTGGCTCATCGTGCTGCTGTTCCTGTGCGCCGGGCTGTCGGGCCTGGCCTTCTTCCATCCCAGCCTGTTCTTCCTGAGCCATCTCTTCGGCGGCGGGCCGTGGGCGCGCATCCTGCACCCCTACATGGGGCTGGGCATGGTGGTCGCGTTCGCGTTCCTGGCCGCGCAGCTGTGGCGGGACAACCGCTGGACCGACGCGGACCGCCAATGGATGCGCCAGAGCGGGGACATGATCTTCGGCGGCCACAAGCACGGCACGCAGCCGGCGCACAAGTACAACGCGGGCCAGAAGATCGTGTTCTGGATCATGGTCGTGTCGCTGCTGATCCTGCTGGTGACCGGCTTCATGTTCTGGCACGCCTGGTTCCCCGACGGGAACATCCTGATGCGCCGCATCGCGGTGGTGCTGCATGCGGCGGCGGCGGCGATCCTGATCCTGACGATCATCATCCATGTCTACGCCGCGATCTGGGTCAAGGGCTCGTTCCGGGCGATGACCCGTGGCACAGTCACCGACACCTGGGCCGCGCACCATCATCCGCTGTGGCACAAGGCAGTGAAGGAGCGTCCCCCCGCATGACCCCCAGCAGCCCCATCCGGGTGATGAGCCCGGAAGAGATCGCCGTCAATGCCGGCGCCCGCGCGGCGCCGGTGAAGGTGCCGGAACCCGGCCTCTTCGCCGAGCGCGCCTTGCGGCTGCGCCAGTTGGCCGACGGGCATGCGATGCGGGACTACCTGCTGTTCGTGGCTGAGCTGGCGCAGCGCCAGCATGAGCTGCTGAAGCAGCCCCGCGCGCTGAAGCTGCCGGACGAGGTGTTGATCAATGGCGCGATGGTGGGTGGCTTGCCGCCGGTGGAGGCCCAGAGCCATCCGCGCGACGCCGTCTGGCGCGAAGAGCTCCAGGCGCTGTTGACCGCCATGCGCGGCGCGGCGATCCCGGAACCGGCGCAGGCGCTGGTCGCCCGGCTGGCGCAGGCCGACGAGGGCTGGTTGGAGCAGCAGGCCGCCGCGCTGCTGGCGGGCGGCGGACCGGGCCTGGATCCGGCGGCGGCGCCGTTGGTCGCCGCGGCGCTGCAGGTGTACTGGACGCGGCTGGTCACCGGCTTGCAGGAGCGCTACGAGCGCAGCGACCAAGGCGAGAACGTTGCCCCCTTCGGCATGATCGACGACCCCACGGTGTGCCCGTGCTGCGGCTCGCGGCCGGTGGCCTCGATCACCCGCGTCGCGGCCGAGCAGTCCGGGCAGCGCTTCCTGGCCTGCTCGCTGTGCGGCGCGCAATGGCATTACGTGCGCATCAAGTGCACGCATTGCCAGGGCACCAAGGGCATCAGCTTCCAGACGCTGGTCGACGACGAGGGGAAAAAGGCCGAGGCGGTCGCCGCCGAGTGCTGCGAGACCTGCGGGCATTACCTCAAGCAGGTCCACATGGAGAAGGACCTGCAGGTCGAGCCGCTGGCCGACGACCTCGCCACGCTGACGCTGGACCTGCTGGTCGGCGAGCTCGGCCTGGTGCGCCAGGGCTTCAATCCGATGCTGATCCTGGGCGAGGCCGAGGCCTCGCTGGATGGCGGCCCGGGCGCGGGCCTCGATCCGCCGGGTCGGCCCGGCGCGCCGCCTCCCGATCCCGGAGGGCGCTGAGCATGAGGCCCGAGGCATCCATGGTTCATGGTCCGACGGCAGGCTCCCCGGCAGCCGCTTCCGACCCTTCCACTCCTGGCACCACGGCCGCGACCGCCGCGGCGGCGGCTACGGCCACCAGCGGCGCCAACGGCGCCAACGGCCCGGCCACCGGGACGACCGGCGCCGCGCCGAAGGACCTGCCTTCCGTCGACCGCCTGCTGCGCGACGAGGCCGTCACCCACCTGATGGCGCGCCACGGTCATGCCTTCGTGGCCGGGGAGGCCCGCCGGCTGCTCGAGGCCTGGCGTCGCCGCGCGGTCGAGGGCACGCTGGCGGCACATGAATTGCGACACCTGCCCGCCGAGCTCGAGCGGCGCTGCGAACAGCGGCTGGCGCCCCGGATGCGGCGCGTGATCAACCTGACCGGCACGGTGCTGCACACCAACCTGGGCCGCGCGCTGCTGGCCGACGAGGCCCTGCAGCAGGTGCTGGCCTGCATGGGATCGCCGAACAACCTGGAGTTCGACCTCGCGCGCGGCGAGCGCGGGGACCGCGACAGCCTGGTCGAGTCGCTGCTGTGCGAGATCACCGGCGCCGAGGCGGCGACGGTGGTCAACAACAACGCCGCGGCCGTCCTGCTGGGCATCGCGGCGCTGGCGGGCGGCAAGGAGGCCATCGTGTCGCGCGGCGAGCTGGTCGAGATCGGCGGCGCCTTCCGCATGCCCGACGTGATGGCGGCGGCGGGCGCGAAGCTGGTCGAGGTCGGCACGACCAACCGCACCCACGCGCGGGACTACCAGGCCGCGATCGGACCGCACACCGCGCTGCTGCTGAAGGTCCACACCAGCAACTACGCGATCCAGGGCTTCACCGCCTCGGTCAGCGAAGCGGCGCTGGCACCGATCGCCCGGGCGGCGGGCGTGCCGCTGATGACGGACCTGGGCAGCGGCTCGCTGGTGGACCTGGCGCAGTGGGGCCTGCCCGCCGAGCCGCTGCCGCAGCAGATGCTGGCCGACGGCTGCGACGTGGTGACCTTCAGCGGCGACAAGCTGCTCGGCGGGCCGCAGGCCGGTCTGATCGTCGGCCGCCAGGACCTGATCCAGCAGATCCGCAAGTTCCCGATGAAGCGCGCGCTGCGGCTGTCCAAGCTGCCACTGGCGGCGCTGGAGGCGACCTTGCGGCTGTACCTGCGGCCGGACCGGCTGACGCAGGACCTGCCGACGCTGCGGCTGCTGACGCGCCCGGTCGATCAGATCGAGGCGCAGGCCGACCGGCTGCTGGCGCGCGTCCAGGCCGCGGTCGCGCCGCGCTTCGCGGTGCGGGTGAGCACGATGCGCGGACAGATCGGCTCGGGGTCGCTGCCGGTGGAGACGCTGCCGTCGGTGGGGCTGGTGCTGACGCCGCAACTGCCGGGCAAGCGCGGCGTGGGGCGCGCGCTCGACGAGCTGCAGACCGCGCTGCGCGCGCTGCCGCTGCCGGTGATCGCGCGGGTGCAGTCGGACGAGCTCTGGCTGGACCTGCGCTGCCTGGACGAGGCGCGCGAGGAGGCGGCGTTCATCGAGCAGCTCGCGCAGCTGAAGGAGTCGCTCGCGTGATCGTCGGGACCGCCGGCCACATCGACCATGGCAAGACGACGCTGGTGAAGGCGCTCACCGGCGTCGACACCGACCGCCTGCCCGAAGAGAAGCGGCGTGGCATCAGCATCGCGCTGGGGTATGCGTATCTGGACCTTGTTCCCGGCCAGGGGCGGGGCGAAGGCCAGGGCGTGGGCGGCGAGGGGGGGCGAGGGGGCGACGGTGCCGGCCGGCGCATCGGTTTCGTCGACGTGCCCGGGCATGAGCGCCTGGTGCACACGATGCTCTCCGGCGCGACCGGCATCGACCATGCGCTGCTGCTGGTGGCCGCCGATGACGGCGTCATGCCGCAGACCCGCGAGCACCTGGCGCTGCTGTCGCTGCTGGGCCTGGAGCGGGCCACCATCGCGCTGACCAAATGCGATCGGGTGGACGCCGCGACCCGTGCGCGTCGGCATGACGAGATCCGGGCGCTTGTGGCGGACACGGCGCTCGCGGGCGCGCCGATCTTCGAGGTCGCCGCGACAACAGGCGCCGGCGTGCGCCCGCTACGCGAGCACCTGATCGCCGAAGCCGCGGCGCTGCCGCCGCGCGTGGGGGCTGGGCTGGGTTTCCGGCTCGCGGTCGATCGGGTGTTCAGCCTGCCGGGCGTCGGGACTGTCTGCACGGGGACCGCGCATGCGGGCGAGCTGGCCGTCGGCGACGAGCTCGTGGTGCTGCCGCCCGCGCCGGGCCAGGCGCCGCTGCGCGCGCGGGTGCGCAGCCTGCATGCGCAGAACGCGGTGGCGGTCAAGGCGTCGGCCGGGCAGCGCGTGGCGATCGGGTTGGTCGGGCTCGAGAAGGAGGAAGTCGGACACGGCCAGTGGCTGGCCGCGCCGGAAGTCGCCCAGTGGACCGAGCGCCTGGACGCGCGGCTGCGCCTCTGGCCCGAGGAGGCCCGGGCGCTGCGCAGCGGCACGCCGGTGCATGTGCATGTCGGCGCGGCGCAGGTGACGGGCTCGGTGGCGGTGCTCGGCGGCCTGGGCGGCAGGCCGGTTGAGGCGCTGCAGCCCGGCGGCGAGGCGTTCGTTCAGGTGGTGCTGCACCGACCGATCGGCGCGTGGGCCGGCGATCGGATCGTGCTGCGCGATGCCTCGGCGACGCAGGCGCTGGCCGGCGGCGTCGTGCTGGATCCGCAGGCGCCGGCGCGTTATCGACGCACGCCGCAGCGGCTCGCGGAACTGGTCGCGCTGACGGCGGACACGCCGCTGCAGCGGCTCGAAGGGCTGCTGGGCCAGGCGCCGATGGGCGTGGACCTGGTCCGCTTTGCGGCCGGGCAGGGCATTGCCGGGGGAACCCGCGCGGCGCTGGTGGCGGGGGTCGGCGCTGCGGGTGGAGCGGGGACGACCGGGGGCGGTGCGGCGAGCGTGGCGACGGGGGACGCGGCGGGCAGCGCCGGCACCGCGGCGGCGGGCGACATCACCGTCGTGCCGGGCGCCGACGGGCCGCTGTGGGCGCTCGGCGCCGCGCAGACGGCCCAGTGGGCCTACACCGCGCAGGAACGCCTGCAGCGCTATCACCAGGAGCAGCCGGAGGAACTCGGGCCCGACCTCGCGCGCTGGCGCCGGCTGGCCGCGCCGCGCATGGCCGAGCCGCTGTGGCGCGCGCTCGTGCAGCGGCTGGCCGCGGCAGGGCGCGTCGTCGTCAGCGGGGCGACCGTGCATCTGCCGGCGCATGGGGTGCAGCTGTCGGCATTGGATGAGCGGCTGGCCCAGAAGGTCATGCCGCGGCTGCTGGCGGCCGGCTTCGAAGGCGTCTGGGCCCGCGACCTGGCCAAGGAGGCCGGCGAGCCCGAGGCGCTGGTGCGCACGACGCTGGCACGGCTGGCCCAGCGCGGGGAACTGTTCCAGGTGGTGAAGGACCTGTACCATGCGCCCCCGGCGATCCAGGCTCTGGCACGGATCGCGCGGGAGTCCGCAGCCGACGGCGACGTGAAGGCCGCGGAGTTCCGCGACCGCAGCGGCCTGGGCCGCAAGCGCGCCATCCAGGTGCTGGAGTTCTTCGACAAGGTCGGACTGCTCCGGCGCGTGGGGGACGCCCATCGCCTGCGGAACGACTGCCAACTGTTCATGGAGGAGGACGGCCACACCACCGCCACCGCCGCCCACCCCCCATGAACACCGCACACCCCAACAACGGAGAGGCAACGACCCCGGTGGATCGGCCGGACTTCAAATCCGGTGAATGGCGCCATGCGCCGTTGGGTGGGTTCGACCCCCACGCCCCTCCGCCAGCGACATCGGCTGGCCGGCTGCGCGGCCCGATCTTGCGCCTGCGGTGCTCGCCGTACGACAGTACGGCTCCGCTCCTCGGCGCAACCTCGGGCCGCTCGCAACGGCCATCCGATGTCGCTGGCTACTGCGGCCGCCCTAAGGGCGGCAAATTCTTTGACTGCCGGCAGTCCTCTTGGCGCTGGCTCATGCGGCCGCCGCTCGGGCAGCCAGTTCTTTGACCGCGGATAACTCACCCCCAGGAGCTCTCTGATGTCCAGCCTCTTCCACCATGTCAGCCGTGCGCTGCAGGGGATCGCCACCGCCTCGCTGATCATCGCGAGCAGCATCGGTTCCGCCCAGGCCCAGACCTCGCCGCCGGTCCTCCGCGTGACCGCCATTCCCGACGAGTCACCAACCGAACTGGCGCGCAAGTTCGCGCCGCTCGGCAAGTACCTCGAGAAGGAACTCGGCGTGAAGGTCGAGTGGACCCCCGTCACCGACTACGCCGCCGCCGTCGAGGCCCTCGCCAACAAGAAGGTCGAACTGGCCTGGTTCGGAGGCTTCACCTTCGTGCAGGCGAACGTGCGCTCCGGCGGCAAGATCGTCCCCCTCGTGCAACGCGAGGAAGACGAAAAATTCCGCTCCGTCTTCATCACCGATACCCAGTCCGGCATCCGCAAGCTCGAGGACCTCAAAGGCAAGACGCTCAGCTTCGGCTCCGCCTCCTCGACCTCCGGCCACCTGATGCCGCGCTCCTTCCTCCTCGCCGCGAAGATCAATCCCGATACCGACCTCAAACGCATCTCCTTCTCCGGCGCGCATGACGCCACCGTCGCCGCAGTCGCGTCCGGCAAGGTCGACGCCGGCGCGCTCAACATCTCCGTCTGGGAAAAACTGGTCGCCGAGAAGAAGGTCGACACCGGCACCCTGAAGGTGTTCTTCACCACCCCGCCGTATTACGACTACAACTGGAGCGTCCACGCCGACCTGCCCGCCGCGACGAAGGAAAAGCTCAAGGCCGCCTTCCTGAAGCTGAGCCCCTCGACGCCGGAAGGCAAGGAGATCCTCGAGCTGCAGCGCGCGACGAAGTTCGTGCCAACGCAGCCGGAGAACTACGCCGGCATCAAGGCGGCCGCCGAGAACGCCGGCCTGCTGAAGTGAGCTGAGACGAGCGCGATGTCCCTGCTGGTGTTGGACGGCCTGCAGCTGCAGGCCGGCGCGCGCACGCTGATCGAGCCGCTGTCGCTGCGGATCGAGCCCGGCGAGCAGGTCGCACTGATCGGCGCCTCGGGCGCCGGCAAGACCTCGCTGCTGCATGCGCTGGCCCTGGCCTCGCGCCCCGCCGCTGGCACGCTGCGCCTGGGCGGCCAGGACGGCTGGGCGCTGTCCTCACGCGCACGCCACCAGCTGCGCCGCACGCTGATGCTGGCGCCGCAGCACCCACCGCTGCCCCCACGCCAGCGCGTCGTGACCGCCGTGCTGGCCGGTCGGCTGCCCGGTGCCTCGGTGGCCCGCAGCTTGCGCATGCTGTTCAGCCCCGACCAGGCCCAGGCCCGGCTGGCCTTCGACGCGCTGGACCGGCTGGAGCTCGGCGCCCGGCTCTGGTCGCGCGTGGACCAGCTCTCCGGCGGCGAACGCCAGCGCGTGGCCGTGGCGCGACTGCTGGTGTCCCAGGCACGGCTCTGGCTCGCCGATGAGCCGCTCTCGGCCCTCGATCCGCAGCGCGCGCAGCGGGTACTCGCCGTCCTGCAGGACGCCGCGCGCGCCCAGGACCGCACCCTCGTGTGCAGCCTGCATCAGGTCGATCTCGCCTGCCGCCTGTTCCCGCGCGTGATCGCGCTGCGCCAGGGCCGACTCGTCTACGACGGCCCGCCGCAGGGCCTCGGCGCCCGCCAGCTGGACGAGATCTACGCCGACCTGCTGAATGAATCCCCCTCGACGCCCGACGACGCGCCGATGACCGCCGCACCGCCGCAGGCGATGTGCCGATGAACGCCGGCAGCGCCGAACGGCACGACGGCCCAGGAAGTGGTCGTGGCGGCGGAGGTGGCACTGACCGCGCGTTGTCATCGACGGCCACGGCGCCGTGGCGGCGCGACCCGGCGGCCGCTCGGCGGCTCGGGCTCGTGGTGGCCGCGCTGGTCGTGCTGTGGCCGCTGCTGGTCTGGTGCGAGTTCCGACCCTGGGAGCTGCTGGACGAGCGCAGCCTGCGCGCGACGATGCGCTTTGCCGGGCAGTTCCTGACGCCGCGCGTGGACCTCGAGTTCCTGACCATGCTCGCCGCCGACACCTGGCGCACCGTGGCGATGGCGACGGTCGGGCTGGCGCTCGCCTGGGTGATCGCGGTGCCGCTGGCGCTGCTGGCGACGGCGCGGCTGTCCGTGTCGGCGCTGAGCGGCCGCATGGCGGCGGGGCCGGCGGCGCTGCGCTGGGCGGTGCGAGCAGTGCTGATCGTGCTGCGCTCGGTGCCGGAACTCGTGTGGGCGCTGATGCTGGTGCGCGTGATCGGCCTGGGACCGGGCGCGGGCGTGCTGGCGATCGCGCTGTCCTACGGCGGGATGCTGGGCAAGGTCTACGCCGAGATCCTGGAGAGCGCCGACGCCGCGCCGACGCAGGCGCTGCTGCGCGGCGGCGCCGGGCGCCTGCAGGCGCTGCTGTTCGGTGCGCTGCCCAACTGCTCGGAGGAACTGGTCAGCTACACCGTCTACCGCTGGGAATGCGCGATCCGCTCCTCGGTGGTGCTGGGCTTCGTCGGCGCCGGTGGGCTGGGCCAGCAACTGGACAACGCGACCAAGATGTTCGCCGGCTCCGAGGTGGCGACCATCCTGCTGATCTTCATCGCCCTGGTGGCCATGGCCGACCGCATCAGCGCCTGGCTGCGGCCGGCGCGCACCGCGGGGCAGGGCGGCGAGTCGCGGCATCCGCTGTCCGCCCGACCGCCCGCGCGCTGGGGGCTGCGGGCGTTGCTGGCGGCACTGCTGGCGCTGCTGGTGATGAGCGTCGTCACGCTGCCGCTGCGCTGGGGCGAGCTGCTCGGCGCCGGTGCCCTGGCGGAGATGGGCCGCTTCCTGGCCGAGTTCTTCCCGCCTCAACTCGCGCCGGACTTCCTCGGTCGGGTCGGGCAGGGCGCGCTGGAGACGCTGGCGATGTCGGCGCTGGGCAGCGGGCTGGCGGCGATCGCCGGACTCGCGGTGGCGCTGCTGGCGAGTCGGCCGCCGGGGCCGCTGCGCTGGGCATCGCGGCTGCTGCTCAATGCGCTGCGCAGCGTGCCGGAGCTGGTCTGGGCGTCGCTGCTGCTGGTGGCGGCGGGACTGGGGCCGATGCCGGGCACCTTGGCGCTGGCGCTGCACACGACCGGCGTGCTGGGCCGGCTGATGGCCGAGGCGCTCGAGAACGCGCCGCCGCAGACCGCCCAGGCGCTGCGCTGGGCGGGCGCGTCGCGCTGGCAGGTCTTCGCCTTCGCGACGCTGCCGCAGGCGGCGCCGCAGCTGCTCAGCTACACGCTCTACCGATGGGAGAACAACATCCGGGCCGCGACGGTGCTGGGCGTCGTGGGTGCGGGAGGTCTGGGGCAGATGCTCAGCCTGCACCTGAGCCTGTTCCAGATGCGGGAGACTTGCACCGTGCTGCTGGCGATGCTGGTGCTGGTGATGGCCGTCGATGCCTGCTCCTACGCGGCGCGGCGGCGCTTGAATCATTGATTGGCGGCGTCGTGGGTCGCCGCTTCGGCGGCACGATGCCGCAAGCCCTTGGATGAAGGAGGGGCGCCATGAACGACCAAGCCCTGAAGCTGCTGCTCACGCGCGCATCGGTGGGTCCGAAGTACTTGATCGAGCCGGGCCCGGACGATGCGGCGCTGGCCGCGATGACGGAGGCGGCGCTGCACGCGCCTGACCATGCGGCGCTGGTGCCGTTCCGATTCAAGGTCGTGCGCGGGGAGGCGCGCCGGTCGATGGCCGCGCTGTTCGCGGCGGCTGCGCGCCGGGCGGGCAAGGACGAGTCGGGCATCGCGATGGACGAGGAGCGCGCGCTGCGCCCGCCGGTGACGGTGGCGGTGGTCGCGCGCCTGGACCTGGGTCATCCGCAGGTGCCGGCGCATGAGCAGTGGGCCTGCGTCGGTGGCGCGCTGACCAATTTCCTGAATGCCGCGCAGGCGCTGGGTTTCGGCGGAAAGATGCTCAGCGGTGCGAAGGCGCGCGATCCGGGCCTCATCGCCGCGTTCTGCGAGCCGGGCGAGACCTTGCTCGGCTGGATCGCGATGGGCACCCCCTCATCCCCCGACAAGCCCCCGAAGGCACGCCCGCCGAAGTCCGGCGCCGACAGTGCGCTTCAATTCTGGCCAGGCTGACCGCCCCTGCCTTCGCCGCAGTCCTGCGTTCGGCGAGGCCCTGATTGGGGTGCAGCGCTAGGCGCAAACCGCAGCCATAGCAGCGCTATGGCGAGGATTTGCAACGACGCGGGGCGCCCCAATCAGGGCCTCGCCCCTTAGCCGTAGATGTAGGTTTGGAGGTGGGCGATAGTCATCTCGTCGTCGGCGATGATGTTGTCCATCAAGTCGCGGATCGAGAGCATGCCCACGACCTGGTTGCCCTGGACGACGGGCAGGTGGCGGATCTTGCGCTGGCTCATCAGGCTCATGCATTCGCGGCAGTCGGTGTCGGGTTTCACCACGAACACGTTGGGCGTCATCACATCCTTGACCGGCGTGTGCCGCGAATCACGCCCCTGCAAGGCGATCTTCCGCGTGTAGTCGCGCTCCGAGAAGATGCCGAGCAGCCGATCGCCCTCCATCACCAGCAAGGCGCCGACATCATGCTGCGCAAGCAGGTGCAGCGCATCGAACACCGTGGCTTCCGGCGCGACGCGCCAGACGCTCGGGCCGCGATTCTTCAGCAGTTCGGACACCGGTTTCATGGGGCCTCCTGGCGACATCTGACGGAACTCGGACGTCCAAGATAAGCGCCTTGGACCGGGGCTGCAAGCCCCTGCAAGACCCGACCCCCACAAGGGGTGACGCGCGGTCGCGCGGGCGGGATCGGCCCGCTCGGCCGCGCCAGCCGGCCCGGCTCAGGCCGGGTGGGTCAGGTCGCGCAGATGGGTCGGGCCGGCGCGGCGCTCGATCTCGGCGAGCAGGTCGCGGCCCCAGCCCATCGCGAACAGGGCCTCGCCGACGACGAACATCGGACCGACCAGCAATCCCACCAGGTCGTCGACGAAGGCGGGCTTGCGGCCCTCGTAATAGTGGCCGACGAACTGGATGATCCAGCCGACGATGAAGCTGCCCAGGCCCCAGGCCAGCCAGCTGCCGAAGGAGCCGTCCGCCAGCGGATGCGCCAGCGCCATCAGCACCGCGTTGACCAGCGCCGTGGACAGGCCCAGCACGAAATTGCCCCGCGTCAGGTACCAGACTGTCGCGCCGCCCCAGACCAGCCAGGCGGCGGAAACCGTCCAGTCGCCGACATGGAATTGCGCCCGCGCCAGCAGCACGCCGATCGCGAAGACGATCAGCGGGATGCCGACAAAATGGGTGGCGATGTTGCGGCGATCGCGGTGGTAGGCGGCGTACTGCGCCATCAGGTCGGTGGCTTGGCGTGCCATGGCAGTCTCCGTGCGAGGTGTCGTCATGATGTCGCAATGCTAGTGCGACCAGCTTGTTTATGCCGTTCAGAATGCAGTTCTGACCACTCTTGGTTTACCCCTATGCAAGTGTTGACGCCGGCAAATGAGGTGCCTCCAGGCGCGCATCGGCGCGGCGGCGGAAGGTCGGCCGCGTCGGCGATCGCCGCGCTGCTGCTCGGAGGCGCGCTGGCCGGGTGCGGCACCGCGCCTCCCGCCACGACGCCGACAGCGACAACGCCGACAGCCACGACGTCCGGCGCCCGCGCCAGCGAGGCCCCATCGTCGCCAGGCCCGTCGTCCTGCACGGCCTGGCTCGCCGCGCAGCAACGCGGCGAAGGCCGGCTCTATCGCGTCGACGCGGCCACTTCGCAGGTCCGCATCCACGTCTTTCGCGCCGGACGCCTCGCCAAGGTCGGCCACAACCACGTGATCGGCGTCGAGCGGCTCACCGGCCAGGTCTTCGTCCCCACCGACGGCATCGCCGGCGCCGGCGTCGAACTGGCCTTCCGGCTCGATGACCTGGCCATCGACAAACCCGAGTGGCGCGCGCCGCTCGGGCCCGGGTTCGCCAGCACACCCTCCGCGTCCGACGTGGCCGGCACCCGCGCCAACCTGCTCCGGGCCATCGACGGCGAGCGCTTCCCGGTCATCGCGATGCGCAGCACCGCCGTCGCTGGCGCCTTCCCGGTGCTGGCGCTCAAGCTCGCCGTCAACTGGCACGGCCAGACCCGCCTGCTCGACGTGCCGGTGCGGGTGGTCCGTCCTGCGGGGGATGCGGGGAGCTCGGTCCTGAGGACGCAGGGGGCGCTCGTCCTCCGTCAGAGCGACTTCGGCATCACGCCGTTCTCCATCCTCGGAGGGCTGCTCGCGATCCAGGACGAGTTGACCGTGGACGTCGACGTCGCGGCTGTTCCCGCGGTGGCGTGTGATTGAGCGCCTTGCGCCGGGAGGACTGCGGGGCGCCAGGCGCGGGCTCTCCACACCGCATGGGGGATCCCTCCTGGACCCCCAAGCGGTATTCCGGCCCCAGCGATGCTCGCTGGTGGCGGGCCTGGGCATCTGCGGCGATCAAGGCCTCAGGTCGAGGCTCATCAGGTCCTTGGCGTAGTAGCGGCCATCGGAGAGACGGATGGCGCGGGGCAGGTGGCCGTAGCGGGTGAAGCCCGCCTGCCGGTAGAGCGCGATCGCCGCCTGGTTGCCCGCCGTGACGCTGAGCGTGACTATCTCCAGCCGCGGCTCGCGACGCAGCAGCGCTAGGGCCTGCCGCAGCAGGCGCTTGCCGATGCCGCGTCCACGGACTTCGTCGTCAACCATCATCCCGATCAGGTGCGCGACGTGCATCACCTTCTTGCGGTTCTCGTGCTCGCAGGTCAGGGCACCCACCAGCCGCTCGCCCGACCACGCGCCCAGCGTGAACAGCGACTTGCCGCCCGCCTGCGGATGCAGCCGCACGCGGTAGCTCGACGCGTCGCGGGCGCGCTCGGTCTCGGCGTCGGAGGTGAAGGCCTGCTCGTGCCGCGCGAGCATCGCGTCGCGCAGGGCCTTGTAGGCCGGCAGGTCCGCTTCGGTCAGCAGGCGCAGCGTGATCACGCCCTCGGCCGGTCGGCCCTCAGCCGCGGTCCAGTCGTTCGAGTCGCTCAAGCTCGCTCCTGTCGTTGATGTTGGCGAAGGCGCGCTCGTCCGCCGGCCGGTCGAAGGCGACCCGCGCCAGCGGCAGCGAACGCAGCCAGCCCTCGACGCGCCGTTCGCCCGCGTCCAGCGCCGCCGCCAGCCCGGCACGGTGCCGGACATGGATCAGGCTGGCCAAAGGCTGGGGGCGCAGCGGCTCGCCTGGCGCCTCGCGGCCTAGCGCCATCGCGGCGCTGTGGTCCGGTCCGATCCCGGCGGCCAGGCGGTCGAGCAGGTCGGTCGGCAGCCAGGGGCAGTCGCCGCCGACGACGAGCAGCCAGTCGGTGCCGACGCGGTCATTGCCGTCGCCGTGACCGCGATCGCCCGCGCTGTGGTCGCCGGGATGGCGGTCGTCGGGGCCGCGATCAACGGGCGAGGCACCGTTCGCGTCGGAGGCGTCGGTGAGGCGGGGGCCGGAGGCAGTCCGGGCATCCGCAAGCGCCGTCAGCCCGGCGAGGATGCCGGCCAGCGGTCCGGGGAAGTCCGGCAGCGGGTCGGGCAGGACTGGGTGGCCGAGGCGGCGGTAGTCGTCGAGGTGTCGATTGGCGCTGATGAGGATCCGGCCGCCGGTCTGGGGGGCGATGCGCTCGATGACATGGTGGACCAGCGCCCGGCCCTGGAAGGGCTGGAGCGGCTTGTCGACGCCGCCCATGCGGGTGGCGCGGCCGCCGCAGAGGATCAGCGCGGTGGCGCGCATCAGCCGCCGATGTAGTGCATCTCGACGCGGCGCGCCGGGCCGGAGTCCGCCGCCGGCAGGCTGGCGCGCAGCTCCGAGTAGCGGTCGCCGCGCCGGGTCCAGAGCGCGCCCAGCGCGGCGGCGATCTCGGCGTCGGACCGCGGCGGGTGCTCGCCGTCGCCGCGCAGCAGCGCGCGCAGGTCGTGGCCATCGCCGGCGAACAGGCAGGTGTAGAGCCGGCCCTCGGTGGAGAGCCGCGCGCGGTTGCAGTCGCCGCAGAAGGCTTGGGTGACGCTGGAGATGAGGCCGATCTCGCCGCTGCCGTCGGCGTAGCCCCAGCGGGTGGCGGTTTCGCCCTCCACGGTGGCGGCGAGGGGGACCAGCTCGGCGTCCTCGCGCAGGCGGGCCAGGACCTGCGCGGACGGCAGCACCTCGTCCATGCGCCAGCCGTTGCTCATGCCGACGTCCATGTACTCGATGAAGCGCAGCACCACGCCGGTGCCGCGGAAGTGGCGCGCCATGGGGACGATCTGGTCGTCGTTGGTGCCGCGCTTGACCACCATGTTGACCTTGATCGGCGCCAGGCCGGCGGCCTGGGCGGCCTCGATGCCGCGCAGCACCTCGGCGACCGGGAAGTCGACATCGTTCATGCGGCGGAAGATGGCGTCGTCGAGCGCGTCCAGGCTGACGGTGACCCGGCGCAGGCCCGCGTCCCGCAGCGCCCGCGCCTTGCGCGCCAGCAGCGAGCCGTTGGTGGTCAGCGTCAGGTCGAGCGGCTGGCCCTCGGGCGTGCGCAGCTCGGCCAGCTGGGCGATCAGCGCCTCGAGGTTGCGGCGCAGCAGCGGTTCGCCGCCGGTCAGGCGCAGTTTCTGAACCCCCAGGCCGGCGAAGACGCCCGCCAGACGGGTGATTTCCTCGAAGGACAACAGGTCGCGGTGGGGGAGGAAGGTGTAGTGCTTGTCGAACACTTCCTTCGGCATGCAGTAGCTGCAGCGGAAGTTGCAGCGGTCGGTGACCGAGATGCGCAGGTCGCGCAGCGGCCGGCCGCGCGCGTCCAGCCACGGCCCCGGGCGGGGCGGGGGGAGGGGATGCGGCACGGGAGGCGTCCGCCCGATCTGGCGCAGATCGAGCAGCGGAATCACACCATCGGTCATGGGGAGCGATTGTGCCGCCGGCCGCATCGCCTCGTCCGAGGATGGTCAAGGGCGGCGCGGTGTCTCGTGAATCGGACACGGCGAGCCGTTCCTGGCCAGCCCACTCGTCGAGGGTCGCCACAATCTTCGGAACAGCTGAAGCAAGGAGTCGAAGATGCCTGACGATCAGGAGAAGTTTCAGCAGGATCTGTTGGACTCGATCCGGCAGATGAAAGCGGGCAAGGCCGCGCGAGTCACTCGCGTCGAAGTGCCTGGCGCCGCGGAAGCACGGGCCCGCACCGGTCTGTCGCAGGCCGACTTCGCTGGACTGCTGGGCGTGTCCAAGCGCACGCTGCAGGAATGGGAACAAGGCCGGCGCGAGCCGACTGGCGCTGCCCGGGCCTTGCTCCGGGTCGCGATGGCCCATCCGGAGGTCCTGTTGGAACTGCGCTGAATCGGCCCCGCGGGTCGTCACCCTGTAGGACTTGTCACTTGCACCGGAAGGTCAGGCGCGTTCGAATCCCGGAATGAGCTTGACCCCCACGACCGTGGTCCATGCGGACCTGGCCAGCTTCGTCTCCTTCGGCGAGGCCCTCACCGACATGATCCGCACCGGTCCCGGCACCTGGTGCAGCCGCAGCGGGGGCTCGCCGTGGAACGTGGCCATCGCGATGTCGCGGCTCGGCCAGCTCAGCGCCTTCGCCGGTGGCCTGAGCAAGGACCCCTTCGGCCAGGAACTCTGGCAGGCCAGCGCGGACGCCCACCTGGACCTGCGCTTCATCCAGCAGTTCGCCAAGTCGCCGCTGATGGCCTTCGTCCATCAGGTGTCGCCGCCGGAGTACGCCTTCGTTGGCGACGACAGCGCCGACCTGCATTTCCGCCCCCATGCGCTGCCCGCCGGCTGGCGCCGGGCGCTGCGCTGGGCCCACTTCGGCTCGATCAGCCTGACGCGCGAGCCGCTGGCCGCGCGGCTGATCGCGCTGGCCGAGTCCCTCAAGGACGAGGGCGCCCGCATCAGCTACGACCCGAACTACCGGATCTCGATGGACTCGCGCTATGACCGCACGCTGGAGCGCATGTGCCGGCTGGCGGACGTGATCAAGGTGTCGGACGAAGACCTGCGCGGGCTGTTCCGCAGCCGCGACCACCATGTCGGCCTGGCGCAGATCGCCGCCTGGAACCCGCGCGCCATCGTGATGCTGACGCTGGGGGAGCGCGGCGCCCAGCTGTTCCATCCGAAGGCCGACCTCAGCGCCGCGCCGCCGCCGCTGGACGCGGTCGTGGACACGATCGGCGCCGGCGATGCCGCCATGGCCGGGCTGCTCTACAGCCTGATGAACGGCGCGACCCACGAGCCCGAGGAGCACCTGCGCTGGGCCGTCGCGGCCGGCGCCGCGGCCTGCTCGGGCGCGGGCGTGCACGGGCTGACGTCCGGCCTGGTGACCGCGCTGATCGATCAGGTGCAGGTGCAGCGGGCCGAAATGGTCTGACGGCGCCCAGGCGCCGCCACCGCGTTCAAGGCGGTGCCAGCACGCTCAGGCGCTGCCGTCGTCCTCGCGTCTTGTCGCCACCAGCGTCTTGGGGCCGCCGACCTGCAGGCGCGGTCGGTCGGCCTCTTCCTCGGCCAGCGGGCTGACCTCGACCAGGCTGGCGTGGCAGCGCCGCGTCAGGTCCTGGTAGGTCTCGGTGCCTTCGCGCTTCCAGCGGATCTCGTCCTCGGTCAGCGGCCGCATCACCTTGGCCGGCAGCCCGGCGATCAGCGACCTCTCCGGCAGCTTCAGCCCCGCCCGCACGAACGCGCAGGCCGCGACGATGCTGTAGGCGCCGACCTCCGCCTCGTCCATCACCACCGCGTTCATGCCGACCAGCGCGTCGTGGCGCACCACGCAGCCGTGCAGCACCGCGCCGTGGCCGATGTGGCCGTTGGTCTCGACGATGGTGTCCGACCCCGGGAAGCCGTGGATCACGCAGGTGTCCTGCACGTTGGCGCCCGCCATCAGCCGGATCCGCCCGAAGTCGCCCCGCAGCGAGGCGCAGGGCCCGACGTAGCAGTCCGGCCCGACGATCACGTCCCCGATCAGCACCGCCGTCGGATGCACATGGGCGCTGGGATGGACGACCGGCGACAGGCCGTCGATGGCATAGCAGGGCATGGATTCGTCTCCTATCGTGGTTCGGGCGTCCTCGGCCCCAGCACCAGGGGAACTTTCCCTGTAAATGACCGCGATCTTGGTGGTAACCCTAGGTCACTGGCCTTGTGTTGGGATCCGATGGCTCGTAGTATCTACCGACCGGTCGGTAAATAGAAGCCGATCAAAAAAGCTGCAAAAGCTGAATCCCCCTCAGGCCGAGGAGACAAGCCGAATGAGCACCACCCCCACCCCCCCGTCCACCGCCGAAGACAGTTCGCTGCTGATCAGCACCGAAGGCGCCGTGCGCGTCCTGACACTGAACCGGCCGCAGGCGCTGAATGCGTTCACGACCGGCCTGCTGGGCCAGCTGCGCATCGCCCTGGACGAGGCGGCGCACGACGAGGCGGTGAGGGCGGTGCTCATCACCGGCGCCGGCCGCGCGTTCTGCGCCGGCCAAGACCTGTCCGACCCGCACATCAAGCCCGAGTTCGACGACCACGCGGGCGACGCCGATCCGCAGCGCAAGCCCAAGGCCAAGGACATCGGCAACCTGCTGGACCATTACTACATCCCGCTGGCGCTGCGCCTGCGCAGCATGCCAGTGCCGACCGTCTGCGCGGTCAACGGCGTCGCCGCGGGCGCCGGCGCCAACTTCGCGCTGGGCTGCGACCTGGTGCTGGCTGGCCAGTCGGCCTCGTTCATCCAGGCCTTCTCCAAGATCGGACTGGTGCCCGACTGCGGCGGCACCTGGCTGCTGACGCGGCTGGTGGGCCGCGCCCGTGCGCTGCAACTGGCACTGCTGGGCGACAAGCTGCCCGCAGCCGACGCGCAAGCCTGGGGCCTGATCGCGCGTTGCGTCGCCGACGGCGAGCTGCAGAGCGAAGCCATGGCCACCGCGCAGAAGCTGGCGAAGATGCCGACCCGCGCGCTGGTGCAGACGCGCCAGGCGCTCGATGCGTCGATGGACCTGGAGTTCGAGGACGCGCTCAAGCTCGAGGCCAAGCTGCAGAGCCAGCTCGGCTACGCGCACGACTACCTGGAGGGCGCGGCCGCCTTCCTGTCCAAGCGCGCGCCGGTGTTCAAGGACCGCTGATGCGCGAGGCCCTCGATCCGCAGCGCATCGCCGAGGCGGTGCGCGACACCATGTTCGCCAACGACCGCGCGTCGCAGGGCCTGGGCCTGTGCATCGACGCGATCGGCCCCGGCACCGCGACGCTGTCGATGACGGTGCGCGAGGACATGCTCAACGGCTTCGACATCTGCCACGGCGGCTTCGTGACGACGCTGGCCGATTCCTGTTTCGCCTTCGCCTGCAACTCGCACAACGAGATGACGGTGGCGTCGGGCTTCGCGATCGACCTCGTCGCGCCGTCCCGGCTGGGGGATGTCCTGACGGCGCGTGCCAGCGAGACCTCGCTGGCCGGCCGCACCGGCGTCTACGACATCCGCATCACCAATCAACGCGACGAGCTGATCGCGGTCTTCCGCGGGCGGTCCTACCGCATGAAGGGCCGGCCCGTGGTGGCGGACCTGCCGCTGCCCGGCTGAGCCGGCCCGAGCCCGCGGCGACAAGGAGACGAGACCCATGACGGTGAAGACCTTCCGGCCCGAGGACCTCGAGCCCATCGAGCGCGCCAGCCAGGACGAGCTGCGCGCGCTGCAGCTGCAGCGCCTGAAGTGGACGCTCAAGCATGCGTACGAGAACGTCCCGCACTACCGGGCCGCCTTCGACGCCAAGGGCGTGCATCCGGACGACCTGAAGGACCTGGCCGACCTGCGCCTGTTCCCGTTCACGACCAAGAAGGACCTGCGCGACAACTACCCGTTCGGCCTCTTCGCTGTGCCACGCGAGCAGGTCGTGCGGGTGCACGCGTCCTCGGGCACCACGGGCAAGCCGACGGTGGTGGGCTACACGCGGCGCGACATCGACACCTGGGCCGACCTGGTCGCGCGCTCGCTGCGCGCCGCCGGCACGCGCGCGGGTGACATCGTCCATGTCGCCTACGGCTACGGCCTGTTCACCGGCGGCCTGGGCGCGCATTACGGCGCCGAGCGGCTGGGCTGCACCGTGATCCCGATGTCGGGCGGCCAGACCGAGAAGCAGGTCCAGCTGATCCAGGACTTCAAGCCCGACGTGATCATGGTCACGCCGAGCTACATGCAGGTGATCGTCGAGGAGTTCGCGCGCCAGGGCCTGGACCCGCGCGCCAGTTCGCTCAAGACCGGCGTGTTCGGCGCCGAGCCCTGGACCGAGGCGATGCGCCGCGAGATCGAGCACAAGGCCGGCATCGACGCGGTCGACATCTACGGCCTGTCCGAGGTGATGGGGCCGGGCGTCGCGTCCGAGTGCATCGAGACCAAGGACGGCCCGGTGATCTGGGAGGACCACTTCTATCCCGAGATCATCGACCCCGAGACCGGCGAGGTGCTGCCCGAGGGCTCGGAGGGCGAGCTCGTCTTCACCTCGCTGAGCAAGGAGGCGCTACCGGTGATCCGCTACCGCACGCGCGACCTGACGCGGCTGCTGCCGCCGACGGCGCGCAGCATGCGCCGCATGGGCAAGATCGTCGGCCGCAGCGACGACATGCTGATCATCCGCGGCGTCAACCTGTTCCCGACGCAGATCGAGGAACTGGTGCTCGCTGAGCCCGGCCTGTCGGGCCAGTACCAGATCGTCGTCAGCCGCGACGGCCACCTCGACGAGGTCGAGGTGCGCTGCGAGCTCTCGGCCGCGGGCGGCGACGCGCAGGCGGCGAGCCGCTCGCTGCAGCACCGCATCAAGACGCTGATCGGCGTGTCGACCCGCGTGACGGTCGGCGCGCCCGATTCGATCGAACGCACGCTGGTGGGCAAGGCGCGCCGCGTCGTCGACCAGCGTCCGAAGCATTCGTAAGGAGTCCCCATGTACACGCAAGCCATGAGCGTCGGTCCGCAGGACCAGGCGGCCAAGCTGCAGACCGCCGAGGAGCAGCAGCGCAACGAGGCCTTCGAGGCCCGCATCGACGCGGGCGACTTCATCGAGGCCAAGGACTGGATGCCGGAGCACTACCGCAAGACGCTGGTGCGGCAGATCAGCCAGCACGGGCACTCGGAGATCGTCGGCATGCTGCCCGAGGGCAACTGGATCACGCGCGCCCCGACGCTCAAGCGCAAGGCCATCCTGCTGGCGAAGGTGCAAGACGAGGGCGGTCACGGGCTCTACCTGTACTCGGCCGCGGAGACGCTGGGCACCAGCCGCGACCAGATGCTGGACGCGCTGCACAACGGCAAGGCCAAGTACAGCTCGATCTTCAACTATCCGACGCTGACCTGGGCCGACATCGGCGTGATCGGCTGGCTGGTCGACGGCGCGGCGATCATGAACCAGGTGCCGCTGTGCCGCTGCTCCTACGGGCCGTATGCGCGCGCGATGATCCGCATCTGCCGCGAGGAGTCCTTCCACCAGCGCCAGGGCTACGAGAGCCTGCTCGTCATGATGCGCGAGGGCACCGCGGCGCAGAAGGCGATGGTCCAGGACGCGGTGAACCGCTGGTGGTGGCCCTCGCTGATGATGTTCGGCCCGGCGGACAAGGACTCGCCGAACTCCGAGCAGTCGATGCGCTGGGGCATCAAGCGCCTGACCAACGACGAGCTGCGTCAGAAGTTCGTCGACGCGACCGTGCCGCAGGCCGAGCTGCTCGGCGTGACGCTGCCCGACCCCGACCTGAAGTGGAATGCTCAGCGCGAGCAGCACGACTTCGGCGCGATCGACTGGGACGAGTTCTGGCGCGTCGTCGGCGGCAACGGTCCCTGCAACACCGAGCGGCTGGCCACCCGCGTCAAGGCCTGGGAGGAGGGCGCCTGGGTGCGCGACGCCGCGCTGGCCCACGCGAACAAGCGCGCCACCGCCGCCCAGGCGGCCTGATCGCACGACCAGGCCCTCCGCACGACCTTCGAAGCACACGAATCATGAGCATCAACCAAACGACCGGCGCCAACGAATGGCCCCTGTGGGAAGTCTTCGTCCGCAACAAGGCGGGCCTGGACCACAAGCATTGCGGCAGCCTGCATGCGCCCGACGCGAAGATGGCCCTGCAGATGGCCCGCGACGTCTACACCCGCCGCCAGGAAGGCGTGAGCATTTGGGTCGTGCCCTCGTCGGCGATCGTCGCGTCGGATCCGGGCGAGAAGTCGATGATGTTCGACCCGATGGAGGACAAGGTGTATCGCCACCCCACCTTCTATGACCTGCCCGCCTCGCTGGACCACATGTGAGGACCGGACGATGAGCACTTCCGTTCAACCCGGCCAGCGCGCGGACGTCCAGTACCTGCTGCGCGTCGGCGATGCCTGCCTGGTGCTGTCGCACCGGATCTCGGAATGGATCGGCCACTCGCCGGTGCTGGAAGAGGACCTGGCGCTGGGCAACATCGCGCTGGACCTGCTGGGCCAGGCGCGCGCGCTGCTGACCCGCGCCGGCCAGCTCAACGAGCAGCCGCTCGACGAGGACCAGCTCGCCTACCTGCGCGAGGAGCGCCACTACCTGAACCCCGTGCTGATGGAGCTGCCGCGCGGCGACTTCGCGTTCACGCAGGCGCGCAACCTGGTCGCCGCCTGCTGGCTGCTGCCGCTGTGGACGCGGCTGCAGGCCTCCAGCGACGCGGAGGTCGCCGCCATCGCCGCCAAGGCGGTGAAGGAGGTCCGCTATCACCAGCAGCACGCCGCCGAATGGGTCGTGCGCCTGGGCGACGGCAGCGAGGAATCGACCCGCCGCATGACGACCGCGCTGGCGGCGCTCTGGCCCTACGTGAACGAGCTGTTCGCGTCGGACGCCGTCGATGCCGCCGCCGAGGCGAGCGGCCTGGGCCCGGCCTGGTCGTCGCTCAAGCCGGACTGGAACGCCGCGATGGACGAGGTGCTGGCCGAGGCGCGCCTGGCCCGCCCGAAGGACACGCCGCACGTCTACGCCGGCGTGCGCGGCGTCCACAGCGAGCACATGGGCCACATGCTGGCGACGATGCAGTCGCTGCAGCGCGCCTACCCCGGCGGGGTGTGGTGAGCGCGGCGACGCCCACGCTTCGAGGACCACCATGAACGCTGCCCCGACGCCCTCGCACCTGGATTGGTTGTCGTCGCTGACGACGGCCGGTCCGCGTCCGGCCCCGTCCGATGCGGGACCCGGTCCCACCGACCTCGGCTGCGGGCGCCTGTCCGCGGCCTGGGAAGTGCTGTCGCAGGTCCTCGATCCCGAGGTGCCGGCGGTGTCGCTGGTGGAGCTCGGCATCGTGCGCGATCTGCTCGAGACCGCCGATGGCCTGGAGGTCGTGCTGACGCCGACCTACTCGGGCTGTCCCGCGACCGAGGCGATCGAGCAGAGCGTGCGCGAGGCGCTGGCCCGCTTCGGCGAGATCACCGTCACGATGCGCCGCGCGCCCGCCTGGACCACCGACTGGATCACCGACGAGGGCCGCGAGAAGCTGCGCCGCTATGGCATCGCGCCGCCGGGGCCGGTGGACGCGGGGCAGGGAGTGCCGGTGCGCATCGTGCGCCGCCGCGAGGCCATCGCCTGCCCGCGCTGCGGCAGCGCGCACACCGAGCAGCTGTCCGCGTTCGGATCGACCGCCTGCAAGTCGCTGTACCGCTGCCTCGCCTGCCGCGAGCCCTTCGAACACTTCAAGCCGATCTGAGCCGCCGCCCGGTCGCGCCGTCCCTTCACGATTCACTCGCCATCGCCATGAGCCTGCACTTCCACCCGCTGCGCCTGCGCGCCAAGCACCAGGACACCGACGACGCCGTCGTGCTGTGCTTCGACGTGCCGGAGGCGCTGCGCGACACCTTCCGCTTCACGCAGGGCCAGTACCTGACGCTGCGCGGCGACGTCGACGGCCAGGACCTGCGCCGCTCGTACTCGATCTGCGCCGGCGTCGACGACGGCGAGCTGCGCGTGGGCGTGCGCCATGTCGATGGCGGCGCCTTCTCGACCTGGGTCCACCGGCAGCTGAAGGCCGGCGACGAGGTCCAGGTCTTCCCGCCGCAGGGCCGCTTCCACGTGCCCATCGATCCGGCGTCGGCGCGGCACTACGTCGGCATCGCGGCGGGCTCGGGCATCACGCCCATCCTGTCGATCATGAAGACCGTGCTGGCGCGCGAGCCGATGAGCCGCTTCACGCTGATCTACGGCAACCGCCGGCCGGCCTCGGCGATGTTCAAGGAAGAGCTCGAGGACCTGAAGAACCGCTACATGACGCGGCTGACGCTGCATCACGTGTTCTCGCGCGAGCATGTCGACGCCCCGCTGATGGCGGGCAGGCTGGACCAGGCCAAGCTGGGCGAGTTCCTGGCCGGGCCGGTGCCGGCGGCCGGCATCGACCAGGTCTTCGTCTGCGGACCGTTCGAGATGAACGAGCAGGCCGAGGCCGCGCTGCGCGCCGCCGGCGTGCCCGAGGACCGCATCCACATCGAGCGCTTCGGCACACCGGAGATGCAGACCGGCCGTCCGGCGCCGCATGAGATCCATGAAGAGGACGCCGAGGCCGCCAAGGTGCTCGTGATCCGCGACGGCGTCTCGCGCGAGATCGAGTTCCGCAAGAGCGATCCCAGCCTGCTCGACGCCGCGGCGCGGGCCGGCATGGACGTGCCGTTCTCCTGCAAATCGGGCGTGTGCTCGACCTGCCGCTGCAAGCTCATCGAGGGCGAGGTCCGGATGGATAAGAATTTCGCCCTCGAGAAGCACGAGGTGGCGGCTGGATTCATCCTCAGCTGTCAGGCCCACGCCCTGACGCCGCGCGTCGTGATCTCGTTCGACGAACGCTGATTCACAAGGAAAACAACACCCATGGCCCGAGGTCGCGCCCCCGGATTCGATGCCACCCGCGAGGAGATCCTCGCGCAGGCCGCCCGACTTTTCGCCAACCAGGGCTACCCGGCCACCTCGATGAACCAGGTCGCCGAGGCCTGCGAGGTCAGCAAGCCCACGCTGTACCACTATGTCCGCGACAAGCATGAGCTGCTCGCGCAGATCTGCCAGAACCACCTGCAGCACCTGGTCGACCTGGTCGACGAGGTGAGCGCGCAGGGCCTGCCGCCGCCGGACCACCTGCGCGGCCTGATCCATCGCTTCGTGCAGGCCTACGGCGAGGCGCAGAACGAGCACCGCGTGCTGACCGAGGACCTGAAGTTCCTGGACGACGAGCACCGCGAGCGCATGGTCGAAGTGGAGCGGCAGGTGGTGGGGCGCTTCGCCGACGCGGTGGCCGCGGTGCGGCCGGAGCTGCGCGGCGCCCACCTGCACAAGCCGCTGACCATGCTGCTGTTCGGCATGATCAACTGGACCTTCACCTGGCTGCGCCCCGATGGCGCGCTGACCTACGAGGCGGTCGCGCCGATGGTGGCCGATCTGTTCTTCGGCGGCCTGGGCGCGGTCCGGACCGAAGCCGCCGACCCGGCCCCGCGCGATCCCGCGCCGCAAGTCTCATGAAGGTTTCGCGGAGGAGCATCGCCCCCTTGCAGTCGCAGTAGCAGTACCTCCTATTCCCTTGCGTTCCTGAACAACGACATTCCAAGGAGACGACATGACACGCATCGAGAAGACCCTGCTGGCCGTGGCCGGCGCCGCGCTGATGGCGCTGGGCGGCGCCGCCCGCGCCGACATCAACGTCGGCGTGACGGTGTCGGCGACGGGGCCCGCGGCCTCGCTGGGCATCCCGGAGAAGAACACCTTCGCGCTGATGCCCAAGACCATCGCCGGGCAGAAGGTCAACTACATCGTGCTGGACGACGCGTCGGACACGACCACCGCGGTGGCCAACACCCGCAAGCTGATCACCGAGCACAAGGTCGACGTGGTGGTGGGCTCGACGGTGACACCGAACTCGCTGGCGATGATCGACGCGGTGTCGGAGGCGCAGGTGCCGATGATCTCGATGGCGGCGTCGGCGCGCATCGTCGAGCCGATGGACGCGAAGAAGAAGTGGGTCTTCAAGACGCCGCAGAACGACATCATGATGGCGCTGGCCATTGCCACCCACATGCAGGCGCAGGGCGTGAAGACGGTGGCCTACATCGGCTTCGCCGACGCCTACGGCGAGGGCTGGTACGGCGAGTTCAACAAGGTCGCCGCCAGCAAGGGCCTGAGCATCGTCGCCAACGAGCGCTACAACCGCACCGACACCTCGGTGACCGGCCAGGTGCTGAAGATCATGGCGGCCAAGCCGGACGCGGTGCTGGTGGGCGGCAGCGGCACGCCGGCGGCGCTGCCGCAGAAGACGCTCAAGGAGCGCGGCTACGCGGGCAAGTACTACCAGACCCACGGCGTGGCCAACAACGATTTCCTGCGCGTGGGCGGCAAGGATGTCGAGGGCACCTACCTGCCGGCCGGCCCGGTGCTGGTGGTGGACCAGCTGCCGGCCGACCATCCGGCCAAGAAGAGCGCCAAGGCCTACGTGACCGAGTACGAGAGGGCCTACGGCAAGGGCAGCGTGTCGACCTTCGGCGGCCATGCCTGGGATGCGGGCCTGCTGCTGCAGGCGGCGATCCCGAACGCGATCAAGAAGGCCCAGCCCGGCACGCCGCAGTTCCGCGCGGCGCTGCGCGACGCGATCGAAGGCGTGAAGGAACTGCCGGCCGCGCACGGCGTGTTCACGATGTCGCCGAATGACCACCTGGGCCTGGACCAGCGCGCCCGCGTGATGGTCAAGATTGAAAACGGAACTTGGAAGTATCAGCCATGAGTCTCAGCGCCACCCCCGTCCTCCAAAGCCTGATCGCCGGTCGCTGGATCGGCTCGAACGCCGCGCGCGGCCTGCACAGCGCCATCAACGGCCGGCTGGTGGCGCAGACCCATGCCGAGGAGATCGACTTCGGCGAAAGCCTCGACTTCGCGCGACGGCAGGCGCTGCCGTCGCTGCTCGCGCTCGACTTCCAACGGCGCGCCGCGATCCTCAAGGCCCTGGCCACCTACCTGCAGGAGCGCAAGGAAACGCTCTACGCGATCTCCGCCCACACCGGCGCCACCCGGCCCGACTCGTGGATCGACATCGAGGGCGGCTTCGGCACGCTTTTCGCCTACGCGTCGATGGGCCGGCGCGAGCTGCCGTCCAGCAACATCGTTCATGAAGGCCCGGCCCAGCAGCTCGGCAAGGTCGGCCAGTTCATGGGCACGCATGTGCTGGTGCCCAAGCGCGGCGTCGCGGTCCACATCAACGCGTTCAACTTCCCGATGTGGGGGATGCTGGAGAAGTTCGCGCCGAGCTTCCTCGCCGGCATGCCCTGCATCGTCAAGCCGGCCACCGCCACGAGCTACGTCGCCGAGGCCTGCGTGCGCATGATCGAGGAGTCCGGCCTGCTGCCGGCGGGCGCGTTGCAGCTGGTCATCGGGGGTTCCGGCGATCTGCTGGACCGGCTGGAAGAGACCGATGTGGTGACCTTCACCGGCTCGGCGGACACGGCGGCGCAGCTGCGCGTCAACGCGAACCTGATCCGCCGCTCGGTGCCGTTCAACGCCGAGGCGGACAGCCTGAACTGCGCGATCCTGGCGCCGGACGTGCAGCCGGGCGATCCCGAATTCGATCTCTTCGTCAAGGAAGTGATGCGGGAGATGAGCGCCAAGGCCGGCCAGAAGTGCACGGCGATCCGACGCGCGATCGTGCCGGCGGCGCAGGTCGACGCGGTGGCCGCGGCGCTGCGCGAGCGGCTGGCGAAGATCAGGATCGGCGATCCGTCCATCGACGGCGTGCGCATGGGCGCGCTGGCATCGAAGGCGCAGCAGGCCGACGTGGCCGAGCGCCTGGCGCAGCTGGCGCAGGGCAACGAGATCGTGTACGGCGAACGCGACGGCTTCGCCCCGGTGGGAGAGGGCGTCGGCGACGGCGCGTTCTTCGCGCCGACGCTGCTGCTGTGCCGCGATGCGATGCGCAACGAGGCGGTGCACAGCGTCGAAGCATTCGGGCCGGTGTCGACGCTGATGACCTACGGCGACTTCGACGAAGCGCTGGCGCTCGCGGCCAAGGGGCGTGGCAGCCTGGTGGGCTCGGTGATCACGAAGACGCCGGCGCTGGCGGCGCAGGCCGTGTACCACGCGGCCGCCTTCCACGGCCGGCTGCTGGTGCTGGACCGCGACGCGGCCGGCGAGTCGACCGGCCATGGCTCGCCGCTGCCGATGCTCAAGCACGGCGGCCCAGGCCGCGCGGGCGGCGGCGAGGAGCTCGGCGGCATCCGCGCGGTGAAGCACTACCTGCAGCGCTGCGCGGTGCAGGCCTCGCCGACGATGCTGACGGCGATCACCGGCGAGTACGTGCGCGGCGGCAAGGTGACGGAGGACGCGATCCATCCGTTCCGCAAGCACTTCGAGGAGATCCAGGTTGGCGACTCGCTGCTGACGCACCGGCGCACGGTGTCGGAGGCGGACATCGTCAACTTCGGCGGCATCAGCGGCGACTATTTCTACATGCACTTCGACGAGGTCGCCGCCAAGGAAACGCAATTCGGCCAGCGCATCGCGCACGGCTACTTCGTGCTGTCGGCGGCGGCGGGGCTGTTCGTGTCGCCGGCGCCCGGGCCGGTGCTGGCGAATTACGGGCTGGACACGCTGCGCTTCGTCAATCCGGTGGCGATCGGCGACACCATCCAGGCGCGCCTGACCTGCAAGCGGCGCATCGACCGCGGCAATCGCCCGGACCAGCCGCCGCAAGGCGTCGTGGCCTGGGATGTGCAGGTGACCAACCAGCGCGGCGAGCTCGTCGCGAGCTACGACATCCTCACGCTGGTCGCCAAGAAGGCCTGAGCCCGGCCGCCGGATCCGGCGGCGCGGCTGCAACCTTCGTATGGCTTATCAAGCGGCCGATCGCTTCCTACATTGAGCGCATCGCAGCTTGAGGCCGGCAGGCCGTTCGCCATGATCCACGTCGACCAGACCTACATCGACGGCCGTTTCCTCCCCGCCACCGGCGAGGAAGAGGTCGACATCGTCAACCCCGCGGACGAGACGGTGATCGGCCGCGCGCGCATGGCCAGTCGCGAAGACGCGCGCCGCGCGATCGAGGCCGCCGTCCGCGCGCAGCCCGACTTCGGCCGCACCGCGGTGACGGACCGCGTGGCCATGCTGGAGCGGCTGCAGGTCGCGATGCTCGCGAATGCCGATGCGCTGCGCGAGTCCTCCATCCTCGAGTACGGCGGCCCGGTGGCGCGGTCCCAATGGGTGGCCAACTACGCGTCGCAGTGCTTCGGCGACGCCGCCCGCACGCTGTCGAGTTATGCCTTCGAGCGGCCCGTCGGTGTGGACGGCGTGTCGATCCTGCAGATGCGGCCGGTCGGCGTGTCCGGGCTCTTCGCGCCGTGGAATGCCGCCGCGGGGACGATCGCCAGCAAGCTCGCCGCGGCCATCGCCGCGGGCTGCGCGACGGTGATCAAGCCCAGCGAGCTGAGCCCCTGGCAGGCGCTGGTGATCACCCGCGCGATCCATGACGCGGACCTGCCGCCGGGCGTCGTCAACGTCGTGACCGGCCGCGGCGCCGACGTGGGCGCCGAAATCGGCACCCATCCCGGCGTGGCCAAGCTGTCCTTCACCGGCTCGACGCCGACCGGCCAGTTGATCGCGCGCGCCGCGGTGGACTCGATGAAGCGGGTGAGCCTGGCGCTCACCGGCAAGTCGGCCTCGCTGCTGCTCGACGATGCCGACCTGCGCGTCGCCGTGCCGCTGGCCCTGGGCGCGGCCTTCATGAACAGCGGGCAGGCCTGCGTCGCCGGCACGCGGCTGCTGGTGCCGCGCGCGCGGCTGGCCGAGGTCGTCGAGCAGGTGCGGACCGCGGTCGCGACGATGCGCGTCGGCGATCCACGCGATCCCGCGACGGCGATCGGCCCGATGGTCAGCCGTACCCAGTTCGAGCGCATCCAGCGCTACATCCGGCGCGGCCAGGAACAGGGCGCGACCCTGGTGGTCGGCGGCGAAGGTCGCCCCGAGGGACTGACGCGCGGCTGGTTCGTGCGGCCCACCGTCTTCACCGACGTGCGCAACGACATGGACATCGCGCGCGAGGAGATCTTCGGGCCGGTGCTGTCCATCCTGCCGGTGGACTCGGAGGAACAGGCGATCGCAATCGCCAACGACTCGCCCTACGGCCTCCAGGGCTATGTGTTCTCGGCCGATGAAGCGCGGGCCCGCCGCGTGGCCGGGCGGATCGAGACCGGCACGGTGCTGGTCAACCGCGTCGCGCCCGACCTGCTCGCGCCGTTCGGCGGCGTGAAGCTGTCGGGGCAGGGACGGGAGTTCGGGGTGATGGGCCTGGAAGCCTTCCTCGAACCCAGGACCATCACGATCGGCTGATCCCAGGCGGGGAGGGGCGTCGCTTCGGCAAAGCCGCAGCGGCGCCCAGGAAGTCCGGCCTTGAGTGGCACGGACGGGCCGCCCACACTGCGGCCTTCCTTCCACCTCGCCGCTCACGACCTTGGACCTCCTCACCACGCCTGTCATCGCCGGACTGCTCTTCACCGGGACCCTGGCCCTTGTCGCCCTGATGGCCTGGCGAGGCGGCAGCGAGCGGCGCGACGTCACCTTCCTCGCTTCCGCGGCCGGCTTCGGCGGCGTGTGCACGGCGATCGCCGTCGTGGTCTGAACCGGTGCGCTGCTCGCGCGCCGGATACGACCCGTTGCGAACTCGACGCCCCTGACGCCGCTGCGTGAATCGGCCTCGCGCCAGAATGCGTCGCAGCATTCAGACCGGGGAAGGGAAAAGGGCATGCGTGTTCTGCTCGTCGAGGATTCCGAGTTCATTCGCACGCAGTTCCTGCGGCTCTTCGAAGGCCTGGCCTTCGTCGAGGTGGTGGGTTATGCGGATAGCGAAGAGGACGCGGTCCAGGCGATCCCGGCGCTGAAGCCGGACGTGGTGCTGGTCGACCTCAACCTGCAGGTGGGTTCCGGCATGCATGTGCTGAGCCGCGCGCGCCGCGGCGGCTACACCGGCAAGCTGTGGGTGCTCAGCAGCCGCGACCCGGACTTCTACCGCTCGCTGTGCGAGAAGCACGGCGCCGACGGCTTCTACGACAAGGCCCACGATCAGCTCCAGCTGCTCGACGACCTGCGGGTGCTGGCCGGCGAGAAGCCGGTGTTCTAGGAACGTCTTCAGACCCCGTCCTGGCGTCCACGCCGATGAAGGCGCTCATGCGCCGTACGCCGCCATGAAGACCCGCACGGCCTCGCGCAGAAGCGCGCGGTTCTCGCGGGGATCTGGCGTCTCCAGCTTCAGCAGCCCGCGCATGTGCGCGGAGCCGAAGAACATCGACAGGAACAGGTCCGCGGCCTGAGGCGGGTGCCGCACCTTCAGCGTGCCGGCCGCGTGGGCTCGGCGCAGGTAGGTGGCCAGCTCGCCCATCACGCGCTCCGGGCCTTCCCGGTAGAACGCCTGGCAGGCGTCCGGCTGCACCCCCGCGACGCCGTAGATGGCGCGCAACGCCCCCAGGGCGTCGTCCCCGCGCGCGAGTGCCAGGAAGCGGGTACCGATCGCGAGCAGCGCCTTCTCGGGCTGCTCCGGATCCAGCGCCCCGGCGCCCGGGACGCCCGCCACCACCGGTGCCGACCGGTCGCGCACGACCGCCTGGAACAGCCCTTCCTTCGAGCCGAAGTTGTTGTAGACGGTCATCTTGGAGACCCCCGCGTCCGCGGCGATCGCGTCCACGCTGGCACGCTCCAGGCCGTGCTCGTTGAAGTGCTTCTGCGCCGCCTCCAGGATGCGTCGGCTGCGCTCCGGATCGCGTGGCCGCCCGCGTTGGGGCTTGGGAGCGGGAGTCGGGGTCGAAGACATGGGCGCAATTAGTGGACTTGACAGTTCACTATAGCGGCCGCACATTATTGGACTTGAAAGTCCAATAATTGACGCAAGCTTGCGTACTCCCCTTGCAACACGGAGCCCTCACCATGGATGACGTCATCATCATCGGCGGCAGCTTTGCCGGCCTCGCCGCCGCCCTGCAGCTCGGCCGCGCCCGCCGCCAGGTCACTGTCCTGGACACCGGTCTGCCGCGTAATCGCTTCGCCGGCCATTCGCATGGCCTGCTCGGTCACGATCACAAGTCACCGCTGGACATCCTGGCCGAGGCGCGGCGGCAACTGGCGCGTTACCCGACGGTCAAGCTGGTCAATGCGCGGGCGGACAGCGTCACCGGCGCCATCGACGATTTCTCGGTCCTCACCGGGGATGGCGAACGCCGTCGGGCACGCCGCGTGATCCTGAGTTATGGCGTGGCCGATCAGATGCCGAGCGTTCCGGGCTTCGCGGACTGCTGGGGCACGTCGATCGTGCCCTGTCCCTACTGCGATGGTTTCGAGGTCGCCGGCCAGCACTGGGGTCTGCTCTGGTCCAGCCCGCAGTCCCACCAGTCGGCGCGGCTCTTCCAGCACTGGACCGACCAGCTGACCGTCTTCGCCAACGGGCACGACATGCCGCCAGAGGTCCGGACCGATCTTGCCAACCGCGGCATCCCTGTCGTCGAGGGCCGGATCGTCGAGATCGCCCATCAAGAGGGCCGCATCGCCGCCGTTCATCTCGATGCCGACCGCCGCGTCACGGTCGACGTGCTGTTTGCCCACCCGCGCAACAAGCCGTCCGCCGGCCTGCATGAATCGCTGGGCCTGGCCACGATCGACACGCCCACCGGCATCGTTCTCCAGGTCGACGACCGCCGCCAGACCAGCGTGCCCGGCATCTACGCCGCCGGCGACCTGGCCACGCCCTTCCTGCCCTCGGTCACCCAGGCTTCGTCGCAGGGCGCGATGGCGGGCATCTTCGCGCAGCAGTCGCTGCTGGCTTGAGCGCAAGGGGGCGCGGCTTCAGTTGCCCCGTCCCTAGCCGCCCCAACGCTCCAGCAGCCTGCGAAGCAGGTAGATGGCGGCAACGCCCGCCAGATAGATCGGCGTCGGATGCGTCACGCTTTGCGCCACGATGGCGAGCACGAGCAGGCAGATGAAGATGATTGCGTCGTGGTTCATGAGAGGACGGCGCTGTTGAAGCCGTCGACTCTAGGTTTCGAGCCGACACGACACCAGACTTTGAGAGGCCATGGCCAACTGGCGCCGTTTGCGGTAGGCACTGGCTCGAGCCGACCGGAACGCGGGCCAATTTGACCGCTCGTAGAATCGCCGACTCCCAAGCGATGACGCCCTGGTGACGGGGCGATGACGATGACAGCAGCTGTTCCGACCGGTGCCGCGCAGACGCCGGTGGTGATCGTGGGTGCCGGCCTGGCCGGACTGACCGTGGCGCTGCACCTGGCCGATCGGGTGCCGGTGATCGTCCTGGCGAAGCGGGAGCTCAACGAGGCCGCCACCGCCTGGGCCCAGGGCGGCATCGTCGGCGTGCTCGGGTCCGACGACAGCATCGAGAGCCACGTCCGCGACACGCAGGACGCGGGCGCCGGCCTGGTCGACGAGGCCACCGCCCGCTTCATCGCCGAACGCAGCGCCGACGCCGTCGGCTGGCTGGTCGAGCAGGGCGTCCCGTTCACCCCCGACGAGCAGGGCCCGCTGGGCCTGCACCTGACCCGCGAGGGCGGCCACGCCGTGCGCCGCATCGCCCATGCCGCCGACGCGACCGGCAAGGCCATCCACGACGCGCTGCTGGCCAAGGCCGCGGCCCATCCCAACATCGAGCTGCGCCAGCGCTGGATGGCGCTGGACCTGATCACCTCGCGCCATGTGCAGCGCGAGGAGCCGTCGCGCTGCTACGGCATCTACGCGCTCGACATGGACGCGCAGCGCGTGGACGCGATCGCCGCCCGCGCCGTGGTGATGGCCACCGGCGGCGCCGGCAAGGTCTATCGCTACACGACCAATCCGGACACCTCCACCGGCGACGGCATCGCCATGGCCTGGCGAGCGGGCTGCCGCATCGCCAACATGGAGTTCATCCAGTTCCACCCGACCTGCCTCTACCACCCGCAGGAACGCAGCTTCCTGATCACCGAGGCGCTGCGCGGCGAGGGCGGTCATCTCAAGCTGCCGGACGGCACCCGCTTCATGGCGGCGCACGACGAACGCCTGGAGCTCGCGCCGCGCGACGTCGTCGCCCGCGCGATCGACTTCGAGATGAAGAAGCACGGCCTGGATCACGTCTGGCTGGACGCCACCCACCTGGGCGAGGCCTTCCTCAAGGAACATTTCCCGACCATCCACGCGCGCTGCCTGGCGCTGGGCATCGACATCGCGCGCCAGCCCATCCCGGTCGTGCCGGCCGTGCACTTCACCTGCGGTGGCGTCGTGTCCGACCTGCAGGGCCGCGCCGACCTGCCCGGCCTGTATGCCGTCGGCGAGACCGCCCACACCGGCCTGCACGGCGCCAACCGGCTGGCGAGCAACTCGCTGCTGGAGTGCGTCGTGCTCGGCCGCGGATGCGCCGCGGACATCCTGTCGCAGCCAGAGCTCGACCCCGCGCCGCTGCCCGCCTGGGACGAGAGCCAGGTCGAGGATGCGGACGAGCAGGTGGTCATCGCCCACAACTGGGACGAGCTGCGGCTGCTGATGTGGAACTACGTCGGCATCGTGCGCACGACCAAGCGGCTGCAGCGGGCGCTGCACCGCATCGACCTGCTGCGCGCGGAGATCGACGACTACTACGCCAACTTCCGCGTCAGCCGCGACCTGCTGGAGCTGCGCAACCTGGTCGATTGCGCGGAGCTGATCGTGCGCTCGGCCCTGCTGCGGCATGAAAGCCGCGGGCTGCACTACAGCCGCGACTATCCGCGCACGCTGCCCGCCAGCCTGCCCACCGTGCTGGTGCGCAACGGCAATACGCGCTGAGCGGGCCCGGCGCCGGGCCTAGCGCTGTCTCGCCCGCAGCGCGCTGCGCGACTGCACGAATTCGAAGGCGTGGGCGACCGCTTCCTTGATCGCGGCGTCGACGTCGTGGCGTTCCTGCTCGGTCAGGTAGAACGAGTAGTCCACGGCATGGCGGATGTAGCGTGGCGGCAGGCGGTTGAGCGCGACGCAGGCGACATCGGCCAGCAGCTCGGGCTCGCGGTGGATCTCGGGATACTGCGGCGCGGATTCCATCACCGCGGCGAACACTTCGCGTTCGTGGTGGTTGTAGAGCGAGGTGAAGTCCATGGGCGCGTCCTGCGGAGTGGCCGGGTTGGCCGGGATGACCGGGGATGGAGCGCAGCATCGCGCGCTCCGGCGCAAATGAAAAGCCCCCCGGCGACCCCTCGTTCGTGTGGGGCGTGAGGTTGGCATCGCGGTCCTGCGGCCAACCCCCTCACCCTCGCCCTCTCCCCCTTCGGGGGCGAGGGGATGACCGGGGCGGTTGATGCTCTCACCCCGCGTGCGGAAAGAAGGGATGACCGGGGCGGTATGAGGCTCTCACCCCGCGTGCGGGGGAGGGGATGATCGCGGGCGGTATGACTCCCTCGCCCCGCGTGCGGGGAGAGGGTGGGGGTGAGGGGTCTTGCGCCGCGCTCAGGCGGCGCCGATGCCCGGCACCAGCGCACCGGCCGCCTGGCGGGCCTTGAGCTGAGCGGTGAAGTCCAGCATGCGGTCGATGCACCCCAGCGCCTGCGAGCGGATCGGCTCCTCGACGAAGATCTCCCCGCTGCCATGCTCCAGGCAATCGACCAGGCCCTGCAGCCCATTCATCGCCATCCACGGGCAGTGCGCGCAACTCTTGCAGGTCGCGCTGTTGCCCGCCGTCGGCGCCTCGATCAGCACCTTGCCCGGCGCCAGCTGGCGCATCGCATGCAGGATGCCGTTGTCCGTTGCGACCACATACTCGCGCGCGCTGCCCTCGACCACCGCCTTGATCAGCGCCGAGGTCGAGCCCACCACGTCCGCCTGCGCCACCACCGAGGCCGGCGACTCCGGATGGACCAGGATCATCGCGTCCGGATGCTGCTCGCGCAGCAGCTCCAGCTCCAGGCCCTTGAACTCGTCATGCACGATGCACGCGCCGTTCCACATCAGCATGTCGGCGCCGGTCTGCTCCTGGATGTAGCGGCCCAGGTGGCGATCCGGCGCCCACAGGATCTTCTCCCCGCGAGCCTTGAGCTCGCTGACGATCTCCAGCGCGCAGGAACTGGTGACCATCCAGTCCGCGCGCGCCTTCACCGCGGCGCTGGTGTTGGCGTAGACGACCACGGTGCGGTCGGGATGGGCGTCGCAGAACGCCGCGAAGTCCTCGGCCGGGCAGCCCAGGTCCAGCGAGCAGGTGGCGTCCAGGTCGGGCATCAGCACGCGCTTCTCGGGGCTGAGGATCTTGGCGCTCTCGCCCATGAACTTCACGCCAGCCACGACCAGCGTCCGCGCCGCGTGATCGCGGCCGAAGCGGGCCATTTCCAGCGAATCGGACACGATGCCGCCGGTCTCCCGGGCGAGGTCCTGCAGGTCGCCGTCCACGTAGTAGTGCGCCACCAGCACGGCGCCCTTGGCCTTGAGCAGCTCGGCGGCGCGGGCCTTCAGTTGCTGGCGCTGGCTCGACGTCAGCGGCGCCGGCACCTTGGCCCAGGCATGGGCGGTGCAGGTGGCGCCTTGCGCGTCCTGGCGGGCGAAGTCGTAAAGAACCTGTTCCATAGGGCCGGAATTCTAGGTGTGACCGAAAAACCGGCTCGGCGGCATGCCGACCGTGCGGGTGACCATCGCGGTGAAGGCGCTGGCGCTGGCATAACCGAGTTCCGCGGCGATCACCTGCATCGGCTTGCGACGCGCGGCCAGGCGCAAGGCCTCGGCCAGCAGCGCCTGCTGCCGCCACTGGGCGTAGCTGCTGCCCAGCTCCTGCCGGAACAGCCGCGACACGGTGCGCGCGCTCGCGCCGACTTCGGCCGCCCAGTCGTCCAGGCTGGCATGGCGCATGGGCTCGGCCAGCACCGCCTCGCACAGCCGGCGCAGGCGCTTGTCGGTCGGCAGCGCGACCCCCAGCTGCAGCGTCGGCGCGCGGCGCAGCTCGTCCAGGATCAACTGGCCGATCCAGGCCTCGCGGTCGGCGACGGCGTCGCCCGGCTCGACCTCGTCCCGGGCCAGCTGCACGGCCAGCTCCCGCAGCAGCGGCGAGACCTCCAGCACCCGATTCGCGGCCCAAGGCGCGGCGTCCGCCGGCGGGTTCAGCAGGTAGAGCGTGCGCAGCTCGCAGCGCTCGACCGCCGTCACCGCATGGACCACGCCGGCCGGGATCCAGACCCCGCGCGACGGCGGCACCAGGAAGGTGGCGCGGTCGGTGCTGACCCGCACGACACCGGTCACCGAGAAGACGAACTGGCCCCAGGTGTGGAAGTGCGCCTGGATGTCCATGTGCCCGTCCAGGCTGCGCGACTTGGCTCGCACCGGGCGCTCGGCGCTGGGCGCGTAGCGGCGGGGATCGAGCGGCGGCAGGCTGGTGCGGCCCGGGGCCTCGGGCAGCGGCGCCCGGGAGGCCCGTGACGCGTGGGGCGCGCGGGCCGCTCCGACGACGCCCGAAGGGCTGCCCCCCGAGGACGGACGGGATCGCGCCGAGGGGGCAGGGGGGGAGGCGGCGGGGCGGGAGGGGTTCATGGCGGAAACTCGACAGAACTTGGCCGGCTATCGTAATTCCGTCGTGAAGGCCCTGTCACCATTTCGCCCATGAATTCCGCCACCACCACCGCCACCGCGGCCGCGCTCCCGTCGCTGAGCCCCGCGCAGAGCGCCAAGCGAGACATCCAGACCATCAGCCTGATCGGCCTGGCGCACGGCACCTCCCACTTCTTCCACATGCTGCTGCCGCCGCTGTTCCCGGTGTTCATGCGGGAATTCGGCCTGAGCTACTCCGAGCTGGGCCTGCTGGTGACGATCTTCTTCGTGATCTCCGGCGTGGGGCAGGCGCTGTCGGGCTTCCTGGTGGACAAGACCGGCGCCCGGCCGGTGCTGTTCGTCGCGCTGGGCTGCTTCGTGCTGGCCTCGCTGGCGGCGGGGACGGCGCAGGGCTTCGCCGGGCTGGCGCTGGCCGCCGCGCTCGCCGGCCTGGGCAATTCGCCCTTCCACCCGGTGGACTTCACCATCCTCAACAAGCGGGTGTCGCAGCAGCGGCTGGGCCATGCGTTCTCGGTGCACGGCATCACCGGCAACCTGGGCTGGGCGGTGGCGCCGGTGCTGCTGATCTCGATGCACGAGGCGACCGGCCAATGGCGGCTCGGCTACGCCGCGACGGCGGCCTGGGCGCTGTTCGTGATCGCCCTGCTGGCGTTCAAGCGCGACGCGATCGACGACAGCCAGGGCGCCTGGGGCCATGAGAAGGCCGGCGCGGCCAAGGCGCCGGTCGACGAGCATCCGATGGCCTTCCTGAAGCTGCCGTCGGTGTGGCTGTGCTTCTCGTTCTTCTTCTTCACGACCTCGGCGCTGAGCGCGATCCAGAGCTTCGCCTCGCCGGCGCTGTCGGCGATGTACGGCGTGAGCCTGGCCAGCACCGCCTTCGTGGTGACCGGCTACATGCTGGCGGGCGCGGCGGGGATGATCGTCGGCGGCTTCCTGGTGGCGAAGTCGCAGAACCTGGAGCGCAACATCGCCGGCGCGATGTTCGCCGCCGCCGCGCTGCTGGCGCTGACCGCCACCGGCTGGCTGCCCGCGACGGCGGCGCTGATCGCGGCGGCGACGGCCGGCTTCGGCACCGGCCTGGCGGGCCCGTCGCGCGACATGCTGATCAAGCGCGCCGCGCCCCCGGGCGCGACGGGACGCGTGTACGGCACCGTCTATTCGGGCCTGGATACCGGCTTCGCGGTGGCCGCGCCGATCTTCGGCGCGCTGATGGACCGCCACTGGAACAACGCGGTCTTCTTCGGCGCCTCGCTGGCGCTGCTGCTGGGCGTCGGCGCGGCCAGCCTGGTCCGCAAGGGCCGCGGCTGATCGCCCACGGATCAGCGCAGGCTAGGCAAGACCTGGCCCCGAACAGGGGCTTGCCCGCCGGTGTTCTACCCATAGTTGCCGCTCCCGAGGGCTTGACCGGGGCCGCGCCGCAACAGGGGACGAACGCCGGCTTGCAATGGCGGGGCTGCTCGCTACAGTGGTCCGCCATGGATCAGCACCGCACCGTCACCCGTCCCGCCGGTCACGTCCTCGTCGAGGCCCTGATCGAGCAAGGCATCACCGATGTCTTCGGCGTTCCTGGCGAGAGTTATCTCGCGGTCCTCGACGGCTTCCATGAGCATCGCGAGCGCATCCGCTTCGTGGCCTGCCGGCAGGAGGGCGGCGCCGCCTTCATGGCCGAGGCGCAGGGCAAGCTGACCGGCCGGCCCGGCATCTGCTTCGTGACGCGCGGCCCCGGCGCGACCAATGCCAGCATCGGCCTGCACACGGCCTTCCAGGATTCGACGCCGATGATCCTGTTCATCGGGCAGGTCGCCTCCGACCAGCGCGATCGCGAGGCCTTCCAGGAAGTCGATTACCGCCAGATGTTGGGCCCCGGCACGCTGGGCATGGCGAAATGGGTTGGCGAGGTGCAGGACCCGGCTCGCCTGCCCGAATACGTCGCCCGCGCCTTCCACACCGCGATGCAGGGACGCCCCGGACCGGTCGTGCTGGTGCTGCCCGAGGACATGCTCACGCAGCCCACCGATGCGCCGGTGCTGCCGCGCGCCAGGCCGGCCGTGGCCTGGCCCGCGCCGGCCGACCTGGTCGAGCTGCAGGCGCGGCTCGAGGCGGCGCAGCGGCCCTTCGTCATCGCCGGCGGCGGCGGCTGGACGCCGCAGGCCTGCGCCGCGCTGCAGGACTTCGCCCAGGCCTGGCAACTGCCCGTGGGCTGCGCATTCCGCTTCCAGGACCTCTACGACAACCGCGACCCGCTGTATGCGGGCGATGTCGGCATCGGCATCAATCCGGCGCTGGCCCGGCGCATCGCCGAGTCCGACCTGATCCTCGCGATCGGCCCGCGGCTGGGCGAGATGACCACCGGCGGCTACACGCTGCTGAAGGCGCCGCGCCCGGCGCAGCAACTGGTCCACCTCCATGCGGGGCCCGAGGAACTGGGCCGTGTCTACGCGGCCGACCAGATGATCCAGGCCAGCATGAGCGGCGCCGCGCTGGCCCTGCAGCAGCTGCGGCCGCCGGGCGGCCATGCGGAGCTGCCCTGGCTGGAGTGGACCCGCGAGGCCCGCGCCGACTACCAGCGCAACCAGCAGGCGCTGCCGGTGGGGCCGATGGACCTGGCGGAGGTGATGCACCTGCTGGATCGCCTGCTGCCCGCCGAGACCATCTTCACCAACGGCGCCGGCAACTACAGCGGCTGGCTGCATCGCTTCCATCGCTACACCGCGCTGCATCAAGGGGGCCGCACGCAACTCGCGCCGACCAGCGGCGCGATGGGCTACGGCTTCCCGGCGGCGGTCGCCGCGGCGCTGCTGCAGCGCGAGCGCTGGGTCGTCAACATCGCCGGCGACGGCGATTTCCTGATGACCGGCCAGGAGATGTCGACCGCCATGGCCCACGGGGCGCGCCGGCTGATCTGCGTCGTCGTCGACAACGGCAGCTACGGCACGATCCGCATGCACCAGGAGCGCGAATACCCCGGCCGCGTCAGCGGCAGCGATCTGCACAACCCCGACTTCGCCGCCCTGGCCCGCGCCTATGGATGGCAGGCCTTCAGCGCCTCGCGCACCGAGGAGGTGGAACCCGCGCTGAGAGCGGCCATCGCCGCGCAGGTGCCGACGCTGCTCCACCTGAAGCTGCCGGTGGAGATCTCCACCAGCCGCGCCACGCTCAGCAGCATCCGGGAGGCGGCGATCAAGCGCCTGGGCCACTGACGGAGAATGCACGGATGTCCGCATCCGCCATCCCCTTCGCCCTGCGCGGCGACTTCATCGAACTCGACAAGCTGCTCAAGGCCACCGCGCTGACCGGCAGCGGCGGCGAGGCCCGGCACTTCATCGCCGAGGGTCAGGTCCGCGTCGACGGCCAGGTCGAGCTGCGCAAGACCGCCAAGATCCGTGCCGGCCAGGTGGTCGAGTTCAACGGCCAGCGCGTCGAGGTGCTGCCGCCCGCCTGAGTTCGAGCCGGAGCGAGACCATGCGCCCGCATGACGACGGCCGCGCCGAGCCGGCGTCGACGATCGCGCCGATGGCCGCGCCAATGACCCCCGATGACCGCATCGATGATCGAACCCCTCCAGGAGTGACCCGATGACCAGCCCCAGCGCTTCCAGCCGTGCCGCGATCCGTTTCTCCACCTGCGACCTCTGCGACTCGCTGAAGTCGGACAGCAGCGGCGCCACCCGTTGGCTGCCCGGCAGCCTGTACCGCAGCTACGGCGGACAGGCGCGTTTCGCCGGGCCGGTGGCGACGGTGCGCTGCCTCGACGACAACACGCCGGTGAAGGCGGCCGTCGAGAGCTTCGGGGCCGGCCGCGTGCTGGTGGTCGATGGCGGCGCGTCGCTGCGGCGCGCGCTGCTGGGCGGGAACCTGGCCGCCAGCGCCGCGAAGAACGGCTGGGCCGGCGTGCTGGTGCATGGCGCGGTGCGTGACCTCAAGGAACTGCGCGCGGCGGCGGTGGGCATCTTCGCGCTCGGCCACGTGCCCATGCCCACCGAGCGCCGCGAGCCGGGGCTCGCCGACCTGCCGGTGCAGATCGAGGGCGTGTGGATCCGTCCAGGCGACTGGCTCTACGCCGACGAGGACGGCGTCGTCATCACGCCCAGCGCGGTGCATCCCGCCGGCTGAGCGACCCGCGACCGCGGCGTCTTCAGCGACTGCAACGACTGCTACGGCCGTTACGGCTGCTGTGATCGGGGCAACCCCGGCGACTGGTGCACCTGCCGCCGGCTCACGCGGCGGCGTCGTGCACCGCCATCCAGCCCGGCAAGGCCTCGGGCGCCATCGGCCGGCCGAACAGCCAGCCCTGCGCCGCGTCGCAGCCCATCGTCAGCAGCAGGTCGCGCTGGCCGGCGGTCTCCACGCCTTCCGCGACCACCGTCAGCCCGAGCGAACGACCGATGCCGATCACGGCGCTGGACAGCGCCCGATCGTCGGCATCCTGCTCCAGGTCGCGCACGAAGCTCTTGTCCAGCTTGAGCTCCGTCACCGGCAAGCGCTTGAGGTAGCTCAGGCTGGAATAACCGGTGCCGAAGTCGTCCACCGACACGCCCACGCCCATCTCATGGAGCTGCTGCAGCTGCGCGCGCGGGCGGCTGGTGTCGTCGAGCATCAGCCGCTCGGTGACTTCCAGCGTCAGGTCGCTCGCCGCCAAGCCGTGCCGCGCCAGCAGCGCCCGCGCATGCGCCGCGACGTCGTCCTGGTGGAAGCGCTGCGGCGACACGTTGACCGACAGGCCGGGGACGTCGACGCCCTGGGCCCGCCAGCGCGCCAGCTGGGCGCAGGACTGCTCCAGCACCCAGGCATCCAGCGCGTTGATCAGGCCGCTCTCCTCGGCGACCGGGATGAAGCGGTCCGGCGGCACCCAGCCGCGCTCGGCATCGTGCCAGCGCAGCAGGGCCTCGACCCCGACCAGCCGGCGATCGCTCAGCCGGATCTTGGGCTGGAAGTGCAGCTGCAGCAGCCCCTGGGACAGCGCATGGCGCAGCGCCGCCTCGATGTCCAGCCGCTCGTCCAGCGCCTGGTTCATCGCACGCAGGAAGAAGCGCGCGCAATCGCGGCCGGCGCGCTTGGCCTCGTACATCGCGATGTCGGCGTTCTTGAGCAGTTGGTCGAGGTCCTGGCCGTCCTTGGGAAAACCGCAGACGCCGATGCTGGCCGTCATCTGCACCCGGGCATGGCTACCGTCGAGCGGGATCGGCGCCTCCAGCACCGCGCGCAGCTTGTCGGCGACATGCATCGCGTCCTCGACGGTGCAGCCCGGCAGCAGCGCGACGAACTCGTCGCCGCCCAGCCGCGCCAGCGTGTCGCTGTCGCGCAGCGCCCCCGACAGGCGCTTGGAGATGTGCTTCAGCACCTGGTCGCCCACCGCGTGCCCGAGCGAGTCGTTGACCGTCTTGAAGCGGTCGATGTCCAGCAGCAGCAGCGCGGCGGGCGACTCGCTGCGCAGCGCCAGCAGCAGCGCCTGGCGCGCGCGGTCGGCCAGCAGCGTGCGGTTGGGCAGGCCGGTGACGCCGTCGAAGTAGGCCAGGCGTTCGATCTCGCGCTGGTGCCGGTCATGCATGAAGGCGATCTGGCACAGCTGGGCGCAGGCCTGCACCATGCGGCGATGGAAGGGCGCGGCGGCGCGCGGTTCGCGGTAGTACAGGGCGAAGGTGGCGACGACCTGGTCCGTCCCCAGCAGGATGGGCGTCGACCAGCAGGCGGCCAGGCCGTGCGGCAATGCCAGCTCGCGGAAATCGGCCCAGAGCGGGTCGTTGGCGATGTCGGTGACCTCGACCGGCTGCCGGCGCCAGGCGGCGGTGCCGCAGGAGCCCGCCCGCGGGCCGATCGAGAAGCCCTCCAGGGCGCCGCTGAAGGAGGTGGGCAGGCTGGGCGCGGCCAGCGGGTGGACCCGACCCTCCTCGTCGACCGAGAGCACCGAGCAGATCACCTCCGGCGCCAAGGTCTCGACGCCGCGGCACAGCAGGTCCATCACCGCGGCCAGCGGACGGCCCAGGGCCACCGCTTCCAGCACGTCGCGCTGGAGGTGGTCGATGGACGCCTGCTCATCGGTTCTTGTCGCGTGCTGTTCCCGCATCGCTGCTCCCTGTAGCCCCGGCGAGCATGGCAGGGAAGCGGCGTCGCTTCAAGAGCGCCGGTGGGCCGGGCGGCGGCGGCCGGGGGACGGTCGTGAATGAATGCGCGGGCGGCCCGCCGTGGCCGGGTCAGCGCAGCACGTCGAGCAGCCGGTCCAGGCCGCCGTCGTTGATGGCGACCATCGCCTGCTCGCGCACCTTGGGTTTGGCGTGGTACGCGACCGACAGGCCGGCGGCGCCCATCATCGGCAGGTCGTTGGCGCCGTCGCCCACGGCGATGCACTGCGCGGGCGTGGCGCCGATGCGCTCGGCGCAGGCCAGCATCATGCGGCGCTTCTCCTCGCCGTCGCAGATGTCGCCCCAGTCCTGCATCACCAGGCCGCCGGTCAGCGCGCCGTCGACGATCTCCAGCTCATTGCTGCGGACGAAGTCCATGCCGAGCTCGCCCGCGACGAAGCGGGTGAAGTAAGTGAAGCCGCCCGACACCAGCACCAGCTTCAGGCCCGCCGCCTTCAGCGCGGCGCAGAGTTCGCGCGCGCCGGGATTGAATCTCAGCCGGTCGCGCAGCACCTGGGCCAGGGCGCCCTCGCCGACGCCCTTGAGCAGCGCCAGCCGGCGGCGCAGGCTGTCCTTGAAGTCGGTGATCTCGCCCCGCATCGCGGCCTCGGTGATCGCGGCGACCTCGGCCTTGCGGCCCGCGGCCGCGGCGATCTCGTCGATGCATTCGATCGTGATCAGCGTGGAGTCCATGTCGAAGGCGGCGAGCTTGAAGTCGCGCAGCGCCAGCGGCGCGGTGAAGCCCTGCAGGACGAGCGGGGACAGCGGGGCGGTGGAGGTCGACGAGGAGGTCATGCGGGCAGGGCGGCGAGTGGGGCGAGTGGAGCGCGAGCGGGGCGCGACTGGGGCAGGCGGCGCTTGAACGCGGAAGGTCCCCGTCGGCGATCAGGACGACCGGCCGGCGGGGACGGGCGGGAGCTTAGCGCACTCGCCGGGGCGGGCCTCAATGCGCATGGGCCGTGGCGTAGGGGGCGGCGCGTGCGCCGGTCATCCAGGCTGCCGGCGGCAGGTCCAGGCCAGGACCCGCAAGACCTCGCAGCGGGAGATACGCGGCTGCCGGCTCCGCGACGCCACGCCGCCGGTTCGCGAACTCGGCGACGCCCCAGGTCTCCAGCTTCAAGCCCTCGATGTGCGACAGCGCCTTGTCGTCGCTCACCAAGGTCGCACCGAGCGCCATCGCATGCGCGGCGATCGCCATGTCGAACTGCTCCTTGGGCAGGCCTCGCCGCTCCAGCGAGGCCTTGATGCAGGCGAAGAGATCGGAGAACCACAGGCCCGGGCCGAGGTATTCGACGCGGATGCGGCGCATCAACTCCCGCAGGCGCAGTTCCTTGCCGGGCGAGGGATTCTTCTCGAGCCCGGCAAAGACCTCCGCCTGGACGATCACGCTGATGGCGATCCGTCCCCGCAGCGCCGCGAATCGCTCTTCGCAATAGACGCGCTGCACCCGCGCTTGCGGATCCATCATGTAGCTCAGGATGTTGGTGTCGAGCATGTAGAGCGGTTCAACGCGATCCATGTTGCACCTCCCAGGCTTCGAACCGCGCGCGTCGGATGCGCTCGACTTCAGGACCGTCTTCCCAATCGTCGAGTCCACCCACGCGGGCCCGCACCGGTTTGCCGTAGTTCTCCGGCAGATAGGGGCAGGTCTCGCAGCCCTCGCGCGCATGCACGATGAGTCGCGCGATGCGTTTGCTCTTGAAGATCGTGCGGATGAATGAATCCGGATCGCTCAGGCGGTCGTCCGGCGGCAGGTGGCGGCAGTCGAGGCAGGTCATCGCGTAGGCGCAGCCCCGCTCCTTGGCGGCGATCTCGGCGTCGCGCTCGGCTTGCCAGGCGTCCTCCTCCGCGTCTTCCTCCGCGTCTTCCTCCGCGCGCTCCCGCGCCTGGCGGGCCGCCGCGGCCTCGATCGATTCGCCCACATCGATCCGGGGTGACAGGGGCATGTGCTGATGCATCGGCATCTCCAGAAGTTGAGAAGCCCTCAGTCTAGGAAGCGGTTCCGCCGGGGTCACTGACCCGGACTCGTGGACCTGCCCGACGCCTGCCAGCTGTTCGAGCAGGTCCCGATTAAGGCTGCGCGACCGGCGCGCCCAGCAGCCGCAGCACCTCGCGCACCGCCTGCGCGCGGTCCTTGGGATCGGTCAGCGCCTTGTCGATGCGCAGCTTCTCGTTGCCCACCAGCTTGATGTTGCGGTTCTTCTGCACCAGCTCGATCACGCGCATCGGATCGATCGGCGGATTGGGGCGGAAGTTGATGTTGATGACGCTGGGCGCCGCGTCGATCTTCATCACGCCGTAGGGCTTGGCCAGCACCCGCAGCCGGTGCGTGTCGAACAGCGTCTGCCCCTGCGCCGGCAGCTTGCCGAAGCGGTCGGTGATCTCCTCCAGCATCGCGTCGATCTGCTCGGCGCGGTCGGCCGTGGCCAGCCGCTTGTACAGCGACAGCCGCTGGTGCACGTCGCCGCAGTAGGCATCGGGCAGCAGCGCGGGCGCGTGCAGGTTGATCTCCGTCGTCGCCGACAGCGGGCTGAGCAGGTCCGGCTCGCGCCCGGCCTTGAGCGAGCGCACCGCCTCGGACAGCATCTCGTTGTAGAGCTGGAAGCCGACCTCCATCATGTTGCCGCTCTGGTGCTCGCCCAGCACCTCGCCGGCGCCGCGGATCTCCAGGTCGTGCATCGCCAGGTAGAAGCCCGAGCCCAGTTCCTCCATCGCCTGGATCGCTTCGAGCCGCTGCGCCGCCTGCTTGGTCAGGCCCTCGATGTCCGGCACCATCAGATAGGCATAGGCCTGGTGGTGCGAGCGCCCGACGCGGCCGCGCAGCTGGTGCAGCTGCGCCAGGCCGAACTTGTCGGCGCGGCTGATGACGATGGTGTTGGCCGAGGGCACGTCGATGCCGGTCTCGATGATGGTCGAGCACAGCAGCAGGTTGTGCTTGCCGCCGACGAACTCGCGCATCACGCGTTCCAGCTCGCGCTCGGGCATCTGGCCGTGGGCGACGACGATGCGCGCCTCGGGCAGCAGCTCCTGCAGCTTCATGCGGCGGTTCTCGATGGTCTCGACCTCGTTGTGCAGGAAGTAGACCTGGCCGCCGCGCTTGAGCTCGCGCAGCACCGCCTCGCGGATGGTGCCGCTGGTCTCGCTGCGCACGAAGGTCTTGATCGCCAGGCGCCGCTGCGGCGCGGTGGCGATGACGCTCAGGTCGCGCAGGCCCTCCAGCGCCATGCCCAGCGTGCGCGGGATCGGCGTGGCGGTCAGCGTCAGCACGTCGACCTCGGCGCGCATGGCCTTCATCGCCTCCTTGTGGCGCACGCCGAAGCGGTGCTCCTCGTCGATGACGAGCAGGCCCAGGCGCTTGAACTTCACATCGGCCGAGAGCAGCTTGTGCGTGCCGATGACGATGTCGATCGAGCCGTCGGCCAGGCCCTCCATCGCCGCCTTGATCTCCTTGGCGGAGCGGAAGCGGCTCATCTCGGCGACCTTGACCGGCCACTTGCCGAAGCGGTCGGCGATGTTCTGGTAATGCTGCTCGGCCAGCAGCGTGGTGGGCGCGAGCAGCGCCACCTGCTTGCCGCCCATCACCGCGACGAAGGCCGCGCGCAACGCGACCTCGGTCTTGCCGAAGCCGACGTCGCCGCACACCAGCCGGTCCATCGGCTTGGGGCTGATCATGTCCTGGATGACGGCGTGGATCGCGGCGCGCTGGTCGGGCGTCTCCTCGAAGCCGAAGCTCGCGGCGAAGGCCTCGTAGTCGTGCGGCGAATAGCGGAACGCATGGCCCTCGCGCGCGGCGCGGCGGGCATAGAGGTTGAGCAGCTCGGCGGCGGTGTCGCGCACCTGCTCCGCGGCCTTGCGCTTGGCCTTGTCCCACTGGCCGGAGCCCAGCCTGTGCAGCGGCGCCTCTTCCGCGCTGACGCCGGTGTAGCGGCTGATCAGGTGCAGCTGCGCGACCGGCACGTAGAGCGTGGCCTTGTCGGCGTACTCCAGGTGCAGGAACTCGCTGGGGCCATCGCCAAGATCGATGTTGATCAGGCCCAGATAGCGGCCGATGCCGTGGTTGGTGTGCACGACTGGGTCGCCGACCTTCAGCTCCGACAGGTCCTTGATCAGCGCGTTGACGTCGCTGACCTGCTCCTGCTTGCGGCGCCGGCGCGTGGTGGGCGTCGTTGCGAACAGCTCGGTCTCGGTGAAGAGCTGGATCTGGCGGCCCGCGTCGGGCTCGTTCCAGAAGAAGCCCGCGGCCAGCGGGGCCGCGGTGATCGCGAAGCGCTCGTCGACGTTGGCCTCGAATTCGGCGAGATCCTTCACCGACGGCGGATCGATCCGGTTGTCGCGCAGCAACTCGAGCAGGCTTTCGCGGCGACCTTCGCTCTCGGCCAGCAGCAGCACGCGGAACTTCGTGTCCTTCAGATGGGCCGCCAGTCGCGCCAGCGGCTCCTGCGCGCCGCGCTCGACGCTGACGTCGGGCAGCGGCCGCGCGTAGTCGACCGCGTCCTGGCCGCGCACCGACAGCACCGCATGGCGGTGCGTGGCGATGAAGAAGTCCTCGGGGCGCAGGAAGATTGCCTCGGGCGGCAGGATGGGCCGGTCCGGGTCGTGCTGCAGGAAGCGGTGGCGCTCGCGGGTGTCGGTCCAGAAGCGCTGCAGCGCCTCGTCGACCTCGCCGTGCAGCGCCAGGCCGGCCTCGGCGGGCAGGTAGTCGAAGACGCTGGCGACCTCGTCGAAGAACAGCGGCAGGTAGTACTCGATGCCGGCGGTGGCGAGGCCCGTGTCGATGTCCTTGTAGATGCGCGACTTGGTCGGATCGCCGTCCATCTTCTCGCGCCAGCGCGCGCGGAAGGCCTTGCGCGAGCTCTCGTCCATCGGGAACTCGCGCCCGGGCAGCAGGCGCACCTCCGGCACCGGATAGAGCGAGCGCTGCGAGTCCGGATCGAAGACGCGGATCGAATCCACCTCGTCGCCGAACAGGTCGACGCGGTAGGGCACCGGCGAGCCCATCGGGTAGAGATCGATCAGGCCGCCGCGCACGGCGTACTCGCCGGGCGAAACCACCTGGCTGACATGCTGGTAGCCGCCCAGGGTCAGCTGCTGCTTCAGGCCGGCCTCGTCCAGGCGCTGCTTCTGGCGGAAGTTGAAGGTCGTCGCCGCCAGGAAGGACGGCGGCGCGAGCCGGGTGAGGGCGGTGGTCGCGGGCAGCAGCACGACGTCGAGGTCGCGCTCGGCCACCGGTTTGCCGCCGGCCTGCAGCAGCCGCCACAGCGTGGCCAGTCGCTCGGAGATCAGGTCCTGGTGCGGGCTGAAGCTGTCATAGGGCAGGGTTTCCCAGTCCGGGAACACGGCCACGCGCAGCTCGGGCGCGAAGAACTTGAGCTCGTCCTCCAGGCGCTGCGTGTCGCCGGGCTCGGCGGTGACGATCACCGTCAGGCGCCCGGCGGCCAGCTGCTGCCGCGCGAAGCGGGCGAGCAGCAGCGCGTCGGCGGAGCCGGTGGGGCGGGGCAGGGTGAAGCGTTTGCCGGGGGAGATCGTGGACAGCTGCATGGCGCACAAATGAGGACAGCCCCGGAAGGGGCTCGCCGGAATTGTAGGGAGGGCGCGGCGACACGCGGTGTCAGGAGCGCGAGGTGGTCCGCCGGCCGCGCTGCATGCCGAGCAGTCGGCATGCCCGGCATCGCGGCGAAGACCGTCGCCAGCGCCGCGACCCCGTCGGCGACCGCGCTGGCGACCATGCCGGCAAACGCTCAGCCGGCCGGCGTGATCGGGATCGCCCGGCGCATGTCGCGCATCGTCGCCGGCGTGTCCAGGCTGCGCGCGCGCAGTTGGCCGCAGCCGCCGTCGACGTCCTGTCCGGCGGAATCGCGCAGCTTGGTCAGCACGCCACGCTGGTGCAGGCGGCGGGCGATGTCGCGCGCCTTGTCCCAGTCCGGGCGCTGGAAGGGCAGCTCGGGCACGCTGTTGTAGGGAATCATGTTGAGCACGCCGTAGCGACCCCGCAGCAGTTCGACGATGCCGTCGAGCTCGTCCTCGCCGTCGTTGACGCCTTCGAGCAGCGTCCACTGGTACTGGATGGGGTAGCCGGTCGCCCGGGCGTAGCGCTCGCCGGCCTCGACGAGCTCACGCGGTGTCAGCCGCGGCGCGCGCGGCAGCAGCTCCCGCCGCAGCGCCGCCTTGGTCGTGTGCAGCGACAGGGCCAGCGCCGGCTTCACCGGTCCGGCGCCCAGGCGCTCGAACGCGCGCGGATCGCCGACCGTCGAGAACACCAGCTGCTTGTGGCCGATGTTCCCTTCCGTGCCGAGCAGCTCGATCGCCTCGAGCACCGCGTCCAGGTTGTGCGACGGCTCGCCCATGCCCATGAACACGACCTTCTTCACCGCGCGTTCGCGCCGCGCCAGCGCCACCTGGGCGACGATCTCGGCGCTGGTGACCTGGCGCAGCAGCCCGTCCTTGCCGGTCATGCAGAAGCGGCAGCCCACCGCGCAGCCGACCTGGCTGGAGACGCACAGCCCGTCGCGCGGCAGCAGCACGCTCTCGACGGTCTGGCCGTCGCGCAGTCCGACCAGCAGGCGCGCGGAGCCGTCCTCCCCGGGATGGCGCTCGAGCAGCGTCGCCAGGCCGTGGAGCTCGTCCATCAGCGCCGGCAGCGCCTCGCGCACCGCTTGCGGCAGGTAGTGCTCCAGCTTGCGCCGACCCTCGGTCAGCGGCCGGGCCTGGACCCAGTGGCGCAGCACGCGGCCCACGTGGGCGTCGTTGGCGCCCAGCGCGGCGAGGCGGCGTCGGAGGTCGGCGATGGCGAGCACGGGAATCGGATCCGGGAAGGGCGAAGGGCCGGATTTTCGCCGATCGGTCCGCCCGGGCGCCGCTCCCTACAATCGCGCCCCATGAGTTCCTTCCCGATCGGCCCCGCGGGGATGCAGCCGCGCTGCTTCGCGCTGGTGCCCGCCGCCGGCGTCGGCAGCCGCTCCGGCGCCGACCGTCCCAAGCAGTACGTCCCGCTCGCCGGCCAGGCGCTGATCGCCCACACGCTGAAGGCACTGGGCGCGGTGGCCCGGATCGACGCCACCCTGGTCGTGCTGTCGCCCGAGGACGACCAGTTCGAGGCCGCCGTGCCCGGCTTCGCGGGCGAGCGCGGCTGGGTCGTCCGCACCGGCGGCGCCACGCGCGCCGAGACCGTCGCCGCCGGCCTGTCGGCGCTGCGCGAGCGCGGCGCCCAGCCGCACGACTGGGTGCTGGTGCATGACGCCGCCCGCTGCCTGCTGCGGCCCGAATGGGTCGACGCGCTGATCGATGCCTGTGCCGACGACGAGGTCGGCGGCCTGCTCGCACTGCCCGTCGCTGACACGCTCAAGGACGCCGCCGCCGCGGACGGTGCGGCCCGCGTCGCCGCCACCGTCGATCGCCGCGGCAAGTGGTCCGCGCAGACGCCGCAGATGTTCCGGCTGGGCCTGCTCGCGCCGGCGCTGGCCGGGCCGCTGGACGGCGTCACCGACGAGGCCAGCGCGGTCGAGGCCCTGGGCCACGCGCCGCGCCTGGTCGAGGCCTCGATGGAGAACTTCAAGGTCACCTATCCCGCCGACTTCGCGTTGGCCGAACGCCTGCTGAGGAGCCGCGCATGACGGTCGAATCCGATGACGACATCCAGGGCCTGAAGGCCGTCGGCGAAGCCGTCGCCACCGTGCTGCGTCGCATGCTGGACGCGATCCGCCCCGGCATGACCACCCGCGAGCTCGACGACATGGGCGCCCGCTGGCTGGAGGACTTCGGTGCCCGGTCCGCGCCGCGCGTCATGTACGACTTTCCCGGCGCCACCTGCATCAGCATCAACGAGCAGGCCGCGCACGGCATTCCCGGTGACCGCGTCATCCAGAAGGGCGACGTCGTCAACGTGGACGTGTCGGCCGAGATGAACGGCTACTTCGGCGACACCGGCGGCACGCGCATCGTCCCGCCGACGACGCCGACCAAGACCCAGCTGGTCTTCGCGGCGCAGTACGCGCTGGAGCAGGCGATGAAGGAAGTGAAGCCGGGCGCGCGGCTCAACCGCATCGGCCATGCGATCGAGCGGGTGGCCAAGGCGCACAAGTTCAAGATCATCGAGAACCTGTGCAGCCACGGCGTCGGCCGCTCGCTGCACGAGGAGCCCAAGACCATCCCCGGCTACTACGACCCGAACGACACGCGCATCCTCGAGGAAGGCATGGTCATCACCATCGAGCCCTTCCTCTCGACCAAGAGTCGCTGGGTCGACGAGGAGGCCGACGGCTGGACGCTGTCCGGCGTCAAGGGCAACCTCTCCGCGCAGTTCGAGCACACGATGATCGTGACCCGCAACGGGCCGCTGGTCGTCACGAACGCACTGCCGCACTGATCCGGGCGCCACGCGCCTACCGCAGACCGCTCAGAACCGCAAACCCCCGCTGACTCCGCAGACCCCGCAGCTTCGCATCCACGCCATGGCTTTGAACTTCCGCATCGGTGAGGGCTGGGACACCCACCAGCTCGTCGCCGGCCGCCCGCTGATCCTCGGCGGCATCACCATCCCGCACACGCACGGCCTGCTGGGCCATTCGGACGCGGACGCGCTCGCGCACGCGATCACCGATGCATTGCTCGGCGCCGCCGCGCTGGGCGACATCGGCAAGCTCTTCCCCGACACCGCCGCCGAGTTCAAGGGAGCGGACTCGATGGTGCTGCTCGCGGAGGCCTACCGCCGCGTGAAGGCGCTGGGCTGGGTCATCGGCAATGTCGACACGACCATCGTGGCGCAGCAGCCCAAGATGGCGCCGCACATCCCGGCGATGCGCGAGCGCCTGGCGCAGGTGCTGGGCATCGATGTGGGCCAGATCAACGTGAAGGCCAAGACGGCCGAGAAGATGGGCCCCGTCGGCGAGCTCAAGGCCATCGAGGCACGCGCGGTCTGCCTGCTGGTGCGCGACGCCTGAGCGAGCGCCCCGGCATGAACTCCCTCTCCCCGCAAGCGGGGAGAGGGAGCGACTCAGACGCTGGCCCGCTTGAGCCGCAGCTGCGCGACGAAGCCGCTGTCGTCGGCGTTGGACAGGCGCAGGTGCGCGCCCAGGCGCTGCACCGACTTCTCGACGATCGCCAGCCCCAGCCCCGCGCCGGTCGCGGCGGTGCGCGCGGTGTCGCCGCGATAGAACGGGGTCGTCAGCTTGGACAGCTTGTCCGGCGGCACGCCCGGCCCATGGTCGCGCACCGTCAGCAGCACCCAGGCGCTGTCGGCCTCGGCGGTGACGTCCACGCGCGCCGGCTCGTCGCCGTGATGGCCGTAGCGGCGCGCGTTCTCGAAGAGGTTCAGCAGGATGCGGCCCAGCTCGGTCGGGTCGGTCCAGATGCGCAGCGCCGCGGACAGCCGCACGCTGATCACGATCTGCTGCGGGTCGCGGAAGCCCTGCGCCTCGCGCTCGACCAGCTCGCGCAGGTTGAGCGCCTGCAGCTGCAGCTCGCTGGGCCGCGCGTAGTCCATGAACTTGTTGATGATCGCGTCGAGCTGGTCGATGTCCTGCGCGATGTAGGTCCGCGCCTGCTCGTCGTTGACACTCATCTCGGCCTCGAGCCGCAGGCGCGCCAGCGGCGTGCGCAGGTCATGCGAGATGCCCGCCAGCATCACGCTGCGGTCCTCTTCCATCTTGGCCAGCTCGCGTGCCATCCGGTTGAAGCCCATGTTGACCTCGCGGATCTCGCTGGTCAGCGTGCTTTCGTCCAGGCGCGAGTCGTATTCGCCCTCGCGGATGCGGCTGGCGGCGATGGACAGCTCGCGCAGCGGCTGGTTGATCAGCCGCGCGATCGCGGCCGCGCCCAGCAGCGACGCGCCCAGCGCGATCGCGATCCACCACCAGTTGCTGGAGATGTTGGCCTGCAGCGGCGCGGGATTGGTCTGCAGCCAGAACTGGTCGGGTCCGACGTCGAAGCGCACCCACAGCCCCGGCACGCCGTTCAGGCCGCTGGCCAGCACGGTCTGCGGCCCCAGCCGCGAGACCAGTTCCTTGCGCAGGCGCTGCGCGAAGGGAGAGTTCTCATAAGGGAGCCAGCGGTCGGTGGCCTCGGCCACCTCGACCGACACCGCCTCGCTGCGTGCGATCGACTTGACCACCGCGACCCGGTTGATCGCGTCGGTGCTGGACAGCGCCACCCGCGACAGGTTCACCAGGCCGGCCAGTTGCTGCGCGGCCTCGAGCGCCTTCGGTTCGGCCTCCAGGGCCTTGAAGGTCTGCTGCCAGGCCAGCACGCCCGCGGCCAGCAGCAGCGCCAGCAGCGCGAAGGTGCGCCAGAACAGGTTGAGCGCCAGACGGGGAGGGGTCACGGGAATCGACGGCATTCAAGGGCTCGGCCGTCGGCCGTCGCCGGCCTCCGGACTTGCGCACGCGGCGCGGCGGGCGGGCGGCCGATCAGGCCGCCTCGTCGGGCACGAACACGTAGCCCACGCCCCAGACGGTCTGGATGAAGCGCGGTTGCGCCGGGTCCTCTTCCAGCAGCTTGCGCAGGCGCGAGACCTGCACGTCCAGGCTGCGGTCGAAGGGCTCGAACTCCCGGCCGCGGGCCAGCATCGCCAGCTTGTCGCGCGACAGCGGTTGGCGCGGATGCCGCACCAGCGCCTTCAGCATCGAGAACTCGCCGGTGGTCAGCGGCACCGGCTCGCCGTTCTTGGCCAGGCGGCGCAGCGCCAAGTCGAACTCGAACGGGCCGAACTGGACCGTCATCGGTTCCTTGGACGGCGCGCCCGGGGCTTCCGGCGGCGGGCGACGGCGCAGCACCGCATTGATGCGGGCCAGCAGTTCGCGGGGGTTGAAGGGCTTGGCCAGGTAGTCGTCGGCGCCAACCTCCAGGCCGACGATGCGGTCCACTTCCTCGACCTTGGCCGTCAGCATGATGATCGGCGTGTTGTCGCCCGCGGCGCGCAGCCGGCGGCAGATCGACAGGCCGTCCTCGCCCGGGAGCATCAGGTCCAGGACGATCAGGTCCACCGTCTCGCGGGTGAGCTGCTTGTTCAGCGCCTTGCTGTCCTCGGCCAGCAGGACCTCGAAGCCTTCTTGGGCGAGATAACGGCGCAGCAGGTCGCGGATGCGGGCATCGTCGTCCACGACCAGGATGCGGTTAGGGCGGGTTGTGCTTTGCATGGCGGCCACTCCGGAATTTGTAACAGCGGCACTGTAAGGGCAGTTTTCCCGCCTGTTTGCGGGATGCAGCAGTCCTTACTGGATGGTTACATCTTTTGTAACAGCGCCGTGGAGACCTCACAAGAGGTGGGTTGGATGGCCCAAAAGAGGGGTGCAGCGCCGGTCAACCGTGACGGTTTCCTCACCCGTTATGCTGGCCTCCCCGAGGACTCTCCGTAGGAACCCGAATGATCCGAACCTCCAAGACGCTGACCCGTGCCCTGATCGCCGCTGGCGCGATCGCCCTGGTGCCAGCAGTTTCGTATGCCGAACCTGCGAAGACCGACGTCCTGGCGCTGAGCGCCTCCGCCACCACCGAGGTGGCTCGCGACCTGCTCCAGTTGCGCTTCTCCACGACGCGCGAGGGCAAGGAAGCCGCCGCGGTCCAGAACGAGCTCAAGCAGGCGCTGGACGCCGCGCTGGCCGAGGCCCGCAAGATCGCCAAACCGGGCCAAGTCGACCTGCAGGCCGGCAACCTGTCCGTCTATCCGCGCTACGGCCAGGTGAAGCCGGGCACGAGCGGCTCGCCGCAGATCACCGGCTGGCAAGGCAGCGTGGAACTGCTGGTGCAGGGCCGTGACATGGAAGCCATTTCCAAGCTGAGCGGCCGCATCCAGTCGCTGGCCATCGCCAACGTGAGCTACGGGCTGTCGCGCGAGGCGCGCGAGAAGGCCGAGAACGAGGTGGTGTCCCAGGCCATCGCCAGCTACAAGGCCAAGGCCTCGGTGTACGCGCAGCAGTTCGGCTACGCCGGCTACCGGATCGGCGAGGTCAGCGTGAACGCCGACCAGCCGATGCCGGTGATGATGGCTGCGGCGCCCCGCTTCAAGGCGATGGCCGCGGCCGCCGACGAGGCGCTGCCGGTCGAGTCCGGCAAGGCCACCGTCACGGTCAACGTCAGCGGCAATGTCGTGATGACGCGGTGATGGCGCGGTGGTGATCCGCTGATGACCTGCTGGGGGCGCTCCCCCCTGAACGAAAGACGCCCGGCTCGACCGGGCGTTTTTCCTTGCAGCGGGGCTGCCCGGCTTACTGGGCGGTCCAGCCGCCGTCCATCGCCCAGGCTTGGCCGCGCACATTGACCGCGGCGTCCGAGCACAGGAACACCGCCAGCGCGCCGAGCTCTTCCGGCGTCGTGAACTGCAGCGAGGGCTGCTTCTCGGCCAGCAACTGGCGCTTGGCCTCGGCGGGGTCGAGCTTCTCCTTCTCGCTGCGCGCGTCGATCTGCTTCTGCACCAGCGGCGTCAGCACCCAGCCCGGGCAGATCGCGTTGACGGTGACGGGCAGCGTCGCGGTCTCCAGCGCCGCAGCCTTGGTCAGTCCGACCAGGCCGTGCTTGGCCGCCACGTAGGCCGACTTGCCGGCCGAGGCCACCAGCCCATGCGTCGAGGCGATGTTGATGACGCGGCCCCATTGCTTCTTCTTCATGCCGGGCAGGGCCAGCCGCATCGTGTGGAAGGCGGAGCTGAGATTGATCGCCAGGATCGCATCCCACTTCTCGGGCGGGAACTCGTCCACGTTGGCCACGTGCTGGATGCCGGCGTTGTTCACGAGGATGTCGCAGCCGCCGAACTGCTCATCGATATAGGCCATCATGGCTTCGATCTCGGCCGGCTTGCTCATGTCGGCGCCGTGATAACCGACCTTCACGCCCAGCGCCTCGACCTCCGCCTTCGGGCCCGCGTGGTCGCCGAAGCCGTTGAGCACGATGTCCGCGCCCTGGCGGGCCAGGGTCAGGGCAATCCCCAATCCGATGCCGCTCGTCGAGCCGGTGACCAGGGCCGTCTTTCCTTTCAGCATGCCGCGTCCTCTTCAGGGTTGTTAGGATGGGTGCAAAGGATACGAGCGATGTCTGAACCCTTGTTGAAAAAAGTCCAGGCGCTGAGCCCTTGCGGCCTGCACCAGGTCGCGTATTGGGAGTGGGGGCAGGCCGACAACCCGCGGGTGCTGGTCTGCGTGCACGGGCTGTCGCGCCAGGGGCGCGACTTCGACGTGATCGCCAGACGCCTGAGCAATCGCTTCCGCGTGATCTGCCCGGACGTGGTGGGCCGCGGGGAGTCGGAATGGCTGGGCGATCCGCGCAACTATCAGCTGCCGCAATACGTGTCCGACATGGTGACGCTGATGGCCCGCATCGGCGCGCCGCAGGTGGACTGGCTGGGAACCTCGATGGGCGGGCTGATCGGCCTGGCGCTGGCGGCGATGCCGTCCAGCCCGATCAAGCGCCTGATCCTCAACGACGTGGGCCCGACCATCGAGTTCGTCGCGCTGCAGCGCATCGCCAGCTACCTGGGCCGGGCGCCGCAGTTCGAGAACTGCCAGCAGGGCGCCGACTACCTGCGCGGCATTTCGGAGGGCTTCGGCCCGCATACCGACGAGCAATGGCTGGCGCTGTCGCGCGCGATGTTCAAGCCGGACGGCGACCGCTGCCGGCTGCATTACGACCCGCGCATCGGCCAGGGCCTGGCCGGTCTGACGCCGGAGCTGGCCAAGGCCGGCGAGGCTCAGCTCTGGGCCGCCTACGACGCGGTCCGCTGTCCGACGCTGCTGCTGCGCGGGGCCGAGTCCGACCTGCTCACGCGGGCGACGGCCGAGCTGATGACGCAGCGCGGCCCGCGCGCCGAGCTGCACGAGTTCCCGGGCGTCGGCCATGCGCCGACGCTGGTGCAAGAACAACAGATCCAGGTGGTGGAGCGATTCCTCGACCGCGGATGACGTCCCGGCGGCGGATCGCGCCGCGCGGACACGGATGAACGACGAATGAAGACGGAATTGGGGCTGCGGCAGGACCAGGCGGCGCCCATCGTGGCCCTGCTGGACGGGGACCTGCCCCATCGCTTGCCGGCCGCGCCGCCGCGTGCCGAGGAAACCGCGGACCCGGTGCGCCGGGCCCGCGCGTTCGCGGAGCCGCTGCTGGCGGACCATCGCCTGGGCACCGGCGAGCCCGCGCTCGACCATGCCGACGGCGTGGCGGCGATCCTGGCGGGCGTCGGTGCGGCGCCTTCGATGCAGGCCGCTTCCTACCTGGTCTACGCCGGCGACTACCTGAACAAGCCCGAGGAGATCGTCGCCAAGGCCTTCGGCGAGAGCGACGCGAGCCTGGTCGCGCACACGCGTCGCCTGGTGCAGATCCAGCGCGCGGCGCGCGAGGCGCGCGTCGAGGAGCAGCGCCGCCAGGAGCAGACCGAGCTGGTGCGCAAGATGCTGCTGGCGTTCTCGCGTGACCTGCGCGTGGTGCTGCTGCGGCTGGCGTCGCGGCTGCAGTCGCTGCGCTGGTACGCGGCGACGAAGACGCCGTGTCCGCGCGAGTTGGCGGCCGAGTCGCTGCAGGTCTTCGCGCCGCTGGCCAACCGGCTGGGCATCTGGCAGATCAAGTGGGAGCTGGAGGACCTGGCCTTCCGCTTCCTGGAGCCCGAGCACTACCACCAGCTCGCCAAGGGCCTGCACGAGAAGCGGGTCGAGCGCGAGCAGTCGGTGGAGTCGGTGCGCGCCGCGCTGGAGCGCGAGCTGCAGGCCCATGGCATCGAGGCGCAGGTGCAGGGACGGCCCAAGCATCTGTACAGCATCTGGAAGAAGATGCGCGGCAAGGGACTGACGCTCGAGCGCGTCTTCGACCTGCGCGCGCTGCGCGTGGTGGTGCCGGAGGTGGCGGATTGCTACGCGGTGCTGGCCAGGCTGCATGAACGCTACAAACCGGTCGATGGCGAATTCGACGACTACATCGCCCGGCCCAAGCCCAATGGCTACCAGTCGCTGCACACGGTGGTGATCGCGGCGGATGGCCGGCCGATGGAAGTGCAGATCCGCACCCGGGCGATGCATGAGCATGCCGAGCATGGTGTCGCCGCGCACTGGGCCTACAAGGAAGCCGGCACCAAGGGGTATGCCGGCGTCAGCGCCGCCGGCGAATTCGAGGAGCAGGTCGCGCAGGCGCGCAAGGCCGTGCTGCGGCAGCTGCTGGCCTGGGAGCGCGATTACGTCGCGGAAAGCGGCCCCAGCTTCGATGACCGCATCTATGTGTTCACGCCGCAGGCCAACGTGGTCGAGCTGTGCGCGGGCGCGACCGCGGTGGATTTCGCCTACGCGGTGCACACCGACCTCGGCCACCGCTGCCGCGGCGCCAAGGTGGACGGCCAGATGGTGCCGTTGAACACGCCGCTGCAGAGCGGGCAGACGGTGGAGATCGTCGCGCTGAAGGAGGGCGGTCCGTCGCTGGACTGGCTCAATGCGGAGCTGGGTTATCTGCAGAGCCAGCGCAGCAAGGCCAAGGTCCGTGCCTGGTTCAACGCGCAGGTGCAGTCGCAGACGATCGCCAAGGGCCGCGAGCTGGTCGAGAAACTGCTGCAGCGCGAGGGCAAGACGGCGATCAAGCTGGACGACCTGGCCGGGCGGCTGGGCTTCAAGAGCGCGGACGCGCTGTTCGAGGTCGTCGGCAAGGACGAGTACTCGCTGCGCAACATCGAGACCCTGCTGCGCCCGCCGGTGCCGGAGGCGGACGAGGAGGAACTGCTCGTCCAGAAGCACACCAAGGGCGCCGTCGGCGAAGGGCGCACGCCCAAGGGCGGGGTGCTGGTGGTGGGGGTGGACTCGCTGCTGACCAGCCTGGCGCGCTGCTGCCGGCCGGCGCCGCCGGATCCGATCACCGGGTATGTGACGCGCGGCAAGGGCGTGGCGATCCACCGCGCCGACTGCGCGAACCTGCGGCAGATGGCGCAGTCCGCGCCGGAGCGCGTCATCGCGGTGGCCTGGGGCGAGCCCGCGCCGGACCGTGCGGGCAAGGGCGCGCTCTATCCGGTGGACCTGGTCGTCGAGGCGGCGGACCGGCCGGGGCTGCTGCGGGACGTGCTGGAGCTGTTCGCCAAGGACAAGCTGAACGTGATCTCGGTGAACCAGCAGAGCGGCAAGGGCAAGCCGGCGCGCAGCGACCTGTCGCGGATGAATTTCACTGTCGAGGTCAGCGACGCGCAGCGGCTGCAGCAGACGCTGGTCGCCCTGTCGCAGGTGAGCGGCGTGCGCAGCGCGCGGCGGCGCTGAAGCCTGGAGTGGCCGCGGTCCGGCGAGGGGATGCGGCCGTTCAGCCCGTGTTCATCGGGGTTGTGGGCGATCGGTGGGTGTCGCGACCGGCGAGCGCTGCGTGGTTCCAGGCGGGCGCTGTTCCATTTTTCTTGCGGCTTCCTGGACGGACGCAAAAATCCGGCATATACTGCGAGGCTCTTCAGGCGCGTAGCTCAGTTGGTTAGAGCACCACCTTGACATGGTGGGGGTCGTTGGTTCGAATCCAATCGCGCCTACCAGAATTGGTAGGCAAGTCCTTCGGGACACCTCAGCAGATCGCCCGCTCAAACGGGCGATTTGTTTTGCGGACCAGTGGATTGACCACCGCTGGCCGAGTATTTCAGGCGCGTAGCTCAGTTGGTTAGAGCACCACCTTGACATGGTGGGGGTCGTTGGTTCGAATCCAATCGCGCCTACCAAAGCACACCCCGGTGAGTCGGAAGACTCTCCGGGGTTTTTGTTTTGGTACCGCGCGACCAATGCGCAGCGACATTCGTCGCAGGCCTTCCACGGTCGCGTGCCGGCGCTCGTGCAGAATGCGCGCTCTGCTCGACCGCCGCCGTCCCGGCGCTGCCTGTCCGACGATGAAGTTCCCGTTGCGCCGTTTCCGTTCCCCCTGGCTGCTGCTGCTCGTGCTGGCATGCAGCCTGCTGGGTCGGCCGCTGCACGAGGCCTGGCACGTCGCGCATCCGTTCGGCGAAACCGCCGGCATCGCAGCGGCCGGGCGCATCGATGCGTCGCCGGTCGTCGGCGGTGCCGCAGCTGCGACGGCCGCTGCTGCCGCGACAGCGGACGATCCGGTGTCCGGTCAGGAGGACGCCCCGGGCGCGAAATCGGACAGCTGCGCGTGGTGCCTGTTCCACGCGCAAGCCGTCGCGCCTGGCGGCACGCCGCAGGCACTGCTGGCCCACGCCGAGGCGAGCCCGCCGCCAGCGGCCTTGCCTTGCGGACGGGTCTGCTCCCGCGACTGGACCGTCGCGAAGCCGAGAGGCCCGCCGGCCGCCTGAACCGCCCGTGCGCGCCAGGCGCGCTTTCGCTCATCCGGTTCACCACGCACGGGCGGCGTCGACGCGTCGTCACGCCCGCCCGGCGGCCATTCCTCGCTTTGTCATGTCCTTTTCTTCCGTCCTGCGCGCCGACGGCGCGCGCCTGTCTTCGTCCTTCCCGCTGCAATCCCTCCTCATCCTGGAACTGGCGCTGACCGCGTCCAGCCTCCGGGCACAGGACGCGCCCACAACGCCCGCACTCCCCACACCGCCCTCCATGCCGACGGCCGATGCCGCCCTCGACGCGGTCACCGTGGACGGCGCCCGCCAGCCGTATCGCACGCTCGTCGTCACCGGCGCGATGAAGACCGACACGCCGGCGCGCGACCTGCCGCAGAGCGTGCGCGTGCTGTCCGGCGCCTTGCTGGCCGACGCCGGCGTCACCCGCCTCGACCAAGCGCTGGACCTGGCCAGCGGCATCGCCCGCCAGAGCAACCTCGGCGGCCTGTGGGACAGCTACGCGATGCGCGGCTTCACCGGCGATCCGAACTTCGGCTCGGACTACATGGTCAATGGCTTCACCTCCAGCCGCGGCTACAACGGCTTGCGCGACACGGTGAACACCGCGTCGGTGGAGGTCCTCAAGGGGCCGGCCTCGGCGCTGTACGGCCGGGGCGAGCCGGGTGGCACGGTCAACATCACGACGAAGAAACCCTCATTCACGCCCGCCTATGCGCTGCAGTTCTCCGCCGGCGGCCACGACCTGTGGCGCGCCAGCGCCGAGGCGACCGGCCCGCTCGGCGAGCGCGTGGCCTACCGGCTCGGCGTCGCGCGGGAGGGCAGCGCCAGCGACCGCGACCACGTCGAGGCGCGTCGGACGGCGATCTCGCCGTCCTTCCTGTGGATGGCCGGCAACGACACGACGGTCAGCTACGAGCTCGAGGTCGCGCGGCAGAAGGCGACCTTCGATCGTGGCGTCGTCGCGATCGGCGGCCAGTTGGGCCGGGTCCCGCGCCATGCGTTCTACGGCGAGCCGGACGACGGCCCGATCGCGACCGAGAGCGTCGGCCACCAGCTCTTCGTCCAGCACCAGTTCAACGACGACTGGTCGCTGCAGACCGGCCTGAGCTATCGCGAGAGCTCGCTGGCGGGCATCGCGACCGAAGCCCGCTTCGTCCAGCCGGACCAGCGCACGCTGGTGCGCCAGCGCCGCGCGCGGGACTTCTCGGCGAACGACCTGTCGGGCCGCTTCGAGGTGCTCGGCACGGTGCGGGCCGCGGGCCTGCGGCACCACCTGCTGGCCGGCGTGGATGCCTACCGCTTCGTCGACCGGCGCCAGCAGCAGCGCGTGGCCACCTCCACGCCGATCGACCTCTTCGAGCCCGTGTACGGCGCCACGCCGCCGCCGATGGCGCTCAGCGCCTGGACCCGCGAGGCGCAGAAGGCGCATGCCGTCTACGCGCAGGACCAGATCGACCTCGGCGAGCGCTGGAAGCTGTTGCTCGGCCTGCGCCATGACCGCTACGACCAGACGGTGCTCAACCGCCGCAGCGGCATCGCGACCGACCAGTCGCTGGGCGCGACCTCGCCGCGCGCCGGCGTGGTCTACCAGCCCAGCGGGACGGTCTCGCTGTACGCGACCGCGTCGCGGAGCTTCCGCCCCAACAGCGGCGTGAGCCGTGACTACGCGTCGTTCCCGGCGGAGCAGGGGCGCTCGCGGGAGGTCGGTGCGAAGTACGACGCCGCCGGCGGCCTGTCCGCCACGCTGGCGCTGTACCGCATCGAGAAGAACAATGTGCTGACGCCGGACCCGCTCGCGCCCAACGAGTTCTCGATCGCCGCCGGCGAGGTGCGCAGCCAGGGCGTCGAACTCGACGTCGGCGGCGAGCTGGCGCGCGACCTGCGCCTGTCCTTCGCTTATGCGTTCACCGACGCCCGGGTGACCGAGGACAACAACGCCTTCCTCGTCGGCCGCCAGCTCGCGAACGTGCCCCGGCACAGCGCGAGCCTGCTATTGGTGCAGGGCTTCGCGATCGGCGGGCAGCGCGCGACGGCCGGCATCGGCCTGAACGTCGCCGGCCGGCGCGAGGGCGCGGTCGCGCCGCTGGCCGCCGCCGACGACTTCGACCTGCCGGGCTACGCGACGGTGAAGCTGCTGGGCAGCTACCGCGTCGACCGGCACTGGCTGCTGTCCGTGGACGTCGACAACCTGTTCGACCGGACCTGGTATGCCAGTTCGTACAGCCAGGTCTGGGTCGCGCCGGGGCAGGGGCGGCGGGTGGTCGCCACGGTCCGCTACGGCTTCTGAGGCGGGCGTTGATGACCACGTTGACCCCGATGGCCGCGGTGGCCCCGATGACCTCGATGACTCCCGCATCCGCGCCGCGCCTGGTGCGCATCGCCTCGATCGACGCGCTGCGCGGCCTGGTGATGATCGTGATGCTGCTGGATCACGTCCGCGAGACCTTCTACCTGCACCTGCAGGTGAGCGACCCCATGGCGGCGCCGGGCACGCCGCCGGAGCTCTTCTTCTCGCGCCTGGCGGCGCACCTGTGCGCGCCGGTATTCGTGTTCCTGACCGGGCTGTCGGCCTGGCTCTACGCGAACCCCGATGGCGCACCGCGCCGCGACGTGCGCGCCTTCCTGCTCAAGCGCGGGCTGCTGCTGGTCGGCCTGGAACTCACGCTGGTGACCTTCGCCTGGAGCGGGCATTTCCGGGTGATCTATCTCCAGGTGATCTGGGCGATCGGCTTCAGCATGCTGGCGCTGGCCCTGCTGTCGCCGCTGCCGCGCTGGCTGCTGGTGGCGATCGGCCTGGTCATCGTCGGCGGACACAACGCGCTGGCCGGCGTCGTGGTGCCGCCCGACAGTCCGTGGCACCCGCCGTGGACGCTGATGCTGCATCGCGACTGGCTGGTCCCGGAAGGGCTCGTGCGGGTGCGGGTGAGCTACCCGGCGCTGCCGTGGGTGGGCGTGATCCTGCTCGGCTACGCGATGGGGCCGCTGTTCGCGCGGGCGGTGGACGGAGGCCGGAGACGCTGCGCGCTGCTGGCGATCTCGGCGGCCTGCCTGTCGCTGCTGGCCGTGCTGCGCGGTTTCAACCTCTACGGCGAGAACGCCCCGTGGGTCCGCGGCGCTTCGGCGCTGGAGACGGCGATGTCGTGGCTCAACTTCACGAAGTACCCGCCGTCGCTGGACTTCCTGCTGCTGACTCTGGGGATCGGACTGGCGCTGCTGGCCGTGCTCGAACGCGCGCGCGGCGCCTTCACGCGGGTGTGCGCGGTCTTCGGCGGCGCGCCGATGTTCTATTACCTGCTCCACCTGTACCTGCTGCTGATCGGGTACCGCGTGGCGCTGGCGCTGCTCGGTCCCAACCAGGGCACGCGGCTGGGCGTCGACGAGGGCTGGTTCGCGCTGATCTGGCTGATCTGGCTGGCGCTGATCCCGCTGCTGTACCCGCCGGTGAAGGCCTTCGCGGCCTACAAGCGACGCACCCGCCGGGCCTGGGTGAAGTACTTCTGAGGCGCCGGCGCGCCCCTATGATCGGCGCCCATATGGCAGAGACCGAGCGCTTCCCCCGTCCCCGTCGTCGCAAGGGCAGTGGTGCCGTCACGCTGCGCGACGTCGCGCAACTGGCGGGCGTGGCCCCGATCACCGCGTCCCGCGCGCTCAACACGCCGTCCCAGGTCTCGCCCGAGGTGCTGGGACGCGTCACCGAGGCGGTCCGCCAGACCGGCTACGTGCCCAACCTGCTCGCGGGCGCGCTGTCGTCGATGAAGAGCCGCATGGTCGGCGTCGCGGTCCCCACGATCGCCGGCCCGGTTTTCCTCGACACCGTGCAGAGCCTGACCGAGGCGCTGTTCGAGGCCGGCTACCAGGTGCTGCTCGGCCAGACCGGCTACGACAACGCCCGCGAGGACGCCTGGCTGGACGCGATGATCGGCCGCCGGCCCGATGGCCTGGTGCTCACCGGCACCAGCCATTCGGAGCAGGCGCGCACGCGGCTGCGCGCCGCCGGCGTGCCAGTGGTCGAGACCTGGGACCAGAGCGACGATCCGATCGACATGCTGGTGGGCTTCTCCCATGTGGAGGTCGGCCGCAAGGTGGCCACCTACCTGCACGAGCGCGGCTACCGCCGGCTGGCCGGCGTGGCCGGCAGCGACGAACGCGCGATGCGCCGTTTCCGCGCCTTCCAGGAGCAGGCGAGGGCGCTGGGCGTGGCCCACGTGCCGGTCGCCACCGTCGCCACGCCGACCACGCTGGGCAGCGGTCGCCGCGGCCTGGCGGAACTGCTGGCGCATCCCGACGGCATCGACGCGGTGTTCTGCAGCTCCGATTCGCTGGCGCTGGGCGTGCTCATCGAGGCGCAGGCCCGCGGGCTGCGCGTGCCGCAGGACCTGGCCATCGTCGGCTTCGGCGACCTCGCGCTGGCCCGGGACCTCGAACCCGCGCTGACCACGGTGCGCATCGATGGTTTCGCCATCGGGCGGCAGGCGGCGCGATTCATCCTCGATCGCGCCGATGGCCCGGTCGAGCGCCGCGCGATCGACATCGGCTTCGAGCTGGTCCAGCGCGCCAGCGGCTGATCCGCGGGCGCCCGCGCAGGCGTCCGACCCGGTGAAATCCCTCATGAACGCGACCTTGACGTTCGTGACGGTACCGATACCATCGTCGCCATCAAGAAGATGGTATCGGTACCAATCCGAGGTCGGCGAGGCCCGTGCCGTCATGGATGGAGACAAGCGAGATGACTCTGGTGAAGCGCAGCCGCGTGCGGCTCCTGGGCGCCGCGGCGGCGATGGCGCTCGGTGCGACGATCACGATGACCCCGGCGCTCGCCGCCGACGCCACGAACTGGCCGACGCAACCGGTCAAGCTGATCGTGCCGTTCGCGCCCGGCGGCACCTCCGACGTGCTGGCGCGGGAGATCGCCGCGCGGCTGCAGGTGGCGCTCAAGCAGACGGTCGTCGTGGACAACAAGGCCGGCGCGGGCGGCGTGCTGGGCGCGGACAGCGTGGCCAAGGCGGCGCCTGACGGCTACACCGTGCTGCTGGGCACGATCGCCACGCATGCGATCAACCCGGCGCTGATGCCCAAGATGCCCTACAAGGCCGATCGCGACTTCGCGCCGGTGATCCTGCTGGGCAAGATCTCCAACGTGCTGCTGATCGGCCCGGGCGCGCAGGCTCGGACGGTCAAGGACATCGTCGCCGCCGCCAAGGCCAAGCCGGGCGACATCACCTTCGCCTCGGCGGGGCAGGGCACCTCGCAGCACTTGTCGGGTGAGGTGTTCCGCCTGATGACGGGCGCCGACCTGACGCATGTTCCCTACAAGGGGAGTGCGCCGGCGATCCAGGACGTCATGGGCGGCCAGGTGCCGATGAGCTTCGAGACCGTGACCGTGGCGCTGCCGCAGATCAAGGCGGGCAAGGTCAAGGCGGTGGCGGTGACCTCGGCCAAGCGCAGCGCGCAGCTGCCCGACGTGCCGACGCTGGCCGAGTCCGGCGTGCCCGGCTTCGACGTGTCGAGCTGGCAGGCGTTGTACCTGCCGGCGGGCACGCCGCCGGCGATCGTCGCCAAGCTCAATGCCGAGGTGCAGAAGATCGTCGCTCAGCCCGAGGTGAAGGCCAAGATGGAATCGCTCGGCCTGGAGTACGCGCCCAACACGCCGGCCCAGTTCACCGAGTTCCAGAAGGCCGAGCAGGCCCGGTGGGCCAAGGTGATCAAGGACGGCAACGTCAAGCCCGACTGATCGTCAAGCGCCCCCTCGTCGGGCCGATGCGCCCCCCGCACAGCAAGGGAAAGCACCCGGCGGGGTGCTCGCCGGGCCCCTCCTAGAATGGGCCGCAGACCCTCAGAGGAGACAGCATGGCGACGGCCCGACGCGGCAAGACGGCAACCGGCGGCGAGGACCCCACGCAACCCAAGGGGCCGCGGGTGCTGAAGAAGTACCCCAACCGGCGGCTCTACGACACCCAGACCAGCAGCTACATCACCTTGGCGGACGTCAAGAAGATGGTGCTCGAGGGCGAGGTCTTCGAGGTCCGCGACGCCAAGTCGGGCGAGGAGCTGACGCGCTCCATCCTGCTGCAGATCATCCTGGAGGAGGAGATGGGCGGGATGCCGATGTTCTCGACGCCGCTGCTGGCGCAGATCATCCGCTTCTACGGCCATGCGATGCAGGGGCTGATGGGCGCCTACCTCGAGAAGAACCTGCAGGCCTTCGGCGAGATGCAGGCGCGCTTTGCCGAGCAGAGCAAGGGCGCGGGCTTCGACCCGCAGCTGTGGTCGCAGTTCATGAGCGGCCAGGCGCCGATGATGCAGGGCCTGATGGGCAACTACCTGGAACAGTCCAAGAACCTGTTCCTGCAGATGCAGGAGCAGTTCCAGAGCGCCGGCAACATCTTCCCCGGCATGCCGGGCTTCCCCCCGCAGTCCCCCAAGAAGTAGGGCACGACCGGCGGCGGTCGCGGCGGGCACGGCGGCGCTACAGCCCGTGCCGCCGATGCCAGTCGGCCAGCGATTCGTCGGGGAAATGGTCGAAGCGCGGGTCGCCCGGCCGGCCCTCGACCTCCACCCAGGCGGCCTTCGAGTCGAGCAGGCCATGCACGTTCTCCGGCGGCGCGGGCAGCGGCGTGTCGATGGCGCTGGCATGCGGGTGGATCAGGTCGGGCCAGTTGTCGTCGTACATCCAGAGCGCGGTGCCGCAGCGGCCGCAGAAGTGGCGCTGGCCGGAGCTTTCCTTGCCGTCGATCACCGCGCGGTAGACCCGCAGCTCGCGCTTGCCCTTGATGAGCTTGAAGGTCCGGTGGTCGGCGCCGATGTTGATCGCGTAGCCGCCGGTGCCGGCGGTCTTGCGGCAGATCGAGCAATAGCAGCGCAGGTAGGGGCAGGGCTCGGTCGATTCGACCGAGAAGCGGACGCGGCCGCAGTGACAGGAGCCTTCGAGGTGCATGGTGGATCTCCGGGGCGGGATCGGGAGTCGCGGCAAGTCGCGTGCCCCGGCGAGGGCGCGGTGCGCGCAGAGGAAATCACGGCTGCCGGCGGCGGCCATGCCCAGCAAGAGGGCCGCTCGCTTACAATGCCGCCCCAGCTCCCAGCCAGGCCTTCCGGCGGAATTCAAATGGAATCAACGACTTACGACCTCTCCGCCGACAAGAAGGCTGCCGCTCCGAAGATCGGCTTCGTTTCCCTGGGCTGCCCCAAGGCGCTCACCGATTCCGAACTGATCCTCACGCAGCTGCGCGCGGAGGGCTACGAGACCTCCAAGACCTTCGCCGGCGCTGACCTCGTCATCGTCAATACCTGCGGCTTCATCGACGATGCCGTGAAGGAGTCGCTGGACACCATCGGCGAGGCGCTGGCCGAGAACGGCAAGGTCATCGTCACCGGCTGCCTCGGCGCCAAGGCCGGCGCGAGCTCCGACAACATGGTCCGCGAGGTGCATCCCAGCGTCCTCGCCGTCACCGGCCCGCATGCGACGCAGGAAGTGATGGACGCCGTCCACACCCACGTCCCCAAGCCGCACGACCCCTTCATCGACCTCGTCCCCGAGGCCCGCGGCGTGGCCGGCATCAAGCTCACGCCCAGGCACTACGCCTACCTGAAGATCTCCGAGGGCTGCAACCACCGCTGCAGCTTCTGCATCATCCCGAGCATGCGCGGCGACCTGGTCTCGCGTCCCATCGGCGACGTGCTCGCCGAGGCCAAGGCGCTGTTCGAGTCCGGCGTCAAGGAACTGCTGGTCATCAGCCAGGACACCAGCGCCTACGGCGTCGACATCAAGTACCGCACCGGCTTCTGGGACGGCAAGCCGGTCAAGACCCGCATGTTCGACCTCGTCGCCCAGCTCGGCGAGATCGCCAAGCCCTACGGCGCCTGGGTGCGCCTGCACTACGTCTATCCGTACCCGCACGTCGACGAGGTGCTGCCGATGATGGCCGAGGGCCTCATCCTCCCGTATCTCGACGTCCCGTTCCAGCACGCGCATCCGGATGTGCTCAAGCGCATGAAGCGCCCGGCCAACGGCGAGAAGAACCTCGAGCGCATCCAGCGCTGGCGCGAGATCTGCCCCGAACTGGTGATCCGTTCCACCTTCATCGCCGGTTTCCCCGGCGAGACCGAAGCCGAGTTCCAGTACCTGCTGGACTTCATGCGCGAAGCGCAGATCGACCGCGCCGGCTGCTTCGCCTACTCGCCGATCGAGGGCGCGCCGGCCAACGCGCTGGAAGGCGCGCTGCCCGACGAAGTCCGCGAGGAGCGCCGCGCCCGCTTCATGGCGGTGGCCGAGGAGGTGTCCATCACCAAGCTGCAGCGCCGCATCGGCGCGACGATGCAGGTGCTGGTGGACTCGGCGCCGGCGCTGGGCCGCAAGGGCGGCGTCGGCCGCTCGTATGCCGATGCGCCCGAGATCGATGGCACCGTCCGCCTGCTGCCGCCGGAGAAGGCCAGCAAGCAGCTCCGCGTGGGCGAATTCACCCGCGCCCGCATCGTCGGCGCCGAGGGGCACGACCTGATCGCGCTGCCGATCTGATCGGCGACGCGCCTGCCGGGCCCGCGCATCGCGGGCGCCTCCGCCGCTCACCCGCCACGCCGGCCTCGTGCCGGCGTTTTCATTGCTGGCGCACGGGGCGTCGCGGCTGCCGCAGAATGGCCGTCCCGTTCCCAGCGCCAGGAGACTTCGTGAGCAAACGCGGCCCGTCCACCGAGCAGATCCACCACCCGTTCCGCGCGCCCGACGGCTGGGACGCCGTCGCGGTGCCCGTGGCCAAGGCCTCGACGGTGCTCTTCAAGGACACCACCGAACTGCACCGGCCGCGCGCGCAGGACGGCATCAGCTACCGCTACGGCCTGCCGGGCACGCCCACCACCTACACGCTGGCCGCGCGCATCGCGACGCTGGAGCACGCGCAGCATTGCGTGCTGACGCCCAGCGGCCTGGCCGCGATCACGCTGACCAGCCTGGCCTTCCTCCAGCCCGGCGACGAGGTGCTGGTGCCGGACAACGTCTATGGTCAGAACCGGCACATCACCACCGGCTTGCTGACGCGGCTCGGCATCACGCACCGCTTCTACGATCCGCTGGACGTGCCGGCGTTCGAGGCGATGCTGTCACCCCGCACGAAGCTGGTGTGGCTGGAGGCCGCTGGGTCGATCACGCTGGAGTTCCCCGATCTCATCGGCCTGTTGAGCGCCAGCCGTGCCCGCGGCGTGCTGACCGCGCTCGACAACACCTGGGGCGCGGGGCTTGCCTTCAATGCGTTCGAGGTGGCGCCCGACCTGGCGCCGGGCCTCGGCGCCGACCTCAGCATGCAGGCGCTGACCAAGTTCCCGTCCGGCGGCGCGGACCTGCTGATGGGCGCCGTCTGCACGCGGGACGCGGCGCTGCATCGGCAACTGGTGGCGATGCACGAGTACCTCGGCCATGGCGTCGGGCAGAACGATGTCGAGGCGGTGCTGCGCGGCCTGCCGAGCGTCGTGCTGCGCTACCGCGCGCAGGACGCCGCGACTCGCGACCTGGCCCGGTGGATGGCTGCGCGGCCGGAGATCGCGCGCGTGCTGCATCCGGCGCTGCCTGATTCGCCGGGTCATGCGCACTGGCGACAGGTGAGCCCCGATGCGGCGGGCTGCCTGTTCTCGGCGGTGTTCCGGCCGGACTACGACGCACGGCGCGTCGACGCCTTCGTCGACGCGCTGCGCTGCTTCGGGATCGGTTATTCCTGGGCCGGGCCGATGAGCCTGGCGGTGCCCTACGACCTGAGCCGGAGCCGCTCGCTCGGGCTGCCGTGGACGGCGCAGGAGGGCGGCACGCTGGTGCGTTTCGCCATCGGGCTGGAGGACGTGGAGGACCTGCGCGCCGACCTGGCGCAGGCGTTCGAGGTGCTGAAGGGTTGAGCGGCTGAAGGGCAGAGCGGCCGAGCCGCCGAAGAAGCGACGGACCCGGGACGACGGAGCGGCCAGGGCCGCGGCCGCTCAGTCCTTGGCCGGGCCCGACACCTTGTGGCGCATCAGGCGGCCCTTCTCGCGCTCCCAGTCGCGCTTCTTCTCGGTCTCGCGCTTGTCGTGCTGGGCCTTGCCCTTGGCCAGCGCGATCTGCGCCTTCACGCGGCCGTTCTTGTAGTGCAGGTCCAGCGGAATCAGCGTGAAGCCGCGCTGCTCGACCTTGCCGATCAGCCGGCGGATGTCGGCCCGGCTCATCAGCAGTTTCTTGGTCCGGTCGGCTTGCGGATGCACATGGGTGGATGCGGTGCGCAGCGGATTGATGCGGCAGCCGATCAGGAAAAGCTCGCCCTCGCGGATGAGGACGTAGCCGTCCGGCAACTGGACCTGGCCGGCGCGGATCGCCTTGACTTCCCAGCCTTCCAGGACGATGCCGGCCTCGTACTGCTCCTCGATGTGGTACTCGAATCGGGCGCGGCGGTTTTCTGCGATGGACATAGGCGGGGGTGTTCTTCTCGTGCGGCGCACGGCGGGCGTGACAGCCGGATGGCGGCCAGATGGGGGCGATCGGGCCGCCTACAATCCCGCCATTCTAAGAACCGCCATGAAGCACGTCCGGAAGACAGTCCTCCTTTGGTACTCGCCGCGCGAGATGTACGAGCTGGTGACCCAGGTCGAGCGCTATCCGGAGTTCCTGCCGTGGTGCTCGGCGGCCGACATCCTCGAGCGTGACGACCACGGCATGACCGCCCGGCTGTCGCTGCACTATGCCGGCCTGCGGCACGCCTTCACCACCCGCAACACGCACGAGACCGACCAGCGCGTGCGCATGGAACTGGTCGACGGGCCGTTCTCCAAACTCGACGGCGACTGGCGCTTCCTGCCGCTGAACCGCCCCGGCACGCCGCCGGGCAGCGAGCCCAAGGCCTGCAAGGTCGAGTTCGAACTGCGCTACGCGTTCTCGAGCTTCGCGCTCGAGGCGGTCGTCAGCCCGGTGTTCGATCGCATCGCCAACACCTTCGTCGACAGCTTCGTGAAGCGCGCCGAGCAGGTCCATGGACCCCGCTGAACTGTCGGTCGACCTCTTCTGGAGTCCCGTTCGCGGGGAGCTCCGAGAACAGCAGCTTCGCCTGCCCGCGGGCAGCACGCTACGGGATGCCTTGCTGGGCAGCCGGTGGTTCGAGCCGGACCGGATCGAGGCGTTGACGGCCGGCATCTGGGGCCGGACCGTGCCGCTGGACACGCCGCTGCGCGAGCGCGACCGCATCGAGGTCTACCGCCCGCTGACCGTTGACCCGAAGGAGGCGCGCCGTCAGCGCTATCAAGCGGCGGGCAGCCGCATCGTGACGCGGCATCGACCGCTGGGCCGCAAGGCCTGACGGAGCGCGGGGAAGCGCCAAGGAGTGCCAAGGAGCGTCGGGAGGCGCGCAGCAAAAAAGGCCGCGTGAGCGGCCTTTCGTCTTACCGGCGGTCACCGGACTTACGTCCGGCTTGCCGCCCGGTGTTGTTTCCCGGACGCGTTCCGGGCCTTACTTGCAGTTCGCGGTGATCACCGTCTGCATCTGGCGGATCTCGTCCTGGCGCATCTGCTCGGTCATCGGCTGCGATTCGCCACCGGCCGTGCCGGAGCGCAGGCGCACGCCGGACTCGAGCATGCGCTGGCGGTTCTGCGCCTGGCGGCAGTTCTCGGCCATCGCCTCGGTGCGGGCCTTGTCCTCCTGCGCCTTGCGCTCACGCTCGACCTTCTCGCGTGAAGACGGCTCGCTGGCGGCCCGGCCCGGCGCGGAGGCTCCGGAGGCCGCCGCCGAAGCCGGCACGCCCGGCGCCGGGGCCACGCGCACGGCATTGGTGGGGCGCTGCAGGATGTCCTTCTCGGCCACGCTCGGCGGCGGCGGACGGTCGCTGTATTGCGTGCGGCCATCGGCATCGCGCCACTTCCATTGGGCGTGCGCGATCGAGGTCAGCGCCATCAGCGCCAGCGCGCACATCACGCCCAGCGGGCGTCGCGGGAGTCGGGGATTCATCATGGGCGTGGAGTGTACTGCCGGGCTTCTCTATAATGCGCCTTTGCGTCTGGAGCTTCCCTCATGCGCCTACTCGGAAAAGCGCTCACCTTCGACGATGTGTTGCTGGTGCCGGCGTTCTCCCAGGTGTTGCCGCGCGACACCAGTCTGGCCACGCAGTTCACGCGTGGCATCCGCCTGAATCTTCCCCTCGTGTCCGCCGCGATGGACACCGTGACCGAAGCGCGACTGGCGATCGCCATCGCCCAGGAAGGCGGCATCGGCATCGTCCACAAGAACCTGACCCCGCAGCAGCAGGCGGCCGAAGTGGCCCGCGTCAAGCGCTACGAGTCCGGCGTGCTCCGCGACCCCATCACGATCACCCCCCAGACCACCGTCCGCCAGGTCAAGCAGCTCAGCGAGCAGCACGGCATCTCCGGTTTCCCGGTGCTGGAGGGCAAGAAGGTCGTCGGCATCGTCACCGGCCGCGACCTGCGCTTCGAGACCCGCATGGACGCCCCGGTCAGCGAGATCATGACCCCGGCCGAACGCCTGATCACCGTCCGGGAGGGCGCCTCGCTCAACGACGGCAAGGCGCTGATGCACAAGCACAAGCTGGAGCGGGTGCTGGTCATCAACGACAGCTTCGAGCTGCGCGGCCTGATGACCGTCAAGGACATCACCAAGCAGACCAACTTCCCCAATGCCGCCCGTGACGACCACGGCAAGCTGCGCGTCGGTGCCGCCGTCGGCGTGGGCGAGGGCACCGAGGAGCGCGTCGAACTGCTGGTGAAGGCCGGCGTCGACGCGATCGTCGTCGATACCGCGCACGGCCACAGCAGCGGCGTGATCGAGCGCGTGCGCTGGGTCAAGAAGAACTACCCGCAGGTGCAGGTCATCGGCGGCAACATCGCCACCGGCGCCGCGGCGCTGGCGCTGGTGGAAGCCGGCGCGGACGCGGTCAAGGTCGGCATCGGCCCGGGCTCGATCTGCACCACCCGCATCGTGGCGGGCGTCGGCGTGCCGCAGATCGCGGCGATCGACTTCGTCGCCACCGCGCTCAAGGGCACCGGCGTGCCGCTGATCGCGGACGGCGGCATCCGCTACTCGGGCGACATCGCCAAGGCCATCGCCGCCGGCGCGAGCACGGTAATGATGGGCGGCATGTTCGCCGGCACCGAGGAGGCCCCGGGCGAAGTGATCCTGTATCAAGGCCGCAGCTACAAGAGCTACCGCGGCATGGGCTCGATCGGCGCGATGAAGGCCGGCTCGGCGGACCGCTACTTCCAGGAAAACGACGAGACGACCAACCCCAACGCGGACAAGCTGGTGCCGGAAGGCATCGAAGGCCGCGTCCCGTACAAGGGGTCGATGGTCGCGATCGTGCACCAGATGGGCGGCGGGCTGCGGGCCTCGATGGGCTACTGCGGCTGCGCCAGCATCGCCGACATGCACGAGAAGGCCGAGTTCGTCGAGATCACCTCGGCGGGCATCCGTGAGAGCCACGTCCACGACGTGCAGATCACCAAGGAAGCGCCCAACTACCGTCTGGAGTGACGCCCTTGTCCGACCCGGCGCAGCGCGACGGCCCCGACGCCGTCGCGGCCTCGACCACGCATGGCGGCCGCAAGGCCGCCATGTCGTTCATCCTGATCGCGGTGCTGATCGACATGGTGTCGATCGGCCTGATCATCCCGGTGCTGCCGCCGCTGGTCGGAACCTTCACCCAGAACGAGACCCAGCACGCGCTCGCCCAACTGGCGGTGGCCTTCGCCTTCGGTCTCGCGAATTTCTTCGGTTCGCCCATCCTGGGCGGGCTCTCCGACCGCTTCGGCCGCCGCAAGGTGATGCTGGTCGGCTTCAGCGGGCTGGCGCTGAGCTTCTTCGTCACGGCCATGGCGCAGGCGCTGTGGATGCTGGTCGTGGTGCGGCTGTTCTCCGGCGCGATGCAGGCCAATGCGGCCGTCGCCAACGCCTACGTGGCCGACATCACCCCGCCCGCCGATCGCGCCAAGCGCTTCGGGATGCTAGGCGCGGCCTTCGGCATGGGCTTCATCCTGGGGCCGGTGATGGGCGGCCTGCTCGGCGCGATCGATCTGCACCTGCCGTTCTACGTCGCGGGCACGCTGGCGCTGATGAACTGGTTGTATGGCTTCTTCGTGCTGCCGGAATCGCTGGCGCCGGAGCACCGCCGGTCCTTCGACTGGCGCAAGGCCAACCCGTTCGCCGCGCTCGGCCGGCTGCGCAAGCTGCACGGGGTCGGGCCGCTGATCTACGTCATCGCCTGCTCGGGCCTGGCGCAACTGGTGATCCAGACCAGCTGGGTGCTCTACAACCAGCACAAATTCGGCTGGGGCCCGAAGGAGAACGGCCTGTCGCTGTTCGTCGTCGGCCTGGTGGCGGTGCTGGTCCAGGGCGTGCTGCTGCAGCCACTGCTGAGATGGCTGGGGCCGCGCCGGCTGGTGCTGATCGGCCTGATGACCTCGATCGCGACCAACCTGATCTGGGGCCTCTCGACCGAGGCGTGGATGATGGTCGCTGCGATCTTCCTGAACGTCTGCGGCGTGGCCGCCGGGCCGGCGATGCAGGGGGTGATCTCCAATGCCGCCGACGCGCGCACGCAGGGCGAGACCATGGGCGCGGTGGCCGCGATCAACAGCCTGATGGCGGTGATCTCGCCGATCGCCGGCCTGGGCCTGATGGCGCTGGTGGCCGAGCTGCCCAAGACCGACTGGCGCATCGGCGCCCCGTTCTACCTGTGCGCGCTGCTGCAACTGGCCTCGCTGGCCTTCGCCTGGCGCCACTTCACCGCGGAGCCGCCGGCGCAGGCCGCCGCGGCCAAGGCATGAGTGCCGCCGCTCCGTCCGCAATCGAATTCCCAAGCATCGCTAGAAGCTGACCATGCACGACAAAGTCCTCATCCTCGACTTCGGCTCCCAGGTGACCCAGCTGATCGCGCGCCGCGTGCGCGAAGCCCACGTCTACTGCGAGATCCATCCCAACGACGTCAGCGACGATTTCATCCGCTCGTTCGCCCCCAAGGCGATCATCCTCTCGGGCAGCCACGCGTCGACCTACGAGGACCACGAACTGCGCGCGCCGCAGGCGGTGTGGGACCTGGGCGTGCCGGTGCTGGGCATCTGCTACGGCATGCAGACGATGGCGGTGCAGCTCGGCGGCAAGGTCGAGTGGAGCGACCGCCGCGAGTTCGGCTACGCCGAGGTCCGCGCGCATGGCCACACCAAGCTGCTGGCTGGCGTCCAGGACTTTTCGACGCCCGAAGGCCACGGGATGCTGAAGGTCTGGATGAGCCACGGCGACAAGGTCACCGCGCTGCCGCCGGGCTTCGTGCTGATGGCCTCGACGCCGAGCTGCCCGATCGCTGGCATGGCGAACGAGGAGAAGGGCTACTACGCGTTCCAGTTCCATCCGGAAGTGACGCACACGGTGCAGGGCGCCGCGATGATCACGCGCTTCGTGCGCGACATCGGCGGCTGCCGCGGCGACTGGATCATGGGCGACTACATCGAGGAAGCCGTCCAGAAGATCCGCGAGCAGGTCGGTGACGAGGAAGTCATCCTGGGTCTGTCCGGCGGCGTGGACTCGTCGGTGGCGGCGGCGCTGATCCACCGCGCGATCGGCGACCAGCTGACCTGCGTGTTCGTCGATCACGGTTTGCTGCGCCTGAACGAAGGTGACATGGTCATGGACATGTTCGCGGGCAAGCTGCACGCGAAGGTGATCCGTGTCGATGCGAGCGAGCTGTTCCTCGGCCAACTGGCCGGCGTGACCGACCCGGAGCGCAAGCGCAAGATCATCGGCGGCCTGTTCGTCGACGTGTTCAAGGCCGAGGCGGAGAAGCTCAAGGCCAGCGGCCAAGGGCACAAGGGCGCGACCTTCCTGGCGCAGGGCACGATCTATCCGGACGTGGTGGAGAGCGGCGGCACCAAGACCAAGAAGGCCACGACGATCAAGAGCCACCACAACGTGGGCGGCCTGCCGGAGCAACTGGGCCTGAAGCTGCTGGAGCCGCTGCGCGAGCTCTTCAAGGACGAGGTTCGTGAGCTGGGCGTGGCGCTGGGCCTGCCGCCGGAGATGGTCTATCGCCATCCGTTCCCGGGCCCGGGCCTGGGCGTGCGGATCCTGGGCGAGGTGAAGAAGGAATACGCCGACCTGCTGCGCCGCGCCGACGCGATCTTCATCGAGGAGCTGCGCAACACCCGTGACGAGGCGACGGGCAAGACCTGGTACGAGTTGACCAGCCAGGCCTTCACGGTGTTCCTGCCGGTGAAGAGCGTGGGCGTGATGGGCGACGGCCGGACCTACGACTACGTCGTCGCGCTGCGTGCGGTGCAGACCAGCGACTTCATGACGGCGGACTGGGCGGAGCTTCCCTACAGCCTGCTCAAGCGCTGCTCGGGCCGGATCATCAACGAGGTGCGCGGCATCAACCGCGTGACCTACGACGTGTCGAGCAAGCCGCCGGCGACGATCGAGTGGGAATGAGCGCTCGACGCTGATGCACAAGGGCCCTTCGGGGCCCTTGTTCGCTATTGCCGTGGCCAGGTCAATTGGGGGTGATCGAACTGATCCGAGGTCGGCCAGCGCTCCCAAGGACTGAACGCCGGGATCGAGTTCTCGCTGGCCCGGGCGAGTTTTGGATAGAACCGAACCGCCGGTAGGCCCTTGAAGTGCGCGTCGCAGGTCACGACTTCGGCACCAAACTTCTGCGCGGTGGCGTAGATGATGGCGTCCGCCAGAGCGAGCTTGTGTTCGACGTTCGCGGAAGCGGCCATGAACGCGGTTCCGCTGTCGAGCGCGTCGACGTGGCACTTCTGCGTCAATCGGACAAGCCGAAGGTGTTGATCCTCGGGGAGTTCGCGCAAGGCCCACTTGGCAAGTTCCATCTGCACGATCGTCGGGACGATGCAGCGCTCGGGCTGGCTGAGGGCCGCATCCACCAGGCGGCCGATGTCCGAGTCGACGAACCACTCAATCCAAGCCGATGTGTCGACGACCAACTTCGGCCCTGTTGCTGCTGCGGGTGGGTCAGTAGCGGTCGTTGCGATCACGACATCCCTCCGTGTTCGCGCCCTTGGCGATGCCCCGCAGCTGCTCGAACGTCACCTCGGGACAAATGAAGACGCCGTCGTGGCGTCGGATCAGCATGAGCTTCTGACCGGGCTTCCATTTCAGTTCCTCGCGAAGCTCCTTGGGAAGTTCAATGCGGTGGCGGGGGGACAGTTCGGCGATTGGTGCGGGCATGTGTCCTCCATGGCGATCAGTGAAGCGGGAAGCCGCCGATTCTTCGCTCACGGGCCTCTGAGGACTACGACCTTGACGAGTGGTGGCCACGCCGTGACTACCGAAGGTCGAGGTGCTGTCGACGTTGATGAGCAGTTGACGTTCGCCATCGCCATGAACCCATGGAGCGCCGGCCGTTGCTGACACGCGGTGACAGGGCGTCTCCCCAGAATCGCACGATCACTTCGACGCCCACGACCCAGGAGGTCCACCATGTCCGACGCCCATCCCGTCTTCGAGTTGCGCCAGTACAAGATCGTCAAGGGCGAGCGCGACCGCTTCATGCGGCTGTTCGACGAGGCGTTCGTCGACTCGCAGGAAGCGGTCGGGATGCGGCTGTACGGCCAGTTCGCCGACCTGGACGACCCCGGCCGCTTCGTCTGGATCCGCGGCTTCGACGACATGGCGGCGCGCGAGCGCGCGCTCCACGCGTTCTATTCCGGCCCAGTCTGGCAGGCTCGCCGCGACGAGGCCAACCCGCTGCTCGACGACAACGACAACGTCCTGCTGCTGCGGCCGACGCCAGGCGGGGCGGTGCCGGCGCGCATCGATGTGGCACGTGACGCGGGCCGAGCGGGCAGGGCGGGCAGGGCGGGCGGCGCGCTCGGCGCGGGCCGCGACGGCGGCACCGGACTCGTGCTGCTCCACCTGTGCTACCTCTGGAAGGATCCCGCCGATCCGGAGGACGGTTTCGCCCGCTTCTTCGAGCACGAGGTCGCGCCGGTGATCGAGGCCGCGGGACTGCCGGTGATCGGCAGCTTCATCCCGGAGCGCTCGCCCAACAACTTCCCGCGACTGCCGGTGCGCGAGGGCGAGAAGGTCTTCGTCTGGATGACGCGTGCCGCCGATGCCGACGACTGGGCCCTGCGCTGGAGCGCGTGCCGGCATGCGCCGGCCTGGCGCGCGCTCGCACCGCGCTGGCTGGACGCGCAGGAACGGGCACCGCAGATCCTGCGCCTGCGACCGAGCGTCGGCTCGGCCCTGCGCTGAGCCGGGTCGACGCGCCGCGGCGCGCCCGCTTGGCTATGCTGCCCGCCATTGCCTCGATTTCCGGATCTCCCCATGCGCAGCGCCCTGTCCATCCTGGCCGTCGTGATCGTGCTCAGCATCATCATGCTCACCGCGAAGAAGCAGATGGAAACCATGAAGACCCGCCCGCCCGCGGCGTCCGCCGCCTCCTCGGGCGCGGCCGCGCCGTCGGACCTGCCTCAGCCCGAGGCCGTCGGCCGCCAAGTGCAGGACCTGATGAAGCAGGGCGAGCAGCGCGCCTCGGAGGCTGACGCTCGATGACCGTGCATGCGCTCTTCTTCTGCCTGCGGCCCGATCCGGCCACCGCGGCGAGGCTGAGCGCCGTGTCGGGCGACATCGCTCGACGCTTCGGGCTGCGCGTTCGACCGCCCCGCACCGAGCGCCTGCATGTGACGCTCCACCACCTCGGCTGGTATGACGACGCAACCGACCAGGCCGAAACGATGGCCGAGGTCCGGCAACTCGCCGAGGACGCCGCCGCGGCGCTGCGGCACGGGCCGGTCCGGGTCGATTTCGACCAGTTGCTGAGCTTCACCCGCAAGCCGCGCAACCTGCCGCTGGTGCTGAGCGGCGGCGCCTGCCTGGACGGCGTGCGCGCGATGCGGGCCGCGCTCGGCGACCGGCTCCATGCGGCGGGCCTGCGGACCGATCCGCACTTCACGCCGCATCTCACGCTCTTCTACGACGACGTCGCCGTCGAGCCGCAGCCCTTCATCGTGCCCGGCTGGACTGCCTCCGAGTTCCTGCTGCTGGACAGCCTGCAGGGACAGTCCACGCACGTGGACCTGGCCCGCTGGCCGCTGGACTGAGCCCGGACCGGGCGTCAGCGGGCCTCGTCGATCGACGGCTCAACCCGCCCGTGGAGCTCGCCCCGCTCAGGCCGGGTCGACGATCTCCCGCGCCAGCGCGCGCAGGCTCAGCGGGGCAGAACCTTCCGCATGATTGGAGATCGTCACGTAGCAGGGCTGGCCGGCCTCGGCGGTGGCGCGCACGACCTTCGCCAGCACGGCTCGTGTCTCCGGATCGGGATCCATGACCTCGGCGTACTCGCCGTACTTCTTCTCCGCGTCCTCGTAGCCGAACGGGCCATGGACGCGGTGCAGGTTCCACCGGCAGACCAGCGGCCCGGGCCACATCGCGCGCAGCAGCGGCAACTGGTCCTGGATCGGGGGCAGCTTCGGATGCAGCCCGAGGCAGTAGCGCGCGCCGGTGTCCTTGAGCACGGCGACGAAGTCCGGCGTGAGCCATTCCGGATCGCGGACCTCCACCGCCACCACCGCCTCCGGCGCCACGTCGCGCAGCGAGGGCAGGGCGGCCAGCATCGCGTGCAGCCGGTCGAGCTGCTCCGGCATCCGGCCCAGCATGGCCAGGGGCAGCGGACTGAGCTGGAACACCAGCGCGCCGATGCGCGCGCCCAGCCCTTGCATTGCGGGTTCGAGGAATTCCTGGACCGCCAGCCGCGGATCGAGGAAGGCCGTGTTGGCCTGGCGGCCGCGGCCGTCCTCGGTCCGCACCTGCGCGTCGGTCACCACGCTCGGCGCCTTGACCGTGAAGCGGAAGTCCTCGGGCACCTGCTGCGCGTAGCGCTCGTACTGGCTGGCCGTCAGCGATTGGTAGAACCCGCGGTCGATGCTGACCGCGCGATGCAGCGGCTGCTGCGCATAGGCGCTCAGGCCGTTGCGCGACAGGGTGGATTCGCCGTGCCGGCCGGCCCAGACGATGCCCTGCCAGCCCGGATAGCTCCACGACGAGGTGCCCAGCCGGATCCGCGGCGACAGCGCGGCGGCGAGGGCGGCCTGCGATTCGTCCACCGGCTGCGGCTGGACGCCGGCGCGGCGGCGTTTCGGCGGCCCGTCCGTGGCGGGCGAGGGCGCGCCTTCGGTGATCGCGCCGCTGGTGTCGTCCGGATCGTCCGCATCACCGGCATCGCTCGCATCGACGCGGTCGACGCGGTCGGCGCCGCGCGCCTGCCGCCCGGTCGTCGCGGGCCGCGCGCCGGGGGCGGGCGCTGGCGCCAGCAGCTCGCCGAAGAGATCGTCCTGATGGCCGGGGAACTCCTGTTGCATGGGCCGGCAGCATAGCGGGCACGGCTACACTGCCGCGCGAGCTTCGCCATGTCCATCGAGCCTTCCTCCCTCCTCCCCGCCGACGAGTACGCGATGCGGCTCGCCCTCGACCAGGCGCAGAACGCCTGGCTGGTGGGCGAGGTGCCCGTGGGCGCCGTCATCATGCGCGCCGGCCAGGTGATCGCGACCGGCTACAACCGCCCGATCACGACGCACGATCCGACCGCGCATGCCGAGATCGTGGCGTTGCGCCATGCCGCGCAGCTGCTGGGCAACTACCGGCTGCCCGAGTGCGAGCTCTACGTGACGCTCGAGCCCTGCGCGATGTGCGCGATGGCGATGATGCATGCGCGGCTCAAGCGCGTGGTCTTCGCCGCGCCGGATCCCAAGACCGGCGTGGCCGGCTCGGTGCTGGACCTGTTCGATCAGAAGCAGCTCAACCACCACACCGCGCTGCAGGGCGGCGTGCTGGCCGAGGCCTCCGCCAAGCTGCTGCGCGAGTTCTTCGCCGAGCGCCGCGAGGCCGCGCGCCAGCTGCGCGAGACGCGTCGCCAGGCGGCCGCCGAGCGGGCCATCGAAGCCGGCGCCGCCGTGGATGCCGACGGCCTGCCCGCCTTGACCGCGCTGCCCGAGGTGCAGGAGTTTCCGGTGATCCCGGTCGGCGACGCGCAATACCTTTCCCCGAATTCCGATCCTCCGCAGGACGACCCGCAGCGATGAGCTCCCTGATCCTCTACACCCCCTCCGGCGTCCTGGCGCAGGCGCAGCCGCTCAAGCGCGCGGCCAAGCGGCTGACGGCGCTCGGCTTCGACGTGAGCATCGACGAGGCCGCGCTGGCGAAGCACCAGCGCTTCTCCGGCGACGACGACACGCGGCTGGCCGCGCTGCACCGCGTCGCCGAGGCGGCGCCGTCGGTGGCGCTGGCCACGCGCGGCGGCTACGGCCTGACGCGGTTGCTCGACCGCATCGACTGGGCGCTGATGGCGCGCAGCGCGGAGCGCGGCACCCGCTGGGTCGGCCTCAGCGACGTCACCGCGCTGCAGCTGGCGCTGCTGGCCCACACGAAGCAGACGAGCTGGGCCGGTCCGATCGCCTGCGACGACTTCGGCCGCGCCGAAAGCGACGGCGGCGTCGACGAGATCACCCGCGACTGCTTTCTCGAGGCGATGGACGGTTCGCTAGAGGCCATCGGCTTCCGCACCGAGGCGGGCCTGGACGGCGTCGAGGCGCGCGGCACGCTGTGGGGGGGGAACCTGGCGGTGCTGTGCTCGCTGCTGGGCACGCCGCACTTCCCGAAAATCAAGGGCGGCATCCTCTTCCTGGAGGACGTCAACGAGCATCCCTACCGCGTCGAGCGCATGCTGCTGCAACTCTGGCAGGCGGGCGTGCTGGACGCGCAGAAGGCGGTGATCCTGGGCAGTTTCAGCGGCTGGAAGAAGTCGCCGCTGGATCGCGGCTACTCGATGAAGAGCTGCGTGCAGGCGCTGCGCGAGCGCGTCAGGGTGCCTGTCCTCACCGGGCTGCCCTTCGGCCATGTGCCGACCAAGGTGTGCCTGCCCGTGGGCGCGAAGGCCGAGATGATGGTCGAGGGCCGCGACGTGATCGTGGCCTGGGGCCATGTCGGCCACGGACACGATCATCACGAGCCGCACGATCACCCCGGCCACGATCACGACCACCCCGGTCACGACCACTGACCGACGTCACGGGCGCCGCGCGAGCGGGGCCGCTATGATCCGCCCCGGCAGCGGCCGGCCTCCACGAGGGGCGCGGCCTTGGCAACAATCTGGCAATGCCGCATCCCCAGGATGCGGCGTTTGCTTTTGGGAAGGATGACGATGTCGTCGGGGCTGTGGAACGCGTCGCTGCACGCGGCTGAGGGCTGGCGTGCGGCGTGGGCCCGGTTCGTGGCGATCCGCCGCCTGGGCGGCGCGGGGGCGATGGCGGCGGCGGTGTGTGCCGCGTCGCTGCTGGCCGCGTGCAACAACAGTCCCTATCCGGCCGGCGCGGCCAAGGACAACACGCTCTACCTGTCCTTCGACGAGCGCTCGCCGCGCTACCTGGATCCGACCGCGTCCTACACCGCGCCCGAGTCGGTCTATACCTACCAGATCACCGAGCCGCTCTACGGCTACCACTACCTGAAGCGGCCCTACACGCTGATCCCGCGCGTCGCGGCGGCGGTGGTCAAGCCGTACTACCTGGACGCGCAGGGCCGGCGCCTGCCCGAGGACGCGCCCGCGGACCAGATCGCGCAGAGCGTCTACGACGTGCCCATCCGGCCCGGCGTCCTGTACGCGCCCAGCCCCGCATTCGCCAAGGACGAGCAGGGCCACTACCGCTACCACCACCTCACGGCGAAAGAGCTCGGCGACAAGCGCTCGCCCTGGCAGTTCGAGCACCAGGGCACCCGGGAGCTCGAGGCCGCGGACTTCGTCTACGCGCTCAAGCGCCACGCGACCACCCGCATCGAGGCGCCGATCTTCGGCCTGTTCTCCGAGCACGTGCTCGGCCTGAAGGCCTACGGCGCGCTGATCCGCGAGGAGAACGCGAAGCTGCTCAAGGGCCTGCCGGAGAGCACGCCCGACAAGCCCTTCCTGGACTTCCGCAAGTGGCCGCTGGAAGGCGCCGAGGCGGTGGACAAGCACCTGCTGCGCGTGCGCATCAAGGGCAAGTACCCGCAGTGGTCCTACTGGATGTCGACGACCTTCATGGCGCCGATCCCGTGGGAGGCGGACCTGTTCTACGCCCAGCCCGGCATGGCCGAGCACGGCCTGTCCTGGAACCAGTGGCCGGTGGGCACCGGGCCTTACATGATGACGACCTACGAGCAGGATCGCCGTCATGTGATGTCGCGCAATCCGAATTACCGCAAGGACGATCTCTACCCCTGCGAGGGCATGCCCGACGACGGTCCCGCGGGGCGCCTGGCCGACTGCGGCAAGCCCATGCCCTTCATCGACAAGATCGTCGCCACGCTGATCAAGGAGCGGGTGCCGCGCAAGGAGATGTTCAAGCAGGGCTACCTGGACCTCCCCGACCTGGAACGCGGCGACTGGGGCGTCGAGTTCTACGCCGACGCCAGCGACTCCGCCGAGACCGACGCCTTCTTCCGCCAGCGCGGCTTCGCCTTCCCGCGCTCGACCGATCCCAACAACTGGTACCTGGGCTTCAACATGCTCGATCCGGTGATCGGCAAGGGCAGGACGCCGGAGGAAGAGGAGCGCCACCGCAAGCTGCGCCAGGCCTTGTCCATCGCGATCGACTGGGAGGAGGGCTACGGCCGCATCTTCAAGAACCGCGGCGGCGTGACGGCCTTCGGGCCGGTGCCGCCGGGCGTGTTCGGCTCGCGCGAGGCGCAGCCGGGCTTCTTCAATCCGGTCACGCACCGGCTGGTCAATGGCAAGGTCGAGCGCCGTCCGCTCGAGGACGCGAAGCAGCTGCTGGCCGAGGCCGGCTACCCCGATGGCCGCGACGCGAAGACCGGTCAGCCGCTGGTGCTCAACTACGACTTCATGCGCACCGTCACGCCGGAGGTGAAGGCCGAGAACGACTGGCTGGTGAAGCAGTTCGCCAAGCTGGGCATCCAGCTCGACGTGCGCGCCACCGACTACAACCAGTTCCAGGAGAAGGTCCGCCAGGGCAAGCACCAGGTCTTCTGGTGGGGCTGGTTCGCGGACTACCCGGACGCCGAGAATTTCCTATTCCTGCTCTACGGGCCCAACAGCAAGTCGCTGCATGAAGGCGAAAACTCGGCCAACTACGAGAGCGCCGAATTCGACCGGCTGTTCAAGCAGGTGCAGGTGCTCGACGACGGCCCGCAGAAGCAGCAGGTGATCGACCGCATGGTGCAGATCGCCCAGCAGGACGCGCCCTGGGCCTTCGGCTACTGGGCCTGGACCGGGCAGGCGTACCAGCACTGGGTCTACAACGGCAAACCCAGCATCGTGATCCGCGATCCGGTGCGCTACTACCGCATCGATCCGCAGGAGCGCGCCCAGCGCCAGGGCGAATGGAACCGGCCGGTCTGGTGGCCGCTGCTGGTGCTGGTGGTGGGCTTCGCCGCCATCGTCTGGATGACGCGCCGCAGCTTCCGCAAGCGCGAAACCGCGACCGCGCGCGGCACCGCCGCGCCGCTGGTCGCCAACGACGCCCTGAGCGCCCCCCGGGGAGCCGACTGATGTTCAAGTACCTGACTCGTCGCCTGGCCTACGGGCTGGCCATCCTGGTGGGCGTCAACCTGCTGACCTTCTTCCTGTTCTTCACCGTCAACACGCCGGACGACATGGCGCGGCTGAACATCGGCGGCAAGCGCGTCTCGCAGGAACAGATCGACAAGTGGAAGGCCGAGCGCGGCTACGACAAGCCGCTGTACTGGGATGCCTCGCGCAGCGGCACCGCGCAGCTGACCCACACGGTGTTCTGGGAGCGCTCGGTGTCGCTGATGCTGCTGGAGTTCGGCCGCTCCGACGCGCGCCAGGCCGTCGACATCGGCCATGAGATCAAGACCCGCATGGGCGTGAGCCTGCAGTTGGCGGTGCCGATCTTCGTGCTGCAGCTGATCGTGAGCGTGGCCTTCGCGCTGCTGCTGACCTTCTTCCGCAACTCGCGCATCGACTTCTGGGGCGTCGTGCTGTGCGTGCTGATGCTGTCGATCTCCAGCCTCTTCTACATCATCGTCGGGCAGTTCTTCTTCTCGAGAGTGCTGCGCCTGGTGCCGATCAACGGCTACGAGCCGGGGCTGGACGCGCTCAAGTTCCTGGCGCTGCCGATCGCCCTGTCGCTGCTGTCGCGGCTGGGCGGCGAGGCCCGCCTGTACCGCGCGATGCTGCTCGAGGAGGTCGGCAAGGACTATGTCCGCACCGCCCGCGCCAAGGGCTTGTCCGAGCCCGTGGTGCTGATGCGCCATGTGCTGCGCAACGCGCTGATCCCGATCATCACCAGCGCCGGCGCCTACCTGCCTTACGTCTTCCTGGGCAGCCTGGTGTTCGAGAGCTTCTTCGGCATCCCGGGCCTGGGCGCCTTCGTCATCGACGCGATCACCGGCCAGGACTTCGCCATCGTGCGCACCATGGTGTTCCTCGGCGCGCTGCTCTACATCGCGAGCAACGCGCTGATCGACGTGGTCTACACCTGGGTCGACCCGCGCGTGCGGCTGACCTGACGCGGCCTCGCGCCGATCCGACAAGAGATTCGACATGGGATTCAAGGTCGTCATCCTCTGGACCGACGTGGCGCTGTGGGCAATGTTCGCGGCGCTGGTGTTCTACATCGCGCGGCTGATCCGGCGCCCGCATCTGCGCGCGAACTGGCAGCGCGTGCTGCGCGATCCGGCCGCGCTGAGCGCTGGCGTGGTGCTGGCGCTGTTCCTGGGCCTCACGGCGCTGGACAGCCTGCACTTCCGGCGCGCGCTGGCCGACAGCCCGGCCGGCCAGCAGTTCTACGAGACCCGCACCGAATCGGTCCTGGACCTGCTGCTGGCGCGCCAGATCGAGATGCGCGAGACCAGCTACTCGGCGCCGCTGGCCTACCAGGGCTTCACGCTGGACAGCGTCGCCCACGGCAGCGAGATCGTGCGCGAGTTCCCGCGACTGGCCTTCGGCGGCGCGCATTTGAAGGATCCGGCGCGCGACTGGTCCGGCGACGTGACGCGGCGCGCGCTGACCGGCCTGGCGCTGGGCGCGCTGGCATCAGTGCTGATCGCGCTGGCGATGGCGGCGGCCCTGGCGCCGCATCACGGCGGCTTCCGCCAGGGCCTGAAGGACCTGCTGGCCGATCGCACGCACTACCCGTGGCGCGCGGCGCTCGGGACGCTGTCGGTCATCGCGCTGCTGGCGGGACCGGTGATCGCGCTGATGGGCCACTATCACGTGTTCGGCACCGACCAGACCGGCAACGACGTGCTCTACCAGGCGCTCAAGAGCATCCGCACCGCCTTCGTGATCGGCGCGCTGTCGACGCTGGCGACGCTGCCCTTCGCGCTGGTGCTGGGCATCCTGGCCGGCTACTTGAAGGGCTGGGTGGACGAGGCGATCCAGTACTTCTACACGGTGCTGACCTCGGTCCCCAACGTGCTGCTGATCGCCGCCTGCGTGCTGATGGTGCAGGTCTTCCTGGACAAGCACCCGGAGGCCTTCGAGACCGGCGCCGAACGCGCCGACCTCAAGATCTTCCTGCTCTGCGTGATCCTGGGCGTGACCGGCTGGGCGACGCTGTGCCGGCTGGTGCGCGGCGAGACGCTCAAGCTGCGCGAGGCCGATTTCGTGCAGGCCGCGACCGCCTTCGGCGTGCGCGACACGACGATCATGGTCCGCCACATCGTGCCCAACGTGATGCACCTGGTGCTGATCTCGCTGGTGCTCAACTTCTCCGACCTCATCCTCTACGAGGCGGTGTTGACCTACGTCGGCGTGGGCGTGGACCCGGGCATGAACAGCTTCGGCGGCATGATCAACCTGGCACGCTCGGAGATGAGCCGCGACCCGGTGGTGTGGTGGAGCTTCGTCGCCGCCTTCGGCTTCATGGTGAGCTTGGTGCTGGCCGCCAACCTGTTCGCCGACGGCGTGCGCGATGCCTTCGACCCGCGCGCCCGCAAGCTGCGGCCGCAGGTGCTGTCGCTCAAGAAGAAGAACGCCCAGGCCTGAGGAACGCCAGATGCTGAAGATCGACGACCTCCACGTCCACCTGGACGCCGACGCCGGCCTGGTGCGCGCCATCGATGGCATGCGGCTGACGCTGGCGCAAGGCCAGACCTTCGCGCTGGTGGGCGAGTCCGGCTGCGGCAAGAGCATGACGGCGCTGGCGCTGATGCGGCTGCTGCCGGACAACGGCCGCATCGCCGGCGGCCGGCTCGAGCTCGACGGCCAGGACCTGTTCGACCTGAGCGAAGCCCGCATGCGCGACGTGCGCGGCGGACGCATCGGGATGATCTTCCAGGAGCCGGGAACCAGCCTGAATCCGGTGATGAAGGTCGGCGACCAGATCGTCGAGGCGATCGAGGCCCACACGCCGTTGCGCGGCGCGGCCGCGCGCCAGAAGGCGGTGGACTGGCTGCGCCGCGTGGGCATCCCCGAACCCGAGCGCCGCATCGACGAGTACCCGTTCCGGCTGTCCGGCGGCCAGAAGCAGCGGATCATGATCGCGATGACGCTGGCGGCCGAGCCAGACTTCCTCATCGCCGACGAGCCGACCACCGCGCTTGACGTCACCATCCAGGCGCAGATCCTGGACCTGCTCAAGGACCTGCAGCGCGAGCGCGGGCTGGGCCTGCTGCTGATCACCCACGATCTCGGCGTGGTGTCGGGGATGGCGCACCAGGTGGCGCTGATGTACGCCGGGCAGATCGTCGAGGTGGCGTCGGCTGCGGAGTTCTTCTCGGCACCTAAACATCCTTATGCGCGCTTGCTGCTGCGCGCACTGCCGGACGCGCAGCGCCGCGGGGAGCCGCTGGCCGCCATCCCGGGGACCGTGCCGCCGTTGTGGCAGACCTTCTCAGGCTGCCGCTTCGCGCCGCGCTGCGATCGCGCCATGGCCCATTGCGCGTCGACCCAGCCGGTGCTTGCCGGACTGGCCGATGTGGCTGTGGGGCATGAAGTGCGGTGTCTGCTTTATGCCGATGCCACGGGGGGCGTGGCGGGAGGATCTGGCGACGTGGCGAGAGGATCTGGGGACGTGGCAGATCGGGAGATCGCCGTCGGCACCGGTGCCCCTCTCCGCTCAGACGCCTCCGCACGCTCGGCATTCGCTCCGAGGGGCACCGGCGCCGACGGCTTCGCGCAGTCGCCATCGCAGCCCCCCATGCAGTCGACCGAGCAGTCGCCTCGGTTGCTGCTCGAGGTGAAGGACTTGACCGTGCGGTATCCGATGGGGCGCGGGTTCTTTGGGGGGACGAAGCGCTGGTTTGACGCCGTCGGCGGGGTCTCCTACTCGATCGAGGCCGGCAAGACCCTGGCCCTTGTCGGCGAGTCCGGCTGCGGCAAGACCACCTCCGGCAAGGCCATCGTCCAGCTGCTTCGGCGCGTGGCGGTGATCGGGGGGCAGGCCTTGCTGCATCCGCCGGTCGCGCCGGTCGACGCCGCAGGGCAGGGCGGGGCGCCCCAGGATCTGTTCCAGCTCGACGGCGACGCGCTCCGGGAGGCGCGCCGGCAGGTGCAGATCATCTTCCAGGATCCGTTCGCGTCGTTGAATCCGCGGCTTCGCGTGCAGGAAGTCCTCGAGGAAGGCCTGCTGGCGCTGCGGCCCGAACTCGATGCGCCGGCACGCCTGGCGCTGCTCCACGAGCTGCTGGACCAGGTCGGCCTGCGCCGCGACGCGCTGGCCCGCTTCCCGCACGAGTTCTCCGGCGGCCAGCGCCAACGCATCGCCATCGCCCGCGCGCTGGCCGTGGAGCCGCGCTTGATCGTCTGCGACGAACCCACCTCGGCCCTGGACGTGTCGGTCCAGGCGCAGATCCTGAACCTGCTGCGCGAACTCCAGCGCAGCCGCGGACTCTCCTACCTGTTCATCACCCACAACATCGGCGTCGTCGAGTACATCGCCGACGAGGTCGCGGTGATGCAGGCCGGCCGCATCGTGGAATCGGGCAGCTGCGACACGGTGCTCGGGCAGCCGCGCGAGGGGTACACCCGGACGCTGCTCGCGGCGGTGCCGCGCGTGGAACGTCGCACGGTCGCCTGACCGCCTCCTTCAGCACGGCGTTCGAGCCGTTTCCTTTCCTCGAAGGGCCGCTCAGCGGCCCTTTTTCATGTCCGCCGCGCGACGGGGAGACGGCCTCGGCGCCCGGGCACCGTGATGGTGCTGAGCGGGTTCTGGAGGCGGTGGGGCCAGGACGATCGGCGGGACGCTTGGCCGTTTGGCGCCGTACTTCTGTGCGCAGGGGCGATTGGTGGCTGAAACACTGACCTGAATGCGCACTTTTGGTGCGAAATCACCGCTTATTTGGGCTGGAAACCCTGCTCAAGTGCGTCAGTCGCGCGTCGCGTCGCAGCAACGGGAGCCGCATTCCGCACTTGGGTGTTTACCCGCGATTTCTGGGTGTAAAGAGGCCGGCGCCCTCCCGCTTAGGGTGATCACGGAGGGGGGCTTTGCGAACCGGACAAGAAACTGGCCCGGCCCTAAGCCGGGAACACCGCTCGGAGGGCAGGCCGAGATCCCGGCCGCCCGTGTTCCCGGCAACACAACAACCTGTGTTTCTGGTTAAGGAGTCTTCATGTTCAAACGCAAGAGCATCAACCTTGCCGCGCTGCTCGCGCTCGGCGCCGCGGCATTGCCCGTGGTCGCGCAAAACACCCAGCTCGACCGCGTGGAGATCACCGGCTCGTCCATCAAGCGCATCGACGCCGAGACCTCGCTGCCGGTCAGCGTGATCAGCCGTGACTCGATCAACAAGTCCGGCGCTTCCAACGTCCAGGAACTGGTCGACCGCCTGAGCTACAACAACGGCGGCGGCCTGGCGCTGGGCCAGTCGATCGGTGACGGCTCCGCCAACGGTCAGGTCGGCGCATCGCTGCGCGGCCTGGGCCGCGGCCGCACGCTGGTGCTGCTGAATGGCCGGCGCCTGCCGGTCTATCCGTTCTCCGGCCAGGGCGTCGACCTGAACGCCATCCCCCTGGCGGCGATCGAACGCGTCGAAGTGCTGCGCGACGGCGCTTCCGCGACCTACGGTTCGGACGCCATCGGCGGCGTGATGAACTTCATCACCCGCAAGGACTTCCAGGGCGGCGACATCTCGGTCGGCCTGGAGCTGCCCAAGACGGTCGGCGACGTGTTCTCGTTCTCCGCCGGCGGCGGCGTGGGCGACCTGTCCAAGGACAAGTGGAACCTGCTGGCCACCATCAACTACCAGAAGTACGACCCGATCCGCGCGGCCGACCGCTCCTATGCGTCCACCGGCAACCGGCCCGACCTGGGCGTGGTGAAGGATTCGGGCAATACCTTCCCGGCCAACACCTTCATCGCCACGACCGGCCAGTACGTGCCCGGCGCGGCGAACTTCCCGACCTGCCGTCGCCCGGATTCCTATCCCGGCGCCAACAACTGCCGTTACGACTACACCCATTACATCGACCTGGTGCCCGAGCAGGACCGCTACGGCGCGCTGGTGAAGGGCACGGTGCAGGCCGCCCCCGACCATCAGCTGTTCGCTGAAGTCGCCTACAGCCGCAACGAGATCATCCTGGGCTCGTCGCAGACGCCTTCGACGACCACCGGCAAGGACGACTACCTGTATCCCGCCGGCGGCAAGTACTACCCGACCGCCGCGGTCGACGCCGTGCTGCCCGGCTACCGGGGCGACCTGGTGCTGGCCTGGCGGATGGTCGACGGCGGCCAGCGCAAGACCAAGGTGACCAACCAGGTGCTGCGCACCGTGGCCGGCGCCGAGGGCACCTTCGGTGGCTTCGACTACAAGGCCGCCTTCGTCTATGCCGAGGGCAAGGCCCGCGACGACTTCGTCAGCGGCAACTTCTCCGACACGCGCCTGGTGCAGGCGCTGCGCACCGGCCTGATCAACCCCTGGGGCCCGAACGACGCCGCCGGCCTGGCCGCGCTCAAGAGCGCCGAGCTCTCGGGCAACAACCGCGACTCCAAGACCAGCAACACCGGCGGCGACTTCACGCTGTCGCGCGAGCTGTTCAACGTCGGCGCCGGCAACCTGGGCGTCGCCTTCGGTGGCGAGTTCCGCAAGGAAAAGTATCTGGACGGCTACTCCGAGCTGGCCGGTTCCGGCGACGTGGTGGGCGGTTCCGGCACGGCCGGCCGCGTCAGCGCGAACCGTGACGTGAGCGGCGTGTTCGGCGAAGCGAACTTCCCGGTCCTCAAGTCGCTGGAAATCAACGCCGCCGTCCGCTACGACAAGTACAGCAGCACCAACGGCGGCTCGCGCGACGGCACGTTCTCCACCAAGGACCTGCAGGCCACCAGCCCGAAGCTGTCGGTCAAGTTCACCCCGATGACGGGCCTGCTGTTCCGCGCGTCCGCCGGCAAGGGCTTCCGCGCCCCGGCGCTGGACAACCTGTTCGCCCCCTCGTCGTTCACGAACTCGGGCGGCAACTTCACCGACCCCAACTACGACCGCATCCGCGGTTGCACGGCGTTCCCCAACACCAACTACTGCGACACGCAGCTGACGGTGCAGAACAACAGCAACCTGAACCTGGAGCCGGAGAAGTCCAAGACCTTCACCGCCGGCATGGTGTTCGAGATGATCAAGGACACCACGATCAGCGTCGATTACTTCGACATGAAGATCACCAACGGCCTGCGCTTCCTGTCGGGTGACGACATCATGCGCGACTGGGAAAAGCACCGCGTCCCGGGCACCTTCACCAGCACGTCGATCTTCGCGGACCGCCTGGTCGTCGATCCGGCCACCGGCTACCTGAACTACGTGCGCGCCTCGTGGGAGAACGTGGGCAAGCTGCGCACCGCCGGCTTCGACTTCAGCGCCCGCGCCCGCCTGCGTACCGAGTTCGGCACCTTCACCCCGGGCTGGGAAGCGACGCTGCTGACCAAGAGCGAGGAAAGCATCGTCGGCACCGGCACCACCCGCGACAACCTGGGCAAGTACAACCTGGGCGGCCCGGTGGTCAAGCTGAAGCAGACCTTCACGCTGGACTGGGACAAGGACAAGTGGGGCGCTTCGATCCGCTACTTCCGCCAGAACGGCTACGAGGACTACGACGAGGTTCGCCACGTCAAGGCCTATGACCTGTTCGACGTGCAAGGGCAGTTCCGCGGCATCAAGGGCGTGACCATCACGGCCGGCATCCGCAACCTGTTCGACAAGAAGCCGCCGACGACCAACCAGGAAGACTACTTCCAGGTCGGTTTCGACCCGACCTACGCAGCGGTCCAGCAGCGCACCTTCTACGTGCGCGGCAACTACCGCTTCTAAGGGTGGGGCCGTCGCTGATCTGACTTAGATTAGCGACTTCCCCTCCAACGCCGCAGGCCCTTCGGGGCCTGCGGTCATTGAGGCCGGCACTGTGCCGGCCGATCGCGGATCCGACGCCCACCATGGATTACCTGAACCCCGACCTGGACTTCGCCGCCCTGGGCCGCACCTTGCGGACCGAGGGCAGGGTGCTGATCCGGGACTTCTTCACCCCGCAGGTGGCCGAGGCCCTGGACCGGGCGCTGCAGGCGATCGACTGGGAGCTGGTCTATCGCGACGCGACCGGCGACCGCCGCCTGACCGGCGAGCAGCTGCGCGCGCTCACGCCCCAGCAGCGCATGCAGCTGACCGAGGGCATCCACGGGATCGCGCGCGAGGGCTTCCAGTTTTCCTTCTTCTCCGACTCGCTGGTCCGCGCGGTCAAGGACGGCCGCTCCGACCTGCTGGCCCGCTTCATGCGCTGGATGGCGGACGACGCCTTCCTGTCGCGGATGCGCGAGCTCAGCGGTGACCCCGAAATCAATGGCGTCTTCGCCCAGGCGACGATGTACTCGCGCGGTAACTTCCTCACCACCCACGACGACCATGTCGACCGCGAGGACCGCCGGATCGCCTACGTGATCAACCTCACGCCGCGCTGGCGGCCCGACTGGGGCGGGATGCTCCACTTCACCGCGGAGGATGGATCGGTGCTCGACACCTTCTTCCCCCACTTCAATTCACTGTCGCTGTTCACTGTGCCGCAGCGACATTTCGTCTCCTACGTGCCGCCATTCGCCATGGCGGAGCGCCAGGCGATCACCGGCTGGCTGATCGCGGCGTAAGCGGCACGCGGATTGCTGGGGGCTAGCGGCTGTTCGTTCCGTAACCTCTTCGCGGGTTAGCCCTAGCACCCCGAGGAAGGTGAGCAGAGGGCATACCAGTAGAATACCAGGGTAGGAGGGGTGACCCTCCGGCGACGGCGCCGCTGTAACCGCAGGTGACCCGTGCGATGGGCGATGCCCGCATGCTCGGGCAAACCCCATGGCAGGCGGCTTGCGCATGTCGTTTATGATCAAGGTCGTGAAAGGTAGCCGAAATCTGTAGTTTTCCTACGGTTTTCTGACTGATCCTTGAGACGCCCGCGGCCACAAGCTGACGGGCATTTTTGTTGAGTCGGGTTCGTATCGTGCCCTGGGTTTTCGAGTCTTCGTGTGTCCATCCTGCATTCGGCGGGTCGGCGGTCCGTGGCGCTTCGGCGGCTTGGCACCGTTCGCTTCCGTCGCTCGCACAGCCGGCAAGACAGGCGCTGCTGACCCCAGGTTGCGGCGCGAACGCCTGATCCGACCAGACGCTGTGTTGAGTCGAACTCCCCTTGTAGCTTCGATGAAAGTAATTCGCAGTTTGATGAAGGAGCGCGCATGAACTTTGCGCAGGATAAAGGCGGGTCATCGCGCCTGACGGGCTTCGGCCTCGTTGTCTTGGTCCACGTCCTGATCGTCGGCGCCCTGGCCAGCGGCCTGGCGACGAAGATCAAGGAGGCGGTGAAGGGCCCGATCGACGTCAAGGTCGTCGAGGAAAAGGTCAAGCCGCCGCCGCCGCCTGAAAAGGTCGTGCCGCCGCCCCCGGACATCAAGGCGCCGCCGCCGCCGTTCGTGCCGCCGCCCGAAGTCGTCGTGACGGCCCCGCCGCCGCCGACCCAGACGGTGGCCGTGCAGTCGACGACGCCGCCTCCGGCCCAGGAGTTCCGCCCGGCACCGCCGCCGGCCGCTCCCGCGCCGCCGGCCCCGCCGGCCCCGAAGGTGCGTTCGGCGATCGGCAGCTGCAGCAAGATGGGCAAGCCGGAGATGCCGGCGCTCAACTGGAGCGGCACCGCCAGCTACAAGGCCACGTTCACCGTCAGGGGTGGCAAGGTGGTCGAGATCTCCCTGGCGACCCTGCGTGGCGCCAGCGACCGCAAGGCGGATCGCGCGCTCAAGAACGCGATCACCTCGACGCTGTCGGAGACCTATGAATGCGTGGACGCGGTCCTGGAACAGGAATTCGTGTTCAACATGGAATGATCCGCGGGACCGTCCGACCCGCGATCGACTGAATACGGAGCGCCCGACGCGCTCCGGACCCCTCAACCTGAGTTCAAGACTTTTTGCGTAGGAGCTAACTCCATGATCTCTCGTCTGTCTGCCTTGTTTGCGGCCGTCGCCTGCGCCGCGACCCTGGCCGTCTCCCCGCTGGCCGCCCAAGCGCAGGACCAGGCTGCCTCGGCCGCCGCCTCCGCCGCTGAAGCCACTCCCGCTCCTGCCGACATCGCTCCCGCCGCCGTCGCCGAACCGGCCGCCGCCAAGCCGGTCGACAACCCCTACAGCCTGGGCAACATCGTCGCCCACGGCAACGTGGTCGACCAGGCCGTGCTGGCCATCCTGGCCATCATGTCCATGGGTTCCTGGTACATCCTGTTCACGAAGCTCTGGGACACCTCCAAGATCGCCCGTGAAGCCAAGGAAGTCCGCGCCTCGTTCTTCAAGAAGGCCTCCCTGCAGGAAGGCCTGAAGAGCCTGAGCGAGACCGGCGCGTTCCGCTTCATCGCCCAGACCGGCGTGGAAGCTTCGGAACACCACGAAGGCGCGCTGACCGAGAACATCGACCACAACACCTGGGTCACGATGAACATCGACCGCGCCGTGCAGGAAGTGAACTCGCGCCTGCAAGGCGGCCTGGGCTTCCTGGCCACCGTCGGCTCGACCAGCCCCTTCATCGGCCTGTTCGGTACCGTGTGGGGCATCCTGCAGGCGCTGACCCAGATCGGCGTGGCCGGTCAGGCTTCGATCGACAAGGTCGCCGGCCCCGTGGGCGCCGCGCTGATCATGACCGCCATCGGTCTGGGCGTGGCCGTTCCGGCCGTGCTGGGCTACAACTGGCTGGTCAACCGCAACAAGTCGGTCATGGGCCAGGTCCGTGCCTTCGCTGCTGACCTGCACGGCGTCCTGATGGGCAGCCGCAAGGTCGCCGGCCGCTAATCCACAGCAGTCCCGGAGACGCAATATGGGGATGAACGTAGGTTCGTCCGGTGGCGACGACGAGGTGGTCTCGACCATCAACACCACGCCCCTGGTGGACGTGATGCTGGTGCTCCTGATCATCTTCCTGATCACCGTGCCGGTGGTGACGCAATCGGTGGGGGTGACCCTGCCGAAGGAGACGAACGTCGTCCGCGTCACCAAGCCGGAAAACATTGAAATCGCGGTGACCAAGGATGGCGACATCTACTGGGGCGTGCAGCCGATTCCGGATACGGAAACGCTGGTGGCGCGCCTGAAGAAGGTGGCGGTTCTGAATCCTCAGCCGGAAGTCCACATCCGTGGCGACGAGAAATCGCGCTACGAGAACGTGGGCAAGGTGATGGTCGCGTGCCAGCGCGCGGGCATCATGTCCATCAAGTTCGTCACCGAGCCGCCGGCTCGTGGTGGCTGAAGGAGCTGAAGAATGGGTATGAATGTCGGAAGCTCCGGTGGTGGTGACGATCCCGAAACCATGCTGGACGTCAACACGACGCCGCTGATCGACGTGATGCTGGTGCTGCTGGTGATGCTGATCATCACCATCCCGATCCAGCTGCATTCGGTCAACCTGGACATGCCGCCGCCCAACAACCAGACGCCGCCGACCGAGCCGATCGTCCACGAAGTGGCGATCGACTTCGACGGCACCGTGTTCTGGGATGGCGCGGCCGTGCCGAACCACGCGGCGCTCGAGGCCAAGATGGCCGAGATCGCGGCGATTCCGGACCAACCGGAAGTGCACATCAAGCCGAACAAGCTGGCCGAGTACGGTTATGTCGCCAACGTGATGGCGTCGGCGCAGCGCCTGGGCGTCAAGAAGATGGCGATGGTCGGGAACGAGCAGTTCCTGAACTGAGACCGGATGCCTGTCTGATTGGTGTCTGACCAGAACGCGCTGCCCGCGAGGGTGGCGCGTTTTTCTTCGTAGGAGAGCAAGCGAATGAAACTCAAACTGCTGGCAACCGCCGCCGTGGGCGCCGCCGCGCTGGTGCTGGGCACGACGCCCGAAGGCAGCCTGAGCGTCCTGTCCCAGGCCGCCGCGCAGGTGCGCCCGCAAGTCGGCGGCGCGCTCAAGGCTGCGTCCGACCTGCTCAAGGCGGGCAAGGCGCAGGAAGCGATGGCCAAGATCCGCGAGGCCGAGGCCGTTCCCGGCCGCAACGCCGACGAGAACGCGACGCTGGAAGGCCTGCGCCTGTCCGCCGCCTCGCGCCTGGGCGATGCCGACGGCATGGCCAAGGCCTATGACGCGCTGAGCGCCGCCGGCAAGATGCCCGCGGCCAACAAGCTGCTGACGATGGAAGCCATCGCCGGCACCTACCTCCGCGCGGGCAATGGCGCCAAGGCGCTGGAGTGGGTCAACAAGTACAACGCCGCCGGGGGCAACAGCCCGACGATGAAGCAGATCCAGAGCGCCGCGCAGCTGCGTTCCGGTGACGTGACGACGGTGCTGAAGGACACGCTGGCCGAGATCGCCGCCGACGAGAAGGCCGGTCGCACGCCGTCGCAGGACAAGCTCAACACCGCGCTGTGGGCCGCCAACAAGAAGGGCGACGGCGCCACCGAGTCGGCGCTGATCCAGAAGCTGCTGAACTACTACCCGACGCAGAAGCTGTGGGCGCAGTCGCTGGGCACGCTGCAGAGCAAGAAGGGCTTCGCCGCCGGCCGCTACCAGGTCGACGTGCTGCGCCTGCGCCTGGTGACCGACAACATGCAGGGCGCCAACGACTACATGGAGCTGGCGCAGCTGGCGGGCGCGGCGGGTTATCCGGACGAAGGCAAGAAGGTGCTGGACAAGGGCTTCGCCGCCGGCGTCCTGAAGCCGACCGACGACAACGGCCGTCCGAAGCGACTGGCCGACCTGCTGGACAAGCGGATCGCCGAAGCCAAGGCCGGCGCCGCCGCCGCCGAGACGGCCGCCCGCGGCGCCCGTGAAGGCGACGAGCTGGTGAAGGTCGGTTTCGCGCAGGTGCAGCGCGGCCAGGCCGCCGCCGGCATCAAGCTGATGGAGGAAGGCATCGCCAAGGGCAACCTGAAGCGTCCGGACGATGCCAAGCTCTACCTGGGCCTGGCGCAGTTCCTGGCCGGCGACAAGGCCAAGGCGCAAGCGACCTGGCGCACCGTCAAGGGCACCGACGGCTCGGCCGACCTGGCCGGCCTGTGGTCGGTGTACGCGCGCAGCGCGAAGCACTGATCGCGACAGACTGCCCGGCGCCCCTCGCGGCGCCGGTCAAACGCCAAGAAGCGCCGACGGCAACGTCGGCGCTTTTTTTCATGGGCGCTCGCCCGTCTGGAGTGATCAGGACGATCGCGCTTCCTTCCGGGCGGACGGGGCGGGGGGCGCGCCGGCGGGGGCGTAGGCCCTGAGGAAGACGTCCACCGCGCGTCGCGCGGCCCGCTTGATCTGGAGCCGGCTCGGCGGCGGAAGATCGCGGTGGAACCACCGGTGGTAGTGCTCCGCGTTGACCAGCGCGCCGAAGTACTGGGCCAGGAGCCCCGGGTCCTCGCGGCGCAGCTCGCCCAGTTCCACCGCTTGCCGGAACATCTCCGTCATGACCGCCATGCCCCGCTGCGGGCCGACCTCGTAGAACATGCGGCCGATGTCCGAATGGCCGGCCGCGCCCAGCACCATGCGGTGCGCCGACACCGATTCGTCGCTGGTCAGGAACGCCGTCAGCTTCTCGGCGAAGCGGGTGAGCCTGGCCTCGAGGTCGCCGCCGCGGTACTCCGCGATCTCCGCCAGCGCCGTGGCCATGTGCCGGTCGCCGGCCGCCTCGGTCACCGCGAGGAACAGCTCCTCCTTCGACGCGAAGTAGCCATAGATCGTCGACTTCGATCCGCCGATGCGCTTGACGATCTCGGCCATCGACGCGCGCTCGTAGCCGAACTCCAGGAAGACCTGCGAGGCCACTTCGAGGATGGCCTCGCGGCGCGCTTCAGTGCGGACTTTCACGACATCTCCTTAACCGTACCAATCGGTCCATTTTTTCTTGACACCCGGGAACTGTCAATCCAATAATCCGCGCCAATACCGAACCGTTCGGTACGTTTTAGAAATGACCAAGACTGCTCGACCCGGAGGTCCGCCATGAGCATCCGCCACGATCCCTTCCTGCCCACGGCGCTGCTGGCCGCTGTCGCGGCACTGGCCCTCGCTGCCTGCGGCGAGCCGCCGCATCCGCCCAACATGGGCGGCAACGGCACGCCGCAGGTCGCTGTCACGACTGTGAAGCCGCAGCGCCTGGCGCTGACGACCGAGTTGCCGGGTCGGGTCACGGCGGCGCTCGTCGCCGAGGTGCGACCGCAGGTCGGCGGGCTGGTGCAGGAGCGCCGCTTCAAGGAGGGCAGCGAGGTCAAGGCCGGCGAACTGCTGTACCAGATCGATCCGGCGACCTATCGCGCCAGCGTCGACAACGCGCAGGCCACGCTCGCCAAGGCCGAGGCGACGCTGGTGTCGGCGCGGCTGAAGGCCGGCCGCTACCACGAGCTGTCCGCGATCAAGGCCGTGAGCCAGCAGGAGGCCGACGATGCCGCCGCCAGCCTGCTGCAGGCCGAGGCCGACGTCGGCGCCGCGCGCGCCACGCTGCAGACGCAGCGCATCAACCTGGCCTACACCCGCATCACCGCGCCGATCAGCGGGCGCATCGGTCGCTCCACGGTGACGCCGGGCGCGCTGGTCACCGCCAACCAGGCCGCCGCGATGGCGACGGTGCAGCAGCTCGATCCCATCTACGTCGACGTGACGCAATCCAGCGGCACGCTGCTGGCGCTCAAGCGCTCGCTGGAGAACGGCCGGCTCAAGAGCGGCACGGCCGCCGTGCGGCTGGTGCTCGAGGACGGCAGCGTCTATCCGCAGGCCGGCAAGCTGCAGTTCTCCGAGGTGACGGTGGACCAGAACACCAGCGCCGTGACGCTGCGGGCCGAGTTCCCGAATCCGCGCGGCGACCTGCTGCCCGGCATGTATGCGAAGGCGGTGATCGAGGAGGGCGTGATCGACCAGGCCGTGCTGGTGCCGCAACCGGCGGTCAGTCGCGACAGCACCGGCAAGCCGGTGGCCTTCGTCGTGGACGGCGACGGCAAGCTCGCGCAGCGCGCGCTGACGACGGAGCGGGCCATCGGCGACCAGTGGCTGGTCGGCAGTGGCCTGAAGGCGGGCGACCGGCTCGTCGTCGAGGGCCAGCAGAAGGCGCGGCCGGGACAGCCGGTCGAGGTCAAGGCGGCGGCCGCGCCGTCCGTGCCCGTCGCCGTGAAGACCGCCGCGGCCAGCGCCGCGACCGCGCATTGAGCATCGGACGGAGACCCTCATGGCTCGCTTCTTCATCGACCGTCCGATCTTCGCCTGGGTCCTGGCCATCATCACGATGCTGGCCGGCACCGTCGCGGTGCTGACCCTGCCGATCGCGCAATACCCCACCATCGCCCCGCCCGCCATCGCCATCACGGCGAACTATCCCGGCGCCTCCTCCAAAACCCTGGAGGACACCGTCACGCAGGTCATCGAGCAGAAGATGAAGGGGCTGGACCGGCTCTCTTACATCGCCTCGACCAGCGAATCGACCGGCAGCGTGACCATCACGCTGACCTTCGAGACGGGCACCAATCCCGACACCGCGCAGGTGCAGGTCCAGAACAAGCTGGCGCTGGCGACCCCGCTGCTGCCGCAGGAGGTCCAGCAGCAGGGCGTGCAGGTCGCCAAGTCGGCCAACAACTTCCTGAATGTGCTGGCCTTCATCTCGGAGGACGGCCGGCTCAACGGGTCCGACCTGTCGGACTACGTCGCGGCCAACGTGCAGGACCCGATCAGCCGCGTGGAAGGCGTGGGTGACACGACGCTGTTCGGCTCGCAATATGCGATGCGCATCTGGCTGGACCCGGGCAAGCTCAACAGCTTCAAGCTGACGCCGCTGGATGTGAAGGCCGCGGTGCAGGCGCAGAACGCGCAGGTCTCGGCCGGCCAGCTCGGCGGCCTGCCGGCGGTGCCGAGCCAGCAGCTCAACGCCACCATCACCGCGCAGACGCGGCTGAAGACGGCCGAGGAGTTCGAGGCCATCCTGCTGCGCACGCAGGCGGACGGCTCGGCGGTGCGGCTGCGCGACGTGGCGCGCGTCGAGCTGGGCAGCGAGAGCTACGCCACGGTCGCGCACTTCAACGGCAAGCCGGCGGCGGGCCTGGCGATCAAGCTGGCGACCGGCGCGAACGCGCTCGACACGGTCAAGGGCATCGATGCGAAGCTCGACGAGCTCAGCAAGTTCTTCCCGCCCGGCGTCAAGGTGATCAAGCCCTACGACACGACGCCGTTCGTGCGCATCTCCATCGAGGAGGTGATCAAGACGCTGATCGAGGCCGTGGTGCTGGTCTTCCTGGTGATGTACCTGTTCCTGCAGAACTTCCGCGCCACGCTGATCCCGACGATCGCGGTGCCGGTGGTGCTGATGGGCACCTTCGGCGTGCTGGCGGTGTTCGGCTACTCGCTCAACACGCTGACGATGCTGGCGATGGTGCTGGCCATCGGCCTGCTGGTCGACGACGCGATCGTCGTCGTCGAGAACGTCGAGCGCGTGATGAGCGAGGAAGGCCTGTCGCCGCTGGAGGCGACGCGCAAGTCGATGGGACAGATCACCGGCGCGCTGGTCGGCGTGGCGCTGGTGCTGGCGGCGGTCTTCGTGCCGATGGCCTTCTTCGGCGGCTCGACCGGCGTGATCTACCGCCAGTTCACCGTGACCATCGTGTCGGCGATGACACTGTCGGTGCTGGTGGCGATGATCCTGACGCCGGCGCTGTGCGCGACGCTGCTCAAGCCGGTGGCCAAGGGCCATGCGCTGGCGACGACCGGCTTCTTCGGCGCGTTCAACCGCGCCTTCGACCGTGGCAACCGCCGCTACCAGGGCATCGTGCAGCACATGCTGGGCCGCGGCTGGCGCTACATGGCCGGCTACGCGGTGCTGGTGGCGGTGGTCGGATTTGTCTTCAGCAAGATCCCCGCCGGCTTCCTGCCGGAAGAGGATCAGGGCACGCTGTTCACGCTGGTGCAACTGCCGCCCGGCGCCACGCAGGCCAGGACGCAGGAGGTGCTCCAGCAGGTCGACCATCACTTCCTGGTCGAGCAGAAGGACGCGGTGGACGCCATCTTCTCCGTGGCGGGCTTCAGCTTCGCGGGCAGCGGCCAGAACGCCGGCTTCGCCTTCGTGAAGCTCAAGCCCTGGGGCGACCGCGTCCGGCCGGAGCTGAAGGCCGCGGCGGTGGCCGGACGGGCGATGGAGACGCTGTCGAAGATCCGCAACGCGACGGTCTTCGCGATCGTGCCGCCCGCGGTGTCGGAGCTGGGCAATGCAAGCGGCTTCGACCTGATGCTGCAAGACCGCGCCAACCTCGGCCATGCCGCGCTGATGCAGGCCCGCAACCAGCTGCTGGGCGCACTGATGAAGGAGCCGGGCCTGGTCGCCGTGCGGCCCAACGGCATGGAGGACACGCCCGACTTCCGGCTCGACATCGACGAGCACAAGGTCGGCGCGCTGGGCCTGTCGATGAGCGACGTGAACGCGACCTTCTCGACCGCCTGGGGCAGCAACTACGTCAACGACTTCATCGATCGTGGCCGGGTGAAGAAGGTCTTCCTGCAGTCGGATGCGCCGTTCCGGATGCTGCCGGGCGACATCGACCATTGGTTCGTCCGCAATGCCGCCGGGACCATGGTGCCCTTCAGCGCCTTCGCCACCGCCAGCTGGACCCTGGGCTCCCCGCGCCTGGAGCGTTACAACGGCGTGCCGTCGGTGGAGATCCTGGGCATGGCGCTGCCGGGCGCGCTGTCCAGCGGCCAGGCGCTGGACCTGGTGGAGCGCCACGCGGCCGCGCTGCCGCCGGGCATCGGCTACGAGTGGACCGGCGTCTCGCGCCAGGAGCGCGAGGCCGGCGGCCAGGCGGGCCTGCTGTACGCGGTGTCCATCCTGGTGGTGTTCCTGTGCCTGGCGGCGCTGTACGAGAGCTGGTCCATCCCGTTCTCGGTGGTGCTGGTGGTGCCGCTGGGCGTGCTGGGCACGCTGGTCGGCGCGGTGCTGACCTGGAAGATGAACGACGTCTACTTCCAGGTGGGCCTGCTGACCACGGTGGGCCTGGCCTCGAAGAACGCGATCCTGATCGTCGAGTTCGCGAAGGAGCTGCATGCGAAGGGCATGTCCACCCTCGAGGCCGCGATCGCCGCGGCGCGCATGCGCCTGCGGCCGATCCTGATGACCTCGCTGGCCTTCATCCTGGGCGTGCTGCCGCTGATGGTCAGCAAGGGCGCCGGCGCCGGCGCGCAGAACGCGCTCGGCACGGCCGTCGTCGGCGGCATGGTGTCCGGCACGGTGCTGGCGATCTTCTTCGTGCCGCTGTTCTTCGTCGTCGTGCAGGGACTGTTCGGACGTAACAAGCCCGCGGCGGCCGAGTCCGCCGGGGCCCCCGCCGCCGATGCCTCCCCCCTGTTGAACGAGGGCCACTGACATGACCCGATTGATCTCCCTGGTCCCTTCGCCGACCTGGCCCGGCCTGACGGCGCTGGCGGCGGCCCTGCTGCTGAGCGGCTGCGTCAACCTAGCGCCGCGCTACGAGCGTCCCGCCGCGCCGGTGCCCGAGCACTACCCGGACGCCCCGGCGGACGCTGGATCGAACGGCGCCGCGAACGCGGACGTCGGCTGGCGGACCTTCTTCGCCGACGCGAAGCTGCGGGGCCTGATCGAGCTGGCGCTCGACAACAACCGCGACCTGCGCGTGGCGGTGCTCAACATCGCGCAGGCCCGCGCGCAGTACCGGATCCAGGACGCGGCCACCTTGCCGACGCTGAGCGCCAACGGCAGCGGCACCGCGACCCGCACGCCGGCCAGCCTCTCGGCGACTGGCGAAGCGCTGACCAGCCACCAGTACAGCGCGACGCTGGGCGTCAGCGCCTATGAGCTGGACCTGTTCGGCCGCGTGCGTAACCTGAGCGCGCAGGCGCTGGAGCAATACCTCTCCACCGAGGAGGCGAGGCGCAGCACCCAGATTTCGCTGGTGGCCGAGGTGGCCACGGCCTACCTGACCTGGGCCGCGGACCTGGAGCGCCTGGCGCTGGCGCGCGAGACGCTGCGCAGCCAGTCCGACACCTACACGCTGACCCAGCGCAGCTTCGAGCTGGGCAGCGCCTCGGCGCTGACGCTGCGGCAGGTGCAGACCAGCGTCGACAGCGCGCGCGTGGACGTGGCGCGCTACACCGGCCAGATCGCGCAGGACCGCAATGCGCTGGCGCTGCTGCTGGGCGCGCCGGTGCCGGCCGAACTGGCGCCGGGCGCTCTCGGCGACTCGCTCAATGCGCTCCCCGAGCTGCCGGCCGGACTGCCGTCCGAGCTGATGCTGCGCCGGCCCGATCTGCTGCAGTCGGAGCACAAGCTCAAGGCCGCCACGGCCAACATCGGCGCGGCGCGCGCGGCCTTCTATCCGCGCATCAGCCTGACGGCCTCGGCGGGCAGCGGCAGCGCGGACCTGTCGGGCCTGTTCAAGGGCGGTTCGGGGTCCTGGACCTTCCTGCCGCAGATCAGCCTGCCGATCTTCGATGGCGGCAGCAACCGGGCCTCGCTCGACAGCGCCATCGCCGGGCGCGACATCGCCGTGGCGCAGTACGAGCAGGCGATCCAGTCCGCCTTCCGCGAGGTGGCGGACGCGCTGGCGCAGCGCGAGGCGCTGAGCGGTCAGCTGCAGGCGCAGCAGTCGCTGGTCGAGGCGAGCGGCGATGCGCTGAAGCTGTCCGATGCCCGCTTCGCGCGTGGCGTCGATAGCTACCTGGACGTGCTGGACGCGCAGCGCTCCTGGTATGGCGCGCAGCAGACGCTGATCGGCATGCGGCTCTCGCGGCTCACAAACGGGGTGACGCTCTACAAGGCGCTGGGCGGTGGCTGGAACGGCTGAGCGCCGGTCGCGGCCGCGGCCGTGGTTGCGGTCGCGGTGGCGGTCGCGAGGGGCAGTGTTGAGCACCAGGAGGGCATCCATGGACCAGGAAGGCGACATGAAACCAGCGGGCCCGGCGCCCGCGCCGCGCGGCCGGCCGTCGCGGCGGTCGATGCTGCTGTCGACGGCGATCCGCGTGCTGCAGGAGCGCGGCATCCGCAACATGACGCTGGAGGAGGTGTGCGCGGCGTCGGGGGTGTCGCGGGGCGCGGTGTACTGGCACTTCCGGTCGAAGGAGCGCCTGGTGGAGGAGTCGCTCGCGGCGACGACGCTGCCGCTGGAGCAACTGCGGCAGCAGGCCTGGGAGGATCCTTGCACGACGCTGGCACGGGCGGTGATGGCCTGCGTGACCCAGGAGCGCCTGCGCGGGCTCTGCGTGACGCTGCTGTTCAACGCGTCGGAGGCTGCGGCGCGGGCGCGGATGGCTCGGGTGCGGGTCGCGGTCACCTGGTTCCTGGCGCGGCATTGCGTGGCCCGGCGCGACGTGCTCGGTCGCGTGGCGCGGCGGCACCGGGTGCAGCTCGCGCACGCGATGGTGATGGGCTCGCTCATCGAGTTCATGGCCTTCATGCCCAGGGACATCGCTGGCGAGCATGCGCTGGCGCAGGCGCTGCGCCGGCTGGTCGGCGCCGGGCCGGCGCAGGAGCGGCTCCAGCCGGTGTGAGGGCTGCGTCGCCGGGGTCGCCGCGACGGGGCCCGATCACAACCGTCCCACTTGATTCGCGAGGACTTGTCACCGATGAAAAAAGAAATGCGTCCGGCACACAGGAACGTCGGGCTTGCGCAACTGCCGGCCTACATGGCCAGGTTCCCGTCCACCGCCTGGGTGTCGCTGCTGCATCGCGTCAGCGGCCTGCTCCTGGTCCTGGCGCTGCCGCTGGTCATCGCGACCCTCGAGGCCGCGCTCGCCTCCGCGGGCTCCTACGAACGGCTGACGGCGGTGTTCTCGACCGGTTGGGGCGGCCTGCCGGGCTGGCTCATGAAGCTGCTGTCGCTGGTCCTGCTGTGGGCCTTCCTGCACCACCTGGCCGCCGGACTCCGGTTCGTGCTGCTCGACATGAGTCACCGCGCGGTGGAGAAGCACCGGGCATCGCGTTCCGCGCGGTGGGTGCTGATCTCGAGCCTGACGCTGACGGTGGCGGTGGGCGCCAAGGCCTTCGCGCTCCTGTGAGCATTCGATGGGCGCGGCAGGCCGCTGGGGTCCGCTTGCTGTGAGGTCGCGCTTCCACCGCCAGGAGCTGCCTCGCTTGCGCTTGGACGGAATATGAGATGCTCCGCGCCCGATGCGGTCGGCGGCTGGTCCCCGGCCGTCATCGCGGCGGGGAGTCAGCCCTTGAAGGTGATGTGCGTGGGAATTGGAAGACGTCTCGGAATGCTGGTGCTGGCGGCGACGCTGGCCGGTTGCTCGACCTATCGGCCCTGGATCAATGGCGGCCTCGCGGCGGGCGCGGATGGCGCACCCGCCGCGGCGCCGGTCGCCCCGCGCCGCACGCCGCCGGCGGTCGTGGCCGCCGTCACGCTGTCCGGTGGGGGCGCGCGGGCGGCCGCGTTCGGCCTGGGCGTGCTGCGCGAGATGAAGGCCACGCCGTTCAGTCTCGAGGGCCAACCCACGACGTTGCTGGACCAGGTCGCGCTGGTCAGCGGGGTGTCCGGCGGCAGCATCCTGGCCGCGCACTTCGCGGCCTTCGGCGACGAGACGCTGACGCGCTTCGAGCCCGACTTCCTGATGGTGCCCTTCGAGGCCGGCCTGATCCGCCAGGCCTTCGCGCCGACGCGCCTGTATCACCTGACCTCGCCGTGGTACGGCCGCAGCCACATCCTGGCGCAGCGGCTCGACGAGCTCTATCGCGGCCGGACCTTCGGCGACCTGAAGTCACGCCCCCATGCGCCGGACCTGATGGTGACCGCCACCGACCTCACCACCGGCGCCCCCTTCGATTTCACGCCCGAGCAGTTCGGCCTGATCTGCTCGGACCTGGACCGCACGCCGCTGTCGTTCGCGGTCGCGGCCTCGTCGGCGGTGCCCATCCTGCTGTCGCCGATGACCTTGAAGAACCACGCCGGCGAATGTGCCCCCCCGGCGGCGGCGCCGCGCGGCCCGGCGACGTCCGACGACTACCGCACCCGGCTGCTGGCGCTGAGCGCGCAAAGCTACCGCGACGCCAAGGAGCGTCCCTACATTCACCTCGTGGACGGCGGGGTCTCGGACAACACCGGCGCGCGGCTGATGCTGGACCGGCTGCTGGCCGGCGGCTCGATCGCCTCGTCCTTCCCGGACGCGCCGCCCGGCTCGATCCACCGGATGGTCCTGATCACCGTGAACTCGGAGCGCGACCTGGCCGAGCGCATCGACGCCAGCGACCAGGTGCCGTCGACGGGGCAGGTCATCGAGACCCTGGTCTTCGGCGCCGGCGCGCGCGAGACGCAGGTGACGCTGGCCATGCTCAACGACGACCACCGTCGCTGGCAGGCGGAACTGATGCGCACGCGCGGCACGCCGGGGAGTCCGTTCGCGGCGGACGCCGAGCTCCACATCGTCAGCGTGAGCCTGCATGACGTGCCGGACGACAAGATCCGCCACAGCCTGCTTCGCGTGCCGACGGCCTTCACCATCGAGGGCCGCGACGTGCAGGAGCTGCAGAAGGCGGGCGCCGAGGCGCTGCGTTCGGCCCCCGCGTTCATCCGCTTGAGGGAGAGCCTGGACCGGCTGAAGTGAGGCGCGGCGGACGCCGCAGCGTCCGCCCGGCGCGCCCCTCGATGCTCACTTCGGCGCCATCCGGATCGCGCCGTCCAGGCGGATCACCTCGCCGTTGAGCATGTCGTTGGTGACGATCTGGTGGACCAGCTTGGCGTAGTCCTCCGGGCGGCCCAGGCGGGACGGGAAGGGCACGCTCGCGGCCAGCGCGTCCTGCACCTCCTGCGGCATGCCGAACAGCATCGGCGTGCCGAAGATGCCGGGGGCGATCGTCATGTTGCGGATGCCGTTGCGGGCCAGGTCACGCGCGATCGGCAGCGTCATGCCGACGACGCCGCCCTTGGAGGCCGCATAGGCCGCCTGGCCCATCTGGCCGTCATAGGCGGCGACCGAGGCGGTCGAGATCAGAACGCCGCGCTCGCCGGTGGGCTCGGGTTCGTTCCGGCTCATCGCCTCGGCGGCCACGCGGATCATGTTGAAGCTGCCGATGAGGTTGACGGTGATCACCTTCGAGAAGGTGGCCAGCGGATGCGCGCCATCCTTGCCGACGGTCTTGGCCGCAGGTGCAATGCCTGCGCAGTTCACCAGGCCCATCAGCTTGCCCAGCGAGACCGCCACGGCCACTGCCGCCTCCGCGTCGGCCTCCTGGCTGACGTCGCACTTGATGAAGGTGCCGCCCAGCTCCTTGGCCAGGGCTTCGCCCCGCTCGACCTGCAGGTCGGCGATGACGACGGTCGCGCCTTCGCGCGCCAGCATGCGGGCCGTGCCCTCGCCGAGTCCCGACGCGCCGCCGGTGACGATGAAGACCTTGTTCGCGATGTCCATGGGATGTCTCCTTCCAGGGGGTTCCTGTGTCCGGGCGGCGGCGAGGCGTCCGCGCGGTGGCCAGTTGCCGTTGACGTAAACGTCAATTGTCGGCGGAAAAATGGCGACCTCGTGGGCCGCCATCGTTGCTGTCGCGACGCGCGCGTCGCGGATCGTCGGGTCTCAGCCCAGCGCGGCGAGGGCGCGGCCGGTGATCTCGTCGACTGTGCCGATGCCTTCGATGCGGCGGTACTGCGGCGCCTGCGCGTCACCGCTGGCGGCCCAGGTCGAGTAGTAGTCCACCAGCGGGCGGGTCTGCGCCTGGTACACCTCGAGCCGCTTCTTGACGGTCTCTTCCTTGTCGTCGTCGCGCTGGATCAGGTCCTCGCCGGTGACATCGTCCTTGCCGGCGACCTTGGGCGGGTTGAACTTGGTGTGATAGGTGCGACCCGAGCCGACGTGCACGCGGCGGCCGCTCATGCGCTCGATGATGGCGGCGTCAGGGACGTCGATCTCGAGCACGAAATCCAGCTTCACGCCGGCGGCCTTCATCGCGTCGGCCTGCGGGATGGTGCGGGGGAAGCCGTCGAACAGGAACCCCTTGGCGCAGTCCGGCTGCGCGATGCGTTCCTTGACCAGGCCGATGATGATGTCGTCGCTGACGAGGCCGCCGGCGTCCATCACCTTCTTGGCCGCGACGCCGAGCTCGGTGCCCGCCTTGACGGCGGCGCGCAGCATGTCTCCGGTGGAGATCTGCGGGATACCGAACTTTTGGCAGATGAAAGCCGCCTGGGTGCCTTTACCGGCGCCAGGGGCGCCCAGAAGAATCAGTCGCATGGGTCTCCTCGATATGGGGAGAGGGCGCGCCGCACGGGTCGACGCGCCCTCGAAAACTGCGGGCGAGGATAGCACGGGCCTGCCTACGCCCCACTGACGCGACCGTCGAATGACAGGGGCCGTCACCCGGTCGGGCCAGGGCCGCGATTCAGCTGGCCATCAACTGTCTGACGCGTTCCAGGTCCTCGGGCGTGTCCACGCCGGGACCGGGCCGCTCGTCGCTGACATGCACCGCGATGCGCTCGCCGTGCCACAGCACGCGCAGTTGCTCGAGGGCCTCGATCTGCTCCAGCGGCGAGACGGCCAGCGTCGGGAAGCGGCGCAGGAAACCGGCGCGATAGGCATACAGGCCGACGTGGCGCAGGACCGCCCCCGGCTTGATGCGGGCGCCGCCGCCTGGCGCGTCCCGCCACCAGGGGATGGGCGCGCGGGAGAAATACAGCGCCAGGCCTTGCGCGTCGGTCACCAGCTTCACCACGTTCGGATTCGCGAACTCGGCGTCGTCGTCGATCGCGTGCGCGACCGTCGCCATCGCGCACTGCGGCCGCGCGGCCAGCAGCTCGGCGCAGGCGCGGATCATCGCCGGCGCGATCAGCGGCTCGTCGCCCTGGACGTTCACCACCAGCGCGTCGTCCGGCAGGGCCAGCAGCTCGCAGGCCTCGGCCAGGCGGTCGCTGCCGCTGGCGTGGTCGGCCCGGGTCATCAGCGCGCGGATGCCGTGGGCCTCGCAGGCCTGGCGCACCTCGGCCGCGTCCGTGGCCACCACGACCTGGGCCGCGCCGGCCAGCGCGGCCCGGCGCGCGACCTGCACGATCATCGGCGCGCCGGCGATGTCCGCCAGCGGCTTGTTCGGCAACCGCGTCGAGGCCAGGCGGGCCGGAATGACGATGTGGAAGGGCGTGCTCACGCCGGGTCGCCTTCGGCGTCGGTGGAGCGGGCCTCGTTGGCCAGCATCACCGGGATGCCGTCGCGGATCGGGAAGGCCAGGCGGTCGGCGGGGCAGACCAGTTCGCGGTCCGGCAGGCCGGTCGCCGCGGCGTTGCGGCGGTCTTCCAGCGGGCCCTTGCAGACGGGGCACACCAGCATCTCAATCAGTCGATGGTCCATGGGGGAGCAGCCGCCGCAACTCGCGCTGCAGCGCCTCTTCAAAAGCGGGTTCGGGGCGGAAGTCTAGCGCCACCACCCAGATGCGGCAGCCCTGCAGCGCCTCGGGGCGCAGCTTGACGGCATCCTTCTCGGTGATGACGACCTCGTCGGTGCGCGCCCAGGGCAGCGGGTCCAGCGCGGCATGATCGGGCAGGGCCAGCGCGCGGAAGTTCAGGCCCTGCTCGCCGAGCATGTCGAAAAAGCGCTGCGGCCGCGCCAGGCCCGCGGCCGCCAGCAGCGGCTTGCCGCGCAGCGCGTGCAGGCGCTCGAGCCGGGCCGGCTCGCCGCGCCACCAGTCCGCCAGCGCGACCGCGCCCGCCAGTTGCCGGGTGCCGACGTAGCCGGGCAGGGCGGTGCTGGGGCGGCCGGTGCTGTAGAGCACCAGGGTGTCGGCGCAGGAGCCCGGCGGCGGCGGCAGGGCGCGTGACTGGCGCAGCGGCCCCGCCGGGAGCAGCCGGCCGTTGCCCAGGCCGCGCTCGTCGAAGACGAGGAGGCTCAGCTGCCGCGGCAGCCGCCAGTGCTGCAGGCCGTCGTCGGAGACCAGCAGCTGGATGTCGGGGTTGGCCTGGAGCAGCGCGCGCGCCGCCGCGATGCGGTCGCGGCCGACGGCCACCGGCACGCCGGCGCGCAGCTTGATCAGCAGGGGTTCGTCGCCGACGTCCTCGGCGCGGTCGCCGTCGGCGATGACGCGGACCTGCACCTCGTCGGCGCGGCCGTAGCCGCGCGAGATGACGCCGGCGCGCAGGTTCAGGCGCTGGAGCGTGTCCAGCAGCGCGAGGGTGGTGGGGGTCTTGCCGGCGCCGCCGACCACCCAGTTGCCGACGACGATGACCGGCACCGGCAGCGGCTCGCTGCGCTTGAGGCCGAGCCGGTAGAGCAGCACCCGCAGCCGGATCACCGCGCCGTGCAGCGCGGCCAGCGGGCGGAGCAGGTGGGCCAGGCGGTCGTCGTCGCGCCAGGCGCGCTGCAGCCGGTCTTCAAGTGCCGGCCGGGTCATGCGCGGGCCCGGCCGACCGCGGCGCCCACGGCGGTCATTGCGGCTTGTTGGCGGCGAAGGTCAGTCGCGTCAGGTTGGCGCGACGCGCCGCGTCCATCGCGTTGACCACCGCCTGGTGCGGCGTCGCCGCGTCGGCGGAGACGATGACCACCGGTTCCTGCTTGCCTTGCGCCGCCTGCAGCAGCGCGGCGGTCAGCAGGTCGACGCTGCGACCTTCGACCGCGTTGCGGTCGATCGCGTAGCGGCCGTCCGCCGAGATGGCCACGATGATCTCGGCCGGCCGGTCCTTCAGCTGCTGGGCGTCCGCCGTCGGCAGCGTCAGCTGCAGCTCGGTGAACTTGGAATACGTGGTCGACAGCATCAGGAAGATCAGCACGACCAGCAGCACGTCGATGAACGGGATCAGGTTGATCTCCGGTTCCTCGCTCTGGCGACGGCGGAACTTCATGCCTTGGCCTTGCCTGGCGCGGGCGTGGCGACCGGCGGCGGCACGGTCACCGGACCGGTGTTGGCCGCATGGGCGCCGGCGGGCATCGCGCGGTTCACCAGGTGCGTCAGCAGGCGCTCGCTGGCCTGTTCCATGTCCACCACGTAGGCCTCGATGCGGCCGCGGAAGTAGCGGTAGAACATCAGCGACGGGATCGCCACGATCAGGCCGAACGCGGTGTTGTAGAGCGCGATCGAGATGCCGTGCGCCAGCAGGCCGGGGTTGTTGCCGGTGGGGCTCTGGCTGCCGAAGATCTCGATCATGCCCACCACCGTGCCGAGCAGTCCCAGCAGCGGGGCGGCCGCGGCGATGGTGCCCAGCGTGTTGAGGTAGCGCTCCATCTGGTGGATCGCGTGGCGGCCGGCCAGCTCGAAGACCTGGCGCAGGCGGGCTTCGCCGGCGCGCGGGTCGGCCTGCGAGGCGCGCAGCCCGGCGGCCAGCACCTGGCCCAGCAGCGAGTTCTCGGCCAGCTTGCCCACGACCTCGCCGCTCGGGATCTGCAGCTGGGTCACGCCCAGCACTTCCTCGATCAGGCTGGGCGGCGCCACCCGGGCGGCGCGCAGGCTCACGACGCGCTCGATGATCAGCGCCAGGGCCACCACGGAACACAGCAGCAGCGGCCAGATCGGCCAACCGGCGGCTTGTATGATCGAAAACAAGGCTTTCCCTCCGTTCGGGCATCTCCGGCCCGGCGGCGCATTATGGCGCCACGCCGCCCGCGCTTCGACCACCGCGGCCCCTCATCACAAGCCCTTACAAACATCCACCGAACCTGTGGATAACTTTGTGGGCAACTGGTCGCGGAACCGCGCCAGGGCCCGTCAGCAAACGGCAAGGATTAGCCTGCTTCAAAAATGAGCAGGAAAAAGCTTTTGAAAAACAAGCGCTTATCGATATGTGACGCGGGCATGACGGGCAATATGGCCTGCGGAGCCAGCATTGGCGCGGCTGTGGAGTTCCCGACCCGCGCCATTGCTGGGTTTGCGCATGATTGACGCCCCACAACCCGCATCGCCACGGATGGTCTGGGGGGTCGCGGCCCTGTTGACGGCCCTTTCCGACGCATTGCAGGCCAGATTCCCCGTCGTGACGGTGCAAGGCGAGCTGTCGGGTTTCACCCGCGCGGCCAGCGGCCACTGCTACTTCAGCCTGAAGGATGCCGACGGCCAACCGGCGATGCTGCGCTGCGCGATGTTCCGGCGCGCCGCCTCGATGGTCGACTTCGCGCCGCGCGACGGCATGACCGTCGAGCTGAGAGGCCGGCTCGACCTCTACGGGCCGCGCGGCGAACTGCAATTCATCGTCGAGGCGATGCGGCGCTCCGGCGAGGGCGCGCTGTACGAGCAGTTCCTGCGCCTGAAGGCGCGGCTGGAGGCGCAGGGCTGGTTCGATCCCGACCGCAAGCGCCGCCCGCCGCCCTACGCGCGCCGGATCGGCGTGATCACCTCGACCGGCGGCGCGGCCCTGCATGACGTGCTCACGGCGCTGCGCCGGCGCGCGCCGCATGCGCGGGTGTTCATCTACCCGACGCTGGTGCAGGGCAGCGAGGCCCCGCCGGCCATCGTTCGCGCGCTGGCCGCGGCGAACGCCCGTGCCGACGCCGAGGTGCTGCTGCTCGTGCGCGGTGGCGGTTCGCTCGAGGACCTCTGGGCCTTCAACGACGAGCGCGTCGTGCAGGCGGTGGGCGAATCGGCGCTGCCGGTGATCTGCGGCGTCGGGCACGAGACCGACATCACCCTCGCCGACCTGGCGGCCGACCTGCGGGCGCCGACGCCGACCGCCGCCGCGGAGCTGGCGACCGTGGCACGCCAGCAATGCCTGGACAGCCTGGATGCGCTGGAGCGGCAGCTGCGGCGCCGTGTCGAGCAACGCCTGGACGCGGCGGCGCAGCGGCTGGACCGGCTCGCGCTGCGGCTGGCGCGGCCGGGCGACGCGCTGGCGCGACAGCGCCGGCGGCTCGATCTGCTGTCGCAGCGGCTGGGGCAGGTCGCGCCGCGCACCGTGTCGATGGAGACCCAGCGCCTGCGCCACTTCGCGCAGCGCCTGGCCCAGGTCGCGCCCCGCGCCGCCGCCCTGGAACAGCAGCGGCTGCGGCACCTGGCGCAGCGGCTGGACCGCGCGCTGCCGCAACAGGCGCAGCGCGGCGCCCAGCGGCTGGAGGGGCTGGCGGCGCGCCTTCAGGCGCTCGACCCGCGCCAGGTGCTGGCGCGCGGTTATGCCTGGCTGGACGACGGCCAGGGCCGGGCGCTCGGTTCGGTGGACCAGCTCCACGAGGGCCAGGACTTGCGCGCCGTGCTGGCCGACGGCGAGGCCGACCTGCGGGTCGGGCGCATCGCCCGCCGGGAGCGCTGAGGGGCGGCCTGCGCCCCGGGGCGGCGGGGTACGCGTGCTCCCGGCAGGGGCATGATTTCGCTGCCTACAATCGCCCGCGACATCCGTCCCACCACCAACCGATTAGGAGTCCCTCATGGAACACGTCCTGCCCGAGCTGCCGTACGACAAGAAGGCGCTGGAGCCGCACATCAGCGCCGAGACCTTCGAGTACCACCACGGCAAGCATCACAAGGCCTACGTGGACAACCTGAACAACCTGCAGAAGGGCACCGAGTTCGAAAGCAAGACGCTGGAAGAGATCGTCAAGACCTCGAGCGGTCCGATCTACAACAACGCCGCCCAGATCTGGAACCACACCTTCTTCTGGTCCTGCATGAAGCCCAACGGCGGCGGCGCGCCGACCGGCAAGCTGCTTGACGCGATCAATGCCAAGTGGGGCAGCGTCGATGCCTTCAAGGAAGCCTTCCAGAAGAGCGCCGTCGGCAACTTCGGTTCCGGCTGGACCTGGCTGGTGAAGAAGGCCGACGGCAGCGTCGACATCGTCAACACGGGCGCCGCCGGCACGCCGCTGACCACCGCCGACACCGCGCTGCTGACCATCGACGTGTGGGAACACGCCTACTACATCGACTACCGCAACGCGCGTCCGAAGTTCGTCGAGACCTTCCTGAAGAGCCTGGTCAACTGGGACTTCGCGCAAGCCAACTTCGGCAACTGAAGCCGCGGCGCCTGCGCGAGCGGGCGCCGGATGGACCAACGGCCCGGGATCGCTCCCGGGCCGTTGTCGTTTCAGGCGGCGCCGCGACCTCGCGGCTTCGCTTCACTTGGGCCAGGGGCCGCCGCGCAGCTTGGAGCCGGCCTTCAGGCCGCGCTTGTCGAACCAGCCCTTGTTCATTTCCAGCACGTAACGCACCGGCTTGGCGGAGCAGTGCGAGGCGTCGGACAACGGCTGCATCTCGACGATGTTGACGATGGTGCCGTCGTCGGCGACGAACGCGGCCGACAGCGGGATCAGCGTGTTGCGCATCCAGAAGCATTGCTGCGCGGGCTGTTCGAACACGAAGATCATGCCGGCGTTGGGCGCCATCTCCTTGCGGGCCATCAGGCCGATGGCGCGCTGCTCGTCGGTGCGGGCGACCTCGGCATGGATCAGGTGCATGCCCGCGCCGAGCTCGACGACCGGCAGGCCGGTCTGCGGGATCTGCTGGGCCAGGGCGGGCGCGGCGGCCGACAGCGCGGTGATCAACAGGGCGGTCGACAGGGCGGCGGACGATGCGGCGCGTTTGATATTGAGCATGGCGAGACCTCGAGGATGGGCGGATTATCGCGGCCATGTTGCCCGCCCCCGCCGCCTCGGCCGATGCCGGCGCCCGGGGCGCCGACATCCGGCCCGCCAATCGCCCCCGCCGCGACGCGCCGCTGACGCCGGCGGCGTCCTCGGCGCCCGATGGGCTCGACGAAGCGCTGCGCCCCGTCACGCAATGGCACGCGGCAACGGGCGGCGAGCGCATCGCGCGCACGCGCTTGCGGCTCTCGGGCATGCATTGCGCCGCCTGCGCCGGGCTGATCGAAACCACGCTGCAGTCGCGCCGCGGGGTTCACACGGCGCAGGTGAACGCCTCCACCCAGACCTTGTTGCTGGACTGGTCGCCGGCGGACGTCCCGTTCGAGGAGCTGCGGCAATCGCTGAGGGCCGCCGGCTACGACCTCGCCCCTGACCTCGCCGGGCCCGCGCGCGAACTGCGCCGGCGCGAGCACCGACAGGCCGTCTGGCGGCTGTTCGTGGCGAGCTTCCTGATGATGCAGGTGATGATGCTGGCATGGCCGTCCTACGTGGCCGCGCCCGGCGAGATGGCGCCGGACCAGGCGGCCCTGCTGCGCTGGGGCCAATGGGTGTTGACGCTGCCGGTCATGCTGCTGGCGGCGGGCCCGTTCTTCCAGGCCGCGGCCTCGCAGCTGCGCCAGCGCCGCATCGGCATGGACGTGCCCGTGGCCCTGGGATTGGCGGTCGCCTTCGTCGCTGGCAGCGGCGCGACGCTCGATCCGGGCGGGCTCTTCGGGCGCGAGGTCTACTTCGACTCGATCACCATGTTCGTGGCCTTCCTGCTGGGCGCGCGATACCTGGAACTCCGCGCGCGGCACCGCGCTGCGCAAGCGCTCGAGCAGGCGGCCGGCGAACTGCCGGAGCGGGTCGAGCGCCAGAAGCCGGACGGCAGCGTCGAAACGGTGCCCGTGGCGCAGCTGGCGCCGGGAGACCTCGTGCGCGTGTCAGCCGGGCAGCGCATTCCCGCCGATGCCACGGTGGATGCCGGGGCTGGCGCGGTGGACGAGTCGCTGCTCACCGGCGAGTCCAGACCGGTCGCGAAGGTGCCCGGCGACGAGGTGCTCGCCGGCAGCTTGAACCTCCAGGGCGTGCTGATGCTGCGCGTGCGGCAGGTGGGCGAGCAGACCCGGCTGGCCGGCATCCGCCAGCTGATGACGCAGGCCTTCCAGGACCGCCCGGCGACGCTGCGCATGGCCGACCGCGTGGCGGGATGGTTCCTGGCGGCGGTGCTCGTACTGGCCGGCTTGGCGGCGCTCGCGTGGCAGCTGATCGATCCCTCGCGGGCGGTGGCCGTGGCGGTGTCCGTGCTGATCGTGACCTGTCCCTGCGCGCTGTCGCTGGCGGCGCCGGCGGTCTGGCTGGCCGCCGCCGGCACCTTGGCGCGACGCGGGCTGTTGCTGTCGCGGCTCGAGGCGATCGAGACGCTGGCCGACATCGACGTCGTCGTCCTCGACAAGACCGGCACGCTGACCGATCCATCGCCGCGGCCAAGACGCCAATGGCCCGACGCGCTCGACGCCGACGCGCGGTCGGCGGCGCTCGCGCTGGCCGGCGCGTCGCACCATCCGCTGGCGCGCTCGCTCGCGCGAGCGTTGGAATCCGACCTCGACGCTCCGCCCGCGTCGCCGTCGGCAAAGCAGTGGGTGATCGAAGAGTTCAGCGGTCGTGGCCTGGAAGCGCTGGCCGACGATGGGCGGCGATGGCGGCTCGGCGCGCCGCGCTGGGCGCTGACGCACTTCGAGCCGCAGGAGCGGCGAACCGGCGTGGCCGATGCGCAGGTCGTGCTCGCCTGTGACGGCATCGCCCGGGCCGCCTGGCAGTTCGACGAGGCGCTGCGCGACGATGCGCGGCCGGCGGTGAGCGCCTGGCGCGAGCGCGGGCTGGAGGTACATCTGCTGTCCGGCGATGCACCCGAGCGCGTGGCCGCGATCGCGGACCAGGTCGGCCCGGTGCGATGGCGCGGCGGCGCGAGTCCCGAAGACAAGCTGGCCCATGTGGCCGCCTTGCAGGCCTGCGGCCATCGCGTGCTGATGATCGGCGATGGCATCAACGACGCGCCGGTGCTCGCGCGTGCGCAGGTCTCGGTGGCGATGGGGCAGGGCGCCGACCTCGCCAAGTCGCGCGCCGACGCGCTGCTGGTGTCGGACCGGCTCGGCGCGATCACCACCGCGCTCGGTCTGGCCCGGCGAACGCGCCAGGTGGCCCGCCAGAACCTGGCCTGGTCGGCGCTCTACAACGCGGCGTGCGTGCCGATGGCGCTGGTGGGCTGGCTGCCGCCGTGGGCAGCGGGCCTGGGCATGGCGACGAGTTCGCTGCTGGTGGTGGCCAACGCCGCACGCCTCGGACGCGACACGACCTTCCGTCGGTGAGGCCGCCCCCGACGCCTCGACATCGTTCCGGAACCCGCACATGGACATCCTCTACCTGCTGATCCCGTTCTCGGTCGTGCTGGTCCTGCTGGTGCTGATGGTGTTCGGCTGGGCCGTGCAGGACGGACAGCTCGAGTCGCTGGACCGGGAAGGTCAACGAATCCTCGAGGACGACGCCGGAGCTTGACCGTCATCAACACGCTGGCGAACCAGGCGCCGAACAATCGCCGCCAATCGCGCGAAGAGCGCCTCGAGGAGCCAGCATGGCAAGCAAATCAGAGTCAACGGGAGCACGCTCAGGCGCGCCCAGCTACGAGGACGGCGTGGTCCGCGCCTTCGCGCTGGCGGCGGTGCTGTGGGGCGTGGTGGGAATGCTGGTCGGCGTGGTCATCGCCGCGCAGCTCGCCTGGCCGGAGTTGAACTTCGGCATTCCCTGGCTCAGCTACGGCCGGCTCCGGCCGCTGCACACCAACGCGGTGATCTTCGCCTTCGGCGGCTGCGTGCTGATGGCCACCGCCTTCCACGTCGTCCAGCGCACCAGCCATGTGAAGCTGTTCGCCCCCGCCTTGGCGTGGTTCACCTTCTGGGGCTGGCAGGTCGTCATCGTGCTCGCCGCGATCACCCTGCCGCTGGGCCTGACCACCGGCAAGGAATACGCCGAACTCGAATGGCCCATCGACCTCCTGATCGCCGTGGTCTGGGTCGCCTACGCGATCGTCTTCTTCGGCACGATCGGCGTTCGTCGCGTGCGCCACATCTACGTGGCCAACTGGTTCTTCGGCGCCTTCATCATCGCGGTGGCGCTGCTGCACATCGTCAACAGCGCCGAGATCCCGGTCTCGCTGACCAAGAGCTACTCCGCCTATGCCGGCGTCCAGGACGCCATGGTGCAGTGGTGGTACGGCCACAACGCGGTCGGCTTCTTCCTGACGGCCGGCTTCCTCGGCCTGATGTACTACTACATCCCCAAGCAGGCGAACCGGCCGGTCTACAGCTACCGGCTGTCGATCGTCCACTTCTGGGCGCTGATCTTCACCTACATGTGGGCGGGCCCCCACCACCTGCACTACACCGCGCTGCCGGACTGGGCGCAGAGCGTCGGCATGCTGTTCTCGCTGGTGCTGCTGGCGCCGAGCTGGGGCGGGATGATCAACGGGGTCATGACGCTCAGCGGCGCGTGGCACAAGCTGCGCGACGACCCGATCCTGAAGTTCCTGATCGTGGCGCTGTCGTTCTACGGCATGTCGACCTTCGAGGGGCCGATGATGTCGATCAAGACCGTCAACGCGCTCTCCCACTACACCGACTGGACCGTCGGCCACGTGCACAGCGGCGCGCTGGGCTGGGTGGGCTTCATCTCGATGGGGGCGCTGTACCACCTCATCCCCCGCATGTACGGCCGCGTGGAGATGTATTCCAAGCGCGCCATCGAACTGCACTTCTGGATCGCCACGCTGGGCATCGTGCTCTACATCGCCGCGATGTGGATCGCCGGCGTCATGCAGGGCCTGATGTGGCGCGCGGTGAATCCGGACGGCACGCTGACCTGGACCTTCGCCGAGAGCGTCAAGGCGACCTACCCGTTCTACGTGGTGCGGCTGCTGGGCGGCCTGCTGTACCTGAGCGGGATGTGCCTGATGGCCTGGAACGTCGTGATGACGGTCCGAGTCGGCCGCCCGGCCCGCCATCCCATTCCCGGCGCCGCGTTCGCGGCCGCCGCCTGAACGCCCGGACCCCAAGGAGCACGTCATGGCCAACGCCCATGCCCCCGCCACCGGTCACGAGCGCATCGAGACCAGCAACTTCCTGATGATCGTGCTGGTGCTGCTGACGGTGATCGTCGGCGGCATCGTCGAGATCGTCCCGCTGTTCTTCCAGCGCTCGACCACGCAGGCCGTCGAGCATCTGAAGCCGTATTCGCCGCTGCAGCTCGCCGGCCGCGATGTCTACATCCGCGAGGGTTGCTACAACTGCCACTCCCAGATGATCCGCCCGCTGCGCGCCGAGACGCTGCGCTACGGGCATTACTCGGTCGCCGGCGAGTTCGTCTACGACCACCCCTTCCAGTGGGGCAGCAAGCGCACCGGCCCCGACCTGGCCCGGGTCGGCGGCAAGTACAGCGACGAGTGGCACCGCCTGCACCTGACCAATCCGCGGGACCTGGTGCCCGAGTCCAACATGCCGGCCTACGCCTGGTTGTCGGGCGCGGCGCTCGATCCGAAGGACCTCGCGCCCAAGATGCGCGCGCTGCGGACTGTCGGGGTGCCCTACACGGACGAGCAGATCGCCCAGGCCGGCGCCGAAGTCCAGGGCAAGACCGAAATGGATGCCGTCGTCGCCTACCTGCAGGTGCTGGGCACCGCGCTGAAGCCCTGATCGGAGCGCCGTCATGCCTGACATCGATGTGAATGTGCTGCGCTCCGCGGTGACCGTGCTGTCGCTGCTGGTGTTCGCCGGCATCGTGGGCTGGGCCTATGCCCGCCGCAACCGGGAACGATTCGAAGACCAGGGGGCGCTCGTCCTGTCGGACGAGGACGTGGCGCTCCAAGGAGGTCGTCATGAGTGATTTCGTTTCGAACGGCTGGTCGCTGTTCGTGGCCGCCGCCACCGTGCTGGGCCTGGCCCTGTGCCTGGCCCTGCTGATCATCGCCAGCCGCCGCAAGGTGATGGCCGCCGACAACTCCACCGGCCATGTCTGGGACGAGGACATCCGGGAGCTCAACAACCCGCTGCCTCGCTGGTGGATGGTGCTGTTCGTGCTGACGGTGGTCTTTTCGGTGCTCTATCTGGCGCTGTATCCGGGTCTGGGCGGCTACGCCGGTCGGCTGGGCTGGTCGAGCACCGGCCAATTCGAGGCCGAGCAGGCCAAGGCCCGCGAGGCCATGCGGACGATCTACGCCAGGTTCGACGGGCTGCCGGTGGAAACCGTGGCCAGGGATCCGCAGGCGATGGGCATCGGCGAACGCCTGTTCGCCAACAACTGCGCCACCTGCCATGGCTCCGACGCCAAGGGGTCCAAAGGCTTCCCGAACCTGACCGACAACGACTGGCTGTATGGCGGCAGCGGCGAGACCCTCATCGAGACGATCACGCGTGGCCGGGAAGGCACGATGCCACCGATGGCGGCGGCGGTCGGCAACGGCGAGGATGTGCGCAACCTGGCGCATTACGTGCTGAGCCTGTCAGGCAGTCCGCACAACTCGGTGGCGGCTGCGCTGGGCAAATCCAGATTCACCGCCTGCGCCGCCTGCCACGGCATGGACGGCCGCGGCAATCAGGCGCTGGGCGCTCCCAACCTCACCGACAAGGTCTGGCTGCACGGTTGGGGCGAGCCCGCGATCGTCGCGATGATCAACAACGGCAAGCACAGCCACATGCCGGAGCACGGCTCCCGGCTCAGCCCCGAGCAGATCCGCGTGCTGGCGGCCTATGTCTGGGGGCTGTCCCATGAGCGCCCCTGAGCTCAAGACGATCTCGCTGTATGCCTCCGAGGCGAAGGTCTATCCCCGCGCGGTGCATGGGTGGTTTGCCTTCTGGCGCTGGGCGCTGGTGTGGGCGACGCAGCTGCTGTTCTATGGGCTGCCCTGGCTGAGCTGGAACGGTCGCCAGGCCGTCCTGTTCGATCTGGACGCGCGGCGCTTCCTGATCTTCGACCTGATCCTGTACCCGCAGGACTTCATCTACCTGACCGCCTTGCTGGTCGTGTCGGCCTTCGGGCTGTTCTTCTTCACCGCGGTGGCGGGCCGGCTGTGGTGCGGCTACGCCTGCCCCCAGACGGTCTACACCGAGATCTTCCTGTGGATCGAGCGGCACACCGAGGGCGACCGCGCGGCGCGCATCCGTCTCGACAAGGCGGTCTGGTCGTTTGGCAAGCTGGGGCGAAAGACGGCGAAACACGCCGCGTGGCTGGCCGTGTCGCTCTGGACCGGTTTCACCTTCGTCGGCTACTTCGAACCGATCCGCGTGCTGGGCGAGAACGCCATGCAGGCGGCGCTCGGCGGATGGGAAGTCTTCTGGATCCTGTTCTATGGATTGGCGACCTATGGCAATGCGGGCTACCTGCGGGAACAGGTCTGCAAGTACATGTGTCCCTATGCCCGCTTCCAGAGCGCGATGCTGGATCGGGACACGCTGATCATCAGCTACGACGCCGTGCGCGGCGATCCGCGCGGCCCGCGCTCGAAGAAGGCGGACCTGTCGACGATCGGACTCGGCGCCTGTGTCGATTGCCAGCAGTGCGTCCACGTGTGCCCCACCGGCATCGACATCCGCAAGGGCCTGCAGCACGAGTGCATCGGATGCGCCGCCTGCATCGACGTCTGCAACGACGTGATGGACAAGTTCGGCTATCCGCGCGGCCTGATCCGATACGCGACCCAGAACGGCATGCAGCATCGTTGGGGCGCCGCGCGCCAATGGCGACGTGTGTTGCGGCCCCGCGTGCTGATCTACGGCGGGATCCTGCTGGCCGTGTCGGCGGCGCTGGTCTGGAGCCTGGCGGTGCGGATGCCCTTCAAGGTGGATGTGGTGCGCGATCGCGCCGCGTTGGCGCGGGAGGTCGAGGACGGGGTCGTGGAGAACGTCTATCGCCTGCAATTGATGAACGCCGCCGAATCGACGCAGGTGTTCGTGCTGGACGTCGAGGGCATCCCCGGCCTGCGGGTCGCCGCACCGACCGGGCGATTGACGCTGGCGCCCGCCGAGGCGCGCTGGGTCACCGTCTCGCTGCGTTTGCCCGCGGAGCAGGCGCGGCGGCTGGGACCGGGCGTGCATCCGATGCGGTTCTCGATCCGCCGGGTGGAGGCGGGCGGCCCGTCGGGGGCCGGCGATGCACGCGAACTGTTCGAGAAATCCACTTTCATGGTGCCGCGATGAGCGCGGCATCCGATCCGGCGCCTCGTCGGCGCCCCGGCCTTCAGCGGGAGCTTCCATGACGACGACACGAATCAACGACCTGGACACGCCGGGCAGCGGTCCCTGGTGGCGGCATCCGATGATGTGGCTGGTGGTCGGCGGGCCCGGCATGGTCGTGGTGGCGGGTGTGGCCACCCTGGTGCTCGCGCTGACGCATCCCGACCCGGTCGTTCCGTCGTCGGACGGCGTCGATCGGAGCGGTGTGGCGGCGGAAGCAGGCGCTGACGCCGCGATGGCCCCTGCGATGAAGGCGCGCAACCACGCGGCGACGGGCGGGCAGACCCCCTGATCGATCCCGGCGTCCGGGCTCGTGCCTACACGGCGCGGCGGACCAGTTGCAGCAGCCGGCGCGGCTTGAGGACCCGCAACTCGCGCGCCCGCACCTCCAGCACACCGTCCTCCTGCATGCGCGAGAAAGTGCGGCTGACCGTCTCCAGCGTGAGCCCCAGATGGCTGCCGATCTCGTCGCGCGTCATGCGCAGCACGACGCTGGAGGACGAGAAGCCGCGTGCGCGCAGCCGACGCATCAGGTTGATCAGGAACGCGGCGACGCGCTGTTCCGCCCGCATCGAGCCGAGCAGCACCATCATGGCCTGGTCCCGCACGAGTTCCCGGCTCATCAGCCGATGGAACTGGCGCTGCAGGCGGTCGAACTCGCGGGTGAGGTCCTCCAGCCGACCGTAGGGAACGACGCACACCTGCGAGTCCTCCAGCGCGACCGCCTGGCTCGCGTGCGCGCCGTCATAGATGCCGTCCAGGCCCAGCAGCTCGCCGGCCATGTGGAAGCCGGTGACCTGATCGCGGCCGTCCTGCGCCGACGCCGAGGTCTTGAAGAAGCCGGTGCGGACGATGTAGATCGCCTCGAAGACGTCGCCGGTCTTGAACAGCACCGCTCCGCGCGCGACCGCGCGCCGATCGCTCACCATGCGTTCGAGCTGCAGCACCTCCGCGGCGGGCAGGCCGGTCGGCAGGCAGATCTGGCGCAGTGCGCAAGTCGAGCAGCTGATCTTGAAGAGGTCGTGCGGCGCGGAGGGGGGCAGGGAAAGTCGGATGCGGCTCGACATGAGGCGGTCAGGCATGCGAGGAAGCGGCGGATTCTTTGTCGGGGCCCCGGCGCCGGCAATGACATCAATCAATGACGATTTGGCAGCAAAGGGTGAGGATCGCCGCCCATGAACCCTGATCCGACCCCGTGGGACCGCAGCATCCCCGATGCCGATCTGCTGCGCCGGTTCGACATCGCCGGACCGCGTTACACCTCCTATCCGACGGCTGACCGCTTTCATGCAGGCCTCGATGCCGAACGTCATGGAGAGACGCTGGCGCTGCGCGCGTTCGGCCCCGCGGCGGCGCAGCCGCTGTCGGTCTATGTCCACATCCCGTTCTGCGAGTCGGTCTGCTACTACTGCGCCTGCAACAAGGTGGTCACCCGCCACCACGAGCGCGCGGCGGTCTATGTCGACGCGCTGGAGGCGGAGATGGCGCTGGTACACCGGCGGCTCGGCGCGCGCGCGCTGGTGTCGCAGCTGCATTTCGGCGGTGGCACGCCGACCTTCCTGACCGACCGCGAGCTGTCGATGCTGATGGCCTTGCTGCATCGCCACTTCCGCCTCGCGGCCGATGCCGAGATCTCCATCGAGGTCGATCCGCGGACGATCGACGTCGGGCGGCTGCGCCACCTGCGCACGCTGGGGTTCAACCGGCTGAGCTTCGGCGTGCAGGACTTCGATCCCGACGTGCAGCGGGCCGTGCATCGCGAGCAGAGCCTGGAGAGTGTCACGGCGCTGATGGGCGCCGCGCGCGACCTGGGCTTCCGCTCGATCAACGTCGACCTGATCCACGGCCTGCCGCGCCAGACGCCCACCTCCTTCGCGCGGACGATCGACCAGGTCGCCGCCTTGCGGCCCGACCGCATCGCGCTCTACGGGTACGCCCACCTGCCGCACCGCTTCAAGCCGCAGCGCCGCATCGACACCGCCGCGCTGCCGCCGGCCCCGGACAAGCTGCGGATGCTGGCCGGCGCCATTGCCGGGTTCATCGCCCGTGGCTACAGCTACATCGGCATGGACCACTTCGCGCTGGCGGACGATCCGCTCGCCGTCGCCAAGCGGGAAGGGCGCCTGCATCGCAACTTCCAGGGCTACAGCACCCAGCCGGACTGCGACTTGGTGGCGCTGGGCGTGTCGGCGATCTCCAAGGTCGGTGCCTCCTTCGCGCAGAACGTCAAGACGCTGCCCGAGTACTACGCCGCCCTTCGCGAGGGACGCCTGCCCGTCGAGCGCGGGCTGACGCTCGACCAGGACGACCTGGTGCGGCGCGACGCGATCATGGCGCTGATGTGCCAGGGCCGGCTCGAGTTCGATCCGATCGAGCGCTCGCACGGGATCGTCGTCGCGGATTACTTCGCGCCGGAGCTCGAGCGCCTGCGACAGTTCGCGGCGGACGGCCTGGTGACGGTCAATGCGCGCGGCGTGCAGGTCACGCCGATGGGCTGGTTCTTCGTCCGGGCGGTGGCGATGGTGTTCGACCGCTACCTGAAGGCGGTGGATCGCGACACGCCCCCGATGGCGATGGCTGGCGAGCAAGCATCCGTCGCCGCGGCCGAGGCGCCGGTGCGCTTCTCCCGCATCCTCTGAGGCGCCGCCAGAGGCCGGGATGCTGACACTGGCGCTGGCGGGCTCCGCCTTTCTCATGGGAATCGTGGGCTGCGTCCATTGCGCGGCCATGTGCGTCGCGCCATGCGCGGTGGTCTCTGGTGGGCGGCGCGCCGGTGTCGCCGCCTTCCATGGCGGCCGGCTCCTGGGCTACGCGGCGGGCGGGGCCGTCGCCGCGGCCAGCGTGGGCGGACTGCTGCGCTGGGAGATCGCTTCCGGCGCGCTGCGCCCGCTGTGGCTCGTGGTCCAGCTCGCCGCGCTGATGTTCGGCCTGCTCCTCGCCTGGCGGGCGGAGCTGCCGGGGTGGGCGGTGTGGCGCTGGACAGGACGAACGCCAGCGCGCTTGAGCGTCCCCGCCGGCGCGTTGACCGGTGGCGGCGTCGCGTTCACGCCCGCGCGGACGGCCAGCGCGGGCCTGGCCGGCGTGGCGTGGCTGGCTTGGCCTTGCGGGCTCCTGCAATCGGCGCTGACGGTGGCCGCCCTGGCCGACGGCCCCTGGCAGGGCGCGGCGGTGATGGCGGCCTTCGCGCTTGGCTCCTCGCCGGGCCTGGTCGCCGGCCCCTGGCTGCTGGCGCGCCTGGGCGGCGCCGAGCGGGGTGTCGCCAGTGGCGGGTCGGGTGTGCGAATCGCGACCCGGTTCTCCGGCGTCATGCTCGCCGCCGGCGCCCTGTGGGCGCTCGGTCACGGCCTGTGGGCGCAGATCCGCGCGTACTGCGGGTGAAGCCTCCAGGACCCCGGCCGGGGCATCAGCCGATTGAAAGTTTCGCTGTCATAGAATCGGCGCTTCCGTTTGTCCCACCCACCCACGCGATTCGCGGAGACGACTCCATGTACCAGCACATCAAGGTGCCCGAGGGCGGCCAGAAGATCACGGTCAATGCCGACTTCTCGCTCAACGTTCCGAACAACCCGATCATTCCTTACATCGAGGGCGACGGCACCGGCTTCGACATCACCCCGGTGATGATCAAGGTGGTGGACGCGGCTGTGGCGAAGGCCTACGGCGGCGCCAAGAAGATCCACTGGATGGAGATCTACGCCGGCGAGAAGTCGACGAAGGTCTACGGCCCCGACGTGTGGCTGCCGGAGGAGACGCTGCAGGTCCTGAAGGACTACGTCGTCTCGATCAAGGGCCCGCTGACGACGCCCGTGGGCGGCGGCATTCGCTCGCTGAACGTGGCGCTGCGCCAGGAACTGGACCTGTACGTCTGCCTGCGCCCGGTGCGCTGGTTCAAGGGCGTGCCCTCGCCGGTCAAGGAGCCCGAGAAGACCGACATGGTCATCTTCCGCGAGAACTCGGAAGACATCTACGCCGGCATCGAGTTCGAAGCCCAGAGCGACAAGGCCAAGAAGCTGATCAAGTTCCTGCAGGAGGAATTCGGCGTCAAGAAGATCCGCTTTCCGGAAACCTCGGGCATCGGCGTCAAGCCGGTGTCGAAGGAAGGCACGGAGCGCCTGGTCCGCAAGGCCATCCAGTACGCGATCGACAACGACAAGCCCAGCGTCACGATCGTGCACAAGGGCAACATCATGAAGTTCACCGAAGGTGGCTTCCGTGACTGGGCTTACGCCCTGGCCCAAAAGGAATTCGGCGCCGAGCTGATCGACGGCGGCCCGTGGTGCAAGTTCAAGAACCCGAAGACCGGCAAGGACATCGTGGTCAAGGACAGCATCGCCGACGCGTTCCTGCAGCAGATCCTGCTGCGCCCGGCCGAGTACTCGGTCGTCGCGACGCTGAACCTGAACGGCGACTACATCTCCGACGCGCTGGCTGCCCAGGTCGGCGGCATCGGCATCGCCCCGGGCGCGAACCTGAGCGACTCCGTCGCCATGTTCGAAGCGACCCACGGCACCGCGCCGAAGTACGCGGGCAAGGACTACGTGAACCCCGGTTCCGAGATCCTGTCGGCTGAAATGATGCTGCGCCACATGGGCTGGACCGAAGCGGCCGACCTGATCATCTCGTCGATCGAGAAGTCGATCCTGTCGAAGAAGGTCACGTACGACTTCGCCCGCCTGCTGGACGGCGCGACGCAAGTGTCGTGCTCCGGTTTCGGCCAGGTCATGATTGACAACATGTGAGTCCAGGCCGGCGTGAGCCGGTCCCGACCCGCGACCCCGGCCTGACCCGCCGGGGTTTTCTTTTTTGGGAATCGGCGAACGGCGGCCCGGCGGCGGCCGGCGGTTATCCCAATGCAGAAGGCCCGCTCGCGCGGGCCTTGCTGTGGGCGGTGGATCAGCGCAGGCGGGTCACGCCGCGGCCTGCTGTTGCCCGGCCAGGTTGTCCGCCATCAGCGGGATGCCCAGGGGCGCCTCCATCGCATCGCCGCCGTCCAGCGGGCGGATGTTCTGGGCCAGCTGGCCCTTGGGGCCCTGGACCAATTCATAGCTCACCTTGGAGCCCTGCTTCAGCGTCCGGAAGCCGTCCATCTGAATGGCCGAGAAATGGGCGAAAACGTCCCCTCCGCCTTGTTCGGGTTCAATAAAGCCAAACCCCTTGGCATCGTTGAACCACTTGACCGTGCCTGTTGCCATCGTTCTTCTCCATCCCGGTGTCTTTTTCGCACCGGGGCGGATTCTCAAATCCGTGTCAAGCCAGTGTCAATTGAGGAACTCCCCGGGGTGTGGCGCCGCGAAGGTGACAAACTCGGGGCATTGACGGGCGTTGGCCCGTCCCCATGTAGGGTGCTCCCGCTGTTTATAGAATCGGCTCATGCCTTTGTTTGCTCAACAGTTCCCCCCGGCGGGTCCCCCTGGCGGCGCGCCGCCGCCGGGCACGGAGGAGGGTGGGAATTCCACCACGCTGGAGCGTGTCGCTCAGAAGACGGAGCCTCCGCGCCTGTATCAGGTGCTGATGCTCAATGACGACTTCACGCCGATGGAGTTTGTGGTGATGGTCTTGCAGGAGTATTTCCGCCATGACCTGGATACGGCCACCCAGATCATGTTGAAGATCCATCACGAAGGCCGCGGCGTCTGCGGTGTATTCACCAAGGACGTGGCGGCCACCAAGGTCGAAATGGTGTCGGCGGCCGCACGGCGCGCCGGTCACCCCCTGCAGTGCATTATGGAGGCCGCATGATTGCGCAAGAGCTTGAAGTCAGCCTGCACATGGCGTTTGTCGAGGCACGCCAGCAGCGCCACGAGTTCATCACCGTGGAACACCTGCTGATGGCGCTGCTGGACAACCCGTCCGCGGCCGAGGTGCTGCGCGCCTGCGCAGCGAATATCGAGGACCTGCGCAAGTCGCTTGCGCAGTTCATCAAGGAAAACACCCCCACCGTCGGTGGCACGGACGAGGTCGACACGCAGCCCACGCTGGGATTCCAGCGCGTGATCCAGCGCGCGATCATGCATGTGCAGTCCACCGGCAACGGCAAGAAGGAAGTGACCGGTGCCAACGTGCTGGTCGCGATCTTCGGCGAGAAGGACTCCCACGCGGTCTACTACCTGCACCAGCAGGGCGTCACCCGCCTGGACGTCGTCAACTTCATCGCCCACGGCATCAAGAAGAGCGAGCCGCCCGAGCCCCCGAAGGGCCCGGAAGGCAATGGCGCCGAGTCCGAACGCGAGGAAGGCGAGGGCCAGGGCCAGGGCGGCGGCAAGGGCAGCCCGCTCGAGCAGTTCACCCAGAACCTCAACCAGCACGCCCGCGACGGCAAGATCGATCCGTTGATCGGCCGCGAGCTCGAGGTCGAGCGCGTGGTGCAGGTGCTGTGCCGCCGCCGCAAGAACAACCCGCTGCTGGTGGGCGAAGCCGGCGTGGGCAAGACCGCGATCGCCGAAGGCCTGGCCTGGCGCATCACCGAGGGGCAGGTGCCCGACGTGCTGGCCGAGGCGGTGGTCTATTCGCTGGACATGGGCGCGTTGCTGGCGGGCACCAAGTACCGCGGCGACTTCGAGCAGCGCCTCAAGGCGGTGATCAAGCAGCTCAAGGACCAGCCCGGCGCGATCCTGTTCATCGACGAGATCCACACGCTGATCGGCGCCGGCGCGGCCTCGGGCGGCACGCTGGACGCGAGCAACCTGCTCAAGCCGGCGCTGTCCTCGGGCCAGCTCAAGTGCATCGGCGCGACCACCTTCAGCGAGTACCGCGGCATCTTCGAGAAGGACGCGGCACTGTCGCGGCGCTTCCAGAAGATCGACGTGGTCGAGCCGACCGTGGACCAGACCGTCGAGATCCTCAAGGGCCTGAAGTCGCGCTTCGAGGAGCACCACAGCGTCAAGTACGCGCTGGGTGCGCTGCAGGCCGCGGCGGAGCTGTCGGCCAAGTACATCAATGACCGTCACCTGCCCGACAAGGCGATCGACGTCATCGACGAGGCTGGCGCCGCGCAGCGCGTGCTGCCCAAGAGCAAGCAGAAGAAGACCATCACCCGCGCCGAGGTCGAGGACATCGTCGCCAAGATCGCGCGCATTCCGCCGGCCTCGGTGTCGTCGGACGACCGCGGCAAGCTCAAGAGCCTGGACCGCGACCTGAAGAGCGTGGTCTTCGGCCAGGATCCGTCCATCGATGCGCTGTCCGCGGCCATCAAGATGGCGCGCTCGGGCCTGGGCAAGCCGGACAAGCCGATCGGCTCCTTCCTGTTCAGCGGTCCGACGGGCGTGGGCAAGACCGAGGTTGCCAAGCAGCTCGCCTACATCCTGGGCATCGAGCTGATCCGCTTCGACATGTCCGAGTACATGGAGCGCCACGCCGTCAGCCGCCTGATCGGCGCGCCTCCGGGTTATGTCGGCTTCGACCAGGGCGGCCTGCTGACCGAGGCGATCACCAAGAAGCCGCACGCGGTGCTGCTGCTCGACGAAATCGAGAAGGCGCATCCGGACGTCTTCAACGTGCTGCTGCAGGTGATGGACCATGGCACGCTGACCGACAACAACGGGCGCAAGGCCGACTTCCGCAACGTGATCATCATCATGACCACGAACGCGGGCGCGGAGGCGATGACCAAGTCGACGATCGGCTTCACGACCAAGCGCGAGCAGGGCGACGAGATGGCCGACATCAAGCGGCTGTTCACGCCGGAGTTCCGCAACCGCCTGGACGCCATCGTCAACTTCGGCGCGCTGAACGAGGACATCATCCTGCGCGTGGTGGACAAGTTCCTGCTGCAGCTCGAGAGCCAACTGGCCGAGAAGAAGGTCGAGGTCACCTTCAGCGACGCGCTGCGCAAGCACCTGGCGGCCAAGGGCTTCGATCCGCAGATGGGCGCACGTCCGATGCAGCGCCTGATCCAGGACACCATCCGGCGCGCGCTGGCGGACGAGCTGCTGTTCGGTCGCCTGGTCGACGGTGGTCGCCTGAGCGTGGACGTGGACGACAAGGGCGAGGTCCAGCTCGACATCACGCCCAACAAGAAGGACAACAAGCCCAAGGCGGAGCCGGCGACGGCCGACTGACGCCCGCCCCCTCCACCGAAAGCCCGCTCACGCGGGCTTTTTCATGCCTGCTCGGTGTATCGCATCAAGGGAACCCGGGCCCCGTCTCCGCAGCTTAAGGAGGGAATTTGGCGGCCGTGGCGGCCGCCAAAGGAGGGAGACGGAGGAGACGGGGCCCGGGTTCCCTTGATGGTGCTCAATCGCGTGCCGGGTCCTGCCTGAAGAAGCCGACGAGGAGCCGATACAGCCGCGGCTGCTCGGCGAGCAGCTCACGCGGCGCGACGAAGAAGGCCTCGACGGCGACGGCGAAGAATTCCTCGGGCGCCTCGGCGCCGTAGGGATCGATGAGCGTTGCATGCCCCGCATCGACCTGGTCGCAGAACCAGTGCCATTCGGCTTCCATCGTCGCGCCCCATTGCTGCCGCAGGGCAGGGTCGTCGATGGGCGGCGCGCCGTCGGGCTCTCCATCGCGCATGTCGAGCACATGCGCGAACTCATGGATGACGACGTTGTAGACCGAGTCGTGGCCTTCCACGCGCTCGGTCGCCTCGGGCGCGATCTCGCTCCAGGCGAGCATCAGCGGGCCGCCTTCCATCGCCTCGCCGGCCAGGGTTTCGTCGTACGCGTGCACCACGCCGTCCTCGTCCATCGTCTCGCGGGCGGCGACCACTTCGCCCTCGTGCATGACGATGCCGACGAAGCCGTCGTACCAGGACAGTCCCAGCTTCAGCACCGGCAGGCAGGCCTGCGCGGCGACGGCGACGGCCACCTCGTCGGTGACCTCGAAGCCGCCGGCGCCGTGGAACTCCTTGGACGCCAGGAACAGCGAGCAGAGCCGGCGCAGCTCGGTCCGGTCCGCCTCGGAGCGCCGGGCGATGAACGGGTATTGCGACAGCGTCAGCGTCCAGAGCTCGTCGGGAATCGCGTACTGGTCAAGCAGCTGGCGCTCGCGGCGTGCGCGCCAGCGCTGGAGCAGGTCGCCGATCACGGCGAGCCGCCTCCTGCATGCGGGTCCGGCGCGGCCGCGTGCAACGGCGCGATGCGATGCAGGCCCCGGGCGTCCATCACCAGCACATCCCCGCGGCCGGGGCCGTGGTCGTAGTCCCAATCGGACAGCACCGCGCGTGCGAGGCCATCGCCGAGGTCGTGGAGCGCCGGGCGATGCGTGTGGCCGTGGATCAGCGTGTCGCAACCGGCATCGCGCAGCCAGGCCCGGGCCGCGTCGTCGTCGACATCCGCCCAGGTCGAGGGATCGCTCTGGTGCATGCGGCTCTTCGCACGCAGATGTCGCGCCAGAGCGCGTCGCGCGAAGAGCGGCATCGCGCGCAGCGCCGCCAGCACCCCGGGGCGCCGCACCACCGCGCGGGCGCGCAGGTAGCCGACGTCGCCCAGGCAGAGCTGATCGCCATGGCTCAGCAGCCAGCCGCGTCCGAAGGCTTCCAGCCGCGCCGGGTCCGGCAGCAGCCGCATGCCGGCGTCCTCGGCCATCGGCTCGCCGAGCGCGAAGTCCCGGTTGCCGTGCATGAAGAAGAGGGGTTTGCGCGCGGAGACCCCGCGCAGCAGTTCGAGCGCGAATTGCTCGAAGGTGCCGGCCTGCCAGCGCGCGTCGTCGCCGATCCAGGCCTCGAAGATGTCGCCCAGCAGGAAGATCGCATCCGCGGGCGTGGCCGACAGGTGGGCGCGCAGTCGCGCCAGCGTCGCCGGCATGTCCGGCGACAGGTGCAGGTCGGAGATCAGGTCGATCCGCCGCCAGCCGGGCCCGGCCCGCAGCGTCGCCAGGGGCGACGGCAGTCGGGGCGCGGGCGACACGGGGCGGGCGGCGGAACCGCGACTCACTCGACCGCGACGGCGCGCTCGATGATGACCGCGTCGACCGGCACGTCGTCGTGGAAGCCTGAACGGCTGGTCTTGACCTTCTCGATCTTGTCCACGACGTCCTGGCCGCCGACGACCTTGCCGAACACCGCGTAGCCCCAGCCCGACGGGCTTTCGCTCTTGAAGTTCAGGAAGTCGTTGTCGACGGTGTTGATGAAGAACTGCGCGCTGGCCGAGTGCGGCGCATTGGTGCGCGCCATCGCCACGGTGTACTTGTCGTTCTTCAGGCCGTTGTTGGCCTCGTTCTGGATCGGGGCGTCGGTGGGCTTCTGCTTCATGCCTTCCTCGAAGCCGCCGCCCTGGGCCATGAAGCCCTTGATGACGCGATGGAAGATGGTGCCGTCGTAATGGCCCTTGGCCACGTAGGCCAGGAAGTTCTCGACGGTCTTGGGGGCCTTGGCGTCATCCAGCTCGAGGGTGATCAGACCCTGGTTGGTGTGCAGTTCGACTTTCTTGCTCATGTCGGTGACTCCTTATTTCTCGACGGTGGCCTTGTGGATGAGGATGGGCGTGCCGGGCAGGTTCTGGAACGCCGGATTCTTGGGCGATGGCGCGGTCGGCACGGCCCGGATCTTGTCGACGACCTCCATGCCCTCGGACACGTAGCCGAAGACCGCATAGCCGCGGCCGTCGGCGGCGAAGCCGGGGTCCAGGGCCGGGTTGTCGACGACGTTGATGAAGAACTGCGAGGTCGCGGAGTTCGGATCGTTGGTCCGCGCCATCGCGACGCTGCCGCGGATGTTCATCAGGCCGTTGCCGGCCTCCAGCGGAATCGGCGCCTTGGTCGGGCGCTGCTTCAGGTCGGGCGTGTAGCCGCCGGTCTGGATCATGAAGTCGCCGATGACGCGATGGAAGATCACGCCGTTGTAATGGCCGGCCTTCACGTAGGCGAGGAAATTGGCGACGGTCTTGGGCGCCTTCTCGGCGTCCAGCGTGATCTTGATGTCGCCGACGCTGGTGTTCAGCTTGACGACCTGCGCCTGGGCGAGCGATGCCGCCAGGCTCAGCACGGCGGCGCCGGCGGCGAGCAGGAGTGGGGATGTCCTCATGGTCCTCGTGTCGGTGGGGGTGGCGGAAGGGGCGGGCGGTGATGGGCGGCGCTGTACGGCGGTTTGCGGGCCGTGGCGCGCGGTCGGCGCGCCCTCGCTGATCATCGCTGCTGGGCGCCCTTGGCGTTGTTGAACGCGGTGACGCGCTGCAGCTTGACCTTCAGCGCGGTGTCGTCGCCCAGCGCCTGCTTGAGCGCGCGTTCATACGATTGCTGGGCCAGGCGCATGAGCACGTCGCCCATGTTCTCCTGCGCCTGCGCATGGTCCGGCTGCAGGTCCAGCGCGCGGGTCAGCGCCTGGCGCGCCGCCTCGTATTCACCGCGCGCCGCATGGATGACGGCCAGGTTGTTGTAGGGATCGGCGAGGTCGGGGAAGTCCTCGGTCAGCCGGGTGAAGACCACGCGGGCCCGCTCGAGTTGCTGGGTCTCCAGCAGCATGGTGCCGAGCGCGAAGCGCAGGCGGGGGTCGTCGGGCGTGGTCTTGAGGCCGGCTTCGGCGGTCTGGATGGCCTGCTCGCGTTTGCCGGCGGCCCACTGGGCCTGGGCCTCGTCGAGCACGGCGGCGTGCGTCAGGGTCGCGCCGGTCATCGCCAGGGCGACGCAGCAGGCTCGGAACAGGGCGGGGAGTCTTGGCATAAAGTCGGGCCGCTATACTGCCGGGCATTCTAGAGCGAGCTTTCGTCTCCCGCTCGTCCCCCGGCCGGCCCTCCGCCCCACCCGCACCGCACCGTCGAATGCGCCGACGCCCAGCGACCCGTCGCTGGCCCGGCGCGACATACGTATGTCTTCCTTGCGCATCTACAACACGCTGACCCGCCAGCTGCAGCCCTTCCAACCGATCGAGCCGGGCAAGGTCCGCCTGTACGTCTGCGGTATCACCGTCTACGACCTGTGCCACATGGGGCATGCGCGGATGAACCTCGCCTTCGACGTCGTCTATCGCTGGCTGTCCGCCAGCGGCTACGACGTCACCTTCGTGCGCAACATCACCGACATCGAGGACAAGATCATCCGCCGCGCGCTGGAGCGCGGCATCACGATCCGCCAGCTGACCGACGAGATGATCGCGGCCATGCACCGCGACTTCGCGGCGCTGGGCATCGCCACGCCGACGCACGAGCCGCGCGCCACCGACTACGTCCCGCAGATGCTGGACATCATCGGCAAGCTCGAGGCCAAGGGCCTGGCCTACCACGCCGACGGCGGCGACGTGAACTACGCGGTGCGCAAGTTCGAGGGCTACGGCAAGCTCAGCGGCAAGTCGCCGGACCAGCTGCGCGCCGGCGAGCGCGTCGCGGTCGACGACGGCAAGCGCGACCCGCTGGACTTCGTGCTCTGGAAGTCGGCCAAGCCCGACGAGCCGGCCGAGGCCAAGTGGGCCAGCCCCTGGGGCGAAGGCCGTCCCGGCTGGCACATCGAGTGCTCGGCGATGAGCTGCGCGCTGCTGGGCGAGCGCTTCGACATCCACGGCGGCGGCATGGACCTGCAGTTCCCGCACCATGAGAACGAGATCGCGCAGAGCGAGGGCGCCTTCGGCCATCCCTTCGTCAACCTCTGGATGCACAACGGCTTCCTGAACATCGACGGCGAGAAGATGTCCAAGAGCCTGGGCAACTTCTTCACCATCCAGGAAGTGCTGGAGAAGTTCGACGGCGAGTCGATCCGCTTCTTCATGCTGCGCACCCAATATCGCAGCCCGTTCAACTTCAGCGACGTCAGCCTGGACGACGCGCGCACCGCGCTGCGTCGGCTCTACACCGCGCTGGACGCGGTGACGCCGGCGGAGGTGGCCATCGACTGGGCGCAGGGCCCGGCCGCCGCCTTCAAGGCCGCGATGGACGACGACTTCAACACGCCGGGCGCGCTGGCCGTGCTGTTCGAGTTGGCCAACCAGGTCAATCGCGACCGCTCCGTGCAGGATGCCGGGCTGCTCAAGGCGCTCGGTGGCGTGCTGGGCGTGCTGCAGCAGTCGCCCAAGGCCTTCCTGCAGGCCGGCGCCGGTCTGGACGAAGGCGCGATCGAGGCGCAGATCGCCGCGCGCGCCGCGGCCAAGGCGGGCCGTGACTTCGCCGAGGCCGACCGCATCCGCAAGGCGCTGCTCGATCAGGGCATCGAGCTGAAGGATTCCGCCACCGGCACGACCTGGGTTCGCGCGTCGAAGGTGGGAGAGCAGGCCTGATGGCGCGTGTGGCGACCGCCGGGGTGACCCCGGACTACTGGGACGAGGCCTGCAGACACCTGGTCAAGCGCGACCGGGTGATGAAGAAGCTGATCCCGCAATTCGGCGAAGCGCGGCTGCAGAGCCGCGGCGACGCGTTCACCACGCTGGCGCGTTCGATCGTCGGTCAGCAGATTTCGGTGAAGGCCGCGCAGAGCGTGTGGGACAAGTTCGCCGAGCTGACCTCGGGGCCGTCCAACCGCATCAAGCCGACCGAGGTGCTGGGCCTGGAGAAGGCGGCGCTGCGCGAGGTCGGCCTGTCGGTGCGCAAGGTCGAGTACCTCAGCGACCTGGCGCAGCATTTCGAGTCGGGCCAGGTCCATGTGCGCCAATGGGCGCAGATGGAGGACGAAGCCATCATCGAGGAACTGGTCGCGATCCGCGGCATCGGCCGCTGGACGGCCGAGATGTTCCTGATCTTCCACCTGATGCGCCCGAACGTGCTGCCGCTGGACGACCTGGGATTGCTGAAAGGCATCAGCCAGCACTACTTCAGTGACGAGCCGGTGTCGCGGGCCGAGGCCCGTGAACTGGGCGAAGGTTGGGCCCCGTATCGCTCGGTGGCCACATGGTACATTTGGCGGAGCCTCGATCCGCTACCCGTGGATTACTGAGAATGAGCAAGAAACACTTCCTCGAATTCGAGCAGCCCATCGCCGAGCTCGAAACCAAGATCGACGAACTCCGCTACGTGCAGAGCGAGTCCGCGGTGGACATCTCCGAGGAGATCGACCGCCTGGGCAAGAAGAGCCACCAGCTGACGAAGGACATCTACGCGAATGTCCTGCCGTGGCAGGTCTATCAAGTGGCTCGCCATCCGCAACGTCCGCAGACGCTGGACTACTGCGCCGAAGTCTTCACCGAATTCCAGGAGCTGCACGGCGACCGCCATTTCGCGGATGACGCCGCGATCGTCGGCGGCCTGGCACGCTTCAATGGCCAGGCCTGCATGGTCATCGGCCACCAGCGCGGCGCCGACGCCAAGGAGCGCACGCTGCGCAACTTCGGCATGCCGCGCCCGGAGGGCTATCGCAAGGCGCTGCGCCTGATGAAGCTGGCCGAGAAGTTCGGCCTGCCGGTCTTCACCTTCATCGACACGATGGGCGCATACCCCGGCATCGGTGCCGAGGAACGCGGGCAGTCCGAGGCGATCGGTCGCAACATCTTCGAGATGGCCCAGCTGGAAGTGCCCATCGTCGCGACGGTGATCGGCGAGGGCGGCTCCGGCGGCGCGCTGGCCATCGGCGTGGCCGACCAGGTGCTGATGCTGCAGTTCTCCGCCTACTCGGTGATCTCGCCCGAAGGCTGCGCGTCCATCCTCTGGAAGACCGCCGCGCGCGCGTCCGAGGCCGCCGAGGCCCTGGGCATCACCGCGCATCGCCTCAAGGCCCTGGGCCTGATCGACAAGATCGTCAACGAGCCGGTCGGCGGCGCGCACCGCGATCCGAAGCAGATGGCTTCGAACCTGAAGCGCGCCCTTGGTGATGCGCTGCGCCAGGTCTCCGACCTGAAGACCAAGGATCTGCTGGAGCGCCGCTACGAGCGCCTGCAGGCCTATGGTCGATTCAGCGACACCAAGAGCCGCTGATCCCGCCGAATCCGCCACCCTCGGCGATCCGGCACCACGCCGCGTGATCGCGGTCGCCTGCAGCGGCGGCCGCGACTCGACGGCGCTCCTCCATGCCACCGCCAGCGCGGCCCGTTCATTCGGTGCCCGGGTGGTGGCGCTGCACATCCATCACGGCTTGAGCGCCCACGCGGACGCGTGGCTCGCGCAGCTGCGCGAGCAGGTGACCGAGTGGGCCGCGCAAGGGCTGCCGGTGGAGTTCGTTCATGAACGCCTGACGGACGCGCCGGCGTCTGGCGACAGCACCGAGGCGTGGGCCCGTGCCGGCCGCTATGAGGCGCTGCAACGCCTGGCTCTGGCCGCCGGCGCCGACTTGCTGCTGCTGGCGCACCACCGCCGCGACCAGGCCGAGACCTTCCTGTTGCAGGCCCTGCGGGGCGCCGGTGTCGCGGGCCTGTCCTCGATGCCGCGCGCGCAGTGGCGCGACGGTGTCTGCTGGGCTCGCCCCTGGCTGGACCATCCGCGGGAAGCGATCGAGGCTTATGTCCACGAGCACCAGCTGCGCTTCGTCGACGACAACAGCAATGACGATCCACGCTTCGCGCGCAACCGGCTGCGCCAGACCCTCTGGCCGGCGCTGATGGCGCAGGGCGCGGGCGCGGAAACCGCATTGGTGCGCGCGGCTGGATGGGCGCAGGAAGCGGTTGAACTCCAGCGCGAGGTGGCCGAGGATGATCTCGCGCGATGGGCCGATGCGAGCGGCCTCGCGCAGGCGATGCTGACGTCCCTCAGCCCGGCGCGCGCGACCAACGCGCTGCGGGCCTGGCTGCATCGCGTCACCGGACGGGCGGCACCGGCCACGCTGATCCGACGGCTCCTCGACGAAGCGCCCGCTGCCACGGTGGCGCGATGGCCGCTGGGCGCTCCGAGCTCGATGGGCGATGCTGAACTGCACCTCTATCGCGGCCGCTTCTTCGTGCAGGCCCGCTCGAAGACGCCGCCTCTCGCGCGCGCGGAGGCGTTGCCGGCGTCGCTCATCGGACTGGGCATCGCCATGAGTCCCTCCGCGCCGCGCGAGCGCCTCGACCTCGCGCGCGCCGGCCACCACCCGATCCCGTCGTGGGGTGGTGCATTCGATGTCGAACCCGTGACCACGGGGGGCGTCGCGCTTTCTGCGCTCAGCAATGTCGAGTTGCGCCGGCGCGAAGGCGGCGAGCAGTTCCAGTCGCATCCCAAGGGCCTCGCGCGGGCGCTGAAGAAATGCTGGCAGAGCGCGGGAATCCCCGCTGTCCAGAGGGAAGGGCCCCTGGTCTACGTCGACGGACGCCTGCTCTTCGTGCCCGGCCTGGGCCTGGATGCGCGCTGGCGTTCGGACGCCGGAGAAGCACAAATGACGCTGCGATGGGTGCCGGATGCATGCGGATCACGCATGGGCAGCGACGTTGCGGGCAAGGGCGCGTCTTAGAATCGCCCGCTGTGGTCGCGGTGCACCTCCTTCCCGCGCTAACGCGGACGCCGCCAGGGCGTCCCACCAGCAGTCTCTGACACTCCCATGGCATTGATCGTTCACAAGTACGGCGGCACCTCGATGGGGTCGACCGACCGTATCCGCAATGTCGCCAAGCGCGTCGCCAAATGGGCGCGGGCCGGCCACCAGATGGTGGTGGTCCCCTCGGCGATGAGCGGCGAGACCAACCGCCTGCTCGGCCTGGCCAAGGAACTGTCGCCCGGCAGTTCTTCGCCGTCGCTGATGCGCGAACTCGACATGATCGCCTCCACCGGCGAGCAGGTCTCGGTGGGCCTGCTGGCCATCGCGCTGCAGGCCGAGGGCATGGACGCGGTCAGCTACACCGGCTGGCAGGTCGGCGTGTCGACCGACAACTCGTACACCAAGGCCCGCATCGAAAGCATCGACGACGCGAAGGTCAAGGCCGACCTGGATGCCGGCAAGGTCGTCGTGATCACCGGCTTCCAGGGCGTGGACGAGGACCGCAACATCACGACGCTGGGTCGCGGCGGCTCCGACACGTCGGCGGTGGCGATCGCCGCGGCGATCAAGGCCGACGAATGCCTGATCTACACCGACGTCGACGGCGTCTACACCACCGATCCGCGCGTCGTGCCGGAAGCCCGGCGCATGAGCACCATCAGCTTCGAGGAGATGCTGGAGATGGCGTCGCTCGGCTCCAAGGTGCTGCAGATCCGCTCGGTGGAATTCGCCGGCAAGTACCGCGTGCCGATGCGCGTGCTGAGCAGCTTCACGCCGTGGGACATCGACATCAACGAGGAAGCCAAGTCCGGCACCCTGATCACTTTTGAAGAGGACGAACAAATGGAACAAGCCGTCGTCTCCGGCATTGCATTCAACCGCGACGAGGCCAAGGTGACGCTGCTGGGCGTGCCGGACAAGCCCGGCATCGCGTTCCAGATCCTGGGCCCGGTGGCCGACGCCAACATCGATGTCGACGTCATCATCCAGAACGTGTCGCAGGACGGGAAGACCGACTTCTCCTTCACCGTGCACCGCAACGACTACCAGCGCGCGATGGAGCTGCTGGAGAAGACCGTCGGCCCGGCGGTGCAGGCCGCCAAGGTGATCGGCGACCAGCGCATCTGCAAGGTGTCCATCGTCGGCATCGGCATGCGCTCGCATGTGGGCGTGGCGTCGAAGATGTTCCGCTCGCTGTCGGAAGAGGGCATCAACATCCAGATGATCACGACCAGCGAGATCAAGACCTCCGTCGTCATCGACGAGAAGTACATGGAACTGGCCGTGCGCGCGCTGCATCGCGCGTTCGATCTGGACCAGGAAATCGAGGCCTGAGCGCCGGTCGCACGGCGATTCAACCGGAGTTTCGGTTGAGGGCCTGGAAAGCCATGCTATAGTCGCTGCTTCTCCGGTTGGAGACGTGACCGAGTGGCCGAAGGTGCTCCCCTGCTAAGGGAGTATGCGGGCAAAACCTGCATCGAGGGTTCGAATCCCTCCGTCTCCGCCAACCAGATGTGAAACCCCCGCAGCGCAAGTTGCGGGGGTTTTCGCATTCAGGGCCGGCATGCTTGGCCCGATGTGGCCTACAGTGGGTCGCATGTACACGCCCAAGCATTTCGACCTGCCGGATCTCTCGCACGCGCGGTTGATGATCCAGGAGCATCCGTTGGCCACGCTGATGCTGATCGATCCCACGCACGGCCTGTCGGCGACACCGGTGCCGATGATCTGGGGCGCGCCGAGCGAGGCGTCGAGCAGCGCGACGGGCCAGGCGTCGACCGGCGAGGGCTGGTGGCTCGAGGGCCACCTCGCGCGCGCGAACCCGCATGTGGCGGCGCTGATGTCCGGCGAGATCGGCGAGGTGCTGGTGCAGTTCAACGGGCCTGGCGCGTACATCTCGCCCAGCCACTACGACACGCCGCTGTCGGTGCCGACCTGGAACTACCTGACCCTGCAGGTCCATGGCGGCGTGCAGGTCATCGACGACGAGGCCGGCAAGGATGCGCTGCTCAAGCGCCTGATCGCGACGCAGGAGCCCGATTACGCCGCGCAATGGCGCGGTCTGCCGGCGGACTTCCAGCGCAAGCTGCTGGGCGCGATCGTGGGTTTCCGCATCCCGGTCGAGCGCTGGACGATGAAGGCCAAGCTCAGCCAGAACCGCACCGCCGACGAACGGGCGCGGATCCTCGCGCACCAGGAGCACCATGGCTCGCTCGAGGAGCAGATGCTGGCGCGCTGGGTGCGCGAGCTCGCGCCGCGCTGATCGCCTGCGCTCACATGCTCACGTAGTTCGGACCGCCGCCACCTTCCGGCGTGACCCAGACGATGTTCTGCGTCGGGTCCTTGATGTCGCAGGTCTTGCAGTGCACGCAGTTCTGCGCGTTGATCTGCAGGCGCTGCGCGCCGGCGTCGCCGACGAACTCGTACACACCGGCCGGGCAGTAGCGGCTTTCCGGGCCGGCGTACTTCGCCAGGTTGACGTCCACCGGCACGCTGTCGTTCTTCAGCGTCAGGTGCGCCGGCTGGTTCTCCTCATGGTTCGTGTTGGACACGAACACCGACGACAGCCGGTCGAAGGTCAGCTTGCCGTCGGGCTTCGGATACTCGATCTTCGGCATCTCCGACGCCGGGCGCAGGTAGGCGTGATCAGGCTTGTCGCGATGCAGCGTCCACGGCGGGCTCTTGATGCCGATCTTGGGCAGCAGCCACTGCTCGATGCCGGTCATCAGCGTGCCGACGGTGTTGCCCTTCTTGAACCAGGTCTTGAAGTTGCGCGATTGATCGAGTTCCTCGCGCAGCCAGCTGCGCTCGAAGGCGGCGGGGTAGGCGCTGAGCTCGTCGAGTTGACGGCCCGCGGCGATCGCCTCGGCGATCGCGTCGGCGCACATCATCCCGGACTTGATCGCGGCATGGCTGCCCTTGATGCGCGCGGCGTTCAGGTAGCCGGCGTCGTCGCCCACCAGCGCGCCGCCGGGGAAGACCTGCTTGGGCAGGCTCAGCAGGCCGCCCGCGGTGATCGCGCGCGCGCCATAACCCAGGCGCTTGCCGCCTTCGATGTGCTTGCGGATCGCGGGGTGCGTCTTCCAGCGCTGCATTTCCTCGAAGGGCGACAGCCACGGATTCTTGTAGTCGAGTCCGACCACGAAGCCCAGCGTCACCTTGTTGCCCTCGAGGTGGTACAGGAAGCCGCCGCCGTAGGTCTCGCTGTCCATCGGCCAGCCGGCGGTGTGCACCACCAGGCCCGGCTGCGCCTTGTCGGCCGGCACTTCCCACAGCTCCTTGATGCCGATGCCGTAGGTCTGCGGATCCTTGCCGGCGTCGAGCTGGAACTTCGCGATCAGCTGCTTGCCCAGGTGGCCGCGCGCACCCTCCGCGAAGATCGTGTACTTGCCGTGCAGCTCCATGCCGAGCTGGAAGCCCTCATGCGGCTCGCCGTCCTTGCCCAGGCCGACGTTGCCGGTGGCCACGCCCTTGACGCGACCCTGCTCGTCGTAGACGACCTCGGCGGCGGCGAAGCCGGCGAAGATCTCCACGCCCAGCGCCTCGGCCTGCTGCGCCAGCCACTTGGTGACGTTGCCCAGCGAGATGACGTAGTTGCCCCCGTTGTGGAAGCAGCCCGGGATCAGGAACTGCGGCGTGTCGGTGTGGCCGGACTCGCTCAGGAACAGCACCTGGTCGCCGGTGACGGGCTGGTTCAGCGGGGCGCCCAGTTCCTTCCAGTTGGGGAACAGCTCGGTGAGGGCCTTGGGGTCCATGACCGCGCCCGACAGGATGTGGGCGCCGGCCTCCGAGCCCTTCTCCAGCACGACGACCGAGATCTCCTGGCCCTTTTCGGCCGCGATCTGCTTGAGCCGGATCGCCGTGGCCAGGCCCGCGGGACCACCGCCGACGACCACCACGTCGTAGTCCATGCTGTCGCGGGGACCGTACTGGGCAACAAGTTCTTCGGAGGTCATGGTCATCCTTGCTCGTTCTAGTAAGAGGCCTGGCCGCGACCGCGCGGTCGGCGGGCGGGGGCCGGCTCGCGGTCTGGCTGGGGCGGGTTGCGGCGCATTCTAGCCGCGCGATCAAAAAAAAGAACGGTCGTGCTTTTTGTGAACTAGAGAGGGACGTCGACAGCGCGATGTCCGGTCGCGCCGACCCGAATGGGGGTGCTGCGCGCGAGGCGGGCGCCGTACCATGCCTGCCTCCATGGTGAGCAGAGGACCTCATGACCATCCACATCCAACGCGACAGGACCGGCCCGATGCGGCAGACGGTGCGCATCCGCGACCACCAGTTCACCGCCGACCAGCCGGTGTCCGGCGGCGGCGAGGACGCCGGCCCGGACCCGCATGAGCTCTACGACTCGGCGCTGGGCACCTGCAAGGCGCTGACGGTGCTCTGGTATGCGCAGCGCAAGGGCCTGCCGCTGGAGGACGTGCTGGTGGAGGTCGAGCGCGACGGCTCCCAGGAGCGGCAGGGGCTGTACAAGCTCAAGGCCACGCTCACCTTCGTCGGCGACCTGACGGACGAGCAGCGCCAGCAGCTGCTCGCCGTCGCCGAGAAGTGCCCGGTCCACAAGCTGATGACGCAGGTGACGACCGAGATCCAGACCGTGATGGCGGGCTGAGGTCGGCGCGGCGCGGCCCGCGTGCTATCGTGCCCGGCACCTTGTCCGGTCACACGAGAAGTTTTGCGAGAGACCTTGCCATGAGCTACAGCATCGATCTGGAGGGCCGCGTGGCCCTCGTCACGGGCGCGTCCAGCGGCTTGGGCGCGCAGTTCGCGAGAACCTTGGCCAAGTCGGGCGCCTGCGTGGTGCTGGCGGCGCGGCGCGTGGAGCGGCTCAAGGCGCTGCGCGCCGAGATCGAGGCCGGCGGCGGCGACGCGCACGTGGTGCAGCTGGACGTCACCGACATCGACAGCATCAAGGCCGCGGTCGCCCGCGCGGAGACCGAGGTCGGCACGCTCGACATCCTGATCAACAACTCCGGCGTGAGCACGACCCAGAAGCTGGTGGACGTGACGCCGGAGGACTACGACTTCGTGATGGACACCAACGTGCGCGGCGCGTTCTTCGTCGCGCAGGAGGTCGGCAAGCGGATGCTGGCCCGCGCGCGCGGCGCCGCGCCGGGCACCTACACCGGCGGCCGCATCGTCAACATCGCGTCGATGGCGGGCCTGCGGGTGCTGTCGCAGATCGGCGTGTATGCGATGAGCAAGGCGGCGGTGGTGCACATGACGCGCGCGATGGCGCTGGAGTGGGGCAAGTTCGACATCAACGTCAACGCGATCTGCCCCGGCTACATCGACACCGAGATCAACCACCACCATTGGCAGACCGAGCAGGGCCGCAAGCTGGTGGAGCTGCTGCCCCGCAAGCGCGTGGGCACGCCGCAAGACCTGGACACGACGCTGCTGATGCTGTGCGCCAAGGAGAGTCGCTTCATCAATGGCGCGATCATCCAGGCCGACGACGGCTTCGGCGTCTGAGCCGGACGGGCCGGACCGACAAGACCGAGAGAACTGAAAGAAGCGAGCCGATGGCGGTGAGAGAACTGAGCGCGCTCGAGGCGCGCGTGCTGGCGGTGCTGGTGGAGAAGGCGTCCACGGTACCGGACAGCTATCCGATGTCGCTGAACAGCCTGACGCTGGGCGTGAACCAGAAGACGGCGCGCGATCCGGTGATGAACGCGGGCGAGTCCGACGTGGCCGCGGCCCTGGACGAGCTCAAGGCGATGAGCCTGGTGAACAGCGTGAGCGGCAGCCGCGTGGCGCGCTTCGAGCACAACATGAAGCGGGTGTACGGCATCCCGGGCCAGGCCGAGGCGCTGCTGGCGGTGCTGATGCTGCGCGGGCCGCAGACCTCGGCGGAGCTGCGGATCAACTGCGAGCGGCTGCACCGCTTCGCCGACGTCTCGTCGGTGGAGGGTTTCCTGGAGGAGCTTGCGACGCGCGAGCCGGCGCTGGCGCTGAAGCTGCCCAAGGCCCCCGGCGCGCGCGAGGCGCGCTGGGCCCACCTGCTCAGCGGAGCGCCGGAGATCCCGGTGGGCGGCGTTGCATCGTCGGGCGCGTCGTCGTCATCGTGGTCGTCCGGCGGCGCGCGCGACGAGGAACTCGCCGCGCTGCGCGCCGAGGTCGAGCAGCTCAAGGCGGCGGTGGCGCGCATCCAGACCGAGCTCGGCCTCGGCTGAGGCCGGCCTAGTCCGGCCCGCGCGCCGGATCCTTCGTCAGATCTTCACCGCGGCCTTCAGGCTGTCGCGCGCGGCCTGGTTGAGGCGGACCTGGTACGTGAGGAAGGTCAACTGGTCGACGAGCGTGGCGCCCGCGGGGTTCGACACCCACGAGCCGGCGCCCAGCAGCGTGCCGTCCTTGATCATCGAGCCGGTGTAGACGTTGCCACCCAGTTCGAAGTAGATGCGGTACTGGACCGTCGCGCTCAGCGTGCTCGACTGCGGACGCGGCGACGACGCGACCCAGATCGGCACGCCGCCGACGGTCCGGATCTCGCCGTCGGCCAGGTGGTAGGTGCGGCCATCGCTGTTGGAGGTGAAGCCCGCGCTCAACACGTCCGTCAGCGTGCTGCCGTCGACGCAGGAGGACACGGCCGGCCCGGCCGTGATGCCGCGGCAGTCGAAGACGTCGTAGCGGTCGCCAGCGGCCTTCTGCGTGTACTTCAGGTAGCCGGCGCCGGCGGCGAAGGTGGCGGTGCTGTCGAGCACGCCGGAGTTGGCGAACACCGCGTTGTAGAAGTGCTTGAACTCGTCCGGCGCGCTGCCCAGTGCGCCGGTCAGCGCCACGGCCTGGTACTCGCTGCGGATCGTCGAGTACGCCACCGTCGTGTTGTCGCTGGCCAGGATGTCCATGCGCACGTCGCTGCCGACATAACTCGCGCGCTGGGCGCCGCCGGTGGACGGCACCACCCGCACGGCGCCGTCCTTGAGCACCCGCGTGTCCGCCGGCGTGAGCAGCGTGAGGTTGGCGGCGAGCGAGGTCGGATCGCTCTGGCGATAGGTCTGCGGGCCGTTCGTCAGCGGCGACAGCGCGAGCTGGCCGAAATCGGAGATCAGGAAGCTTGAGCCCTTCACCTGCGGGCCGCTGAGCCGCAGCGACCACAGCAGGTTGAAGTTGCCCGGCTGCGGGCTGAGGATGGTGCTTTCGAAGGCCTGCTGGTTGGCGCTGAGCTTGAGCGTCAGCTGCGCGGCGTTGCTGGTGACGCTGCCGCCCTTGTTGGACACCACCACCGTGTAGCGGTCGCCGTGGTTGGCGTAGGTGGCCGGCGGCGTCGTGTAGCTCGTGGAGGTCGCGCCGGCGATGTCGGCGCCGTTGCGCTTCCATTGGTAGACGAGGTCGCTGCCGGATGCGGTCACCGTGAAGCTGGCGGTGGCGTCGGTCAGCACGCTGGCATTGGCCGGCTGCGTCTGAAACGTGGGCGCGGTGGCGGTCCCGCCGGTCGGCGTGCTGGGCGTACTCGGTGTACTGGGCGTGCCGGCCGTCGGCGGGTTGTTGGTGCCGGTCAGTGGGGTGCCGGCCTCGCCGCCGCCACCGCCGCAAGCGGCGACCAGGATGGCAACGGCCGCCAGGATGGCGGCGTTCTGGTGTCTCGTCGAGACCATGGGATCCTCCCTCGAAAGCAATGCGCAGGCGGAGGTCCGAGGCCACGGCCTCCGCGGTGTTGTGGGCGGCGAGTATAGGAAGGGGCCACGTGAGGAATCCGTGACGGTGTGGCGTGGAAGTTCACACGCGCGCAACAAGACGGTGCGGGGCGGTGCATTTGCACGCCTGGGCTGGGAATCGCCGACCCGCGCAGGCCCGGGCATCAGCCTTGCTCCGTGGGTCGATGTGGCGCGGGCGCGCGCCGACCCATCGACCCCCACGCATCGACCCCATGCAGGACCGTCCCTCCACGCCGATGCCCTGGCGGCTCCCGTCCGCCGAATTCGGTCCCGCCCGGCTGGAATGGCCCGGAGGGAGCGTCGACATCGCGCGGCTCCGGCTCCGCGATGCCGTCCTGGCGTGGCCGGGTGACGGCAGCCTGCCCAGCGGCACCGCCGCGGAGCTCGAGCTGTCGACGCTGAGCCTCCAGGCCCACCTGCCGCTTCCCGAGGCGCCGGCCGAGGTGCAGCAGGCGGTGGCGTCGGCCGGGCGCGCGGAACGCTGGCGGCTGGAGCCCCTCGAGCACCTGGACGGCGCGGTGCATGCGGTGATCACCGATGCCGCCTTGCTGTTCGACGCCCGCGTCACGGTGCCGGTCTCCGCCGGCGAGGTCGACTTCAACCAGGCCAGCGTCGAGCACATCGGTCCGGACTCCCGCATGGGCATCAGCCGGATGGGGCTGTACGTCGATGCGCCCGGCGGGCGGACGTATCTGCTGCAATTCGCGACGCCGGCCCAGGCCGGCGTCCGCTACGAGCAGCGCAGTGCGCTGCTGGGCCACTGGACCACCGACCGCGGGCAGCTCTCGCTGCGGCCCTTCCTGGAGGCGATGCTGGCGCAGATGGCGCGGACCGGACCACGCGCCGGCGGTGGTTTCACCGCCCAGGCGCGCGCCCTGTTCGCCCGCACCGCGATGCGCGGCGAGCTGCGTCCGGGCGACGGCGTGATCGACCTGGGGCCTTTGCAGCTCCGCCTGGTCGGCCGCGCCGAAGGCCGCAACACCGCGCTGCTGGACAGCGCCGCCGTGGGCCGCGGCCTGAGCCTGTCGCTCGACGATGTCGCCCTGGCGGACCTGCGGCTCCGGATCGGGGAGCGCGAACTGCGCGCCGGCCGCGGCAGTGCGCGGCTGCGGCTGCGCGTCCAGGTGCGCGACGACGGCCTGGCCATCGACCTCTCGCTCGGCACGCTGATCCTGCGCGACGTGCGGCTTGGCGCTCCGACCGACGCGACGCCGCCCACCGCCGGCGCCGCCGGGAGCGCGTAGCATCGCGGGTTCCATGAAACGCACCCTCTTCGGCCTCGTGCTCTCGGCGCTGGTCACGCTCTTCTTCCTCTGGCTGATCACGCGCGGCTTCGGCCAGTTGATGGGCCTGCTGCGGGAACTCCGGCAGCCTGGCCAGGGCGGCGGCGCCATGCCGCTGCTCGTCATCGGCCTGGCGGTGTTCGTGCCGCTGCTGATCTACCGCCTGCGCAAGGCGCGCCGGTCACGCGCGGCCCGGCGCGACGCCGCCCGCTGACGCGCGGCGTCCCGCGCGAATCGCGGCGGCCGCCACCTGACGCGTCCGTGAAACATCCCCGCGTCCCCCCAGGTTGAAGGTCCAGCCTGCTTCCCATCCGGCGAGCGATATGGAAGATGGGCGGCATGGATGCCTTCCGCCTGATCTCGATCCGGCTGCGCGCGCTGTTCGCCCTGGCGGCGCTGCTCGGCGCCGGTGCCGCCCCGGCCCAGACCGCCATCGTCATCGGCGGCGCGCTGCGCATGGACAACGACGCCGTCTGGCAGCGCATCGTCGACGAGGCCGGCGGCCCCGGCCAGGCGCGCTTCGCCGTGCTCGCCACCGCCGCGGCCAATCCGGAACTCTCGGCCCGCCTGATCATCGACGCGCTCAAGCGCCATGGCGCGCAGGCCGAGCACATCCCCGTCGCGCCGCGGCTCGAGGGCGTCGACCTGCAGCGCAACCTCAACGACCCGGCCCTGATCGGCAAGATCCGCGCCTCCAATGCCGTGTTCTTCTCCGGCGGTGCGCAGGGCTTCATCGTCGACACGCTGCAGCCCGGCGGCCGCCGCACCGAGATGCTCGACGCGATCTGGGAGGTCTACCGCCGTGGCGGCGTCGTGGCCGGCACCAGCGCCGGCGCGGCGATCATGAGCCGCGTGATGTTCCGCGACGCGCTCAACGTCATGGAGGTGATGCGCGGTACGCTGCGCGAGGGCCAGGAGATCGACCGCGGCCTGGGCTTCGTCGGCGACGAGCTTTTCGTCGACCAGCACTTCCTCAAGCGCGGTCGCATCGGCCGCATGCTGCCGCTGATGATGGCCAAGGGCTACCGCTTCGGGCTGGGCGTGGAGGAGAACAGCGCCGCCGTCGTGCGCGGCGACCGCATCGACGTCATCGGGGGACGCGGCGCGCTGCTGGTGGACCTGCGCGACGCGCGCAGTGATCCGACGCTGGGCATGTTCAACCTCCGCGGCGCGCGGCTCAGCTACCTCGACAACGGCGACCGCCACGACCTGCGCAGCGGCGTCACCAGCCCGGCAGCCCGCAAGACCGCCGCCGGCGCACCGGTGCCGATCCGCGCGTCGGCGCTGGGGCAGCCGATGCCGTCGCGCGGCCCGGTCGATACCTTCCAGCCGGACATCCTCGGCGACAACCGCATCGTGCAGGCGATGAGCGAGCTGCTGCAGTCGCCGGCCAACGAGGTGCGCGCGATGGCGGCGCGCATCCGGCCCGGCGCCACCGAGCCGCGCGACCGCACCGGCTTCGTCTTCCGGCTCTATCGCGGCGCGGACACGCAGGGCTGGATCGATGCCGACGGCAACGCGCACGACGTCACGCTGCTCGACGTCCGGCTGGACGTCCGCCCGGTGCGCCTGCCCGATCCCAACGCGGCGGCGCCGGCCTCGACGCTGCCCGGCGCGACGCTGGTCGCGCCCACGGGCCTGCGCTAGCGCGGCGGCGATCGCGGCGGCCGGTCAGGTGCCCAGCGCCTGCGCGATGAAGTGCTTCGGCACCTTGGGCTTGGGCACGCGCACGCTGAACCAGCGCCGCACGTCCTGCTCCAGCCCGAGGCCGTGCATGAAGTTGTAGAGCGCCTTCTTCAGCGCGTCGCCCATCGCGTCGTGGTCGGTGCCGGTGGGATCGACGAAGCCGACGTCGTTCTTCGCGAACGGGGAGGGCGGCAGCGGCAGCAGCCGCACGCCGAATGCGGCCGGGTCCTGGCCCACCGGCGAATGCACGGTGCAGGCGAAGCGGTGGAAGAAGCCGCTCTGGATACAGCCGTTCTCGAAGAGCTGGCGCACGTACTCGAGCGCATCGACGGTGTCCTGCACCGTCTGCGTCGGGAAGCCGTACATCAGGTAGGCGTGCACGAGGATGCCGGACTCGGTGAAGGCGCGCGTCACCCGCGCCACCTGCTCGACCGACACGCCCTTCTGCATCAGCTGCAGCAGCCGGTCCGAGGCCACCTCCAGCCCGCCGCTGATCGCGATGCAGCCGCTGTCGGCGAGCAGCTGGCAGAGCTCGGGGGTGAAGGTCTTCTCGAAGCGCACGTTGCCCCACCAGCTGATGGACACCTGGCGCGCGATGAGCTCCTGCGCCAGCGCCTTGAGCACCTTGGGCGGCGCGGCCTCGTCGACGAAGTGGAAGCCGGTCTGGCCGGTCTCCGCCACGATCGCCTCGATGCGGTCCACCAGCGTCTTGGCCGAGGCCGCCTCGTAGCGGGAGATGTAGTCCAGCGTGATGTCGCAGAAGCTGCACTTCTTCCAGTAGCAGCCATGCGCGATGGTCAGCTTGTTCCAGCGGCCGTCGCTCCACAGCCGGTTCATCGGGTTGAGCATGTCCAGCAGCGACAGGTAGTCGTGCAGCGGCAGGCCGTCCCAGGTCGGCGTGCCCACGTCCTCGAAGGGCACGTCGGGCTCGACGAAGTTGATGTAGCGGACCTGGCCCGCCAGCTCGCCGACGTCCTCGCGGACGAAGCAGCGCACCAGGCGCTGCTGGCCGCGCCGGCCGGCGATGTGCTCGAGCAGCGCCAGCAGCGGGCGCTCGCCGGCGTCCAGCGTCACGAAGTCGACGTAGTCGAAGAGCCGCGGCTCGGCGAGCTCGCGCAGCTCGGTGTTGACGAAGCCGCCGCCGAGCAGGATCTTGATGCCCGGCCGCTCGCGCCGGATCGTCTGCCCGATGCGCAGCGCCGCGTAGACCGCGCCGGGGAAGGGCACCGAGAGCAGCACCACGTCGGGCCGCTCGGCATCGATGGCGGCCAGCGTCAGCTCGCGCAGCAGCTCGTCGACGAGGTTGGGCGGCGCGTCCAGCGCCTCGCGCAGCGGGTCGAAGGTCGGCTGGCTGGTCGCCAGCTGCTCGGCGTAGCGGACGAACTCGAAGCGCGGATCGACCGATTCGCGCAGCACGTCGGCCAGGTCGTTCAGGTAGAGCGTGGCCAGGTGCCGCGCGCGGTCCTGCAGGCCCAGCGCGCCAAAGGCCCAGGCGAGCGGATCCTCGCCCTCCTCGGACACGTAGACGTCCAGGGTCTGGAAGCGGCTGCCCTCAGGCAGGAAGGTGCGCGTGTTGATGCGGTGCGCCAGCGTCGGATCGCGGCCCTGCAGGAAGGCGATCACCGGCGCGATCGTGGCCAGGTAGCGGTCGAAGTCCTCGTCGAAGTGGCGCGAGGCGATGCCGCGGTCGGGCAGCGGGATCGCCTGCACCGCGGCGCGCACGCGCCGCAGGCCGTCGCGGGAGAAGAGCTTGAGCACCAGCGCCAGCGCCAGGTCGCGCTGCGCCGCCGGAATGCCGCGCGAGCGCAGGAAGCCCGTCAGGTACGCGGTGGACGGGTAGGGCGTGTTGAGCTGCGTCATCGGCGGGATGAGCGACAGCACGCGGAGGGCGGGCGCGGCGGCGGACATGGACAGCACTGTAGAAGCAAAAAAACAAACCCGGCATGGGCCGGGTTTGTTCGGGATCGCCGGAGGGCTCCGGCGATCGGCGCATGCCAGAAGTGGATTACTTCTTGGCGGCCTTCTTGGCGGGCTTGGCGGCCGGCTTGGCGGCAGCCTTGCGAGCGGCGGCCTTCGGGTCCACGGCGGCCTTGAAGCCGGCGCCCGGGGTGAACTTGGGCAGCTTGGCGGCGGCGATCTTGATCTTGTCGCCGGTGCTGGGGTTCACGCCGGTGCGCGCGGCGCGGGCGTGTTGCTTGAAGGAGCCGAAGCCGGGGATGGAGACGGCGCCGCCCTTCTTCACCGTGGTGACCACGGCGTCCAGCAGCGTTTCCAGGATGCGGCCGGCTTCGGCCTTGGTCAGTTCGTGCTTGGAAGCCAGGTGTTCGATCAGTTCGGTCTTGTTCATTCGTTGACTCTGCAAGTTAAGGCCCGGCAGGAGCCGGACGGCGCGTATTGTGCGCGAGAAATCCGGCCCGCATCCCCGGGTTGCCCCGCAAATCACCGATGAAATCGCACATCCGGGGTCACGTCTTGCGCGATGGTCCTGTCCATCGGCCTTCCCGGCGCCAGGGCTGGCCCGGGAATTTGTCACAGCACGCTTCAGGACACGAGCAGCCGGTGCACCAGATCGGGCGTGCTGGCCGCGCCGTACTTCTTCATCAGCCGCGCGCGGTAGACGTCGACGGTGCGCGGGCTCACGCCCAGCCGCTTGCCGATCAGCTTGCTGGTCAGGCCCTCGATCAGCAGCGCGGCGATCTCGCGCTCGCGCGCGGTCAGGTCGGCCTTGAGCTGGCGCGTGGCCGACAGGTCCTCGAAGCTCCAGATGCCGCTGGCATGGGGCCGCGCCGGGTCGAGCGCGCGGCCCGACACATGGCACCAGAACAGCTCGCCCGCGCGCGGGCCGCCGACGCGCTTCATCACGCGCTCGTCGGCGTAGTAGCCGGAGGCATCGAGGCTGGCGACGATGCGCTCGCCGGTGCGCTCAAACTCGACCGGGCTCGGATACAGCAGCGCGAAGCTGTGCTCGATCAGCTGCTCGCGCTGCGCGCCGAAGATCTCCAGCACCAGGCGGTTGCAGTCCTTGATCAGGCGGTTCTCGGACAGGACCAGCCCGATCGGGGCCTGGTCGAAGGCGGTGCGGTAGTCGAGGCTCATGGGGGCGGTCGATCCGCGCGTCACAGCAGCGCGTAGGTCGTGGTGGACTGCACCGCGAGCCGGCCCTGCTCGTCGAGCAGGTCGATCTGCCCGAACGCCAGGTTCCTGCCGCGGCGCAGCAGGCGGGCCTCGATCGTGCAGCGCGCGCCCGAGACCGGGCGGATGAAGGTCGATTGCAGCTGCACCGTGGTCATCGGGCGGAACTCGCCGAGCTCGCGCATCATCAGCAGCACCATGGCCGTGTCGGCCGCGGCCATCGAGGCCTGGCCGCACATCACGCCGCCCACATGCACCAGATCGGGCGCCACCGGCATCGTCAGGCGCAGCAGACCGTCCTCCGCATGGACCGGCTCCAGGCCGAGCGCGACGATCCAGGGGGCGAAGATCTTGGGGATCTGCGCACGCAGTTCGTCCAGGGGCAGGGTCATCGGGCTTCCTTCGAGGGGCGGTGGCGGGGATGATGCTTAATCAATTCTACGTAGCGATACCTAATGTCTTACGTAGCAGAATCGTCGGCTGGTTCTGAACCCCGTGGATCGCACGGCAAGCAGGAGACATCGGATGAACAAGCTTTTCCCCAGTGCCGATGCGGCATTGGACGGCATCGTGAAGGACGGCCAGTTGCTGGCGGTCGGCGGCTTCGGCCTGTGCGGCATTCCCGAGGCGCTGATCGCCGCGCTGCGCGACAGCGGCGTCAAGGGCTTGACCGTCATCAGCAACAACGCGGGCGTGGACGGCTTCGGCCTGGGCCAGCTGCTGCAGACGCGGCAGATCAGCAAGATGATCTCCAGCTACGTCGGCGAGAACAAGGAATTCGAGCGCCAGTACCTCGCGGGAGAGCTGCAGCTGGAGTTCACGCCGCAGGGCACGCTGGCCGAGAAGCTGCGCGCCGGCGGCGCCGGCATCCCGGCCTTCTTCACCCGCACCGGCGTGGGCACGATGGTCGCGGAGGGCAAGGAGATCCGCGAATTCGACGGCCATCAGTACGTGATGGAGCGGGCGCTCAATCCGGATGTGGCGCTGGTCAAGGCGCACATCGCCGACAAGAGCGGCAACCTGGTGTTCCGCCGCACCGCGCGCAACTTCAATCCGGCCTGCGCGATGGCGGGCAAGGTCACGGTGGTGGAGGTGGAGCAGATCGTCGAGGTCGGCGAGCTCGATCCCGACAGCATTCACCTGCCCGGGATCTATGTGCACCGCATCGTGCACAACCCGAATCCCGAGAAGCGCATCGAGAAGCGCACCACCCGACCCGCCGCCTGAGGAGACCGACATGCCCTGGACCCAAGACCAGATGGCGGCACGCGCCGCGCAGGAGCTGGAAGACGGCTTCTATGTGAATCTCGGCATCGGCATTCCGACGCTGGTCGCGAATTTCGTGCCGGCCGACAAGGAAGTGTGGCTGCAGAGCGAGAACGGCATGCTCGGCATCGGCCCGTTCCCGACCGACGACGAGGTCGACGCCGACCTGATCAACGCCGGCAAGCAGACGGTGACGACGATTCCCGGCTCGTCGATCTTCGGCAGCCACGACAGCTTCGCGATGATCCGCGGCGGCAAGATCAACCTGAGCATCCTGGGCGCGATGCAGGTCAGCGAGCACGGCGACCTGGCCAACTGGATGATCCCCGGCAAGATGGTGAAGGGGATGGGCGGCGCGATGGACCTGGTGGCGGGCGTGCCGCGCGTGATCGTGCTGATGGAGCACGTGGCCCGCAAGAAGGACGGCACCGAGGACCTGAAGATCATCCCGAAGTGCACGCTGCCGCTGACCGGCGTGGGCGTGGTGAACCGCATCATCACGGACCTGGCGGTCATGGACGTCACGCCCCAGGGCCTGAAGCTGGTGGAGCTGGCGCCCGAGGTCACGCGGGACTTCGTGCAGAGCAAGACCGGCGTGACCCTGCTGTAAGTCGCCGTCCGCGCGCGGCTGCTCGCGCGCTCACTTCGCTCTTTCTCCTGAGCTCCCTCTCTTGAGCTCCCCCTCTTGAGCTCCCTCTCCCGCTTGCGGGAGAGGGCAGGGGTGAGGGTGAGCAACCTCCCGCAGGGCTTGATTCCTGCAACGACCGCCAGCCCTCACCCCCGCCCTCTCCCGCAAGCGGGAGAGGGAGTGAGGTCGAGCGCTTCGAGCTCGCTCACCGCCAGCTCGGCCAGCACGCGTTCGCCGTTGGTGGCGGTGCTCGCGGTGGCCTGCGCGATGAAGGCCGGCCCGGCGGTGTAGCCGGTGGTGTTGATCTCGTAGGTGTAGTAGCCGGAGACCTTCCAGCTCGCCGGCTCGTTGAGCAGCCGCGCGATCTCCGCTTCCAGCCGCGCGGCCTGGGCGTCGACGGACGCGTCGCTCTCCGGATTTCCACTCGCAGCGGCACCGCCCTCCAGGGCCAGGCCTTGCTCGCCGCGCGACACCGCCGCGCATCGCCGGATCATCTCGATCTCATCGCGCTGGAGGTTGATCGTCTCCACCACCTCGGGTCGCAGCTTGAGGCTTTCCCCGAACGACTGATTGCCGCGCACCGCGGCCTGGTTCACTTCCGAGACGAAATCCTGCAGCCGCTGCTTGCTCTGCGGCGTCTTCGCGATGTCGTTGGCGCGCGCGCCGAGGTACTCGTTGAAGGAAGCGGGATCCACGAACTCGACCAGCCGCCGGATGTAGCCCGGATGCAGGTCGCCGTGTTCATCGACCATGCGCAGCGTCACGCTCGCGCCCTTCGGAACGAGCGCGGCCGAGACGCCGACCAGCGGCACGCTGGGCAGGCTGACCGATTCCGGCTGGCCCGGATGCCGGGCGAAGTGGCCCGGGCTGGCCGAGGCCGACACCAGCGCCGCATTGACATTGAGCGCCGACGACTGCGCCCGCGAGCGCTCCACGCCGCGGAGCCATCCGTTGGCGTCGATGCGTTCGTTCTTGCCGGCCAGCAGGTGATCGCGGCTGGCGCTCAGCGACGGACCGAAGTTCCATCCCGCCAGTGACAGGCGTGCCATCGCGTTCGCGACCTTGGACACCGTGTGGCTGCCGCGCCGCTGATCGCGCCAGTTCACCGAGATGTCCCGCTCGCGGAAGAAGTGCTCGCTGAAGTCCTGCCAGAGCTGCTCCGGCGCGGCGCCGCGCGCACCCTCGGCGCGCTCGCTCTGCGCGAAGAGGAAGGCCAGCACCTCGTTGGCCTTGCCGCGCCACGAGTCGGTCGGCTTGTTGGCCTCGTCGCGCTCGACGCGGGTGCGGATGATCACGCCGCTCGGCCCGCTCGTGTCGTGCGAGTAGCCGTAGCCGACACCGCCGCCCAGCGAGGCGTGGAAGGTCGATTCGCCGGCGCCCAGCGCGATGCCGCCGAACACGCCCAGGCTCAGGCCCTTCGAGGACCGCTGGTCGATGCCCATGAAGACCTCGCCGCCGTAGGACGAGGAGCCGATCTCGAGGAACGCGTGCCGGCCGCGCAGCGCCTTGAAGCCCGGTCCCACCGAGAGGCCGATCATGGCCTTGAAGTCCTGCATGTTCAGCGACTGGTTGGCGTTCAGGCCGTAGGTCGCGCCATCGAAGTAGCGGACGTTGTTGCCCAGCGGCGTGGTGTCGATGACTTCGGCCAGCGCCGCCTGGATGTCGCCGCGAGCGGGGCCCGCCGGGCGGATGGGGCGGCCGGCGTCGAGGTCCCGCAACCGGGCCAGGAGCGCTTCGGCGCTGGCGCCGGGCGCGTCGCCGGTTCCGGGAGCCCCGACCTGCGGCGCCTCCTGGAGCCAGCGGGCGAGCGTCTTCAGGTCCAGCCGCTTCAGCTCGGCCAGGGCCGGAGGGTGCTTCACGCTGGCGGGATCGAGGCCCAGCCTCGGGGCGAGCACGGCCGCGGCGGTCGCGATCGTGGCGCGGTCCTGGCTCGAGGGCTTCCATTCGACCGCCGCTCCCGCTTGCCCGGCGACATGGCGCCAGCGCGCCAGGCACTGCTGGCGCAGCAGCAGTTCCGCGCGCCGCGCGTTCGGCAGCACGCGCCAGCTCGACAGGGCGCCGAGACGGGCCGAAGCGGCACCGAGCGCCTCGCCGAGCGTCTGTTGAAGCCGCTGGGCCTCGGTGGACGCCAGCCCCAGGTTGGTCCCGCCCGCGGCGAAGGCGGTGGCGTTCAGCGGCGACTTCTTCATGCCCACCAGGCGGCGGGGATCGAAGGCCGCGCGCGGCTGGGTCGCCCGGCGCTCGGCGCGGCGGATCCAGGTGGTGAACTTGGCCATGCGCGCTTGCGTGCGGGCCAGCGGCGTGCCGGGACCGCGGTCGCGGTAGCCGCTGCGCCAGGAGACGTAGGCCGACACCTGGGCGGGGTCGTCGATCTGGGCCGCCGTGGCCATCGGATCGGCGTACAGCTTGGCCGCGCACAGCAACGCGTCGGTGGCGTGCGTCCGCCGCGTCGGGTCCCCGGCGGCAGCGGTGCCGGCCGACTCGATGTGCGCGGCGGCCTGCAGGAAGGTCCGCAGGCTCTCGCGCTTCATCTCGCCGGCTTCGCCGCGGGCGCGCAGGCTCGCGTCCGCGCTCAGGCGGATCAGTCCCTCGAGTCCGCTGCGGGTGGCGCCCAGCAGCAGCGCCGCGCGCCAGGCGTGGTGATGGACGCCGCCGGGTGCGCCTTCCGCGCCGGGCGTGCCATCCACGCCAGCCGCGTCTGCGGTGGCCGCCTCGGCCCCTTGGACGTGCGCTGGAACGAGCCCGCGCACGAGCGACGGCACCATCGGCATCCGGCGCAGGTGCTCGAGCGCCGCGAGCGCCGCGTCCGCATCACCGCGCGTGGCGGTGGACAGGGCGCGCGCGACCTGGAGCGATGGACCGAATGGCCCGGCGGCGGTGAGCGTCGCGGGCGTCTGGGCGCCGGGCAGCAAGGTGTCGATCAGTCGTTGGAGCGCTGGCGACTCCGCCGCCTCCTGGGAGCCACGCGTGAACAGCGCGGCCGTGGCCGACGCGAAATCCGCGGCGCTGGCGACCACCGGCACGGCCGCCTGCGGCGCGTCCGGCGTCGGCCCTGGCGTGCCGACGATCGAGCCTGGCGCACCTGTCCCATCCGTCGCATCCGTCGCCGCCCCAGCGCCCGCTGCGCCGAGAGCGCCGGCAGCGCCCGTGCTGGCCTGGGCCGCGGGATTCAGCCGGTCCACGAGCGCGGCCGAGCGCTCCTGGATCCATTGCGCGGTCGCCGGGCGGAACTCGGTGCCGGTGGGGAGCTCGACCGCGGGGCCGGGCGTCGCCGGCATCCGCAGCGGCGCGATCGAGGTGCGGAGATAGAAGGGCCCCGCGGCGACGCTCGACGGACCGGGTCGGAGCTTGCGCTTGAGCTGGTCCAGGAGGCCGTCTTCCGAGGGATGCGTGGGGGAGCGAGCGGGTGGCGTGACCGGCGCGGCGGGCGAGGGCGCGTGGTCGGCGCCGACGGTCGGCGCGAGCGGTCCCCCGGCGGTACGGGAAATTGTCATGGCGTCGCCAGCCTGAGCGCGACCCCGCCCAGCCCCGCGCGCGGACGCGAAGCGGGAGCGGCGCCGGCGAAGCGTCCGCCATTCCTCACCGACTTGTTTCCACGCCGTATCCGAGTCCGACAAACTCCGCGCGTGCAGAAATCACGCGGCAACAACCTGTTGCCGCGCCTTTCACCTGTTGTACGAATGACGGTGTATTGAGCGCGCCGCCTCGCCACCATCCCGCATCCGCTGCTTCGGGCTGATGCCGAGATGACTGCCGCCGCTCATACCCCCTTCGCTCCGACCGACGACGACCGCGTCGTCGATGCGACGTCGACCTCCGGGACCTCGGCCGCGCTCGCGGCGGCGGCCGCGGCGGCCCTGCTGGCCGCCTGCGGCGGCGGTGGCGGCGAGACCGCCGACGGCGGCGGCCCCGACAGCGACCCGCAGAACAGCGTCCCGCCCACCGATGCGCAGGCCGCGCGTTTCCTCGGCCAGGCCGGCTTCGCGGCCAGCGCCACCGACATCGCCGCGGTCAAGTCCTCCGGCTACGCCCGCTGGCTGGACCAGCAGTTCGCCGCGCCTCGCACGCAGGGGCATTACGACTGGCTGGTCGCCAAGGGCTACAACGCCGAGTCCTTCCGCAACAGCCTCTCCGGCGTCGACGCCACGCTGTGGCGCAAGCTGATCGGCTCGCCCGACCAGCTGCGCCAGCGGGTGGTGCTGGCGCTGTCGGAGATCTTCGTCGTGTCGATGACCGGCCTGCCGGTGAGCTGGGCCAACATGGCCACCGCCGGCTACGTCGACATGCTGGAGCAGCGCTGCTTCGGCAGCTTCCGCGCGCTGATCGAGGGCGTGACCCTGTCCCCCGCGATGGGCGTGTTCCTGGCGATGCGCGGCAACCGCAAGGAAGATCCCCGCACCGGCCGCCAGCCCGACGAGAACTACGCCCGCGAGGTGATGCAGCTGTTCACCATCGGCCTGAACCAGCTCAATCCCGACGGCACGCCCAAGACCAGCAACGGCAAGACCATCGACACCTACACGCTGCCGCAGATCACCGAGCTGGCACGGGTGTTCACCGGTTGGGACTTCGACACCACCGACGCCAACGGCGCTGATCCGAGCTACATGACCCGGCCGATGAAGCACACGGCCAGCCGCTTCTCCACCGGCGCCAAGAAGGTGCTGGACGTCACCATCCCCGAGACCGCCGACGGACCCGCCGCGATGAAGCAGGCGCTGGACACGCTGGTCGCGCATCCCAACGTCGGGCCGTTCATCGGCCGGCAGCTGATCCAGCGCCTGGTGGCGTCCAACCCCAGCCCCGCCTACGTGCAGCGCATCGCCGCGGTCTTCGACAACAACGGCAAGGGCGAGCGCGGCGACCTGCGCGCGGTGATCCGCGCGATCCTGCTCGACAGCGAGGCCCGCCAGCCCTCGACCGCGCCCGGCGGCGGCAAGCTGCGCGAGCCCATCCTGCGCCTGATCCAGTGGGCCCGCAGCGTCAACCTGACGTCGCCCGGCGACCTCTGGGCGATCGGCGACACCAGCAACCCGGCCACGCGCCTGGGACAGAGCCCGCTGCGCAGCGGCTCGGTCTTCAACTTCTTCCGGCCGGGCTACGTGCCGCCGAATTCCCAGCTCGGCACCAACAACGTCACCGCGCCGGAGTTCCAGCTCTGCAACGAGAGCACCGTGGCGGGCTACCTGAACTTCATGCAAAGCCTGATCGGCAACGGCATCGGCGACATGAAGCCCGACTACACGGCGGACCTCGCGCTGGCCGCCGACCCGGCGGCGATGGTGCAGCGCCAGGCCCTGGTGATGGCGGGCGGCGACCTGTCGGCCACGACCATCACCACCATCGCCACCGCCGTCGCCACGATCAAGGCGGACACCGACGCCGGCAAGCTCAACCGCGTCAAGGCCTCCTGGCTGATGGTGCTGGCGGCGCCCGAATACCAAGTGCAGAAGTGAGCGGAGCGACAGCCATGCCCCACATCTCGAAACTGGCGTCGCTGCGTCGCCGCGAATTCCTCCAGCGCGCCTCGGCGCTGTCCGTCGCGGGCACCGCCGCGCCCTGGGCGCTGCAGCTGGCCGCGATCAACGAGGCCGCCGCCGCCGTCGCGCCCGGCGACTACAAGGCCATCGTCTGCCTGTTCATGTATGGCGGCAACGACCACGGCAACACCGTGGTGCCCTACGACGCCGCGAGCCACCAGGCCTACGCCACCATCCGCCAGGCGCTGACGACGCCGCGCGACCAGCTCGCCGCCACCGCGCTGACGCCGGCCACGGCGCTGCCGGACGGCCGTCAGATGGCGTTGGCGCCGACGATGACCCGGCTCAAGCCGGTCTTCGACGCCGGGCGCCTGGCTGTGATGCTCAACATCGGTCCGCTGATGCAGCCGACCACGCTGGCCCAGTACAAGGCCGGCAACGTGCCGCTGCCGCCCAAGCTGTTCTCGCACAACGACCAGTCCAGCCTCTGGCAATCGTCCCGGCCCGAGGGCGCGACCTCCGGCTGGGGCGGCCGGGTGGCCGACCAGTTCCTGGGCAGCAACGGCAACGCGACCTTCACCTGCATCAACGTCTCCGGCAACGCGGTGTTCATGTCGGGCGGGCAGGCGGTGCAGTACCAGATGAGCAGCGGCGGCGCCGTCGCCATCAATGGCGCGACGCGGTCGCTGTTCGGGTCCGCGGCCTGCTCGGAAGCGCTGCGCGCCCTGGTCACCGCCGAGCGCCAGCACTGGATGGAGCAGGAGCTCAACCGCGTCACCGCGCGCTCGATCAGCGCGCAGGGCACGATCTCGACGGCGCTGGCCAACTCGACGCTGCAGACACCCTTCGACACCGGCGGCCTGGCGGCCCAGCTGCAGACGGTGGCCCGGCTGATCGGTGCCCGCTCGGCGCTGGGCGCGCAGCGGCAGGTCTACTTCGTGTCGATCGGCGGCTTCGACCTGCACGACAACCTGATGGCCCAGCATCCCGGCCTGCTGGGCACCGTCGCCAACGCGATGGCCAGCTTCGACGCGGCACTGGGCGAGCTGGGCGTCGCGCAGAACGTCACGACCTTCACCGCCTCGGACTTCGGCCGCACGCTGAGTTCCAACGGCGACGGTTCCGACCACGGCTGGGGCAGCCACCACCTCGTGATGGGCGGCGCGGTCAAGGGCGGCCGCTTCTACGGCCAGCTGCCCTCGGTGAGCGTGAACGGGCCGGACGACGTCGGCCAGGGCCGCCTGCTGCCGACGACCTCGGTGGACCAGCTGGCCGCGACGCTGGCGATGTGGATGGGCGTGCCGGCGACCGACCTGCCGGGCATCCTTCCGGGGATCGTGAACTTCAACCAGAAAGACCTCGGTCTCTTCGCGGCCTGATTCGGGCGTCGATCGCCGGAACTGGCGGGTTTGTCGCGGCCAATTACAGCGCCGGGCCGCGAGCCGCGAGGACCTGAAGGCCTCGCGCAGGGACAGCGCCGGCGCGGCCGGGAGGCGGGCCGTGAGAAGCCGCACGAAGCGGCCCCTGATCGACCCCGCGATCGCCCCTTGATCGCCGGCAGGGCCGATGGTGACGGGGATCGCGGCCGGCCGTCGAGGTCGAAAACCACGGTAACCCGAGACGTTGCCGAGCCTTTCCGCTGTTGCGGTTTGGCGGCTGATTCGGGCGGGCGGACTCTCTAGAGTGCCGGGCGTCAGCAGTACCGACGCCCCACCGCCATGTTCCGATTTCCCTGGTCTTCCGCAGCCGCCACGGCTGCCGCCGCTGCCCTGAGCGCCTGCGGCGGCGGGGGTGGTGGTGGCGACACGCCGGCCACGCCCAACGGCGCCGCTCCCGCGCCCGACGGCACCCCCGGCCCGGCGCCCAGCCCCGCACCTGCGCCAGCACCGGCGCCAGCGCCCGCACCGGTCGACAGCGCGGCGCCAAGCCCCGCGCCTACACCGGCGCCCGCGCCGCAGCCGGCTCCGGCGCCCGCGGCCGCCACCCTGCTGCCCTTGCCCGGCGACGCGCAGGCCGCGCGTTTCCTGGCGCAGGCCGGCTTCGGCGCGAGCGAGGCGGACATCGCCACGCTCAAGTCGATCGGCTACGCGTCCTGGCTGGATCTGCAGTTCCTGGCGCCGCGCACCGAGTCTCACTGGGACTGGCTGACCCGCAACGGCTTCGCCACCGAGGCCAACAAGTACGCCTACTTCGACGGCCTGCCGGGCAGCGTCTGGCGCAAGTTCATCACCTCGCCGGACCAGCTGCGCCAGCGCATGGTGCTGGCGCTGTCGGAGATCTTCGTCGTCTCGGCGGTGGGCAACACGCTGCCGTGGCGCACGATGATGATGGGCGCCTACGCGGACGTGCTGGAGGAACAGGCCTTCGGCACCTTCCGCGGACTGCTGGAGGCGGTGACGCTGTCGCCGGCGATGGGCGCCTTCCTGGCCATGCGCGGCAGCAAGAAGGAGGACGGCAAGGGCCGTCAGCCCGACGAGAACTTCGCCCGCGAGGTGATGCAGCTCTTCACCATCGGCCTGGTGCAGCTGAACCTGGACGGCTCGGTGCAGATGGCCGGCGGTCGTCCGGTCGAGACCTACGACCTGACCACGGTGACGCAGCTGGCGCGCGCCTTCACCGGCTGGGACCTCGACACGAACGCGCCCGCCGGCGCCGATCCCGGCTTCATGCGACGGCCGATGGTGCACAAGGCGGCCAATTTCTCGGAGGGCGCGAAGACGGTGCTCGGCACCACCATCTCCGCCGGCGCCGACGGCCCCGCGGCGCTGCGCCAGGCGCTGGACATCCTCGCCAACCATCCCAACGTCGGTCCGTTCTTCGGCCGGCAGCTGATCCAGCGCTTCGTCTGCTCGCACCCCAGCGCCGCCTACGTGCAGCGCGTCGCCCAGGCCTTCAACGACAACGGTCGCGGCGAGCGCGGCGACCTGAAGGCGGTGCTGCGCGCGGTGCTGCTCGACCCGGAGGCGCGCCTGATCGAGCCCGGCGCCAGCAACTCCGGCAAGCTGCGCGAGCCGGTGCTGCGCTTCGTGCAGGTGGCGCGCGCGGTCGGGCTGAGCTCGGCCGGCCTGTGGACCATCCCGGAGACCAGCGATCCGGAGACGCGGCTCGGCCAGAGCCCCTTCTTCAGTCCGTCGGTCTTCAACTTCTACCGGCCGGGCTACGTGCCGCCGAATTCCCCGATGACGGCCGCCGGCACCACCGCGCCGGAGTTCCAGCTGCTCAACGAGGTGACGGTCACCGGCTACCTGAACTTCATGCAGACGCTGCTGACGACCGGGCAGGGCGATGCCAAGCCGGACCTCTCGACCGACATGGCGCTCTCGACCGACCCGCGCGCGATGGTGGCGCGCCAGGCGCTGCTGCTGGGCGGCGGCGCCATCTCCGACGCGACGCAGCAGCGCATCGCGGCGGCGGCGGCCACGATCGCCGCCAGCACCGATGACGGCAGGACCAACCGCGCTCGCGCCGGCTGGATGCTGCTGCTCGCCTGCCCCGAATACCAGATCCAGAAATGACCGCGTCGCGCTGTCCGCGCGACCTACACCGGAGACCTCCCGTGGCCCATGTGTCCAAGCTGTCCGCGCTGCATCGGCGCGAATTCCTCAAGCGCGCTTCGGTCGTGTCCGTGGCCGGAGCGGCCGCGCCCTGGGCGCTGCAGCTCGCCGCGATCGGCGATGCGGCGGCCGCCACCGGCGGCGGCGACTACAAGGCGCTGGTGTGCGTGTTCCTGCACGGCGGCAACGACCACGGCAACACGGTGATCCCCTACGACACCGTCAACCACCAGGCCTACGCGGCGATCCGGCCGACGCTGGCGATCGGCCGCGACGCGCTGGCCGCGACCGCGCTGGCGCCCACCGTGGCGCTGCCGGACGGTCGGCAGATGGCGCTGGCGCCGGGGCTGTCGGCGATCAAGCCGGTCTTCGACGGCGGCCGGCTGGCGGTGATGCTGAACATCGGCACGCTGATGGCGCCGATGACGCTGGCGCAGTACCGCTCGGGCGCGGTGCCGGCGCCGCCCAAGCTGTTCTCGCACAACGACCAGGCCAGCCTCTGGCAGTCGTCCAGCGTCGAGGGTGCGCGCACCGGCTGGGGCGGGCGCATGGCCGACCTGATGCTCTCGGCCAATGGCCGTGCCGGGCTGACCTGCATCAATGTCTCGGGCAACGCGGTGTTCCAGGCCGGCGAGCAGGCCTTCCAGTACCTGACCGGGCCGGGCGGCAAGAAGCCGATCAACGGCATCGGCAGCCAGATGTTCGGGTCCAGCTCCTGCGCGACGCTGCTGCGGGCGCTGATCACCGAGCAGCGGAGCCATCCCATGGAGGTCGAGCTCAACCGCGTGACGGCGCGCTCGATCGAGCTGCAGTCGACGCTGAGCACCGCGCTGGCGGGCGGCGCCACGATCACGACGGCCTTCGCGAGCGACTCGCTGGCGCGCCAGCTCAAGACGGTGGCGAGCCTGATCGCGGCGCGCGCCTCGCTGGGGATGACGCGGCAGGTCTATTTCGTCTCGATGGGCGGCTTCGACCTGCACGACGGCCTCACCTCGCGGCACCCTCAGTTGATGCAGCAGCTCGGCGGCGCGCTGGGCAGCTTCGATGCGGCGCTGCGCGAGCTGGGCATGGCGGACCAGGTCACCACCTTCACCGCTTCCGATTTCGGCCGCACGCTGAGCAGCAACGGCGACGGCACCGACCACGGCTGGGGCGCGCACCACTTCGTGATGGGCGGCGCGGTGCGGGGCGGGCGCTTCTACGGCACGGCGCCGTCGGTGAGCGTCAACGGTCCCGACGACGTCGGCCAGGGGCGGCTGCTGCCGACGACCTCGGTGGACCAACTCGCCGCGACGCTGGCGCTGTGGATGGGCGTGCCGGCCAGCGAGCTGCGGACGGTGCTGCCCAACATCGGCAACTTCGCGGCCGCCGACCTGGGCTTCCTGGGCTGACGTGCACCAGCGTGGATCACCGATGACGACGGGTCGCGCGGCCGGCAGGCCTCCCGGTATATCGGCGCCGGACCCGACATCGCCGGCCCCCCAGCCCTAGGGGGCCGCGCGCGCGAAGTTCCGCTACGCAATGTCGGGCGGTTCTCCTAACATCCCCGAAGGCCCTCCATTTCATCGCGGCGAAGACCGTGCAGGTTCGGGGGCCGCGTTCCACACGCGCCTGAACAGGGAGGCTGAGATGGATGGCATGGTGTTGGGGAGGGGCCCCGAGACGGGCCGGCTCATGTCCTATCGCGGTCCGGAGCGCCGGCGGGGATCGCCGGACCGGTGGTGGCGCCACGCGCTGGAGGAGATCGACCTGGGGGTCTGCCTCGTCGGCGGCGACGGGCAACTGCTGTATGCCAACAGCACCGCCAGGCGGCAGCTCGACGAGACCTCGCCGCTGCAGGTCGTCGACGGCCAGCTGGTGGCTCCCCAGCGCAACGACCAGCTCCGGCTCGAGGGCGCGCTGGCCGACGTGCAGCGCGGCCTGCGCCACCTGATCTGCCTGGGGCGGGGTGCCGGGCGACTGTCGCTGTCGGTGCTGCCGCTGCAGGACGGCCTGGGGCGCACCGCGCAGGCGCTGCTGGTGCTGGGCAAGCGCAACCTGTGCGGCGAGCTGCCGATGCTGGCCTTCGCGCGCGAGCATCAGCTGACCGCGGCCGAGCAGCAGGTGCTGCAGGCGCTGTGCGCCGGCCTGCAGCCGCAGGAGATCGCGCTGCGCCACGGCGTGGCGATCTCGACGGTGCGCACGCAGATCGCGAGCGTGCGCGCGAAGACGGCCACCGAGAGCATCCGCGACCTGGTCGCGATGGTGGCGCAGCTGCCGCCGATGCAGGGCGTGCTGCGCGTGGTCGAGCTGCGTTGATCAGCCGCGCCGCGGCGCCAGCGTCTTGCTGAAGAGGGCGGTGCCGGCCAGGTCCTTCAGCGTGACCGTCATCGCGCGGGTCTTCGCGTCGATGTCGACCTGTCCGAAGAACTGGGTGTCGACCGCCGGCGCGGCGTTGGCCACGCCCGGGCCCTTCTGGTAGACCACCTGCATGCCGAAGGTGCCATCGGCCTTGTTGGGGCCGAAGCCGCCGGCGTGCAGCGGACCGGAGACGAATTCCCAGAACGGCAGGAAGTCGGTGTGCTTCGCCTGGGCCGGGTCGAAGAAGTGCGCGGCCGTGTAATGCACGTCGGCCGTGAGCCAGACGATGTTGTGCAGGCGGTGGCGCTTGATCTCGCTGAGCAGGCGCGCGATCTCGAGCTCACGGCCGCGAGGCGCGCCGTCGTCGCCGTTGGCGATGGCCTCCCACTTGTCGCGGCCCTCGGCGTCCTTGCCGTCGTTCACGTGCAGGCCGATCGGCATGTCGGCCGCGATCACCTTCCACACCGCCTTCGAGCGCTTGAGCCCGTCCAGCAGCCAGCCGATCTGCGGGCGGCCCAGGAAGGCGCTGGCGGCGCTCTCCTCGGTCTGCAGGTTGGCGCTGTTGGGGCCGCGATAGCTGCGCATGTCGACGACGAAGACGTCCAGCAGCGGCCCCTGCGGCAGGTGGCGGTAGATGCGCTCGCTCTCGGCGTCGCCGAAGCGGCGCATCGGCGCGTATTCCTGGAAGGCCTTCGTGCCGCGGGCCACCAGCAGCGGGACATTCTTTTCGGTGTAGCGGGCGTCGCCGGAGAGGTCCTTGCTGTCTGAGTAGTTGTTGGTGACCTCGTGGTCGTCCCACTGCCAGATCTGCGGGACCTGCGCCGACAGGCGGCGGACATTGGCGTCCATCAGGTTGTAGCGGTAGCGGCCGCGGTACTCGTCCAGCGTCTCGGCGACCTTGCTGGTCTGCTCGGTGACGAGGTTGCGCCAGAGCGAGCCGTCGGGCAGCGTGATCTCGGCGGGGATGGGGCTGTCGGCGTAGATGGTGTCGCCGCTGTGCAGGAAGAAGTCGGGATTGATGCGGCGGATCTGCTCGTAGATCTTCATCCCGCCCCAGGCCTCGTTGATGCCCCAGCCTTGACCGCAGGTGTCGCCGCTCCAGGCGAAGCGCAGGTCGCGCACCGACCGGCTGCCGAAGGCGTCGGGCAGGCGCAGGTGGCCGGGCATCGGCTCGGACAGGACGCGCTCGTTGCGCAGGTCCTGCAGGATGACGCGGTAGAAGATCTCCTGGCCGGCGGGCAGGCCGCGCAGGTCGACGCGGCCGGTGAAGTCGGAGTCCTCGAGCAGATGCGGACCGCGCACCCGCTGCGTGTTGGCGAAGCTGGCGGTGGTGGACCACTCGAGCCAGAGCCGGGCGGGGCGGTCGGCGCGGGTCCAGATGATGGCGCCATCGGCGATCGGATCGCCGGACTGGATGCCATGGGGCATCTGCGGCCGCATCGCATCGCGGGTGATGAGGGCCGGCGCCTGCGGCGTGCCCTGCGCGCGCAGGCCGTGGGGCGCCAGCAGCGTGCCGCCTCCGAGCAAGGTGCTGGCGTGGAGGAAGCGGCGGCGGTCCATGCGGGTCTCCCGGCGAAGTGGCAAAGCCCGCGATGCTGCCGGCGGGGTATGACGCGGCGGTGAACAGGCTTGAACGAAGCTGACGGCGCGCTCATTCGCAACGCGGCCCATCCCCCATTTGCTCCCTCTTGAGGGCGAGGCGAAATCCAATGTTGCGTGATGTCAAAGCGCCCCTATGCGCATCAGATTAGTGTCGATAAAGCTAATCAAACCGTATAGCATGCATGAATCGCATCAACTGGACCGAGAAGGCGATGCGGCAGATGCTGAAGCTGCCTCGCGAGGCGGTGAAGGCGATCGCCGGAGCCGTGGTCATCGAATTGGCGGACCTCCGGGCCGCGCGCAACGTGAAGCGACTGATGAACCATCCCTACGCTTATCGACTGCGAGTCGGGGACTATCGCGTGTTCTTCGACTTCGCCGTCGAGGTCAGGATTGTCTCGATCGAGGAAGTGAAGAAGCGCGATGAACAAACCTATTGATTTCCAGACCATCGTGGGCGCGGACGGCCTGCCCGCATTCGTCGTGCTTCCGTATGACGAATTCGTGCGGCATTTCGAGGCCGTGGGCGACTTGATCCCCGACGCCGTGGCGCAGTTGGTGTTCAACGAGCAGATGACCGGCGCCAAGGCTTGGCGCACGCACCTCGGGCTGACGCAGCAAGCGGTGGCGGATCGGCTCGGGATCACGCAGGGCGCCTACGCGCAACTGGAGGCCAGCCCTCGACCGCGGCGCTCGTCGCGCGAGCGCATCGCGAAGGCCCTGGGCATCCGGCCCGGCCAGTTGAACTTCTGATCCCGCGCCGGCGGCGCGGGTGGTGCTCACTGCCCGGCCGGCGGCTCCCAGAGCTCGACTTGGTTGCCTTCGGGGTCGATGACCCAGCCGAACTTGCCGTATTCGGAGTCGTCGGTCTTGTCGAGCACCTCGCAGCCCTCGGCGCGCAGCGCCTGCAGCAGGGCGGCCAGGTCGGCGACGCGGTAGTTGATCATGAAGGACTTGCCGTGCGGGCCGAAGCCGGCCGGGTCCGCCGCGCCGATCGACCAGATCGTCGTGCCGCCGGTGGGCTGGCCCGCCTCGTCCGTCCACTGGAACGCCGCGCCGCCCCAGGGCAGCACGTCCACGCCGAGGTGCGTGCGGTACCAGTCGCGCAAGGCCGCCGGGTCCTTGGCGTTGAAGAAGATGCCGCCGATGCCTGTCACACGCTTCATGGGGAGACTCCCGTCAGGTTGACCGATCGCAAGGACATCGGCGCGTCGGCTCACCGACGATGCACCGCGCCGCGCTTGAGCGTCAGCAGACACAGCAGCGCGATCAGGGTGAACAGCGCGCCGCTCCAGATTTCATAAGGTAGACCGAGCAGCGTGTACGCGGAGGCCTCGCTGCAGTTGGCCGTGACCATGAAGACACTCGGAAGCCTGGTTTCCAAGTCCAGCGCCGTCAGCACGCGATCGGCGAAGGTCATGTCGCAGGTGGCCAGCTTGGAGGCCACTTCATGCTGGTAGCCCGCGGCGAACAGACCCGCCACGCCGAGCGCCGCGGTCAGCAGCAGCGCCACCACGCGCGCGGCGCCCACGCGCTGCAGCAGCCAGCCCAGCGCGCTCACCGCGGCGATCAGCAGGAAGATGCCGCGCTGCATCACGCACCAGGGGCAGGGCTTGACCCCGAACTGGTACTGCGCCACCAGCGCCGCCGCCACGCCGGCGAGCGACACCAGCGCGCTGAAGGCCAGCACGCGCGAGGCGGTCAGCGCGCGCATCAGTCCGCGATCTCGGCGATCAGCTCGATCTCGACGCAGGCGCCGAGCGGGATCTGCGCCACGCCGAAGGCGCTGCGCGCATGCGCGCCCTTCTCGGGGCCGAAGACCTCGCCGATCAGCTCGGAGGCGCCGTTGGTCACCAGGTGCTGCTCGGTGAAGTCGCCGGTGCTGTTGACCAGGCTCATCAGCTTGACGACCCGCTTGACCTTGTTCAGGTCGCCGACCGCCGCGTGCAGCGTGCCGAGCAGGTCGATCGCGATCGCGCGTGCCGCCTGCTGGCCGGTGGCCGTGTCGGTGTCCTTGCCGAGCTGGCCCACCCACGGTTTGCCGTCCTTCTTCGCGATATGACCCGACAGGAACACCAGGTTGCCGGTCCGGACGAAGGGCACGTAGGCCGCGGCGGGCACCGCCACCGGCGGCAGCTCGATGCCGAGTTGGGTCAGGCGGTCATAGACGGAAGTGCTCATGAGGATGTGCGCGGAAGTGAAAAAAAGCGCCGCGAATCCTACACCCCGGCATGGCGCTGGACGCTGGTGCCCGCAGCAGCCCTGGTCGGCATGGGGCTGGTCCATCGCCTGCCGGTCCTGCCCGGACCGCAGGCATGGGGCGCCTGGCTCGCGTGCGTCGTCGCGCTGGTGTTGACGATGGTGCTGCCGGTCGCCCTGGTGCGGGATCGATCGGCGGCGGCCGACGGCGACGTGGACCGGCCCTGGCCGCGATGGGCACGATGGGCGCCATGGCTGGGGAGGCCTGCATGGCAAGGAGGGACGTCACCACCACGACCGCGACCGCGACCGCGATGGTCGAGCCATTGGCTCGCGTGGGCGCTGCTCGCGGCGCTGGCTGGTGCGGGCCTGACCGCCCACCGCGCCGCGTCGCGCCTGGCCGAGGTGCTGCCGGCGGCGCGCGAGGGCCAAGTCATGATGATCGCCGGCCGCGTCGCCAGCCTGCCGCAGCGCACCACCGGCCTGGGCGGCACCGAGGGCTGGCGCTTCGTGCTCGCCGCCGATGCCGCCTCGATCGTCGCCGGGGCACCGCCGCGGTTGCTGCTGTCCTGCTACCAGATGCCCGCGACGCCGCGCGCTGGGGAGCGCTGGCAACTGGCGCTCAAGCTGCGCCGCCCGCATGGGCTGCTGAATCCGCAGGGTTTCGACCAGGCGCTGTGGATGCTCGAACAGGACCTGCCCGCCGCCGCGAGCTGTCGTGGCCAGGGGCAGCAGCGCCTGTCCTCCTCGGCGCCGGGCGTGGATGCGCTGCGGCAGTCGCTGCGCGATGCGATCGACCGCGAGCTCGGCCAGGCGCGCGACCGGCGCGGCGCCGGCGTGCTGGCAGCCCTGAGCCTGGGCGACCAGGGCGCCGTCAGCGCGGCCGACTGGGCGCTTTATCGCGATACCGGCGTCGCGCACCTGCTCAGCGTCAGCGGCCTGCACGTGACCCTGTTCGCGTGGCTCGCCGGCGCCGCCGGAGGCTGGGCGTGGCGGCGCAGCGCGCGCCTGTGCCTGTGGCTGCCCGCGCCGCGCGCGGCGATGTGGCTGGGCGTCGCCGCGGCGGGCGGCTATGCGCTGTTCGCCGGCTGGGGCGTGCCGGCCCAGCGCACCTTCGGCCTGCTGGCGATCCTCGCGCTGCTGCGGCAGGCGGGCGTGCGCTGGCCCTGGCCGATGAGCCTGGGCGCCGCCGCCGCGGTCGTCTGCGTCGCGGATCCCTGGGCGCTGACGCAGCCTGGTTTCTGGCTGTCGTTCTGCGCGGTCGCGCTGCTGATGGCGGCCGACTCGCGCGCGACGCCCGGCTGGCGCGGCGCGCTGCGTGCGGCCTGGCGCACGCAATGGGTGGTGACGCTCGGCCTGGCGCCGTTGACGCTGCTGCTGTTCCAGCAGCTGTCGCTCGTCGGCCTGGTCGCGAACGCGGTCGCCATCCCGCTGGTGTCCTACGTCATCACGCCGCTGGCGCTGCTCGGCGCGGCCTGTCCGCCGCTGTGGACGCTCGGCACCTGGCTGGTCGCCGCGCTGAACCTGCTGCTCGAGGCCCTGCGCGCCTGGCCGCTCGCCGTCTGGCACCTGCCCTGGGCGCCCGCTTGGGCGCAGGCGCTGGGCCTGGTCGGCGGCGTCCTGCTGGCGATGCCCTGGCCGTGGCGGCTGCGGCTGGGCGGGTTCGCGCTGTGCGTGCCGCTGCTGTGGCCGGTCGTCGACCGACCGCCGCCGGGGGCGGTCGAGCTTTGGTTGCCCGACGTCGGGCAGGGCGGCGCCGCGATCCTGCGCACCCACGGCCACACGATGGTCTTCGACGCCGGACCGCGCTGGGGCCCCGACAGCGACGCGGCGCAGCGCGTGCTGCTGCCGCTGCTGCGCGGATTGGGCGAGCGGCGCCTGGACTTGCTGATGGTCAGTCACGCGGACCAGGACCACGCCGGCGGCACCGGCAGCCTGCTGCGGGGCCTGCCGGTCGAGCGGCGGCTCGGGGCGGCGCCGGGAGCGGAGGGGTGCCGCCGGGGGCAGCGCTGGGCGTGGGACGGCGTGCGCTTCGAGGTGCTGTGGCCGCTCGAGGCGCCGGCGCTGCGGGAGAACGCGGCGGGCGCGAAGCGCAACGGGGCTTCGTGCGTGCTGCGCGTCGACGCGGCGGGGCGTCGCCTGCTGCTCACCGGCGACATCGAATCGCCACAGGAGGCGCAGCTGCTGCGCCTGGCCGGCGAGGCCAGGGCAGAGGTGGAGCCGGAGACCGAGACGGAGACGGAGACGAATGACTTGCGCGTGGAGGTGCTGGTCGTGCCGCACCATGGCAGCCGGACCTCGTCGGCGACCGCCTTTGTGCAGGCGACGGCGCCGCGCGTGGCGGCCCTGCAGTCCGGCCATCTGAACCGCTTCGGTCATCCCCGGCCCGAGGTGGTGGCGCGTTACTTGGCCACCGGCGCGACGGTGCTCAATACCGTCGACTGTGGCGCCTGGCAATGGCGCAGCGACCGTTGGACGCTGCCGTTGGCCGATTGCGAGCGGACCCGGCGTCGCCGCTACTGGTTGACGGCGCCAGCGGTGCCCGCGGCACCGGCCGCCGCGCTGGCCGCGTCATCGGCGTCATCAGCGTCCGCGGAAGTCGGAGAAGGGGAGGGGCCCGAGCCGGCCGTCGAAGCAAGTTCGCCTTGACTTCAGCCGCCGTCGTTCATCGCTCACGAGGGTGCGTGCGCGACGTCGTGAAGCCGCGCTGGCGGCTGACGCGGACACCTGCGGCGCTCAGGCCGTGAAGACCAGCGCGATCTGCTCGGGGATGCGGGCCGCGCTGGCTTTGCGGGCCGGCGCCGGTTCGGTCGCCTTCAGGTGGTCGACGAGGAAGCGCGCCGTCTCCGGCGAGCGGCTCATCTCCGCCGCGACCACCGCCTCCAGCTCGGACGGCCTCACCTCCATCGCCGCGCACAGCTTGAGCAGGCGCGCCTCGAGCTCGAGGTAATGCCGCTCGATGCCGAGCTTGCGCGGGAACAGGCCGATGACCTGGCCCACGCGCAGCAGGTGGGCGTCCAGCAGCGCGACCTCCTCCGACGCCGACCAGCCCCGCACGATGGTCGATGCCGTCTTCGGCCCGACGCCGGGCAGGGCCATCAGCCAGTTGCGCACCTCCTGGCCCGCCTCGAAGTCCGGCGCCGAGAGCAGCGCCGGCATCACCGCCGCCAGGTGCCTGGCCTTCTGGGCCGCGAAGCGGAAGCCGAGCGCGCGGCCCTGCACGTCCAGGGGCTCGCTGAGCCAGGCGGTCAAGGTCGCCTCGCAGACGCCGGGCTGCACGAAGGCGCCGCGCTCGCGCACCCGCGCGAAGGCCGCCTGGCCCACGGCCGCCGGGATGCCGGGGCCGCCCAGCAAGGCGGCACCGACCTCCTCGGCCAGCGAGCGGCCCGAGGCGCGGGGCGCCGGGCCGTCGAGGCGGTGCCGCAGCGCCTGCTGCGTCCAGTAGGCGGGGGTCGGGAACTCCTCGACGGCGCCCCAGCGCACGCCGGTGAGGAGGAGGTGATCGGGATCGGGAAGTGCTCGGTGAAGGGAGCCGTGGCGGGAAACGATGGCGACGATCTGGGTCATGGGACTGCAAGGACGCCGCCTCTCTGGGCGGCTGGATAGGTGGTGTCCAACCATTGGCGGAACGCGGCGCGCTCGACCGGATCCATGGCATGGACACGCTCTTGGAGGCGTTCGAGACGCCGCTTGTTGGTCTGGCGCTCGCGGAAGTTCGTCCCGCGGTGCCGGCTGTCGTGAAGGATCTCGGGCGGCTCGAAGTTGAACCACAGCGTTTCGGTGCGCACGTCGGTGTGGGTCTTCGCCCGGAACTCGGTCGTGCGCCACCCTCGCAGGAGGGCGTCGTACACCGGATGGGCGTAGCCCGACACGATCACCCGGCACGGCAGCGTCGCCAGCAGCGCCAGCAGCGCCTCGTGGTCCGCGGCGCCGTATTCGTGCCGGTAGATGCGTGACTGGCGCCGCGTCTCGGGGTGATAGGGCGGGTCCACGTAGACGAGCTCGTCGCCCTCGAACGCGTGCCGCGCGAGGAAGTCCTCCGCGCGGCCGTGGACGAGTTCGACGCCGGGCAGGGCCATGGCGCGCCAGTGCGCGATGACCCGGTCGTCGGCGTCGATGGCGATCGAGCGCGCCGCCGGCAGCTTGTGGCGCAGGACCGCGCCGCCGCCGACATGCGTCTCGATGTACACCCGGTGCGGAGGCATCAGGTTGATGACGTGCTGGTACGTCTTGCCCTTGCCGCCTGGATACTTCATGCGGCGGATCATCGTCAGAAGTGACGATGATGTCAAGGCGCCGGCGGGCTCAGAGCGCCGTCAGCCAGTCGCAGCGCAGGCGGCCCGAGCGGTGCAGCCGGCGCCGGCCGCCGGTGTAGGCCATCGGCAGCATCCAGGCCACCAGGCACAACGGCAGTGCGATCCATGCCTGGATCAATAACGCGCCCGGAACGCCCATGAAGCCCAGCATCCAGATCGTCAGCACGACGTTCCACACCGCCAGTTCGACCGGGTGACGCGCGCTGTGCATCACCATCCAGCGCTTCACCTGGCTGAGCTGCTTGAGGGTCATGGCGGGCTCCTGGACGGCCGGAGAGAGGGTGCGCGGCGGCGTCCGGAGGGCCATCGGACGGCGGCGATCGAATGGGCGGAATTGTAAGTTTTGAGTCAGGGATTCCCCCATCCCACGAACGAGGAGCCCGAGTGGCGCCGCGGGGGATTCCGCGATGCGGCATGGGCACGGGTGTCGACCGGCACGGTGGGCGGGCGGCGGGCTCGTGTATGGTTCGCCCCTTCTCAAGAAGGTGGACAGGAGTCCCGCGAATGAAACGACTGATGTGGGCCGCGCTGGCGTTGGGCGCCGCGGCCGGCGCCCAGGCGCATGAAGGCATGTGGATGCCGCAGCAGCTGCCGCTGGTGGCCAAGGACATGAAGGCCCTGGGCCTGAAATTCGATCCGGCGCGCCTGTCGCAGCCGCTGGGCTATCCGATGGGGGCGGTCGTCAGCCTGGGCGGCTGCACCGCGTCCTTCGTGTCGCCGCAGGGCCTGGTGGTGACCAACCACCACTGCGCCTTCGGCAGCATCCAGTACAACTCGACGCCGCAGAAGGACCTGCTGAAGAACGGCTTCCTGGCCGCCTCGCTGGGCGAGGAACTGCCGGCCGCGCCGGGCAGCCGCATCCTGGTGACGGTCGCGCTGACCGACGTCACCGACAAGGTGATCGACAAGGCGACCGCCGCGCTGCAGGGCAAGGCCCGCATCGATGCGATCGAGGCCAACGAGAAGGCGCTGGTCGCCGCCTGCGAAAAGGACGCCGGCCATCGCTGCTCGGTGGGCGCGTTCTACGGCGGTCTGATGTACCAGCTGACCAAGCAGCTCGAGATCCGCGACGTGCGCCTGGTCCACGCGCCGGCCGAGGGCGTGGGCGTCTTCGGCGGCGACACCGACAACTGGATGTGGCCGCGCCACACCGGCGACTACAGCTTCTATCGCGCCTACGTCGGTCCGGACGGCAAGCCGGCCGACTTCAGCAAGGACAACAAGCCCTTCCAGCCGTCGCAGTTCCTGAAGCTGGCGAGCGCGCCGCTGAACGAGGGCGACTTCGTCGCCGTGGCCGGTTATCCCGGCCGCACCAACCGCCACCGCCTGCCCAAGGAAGTGGACTTCGCCTTCGCCTGGGACTTCCCGCATCGCGTCAAGGCGATGGGCGAGCAGCTCGACCTGATCAAGGAGGCGACCGCTGGCCGCCGTGACGCCGAGATCAAGCTGGCCAACACCGTGGCCGGCGTCAACAACTACTACAAGAACTACCAGGGCCAGATGGCCAGCTACGCGGGCAGCGACATCCTCGCGCGCAAGCAGGCCGCCTTCGACGAGATGAAGGCCTGGGTGAATGCCGACGCCAAGCGTCGCGCGACCTACGGCGCGTCGCTGGTCGAGGTGGACCGCCTGATCGCCGAGCGCCAGGAGATCACCCGTCGCGAGTTCCTGCTGGGCTATGCGACGCCGACGCTGGTCAAGAGCGCGGGCGACCTGTACGAGCAGGCGCTGCAGCGCCGCAAGCCGGATGCCGAGCGCAAGGCCGGTTACCAGGACCGCGACCAGCTGCGTCGCCGGCAGGCGCTGGAGACGGTGGACCGCCGCTTCGACGAGATCACCGAGAAGAAGGTCGTCAGCCACTTCCTGACGCAGTACCTGGCGCTGCCGGCGGACCAGCTCAACAGCGCGCTGCTGAACGCGCTGGGCGTGCGCGCCGGCATGGACGCCGCGGCGGTGACCGCGCGGGTGGACGCGTTGTATGCCGGCACGAAGCTCACCGACAAGGCCGAGCGCGGCGCCTGGTTGTCGCGCGACGCGTCGGCCTTCGATGCGAGTGACGACACCCTGGTCAAGGCCGCGGTGGCGCTGCATGCCGACGAGCTGGCGCGCGAGAACCGCGACAAGGAACTGGCCGGCAAGCTGCAGCAGGCCTATGCCGCGACGATGCAGGCGGAGATCGACTTCAAGGCCAGCCGCGGCCAGCCGGTCTATCCGGATGCCAACAGCACGCTGCGGGTGGCTTTCGGCCAGGTGAAGGGCCGCGCGCCGGGCGTGGACGGCACGACCTGGACGGCGTTCACGACGCTGCGCGGCATCGTCGCCAAGCACACCGGCAATGGCGAGTTCAACGCGCCGGCCGAGCAACTGGCTGCGATCAAGGCCAAGCGCTTCGACAAGTACGGCGTGAAGGCGCTGGACTCGGTGCCGGTGAACTTCCTGGCCACGCTGGACACGACGGGCGGCAACTCGGGTTCGCCGGTGCTCAACGGCCATGGCGAGCTGGTGGGCCTGCTGTTCGACGGCACGCTGGATGCGGTGATCTCGGACTGGGACTACAACGACCACATGAACCGCAGCATCTGCCTGGATGCGCGCTACATGCTGTGGCAGATGAAGGTCGTCGACAAGGCGGATCGTCTGCTGAAGGAAATGAACGCGCTGTGATCGCGCGACCCGGTTGAGGCGTCCTCCGGACGCCTCCGCACGCGTGCAGACGCGAGAACGCCCCGCTTGATGCGGGGCGTTTTGTTTTCTGGCCCTGGTGCGGCCTGGCTCGAACTGCGCATGAACGGGGCGGTGAAGCGGGCGCGTCCCGGCTCGCTTTGGCATCGATGGGTGGGGGAGTGGCTTGGATGTGGTGAAAGGCGGGGTGGATGAGCCTTCTGGAAGCCATGGAGCGCATCGAGTTGGATCTGGAAACTGCGCCCCTCCTTTCCTGAAAGCAAATCCATGAGCCAGTCCAAGCTGTCCAGCGCGCCGCAAGGCCCCTCGTCCACCGAGCGGGCTGTTTCTCCTCCCGATGCAGTCAAGAGCACGGTCTCGCCTGTCACGTCGCGTACTGGCAAGCGCCTGCCCGATGAGGAGTTCACGTCGCACGATCAGGAGGCCACCGTGCCGGTCGACGCGGCGCTGACCGCCGAAGCGCAGAGGGACGACGAGGCGACGGCACCGGTGGACGCGGCGTCCGCGACGGGCGAAGCGCCGTCCGCGCAAGAGTCGTCGGCGCTGGCCGTGGAAACGGCGGCCGCGTCGCCGACGAGCTCGAACCTGTCGAAACTGGGACTTGGCGCCCTGGCGCTCGCCGGTCTGGCCGCCGCGGTGGCGGGCGGTGGCGGCGGCGGTGACTCGAAAGGGACGCCGCAGTCGCCCTCGCAACCGTCAGGGGACGATGGCAAGCCGCAGGTGCCGTCGCAGCCGTCGGGGGACGATGGAAAGCCGCAGGTACCGTCGCAACCGTCGGGGGACGATGGCAAACCGCAGGTGCCGTCGCAGCCGTCGGGGGAAGATGGCAAGCCGCAGGCGCCGTCGCAGCCGTCGGGGGACGATGGCGAGCCGCAGGTGCCGTCGCAGCCAGCGGGGAGCGATAGCAGGCCGCCGCCGGTGCAGGTGCCTGGCGTGGGCCCAAAGCCGATCAATGGCCAGGGGGTGGTGACGGTTTCGGGTGTGGTGGACGGCGCTGAATGGGAATTCAGCCTGGACGATGGCGATACCTGGCACAAGGGCGACGGCAGCGGCGTTTCCGCGAGTGATCTGGTCGAGGGTCCCAACACGATCACGATCGTGCAGACCGACAAGGACGGGAATCGCAGCGATGCGGTGGTTGTCGTCGTGATCAAGGATTCGATCATCGAGAAGCCCGTGCTGGGGACCAGCACAGGCACGGGCGCCATCAATGACGCTGGCTCGATCAGCGTCGGTGGCATCGAGAACAACGGCAAGTGGGAGTTCTCGGTCGACGGAGGTCAGACCTGGCGGCCCGGCACGGGCGGCTCGATCTCCGGCGCGGAGCTCAACGAAGGCGACAACACCGTCACCGTCAAGCAGACCGACGAAGCCGGCAACGTGGCGACGGCGACGATCGATGTGGTGAAGGATTCCCTCATCGAGAAGCCGGTGCTCGAGACCAGCACAGGCACGGGTGCAATCAACGACGCTGGCTCGATCAGCGTCGGTGGCATCGAGAACAACGGCAAGTGGGAGTTCTCTGTCGACGGCGGTCAGACGTGGAAACCGGGCACGGGTGGCTCGATCTCCGGTGCGGAGCTGAAGGAAGGTGACAACACGGTCACCGTCAAGCAGACGGACGCCGCGGGGAACGTTGCCACCGCCACCATCACGGTGGTGAAGGACACCTTGATCGACAAGCCGATCGTTGGGACGAGCACCGGCACCGGTTCGATCAACAACACCGGCTCGGTCACGGTCTCCGGCATCGAGAACAACGGCAAGTGGGAGTTCTCTATCGACGGCGGCCAGACCTGGCGGCCGGGCACCGGTGGCTCGATCTCGGGTACGGAGCTGAACGAGGGTGACAACACGGTCACCGTCAAGCAGACGGACGCCGCGGGGAACGTTGCCACCGCCACCATCACGGTGGTGAAGGACACCCTGATCGACAAGCCGATCGTTGGGACGAGCACCGGCACTGGTTCGATCAACGACAGCGGCTCGGTCACGGTCTCCGGCATCGAGAACAACGGCAAATGGGAGTTCTCTGTCGATGGCGGTCAGACGTGGCGGCCGGGCACGGGCGGCTCGATCTCCGGTGCGGATCTGAAGGAAGGTGACAACACGGTCATCGTCAAGCAGACGGACGCCGCAGGGAACGTCGCCACCGCCACCATCACCGTGGTGAAGGACACCTTGATCGACAAGCCGATCGTTGGGACAAGCACTGGCACCGGTTCGATCAACAACACGGGCTCGGTCACGGTCTCCGGTATCGAGAACAACGGCAAGTGGGAGTTCTCTATCGACGGTGGTCAGACCTGGCGGCCTGGCACGGGCAACGCGATCTCCGGCGCAGAACTGAATGAAGGTGACAACACGGTCATCGTCAAGCAGACCGACGCCGCGGGCAATGAAGCCATCAACGCGATCACGGTGAGCAAGGACCTCAAGGTCGATGAGCCCACCGCGACCACCAGCACGGGCGGCGCGATCAACGACGCAGGCTGGGTGAACGTGGGACTGATCGAAAGCGGCGCGAAGTGGGCCTACAGCCTAGACAACGGAAAGACCTGGACAGATGGCACGGAGCCGAAGATCCCGGGCAGCGTGCTGAACGAAGGCCACAACATCCTCATCATTCGGCAGACCGACCTGGCAGGAAACAGCGCGTCGTCGACCGTTCTTGTTGAGAAGGACATCCGCGTCGAGGCCCCCAAGCTGTCGCTGGCGACAGATTCCGGCGCCGCCGGCGACGGCCTCACCAACAGCGGCATCCTCAACGTGAGCGGACTCGAGAAGGATGCCCGCTGGGAATACAGCATCGATGGTGGCGATTGGCAGGACGGTTCCGGAGGGTCCATCGCGGATCCCGGCTACGCCAACGCCACGCACGCGGTACGCGTGCGTCAGACCGACATCGCGGGCAACCAGAGCGCCGAATCCACCTTCACCTTCACCATCGACAAGGCCGCTCCGGTCACGCCTCAGGTCTCGCTGCGCTACGACGGCGGCAGCCCGGGCAACCCGCTCACCAACAGTCCGGATCTGAAACTGTCCGGCCTGGAAGTCGGCAGCAAGATCCACGTGTTCAAGGAGGGACAGTGGTACGTCTATGAGGCCCACGCCGAAACAGGCTTCTTCCACCTGCCGGGATTCGCTTCGGACGGCCCCAAGACCATCCGCGTCAAGCAGGTCGACGCGGCCGGCAATGAATCGGCGACGGTGAGCTTCGACTTCACGCTCGACACGACAGCGCCCGACGCGGTCGACCTCTCCCTGCTGAACGACACCGGCGTGGCCGGCGACGGCCGGACCAGCGATGCCGGCATCAGGCTCTCGCGGCTGGAGGGCGACGCCACGTGGAAGTACAGCCTCGACGGCGGCACCACCTGGACGACGGGCACGGGCCAGACCATCACCGGCAGCGCGCTGAGCGAGGGCGCTAACACGGTGACGGTCGCGCAGATCGATCGTGCCGGCAACCTGAGCGCCAACAGCTCGATCACGGTCCACAAGGACACGCTAGTCGTGGCCCCGACGATCAGGATGCCGGCGGCCGGGTCCAAGGCGGAATTCGATGCCTCGGAGGAGGGCTTCGCCTATGTCGTTTCCGCGTATGCGGCCGACACCTCGTCCATGGCCGCGCTCGATGCGCTCTCGCCCGACGAGTGCCGACGCGTCGATGTCTCCGCCTCCGGCGGCCGCATCGAGCCGTCGGCGCTGACGGGGCTTCGCGATGGCTACTACCGCGTGGTCTTCAGTGACACGGCCGGCAACCTGGCTGCGGCGACGACTGCGGGCGGCATGAAGCACGTGCAGGTGCAAGGCGGGGAGATCCTGGCCACGCAGGTGGTCATGGGAACGTCCGGCCATGACGTGTTGACCGCCCCGAACGGCGGAGGCGCCTTGATTTCAGGCGACGGTTTCGACACCTTCGTCTTCTCCGGCGGCATCAAGGGCGTGTTCGATGTGGATCTCGACGCCCGGGACACCATCGACCTGAGGTCTCTGGGGCTGGACTCCAACCGCTTCTTCGGCGAGCGCGAGCATCGCTTCCAGCGCGGCAGCTATCAGGGGAAGGAGGCCATCCTGATCGATTGGGACGGGGCGGGAGACTTCACGAATCCCGACGTCGTGCTGGTCACATCGGCGTCCAACCCGGTCGTCGTGTTCGGCGACGACGCATCGAGCACGGGGCGCATGTTCCCGTTCTAACGCAGGATGCTCCGATCCACACCGCGCAGCTCACGGTGGCCGCAGAAGGCCATCGTCAGGTCCAGCTCGCGGTGAATGATCTCCAGCGCCTTCGTCACGCCGGGGCGGCCCATCGCGCCCAGGCCATACAGGAACGCGCGGCCGATGTAGGTGCCGCGCGCCCCCAGCGCCCAGGCCTTGAGCACGTCCTGCCCCGAGCGGATGCCGCCGTCCATGTGGACCTCGATGCGGTCACCGACGGCGTCGACGATGCGGGGCAGGGCGCGGATGCTGGACTCCGCGCCATCGAGCTGCCGGCCGCCGTGGTTGCTGACGATCAGCGCATCGGCGCCGGTGGCGGCGGCGAGCTTCGCGTCCTCCTCGTCAATGATGCCCTTGAGGATCAGCTTGCCGCCCCAGCGCTCGCGGATCCACTGCACGTCGTCCCAGCTCAGCTGCGGATCGAACTGCTTGGCCGTCCACTCGGACAGCGAGCCCATGTCCCCCACGCCCTTCACGTGCCCGACGATGTTGCCGAACTGGCGTCTGGGCGTGCCCAGCATGCCCAGGCACCAGCGCGGCTTGGTCGCCATGTTGATCAGGTTGGGCAGCGTCAGCTTGGGCGGCGCGGACAGGCCGTTCTTCAGGTCCTTGTGCCGCTGGCCCAGGATCTGCAGGTCCAGCGTCAGCACCAGCGCCTCGCACCTGGCGGCCTTGGCGCGGTCGATGAGGCTGTTGATGAAGCCGCGATCGCGCATCACGTAGAGCTGGAACCAGAACGGCGCCGTCGTGTTCGCCGCCACGTCCTCGATCGAGCAGATGCTCATCGTCGACAGCGTGAACGGCACGCCGAAGGCCTCGGCCGCCTGGGCGGCCAGGATCTCGCCGTCCGCATGCTGCATGCCGGTCAGCCCGGTCGGCGCGATCGCCACCGGCATTGCGACCGGGCGGCCGATCATCGTCGCGGCGGTGCTGCGGCCTTCCATGTTGACTGCCACGCGCTGGCGCAGCTTGATCGACTGGAAGTCCGATTCATTGGCGCGATAGGTGCTCTCGGTCCAGGAACCGGAGTCCGCGTAGTCGTAGAACATCCGCGGGACGCGCTGCTGCGCGAGCACGCGCAGGTCTTCGATGCAGGTGATGACGCTCATGGGGCCGGATGCTAGGCGAGCCACCGCTGGCCCGGCCGGAAACTTTGGACGCGCGCGCCGGAAGATCGTTCCGGATCGGTCAGGGACTTCCCTGGGCGTGAGCGTCAGGCTGGGTGCGCCTCGGCGCTCAGCGCCTCGCAATGCCGGACCAGCCAGCGCGAGAACACACGGGCCGCCTCGCCGTCGCCATGGCGCACCAGGCCATAGGGCATGGCGGCCGGCACGGCCAGGTCGAACAGCCGCTTGAGCGCGCCGCTGCGCAGCGCGGTGGCAGCCAGGCTGGGGCGGCCCAGCACGACGCCCTGGCCGCAGGCGGCCGCTTCCAGCGTCAAACCCAGGTCCACGAAGCGCGTGCCCTGCGCGGGCTCCGGCCAATCGAGCCCCGCGGCGCGCAGCCAGGGCTGCCACGGCTGCAGCGGCGTGCGCAGCAGCGGGGCGGAGGCCAGGTCCGCCGGCGTCTCGATCGCGCCGAGCCGCGCGAGCAGCGCCGGCGCCGCCATCGGCGTGACGATGTCGTCCAGCAGGACCTCGCCGCCCGCGGGCACGGTGCCGGCGAAGATCTCGACCTCCGCGGGCGGCGCGGGTTGATCCAGGAAGGGCGTCGACAGCAGCAGCTCGAGCTCGACATCGGGATGCGCGGCCGCGAAGCCGGGCAGTGCCGGCACCAGCACCTGCCGCGCGAAGGTCGGCGGGCTGCTGACGCTCAGGCGCGTGACGCGTGGCCGCTCGCGCTGGTGCAGCGGCACGGCCGCCAGCAGCGCGAGCGCGGTGCGCACCTGCGCCAGGTATTCCTTGCCCGCCGCCGTCAGGCGCAAGGGCTGGCGCGTCATCAAGGGCAGGCCCAGGCGCTCCTCCAGCGTCGCGATGCGCTTGCCGACGGCGCTGGCGCTGACGTGCAGGGTCTCGGCGGCGCGCTCCAGGCTGCCCAGGCGCGCGGCGGCCTCGAAGGCCAACAGGCCGTCGAGGGAGGGCAGGCGCGGGGAGTCGCTGGGGGCATCGCTCATGGCGGCGACTGTAGCCGCCGGAGGTCCCGCCTCGCCAGCGGACTTGAGCGGCCGCCGCACCGGCCGCCGCGCGTCGCCGCTACAGTCGCGCGATGTCCCAAGCCGTCGATCCCGAGCGCCCGACCGAGGCTCCTGAAGCCGTGGATGCTGTCGTCGCCGATGACGCGACGACCAGCGCGCTCGAGGAGGCCGCGTTGTGGCGGCGCCTGCCCTGGCTGGTCGGCGGCGCGCTGAGCCTGCTGCTCGGCGTGATCGGCATCTTCCTGCCGCTGCTGCCCACCACGCCGTTCGTGCTGCTGGCCGCGTTCTGCTTCGCGCGGGGCTCGGCGCGCTGCGAGGCCTGGCTGCTCGCTCATCCACGCTTCGGGCCGATGGTCGTCCAGTGGCGCGCCCGTCGCGCCGTGCCGCTGCGGGCCAAGCAGCTGGCCTGGGGAATGATGGCCCTGAGCTCGGCGATCTCCTGGGCAGTCATGCCGGTGCTGCCCTGGCTGCCGGCGGTGTGCTGCCTCGCGGTCGGGATCTGGCTCTGGCGCCTGCCCACCGCCTGATCAGCCGAACAGGTTGAGGTTCTCCGGCCGCGGTCGCGGGTCCTCCGGCTTGCTGGCCGCCCCGGCGCGACCGCGCCGGGGCGGCTCGATCTCCCCGGGGCGGCTCAGCTTGCCCACGCGCACGCCCAGCAGGCGCAGCCGCTGGCTCAGGTCCACCCGCTTGAGGCACAGCCCCGCCGCATGCCGGATGGCCGCGGCGTCCTGCACCGGCTGGTCCAGCGTCAGGTCGCGCGTCACCGTGCGGAAGCCCTCGAAGCGCAGCTTGATGCCGATGGTGCGGCCCAGGTAGCCCTTGCGCTGCAGGTCCGAGGCCAGTTGCTCGCACAGCGCGGTGAAGATGCGCGACAGCTCGGGCCGGTCGCGACGTGCGTGCAGGTCGCGCTCGAAGGTGGTCTCGCGGCTGATGGAGACCGGCTCGCTGTGCGTGACCACCGGCCGGTCGTCCAGGCCCCAGGCCGCCTGGTGCAGCCAGGCGCTGTAGCCGGGGCCGAAATGCTGTTGCAGCAGCTCCAGCGGCGCGGCCGCGAGTTCCCCGATCGTGTGCAGGCCCAGCGCCTCGAGCTTCTCGCCGGCCTTGGGGCCGATGCCGTTGATCCGTCGCGCCGGCAGCGGCCAGATCCGCGTCGGCAGATCGGCCATCGTCACCAGCGTCAGCCCGTCGGGCTTGTCCAGCTCCGACGCGATCTTGGACAGCAGCTTGTTGGGCGTCACGCCAATCGAGCAGGTCAGCCCGGTCGCGCTCTGCACCGAGTTCTTGATCTCCCGCGCCACCGCCCGCACGCCGCCCAGGGGATCGTGGCCGACCGGCTCGCGCGCGCCCGGCACGTCGGTCAGGTCGATGTAGATCTCGTCGATGCCGCGGTCCTCGATGACCGGCGCGATCTCTCGCACCGCCGCCTTGAACAGCCGCGAGTAATGGCGATACGAATCGAAGTCGGCCGGCAGCAGGATCGCCTGCGGCGCGCGCAGCGCCGCCTTCATCAGCCCCATCGCCGAGAACACGCCCAGCGCGCGCGCCGCGTAGGTCGAGGTCGTCACGACGCCGCGGCCGGTGTAGTCGGCCAGCTTGAAGAACTCGCGCGTGCCGTCGGGGCGTTCCTGCGGCGTGTGGGCGCGCCGTCCGCCGACCACCACCGGCAGCCCCTTGAGCTCCGGATAACGCAGCAGCTCCACGGACGCGTAGAACGCGTCCATGTCCAGGTGGGCGATCAGGCGATCGGGCAGGGCGGGCGTCGGCTCGGCCATGCGGCGGATTGTGGCGGCGCCGGCTGACAGGCGCTGTCAGCAGGGCCGGAGCCGCCCTTCAGCCAGGGCGGTTCAGTGGCCGCAGGACGTCGAGCCGCAAGCCGAGACCGCGTCCGTCGCTTCGGCCGCGGGGCGGATCGGATCGCGGCATTCGCCGGTCTTCGGGTCGAAGCCGCGCTGCTGCATCGTGTAGACCAGCGCCGCGTCCATCATCTCCGCATGACCGGGGAACCACTGCGAGAGCTCGGTGCGCACGATGCCCAGCGGCTCGCGGTCGCCGAGGTCCTCGGCATAACGCACCACCTCGCGCATCACGTTGAGCACCATCGCATGCTGGCTGCTGTGGCAGTTCTCCGGCTCGAAGCCGGTGGCCGCCATCCAGCGCTCCTCCATCGCGAAGTGCTCCTCGGTGTGCGCCAGCAGCGCCTTGAACGCCGGCAGCGCGTCTTCGCCGCCATCGAGCGCTTCGCCATAGCGGTTCAGCAGCGCGACGAATTCCTCGTGCGTGTGGTCGAGCTCCGGCTGGTTGAGCACCAGCTCGTCGGTCCAGGCCAGCGTGCTCATCGGTCAGCCCTTCGCGGCGACGGCCGCGCCCAGGCGCTCGCGATGGCGCGCGACCTGCGCGCGCACCTGCGCCGGCGCGGTGCCGCCCAGGATGTTGCGCGCGTTCAGCGAGCCCTTCAGCGACAGCACCTCGTAGACGTCCTCGCCGATGCCGGCGTCGAACTGGCGCAGCGCGTCCAGCGGCAGCGCCGACAGGTCGATGCCCTGCGCCTGCGCGGTCTTCACCGCATGGGCGACGACCTCGTGGGCGTCGCGGAAGGCCAGGCCCTTCTTCACCAGGTAGTCCGCCAGGTCGGTCGCCGTCGCGTAGCCCTTGAGGGCCGCGCGTTCCATCGCCTCGGGCTTGACCGTCAGGCCGGCCATCATCTCGGCGAAGATCCGCAGCGTGTCGCTGAGCGTGTCGACGGTGTCGAACAGCGGCTCCTTGTCTTCCTGGTTGTCCTTGTTGTACGCCAGCGGCTGGCCCTTCATCAGCGTGATCAGGCCCATCAGGTGGCCGACCACGCGGCCGCTCTTGCCGCGCGCCAGCTCGGGCACGTCGGGGTTCTTCTTCTGCGGCATGATGCTCGACCCGGTGCAGAAGCGGTCCGGCAGCGCGATGAAGCCGAAGGCCTGGCTCATCCACAGGATCAGTTCCTCCGACAGGCGCGAGATGTGCACCATGATCAGCGCGGCGGCGGCGCTGAATTCGATCGCGAAGTCGCGGTCGCTGACCGCGTCCAGGCTGTTCTGCGCGACGCCCTCCATGCCCAGCGTGCGCGCCACGCGCTCGCGGTCCAGCGGATAGCTGGTGCCGGCCAGCGCGGCCGCGCCCAGCGGCAGTCGGTTCACGCGCTTGCGCGCGTCGACGAGGCGCTCCGCGTCGCGCGCGAACATCTCGACGTAGGCCAGCAGGTGATGCCCGAAGGCCACCGGCTGCGCCACCTGCAGGTGGGTGAAGCCGGGCAGGATCACGTCGGCATGGCGCTCGGCCTGCTCGACCAGCACCCGCTGCAGCTCGCCCAGCAGACCGACCAGCGTGTCGATCTCGCCGCGCAGCCACAGCCGCACGTCGGTGGCGACCTGGTCGTTGCGGCTGCGGCCGGTGTGCAGCCGCTTGCCGGCCAGGCCGACCAGCTCGGTCAGGCGCGCCTCGATGTTCAGGTGCACGTCCTCCAGGTCCAGCTTCCATTCGAAGCGGCCCGACGCGATCTCCTCGCGGATCTGCGCCATGCCCTTCTGGATCGCGGCCAGATCGTCGGCGCCGATGATGCCCTGCGCGGCCAGCATGTCGGCGTGGGCGAGCGAGCCCTGGATGTCCGCGGCCCACAGGCGCTTGTCGAAGTCGACGCTGGCGGTGTAGCGCTTGACCAGCTCGCTCATCGGCTCGGAGAAGAGGGCGGACCAGGCTTGCGACTTGTTGGCGAGCTGGTTGTCGGCGGGTTGGCCGTCGGCCAGGGAGTCAGCAGGGGAGGAGGACATCGGCTTGCAAGGCGTTACGACTTCGCGGCGCCCCGGGCGGGCCCGCATTGGTCGCGGCCGGACGCCTGGGAGAGAATGAGCCGCCGATTCTAAAGGGGGCGCCATCCCGGCGCCCGGGCGCAGGCAGAGGGCAAGGACAGTGCGGGGACGGGAGGAGCCGATGGCCAGCAAGGCAAGCAGCGGACGGACGTCGGGCGACGCGCCGCGACGCCCGGCCGACCCCTCTCGCAACGCGCGCGACACGCGCGAGGCCTCGACGCAGCCGGCGAGCACCCAGCCCATGAGCACCCAGCCGCTGCCCACGCAGCCCGCCTGGGAGGAAACCCGCCTGGACGCGCGCACGGTCGAGGCGCCGCGGCTGATCGATGCCCAGCGCCGCTTCGACGTCTGCCATGTCGGCCTGGTGCTGCGCGCGGTGCTGGGCGTGCAGCTGGTGCTGTCGCTCGGACTGGCGCTGATGTCGGAGACGCTGGCGCAATGGGCCTGGGCCATGGGCGGCGCGTCCGTCGCCGCCCTGAGCGCGGTGCTGGCCTGGCTGCTGATCGTGTGCGCCGCCAAGCGGCTGCTGGCGCGGCTGCCGGAGTGGGCGCAATGGACGCTGCCGATCGCGCTGGGGGCCGCCTGCGCCCACGGCGGCGCGCTGCTGCTGGAGGCGGTGGAGCTGGGGCACCTGGGCGCCTTGCCGCTCGTGGCCGCGGCGCTCACCGGCGGGCTCGCGGCCGGCGTGCTGCTGGGCTGGCTGAAGCTGCGCGAACGCGCCCAGGCGCCGGCCGACGCGCTGGCCCGGCTGGTCGAGCTGCAATCGCGGATCCGGCCGCACTTCCTCTTCAACACGCTGAACACGGCGATCGCGCTGGTGCGCGTCGATCCCAACCGCGCCGAGGAGGTGCTGGAGGACCTGGCCGAGCTGTTCCGCGTCGCGCTGGCGGACGCCGGCCCGACGGCCGAGGGCGTGCGCCTGGACCAGGAGGTCGAGCTGGCGCGGCGCTACCTCGCGATCGAGCAGCTGCGTTTCGGCGACCGCCTGCGCGTGCACTGGCAGCTCGATCCGCATGCGGCCGACGCGCGCGTGCCGCCGCTGCTGCTGCAGCCGCTGGTGGAGAACGCGGTGCGTCACGGCATCGAGCCCAACGACCAGGGCGGCGACGTCGACATCGTGACCCGCGCGCGCGGCAGCGAGGTCGAGATCCGCGTCGTCAACACGGTCGGGTTGCCGTCGCGCGCCCAGGGGCATGGCCTGGCGCTGCGCAACGTGCGGCAGCGGTTGCGCCTGATGCACGACGTGGCGGCGCGGCTGGAGGCCGGGCCGGGCGAGGGCCGCTTTGTCGTGCGCATCGTGATGCCGCGATGACGCGATCACACGACCGGAGCTGAACCGGAACGGGAACGAGGACAGGGAAGGAAGACATGCTGACGCATCCGCCGCTGAGGGTCTTGATCGTCGATGACGAGCCGCTGGCGCGGCTGCGGCTGCGGGGCCTGGTCGAGGCCAACGAGGAGCCGCGCGCCGAGGTTGCCGCCGAGGCCGGCAGCGGCGAGCAGGCGCTGGCCTGGCTCAAGGACCATGCCTGCGACCTGATCCTGCTCGACGTGCAGATGCCGGGCCTGGACGGCCTGGGCCTGGCGCAGGCGCTGCGCGGCCGGCCCTTCGCGCCGGCGATCGTGTTCGTGACGGCCCATGCGCAGCACGCGCTGCAGGCCTTCGAGCTGGAGGCGCTGGACTACCTGACCAAACCGGTGCGGCGTGAGCGGCTGCAGGCCAGCCTCGCGCGGGCGGCGCAGCGCCTGGACGAACGCGCGGCCGCGAAGGCGCGCGAGGCGGGCGCGCCGCACGGCCCGGGCGCCGCGCCGGCCGCCGAGGCGCCCGTCATCAACATCACCGAACGCGGCCGCCTGCTGCGGGTGCCGCTGGCGGAGGTCCTCTACTTCAAGGCCGAGCTCAAGTACCTGACGCTGCGCACCGCCACGCAGAGCCATGTGATGGACGGGTCCCTGAGCGAGCTGGAGCAGCGCCTGGGCGACCGCTTCCTGCGCGTGCACCGCAATGCGCTGGTCGCGAAGGCGGCGGTGCGCGAGCTCGAGCGCCACGTGCCCACCGACGGGCCGGCGGATGGCGACGGCGACAACGGCGGCGAACTCGGCTGGGCGGTCCGCATCGCCCACGTCAACGAATGGCTGGCCGTGTCGCGCCGCCAGGTCGCCGCGGTGCGGGAGGCGCTGGCCGGCCAGCGCTGAGGCGATCCTCAGCCGGTGTTGCGCAGCCCCGCCGCGATGCCGTTGATCGACAGGTGGATGCCGCGCTGCACGCGTTCCAGCCGCGGGTCCTCGGCGCGCTTCTCGGCCGGGATGGCGCGGTAGCGGCGCATCAGCTCGACCTGCAGGTGGTTCAGCGGATCGATGTAGGGGAAGCGGTGCTCGATGGAGCGCGCCAGCGCCGGGTTGGCCGCGAGCCGGTCGTTCTCGCCGGTGATCAGCGCCAGCGCCGCCTCGGTGCGGGCGAACTCGGTCTCGATCGCGCCGAAGATCTTCTTGCCCAGGCGCTTGTCCTCCACCAGCTCCAGGTAGCGGCGGGCGATGTCCAGGTCGGCCTTGGCCAGCACCATGTCCAGGTTGGACAGCAGGGTGCGGAAGAAGGGCCACTGCTTGTACATGCGCTTGAGCAGCGCGAGCTTTTCGTCGCGGCCCGCCTTGTCCTTGCCCAGGAACTCCTGGATGCCCGAGCCGAAGCCGCACCAGCCCGGCAGCGTGATGCGCGACTGGCCCCAGCTGAAGCCCCAGGGAATGGCGCGCAGGTCCTCGATCGCGCGGGTCGCCTTGCGCGACGCCGGCCGCGAGCCGATGTTGAGCTCGGCGATCTCGCGGATCGGGGTCGTCGCGAAGAAGAAGTCGGCAAAGCCCGGCGTGTCGTAGACCAGGCCGCGATAGGCCGCGAAGCTGCTGTCGGACAGCGCCTGCGCCGCGTCCATGAAGGCCTTGGGCGCCGGCTTGGTCGGATGCAGCAGCGTGGCCTCCAGCGTCGCGGCGACCAGCGTCTCCAGGTTGCGCCGGCCGATCTCCGGATTGGCGTACTTGGAGTTGATGACCTCGCCCTGCTCGGTCAGGCGGATCTGGCCGTTCACCGTGCCGGGCGGCTGGGCCAGGATGGCCTGGTAGCTCGGGCCGCCGCCGCGGCCGACCGTGCCGCCGCGACCATGGAACAGGCGCAGCGTCAGCGGCCCCTGGGCGCGCAGCTCGTCGAACAGCTGCACCAGCGCGATCTCCGCGCGATACAGCTCCCAGCTGCTGGTGAAGACGCCGCCATCCTTGTTGGAGTCGGAGTAGCCCAGCATGATGTCCTGCTCGCCGCCGGAGCGGCGCACCAGCGCCGCCATGCCGGGCAGCTCGTAGAAGCCGCGCATGATGCCGGGCGCGTTGCGCAGGTCGGCGATGGTCTCGAACAGCGGCACGACGATCAGGTCGCTGACCGCCTCGCCATCGAGCGTGCCGCGCAGCAGCCCGACCTCCTTGAGCAGCAGCTGCACCTCGAGCAGGTCGCTGACGTCCTCGGTGTGCGAAATGATGTAGTGGCGCAGGGCCTCGCGGCCGAAGCGCTTGAGCGACTCGCGCGCCGTCTCGAAGATCGCCAGCTCGCCCAGGGTGCGCTCGCTGTAGTCGGCGCCCAGCACGCGCAGCGGGCGCGTCTGGTTGAGCAGGTCCACCAGCAGCGCGCGGCGCTCCATCTCGCCCAGCGCCGAATAGTCCTCGCAGACGCGCGCGGTCTTGAGCAGCTCGACGACGGTGAGCTCATGCTGGTCGCTGCTCTGGCGCAGGTCCAGGGTGGCCAGGTGGAAGCCGAAGACCTGCACCGCCCGCATCAGCGGCTTGAGCCGCGGCGCGATCAGCGCATGGGCATGGTGGCTTTCCAGCGAGGACTGGATCACGCGCAGGTCCGCCAGCAGGTCCTCGGGCGTCAGGTACGGGTCCTGCGGCGCGACCGCGTGGCGCAGCGCCTCGGTACCGGTCAAGGCCTGCAGCGTCGCGGCCAGCCGCGCATACATGCCGGTCAGCGCGCGCCGGTAGGGCTCGTCCATGCGGTGCTCGTTCTGGTCGGGGCTGCGCTCGGCCAGCGCCTGCATCGCCGGCGTCACGCCCGCCAGCCGCAGCGAGATCGACAGCTCCGCGCCCAGCTCGTGCAGCTCGGTCAGGTAGTGGCGCAGCGCCAGCTCGCTCTGGCGGCGCAGCGCCAGCCGCATCGTGTCGGCGGTGACATTGGGATTGCCGTCGCGATCGCCGCCGATCCACTGGCCCATGCGCAGGAAGGGCGCCACCTCCTCGCCGGGCAGCGCCTCCTCGAGCTCGGTGTAGAGCTTGGGGATCTCGCGCAGGAAGGTCGCGTGGTAGTAGCTCAGCGCGTTCTCGATCTCGTCGGCGACGGTCAGCTTCGAGTAGCGCAGCATGCGCGTCTGCCACAGCTGCGTGACGCGGGCGCGGATCAGATGCTCGTTGGCGGCCTTCTCGCGCTCGGTGTGCAGCCGGTCGCGGGCGCCGACCAGCTCGGCGATCGCCCGCTCCGCGTCCAGGATGCTCTTGCGCTGCACCTCGGTCGGATGGGCCGTCAGCACCGGTGACACGAAGCCGTTCTCCAGCGTGCGCGCGACCTCGGCCGGCCGCACGCCAGCGTCGAAGAGCCGCTCCAGCGCATAGGCGAGCGAGCCGGGCTGGAGCGAGCCGTCGCGGTCGTGCACCTCGCGGCGGCGCACGTGGTGGCGGTCCTCGGCGATGTTGGCCAGGTGCGAGAAGTAGCTGAAAGCGCGGATCACGCTGACCGTCTGCTCGCCCGAGAGGCTCTTGAGCAGCTTGTCCATCTGCTTGCCGGCCTGCGCATCCCGCTTCAGGCGGAAGGCCACCGACAGCTGCCGCACGCGCTCCACCAGTTCGTAGGCCTCGCGGCCCTCCTGCTCCCGGATCACCTCGCCCAGGATGCGGCCCAGCAGGCGGATGTCGTCCATCAGCGGCTGGTTCTTGTCCTTGACGATCTGGATCGAGCGCGTGGTGGCCTTGGCGTTGCCGGCCTTCTCGGCCTTCTTCGAGGCGGGCGTGGCGGCGGCCTTGGCACGCGGGGTCGAGGACGGCTTGGCGGCGGAACGGGCGGCGGGGCGGGCGGGGCGGGGAGCGGTACTGGCGGGCATGGTGGCGTCAGGAGTTCGTCAGAGACCGGAGGGGTGAGCGGAGACTGGTGATGTAACGGAGTTACCTCCGGTCCACTTTAGCAGTTTCTCCGTGCGCGGCCCGCACGGCGGCGTGGCGCGGACGCCGCGACTCGCTCCGGGATCGCGCAAGCGACGCTTCGCGGCAAGCGGTGGTCCCTGGGGGCGGGGAGGAAGGCCGTGCCTGCTCGGCTAGCATCCCGCCCCATGAACCAAGAATTCGTGATCGCCACGCGCGAGAGCCGGCTGGCGTTGTGGCAGGCCGAACATGTGCAGGCCCTGCTGCGCGCACGGGGGTTGGCGGTGCGGCTGCTGGGCATGACCACCCGAGGCGACCAGATCCTGGATCGCACGCTGTCCAAGGTCGGCGGCAAGGGCCTGTTCGTCAAGGAGCTGGAAACGGCGCTGGAGGACGGTCGCGCCCAGCTCGCGGTGCACTCGCTCAAGGACGTGCCGATGGAGCTGCCGGCGGGCTTCGTGCTCGCCGCGGTGCTGGAGCGCGAGGATCCGCGCGACGCGCTGGTGTCCTCGAAGTACGACAGCCTCGCCGCGCTGCCGCAGGGTGCCTGCGTCGGCACCTCCAGCCTGCGCCGCGTGACGCAGCTGAAGAACATGCGGCCGGACCTGCGCATCGAGCCGGTGCGCGGCAACCTCGACACGCGGCTGCGCAAGCTCGACGAGGGCCAGTACGACGCGATCGTCCTGGCCGCCGCCGGCCTCAAGCGCCTGCAACTCGAGGGCCGGATCCGCCAGTACTTCGGCGTCGACGAGATGATCCCGTGCGCCGGACAGGGCGCGCTGGGCATCGAGATCCGCGCCGGGCAGGCGCCCCTGGCCGAGCACCTGGCCGCCCTGGCGCACGCGCCCACCTGGCTGGCCGCGGCCGCCGAACGCGCGGTGTCGCGCGAGCTCGGCGGCAGTTGCTCGATGCCGCTGGCCGCGCACGCGGTCTGGGCGGCTGACGGCCGGCTGACGCTGTCCGCCGCCCTGGGGCACCCGACCCAGCCGGAGCGGGCCCTCCTGCGGGCGGAGGCGGCCGCGACCGTGTCCGACCTGGGCCAGGCCGAAGGCTTGGGCGTCGCCGCCGCGAACGCGCTGCGCGAGCGGGGCGCCGCCGAGTACCTGAAGGACGCCTGATGCCGGGCGAGGTCGCCCCGGTCCGACTGCTGCTGACCCGTCCCCGGGCCCAGGCCGACGATTGGGTCCGGCGGATGGCGGCGCTGGATGTGCCCACCGCCTCGCTGCCGCTGATCGACATCGCCCCCGCCGCCGATCCTGCCGGCCTGGCGCAAGCGTGGTCGGCGCTGCCGGCGACGGACCTGGCGATGTTCGTCAGCCCCAATGCCGTCGAGCACTTCTTCGACCGACGCCGGGCGGACGGCAGCCAGGACGCATGGCCCGACCGCACCTGGGCCGCCACGGTGGGCCCCGGCAGCGCGCGCGCGCTGGTCGAGCGCGGCGTGCCCGCGGCCCGCATCGTCCAGCCGCCGGCCGAGGCGGACAGCCTCGATTCGGAACATCTCTGGCCGGAGCTGTGCCGCGTCGCTGGCGCGGACTGGACCGGCCGCCGGGCGCTGCTGGTGCGCGGCGATGGCGGGCGGGAATGGCTCGGCGACCGCCTCCGCGAAGCGGGCGCGGCGGTGTCGGCCGTGAGCGTCTACCGCCGCGCCTGTCCCGTCCTCGATGCGCCGGGGCGCCGCCTGCTGCGCGAGGCGCTCGAGGCGCCGGACCGCCATGTCTGGCTCTTCAGCAGCTCGGAGGCCATCGGCCACCTGGCTTCCCTCGAACAGGGGACGCGCGATCCCGCCGCCCCCCCGTCCGACCCCCTGCCCATGCCCGCCGACTGGGGGCGGGTGAGGGCACTCGCGACCCATGAGCGGATCGCCGCCCGTGCGCGGGCCCTCGGGGTGGGGCATGTGGTTTTGGTGCGACCCGACGCGGCGGCCGTCGCGGCCGGGTTCCGGATGCTGTCAGGGTCCACCCTAGAATCGCCGACGTGAGCGAGACCAACACCCCAGCGGCCGACGTTTCGTCGCCCCACAAGCCCGTCCGGCAATCCGGCGCCACGCTGACCCAGGCCGTCGTGGCCGGCGTCGGCCTCGTGGCCCTGCTGGCCCTCGGCCTGGCCTGGCAGAGCCAGCAGCGGCTCAAGCAGGTCGAACAGGAACTCGTCCGGCGCCAGGACAGCAGCCAGAGCGAGGCCAACATCGCCCGCGACCAGGCGCGCCAGGCCCAGGACCTGAGCCGCGACACGGCGGCCAAGGTCGCGCTGCTCGACGCGCGGCTGGCCGAGGTGGCGGTCCAGCGCGAGCAGCTCGAGGGGCTGATGCAGTCGATGAACCGGTCGCGCGACGAGAACGTCGTCGGCGACATCGAGGCCTCGCTGCGGGTCGCGATGCAGCAGGGCACGATCACCGGCAGCGCCGAGCCGCTGGTGGCCGCGCTGCGCCAAGCCGACGAGCGGCTGGCGCGCTACAAGCAGCCGCGCCTGGAGGGCGTGCGCCGCGCCGTCACGCGGGACCTGGAACGGATCAAGGCGGTCAGCGTCGTCGACGTCTCGACGCTGACGATCAAGCTCGACGAGGTGGTGCGCCAGGTCGACGACCTGCCGCTGCTGGCCGTGGCCCAGCCCGGCCGCGAAGGCGGGCCGCCGCCGCAGGCGTCGGCCAGCGCGGCGGCGGTGAAGCCGGTCGCGGCGCGCCGGCCGGCGTCCTCGGCGTCGCTCGCCGCCGCCGACGGCGAGCCGGGCTGGTGGTCGCGCCTGTGGGACCAGGCCGGCGAGCGCTGGACCCACTTGTCGGGCGAAGTCTGGCGCGAGGCCCGCGGGCTGCTGCGCGTGACGCGCATCGATCATCCGGAGGCGGCCCTGATCGCGCCGGAGCAGGCCTTCTTCCTGCGCGAGAACTTGAAGCTCAGACTGCTCAACGCCCGCCTGGCGCTGCTGAGCCGCCAGTTCGACACCGCGCAGGTCGACCTGCGCGAGGCGCAGGCGATGCTGGACCGCTACTTCGACGCGCGGTCGCGCAAGCTGTCCCAGACGGTGGAGCTGCTGCGCCAGGTGCAGGGCCAGTCCCGCCAGGTCAGCGTGCCGCGGCCCGACGACACGCTTGCCGCGCTGAGCGCGGTGGCCCGCTGAGGAGATCGCCATGCGGATGGTGATCTGGCTGGTGCTGCTGTTCGTCGCGGCCGTGGTCGCGGCGCTGACGCTGGGCAACAACGACGGCCTGGCCAGTTTCTACTGGCGCGGCTGGCGGATGGACCTGTCGCTCAACCTGTTCCTGCTGCTGCTGGTGGCGGGCTGCTTCGCGCTGATGACGCTGATGCAGACGCTGGATGCGCTGCTGACGCTGCCCAAGCGCGCGCGGCTCTGGCGCATGGCCCAGCGGGAGCGCAGCGCGCAGGTCGCGCTGCGCGAGGCCTGGGCCGAGTATTTCGGCGCGCGCTACAGCCGCGCCCAGAAGGCGGCGCAACGCGCGCTCAACATCCAGTCGCAGACGCCGGACCTGGCGCAGGACGGCGCGTTCATGGCGCTGGCGCACCTGGTGGCCGCGCAGAGCGCGCACAAGCTGCAGGACCGGCGCAACCGCGACGAGCACCTGCGCCAGGCGCTGCAGGTGGCGGCGACCTCGGCCGGCGCGCGGGTGCAGGAAGAGGGCGCCCGGCTGCTGGCGGCCGAATGGGCGCTCGACGACCGGGACGCGCCGCGCGCGCTCGGCCTGCTGGGCGAACTGACCCCCGGCGTGGCGCGCCGCACCCAGGCGCTGCGGCTGAAGCTGCAGGGCAGCCGGCTGGCGCATCAGCCGCTGGAGGCGCTGCGCACCGCGCGCCTGCTGGCCAAGCACCAGGGCTTTTCGAAGTCGGCGGCGCAGGGGCTGTTGCGCTCGCTGGCCTGCGAGGCGCTGGAGACCGCACGCGACATCGATCAGCTGCGCGCGGTCTGGCAGCAGCTGGATGCGTCGGACCGGCGCGACGTGTTCGTCGCCGCGCGCGCGGCGAACTGCGCGGCGGCCCTGGGCGCGCCGGAGGATGGCCGCGGCTGGCTGCGTCCGTTCTGGGAAGCGATCACGGAGCAGGGCGCCGATGAGCGCCAGGCCCTGGCCGAGGCGCTGGTGCTGTGCACGCCGGGGCTGGGCCCCGAATGGCTGCAGCGCCTGGAGGGCGCGGTGCAGCGTTTCCCGCGCGACGGCACGATGGCGCTGGCCCTGGGCCACGCGCTGGCGGAGCGCCAGCTGTGGGGCAAGGCGCGCCTGATGCTGGAGCAGGCGGCGGAGGACCGGGAACTGTCCGTCGCCGCGCGTCGCCGCAGCTGGCTGCGCCTGGCGGAGATGGCCGACCAGGACGACGACGGCGAGCGCCGCGCCCGCTGCTTCGAGGCAGCGGCGCGTCTGGGTTGAAGCACCGCGACCGGTCGCCCGAAGGATTTTTCGGGGAGATTCTTGCGGACCTCCAAAAACGCATGCTATAGTCGCAGTCTTTCAGCGGCTGTAGCTCAGTTGGATAGAGTACTTGGCTACGAACCAAGGGGTCGTGGGTTCGAATCCTGCCAGCCGCGCCAGAAAAACTGTTGAATCCCAGGGCAACCGAAGATTCGGCAACAAAGAAGAAGCAACAACAAAAACCTGGAATCGCTTCCACGACGGCGGTTCCTGATCAGTAAAAGTCGTGCGGCTGTAGCTCAGTTGGATAGAGTACTTGGCTACGAACCAAGGGGTCGTGGGTTCGAATCCTGCCAGCCGCGCCAAATCGAAAGGCCAGTGTTGAAAAACACTGGCCTTTTTCTTTGCCTGATTCATTTCCGCCCTGCGCTTGTTTGCCCAAGACCGTTCCTGAATACCGGCCGGATACCCGGGCCGGTTATCCGGTGCGAATATCGTCCGCGTCGGATAAACCCGGCGGCATACTCGTCGCCCCGGCCGCGGGACCGGGCATCGCCGGCGTGCGAGAGAGTTTCGGCGCCGGCATCGGCCACGCCAGCCCATCCTGCATGAAGAAGTTGCGCCGCGCCTGATGCTGCGGGTGCAGGGGCGCCTCGGAGGCCGTCAGCACGGGCGCGACGCAGGCATCGCTGTCCTCGAACACCGCGGCCCAATGCGCCAGCGGCTGTTCGCGGATCAGCGCGGCCACCCGCTCGCGCAGCGCCGGCCACTGGCTCGGATCGTCCTGCGCCGGGAGCGGCGTCAGGCCCAGGCGCTCCATCAGTTCGTGGTGGAAGGGCGCCTCGATGGCGCCCAGCGACAACCAGCGCCCATCGGCGCATTCGAAGCTGTCGTAGAAATGCGAGCGATGCAGGAAGAAGTTGCGTTCCGGGTCCTCGTCCCATCGGCCGCCCGCGCGCAGCGCCTGGATCAGCGTCCCCATGTAGCCGACGCCGTCGATGATCGCGGCGTCCACGACCTGGCCCCGACCGGAGCGACGCGACTCCCAGAGTGCGCACATCAGCCCGAACAGCATCGTCAACGCGCCGCCGCCGACGTCGCCCAGCAAGGTGGCCGGCAGCGCAGGCGCCTGCCCCGGCCGACCCGCGAAAGGCATCAGCCCGCTGAGCGCCACGTAGTTGATGTCATGGCCAGCGGTGCGCGCCAGCGGGCCGGTCTGGCCCCAGCCGGTCAGCCGCGCGTAGACCAGCCTTGGATGCGCCGCCAGCAGCGTGTCGGGACCCAGCCCCAGCCGCTCCATCACGCCGGGCCGGAAGCCCTCGATCAGCGCATCGGCCTGCGCGATCAGCTCCCGCACCCTCGCCAGACCCAGCGCTGATTTCAGGTCCGCCTGCACCACCTGCTTGCCGCGGTTCAGCGCGGCGCCGCCGCCAAGACGCTGCTCGCCGCCGGGTCGCTCCACCACGGTAACGGTCGCACCGAAGTCCGCCAGCACCAGCCCCGCGAAGGGCGCCGGCCCGATGCCCGCGAACTCGACGATCTTCAATCCGGCCAAGGGGCCGCTGCCGGTTTCCGTCGTGTCGCTCATGCCTCGGTGCCTCCGGGGGGATGGGTCGCGACACCATACCGCGTTCGCGCGCGGGGCTCCGTCGTCCCTCGCGCGGCCACCGTGGAAGGGCGACACAATCCAACCCCATGAGCAAGGCATTCACCAAGGAAAACGACGCCGCCCCGGACGACGACGAGGACGACGGCCCCTCGCTGCCGGCGCTGCCCAAGGGCTCTCGCAACTACATGACGCCGGCGGGCTACGCGCGCTTGCGGGCGGAGTTCATGCAGCTGCTCGATGTCGAGCGGCCCAAGATCGTCGAGACCGTCTCCTGGGCTGCGAAGAACGGCGATCGTTCCGAGAACGGGGACTACCTCTACGGCAAGAAGCGCTTGCGCGAGATCGACCGCCGGCTGCGCTTCCTGACCAAGCGGCTGGACATCGCGGAAGTCGTCGATCCCAGCGCGCACCACGGCAGCGACCAGGTCTTCTTCGGCGCGACGGTGACCTATGCCAATGCCAAGGGGGAGGAGCGCACCATCACCATCATGGGCATCGACGAGGCGGATAGCCTCGCGGGCGAGGTGAGCTGGGTGTCGCCGATCGCGCGCACGCTGCTCAAGGCGCGCGAGGGCGACGAACTGCAGCTGGTTACGCCGGTCGGCGTCGAGACGATCGAGGTCGTCGAAGTCCGTTATCCAAAGCCCGGCGCCTGACTCGCGGCCGTCGGCCGAAAGCGGAGGCATGCGGGCCTTGAGGCCCGCATGCTCCGATTGCCGCGCGCTTGGTCAGGGCGCGATCACGGCTTGACGCGCCAGACCCGCATCACCGCGCTCGAGCGCTTGAGCGTGCGCAGGGTGTCGGCCAAATGCAGCCGGTCACGCACCGCGAGCAGCAGTGTCATTTCCGCCGTCTCCCGCTGCTGCGAGTCGTCGCTCATGGCGATGTGGGTGATGTCGGCCTCGGCGCTGCTGACCGCCGTCGCGATCTGCGCGAGCACGCCCTTGCCGTTGCGCATCAGCACGCCGACCTCGGCCTCGAAGCTGCGCGTCAGTTCCTCCGCCCAGCCGACCGCGATCCAGTGCTCGCTGTCGCGCTGGAACAGCCGCCGGCCCACCGAGCATTCCGCGGTGTGCACCACCAGGCCCTCGCCGCGGCCCAGGTAGCCCTTGATGTCGTCGCCGGGGATCGGCCGGCAGCAGGTGGCCAGCCGCACCGACGCGCCTTCGCTGCCGTCCAGCAGCACCTGGCCCTGGGCCGGTGCGTCGTCGGTGGCGAAGCGGCCCATCGTCAGCAGCACCGCGTCCGGACGCTGCCCCTGGTCGGACAGGGTGCGCGCCAGCTTCTTGGCCACGATGGTGGCGATCTTGCGACCCAGGCCGATCTCGACGAGCAGTTCGTCGACATGGCGGTTGCCGGCCCAGCGCGCCAGGTCCTGCCACAGCGCGGCGGCGGCCTCGTCCTCTTCCTTCAGGCTGGGCAGTGCCAGGCCCTCGGCGCGCAGCGCCTGGGCCAGCATCTTGTGGCCGAGCTCGCGCGATTCCTCCTGCTCCAGGTTCTTCAGGAAATGGCGGATCTTGGAGCGCGCACGTCCGGTGCGCACGAAGCTCAGCCAGGCCGGATTGGGACGAGCGCCCGCGGCGGTCACGATCTCGATCACGTCGCCGCTGCGCAGCTCGGTGCGCAGCGGCACCGGCTCGCCGTTGACCTTGGCGGCGACGCAGTGGTCGCCGACGTCCGAGTGGATCGCGTAGGCGAAGTCCACCGGCGTCGCGCCCTTGGGCAGCGCCATGATCTTGCTCTTGGGCGTGAACACGTAGACCGCGTCGGGGAACAGGTCGATCTTGACGTGCTCCAGGAATTCGGTCGCGTCGCGGGTCTCGTCCTGGATGTCCAGCAGCGACTGCAGCCAGCGCGAGCCCAGCTGCTGCGCGCCCTTGGCGTCGCCCTTGCTCTTGTAGAGCCAGTGCGCGGCCACGCCTTTCTCGGCGACCATGTGCATCGCCTCGGTCCGCATCTGGAATTCCACCGGCGTGCCCAGCGGGCTGACCAGCGTCGTGTGCAGCGACTGGTAGCCGTTGGGCTTGGGGATGGCGATGTAGTCCTTGAATCTGCCTGGCTGCGGCTTGTAGAGCTGGTGCAGCACGCCCAGCGACCAGTAGCACTGGGGCAGGTCCTGCACGATCACGCGGAAGCCGAAGATGTCGCTGACCTGCGCGAAGCTCAGGTGTTTCTCGCGCATCTTCTTGTAGATGCTGAACAGCGTCTTCTCGCGGCCCTGGATCTCGACGCGCAGGTTGGCCTCGGAGAAGGCCTTCTGGACGTCGCGTTCAATGCGCGCGACCAGGTCGCGGCGGTGGCCGCGCGCCTTCGTCACGGCCTTGGCCAGCGCCCCGTGGCGCCACGGATGGATGTACTGGAAGGAGAGTTCCTGCAGCTCGCGGTAGATCTCGTTGAGGCCCAGCCGGTGGGCGATCGGCGCGTAGATGTCCAGGGTCTCGCGGGCGATGCGGCGGCGCTTGTCGAAGGCCATGTGCTGCATCGTGCGCATGTTGTGCAGCCGGTCGGCCAGCTTGATCAGGATCACGCGCACGTCGCGCGCCATCGCCAGCAGCATCTTGCGGAAGCTCTCGGCCTGCGATTCCTCGCGCGTCGAGAACTGCAGCTTGTCCAGCTTGGTCAGGCCGTCGACCAGTTCCGCCGTCGGCGCCTCGAAGCGCTCGATCAGCTCCGTCTTGGTGACGCCGCAGTCCTCCATCGCGTCATGCATCAGCGCGGCCATGATGGCCTGCGCGTCCAGGCGCCAGTCGGCGCACAGCCCGGCCACCGCGATCGGATGGGTGATGTAGGGCTCGCCGCTGGCGCGGAACTGGCCCAGGTGGGCCTCGTCGGCGAACTTGTAGGCCTCCCGGATGCGCTTGACGTCCGCCTTGGGCAGGTAATGCAGGCGGTCCACGAGCGCGTCGAAGGACGACGCCTCGGCGGCCGTGTCCGGCGCGGTTCGTGAACCGGCCAGGCCCGTCAGGCCGGGGATGTGAGCGGTGGCGAAGGAGCGGAGACCCATGCGTGGAAATTTAACCGATGGCAGCAGGGGTTTCCGACGAGTGGACTTGAGCCTCCACGCGCCCGCGCGTCGCCAGACTGAGGGTTTTCACCTATCAAGAAAGTGCGATTCCCTGGAATCGAGGCCTAAAGTCCGGAGATCGCCCGCCGATAAACCGAACATGCCCTGAAGGGGCTTCGACCCGGAATGCGCTCCGGGTCCGGCGTCCGCTGGCCGAAATGTGCGGAAACCTCCTGGGAGGCTCGCCATGATTGCTGCCCTGAACAACATAACGACATCGAATGGTCCCGGTGCGACCACCGGGCAGTCGGCACGCGTGCGCGAAGCCGATGATCCCTCGACCACCTCGCAGGCCGAGGCGTCCGCCGTGGTGAGCCTGTCGCCGCAGGCGGCGAGCCTGGCGGCGTCGGGCGCCGCCGCGCCGGCCCAGGCGGCGACCGGTCCGGCCACGGCCGTGCAGACCGCGACCTCGCAGCCCGTGACCGCCGCGCCGCCCACCCAGCCCGCCGCGACGCAGACCGTGTCCCTGGCGGCCGAGGAGCCGGAGAAATTCCCCGAGCCGATCAGCCTGGTGCCCAACCTGGTCTACGCCGAGGCCGATTCGGACCAGAACGGCGTCATCTCGCCGGCCGAGCGCCGGGCCTACGACGTCGTCCATCCGACCCTGGGCCAGCGCGCGGCGGACGTGCCGCCCAAGCGCGTCGTCGACGCCGAGCTGCGCGAGTACACCGCCATCGCCAACAAGCAGTTCTGATCCACGGGGAGCTTCGCTCCAAAGGGGGGCTCGTCGAGACCTCCCCCTTCCGAGGGCCCTCCTCAGTCGGGTAGGCAGTGCGCGTTCCAGCGCGCAAAGTTGACTCCATCGCGGCCTCACCGGCCGCTGCGCGTTCAAGGAGTCAGCCATGCACTTCGCCGAAGTCGAGACCGGGGACTACCGCATCTATGCCGGGGCGATCGAGCGCCCGCGCCAGTTCGGCTATGTGGCCGCGGTCGTGGTGATGCGGGTCGAGGGCACGCCGGCGCTGAACAAGCGCGAGGCCTTCCGCGACGAGAACCTGGCCGGCGGCTACGGCTGGGCGACGCCGGCCGAGGCGCTGCGCTTCGCGATCAGCGCAGGCAAGGAAGCGGTGATGTGCCGCATCGGGATGTACGCATGAAGGCCGACGCGCTGTTCGAGGACTTCCTCGCCACGCTCCCCCGCGTGGCCGCGCCAGCGGCCCAGCGTGAGCGGGCGATTGCCGGCCCGGCGCCCGTGGCTCAAGCGGCTCAACCCGTGCTTCGTCGCGCGAGACCCGCCGCGCCCTTGGTTCACCGCCGCGCCCCCGCTATCGTGCGGGCATGTCGACCCCGGTCCTTCCCGCCCACCCGCCCGAACCGGCGCATCCGGCCTGGCACGGCTTCGTCTCCTACCTGACGCCGCAGCGGGTCCTGCTCGCGCTCGCGCTGGCCACCGTCTTCGCGCTGGCGCTGCAACCGATCTTCATCACGCCCTTCCCGGTGCTGCTGGGACGGACGATGTTCGTCGGCATGCTGGCGCTGCTGGCCTTTTCCGCGGCCGGACAGTGGCCGCGCCGGCTGCCGCGCTGGTGGGCGCGCTGGCTGTTCCAGGTGGTCGTGGTCGCGGCGGCCGTGCCGCTGGCCACCCTGGCGGTCTACATGGTCGCCGTCGGCGGCGACTTCTCCAGCTTCGTCGAGTCCGAATCCCGGATGCTCGGCTTCCTCTGGATCGCCGGCTCCGGCCTGGTTGTCGGCCCGCTGCTGGCCATGGGCGCGCTGTACCGCCAGCGCGATGCCGAAGCCCGCAGCCAGGCGCTCAGCTTCGAGCTGGAGCGCAGCGAGCTGGAACGCCAGGCGCTGGACGCCCGGCTGCGCCTGCTGCAGGCCCAGGTCGAGCCGCATTTCCTGTTCAACACCCTGGCCAATGTCCGGGCGCTGGTGGAAACCGGCTCGCCGCAGGCGGCGCCGGTGTTGCGCAGCCTGATCGCCTACCTGCGCGCCGCGATGCCGCGCCTGCAGGGCGACGCCACCACGCTGTCGGACGAACTGGGCCTGGTGCGCGCCTACCTCGAGTTGATGCACCTGCGCATGCCGGACCGACTGGACTTTTTCGTGGACCTGCCGCCCGAGCTCGGCAGCCTGCGCTTCCCGCCGATGGCGCTGCTGACGCTGGTCGAGAACGCGGTGCGCCACGGCATCGACCCGAGCGAGGAGGGCGGTCGCATCGAGGTCGGCGGCGAGCGCGTCGACGACCAGGTGCGGCTGTGGGTCAGCGACACCGGCGTCGGCATGACGCAGGCGATGGGCAGCGGCACCGGGCTGCGCAACCTGCGTGAGCGCCTGACGCTGTTCTACGGCCTGGGCGCGGCCCTGGCGCTCACCGAGAATCGCCCGCACGGCCTGCGCGCCGAACTGACTTTCACCCCCGCGACGAGATGAGTGCCGCTGCTCCCCCCGTGTCGACCGCGTCGACCGCGCCAACCGCCCTGATCGCCGACGACGAACCGCTGCTGCGCGACAGCCTGCAACGCAGCCTCGCGCTGCTGTGGCCGGAACTGCGCGTCGTCGCGCAGGCGCGCAACGGCCGCGAGGCGGTGGAGATGTTCGAGCTTCACCGGCCCGACATCGCCTTCCTCGACGTCCACATGCCGGGCGTCAACGGCATGGAGGCAGCGCGGCAGATCGCGCGTCAGGCGCAGGTGGTGTTCGTCACCGCCTTCGAGGAATACGCGCTGCAGGCCTTCGAACGCGGCGCGATCGACTACCTCGTCAAGCCGGTCGACGAGGCGCGGCTGGCCGACACGATCGGGCGCTTGAAGGAGCGGCTCGGCGGTCGTCCGGGGCTGGGGGCCGCGCACCCGGCGGCGCTCGAGGCGGTGATCGATGAACTCTCGCGCCGGATGGCGCGTGCGCCGGCGCTCTCCGTGCCCGCCGGCGGCGCGCTGGCGGCCGACACCGGCCCGCTGCAGTGGATACGCGCCTCGGTCGGCTCGACGCTGAAGCTGATTCCGGTCGACGAGATCCTGTTCCTGCGCTCGGACGAGAAGTACACGCTGGTGGTCACCGCCGAAGGCGAGGCGCTGATCCGCACGCCGATCCGCGAACTGATCGAGCGGCTGGATCCGCAGCGCTTCGTGCAGGTCCACCGGTCGGTGGTCGTGAACCTGCATGCGATCAGCCACGTCACCCGCGGCCCCAACGAAACCGCGGACCTCCACCTGAAGGCCCGCCCCGAAGTGCTGCCGGTCAGCCGCAGTTACCTGCATCTGTTCCGGCAGATGTAGCGCGCCGGGGTCCGGCGCGAGGTCGACGCGAGGCCGGCGCCTGCACGGCGCCGGATCGATGTTCAGCGCGAGGGCTGCGCCGGTTCAAGCGGCTGGGGCGCCGCCGGCAGCGGCAGGTTCTGCGCCTTGCCCTGCACGACAACCGGCTCCAGCTGCCACATCTGGACGCCGACGTTGATCATCTGCACCACCGCCATCACGGCCACCGCGATGACTGCCGCCATCAGCGCGGTGTGCATCGCGCCGTCGGAAAAGCGATGCATCGACCGCTCGTCGTTGGTCGGCGAACCGGCGCGCGCGTGGAGGCGCCAACCGTGCCACGCCTGGGAGAGTCTGGTATCCATGGCCTGCTCCTCGAAGTCCTCTGGTCCTGGTCTCTGCGAGGGCCGTCGGATCGCCCGCCCGGTTCACCGGACATGCCCCGGCGATGAAGACATCGAGCGGCACGCGAGCCGACAGCCTGCAACAAGTCTAGGTGGCGGCCCCAAGGGCTTCCAGCGAGGCCGCGGGTAAAAAAGCGCGGCTCAGCCACGCTTTTGCCCCCTCCGTCGCAAACCCGGTCGCAGGAGGTGGACGGGATCCCTGCGACCGGCGCCGCGGTCAGCGGCGCAGCGACGCTGCGGCTCAGCGGTTCAGCGGCTCGGTGCGGGTGTTCAGCCAGGCCAGGGCTTCGCCATCGACCAGCGGCGCCAGGCGGCGGCGGACCTCGGCGTGATAGGCGTTCAGCCAGGCCAGTTCGTCGTCCGACAGCAGCGCCACCGCGATGCAGCGGGTGTCGATCGGGCACAGCGTCAGCGTCTCGAAGGCCAGCATCTCGCCGAACTGCCCCTTCTCGGGGGTGTCGAAGGACACGTTCAGCACCAGGTTCTCGATCCGCACCCCCCATTGGCCGGGGCGGTAGAGGCCGGGTTCGATCGAGGTGATCATGCCGGGCTCCATCGCCATGTTGGCGTCGGGCACGGCCTTGGAGATGCTTTGCGGGCCTTCATGCACGTTCATGAAGTAACCGACGCCATGCCCGGTGCCGTGGCCGTAGTCCAGGCCATGGGCCCACAGCGGGGCGCGGGCGATGGCGTCCAGCATCGGGCTGAGCGTGCCGCGCGGGAAGGCGGCGCGCGACAGCGCGATCGTGCCCTTGAGCACCAGCGTGTAGTCGCGGCGGTGGTCGTCGGTGATGCGGCCGATCGGCCACACCCGGGTGATGTCGGTCGTGCCGCCCAGGTACTGCGCGCCGGAGTCGATCAGCAGCAGGCCGTCGCCTTCGATCCGGGCGAAGGCGTCCTCGGTCGCGCGGTAATGCGGCATCGCGCCGTTGGCGTTGAAGCCGGCGATGGTCGGGAAGGACAGGCCGACGAAACCGGGTCGTCTGGCGCGCTCGGCGCTCAGGCGCTCGTCGATGGTGAGCTCGGAGATCGCTTCGCCGCGGGCCATCGCCGCCTCGAACCAGGCGTAGAAGGTGCACATCGCCGCGCCGTCCTGCTCCATCGCCTGGCGGACGAATTGCGCCTCGGCGGCGTTCTTGCGGCTCTTGAGCAGCGTGCTGGGGTTGATGGCCTCGACGATGGTGGCGGTCGCGGGCAGCGACTCGCGCAGGCCCAGGGTCACGCGCCGCGGATCGATCAGCACCCGGGCATCGGCGGGCAGCGCGCCGAGCGTGGTACGCGCATCGGCATAGGGGGCGATGCGCACGCCGTCGGTGGCCAGGCGTTGCGCGAGCGCGGCGTCGATCTTGCCGGGCTGCACGAACAGGGTCGCGCCGTTGGCGTCGAGCAGCGCGTGCGCCAGGAACACCGGGTTGTAGCTGACGTCCGAGCCGCGCAGGTTGAACAGCCAGGCGACGTCGTCGACGCTGGAGATCAGGTGGTGGGTGACACCGTGCCGCGTCATCGCCTCGCGGACCTGCCGGAGCTTGTCGGCGCGGCTGACGGTGGCCTGCGGTGCGGCGTGCTCGTAGATCGGGGCGTCGGGCAGGCCGGGGCGCTCGTCCCAGGCGTGGTCGATCAGGTCGAGCGTGGTGTCGATGCGCACGCCCTTGGCGCCCATCGCCGAGCGCAGCTGCTGCGCGAGCGCCAGCCCCAGCACCTGGCCGTCGACGACCAGCGTCTGGCCCGGCTGCAGGCGTTCCGCCAGCCAGCTGATGTGCTGCACCGATGCGCCGGAGGGAATCTTGAAGAGCGCGATGCCGCTGCCGGCGAGTTCGCGCTCGGCCTGCGTCCAGTACCGGCTGTCGGCGAAGAGCTGCGCGTCGTCGAGCGTGACGACCAGCGTGCCCATCGAGCCGGTGAAGCCGGAGAGCACCTCGCGCGCCTGCCAGCGGCGCGGCAGGTATTCGGAGAGATGGGGGTCGGCCGAGGGGACCAGGATGGCGTGGGCGCCGGCGTTGCGCAGCGCGTCGCGCAGCTTGGCGATGCGCAGCTTGATCTCGGAAAGGCGGGTGTCCATGGCGGGCCTCGACGGGTTGACGGGCATGAAGCGCGGCGGCCGGGTCAGCCGCGCGCCGAAGCCGTCGATTGTAGAAGCGGGGCCCCCATGACTTCCTTCCGCCGGCGCGGCGGCGGTGCGCTCAGAGTTCCGTGCGCAGCGCCCAGAGCTCGGGGAACAACACCACGTCCAGCATCTTGCGCAGGTAGCTGACGCCGCCGGTGCCGCCGGTGCCGCGCTTGAAGCCGATGACGCGCTCCACCGTCGTGACGTGGCGGAAGCGCCAGAGCCGGAAGGCGTCCTCGAGGTCGACCAGTTCCTCGCCCATCTGGTACAGGTCCCAGTGCGCCTTGGGGTCGCGGTAGACCTCCAGCCAGGCGGCCTTCACGCCGTCGTCGGCGGCATAGGGCTGGGTCCAGTCGCGGTCCAGGCGCGCAGCCGGCACCGCGATGCCGCGGCGCTGCATCAGGCGCAGCACCTCGTCGTACAGCGACGGCGCCTCATAGGCGGCCTGCACCTGGGCCAGCAGGTCGGCGCGATGCGCATGCGGCTTGAGCATCGCGGCGTTCTTGTTGCCGAGCATGAACTCGATGCGCCGGTACTGCGCGCTCTGAAAGCCGCTGCTGCTCGAGAGGTAGGGTCGGATGGCCGAATACTCCGGCGGCGTCATCGTGCCGAGCACGTCCCATGCGTGCACCAGCTGCTCCATGATGCGCGACACCCGCGCGAGCATCTTGAAGGCCTCGGGCAGCTGGTCGGCCGCGACGTGGGCGACGGCGCCCTGCAGCTCGTGCAGCATCAGCTTCATCCACAGCTCCGAGGTCTGGTGCTGGACGATGAAGAGCATCTCGTTGTGGTCGGGCGAGAGCGGATGCTGCGCGCTCAGCACCTTGTCCAGGTGCAGGTAGTCGCCGTAGCTCATGTCCTTGGAGAAGTCGAGCTGCGCGCCTTCCTCGCGCACGATCGCCTCGCCGCCCGGCGCCGGGGTGTCGCCCGCGCCGGTTCCCGTGACGGCGCCGGTGCCGTGTCCCATCGGGCAGCTCATGTCACTGCCGCCTTGGTGTTGAAGCGCGCCTCGCGCCATTCGCCGCTGGCCAGCACCTGGTGCAGATGCTCGACCGCGTCCCACACGTCGGCGAAGCCGATGTACAGCGGCGTGAAGCCGAAGCGCAGGATGTGCGGCACCTGGTCCAGCCGTGCGGGATCGCCGGCGCGGAAGTCGCCGATCACGCCGCGCTCGATCAGTGCCTGCACGACGGCGTAGCCCGCCTCATGCAGTGGCGCCTTCAGCGCCAGGCAGACCTGGCTGCCGCGTAGCGCGGCCTCGCGCGGCGAGACGACGTGGACGCCCTGCGCGCCGCAGCGTTCCTCGGCCAGGCGGGCGAAGAGCTCGGTCAGCGCGATCGACTTCTCGCGCAGCGCGCCCATGCCGCCGAAGGGCTCGGCCGCCAGCAGCGTGTCGACGCCGCACTCGAGCGCGGCCGTCGACAGGATCGCCGGCGTGCCGCAGATGTAGCGCTTGATGCCGGCGGCGGGCGCGTAGTTCGAGGTGAACTGGAATGGCGCCGCATGGCCCAGCCAGCCCGACAGCGGTTGCCAGAAGCGGTCCGCATGGCGCGGATGCGCCCAGACGAAGGCCGGCGCGCCAGGGCCGCCGTTGAGGTACTTGTAGCCGCAGCCGATGGCGAAGTCGGCGTCGGCGCCATTCAGGTCGACCGGGATCGCGCCGGCGGAGTGCGCCAGGTCCCAGACGGTCAGCGCGCCGGCGGCGTGCGCCGCGGCGGTGACGGCCTTCATGTCGTGCTTGCGGCCGGTGCGGTAGTTGACCTCGGTCAGCATCAGCACCGCGAGCCGGTCGTTCAGCAGGGCGGGGATCTCGTCGACCTGATCGACCAGGTGCAGCGTCATGCCGTGCTGCTGCGCGAGGCTCTCGGCGATGTAGAGATCGGTCGGGAAGTTGCTGCGCTCCGACACGATCATCGTGCGGCGACCCGCGGCGTCATCGGCCTGGACGATGCGCAGCGCCGCGCTCAGCACCTTGTAGAGGTTGAGCGAGGTCGAGTCCGCGACGATGGTCTCGCCCGGCGCGGCGCCGATCAGCCGGCCGATCTTGTCGCCGATGCGGCCGGGCAGGTCCATCCAGCCCGCGGTGTTCCAGCTCTTGATCAGGTCGCGGCCCCACTCGTCCGCGATGACCTGCTGCACGCGGGCCGCGGTCGCCTTGGGCATCGCGCCGAGCGAATTGCCGTCGAGGTAGAGCGTGCCCGCGGGCAGCGAGAACTGGTCCTTCAGCGTCGCCAGCGGATCGGCGGCGTCCAGGGCCAGGCAATCTTGTCTTGTCGTCATGGGGGTTCCAGACCAATGCAAGGGGAAGGTGGAAGGGAAGGGGATGGCGGCGGCGCGAGGATCGGCGGCCCGGCTCACAGCGAGCGCAGCACCGCGCGCACCGGCGAGGCGCAGGCGCCGGCCAGCTTCAGCGGCAGCGCGATCAGTTCGTAGTCGCCCTCGGGCACGTCGTCGAGCACCAGGTTCTCGAGCACGCGCAGGTCCAGGCGCAGCAGGCGCTGGTGGCTGTCCAGCGTCTTGCTGGTGGCGGGATCGACCGAGGGCGTGTCCAGGCCGATCAGCTTCACGCCGCGCGCCGCGAGCCACTCGACGGTCTCCGGCGCATAGGCGCTGAACTCGGGATTCCAGACCGTGTCGGCGCGCTCGTTGCAGCGCACCAGCACGCGCGGCGGCAGGTCGTGCGCGGCGTGCTCGAGGTGCTCGACGCGGATCAGCGGGCCGCAGCCGATCGCATGGATCACGCGGCAGGGGCCGAGGTAGGGATCGAGTGCGACTTCCGCGGCGCTCGCGACGCCGTCGGCGTAATGCAGCGGGGCGTCGGCATGCGCGCCGACATGCGGGGACATCGTGATCGCGCTCAGGTTCACCGGGCACTCCGGCGACAGCCGGGCGGTCCACTTCAGCGCGTAGGGCTCGTCGCCGGGAAAGATCGGCGCGTCGGGCGCCACCACCGGCGAGATGTCCCACAGGGACGGGCGTGTTGACTTCATCTGTTGCTCCTGCCGGCCTTGGGCACGACGGCGCGCACCTTAGCGCCGGGTCGGAGGCCGTGGTGTCGGTTAATTCCAACAAGGCGGCATCGTTTCCGCAAGCCGCCCGGCCTCACGACGCCGATGGGCTCAGGGTTATCCAGATCGTTGACACCTCAACTATCAATGCCTAAAGTGCTCCCGTCAAGCAGTCATCGGCCGGCGCGAGCGGGCCTCGGAAACATGCGCATCACCTGCATCGGCGGCGGCCCCGCCGGCTTGTACTTCGCCTTGCTGATGAAGCGGCAGGATCCCGCCCATGAGGTCACGGTGCTGGAGCGCAACCGCGCCGGCGACACCTTCGGCTGGGGCGTGGTGTTCTCCGACCAGACGCTGGCTGCGCTGCGCGAGGCCGATCCCCAGACCGCCGAGCAGATCCTGCAGTCCTTCAACCATTGGGACGACATCGCGGTCCACATCGACGGCCGCACCATGGTCTCGGGCGGGCATGGCTTCTGCGGCATCGGCCGCCGCAAGCTGCTGGACATCCTGCGCGATCGCTGCGAGCAACTGGGCGTCGCGATCCGCTACGAGACCGAGGTCATCGACGACGCCGGCATCGATGCCGACCTGATCATCGCGGCCGATGGCCTCAACAGCCGCCTGCGCCAGAAGTACGCCGTGACCTACCAGCCCGACATCGACCTGCGGCAGTGCCGCTTCGTCTGGCTCGGCACCACCAAGCTTTTCGACGCCTTCACCTTCGACTTCCAGAAGACCGAATGGGGCTGGTTCCAGGCGCACGCCTACCGCTTCGACGAGACGCACTCGACCTTCATCGTCGAGACGCCCGAGCCGGTGTGGAAGGCCGCCGGCCTGGAGGACATGAGCAAGGAGGACGGCATCGCCTTCTGCGAACGGCTCTTCGCCAAGGTGCTGGACGGCCATCCGCTGATTTCCAACGCGGCGCACCTGCGCGGATCCGCGCAGTGGATCCGCTTCCCTCGCGTGGTCTGCAAGCGCTGGGTGCATCACAACGGCCGCGCGCCGGTGGTGCTGATGGGCGACGCGGCGCACACGGCGCATTTCTCGATCGGCTCGGGCACCAAGCTCGCGCTGGAGGATGCGATCGCGCTGGCCCGCGACATCGAACGCCACGGTGGCGGCGTGGAGAGCCTGTCCTCGGCGCTCGACGAATACGAAGCCACCCGCTCGATCGAGGTGCTGCGCATCCAGAACGCGGCGCGCAATTCGACCGAATGGTTCGAGAACGTCGACCGCCACGCGCGCCTGGCGCCGGAGCAGTTCGCGTACTCGCTGCTGACGCGCTCGCAGCGGATCTCGCACGAGAACCTGCGCCTGCGCGATGCGCGTTATGTCGGCGAATACGAGGCCTGGCTGGCGCGCCGCTCGGGCCTGGACCGCGCCGCGCCGCCGATGTTCACGCCGTTCACGTTGCGCGGCACGACGCTGAAGAACCGGGTCGTCGTCTCGCCGATGGCGCAGTACTCGTGCGTCGACGGCCAGCCGGCGGACTACCACCTCGCGCACCTGGGCGCCCGCGCCATGGGCGGCGCGGGCCTGGTCTTCGCGGAGATGACCTGCGTCTCGCCGGATGCCCGCATCACGCCCGGTTGCCCGGGCCTGTGGAACGACGCGCAGCGCGACGGCTGGCGGCGCATCGTCGACCACGTGCATGCGAGCTCCACCGCCAAGATCGCGATGCAGCTCGGCCATGCCGGCGCGAAGGGCTCGACCCGCGTCGCCTGGGAGGGCATCGACCAGCCGCTGGACGAGGGCAACTGGCCGCTGATCTCGGCCTCGCCGCAGCAATACCTGGAGGGCGTGAGCCAGTGGTCGCGCGCGATGACGCGGGACGACATGGACCGCGTCAAGGCCGACTTCGTCGCCGCCACCCGTCGGGCCGCCGAGGCCGGCTTCGACTGGCTGGAGCTGCACTGCGCGCACGGCTACCTGCTGTCGAGCTTCCTGTCGCCGCTGACCAATCAGCGGACTGACGACTACGGCGGCACGCTGGAGCATCGGCTGCGTTATCCGCTCGAGGTCTTCACCGCGATGCGCGCGGTCTGGCCGGCGGATAAGCCGATGTCGGTGCGCATCTCCGCGCACGACTGGGTGCCCGGCGGCACGACGCCGGAGGACGCGGTCGCGATCGCCGAGGCCTTCAAGGCCGCGGGCGCCGACCTGATCGATGTCTCGTCCGGCCAGGTCAGCAAGCGCGAGAAGCCGGTCTACGGCCGCATGTGGCAGACGCCCTTCAGCGAGAGCGTGCGCAACCGCGCCGGCATCGCCACGATCGCGGTGGGCGCGATCTCCGAGGCGGACCATGTCAACAGCATCATCGCGGCCGGGCGTGCCGACCTGTGCGCCGTCGCGCGGCCGCATCTGGCCAATCCGGCCTGGACGCTGACCGAGGCGGCGCGCATCGGCTATCTGTTGGGCCCGGGCTTGGACTGGCCGGTGCAGTACCTGTCCGGCAAGAGCCAGATGGAACGCGACTTCGAACGCCAGCGCGCGATGGGCGGCGGCGCCGCGGCGCAGGAGCAGGCCAACCGGGCGCTCGGCGTCTGAGCGGCGGGACGCGGCGCAGCGATGGGCATTCGAGCAACGATGGACAGGCAGGCGGCATGAGCAACCCGTATCCCCTCGAAGGACTGCATGCGGTCGTCACCGGCGGCGGCTCCGGCATCGGCGCCGCGATCGCGCAGGCGCTGATCGCCGACGGCGCGCGCCTCACCTTGATGGGGCGCCGGCTGGATCGGCTGCAGGCCCAGCGCGACCGGCTCAGCGTCGACGGCGGTCCGTCGGTCGAGCTGCAGGTCTGCGACGTCGCCGACGAGGCCAGCGTGCGCCAGGCCTTCGCCGCGGCGGTGAAGGCCGCCGGGCCGGTCGACCTGCTGGTCAACAACGCCGGCCAGGTCGAGACCGCGCCGTTCGCGAAGACCTCGCTGGAGACCTGGCGGCGACTGCTCGACGTCAATCTCACCGGCAGCTTCCTGTGCAGCCGCGAGGTGCTGCCGGCGATGAGCGAGCGCCGCTTCGGCCGCATCGTCAATGTCGCGAGCACCGCCGCGCTGAAGGGCTACGCCTATGTCGCGGCCTACTGCGCGGCCAAGCATGGCGTGCTCGGTCTGACGCGCGCGCTGGCGCTGGAGACGGCGCGCAAGGGCGTGACCGTCAACGCGGTCTGCCCCGGCTACACCGAGACCGACATCGTCGCCGGCGCGATCGACACCATCGTCGCCAAGACCGGCCGCACGCCGGAGCAAGCCCGGGCCGAGCTGGCGGCGGTCAATCCGCAGGGCCGGCTGGTGGACCCGGCGGAGGTCGCCGCCTCGGTCGCCTGGCTGGCGCGGCGCGACAGCGGATCCATCACCGGCCAGGCCATCGCGGTCGCCGGCGGGGAGGTGATGTGATGCGCGACAGCGACGAGGACCTGGGCCCCGAGCTCGTGCCCGACCTGGAGTCGCGGCTGCACGATGGCGACCATCAGGCGCTGCGCCTGTGGCTGCGCCTGCTGGCCTGCACGACGCGCATCGAGGACCAGATCCGCCAGCGCCTGCGCAACGACTTCGGCACGACGCTGCCGCGCTTCGACCTGCTGGCGCAGCTCGAGCGCAGCCCCGACGGCCTGACGATGCGCGAGCTGTCCCAGCGGCTGATGGTCACCGGCGGCAACGTCACCGGCATCACCGACCAGCTCGAGGCCGAGGGGCTGGTCGTGCGCGAGCCGCATCCGTCGGACCGGCGCAGCGTGACCGTGCGGCTGACGCCGGCCGGGCGGCGCCAGTTCAAGCGCATGGCGGCGACGCACGAGGGCTGGATCGTCGAGCTGCTGGCCGGCTGGTCGACCGAGGAGAAGACCCAGGTGTACGCGCTGCTCGCGGGGCTGAAGGGCCACCTCGCGCAGCTGGACGCCGCGCGCCGATGAGCGGCGGATGCAGGCCATGGCGCCACGCGGCGCGGAGCGATGAACAGGCCGGTGGCCGATGCGGCGCATCGGCGCCAGTGAACGAATCAAGGAGCACGAATCGATGGATCAACACCTCATCAGCGGCAACCGGCGCAGCCTGAAGGGCTTCGAGCCCCGCCACTTCGCGTGGCGGCAGGAGGGCGAGGTCGGCGTGATCACGCTGAACCGTCCCGAGCGCAAGAACCCGCTGACCTTCGAGTCCTATGCCGAGCTGCGCGACCTGTTCCGCACGCTGGCCTATGTCGACGAGGTGAACGCGATCGTCGTTCAGGGCGCGGGCGGCAACTTCTGCTCCGGCGGCGACGTGCACGAGATCATCGGCCCGCTGACGAAGATGTCGATGCCGGACCTGCTCGCCTTCACCCGCATGACCGGCGACCTGGTCAAGGCGATGCGGGCCTGCCCGCAGCCGGTCGTGGCCGCCATCGACGGCGTGTGCGCCGGCGCTGGCGCGATCATGGCGATGGCCTCGGACCTGCGCGTCGGCACCGCGCGCAGCAAGACGGCCTTCCTGTTCACGCGCGTCGGCCTGGCCGGCTGCGACATGGGCGCCTGCGCGCTGCTGCCGCGCATCGTCGGTCAGGGCCGTGCGTCGGACCTGCTCTACACCGGCCGCAGCCTCGGCGGTGAAGAGGCGCTGCAGTGGGGCTTCTTCAACCGCGTGGCGGAGCCGGACGCGCTGGAAGCCCAAGCGGTGGCCTGGGCCGCGGAGATCGCCGCCGGCCCCAACTTCGCGCATGCGATGACCAAGCGGATGCTGCATCAGGAATGGACGATGGGCGTCGACGAGGCCATCGAGGCCGAGGCGCAAGCCCAGGCGATCTGCATGATGACGCAGGACTTCCACCGCGCGTACCACGCGTTCGTCGCCAAGCAGCGCCCCGAATTCAAGGGCGATTGAGGACGGCATGAATCACCTGAAGCACCTGGACTGGCCGTTCTTCGAGGACCGGCATCGCGCGCTCGCGAGCGAACTGGACGCGTGGTGCGCGACGCACCTCGCCCATGGCGCGGTCGATCACGAGGACGTGGACGCGAGCTGCAGGGCACTGGTGAAGGCGCTCGGCGCCGGCGGCTGGCTGAGGCATGCGGTGGCCGGCGAGGGCGAGGCCATCGACACCCGCGCCATCTGCCTGCTGCGCGAGACGCTGGCGCGCCACGACGGGCTGGCGGACTTCGCTTTCGCGATGCAGGGACTGGGATCGGGCGCGATCTCGCTGATGGGCACCCCGGCGCAGCGCGAGGCCTACCTGCCGCGCGTCGCGCGCGGTGAAGCGCTGGCGGCCTTCGCGCTCTCCGAGCCGGAGGCGGGGTCCGATGTCGCGGCGATGCAGTGCGCCGCGCGTGAGGACGGCGACCACTACGTGCTCGACGGCCAGAAGACCTGGATCTCGAACGGCGGCATCGCTGATTTCTACGTGGTGTTCGCGCGCACCGGCGAAGCGCCCGGCTCGCGCGGCATCAGCGCCTTCATCGTCGACGCGGGCCTTCCCGGCTTCGAGATCGCCGAGCGCATCGACGTGATCGCGCCGCACCCGCTGGCGACGCTGCGGTTCACGCGCTGCCGCGTGCCGAAGTCCGCGATGGTCGGCGCGCCGGGCGAAGGCTTCAAGGTGGCGATGCGCACGCTGGATGTGTTCCGCACCTCGGTGGCCGCCGCGGCGCTGGGCTTCGCCCGCCGCGCGCTGGAGGAAGGACTCGCGCAGTCCAAGGAGCGCGCGATGTTCGGCGCGACGCTGGCCGACCTGGCCCTGACCCAGGCCAAGCTGGCCGACATGGCCTGCACCGTCGACAGCAGCGCGCTGCTGGTCTACCGCGCGGCTTGGGAGCGCGACCAGGGTCGCACCATCACCCGCGAGGCCGCGATGGCCAAGCTGATGGCGACCGAAGGCGCGCAGCGCGTCATCGACGCGGCGGTGCAGCTGCATGGCGGGCGCGGCGTGCGGCGCGGCGAGATCGTCGAGTCGCTGTACCGCGAGATCCGCGCGCTGCGCATCTACGAGGGCGCCAGCGAGGTCCAGCAGCTGATCATCGGACGAGACCTGTTGAAGAACGGATAAGGACTTCCTCATGCACCGCAGCGCCCACCAGGACACCTTCGCCCGTGACAACCTTCCGCCGCTGGACCAGTGGCCGGAGCTGGTCTTCGACCTGCCGGCGCTGCGATTCCCGGAGCGGATGAACTGCGCGCATGAGCTGCTGGATCGCTGGGTCGCGCAGGGGCAGGGCGATCGCGCCTGCGTGATCGGCGGCGACGGGCGCGGCGGCGAACTGCGCTGGACCTATGCCGAGCTGCAGGCGCAGGCCAATCGCATCGCCAACGTGCTGGTGAACGAGATGGGTGTGGTGCCGGGGAACCGCGTGCTGCTGCGCGGCGCCAACACGCCGCAGATGGCCGCCTGCTGGTTCGCGGTGATGAAGGCCGGCGCGATCGCGGTGGCGACGATGCCGCTGCTGCGCGCCAAGGAACTGGGCCAGGTCATCGAGAAGGCACGCATCTCGCATGCGCTGTGCGACGAGGCGCTGGCCGGGGAACTGGAGACGGCGCGGGCGCAGTGCCCGGTGCTGGCGCGGGTCTGTCTGTTCCGCAGCGAAGCGGCCGATGGCCTGGAGGCCTTGGCCGAACGCCAATCCGAGCGCTTCGACAACGTCGACACCGCGTCCGACGACTGCGCGCTGATCGCGTTCACCTCCGGCACGACGGGCCAGCCCAAGGGCACGATGCACTTCCATCGCGACGTGATCGCGATCTGCCGATGCTGGCCGGTGCATTGCCTGCGCGCGAAAGCCGACGACGTATTCATCGGCAGTCCCCCGCTGGCCTTCACCTTCGGCCTGGGCGGGCTGGTGCTGTTCCCGCTCAGCGTCGGCGCGTCGACGGTGCTGCTGGAGAAGGCCTCGCCCGACGTGCTGCTGCCCGCGATCGCGAAGCAACGCGCGACGGTCTGCTTCACCGCGCCGACCTCCTACCGCGCGATGGCGGCGCAGGCGGCGTCCCACGACCTGGCGTCGCTGCGCAAGTGCGTCAGCGCGGGCGAGGCGCTGCCCGCGGCGACGCGGCAGCTGTGGAAGGACGCCACCGGCATCGAGCTGATCGACGGCATCGGCGCGACCGAGCTGCTGCACATCTTCATCTCGCACACCGAGGAGACCGCGCGGCCGGGCGCGACCGGCCGGCCGGTGCCGGGCTATCGCGCCCGCGTCGTCGACGACGCGGGGCGCGACGTGCCGGCGGGTACCGTTGGCAAGCTCGCGGTGCAGGGACCGACCGGCTGCCGCTACCTTGCCGACGACCGGCAGGGCCAGTACGTGCGGCACGGCTGGAACCTGACCGGCGACGCCTACCTCATCGACGCCGACGGCTACTTCGTCTACCAGGCGCGCACCGACGACATGATCATCTCCGGCGGCTACAACATCGCTGGGCCGGAGGTGGAGTCGGCGCTGCTGGCCCATCCGGCGGTCGCCGAATGCGCGGTGGTCGGCGTGCCGGACGAGGAGCGCGGCCAGCTGGTGAAGGCCTTCGTCGTGCTCAAGCCCGGCGCGGCTGGCGCCGACGATGAGGCCGCGCTGATCAAGGCGATGCAGGACTTCGTCAAGGCCACGATCGCCCCGTACAAGTACCCCCGTGCGATAGAGTTCCGCGCCAGCCTGCCCCGGACCGAGACCGGCAAGCTGCAGCGCTTCCGGCTGCGCGAAGCATGACGCCGCGCGCAGCGATCCCCACCGCGCCCAGCCGCACCGGCGTGACCATCCGACCCGCCCCTCACGGGGCCTTTCTGGAGCGTCCGATGAACGCGAACGAAACGAAGCCGTCGCCGCAGTACGAGCCCACCGTTGTCCAGCGCGCGCTCGCCGCGCTCGCCGCCATGGGCGCGGTGCTCGCCCTGGCGGCGCCGGCGCAGGCCGCCGACAAGCTCAAGGTCGGCATGCTGAGCACGCTGTCGGGGCCCAGCGCCGGCCTGGGCGTCGACATCCGCGATGGGTTCGCGCTCGCGGTCCAGCAGGGCGGCGGCAAGCTGGGCGGACTGCCGGTCGAGGTCCTGACCGCCGACGACCAGCAGAACCCCGAGGTGGCCAAGCAATCGGCCGAACGGCTGCTCAAGCGCGACAAGGTCGACGTGATGACCGGCATCGTGTTCTCCAACGTGATGCTGGCCGTCGGCCCCAGCGTCTTCGCGGCGCAGGTGCCCTATGTCAGCGCCAACGCCGGGCCGTCGCAGTACGCCGGCGAGCAGTGCAACCGCTACTTCTTCAACGTCGCCTGGCAGAACGACAACCTGCACGAGGCCGTCGGCAAGACGGTGATGGACAAGGGCTTCAAGAAGGTCGTGGTGCTGGCGCCCAACTACCCCGCCGGCAAGGACGCGGTGGCCGGCTTCAAGCGCTACTACAAGGGCGCGGTGGCCGACGAGATCTACACCAAGCTGGGCCAGCTGGACTACGCCGCGGAACTCGCGCAGGCGCGCGCCGCCAAGCCCGATGCGATGTACATCTTCCTGCCCGGGGGCATGGGCATCAACTTCATCAAGCAGTTCGTCGGCGCGGGGCTGTCCAAGGACATCACGCTCTTCGGCCCGGGCTTCTCCGCGGACGAGGACGTCATCAAGGCGGTCGGCGAGCCGATGCTGGGCATGTTCAACAGCTCGCACTGGGCGCACGACCTGGACAACCCGGCCAACAAGCGCTTCGTCGCCGACTTCTTCAAGGCCTACGGCCGGCTGCCCTCGCTGTATGCGAGCCAGGGCTACGACGCGGCGCAGCTGATCGGCGCGGCGGTGCGCGACGTGAAGGGCAAGGTCGAGGACCGGCCCGCGCTGCTCAAGGCGCTGAAGGCGGCGAAGTTCGACTCGGTGCGCGGCCCGTTCCGCTTCAACCACAACCAGTACCCGGTGCAGGACTACTACCTGCGCGTGATCACCAAGGACCCGCAGGGCCGCGTGACCAACCGGACGCTGGGCAAGATCTTCGAGCAGCACGCCGACGCCTACGCGCCGCTGTGCAAGATGAAGTGAAGGCGGCGGGCGCGCATCGATGGACCTCATCCTCGTCGCCGAGCAGGCCCTCAACGGCCTGCAGTTCGGGCTGATGCTGTTCCTGCTGGCGGCCGGCCTCACGCTGGTCTTCGGCATCATGGACCTGATCAACCTGGCGCACGGCTCGCTGTACATGGTCGGCGCCTACCTGGCCGCGGCGGCGATGGCGGCGGGCGCGTCCTTCGGCATCGCCGTGCTCGTGGCGATCGCGGGCACCGCGCTCCTGGGCATGGCGCTGGAGGTGACGCTGCTGCGCCGCCTCTACCAGCGCGACCACCTGAGCCAGGTGCTGGCGACCTTCGCGCTGATCCTGATGCTCAACGAAGGCGTGCGCATGATCTGGGGCGAGCAGCCGCTGATGCTGAACACGCCGGCCGCGCTGTCCGGTCCGGTCGAGCTGCTGCCCGGGCTGATGTATCCGGCCTACCGGCTGCTCATCATCGGCGTGGGGCTGGTCGTGGCGGTGGCGCTGTACCTGCTGGTCACGCGCACGCGCTGGGGCATGTGGGTGCGGGCCGGCGCCTCCAACCGCGCGATGACCACCGCGATGGGCGTGCCCGCGGACCGGCTGTTCACCGCGGTCTTCGGCGTCGGCGCGGCGCTGTGCGCGCTGGCGGGCTCGCTGCTGGGCCCCTTGCTGGCGGTGCAGGTGGGCATGGGCGAGAGCATCCTGATCCTGGCCTTCGTCGTGATCGTGATCGGCGGCATCGGCTCGATCCGCGGCGCGCTGGTCGGCGCGCTGCTGGTGGGGCTGGTGGACACCGGCTCGCGCACGCTGCTGCCCGCGGTGCTGCGGCAGGTGGCGTCGCCGGAGGTGGCGTCCAACCTCGGGCCGGCGCTGGCGTCGATCCTGATCTACCTGCTGATGGCGGCGGTGCTGTTCTGGAAACCGCGCGGCCTGTTCCCCGCGAGAGGCTGAGCCCATGACAGAGCCGATCACCGAGCCGATCACCGGGCCGATCCGCGGGCCGATCACCGAGCCCGTGGCGACCCGCCACACGCTGCTGCACCATCGCGCCCTGGGCCCCTGGGCCTGGGCGCTGCTGGTGGCGCTGGCGGCCTTGCCGCCGCTGCTGCAGGCGCTGGGCCTGGAGTTCTACACGGTGGTCGCGACGCGGGTGCTGATCTTCGCGATCGCCGCGGCGAGCCTGAACCTGATCCTGGGCTTCGGCGGGCTGGTGAGCTTCGGCCATGCGGCCTTCGTCGGCCTGGGCGCCTACACCGTCGCCGTGCTGGCAGATGCGGGCATCGGCTCGGCCTGGATCGCATGGCCGGCCGCGATGGTCGTGTCGGGCGTCGCGGCGGCGGTGATCGGCGCCATCAGCCTGCGCACGCGCGGCGTGTACTTCATCATGATCACGCTGGCCTTCGCGCAGATGTTCCATTACCTGGCGGTCTCGCTGAAGGCCTACGGCGGCGACGACGGCCTGCCGCTGGCGGCGCGCTCGACCCTGTCCGGCCTGCCGCTCAGCCTCGCCGACGATGCCTCGTTCTACTGGGTCGCGCTGGGCGTCTTCGCGCTGGTGTTCGCGGGCCTGCGCCGGCTGGTCAATTCGCCGCTGGGCTGGCTGCTGCAGGCGGCGCGGGAGAACGAGACCCGCGTCGCCGCGACCGGCGGCCGGGTCTTCGCGGTGCAGTGGACCGCCTTCGTCGTCGCCGGTGCGATCGCGGGCCTGGCCGGCGCGCTGCTGGCCAACCTGAACGGCCTGGTGTCGCCGCACCTGATGCACTGGTCGCAGTCGGGCCAGCTGATGGTGATGGTGATCCTGGGCGGCGCCGGCGCACTGTGGGGCGGGCCGCTGGGCGCGGCCGCCTTCCTGCTGCTCGAGGAACTGCTGTCCGGCGTCACGATCCACTGGCAGTTCGCGCTCGGCGCGATCCTGCTGGTGGTCGTGCTCTTCGCCCCGCGAGGGCTCACTGGGCTGGTCGGGCGCAGGCGCGCCCGGTCCAAGGGGACCGCGCATGCCTGAGGTCCTGCACGACCTGTCGAGGGCGTCGCCGTCGCGCTTGCCCGAGCTCGCACTGCTGCAGGTGCATCGCCTGGTGAAGCGCTTCGGCGCGCTGACCGCGACCGACGAGGCCAGCCTCGAGGTGCGCGCCGGTGAGACCCATGCGCTGATCGGCCCGAACGGGGCCGGCAAGACGACGTTGATCCACCAGATCTCCGGCGCGCTGGCGCCCGATGGCGGCGGCCTGTTCTTCGATGGCGAGGACGTCACCGCGCTGTCGATGCCGCAGCGCGTGCGCGTCGGCCTGGTGCGCTCGTTCCAGATCACCAGCATCTACCGGCGCTTCACCGTGCTGGACAACGTGGTGCTGGCAGTGCTCGCGCGGCGGCCGGTGGCGCCCTCGTGGTGGCGTCCGGCGCGCGCGGACGAGGCCGCTTATGCCGATGCCGAGGCGATGCTGGCGCTGGTGGGCCTGACGGCGACGGCCGACCGCGTCGCGGGCACGCTGGCGCATGGCGAGCAGCGCCAGCTGGAACTCGCGCTGGCGCTGGCGGCGCGGCCGCGGCTGCTGCTGCTGGACGAGCCGATGGCGGGCATGGGGCCGGACGAGTCGGCGCGCATGGTCGAGCTGCTGTCGGCGCTGAAGGCGCAGCGGCTGACGCTGCTGCTGGTCGAGCACGACATGGACGCGGTCTTCCGGCTCGCCGACCGCGTGTCGGTGCTGGTGAGCGGGCGCGTCATCGCCACCGGCACGCCGGACGAGATCCGCAACGACGCGGCGGTCCGGCAGGCCTACCTCGGCGACGAGGCGGAGGCCGCGGACCGGGCGGACGCGATGGATGCGGCGGACGCGGCCGGCCCGTCGGCCCGGAGCCACCCGGCGAAGGAGGGTGCATGAGCGACGCACTGCTCGAGATCGAGGGCCTGCGCGCCGGCTACGGCGGCAGCCAGGTGCTGTTCGGCCTCGACCTGCGCATCGCGCCGGGCGAGGTCGCGACGCTGCTGGGCCGCAACGGCATGGGCAAGAGCACGACGCTGCGCTGCCTGACCGGCTGGCTGGCGCCGAGCGGCGGACGCATCCGCTTCGCCGGCGAGGACGTGACCGGCTGGCGCGCCGACCGCATCGCGCGGCTGGGCCTGGCCATCGTGCCCGAGGGGCGCCAGGTCTTCCCCAACCTCAGCGTGCTGGAGCACCTGCAGGCCTTCGAGGCCAACCGCTGCCGCGCGGCCGAGCCGTGGAGCGTCGAGCGGGTCTTCGCGCTGTTCCCGCGGCTGCGGGAGCGCGCGGCCAACCTCGGCCAGCAGCTGTCCGGCGGCGAGCAGCAGATGCTCGCCATCGGCCGCGCGCTGGTCACCAATCCGCGGCTGCTGGTGCTGGACGAGGCCACCGAGGGCCTGGCGCCGCTGATCCGCGAGGACATCTGGCGCTGCCTGGACACGCTGCGCCAGGCGGGCCAGACCATCCTGGTGGTCGACAAGTATGTGAAGCGGCTGATCCGCCTCGCCGACCGGCACAGCATCGTGGAGCGTGGCCAGGTCGTCTGGCGGGGCGACTCCGCGGCGCTGGCGGCCGATCACGGCGTGTGGCACCGCCATCTGGGCGTCTGAGGAGGACGATGTGACGAATGCCGCCTTCGAGCGTGAGGTGCTGATCCGCTTCGGTCATTGCGACCCGGCCGGCATCGTTTTCTTCCCGCGCTACTACGAGCTGCTGAACGCCTTCGTCGAAGACTGGTTCAACGAGGGCCTGGGCGTGTCGTACGCCGAGTTGCTGGGCCCGCGTCGCATTGGCCTGCCCACGGTGCAGCTGCAGACCAACTTCGAGCGCATCAGCCGCCAGGGCGACCGGCTCACGCAGCGGCTGTGGATCGAGCGGGTGGGGCGCAGCTCGCTGTCGCTGCGGGTGCGCTTCGACGGCGCCGACGGCGCGCGCGTGAGCTTCGGCCAGGTGCTGGTGTGCACCTCGCTGGAGACGCATCAGTCCCAGCCCTTTCCCGAGGACGTCCGCGCCGCGCTGGTGCGGGCGGTCCAGGCGCAGCAATCCCATCAATCGTCCGAGCAGTAGAGGAGTCACGACGATGAGCCACGAGAACGAGAAGAACACCCCCGCCGCCAAGCGCCTGCTGCAGCCGGCGGCCTGGGCCGCGCCGCGCGGTTATGCCAATGGCGTGGCCGCGGTCGGCACGCAGGTCTTCGTCGCCGGCCAGATCGGCTGGAACGGGCAGTGCCAGTTCGAGAGCGACGATTTCGTCGACCAGGTGCGGCAGGCCTTGATCAACATCAAGGCGGTGCTGGCCGAGGCCGGCGCCGAGCCGAGGCACATTGCGCGGATGACCTGGTACCTGGTCGACAAGCGCGAGTACGTCGCGCGCGGCCGCGAGGTCGGGCAGGCCTACCGCGAGGTGCTGGGCAGCGAGTACGGCATCGCGATGACCGCCGTGCAGGTGGCGGGGCTGATCGAGGATCGTGCGAAGGTTGAAATCGAGGTGACGGCGGTGGTGCCGGCGCGGGACTAGGATCGGTCCCAGCCTGCGCCGCGTCCCGGGAGACGCAGTCACATCAACAGGAACGGAAGAGACATCATGAGCCAAGCATCCAAGGCCGCGAAGGCCGCATTCCACTGGGACGATCCGCTGCTGCTGGAGCAGCAGCTGAGCGACGACGAGCGCGCCGTGCGCGACGCGGCGCGGGCCTACTGCCAGGACCGGCTGGCGCCGCGGGTGCTGGAGGCCTTCCGGCATGAGAAGACCGACGCGGCGATCTTCCGCGAGATGGGCGAGCTGGGCCTGCTGGGGCCGACGATTCCGGAGGAATACGGCGGCGCCGGTCTGAACTACGTCTGCTACGGCCTGATCGCGCGCGAGGTCGAGCGCGTGGACAGCGGCTACCGCTCGATGATGAGCGTGCAGAGCTCGCTGGTGATGGTGCCGATCCACGAGTTCGGCAACGAGGCGACCAAGCGCAAGTACCTGCCCAAGCTGGCCAGCGGCGAGTGGATCGGCTGCTTCGGGCTGACCGAGCCGAACCACGGCTCGGACCCGGGGTCGATGATCACGCGGGCGCGCAAGGTCGAGGGCGGCTACTCGCTCAGCGGCAGCAAGATGTGGATCACCAACAGCCCGATCGCGGACGTGTTCGTCGTCTGGGCCAAGGACGACGGCGGCCAGATCCGCGGCTTCGTGCTGGAGAAGGGCTGGAAGGGCCTGAGCGCGCCGGCGATCCACGGCAAGGTGGGACTGCGCGCGTCCATCACCGGCGAGATCGTGATGGACGAGGTGTTCTGCCCCGAGGAGAACGCCTTCCCCGAGGTGCGCGGCCTGAAGGGCCCGTTCACCTGCCTGAACAGCGCCCGCTACGGCATCGCCTGGGGCGCGCTGGGCGCGGCCGAGGCCTGCTGGCACACCGCGCGGCAGTACACGATGGACCGCAAGCAATTCGGCAAGCCGCTGGCCGCCAACCAGCTGGTGCAGAAGAAGCTGGCGGACATGCAGACCGAGATCACGCTGGGCCTGCAGGGCTGCCTGCGGCTGGGGCGCATGAAGGACGAGGGCACGGCGGCGGTGGAGATCACGTCGATCATGAAGCGCAACAGCTGTGGCAAGTCGCTGGAGATCGCGCGCGCCGCGCGGGACATGCTGGGCGGCAACGGCATCAGCGACGAGTTCGGCATCGCGCGCCACCTGGTCAATCTCGAGGTGGTCAACACCTACGAGGGCACGCACGACATCCACGCGTTGATCCTGGGACGGGCGCAGACGGGGATCGCGGCGTTCTGAACGGGGCTGTCCTGAACGCGACAGCCGCGGTGGCGGTCCGGGAGGACGATCCGCCGCGGACCCGGCCCGATGAAGGGCCGGGCGCGACCAGGAGACGCGTTCATGGACGACATCACCGCCCGGATCCCATCGCTCAAGGGCCAGGTCAGCGACGCCGAATGGCAGCTGCGCGTGGACCTGGCCGCCTGCTACCGGCTGGTGGCGCGCTATGGCTGGAGCGACCTGATCTTCACGCACATCAGCGCGCGGCTGCCCGGCGACGCGCATGAGTTCCTGATCAACCCCTACGGCCTGATGTTCGACGAGATCACGGCCTCCAGCCTGATCAAGGTCGACGCGCTCGGCAACAAGCTGCAGGAGACGCCGTTCCCGGTGAACCAGGCCGGCTTCATCATCCATTCGGCCATCCATGCGGCGCGGCCGGACGTGGGTTGCGTGCTGCACACGCACACGCGGGCCGGCGTGGCGGTGTCGGCGCAGAAGGACGGCGTGCTGCCGATCTCGCAGCAGTCGACCTTCGTGCTGGCCTCGCTGGCGTACCACGACTACGAGGGCGTCGCGATCCGTCCGGACGAGCAGCCGCGCTTGCAGCGCGACCTCGGCGACAAGATCTTCTACTGCCTGCGCAACCACGGCCTGCTGACCGTGGGCAGGACCATCGGCGACGCCTTCCTGTCGATGTACACCTTCGAGAGCGCCTGCCAGATCCAGATCGCCGCGCAGTCCGGCGGCGCGGCGCTCACGTCGGTCGACGACGCGGTCATCCGCGGCACCGCCGAGTCGATGCGGGTGCAGACCGGCGGCCTGGGCGGTGCCTTCGTCTGGCCGACGCTGCTGCGGCAGGCGCATCGGCAGTGCCCCGGGTTCGACGCCTGAAGCGCGACGCCCCGCTGCCGGCGGGGCGGCTGGGCGCGTGGCCAGCGGGGGCCGCCAGGGTCCGCCTGGGGCCGCCAGAAGCCGGGCTCAGCCCCAGACCCGCGGTGGCCGTCCCAGGCTGGTCTCGGTGAGCAGCGTGCGGGTGCGGTCGTCGAGGGCCTCGGGCGGCACCCGCGCCAGCGCGAGCCGCGCGAACTCCGGCAGGCCCATCAGCATCGCCGAGACGCGCACGCGAGTGCGCTGCTGGTCTTCCAGCACGAACCATTTCATGCCCGGCGAGAAGCGGATCCGCCGGACATCCGCCCAGCGCATGACGCCGCGCCGGCCGAGCAGGCGGCCATAGGCGATGGCTTCCTCCGACACCTGGTGGCGGCCGTAGACGTAGTCCAGGATCATCGGCGCCGACATCAGCCCGAGGCTGATGAAGCAGAGCGTGGTCCAGACGGTCGCGGTGGGGTTCTTGCCGACGGTGTTGGAGATGATCGCGAGCCCGAAGAAGAACACCGCGCCGATGACGCCGATCACCAGCGTGCTGATCGGATGGCGCAGCAAATGCGCCTCGGCCTCGGGACGGGGCTTCAGCCGGTTGCGACCGATCCAGCCCATGACGAGCGCCATCGCGGCGCCCCAGAGCGTCCATTGGACGAGTGATTGCCACCAGGTGTCTTGCATGGGTGATTGCGGATGAGGGGGGGCGTGAGGTCGTGCGGCCGGGCGATTGTGGGCTGGATGCGGGGCGGCCTCAGCCGCCGGGCTCGACGCAGCCCAGCATCGCCTCGATCAGCCGCGCGCCCTGCCGCTCGCGCAGGCAGTAGAGGTACTCCCGCACCATCGGCATCGGCGCCTCGAAGGGCAGGGCGACCAGCTCCGGGTCGCGCCCGGTCTCGTGCGCGGCGAAGATGCTGACCCCCAGCCCGCGCACCACCGCCTCCCGCAGCGCCTCGCGGCTGGCGATCTCCATCTGCGCCCGCGGGCGCACGCCCGCCGCCTCCAGCGCCTGCTCGGTCAGCGCGCGCGTCATCGAGCCGCGCTCCCGCATCAGCAGCGTTTCCGCGCCCAGCGCCGCCAGCGGCACCGCCGTCGCCCGCGCCAGCGCATGCCCGCGCGGCAGCAGCAGCATCAGCGGATCGGCCCCCAGCGCCACCCGGTGCAGCCGCGGGTCGTCCTCCAGATGGCTGGAGGTCGCCAGGTCCACCTGGTAGGCGAGCAGCGCATCCACCATCTGCCGCGAATTGCCGGCCGACACGCTCAGCTCCACCCGCGGATGGCGGACCTTGAAGCGCTGCACCAGCGTCAGCGTGTAGTAGGGCGCCGTCGCGCCCAGGCGCAGCGTCCCGCCCTGCAGCTCGGCCGAGTTGCGCAGCGCGAATTCGATGTCCAGTTCCTGCTGCAGCAGCGTGTCGACCTGCGGCATCAGCCGTCGGCCGGCCTCGCTCAGCGTCAGCCGGCCGCCGCCGCGGTGGAAGAGCTCCACCCCGTACTGCTCCTCCAGCGCCCGGACCTGCGTCGTCACCGTCGGCTGCGACAGCCCCAGCTGCCGCGCCGCGCCCGTGATCGACCCCAGCCGCGCCACCGCGAAGAAGGCCTTGAGCTGGTTCACCAGCATGACGGCGACCCCAAATCCGCCAATACCGGCTTTCGGGAACTTGGGTCGTTTGACGTGTCAATGACATATGCCATTCCTACAGTGTCGCCCATCGATCACCCCGACCGGGGTGCCGCATCCCCCCATGGAGCGCCCATGCGTCTCAAGTCCTTCTCGACCCTCGTCCACACCGCCGCCGCGCTGAGCCTGGCGGTGATCGCCGCGCTGACCAGCCCCGAGGCCCACGCCCAGGGCAAGACTGAACTGCTGGTCTACAGCGCGCTCGAAGCCGACCAGATCAAGGCCTACAAGACCGCCTTCGAGCAGGACCACCCGGCCATCGAGCTGAAGTTCGTGCGCGAGTCCACCGGCATCGTCACCGCGCGCCTGCTGGCCGAGAAGGCCAATCCGCAGGCCGACGTCGTCTGGGGACTGGCCGCGACCTCGCTGATGCTGCTGGACAAGGAAGGGCTGCTGGCGGCCTACGCGCCCAAGGGCCTCGAGCAGGTGCGCCCCACCATGCGCGACCCGCGGCCGCAGCCGACCTGGGTCGGCATGGACCTGTGGTCGTCCGCGGTCTGCTTCAACACCGCCGAGGCGGCCAGGCGCAACCTGCCGCGGCCTGCCGCCTGGAGCGACCTCACCCAGCCCGTCTACAAGGGCCTGCTGACGATGCCGCATCCCGCCTCCAGCGGCACCGGCTACCTGATGGTCTCGGCCTGGCTGCAGATGATGGGCGAGGCCAAGGGCTGGGCCTTCATGGACGCGCTGCACCAGAACATCGGCGTCTACACCCACAGCGGCTCCAAGCCCTGCCGCCAGGCCGGCGCCGGCGAGTTCCCGGTGGGCCTGTCCTTCGAGTACCGCGCCAACAAGACGAAGAAGGAAGGCGCGCCGATCGACATCGTCTTCCCGAAGGAGGGTCTGGGCTGGGATGTCGAGGCCACCGCGATCATGAAGTCGACGCGCAAGCCCGAGGCCGCCCGGGCGCTGGCCGACTGGGCGGTGACCCGCAAGGCCAATGAGCTGTACGCGAAGAACTTCGCCGTGCTGGCGCTGCCGTCGGTGCAGGAGCAGCTGGAGTACGTGCCGTCCGACCTCGACAAGCTGCTGGCGAAGAACGACTTCGGCTGGGCCGCCGCCAATCGGGATCGCATCCTGGCCGAGTGGTCGCGCCGCTACGAGGCCAAGGCCGAGAAGAAGTGATCCGGCCCGGGCCACCGACCAACACGCACCACGGATGACGGACCACGGGCGAGCCATGCTGCACCTGCGCCAGATCACCAAGCGTTTCGGCTCCCAGACGGTGCTGCAAGGCATCGACCTGGACCTGCGCGCCGGCGAGTTCGTCTCGCTGCTCGGCCCGTCGGGCTGCGGCAAGACCACGCTGCTGCGCATCGTCTGCGGCATCGAGACCCCCGAGCTCGGGCAGGTGCTGATGCAGGGGCAGGACATCACTGCCTGGCCGGCGTCGCAGCGCCGCTTCGGTGTCGTGTTCCAGTCCTACGCGCTGTTCCCCAACATGACGGCGATGGAGAACGTCCGCTATGGACTGAGCGGCCTGCCGCGCCGCGAGGCGGCCGAGCGCGCCGCGGAGATGCTGGCGCTGGTGGGCCTGCCGGAGCAGGCCGGCAAGTTTCCCTCGCAGCTCTCCGGCGGCCAGCAGCAGCGGGTCGCACTGGCGCGCGCGCTGGCGCCGCGACCGCGGCTGCTGTTGCTGGATGAGCCGCTGTCGGCGCTGGACGCGCAGGTGCGGCAGGAGCTGCGCGCCGAGATCCGCGCGCTGCAGCAGCGGCTGGGCATCACGACGCTGATGGTCACCCATGACCAGGACGAGGCGCTGGCGATGTCCGACCGCGTGGTGCTGCTCGCCCGCGGACAGATCGCGCAGCAGGGCGCGCCGCGCGAACTTTACGAGCAGCCGGCCAGCGCGTTGGTGGCCGGCTTCATCGGGCGCATGAACTGGATGGAGGGGCAGGTGGTGGCCGATGGCCGGGTGCGCGTGGGCACCACGCTGGTCGACTGCGACACGCGCGTCTACAAGACCGGCAGCGTGGTGCGGCTGGGCATCCGGCCCGAGGCGGTGCAGCTGCTCGACGGCGCGGGCGCGATGCTGCGCGCGCGCGTCGACGCGCTCCAGTTCCAGGGCGCGGTGACGCAGGTGCTGCTGCGCAGCGACGCGCTCGGCGGCGCGTTGAGCGTCGAGCTGCCCAGCGCCGAGGCCGCCGGCCTGCGGGAGGGCGAGGTCCGCGGACTGCGCCTGGCGGCCGCGGCGATCCAGCTCTTCGACGCGCCGCTGTCGATGCGGAGGGTCGCGTGAGCGGCGGACCGGCGCGCGCGCGGGCGAGCGAGTCGGGGACGGCGATCCCGCGCGCGGCGCAGGAGCGGCCCGCTCGGCGCTGGCCCGTCGAGGCCTGGGCGCTGCGCGGGCTGATGGCCGCGGCGCTGGTCGTGCTGACGCTGATCATCCTGCTGCCGCTGGTGTCGCTGCTGGCGCAGAGCGTGCTGGACGGGCAGGGGCGTTTCGTCGGCGGCGCGCACTTCGCCGCGTACTTCTCGACCGGTCGCTGGAGCGCGCTGCGGCACAGCGTGGCGCTGTCGGCGGTGTCGGCGCTGGTCTGCGTCGTGCTGGCCTACGGCTACGCGTGGGCGCTGACGCACACCGCGCTGCCGGCGCGGGCACTGTGGCGCGCGCTGGCGCTGCTGCCGCTGCTGGCGCCGTCGCTGCTGGCGGCCATCGGGCTGGTCTATGCCTTCGGCAATCAGGGCCTGTTGAAGGGCGTGCTGCACGCGGTCGGCGTGGACGGCATCTACGGGCCGGCCGGCATCGTGATGGGGTCGGTGCTGTGGACCTTCCCGCACGCGATGCTGATCCTGGCCACGACACTGTCCGCGAGCGACGCCCGGACCCTGGAGGCCGCGCGCTGCCTGGGCGCGGGCGGATGGCGGGTGTTCCGCACCGTGACCCTGCCGGCCAGCCGCTACGGGCTGCTGATCTCACTGGTGGTCGTGTTCGTGCTGGTGCTGACCGACTTCGGCGTGCCCAAGGTGGTCGGCGGGCAGACGCCGATGCTGGCCACCGACATCTACAAGGAAGTCGTCGGCCAGCAGCGCCTGGACCGCGGCGCCGTGGTGGCGCTGCTCCTGCTGCTGCCGGCGCTGGGGGCCTTCGCGCTGGAGCAGCGCCTGCGCGCGCGCCAGCGGGCGGTGCTGAGCCTGCGCGCGGTGCCGCACGTCCCCACGCCGCATGCGCCGCGGGACCTGGCCGCGCTGCTGTATTGCGCGGTCGTCGCCGCGGCGCTGGTGGGCGTGTTCGGCATCGCCGTGTATGCGTCCTTCGCGCAGTACTGGCCGTACCGGCTCGCGCCGACGCTGTCGCATTACCAGTTCGACATGAGCGATGGCGGCGGCTGGGCCAGCTACGGGAACTCGCTGCGCATGGCGCTGTGGACCGCGGCGGCGGGCGCGGTGATGAGCTTCGCGGTGGCCTGGCTGGTGGACAAGCCGCGCGGGCATCGCGCCGCGCGCGGGCTGCTGAATGCGATGGCGACGCTGCCGATGGCGGTGCCGGGACTGGCGCTGGGGCTGGGCTACATCCTGTTCTTCAACGCGCCGTGGAATCCGCTGCGCGGCTGGTATGGCGGGCTGGGCATCCTGGTGCTGTGCACGGTGGCGCACTACTACTCGGTGGCGCACTTGACGCAGCTGGGCGCGCTGCGCCAGCTCGACCCCGAGTACGAGCGCGTGGCCGAGTCGCTGGGGCTGCCGTTCTGGACCCATCTGGTGCGCGTGCACCTGCCCATCGCGATCCCGACGCTGGTGCAGGTGGCGGGCTACTTCTTCGTGAGCGCGTTGACGACGGTGTCGGCGGTGGTGTTCCTGTATTCGCCCGACACGGCGCTGGCGGCGGTCGCGGTGCTGGCCATGGACGATGCCGGCGATACCGCGCCAGCCGCGGCGATGGCGACGCTGCTGTTCGCGACGGCGGCGATCGGGCGCGGCGTCATCGGCCTGGCCGGCCACCTGCTGGTGCAGCGCACGCAGCGCTGGCGCGCCCGGTAGCGGCATGGATGACATGACGTGCCCTGCTGCGCCTGCGCGCCCATCTCGCCACCGCCAACTCTCTCTCCCGCGAGCGGAAGAGACTGCTTCACTTGACTGACATTCCCATGAACTGTGAGCTCCTCGTGGTCGGTGCCGGCATCGTCGGCCTGGCTCATGCCTGGGCTGGCGCCAGGCGCGGCTGGCGCGTCGTCGTTGTCGAGCGCGATGCCGCCTGCATCGGCGCCTCGATCCGCAACTTCGGTTTCGTCACCGTGACCGGCCAGCAGCGCGGCGCGCACTGGCGGCGCGCGCGGCGCTCGCGCGAGCTGTGGGCCGAGCTCGCGCCGCAGGCCGGCCTGCGCATCGAGCACGCCGGCCTGCTGGTCGCCGCGCGCCACGAGGCCTCGGAGGCGATCCTGGAGGCCTTCCTCGCCACCGAGATGGGCGAGGGCTGCGAGCGGCTCGATGCCGCCGCGGCGCTGGCGCGGCAGCCGGGCCTGCGGGCCGAGGGCCTGCGCGGCGGCCTGTACAGCCCGCACGAGCTGCGCGTCGAGTCGCGCGAGGCGATCCCGCGCATCGCAGCTTGGCTGGCCGAGCGGCATGGCGTCGAATTCCGCTTCGGCGAATCGGCGCTCGAGGCCGAAGCCCCGCACGTGCGCACGTCGCGGGCGAGCTACCACACGGAGCGCGTGGTGGTGTGCTCGGGCGCGGAACTGCACGGCCTCTTCGCCGAGCGCTGGACGCCCCATGCGCTGTCGTTGTGCCAGCTGCAGATGCTGCGGGTGAAGCCCCCGGCGGGCTTCCGGCTGAATGCGGCGCTGATGGCCGACCTGAGCCTGGTGCGCTACGAGGGCTACGCGGCGCTGCCGCAGGCGCGGCCGCTGCTCGAGCGCCTGTCGGCCGAGCGGCACGACGCGCTGGCGCATGGGATCCATTTGATCGTGGTGCAGAGCGCGGACGGCTCGCTGGTCGTCGGCGACTCGCACCACTACGGGCCGGTGCTGCCGCCCTTCGCCAGCGAGGCGGTGGACCGGCTGATCCTCGACGAGCTGCACCGGCAGCTGGCGCTGCCGTCCCTGGAGATCGTCGAGCGCTGGACCGGCGTGTACCCGGTCAGCGCCGAGGTGCCGTGCCTGGTGGAGGCGCCGGACCCGCGCACGCGGCTGGTGATGGTGACCGGCGGCACCGGCGCGAGCACCGCGTTCGGGCTGGCGGAAGAGGTGCTCGCAGACTGGTGAGGGGCACCGGCGGCCCGGCGCTTAGCGGCTGTGCGCCGTCAGCTTGGCCAGCGGCGAGGCCAGGCTGACGCCCGGCGCCGCGCGGCGCGCGCTGACGCGGCCGTCCTCGTCGGTCTCGTCCAGGTCCGGATGCGCGGCGCCAAGCACCGCGCCGGCCGGTCCCGCCGGATCGCGCCGCATCGCCACGCCCACCGCCAGCATGTCGATCACCAGCAGGTGCAGGATGCGGCTGATCATCGGCAGGTGCGTCGCGACGTCCTCGACGTGGTCGACGATCAGCGCCGCGTCGGCCTTCTTCGCCAGCGGCGACTGGCTGGCGGTGATCGCCACCACATGGGCGCCGCGCTCGCGCGCCGCGTCGGCCACCGCGATCAGCTCCGGCAGCTTGCCGCTGCTGCTGATCAGCACCGCCACGTCGCCCGGCTTGAGCGTCTGCGCCGCCAGCAGCTGCAGCCGCGGCTCCACGTAGGCGTTGCAGGCCACGCCCAGGCGCAGGAACTTGAACTGCGCATCCTGCGCGACCACGCCGTAATGGCCGATCGCGAAGAACTCGATGCGCGAGGCCTTCAGCAGCAGCTCGATGCTGCGGTCGATCATGTCGCGGTTGAGCTGGCTGCGCACCTGCAGGATCGCCGACGCGGTGTTGCCCAGCACCTTCTCGCCGAGCTCGACCATCGAGTCGTCCTGCGTCACCTGCGTGTGGCTGACCGGCACCGTGCCCGTCAGGCCCGACGCCAGCCGCAGCTTGAAGTCGGACAGCCCCTCGCAGCCCAGCGAGCGGCAGAAGCGGATCACCGTCGGCTGGCTGACGTTGGCGGCCTTGGCGATCTCGGCGATCGGATCGTTCAGCACCTTGCGCGAATGCGCCAGCACATGGTCCGCGACGCGCTGCTCGGCCGGCGACAGGCCGTCGCGCGCGCGGCGGATCTGGCCGACGATCGCCGACGCGCCGCCGCTGGTCTGCAGGCTGCGCAGCTGCGCCTCCAGGATCGCCGACGCGCCCTTGAAGGTGGCGTGCTCCGCGGTGATCACGAAGGTGGGAATCGCGGCGACGTAGTCGGAGAAGCGGCCCTTGTCCTCGAAGCGGGCGCGGAAGCGCGAGCGGTCGAAATACTCGCCCAGCCGCGGCACGATGCCGCCGCCGATGTAGATGCCGCCCAAGGCGCCCAGCGTCACCGCCAGGTTGGCCGCGGCCGTGCCCAGCAGCGTGCAGAAGAGCTCCAGCGTCTCCTCGCAGACCGGGTCGGTGGCCTCCAGCGCGCGGGCGGTGATCTCCGGCGCGCTCAGCGGCTCCGACGGGCGCTGGAGGTAGTCCGCCATCGCGCGGTGCATCAGCTCCAGGCCCGGGCCGGACAGCAGCCGCTCGAAGGAGACGTGCTCGTACTCGTTCCAGGCGAAGCGCAGCAGCGCGATCTCGCGTTCGTCGCGCGGCGCGAAGTTGGTGTGGCCGCCTTCGGAGCCCAGCGAGATCCAGCCCTCGCCCGCCGGGATCAGGCCCGACACGCCCAGGCCCGAGCCCGAGCCCAGCAGCCCGATCACGCTGTGGGCGCGCGGCTCGCCGCCGCCGATCTGGCGGATCTCGCCGCCCCGCAGCCGCGGCAGCGCCATCGCCAGCGCGGTGAAGTCGTTGACGACCACCAGCGTGTCCAGGCCGAGGCGCTGGCGCGCTTCCTCGATCGAGAACTGCCAGTGGTAGTTGGTCATCCGCACCTGGTCGCCCTCGACCGGGTTGGCGATCGCGATCGCCGCGTGCGCCACGCGCAACTGGCGCGGCAGGCGGTCCATGAAGGCCCGCACGGCGGCGTGGAAGTCGGCGTGCTCGGCGCAGCGCAGCAGCGCGATGTGCTCGAACTCTCCCGGGGAGGTCTCCAGGGCGAAGCGGGCGAAGGTGCCGCCGATGTCGGCGATCAGCCGGGGACTGTCGAATTCACGCATGAAGGAGAGGTGCTGGCCGCCTCGGGCCTGGCATGGATCCGGGCGAATCCAGGCGGCGCGGGGGCGTCGGGGAAGGGGAGATTATGGCCTCCACGCCCGGGAGCGCCGGAAGGGTTCGCCCCTAGCCGCGCCTTGGTCTTGGCGCGTGGTGCTGTAGTGAGACTACAGTGATTTTCAGGGCCGTCGGTGGCATGGATGGGGAGGGAAAAGTGATTGGTGACAATCGCTTGCCAACGAAATCGGAGTGATTGCGTCATGGCCACCGTCGCGAAAAGTGCGACCGGGTGACAGTGCTCTTGTGTGATTGCTGTAGTTTTGCTACCTTGCGCGGATTCCGCCTCCGAGGCGGCCTCCGGCGCACCTTTGGGGTGCGCCTCAACAAGCCGAACAAGCAGGACAAGCACAGTGCAAGCAGATCAGGGTGTGGCGACGACGGGCGCCGCGGGGTATCCGTGGCTGGTGGCGGACATCGGCGGCAGCAATGCCCGCTTCGCGTGGGTCGACGGCCCCGGCAAGTCGGTCGAGCATGTGCGCAAGCTGCCGGTCGCTCAATATGAATCGCTGCGCGCGGCGGCCGAGGCCTATCTGAAGGAACTCGCCGGTCTGGGCATTCAGGCGCGGCCCCGGCGGGCGTCGCTGGCGCTGGCGACCGCGATCAAGAGCGACCGCATCGAGCTGACCAACAGCCACTGGACCTTCTCCCGCAGCCAGCTGCAGGCCGACCTCGGCCTGGACGAGCTGCGGCTGCTGAACGACTTCGAGGCGCTGGCGCTGTCGCTGCCTGGCCTGCGGCCGGACCAGGTGGCCGCGGTCCCGGGACCCGCGCTGACGACGCCGCGCGGCACGCTGGCGGTGATCGGGCCTGGCACCGGGCTGGGCGTCGGCGGCGTGATCGAGACCTCGGGCGGCTGGATCGCGCTGCCGGGGGAGGGCGGTCACATGACCCTGGCGCCGACCAATGACTACGAAAGCGAACTGCTCGCCGTCGCGCGGCGCGAGTTCCCGCATGTGTCGGCCGAGCGCTTCCTGTCGGGCATCGGCCTGCCGACGCTGCATGCCGCGGTCGCGACCGTGGCGGGCCAGCCGCCGGCGCAGCGCCTGACCGCGGAGCAGATCGTGGAGCGGGCACTGGGGGGCGACGAGATCTGCGCGCGGACGATGACGCAGTTCAGCGTCTTCCTGGGCAGCTTCGCCGGCAGCGTCGCGCTGGCGCTGGGCGCGCGCGGCGGCGTCTACATCGGTGGCGGCATCGTGCCGCGCCTGGGGGATCGCTTCTTCGAGTCGCCGTTCCGCGAGCGCTTCGAGGCCAAGGGGCGCTTCGCCTCCTACCTGGCGGCCGTTCCCTGCGTGTTGATCACCGACACCCTGACCGCGCTGGCCGGCGCCGCTTTCGCGCTGGAGCAGTCGGTGCGCTGAGGAAGCGCCATGCTGTAGTACAGCTACATCACCAAGCCAAAACGGCGACCCGCGCGGTCGCCGTTTTTCATTTCCGTTGCTCATTTTGCGGCTTTATCGGTGGAAACCCGCAGTCTATTCGTCGTTTTCACACCATAAATCGGCTAACTCAATAGCGCCAGGGTTTGCGAGAACTAGGTGGGTGATCTAGTTTTAGTACAGAATTCTTTCCGAACAAGGGGTTCCGTGGTCCCTGCAACGTGAACCTCCCGGTCGCAGTGCCCCGCAGGACGAGCCAGCGAGCGCCAGAAGACGCTCGAGCGCAGCCAGAGCTACAGGAGACAAACCCAATGAAGACATCGCACGCCCCCCGCGAGCTGTTCCGTGTGCAGCCGGTCGCCGCCGGCTGCCTGGTGACGCTGGCCCTGATGGCCGGCGCCGCCCAGGCGCAGCAGGCCCAGACCGAAACGGACAAGGAAGCCGCCGCCAAGGCCGCGGCCGACAAGACGCTGGAGACGGTGACCGTTACCGGCATCCGCCGCGGCATCGAGGCCGCCATCTCGGTCAAGAAGAATGCCGACGCGATCGTCGAGGCCGTCTCCGCCGAGGACATCGGCAAGCTGCCCGACGTGTCGATCGCCGAGTCCATCGCCCGCCTGCCCGGCCTGTCGGCCCAGCGCGTCGCGGGACGCGCGCAGGTGATCTCGGTCCGCGGCCTGTCGCCGGACTTCGCCACCACCCTGCTCAACGGCCGCGAACTGGTCTCCACCGGCGACAACCGCAGCGTCGAGTTCGACCAGTACCCCTCGGAGCTGCTCAGCGCCGTGGTGGTCTACAAGACGCCGGAAGCGGGGCTGGTCGGCCAGGGCCTGTCGGGCACGATCGACATGCAGACGGTCCGCCCGCTGAATTTCAGCAGCCGCGTGGTGACGCTGAACGCCCGCGGCCAGCGCAACTCGCTGGGCAAGGCGGCCGACGCCAGCGCCACCGGCAACCGCCTGAGCGCCAGCTACATCGACCAGTTCGCCAACCGTAGCATCGGCGTGTCGCTGGGGTATGCGCACCAGCAGACGCCGGTCCAGGAAGAGCAGGTCGGCTTCTACGAGCCCTGGGACCAGACCGGCCGCACCGGCCTGCCGGCGGGCACCTACAACTCCGGCGGCATCAAGGCGCTGCGCCGCACCGGCAAGAGCGAGCGCGACGCGCTGATGGGCACGATCGAGTTCCGTCCGAGCCAGAACTGGACCAGCGTCGTCGACGGCTTCTGGACCAAGGCCAAGCAGGTCGACACCGCCAACCAGTTCGAGATGAACCTGGGCTGGAACGGCAACAACCCGCCGGCCGGCCTGAACTGGTCGAACCCCACCGTCAACGACAACGGCACCCAGACCGGCGGCACGCTGCTGAACGCCTATCCGCTGGTGCGCGGCATGTACAACAAGCGCGACGACAAGATCGTCGCCGCGGGCTGGAACAACAAGCTGAAGTTCGAGAGCGGCCTGTCGCTGATGGCCGACGTGAACTACTCGCGCGCCACCCGCAACGAGCTGAGCCTGGAGAACAACACGCAGCTGGCGCGGGCCTCCGCGACCGACTGGCCGCTGGACAACGTGGGCCTGGCCTTCCGCACCGGCGGCTTCTCGCAGATCGTGCCGGGGCTGCGCAACTATTCGGATCCGAGTCAGCTGCTGCTGCAGAACACGATCTACGGCTCCGGCTACGGCAAGGTGCCCAGCGTCAAGGACGAGCTGACCGGCTTCAAGCTGGTGGGCAACCTGCCGGCGCCCGACTTCGCCTCCGGGCTGTTCTCCGACTTCGAGGCGGGCCTGAACTACGCGGACCGCTCGAAGAAGAAGCGCCAGCCGGAAGGCAACATCAACGTCGGCGCGCAGGGCGACACCGCGATCGCGCCGGACCTGCAATACCGCCCGGTGGACCTGAGCTTCGCCGGCCTGGGCCTGATCCCGGCGTGGAACGTGCCGGGCGCGGTCGGCCGCTACATGACCTTCGCGCCGACGGAGACGGCCAGCTACCTGATCCCCAAGGCCTGGCAGGTCAAGGAGAAGACGACCACCGCATTCCTGAAGGGCAACCTGGACGCGACCACCTTCGGCGTGCCGATGCGCGGCAACATCGGCCTGCAGGTCGTGCGCACCGACCAGTCCTCGCAGTCCAACTACTGGGACGCGACGCTCAACAACAACGCGGGCGGCGTGAAGCCGATCGAGGGCGGCAAGACCTACACCGACTACCTGCCCTCGATGAACCTGTCGTGGAGCCTGCCGGGCGAGCAGACGGTGCGCTTCGCGCTGGCCAAGCAGATGGCGCGTCCGCGCGTGGAGCAGATGAACGCGGGCCTGGAGTTCGGCGTCAACGGCACGACCGGCAGGCCGGGCGCCACGGGCGGCAACCCGACGCTGAATCCGTGGCGTGCCAACGCGGTCGACCTGTCGTGGGAGAAGTACTTCGGCAACAAGGCCTACGTGGCCGCGGCCGCCTACTACAAGGACCTGCGCAGCTACATCTACAAGCAGACGGTGGATGGCTACGACTTCTCGCGTTTCGTCGTCGACTACGTGCCGCAGCCGGGCCAGCCGCCGGCGCAACTGACCGGCGATTTCACCGCCCCGTACAACGGGCAGGGCGGCCAGCTCAAGGGCCTGGAGCTGACGGCGTCGCTGCCGCTCAACCTGGTGAGCCCGATGCTGAACGGCTTCGGCATCGTCGCCAGCGCGACCTTCAACGACAGCAACATCTCGATCAAGGATCCGGACAGCGCGAGCAGCGTGGGCAGCGGGCCGATCTCGCTGCCGGGCCTGTCCAAGCGGGTCTACAACCTGACCGCGTACTACGAGGCCAACGGCTTCGAGTTCCGCATCAGCCAGCGCAAGCGGTCCGACTTCATCGGCGAGATCGGCAACTTCAACGGCTCGCGCACGCTGCGCTACGTGGTGGGCGAGAGCATCGTCGACGCGCAGATCGGCTACAACTTCACCGAAGGTCCGCTGAAGGGGCTGGGGCTGCTGGCGCAGGTCAACAACCTGACCGACGAGGCCTACCGCACCTACGCGCAGACCAAGGACCGCCCGCTGGAGTACATCAAGTGGGGCCGCACCTTCCTGCTGGGGGCGACTTACAAGTTCTGATCGCCGAAATATCTCTTAGCCGCTCTCCTGCAGGCGGCTCAGTACCCCACGAGCCGGTCCACCTCGTCGAGCAGCGGCTGCCCGTTCGCGAGCCGCCGCAGGTTCTCGATGAATTGCTCGACGACCGGACCCACGGAGGGCTGGGCCGCGATGTGCGGCGTGACAAGCAGGCGGGGGTGGCGCCACAGCGGGCTGTCGGGCGGCAGCGGCTCCGTGGCGAAGACGTCCAGCGCGGCGCCGCTCAGGTGGCCCTCGTTCACGAGGGCGAGCAGATCGTCCTCGACGAGGATGCCACCGCGCGCCACGTTGATCACGAAGCTGCCGGGAGGCAGCATCGCCAGGCGTGACCGGTCCAGGAGACGGGCGGTCTGCGGGGTGCCAGGAAGCAGGCACACCAGGAAATCGGAGCGGCCGAGGAAGGCCGCCATGCCGGCCTCCCCGACGAAAACCGGCACGCGCGCGGCGCGTGCATCCGAGCGGGTCCAGCCGATGACCTTGAAGCCGAGCGCGGCGACCACATCGGCCACGACGCCGCCGATCGAGCCCAGCCCCATGATCCCCACCGTGACCTGGCGCGCGTCGGGCACCGGCAGGCGCTTCCATTCGCCGGCGGCGTGCTGCCGTTCCATGATGGGCAACGAGCGGAACTGACGCAGGACCTGCAGGGCGACGAATTGGGCCATGCTCAGGCCCAGCCCCGGCTCGACCGCGCGGGTGACCCTGACGTGCGCGGGAAGGTCAGGCGCGGCGAGCAGGCCATCGGCCCCGGCGCCGACGGAGGCCGCGAGCTGCAGGTTGGGCAGGCGCGGCGCGATCCCGGCCGGAAGCTTGAAGGTGAAGAGGGCGGTGATGTCGGGGTCGGCCTGCGGGCCGAGCTCGGTGACGATCTCGAGATCCGGCGCGCGGGCGCGCAGCGCCTCGTAGCGGGCGGTGACGAAGTCCGATGTCAGCAGCATCAAAACCTTTGGGGGGCGTGCGGGGAGCTTGCTCATGCGGGAGTGGCTTGCGTTCTTTCGTGAATGAACTTGGTCGGCCTCAGTAGGAGTGCTCTGGCATGGGGGCGCCGGCGGGGCGCCTCCTTCACTCGGGCCAATACTGGGCGGCCGCAGAGCGATTGCAGCGCAGCGGGATAAATAGGGGAAGTTAAACTATCAAATCGGTTAATAGTCCAAGCTTATGAATATAAGTACGCGGCAGCTCCAGGCCTTTCTCGCCGTCGCGCGACTGGGCAGCTTCACGCGCGCTGCCGAGGAGATCTTTGTCACCCAGGCCGGGCTCAGCCTGATGCTCAAGGATCTGGAGGCCCAGGTGGGCGGGCGTCTCTTCGATCGCACCACGCGATCGGTCAGCCTGACCCCGGCCGGTGAGCTGCTGCTGCCCACGGTGCGCGGCATGCTGGCCGCCTGGGAGCGCGCCACCACCGGCATCGGGCGGCTCTCGGCCGAGGCCGAGCAGCAGGTGACGCTGGCAGCGACACCGCTCATCGCCACCAGCGTGCTGCCGCGCTGGCTTCAGGACTTCCACCAGGCACAGCCCGGCGTCCGCGTGCAGGTCGCAGACCTCGACCGTCGGGACATCCTGCTGGGCATCGAGGCGGGCGAGATCGATCTCGGCCTGGGCGCGTTCTTCAAGCCGGCGGTCGGCATCGAGCGCCAGTTGCTGGCGACTTTTCCGATGGTCCGCGTGGGTGCCCGTCCGCTCAAGGGGAGCGGCCGGAAGGCCGGCAACGGGCGGACGCTGCGCTGGTCCGCGCTGGCGGACGACCACCTGCTCACGCTGCCTGTCGACAACCCGATCCAGAAGCTCGCGGATGCGCAGCTGCGTCGCCTTGGCCTGGCGCCCACGCGTGGTGGGGCGCTGCAGAACATCCAGGCCATGATCGCCATGGTCGAAGCGGGACACGGCGTGGCCACCCTGCCGGCGTTCGTGGCACCGGCCTGCGCGCGCTACCAGGTGGCGATACAGACGCTCGTCGAGCCCTCGGTGTCCGTCGACTTCTTCGTCGTCAGCAAGAAGGGGCGCCAGAAGACCGCGCTCGCAGCCACGCTGATCGATTCGCTGGGTGGCCTCTTTCGGACCATCGCCGAGTCCCCGCCTGCCTGATCAGATGCGCCCCGTGCGCCTCGTGCGCCAATCACCCCGCGGAGCGCGCCGCGCTGCTGAACTCAATCCCCGGCCGGACTCAATCGCCCACCAGCACCCGCCCGCTCAGCGGGCCGATCTCGATCAGCAACTGGCCGTTGCCCGCCGCCTTCATCGGCGCGCCGGGTGTCAGCGCGTCGATGAAGGGCGTGGCGCGCAGCGCCGGCGGCAGCGCGAGGGTCGCCCGCATCGGCTCGGTCGCGTTGTTCATCGCCACGATCGCGCTGCGGTGGCCATCCTGGCGCAGCAGCACGATCACGTGCTCGTCCAGCCACAGCGGCGCGGACAGGCTGCCGTGCCGCAGTACCGGCTGCGACTGCCGCAGGCCGACCAGCCGCTTGACCTGCGCGCGCAGCGCCAGGTCCGGCTGCCCGCCTTCGTCGGCCCAGGGGTAGGGCGCACGGTTGTACGGGTCCTCGCCGCCGCCCAGGCCCACCTCGTCGCCGTAATAGATCGTCGGCGCGCCCGGGTAGCTCATCTGGAAGAACATCGCCAGCAGCAGGCGCCGCTTGCCGTCGGCGACCTTCTCCGGCGGGCTGTCGTCGCGCACGCCGAAGTGATGCAGCGCGCGCGGCTGATCGTGCGAGGACAGCAGCGTCATGGACGCGAACAGCGCCTGCGGCGGATAGGACTCGCGCAGCAGCTCCAGGTTCTGGTAGGCGCGCTCCGCGCTGACGCCGGCCGCGAAGTCCAGCACGGCATTGCGGAAGATGTAGTTCATCGTCGCGTCGAAGGTGTCGCCGAGGAAGAACTTGCTGGCGTCGAACCAGGTCTCCGCGATCGTCAGCGCCTCCGGCTGGTGACGCTTGACCGCGATGCGCCAGGCGCGCCAGAAATCGTCCGGCACCCAGGGCGCGACGTCCATGCGCCAGCCCGCCGCGCCGCGGTCCAGCCAGAACTGCATCACGCCGTCCCGGCCGAAGGCGTAGTCGCGGAAGGCGCGGCTGGACTTGTCCAGCTCGGGCAGGTCCTTGATGCCGATCCAGGCGGCGTACTGGTCGTCGGGTTTGGGCCGGGAGAGGTCGAAGCGGAACCAGCTCGCATAGGGCGAGGCCGGGTTGGGCTTGCCGTTGTCGAAGGCGCCGCCGGCCGGGAAGTTGCCGAAGCGGTTGAAGTAGGGCGAGTCCGCGCCGACGTGGTTCAGCGAGGTGTCCGGGATCACGCGCAGGCCGCGCTTGCCGGCCTCGCTGGTCAGGCGCTGGAAGTCGTCGTTGCTGCCGAAGGCCGGATCGATGCGCTTGTAGTCGCCGGTGTCGTACTTGTGATTGCTGGCGGCCTGGAAGACCGGCGTCAGGTACAGCGCGTTGACCCCCAGCTCGCGCAGGTCATCGAGCTTGTCGATGAGGCCGGCCAGGTCGCCGCCGAAGAAGTCGTTGTTGTAGACCGCGTCCGAGCCGTCGCCGCTGCCCGGCTTGTACGGGCGGTCCAGCCAGCGCGGATGGCGCTCGATGCCGTGGTCCTGGTACCGGGCCTGGCCGACCTGCGGATCGTTGGAGGTGTCGCCGTTGCGGAAGCGCTCGGGGAAGACGTAGTAGTAGATGAGGTCGCGCGCGAAGTCGGGGACGGCGAAGTCGGACGCGTGGATGGTCTGGCGATAGCGGCGGATCGAGAACGGCCCCTTGGCATCGGGGCCCTCGGGCAGCGGCGCGATGCTGGCCGGTCCCATCGAGCCCTTCTCCTTGGTCCAGTGGATCGGGTCGGCGTTGTTCTGGACGACGTAGCGGGCACCGTCGATCGTGGCGATGAAGTAGTAGCCGTAGACGCCCGCCGCGCCGAAGCGGTGTCGGGCCTTCCAGCGCTCGCGGCCCTCGGCGGTGCCGGCCTTGTGCAGCGGCACGCGCGCCTCCTCGGCATAGGCGATCAGGTCCTCGTTGCCCTCGACGCGGCGGCGCTCGACGACCAGCTCGAGCTTCTCGACGCCGGGCAGCGCGGTCAGCTGGAACTCGATCCAGGTCTTGGCCGGCTGCGCGCCGAAGGGCGTCTTGAAGGCGGCGAGGCGCGAGTCGTAGCGCAGGCTTGCCGCGACGGCGCCCAGCGACGCGGCGCAGGCGCCCGAAGCGCTCGGCGTGGGCATCGCTGGAGGTGGGCCGGCCTCGTCGGCCCGCGCGGCCAGCGCCGGCCCGGTGGCGTACAGCGTGGCCGCCAGGCCGGTCAGCAGCGCGGCGGGGAGGGACGCGAGCGGCGCGCGTCGGCGTGGCAAGGAGGCGTGCATGGCCGGGAACGCTACCTCGGATTCGAGGCGAGAGCCCTCGGGGTCAGCCCTTCTTCGGGCTTGCGTCCCTCCGGCCTACGCGCTCACGAACGGGCGCTCCCGCATCCAGGTCGTCGCGACCCATTTCTCGCCCTGGACAACGGCCGCGCTGGCGTGCAGCGAGGCGTGGTCCAGTTGCCCTTGGGCATTGGTGTATTCGAAGTAGACGGCGTGGCCGCGCTGCGGCGACACCGCCCAGCCGACCGCCGGGAAGACCGTTTCGCCGCCGGCGGGCACGTCGTTCAGGTAGGTCACCAAGGTGCTGACGCGCTGGCCGCTGCGCTCGATCGAGGCCTGGTTGGCCGGGTTGGACGGCACGAGGAAGTCGTAGTGCGGCGCGCTGCCGGCGCCCGGCGGGTAGTTCAGGACCTGCAGGCCTTCGGCATGCGCGACCGGGAGGTTCATCAGCTCGGCCAGGCGCCGCTCCAGGCGCGCGATCAGCGGCGTCTCGGCGCGCCGGAAGAACATGCCGAAGCTGCTGCGCAAGCCGCTCACCACGTCGCGACCGGTGTGCGGATCGACGAGCGTCGAGGGCCGCAGTCGCGGGCGCGCCAGCGCGATGAGCTGCTCGCATTCCTCGGCATCGATCACGCCGTTCAGCACCGCCAGCAGCGGCTGCGCCGCGCGTGCGGCGACGCGCACGAGGCGGTCATGCGTCGCGATCGAGGTGCCGGGACGCAGGCGCGGCTTGCCCTGGCGATACGGCGGCAGCGGCGTGCCGATCGGCGCCGCGAGCGAGGGCAACACGACCTGATCGACCGGCATCGGCGCGTGGCCGTGGCGCGCGCGGACGAAGCCGTCGACGATCGCCTGCGCAGCTTCCGGCGCGATGGCGCGCTCGCGCAGCGCGTGGCACAGCTCATCGGGCGACACGCCGTCGTCCAGGTGTCGACGGACCCAATCGCCCAGGGCCGACGGAAAGCGCACGACGCTCGTCATGGCGGCGCTCAGGGCAGGTCCACCGCGACCCAGCCGGTCGCCGTCGGCCGGAACCGCTCCTGCAACTGCGCGCTGCCCGCTCCGCGGATGACCTGGGCGACGACGGGGAAGACCCGCTGCACCTCGGCGTCCGCGGTCCAGGGCGCGGCCTTGACCTGGTAGGTGTAGCTGACCGTCGCCAGCCGGTCCCCGCCTTCGCCGGCCAGCTCCCAATGGACGACCCGGTCCAGGCTCAGCCTGGCCGCGCAGAAGTCGCCGACCGTCTGCCGGCCGCCGCCCGGCGTGGCTCGCTCCCGTGTCAGGTAGAACTGCCGGCCCGCCTCGGTCAGCGCATAACGGCGGACCTTCATGCGGTGCGGCATCTCCTGATCGTCCTTGACATCGACGTCGGCGACCGTCGAGCTCGCCAGCCCCAGTCGCTCCAGGACCGGCAGTTGCAGCGCGTTGCGCGCGCCGGTGTCGATCTCGTGCTGCGTCAGGTCGATGGGCCAGTCGGTCTTGGCCAGGCACAGGTCGCCGCGCTGGGCGAGGTAGTCCTTCAGCGCCGCGGCGAACTGGTCCGAGGAAGGTGCCGCCGAGCGCGCGCATCCGCTGAGCGCGTTCAGGACGAGCGCGCTCGCGATCAGGCCGATGGACACGGTGGCGCGGCGCAAGAGGAAGGCGTTGGTCATGGGGAAGCGACGCATCACGACGTGCAGGCGCCCGGCTTGGGCGGCTCGGCCGGCTGGACGTCCTTGTCGTTGAGCGTGTTGAGGAAGCAGAGGAGGTCGGCGATGTCCTGCTCGGACATCGGCGGCTTGCTGTGGGCGGGGCGGCCGTCCAGCGGCATCTGCGTGTCGATGTTGCCGACGAAGCGCGCGGGCAGGTCGTCGAACTTGCGCACCTGGCCGCCGACGTACTGCGTGGTGATCAGGCCGTAGCCCGGGAAGTCCGGATCGGGCGTGGCCTTGGCCTGGCCGCCGACGGTGGGGTACCAGAGCTCCGGCATCGTGTCGCGCGTGTTGTAGAAGCGGATCGTCTGCTCGAGCGAATGGAAGATGCCGTTGTGGAAGAAGCTGCGCCGCGAAGCGACGTTGCGCAGCGTGGGCGACTTGAACATGCCGCAGAAGCGGTTGCCCGGCGTCGGCGGGTGATCGGTGCGAGCCGGGCCGCACAGGCCGAGGTCGACGTAGCCCGGGTCCGCGTTCACGGGCAGCGCCGCGTTGCGCGGCACGCCGATGGCCTCGTAGGAGAAGTCGGTGAAGAGCGCCGTGCTGCCGTTCAGGCCGGCGCCCTGGTAATGGCACGACGCGCAGTTGCCGCCGTTGGGATCGGCGAAGACCTTCAGCCCGCGGGCCTCGGCCGGCGTGAGCACGCCGCCGATCTTGTTGCCGATGTAGAGGTCGAACTTGCTGGAGTAGGGATGGAAGCTGACGTCCTCGAGCTGGAAGGCCTGCAGCGCCTGGCCCGCGGCGGCGAAGGCGCGGTCCACCTCGTCGAAGACCTGCGCGCCGAAGGCCTGGCGGAACAGCGCCGCATAGGGACCCGCCTGCAACTGCTTCACGACGTCGGCGCGGCTGGCGTTGGCCATCTCGCGCGGATCGAGCAGCGGCAGGCCGGCCTGCTCGGCGAGCGTGGCCGCGCGGCCGTCCCAGGCGAAGCCGCCGCCGGGGCCCGGCACGCTGACGCCATCGGGGTTGTCGAGCAGGTCCGCGTAGGGCGGCGTCGCGTCCTTGTAGCGCAGCGACGGCACGGCTCGCGTGCCGGTCTGGTTCATCGCCGGACCGCCCAGCTGGGCGGACAGGTCGTTGGACGGCGCATAGGCATGCTTCGGGTCGTGGCAGGTCGAACAGGCCATGCGGCCGGAGGCCGACAGCGAGGTGTCGAAGAACATCTTCTGGCCGACCTGCGCCGCCAGGCTCAGCGGGGTCGCCGGGTTCAGCGCCGTGCCGACGCTGTCGGGAGCGGCCGCGGTGGCGCTGGCCGACGGGCCCGCCGGCGTCGCCTCGCCGGACGGGCCGCAGGCCGCGAGCAACGCGCCGAGGCCCACGCACGTGCCGGCGCCCACGAGGGCCGCCAGCGACGCGCGGGCGGAGGAGAGGAGGGCTCGCCGGGACATCGCGCGCGTCGCCGGGCTTACTTCGTCAGCGCCCAGACATTGGTCTGGACCGCGTCGGCGCCGATCTGCGCCGGCGTGTTCACGTCGGCCGACTGCTTCTGCGTATAGCTCGCCGGTGCCTGCCAGGCGTGGTTGATGGCGCGCACCGCGTCGAAGTGGGTGTCGGCGCTGCCGGCGTACTCGGGCAGGTTGAGGATGTTGGCGGCGATGAACTTCTCGGTGTACTTCGAGCGGTTCATGTAGGACGCATCCACCGCCGGGTCCGCCAGCTGGAACATGTCCTGCAGCGTGCGCACGAACGAGAAGTGGCTGTAGGCATCGCCGTCGGAGACCCCCTTGGGCGCGCCCGTCTGGTTGGTCAGGATGCCGAAGATGCTCTGGCCGTGGCCGCGGTTGCCCTTGGTGTAGTTGTTGATGCTGGCGTCCACCGTGACCGCGCCGGTCTTGGGATCGACGACCAGCGGCTTGGACACCGCGCTGTTGGAGACGTTCCAGCCGCAGCAGGAGTTGAAGCCTGAGGTGGCGTTGCCTTCGTCGAACATCAGCACGATCGCGACGCGCTTGGCCGGGTTCTTCCACAGCGGCGAGGCCTGGATCCTCTTCACCAGCGCGTCGACGTAGTTGTCGCCGCGCGTGATGATGTTGGCCGCCGCGGTCGGCGCCACGTTGTTGGCGACGCTGCCGCAGTCGCTGGCGGTGGCGGTGCCGCCGCCCGCCAGCTTGCCCACGACGCTGATGCCGTGCATGTCGTCGCACTGGTCGGGCACCAGGAAGTTCAGCGTGCCGACCTTGCCGCTGGCCAGGTCGGTGCCGAGCTGGTCGATGTCGTAGTTGGCGGGCATCGCATACGCGCTGCTGTTCTTCAGGTTGGCGTCCCACTGGCCGCCGCCCATGGTGCGGTTGCTGTACTTGAACTCCGGCGCGCTGCGCACGTTCTGGTAGGCCATGCCCGGGTGGTGCTTGGTCTTGTAGAGGCCGGCGGGCATCGGCAGCGTCAGCGCGGCATTGCCGACGGCGCTGGTGTTGCCGTTGAGGGTGCCGGGCGCGTAGACGTTGTCCGCGGCGGTGACCGCGGCATCGGCGACGCTGTCGGTGCGGAAGTCCTGTCCCGGGTTCATCGACTCGCTGTAGGTGCGCCAGGTCATGCCGGCGGCCGCGATCGCGTTGAACAGGTTGGGCCTGCCGACGATGTTGTGGTTGACCGCCGCGGCCTGCGTGCAGCTGGCGTTGAAGGGCGAGCTGGCCAGGCCCGGCTGGGTCTTGTCGGGCAGCGGCAGATCCTGGACCGCGTTCGGGCCGGTGGCGTCGCAGTTCCACTGGCTGTCGTCGGTGATGCCGAAGTCGTCGGCGCCGCCCAGCGCGGTGTAGTTGGGCTCGGACGGATTGCCGGTGGCGTAGTAGCTGGTCAGCTGGTTGCCGCTGGCCAGCAGCGCGTTGATCTTGGGCGCCCACGGCGAGCCCTTGATCGACAGCGTCGCCTTGTTCTCCAGCATCACGATGAAGAGATGGTCGTAGCGCGGGATGCCTTCGAGGTTGAAGGCCGCCTGCTGCGCCTGCGCGAAGGTGATCTTCGCGCGGGTGTCGGTCCCGCTGGGCGCGGTGGAGGCGCTGACGTTGGCGGCCCCGGCCAGGCGCGGATCGCCGCCGGGCACGGCCAGCGCGTCGGGATAGAGGTCGCCGCGGTCGAGCTTGGTGATGGCGTAGGTGAAGCGGTTGTCCAGGGCCTTGGACTCGGCCAGCATGGCGGCCTGGTCGGCGCCGCTGACGGTGTTGACGTCGGCCAGCACCTTGTCGAGCGACACGCCGATGCGCGTCGCCACGGTCTGCTTCTCGACGGCGTAGCTGCTGCCGTTGGCCTCGACGAGCCGCTGCACTTCCGAGGACAGCGGGCTGATGACGACCTGGCCGGCCTGGTCGAGGACCTGGTCCAGCGAGGCGCGCAGCACGTCCCGGCTGGCGACCTTGGCGCCGGTGGCGGAGACGATGGCGTCGGTGCCGATGTCGGCGATCAGCGCGGCATTGGCCGGCACGGTCAGCGAGAAACGGCCCTGGGCATCGGTGACGACCGGGTGCTCGGCGGCATCGCAGACGCCGTTGCCGTCGGCGTCGACACAGACCTTGGCGCCGACGTAGTAGGCGGGCGCCAGGGTGGGATCCGTGGCGCTGCCGGGCGTGAAGCTGGCGGCGGTGACGACGCCGCTGATCGTGACGCTGGGCGTCGACGGGCCGTCGTTGTCGGAACCGCAGGCGGCCAGGATGGCGGCGGCGATCAGGGTGAGCGAGGCGTTCAGCGCGGTGGATTTGCTGGGTCGCATGGGGCGTCCTGGAGTGGTGGCGATGGCGGGTTCGAGTGGCCCGGGCAGGGGCCGGCCCGAAACGCGGCGCACTCTAGGAATCACGCATGACGGATCCGTGTCACCCGGCGTCAAGGACGCGTGAGAACCCAGGCGGCATCGGGCCTGGCGCGTTTCGCAAAGTTTGGTGAAGCGGCGCGACGGGGCGGAATGGCTCGTGGCTCGCACGGGGCTTGGCGCGAGGTGAACGGAGAGCCGTATGGGCTGAAGGCGCTGTGCAAATGCGATAGGACTCCGTCTCGTGCCCCGCCTCATATCGGTCCCGTATGTTCATCATTTTGGACAAATAGTGCGCCTCATGTCTAGAATGATGAACATGCCAAGCAAACCGCCGATAATTTTCCCGCAGGAGCAACGGATGCTTGCCCGACTGGGCGAGCGCATCCGCCTTGCCCGCCTTCGTCGCCAGTTGAGCAGCGCGGCGATCGCGGCGCGCGCAGGCATCTCGCGCACCACGCTCTACAAGGTCGAGCTCGGCGACCCTGGCATCACCCTCGGCACCTGTCTGCGCGTGCTGGCCGCGCTGGGGCTGGACCAGGACTTCGACCAACTGGCGGCCGACGATCACGTGGGCAGACGCCTGCAGGACCTCGCGCTCGATCGTGCGGCCGCTTCACCTCGCCGGCGAACCGCGCGCAGGTCCGGCGCCCACTCCCCGTCCTCGGACGAGGAGACACCATGACGAAGCGGGAAGAGGTGCTGGAGGTCTGGCTGGATGACGACCTGGGGCCGGCGGTCCTTGTGGGCACGCTGTCCCACGATCGCGGGCAGGTGCGCTTCCGTTATGAGCGCGCGTGGCTCAAGGATGCTCGTGCCTTTTCGCTCGATCCAAGCCTGACGCTCGATGCGAACGCGTTCTTCCCGAAGCCGGAGACCGGCAACTTCGGCATCTTCCTGGACTCGTCGCCGGATCGGTGGGGCCAGACGCTCATGCGACGCCGCGAGGCACTGCAGGCCAAGGACGAGCGGCGCGCCGCACGCACCCTGTACGCGTGGGATTTCCTCATCGGTGTGCAGGACGTGACGCGACAGGGCGCGCTGCGTTTCCGGCCGGTCGGCGGCGACGCCTTCCTCGACAACGACGAACGGGCGGCACCGCCCGTCACCACCTTGCGCGAACTCGAGGCGGTGGCCATCGAGCTCACCAGCCGCCGGATCGACGACCTGGGCGCCCTGCGTCGCTGGCTGGCGGTGCTGGTGGCGCCGGGCGCCTCATTGGGGGGCGTCCGACCGAAGGCGAACTTCACGGACGCGGACGGCTCGGCCTGGATCGGCAAGTTCCCTGCGCGGGACGACGATCGCGACATCGGTGCCTGGGAGCACCTCGTCCATGGCCTGGCGCGCCGCGCCGGCATCGAGGTGCCGCAGGCCAAGGCGCTGCGCCTGACGGGCGACTTCCACACGTTCTGCGTGCAGCGCTTCGACCGCGCCTCGGGGATGCGGCGCTTCTATGCGTCAGCGATGACCTTGCTGGGCAAGGAGCGCAGCGAGGGGACGAGCTACCTGGAGCTCGCCCAGTTCATCCGCCAGCGCGGCGCGGTCGACCATGTGGCGACCGACCTGGAACAACTGTTCCGGCGGGTTGCGTTCAACGTGGCCGTCGGCAACCGCGACGACCACCTGCGCAATCACGGATTCCTGTTGAGCAAGGAAGGCTGGCGATTGGCGCCGGCCTTCGACATCAATCCGAACGTCGACAAGGCGGAGCACGTGCTCAACATCGATGACGTGGACAACCGTCCGAGCCTGGCGACGGTCAGCGCCACGGCGGTCTTCTACGGCTTGAGCCAGGAGCGCGGCGACGCCCTCGTCGAGGAGGTGGCCACTGCTGTCGACGACTGGCGCGCGCAAGCGCGGCGGGCGCGCATCGCCGCGGCCGACATCGCGTCCACCGCGGCGGCATTCGCCGCCCACCACGAGTACCGGCGGGCGCGCTGACGGCGCGTCGCGCCCGTCAGCCCTTCACCCCGCCCGCCGTCAACCCCGACACGATCCAGCGCTGCGCCAGCAGGAACACCGCCGTGATCGGCAGCCCCGACAGCACCGCCGCCGCGGCGAAGTCGCCCCACAGGAAGCGCTGGTCGTGCAGGTAGTACTTCGAGCCCACCGCCAGGGTCAGGTTGGACTCCTCGCGCAGCAGCACCGACGCCACCGGGTATTCGATGATGCAGCCGATGAAGGCCAGCACGAACACCACCATCAGGATCGGCACCGCCATCGGCAGCAGCACCAGCCGGAAGGCCTGCCAGTGCGACGCGCCGTCGACCTTGGCGTTCTCCTCGATCTCGACCGGGATGGTCTCGAAGTAGCCCTTGATGGTCCAGATGTGCGTCGCCACGCCGCCCAGGTAGGCCACGATCACGCCGGCGTGCGTCTCGATGCCCAGCCAGGGCACGAAGCTGCCGATGGTCTCGAAGATCGCGTAGATCGCCACCAGCGCCAGCACCGGCGGGAACATCTGCAGCAGCAGCATGCTGTTCAGGATGCCGCCCTTGAACGGGAACCGCAGCCGCGCGAAACCGTAGGCCGCCGTCGTCGAGATGCCCACGATGAGCAGCGCCGAGATCGTCGCCACCTTGATCGAGTTCCACAGCCAGGTCAGTACCGGGAACGGGGGCTGCACCAGCGAGCCATCCGCCGCCTGGTACGGAATGCCCAGCGCCAGCTGCCAGTGCTCCAGGCTGATCGTCGTGGGGATCAGGCTGCCGGTGGCGAAGTTGCCCGGCCGCAGCGAGATCGACACCACCGCCAGCAGCGGGAACAGCGTCACCGCCAGGAAGACCCACAGCAGCGCATGCGCCGCGACGACGCGCCAGCGCGCCTGTTTGCCTCGAACGATCGCCATGTCCGGGCTTCCTTATGAGTTGGCTTTGCGCATGAGGCGCAGGTTCAGCAGCGACATCCCCGCGACGAGGATGAAGATCAGCGTCGAGATCGCCGCCGCCAGGCCGAAGTCCGTGCCCGAGTCGCGGAACGCGATGCGGTAGGTGTAGCTGACCAGGATGTCGGTCTGGCCCGCCGGGATTTTGGTCGACAGGTAGTCGGGCCGCCCATCGGTCAGCAGCGCGATCAGCACGAAGTTGTTGAAGTTGAACGCGAAGGCCGACACCAGCAGCGGCGACAGCGGCTTGATGATCAGCGGCGCGGTGATCTTGAAGAAGTTGGTCAGCGGCCCCGCGCCCGCGAGCGCCGAGGCCTCGTACAGGTCCGAGGGAATCGCCTTCAGCAGCCCGGTGCACAGGATCATGATGTACGGGTAGCCCAGCCACACGTTGACGATCAGCAGCATCGTCCGCGCCAGCGCGGGGTCCGCGAACCAGGCCGGACGCACGCCGAAGAGCGCGTCCAGGATCGCGTTGATCTCGCCGAAGTTCTGGTTGAACAGGCCCTTGAACACGAGGATCGAGATGAAGCCCGGCACCGCGTAGGGCAGGAACAGCAGCGTGCGGTAGGTCGTGCGGTAGCGCAGGTCCTCCCAGTTCAGCAGCACCGCCAGCATCATCCCGATCGCGGTGGCGAAGACCACCGTCAGTAGCGAGAACACCACCGTCCAGCCGAAGATCGACAGGAAGGGGCCGCGGAACTCGGCATCGAACAACATGCGCCGGTAGTTCTGCGCGCCGACCATCACCTTGTAGCCGGGCGCCAGGTGCGTGCCCGCGGCCGCGCCCTGGCCTTCGTAGTAGCCGGTGGTCGCGTCGGGGCGGAAGAGCGCGCCGTCGGCCACGCGCTTGATCGCGCCGTCGGGCTGCTCCACGAAGTGGGGGCGGATCGGCCCGAACTCGCGCAGGCCGAGGTAGCGCAGCGTCGACGCCTCGCCCACGCCGTCGGTGGCAGCGGTGCCGCCGGCCTGGCCCGGCAGGCGCAGCCGCAGTTGCGCGAGCGCCAGCCGGTGCGCGACGAGCTCCTTCAGCGTGAGCGCGGTGCCCAGCGTCGCGTCGGCCGGGCCGACGGCCTGCATCGCGACATCCACCGGCTTGCCCGCCTGCCGCAGCGCCAGCGGCGGCGAGACGAATTGCGCGGCACCGCTGGCCGGGTCGCGCAGCACGATCCGGAAGTCGCCGCCCGCGCCATGCACGCTGTAGTCGCGCACGTCGTCCAGCACCGTGTCGTGCTGGTCCAGCAGGAACTCGCGCACGCGCTCCTGGCTGAGCAGGTGGGCCGACGAGTAGTTGGTGAAACCGATCTGCGTCGTGAATGCGAGCGGGAAGGCGATGAACAGCAGCATCCCGGCGACACCGGGAAACAGGTAGCGATACGCGAAGCCCGCCTTCGACAGGTAGACGGCGAAGCCCGCGCCGGACAGCAGCAGCACGCCGAGCGCCCAGCTGGTCAGCCCCGCGGCGTACAGCATGAACACGAGGTAGAGCGCGGCCAGCACGATGACGGCGATCGTCGGCCAGTAGAGCGCGCGGCCCAGTCGCTCCAGCGCGCCGGGCGGCTGGCGGGTATAGGCCTCGGCCAGCGGCGAGCCGGGCAGGGCGGCGGACAGGGCCGCGGAGGAGGCGGTCGTGGCGTTCATTGCTTGAGCAGCATCCGGCCCGAGGCGCCGTCCAGCGCGTCCTTGGGGCTTTGCAGGCCGTTGGTGATGGCTTCCAGCGCCGCGTCCATCGCGGTCCAGAAGCGGCCCACCTCGGGGATGTTGGGAATGGCCTCGCCGGCGCGGGCGTTCTCCATGCTGGCGCGGATCAGCGGATTCACCGACAGCGCCTGGTAGAAGGCCTTGTTGGCCGGCACACCGATGGGCACGTCGGCGTCGAGCACCTTCAGCGACTCGGGTCGCATCAGGTGGCGCTCGATGAACTCGCGCGCGAGGTCCTTGTTCTTCGACGGCGCCGAGATCATGCAGCCCAGCACTCCGACGAAGGGCTTGGACGGCTTGCCCGGGATCACCGCGGGGATCGGCGCGACGCCGATGTCGATGCCGGCCTTGCGCGCGTTCTCCCAGGCCCAGGGACCGGAGATCATCATCGCGATCTCGCCGCGCGCGAAGCTCGATTCCATCTCGGAATAGCGCGCGCCGCGCGGCATCACGCCCTCCTGGATGAGGCGCTCCAGCATGCGGCCCGCAGCCAGCGCGCCTTCGTTGTTCACCGCCACCTGGCCGGCGTCGAAGTCGCCCTGCGCGTCACGGCCGAAGATCACGCCGCCGGCGCCGGCGAACATCGGCCAGGTGAAGAAGCTCTTGTTGTAGTCCCACAGGATCGCGTGCTTGCCGCGCTGGCGCAGCGTCTTGTCCAGCGCGATCAGCGCGTCCCAGGTCGCCGGCGCCTGCGAGACCAGCGCCTTGTTGTAGATCAGGCCGGTGGTCTCGATCGCGATCGGATAGCCCCAGTAGCGGCCCTGATAGCGGAACGCCTGCCAGGCTGTGCCCTCGACCTCGTCGAACAGCGCTTTGCGCGGCTGGATCGGTGTCAGCAGCCCCGCCTTGGCCCATTCGCCGACGCGGTCATGCGGCCAGCAGAAGACGTCCGGTCCCTTGCCGGCGCCGGCCGCCTGGGTGTACTTCTCGGGCGCGTCGACCGGATGCTCGACCACGACCTTCACGCCCGATTCGCGCTCGAAGGCGTCGCCGACCTTCTGCAGCCCGTTGTAGGCCTTGTCGCCGTTGATCCAGACCAGCAGCTTGGGCGGCGTCTGTGCGGCGGCCTGCTTGCAGCCGCCGAGCAGCGCGACCGCCGCGAGCGCGGCCGCGGCCAGCGTCATGCGCGATGCCGGCGCGGTCATGCCGCGGCCCCGAGGCGCTGGAACGCCAGGCCCTGCGCGTCGAAGAGGTAGCAGAGGTCGGGCGGCAGCTGCAGCTGCAGCGTGTCGCCGGAGCGCACGCGCTTGCGGCCGTCGAATTCGCAGGTCAGCGCCTCCTCGACGCCGGGATAGGCGCAGTACGCATGCGTGACGCCGCCCAGCGATTCGACGAAGGTCACCGTGCTCGAGATCAGGTTGGCATCGCCGCCGACCTCGAAGTGCTCGGGCCGCAGGCCCAGCGTGACCTTGTCGCCGGCCTTGGCGCGCGAGGCGTCCACGTGGGCGCGGATGGTCGCGCCGTCGCTCAGCCGCAGCACCGCGTGATCGGCCGCGGCGGCGACGATCTCGGCCTCGATGAAGTTCATCTTCGGGCTGCCGATGAAGCCGGCGACGAAGAGGTTGTCCGGATGCTCGTACAGCTCCAGCGGCGTGCCGACCTGCTCGATCTTCCCGGCGCTCAGCACCACGATGCGGTCGGCCAGCGTCATCGCCTCGACCTGGTCATGGGTGACGTAGACCATGGTCGTCTTGAGGTCCTCGTGCAGCTTCGCGAACTCGTAGCGCATGCGCACGCGCAGCGCGGCATCGAGGTTGGACAGCGGCTCGTCGAACAGGAACACCTCGGGCTTGCGCACGATCGCGCGGCCGATGGCCACGCGCTGGCGCTGGCCGCCCGACAGGTCCTTGGGCTTGCGCTCGAGCAGATGCTCGATGTGCAGGATGCGCGCGGCGTAGCGCACCGCGCGGTCGATCTCGTCCTTGGGCACCTTGGCCAGCTTCAACCCGAACGCCATGTTGTCGTACAGGTTCATGTGGGGGTAGAGCGCGTAGCTCTGGAACACCATCGCGATGCCGCGCTCGGCCGGCGGCACGTCGTTGACCAGGCGCCCGCCGATGCGCATCTCGCCGCCGGTGATGTCTTCCAGCCCCGCGATCGTGCGCAGCAGCGTCGACTTGCCGCAGCCCGACGGGCCGACGAAGACCATGAACTCGCCGTCCCGGATCTCCAGGTCGATGCCATGCAGGATCTTGGTCTCGCCATAGGCCTTGACCACGCTGTGCAGCTTCACGTCCGCCACTTGGATACCTCCGCGCGCGCCCGGGGAGGGCGCCGCCTGTCTCGTTCGTTGGTGTCGATCGATCGTCCGTCGCCGCGACCGCGCAGCGGCGAAGGAGCGAACGATGTTTGTAGAGAATATACATGGCGGATTGACGATTCACAACGCGGCTACACCCGTTCAATTGTCGTCGAATCGCGTGAAATCAATGGCTTACGTCGAATATCGGGATAACCCGATGTAGTGAAACTACAGAAACTACAAGCGTCTGATGGATACTTCGCTCCATGACGAGCGCCGCCGTCGGCGCCACTGCTTTCCGATGAATCGAATGAGCGCTGCTTCCGCCCTCTCCGCGGGTACCGGGCTGCCCGCGATCCCAGCCGCGGTCGAGGCCGGCCGCCACGAACCCCTGGGCGTCACCGTCCGCGACGGCGGCGTCAACATCGTCGTCTTCTCGGCCCATGCGACGCGCGTCGAGTTCTGCCTGTTCGACGACACCGGCACGCGGGAGCTCTCGCGCCATGCGCTGCAGGGCCCGGTGGACGGGCTCTGGACCGGCTTCCTGGCCGGCGTCGCGCCCGGCCGCCTCTATGGCCTGCGCGCCCACGGCCCGCATGCGCCGCGCGACGGCCACCGCTTCAACCCCGCCAAGCTGCTGCTCGATCCCTATGCGCGCGAGATCGTCGGCGAGTTCCGCAACCTGCCCGAGGACCATGGCTATCCCTTCGGTCATCCGGACGGCCCGTTCGCGCTGGATGAGCGCGACAACGGCGCGACCGCGCTGAAGGCGCGCGTGGCCGCGCCGCTGGCGGGGCCCGGTCCGCGCGCCAATGCGCCGCGCCATGCGGCGCGCGACGTCGTGCTCTACGAGGTGCACGTCAAGGGCTTCTCGATGCGCCATCCCGGCATCCCCGAGGCGCTGCGCGGCAGCTACGCGGCGCTCGCGCATCCGGTGGCCATCGCGCACTTCCAGCGCCTGGGCGTGACCACGCTGTCGCTGCTGCCGGTGCAATTCGCCGTCGACGAACCGCACCTGTCCGGCACCGGGCTGAGCAACTACTGGGGCTACAACACGCTGGGCTTCTTCGCGCCCGATCCGCGACTGGCCAGCGCCGCGGTGCGCCACGACCCGAGCGCCGTCGTGGCCGAGTTCCGCGCCATGGTCCACGCGCTGCACGAGGCCGGGCTCGAGGTGGTGCTCGACGTGGTCTACAACCACACGCCCGAGGGCAACGAGTGGGGGCCGACGCTGTCGCTGCGCGGGCTGGACCAGAAGAGCTATTACCGGCTGCAGCCCGACGATCCGTCGCGGATGGAGAACCTGACCGCCTGCGGCAACACCGTTCAGGTCGAGCATCCGCGCGTGACGCAGCTGGTGCTGGACTCGCTGCGCCACTGGGTCGGCGAGATGGGCGTCGACGGCTTCCGTTTCGACCTCGCGCCGGTGCTGGGCCGCACCGCCGAGGGCCACGATCCGCAGTCGGCCTTCTACACCGCGCTGCGCCAGGATCCGCTGCTGGCGCAGGTGCACCTGATCGCCGAGCCCTGGGACGCGGGACCGCAGGGCTACCAGCTCGGCCGCTTCCCGGGCCGCTTCATGGAATGGAACGACAAGTTCCGCGACGCGGCCCGCGGCTTCTGGCTCGGCCACGGGCCGGAAGGCCGGCGCATCGACCGCGCCGAATTCGCGCGCCGCTTCAGCGCCTCGCGTGACGTCTTCGACCCGGCGCCGCCGACGAATGGCGGCGGCGCGCGCTCGCCGCTGGCATCGATCAACTTCCTGGCGGTGCACGACGGCTACACGCTGGCCGACCTGGTCAGCCACTCGCGCAAGCACAACGAGGCCAATGGCGAGGACAACCGCGACGGCCGCGACGGCGAGCTGTGCGGCAACTTCGGCGTCGAAGGCCCGACTGACGATCCCGCGATCCGCGACACCCGTGAGCGCGTGCGCCGCGCGATGCTCGCGACGCTGCTGCTGTCGCAGGGGACGCCGATGCTGTATTCGGGCGACGAGTTCGGCAACGGGCAGGGCGGGAACAACAACGCCTACTGCCAGGACAACCCGATCGGCTGGCTGGACTGGCCCGCGGCCGACGAGTCGCTGATCGCCTACACCGCCGCGCTGACGCGGCTGCGCCGCGATCATGCGCTGCTGCGCCACGCGCGGTGGTTCCCGTCGCCGCAGGGCGAGACGCGCGGCGGCGGCGATGACGGCGATGTCGAAGCGCCGGGGCAGCCGACGCTGCGCTGGTTCGACGCCATGAGCCACGAGATGCGCGAGCAGGACTGGCGAGTCGACGGCCGCACGGCGCTGGCGGCGGTGCTGGGCGATGGCGAGGATCGCCTGCTGCTGATGGTCAACCCGGACGCCAACCCGACGCCGTTCACGCTGCCGACGGCGGGCGACATCGACCGCCCCAGTGACGGTGACAGTGACGGCGCTGGCGGCTGGACCCTGCTGCTGGACAGCAGCGGCGAGACGCCGACGGGCCATCGCGGCGAAGATGGCGTGACGGTCCCGGCCCGCGCGTTGATGCTGTGGGGACGGCCGCGCACGAATGCCGCATCGACCTCCCGGGCGCACATCGACACCGACACCCGATCCAATTCCACGAACACCCTCTCGAGCGACACGACACCATGACGATCGACCTTCACCAGCGCCAGTCCGGCGTCCTGCTGCACATCACCTCGCTGCCCGGCCCCAACGGCATCGGCGACTTCGGCCCCGAGGCCTATCGCTTCGTCGACTGGCTGCAGTCGGCGGGGCAGTCGATCTGGCAGTGGCTGCCGAGCACGCCGATCGGCCCCGGCGAGAGCCCGTACCAGGGCGTCTCGGCCTTCGCCGGCAGCCCGTGGATGGTGGCGCTGGAGCCGCTGGTCGCGCGCGGCTGGCTGGCGCAGCCGGCGGCGCCCGAGGGCGGCTTCGACGACCGGCGCGTCGACTACGGCCGCGTGCTGCCCTGGCGCGAGCAGCAGCTGCGCGCGGCGGCGGCGGGATTCTTCGCGCGGGCGTCGGCCGACGACCGTGCCTCCTACGAGTTGTGGTGCGCCTCCCAGCGCGACTGGCTGGACGACTACGCGCTTTTCATGGCGACCCGCTCGTCGCGCGGCGGCCAGCCCTGGTGGGCGTGGCCGCGCGACCTGGCGGCCCGCGAGCCGCGCGCGCTGGCCGCGGCGCGCGAGCAGTACGCGGACGAGGTCGGCTTCTGGCAGTTCGTGCAGTGGTGCTTCGACACCCAGGTCGGCGCGCTCAAGGCCTATGCCAATGAACGCGGCGTCCACATCATGGGCGACCTGCCGATCTTCGTCGCCCACGACAGCGCCGACTGCTGGGCGCGCCCCGACCTGTACGAGCTGGACGAGCAGTTCCAGACCACCGTCGTGGCCGGCGTGCCGCCGGATGCGATGTCGGTCACCGGACAGCGCTGGGGCAATCCGATGTACCGCTGGGACAAGATGGCCCATGAGCACTTCGCCTGGTGGACCGCGCGGGTCAAGCGCATGCTCAGCTCGGCCGACGTCTTCCGCATCGACCACTTCCGCGGCTTCGCCGCCTATTACGAGATCCCCGGCGACAGCCCCGACGCCACCCGCGGCGTCTGGAAGACCGGTCCCGGCAAGGCGCTGTTCGATGCGATCGCCAAGTCGCTGGGCGAGCTGCCCATCGTCGCGGAGGACCTGGGCTTCATCACGCCCGACGTGCACGAGCTGCGCGACGCGCTGAACTACCCGGGCATGAAGATCCTGCAGTTCGGCTTCGGCGGCGACGGCGGTCACGAGTTCCTGCCGCACAACTGGCCGCGCGCGGCCGTCTGCTACACCGGGACCCACGACAACGACACGGTGCGCGGCTGGTGGAACCAGGCCAGCGCCCATGAGCGCGCCTTCGCCGCCGCCTACCTGCCGGCCGGCGACCAGGACATCCACTGGGCCATGATCCGCGCCTGCGCGAACTCGGTGGCGAGCGTGGCGGTCTATCCGCTGCAGGACGTCCTGGGGCTGGGCAGCGAACACCGCATGAACATTCCCGGCACCCTCGGCGGCAACTGGGAGTGGCGCTTCACCTGGGACATGGTCGGCGCCGAGCCGGGCCGGCTGCTGGGGCAGATCTCGGCCACCAGCGGGAGATCCCCGATTGCCGGCGCCCGGCTGCCGGAGTGAAATGCTATGAAACCGCTTTCATAGGGGAAACGAGAGCGGCGATCCAGGGCCTCGCGCCCTAGGATCGGATTCGCGTGAGACAACGTTGTCATCGACCGGCCGGGCAAGCGCACCGGACGGCGGACAGCGCGCGAGGACGCCAGGAGCCGCCCATGAGCACGACCGAGATCTTCCTGATCGCGATGGCGATCACCTTCGCCCTGCCTTACCTGGTGTGGCGACTGGGCGGCACCGACTACTTCGCGCCGCTGGTGATCGTGCAGATCCTGTCGGGCATCGTGCTGGGGCCAGGCATCCTGGGCCGGGCCTTTCCCGAGTACTACCAGTTCGTGTTCAACCCGCAGGTGGTGGGCTCGCTGAACGGCATCGCCTGGTGGGCGGTCATGCTGTTCGTGTGGATCGCGGGCATCGAGCTCGACCTCAAGAAGGCCTGGGCCCATCGCGTCGAGAGCGGCATCACCGCCGGCCTGGCCCTGGGCGTGCCGATGGCGTTCGGCGCGGTGGCGGCGGTGGCGCTGATGCAGCTGGGGCCGCAGTGGATCGGCGAGCGCGCCCAGACCTGGCAGTTCATCGTCGGCGTGGGCATGTCGTGCGCGGTGACCGCGCTGCCCATCCTGATCCTGCTGATGGAGAAGCTCGAGGTGCTGCGCCAGCCCATCGGGCAGCGCATCCTGCGCTACGCCAGCCTGGACGACATCGCCATCTGGTCGGTGCTGGCCATCATCCTGATGGACTGGTCCCGGATCGGGAAGCAGGCCGTCTTCCTGGGCGCGTTCGCGCTGCTGACGGTGCTGTTCCGCCGGCTGATGGTCCGCATTCCCCGCAACGACCGCTGGTACGTCGGCATCGTCTGGCTGGCGCTGTGCGCGCTGGGCGCGGACTGGTGCGGGCTGCATTACATGGTGGGCGCCTTCCTGGCCGGCGTCGTGATGGACGCGGACTGGTTCGACCAGGCGCAGATGGACCAGCTCCGGCACAACGTGCTGCTGGTCATGATGCCGGTCTACTTCCTCAGCACCGGGCTGCGCACCCAGTGGGGCACCGACGGCGGCGCGGTCATCGTGCTGGCGGCGGCGATCCTGCTGGCGGCATCGATCAGCGGCAAGCTGATCGGCGTGCATGCGGCCGGCCGCATCCTGCGCTGGCAGCCGGGCGAGGCCGGCATCATCGGCTGGCTGCTGCAGACCAAGGCGCTGATCATGATCGTGTTTTCCAACGTGCTGCTGGACAAGCAGCTGATCACGCCGTCCACCTTCACCGCGCTGCTGCTGATGGCGGTGGGCTCGACGATGCTGACGGTGCCGATCGTGGCGCCCCGGCTCGCACGGATCAAGGAACTGGTGTTCCGCGCCAGCTGAGCGTCGCCGACTCCTGGCGACCTCGCGGCCAGCGCATCAGCGCGCGAAGGCGGCCGCATGCGCCATCACCGGCGCCTGCGCGACCAGGGCCGCCGGCGCCACGAGCGCGGCCTGCGCCGCGGCGCTGACGACGACCGCCGCGGTCGCCGACCAGGGCAGTCCGACGCGCGCCTCCGACAGCAGCCGCGCCGGCAGCGGCAGGTCGTTGCTGGTGGGGACGATGCTCAGGAATTCGTCGGCGCGGGCCAGCTCGATCTCCTCCTCCGACATGCCCAGGAACACGTGGGCGAAGCCGCGCTCGACCGCGTCCAGCGCCGCCTCGGTCGCGCGGCGCCAGCGCTTGACGGCGGCCACGTCGGACCGGCTCGCGCTCTCCGGCACCGGCCAGCGTGGATCGCCGCCGGTCACCGCCTGCGCGGCCTGGAAGGCGTCGACGACGCCCGCCGGCCCGCCGAGCCGGGCATCCAGCACCTGCGACGCGATCACCCGCGCGAGCTCACGCTCGTGGTACGGGACCATGACTCTCTCCAGGATGACTTCGTAGCGTCGCATGACGGGTTCCTTCCACTCGGGCGCTGGTGCATTGGGGAGGAAGGAGAATACTGGATGTACATACAGTGTTCAAGGCAGGGTCTTGGGGGGTGCTGCCACCCGTTGGCAGGATGAAGAACGCCCCCGGGCGGCGGACCGCGCGGGGGCGTCATGGGGGGACGGAGCGGCCTCAGCCGCCGCGGATCACTTCAGGCCGGCGCCCATCGCCTTGGACAGCGAGGCGGTCGGATCGTCGCCGGAGAACTCCCAGAAGAAGGCGCCGCCGAAGCCCTTGGACTTCACGTAGGCCATCTTGGTGGCGATGGTCGCCGGGGTGTCGAAGCTCCAGAAGGTCGTGCCGTTGTAGATCCACTGCGCCTTGCTGACCTCGTCGATCCGGCTGGTGTAGCCCTGCAGGTTCTTCAGGACCTTGTAGTCCTCGTTGCCGGCCTCGTAGGTGCCCGGCGCCGGCGTGCCGCTCTGGAACAGGCCGTTGTTGACGTTCGGGACGTTGGTCCAGCCGCGGCCATAGAAGCCGATGCCCACGTTGAGCTTCTTCGCCGGCACGCCCTTGTCCAGGAAGGCCTGCATCGCGTCGTTGGTGTTGTACTTGCGCACGTCACCGGTGGACGGATCGTTCGCCGGCGCATAGAGCGGCGAATGGAAGCCGGTGATGGTGTCCCAGCCGCCGTGGAAGTCGTAGGTCATCACGTTGATGAAGTCCAGGTAGGGGTGCACCTTGTCCGGGTCGTAGGCCCGCACCTTGTCCACGCCGGCGCCGGAGGCGATCGTCAGCAGCAGGCCCGGCTTGACCGCGTCGAGCTGCTTGCGGAACTCCGCCAGCAGCGCGGTGAAGTTCTCCCGGTCCTCGGCCGCGCCGCAGGCCAGGCCGCAGGCGTTGGGGTACTCCCAGTCGAGGTCGATGCCGTCGAACACGCCCAGCGCCGCGCCCGGGCCGCCCGCGCCGTCGCTCACCGGCAGGTTGCCCTTGATGTAGGCGTCCACGCAGCTCTGCACGAAGGCCACCCGGTTCTCCGGACGCGCCGCGCTCGAGAAGCCGCGCGACCAGGTCCAGCCGCCCAGCGAGATCAGCACCTTCAGCTTGGGGTACTTGGCCTTGAGCTTCTTGAGCTGGTTCCAGCTGCCGCGCAGCGGCTGGTCCCAGGTGTCGGCCTTGCCGTCCACGCTCAGGTCGGCGCCGTAGGCCTTGCTGTAGTCGGCGAAGGCGTCGCCGCCTTCCCCGGTGCTCTCGTTGCTCGGGATGACCTTGCCGACCTCGCAGCGGTTGTTGCGCACATTGCCGAAGGCGTAGTTGATGTGCGTGAGGTTGGCCGCCGAGCCGCTGGTGTCGATGTTCTTCACGTGGTAGTTGCGGCCGTAGATGCCCCACTGCGCGAAGTAGCCCAGCAGCACCTTGCCGCCGGCGGTCTGGGTGTCGGTCTTGACCGTGATCGGCGCCGACGGCTGCGAGCTGCCGGCCTGGTTGAAGGCGCTGACGGTGAAGGTGTAGCTGGTGTCGGGTGTCAGGTTGGCGACGCTGGCGCTGGTGGCCGCGCCCTGCGCGACCTGGGTCGCGCCCTGGTTGACGCGGTACTGCACCGTGCAGTTCGGGCCGGCGGCGACGGCGTTCCAGGCCAGGTTCACGCTGGTGGCGCTCTTGGACGGCGAGCTCAGCCCGGCCGGCGTGGCCGGCGCCGCGGCGCAGTTGCCGCTGGCGGTGCTGGTGAGCAGCGCCGCGCTCAGCGCCGAGACATTGCCGGCCTTGTCCTTGGCGCGCACCTGGTAGCTGTAGGCGGTGCCGGCGCTCAGGCCGGTGTCGGTGTGGCTGGTGCCGGTGGGCGAGGCGACCAGCGAGCCGCCGCGCAGCAGCTCGTAGTTGTTGACGCCGCTGCCGGCGTCGGTCGACGCGGCCCAGCTCAGCGTGATGCTGCTGGTGGTGATGTTGCTGGAGCTCAGCCCGCCCGGCACGCTCGGGGGCGTGGTGTCGGCGCCGCCGGTGTCGCAGGCGCCCAGCGATTTCCACACGTCCCACTGGCCCGAGTTGCTGGCCGGCGGGTTGTTCTGCGTCCACCACTTGGCCTGGTAGGCGATGTTGTTCTGCTTGGCGTAGCTGTTGGACGTGCCGGTGTAGATCGCCGAGGCGGACCATTCGGGCACGTTGGTGCAGTCATAGGCCTGGGCGGTGCCGGCGGCCATCGCCGCGGCCAGCGCGATGCCGCCGAGGCGGACCATGCGGTTCTTCATGTCGAGCTCCTGATGTCGAGGTTGGGTGGGTGGGGAGGTTCTTGAATCACTGCCGGGCGGCGGTGGAGGTCCTGGCCGCGGTGGTGGCGGGCACCGCGCCGCGCCGCGCTTCCTGCGCCAGCGCGTAGCTGCGGCCGCCGAACGTGACCGTCCAGTTGCTGGGCATGGGCATGGGCAGGTAGTAGTTGATGGTCAGCGTGACGCTGGCGCCGGGCGCCAGGCTCTGCCAGGCGGGCAGCTTGAAGCTGGCGCGGTGGAAGTCGTTCTTCAGCCCGCCGACGTTGTGGCCGGCCGCGTTCGAGCCATTGGCGATCACCGTCAGGCCGAAGCCGCTCTGGTCGGTCACCGTCGACGGGATCGCGGTCGGGACGTCGAACTGGAACTCCGTGCCGCCGGGCAGGGTGGTGCCGCTGTTGTTGGTCAGGGTCAGCTTGGGCGTGATCGGGTAGTTGCTGTCGCCCAGCGCGAAGCCGTTCAGCGCGAAGCCGATGTCCAGCGTGTCGGTGGGCAGGCTGGCCGCGCTCATCCGGTTGCCGTAGGCGCCGGCGGTCTTGAGCTTGTTGTAGAGCGTGCTGGTCAGCGTGTTGCCGATGAAGTATTCGCCGCGGGCGGTGTCGAAGGCGTAGTCGCCGGCGAACTCCCAGAACATCACGCCGCCGATGCCGCGATCGGCGATGTACTGCGCCTTGGTGCCGAGCGACTGCTCGTCCTCGGTGCTGATGAAGACCTGCTTCTGCGCGTTCCACAGCCAGGGCGCCACCAGCGTCGCGTCGTAGTGCCGGACGTAGCTCCCGGTGAGCCGGTCGGCCGGATTCGTCGCCGGGTTCAGGCCGTAGGCGGCGAGGTAGCTGCCCTGGCGGCCGGAGGCGAGGTTCATCGCATGCCACATCGGGTTGGAGCCCGCCGGCACTTCCTTGCTGGAGACATCGAGGTCATGCCAGAGGTTGTCGATGCCGATGGCGCCGTTGCCGCACTTCTGCACCGTGCCGCCGCCGGTGCCGGCCGGGCACTTGCTCTGGTCGGGCAGCGCCGCCTGGCCCCACAGCCCGTTGGTGCCGCCGGTCACGCCCTGCCAGCCGCGGGTGTAGTAGGGCACGCCGATGTTGATGCGGCCCGCCGGCATCGCGCCGCGGAAGTAGTGGTAGGCCCAGTCGGTGTTGAGGTAGCCGATGCGCGCGTACTGGGCGCTCGAGTAGTAGTTCCAGGCCGTCAGCTCCGCGTCCTTGCCGTCGTCGTACAGCGCCGCGTTGGGGCCGACGAACTGGTTCCAGGCGCCGTGCAGGTCGTAGCTCATGATGTTCACGTAGTCCAGGTACTGGGTGACCTGGAAGGCCTCCATCCCGCGCAGCAGGTAGCCGGAGGAGGGCGCCGCGATCGTGAGCAGGTAATGACGCTGGTCGGCCTGGCTGGCCGCGTCGAGCCTGGCGCGCAGCGTGCGCATCAGCACCACGTAGTTCTTCATCAGCGCGCCGCGGCGGGCATTGCTGATGGCGAAGTCCACCGGGTTGCCGGCGTTGTTCATGCTGGTCGGGTACTCGTAGTCGATGTCCACGCCGTCGAAGCCGTACTGGCGCAGGAAGGCCACCGCCGAGTCCGCGAACGCGTTGATGCCGGCCGTGTTGGCCGAGCCGTCCGCGTTGGTCGTCATCGTGTAGAAGCCGGTCGTCTCCGCCCAGCCGCCGACCGAGATCAGCGTCTTGACGTTCGGGTACTGCTTCTTGAATTTGTTCAGCAGGTTGAAATGGCCCTGGTAGGGATAGGCCGGATCCATCTCCGCGCCGGCGATGCCCGGCCAGGTCAGGCCGGTGGCGGGGTTGGCGGCATCGGCGGTGTTGCCGATGGACAGCTTGTTGGCCGCGTCCACATGCGCGAACGCGTAGTTGATGTGCGTGACCTGCGCCCAGGGGATCTGGTGCGCGAGGAAGGCGGGCTGGCCGGTCTTGCCGGTGCGCCAGCTGGTGAAGTAGCCGATGATGCGGCGCGGCTTGTCGGCGCCCATCTTCTCGCGGCCCTGGTCGTCGTAGACCTTGCAGTAGGCGGGCGCGGTGGCGGCGGTGGTGACCAGGCCCTCGGGCCGGCAGCGCTCGTCGCCGGTGACCTGGCCCTGCACGCTGATGCGCACGGCGGCGCTGTCGGTGCTGGCGCCCTTGTCGTCGGTGGCGCGGGCGGTGATGTCGGCGACGCCGGCGCGCGCGGTCCAGCCGATGCTGAAGGGGGCGGTGCTGTCCTCGGCGACCAGCGCGCCGTTGACGTAGAAGCCGACCTTGGCCACGGTGCCGTCGCTGTCGGCGGCGGTCGCGGCGAGGGTCACCGTGTCGCCCGCGGTCGGCGACGTGCCGGCGGTCGGCGCGGTCAGCGCCACCGTCGGCGGCTTGTTCGTGCCGCCATTGCCGCCGCCGTCGCAGGCGCCGAGCACCTTCCACACGTCCCACTGGCCGGAGTTGCTCGCCGGCGGGTTGTTCTGCGTCCACCACTTGGCCTGGTAGGCGGTGTTGTTCTGCTTGACGATCGCGTTGCCGCCGTAGGCGGTGGCCGCGTTCCAGTCGGCGACGCCGGTGCAGTCGTAGGCCATCGCGGAACTGCCGGCGAAGGCCAGCGCCACCGGCATCAGCCAGGGCAGCAGCGGGTGGGGGCGGGCACAGGGATGAAGTCTCATCGGGGGGGCTCCTGAAGGGTGTTGTCGTTGTCTTCGGAAACTGCAGGGATGAGCGCCGCCGCGCCGGGCGACTGCGGATGCAGCGCGGCGGAATCGGTCGGACTCGGAGAAAAAGCGCCGGTCGTTCAACCGGCGAAGGCGGCGGTCGCTCGGGCGCGACCGCCGGCGGCCGACTTCAAGCCGGCCACTCGGGGGCAGAGGGGCGTGGGATCGGCGCCGCCGCAGGGGCGACGCGGTCAGCGGGACTTGGGAGGGCGCGTGCAGGCATGGAAGTCACTCCTCGCGTTCGACGTGCAGTCCGCGGGCGACTGGCGTCCGCGGCGTCCAGGAGATCGATACCGCTGCTGATCTCATAGTGGTATGCAATGTAGATACCACTCGCGTCTGCATCATTCAGGTTAACCCTTGGAGGTGGGGTAACTTGTCGTAATGATGTCGTCAAATGCGCGTACAGGCGTCATTTGTGATGGCGGCAAGGGAAAACAAGAAGCCACCGGCGCCATTGGAGGGAAAACCAGTGTGGGACCAATTTTTGCCCGCGAGAAGATTGGTGCCGTGCGGAGACCCCTCACCCCCACCCTCTCCCCGCAAGCGGGGAGAGGGAGTGTCTGTTGAGAGGCGCCGGGAGGCGTCCCTTGGGTCGAAGGAGGGGGGCGGCCGGGGGGGCGCCGGGAAGGCGTCGGGGAGGGGCCGGGAGGCGCCGCGTCAGCGGTCGACGCGCTGCCAGTGCCCCTCGCGCAGCAGCTCGTGCGGGAGGAAGCGGGCTTTGTAGGCCATCTTGTCGCTCTGCGCGATCCAGTAGCCCAGGTAGAGGTGGGGCAGGCTCAGGTCGCGGGTCTGGCGCAGCTGCCACAGCACGTTGTAGGTGCCGTAGCTGACGCCGGCCTCGGGCTCGTAGAAGGTGTAGACCGCCGACAACCCGTCGCCCAGGATGTCCAGGATGGACACCATCTTCAGCGCGCCGCCGGGCTCGCGGAATTCCACCAGCCGCGAGTTGACGCGGCTCTGCAGCAGGAACTGGGTGTACTGATCGACGCTGTCGTGATCCATGCCGCCGCCGCTGTGACGGCCGGCCTGGTAGCGCAGGTAGAGCTGGTAATGCTCGTCGCTGTAGCCCAGCCGCATCACCCGCGCCTGCAGGTGCTGGTGCTGCGCCCAGGCACGGCGCTGGCTGCGGTTGGGATGGAAATCCGCCACCGGGATGCGCATCGGCACGCAGGCCTTGCAGCCATCGCAGTAGGGCCGGTAAGTGAACATGCCGCTGCGCCGGAAGCCGGCCGCCACCAGGCTGGAGTAGGCGTCGGCATGGATCAGGTGGCTGGGCGTGGCGACCTGCGAGCGGGCCTGGCGGTCGCTCAGGTAGCTGCAGGGATAGGGCGCGGTCGCATAGAACTGCAGCTCGGCCAGCGGGAGTTCCTTGGGATGCGTCACGGTCAGGGCCTGTCGGACGTTGCGCGCGAGTCGGGCGGGGAGGGGATCGGCGGGGAGCCGGCGGCCGCGCGGTCGGCGTCGCCGAGGCCCAGGTGGGCCCACAGGCGCGGATGATAGGTCCAATCCCCCGGCGCCGGCAGGTGGGCATGGGCGTCCAGGTGGGCCTCGAAGGCCTCGCGCGTGACGGGTGCCGCGCCCAGCGACGCCAGGTGCGCCGTCTGCTGCTGGCAGTCGATCCAGGGGATGCCGAATTCCCGGCACAGGCAGACCAGCGCGGCCAGCGCGATCTTCGAGGCGTCGGTCCTGCGCATGAACATCGACTCGCCGTAGAACATGCGGCCGAGGTTGACGCCATAGAGCCCGCCGGCGAGCTCGCCGTCCATCCAGGTCTCGACCGTGTGCACCGTGCCGTCGCGGGCGAGCTGCAGGTAGGCCTGCTGCATCTCGGGAACGATCCAGGTGCCGTCCTGCCCGTCGCGCGGCGTGCTGGCGCAGGCCTTGAGCACGGTGGCGGCGGCGCTGTCGACGCGGATCTCGCAGCCGGGCGTGCGGATGAAGCGGGCCAGCGTCTTGCGCAGCGAGCGCGACAGCTTGAAGTCCGCCGTCTTGAGCACCATGCGCGGATCGGTGGTCCACCAGAGGATGGGCTGGCCCTCCCCATACCAGGGGAAGATCCCCCGGGCGTAGGCCGCCCTCAGGCGGGCGGGCCGCAGGTCGCCGCCGGCCGCGAGCAGCCCCGGCGCGTCGCTGCGCGGACCCAGCGCGCGGCGGGTCGACGGGAAGTCCAGGGAGTCATCGTCGAGCCAGGGGATCATCCGCTTCATGGTAGCGTGCCGGCTTCTTTCGACGACGTCCCGCATCCCCCTCGTTCCCATGATCACCCTCTACGGCATCCCCAACTGCGACACCGTGAAGCGCGCCCGCGCCTGGCTCGACGAGCAGGGCCTGGCCTACCAGTTCCACGACTACAAGAAGCAGGGCGTGCCCGCGCAGCGGCTGCCGCGCTGGATGGCGGAACTGGGCTGGGACAAGGTGCTGAACCGCGCCGGTACCACCTGGCGCAAGCTGGACGACGCGACCAAGGCCGGCGTCACCGACGCGGCCTCGGCGGCTGCGCTGATGAGCGAGCAGCCAAGCGTGATCAAGCGCCCGGTCGTCGAATGGGACGATGGCCGCCTGAGCCTGGGTTTCTCGCCCGAGCTGTTCGCGTCGCACGCCCCGCGCTGATCGGAGGTCCGCCATGTTCACCGGCATCGTTCAAGGCATCGCGCAGGTCGCCCGCATCACCGACAAGGAAGGGCTGCGCAGCTTTACCCTGGACTTCCCCGACGGCTTCTGCCGCGACCTGGAGATCGGCGCGTCCGTCGCCTGCGACGGCGTCTGCCTGACCGTCACCGCGCTGGACGGCGACCACCGCGCCGACTTCGACGTGATGCTGCAGAGCCTGAACCTCACGACGCTGGGGCGGCTCGGCGTCGGCGGCCGGCTCAACGTCGAGCGGGCCGCCAAGGAAGGCGCCGAGATCGGCGGCCATCCGCTGTCGGGCCATGTCGACTTCATGGCCACCGTCGCGTCGATCCGCCGTCCGGCCAACAACCACGTCATCCGCATCGCGGTGCCCGCGCCATGGATGCGCTACATCTTCCCGAAGGGCTACATCGCGGTGAACGGCGCCAGCCTGACCGTGGCCGAGGCCGGCCGCAATGCCGACGGCTCGGGCTGGTTCGAGGTCTGGCTCATTCCCGAGACGCTGCGCATGACGACCTTCGCCGACAAGGGCGAGGGCGCGCCGGTCCACATCGAGATCGAGCGCCAGACCCAGGTGATGGTGGACACCATCCGCGATGCGGTGGCGGAAAAGATCGGCGCGCTGATGCCGGCGCTCCAGGCATTCGCCAGGGAACGGGGTCTGGACCTCGGCGCGGAATGAGGCGTGCGGGTGCCCCGCATAGTCCATCGCCGCTGTTTCGCCATCCCTACAACACCAGATGACCTAAGTCATCGCCGCCGCGCGACGTGGACGCGTCCCGCGGCGCGCCGCAGCGCGTGACGCGGGCGCCGCGCGCCGCTCCGGTCGACGCGCCGGCGAGCCAATCCCCGCTGCCATCGGGCTTCCCGCCGATCCTCGCCAACCCGCGCCGATGCTGGCGATCGCGGGGCCAGGCCTTGCCGTGCACCGTCCGCCGCGCCGCTTTCGTGCGCCCTGTGGAGCGAGGCTGTCCCTGATCCGTGTCGTCGCCGCTCCGCCCCTGCGGATCGGGTGGTCCCCACCACGATGGGGGCCTCGCTTTTTCAAAAACGAGGCTCAACAATCCGCCACATTCCGTCGCATCCGTTGCGATGCGGACCACAGGCAAGGGGATGACGAATGATGGCCAAAGGCCTGATGGCAGCCGGGCTGCTCGCCGCGTCGATCGCGGCGATGGCGCAGGTGCCTTACGTGTTCAGCTACAACCCGGGACCCACCCGCGGCACGAAATGGATGGCCAAGGCCTCCGATGGCAATGCCGAGGGCTCGGCCTCGGTGGTGGCGTCGTCGCCGCGTCCGGTGTGGGCGCGGGTCTGCTACACGATCGGTCCGTCCGACAGCACCGTGTCCGTCTACGCGCAGACCCGCAACGAGGAGCCGCGCGCCTTCGAGATCGCCTGGGGCGGCTGCAGCGATGTCTTCGGCACCAGCATCTGGATCGGCAACCCGCATGGCCAGCCGGTCGGCGGCCATTACGGCGTCGCGCCCGCCACCCCGCTCGACTGATCACCCCGTTCCCCAGACCCGGCCGGTCGGGCCGACCGGGTCGTGTCCGTCGTTGTTGTTTCCGCTCGTCCTGAGACGTCCTTAGAAAAACTGGAGGATCCCATGCTCGCCACTCCCCGCTCCACTTCCGTGTCCGGCTTCGCGCTGAAGTCGGCCCTGCTGCTGTCCCCGCTGCTGCTCGCGGGTTGCCTGGCCACCGCGCCGACGATGGGCGAGAACAAGGGCACCGTCTCCGGCGCCGCCGGCGGCGCGACCGCCGAGAACCAGAACAGCAAGCTCGAGCATTGCGACGAGACGCTGGGCACGCTGGCGATCTTCGAGGACACCAACGCCCCCTGGTGGTCGCAGCTGCGTGACCGCCAGTTGGGCTCCACCGTGCCGGTGCTGCGCCTGATGGTCCAGCAGTCCAACTGCTTCGTGATCGTGGAGCGCGGCAAGGCCTTCGCCAACATGGAGCGCGAGCGGGCGCTGATGCAGTCGGGCGAGGTCCGTGCCGGCAGCAACTTCGGCCAGGGCCAGATGGTCGCCGCCGACTACACGATGAGCCCCGAGATCCAGTTCGCCGGCAAGACCGGCGGTGGTGGCGGTGGCATCGGCACCGGTGCGATCGGGCTGCTGACCGCGGTCGCGGCCAACGTCAGCCAGAACGAGGCCTCCACGACGCTGCTGCTGGTGGACAACCGTTCCGGCGTGCAGATCTCGGCGGCGGAGGGCACGGCCAAGAACTTCGACTTCGGTTTCGGCGGCGCCAGCTTCTTCAGCAACACCGCCATCGCTGGCGGCGCCTACGGCAAGACGCCGGCGGGCAAGGTCATCGTGACCGCCTTCGCGGACTCGTACAACCAGATGGTCAAGGCGCTGCGCAACTACAAGGCGCAGCAGGTCAAGGGTGGCCTGGGCACCGGCGGCCGACTCGGCGTGCAGGGCGGCTCGACCGCGGCGTCGAAGGAACTGGACCAGCCCGCCGCACCGAAGGCGGCGCCGAAGCCGGCGGCCAAGCCCACGGCGAAGAAGCCGGCGACCTCGGGCACGACCGGGACGACCGGGAAGTAAATCGCCCTCACCCCAACCCTCTCCCACTTCGCGGGAGAGGGGGCCATGCCGGGGACTCCCGCCACCGCGCGGGAGACGCGGCATGCCTCAGCGCTGCTCGATCTCGGCGCGCAGGCGCTCTTCCTGCTCGCGCAACTCCGGGGTGAAGGCTTCGCCGAAGTCCTCGGCCTCGAAGATCTGGCGGATCTCGATGTCCGAGTCGCCCGTCTGCGGATTCGGGCACTTCTTGACCCACTCGATCGCCTCCTGCAGCGAGGCGCATTCCCAGATCCAGAAGCCGGCGATCAGCTCCTTGGTCTCGGCGAACGGACCGTCGGTGACGGTGCGGGACTCCCCGGAGAAGCGCACCCGCACGCCCTTGCGGCTCGGATGCAGCCCTTCGCCCGACTTCATGATGCCGGCCTTGACGAGTTGCTCGTTGTACGCGCCCATCGCGGCGAGCAGTTCGGTGCTGGGCATCTCGCCCGCTTCGCTGTGGCTGTCGGCCTTGACGATGACCATGAATCGCATGACGTGCTCCTGAATGCGCCCGGGTGGGACGCTGAAAGTGGATGAGGGTGGACGACCATGGCCGTCTCACCCTCATGACGTCTGGCGCCGCCGGATTTCGACAGGCGCCGCGAAATTTCCCCGTGCCCCTCAGGCCGCCAGCAGCTGCCGCAGCACGTAGGGCAGGATGCCGCCGTGGCGGTAGTACTCGACCTCGATCGGCGTGTCGATGCGCAGGATCAGCGGCACGCGGCGCTCGGCGGCGCCGGCGGCACGGATGATCAGCGTCGCTTCCGATTGCGGCCGGATCTCGTTGCCCAGTTCGATGTCGATGAGCTCGTCGCCCTTGAGCCCCAGCGATTCCCAGGAATCGCCCGGACGGAACTGCAGCGGCAGCACGCCCATGCCGACCAGGTTGGAGCGGTGGATGCGTTCGAAGCTCTTGGCCACCACCGCCTTGATGCCCAGCAGCTGCGTGCCCTTGGCCGCCCAGTCCCGGCTGGAACCGGTGCCGTATTCCTCGCCGGCGAAGATCACCGTCGGGGTACCGGCGGCGATGTAGCGCATCGCGGCGTCGTAGATGAACAGCTTCTCGCCGCCGGGCTGGAACAGCGTCAGCCCGCCTTCCTCGCGCGCACCGTCCGGCTTGGCCGGGATCATCAGGTTCTTGATCCGGACGTTGGCGAAGGTGCCGCGCATCATGACCTCATGGTTGCCGCGGCGCGAGCCGTAGCTGTTGAAGTCGGCCTTGAGCACGCCTTGCTCCTTCAGGTAGCTGCCCGCGGGCGACGCTTCCTTGATCGAGCCGGCGGGCGAGATGTGGTCGGTGGTGATCGAGTCGCCGAACAGCGCCATGATGCGCGCGTCCCGCACGCCGACCTCCTGCGCCTGCGGGATCTGCGTGAAGCCGCTGAAGAAGGGCGGCTGCGCGATGTAGGTGCTGCGCGGCCAGCCGTAGACCTGGCCGGTGCCGCCGGTGATCTTCTTCCAGAGCTCGCCCGGCTCGGCCTTGACCTTGCCGTAGTTGGCCCGGTACGCGTCGGGATTGAGCGCGAGCTTGAGCAGCGCGTAGATCTCGTCGCTGGTGGGCCAGATGTCGCCCAGGTAGACCGCCCGGCCGCCGGTGCCGTGGCCGACCGGCTCGGTCATCAGGTCGCGGGTCACGTTGCCGGCGATCGCGTAGGCCACCACCAGCGGCGGGCTGGCCAGGAAGTTGGCCTTGATGTTGGGATGGATGCGCGCCTCGAAGTTGCGGTTGCCCGACAGCACCGCGGCGCAGACCAGGTCGTTGCCGGTGATGGCCTCGTTGATCTCGGGCGTCAGGTCGCCGGCGTTGCCGATGCAGGTCGTGCAGCCGTAGGCGGCGACGGTGAAGCCTAACTGTTCCAGGTAGGGCAGCAGGCCGGCCTTCTCCAGGTACTCGGTGACGATGCGCGAGCCCGGCGCCAGCGAGGTCTTGATGTGCGGCTGCACCTTCAGGCCAGCCTCGACCGCCTTCTTGGCCAGCAGGCCGGCGGCCAGCAGCACGCTCGGGTTGGAGGTGTTGGTGCAGGAGGTGATCGCCGCGATCAGCACGTCGCCGTTGGCGATCGACAGGCCCTTCTGGGCGCCGCCCAGCGGGAAGCGCTGGTGCAGCTTGGCGGCCGGCTGGTTGAAGCCGTTGTCGGCCACCGGCTTGCTGTACAGCGAGGTGAAGGTCTTGGCCAGGTCGGTGATGACGATGCGGTCCTGCGGGCGCTTGGGGCCGGCCAGCGAGGGCACGACGCTGCCCAGGTCCAGCGAGACGACCTGGCTGAAGCGGATGTCGCCCGCCTTGGGGATGCCGAACAGGCCCTGCGCGCGGAAGTAGCTCTCGAAGGCCTCGATCTCCTCGGTCGTGCGGCCGGTGCCCTTGAAGTAGTCGATGGTGCGCTCGTCGACCGGGAAGAAGCCCATCGTCGCGCCGTATTCCGGCGCCATGTTGCCGATGGTGGCGCGGTCGGGCACGGACAGCGAGGCGGTGCCCTCGCCGAAGAACTCGACGAACTTGCCCACCACCTTGGCCTTGCGCAGGATCTCGGTGACGGTCAGCACCAGGTCCGTGGCGGTGACGCCCTCGCGCAGGCGGCCGGTGAGCTCGAAACCGACCACGTCCGGCGTCAGGAAGTAGACCGGCTGGCCGAGCATGCCGGCCTCGGCCTCGATGCCGCCGACGCCCCAGCCGACGACGCCGATGCCGTTGATCATCGTCGTGTGGCTGTCGGTGCCGACCAGCGTGTCGGGGTAGTAGACGGTGCCGGCGCCGCCGCCGGTCTTGTTGTCGGTCTTGTGGACGCCGCGGGCGAGGTATTCCAGGTTGACCTGGTGGACGATGCCGAAGCCCGGGGGCACGACGCCGAAGGTGTCGAAGGCCTGCATGCCCCACTTCATGAATTCATAGCGCTCGCGGTTGCGCTCGAACTCCAGCTTCATGTTCAGGTCCAGCGCCTGCTTGTCGCCGAAGTGGTCGATCATGACGGAGTGGTCCACCACCAGGTCGACCGGCACCAGCGGCTCGATCGTCTTGGGGTTCTTGCCCTGCGCCTGGGCGACGTTGCGCATCGCGGCCAGGTCGGCCAGCAGCGGCACGCCGGTGAAGTCCTGCAGCACCACGCGGGCCACGACGAAGGGGATCTCCTCGTTGCGCGGCGCATTGGGCTGCCAGTTGGCGAGCTGCTCGACATGCTCGGCGGTGACGCGCTTGCCGTCGCAGTTGCGCAGCACCGACTCGAGCACCAGCCGGATCGACACCGGCAGCTGGTTCACGTTGGGAAAGCGCTCGGCCAACCGGGGCAGCGAGTAGTACTTGCCGCTCTTGCCTGACGCGGTCTTGAAGCTGGCGACGGTGTTGGCGAATGCATGGGGCATGGCTCACTCCTTGGCGTTTCTTGGCAGGTGGTCCTGGCGCGGTCCCGGGACCCGGGGCCAGACGGGTTTCTCTCGGGCGATGGGGGCTGATTGTGGCCCTGGCCGGCGGGCTTGTGATGACTCCTTTGGGCGAGGGTGTGCGAGGGCGCAACGAGCGCGCGAGGGGCCCCCGTCGGAGGGTGCCGGGCATGCCGATTGCAGCAATGCCCCCAATCCGGGCGGGGGGTGCCGGTTTGGCTAATATCCCCCGACGACTCCAGGCCGCCAGCTCGCGAGGGCGCGCAAGAACTGACCCCGCGGCGCTTCCGACCAGCATGCTTTCGTGGTTTCGGACGAGGACTCGCATGGATCAGGAACTGTTGTCCCCCACCTCGGCCGCCGCCGCCCGCGCGGCCGAGGTCATCGCCGGCGTGCCGGGCACGCCGCCGCTGCCGCCCGCCGGACTGACGCTGCTGCAGCGTCTGTTCTGCGCCTACCCCGGCAGCATGGGGCTGCGGCAGGGCCACTGGACCACGCGGCTGGGCCGGCAGGCCCATCAGCCGCCCGAGTTCACCCTGGTCCTGAACGAGCCGACGGCGCTGCGCCGGCTGCTGCTGGGCCGCGATCCGCTGCGCTTCGCCGAGGCCTACTTCACCCAGCAGATCGACGTGGAGGGCGACTTCTTCGCCGCGCTGCAGCTCAAGGACCACCTGCCGGAGCTGACCCTGTCCTGGAGCGACCGCCTGCGGCTGGCGGTCCGCCTGCTGGCGCCGCCGCCCGGCGCCGCTGACGCGGAACTGCGCGCCGATGGCGTGCGTCGCCACACCCGGGCCGAGAACAAGGCCGCCATCGCCTTCCATTACGACCTGTCCAACGACTTCTACGCGCTCTGGCTGGACCCGGCGATGGTCTATTCCTGCGCCTATTACGAAACCGAGGACACCAGCCTGGCCCAGGCCCAGTGGGCCAAGCTGGACCACATCTGCCGCAAGCTGCGGCTGCAGCCCGGCGAGGAGCTGCTGGACATCGGCTGCGGCTGGGGCGCGCTGGTGATGCATGCGGCGCGTCATTACGGCGTGAAGGCCACCGGCATCACCCTGTCCGAGCGGCAACTCGCGCTGGCCCGCCAGCGCATCGAAGCCGCCGGCCTGCGGGGACAGGTGGAGGTGCGCCTGTGCGACTACCGCGACATGAGCGGGCAGTTCGACAAGGTGTCCAGCGTCGGCATGTTCGAACACGTGGGGCTCAAGAACCTGCCGACCTACTTCGGCAGCGTGCATCGGCTGCTCAAGCCCGGCGGGTTGTTCCTGAACCATGGCATCACCCATGAGGAGGACGGATGGGGGCAGGCGCTGTCGTCCAAGTTCATCAACCGTTATGTCTTCCCGGACGGCGAGCTGGACCGGGCCAGCAATGTGATGCGGGTGATGGAACAGCAGCAGTTCGAGCTCCATGACGTCGAGGGACTGCGGATGCACTACGCGCGCACGCTGCGCGCCTGGGTGGCCAAGCTCGAGGAGGGGCACGAGCAGGCGCTGCAGTACGTCGACGAGGCGCACTACCGGATCTGGCGGCTGTACATGGCCGCGTCGGCGCTGGAATTCGAGACCGGCGAGCTGGGCCTGTACCAGATCCTGGCCAGCAAGCGCGACGGCGGGCCCGCGCCGGTCCCGCTGACCCGGCGCTACATGTACGAGCCGCGGTAGGGGGATCGGCGATCGGCGGTCGACCCGGCTGTCAAGCCCCAAGCGGCTCGCGGGTGGCGCGCCTGTGGCGCGACGGCACGGCTCCCCGTTCCGAGGGAGAACCGGCGTTGACCCCGCCCGGCGTGGCGCGCAAGATGCCCCGCCATGGGGATCCGTCATGATGAAGTCAGGCGCTGGCGGACGGCGATCGAGCGGGGCGCCTTCGGCGTCTGGGACTTGAATCCGCCGCTGGAGCTGGTGCATTACTCGCCGCGCTGGAAGGAACACCTGGGCTTTCCGCATCCGGAGCAGCCGGACAGCACCGCGTTCTGGCGCTGCCGCGTCCATCCCGAGGATCTCGAGCCGATGATGCTGGCGCTGCGCGCGCATTTCGACGGCTTCACCGACACCTACGAGCAACGCTTCCGGCTGCGCAGCAATGGCTCGGGCTACCGGGCGGTGCTGTCGCGGGGGAGGGTGGTCCAGCGGGATCACCGGGGCAACGTGCTCCGGATGCTGGGCACGATGGTCGACCTGACCGAGCGTCCGGTGACGCCCTACGACGACCGCTTCCTGGGCGAGCACCTGTCGCCCGCGGCGCTGGGCTGCACGCCGTTCCACGCACTGCTGGGCGTGCCCGCGACCGACGCGGCCCCGTATGACCCGCGGCGCGACGATGACGCGGCCCAGTTGCTGGACCAGGTGGCGGAGATCCTGGCGGCGTCGTTCAGGCAGGCGACCTGCGGGGCATGAGCGACAACTGCGTTTTGTCGACAATCGCGCGCACATAATCGCAGCCTTGTCTTCCCGCCCTTGCCGCCGCCATGCCGCTGACCAATCAGGAAATCTACGAGCGCATCTACACCGCCATCAGCGAGCGGCGGCTGCTGCCCGGGACCAAGCTGAATGAGGAACGCCTGGCCAGCGCCTTCCAGGCCAGCCGCACGCGCATCCGCGAAGTCCTGAACCGGCTCAGCCAGGAACTGGTGATCGACCTGCACCTGAACCGGGGCGCGTTCGTCGCCAGCCCGACGCCGCGCGACCTCAGCGATGTCTTCGCCATGCGCCGCGCCGTGGAGCGCGCCGTGGCCGCGCAGCTGAGCGCCGAACTGGCGGGGACCGCCGGCCAGTCGCAGCTGGCGGCGATGCGCCAGCACCTCGCGCGCGAGGCCGATGCCCGCGCCGCCGGCGACCGCGCGGCGCTGGCGCAACTGACGGGCGCCTTCCACCTCCGCTTGGCGGAATGCACCGAGAACCGGTTGTTCATCGACACCGTGCGCCGCCTGGTGGCGCTGACCGGCCTGGCGATCGCGCAGTACGACGCGCTGGCGTCCAGCGCCTGCCCCGATCACGAACACGACGACATCGTGGCCGCCATCGAGAGCGGCGATGCGCGCCGTGCCGAGCGCCTGATGCTGGAGCACCTGGCGCACGTCGAGCAGGGCATCCGTCCCCCGGCCGAAACGGCGGGCGAAATGGACTTCCGCCAGATCTTCCAGCTCGAGCCCGAGGCGCCGGCCCGCGGCGCCAAGCCCCGCCGCAAGTCCGCGGCCAAGGCGTGATCGCCGCCCTCCGGGCCTAGGCCGTGTGGTCCCGGCCGAAACCGGCGGCCCATCCGGTCCAGCGCTTGGCGAGCGGCGGCGCGTAGTCGCCGCCCTTGGCGGTTCGCAGCCGCAGGGCCGACAGGGCCTCGGCCAGCTTCACCGCCACCGCGAGTCCGTCGATCACCGGCACCTCCAGACGCCTTTGCAGTTCCTCGCACAGCAAGGCCATCCCGGCGCAGCCCAGCACGATGGCCTCGCTGCGATCGCGCGCCAGGGCCACGCGCGAGGCCGCCTCGATCCGTGCCAGCGTGGCCTCGTCGCACGACTCCAGCGACAGCACCTCGATGTCGGTGCCGTGGATGCCGCGGCAGGTCGACTCGCAGCCATAGCGACGCACCAGCCGCTCGGCGATCACGCAGGTGCGCGTCATCGTCGTCACGACCGAGAACCCCGTCGCCACGATGGACGCGGCCTGGAAGGCCGCCTCCGCAATGCCCAGCACCGGCCCGGGCAGCGCCTCGCGCGCCGCGTCCAGCCCGGGGTCTCCGAAGCAGGCGATCACGGTGGCGTCGAAGCCGTCCCGCGCCGCCAGCAGCGCCTGCTCCGCCACGCCCGCCGCGCCGAAGGCGTCGTCGAGATGCCCCTCGATCGACACCGGCCCGAAGCTGGGGCAACGGGCCACGATCTCGGTGCCCGCTGCGGCCACCGCCCGGGCCGCTTCCTCGATGCCGCGGGTCATCGGCAGCGAGGTGTTGGGGTTGATCAGCAGTAGCTTCATTGGGGCTCCCCGCACCGGCAAGGTGCTTTGTGCATGCAGTTGGTGCGACTTCAAGTCGACAACAGAGTCGATGATATGGCACAGCTTATGCATACAAAAATCCCATGACGACTGCACGCAACGATCTGGAACTGATTGCGCTGACCAAGCGATATGGCGATGCCACCGCGGTGGCCGGCATCGATCTGCGCATTGCGGGTGGCAGCTACTGCTGCCTGCTCGGGCCGTCGGGCTGCGGCAAGACCAGCACCTTGCGCATGATCGCGGGCCATGAGGTGCCGACCGAGGGCCATGTCCTGCTGTCGGGTCGCGAGATCACCCCGCTGTCGCCGGCGGAGCGCGGCACCGCGATGATGTTCCAGAGCTACGCGCTGTTCCCCCACCTGAGCGTGCTGGACAACGTCGCCTTCAGCGCCCGCATGAAGGGCCAGCCGAAGGCTGAGCGCGAGGCGCGTGCGCGCGAGTTGCTCGAGCTGGTCCACATGACGCCCTATGCGGCGCGCCTGCCTGCCGCGCTCTCGGGTGGTCAGCAACAGCGCGTCGCGCTGGCCCGCGCGCTGATGATGCAGCCGCGCGTGCTGCTGCTGGACGAGCCGCTCTCGGCGCTCGATCCCTTCCTGCGCGTGCGCATGCGCGCCGAGCTCAAGCGCTGGCATCGCGAGCTCGGCATGAGCTTCGTGCACGTCACCCACTCGCAAGAGGAAGCCCTGGCGCTGGCGGACCTCGTCGTCGTCATGAACCAGGGTCGCATCGAGCAGACCGGCCCGCCGCGAGCGGTGTTCGAGCGGCCCCGCACCGAATTCGTCGCGCGCTTCATCGGCGCCCACAACGTGATGGAGACCCCGGCGGGCAAGGTCGCGGTGCGCTGCGACCGGGTGCTCGTCGGCCGCGGCGGCGCGACCGGAGAAGCGACCATGCCGGCCACCGTGCTCGACGTCGAATACCAGGGCAGCCAGGTGCTGGTCCATCTGGGCGCCGACAACCGTCGCGAGCTCGATGCGGCGGCGGGTCCCGACTGGACCGCCGCGATGAGCGACAGCCAGTTCCATGCGAGTCCGCTGAACCCCGGCGACCGCGCCACGATGCGTTGGCTCGAGGCCGACGTCCACGTGCTCGAGGCCTGAGCCGCCCGAGTCCCGATCACCGATCCCAGCAACCTTCTTGAGGAGCCGCCTGATGACCACCCGCCGCCAATTGCTGAAGACCGCCGGTGCCGCCACCGTCGCTGGTGCCGGCACGATGGGCTTCCCGTTCGTGCATGCCCAGGCCAAGCCCGTCCTGCGCTACCTCGGCACGGCGGTGAACCAGGACAAGGCGATCGCCGAGAAGTTCGAGGCCGACACCGGCATCAAGATCCAGTACATCGCCGTGACGACCGATGACGTGTCCAAGCGCGCGGTGACCGCGCCCAACAGCTTCGACCTGATCGACACCGAGTACTTCAGCCTCAAGAAGATCCTGCCGACCGGCAACCTGCAGGGCATCGATGCCCGGCGGATCAGGAACGCCGACCGGATCACGCCGCTGTTCACGCGCGGCGAGGTCGGCGGCAGGAAGGTCGGCGACCAGGGCACGGCGCCGAAGAAGGTCATGTACCTGGAGAAGCCCGACGCGAAGACCTTCGCCGCCGCGCCGACGCAGTACATGACGCTGATCCCCACCGTCTACAACGCCGACACGCTGGGCATCCGGCCCGACCTGATCAAGCGTCCGATCGAGAGCTGGAAGGAGCTGCTGAACCCCGAGTTCAAGGGCAAGGCGGCGATCCTGAACATCCCGTCGATCGGCATCATGGACGCGGCGATGGTGGTCGAGGCGGCGGGCCTCTACAAGTATCCGGACAAGGGCAACATGACCCGCAAGGAGATCGACCTCACGGTCAGGATGCTGATCGAGGCCAAGCGCGCCGGCCAGTTCCGCGCGCTGTGGAAGGACTTCAACGAGAGCGTCAACCTGATGGCCTCCGGCGAGGTGGTGATCCAGTCGATGTGGAGCCCGGCGGTCACCGCCGTGCGCACCAAGGGCATCGCCTGCAACTTCCAGCCGCTGAAGGAGGGGTACCGCGCCTGGGCCGCCGGCTTCGGCGTGCCCAGGACGCTCAAGGGCCGGCAACTGGACGCCGCCTACGAGTTCATCAACTGGTTCCTCGACGGTTGGGCCGGGGCCTACCTGAATCGCCAGGGTTACTACAGCGCGGTGCTGGACACCGCCAAGGCCCAGATGGCGCCCTACGAGTGGGCGTACTGGATGGAAGGCAAGGCGGCCGAGAAGGACATCAAGAGCCCCGGTGGCGAGCTGCTGGCCAAGGCCGGCGAGAAGCGGGACGGCGGCAGCTACGAGCAGCGCATGGGCGGCATCGCCTGCTGGAACGCGATCATGGACGAGAACGCGTACATGGTGCAGAAGTGGAACGAGTTCGTTGCGGCGTGACGGCGCGATGAAACCGCAGATCTCCGCGTGGCTGCAGGCCGGCCCGCTGGCGGCTGTGTTCGCGCTGTTCTTCGTCGTGCCGCTGGTGCTGGTGGTGGTCGTGAGCTTCTGGCAGGCGACCGACTACGAACTGATCCCGGCCTTCACGACGCAGGCCTATGCCGACGTGTTCCGCGGCTGCGCGGACACCTCGGAACTGTGCGTCACGCTGAAGACCTATGGCTCGACGCTGAAGTTCGCGGTCCTGACCTGGGCCCTGACGCTGGCGATCGGCTTCACGATCGCCTACTTCCTGGCTTTCCATGTCCGCACGACGCTGATGCAGACGGTGCTGTTCCTCGTCTGCACCGTGCCGTTCTGGACCAGCAACGTGATCCGGATGATCTCGTGGATCCCGCTGCTGGGGCGCAACGGCCTGGTCAACCAGACGCTGCTCGCCACCGGTGCGGTGGACCGGCCCGTGGAGTGGCTGCTGTTCTCGGACTTCTCCGTCGTGCTGGCGTTCGTGCACCTCTACACGATGTTCATGATCGTGCCGATCTTCAACTCGATGATGCGCATCGACCGCGCGCTGATCGAGGCCGCGCGCGATTCGGGCGCGAGCGCCTGGCAGACGATCCGGCATGTCGTGATGCCGCTGTCCCGGACCGGCATCCTGATCGGCTCGATCTTCATCCTGGCGCTGGTCATGGGCGACTTCGTGACGGTGGGCGTGATGGGTGGCCAGCAGATCGCCTCGGTCGGCAAGACCATCCAGGTGCAGGCGGGCTACCTGCAGTTCCCGGCCGCCGCGGCCAATGCCGTGGTGCTGCTGGCCGTGGTCCTGCTGATGATCGCCGCGCTGATGCGGCTGGTCGACCTGAGACGGGAGCTCTGAGATGAGCGATGCCACGCGGCGCCCCGGCGCCTTCTTCGCGCTCGCCGCCTTCTTCGGGCTCTTCGTGCTGTTCCTCTACGGGCCGATGATCGCGATCGTCGCGCTCAGCTTCCAGGGCCCGGAGGGCGGCCTGACCTTCCCGCTGCGCGGCTGGTCGCTGCATTGGTTCGCGAAGCTCTGGGAAGGGATCGGCGTGGTCGACATCGGCGGCGCGTTCCGCCGGTCGCTGGCGCTGGGCGGCGTCGTGATGGCGCTGACGGTGCTGCTGTCGCTGCTGGCCGGGCTCGCCTACCGCAAGCGGCTGCCGGGCGGGACGCTGCTGTTCTATGCGGTGGTGGCCAGCCTGATCATGCCGTCGATCATCGTGTCGCTGGGCATCGGGCTGGCCTTCCGGCTGCTGGATGGCGGCATCAGGACGGTGCTGGAGGGACTGGGCTCCAGCTGGGCCGACGACTACGGGACGGCGCTGGGCCTGTTCACCTCGGGCCTGGGGGCGCAGCTGACCTGGACGCTGCCGTTCGGGCTGCTGATCATGTTCGCGGTGTTCAACCGCTTCGACCGGGCCTACGAGGAAGCGGCGCGCGACCTCGGCGCGACGCGGTGGCAGGCCTTTCGCCATGTCGTGCTGCCGCTGATCGGCCCGAGCCTGGTGGGGGTGGGCATGTTCGGCTTCACGCTGAGCTGGGACGAGATCGCGCGCTCCTCGCAGACGATGGGCGACCTGAACACGCTGCCGATGGAGCTGCAAGGCCTGACGACGACGGTGACCACGCCGGTCATCTATGCGCTCGGCACGGTGACGACCGTGGTTTCCTTCGTGGTGATCGGGCTGGCGCTCGCGGTGGCGTGGGGGATGCGGCAGCGGAGTGTCCGACGTCGGTGAGCCGCTCGCGTCGACCTCAAGTCACCGGCGCCGGATTGAACAGCACCAGCGCATTGGCCAGCCGGTGCTGTTCCGCCCACGTCTTCCTGCCCGAGGCGACGTCCAGCATCATCCGGAACATCTCCCAGCCCATCTCCTCGATGGACTTCTCGCCATCGGCGATCTGCCCGGCATTGAGGTCCATCAGGTCATGCCAGCGCCGCGCCAGGTCGCTGCGCGTGGCGACCTTGATCACCGGGCACTCCGCCAGGCCGTAGGGCGTGCCGCGGCCGGTGGTGAACACATGCAGGTTCATGCCCGCGGCCAGCTGCAGCGTGCCGCAGATGAAGTCGCTGGCCGGCGTCGCCGCGTAGATCAGCCCGCGCTGGTCGCGCGCCAGCTTGTCGCCCGGCGACAGCACGCCCGAGATCGCCGAGCTGCCGCTCTTCACGATCGATCCCATCGCCTTCTCGACGATGTTGGACAGCCCGCCCTTCTTGTTGCCCGGCGTCGTGTTGGCGCTGCGGTCCACGCTGCCGCGCCGCAGGTAGGCGTCGTACCACGCCATCTCGCGCACCATTGCCTCCGCCACTTCCGGCGTGCTCGCGCGCGAGGTCAGCTGCGCGATGCCGTCCCGCACCTCGGTGTTCTCGCTGAACATCACCGTCGCGCCCGCACGCACCAGCAGGTCGGCGCAGAAGCCCACCGCCGGATTGGCCGTCACGCCGGAGAACGCGTCGCTGCCGCCGCACTGGACGCCGACCACCAGCTCCGACGCGGGCACCGTCTCGCGGCGGCGCGCGTTCAGGCGCTCCAGATGCACCTTCGCCTGCGCCATGACCGAGTCGATCATCGACATGAAGCCCACATGCTTCGCATCCTGCAGGCAGACCACGTCGAGCGCATCGCCCTGGGCATCGGCCGCGCCGGCGCCGCGCTGGTCGGCGATCGGGATCACGCCGGGCGGCATCAGCCGCTCCGGCTGCAGCTTCTCGCAGCCCAGGCTCACGACCATCACCTCGCCGCCGAAGTTGGGATTGAGGCTGATGTTGCGCACGGTGCGGATCGGGATGACCGCGTCGGGCGCGTCGATCGCCACGCCGCAGCCGTAGGTGTGCGCCAGCCCGACGACGTCGTCGACATGGGGGTACTTCGGCAGCAGCTCGCGCTTGATGCGCTCGACCGCGAATTCGACGACGCCGGCGACGCATTGCACCGTCTGCGTGATCGCCAGGATGTTGCGCGTGCCCACCGAGCCGTCGGCGTTGCGGTAGCCCTGGAAGGTGTAGCCCGTCAGCGGCTCCCGCGCCGGCGCGGGCACCGTGGCCATCGGCAGGCCCTCGAGCTCGCGCGCCGGCGGCATGCGCAGCACCCGCTCGTGCACCCAGCTGCCGGCCGGGATGTCCTGCAGCGCGTAGCCGATCGGCACGTTGTAGCGCAGCACGGCGGTGTCGGCCGGCAGGTCCACCAGCGCGACCTTGTGGCCCTGCGGCACGTGGTGGCGCAGCACCAGGCCGGAGGGCAGCACCGTGCCCTCGGGCAGTCCGCCGTCGTTGGCGACGATGGCGACGTTGTCGGCCTCGTGCATCTGCAGGGTCAGCGGGGAGGTGATCATGAAAGTTCCTGGGTCAGGTCAACCTGGGGCGAGGGCGCGGTGGCCACGCGGCCGCACGCCCGGTGGGTCGGAAGGTCAGACGGGCTTGAGCTCGACACGCTTGATCTCGCCGACGATGAGCAGGTAGCTCAGCACCGCGACCAGCGCATGCGCGCCGACGAAGACCAGCGCGCCGTTGAACGAATGCGTCGTCTGCACGATGTAGCCGATCACGATCGGCGTGACGATGCCGGCGACGTTGCCGAATGTGTTGAACAGTGCGCCCGACAGGCCGGCGATCTCCTTGGGCGAGGTGTCCGACACCACGGCCCAGCCCAGCGCCCCCAGCCCCTTGCCGAAGAACGCCAGCGCCATGATGCCGACGACGACCGCCTCGATGCCCACGTAGTTGCACGCGATCATCGAGGTCGACAGCAGCATGCCCACCACGATCGGCAGCTTGCGGGCGAAGGTCAGCGAGTGGCCGCGGCGCAGCAGCCAGTCCGAGATCACGCCGCCCAGCACGCCGCCCGCGAAGCCGCAGATCGCCGGCAGTGCCGCGACGAAACCGGCATTGAGCAGCGACATGCCCCGCTCCTTGACCAGGTAGATCGGGAACCAGGTGAGGAAGAAGTAGGTCAGCACGTTGACGCAGTACTGCGCGAGGTAGACGCCCATCAGCATGCGGTTGGCCAGCAGCTGCTTCAGGTAGCCGAGCCGGGGACCCGCGACCCGCGCGGCCTGCGAGGCCTGCGAGGCCTGCGAGGCCTGCGAGGCCTTGTTCGAGCCCGACAGCAAGGCGCCGCCGGCCTCGATGTACTCGCGCTCCGCGGCGCTGATGGACGGATGCTCGGCCGGGCTGTTGTGCATCGTGCGCATCCACAGCACGCTCATCAGGATGCCCAGGCCGCCCATGAAGTAGAAGACCTCGGACCAGCCGATCGCATGCACGATCCACGCCATGATCGGCGCGAACAGCACGGTGGCGAAGTACTGCGCGGAGTTGAAGATCGCCGACGCCGTGCCGCGTTCCTTCACCGGGAACCAGGCCGCGACCATGCGGCCGTTGGCCGGGAAGGACGGCGACTCCGACAGGCCGACCATGAGGCGCATCAGGAACAGCGCCGAGACCGCCAGCGGCAGCCCGAACAGCATCTGGTCCATGCCCATGTGGTGCACGCTGCCCTGCAGCATCGTGAACAGCGACCAGAGCAGGATGCTCCAGGCGTAGACCTGCTTGGCGCCGAACTTGTCCAGCAGCCAGCCGCCGGGCAGCTGGCCCAGCACGTAGGACCAGCTGAAGGCCGAGAAGATGAAGCCCATCTGCACCGCGTCGATGCCGAGCTCCTTGGACAGGACCGGGCCGGCGACGCCCACGGTGGCGCGGTCCGCGTAGTTCAGGACCGTCACGACGAAGATCATCGCCAGCACGCCGAAGCGCGCGCGGCCGATGCCGCTCGCGGCGGCGGAGGAGAGGGATAACTGCATGTTGTCTCCGGATCGTATCGAGGGCCGGTCTGCGCCGGCTTGCGTCATGCCATCGGGCGCGCGGGCCTGGACCCGCGCTGCCCTCATGCCTGCATCACACGTGGATCACGCTTGCGTATACGCGGTCTTCACCGTCGTGTAGAACTCGGCGGCGTATCTGCCCTGCTCGCGCGGGCCATGGCTTGAGGCCTTGCGGCCGCCGAAAGGCACGTGGTAATCGACACCCGCGGTGGGCAGGTTGACCATCACCATGCCGGCCTGCGCGTGGCGCTTGAAATGGGTGGCGTGCTTGAGCGAGGTGGTGGCGATGCCGGTGGCCAGGCCGAAGGGCGTGTCGTTGGCCAGGGCCAGTGCCTCGTCATAGTCCTTGGCCTGGATGACGCTCACCACCGGGCCGAAGACTTCTTCCTGGTTGATGCGCATCGCGGGCGCGGTGCCGGTGAAGAGCGCGGGCGTCAGATAGAAACCGGGCGCGCCCGCGCTGCTGGTGGGCAGTGCCTCGCCGCCGGCGGCCAGCGTCGCGCCCTCGGCCTTGGCGATGGCGATGTACTCGAGGTCCTGCGCGAGCTGGCGTTCGTCGACGACCGGACCGATGTCGGTGCCGGCCTCGCGCGCGTCGTCGACCTTGAGCGCCTTCATGCGCTCGACCACGGCCGCGACGAAGCGGTCATGGATGCCCGCGGTGACGATCAGCCGCGAGGACGCGGTGCAGCGCTGGCCGGTCGAGAAGAAGCCGCTGTTGACCGCGGCGGCGACGGCCACGTCGAGGTCGGCGTCGTCCAGCACGACGAACGGATTCTTGCCGCCCATCTCCAGCTGGAACTTCGCGCCGCGCGCGACGCAGGCGGCGGCGACCCGCTGGCCGGTGGCGACGCTGCCGGTGAAGCTGATCGCGTCGACCTGGCGGTTCTCGAGCAGCTCGGCGCCGACCTCGGCGCCACGGCCCATCACGAGGTTGAAGACGCCATCGGGCAGGCCGGCGCGCTTCAGGATGTCCGCGAGCTGCCAGGCCGAGCCCGGCACCAGGTCCGCCGGCTTGAGCACGACGCTGTTGCCGAAGGCCAGCGCGGGCGCGATCTTCCAGGCGGGGATCGCGATCGGGAAGTTCCACGGCGTGATCAGGCCCACCACGCCGATCGGCTCGCGCGTGACCTCGACGCCGACGCCCGGACGCACCGAGGGGATCACCTCGCCGCCGACGCGCAGCGCCTCGCCGGCGAAGAACTTGAAGATGTTGCCGGCGCGCACGACCTCGCCGATCGCCTCGGGCAGCGTCTTGCCTTCCTCGCGGGCCAGCAGGTCGCCGAGCTCGGCACGGCGCGCCAGGATCTCGGTGCCGGCGGCGTCCAGCACGTCGAAGCGCTGCTGCGGCGTGGACAGGCTCCATCGGCCGAAGGCCGCGCGCGCCGCGGCGATGGCGGTGCGCGTCTGGGCGACGTCGGCCTGCGCGTACTCGCCGATCAGGTCGCGGGTGTCGCTCGGGTTGATGTTGCGGGAGGCGCGGGGACCGTCGACCCACTCGCCGTTGATGAGGTTCTTGAACATGAGGGACTGCTCGTTGCCGGTCGCGAAGGGCGCGTGGCGGATGGACGGGAAGGCCGCAGGCGCGGAAGGGGAAGAAGGGACGAGGGACGCGCGCCGGTCCGAGCCGGACGACGCGTCCCGCGGCGCGCTTACTGCGGGCCGAGTCTGGAGATCAGCGCGCCCAGCTCGTCGACCTCGGCGGGCTTGAGGTCCGACAGCGGCGGACGCACCGGGCCGGCCGTGTGGCCGGCCAGCGTGGCGCCGGCCTTCACGATGGACACCGCGTAGCCATGGCCCTTGTTGCGCAGCGCGATGTAGGGCAGGAAGAACTCGCGGATCAGGCGGTCGGTGGTGGCGGTGTCGCCCGAAGCATGGGCGTTGTAGAAGTCGATCGCGGTCTTCGGGATGAAGTTGAAGACGGCCGACGAATACACCGGGCAGCCCATGGCGCGGTAGGCGCCGGCGAAGACTTCCGCGGTGGGCAGGCCGCCCAGGTAGCTGAAGCGGTCGCCGAGCTGCTGGCGGATCGAGACGAAGGACTCGATGTCGCCGATGCCGTCCTTGAAGCCGATCAGGTTGGGGCAGGTGTCGGCGAGCTTGAGCAGCGACTCGGGCGTCAGGCGGCAGGCGCCGCGGTTGTAGACGATCACGCCGAACCTGACGCTGCGGCAGACGGCCTGCACATGCGCCACCAGACCCTCCTGCGAGGCCTCGGTCAGGTAGTGCGGCAGCAGCAGGATGCCCTGCGCGCCCAGGCGCTCGGCTTCCTGCGCGTACTGGATCGCGACCCGGGTCGGGCCGCCGGCGCCCGCGATGATGGGCATCTTCCCCTTGCAGGTCTCGACCGCGACGCGGATGACGTCGCTGTACTCCTTGGGCTCGAGCGAGAAGAACTCGCCAGTGCCGCCGGCCGCGAACAGCGCGGTCGCGCCGTAGGGCATCAGCCACTCCAGGCGCTCGGCATAGGGCTTGGGCGCGAAGTTCAGCTGGGCGTCGAAATCGGTCAGCGGGAAGGACAGCAGGCCGTGGGAAATGGTGGCCTTGAGGTCTTGGGGCGAGGTCATGAGCGGCTTGTCTCCGTGGCTACAACAGCGCTGGATCCGTCGTCGCACCCCGTCCCGAATGACTTGGTACCGGTACCAGCATGGGCAGATGGTAGCGATGCCACCGGCGCTCATCAAGAGGATGTCTGACAACTGCGGGTAATCCCCTAATCTGGAATCGCGCAGCGCGCCGGTCGCCCCGGCGGGGGCTCCCCCCTTCGGGGAGCCTGTTTGCGGTTGCCTCTTTGGAGGGGCCTCTTCGGAGGGGGGCGAGCTAGGGGTAGTGGGGGCCGAGAGGGCCACCTACAACCGGTAGGCGATCGAGGGGGAGGCAGTCCGCTTCAGCTCCGACGCGAAACCCTTCAAGGAGGCTGTCATGAGATCTGAAGCGAGAACTGCGTTCCAGCAGCAAGTCATCGAGGCGCTCGTGGAGAGCAAGGCCATCAACGCCGACGCGGTCGGCGCGACCTTCGCCAAGTTCGGCGAACGGGCCCTGCTGCAAGGCGAGGTGCTGGTCACGATCATCAACCGCAACGCGATCTGGAACTGCGGCTGGCCGGGGCCGGAGCTGGACATCGTGCGCGACGTCCGCCAGCTGCGCGAGTGACGCGATGAGCGCGGTCGTCCCGATGCCGGTGGTCCGGCCGATGGTGGGCAGGCGGTCGGCCGCCGCCCGGCGCCGGGAAGACCTGCTGGGCCGCGTGCACCTGGCGGTGCGCATGGCCCGGCGGAGCCTGAAGCGCGCGCTGGCCGAGGAGGAGGGCGCAGCGACTGGCGCGGCGGGAGGAGGCGGTGCCCCGGCGCCGCTGGTGCTGGCGAAGGTCGTCGGCGAGGCGGCGATGCTGCTGCGCATGGCGGCGAACCTGCGCGGCGAGGACGAGACGCTGGACGTGGAGTCGCGGCTGCTGGCGGTGCAACTGGTCGCGCCGGCACGCGGTGCGCGGGTGAAGGCGCGGCTGTGCCACGACACCGGCCGCGCGCTGGAACATGCGTCGGCGCACCTGTTCCTCGGCGACGCCGGGTATCCGGACGAGGCCTTCGACCGCCTGCTCGACGAACTGCTCGAGGGCGAGGTCGCCGGCGGCGCCGAGCGGCTGCCGAATCACCAGCTGGAATGCGAGTGGCTGGACCAGCTGCGGCGCGGCCGGGTCGGCGTCGAGCCCATCGACGCGGAACTGCTGGCCGCCACCTGCATCGGTTGGCCGCTGGACGTGCTGGCGTGCTCGACGCTCGACCTCTACATGTTCACCCACGTCGTCCTGTATGCGTCCGACATGGGGCGCCGGCCGGTGCGCCTGCCGCGCCCGGTGGACGAGGTGCTGGCCGAGGCCGAGGCGGCGCTCGCCGCGGCGCTCGATGCGGACAACTTCGACCTCGCGGCGGAACTGCTGTGGACCTGGCCGATGCTGGACCGGCCGTGGAGCGCGGCCGCCGCGTTCGCTTTCGACTTGCTGTCGACGGTGCAGGATGAATTCGGCTTCCTGCCGGGACCGGAGCATGCGCGGTGGGCCGCCGAGCCGGTGCCGGGCCTTGCGCGCGACGAGATGGTGCTGCGCACGTCGTACCACGCGACGCTCGTGATGGGCATGCTGTGCGCGGCGACGCTGCGGCCGGGCGCCGCGCCGCCCGCGGCGATCGCGTCGCGTGCTTCGCTCGTGTCGCCCTCGCCACGGGGGATGCCGGCACCGTTCATGTCATCCGCCTCGCTGGCGTCGCCGCCGCGGCGCGTTGCGGCGCCGGTTGGAGACACCGGCTGGCTCGCGCGCTTGCCGCCCCGTGCCCCGACGCCGCGCTGGCAACAGGCCTTCGAGCAACTCGACGCGAGCCGCCAGGCGGCCTTGACCTCGCTGTGCTTCAACGTCTGGTTCCGTCGCGCGGCCGCGGGAGACCTCGCGCAGCTGCGCGAGGCGCTGGCGGGCACGCTCGAGCACGGCAGCGGCGACGGGCCGTCGGCGCGCCAGGCCTTGATGCGCCTGCGGCGCACGACCGCGGTGGCGCGGTCGGGCCCACCGGCGTAGCGGCGCCGCGCGGCGCGGGGTATGCCGCTTGCCCGTGACCGATTGCCGGTTCAGCGTCATCGTGGGGCGGATCGGCTTATGTAGACTCGTTCCTCGATGAATCCGCCGGCCCGCCTCCCGACCGCAACGCCTGACCCCGGACACGGCGCCTCCGCCGACTTCCCGCCCCCGGGCCCCGAGACCCCCACGCCCCGTTTCGACCGCCTCGACGCGCTGCGCGGCCTGGCGATGGTGTGGATGACGGTCTTCCATTTCTGCTTCGACCTGAGCTACTTCAAGGTCATCGTCGAGGACTTCTACCGCGATCCGTTCTGGACCTGGCAGCGCAGCGGCATCGTCAGCCTCTTCCTGCTGTGCGCCGGCATGGGCCAGGCGGTGGCGCTGTCGCAGGGGCAGACCGCCTACCGCTTCTGGCGCCGCTGGGGCCAGGTGATGGCCTGCGCGCTGCTGGTGTCGATCGGCTCGTGGTGGATGTTCCCGCGCTCGTACATCAGCTTCGGCGTGCTGCACGGCATGGCGCTGATGCTGATCCTGGTGCGCTTCGGCTTCGCGCGGCTGCCCACGCTGGCGCTGTGGGGGCTGGGCGCGGTGGCGATCGCGCTGCCCTTCCTGGTGGCGCATCCGTTCTTCGACGCGCGCACCACCAACTGGGTCGGCCTGGTCACGCGCAAGCCGCTGACCGAGGACTACGTGCCGCTGCTGCCCTGGCTCGGCCCGATGCTCTGGAGCTGCGCGCTGATGCGGACCGCGTCGGTGCGCCGCTGGATGCAGCGCCCGCTGCGGCCCGCGTGGCGGCCGCTGTCGGTGATGGGGCAGTGGTCGCTGTCGTACTACATGGTCCACCAGCCGGTGATGATCGGCGCGCTGATGGCGGCGCGGCACTTCGGCTGGCTCTGAGGCCGGGGCGGGGAACGCGGCCTGCGACAATCGCGCCCCATGAGCTCCTCTCCCACCAAGACCCAGATCCTGTTCGGCTTCCATGCCGTGACCGTGCGCCTGAAGACGGCGCCCGCGTCGGTGCAGGAGATCCTGTTCGACGCCACCCGCAAGGACCAGCGCATGCGCGGGTTCCTCGAGAAGGCCGAGGCCGCCGGCGCGCGGCTGGTCGAGAGCGACGACGACCGGCTGCAGAAGCTCTGCGGCACGACCCGTCACCAGGGCGTGGTGGCGCGGGTGAAGGCGGTGGCGCAGCAGCACTCGCTGGACGACCTGCTGGACGAGGTCGAGGGCCCGCCGCTGGTGCTGGTGCTCGACGGCGTGACCGATCCGCACAACCTGGGCGCCTGCCTGCGGGTGGCCGATGGCGCGGGCGCGCATGCGGTGGTGGCGCCCAAGGACCATGCGGTCGGCCTCAATGCCACGGTGGCCAAGGTGGCCAGCGGCGCGGCCGAGACGGTGCCCTACCTGATGGTCACCAACCTGGCGCGCACGCTGGGTGAGCTCAAGGAGCGCGACATCTGGGTGATCGGCACCTCGGACCAGGCGGAGAAGACCCTGTACGACCTGGACCTGAGCGGCCCGGTGGCGCTGGTGCTGGGCGCCGAGGGCGCCGGCATGCGGCAGCTGACCGGCAAGACCTGCGACGAGCTGGTGCGCATCCCGATGCAGGGCGCGGTGGAGAGCCTGAACGTCTCCGTCGCGGCCGGCGTGTGCCTGTACGAGGCGCTGCGCCAGCGCCAGAAGCGGGACTGAACCCGCGGCGCGAGATAATCGCGCCCCTGCGGCCCCACGGGGTCGCGCCGACATTCCAGGGGTCCTGACCGGGGCCCGACACCCTTACCGGACCTCCTACCGCCATGGCCGTCATCGAAGTCAAGCACCCCCTCGTCAAGCACAAGATCGGCCTGATGCGGGAGGGCGACATGTCCACCAAGAAGTTCCGCGAGCTGACCGGCGAGGTCGCGCGGCTGCTGGCCTACGAGGCGACGGCCGATTTCCCGCTGGAGAAGACGACGATCGCGGGCTGGTGCGGCGAGGTGGAGATCGACCAGATCGCCGGCCGCAAGGTGACGGTGGTGCCCATCCTGCGCGCGGGGCTGGGCATGCTGGACGGCGTGCTGGACATGATGCCCAACGCCAAGGTGAGCGTGGTGGGCCTGGCCCGCGACCACGAGACGCTGCAGCCGGTGAACTACTTCGAGAAGTTCGTCGGCCAGCTGGACCAGCGCACCGCGCTGATCGTGGACCCGATGCTCGCGACGGCGGGCTCGATGATCGCGACGATCGACCTGCTGAAGAAGCGCGGCTGCAAGGATATCCGCGCGCTGGTGCTGGTGGCGGCGCCGGAGGGCGTGGCCGCGCTGACGAAGGCGCATCCGGACGTGCGCTGCTGGACGGCGGCGATCGATTCCCACCTCAACGAGAACGGCTACATCATCCCGGGCCTGGGCGACGCCGGCGACAAGATCTTCGGCACGAAGGACGCCTGAGCCTGCCTTCCGGCCTGCGCCTGCCTGCGCCTGTCCTTGGGAAGGCGGCCGCATCGGTCCCGGCTGTCAGGGAATCGCACCGTCCTTGTCGGGCAACCGGCATCGGGGTCGGGCGAAGAAGTACGCCGATTTGCGGCATCCGCCGCTTCCCTGCGCCGTCGCCGATCCGCAGAATGACGACTGTCAGCCCCGAGTCCTAGCTCGCGCTGGCCCTTGTTCTCCTCTCACGAGCAGGGAGACCGCAGGCAGACCACCTGGGGTCGACTTTGGGACCCGGCCGCGCAAGCGACCGGGTCTTTTCTTTTCCGGCCTCCGCTCAGCCCCACTTCATCTCGCCCTTGACCACCTTCGCGCCGATCTCCAGCGCGGGAGCCAGGCCGGCGGACGGGTAGCGCCGCTTCATCGCGGCGATCAGGGCGGCGCTGTCCGCCGCCTTCGCCGCTTCTTCCTCGAAGGCCAGCAGGTAGTCGCGGGTGTAGGTCACGGCCGAGACGTCCAGCGCGGCGCCGGCCGCCAGGTGGCCCGGCACCACGATCGCGGGCTTGCGGGCGGCGATGGCCTCGAGGTTGCGGATCCACGCGGCGCGCGCCTGCGGCGTCGGCGTGTCGGCCGTCCAGACGTGCAGTCCGGAGAAGACCAGCACGCCGCCGAAGACCGCCTTCAGCGACGGCACCCACAGGTAGCGGCGGTTCTCGAGCTCGCTGGCCGCCACGATCTCGACCGCGTGGCCTTCCAGCTGCAGCGCCGGGCCGTCGAAGGCTTCGGGCATGACGACGTCGGCCAGGGTCTGCGGGCCGTTCTCCTTCAGCTGCGGGCCCCAGACCGCCAGCTTCTTCTCGACGTTCCCCTTGATCGCGGCGATCGTGGCCGAGGCGGCGATGACCTTGGCCGACGGGAAGGCCGCCTTGACCGGGCCGAGGCTGAAGTAGTAGTCGGGATCGCTCTGGCTCACATAGATGGTGGTCAGCGTCTTGCCCGAGGCCTTGATCGCCTCCACGACCGCACGGCCGTCCGGCAGCGAGAAGCCGCCGTCGATCAGGATCGCCTCCTTGGCGCCGGACAGCAGCACCGGCGCGCGGAAGAAGCCGCGTTCGCCGGCCGGCAGGGCCTGCCACTGCAGCGGGGCGGCGCCCTGGGCATGGGCACCGCCCAGGGAGAAGGCCGCACCGGCGGCGGCGGTCTGGACGAAATCGCGACGGGTCATCATGGGAGTCCTTTCAAGGCTCGAATCGGATGAGCGCATCGTAGGAATCCGCGGAGTAAAGAAAAACTGCTCTTCTGTAGACTTTCCGTATGTCAAAAGCAAACAATCAGCCCGAGGCCGGTCCCGTCGCATTCGACAACCTGAAGCGCCTGGCCTACTTCGCCGCGGTGGTGGAGGCCGGCACCTTCACCGCCGCGGCGGAGCGGCTGGGCGTCACGAAGGCGGTGGTGAGCCAGCAGGTCGCGCGGCTGGAACGGGAGTACCGGACGCAGCTGCTGACCCGCAGTACGCGGCGGGTGATCGCCACCGATGCCGGGCTCGCCTTCTATCAGCGCTGCGCCGTGATCCTGCGCGAGGCGGGCGATGCCTTCGACGAGCTGCTCGATGTGTCCACCGAGCCGACCGGCACGCTGCGCCTCACCGCGCCGTTCGACTACGGCCTCACGGCGGTGGTGCCCGCCATCGTCGAGTTCTCGCGGCGCCATCCGAAATGCAAGGTCGACGTGACGCTGAGCGACCTGCCGCTGGACCTGCTGGCGGGGGAAGCGGAACTGGCGATCCGTGTCGGCTGGCTGACCGACCTGCAGCTGCAGGCGCGGCAGATCGGCAGCTTCCGGCAGCTGCTGGTGGGAGCGCCGGCGTGGGCGCGACGGCTGAACCGCAAGCAGGGGCCGGAGCAGCTGGCCGCCTTGCCCTTCGTCGCCAACACGGCCTTGAAGGCGCCGGAGCACTGGGAGTTCACCAACCGCGAGGGCGAGCGTCAGGCGGTGACGGTGGCGTCCGCGATCCGCCTCGACGCGACGCTGGCGGTCCGCGCGGCGGTGTGCCTGGGCGCCGGTTTGTCGGTGCTGCCGGACTACGCGGTGGCCGCGGAACTGGAGCAGGGCACGCTGGTCCACCTGCTGCCGCAGTGGACCTTGCCCAGCGGCGGCATCCATGTGGTCTACCCGACGGCGCGTTTCCGTCCCGCCAAGGTGCGGCAGTTCGTCGAGGTCTTGGGCGAGCGATTCCAGAAGGCGCCGGACCGGCCCTGAGGAGCGCCGTTATCCACCGGCGCCTTGCGTCGCCTGCGCTCTACGTGCTGATGGCATTGGTGAAGGTCAGCCGATTCCCGAAGGGATCGGTCACCGAGACGTCCTTGGATCCCCAGGGCGTCTCTTCCAGTCCGGGACGGGCGTACCCATAACGCCGGCCGATCAGTTCCGCGTGGAAGCCCTCGATGTCGTCCGTCTGGATGCGCAGTGCCGCACCGGGGCAGGCGTCGCCGTGATGTTCCGAGAGGTGCAGCACGCAGCCGTCCCGGGACACCTGCAGGTAGAGCGGCAGCCCCGGCTCGAAGCGGTGGTCCCAATCGACCTGGAAGCCGAGGAACTGCACGTAGAACTCCAGCGCCTTGGCCTCGTCGAAGATGCGCAGGATCGGGGTGGTGTGGCTGAACTTCATCGGCGTGAGTCCCCAGGCTTTCTCTTGGAGCGCCGGATCCTATCCGACCAGGCATCCGGGGAAGGGACGCACCGCGCTGGATCGCCGTGGACGCGCCCGTCTAGTCCTCGTCCACGCGAATCACCTGCTCCGCCGCCTCCAGGTAGGCCAGCGCCGCCTCCGGGTTGCGCGCCCCCTTCGCCACCGCTTCCAGCGATCCCGCGCGGCGCAGCGCCTTGTTGAGTTCGGGCACTTCGTCGCCGAGCTGGCCCGCCGCCTCGAGCGCCCGCATCAGGTCGAGCAGGCCGCCGCGCATCGGGCGCGAGACGTCGGGGCACAGGCGGCGCATCAGCGCGGGTTGCGTGCGTAGCGCATCGGCCAGCGCGATGGCCTCGCGGTCGCGCAGCGGCGCCAGGTGGCCGGTGCCGTGCAGGATCAGCGGCGCCACCGCACGCAGCGCCGCGGAGGGCAGGTTGGCGTAAAGCTCGCGCAGCAGCGTCGCGGTCTCGTGCAGCTGCAGGCGGATCGCCGCCCGCGCGACCGGCAGCATCGCCGGGTCGTTCTCGACCTGATAGCGCCACACGCAGGCGGCCGCGAGGTAGAGGCCGGCGAGCACGTCCCCCAGCCGGGCCGACAGCAGCTCCATGCGCTTGAGCTTGCCGCCCAGCAGCCCCATGGCCAGATCGGCCGTGAGCGCGTAGCGGGCGGACAGCGAGGTGATGAGGCGCGCCTCGGCGCGCAGGTCGGCGGGCGGCTCGCCGCGCAGCGGCGCATGTGCCAGGCTGCGCCAGAGATTGCGCATCACATGGCCGACATGACCGACCAGCGCTCGGCCCAGCCGCTCCGGCTCCTGCGCCTGCACGGCCGCCATCTCCTCCAGCACGAACGGGTGGCAGCGCGTCGCACCCTGGCCGAAGATGATTAGCGCCCGCGACAGCAGGTTGGCGCCTTCCACCGTGATGGCGATCGGCGCATGCCGATAGGCCACGCCCAGCAGGTTGCGCGGCCCGGCGATGATGCCCTTGCCGCCGAGCACGTCCATCCCGTCGTTGACCGCGCGGCGGCCCGCCTCGGTGAGCTGCACCTTGAGGATGGCGCTGGCGACGCTGGGCCGCTCGCCGTCATCCAGCGCCGCCGCGGTGTAGCGGCGCGCGGCATCGGTGGCGTAGAGCCGCGCGGCCATCTGCGCGGTGATGCCGGCGATCGCGTGGAATCGTCCGATGGGCAGGCCGAACTGCTCGCGCACCTGGCCGTAGCCGTTGACCACGAACAGCGCCGTCTGCTGCATCGCCGCGCCCAACGCCGGCAGCGAGATGGCCCGACCGGCGGCCAGGCATTCCATCAACATGCGCCAGCCCTGGCCGACCCGCGCTTCGCCGCCGATCACCCAGTCCATCGGCACGAACACGTCCTTGCCGCGGATCGGACCGTTCATGAACGCCGAATCCATCGGCCGGTGGCGGCGGCCGATCTCCATGCCCGGCGTGGGCACCGGCAGCAGCGCGCAGGTGATGCCCAGTTCCTGCTGCCCCCCGGGACGCGACGGATCCACCGCCTGGAAGGCCAGCCCCACGACGCTGGCCACCGGCGCCAGAGTGATGTAGCGCTTGTCGAATCGCACGCTGAAGCCGCGCACCGGCCGGCCGTCGACCAGGCGCTCGGTGAGCACGCCGCGGTCGGGGATGGACGCGGCGTCCGAGCCGGCATACGGCGAGGTCAGCCCGAAGCAGGGCAGCTCCCGCCCGTCGGCCAGACGCGGCAGGTAGTGCTGCTGCTGGGCCGGCGTGCCGTAGCGCAGCAGCAGCTCGGCCGGTCCCAGCGAGTTCGGCACCATCACCGTCACCGCGCAGGCGGTGTTGACGGTGGCGATGCGGGTCACGACTTCCGCGTGGGCGTAGTGGCCGAAGCCCAGCCCGCCGAATTCCTTCGGAATGATCATTCCGAAGAAGCGGTGCTCGCGCAGGTACTGCCACACCTGCGGTGGCAGGTCGCCGGCCTCGTCGATGGCGTGGTCGTCGAGCATGCCGACCAGCGTGCCGACCTCCTCGTCCAGGAAGCGGCGTTCCTCCTCGGTGAGGCGGTTGGGGCCGCGCGCGATCAGCGCGTCGAAATCAGGCTGTCCGGCGAAGAGTTGGCCCTCGAAGCCGACGGTGCCGGCCTCGAGCGCGGCGCGTTCGGTGTCGCCCATCGCGGGCAGGGCCTTGGCGAAGGGCGTCATCGCCAGGCGGCCGAGGAGTCGGTGCAATCCCATGCGGCGAGCCTAGGCCCACGCACGGGGCGGCGAGGTCGGCCTGGGGCGCGTGTGCGCGTAGGACGCGAGGCGGTGTCGGGGGGCGCCGCCTCAGCGACCGCCCGGTCGGCCCGCCTGGGGCGAACTCGCCGCATTCGCCGGATTCGCCGCATTCGTCGGATTCGCCGGGGCGACGCCGATGGGGATCACCCGCACGCCGGCGGGCGTGGCCTTGGCATCGGGCGGCGGCACATGGGCGCTCGTCGCGGGCGCACGGTGGCGCGGGGCCGACAGCATGTCGACGGCGGCTTCGCGCAAGCGGGTCGCGAGGACCAGCCCGGCGACGGCGAGGACCACGGCGGCGACGCCGGCGACGACTTGAACGGGAGAGAGGCGCATGAGGAGCAATTGGGGAAGAGGAGTGGCGCGAGCGCGCGATCGATGGCCGCGGCCTAGACGACGCCCAGCGCGCCCAGCACCCCGCCGCCGAGCACCAGCCACACGATGCCGATCTTCGTCCGCATCGTCAGGACCACGGTGGCGACGATCATCGCCAGCGTCGCCCAGCGATGGCCGGGCTCGACCAGGTAGGGCGCCGCGAGCAGCCAGCCGGTCGCGATCATCAGGCCCAGCGTCAGCGGCGCCATGCCGACGGTGAAGGCGCGCACGCCCAGGTGCTCGCGGTTGTTGCGCGCCCAGCGGGTGGCCGCGACGACCAGGGTCGTCGACGGCAGCAGGATTCCGGCCATCGCCGCCGCCGCGCCGAGCAGCCCCGACACGTTGAAGCCCAGCACCGCGACGAACAGGATGTTCGGCCCCGGCGCGGCCTGCGCCAGCGCGATGGAGCTGGTGAAGCTCTGGTCCGTCAGCCAGTGGCGCTCGTCCACCAGGTAGCGGTGCATGTCGGGCGCCGTCGTGATCGCGCCGCCGATCGACAGCAGCGACAGCATCAGGAAATGCAGCATCAGCGCGCCCAGCTCGGGCCAGCTCAGCGTCCCCGCCAGCATCTGGCTGAGCGCCGGACTCATGGGCGGGCCCCGGCGCGGCTGCGCTTGAGCGCGATCAGCGCGAGCGTCATGCCCAGGCCGCCGACGCTCAGCACGATCCAGAACAGCGGCAGCTTGAGCCAGACCGTCGCGCCGAACACCAGCGCCGCCAGGGCCAGTCCCGGCATCAGGCCGACCGGATTCTTCTTCAGCGACGGCAGCAGCTTGAAGCCGGTGGCCAGGATCAGCCCGGCCGACACCGCGCCCATGCCGCGCAGCGCGCCGGTCATCCGCGGCGATGCCAGCCAGGTCGTCGACAGCGCCGCCAGCGCCAGCACGATCACAGCGGGGAAGGTCATCATCCCGGCCAGCGCCACCAGCGCGCCGCGCAGGCCGAAGAAGCGGTCGCCGATCATCAGCGAGATGTTCACGACGTTCGGCCCGGGCAGCACCTGCGCCACCGCCAGCGTCTCGACGAATTCCTCGCGCGACATCCAGTTCAGCCGCTCGACCAGTTCCCGCTGCGCCACCGCCAGCACGCCGCCGAAGCCCTGCAGCGCCAGCCAGCTGAAGGCCCAGAACAGGTGGGAGAGGGAGCGGGGCCGCGCCAGCGCGACCGGTGCCGCGTCGCCGCCATCGCGGTCCGCGGCGGCGCGGCCTTCGGGCCCGCTCACCGGTGCACCTTCAGCGCATCCGGATTGACGATGTTGGTCGGCTTGCCCGCCATGTAATTCAGGACGTTGTCGAAGGCGGCGTCGAAGTACATCTGGTAGCTGTCCTGCTCGACGTAGCCGATGTGCGGCGTGCACACCGCGTTCTCCAGCCGCAGCAGCGGGTGGCCCTGCAGGATGGGTTCGGACTCGAACACGTCGACGGCGGCCATGCCGGGGCGGCCGCGGTTCAGGCCGGACACCAGCGCGCCATCGGCGACCAGTTCCGCGCGCGAGGTGTTGACGAACAGCGCGGTCGGCTTCATCCGCGCCAGGTCCTCGCCGGTGACGATGCCGTGGGTCTCGTCCGACAGCCGCAGGTGCATCGACAGCACGTCGGCCTGCTCGAAGAAGGCCTCGCGGCTGTCGGCCGCCTGGTGGCCGTCGGCCTGGGCGCGCAGCCGGGAGGCCTCGCTGCCCCAGACCAGCACCTGCATGCCGAAGGCTTTGCCGTAGCCGGCGACCAGCTGGCCGATCTTGCCGTAGCCCCAGATGCCCAGCGTCTTGCCGCGCAGCACCATGCCCAGGCCGAAGTTGGGCGGCATCGAGCCCGATTTCAGCCCCGACTGCTGCCACACGCCGTGCTTGAGCGTGGCGATGTACTGCGGCAGGCGGCGCATGGCGGCCATGATCAGCGCCCAGGTCAGTTCCGCGGGGGCGATCGGCGAGCCGCCGCCCTCGGCCACCGCGATGCCCAGCCGCGTGCAGGCGTCCAGGTCGATGTGCTTGCCGACGCGGCCGGTCTGCGAGATCAGCTTCAGCTTGGGCAGCTTTTCCAGCAGTTGGCGCGAGAAGTGGGTGCGTTCGCGGATCGTTACCAGGACTTCCGCATCCCGCAGCCGGATCGACAACTGGCCGATCCCCTTGACGGTGTTGGTGAAGACCTTGGCGTTCAGCGCGTCCAGCTTGGCGGCGCAAGGCAGCTTGCGCACGGCGTCCTGGTAGTCGTCGAGGATGATGATGTTCATAGGCGTGCGGGCACCGATCCTACTCGCCTGAAACGGCCGGCCCAAGGCCATTGGGCGAGCGTCGTGCAACAGATCGGAACAGGCACTAGCATCGCGCCCGCTTCGCATCCCAACCCCTTCCAAGACGAGGAGATCTCCATGGACATGTACGCCGCGACCGTGCCGGTGTTCGATCGCATGCTGGCCAACATGCAGACCTGGATCCGCACCGCGCGTGATCACGCCATCGCCAAGGGCTTCGACGAGTCCGTCTACCTGACCCTGCGGCTGGCGCCAGACATGCTGCCGCTGCCGCGCCAGGTCCAGATCGCCAGCGACGCGGCCAAGAGCGGCGCCGCCCGCCTGGCCGGCATCGAGGTGCCGAGCTGGCCCGACACCGAGGCCTCGCTGGAGGAACTGCTGCAGCGCATCCAGAAGACGCGCGACTTCCTCAAGACCGTCAGCGCCGAGCAGATCAACGGCTCGGAGACGCGCTCGGTCAGCGTGCCGCGCCGCGACAAGGAGCCGCTGCAGTTCCAGGGCCAGGACTTCGCGCGCTTCTTCAACCTGCCCAACTTCTACTTCCACGCGACGACGCTGTACGCGCTGCTGCGTCATGCCGGCGTGCCGCTGGGGAAGATGGATTTCCTGGGTCAGCCGAAGTAAGGGTCAGCCGAGCAGTCTCCGCAGCAGGCTCTTTCCCTGCTCGAGCTGCCGGTTGAGCATCAGCAGCCGGGCCCCGGCTTCCGCCTGGTCGAAGGCCCGCGCCACTTCCGTATAGATCGCCGTCCGCAGGTGCCACAGGTCCTGCGGATGCCGCGCATGGACGATGTGGCGGCGCAGGGCGTTCACCCGCTCCAGCGCCGGGGCATCGGCCTCGTCGGCCAGGTCCGCGACGCTGGCCCGGAACGCCGTCCGCAGCTTGGCCATCGCCCGGGCGCTCGCCTGGGGCCGGCGACCTTCGCCGGGCCACAGCCGCATCAGGCTCTGGAAGATCGAATCCCCATGGCGCCGCCGGACCGGCGCGTCGTTCATCGCCGCGCCGCCGGTGCCGCCCAGGCGGCTGGCCGGTGCCAGCCCGCTCGGGTCGTCGGCCGCCCGTGTCTCCAGGTCGTCGAGCTCGACGGCTTGCGCCTCCTCGACGATCTCATCCCAACCCGACTGGCTCCGTATCGCCTTCATGGTGAGTTCTTCTTGGCGTGGTGGATCGAACGCGCGTCCCTCGACGTCCCTTTCCGGGCCTGCTCATCGCGCGGCGTCCCGGCTTCGAGGCCAGGATCGCGGGGCGATTGTGGAAGTCCGCCTTGTCCCTCGAAGCCTGGATAAGGCGGTGACGGGGCCTGCAAATCGTGCTCAAGTTCTCGCTCCGGCGGCCGATAACGGGCCAGATGGGCGGGTCGCCGGTGTCCGCGGCGCGCCCAGGGCGGGAGCTTCCAGGCAGGGAAATGGACGGTCGGCACCGTCCATTTGCCGGGATTCCCCCGGGAACGCGCGGACACAATCCGTACAGGCGGCCTCAGGGCCCGCGCCGGCTCGTCCGGCCGTGTCCGCCAGGCCGTCCCACCGTGCCCCGAAAGCCCGATCCCATGGACATCGCCCGCCCCAGCATGCCGAACTTGAGCGTTCCCGCCCCCCTGGCCCAGGAATGGGAGCAGCTGCTGATCCGCGCCCGCGAGGGCTCGCTCCCGCTGCCGGAGCTGATGGATCGCGGCAACTTCCTCCAGACCCAGCAGCTCGGCGACGCCGCCGCCCACCTGTACGAGACCTGGCTGGCGCACGAGGGCCAGCCGCCGGCGGCCCGCCTGGTGGCCCTCTACAACTGGGGCACCGTGCTGGGCAACATCCAGCAGCATGAGCGCGCCGAGCAGGTCTACCGCCAGGCGCTGGCGATCAGCCCGGGCTTCGCCCAGGCGCGCCTGAATCTGGGCCATCAGCTGGAGCACCTGGGCCGCGTCGACGAGGCGCTGGCCGCCTGGCAGGCGGTCTACGACGCCACCGGCCCCATGGAGGCCCTGGGCGCCGACACCGATGGTCTGCGCACCCACGCCTTCAACAACGCCGCCCGGCTGCTCGAGCTGCAGCGGCGCTACGAGGAGTCCGAGGCGCTGATGGTCCGCAGCCTCACCCTCAATCCCGAACAAACGGACGTGATGCAGCATTACGTCCACATCCGCCAGAAGCAGTGCAAGTGGCCGGTCTACCAGCCCTTCGGCGAGGTGACCCACAACAGGCTGCTGATCGCGACCTCGCTGCTGGCCACGCTGAGCGCCACCGACGATCCCGCGCTGCAGATGGGCGCCGCCCAGCGCTTCGTGCACGAGAAGGTGACGAAGCAGAAGGAAGCGCTCTGGAAGCATCCGGTCTCGGTCGCCGCCCGCCAGCAGGGGAAGATCAAGATCGGCTACCTCTCCGGCGACCTGTGCATGCACGCGGTGGGCCTGCTCACCGCCGAGCTCTACGCGCTGCACGACCGCGAGAAATTCGAGATCCACGCCTTCGACTGGAGCCGCGAGGACGGCACCGCGCTGCGCAAGCGGCTGCTGATGTCGATGGACAAGGTCTGGCGCCTGAACGCGATGGACGATGCCACCGCCGCCAAGCTGATCGCCCAGGCCGGCATCGACGTGCTGGTCGACCTGCAGGGCCTGACCAGCGGCGCCCGGCCCAACATCCTGGCCCACCGGCCGGCGCCGGTGCAGGTCAGCTACCTGGGCCTGCCGGCCACCTCGCTGCTGCCCGGCGTGGACTGGATCATCGCGGATCGCTTCGTGATGCCGCCCGAATACCTGCCGTACTGCTCCGAAAAGCCCATCTACCTGCCGCACTGCTACCAGGTCAGCGACCGCCAGCGCGAGGTCGGCGCCGATCCGACCCGGGCCCAGTACGAGCTGCCCGAGGACGCCTTCGTCTTCTGCTCGTTCAACAACAACCACAAGATGAACGCCGAGATGTTCGGCGCCTGGATGCGCATCCTGCACGGGGTGCCGAACTCGGTGCTGTGGCTGCTGGCGGACAACGAATGGGCCAAGGCCAACCTGCGCCGCGAGGCCGAGGCGGCCGGCATCGACGCGTCGCGGCTGATCTTCGCGCCGCGCGTCGCGCCGCCGGATTACCTGGCGCGCTTCCAGCTCCCGGACCTGGTGCTGGACACCTTCCCGTACAACGCCGGCACCACCGCCAGCGACTGCCTCTGGATGGGCACGCCCATCCTGACGCGCTCGGGCCGCAGCTACATCTCGCGCATGTGCGGCAGCCTGCTGACGGCCGTCGGCCTGCCGGACCTGATCACCTTCTCGCTCGACGACTACGTCGAGCGCGCCATCCAGATCGGCCTCAATCCCGGCCGCGCCCGCTCCTACAAGCGCTACCTGCGCGAAGAGGGCCGCCAGAGCGCACTTTTCGACATGCCGGCGATCGTGCGTGACATCGAGCGCGAATTCGAGCAATTGGCCCTCGCCCATCGCGTTTGAAGTGACGAAGATTCGATAAATGAACCGGCCGCACGACCCCTTCTTCGACGGTGACCAGCGCGCCCGCCGCCCCGGCCTGCGCCTGGCGGCCGAGGACGGCCAGCGCGCGCCCGGCATGCCGGACGAGCCGCAGGACCCGCTCGCGGACCTGGCGCAGCAGCCGGCGATCGATCCGCTGCTGCAGTGCCTGGCCTGGCTGACGCAGCATCACGGGCGCGCGCGCTCGGCCGATTCGCTGCGCGCCGGCGCGCCGGTCGAGGGCGCGATCAGCCCCGACCAGGCCATCCGCCTGATGCGCGAGGCCGGCTACAACGCCGGGCTGCTGCGCAAGGGCATCGAGGAGATCCACCAGCTGCTGCTGCCCGCGGTGCTGCTGCTCAACGGCGGCGATGCCTGCGTGCTGGTGCGGCGCCTGGACGACGATGCCGCCGGCGGCGTGCGTTACGAGGTCGTCTTCCCCGGCCCGGAGGCCGCCAGCTGCGTGGCCCCGGCCGCGGAACTGGACCAGGAATACAGCGGCTTCATCCTGGCGGTGACGCCGCAGGAGGTGTCGCAGGCCAAGCCGATCGCCGGCGCCCAGGACGAGACCCCGCTGCTGCAGGCCGATTCGCACTGGCTGTTCGGCACGCTCAAGCGCTTCATTCCCTACTACCGCTCGGCCATGCTGGCCGCGCTGCTGAGCAACGTGCTCATGATGGTGTCGGGCCTGGTGACCTCGGTCATCTACGACAAGGTCATCCCGCACCAGGCCTTCGTCACGCTGTGGACGCTGGCCGTCGGCGCCGGGCTGGCGCTGGTCTTCGACCTGTTCGCCCGCCAGCTGCGCGCCCACCTGATCGACCTGGCCGGGCGCAAGACCGACCTGATCGTCGGCGCCAAGCTGTTCCGCCAGACGCTGGGCGTGCGGATGGAGCATCGCCCCGCGTCGGCCGGCTCCTATGCGCATTACCTGGCCCAGGTCGAGGTGGTGCGCGACTTCTTCACCTCGGCCACGATGTCGGTCCTGACCGACCTGCCGTTCGTGATCCTGTTCGTCGCGATGACCTTCATCATCGGCGGCCCGCTGGGCTGGGTGCTGATGATCGCGATCCCGCTGATGCTGCTGATGAGCTTCGGCATCCAGGGCTACCTGCGCCGCGCGATGCGCACCAACATGACCGAGTCGGCCGACCTGCACGGCACGCTGGTCGAGGCGCTCGAAGGCCTGGAGGACCTCAAGACCACCGGCGCCGAGGGCCGCTTCCTGCGCCGTTACGAGCACAGCACCGCCATCGTCGCCGAGTCCGCGCTGCGCGCCCGCACGATGGCCAGCTGGAGCATGAACATCTCGATGACCATGCAGCAGGCGATCAACCTGGTGATGCTGGTCTGGGGCGTCTACCTGATCAACGAGAGCGTCATCAGCGCCGGCGCGCTGATCGGCGCCGTCATGTTCGCCGGCCGCGCCACGGTGCCGCTGAACAGCCTGGTGAGCCTGGCCACCCGCTACCAGGGCGCGCGCGCGGCGATGCTGTCGCTGAACTCGGTGATGAGCGCGCCGGTGGAGCGCGACTCCACCCGCAACTACGTCCCGCTGAACCAGATCACCGGCCGCATCGGCCTGAACGACATCGGCTTCTCCTATCCGGCGCAGGGCGATGCCCAGTCGCCCAAGGTGCTGCGCAACGTGACGATGCGGGTGCAGCCGGGCGAGCGCATCGCGATCCTGGGCCGCATCGGCAGCGGCAAGTCCACCGTGCTGCGCATGCTGGCGGGCCTGTACCAGCCGACCGAGGGCAATGTCGAGATCGACGGCATCGACCTGCGCCAGGTCGACCCGGCGGAGTTCCGCGGCAAGGTCGGTTTCGTGTCGCAGGAGCCGCGGCTCTTCCACGGCACGCTGCGCGACAACGTGCTGATGGGCCGCCATGTCGATGCGCAACGCCTGGTCGAGGTCGCCAAGCTGACGGGCCTGGACCGCGTCGTCGCCGGCCATCCGATGGGCTGGGACCTGCCGGTCGGCGAGATGGGCTCGCTGCTCTCTGGCGGCCAGCGCCAGCTGGTCGCGCTCGCGCGCAGCCTGGTCACCAAGCCGCAGATCCTGCTGATGGACGAGCCCACCAGCTCGATGGACGCGCAGTCCGAGATCGCCTTCCTGCGCCAGCTGCGCGACGCCGCCGGCAGCTGCACGCTGATCATGGTCACGCACCGCCCGGCGGTGCTGGAGCTGGTCTCGCGCATCGTCGTCGTCGACAGCGGCCGGCTGGTCATGGATGGTCCGCGCGACCAGGTCCTGGCCGCGCTGTCCGGTGCCCGCCCGCCGGGCCAGCAGCCCGCCCAACCGCAACCGCAGCCGGGCCAGGCGCCGCAGGGCGCTCCCGTCCACGTGCATCCGGCCGCGCAGGCCATGAACCGCGCCGCGTCCGTCTGAGCTTCGCGCCATGTCCAAGTCCACCACCCTCAGCCGCGAAGAAGGCCTGTTCGTCAGCAGCGTCCAGTCGGCACTGATCGATGAGCCGCTGCCGCGCGCCGTCTGGGCCCTGTACCTGATGGCGGCCGTGCTGCTGGTGGGGCTGGTCTGGTCCTCGATCGCCACCGTCGACGAGGTCACCCGCAGCGACGCGCGCATCGTGCCCGACGGCAAGGAGCAGGTCATCGCCAGCCTGGAGTCCGGCACGCTGGGCAAGCTGCTGGTGCATGAAGGCGAGGAAGTCGAGGCCGGCCAGGCGCTGGCCGAGCTCGATCCCACCCGCGCCGAGGCCGCCGAGAACGAGAGCCAGGCCAAGCGCCTGGGCCTGATGGCGCAGGTGGCGCGGCTGCGCGCCGAGGCGCTGGGCGTGCCGCTGAAGTTCCCCGACGAGGTCAAGGGCGTGCAGCGCCTGGTCGACAGCGAGAGCGAGGTCTTCGACACCCGCCGCCGCGTGCTCGACGAGGCGACGTCCAGCATCAACCGCAGCATCGGCCTGCTCGCCACCGAGCAGAAGATGGCGCAGGACATGGCGTCCAAGGGCCTGATGTCCAACGTCGAGGTGATGCGCGTCACGCGCCAGGTCAACGAACTCCAGCAGCAGCGCAACGAGCGCATCAGCCGTTTCCGCCAGGACGCCAGCACCGAGCTGTCCAAGGCGCAGACCGACCTGGCGCAGCTCGACGAGCAACTGGTCGTGCGCCGCGACGCGGTCACGCGCTCGGTGCTGAAGTCGCCGGTCAAGGGGCTGGTCAAGAACATCAAGATGAACACGGTCGGCGGGGTGATCACTTCCGGCTCGCCGATCATGGAGATCGTGCCGATCGGCCCCCGCATCCTGGTCGAGGCGCGCATCAAGCCCAAGGACATCGGTTACGTGCAGGTCGGGCAGACGGCGATCGTCAAGCTCAACGGCTACGACTTCAACGTCAACGGCGGCCTGCACGGCAAGATCGAGTACGTCAGCCCCGACGCCCTGGGCGAGACCGAGAAGAACAACGAAGGCACCTACTACCGGGTGCTGATCACCGCCGAGCACAACACGCTGCGCGCCAAGGGCGAGCCGCTGCCGGTCATCCCCGGCATGACGGCGATGGTGGATATCCGCACGGGCGAGCGCTCGGTGCTGAGCTACCTCCTGAGACCCATGCTGAAGTCGAAGGAAGCGCTGCGAGAGCGCTGAGCAAGGGCTACTGCGCGGGCGCTGGGCGTCGTTGCGGGGCCCGCCTCCCCATCCTCACGTAGCGCCGCTACGCTCCGGTGGGTCGGCACCCGCGCCTAGCCCAGCACCCGCTCGCCACGCCCCGAGACACCGGGCATCGGATCGGGGCAAAACAGGCCGATTAGGCCGATTGCGCGCCGCTTATCTCCGCTTCGAATCCGCGCCGGGATGGTCCAGTAGAGGCATGGGAAATTGCTTGCAGTACGCGTGACCATGACCATCTCGACTCCACGCCGGAGCCCGCGGCGTACCTCCATCTTTCGCCTGAACGCCGGCGCAGCCGTCGTGCTGACGGCGCTCGCCAGCTTCAGCGCACCCGTCTGGGCGCAGGATCCGCCGCCGAGCCGCTGCTCGGACGAGCGGACGCTGCCGCCCGCGCAGCTCTCGGCCAAGGACACCGCGCTGCTGGACGTCGGCGATGCCGACCCGCGCTCGCAGCTGCAGGAGCTCGTCAACCGCGCGCTCAACCGCAGCAAGGCGCTGGGCGCGACCCGGCTGCTGACCCTGGCCGCGGAAGCCGACTACCAGGAAGCCAAGGCCCAGCGCCTGCCCACGGTGACGCTGGGCCTGTCGGCCGCTCACACCGGCACCGTGCTGCCGGGCGACGGCCCGGGCAACCACTCGAGCGGCCTGCAGGGACGGGGCTCGCTGAGCGTGACCGCGCCGATCTACGACTCGGGCCGCATCACCAAGCTGACCGAATGGAAGTCGCAGCTCCTCGAGGCCGCGCGCTTCGGGCAGTCGAGCGCCGAGGAACAGGTCGCGCTGCAGACGGTGTCGCTGGCGCTGGACCGCGGCCGCTACCAGCTGCAGGCGCAGGTCTACAGCCAGTACGTGCGCAAGATGGCCTGCCTGGTCGAGGCGCTGGACATCATCACCAAGGCCGACCGCGGCCGCGCCAGCGAGCTGGTGCAGGCGCAGAAGAGCCTGCAGCAGGCCGACCTGTCCTATGAACAGACCACGTCCGCGCTGCGCCAGACCGAGGTGCGTCTGAAGCGCTTCGTCGGCGACGAGCTGCCGCGCGGCGCGGCGATGAGCGCGGTGCTGGCGCGCCTGCCCGACCTCAACGAGATGCTGGCCGACGTGATGGTGTCGCCCGACGTGGCGGCCGCCTCGGCCCAGGCGCAGGCGCAGCGCAGCTATGCGGAATCGGTGCGCGCCGGGCAGCAGCCCAGCGTGAGCCTGCTGGTGTCGGGCAACTCGACGGTGGGCCAGGCCCGCCAGACCGACTGGATCGGCGGCGTGACGGTCAACATCCCGATCGTGCAGCCGGGCGCCGACTCGGCGCTGACCTCGGCGCGCCGGCGCGCCCAGGCGGCTTCGCTGCAGCGCGACGAGACCATCGAGGCCAAGCGCTATCGCGTGCAGGAGATGTACGAGGCGGCGTCCTCGTCGCTGGACCGCTCGCGGCGGCTGGTCGACATCCTGCGCAACAGCGAACGCGTCCGCGGCTTCACGCTCCAGCAGTGGCAGCAGCTCGGCAAGCGCTCCCTGTTCGACGTGATGGCCGCGGAAGGCGATTACTACTCGATGCGGGTCGCCCACGTGAACGCGCTGTACGACGCCCAGCAGGTGGTGGCGATCATCTGGTCCCAGGGCCGGGGGGTCGTGACGCCGTTGCGTTGATCTCGCCTCCAGGCCATGGCTTGAGGCTGCGCCATGATTTGTGTTTATAGATGGGTACAAAACAGCGCTTTTTGTACTAATCTACATCCATGCCAAAGACAGCGCGTGCACTGCTTCAACTTCCTCCCGCCACGCTCGGAGCCCTCGAGAAACTCGGGGCCGACCTTGCGGTCGCACGCTTGCGCCGCAAGGAATCGCTGAGATCCTGGGCGCAGCGGCTGGGCACCACGGTGCCCACGCTGCGACGGCTGGAATCGGGCGACCCCTCGATCAGCATCGGCATCGTCGCCAGCGCGTTGTGGCTCATCCAGCGCGACGGCGAACTGGGCAATCTCGCTTCCCCCGAACACGACCGCGGCGCCTTGGAACTGGACGTCCGCGAGGCCGTCGAACTCGGCCGCGCGCGCGCGCTGGCCGCGGCGCAGGAGCGCCTGCGTTCATCGCAGGACAAGGAGTGACATGCGCTGGGACGACTTGCATCTCTGGTATCTGGGCGACCCGTCGGCGCCTGCGTATGTCGGTGCGCTCAGGCTGGTCGCGAACGGCAAGGGCGTGTCGTTGCGATACGGCGCTTCCTGGCTGACCGAGGGCTTCGCGCTGAGCGAGGATCTGCCGCTCAGGGACATCGAGTTCCTGCCGCCCGGCCGGTTGACGGGCGACAGCCTGCGTGCGGTGGGCGCGGTCGATGACGCGCGTCCGGACCGCTGGGGCGAGAAGGTCATCCGATTCGCCGATCGCCCCAAGCGCCTGTCGTTGATGGAATTCCTGTACTACGCCGGCGATGACCGATTTGGCGCGCTGGGGGTGTCTTCGTCGGCGATCGCCTATGAGCCCCGGCCGGGCGGCCCGTTGCCTCGCCTCGCCGACGCCCAGGCGCTCAGCGAGGTGGTGGCGAAGATTGAAAGTTCGGAGCCGCTTAGCGCGATCGAGGCGAGGCTCATCGCTGGCGGTGGCAGTGCGCTGGGCGGCGCGAAGCCGAAGGCGCTCATCGACATCGGCGGCGAACAATGGGTGATCAAGTTCTACAGCGGGGAGGCGGTCGATTCACCGCTGGTCGAGCACGCGACGATGACGCTGGCCGCGCGAGCAGGCATCACGGTGGCAGAGACGCGCATCGTTCCGTTGGCCGGCGCCAGCGCGATCGCCATCCGGCGCTTCGACCGATGCGACGGTCGACGCATTCACAGCATGTCCGCGGGAACGGCCATCCGTGCGGCCACGCCCTCCGGCATGGAGCCGGAGATGGGCTATCCCGAGCTGGCGCGACTGCTTCGTCGCATCGGGGTGGCGCGGGATGGCATCAACCGGCAGGACGCGCGCGAGCTGTTCCGCCGCATGGTGTTCAACATTCTGGTGGACAACACGGACGACCATGAGAAGAACCATGCGCTGCTGGTGGTGAGCCCGCGTGAGAACGGGCGTCTGCGCCTGGCGCCGGCGTATGACGTGTTACCGACCCACTCGGGGCAGGGCTGTCAGGAATTCATCTGCGGCGCTCCGAGCCGCCACGCGTCGCCCGTGCGCCGAACCCGTAGGCCGGGGCCCTTCGGGCGCGCCTGAATCTTCCGATTCCCCAAAGAAAAAACCGCCCCGAAGGGCGGTTTTCGCATTCAGCCGAAGCCGAGATTACTTGCGCAGGGCGCGGCGGCGCTGGGCGAAGCCCAGGCCCGCCAGGGCCAGGCCGACCAGGGCCAGGGAGCCCGGTTCCGGCACGTTGATCACCAGGGAGCCGTCCAGCGTCGACTGACGGATCAGGCCGCCGCCCGCGTTCCACAGCTGGTCCGGGGTCGGGATCGGGGGATCGACGTTGGTGTCCAGCACCCAGCTCACCGAGATGTTGTTGTTCAGCCAGTTGCTGTACAGCGTGCCCAGACCGTCACCAGAGTTGAAGAAGTTCTGGATGAAGGTGTCGCCGCCCGCGTAGCTGTAGTCAACGTAGCCGCTGACATTCAGGTTGGTCAGCTGGATGTCCGAACCGGTGACGATCAGACGCAGGACTTCCTTGCCGTTGTTCGGGTCGGTCGCCGCGCTCTGGTAGAACACCTTGAACACGCCGGTGTTGTAGCGGACGAAGTCGGAGACGCCGTCGCCGTTGCCGTCCACGGTCACGCCCTGGATCTCGTACTGGTAGGTCAGGCCCCAGGCGCCGCCCAGGCCGCCGACGTTGCCGAAGCCGTAGGCCGGGAAGCCCACGCCACCGACGAAGCCGTTCAGGTCGGTCGGGTTCTGCGGGTTGTTCAGCGAGTCGATGTTGGTCTGCGCCGGCGCGTTCGGATAGTTGAACGAGGCGGTGCCGCCGCTCAGCGTGGGCTTGGTGCCGGCGCTGAAGCCGTAGCCGTTCATCACGGACGGGATGTTGGTGTCGATCACCGTGGTGCCAGGCGTGGCCGGCGAACCCAGGTAGATCGAGGTCGCCAGCGTGCCGCTGTAACCCAGTTGGTCGAACACGGTGGTGTTCGTCGAGCCGTTCGGCTCCGGACGGAAGTCCTGGCCGGTGTTGATGTACAGCGGGGCCGCCATCGCCGGCAACGTCGCAGCGGCCAGCGCGGTGGCGGCCAGTGCGAGCTTTGCTTGCTTGAACATGTGTCTCTCCTTGAGGATGCGTCTTGCCAGATGCACGTTAGGAAGCGGCACGTGCCGGCTTCTTGCCCGGGATCAAAGCGAGGACCGTGCCAGCCGTCTTTCATCCTTGTGAATCAAGGACTTGGCAATCGGATGCGGGAATCCTCGGCGCTTGCTGTCAAGTTTTTCGACAGCGGTCTGGCCCACATTTCGGGGGGTGTCGAGGGGGTGTCGCGCTGCGCGGGGCAGGGTGGGGCCGAGGGCGATCGGCGCGCGCCCCGTCCCGTTTTTCGGCCGATGGCCGTCATGGCGGCAGGCGCATACTCGGCGGCTGCGTCCCGCAGACCGGTCCCGCGAGCCGGCGGACGCGATTCGAATACAGGGAGACCCCATGAGCCGCGACACCCCCTCCGGTTTTACTTTCGATTACGACCGCGCCTTCTCGCGCAATATCGGCTGGGTCACCCGGGATGAACAGCAGCGGCTGCGGCGCGCCCGCGTCGCGGTGGCCGGATTGGGTGGCGTCGGCGGCGCCCATGTACTGACCTTGTCGCGTCTGGGGATCGCCAATTTCAATATCGCCGACTTCGATGAATTCGATGTCCACAACATGAATCGGCAGGCCGCGGCCTTCATGTCGTCGATGGGGCGGCCCAAGATCGAGGTCGTCGCCGAAATGGCCCGCGACATCAATCCGGAAAGCGATATCCGCCTGTTCCGCGACGGCGTCACCGACGCCAATCTCGATGAATTCCTGAAGGATGTCGACGTGTATGTCGACAGCCTCGACTTTTTCGTGCTGGAGGTGCGCCGCAAGGTCTTTCGCCGCTGCCGCGAGCTGGGCATTCCCGCGATGACCGCCGCTCCTCTGGGCATGGGCACCGCCTTTCTCTACTTCAGCCCCACCGGGATGAGTTTCGAGGACTATTTCCAGGTCGAGGGCGCGGCGCACGAGGAGCAATATGCGCGCTTCATCGCCGGGGTATCGCCGGCCATGCTCAGCCGGCAGTATCTGGTGGACCCCGAGGCGGTGAATTTCAAGGAACGGCGCGGCCCGTCCACCGGCATGGCCTGCGAGTTGTGCGCCGGCGTCATGGGCACGAATGTGCTGAAGCTGCTGCTGAATCGCGGCCCCTTGCGCGCGGCGCCCTGGGGCATGCATTTCGATGCCTATCGCGGCACGCTCAAGCACACCTGGCGGCCCGGCGGAAATTCCCATCCGCTGCAGCGCCTGCTGATCGCGCTGATCAAGCCGGTGCTCCGCGGGCGCTGAACCGGGGGTTTTCCCGGCCGATCCAGGAGGGATTCGAGGGCCCCCCGCAGGGGGATTCGGGGGGCTCCGCTAGCACGGAATTCCATCACGTCAGGAAGGGATCGCCCTCAGTCCAGGGGGTTCCACACCCGGGCGCGCTGAGGTGCAATCCGGGCAGCTTCCTGCAGGGGTGGACATGTTGAAGAACACTGGACTGAAGATCGCTTCCATCAAGGCGGCACAGACCGCGCTGCTGGCCGTCGCCACGGTGCTGGCCGGCTGCTCGACCACCGGCAGCCTGCCGCCCGCGCCGGTGTCCGCCTCGCAGGCCGACTACAGCTACGTGGTCGGCGCCGGCGACAACCTCAACATCATCGTGTGGCGCAATCCGGAGCTGTCGCTGACCGTGCCCGTGCGTCCCGACGGCAAGATCGCCGCCCCGCTGATCGACGAGCTGCCGGTGCAGGGCAAGAACTCGGTCGAGATCGCCCGCGACATCGAGAAGCAGCTCGGCAAGTACGTGCGCGATCCGGTCGTCACCGTGATCGTCACCAGCTTCATCGGCCCGTACAGCGAGCAGATCCGCGTCGTGGGCGAGGCCGCCAAGCCGCAGTTCCTGCCCTACAAGCAGAAGATGACCCTGCTGGACGTGATGATCGCCGTCGGCGGCCTGACCGATTTCGCGGCCGGCAACTCCGCCACCATCCTGCGCACCGCCGAGGGCAACAAGCAGTACTCGGTGCGTCTGAAGGACCTGATCCGTCGCGGCGACGTCTCCGCCAACGTCGAGATGCGCCCGGGCGACATCCTGATCATTCCGCAGAGCTTCTTCTGACCGCCGCCCGGCCGGTCCGCGCGCCCGCGGCGCGACGGCCCGGTCCCGGCCAGTCCCGCCCGTTTCCCGAAGTACCGGCCCGTTCCCGACCGGGCCTCGACCGGCGCCGACGCCGGCGCAACCGAGATCGCCGCATGGATTCCCTCATCGCGCAATTGATGGCCGTCTTCAAGCGGATGTGGCGCTACCGCTGGCCGGGGCTGATCGCCGCCTGGCTGGTGGGCATCGCCGCCGCCATCGTGGTGTTCGTCGTGCCCGACCGCTACGAGGCCAGCGCCCGCGTCTACGTGGACACCCAGTCCATCCTCAAGCCGCTGATGTCCGGCATGGCCGTGCTGACCAACACCGAGCAGCAGGTCAACATGCTCAGCCGCACGCTGATCAGCCGCCCCAACGTCGAGAAGCTGGTCCGCATGGCCGACCTGGACCTCAAGGCCACCAGCAAGTCCGACCAGGAGGCGCTGATCGACCGGGTCACGCGCAACCTCTCGATCCAGACCGCCGGCAACTCGGCCAACAACCTGTACCTGCTGTCCTACCGCGACTCGTCGCCGGAGATCTCCAAGAAGGTCGTCGCCTCGCTGCTGTCGATCTTCATGGAGTCCAGCCTGGGCGCCAGCCGCAAGGACAGCACCACCGCCGCGGCCTTCCTGAACGAGCAGATCAAGACCTACGAGACCAAGCTCGAGGAGGCGGAAGCGCGGCGCAAGGAATTCCGGCTGCGCAACCTGCAGCTGACGCAGGCCGACGGCAAGGACGCCGCGTCGCGCCTGGCCGAGGCCAGCAACCAGCTCGAGGCCGCCCGGCTGCAGCTGCGCGAGGCGATGAACGCCCGCGACGCCGCCCGGCTGCAGATCGAGATGGAGCGCAAGCGCAGCCAGCCCGGCACCAGCCTGCAGAGCCTGATGCAGGAGAGCTCGCAGAAGTTCGCGACGCCCGAGCTGGACAACCGCATCGCCGAGCTCAAGCGCAGCCTGGACCAGCTGCAGCAGCGCTACACCGACCAGCATCCGGACATCGTCAACATCAAGCGCCAGATCCGCGACCTGGAAGAGCAGCGCAAGCGGGAAGTGGCCGACCTGCAGAAGGCCGCGCTGGCCAACCCGGTGCCCACCGGCGGCCCCAATGACAGCCTGGCCAACCAGGAGCTGGCCCGCATCCTGGCCGCCAAGGAGGTCGAGGTGGCGCAGATCCGCGCCCGTGTCGACGAATTCGGCGCGCGCTACGCCTCCGCGCAGGGCGCGATCAAGCTGGCGCCGCAGCTCGAGGCCGAGTTCGCCCAGCTCAACCGCGACTACGACATCATCAAGAAGAACTACCAGGAGATGGTGGAGCGCCGCGAATCGGCCTCGCTGTCGACCGACCTGGACAACACCTCGGGCGTGGCCGACTTCCGCATCATCGACCCGCCGCGCGCCTCGCCCAAGCCGGTGGCGCCGAACCGGCTGATGCTGCTGGCCGCCGGCATGGTGGTGGCGCTCGGCGCCGGCCTGGTCACCGCCTTCGCGGCCAGCCAGATCCGCCCGGTGTTCCACGACCTCAACGAACTGCGCCACCGCCTGGAGCTGCCGATCCTGGGCGCCGTCTCGCGCCAGGAAACGCCGGAGGACCGGCGCCGCGTCAAGGTAGACCTGCTGCGCTTCGGCGTCGCGTCGGGCAGCCTGGTCAGCCTGTACGCCATGGGCCTGATCGGCATGGCCATCTGGATCAGCCGCCAGGCCGGGTGAGGGGAGTTTTCGCATGACGAGCCTGATCGAACAAGCCGCGCAGCGGCTCGAGCAACTCAAGCAGGCCGGCGTCGACGTCGGCCTGGCCACCGCGGCCGCGCCGGCGGTGACGCCGACACCAACCTCGACATCGGCCGCGCCCGCGACTGTGGTGCCGATCCCGGCCCCGGCGGTGATCCGATCGCCCGGCGACGTGAGTTCCAAGCGGGTCGAGCTCGACCTGGACGCGCTCGCGGCGCAGGGCTTCCTGACGCCGAACGCGCCGCGCACGGTGATGGCGGACCAGTACCGCAACATCAAGCGCCCGCTGATCCGCAACGCGATGAACAAGGGTGCCTCGACCCTCAATCACGCCAACCTGATCATGGTGACCAGCGCGCTGCCCGGCGAGGGCAAGAGCTTCACCTCCCTGAACCTGGCCATGTCGATCGCGGCCGAGTTCGACAACACCGTGATGCTGGTGGACGCCGACGTCGCCCGCCCGTCGATGCTGCGCATGCTGGGCCTGCCGCCCGGCCCCGGCCTGCTGGACGTGCTGGAGAAGGAGGCCGACATGGCCAGCGTCCTGCTCAAGACCAACGTCGACAAGCTGACGCTGCTGCCCAGCGGCCGCCCGCACTCGCGCGCCACCGAGCTGCTGGCCAGCGACGCGATGAGCGCGCTGCTGGACGACATGGCCAAGCGTTATCCGGACCGGATCATCATCTTCGACAGCCCGCCGCTGCTGCTGACCACCGAGTCGCGGGTGCTGGCCACGCACATGGGCCAGGTCGTCATCGTCGTGCAGGCCGAGCGCACGCCGCAGAGCGCGGTGCAGCAGGCCGTCGCGGCCATCGAGCACTGCCCGCTCAAGATGCTGCTGCTCAACCAGGCCAGCAACAAGCGCAGCAGCGGCTACGGCTATGGCTACGGCTACGGGTATGGCTACGGTTACGGTTATGGCCAGGCCGACGGCCAGGGCGACGCGCAACCCGGCGCGGACCGGGCCTGACACGATGACGCGGGCCTTCGACCTTCGCCGCCGGCCGCTGTCCCGGGTCGCCCTGGCCGCGCTGGGCCTGGTCGCCGCCGTGGCGCAGGCGCCCGCCGTCGCGCAGGAGGAGGCCGCGTCCGCCGGCGGATCGCGCAAGGGCATCGCGGTGATCCCGCGGATCAGCGTCTCGGAGACCTGGACCGACAACCTCGCGCTGTCGCCCGACAACTCGCGCGACCGCGCCTTCATCACCACCGTCTCGCCGGGGGTGACGATCGCCAGCAGCAGCGGCGCGATCCGCGGCAGCTTCGACTACACGCTCGACGGCATCGTCTACGCCAAGAGCGAGCGCGACAGCCGGCTCCAGAACCAGCTCAGCACCCGCTTCACCGCGGAGCTGGTGCAGACGGCGCTGTACGTCGACGTCACCGGCAACATCAGCCAGCAGGCGATCTCGGCCTTCGGCCAGCAGTCGCCCGACGGCACGCTGGACAGCCCCAACCGCACCGAGACCCGCATGCTGCAGGTCTCGCCGTACTGGCGCGGGCGGCTGGGCAGCGCCGCGACCTTCGAGCTGCGGGCCACCGGCCAGATGCGCGACTCCAGCGAGGGCGGCGCCGGCGCGGCCAGCGGCAGCGGCAACAGCAAGGAAGGCTCGCTGATGCTGAACCTGGCCGGCCCGGCCGGGCGCCAGCTCAACTGGGGGCTCAACGCCTCCACCAGCCGCATGCATTTCGAGCAGACCGGCATCGACTACCGCACCACCAGCGTGGTGGGCTCGCTGAACTGGGTGCCGGACATCGACTGGATGCTGGGCGTGACCGGCGGGCGCGAGCGCAGCGACTACTTCGGCCCGGAGACCACCTCGGTCTACGGCGCCAACCTGCGCTGGTCGCCGGGGCCGCGGACCAAGCTGGCCGCCGACTGGCAACACCACAGCTACGGCAACAGCCACAACCTGAGCTTCGAGCACCGCATGTCGCAGCTCGCGCTGCGGGTCAACAGCAGCCAGAGCGTCAACACCGGCGAGACGCCGACGCAGGCCACCAACTACCAGCTGCTGGACCTGCAGTTCAGCGGCACCGAGCCGGACCCGGTCAAGCGCGACGCGCTGGTGCGCGCGCTGCTGGCGGCGCTGGGCCTGAGCCCGAACTCGTTCAGCGGCGCCGGTTTCCTGAGCAACACCGCGACGCTGCAGCGCCGCACCGACGTGTCGCTGATCTGGAGCGGCCCGCGGCTCACCACGACCTTCAGCGCCAACGACAACAACAGCCGGCGCATCAACACCGCCCCGACGGGCAGCGGCGACCTGGCCCTGACCGACCGGGTGCGCCAGCGCGGCGCGACGGTCTCGGTCGGCTACCGCCTCACCCCGCTGGCCAATGCCAACCTGAGCTACTCGCGGCAGAACTCCCGCGGCGACGGCGTCGGCGGCAACGACATGCGGTCGCTGACCGCCAACCTCACGCTCCGGCTGGGGCCGCGCAGCGATGCCGCCTTCGGCCTGCGCCAGACGAAGTTCGACGACACCAGCCTGTTCGCCAACAGCTATCAGGAACACGCGATCTACGCATCGCTGACCCAGCGCTTCTAAAGCAGTCACCGTCATGTACGAGGCCTTCTACGGGCTGGCCAGCAAGCCGTTCCAGCTCAGTCCCGACCCCAGCTTCTACTTCGGCAGCAAGCAGCATCGCCGCGCCAAGGCCTACCTGGACTACGGCGTGCTGCGCAGCGACGGCTTCATCGTCATCACTGGCGAGATCGGCGCCGGCAAGACGACGCTGGTGCGCGGGCTGCTGGACAGCCTGAACCGCAGCAACGTCGTCATCGGCAACGTGGTCACCACGCAGCTGGACGCCGAGGACACGCTGCGCCTGGTGGGCGCGGCCTTCGGCGTGCGGGTCAAGGACCTGCCCAAGAGCGAGCTGCTGATGGCGCTGGAGGCCTTCTTCGTCAGCGAGGCCAGCCGCGGCAAGCGCTGTCTGCTGATCGTCGACGAGGCGCAGAACCTGACCGCGCGCGCGGTCGAGGAGCTGCGCATGCTGTCCAATTTCCAGTTCGGCAACCAGTCGCTGGTGCAGACCTTCCTGGTCGGGCAGCCGGAGTTCCGCGCCATCCTGCAGCGGCCCGAGATGGAGCAGTTCCGCCAGCGCATCGCGGCGAGCTGCCACATCGGCCCGCTGGACGAGGAGGACACGCAGCGCTACATCGAACACCGCCTCAAGTGCGCCGGAGCCGCCGGCAAGCCCAGCTTCGACGCCGACGCCTTCACCGCACTGCACCGTGCCAGCCACGGCATCCCGCGCCGCATCAACACGCTGTGCGACCGGCTGCTGCTGCTGGGCTTCATGCACGAGAACCCGCACCTCACCGCGGCCGATGTCGACGAGGTGGTCGAGGACCTGTCCAAGGAATCGGCCTCGGCGCCCGCGCCGGCGCTGCATGCCTCGGAACTCAACGGCCACGCGTCCGGCGCGGAACTGGCGGTCGACCTGGACCTGTCGCGGCTGCGCGCGCGGGTGGGGCAGGGCGGCATGAACGGCGAGCTCGGCGCGCTGGCCGACGAACTCGCCGGCCTGGGCCTGGACGGCCAGGACGCGCGGCTGCAGCGCATCGAGGACAGCCTGATGCGACTGGAACGGATCAACCAGCAGACGCTGGCGCTGCTGCAGAAACTGGTGGGAGCGATGCGATGAGCCCGAACCGCACGGTGATCCGCAATGCGATGAGCATCGACGTCGAGGACTACTTCCAGGTCTCGGCCTTCGCGCCCTACATCGCGCGCGGCGACTGGGACGCGCGCGAATGCCGCGTCGAGCGCAACGTCCATCGCATCCTGGACCTGCTCGACGCGAAGGGCGTGAAAGCGACCTTCTTCACGCTGGGCTGGATCGCGCAGCGTTATCCGCTGCTGGTGCGCGAGATCGTCGCGCGCGGCCATGAACTCGCCAGCCATGGCTTCGGCCATGAGCGCGCCAGCGACCTGGACCGCGCCTCCTTCCAGAAGGACGTCGGCGACGCGAAGGCGCTGCTCGAGGACCTGGGCGGCGTCGAGGTCAAGGGCTACCGCGCGCCGAGCTTCTCGATCGGCAAGGACAACCTCTGGGCCTTCGACGTGCTGCGCGACTGCGGCTACCGCTACAGCTCCAGCGTCTATCCGATCCAGCACGACCACTACGGCATGCCCGATGCGCCGCGCTTCGCCCACGAGGTGCGCCCGGGCCTGATCGAGGTGCCGGTGACCACGCTGCGCTTCCGGGGCAAGAACTACCCGAGCAGCGGCGGTGGCTGGTTCCGGCTGCTGCCCTACGGCGTCACCCGCTGGATGATCGAGCGCTTCAACCGCATCGAGGGCCGCAGCGCGGTCTTCTATTTCCATCCGTGGGAGATCGATCCGGCGCAGCCGCGCATCCCCGGCATCGACGCGAAGACGCGCTTCCGCCATTACGTCAACATCGACCGCACCGAGTCGCGCATCGAGCAGCTGCTCGGCGACTTCGCCTGGGCGCGGATGGACGAGCTCTTCCTGGCGCCGGCCGGCGCCGAGCGGCAGGCGGCATGAGCGCGGCAGCACCGGCCCTCCCGGACGTCGACACGCAGCGCGGCGCCCCGGCACCCGCCCACGCATCCTCTGGAGCGGGCGCGGCGGCCCCACTGGAGGTCAAGCAGCTGCAGGTCGACGACGCCGCCACGGCGCGGCGCTGGGACGAGTTCGTGCGCGGCTGTCCGTCCGCGACCTTCTTCCATCTCTCGGGCTGGCAGCGCGTCATCCAGCGCCAGTTCAAGCACCGCTGCTTCTTCTTCTACGTCGAGCGCGACGGCCGCATCGAAGGCGTGCTGCCGCTGGCCGAGGTCAAGAGCCGGCTGTTCGGGCATGCGCTGGTGAGCCTGCCCTTCGCCGTCTATGGCGGCGTGGCCGCCGAGACGCCCGAGGCGGCCGACCACCTGGAGCAGATGGCGCAGCGCCTGTGCCAGACGCTGTCGCCCGATCACCTGGAGCTGCGCAACATCCAGCGCCGTCACCAGGACTGGCCGCACCAGGACCTGTACGTCACCTTCCGCAAGGAGATCCTCGAGGACGAGGAGGCCAACATGCTGGCCATCCCGCGCAAGCAGCGCGCGATGGTGCGCAAGGGCATCAAGAACGCGCTGAAGGCGGAGATCGACCGCGACGTGAAGCGCTTCTTCGCGCTGTACGCGGACAACGTCCATCGCCACGGTACGCCGGCGATGCCGCGGCGCTACTTCCAGGCGCTGCTGGACGAGTTCGGCGACGCGGCCGAGGTGCTGATCGTCACCAGCCCGCAGGGCGAGCCGCTGTCCGGCGTGCTGAGCTTCTACTTCCGTGACGAGGTGCTGCCGTACTACGCCGGCGACGCGGTCGCGGCGCGCGACCTGGCCGCCAACGACTTCAAGTACTGGGAGCTGATGCGCCGCGCCTGCGCGCGCGGGCTCAAGGTCTTCGACTACGGCCGCAGCAAGCAGGGCACCGGCAGCTACGCGTTCAAGAAGAACTGGGGCTTCGAGCCGACGCCGCTGAACTACGAGTACCGCCTCTACAAGCGCGACGCGGTGCCGCAGAACAACCCCAGCAATGCCAAGTACCAGCTGATGATCAAGGCCTGGCGCCGGCTGCCGATCGGCGTGGCCAACTGGCTCGGGCCGCACATCGTGCGCAGCCTCGGCTGAGGAGGGTGCCGTGGCCGACATCCTCTACCTGGTCCACCGCCTGCCGTATCCGCCCAACAAGGGCGACAAGCTGCGCTCGTACCACCTGCTCAAGCACCTGACCGCGCAGCATCGGGTGTGGCTGGGCACCTTCGTCGACGATGCCGAGGACTGGGCCCATGTGCCGGCGCTGCAGGCGCAGTGCGAGGAGGTCTTCGCCGCCGACCTGAACCCGCTGCTGGCGCGCGTGGCCAGCCTGCGCGGCCTGGCCACCGGCGAGGCGCTGAGCCTGCCCTACTACCGCCACCGCGCGATGCGCGACTGGATCGCGCAGCTCGCGCGGCGCCAGCGCTTCGACGCGGTCGTGGTGTTCTCGTCGACGATGGCGCAGTACGCCGAGCAGCTGCGCGAGATCGCGGGCCCGGTGCCGATGCTGATCGACTTCGTCGACGTGGACTCGGCCAAGTGGACCGACTACGCCAAGGCGCACCGCTGGCCGATGTCGTGGCTGTATCGCCGCGAGGGCCGCGAGCTGCTCGCCTACGAGCGCCGCGTCGCCGAGCAGGCGCGCTGCTCCTTCTTCGTCACCGAGGGCGAGAAGGCGCTGTTCCAGCGTCTGTCCGCCACCGGCGCGCCGATCGAGGCGCTGAGCAACGGCGTCGACAGCGGCTACTTCGCGCCGCTGCCGCAGCAGGCCAACCCCTTCGAGGCGGACGAGCTGCCGCTGGTCTTCACCGGCGCGATGGACTACTGGCCCAACGTCGACGCGGTGCAGTGGTTCACCGCCGAGGTGCTGCCGCAGCTGCGCCAGCGCTGGCCGACGCTGCGCTTCACCATCGTCGGCCGCGCGCCGACGCCGGCGGTGCTGGCGCTGGCCGGCGACGCGGTGCGCGTCACCGGCACGGTGCCGGACGTGCGGCCCTACCTGCAGCACGCGGCTGCGGTCGTGGCGCCGCTGCGGCTGGCGCGGGGCGTGCAGAACAAGATCCTGGAGGCGATGGCGGTGGGCCGGCCGGTGGTGGCGGCGCGCAGCTGCGTCGAGGCGCTGGGCGCCGATGGCGTGCTGGCCGGCCAGGACCTGCTCTCGGCCGACAGCGCCGCCGATTACCTGGAGCTGGTCCACGCGCTGCTGAGCGCGCCCGCGCGCGCCCAGGCCATCGGCCAGCAGGCCCGCGAGCGGGTGCTGCGCCAGTTCAGCTGGCAGGCCCATCTGGCCAAGCTCGACGGCTACCTGCCGCGCGAGACGGCGCAGGGACAGGCGGCATGAGCGCAGCGCAGGGCCGCCCCAAGCAAGCTCGCGTCCCCTCGGGGGACCGACCGCGGCTGGCCGCGGGCGAGGGGCTGACATCGAACGCAGCGCAGGGCCGCCCCAAGCAAGCTCGCGTCCCCTCGGGGGACCGACCGCGGCCGCCCGCGGGCGAGGGGCTCACATGAGCGCTACTACCCCGTCGGCGCTGCGCGAGCGAGGCATTCCTACCACCTGGCGTCGCCCACTCGCGGTGCTGGTCCTGCTGACCATCGCGCTGCTGCTGCTGTACCGCCAGACGGCGCTGGGCATGGTCACCATCTGGTGGCGCTCCGGCACCTTCACCCATGCCTTCCTGGTGCCGCCGATCGCGCTGTGGCTGGCCTGGCGCCGGCGCGAGATGGTCGCGCCGCTGACGCCTCGGCCGGTGCCCTGGCTGGCGCTGCCGATCGCGCTGCTGGGCGCGATCTGGCTGTTCGCCGACTTCGCCGCGATCAACGCCGCCACCCAGTTCGCGCTGGTGGCCATGCTGGTGCTGCTGGTGCCGGCGGTGCTGGGCTGGCGCGTCGCGCGCGAGATGGCCTTCCCGCTGGGCGTCCTCTTCTTCTGCGTCCCGGTGGGCGAGTTCCTGCTGCCGCAGCTGATGGACTGGACGGCGAAGTTCACCGTCCTCGCGCTGCGGCTCAGCGGCCTGCCGGTCTACCAGGAAGGCCTGCAGTTCATCATCCCGAGCGGCCAGTGGTCCGTCGTCGAGGCCTGCTCCGGCGTGCGCTACCTGATCGCTTCGGCCATGGTGGGCACGCTCTACGCCTACCTCAGCTACCACTCGACGCGGCGTCGCCTGGGCTTCATCGCCTTCGCGCTGGCGCTGCCGCTGGTGGCGAACTGGGCCCGCGCCTACCTGATCGTCATGATCGGCCATCTGTCGGGCAACACCCTGGCGGTGGGCGTGGACCACCTGATCTACGGCTGGCTGTTCTTCGGCGTCGTGATGCTGGCGATGTTCCTGATCGGCGCGCGCTGGTCGCAGCCGGAGTTGCCGCTGGTCCCACCGGCCCGCGAGGCCGCCGCGCCCGCGACCCTGGCCAGGGGCTGGGGCGCGACCGTCGCCGTGCTGCTGGCCGTCGCGCTGCCCGTGGCCGCGGGGGCCTGGCTGCGCCAGGGCCACTCGGCCCCGATCGACACGCTGCCCGCCGTGGCCGCGGCACCGGGCTGGCAGGCCCAGGTCGTCCCCTCGGACGCGTGGACGCCCGACTTCGAAGGCGCCAACGCCACGCGCCACCAGCAGTTCACCGGACCGGCGGACCAGCCGCGCGTGGGCCTGCACCTGCAGTATTTCCGCGACCAGGACTACGAACGCAAGCTGGTGAGCTCCAGCAACGCGGTCGTGTCGCCGGAGAACAAGCAGTGGGCCGTGACCGGCCGCGGCACGGTGGACGTCGTGCCGGCCGGCGCGGACGGCCGCGCCGCCGCGGCGATCCCGCTGCTGAGCACGCAGGTGCGCGCCTCCTCGCTGGACGCGGTGACCGCGCCGCGGATGCTGATGTGGCATGTCTACTGGATCAATGGCCGGCCGATGACCAGCGCCTGGCGCGCGCGGGTCTGGGGCGCGTTGGAGCGGCTGCGCGGGCAGGGCGACGACGCCGCGCTGGTGCTGGTCTACACCGAGGCCGACGAGCAGGCGCCGCGCCGGCTCGACGCCTTCCTGCGCCAGCACTGGGCCGCGATCGACGCCGAGCTGCGCCAGGTGCGCGATGCCGGCCAGCGCGGCGCGTCCGCGGGAGGCTCGCGATGAGCGCCGGCATGAGCGTCGAGCGCGCGATGGCCGTGGCCGACGAGCGGCCGCTGGTGCTGCACGTGATGTACCGCTTCGACACCGGCGGTCTCGAGAACGGCGTGGTGAACCTGATCAACCACATGCCGGCGAAGGACTACCGGCACGCGATCGTCGCGCTGACCGAGGTGACCGACTTCCGCAAGCGCCTGCAGCGCGACGACGTCGAGTGCTTCGCGCTGAACAAGCCGCCGGGGCAGGGCTTCTGGCTCTATCCGAAGCTGTACCGGCTGTTCCGGACGCTCCGGCCCGCGATCGTGCACAGCCGCAACCTGGCCGCGCTGGAGGTGCAGCTACCCGCGTGGGCCGCGCGCGTGCCGGTGCGCATCCACGGCGAGCATGGCCGCGACGTCGGCGACCTGGACGGCCGCAATCGCGCCTACCAGCGCGTGCGCCGCTTCTACAAGCCCTTCGTCTCGCACTACATCGCGCTGTCGCGCGACCTGGGCGAGTACCTCACCGGCCCGGTCGGCGTGCCGCCGGCGCGCGTGAGCCAGTTCGTCAACGGCGTCGACACGCAGCGCTTCCAGCGCCAGCACGCCGAGCCCATCCCCGGCTGCCCCTTCGATCCGGCCGTGCACTGGCTGATCGGCACCGTGGGCCGCATGGCGCCGGTGAAGGACCAACTGATGCTGACGCGCGCCTTCATCGCGATGATCGGCGCGGCCCCGGAGCTGCGCGAGCGCGCGCGCCTCGTGCTGATCGGCGACGGTCCGCTGCGGGCACGGTGCCAGGCGCTGCTCGACGAGGCGGGGCTGCTCGCGCTGGCCTGGCTGCCGGGCGAGCGCACCGACGTGCCGGCCGTGATGCGCGGTCTGCATGTCTTCGCGCTGCCGTCGCTGGCGGAGGGCATCTCCAACACCATCCTGGAGGCGATGGCCAGCGGGCTGCCGGTGATTGCGACCGAGGTCGGCGGCAACGCGGACCTGGTCACGCGCGATGAGAGCGGCCTGCTGGTGCCGGCCGCCGCGCCCGAGGCGATGGCCGCGGCGCTGCTGGCGCTGGCGCGCGATCCGGCGCGGGCGGCGGCGATGGGCGAGGCCGGCCGCGCGCGCGTCGAGCGCGACTTCAGCATGCGCGCCATGGTCGCCCGCTACCAGGGGCTGTATGACTCGCTGCGCGGCCACCGTGCCGGCGCCGACAAGAACAACTGAGGGATAGGCAGGGGAACGAGCATGTGCGGAATCAGCGGACTCTTCGACACCCGGGGGCGGCGCGACTTCGATGGCGCGCTGATGCATCGCATCAACGACTCGCTGCACCACCGCGGCCCGGACGAGGGCTCCATCCACCTGCAACCGGGACTGGCCTTCGGCCACCGCCGGCTGTCGATCATCGACATCGCCACCGGCCAGCAGCCGCTGTTCAACGCGGACCATTCGGTGGGCATCGTCTTCAACGGCGAGATCTACAACTACCAGCAGCTCACCGAGGAGCTGACCGCGCTGGGCTACGTCTTCCAGACCAAGAGCGACACCGAGGCCATCGTCCACGCCTGGTCGGCCTGGGGCGAGGACTGCGTGCACAAGCTGCGCGGCATGTTCGCCTTCGTGCTGTGGGACCAGGCGCGCGACCAGCTCTTCATGGCGCGTGACCGGCTCGGCGTGAAGCCGATGTTCTACGCGCTGCTGGACGACGGCACGCTGGTCTTCGGCTCCGAGCTCAAGGCGCTGCTGGCGCACCCGGCGATGAAGCGCGACATCGTGCCGCAGGCGGTCGAGGAGTACTTCGCCCTGGGCTACGTCGCCGAGCCGCGCACCATCTTCCGCCAGGCGCTGAAGCTGCCGCCCGCGCACACGCTGGTCATCAAGCGCGGCGACCAGCGCCTGGGCCAGCCGCGCCGCTACTGGGACGTCAGCTTCACCACGGACAACAAGATCGACGAGGTCCAGGCGCAGGAGGAACTGACGCGCCGCCTGCGCGAGGCGGTCAAGCTGCGGCTGATCTCGGAGGTGCCGCTGGGCGCCTTCCTGTCGGGCGGCGTGGACTCCAGCGCGGTGGTCGCGATGATGGCCGGCGAGACCAACGGGCCGGTCAAGACCTGCTCGATGTCCTTCGACGATCCGCAGTACAACGAGTCCGAATTCGCGCAGATGGTCGCGGACCGCTACCAGACCGACCACCACGTGGAGATGGTCCAGAGCGACGACTTCGACCTGATCGACACGCTGGCGCGGCTCTACGACGAGCCCTATGCCGACAGCTCCGCGATCCCGACCTACCGCGTCTGCCAGCTCGCGCGCAAGCATGTGACGGTGGCGCTGTCGGGCGATGGCGGCGACGAGAGCTTCGGCGGCTACCGCCGCTACAAGCTGCACATGATGGAGGAGCGCATGCGCGCCAGCCTGCCGCTGGGGCTGCGCAAGCCGCTGTTCGGCACGCTGGGCAAGCTCTATCCGAAGGCGGACTGGGCGCCGCGCGTGTTCCGCGCGAAGACCACCTTCCAGGCGCTGGCGCGCAACTCGGTGGAGGCCTACTTCCACACCATGTCCGTGATCCGCGACAACGAGCGCATGCCGCTGTACAGCGCGCGCTTCAAGTCGGAGCTGGGCGGCTACAACGCGCGCGAGCTGTTCCTGCAGCATGCCGAGCGCGCCGGTACCGACGACCCGCTGGCGCTGATCCAGTACATCGACCTGCAGACCTACCTGGTCGGCGACATCAACACCAAGGTGGACCGCGCGTCGATGGCGCACTCGCTGGAGGTGCGCGAGCCGCTGATGGACCACCCGCTGGTCGAGTGGCTGGCCACGCTGCCGTCCCACCTGAAGCTGCGCGGCGGCGAGGGCAAGTACCTGTTCAAGAAGACGCTCGAGCCGCATCTCCCGAACGACGTGCTCTACCGGCCCAAGATGGGCTTCGCGGTGCCGCTGGCGCGCTGGTTCCGCGGGCCGCTGCGCCAGCGCGTGCGGGGCGCGCTGCTGGGCGGGCCGCTGGCGGACTCTGGCATGTTCGACCTCAAGGCCGTGGGCGCGATGGTCGAGCAGCATGAAAACGGCTCGCGCGATCACAGCACGCCGCTGTGGACGCTGCTGATGTACGACGCGTTCCTGCGCAACGTCATGGGCGCGTCCTCGATGCGCGAGGCCGCTTGATCGGCCCGGCGAAGCAGACGGCATGAAGATCCTGTATCACCATCGCACCGCGTCCAAGGATGGCCAGGCGGTCCACATCGAGGAAATGATCGGCTCGCTGCGCGCGCTCGGTCACGAGGTGCGCGTCGTCGCGCCGGGCGGCGAGTCCGCGCCGGAAGAGAAATCGAAGATGGGCGACGACGCCGGCTGGGTGCATCGCCTGCGCGCCAAGCTGCCCAAGTTCGTCTACGAGCTGCTGGAGCTGGCCTACTCGCTGGTGGCCTATCGCCGTCTGGCCGCCGCGGCGCGCGAGTTCCAGCCCGACCTGATCTACGAACGCTACAACCTCTACCTGCTCAGCGGGCTGATGCTGAAGAAGCGGCTCGGCCTGCCGCTGCTGCTGGAGGTGAACGCGCCGCTGGTGGACGAGCGCGCCAGGTTCGGCGGCTTGGCGCTGCCGCGCGTCGCGCGCTGGGCCGAGGACACAGTCTGGCGCGGTGCCGACGCGGTGCTGCCGGTGACGCGGGTGCTGGGATCGATGATCGCCGCGCGCGGCGTGCCGGCCGAGCGCATGGTCGTGATCCCCAACGGCATCAACGAGGCCCACTTCGACGCCGCGCCTTTGCCCGCCGAGGCCAAGCGCGCGCTGGGCTGGGACGACGCGCTGGTGCTGGGCTTCACCGGCTTCGTGCGGGACTGGCACGGCATGGACAAGGTGATCCGCTGGATGGCCACCGGCGCGGCGCCCGCCAACGCGCGGCTGCTGATCGTCGGCGACGGCCCGGAGCGCGCCAACCTGGAGCGGCTGGCCGCCGAGCTCGCGCTGGGCGAGCGCGTGCGTTTCACCGGCGTGGTCTCGCGCGACGAGGTGCCGGCGCACGTGGCCGCCTTCGACATCGCGCTGCAGCCGGCGGTGGTGGCCTATGCCTCGCCGCTCAAGCTCTTCGAGTACCTGGCGCTGGGCAAGGCCATCGTCGCGCCGAGCACGCCCAACATCGAGGAAGTGCTGGACGACGGCGTGAACGCGCTGCTCTTCGATCCCGCCGAGGCCGGTGCGCTGGAAGCGCGCCTGGCGCGTCTGGCGTCGGACGCCGCGCTGCGCGAGCAGTTGGGGCAGGGCGCCCGCGCCACCATCGGCCGCCTGCACCTGACCTGGCACGGCAATGCCGAGCGCGTGGTCGCGCTGGGCCAGTCGCTGCGGGCCGGCCGCGGCGTGGCCGGCGCGGCCCGGCCCACGGATGCGAGGGTCTGAGCGTGCTCAAGCTGCTGACCTTCTCGACGCTGTACCCGAGCGCGGTGATGCCCAGCCACGGCATCTTCGTGGAGACGCGCCTGCGCCACCTGGTGGCCTCGGGCCAGGCCGAGTCGCGCGTGATCGCGCCGGTGCCCTGGTTCCCGCTCAAGGGCGAGCGCTTCGGCGAGTACGGCAAGTTAGCCGCCACGCCGGCGCGCGAGTCGCGCCACGGCCTGGAGGTCGAGCATCCGCGTTTCATCCGCCTGCCCAAGGTCGGCATGAGCAGCGCGCCCTACACGCTGGCCTGGACCTTCCTGCGCGCAGCCAGGCGCCTGCAGGCGCAAGGCGACGACTTCGACCTGATCGACGCGCACTACTTCTATCCCGACGGCGTGGCCGCGGCCTTCGTCGCCAAGGCGCTGAACAAGCCGTTGGTGATCACCGCCCGCGGCACCGACATCAACCTCATCCCCGAGTACCCGTTCCCGCGCAAGCTGATCCTGCGCGCGGCCGAGCAGGCCGACGCGATGATCACCGTCTGCGAGGCGCTCAAGGACGAGCTGGTCGCGCTGGGCGCCGATGCGGCGAAGGTGACCGCGCTGCGCAACGGCGTGGATCTGGCGCTCTTCCATCCCGGTGGACGCGAGGATGCGCGCGCCGCCTTGCAACTCGCGCCGGGCCGCTTCACGCTGGCCTCGGTGGGCCACCTCATCGAGCGCAAGGGCCACGAGCTGGTGATCGGCGCGCTGGCCGAGCTGCCCGACGTCGACCTGCTGATCGCCGGCGCCGGCCCCGAGGAGGGCGCGCTGCGCCGCCTCGCGGTGCAACTGGGCGTGAGCCCGCGCGTGCGCTTCCTGGGCGCGCTGCCGCAGGCGCGCCTGCGCGAGGTCTATGCCGGCGTGGACGCGCTGGTGCTGGCCTCCAGCCGTGAAGGCTGGGCCAACGTGCTGCTGGAGGCGATGGCCTGCGGCACGCCGGTGGCGGCGTCGAAGGTCTGGGGCACGCCCGAGGTCGTGGCCGCGCCTGAGGCCGGCGAACTGATGCCCGAGCGCAGCGCCGCCGGCGTGGCCGAGGCGGTGCGCCGGCTGCGCGCCGCGCCGCGCGACCGGTCCGCGACCCGCCGTTATGCCGAGCGCTTCAGCTGGGAGGCGACGACGCAGGGCCAGCTTGATCTCTTCCACCGCATCCTGGCCGCGCGGCGGTCGCCGGAGCTGCGCCATGCGTGACCTGCTGATGCTGGGCCTGTTCACGGCCCTGATCTACAAGACCTTGAAGGACCCGCTCTGGGGCGTGCTGGGCTGGGTGTGGATGGGCGTGATGAACCCGCACCGGCTGGCCTACGGCTTCGCGCACGACGCGCCGTGGTCGATGCTGATCGCGCTGACGCTGTTCCTGAGCCTGCTGATCCACCGCGACAAGCTGGTGAAGTTCCCGGTCAACGCGGTCACGATCCTGCTGGGGATCTGGATCGTGTGGATCGGCGTGTCGCCGCTGCTGTTCTCGTTCTATCCCGACAAGGAGATGCACTTCTGGTCGCGCGCCTTCAAGGTGCTGCTGATGGTGCTGGTGTCGCTGCTGGTGGTGCAGCGGCGCCGCGACCTGGACTGGCTGGTGCTGGTGCTGGTGGTCTCGATCGGCTACTACGGCATCAAGGGCGGCGTGTTCACCGTGCTGTCGGGCGGCTCGGCGCGGGTGTGGGGGCCGGAGGGCTCCTTCATCGAGGACAACAACTCGCTGGCGTTGGCGACCATCATGACGGTGCCGCTGATCCGCTACCTGCAGCTGCAGTCGACCCAGCGCTGGCAGCGGCACCTGGCGACGGTGGCGATGCTGCTGTGCATGGCCTCGGCGGTGGGCTCGCAGTCGCGCGGCGCCTTCCTGGCGATCGTGATGATGTCCTTCTTCATGTGGCTCAAGAGCCGCAACAAGCTGCCGCTGGCGCTGGTGGTGCTGGTGGCGCTGCCGCTGATCTTCGTCTTCATGCCGGACAGCTGGACCGACCGGATGGAGACCATCCGGACCTACGACCAGGACGCATCGGCCATGGGCCGCATCAACGCCTGGCAGATGGCCTGGCGGCTGGCGACCGACCTGTTCCCGTTCGGCGGCGGCTTCACCGTGGCGGGGGCGGCGGTGTTCGCGAAGTACGCGCCCGATCCCTCGATCCCGCTGACGGCCCACAGCATCTACTTCCAGGCGATGGGCGAGCACGGCTTCATGGGGCTGGCGCTGTTCGTGGGCATCTTCGCGATGACCTGGCGACTGGCCGGCGCGACGATCCGCGCCAGCAAGGCCGAGCCGGACCTGCAGTGGGCGCGCGACCTGGCGGCGATGTGCCAGGTGGGCTTGATCGGCTACGCCACCGGCGGGGCCTTCCTGAGCCTGGTGTATTTCGACCTGCCGTATTACCTCGTGCTGATCGTCGTGGTGGTGAACCGGATCGTCGCGGCCGAGATGGCGCAGCGCAAGCAGGCCGCGATCGCCGCGGGCCAGTTGCCGCGCGACGTCCATTCGCCGTACTGGGGGAGCGTCTGATGCTGGCGGGGCTGAGCCTGCTGGGCTGGCCGCGCGGCGAGTCCGCGCTGAGCATCCTGATCTACCACCGCGTGCTGCCGTCGCCCGACGCGCTGCGCCCGGGCGAGATCGACGCGGCGCGCTTCGAGGCGCAGGTGGCCTTCCTGGCGCGGCATTTCACGCTGATGACGGTCAGCGACGCCGCGGCCGCGCTGCGTGAGCGTCGCCTGCCGCGGCGCGCGGCCTGCATCACCTTCGACGACGGCTACGCCGACAACTGGACCGTGGCCCATCCGATCCTGGCGCGCCATGGCGCGCGCGCGACGGTGTTCGTCGCCACCGGCTACCTCAACGGCGGCCGCATGTTCAGCGACACGGTGATCGAATTCGTGCGGCGCGTGCCGGGGCCGGTGCTGGACCTGTCGGCGGTGGGCATGGGCGTGCATCCGGTGGCGACGGTGGAGGAGCGGCTGAAGGCGGTGTCGGCGCTGCAGGTGCAGCTGAAGTACCTGGCGCCGGACGAGCGCGAGGCGCAGCTGCGGCGGATGCTGGCGGCGCTGCCGGTGGGCCCGATGCCGGACGACCTGATGCTCACCGACGCGCAGCTGCGGCAACTGGCCGACGCGGGCCATGAGATCGGCGGCCACACGGTGGACCACACGGTGCTGACGACGCTGACGCCGGACGGCGCGCGCGAGCAGGTGCGTGCCGGGCGCGACCACCTGGCCGCGCTGCTGGGCCGGCCGGTGCGCAGCTTCGCGTATCCGAACGGGCGGCCGGTGCGCGACTACGACGCCGGCCATGCGGCCATGCTGCGCGAGCTGGGTTTCGAGGCCGCGGTGAGCACCGCGGCCGGCGTGGCGCTGCCGGGCGCGGACTGCTTCCAGCTGCCGCGCTACACGCCCTGGGGGCGCTCGACCGCGATGTTCGCGGCCCGCATGATGCGCAACGCGCGGATGGGCGGGCCGGCGGCGGTCGTCTGAGCGCGCGCCCTCGAGGGCGCGTGACCGAGGGCGCGTGACCGATGGCGCGCCAGCGGATGGGCGCAATCACGCAAAGTAGTGGATCACGCGATCGTCGGCGCCGCGCAACGAGCGACCGGCCGACACGGCCTGGGTGAAATCCACCGCGCGCTGGCGGCCCAAGAATGGACGGCCTGGAGGTGAATCCATGCTGCAAGTCTTCCGACCGTCCTCATTGGCCGCGCTGCTGCCGGCGCTCGCCACGCCCCGACCTCACAAGCCGATCTTTCATCGTCCGACGCTCGCCGAGGCGGTGGTGGAAGACCTGCTCTCGCTCGAGTGCGAGCAAGGGCTGCTGCTCTCCGGGCCACGACGCATCGGCAAGAGCACCTTCATCCGGCGCGATGTGCTGCCGCTGCTGCGCCGTCGGGCCGACGTCCACACGATGTACATCGACCTCAACGGCGTCCGGGACACGGACCCGGGGCACGCCATCCTGAAGATGATCGAACTGGATCTTCAGACCTTCGAAGGCCCGGTGATGAAGGTGGCTCGCCGGCTGGGACTGACGCAGGTGCGCCTGGGCGGGCTGGAGATGCACCTGGACCAGGTCTGGACCGGCCGGCTCGACCTCGTGCTGCTGCCGCAGCTCAAGGCGCTGAGCGCCGTCACCGGCAAGCACATCGTCCTGGTGATCGACGAGATCCACCTGGCCCGCCAGACCGAACTGGGCCGCAAGACCTTGTTCGTGCTCAAGTCGGCGCTCGATCAGCTGAATGATCTGGGCGGGCCCAGCTTCCGGCTGCTGGGCACGGGCTCGCACGCCCAGAAGCTGTCCCAGCTCGTCTTCGACAAGAGCCAGCCGCTGTACGGCGCGACGCTGTCGCCGTTCCCGGTGTTGGGCGGGGATTTCCTGCTCTGGCAATGGGAACGCATGCACCACGGGTCGCGTCCGGCGCTGCGGACCCTGGTGGAGGCCTTCGCCCTCCTGCTGGATCGACCGGAGGAGCTGTTCCGTGTCTGCCGCGTGCTGGACAGGCAGGCGCCGGACCCGGAGGCGAGCGTCGACCAGCGCTGCATGGCGCTGGCCCGCCTGGTGGCCGATGCGAAGAAGGAGGAATTCGTGCGGCGCATCCAGCGGCTGCCGGCGCAGGAGTTCGCGCTGCTGAGGGTCATGGCCGAGGAGGGCGAGGGCTTCGCGCCGCACTTTCCGCGCTGCATGCGGCGGATGTCCGAGATCATCCTGGCGGCCACCGGTCGCCCCGCCGCGCCGACCCTGTCGGCTGACGAGATCGACGGCGCGCTCGAGCGCCTGGCGCAGCGGCGGCTGATCTGGCAGGAAGGGACTTGCGCGTTCGAGGACCTGCGGCACGCCGACTGGCTGCGGTCCCTGGACATCCGCACGCTGTTCCTCGGCGGGTCAACGGCGCGCGCCGGCACGGATCGACCCGCGTCGCCCGTGACCGGCGCCAGCGGCGAGGAGAGCTTCAGAGCCGATAGTTCGGCCGCCGCCCTCGCAGCCATTGCTCCAGCATCATCAGGATCCACACCATCTCGCCGTAGTACCCGGGGTGCTCCGGCAGTCGCTGCTTGAGCAGGCTCTCGATGAAGGCCGGCCGGACGATGCCGCGCGTGGCCAGGCTGCCCAGCGAATCCTCCGCCAGCGCGCGCAGCTGCGCGTCGCGCGTCGCCCAGACGCCGAAGGGCAGGCCGAAGCCCTGCTTCTTCTTGACGATGATCTCGTCGGGCAGGAAGCCGCGCAGCGCTTCCTTGAAGAACCAGCGCAGCTTCAGCCCCTTGAGCTTGTAGTCCGCCGGCAGGCGCTCCGAGAAGGCCAGCAGCTCGTCGTCCAGCATCGGGAAACCGACCGAGGTGCCCGCCAGCGAGGTCGTGCCCACCACCTTGGGCAGGTCGGTGTCCGCCAGCGTGTAGCGCCAGTCGAAGGCCAGCATGCGGTCGACCAGCCGTCCGGTCTTGATCGCGTTCCATACCTGGCGCTGCTGCTTCTGCGGCCCGAGCGGGTCGACGCGTCGCAGGAAGTCGGTTTCCAGCACCTCGCCCAGGCCCAGCCGCGTCAGCAGGTTGTAGCTCTGCAGGCGGTCGGGCATCGGCACGCGGGCCTGGTCGATGTAGCTCGCGCCCTTCTTGAGCAGCGGCAGCTTGCCCACCGGCGAGCCGAACACCGGCTGCAGCACGAAGTCCCGCAGCGGTCCCGGCACGCGCCCGTACCACGAGAACACCGTCTGCTTGGCGTAACGGGTGTTGCCGCCGAAGAGCTCGTCGCCACCGTCGCCGGCCAGCAGGTGCCGCACGCCGTTGTCGTGCGCGCGCCGGGCGCAGTAGTAGGCCGGCAGCGCCGAGCTGTTGCCGAAGGGCTGGTCGTAGTGGGTCGCGACCTTGGCGATGCCGTCGACCAGGTCCCGGGGCGTCACGTAGTACTCGTGGTGCCGGCAGCCGAAGTGCTTGGCCGCGATGCGCGCGAAGGCCATCTCGTCGTAGCCCTCGGCCTCGAAGCCGATCGAGTAGGTGTCCGCCGGCCGGCCCGCGACGCGGCTCAGCATGCCGGCGACCGTCGAGCTGTCGGTGCCGCCGCTCAGGAAGCAGGCCGCGTCCGGCGCCTGCATCGCCCGTTGCACCGAGCGCTCCAGGATCTGCCGGAACTCGTCCTTCAGGTCCTCGAGCCGCGGTGCGGGCTCGGCGCGGAAGGTCGGTGTCCGGTAGGGCAGCACGCGCAGCTCGCCGCGCTCGAAGATGCCCACATGCCCCGGCGGCAGGCGGAAGATGTTGCGGAAGACCGTCCGCGGCGACGGGATGACATGGAAATAGAGGTAGTCGAACAGCGCCTGCGGATCGAGGTCGGCCTCGTCGCCGGCCAGGTCGTCCGCGCGGGTGGCGACCTGCAGTTCATGGCCGACGATGCGATAGCACAGCGGCTCGATGCCGAAGCGGTCGGTCGCCAGCACGGTGCGGCCGCCGGGCTGGCGCCAGGCCACCGAGAAGCGGCCGCCGACCTGCGCCAGCGCCGGTGCCGGATCTGTCGCCGACAGCAGCGTCTGCCAGGCGGCGTCGCGTTGCGCGGCCGGGGCGTCGGCGGGAAGGCCCGGCAGGGCCGGTTGTCCGGTGGAGAGGAAAAGGGCGGTGCTCGTCATCGTTCTGGGCGGTCCGGGGTCCGACCGCGGTGCGGAAAGGGTGCGCGCGCGGGCTGGGGGATTCTGTCGTGGAAACGCGGCGCTTCCACCCGCGCGGACCCCTGGGTTCGCGGGGAGCGCGGGCCCGGTGCGCGTCCCGGCCATGCCGCACAATCGCGGCCTGCCCGCCGCCGGTGGCGGGTGCTGGAGCCGGTTTGCAGATTCACTGGATGCCTCACGCGCTGAACCCGGCCTATGCCGGCGTGCGCTTGCGCTGCCTGATGCCGAGCCGCGAATTGCGGCGCTCGGGCCTGGCATCGCGCGTGCTGGATCCGGCGGCGCCATCGCCGGCGCTGCCGTCAGGCGGCGTGCTGGTGGTGCAGGCGAAGTGGCTGCTGGATGCGGGCTCGCCCGGCGCGCTGCGCGCGCGGACCGCGCAACTGGCCCAGGCCCGCGAGCGCGGCGCCCGGCTGGTGCTGGACAGCTTCGACAACTATTTCCTGAACGAATCCGGCGACCCGGCCCGCGGCGAGCTGCTGGCCGCCTATCGCGAGGCGCTGCCGCTGTTCGCGCTGTTCACCGTCTCCTCGCCGGGCCTGAAGCCGTTGCTGGAGGCCGAGCTGCCGCCGGACCTGCGGACCGCCGCGCTGGTGCGGGTCGTCGGCGATCCGGTCGAGACGCCGGCGGCGGCGCGCGACTTCGAATCGCTGCCGCATCGCCTGCATCCGGGCCGCTGGGGCGGCCACTGGCGCGCCTGGCGCGAACTGCGCGAGCACCGCGCGCAGCGCCGCCAGGCCCGGCAACTGATGTGGTTCGGCAATCACGGCAGCGCCTACGCGACCGGCGGCATGGCTGAGCTCGAGCGCCTGCTGCCGCTGCTGGAAGCCGCGTCGCGGCGGCAGCCGCTGCGGCTGACGGTGGTCAGCAACTCCGAGCAGCGCTACCGCGAGCTGCTGGGCCGCGCCGCCTTCCCGCACCGCTACCGGCCCTGGGACCGGCTGCACTTCCTGTCGCTGCTGGGCGAGCAGGACCTGGTGCTGCTGCCGGCCCGCATGACCGCCTTCACGATGGCCAAGAGCAACAACCGCATGCTGCTGGCGCTGGCCCAGGGCGTGCCGGTGATGGCCGATCCCTTGCCCGACTACCAGCCCTGGCGCGCGTTCTGCGCGCTGGACGAGTGGGACCGCCTCGCCGAGCACCTCGTCGACCCGGCCCCGCTGGCCGCCCGAGCACGCGCCGCGATGCCCGCCATCGAGCGCGACTACTCCACGCGCGCCATCGCCGCCCAATGGCGCGAAGCGCTGCAAGCTCCCGCCGTCCGATGAGCCGCATGACTCCTGATGCCCTCGCCACGCCGCAGCCGCCCGTCGCCGCTGCCGTGCCAGCAGCCCCTGGTGCCGCTGAAGCCGCCGGTTCCAGTTCCCCGGTGGAAGCCGGATCGATGCCCGCGTCCTCGCCCGACGAGCCGCTGGCGATCGCCATCGTGCTGCCGCAGTTCCACCCGATCCCGGAGAACGACGCCTGGTGGGGCAAGGGCTTCACCGAGTGGCGCAACGTCGCCAAGGCGCGGCCGCTCTACAAGGGCCATCACCAGCCGCACCTGCCGGGCGAGCTCGGCTTCTACGACCTGCGCCTGCCCGAGGCGCGCGCCGCGCAGGCGGCGATGGCGCGGCAGTACGGCATCGGCGGCTTCTGCTACTACCACTACTGGTTCAACGGCCACCGGCTGCTGGAGCGCCCGGTCGAGGAGATCCGCGCCAGCGGCGAGCCGGACTTCCCCTACTGCCTGGCCTGGGCCAACGAGAACTGGAGCCGCGCCTGGAACGGCAGCGAGCGCGAGATGCTGATGCAGCAGCGCTACTCCGACGAGGACGACGAGGCCCACATCCGCACGCTGCTGCCGCACTTCCGCGATCCGCGCTACATCCGCATCGACGGCAAGCCGCTGTTCATCGTCTACAAGGTCGACCACCTGCCCGATCCGCGGCGCACGCTCGACACCTGGCGCCGCATCGCGCGCGAGGAGGGCGTCGGCGAGCTGACGCTGGCCCAGTTCGAATGGAGCGGCAGCGGCTCCGGCGCCGATCCGCGCGAGGTCGGGCTGGACCTGTCGATCGAGTTCGCGCCCGACTGGCGGCGCCTGGGCGGACGGCACTTCACCGGCTGGAAATCGCGGCTGCTGATGGCGCTGGGCCTGCTGCCCAAGGCCTACGGCGAGCACAACTTCTTCGACTACCAGCGCATGGTCGACGGCGTGCTGGCCAAGCCCGCGCCGCGTTATCCCTTCCTGCGCTGCGTCAGCCCCGGCTTCGACAACAGCGCGCGGCGCTCGGCCGGCGCGACCATCCTGATGAACAACACGCCGGCGCGTTACCGGCGCTGGCTCGAGGCGGCGCTCGCCTGGACGCGCCAGCACCAGCCGCCCAAGCGCCAGGTGGTGTTCATCAATGCGTGGAACGAATGGGCCGAGGGCAACCACCTCGAGCCCGACACGATGAACGGCCACGCCTACCTGGAAGCGACCCGGGACGCGCTGCGCCCGGGCCGCTGAGCGGCATCACGGGCTGGAGCCATCGACGACGCCCCTGAGCGCGGGGCACCGGGCCATCGAGTCGTCGAGTCGTCGAGCGGTCGGGTTCCGGCGCTGCCGGCTCAGCGCCGCCCGATCCAGGCCGCGCAGGCGGCCTGGTGCCGCGCCACCGAGCCCCGCATCGACGCGAGCGCCTCCTCGGTGCGCCGCAGGTCCTCGGCGATGCGCGGGGCGCGGTCGATCGCGGCCAGCCAGTAGTCGCACATGCTGGCCTCGTCATCGCACTCGTGCAGCACGCCGCGGTCGCGCAGCAGCCGGTAGACGGGGTAGGACGGGTAGGTCGTGTCCCAGCCGCCGCGGATCGTCAGCGGCTTGTTCAGCCCCAGCGGCTCCAGCACGTTGTGGTCCACGCCGACATGCGCGACGCTCGCCGCGGCATAGAAGTCCCGCAGCTCGCCGACGGTGTCCAGCACCAGGCACTGCACCTGCGGCGCCAGCGGCCCGTCCTCCAGCTGCGAGCGCCGCGCCACCACCAAGCCGGCCTCGCCGAGCTGCGCCAGCAGCGCGCTCATGCGCTCGAGGTTCTCCGGATGACGGGGCGCGAGGATCAGCAGCGCGCGCGGATGCGTGCGGCGCAGCCGCTCGAAGGCGCCCAGCACCTGGCGCTGCTCCGCCAGCTCGGTGACGCAGCCGCCCACGATCACCGGACGGTCGGTGGCCAGCAGCTCGCCCAGCAGGCGCGGGCTGCGCGTGGCCTGCTCGACGCGCCAGTCGGCCCGCCGCATCGCATCGAACTTCATGTTGCCGGTGACCTGCAGCCGCTCGCGCGGCGCGCCGCGGGCCTCGAGCGCGCGCGCGGTCTCGGCGTCCTGCACGCACAGCAGGTCGAAGGCGCCGAGGAAGTCGCGCTCCAGCAGGCGGCGTTCGAGCTGGTCCAGCCGCGCCGGCGGGTCGTAGTGATAGAGCCAGCCGTTGAGCATCAGCGTGGCGGCGCCGCGGCGGCGCGCCTCGCGCAGGAAGGCGTAGGAGAAGCGGCAGGGCGCCTCCGAGGGCAGGCAGGGGATCTCGGCCAGCGCCAGCATCGCCGGCGGCAGCACGCGCGCGAGGCGGCGCGCGTCGCTGCTGTGGCCGCGGCTGATGCAGACCGCCGCCTGCGGCAGGCGCGCCAGGTAGGCCTCGCGGTAATGCACGTGCTCGGTGATCAGCACCGGGCGCAGGTCGGGGCGCTGCGCGGTCAGCCATTCGATCATCGGCGCCACCGCGTTGAGCTCGCCGATGGTGGTCACGTAGAACCACAGCGCCGGGCCGCGCGCGTCCGCTGGCGTCAGCGCGAACGCGCCCAGCGTGTTGTTGCCGCGCAGGTCGCTCAGGCGCTCCAGCGCGCGGAACAGCGCCCAGCGCAGCGCTTCGCCGCGCCGGCTCGGGGCCGGCGCCACCGGCGCGGGCAGGGACGGGGTCAGCTCAGGCATGGCGGCTCCGCAAATGGGTCAGGGCGCGTCGCACCTCGGTCATCGCCGGATGCCGCAGCAGCGTGGCGCAACCCAGCCAGGCCAGCGCGCCCGCCACGACGCACAGGGCCAGGCGCGGCACCAGCGGCAGGCCGAGCTCGTGGCTGGCCAGTTGCGCCAGGCCCAGGCCGGCGCAGCAGCCCAGCGCCAGCTGCGCGCTGACGGTGCTCGGGCCGAAGAGCTCGCGCGGGCGCGCCTGCAGCACCTCGGTCAGGTGGCGGGTGTACATCGCGACCTGCACCAGGTTGCCGATCACGAAGACGGCGGCCACCGCATGCAGGTTCCACAGCGCGGCCAGGCCCACGCAGGCCAGGTGCGTCGGCCCGTACCAGAGCGCCACCGACAGCCGGCGGCGGATCTGGCCGGTGGCCGCGAGCGCGTTGGGCGCCAGCATCGTCAGCGCGTAGGGCAGGCCGGCCAGCGCGAGCAGCGTCGCCAGCGGCGCGGCCTCGTGCCACTGCGGGCCGAAGAGCAGCGCGATGATGTCGCCCGACAGCAGCGCCACGCCGCCCATGAAGGGCCAGGCGATGCCGGTGAAGATGGCGGTGCCCTTGGCGTAAGGCGCCACCAGGCTGTGGCCGGCGCGGTGGTCCGCGGCCAGGGCCGGCGTGGCCACGCGCAGGATCGCGGAACTGACGGTCTGCGCCAGCAGGTCGATCAGCCCGGTGGCGCGGCTGAACAGGCCCAGCGCGGTGAAGCCGAAGACCTTGCCGATGATCAGTTCATGGCCGTTGCGCGAGCCCGACTCGACCAGCCGCGAGCCGGTGAACATCGCGCCGAAGCGCAGCTGGCGGCCGACGCCGCGCAGCCGCGGCAGCAGCAGCGCGTCGCGTGGCCGCAGCCAGACGAGGACGGCCACCTGGACCGCGATCCCGGCCACCGGTCCCCAGGCCAGGCTCATCGCGCCATGGCCGCGCCAGGCCAGGGCGATGCTGGTGACGGCGTTGGCGGCATTGGCGCTGACCTGGACGATGAAGACCTGGTGGAAGGCCATCTCGCGGTTGAGCAGCGCGAAGGTCGGCGAGGCCAGCGGCAGCATCACGAAATTCAGGCTCAGCACCAGCAGCAGGTCGGCCAGCAGCGGCTCGTGGTACCAGTCGGCCAGCAGGAAGCGGCCGCCCAGGATGGCCAGCGCGATGCCCCAGGCCATCAGCAGCGTGATGGTGAAGGCGCTGCGCAGCTTTTCGCGGTCGAGCTCGCGCTCCTGGATCAGGTATTCGCTGACGCCGAAGTCGCGCAGGATGGACGCCAGGTTGGTGACCACCGCGCACAGCGAATAGACGCCGACCTGGGTCGGCGTCAGCAGCCGCGCCAGGATCATCGTCGTCGGGACGGTGATCAGCAGGCTCAGGTAGCGCTCGGCGAAGGACCAGGCCAGCGCGCCGCGCACGGTCGGCGACTTGCTCATGCGTCGCCCTTCATGGCGCGAACTCCGCCCGTGCGGACGAAGCGCCCGGCGCGCCCGTCGCGGCGCCCGCGTGGGGCGTGTTGACCGGCGTACCGGTCGGGGCGGGCGCCGTCGTGGCCGAGGCCGTCGGTGCCGGCGCTTCGGCGGCGGCCGGGCCGGCTTCGGCCGGCTGCGCGGGCGCCGTGGCCGCGCCGCGGCGCAGCCACTGCTTGAGCCGCGGCACCCAGCCCCAGCGGTACAGCGTGGCGTGGTGGATGGGACGCGCGTCGGCGGTCCAGCGGGTGTGCCACTCCATGACCTTGCCGTAGAACTCGATGCGGCGGATCGGCCCGCCCGCGGCGGCGGCCTCGAAGAGCTGCTGGAACTGCAGCTGCCGCATCAGCGTCGACGGCGACACCGCCTTGTGCGCCTCGTCGTAGGCGGTCTTGAGGATCACGATCTTCGAGCCCGATTCGATGCACAGGTCCATCGCGACGACGGCGTCGTCGAACCAGTATTGGTACAGGCGCGCGCGGCCGTCCCGCGCGAAGGCCTCGAGCATCGCGCGGTAGAACTCGTACTGCGGATGGCCCGGCGCGATCGCCGTGCCCTCGGAGCCCTTCCAGCCGCTGGCCTCGAGCTGGCCGTAGCGCACCAGCGCCGGCGCGACGTCCTCGGGCCGCGTCAGGCATTCGAGCCGCGTGACCGTGCCGGCCGTGTCCAGCTTCTTCTGCTGCTTGCGCAGGTTCTGGCGCAGGTTCTTGCCGCGGGCTTCCCAGTAGGTCTCGAAGTCGCCGGCGAGGTCCACCCAGGCGGTGTCGATGTAGTCCTGGCCGCGCCAGCGCGCGCCATCGTCGGCGCGCGGATGGAAGAGGCTGTCCAACTGCGTCAGGCCCAGCGCCAGCGCCGACAGCGGCAGCGCGCGCAGCAGCCCGTCGGCCAGCGGCTCAAGCGGCGCGCCTGCGTCGCTCAGCCACGCGCCCAGCGGCAGCTGCGAGGGCTGGAAGGTCGACCACTGCCCGGCGCCTCGCGGCGCCACGATGGCCGCGGCGCGCGGCGCCTTCGGGTCGCCCAGCAAGGCCAACCGCTCGCGGCCGGTGCCGAAGGAGCGCAGCAGCGGCGTGAGGAAGGCGCTCTCCAGGAAGGGCAGGCCGGCCACGCGCGCCTGCAGCGCATCCCAGGCGGCGGCGTGCGGCGCGAAGGCGGCCGCGTCCGGCAATGGGATGAGCGTCCAGCGGGCGTTGGTGGATAGGGGCGACGTGGTCGGCGTGTGGGGTGTCGTCGGGGTCATGGGCGGGCCTCGGCGGTGGGCATCTGGGGGGCGCAGGCTTCGTCGAGCACGCGGGCGAGCTCGCCGGTGCGCGACTCGCGCGAGGCGGCGGCGATGGCCGAAGCCGCGGGCAGCGCGGCACGGCCATGGAACAGGTCATCGAGGAAGCGATCGAGCACCGCCGCGACGCCGGGGCCGTCCTCCAGCGCCGCGATCCGCGGCAGGCCGGCGCGGCGCATCAGTTGCGCGGTGTCGCCGGCCAGGTCAGCCAGCGTCAGCACCGGGCGGCGCGCGCGCAGGTACTCGTAGGCCTTGGCGGGAATCTGGTCATTGCAGTCGTTCGACTGCAGCAGCAGCAGCGCGTCGGCGCGCAGCATCTCGGCCAGCGCGTCGGCATAGGGCAGCGGCGGCGCGACCTCGACCAGGTCGGCCACGTCCAGCCGGCGCGCCAGCGCCAGCACGAAGTCGTCATGCGCGGTCGCGCGCAGCCGCAGCCGCAGTCGCGCCGCGTCGACCCGGCCCGCGACCTTGGCGGCGGCCAGCGCCTCGAACAGGCGCGCCGGGCTGCGCCAGTCGGGATAGACGACGCCGCTGTGCAGCAACACGCGCGGGCCGGCGGTGGTCGATGCAGTCGCCGACGACGAGGCGTTCGCGCCCTCCATTCGCACGGCGCGCTCGGCCTGCTGGAAGGCGGCCTCGCTGTAGCCGTTCTCGATCACGCGCAGGCGGTCGGCGGCGGCCGGGAAGCGCTGCGCATACAGCCGCGCCGCGCCGGGCGTGGTGAAGGTGCAGCGCGCCGCGCGCGCGAAGACCTTGCGCTCGACCGCGGCGAAGCTGCGCCACAGCACCGGATCGGCCGGGTAGCCGTCGTGGGCCATCGGGTCGCGGAAGTCGGCGACCCAGGGCAGGCCGCTCAGGCGCGACAGCCAGTAGCCGACCAGGTGCGCCGTCGGGATCGGATAGGTGCTCCAGATCGCGTCGGGTCGCGTCTGGCGGATCAGCCGCAGGCCGGCCGGCACGGCGCCCAGCAGCCAGCTGTGCCAGCGGTCCGGCCGCGCCAGGAAGCCCGGGTAGCGGCCGCCGATCGACAGGTGCCGCGCGGCGTCCAGCGCGAAAGCCCGGCGCACCGGCAGCTCCGGCGGGATCTCTTCGAGCAGGTCGTCGCCGGTGTGCGCGTGCGCGCGCGGATGCGCGGTCAGCACGCTCGGCGACCAGCCCAGCGCCGGCAGCTGCTGCGCGAAGCGCAAGGCGCGCTGCACGCCGCTGCTGCCCGCCATCGGCGGGAACTGGAAGGACACCATGAGCACGCGTCGCATGACCGGAGCCTCAGCGCGCGGGCGCGATGAAGAGGCGCTCGACCTGCTCGACGATGCGGCGCAGGTCGGCGTCGGTGAGGTCCTGGTGGCAGGCCAGCTGCAGCACGTGGTGCGACCAGGCCTTGCCGGCATCGCCGGGCAGCGCCGGCACGCCGGGCCAGAGCCGGTCCCAGCGCGACACGGGCACGCCCAGGCGGCGCATCTCCAGGTAGCCCGGGTCGGGCGTGCGCACCCACAGCGGGAAGACGTAGGGCGCGCAGTCCGGCGGCAGGGCCGGCAGCAGCGGGTGCACGCCGTCGCGGTCGCTGAAGGCCTCGGTGAACAGCGCGTAGTTGCGGCGGCGGGCCTCGACGATGCGATGGCGCGGCACGCGCCGCGAGATCCAGCCGCTGGCCCGCGTGAGCGCGCGGTGCGACAGCGGCAGGTCGATCAGCGCCATGTTGGCGTCGATCTCGCCGCTCTCGTCGAGCTCGCCGTAATGGCTGGGCGCGGCCGGCGCGCCGCCGCCGCTCACCACGCGGCGCAGCGCGCTCTTGAGCGCGAAGGCGCCGCGGATCAGCCGGTTCAGCCCCGTCAGGCGGTCGTGCGTGGCGCCCATGTGCAGGATGTCGGACGCCGCCTTGACCTGCTCGATGCGACCGGCCGGCGTCAGCGGCGGCAGGGCCAGGTCGGCGCGGTTGAGCGCCAGGATGCCGCCCTCGGGCGTCGGGAAGAACTTGGTCAGGCTGGCGATCGCGACGTCGCCCCAGGAACCGATCGGCCGGGCGCCGGCGCGGCCGAACATCGCATGCGCGCAGTCCTCGATCAGCGCGATGCCGCGCGCGTCGCACCAGGCGCGCACCGCGTCCATCGGCTGCGGCAGGCCGAAGTAGTGCGGCACCAGCAGCGCCTTCGGATGCGCCGGGCCGTGGGCCGAGAGCCAGTCCAGGCGCGGCACGCCGTGCTCGTCGATGGGATAGAAGGCCGCGTCGGCGCCCAGCGTCTTCACCGGCGAGACCATGGTCGGGCAGTGGTAGGACGGCAGCAGCACCAGGTCGCCCGGACCGACGTCCAGGCACTCGAGCGCGAGCAGGATGGCCGCGCGCCCGCTGGTGGTGAGCAGGTGGCGCGGGTGGTCGAGCAGGCTGTGCTGGTCGACCCGGGCGGCACCGGCGAAGGTGCGCCAGCCGATGACGGGCAGCCGGGGCGCGAGCATGGGAGGCGGCGGGCTCAAGTCGGAGGGCCTGCCGGTCAGCGGGAGGCGGGCGGCGTGGCGGCGCCGGACGCCGGGGCCGGGCCTGATGCCGGCGCCGATGGCGATGCCGGCGATGACGCCGGCGCGGAAGCGGCCGGCGCGGGCTCGGAGGCCGAGGGGGCGGGCGCCGAGGCGGCCTCGCCCGGCAGCTGGATGTCCGACGGCCAGCGGTTGATCGCGATCAGGCGCTGGCGCAGCACCGGGTGCGTCATGCCGGCGCCGTAGGCGCGGCGGGCGGCGTCCACCGCCATGTCGACCTGATTGAGGTCCAGCGCGACCATGCCCACGTTGTAGACCGAGAACGCGTTGTCGCCGGTCAGCTTGGACGCGGCCTCCAACTGCTCCTTGGCCGGCCCCGGCTTGCCCTTGCCGTTCAGATAGCCGGCGTAGATCAGGCGCACGATGACGTCGTCCGCCTTCCAGGCCAGCGCGCGCTTGAAGTAGCAGTCGACGGTGAACAGCGCGTCGGGCGGCTGGTCGCGCTTGGTGCGCTCGCCGTAGAGCATCATCGCCACCAGCGCGCGGTGGTGGTTGGGGAAGGCGCGCAGCGTGTAGTCGATGTCGCTGCCGATCGTGCCGCGCTTGCACTTGACCAGCGCCTCGCAGGTGTCGATGAAGTGGGCGCCCTCGACCATCAGCAGCGGCGACATCTGCTTGGTCACCGGGTCGATCTCCGGCGCGTCCTTGTACTGGCGGTAGTCGTAGGGCCCGTAGTTGTTGGCCAGCCCGCCGCAGCCCACGCCCTGCGCGACGGCGGCCTGGGTGACGACGGCGCCGGCCAGCGCCAGCGCGAGGGTGCGCCAGCCGGCGCGGGGGAACGGAAGGGCGGACATGGCGGTGCTCCGGGTGGGCCGGGGTTCCGGTCAGGAGGCGGCCGGCACGTCGCGGACGAAGGCGGCGGTGAGCCGCTCGACCTGCGCGCGCCAGGCGGCGGTGGAGAAGGTGTGGTCCGCGTCGGGCAGGTCCTCGCGGCGCAGCCCGGGGCGGCCGAGCAGGCCGCGCCAGGCCGGGCCGCCGTCGCGGCAGCGGTCCAGGAATTCCTTGGCGACGTAGTCGTCGCCGGACAGGATCAGCAGCACCGGACCCCCGAAGGCGCGCAGGCCGTCGGCCATCTGCTCGGTGTAGTGGCGCGGGTCCGCGGCCGTCGGTCCAGCCGACCTTCCGGTCGACGTTCCCGCCGACGTCCCCGACGACGCGTCGGCCGTCGTGGCGGCGCCCGCCGGCGCGGCTCGGCCCTGCGCCAGCTTGCCCAGCAACTCGCGGACGGCGCCCAGGCCGACCCGGCCGCTCAGCAGCTTGCGCCAGAACGACGGCTGGCGCAGCCGGTCCAGGTAGTAGTGCCTGACCTGCGTGCGGGCCAGGCTGGCCTCGGTGCGGACCCAGGGGTTGGCCAGGCACAGGCCGGCGATGCGCGCGTCGCGGCGGCGGTGCACGTAGAGCAGCGCGGCCGAGGCGGCGTCGCACAGGCCCCAGAGCACCACGCGCCGCAGCGCCGGACGCTCGCGCTGCCAGGCGTCGAGGGCGGCGGCGATGTCGGCGTCGAGCTGGTCGAAGCCGCGCTGGTCGCCCTGGGCATCGCCCATGCCGCGGTGGTCCAGGCGCAGGCAGGGCACGCCAGCGGCGGCCAGCGCGCGGCCCAGTAGCGTGAATTGGCGGTGGCTGCCGACGCGGTATTGCGGCCCGCCGACGATCAGCAGCACGCCGGTGTCCGAGGGCGCTGTCGCCGCGGTGGCCTCGGCCGGCTCGCTCAGCAGGCCGACCAGCGACGCGCCCTCGCAGTCGATGCGCAGCAGGCTGTCGCGGTGCGTGGTGGCGGCGAGCGCGCTCATGCGGCGATGGCCTCGGCGGGCGCCGCGGCGAAGTCGGCCTCGGCCCGCAGCGCGGCGAGGCTGGCCTCGATCAGGCGGGGGGCTTCCTCGATCTCGGTCGCGGCCCAGAAGGACGGTCCCTGGCAGACCGCCGCGCGCACTTCGGCGCCCTGGGCCTGCCAGGCCTGCACGGCCATCGACGCGGCCGGGGTGAGCGTGGCGTCCTCGCGCGGCGAGAGCTCCAGCCACGCGACCCGCGCCACGCGCGGCGAGGGCTTGAGCTGCGCGGCGTCCAGACCCTCGGCCAGTGCCGGCGCCAGCAGGTAGCCGGCGATCTCCACCGGCTCGCCGCGCGCGAGCTGGTCGCGCATCGCCTGCACGGCGCCCTTGGCCTGGCCGCCGATCAGGTCGGCCGCCACGCGCAGCCGCATGAACTGCTGGAGCTGGAGCTTGCCCGCGGTCACCGGTTGCCACAGCAGCAGGTGCAGCGGCCGGTCGGTCACCGCGTCGAACACGGCCGGCGCCAGCAGGGCGCCGGCGCGCAGGCCCCACAGCCACAGCGGCGGCCGGCCGCCATCGGGGCGGGGCAGGGCGCGGGCGTCGAGCCAGGCGGCGGCCAGGCGGACATCGTCCTGCCAGTGCGCCCAGCTCGCATCGCCGAAGTCGCCGCTGCTGTCGCCGCAGCCCAGCAGGTCCAGCATCAGCACCTCGAAGCCGGCGGCGGCGAAGGCGCGCGCCGCCAGCGCGGTCATGCGGCGGGACTTGTTCATCTCCTCCGCGAACGGCGGCAGGAGCAGGATCTGGCCACGCGGCGCGGTGGCGAAGGGCGCGGCGGCGGCATGGTGCACGCACAGCCGCTGGCCGCGCGCGCCGGCATCCAGGAAGAACGGCGTGTCGGCGGCGGCCATGGGATCCGGGCGGCGGCGGACGGCCGCTCAGGCGGCGAGCTTGCCGTTCACGAAGTCCAGCAGGGCGCCCACCGTGGCGAAGGTGGCGCCGTCGATCTCGTCGTCGTCGACGACGATGCCGAACTGTTCCTCGAGCGCGGTGATCAGGCTGACGACCGCCATGGAGTCCAGCTCCGGGATCGCGCCCAGCAGCGCGGTGTCGACGGTGAAGTCCTTGGCGCGGCCTTCCAGGCTCAGGACGTCGTCGAGGATGGCGAGCAGGTGGTGTTGGGTGTTCATGATCGGGGCGGATCTTAACTGTGGCCCCCTCTGGGAACCCCCGGGGCGCCCCCCCATCCCAAGGGGATCTCCCCCTGTTCGTGAGGTCCTGCCGCGGGACCGCGTGAGATACTTTTTTTCGCCGTGATCGTTGGTCCCTTGTTTGGCCTCGTTCGGCGAGGATCGGCCCCGGACTCCCCGTTCCGCCTTCTGCCCGGTGACCGCTCCGTCCACTGCCCATTCACCGCCCCTTTACCGCCACGTGACCTCGCCGTGACCGCCTCCGCCACCGACAGCCATCTGCTCCCGCACCTGATCTGGCACAGCGCCGAGCGCGATCCGGCGGCGCCGGCGCTGCGCGACGGCGGCCGCGCGCTGAACTATGGCGAGCTCGCGGCGCAGGTCCGGGCGCTGGCCAGCGGCCTGCTGTCGCTGGGCCTGGAACGGGCCGAGCGCGTCGGCATCTACCTGGACAAGCGGCTGGAGACCGTGGTCGCCAGCTTCGCGGTGCCGGCGGCCGGCGGCGTGTTCGTCCCGGTCAATCCCATCCTCAAGCCCGAGCAGGTCGGCTTCATCGTGCGCGACTGCGAGGTCCGCGTGCTGATCACCTCGCGCGACCGTTACGCGGCGCTGCAGCCGGTGCTGGCGCAATGCCCGTCGGTGCGCCATGTCGTGCTGGTCGACCCGGCGCCCGGCGCCGAGCCGCAGGGCTGGGTCCGCTACAGCGAGCTGCTGGACGCGCCGGCCCGCGCCGCGCACCGCGTCATCGACACCGACATGGTGGCCATCCTCTACACCTCCGGCTCCACCGGCCGGCCCAAGGGCGTGGTGCTGTCGCATCGCAACATGGTCGCCGGCGCGAAGAGCGTCGCCAGCTACCTGGAGAACCGCCCGTCGGACCGCCTGCTGGCCGCGCTGCCGCTGTCCTTCGACGCCGGCTTCAGCCAGCTGACGACGGCCTTCCACGCCGGCGCGTCGGTGTCGCTGCTGAACTACCTGATGCCGCGCGACGTGCTCAAGGCGCTCGAACGCGACCGGATCACCGGCCTGACGGCCGTGCCGCCGCTGTACATCCAGCTGGCGCAGCTCGAATGGCCGGCGGCGATCGACCAGCAGCTGCGCTACTTCGCCAACACCGGCGGCCGCATGCCGCGCGAGACGCTGGGCCTGCTGCGCCAGCGGGTGCCGTCGGCGCGCCCCTTCCTGATGTACGGCCTGACCGAGGCCTTCCGCTCGACCTACCTGCCGCCGGAGGAGGTGGACCGCCGGCCCGATTCGATCGGCAAGGCCATCCCCAATGCCGAGATCCTGGTGCTGCGCGAGGACGGCACGCCCTGCGCGCCCGATGAGCCCGGCGAGCTGGTGCATCGCGGCGCGCTGGTCGGCCTGGGCTACTGGAACGATGCCGAGAAGACGGCCGAGCGCTACAAGCTGCTGCCGCCGGGCGTCGGCGGCCGCGAGGCCGGCCTGCAGCTGCCCGAGTTCGCGGTCTTCTCCGGCGACAACGTGCGCCAGGACGCCGAGGGTTTCCTGTACTTCATCGGCCGGCGCGACGAGATGATCAAGACCTCCGGCTACCGGGTCAGCCCGACCGAGGTCGAGGAGATCCTGTACGCGACCCAGCTGGTGGGGGAGTGCGTCGCCTTCGGCGTCGACCATCCGACGCTGGGGCAGGCGATCCAGGTGATCGCGACGCCGCCGGCCGGTGGCGAGGCGCTCGACGCGACCGCGCTGCTGGCGGCCTGCAAGGCGCGCATGCCGGCCTACATGATCCCGTCCGGCATCGAGTCACAGGCCGGGCCGCTGCCCCGCAACCCGAACGGGAAGATCGACCGCAAGCTGCTGAGCACCGACTGGGTGGCCCGGCAGGAAGCCCAATGACACCGGCGCGCGACCCGCGCCGGCCCCCCGCACCGTGAGCATGGACGACCAGCCCCAATCCCTCGCCCCCGCGGCGTCCGCCAAGGCCGCGCCGCGGCACGCGGCTATGGACCAGTTCGAGTCCCGCGATGGCGTGCTGCTGGTCGGCGGCCAGCCGCTGACGCGGCTCGCGGACCGCATCGGCCGCACGCCGTTCTATGCCTACGACCGCGCGCTGCTGACGCGCCGTGTCGAGGCCCTGCGCGCCGCGATGCCGCCGAAGCTGGAGCTGCACTTCGCGATGAAGGCCAACCCGATGCCGGCGCTGGTGGCGCATCTGGCGGGCCTGGTCGACGGCATCGACGTCGCCTCCGCCGGCGAGCTGCAGGTCGCGCTGGACGCCGGCGCCGACCCGCGCGAGATCAGCTTCGCCGGCCCCGGCAAGAGCGCGCTGGAGCTGCGCCAGGCACTGGCCGCCGGCATCCTGATCAACCTCGAATCCTTCCGCGAGGTCGAGCTGCTGCGCGCGCTGTGCGCGGAGACCGGCTACGCCGCGCGGGTGGCGGTGCGCGTCAATCCGGACTTCGAGCTCAAGTCCTCCGGCATGAAGATGGGCGGCGGCCCCAAGCAGTTCGGCGTCGACGCCGAGCAGGTGCCCGAGCTGCTGGCCCGCATCGGCGAGGCGGGCCTGGGCTTCGAGGGCTTCCACCTGTTCGCCGGCTCCCAGAACCTGAAGCCCGAGGCCATCGTCGAGGCCCAGCTCAAGAGCTTCGAGCTCGCGCTGCGACTGGCGCGGCATGCGCCCGCGCCGGTGAAGGTGCTGAACCTGGGCGGCGGCTTCGGCATCCCCTACTTCCCCGGCGAGCAGCGGCTGGACCTGGGCCCGATCGCCGCCAACCTCGCGGCCCTGATCGAGCGCGCCGCCGTCGAGCTGCCGCAGGCGAAGCTGGTGGTCGAACTCGGCCGCTACCTGGTCGGCGAGGCCGGCGTCTATGTGTGCCGCGTCGTGGACCGCAAGGTGTCGCGCGGCCAGATCTTCCTGGTCACCGACGGCGGCCTGCACCACCACCTGGCGGCCTCGGGCAACTTCGGCCAGGTCATCCGCAAGAACTATCCGGTGGCGATCGGCAACCGGATCGGCGCCGAGCCCGAGGCCGGCGTGTCCGTGGTCGGCCCGCTGTGCACGCCGCTGGACCTGCTGGGCGAGCGCATGAGCCTGGCGCGGGCGGAGCCCGGCGACCTGGTGGTCGTGTTCCAGTCCGGCGCCTACGGCATCACCGCCAGCCCGCAAGGCTTCCTGAGCCACCCGGGCGCGGCCGAGGTCCTGGTGTGAACGCCGTGCCCCGCCTGGCGCAAGTCGATGCCCTGCGTGGCATCGCGGCGCTGGCGGTGGTGCTTTTCCACTACACGACCCGCTACGACCAGCTCTTCGGCCATGCGCAGCCGCTGCGCATCGCCGTCCCTTTCGGGCACCTGGGCGTGAACCTGTTCTTCATGATCAGCGGCTTCGTCATCTTCATGACGCTGGAACGCACCGCGCGGCCGATGGACTTCGTCGTGTCGCGCTTCAGCCGGCTCTATCCCGCCTACTGGGGCGCGCTGCTGCTGAGCTTCGCGCTGACGCACCTGCTGGGCCTGCCCGGCATGACCGTGGGCTGGGAGGTGCTGCTGGCCAACGTGACGATGGTGCAGGGCTTCTTCGGCGTCCCGCACGTGGACAACGTGTACTGGACGCTGGAGGTGGAGCTGCTCTTCTACTGCTGGGCGCTGGCCAGCTTCCGGCTTGGTGGTGGCGTCGGGCTGCGGAACTTCCTCTTCGCCTGCCTGGCGCTGCGGCTGGTCTATGCCGCGGCGCTGCTCGCGTGGGGCGTGGACCTGCCGTGGATCGGGCAGCGCTGGCTGCTGCTGCCCTACATCGCCTGGTTCGCGCTGGGCGTGGCGGTCTACCGGCTGAGCCGCGCCGGCGGGTCCGCCGATCGCGCGCTCGTGGCGGCGGCGCTGCTGGCGATCGGCCTGGCCGACGGCTGGGCGCTGGCGGCGCTGGCCGCGGTGTTCCTGGTCGTGCTGCAGGGCGCCGCGCGCGGGCGCTGGACCTGGCTGGAGCATCCGCTGCTGCTGTGGCTGGGCACGATCTCCTACACGCTCTACCTGCTGCACGAGAACATCGGCTGGGCGCTGCTGCACCGGCTGGAGGGCTGGGGCGTGCCGACGCAGCTCGCCATCGCGCTGGCGATGGCGGTCTCGGCCGGCCTGGCGCATGGCTTGACGCGGCTGGTCGAGCTGCCCGCGATGCGCTGGATCCGCGACCGCTACCGCGCCCGCTCGCCGCGGCCGGGCGCGGCCCCCGCCCAAGGCTGAGCGGCGCGCGTGCCGGGTCCGCGCCGGTACGAGGACAATGCGCGCTCGCCGGCGCGTGGACGCGCCGATGTTTCCTCAAGACGCGAAGCGCGGCGCGCGCCGGATCCCGATGACCGAAGAACGGAAGAACTCCCTGATCCCGCTGGCCATCGGCGCGGTGGCGCTGCTGTCCTGCGCCGGCATGATCGCCGCGGGGGTGGCGATGCTGCGGCAGTCCAAGGGCGCGACGCCCGCCGACGACCTGGCGCGGCGGCTGGCGACGATCCACGACATGCCGGTGACGGCGCCCGACTGCGGCGCGGTGTTCAAGGGCGAGCAGCCGGTGGTGATCGTGGTGATGGGCCAGTCGAACGCGGCCAACCACGCCGACCCGATCCCGCCTGCGGCCGCCCCGGTGCCGCCGATGCCGGTGCTGCACCTGGGCGGCTGCGGCATGTCCACCGCGCCGGTGCCCGGCGGCACCGGCACCGGCGGCAGCCTCTGGCCGGCGGTGCACCAGGCGCTGGGCGGGCGCTGGCAGGGGCGGCCCATCGTGTGGGCGGTGGTGGCGGTGGAGGGCAGCTCGATCGCCGAGTGGACCGCCCCGGACAGCGCGCTGCGCGCCTACTGGCAGACGCAGATGGACCGGATCAAGGGCACGCGCTGGCCGGTGGCCGCGGTGCTGTGGCAGCAGGGCGAGGCCGATGCGCGCGCGCGCACAGCGATGGCCGACTACCGTGACGCGCTCGCGGCGCTGCGCGCCGGCGTGGCCGCGCGCGGCGTGGACGCGCCGTGGTGGATCGCGCGCTCGACCTACTGCCCGCCGCAGGACGGTGGCCAGGTGCGCGAGGCGGTGCGGGAACTGCTCGCGATCCCCGGCAGCGGTTTCCGCGCAGGCCCGGACACCGACACGCTGGGCCCGTCGCTGCGCAACGGCTGTCACTTCACCGTCGACGGCGCGGCGCGCGCGGCGGCGATGTGGGCCGAGGTGCTGGCGCCGGCCGCCCGGGCCGCGCCTTGACGGGTCGATGACGACGGCCTGAAGCCCGCTTCACGACGGCGGTTCTCCTCGACGACGATCCCCCCTCGGAGGGGCGCGGCGGTGCCCGGATTGCGCGTATCGTCGCGCCTTCGACGGGCGGTCGACCGCCCGCGGAAACTTCCCTGGGGAGGAACGATTGAACGCTCGTCATGTCGCGCCGCTGCTGGCGCCGTTGCTGGCGCTGGTCCTGGGCACCGCCGCCGCCGCGCCGGAAAAATGCCAGATCGAGATGATGACCATCCCGGTGCGGCTGGTTGAATCGCGACCGGTGGCCACGGTCAAGCTCAATGGGGTGCCGGTGCCGTTGCTGGTGGACAGCGGCGCGTTCTTCAGTTTCCTCAGCGAAGCCAGCGCCCGGCAGCTCAACCTGAGGCTGAAGCCGGCGCCCGACGGCCTGCGCGTTTACGGCATCACCGGCGCGGTGCAGGCGCTGAAGATCACGACGGTCCAGAGCGTCGTGCTGGAGCAGGCGGAGCTCAAGGGCGTGGAGTTCCTGGTCGGCGGCAACGAGATCAACGCCGGGATCATGGGCGTGCTGGGCCGCAACTTCCTGTCGGTGGCGGACACCGAGTACGACCTGGCCCATGGCGTGGTGCGGCTGGTGTTCCCCAAGGGCGATTGCGAGAAGACCTCGCTGGCCTACTGGGCCGGCGACGCGCCGGTGATCGAGGCGCCCTTGATCTCGTACGCACGCAACGACCGCGCGGTGCGCGTGCCGGTGCTGATCAACGGCGAGAAGGTGCGGGCGCTGATGGACACCGGCGCACCGTCGACCGCGCTGATGATCGGCGCGGCGCGCAAGGCCGGCATCGCCGAGGCCGACTTGAAACCGGCGGGCCGCAGCGGCGGGGCGGGCGCAGAGTTCGCGCGCGAATGGACGGCGCGCGTCGACCGCTTCGAGCTCGGCGGCGAGAAGGTGAGCAACAACCAGATGCGGGTGACCGACGCCAGCGACAACGAGTACGGCATGCTGCTCGGACTCGACTATTTCCTGTCCCACCGCGTCTACGTGTCGCGGCTGCAGGGCAAGGTCTACGCGACCTGGAACGGCGGGCCGGTCTTCGCCAAGGACGCGGCGAAGGCCGGCGACTACGACCAGCGTTACGCGGCCAAGGCGGAGGCGATCGCGGCGGACGATGCGGACGGCTTCGCGCGCCGCGGCAACGCCGCGCTGGTGGCCGGCGATCCCGCGCGGGCGCTGGAGGACCTGGACCGCGCGATCGCCCTGGCGCCGACGGTGGCGCTGCATCACGAGTCGCGCTCGCGGGTGAGACAGGCGCTCCGGCAGCCCAAGGAGGCGCTGGCCGACCTGGACGAGGCGCTGCGGCTGGACCCGGCGATGACGGAGGCGCGACTGCACCGCGCCCAGTTGCGCGCGGCCGCTGGCGACCGCGCTGGCGCCGCCGAGGACCTGGCGACGCTGGACGCGGCGCTGCCGCCGGGCGCGAACCTGCGGGCGGCGATGGCGCAGATGCATGCCCGGCGCGACGAGGCGCCGCAGGCGCTCAAGCAGTTCGATCTGTGGATCCGGACCCACCCGCGCGACCTGCAGCTGGCCTCGATGCATGGCGAGCGCTGCTGGATGCGCACGCGGATGAACCTGGAGATCGAGCAGGCGGTCGACGACTGCAAGGAGGCGGTGGACCTGGATGACCAGGAGGCGACCTATCACTCCTTCCTCGGCTGGGCGCGGCTGCGCCAGGGCGAGGCCGCGGCCGCGCGCAAGGCCTTTGATCGTGCGATCGCGCTCAAGCCGCTGGCCTGGGCGCACTATGGGCGCGGCGTGGCGCTGACCCGGCTCAACGAGCCGGACAAGGCCCGCCAGGACTTCGAAGCCGCGCGCCGGATCGCGCCGGCGATCGACGAGCGCGTGCGCAAGGCCGGGTTCGAAGCGCTGGCTGTCGCGCTCAAGCGCCCGGAGTGACGCGCCGGCTCAGGACCTCGTCATCGACGACCCGGTGGCGCGCTCCACGCGCGCCGCATAGCAGCCGCGCCTGGCGAAGTGCACCTGCAGGTAGGTCACCGACGGAGGCGCGAAGAGCCGTTCGATGAGCGCCTCGATCTGGTCGCCCTCGACGAGGTCGGCGTCGACCATCATCCCGGCGGCGTCGAAGGCGCGGACCGAGAGCATGCGGCCGCGCAAGGCGCTCGGCACCTCGTTGACGCGGTCGAAGCGCTCGCCGCCGTTCTCGCGCACGTAGATCGCATGCGTGCCGCGGTACGGCGAGTCGACCTCCAGGTAGACGTGGTTGAGCAGCAGCACCGTCTCGCCCGGTGCGGCGTCGTCGAGCGTGATGCGGTCCGGCGCGGAGCGCGGGCTGTCGATGCGCACGCGCAGCGCGCCGAGCTCACGCAGGTGCTCGTCGGTCATCGTGAACATCGGGCGGAATGGGGCAGGGTCGAGACCCAGGATGCGGAAGTCCATGTGAGCGCGGCGCGTAGGCCGTCGGAGTGGTTGAGGCGCCCACGATAGGCACGGGCGCCCCGGCGGTCGCGCCGTTTCCGGACATGGAATTGCCGCCGATGCCAGCCGGCATCGACCGCGGCCGAGTGCTCATCGAGCGCTTATCGAGCGCTTATCGAGCGCTTATAGGGCGCTCATCGAGCCCTCATGGCGCCCACATCGCGCCCTCATCGCGCGGTCGCATCCTGCCCGGCCGACTCGGGCAGCGGGACCGTCTCCGGCACGCTGACCACCACCAGCGCCTGCTCCGGCGACAGGGTCGCCAGGTCGATCGACTCGCCCGCGTGTTCCCGGCGCGCGCCAGCCTCGCGGGTGAGCGCGGCGCGGCAGGCGGTCTCGTTGGCGCAGACGATCACCCGCAGCCAGCGGTCCTGGTGACGGATGCGCACCTCGACCTGGTCCCAGTGCACCGGCAGGCAGGCTCGCACCCGCAGTCGGCCCTGCTCGATGACGACGCCGCAGATCGACTCCAGCGAGGCCCGCAGCAGCCAGCCCGCCGAGCCGCTGTACCAGCTCCACCCGCCGCGCCCGACCCAGGGCGGCTGCGAGTAGATGTCGCCGGCCATCACGTAGGGCTCGATCGCGTAGATCGGTCCCAGCCGCGGATCGGCCCAGCGGTGCGCGGGGCTGAGCCCGGTGTAGACCTGCCACATCGTGTCGCGCTGTCCCAGCCGCGCCAACGCCATCAGCGCCCAGACCGCCGCGTGGTTGTACTGGCCGCCGTTCTCGCGCACGCCAGGCGAGTAGGACTGGATGTAGCCGGCGCTCGGCTGCGCCCGCGCCAGCGGCGGATGCAGCAGCCGCGCCAGCTTCGCCACCGGGTCGAGCAGCTGCGCGCAGGCGCTGGCCATCGCCTGCCGCGCATGCGCCGGATCGGCCGCCGCGGTCAGCACCGCCCAGCTCTGCGCGATCAGGTCGATCCTGCACTCGGCGTTCTCGGCCGAGCCCAGCGGCGAGCCATCGTCGAAGAAGCCGCGCCGGTACCAGCGGCCGTCCCAACCGGGCCCGTCGAGCGCCGCCACCCAGCCGTCGCGCGCCGCCTTCCAGCGCGCGGCGCGCTCCTGCTCGCCGCGCGCGGTCGCGATCGGTGCGAAGTCCTCGATCACCTGCGCCAGGAACCAGGCCATCCAGACCGATTCGCCGCGGCCCTCATGGCCGACGCGGTTCATCCCGTCGTTCCAGTCGCCGGTGCCGAACAGCGGCAGCCCGTGGGGCCCGCTGTCCAGGCTGCGGTCGATCGCACGCGCCGCATGCTCGTAGACCGAGGCCATCGGCCCGTCGGTGCGTGGGCTCTCGTAGATGTCCTCGGCGCCCTCGGGCACCGGCTGGCCGACGAGGAAGGGCACCGTGTCGTCGAGCAGCGTCAGGTCGCCGGTGCGCGCCAGGTAATGCGCCAGCGCATAGGGCAGCCAGAGCCGGTCGTCGGAGAAATGCGTGCGCACGCCGGCGCCGCCGGGCTCATGCCACCAGTGCTGCACGTCGCCCTCCGGGAACTGTCGCGCGGCGCTGCGCCGGATCTGGTCGGCCAGCAGCTGCGGCGCGACGTCGGTCAGCGCCATCGCGTCCTGCAGCTGGTCGCGGTAACCGAAGGCGCCACCGGCCTGGTAGAAGCCGGCGCGGGCCCACATCCGGCACACCAGCGTCTGGTACGGGAGCCAGTGGTTCGTCAGCGCGTCGAAGCGCGGGTCCGGCGTCGATACCTGCAGGCCGCCCAGCAGCGCCGGCCACTGCCGCCGCTGCCGCGCCAGCCGCTCCGCCGGATCGAGCGCCCACGCGGCCGCCATCAGCGCCTGCGTCGCCTCGGGGGAGGGGCCGTGGCCCAGCAGCACGGTGAGCTCGGCCGGCTGCGAGGCCTCGAGCTCGATCCGCGCCGCCAATGCCGCGCAGGCGTCGAGCCCGCCACCGCAGCGCCGGGACAGCGCCTTGGGCAGGACCATGCGGCCCGCGCTGTCGAAGAACTCGCGTCGGTCGCAGGTCCAGTCCTGCGCGTCGAGACGCACGCGCGCCGGTCCGGCGGAGGCGCCGGTCCTGCGCGCCGCGTCGAGCTCGTCGCCACGTGGATCCTCACCTCGTCCGTCGCCCCGCTGGCGGGGCCGGATGCACAGCGCGGCCGTCGCGTCGCCGAAGCCGCCCAGGTGGTCCAGCTGCGTTGCCTGCAGCGTCAACGCGCGCTCGGGTTGCGGCAGCCCGGCGCCGAGCTCGCCCACGGTCAGCCAGTCGCTGCGCGTCGCCACGGACAGGCGTTCGCCGCGCGCGCTGCCCAGTTGCCATTCGGCCAGGGCCACGAGCCGCAGTCGCCGCGGTCCGCCCCCGCTGCGCCCCACGACACCCAGGCGCACCTGCACCTGCTTCACCGCCGCCTCGGGATCGACGCACCAGCAGAGCTCGACGCTCAGGTCGCCCAGCTGCTGGCGGCTGCGTGAATAGCCGATGCCATGCTCGATCGCCAGCGGCGCGTCGTGGCGCAGCTGGCGGCCCAGCGGCCAGACGCGGTCGTTGTCCAGGTCGTGCAGCAGCAGCCACTCGCCGGGCGGATCCAGCAGCGGGTCGTTGGACCAGGGCGTGACCTGGTGCATGCGGCTGTTGCCGGCCCAGGTGTAGCCGGCGCCCAGTTCGGTGACCTGGCAGCCGAAGTCGCGGTTCGCCAGCACATTGACCCAGGGTCGCGACGGATGCCGGTCCGGCGAGACCTCGAAGGCGAAGCCGCCATGGTCCGGATCGAAGCGGCCTTCGGGTGGCCGCGGCACGGCTTCCGGCAGCGGGCGCTCGACCAGCGCATGGGCCACCGGCAGCCGCGCGGCCTCGTTGCTGGGCGCGGTGTCCTCGATCCAGCGCTCGACCTGCTGCGCCAGGCCGCGGCCGTCGGCCTGCAGCCGGATGCGGGTCAGCGTCTGCAGCGTGAAGCGCTCGTCGGGTTGCAGGTCGCTGTCGCGCAGCACATGCAGCGCCGAGCACAGGTGCGCCGGCCGTCCCTGCGCCTGGCCCTGCAGCCGCGATTGCAGCGCCTGCAGCGCCTGCTGCACCGGGGCGAGGTAGGACGGCGGCTCCTCGTTGAGCACCACCAGGTCCACGCCGATCGCGTGGGTGGTCCACATCCGCAGCGCCTTCTTCAGGGCGCGGATCAGGTCGATGCCTTCCTCGCCGCTGACGGTGACCATCAGGATGGGCCGGTCGCCCGAGATGCCGAAGCGCCACAGCGCGCGGCGGTCGCAGCGGCCGCGCGGCTCGCGGACATGGGCGGGCTCGCGCACCGCCTGGCCCGTGACCAGCGTGTTGAGCTGCAGCAGCGCGCCCCAGGTGGTGGTGTCGAACTGGAGTTCGCGCAGGCGGATGCCGCCCATCGTGTGCGACATCGACGCGGAGCGCTCGACGTGCGCCGGCTGCCGGTACTTGTCGACCAGCGCCGCCAGCAGGTCGGCGTCGCGCGCGGCCGCGGTGCAGAAGGTCAGCCGCACCGTCGCGCCGGGGGCCAGGTCCAGGCCGACCCGCAGCCCGGCGACCGGATCCAGGCCGGTGTCCAGCAGCCGCCCGGGCTCGCCGTCGGCGCTCATGTCGGCGCTCATGTCGGCCTCGTCGTCGACGAAGCGCGGGCGCGCGTCGCCGACCGGCCGCGTCGAACTGCCGTAGCGGCCCAGCCAGCGCGCGCGATCGGCGATGGGCAGGACCTCGCGGACCACGTGGCCTTCTGGCCGGCAGTCCTCGGCGCCCGGGGCGCCGCCGGCGGGACGGGCCGGTTTGGCGCAGCCCGCGCCGGCATCCACGCCAGCCAGGAAGAAGACCGCGCGCATCGCGGCTTCGTCGAAGAGCCGCGGACGTCGACGCAAATGCAGCGCGTGCTGCGCCTCGTCCCAGCGGGCCTGGATGAAGAGGTTGGAGAAGGCCGGGTGCGCCTCGTCGCCGCGCTGCGGCGCCAGCGTGGCCTCGAAGCAGGACACCAGGTCCAGCGCCAGCGGCTGATCGCCGCGGTTGGTCAGCTCGACCTGACGCAATTCGCAATCGTCCTCCGGGCTGACCCACACCGTGGTGCAGCTGTGCAGGTCCGGCCAGGTCGCCTCGAACAGCGCGCGCTCGGCCTGCATGCGCGCCGCGTAGCGCGCGCGGGGATCGGGCGCGGGGCGAGCGGTGTTGCTGAACCAGTCGGCCTCGCCGGCGCGGCGCAGCATGGTGAAGCTGCCGTGCTGGTCGCGCAGCAGGTCGTCGCGCCAGCGGGTGATCGCCACGCCGTCCCAGTTGCTGTAGCCGCCGCCGTGGCTGCGCAGCACCACCGAGTAGCGACCGTTGGTCAGCATGTGGGTCAGCGGCAGGGTCTCGGCCAGCGGCTCGCTCTCGCGCACCATGCGCGCCTTGCGGACCGCGCGCTTGCGCGGCAGCAGGTCGGCCGGCGGCGCCTGCAGCGGCGCGACCTCGCGCGGCGCGCGCTCATGCAGCAGCGTCGCCACCGCCTTGACGTGCGGGTCGCTCATCAGCCAGCGCCGCGGCGCGTCGTCGGCCAGCAGGGCGGTCAGCGCGACGAAGCCCATCGCCTGGTGATGCGCCATGTAGGTCCGCACCAGCGTGAAGCCGGCCCCGGCGGTCTGGCGCTGCGGCGTGTAGTCCACCGCCTCGATGAAGCCGAAGGCGCCGCGCGCGCCCAGGCGCTCGAAGGCCTGCAGGTTGGACACCACGCGCACCGGCGCCACCACCGCCGCCATCACCGCCGCATAGGGCGCGAGCACCCGTTCGTCGACGGCCAGCCGCGCCAGCGCCAGGGTCTGCACGCCCTGTGGGCCGTACTGGTAGGCCAGCGTGTGGTCCTGGCCGGCGATCGCCGATTCCGAGATGCCCCACGGCGTGCCCTTGCCGCGGGCCTCCAGGCGCTGCTCCTTCACCGCCGTGCGCACGGCCCGGCCCAGCGCGCTGGCCGCGGGCTCGCGCAGCACCAGCGACGGCATCAGGTACTCGAACATCGAGCCCGACCACGACTTCAGCCCGAGCGAGTCGCCGGCGCCATCGCGCGCGAAGAAGGGCCGCCCGAGCGCCTGCCAGTGTTCCGGCGGCAGGTCGCCCTTGGCGATCGCGACCAGACTGGTGAGGCGGGCCTCGCTGGCGAGCAGGTCGTAATGGTTGTCGTCGAGCTGCTGGGCGTCGCCGCGCCAGCCGATGCGCAGCAGGCGACGCTCGGGATCGAAGAGCGGGCGGTAGTCCGCTTCCAGCCCGAGGCGGCGCGCCCGGCCCGCGAGCGCGCGCAGCGCCAGGCGGGCTTCGGCCAGCGGCGCGCCCTGGTCCTGCCACCAGGACCTCAACTGGGCGATCAGGTCGCGCAGCAGCTGCTGGGCCGGCGGCGTGTCGTCGACGGACGCATCGGCCGGGGCCAGGGCGGCCAGGGCATCGAGCTCCGCCTGCGCCGCGGCCACCTGGCCCGGCAGCACGGCTTGCTGCTCCTCGGCCGAGGCGGCGAGGTTCTCCGCCGCCAGCAACGCCGCGACCAGCGCGGCGCCGGCCTGCAGCGCCGGGTCGCTGGCCAGCGGCGGCTGCAGGATCCGCAGGCGATGCAGCGTCCGGTCCAGCGCCTGCCGCGGCGCGGCGGCCAGTTGGTCGGGTGTCATCTCCGCGGCCAGCTCGCAGGCGCGCGCCACGGTCAGCAGGTGGGCCGAGCAGTTGCCGCTGTCCACCGCCGACACATAGCCCGGCGCCAGCACGACCAGCGATTGGGTGTCGTACCAGTTGTAGAAATGGCCCTGCCAGCGCGGCAGGCGCTCGAGCGTGTCCAGCGTCGCGGACAGGCGCCGGGTCATCGTGACCAGCCCGATGAAGCCCAGCTCGCGCGCGCAGGCCACGGCCAGCAGGTACAGGCCGATGTTGGTCGGCGAGGTGCGATGCGCCACCAGCAGGTGCGGCGTCAGCTGCACGTTGTCGGGCGGGAGGTGGTTGTCGTCGGCGCCGACATGGGTGTCGTAGAAGCGCCAGGTGTCGCGCGCCAGGCCCCAGAGGTAATCGCGCCCCTGCGGATCGAGCGCGGCCTCGCGGCGCAGCAGCGGCGCGCGCGGCGCGCTCGCCCACCAGATCCACAGCGGCGACAGCGCCCAGAGCGCCAGCAGCACGACGGCCGCCGCGCCGTTCACAGGCGCGCCGGACAAGGCCGCGACCGCCAGCAGCCCGCCCAGCACCGCCGCCGCGACCGGCACGCGCAGATGCTGCGCGACCAGCGCCGGCAGTTCCCGCCGCGCGGCGGCCTGGGCGGCGGCGGCCGTGGTCCATTCGAGCAGTCGGCGTCGCGACACCGTCTGCCGCCACAGCGCCCGCCCGATCGCGTCCAGGTAGAGCAGCGACAGGTGCAGCAGCAGCGCGAGCTGCCAGGCGGCCAGGCCCAGGGCGCGCCGCAGGTCGTGGCCGGTCTCGCGGTAGAAGTGGCGGCGCGCCAGGCCGTCCCGGCTGGGCACCAGTCCGGCCAGCGCGCCCACCAGCGGCCCGATGGCGAAGGCGCCCGCCACGACGACCAGCGTCAGCCCCAGCGGCAGGACCGCGGTGCCCAGCACCAGCAGCATCAGGCCCAGCGCCATCGGCGCGACCAGCGAGCGCCGCAGGTTGTCGATCAGCTTCCAGCGGTTGATGGGCGCGATGCCGTAGCGCCGCGCCCCAGCGATGAAGGGCAGCAGCTGCCAGTCGCCGCGCGTCCAGCGATGCAGCCGGGCGTGGGCCACGTCGGCATGCATCGGCGAGTCCTCGACCAGCGTGATGTCGGACACGCCGGCGCAGCGCGCGATGCTGCCCTCCAGCAGGTCGTGGCTCAGCACCTGGCCCTCGGGCAGGCGCGCGTCCAGCACCGCGTGGCAGGCGCGCACGTCCAGCAGGCCCTTGCCGGTGAAGCTGCCTTCGCCGAACAGGTCCTGGAAGATCTCCGAGCTGACCGCGCTGTAGGGATCGATGCCGAACTGGCCGACGAAGAGCCGGTGATAGGGCGTGCTGGCGGCGTCGTCGGGCATGGGCGCGAGCACCCGCGGCTGCAGGATCGCGTAGCCCTCGACGACGCGGCGGGTGACCGCGTCCACCCGCGGCCGGTTCATCGGATGCGCGGCGGTGCCGACCAGCGCGCGCAGCCGGCCCGGCGGCATGTCGGTGTCGGCGTCCAGCGTGATCAGGTGGCGCACGCCGGGCGCGGGCTGCGACATCGCGCCGAAGTCGGCGAACGGCGACGCGCCCGCCGGCGCGGCCAGCAGCCGCAGCAGGCGTTCGAGCTTGCCGCGCTTGCGCTCCCAGCCGATCCAGCGGCGCTCGGTCGAGGACCATTCGCGCGCCCGATGCAGCAGCAGGAAGCGCGGACGACCATCGGCCAGCGGGCCGTGACGCTCGTTGAGGGCGGCGATGGCGTCGGCCGCGGTGACCACGATCATCGTGTCGCCGGGATGGTGTTCCTCGTAGGCATCGGCGAGGTCGCTGAGCAGCGCGAACTGCACCAGCCGTTCGGGGTTGGCCAGGTGGTGCTGCTCCAGCTGGGCGACCAGCGGGGCGACGGCCTCCTCGCGCGTCAACAGCACCGGCATGACGACCAGCGTGCGTTCGGCGTCGGGCAGACCCTGGGAAAAATCCAGGCGGGGCAAGCGCGCCGGCCGGGCCAGCTCGCTGATCCAGCGATTGGTGAGCGCGACCACGGCCTCGCCGATCGGCCCGGCGGCCAGCAGCGCGGTCAGCACCAGCAGCCAGGGCGGGGCATCGGGCCGCGCCTGGTTCATCAGCCAGGAGAGCCCCAGCAGGCCCAGCAGCGCCAGGCCGGCCAGGTAGGCCACCGCCGCCCAGCGCTGGCCCGGGGCGGTGTCGTGGGGCGGCCAGGCGTGCTCGTGCAGGCCCAGCGCCGCGAGCAGCGTCGGACGTCCGGCCCCGCGCCACCAGTAGATCGGCGCGCTGCGCCGGTCGGGGTCGCCGTCCTGCGGCGGACCGGCGTTCTGCGTCAGCGCCAGCAGCTGGCGCGCGACCTCGAGTTCCGGGCGACCGGACTTGCGGGCCAGGCGCTCGATCTCGTGCAGCGTCAGGTCCTGGGTGTCCGGCGCCTCGGCCGCGAAGACCGGCGACTCGCCCAGCGTCCGCATCACCGGGCTGACCGACTGGATCAACTGTCGCCAGTGGGTCTGGTCGATGCGCCGCAGCGCGGTGATCGCGTTGCGGATGCTCTGCAGGTCCTTGATCGACTCGTCCTGCTGCCGCGCCAGCGCCTGCGCCGGCGCGGGCAGCCGGGTGCTCAGCCAGGCGGCCAGCTCGCCCATCAGCGGCTGGGGCAGTTCCTCCAGGCGGTGGTCGAGCTGCAGCCAGAAGGCCTCGGCGACGCCGCGCTCTGCCATGCGCGGCTCCAGGGCCGTGATCGCCTCGATGCCGGACGCCGCCGGGTGGCCGTCGTACCAGTGGTGCACCACGTCGCGGGCCGCCTGCAGCGTCGCGAAGCGCTCGGCCAGCCGGCGCAGGTTCTCGACCAGCACCACCCGCAGCGTCGTCGGCAGCGCCCACAGCTCGGCGAGGGACAGCGGGCTTTCCTCCTGGTAGGCGCGCAGGTAGGCGGCCAGCAGCCCGGTGTCGAAGCCGCCGTCGGTGTGCGCGACCCAGGCCCAGGCCACGCCGTAGATGCGGGGCAGGCCGGCGAGCGGTTCGTCGCGCAGCCGCGGCAGCAGGCGGAAGAAGTTGCGCGGCAGGCCGCGGCGGACCTGGTGCGTCTGCTCGTCGATCAGCGCGGCGTTGTCCAGCAGCCACTTCCCGGCGGCGCCGAGATGGCGGAAGTCGCGATGGCGCTTCTCGAGCAGCCGCCGTGTCTGCTGCAGCATCGCGACGTTGTCGTCGAGCCGCGGAAAGAACTGCCCGGCGCCCGCGGTGCCCTGGATCGCCTGCGCCTGCGCGAGGCTGCGGCCGTGCTGCTCGAAGCGCGCCTGTCCGAACAGCACCGCCCGCACCGGGGGCTCGATGGGGCCCAGCGCCGGATTCAGCAGCGCAAGTTCTTCCGCAATTTCCGGGGGATCCGGCGTGGGATCGGGGGAGGTGCGCCGGTCGTCATCGGGGGAGGGCTCCGGCGCGGCGTCCGTCGATCGGGCGGCGGCGTCCGCGCTGCGGCCGGCGTTCATAGCCAATGGGCGAACAGACCCAGGGTGACGGCGCTCAGGGCCGCGGTGGTGGCCAAGCGGGGCAGGACCACGCCCTGGACGCGCTCGGCCAGCAGCGCCAGCCCGAACCATCGGCCGCGCGCCTTCGCGCACTGGACGAGGTGGCGCTGGAGCGCCGGGTCCTGGAGAAGCGGGGCGATCGGGCTGAGCGGGCCAGCGGGGCTGTTCATGACGGGGTCTCCCTGCAAGTGGTTGATCCGGTCTGCAACCGGACGTTTCAACTTGGCAAACCCCATGCCTGCGCAGGCAAGTAAATGGGCGAGGAGACCCCGGCCGCCTCAATGAGGCCGGCAGTGCGGCGGAACGGGCCGATCGAAGCGGTGCTCGATGCGGACGACCGGCGCGCGGGCAAGCCGCGTGCCGACAGGAAATGCCGGGCTCAGCGCGACACGATCAGGCGCAAGCCCAGCGCGACGAAGACCGCGCCGGCGACGCGGTCCAGCCACAGCCCCGCGCGCGGCTTGCGCTGCAGCCATTGGCCGATCGCGCCGGCGAAATAGCCCAGCAGCCCGAACAGGAGGGCAGCCTGCAGGGTGAAGGTGACGCCGAGCAAGGCCGTCTGGGCGGCCACATGGCCCTGCGACGGCACGACGAACTGCGGCAGGAAGGAGAGGAAGAAGAGCACGACCTTGGGGTTGATCGCGTTGGCGAAGACGCCCTTGAAGAACAGGCGGGCGAGCGAGTCCTCGACCTGGGAGGCGTCGCCGACGCTGGCGCCGCCGCGGCTGCGCAGCGCCTTGATGCCCAGCCAGATCAGGTAGAGGCCGCCGCAGACCTTCAGCGCGGTGAACGCCATCGGCGAGGCGGCGATCAGCGCGCTGACGCCGATCGCCGCGAGCACGGTGTGACTCAGGCAGCCCAGCGCGCAGCCCAGGCCGAAGGCCATGCCGTGCCGGCGTCCCTTCGAGATGCCCATGCCCAGCACCATCAGGTTGTCCGGGCCGGGGGACGCCGTGATCAGCATCGCGGCCAGCAGGAAACCGAAGAGTTGTTCGAAGGTCAGCATGGGGGCGGATGATAGGCGCAGCCTTCGACTCCCCAACTTCGACGGCCCAATGAAAACGGGCCCTGATTGCTCAGGGCCCGTGTCCGTGTCTGGCGGAGAGAGAGGGATTCGAACCCTCGGTAGGCGATTAACCTACACACGCTTTCCAGGCGTGCGACTTAAACCACTCATCCATCTCTCCGAAGCCCGCGATCATAGCGCAGATTTTGGGGTCCGAAGCAAAGTTGTCGGTCCCCGCGATGACAGCGAGGCGGGCAGGGCGCTCAGCGGCCCGGTTGGATCACCTTGTCGCTCTTGATCAGCGCCATCGCGGTGCCGATCAGGCCGGAGACCTCGCTCATGTTGGCCGGCACGATCATCGTGTTGTTCTTCTGCGCGAGCTGCGAGAAGGCCTCGACCGCCTTCTCGGCCACCTTCAGCTGCACCGCGTCGCCGCCGCCCGGCTGCTGGATCGCCGCCGCGATCTTGCGGATGGCGTCGGCGCTGGCTTCCGCCACCGCCGTGATGGCCGCGGCCTCGCCCTGCGCCTTGTTGATCTCGGCCTGCTTCTCGCCTTCGGACCGCGCGATCGCCGCCTCGCGCTCGCCGGTGGCGATGTTGATCTGCTCCTGGCGGCGACCTTCCGACGCGGCGATCAGCGCGCGCTTCTCACGCTCCGCGGTGATCTGGGCCTGCATCGAGCGCAGGATCTCCGCCGGCGGCGTCAGGTCCTTGATCTCGTAGCGCAGCACCTTCACGCCCCAGTTCAGCGCCGCCTCGTCCAGCGCCTGCACGACGGCGGCGTTGATCGCGTCGCGCTCCTCGAAGGTCCGGTCCAGCTCCATGCGGCCGATCACCGAGCGCAGCGTCGTCTGCGCCAGCTGCGTGATCGCGATGATGTAGTTGCTGGAGCCGTAGCTCGCGCGCATCGGGTCGGTGACCTGGAAGTACAGGATGCCGTCCACCGTCAGCTGGGTGTTGTCCTTGGTGATGCAGACCTGGCTGGGGACGTCCAGCGGGATCTCCTTGAGCGAATGCTTGTAGGCCAGGCGATCGATGAAGGGCACCAGGATGTTCAGGCCGGGCGTCAGCGTGCCGTGGTACTTGCCCAGGCGCTCGACCACCCAGGCGTTCTGTTGCGGGACGACCTTCACCGACTGCACGACGAAGACGATGGCGACGACCAGCACGACCAATGCGACGATTTCCATGAGCGGGACTCCTCCTCCGGAGATATGGAACGGGAAACAGAAAGAGAAAAGGGGCGATCAGGCGGCGTCGACGAGCAGGCAGCTGCCCTCGACCGCGCGGATCACATGGCGCCCGCTGTGCGGCGCGCCGGCACCGACGAAGCGCGCTTGCCAGGCCGCGCCGCGGTAGCGGACCTCGGCGGTGCCATCCGCGCGCCAGAGCGCAACGTCCAGGCTCTGGCCGATGTCGAGGTTCACATTGGGGTTCTCGCCGGCAGGCGCGCGCGGATGGCGTCTCAGGCGCAGGTGCCACCAGGTCACCGCGCCGCCGCCCACACCGGCGGCCACCACCAGCTGCAGCCAGAACGGTCCGCCGACGTGCGCCATCAGCGCCGCGGCCGCCGCGCCCAAGGCCAGCATCAATAAGTAGAAGGTCGTTCCGCTGGCGAGCTCCGCCGCCACCAGTCCGCCGCAGATCACCCACCACCAGGTGGCGACACTCCAATCCATCCCATCCTCCTCGTTGTCCGGGCGATCCATGGTTCGCCCGGTCCTTGTGTGCCGGGGCAGTGTACGCCTCGGTCCTCCTGGCGCTTCACGTCCTTTCGGGGGCCTGAAGCCGGCAGTTGGCGGCCATTGACAACCTGGCCGTTCTGTTTCTGCGACAACCCGGGATCAACACTTGCGTGACACGGCTGACGCCCTACACTTCGCGCCTTTCTTGTTTGACCTGCCCCGATCCGGAGGCCTCATGACGCCGCGTTTCCGCTTTCCCATCGTCATCATCGACGAGGACTATCGCTCCGAGAACACCTCGGGTTTGGGCATCCGTGCCCTGGCGGAAGCCATTCAGAAGGAAGGCTTCGAGGTGCTGGGCGCCACCAGCTACGGTGACCTCAGCCAGTTCGCGCAGCAGCAGAGCCGCGCCAGCGCCTTCATCCTGTCGATCGACGACGAGGAGTTCTCCGGCAACGGCGACGGCGGCGAACTCGATCCGGCGGTCCTGAACCTGCGCAAGTTCATCCAGGAGATCCGCTTCAAGAATGCGGACATCCCCATCTACGTCTACGGCGAGACCCGGACGTCGCAGCACCTGCCCAACGACGTGCTGCGCGAGCTGCACGGCTTCATCCACATGTTCGAGGACACGCCCGAGTTCGTGGCGCGTCACATCATCCGCGAGGCCAAGAGCTACCTCGACGGCCTGGCGCCGCCGTTCTTCAAGGCGCTGATGGATTACGCGCAGGACGGCTCCTACTCGTGGCACTGCCCGGGGCACTCCGGCGGCGTGGCTTTCCTGAAGAGCCCGGTCGGCCAGATGTTCCACCAGTTCTTCGGCGAGAACATGCTGCGTGCTGACGTCTGCAACGCGGTCGAGGAACTCGGCCAACTGCTGGACCACACCGGCCCGGTCGCCGAGAGCGAGAAGAACGCCGCCCGCATCTTCAATGCGGACCACTGCTTCTTCGTCACCAACGGCACCTCGACCTCCAACAAGATGGTGTGGCACCACACCGTGGCGCCGGGCGACGTGGTCGTGGTGGACCGCAACTGCCACAAGTCCATCCTGCACAGCATCATCATGACCGGCGCGGTGCCGGTCTTCATGACGCCCACGCGCAACCACTACGGCATCATCGGCCCCATCCCGGAGAGCGAGTTCTCGCCCGAGACCATCCGCAAGAAGATCGCGAAGAATCCGCTGCTCAAGGGCGTGGATCCGAAGAAGGTCAAGCCGCGGATCATGACGCTGACGCAGAGCACCTATGACGGTGTGCTCTACAACACCGAGACCATCAAGTCCAAACTGGACGGCTGGATCGACACGCTGCACTTCGACGAAGCTTGGCTGCCGCACGCGGCCTTCCACAACTTCTACGGCTCGTACCACGCGATGGGCAAGCATCGCCCGCGCCCGAAGACCGCGATGGTCTATGCCACGCAGTCGACGCACAAGCTGCTGGCAGGCATTTCGCAGGCGTCGCAGGTGCTGGTGCAAGATTCGCAGAACGTGAAGCTGGACAAGCATCTGTTCAACGAGGCGTATCTGATGCACACCTCCACCAGCCCGCAGTACTCGATCATCGCCAGCTGCGACGTCGCGGCCGCGATGATGGAGCCCCCGGGCGGCACGGCGCTGGTGGAAGAATCCATCCTCGAGGCGCTGGACTTCCGCCGCGCGATGCGCAAGGTCGAGAAGGACTACGGCAAGGACTGGTGGTTCAAGGTCTGGGGGCCGGACAAGCTCGCCGCCGACGGCATCGGCAAGGCCGCGGACTGGATGCTCAAGGCCAACGAGAAGTGGCATGGCTTCGGTCCGATCGAGGCCGGCTTCAACATGCTGGATCCGATCAAGTCCACGGTGATCACGCCGGGACTGGACATGAGCGGCAAGTTCGCCAAGACCGGCATCCCGGCCAGCATTGTCACCAAGTTCCTGGCCGAGCATGGCGTGGTGGTGGAGAAGACGGGCCTGTACTCGTTCTTCATCATGTTCACCATCGGCATCACCAAGGGCCGCTGGAACACGCTGCTGACCGCGCTGCAGCAGTTCAAGGACGACTACGACCGGAACGCGCCGATCTGGCGCATCCTGCCGGACTTCGTGGCCGCCTTCCCGCGCTATGAACGCATGGGACTGCGCGACCTGTGCCAGAGCGTGCACGAGGCCTACGCGTCCGGCGACATCGCGCGCCTGACGACCGAGGTCTACCTGTCCGACCTGGAGCCCGCGATGAAGCCGTCCGATGCGTATGCGCACATCGCGCATCGCAAGACGGAACGCGTCGAGATCGACAAGCTGGAAGGCCGCGTCACCACCGCGCTGCTGACGCCGTATCCCCCCGGCATCCCGCTGCTGATCCCGGGTGAGCGCTTCAACAAGCGGATCGTGGACTATTTGAAGTTCACGAGAGACTTCAACGCGAAGTTCCCGGGCTTCGCGACCGATGTCCACGGGCTGGTCGCGGAGAAGGGCAACGACGGCGTGACTCGGTATTACGTGGATTGCGTGGTTGACGAGAAATGAAGAACGGGACCCTCGGGTCCCGTTTCTACTTTCACGTTTGGCGCGCTTGGCCGCTGGAGCATGGGGCCCTGGCGGCAAGCGCCAGAACCCCAAGCACCACCGTCCCTGATCCACCGAGGTGATCGGCGGGCGGGGACCGGGGTGTGCGTGAGGGCGCGTGAGGGTGCGTGAGAGGCGTTACTCCGTGCCGGCCATCGCGCCGTGGCTGAAGCCGCCGTCGACGTAGATGATCTCGGAGCTGACGCCGGCGGCCAGATCGGACAGCAGGAAGGCGGCCGTGTTGCCGACGTCCTCGATCGTGACGTTGCGCTTGATGGCGGCGCTGTCGGCAAACTGCTTCAGCAACTTGCCGAAGTCCTTGATGCCGGAAGCGGCCAGCGTCTTGATCGGGCCCGCCGAGATGCCGTTCACCCGGATGCCCTTGGCGCCCAGGCCGTACGCCAGATAACGCACGCTGGCTTCCAGCGAAGCCTTGGCCAGGCCCATCGTGTTGTAGTTCGGCACGAAACGCTCGGCGCCCAGGTAGGACAGCGTCAGCAGCGCCGCGCCAGGGCGCAGCCGGCTTTGCGCCGCCTTGGCCATCGCCGGGAAGCTGTAGGCGGAAATATCGTGCGCGATACGGAAGTTCTCGCGGGTCATGCCATCCAGGAATTCACCGGCGATCGCCTCGCGCGGGGCGAAACCGATCGAGTGGACAAACCCGTCGAATTCCGGCCAGTGCTGGCCCAGGTCCTCGAAGAGGCGCTCGATCTGGGCGTCATCGCCCACGTCGCAATCGAACACCAGGCTGGAGCCGAATTCGGCAGCGAACTCGGTGATGCGGTCCTTGAAGCGCTCGCCCACATAGCTGAAGGCCAGCTCAGCCCCTTCGCGGTGGCAGGCCTTGGCGATGCCGTAGGCAATCGAACGGTTGGACAGCACGCCCGTGATCAGCAGTCGCTTGCCGGCGAGAAATCCCATGTCTGCTCCTGGTATTCATAGATTCGAGGGAGGCCGGGATTCTCGCACGCCAGGCCGTGAACGAAGTCACCGCCTTGTCGGCATGCTGTTTGCATAGTACACTTCGAGCTTCGCTGAAAAAGTGAACGGTGGGCGGATTCATCCAGCCCATTTTTTTTGGCTGTCCCTACGTGTCCCTACAGGATAGATACCGTCGTCGATGAATTTGAGCTGGCAAGCCGTTGTTGAAAAAACCGTGACCGGTCTGGGTTACGAGGTGGTGGGCTGCGAACGCAGCGCCGGGGGCTTGCTACGCGTGTTCATCGACAAGCCGCTCGTCGGCGGCCAGGAGCCGGAACAGCCGGTGAACGTCGAGGACTGCGAGCGCGTCACGCGCCAGTTGCGCTACGTGATGGAAGTCGAGGAAATCGACTACACGCGCCTGGAAGTGTCGACCCCCGGCCTCGATCGACCGCTGAACAATGCCGGCGACTACGCCCGGTTCCTCGGTCACGAAGTGGAAATCACCCTGCGCGAGGCTTTCCAGGGCCGCAAGAAGTACCGCGGCGTGCTGGTCGCGGCCGAAGGCGTCGCCGCGGAGGAAGACCCGGCCACGCTGGCCCAGCGCACCGACTGGCGGGTGATCTTCTCCGACGGCAAGACCGAGCAGGCGCTGGACTTCGCGCTGGATGAAGTGCGCTCGGCCAAGCTGGTGCCGGAGATCAATTTCAAGGGTCGCACGCCGGGCAAGGCGGGCGGCGCGGCCGCGGGCAAGTCCGCGGCGAAGAAAAACACGGGCTTGGCGCCCCAGGGATCCGAATCTGCTGACGGCGTGGCTGCGAAGCCCAAGGCGTCGAAGAAGAAGAGCAATGCCAAGTCCCGGCAGACGGATGACAAGGTTGACGGAGGTCTCGATCAATGAACCGCGAACTGTTGATGCTGGTGGACGCCATCTCGCGCGAGAAGAGCGTGGAGCGCGATGTGGTGTTCGGCGCCGTTGAGGCGGCGCTGGCTTCGGCCACCAAGAAGTTGTATGGCGGCGAGGTCGACATCCGTGTGGCCATCGACCGCGACACCGGCGAGTACGAGACCTTCCGCCGCTGGCACGTGGTGCCCAACGAGGCCGGCCTGCAGAACCCGGATTCCGAGATCCTGCTGTTCGAAGCGCAGGAGCAGATCGCCGACATCGAGGTCGACGACCACATCGAGGAAGGCGTGGAGTCGGTGCCCATCGGCCGCATCGGCGCCCAGGCCGCCAAGCAGGTCATCCTGCAGAAGATCCGCGATGCCGAGCGCGAGCAACTGCTCAACGACTTCATGTCGCGTGGCGAGCGCATCTTCGTCGGCACCGTCAAGCGCCTGGACAAGGGTGACATCATCGCCGAGTCGGGCCGCGTCGAAGGCCGCCTCAAGCGCAATGAAATGATCCCCAAGGAGAACCTGCGCACCGGCGACCGCGTCCGCGCGGTGATCCTGGGCGTCGATCCGACGCAGCGCGGTCCGCAGATCATGCTGTCGCGCTCCTCCGGCGAGTTCATGAAGGAACTCTTCGCGCAGGAAGTGCCCGAGATCGAGCAGGGCCTGCTGGAGATCAAGAGCTGCGCCCGCGACGCCGGCAGCCGCGCCAAGATCGCCGTGGTCTCGCACGACAAGCGCGTCGACCCGATCGGCACCTGCGTCGGCGTGCGCGGCTCGCGCGTCAACGGCGTGACCAACGAACTGGCCGGCGAGCGCGTGGACATCGTGCTCTGGTCCGAAGATCCGGCGCAGTTCGTGATCGGCGCGCTGGCGCCGGCCAACGTGCAGTCCATCGTCGTCGATGAAGAGCGCCACGCGATGGACGTGGTCGTCGACGAGGAGAACCTGGCGATCGCGATCGGCCGTGGCGGCCAGAACGTGCGCCTGGCCTCGGAGCTGACCGGCTGGAAGATCAACATCATGACCGCCGAGGAATCCGCCGCCAAGCAGGCCGAGGAATCCGACGTGGTGCGCAAGCTGTTCGTCGAGAAGCTGGACGTGGACGAGGAAGTCGCCGACATCCTGATCGCCGAAGGCTTCGCCTCGCTGGAAGAAGTCGCCTACGTCCCGATGCAGGAAATGCTCGAGATCGAGGCCTTCGACGAGGAAACCGTCAACGAGCTGCGCACCCGCGCCAAGGATGCGCTGCTGACGATGGAAATCGCCCGCGAGGAGAAGGTCGAGGAGGTCTCCCAGGACCTGCGCGACCTGGAAGGCATGACCCCGGAGCTGATCGCCAAGCTGGCGGCCGGCGACATCCACACCCGTGACGACCTGGCCGACCTGGCCGTCGACGAGTTGGTCGAGATTTCGTCCCTGGACGAGGCAGCGGCACGCGCTTTGATCATGAAGGCGCGCGAGCACTGGTTCAACGCATAACGCCCGAGCAGCCACGCTCTGAAGCGACTTCAAGCGAAACCAGACCGCTCCGCACCACACAAGATTTAAGGATTTCAACAATGGCCGTGACCACCGTCGCCCAGCTGGCCGCAGAGCTGAACAGGCCTGCGAGCACCCTGCTGGAGCAGCTCCAAGCTGCGGGCGTCAAGAAGGCGTCCGCCGAGGACACCCTGAACGAAAGCGACAAGGAACGCCTGCTGGACCATCTGCGCACCGCGCATGGCACCGGCGGCGCCGAGCGCAAGAAGATCACCCTGACCCGCAAGTCGACCAGCGAGATCAAGCAGGCCGATGCCTCGGGCAAGGCGCGCACCATCCAGGTCGAGGTGCGCAAGAAGCGCGTCTTCGTCAAGCGCGAGGACGGCGTCGATGACGCCGCCGCCGCTGCCGCCGAGGAAGCCGAACTGAAGCGCCGCGAGGAAGAAGCGCAGGCGCAGGCCGAGGCGCTGCGTCAGCAGGAAGAAGAGCTGGCGCGCAAGATGCGCGAGCGCGAGGAAGCCGAACGCGCCGCGCGTGAAGCCGAGGAAAAGCGCCGCGATGAAGAGCGCGCCGCCCGCGAAGCCGCCGAGGCCGCTGCCGCGGAAGCCGCCGCCAAGGCCGCCGCCGAGGAAGAAGCGCGCAAGGCCGCCGAGGCCGCCAAGTCCAAGGCCGAGAAGGCCGCCGACAAGGCCGCGGCGAAGACCGCCGCGCCGGCTCCGGCCCCCGTCGCTCCCGCGCCGGCCCCGGTGGCCGCCGCCGCGCCCGCCCCGGTCGAACCCGCCAAGCCCGTGCTGCGCGTGGTGAAGGCCGCCGATGTCGCCGCCGACGAGAAGGCCCGCCAGGCCGAGCTCGAGCGCCGCCGCAAGGCTGCCGAGGCCGAGGCCGCCGCCATCCGCGCGATGATGAACGCGCCCAAGAAGGTGCTGGTCGCGAAGAAGGAAGAGCCCAAGCCCGAGGCCGCGCCGGCCGGCATCAAGGGCACGATCCACAAGAAGCCGGGCGGTGCCCCGGGCGCCACCGGCACGACCGCTGCCGCGGGCGCCGGTGCGAAGCCGGGCGACAAGAAGTCCGTCAAGTCCGAGAAGCTGTCCTCCAGCTGGGCCGATGACAAGAAGCGCGGCACGCCGGGCAAGCCGGGCGGCCGCGATGCGGGCGCCGGTGCGCGTCCGGGCGGCGCCGGCTGGCGCGCGCCGGGCCGCGGTCCTGCGGGTCGCCGTGGCGGTCGCGACGATCGCGGCGCGTCGATGTCCAACTTCCAGGCGCCGAACGAGCCGGTCATCCAGGAAGTCCACATCCCCGAGACCATTTCGGTCGCCGACCTGGCGCACAAGATGTCGGTGAAGGCGTCCGAGGTCATCAAGCAGCTGATGAAGCTGGGCCAGATGGTCACCATCAACCAGCAGCTGGACCAGGAAACGGCCATGATCGTGGTCGAGGAAATGGGCCACAAGGCGTTCGCCGCCAAGCTGGACGATCCGGATGCCTTCCTCGAGGAAGAGGGCGCCGCCGCCGAGGGCCAGCACGAGCTGCTGCCCCGCGCGCCGGTGGTCACCGTCATGGGTCACGTCGACCACGGCAAGACCTCGCTGCTGGACAGCATCCGCCGCGCCCGCGTGGCGGCTGGCGAAGCCGGCGGAATCACGCAGCACATCGGCGCCTATCACGTCGACACGCCGCGCGGCATGGTCACCTTCCTGGACACCCCGGGTCACGAGGCCTTCACGGCCATGCGTGCCCGCGGCGCCAAGGCGACGGACATCGTCATCCTGGTGGTGGCCGCCGATGACGGCGTGATGCCCCAGACCAAGGAAGCCATCCACCACGCGAAGGCCGCTGGCGTGCCGATCGTGGTCGCGATGAACAAGATCGACAAGCCCGATGCCAACCCGGAACGCGTCAAGAGCGAGCTGGTGGCGGAAGAGGTCGTGCCCGAAGAATTCGGCGGCGAGTCGCCGTTCGTCCCGGTGTCGGCCAAGACCGGCCAGGGCATCGACGACCTGCTGGAGCAGGTGCTGCTGCAGGCCGAAGTGCTGGAACTCAAGGCCGCGAAGGACTCGCTGGCCAAGGGCCTGGTCATCGAAGCCAAGCTGGACAAGGGCCGCGGCCCGGTCGCGACGGTGCTGGTGCAGTCCGGCACGCTCAAGCGCGGCGACGTGGTGCTGGCCGGCTCGACCTACGGCCGCGTGCGCGCCATGCTGGACGAGGACGGCAAGCCGGCGACCGAAGCCGGTCCGTCGATCCCGGTCGAGATCCAGGGCCTGACGGAAGTCCCGCAGGCGGGCGACGAGTTCATGGTGCTGAGCGACGAACGCCGCGCCCGTGAAATCGCGACCTTCCGCGCCGGCAAGTACCGCGACGTCAAGCTGGCTCGCCAGCAGGCCGCGAAGCTGGAGAACATGTTCGCCGACATGACCGCCGGCGACGTGCAGACGCTGCCGCTGATCATCAAGGCCGACGTGCAGGGTTCGCAGGAAGCGCTGGCGTCCTCGCTGCTCAAGCTGTCGACCGACGAGGTCAAGGTGCAGATCGTCCACGCGGCGGTCGGCGCGATCAGCGAGTCCGACATCAACCTGGCGATCGCCTCCAAGGCCGTCGTGATCGGCTTCAACGTGCGTGCCGATGCCGGCGCGCGCAAGGTGGCCGAGCACAACGACGTCGACCTGCGCTACTACAACATCATCTACGACGCCGTGGATGAGGTGAAGGCGGCGATGGCCGGCATGCTGGCTCCGGAGCAGCGCGAGGAGATCATCGGCACCGCCGAGATCCGCACCGTGTTCGTGGCGACCAAGATCGGCACCATTGCCGGCTCGATGATCACCAGCGGCCATGTGACGCGCAACGCGCGCTTCCGCCTGCTGCGCGACAACGTGGTGGTCTACACCGGCGAGATCGAGTCGCTCAAGCGCCTCAAGGACGACGTCAAGGAAGTCCGCGAGGGCTTCGAGTGCGGCATCAAGCTGAAGAACTACAGCGACATCAAGGAAGGCGACCAGCTGGAAGTCTTCGAAATCAAGGAAGTGGCGCGCACGCTGTAACCCAGCCTGCCGCCGCTCCACGCCCGGCGGGTCACCCCCCGCCGGGCTTTGTTGTTTGAGAGAGTGAGGAAAGAGCCATGCGTCACAAGCGATCGATCCCCAACCGCGGTCTGCGCGTGGCGGACCAGATCCAGCGCGACCTGGCCGAGCTGATCCGCGAGTTGAAGGACCCGCGCATCGGCATGGTGACGATCAGCGCGGTCGAGGTCACGCCCGACTACGCGCATGCCAAGGTGTTCTATTCGCTGCTGGTCGGCGATCAGAAGGCCACCGGCGAGGCCTTGAACGAGGCGGCGGGGTTCCTCCGCAACGGCCTGTTCAAGCGCCTGCAGATCCATACCGTGCCGAGCCTGCATTTCCACTTCGACCGCACGACCGAACGCGCCGCCGAGATGAGCGCCCTGATCGCCAAGGCGAATTCCGACCGAGCCAAGGACGACGAGACCACCGAGGACTGAGCGTCCTCCGAGACTGACAGACGACGCCCCGAGAGGGGCGCCGCACCGTGATGAGCGCAGTAGCCCCCCGCCCCAAGATCGTGAAGCGCGCCGTGCATGGCGTGCTGATGCTGGACAAGCCGCTCGGCCTGACCAGCAATGACGCATTGCAGAAGGTCAAGCGCCTGCTGCGCGCCGAGAAGGCCGGCCACACCGGCACGCTGGATCCGCTGGCGACCGGGCTGCTGCCGCTGACCTTCGGCGCGGCGACCAAGTTCAGCCAGGTCTCGCTGGAGGCCGACAAGGGTTACCGCGCGACGCTACGGCTGGGCATCACCACGACCACCGGCGATGGCGAGGGCGAGATCCTCGAGCAGCGCGACGCCGTCGCGAAGGCGCTGGACCTGGACGCGATCCGCGCCGCCTGCGAGGCCTTCAAGGGCGCGATCTCGCAGCTGCCGCCGATGTATTCCGCGCTCAAGCACCAGGGCCGCGCGCTGTACGAGCTGGCCCGCGAGGGCGTGACCGTCGAGCGCCAGCCGCGCAACGTGACGATTCACGCGCTGGACATCGTCGACTGGCAGCCTGAGGAGCTGCTGCTCGTGATCGACGTGCGCTGCACCAAGGGCACCTACATCCGCACGCTGGGCGAGGACATCGGCGCGAAGCTGGGCTGTGGCGCCCACCTGGCCGGCCTGCGCCGCACCGCCAGCGGTCCGGTGTCGATCAGCCAGGCGGTGACGCTGGAGCAGCTCGAGGCGATGGACGACGCCGGCCGTCTCGCGCAGTTGACAGCCCCGGACAGCCTGCTGGGCGAATGGCCCGAGGTCGAGCTCAGCAACGACGAAGCCGGCCGCTTCCTGTCCGGCATGCGCCGGCGGGTGGCGCTCGGCGACCTGCCGCAGGTGCGGGTGTACGGCCAGATGCCGCGCGCCTTCCTGGGCAGCGCCCACGTGGCTGGCGGCGAGCTGATCGCCGACCGGCTGCTGAGCCCCACCGAGATCGCTTCCATGCTGATGCAGGCCGCCTGAGCCGGCATCGCCCGACAAGACCCGAGACATCCCCGAGTTCCCGACTTCCTCCAAATCCGAGAAAGCCCTCCAAGCGAAAGCCGCCCCATGAGCAAGCAAATCCGCAACATCGCCATCATCGCCCACGTCGACCATGGCAAGACCACCATGGTGGACCAGCTCCTTCGCCAGAGCGGCACCTTCGCCGAGCACGAGAAGGTCGTCGACACGGTGATGGACAACAACGCCATCGAACGCGAGCGCGGCATCACCATCCTGGCCAAGAACTGCGCGGTGAGCTGGAAGGGCACCCACATCAACATCGTGGACACCCCGGGGCACGCGGACTTCGGCGGTGAAGTGGAACGCGCGCTGTCGATGGTCGACGGCGTGGTGCTGCTGATCGACGCCCAGGAAGGCCCGATGCCGCAGACCCGCTTCGTGACCAAGAAGGCGCTGGCGCTGGGCCTCAAGCCCATCGTCGTCGTCAACAAGGTCGACAAGCCGGGCGCCAAGCCGGACGCCGTCATCAACGCCGCCTTCGACCTGTTCGACAAGCTCGGCGCCACCGACGAGCAGCTGGACTTCCCAGTCGTGTACGCCTCGGGCATCAACGGCTGGTCCTCGCTGGAAGAGGGCGAGCCCGGCGGCAAGTGGGGCGAGGACATGTCCGCCCTGTTCGACACCATCCTCAAGCATGTGCCGCCGCAGAGCGGCGACCCGGCCGCGCCGCTGCAGCTGCAGATCTCGGCGCTGGACTTCTCGACCTTCGTCGGCCGCATCGGCGTGGGCCGCATCAGCCAGGGCACGATCCGGCCGGCGATGGACGTGGTCGTGATGGAAGGCCCGGACGGCAAGGTCACCAAGGGCCGCATCAACCAGGTGCTGACCTTCCAGGGCCTGGACCGCGTGCAGGCCACCGAAGCCGGCCCCGGCGACATCGTGCTGATCAACGGCATCGAGGAAATCGGCATCGGCGTGACCGTCACCAGCCCGACCAATCCGGCCCCGCTGCCGATGCTCAAGGTCGACGAGCCGACGCTGACGATGAACTTCTGCGTCAACACCTCGCCGCTGGCCGGCCGTGAAGGCAAGTTCGTCACCAGCCGCCAGATCTGGGACCGCCTGCAGAAGGAACTGCAGCACAACGTCGCGCTGCGCGTGAAGGAAACCGACGAGGACGGCATCTTCGAGGTGTCGGGCCGCGGTGAACTGCACCTGACCATCCTGCTGGAGAACATGCGTCGCGAAGGCTACGAGCTGGCCGTGTCCAAGCCGCGCGTGGTCTTCCAGGAGATCAACGGCGAGAAGTGCGAGCCGATCGAGCTGGTCACCGCCGACGTCGAGGAAACCCACCAGGGCGGCGTGATGCAGGCCCTGGGCGAGCGCAAGGGCGAGCTGGTCAACATGGAGCCGGACGGCCGCGGCCGCGTCCGCCTCGAGTACCGCATCCCGGCCCGCGGCCTGATCGGTTTCTCGAACGAGTTCCTGAACCTGACCCGCGGTTCGGGCCTGATCTCCAACATCTTCGACGGCTACGAGCCGCACAAGGGCGAGATCGCCGGCCGCAAGAACGGCGTGCTGATCTCGATGGACGCGGGCGAGATCTTCACCTACGCCCTGGGCAAGCTGGACGATCGCGGCCGCATGTTCGTCAAGCCGAACGACCCGGTCTACGAAGGCATGATCGTCGGCATCCACAGCCGCGACAACGACCTGGTCGTCAATGCGACCCGCACCAAGCAGCTGACCAACTTCCGCGTCAGCGGCAAGGAAGACGCGATCAAGATCACGCCGCCGATCGAGCTGACGCTCGAGTACGGCGTCGAGTTCATCGAGGACGACGAGCTGGTCGAGATCACGCCGAAGTCGGTGCGGCTGCGCAAGCGCCATTTGTCGGAGAACGATCGCAAGCGGGCGTCGCGCGGCTGATTGCGCGGGGCGCAGGCGCCTGGGCTGCGGAGGTCCGGGCGTTGGCCGCCGATGCATGGGGCCCCGGCGGCAAGCGCCGGAACCCCACGCATCACCGTCCCCAACCACCGTCGTACTGCCACGGTTTTGCGACCGAGGTGTGCTGGGGAGATGAAACGCCTGATGCTTGCATCGGGCGTTTTTCGTTTCTCTGCGGGAAAAAGAAAGGCGACCCATCGGGTCGCCTTTCGCGGAGCAGGGAGGCTCAGCGTTGGGATTGCTTGCGGCGGCGCAGGCCGACCAGGCCGAGCAGGGCGACCGAGGCCAGTGCCAGCGAGGCCGGCTCCGGCACGTTGCCGCCGGTGCCGCCACCGCCGCCGGACTTGTTGCCGGAGACCGAGAACAGCTTGACGAAGTCATAGCCGGTGTAGCTCGTGCCGGTGCCGCGCGTCAGGCCGCTGGTGGAGCCGTCGGCGCCCGTGGGGGCACCGCCCAACTGCGAGTTGTAGGCGGTGATGATCCACCAGCTCGAGCTGACGTTGGTGTTGAGGTTGACCGTCGTGTTGGCGGCCTTGCCGACGTCCGCGTAGCTGTTGACCAGCGACCAGCCGTTGGCCGACTTCAGCGTCGCCGCCGTCTTGCCCGTAATCGTGTTGCCGACGTTCACGCCCGACGTCAGGCCGGTGTAGGCCAGCACGGTGATGTCGCTGTCGTACTGCCACCAGCCCAGCTTCACCTGGGTCAGGTTCACCGCGGCATCGAACTTCAGCAGGATCAGGTCCTGGTAGCCGTAGTTGTCCAGCGAGTGATTGGGCGACTGGCTGTCGCCGCTCGGGGCCACGACGCCAAAGCCGCTACCGCTGTAGTAGGCCAGCGTGCTCTGCGCGAAGCCGTTGGTGCTGGAGTACGCACCGCCGGAGGTGTTGATCGACGCCGAGTAGGCCGAATAGCTGACGTTGGGCGCCGCATCGCCGGTCTCGCTGCAGTTGGTCGTGCAGTTGCCGGCCGTCCAGGTGGAGAGCGCATGCGCGCTGAGCGGCAGCAGTGACGCCAGCGCCGCCGCGGCCAGCCCCATCAGGCGTTGTTGAACTTTTCGCATGGTTTCCCCTCGGTCTCCCCGACCCGGTCGGAGCGTCTGATTCGTTCGAGCTGCTATGAGCAAGCTCCGGGCCAAGGTGATGTTTTCCTTACGACACAAGCACTTGAGCGTGAAGATGTCGGTCCTTGGAGCGGGACTGTAAGTTTTTCTGACAAGCGCCGGCACCCCTCACCAGCGGGGCTCCGGCGGCTCAGCGCAGCGTCTGGCTCAAGGCCAGCGCTTCCTTGTGACTTTCGAACGCGGTGCTGCGCAGCGCGACATCGAGTTCCTCCTTCGCCTCCGCCTTCCGGCCGGCCTTGGCCAGGGCGGCGGCCAGGTGGTAGCGGATCTCCGGACTGTCGGGTTCGCGCAGGCGCGCGTCGCGCAGCAGTTGCAGCGCGCGGTCGCCGTTGCCGGCCAGGTGGTAGGCCCAGCCGGCGGTGTCGATGACCGCCACGTTGCGGGGATCGAGCCCCAGCGCCTTCTCGGCCGTCGCCGCGGCCGCGGCCGCCTCGCCTTGCCGGATCATCACGTTGGCCAGGTTGTTGAGCGTCTCGACCTCGTTCGGCCGGAGCTTCAGCGCCGTCTCGTAGCTGCGGCGCGCGGCGGGGAAGCTCCCGGCGCGCGCCTGCGCGTCGCCGAGCGCCTTCCAGGCCGCCAGGTCGGACGGGTGGGTCTTCAGCCAGCGCTCGGCCAGGTCCTGCGCCGCCTTGCCGCTGCCGTCCTGCCGTCCCAGCGCCCGCATCAGGGCGAGCAGGCTGCCGCTGGTGGGCTGCAGCTCGTGGGCCTTGCGCAGCGCGTCCAGCGCCTGGGCCGGCTGGCGCCGCGCCAGCGCGACGTCGGCCAGCAGCGTGTAGCCCAGCGCCAGTTGCGGACGCAGCTGGATCACCTGCCGGGCCTGCTTCTCCGCCAGGGTCGGGTTGCCCTGCTGCAGGGCCACCGTCGAGGACAGCGCCAGCGCGCCCACATGCTGGGGCGCGGTCTGCAGCGCCTTGTCCAGGCTGTAGGCGGCGCCCGCCGGATCGCGCGCATCCAGTTGCAGCGCGGCGATCTGCGCCAGCGGATCGGCACCGAAGCCGGAACGCCGCGCCGCACTGGTCAGCGTCGCGCGGGCGCCGTTGGCGTCGCGGTTGGCGAGCTGCGCCTGCGCGTAGGCGATCAGCGTCTGCGGATCGTCCGGCGCCTTGCCGAGCAGGCGCTTGGCGGCCTCGAGCGCGGCGCCGGCCTGGTCCTGCTTGAGCAGCCAGGCGATCAGCGCCTGATCCGCCCGCGTGTTGCGCGAGCTGCTGACGTCGGTCGCCTTGGTCAGCCAGCGCTGCACCTCGGCGGCCTGGCCCCGGGCCTCGCTGAGCAGCGCCATCTCGTAGAGCGCGTCGGCGTTCTTCTCGTCGGCCTTCAGCATCGCGGCCAGGCGCACCTGGGCCGCGTCGAACTTGCGCTCGGCGATGTCGATGCGCGTCAGGCCCAGTTGCGCCTCGGCCAGCTGCGGATCGAGCTGGAGGGCCTTCTGGTAGGCCTCGCGCGCGCCCGGCAGGTTGCCGGCCGAGCGGCGCGCCACGCCGAGCTGCACCCAGGTGGTCGGGTTGGCGGCCTCCTGCTTGACCAGCCGGTCCGCGATCGCGACGGCCTTGGCCGTCTGCCCGGCGCGCAGGTACAGCGACACCAGCGCCATGCCGGCGTAGGTCTGGCGCGGATCGCGCTGGAAGGCTTTCTCGAGCTCCCCGATCGCGTCGCCGGACTGGCCGCCGCGCAGCAGCGACAGGCCCAGCGCGGTGCGGAACTCCGGCGCGTCCTTGGCCTTGAGCGCCTCCTGCATCAGCGCGGTGGCACGGGCATGCCGGCCCTGCGCCATCTGCAGCGTGGCCATCATCACCAGCGCCTGGCCGTCGCCGGGATAGGCGCGCAGGTAGGCGTCCAGCACCTCCGCGGCGCGGTCGAGGTTGGGCTCCGCCACGTAGACCTGTGCCAGCAGCTTGGACAGCGGGCTGTTGGGCGTCTGTCGCTGGGCGTATTCCAGGTAGGGCTTGGCCTTCTCCATCTCGCCCAGGCCGAAATGCGCGAGCCCGTTGAGCATCAGCGCCTGCGGGCGGTAGCGGATGAATTCGATGGGCACCGGGTCCAGTTCCGCGGTGACGGCCTTGAGCGCGCTGCGGGCGCTGGCGGCGTCGCCGCGGCGCTCCGCGAGCACCGCGGTCAGGTAGAGCGCGCGCGGCTCGCTCGGCGCCAGCTTCAGCGCGGACTGCGCCTGCGCCAGCGCGTCCGCGTCGCGGCCCAGGTCGATCAGCAGGCCGGCGCGGGCCAGTTGCGCCTCCAGGTGGCGGGGGTCGGCGGCGATCGCGCGCTCGTAACCCTTGAGCGCCTCATCCAGCCGGCCCTGCACGTGCGGGACGGTGGCCTTCTGGTACAGCGCCTCGCCGTTGCCCGGCGCCAGGCGCAGCGCCTGCTCCGCCGCGGCGTTGGCCAGGTCGAACTGCCGCGCGCGCAGGCGCAGGGGCACCTCGGCCAGCCAGGTGTCGGCGTTGTCGGGCGGGATGGCGCGGGCCAGGTCGATCTGCGCCTGCGCGCGCGAAGGCTCGCCGAGGTCCGAGGCCGCCGCGGCGCGCACCAGCAGCAGCGCCTTGCGGACCGGATCGGGCAGGCCCTCGGGCACCAGCGCCGGCAGCTTGAAGACCTCCGGCTGCTTGCCCTGGGCGATCAGCGCCTGCGCCAGCGGCACGGCGACCTCGGCGCGGTTGATGCCCAGCGAGAGGGCCTCGTTGAACTCGACCTCGGCGGCCGCGGCCTCGCTGCGCATCAGCAGCGCCTTGCCCAGCAGCACGTGGACGCTGAGCATGCGCGCGTCCTGCTGCAGCGCGTTCTTCAGCTGGATGACGGCGCCGTCGATGTCCTGGCGTTCGAAGCGCTTGAGCGCGTCCTCGTAGAAGCGCGCGGCCTTGACGCTGTCCGCCTGCGCCGATGCCGCGCACAGCGCCAGCAAGGCCGCCGCCGCGGGGCCGCGCCAGCGGGACCCGCCGGACCTGCCAGACCTGCCAACAGTGCTCATCTCGTCCCCCCCGATGTGTGGTCATGCGGCCGCGGCCTGGGGCCGTCGGTGCGCGGGAGCGGGCAGGGTGCCTGGTCGCGCTCCGGCGCGAGGCTCAGGCCGGGTCGAACCCGGCCCGGCTCATTTGCGGTAGTTGTCGAAGCTCAGCGGCAGGTCGGGCAGCGCCTTGCGCAGCGCGCCCTGCGCGGCCTGCAGGTCGTCGAGCGACTTGCCGGTGATGCGCACGATGTCGCCTTCGATCTGCGCCTGCACCTTGAGCTTGCTCTCCTTGATCGCGGCGACGACCTTCTTGGCCTCGGCGGCTTCCAGGCCGTTCTTGATCTTGTAGACCTGCTTGACGCGGTCGCCGCCGAGCTTCTCGATCTTGTCCTGCTTGTCGACGAAACCGAGCACCACGCCCTGCTTGGTCAGCTTCGAATACAGCACCGCCTCGATCTGCTCGAGCTGGAACTCGGCGTCGCCGGTGGCGTGGACTTCCTTCTCCTTGTCCTTCCACTCGATGGCGGCGCTGGTGCCCTTGAAGTCGAAGCGGGTGGCGATCTCCTTGGCGCTGGCGTCCACGCTGTTGCGGACCTTCACCATGTCGGGTTCGAGGACGGTGTCAAAGCTGGGCATGTGCGTACATCTCTTTCAAAGGAGCGAAGGCCCGGATCGGGCCTTCGGGGGATATGGGCGAGAATTCTAGCCATGCAGTCTCCCGCCATCCCCCCCTCGACCGAGCGACGCGAGGGCGTCGTCATCGAGACCGACGTCAACCTCAAGCCCTACAACACCTTCGGCCTGCCCGCGACGGCGCGCCGGCTGGTGCGCATCCGCGAGGAACTGGATGTGCGCCGCGTCGTCGACCATCCCGAACTGGGCCGCGCGCCGAAGTTCGTGCTTGGCGGTGGCTCGAACCTGGTGCTGACGCGGGATGTCGACGCGGTCGTGCTGAAGATGGAGATCCCGGGCCTGCGCGTCGAGGAACGCGACGACTGCTGGATCGTCGAGGCCGGCGCCGGCGTGGCCTGGCATGAGGCGGTCGCGGGCTCGCTGGCGCTGGGCGTACCGGGCCTGGAGAACCTCGCGCTGATTCCCGGGACCGTCGGCGCCGCGCCGGTCCAGAACATCGGCGCCTATGGCGTCGAGCTGAAGGACAGGCTCGAGAACGTGGACGTCGTGGACCTGACCACCGGGAGGCGGGTCACGCTGCCGGCCGAGGTGTGCCGCTTCGGCTACCGGGACAGCGTGTTCAAGCAGACCGGTTACGGCGGCCTGGCCGGCAAGAGCGTGATCACCAAGGTGCGGCTGCGCTGTCCCAAGCCGTGGCAGCCGCAGCTGGGCTACCTGGACATCGAGCGCAAGATGGCCGAGACCGGCATCGCCGCGCCCGATGCCCGGCAGGTGTTCGACTGGATCTGCGAGATCCGCCGCGCCAAGCTGCCGGATCCGGCGCGCATCGGCAATGCGGGCAGTTTTTTCAAGAACCCGGTGGTGAGCGCGGAGCAGTGCCGCGACATCATCACGCGCGACCCGCACATCGTGCATTACCCGATGCCCGACGGCAGCTTCAAGCTGGCCGCCGGCTGGCTGATCGACGCCTGCGGGTGGAAGGGCAAGAGCGTCGGCGGCGCGGCGGTCTACGAGAAGCAGGCGCTGGTGCTGGTGAATCGCGGCGAAGCCCGCGGCGCCGAGGTCGTCACGCTGGCGCGGGCGATCCAGGAGAGTGTCTACGGCCGCTTCGGCATCCGGCTGGAGCCGGAGCCGGTGGTGGTCTGAGCCGGCCCGCCCCAGGGTCTCGAGGGCTTGCTCAGATCCAGTGGAATCCTTTCGCCATCAACGCCGCCACGCCGATGGCCACCGTGATGATGGCGCCGAACAGAAGGCGGAAGTCATGCGTGCGGATGGCCATGATCTCGGCGCGCATCTCCTTCCGGAATTCCCTGAACTCGGTCTTGAGTTCATTCATCTCGATCTGCAGTCGGTCCACGTTGGTCTCCAGTACAGCCACCTTGATTGGAAGGTTCGAATGCTGGGCCGAGGCGCCATGGCGGTCAATGACCTCGACATGAGGGGCGTGCTTGTGCGGGGTGGCCATGGGCGGCAGCTGGGCAAGGCCTGGCCCCTTTTTCCTGCTCGATGATGAACTGCGCATGAGAGGGCTCGCGACGGATCTGCTGGGACCTGCAAAGTTTGCGCCGCAAGATCAGCAGCCGCGAGTCGGAAGCCGGCCTCCCGAAGGGGGACGGCGCAACGCCCTTTCAGGGGGCGCCGGTCAAGTCTCCAGCAGCCCCCAGCTACGAAGGAAGTGCCGCGACATCGCAGCGAACGGCTGGTTGTCGTCGGCCTGGCGGCGCAGCTGCGCGAGCACCTTCGGCGCGCTTGGCGAGTCGTGATCCATTTCCTGGAACGCCAGCGCCGCGGTGTAGAGGAACTCGTAGCGCTGGTAGCGCAGGCGCAGCAGCTCGCTGCGATTGAGGCCCAGCACTTCCTCGGCCGCCTTCACCGCGGCCTTCGCCCTCGCGGAGCGGCCACGGGCGATGAGCCATACCTCTTGCGTCGCCTCGATCGCGTTCCAGGAGAACAGCCGCTCCGGATCGTCGAGGTAAGGATCGGGCAGATGCGCATGCTCGCTGGCGAAGAAGCGCTTCAGCGCGGCGTCTGTCGTGGACGCGGGATCGGGGCAGAAGCGCTCGGCAAGCGCCGCTGCCTTCGCCGCATCGGCCGGGCGCGTGGCCGGCATGCGTGGCGGCTTCAGCCGCGCGCCGGTGACCGGGAAGCGGTTGCCCTTGTGGACCTGGTTGCAGACCTGGCAGCTGAAGGTGTAGTTGTCGACGCAATACGCCAGCCACCAGTACGGGTCCTTGGGACGGAAGTGCTCGACGTCGCCATGCGCGACCACCGCCGTGTCGGCCTCGCAGTAGGCGCATTTGCCAGCGGTCTCGCGCCGCAGCGTCGCCTTCGCGGCCGACCAGATCTGGCGTGACTTGGGCTTGAAGTCGACCCTGCGGCCGTCGTCGTAGAAATAGCCCTCGAGCCGGAGCAGCCGCTGCTGCAGCTTCGCGCCGGTGAAGGCGCCCAGGCTTGCGGCATCGCGTCGCCGCCGCAGGCGGATCACTTGGACCGCTCCACGCGCTTCACCGCGGCCTTGAGCTTGCCCGGCGACAGCGCCGGCGTGGACGCGGGCTTTGCCGCTGCGGTCGACGGCTTCGACGCCGGCGCCGCGGGCTTCGCGGACTGGGCCGCCTGCTTCGCGATGGTTGCCTTGAGTTCCCTCAGCAACGCCGCCTGCTGGCGCGCGTAGCCGGGCACCGCGTCCCACTCCGGCGCGGCCCGCAGGACCTCCGTGCTGCGCTGCAATTGCGTGCGCTCGCGCGCGGTCAGGGCCTTGCCCTTGGCCGTCGACTTCGCCTGCAGCTTGCGGGCCGTGTCGCGCGCCTGCTCGACCACCACCGAATCCATCGACGCCAGGCCGAACATCGGGCTCATCAGCAGCTGGTGCACGCCCATCAGGCGCGGCTCGCCGACGAAGGGCACCAGCGTCGGCCGCTGCTTGGCCCCTTCGCGACGGATGACGAAGAGCTCGCCCTCGCCACTCTGCTGCGCGGTCAGCGCCGAATGCGTCGTCGCGATGAACTGGAAATGCGGCAGCAGCGCCGACAGGAAGTCGACCAGCTGCCGGCGCCAGACCGGGTGCAGATGCAGGTCGAGTTCGTCGATCAGCAGCACGCCGCGCGTGGCGAGCGGGTCCTTGCGATCGGGGAAGGCCTCGGTGATGCGGTAGAGCAGGTCGCCGCACCAGGCGGCCATGTTCTGGTAGCCGTCGGACAGCTGGCTCAGGGGCACCTCGCCGTCGACGGTGTGGAACATCAGCTGGCCGGAGGCCTTGTCGATGCGCGAGAAGTTCATGCCCCGCATCAGCTGGTTGAGCGCCGCGCGGATCGGCGCCAGCGCGCCAGCGCCGCGCCGGTAGTCGAGGTCCATCGCCCAGCGCTGCAGCGAGACCAGCGAGGCGTCGGGCGAGAACATCGAGGCCAGCGCCCGCGCGCGCGGCGAGCGTGCGCTGTCGTCCATCGGCGCGCTCAGGCGCTTGCCGCCTTCGGGCGGCCGGCGCGACACGCCATAACCCAGCACGAAATAGTTGCGGTCGGCATGCCGGATCGCCGCATCCAGCGCGTCCAGCGTCCGCGCGTTGCGCTCGAAGATGTCGCGCAGGCCGTCGCCGCGGTGCAGTTCCAGCGCGATCTCGCGCGGCTCGCCCTTGGCGGTCACCAGCGTGCCGGCGATGCGGCATTGCCGCGTGCCGTTGCGGATCCAGGCATCGGCGTCGCCGAGCAGCTCCGGCAGGGCGTCGCTGCCCGCCAGCAGCAGGCCGATCGCGCGCAGCACCGTGCTCTTGCCGCAGCCGTTCTCGCCGAGCAACAGCGTCCAGCGCCGGTTCGTGCCGGGGGCTGCCTCCGGGCTGATGCCGAAGTCGATCGCCAGCGACTCCATCGAGCGCACATTGGTCAGCGCGATGCGGGACAGGTACATGGGACGGGGCTCTCCGTTGCGGAGAGGGACTTTAATGGCCTTTGAGGTGAGCGGGATCGAACCGGCTCAGCCGGCCCGCCCGGTTCAAGCCGCTTCCGGCCGGGCGGGCGAGGGCGCCAGCGACTGCAGGCAGGCGCGCAGCGTCTCGAGCTCCACCGGCTTGGCCAGGAAGGCGCTGATGCCGGCGTCGTCGGCCTTCTGGCGAGACTCCTCGAACGCGTCGGCCGAGAACGCGATGATCGGCAGCCGCCCGCGCGGCGGCGGCAGCTCCCGCATCCGCCGCGTGGCCTCGAAGCCGTCCATCTGCGGCGTGTGCAGGTCCATCAGCACGACGTCGAAGGCCTGCTGCCGCAGCGCGTGCAGCGCCTGCAGGCCGTTCTCGCACAGCGTCGGCCGATGGCCCAGCCGTTCGAGCATCGCCTCGATGACGATGCGGTTGGTTGGGTTGTCCTCGCTGACCAGGACGCGCAGGCCGGTGACCGGCGCATCCTCCGCCGAGGCCGCCGAGGCCGCCGAAGTCGTCAAGGCCGCCGAGGTCGCCGAAGGCCCCTTGAGCGGCGTCGAGGGGGCGGTCGCCGCCTCGGCCGGCACCATGCGGCCGGGCGGCAGGTCGGCGCCGGCGCGCAGCGGCAGCGCCAGCGTGAAGCGCGCCCCCTGGCCGGGCGCGCTCTGCACGTGGATGTCGCCGCCCATCGCGCGGGCCAGCCGGCGCGAGATCTCCAGCCCCAGGCCCGCGCCGCCGTGGCGCCGCGAGGTGCTCGCGTCGCCCTGGCTGAAGCGCTGGAAGAGTCTGGCCTGCGTCTGCGCGTCGATGCCCGGGCCGGTGTCGCTGACCTCGAACATCAGCAGGTCCTCGCCCAGCGGCCCGACGCCGCGTCTCAGCTGGCAGCCCACCTGGCCGCGGTCGCAGAACTTGAGCGCGTTGCTCAGCAGGTTCAGCAGGATCTGGCGCAGCCGCGTCGGATCGGCCAGCACCCAGCCGGGCACGTCGTCGTCGATGCCGAAGTGAAGCGCGAGCCGCTTGGCCGCCGCCTGCGGCCGGCTCAGCGCCTCCAGTTCCCTGACCAGCGCACCGAGCTGCAGCGGTTCCGGCGCGATCGACAGCCCGCCGGCCTCCATGCGCGTCACGTCCAGGATGTCGCCCAGCACCGCCAGCAGATGGCGCGCGCAGTCGTTGGCGGCCTTGAGCTGGTCCTGCTGCGCGGGCGTCAGCGGCGCCTCCTTGATCAGGCCCAGCATGCCTAGCAGCCCCTGCAGCGGCGTGCGCAGCTCGTGGCTCATGTTGGCGAGGAAGACCGTCTTGGCGCGGTTGGCGGCGTCGGCCTCGCGCTGCGCCTCGTTGAGCCGCGCGGCCAGCGCCTTCTGCTTGTCGCCATAACGCTCCAGGCCGCGGAACTGCCGGTAGATCACGGCCGCGAACAGCAGCGTCATCGCCGACAGCGCCGCCGTCAGCCCCAGGCTGACGCGACTCTGGTTGCGGATGATCTCGTTGCGGCGCGTCACGTCCTGGGCGACGTGGTGGGTCGAGGTCAGCGACAGGTCCCGGATCGGGTCGGCCAGCGGTTCCAGGCGGGCGACGATCTCGGCGATGCGCTGCGGATGCTCGCGGATCAGGGCGCCGTTGAGCGGCAGCGCATCGGCCCAGCGCACGAAGTCCTGCGCGCGCGCGACCGTGCGCTGGTAGTCGGGGTGGTGCGCCAGTACCAGCGCGGCATGCTCGCTCTCCACGAGGTTGAGCCGGCTGACGAAGATCTCGTAGCGCTGCGCCACCTGGTCGGGGTCGACGCCCACGCTCGGTCCCGCCGCCTGCTCCAGGGCCAGGCGCAGCTTCAGGTATTCGGTCTCGAACTGGAACAGGCTCCAGACGAGGTAATCGTCCTGGTAGCGCCGGGTGCCGTTGAGCGCCTCGTACTGCCGCGCCTGCAGCCAGCCCACGCCGGCGAGCGTCAGCACCAGCAGCAGGCCCATCGCGGCGATGCCGATGCGCCAGCGGCGCTGCCGGGCCGCGACGGTGCGGGAGGCGTCGCGCGGCATGGTCAGCGCAGCTCCAGGTGGGTCAGCTGCCAGGCCGAGCGCCCGTAGAAGACGCTGTTGCGCAGCTCGGGCGCGTGGTCGAAGGGATAGATCAGGAACAGCGGGCCCTTGTCGCGCACCGCCATCGGGCGGTCGTCGAGCAGCCGGGCGACGATCACGTCGTAGCGATGGCTGTCGGTCAGCGGGATCTGGACGCGGTAGTCATTGAGCGCGCGGGCCTCGATCGTGCGGCCCTGCGCGCCGGCGGCGGCGAGCACGTCGCGCAGCAGCGGCCCGGTGAACCGGCGCGGCTGCGGGTACCAGGGCGTCTGCGTGCTGAAGCTGACCTGGGGCAGCTTCTCGAGCATCGCCATGTCGAAGGCGGCGCGGCCGTCGCGATTGGCGTTGCGCAGCGCCCCGCCCACGGTGAGCACCACCGGTCCGGTGGGCGCGGCCAGCGGCGGCTCGGCCGGTGCCGCCCGCACGGACGGCGCGGCCGCGGCGCCCACGGCCAGGGCACAGGTCAGCAGGCCCTGAAGGGCGGTACGTCGCGCGATCAGCATGAACGGGAGCAGGCACGACCCGGCCGCGCATCGACGCCCCGAGGGGAGGGCGGATGCCGCGCGGGCATTGGTGAAAGCCCGCATGCTACGCGGGGGCACGGGGAGGAGCATGTCCGGGACCACCCCGATAACAGGGGCCAGTCGGGTTTCCGCCACAGTGGACCGCTGGGCCCGATGTCGCTGTCGAGACAAGGTCGGCGAGGCGGTGGATTGAAGATCGACGCCACAACACAGACAGGAGACAGCCCCGATGACGCGCGTGGTCACCCCCCGTCCCGAGAACGCCGGCGTGCAGCACAGCCACTGGCCGGCGCGACTGCCCCGGCGGCTGGCGATTCCACGGACCTCGCTGTGGTTCAACCTGGAGGTCGCCGCGACGCGGTATCCGGACAAGGCGGCCACGCAGTTCCTCGGCGCGACGCTGAGCTACCGCGAGCTGCGACGGCAGGCCGAGGCGCTCGCCGGCTGGCTGCGCGCGCAGGGCGTGGGCAAGGGCGACCGCGTCGCGCTCTTCATGCAGAACTGCCCGCAGTACCTGGTCGCCTTCTACGCGATCAACCGCGCCGATGCGGTGGTGGTGCCGGTCAACCCGATGAACCGCGAGGACGAGTTCGGCCATTACCTGACCGATCCGGAGACACGCGTCGTCATCTGCAGCGGCGAGTTGTCGGGCATCGTCGCCAAGGCCGCCGACAAGCTGCCGCCGGCGCAGCGCCCGCGCGCCGTGCTGGTGACCCAGTACTGGCAGATGCTCCCGCCCGCCGGGCCCGATCCGGCCTGCGACGCGCCCGAGACGATGCGGACCTGGCTCACCGCCGTCCACGAGCTGCCGCCCGGCGCGACCGACTGGCGCGACGCGCTGGCCGCCGGCCTGGTGCCGGGGCCGCATACCGCCGGACCCGACGACCTGGCGATGCTGCCCTACACCTCGGGCACCACCGGCCTGCCCAAGGGCTGCATGCACACCAACGCGACCTTGATGGCCAACAGCTGCGGTGGCTGCCAATGGGGTTACGCGAGTGCCGAATCGGTCGGCCTGGCGGTGGTGCCGATGTTCCACATCACCGGCACCTTGTATGGCGTGCTCGGTCCGGTCTTCACCGGGATGACGCTGGTCATCATGCCGCGCTGGGACCGCGAGCTCTGCGGGCGCCTGATCTCGCGCCACCAGGTCACGCACTGGACCTGCATCCCGACGATGATCATCGACCTCTTCGCGAGCCCGAACTACAAGTCCTTCGACCTGCGCAGCCTGCGTTATCTCAGCGGCGGCGGCGCGGCGATGCCCAAGGCGGTGGCCGAGCGATTGCAGGAGGAGTTCGGCCTGACCTTCGCCGAGGGCTACGGCCTGACGGAGACCGCGGCGCCCAGTCACGGCAACCCGCCCGAGCGCGCCAAGCTGCAGTGCCTGGGCATCCCGATCTTCGGTGTGGACGCGCGCATCGTCGATCCGACCACGCTGGAGGAACTGCCGGTCGGCGAGGTGGGCGAGATCATCACGCATGGCCCGATGGTGTTCCAGGGCTACTGGCGCCAACCGGAGGCGACGGAGGCGGCCTTTGTCGAGCTCGACGGCAAGCGTTTCTTCCGCACGGGGGATCTTGGTCGCATGGACGAGGAGGGCTACTTCTTCATCACGGACCGGCTCAAGCGGATGATCAACGCGAGCGGCTACAAGGTGTGGCCCTCGGAGGTCGAGATGCTGCTGTACCGGCACCCGGCGGTGCAGGAGGCCTGCATCATCGCGGCCAAGGATGCGTACCGTGGCGAGACGGTCAAGGCGGTGGTGGTGCTGCGCGCGGAGGCCAAGGGCAAGACCACGGACAGGGACATCATCGACTGGGCGCACGAGCACATGGCGGCCTACAAGGCGCCGCGCATTGTGCAGTTCGTGGACGTCTTGCCGAAGTCGGGTTCCGGCAAGGTCATGTGGCGTCTCCTGCAGGAGCAGGAATCGAGTTGAGCTGCTGGCGCCTCGCGGTGCACGCGCTGCAGTGCTTCTCTTCGAGGGCAGGGCCGGGGCAGGCGACGAAGTCGTGCCGTCCAGGACTGACTGGGCGCGTTCTGTCTGACCAAAGCGAGCCGCAGGCGAGCGGCGGGAGTTGAGCGCCTGAGGCACGACGGGAGTCGCCTGCCCCGGTCCTGCCCGAGCGCAGGTCAGAACCGTGACCCTGGCTGCTTCAGGAAGTCCAGTTCCTCCGGCGTGCTGTCCCGCCCGAGGATGTCATTGCGATGCGGGAAGCGCCCGAAACGCGCGATGACATCGCGGTGTTTGCGCGCGTAGTCGAGCGCGTCGGCGAGGCGCGGGTCCTCGAGGGTGAGGGCTTCGAAGGTGGCGACGCTGAGTTCCTGCATCGCGAGGTCTTCGGCGTGTTCCATCGGCATGGTGGCGAACCAGCGTTCGAGCGTGCCGAGTTCCTGCGCCCGGGCCCGCAGCGCGATCGCGGCGTCCAGGGCGAGGGCGTCGCCGGCGAAGGCTGCTGGCGTATCGCGATGGATGTTGCGGGTGAACTGGTCCAGCACGACGATGCGGGCGAGCGCGCCCCAGGCGGTGGAGTCCCACTCGCGCAGGCCGCCGTCGAGGGCCTGGGCGACGACCGCGCCGAAGCGCTCGCGCAGCGCGTCGTCGAAGGCGGGGTCCTTCTTGAACCACTTCATCTGGATCTGCCCGTCCTGCGCCGAGCCGGGCGGGCCGAACCATTCGTTGAGCACCCGCTGGGCCGAGGCCGGCGTCAGCAGCCGCTGCCAGCGCGGATGGCGCAGCAGCCAGTGGCGCACATAGCTGCAGCCGGGGACCAGCTGCAACGGGAACTCCGCCAGCCAGCGCGCCGCGGTCTCCACCAGCTGCGAGGCCAGGCCTTGCCCGCGCAGCTGCGCCGGCACGCCGGTGTGGGTGATGATCAGCTGTTCGCCGTGGCGCTCATAGTCGAGCCGGCATTGCAGTCCGGGTTGCGGCTGGGCAAGAAAGCATCTCGCGTCGGGATGATGCTGGATGACGAAATTCACGCTGCGTCTCCACTGCTGGGCTCCCTGCCGAGTTGCCGCCACAAGTAGGCGAACTCGAGGGCTTGCAACAGCGCGCGCTGCTGGTTGTCCGCCGCGCCGCCATGGCCGCCCTCGATGTTTTCGTAATAGAAGCAGGCTTGCCCCAACGCAAGCATGCGGGCCGCCATTTTCCTCGCATGGCCCGGATGCACGCGGTCGTCGCGCGTCGACGTGGCGAAGAGCGCCCGCGGATACCGCACGCCCGCCTTGAGCTGCTGGTACGGGCTGTACGCGGCGATGTGCGCCCACTCCGCGGGCTCGTCGGGGTCGCCGTACTCGGCCATCCACGACGCGCCGGCCAGCAGCAGGTGATAGCGCTTCATGTCCAGCAGCGGCACCTGGCACACCACCGCGCCGAAGAGCTCCGGCCGCTGCACCATGCAGGCGCCCACCAGCAGTCCGCCATTGCTACCGCCCATGATCCCGAGCCGCGCCGGCCGCGTCAGCCCGTGCGCGACCAGGTCCTCGGCCACGGCGATGAAGTCGTCGAAGCTGCGCTGCTTGTGGGCGAGCGTCGCGGCCTGGTGCCAGCGCGGGCCGTACTCGCCGCCGCCGCGGATGTTGGCCACCACCAGCCGCCCGCCGCGCGCGAGCCACGCCCGGCCATTGCCGCCCGAATACCACGGCTGCAGCGAGACCTCGAAGCCGCCGTAGCCGTAGAGCAGCGTCGGCGTGTCGGCGCCGCGACCGGCCTTGCCGATGACGAAGTAGGGCACGCTCTCGCCGTCGGCGCTGGTGGCGAAGCGCTGCTCCACCGTCATGCCGTGCGCGTCGAACTGCGCGCCGCGCTGCTTGAGCGTCTCGCGCGCGTCGGTGCCGGCCTGCGCCAGGCAGACGATGTCGGGCGTCAGGAAGTCGCAGTAGTGCAGGAGGTAGCGGTCGCCGAGCCGGTCCTCGGCCAGCTCCGGGTCGTGCAGGCTCTGCACGCTGAGCGTGCCGGGGAAGGGCGCCTTGACCTGGCGCAGGACCGGCGGCCGGTGCGACAGGTCCCATTCCTCGAGCCGGCTGGCCACATGCTCGCTGACGTTGAGCAGCAGGTGGTGGCGCGTCAGCGTGTAGTCCTCCAGCGAGCGGCCCGCGGTCGGCGAGAACATCACGCGCAGGTGCCTGTCGTGGCGCTCGTTCTTCCAGAACGCGGCTTCCTCCATCAGCAGCAGCGAGCCGGCCGGGTAGGTCGGGCCGTGCGGGATGGCCCAGTCGGTGCGCGGACGCAGCAGCATCCACGGGCCTTCCAGGTGCACGCTCATGTCGCTGGGGAGGTCGATGGGCACGAACTCGCCTTGCTTCCAGAGGAAGCGCGACTCGTTGTAGAAGTCCAGCGCGCGGCTGAACACGACCCGCTCGAAGCCCGGCGTGCGGTCGACCGACACCGACACCGAGACGTCGTCCTTCTCGCCCTCGAAGATCACCGGCGCGGCGTCCAGCGGCGTGCCGCGCGCCCAGCGCCGGATCTGGCGCGGATAACCCGACTCGGTCAACGAGTCCGGTCCGAAGTCGCTGCCGACCAGCAAGGTGTCGGCGTCCAGCCATTCGACATCGCTTTTGGCCTCGGGCACGAAGAAGCCGCCTTCGGCCGGCGGGATGAAGCGCAGCGCCTCGAGGTCGAACTCGCGCAGCTCGTGGGCATCGGCGCCGCCGTCGGACAGCGACACCAGGCAGCGCCGGTAATCGGGCGCGAGCGCGGTCGCGCCGTGGAAGACCCAGCTTCGGCCTTCGTCGCGGCCCAGCGCGTCCAGGTCCAGCACCAGCCGCCACGGCGGCTCGGCGAGCTGGTAGTCCTCCAGCGTGCAGCGCCGCCACAGGCCGCGCGGATGGGCCTCGTCCTGCCAGAGGTTGTAGAACCAGTCGCCGCGCCGGGCCACATGCGGGATGCGGTCGCGCGCGTTCAGGATCTGCAGCAGCTCCTCCCGGACCGGCTCGAACTCGGGCTCGGCCTTCAGCGCGGCCAGCGTCGCGTCGTTGCGCTCGCGCACCCAGGCCAGCGCGCGCTCGCCCTCGGCGCCTTCCAGCGCCTCGAGCCACAGGAACGGATCGTCCGCGGCGGTGGCGGGGTCGACGGATGCGGACGGCTCGGAATGCGGCACAACGGTCTCCTGGTCAAGGGCGCGGGCGGCTCGTCACCTTACCCCACAAGTCACTGCTCGGCTTCCTTCAGCAATTGCGGCGTGATCTCCACAGCGCCCTTCTCGGTGCTGACGTACGCCGTCCCGTCCTGGATGCTGACCTGCCACTGCATGCCGCGTTCGGCCAGGGCGGCCAGCGCCTGCGCCTGGTCCGCCGGGATCTGCCACACGGCCAGGCGGGGCGTGCGCTGCAGCTTGTTCTGGATGCCGCTCCACCATACCGGCGTGCTGGATGCGTAGCTGATGACGGTGACGCGCTCGGCGCGGCCGTGGGCCTGGCGCAACCGGCGCTCGTCGGGCTGGCCCAGCTCGATCCAGTGGACCACCTCGCCGGTCAGGTCCAGCTGCCACAGCGGCGGCTCGTCGACGTCGGACAGCCCCTTGCTGAACTCGAGCCGGCCGCGCAGGTCGTCGGCGGGCACGTGCAGCGCGTAGGCCAGGATGCGCAGCATCATGCGCTCGTCGGTCTCCGACGGGTGGCGGGCGACGGTCAGGGAGTGCTCGCCGTAGACATGGCGGTCCATGTCGGAGAGCTGCAGCTGGGCTTTGTGGATGGTGGCCTTGAGCGCCATGGTCGAAGGGCCGCCCGAAGCGGCCGGGGTGCGGGGTGGATGCCCGGCGTGCGGGCTGCACGCGGGGCGGAAACGATCTGAAGCGGCGCATTATCCCGGTCGTGGCATCATGCCGACCCGCATGGCGGCCTGCTCCGGCCGCCCCATGAGACTGCGGGCCGGCCGGTGCCACCGGCGAGCCCGTGCCGACGAGACAGCGCCTACCCGGCGCAATGACCTGAGAGACGACATGAACACTCTTCGCACCTCCCTCGCCGTCGCCGCGCTGCTGGCCTGCGGTCTGGCCGTCGCCCAGACCAGCGGCACCAAGCCCGCCACGCCGGCCGCGCCGGCCGCCGCCAAGGGCGGCAAGGGCAAGCTGATGACCCGCGACGAGCTGCGCGCCTGCATGGCCAGCAACCAGCAGAACGAGGCCGCCGCGGCCGAGCTGGACAAGAAGAAGGCCGTCGTCCTGAAGGAGCGCGACGAGCTCAAGGCGGCCAAGGCCGAGTCCGACAAGTTCGAGTCGGACATGCAGGCCCAGGGCACCGCGCTGAAGGCCGAGATCGAGTCGGTCAAGGCCTTCGGCGCCGAGATCGAGGCCGGCGCCTCCAAGATGGAGAAGGACCAGCTCAAGGCCAAGCAGGAGGAGTACCAGGCCCGCGCCAACGCCCTGCAGCCCAAGATCGATGCCTTCAACAAGGCGCGCAATGACCGCGTCGAGGTCAACAAGGCCTTCAACACCCGCGTCGATGCCCACCAGAAGATCGCCGACGACTTCAACGAGGCGGTCGAGGACCTGAACGACAAGCGCAACGAGTGGAAGCTCAAGTGCGGCAACCGGTCTTACGACGAGGCCGACGAGATCGCCATCAAGAAGGAAATGAACAAGAAGTAAGGCGTTCCCCTTTCGACGCCTCGGGAACGGCGCCGGCACCGATCGCGGTCCGGCGCCGTTCCTACAATCGGCGCCCTGTTGATGGCCCCTGGAGACACGATGAGCGCCGCCCCTGCTGCCAATCCGCTGCTGTCCGCCTGGACCGGCCCCTACGGGCTGCCGCCGTTCGAGGCGATCGAGGCCGGGCATTTCGAACCGGCCTTCGACGCGGCGCTGGCCGCGCACCGCGCCGAGCTCGACGCGATCGCGTCGCAGCCGGCGGCCCCGACCTTCGAGAACACGCTCGCCGCGCTCGATCGTGCCGGGCGCGCGTTGACCGCGCTGGAGCACCTGTTCTCGACGCTGAGCGCGTCGGCGAGTTCGCCCGAGCTGCAGGCGGTGCAGCGGCGCATGGCCGCGCCGCTGGCCGCGCACACCAACGCGATCTACCTGAACGCCGCGCTGTTCGCCCGCGTCGAGGCGCTGCATGAACAGCGCGCCGCGCTCGGGCTCACGCCGGAGCAGCGGCGGCTGCTGGAGCGCGTGCACCTGGACTTCGTCCGCGCCGGCGCCCGGCTGCAGGGCGCGGACCGCGAGCGCTACGCCGCCAACATGGAGCGGCAGGCGGAACTCAACACCCGCTTCGCGCAGAACGTGCTGGCCGACGAGAGCGGCTACCAGCTGGTGCTGCGCGGCGAACGCGACCTGGCCGGCCTGCCGGACTTCGTCCGCGCCGCCGCGCGCCAGGCGGCGCTGGACCGCGGGCAGGTGGAGGAGGGCGTGCACGTGGTGACGCTGTCGCGCTCGCTGATCGTGCCCTTCCTGACCTTCAGCGAGCGGCGCGACCTGCGCGAGCAGGCCTGGCGCGCCTGGGTCGGCCGCGGCGATGCGACCGGCGAGACCGACAACCGCGCGCTGGTGCGGGAGCTGCTCGCGCTGCGGCACGAGCAGGCCACGCTGCACGGCCATCGCAGCTTCGCCGACTACGCGCTGGCCGACACCATGGCCGGCCGCCAGTCGGCGGTGCAGGCGCTGCTGGACCAGGTCTGGGAGCCGGCCAAGGCGGCCGCCGCGCGCGAGCGGGCGATGCTCGACGAGGTGCGCGAGCAGCTCGGCCACGACCTGAGCATCGAGGCCTGGGACTGGCGCTGGTACGCCGAGAAGGTGCGGCAGCAGCGCTTCCAGCTCGACGAGGCGGAGGTCAAGCCCTACTTCCCGCTGGACGCGATGGTGCGCGCGATGTTCGACTGCGCCGAGCGCCTTTACGGCCTGCGTTTCGTCGAGCAGCCGCAGGTCGCCGGTTATCACCCGGACGTGAAGGTCCACGAGGTCCGGGGCGAGGATGGCCGCCTGCGCGGCGTCTTCATCCAGGACAACTTCGCGCGTCCGACCAAGCGCAGCGGGGCCTGGATGAACGCGCTGCGCTGGCAGGCGCGCAACGGCATCGACGCGCTGCCGATCATCCTGAACAACAACAACTTCGCCAAGGGCGCGCCGGGCGAGCCGACGCTGCTGTCCTTCGACGACGTGCGCACGCTGTTCCACGAGTTCGGCCATGGTCTGCACGGGCTGCTGTCGGACGTCGAGTTCGAGCGCCTGTCCGGCACGCAGGTGCTGCGCGACTTCGTCGAGCTGCCCTCGCAGCTGATGGAGCACTGGATGGCCGAGCCGGCGGTGCTGAAGCAGCACGCGCGCCATCACCGCACCGGCGAGCCGCTGCCCGATCCGCTGCTGGCGCGGCTCAAGGCCGCCGCGACCTTCAACCAGGGCTACGAGACGGTGCGCTATTGCGCGTCGGCGCTGGTGGACCTGGCCATCCACGCGCGGGAAGAGGCCGAGGCGCCGGACCCGGTCGCCTTCGAGCGCGAGACACTGGAGCGCCTGGGCCTGCCGCCGGCGGTCGGGATGAATCACCGGCTGACGCATTTCCAGCACCTGTTCTCGGGCAGCTATTACGCCTCCGGCTATTACGTCTACCTGTGGGCGGAAGTACTGGACTGCGATGCCTTCGAGGCCTTCGTCGAGGCGGGCGATCCGTTCGACCGGTCGGTCGCCCGGTCGCTGCTGGACAACATCCTGTCGGTGGGCAACAGCCGCGAGCCCGGCGCGACCTACCGGGCCTTCCGCGGCCGCGATGCGCGGGTTGAGCCGATGCTCAAGGGGCGGGGACTGGTGCCCGCCTGACCTGCCGGACCCGCCTGAAGGCGGGCCGGGACTCCCCCTGTCGAGGGCCCCGGAAGGGGCCCTCACCGTTTCGGGTAAACCCGGATCGCGGGCGCCGTTCATCGCGCTCCGCCGCAGTTCGTCGCTAGCAACAACGTGTTGGTCGCAGCAGACTTTTGCTAGGGGTAAACCCCTGCGACAGTTCGCCCCATGCCGCAAGAACAACCCCGCGGCCCCTGGAGGAAGAGATGAACACCATTCGCTGCCACGACCGTTTCGCGACGCTCAAGCGCCTTGCCGCGCTGATCGGGATCGGGGCCGGCATCGCCGCCGGCCTGCTGATGGCGCTGCCCAGCCGCGCCGGCCAGCCGGAGCGCCTGCCGACGGTGGTCATCAACGGCAAGTCCGCGCCGACGCTGGCCGCGCTGCGCGCCGCCGGCGAAGTCCAGACGCTGCCCACGGTGGTGGTGACCGGCCGCCGCGCCGACACCGGCCTGGACGGCGAACAGGTGGCGTCGCGATGAGCGGCCTGGCGAGCTTCCTGGCGCGGCGCGTCGCCGACGCGGCCGTCGAGCTGGATCCGGCCTCCGGCATCCGCCTGTCCTGGCCGGCGCCGATGAACGCGTCGGGCGTGGATCGCGCGGGCATATCCCCCGCGCGGCTGCCGGTGTCCCCCTCGCTCCCTATGATGCGGGGATGGACTCTGCCCACGCCGCCCTCGATCCCGTCGCTGCCCACGTGACGCCCTCGCCCGAGGTCGTCCCGCTCGCGGCGGCCTCGCCCCTCCAGACCCGCTTCGCCGCGGTGACCGGCGCCGGCTCCGGCATCGGCCGCGCCGCGGCGCAGGCCTTGATGCAGGCTGGCTGGCAGGTCGCGCTGCTGGGGCGTCGCGAGGCGATGCTGCGCGAGACCGCGGCGCTCGCGCCGGAACGCGCGCTGGTGCTGCCCGCCGATGTCGCCGACGAGGCCCAGGTGAACGCCGCCTTCGACGCGATCGAACGCCGCTGGGGCCGGCTCGACTTCCTGTTCAACAACGCCGGGCGCGGCGCGCCGGCGTCGGACATCGACGAACTGAGCCTCGAGACCTGGCGGGCCGTCGTCGACGTCAACCTGACCGGCAGCTTCCTCTGCGCCCGCGCGGCCTTCGGCCTGATGAAGCGGCAGTCGCCCCGCGGCGGGCGCATCGTCAACAACGGGTCGATCTCGGCGCATGCGCCGCGGCCGGGCTCGATCGCCTACACCTCGACCAAGCATGCGATCACCGGCCTGACCAAGACGCTGGCGCTGGACGGCCGCCGGCATGACATCGCGGCCGGCCAGATCGACATCGGCAATGCCGAGACCGACCTGACCGAGCGCTTCAAGCAGGGCGTGCCGCAGGCGCATGGCGGCACGATGGTGGAGCCGGTGATGGATGTCGGCCATGCCGCCAGCGCCGTGCTGTACATGGCGGGATTGCCGCTGTCGGCCAACGTGCCTTTCCTGACGGTGATGGCGACCAAGATGCCCTACATTGGCCGCGGCTGACCGCCCGCGTCCGGGCCTTGAATCCGGGCTTGAATCCGGGCCCGACCGCCCCGAACTGAACGACCGATGAACGCTCTCTCCACGCTCTTCTCCATCGCCGCCCGCCTCGTGCTGGCGGTGGCCTCCCTGGTGCTCTTCCTGGTGGTGCTGGCCGCCGGGCTGGTGATTTTCGGCGGGGTGCTGCTGTGGAGCCTGATCCGCGGCCGCCGACCGACGCTGCACACGGCGGCGTTCCAGCGCGCGGCGCAGTTCCGCGCGCAGGCATTCCGCGGTGGACGCGGACCGTTTCCCGGCGGGATGCCCGGGGGCATGGCGGGTACCGGCCGCGCGCCGCAAGGCGAGGTCATCGACGCCGAGGTCCGCGAAGTCCCTCACAGCGATCCGCGCCTGGAGCGCTGACCATCGCCGCAGCGCTCAATACTTGGGCGGCGCGCTGAGTTCGTCCCAGAGCTCGTCGTAGATGCGGTAACGCGAGGGGCTGATCGCCCCCGCCTCGACCGCCGTCAGCACCGCGCAGCCGGGCTCATGCCGATGGCTGCAGTTGTGGAAGCGGCACTCGCCCAGATAGGGCTTGAAATCGGGCATGTAGCTCGCCAGCTCCGGCGCGGCGATCTGGCGCAGGCCGAATTCCTGAAAGCCCGGTGAATCGATCAGCGCGTCCTCGCGCCCCGCGTCCATCCAGTACCACTGCGTCGTGGTCGTCGTGTGGCGACCCGAATTCAACGCCTGCGAGATCTCGCCCACCTGCGCCTGCGCATCGGGCACCAGCAGGTTGATCAGCGTGCTCTTGCCGGTGCCGCTGGGCCCCAGCACCAGCGTCGCCTGGCCGTGCAGCAACGGCAGCAGCACCTCGCGCGACTCGTCCGGGCGGCCCTTCAGGCTGAGCTCCAGCACCCGCTGGCCCATGGCCTTGTAAGGCGCGAGCCGCTCGCGCGCGGCCGGGGCGCCGGGCAGGTCGGTCTTGTTGAGCACGATGTCGGCGGCGATGCCGGCGCTCTGCGCCGCGATCAGCGCGCGGGTGAGCTGCGATTCGGAGAACTGCGGCTCGACCGCCACCAGGATCAGCAGCCGGTCCAGGTTGGCGGCGAAGCTCTTGGTCTTCCACTCGTCCTGGCGGAACAACAGGTTGCGCCGCGGCTCGACCTTCTCGATCACGCCCTCGTGCTCGCTGCTGCGCATCCAGCGCACGCGGTCGCCGACGACGCAATCGCTCTTCTTGCCGCGGGTCAGGCAGTGGATGCGCTGCCCGTCCTGGTCCTCGACGACGTAATGGCGGCCGTGCCCGCGCACCACCAGCCCGGTCTGCGGCGCCTTGCTCATGCGACCTGTCCCGCCGGCGCGGCCGGTGCGCCCGACAGCGACGCGATCGCCGCCAGCCGCTCGCTGGCCGGCGGATGCGAGTAGTAGAAGCGCGCGAACAGGGGGTCCGGCGTCAGCGTGCCGGCGTTGTCCTCGTGCAGCTTGAGCAGCGCCTGCGACAGGTCGGCGCCGCTGGCCTGGGCGCAGGCATAGGCGTCGGCCTCGAACTCGTGCCGCCGCGACCACAGCGACATCAGCGGCGTCAGGAAGAAGGTGAACGGCGGCAGCGCCAGCATGATCAGGAGCAGCGCGAGCGCGTCGTTGGGCGCGTCCAGGCTGGGACGCACGCCCAGGCCGAGGTAGAAGCCCGCCTGCGTGCTGAGCCAGCCCAGCAGCGCGAAGCCGGCCAGGCTGAGCGCGAACATCAGCGCCATGCGCTGCGGCACGTGGCGGCGCTTGAAGTGGCCCAGCTCGTGCGCGAGCACCGCCTCGACCTCGGGCGGATCGAGCCGCTCGAGCAGGGTGTCGAAGAACACCACCCGCTTGGCGGCGCCCAGGCCGGTGAAGTAGGCGTTGCCGTGCGCCGAGCGCCGGCTGCCATCCATCACGAACAGCCCCTTGGCCGCGAAGCCGCAGCGCTGCATCAGCGTCTGGACGCGCTCGCGCAGCGCGGCGTCCTCCAGCGGCTGGAACTTGTTGAACAGCGGCGCGATGACGGTGGGATAGATCACCAGCATCAGCAGGTTGAAGCCCATCCAGGCGCCCCAGGCCCATAGCCACCACAGGCTGCCGGCCTGCGCCATCAGCCACAGGATCAGCGCCGCGATCGGCAGCCCGAGCAGCGCACCCACCGCCAGGCCCTTGAGCCCGTCGACGATGAACAGCCGCAGCGTCGTGCGGTTGAAGCCGAAGCGTTCCTCCAGCCGGAAGGTGTTGTAGAGCGACCAGGGCAGGTCGAGCAGCCCGGACAACAGCCCGAACACCGCCAGCAGTGCGAGCTGGTAGCCCATCGGGCCGAGTTCCTGGCGCCAGGACAGGGCCCACTGGTTGAGCAGGTCCAGGCCGCCCAGCAGTGTCCAGCCGATCAGCAGCGCGGTGTCCCAGGCCAGGTGCAGCGTGCCGAAGCGGCCGCGCGCGACGGTGTAGTCGGCGGCCTTCTGGTGCGCGGACAGCGGCACGGTGCCGACGAAGGCGGCCGGTACCGCGCCGCGGTGGCGCGCGACGTGGCGCATCTGGCGCGAGGACAGCCAGAGCTTGACCAGGAAGGAGACGATCACCGCGGCGACGAAGGCCGCGGTCAGCGCGAGCGGGGAGGTGGCCAGCGCGGAAGGCGCCGGCGCGGCGGCGATGGCCGCGGGAGGGATCTGCATGGGCTCGAAGTGTAGGTCCCCGGGGCGGCACATCCGGTGCACATCCGGCGCACATCCGGCGCGCATCCGGAGCGCATCCGGCGTGCATCCGGAGCGCATCCCTGAGCGCATCCGGCTTGCGGCAGTGGGCCTCCGCCGCCGGCGTGGCCCCGGAGGTCAGAGGCCGGCGTGGGTCTCCGCGCCTTCCACCAGCCGCGCCGGCCAGTCCCGGCCGACCACGAGGCGGACATCGCCGCGCAGGCCGGCGCGTTCGCTCAACGCCGTCGTCACACCCGCCGGCAGGGCCAGCGCCACGCAGCGCGCGGCCGCGGCCTGGCCGGCGGCGTAATCCACGCGGGTGCGGACCACGTCGTAGGCGGGCTGGTTGGTCAGGCGTGCGCGCGGCAGCCCGCGCTGCGAGAGCCAGCCTTCCACCCGCGCCGCCATGCCGGTCGCGCCCATGCCGTTGCTGACTTCGAGCCGCTTCGGGGGCGCGCACCCGCCGGGCGGCGAGAGCGCCTCGCCGAGCGAAGCCGCCGCCGCGATCGTGGCGAGCTCGGTCGTCGGAAGGCGGGTCGCGGGAATCGGCGCCGTGTCGAGCGCGGGAATCGGCGCGGTATCGAGCGCGGGCGGCGGCGACATGACGATCGCCGTTGCCGTTGCCGTTGCCGTTGCCGTTGCCGTCGTCGTCGTCGTCTCCGGCCGCGTGGCGGCGAGCCGCGTCATCGCCTCGTCGCGGTTCGCGCGCGCCATCGCGTGTGCGGGATCGAGGGCGAGGGCCTCGTCGAGCGCCGCGAGCGCCGGCGCCGGCTGGTCCTTCAGGAGCAGCACGTAGGCGAGGTTGTTGTGCGCCCGGGCCCGCCGCGGCGCGAGCGCGACCGCCTGGCGCAGCGCGGCCTCGGCCTCGTCGAGCCGGCCCGCCGACGCCAGCGTGCGGCCCAGCCCGTCCCACGCCGCCTCCGACGACGCGTCGCGTTCCGTCGCCTTGCGATAGGACTGCGCCGCGCGCGGCCAGTCGCGCGAGCCTTCGAAGTAGCGGCCGGCCGCGAGGTAGGCCTGGACCGCCTGCGGCGTGTCGTCGACGCGGTAGACCGGCGCGACCTGGTAGGCGCGCGGCGGCGCCGCGGGCGGCCACAGCGCGCAGCCCGCCAGCGTCAGTGCCGACGCCGCCTGGCCGAGCGCGACCGCCCGGCGCAGGCCGGCAGCGCGCCCGCGCCCTGGCCGCGTGCGAGGCGGCAGCGCCGCCGGCGCCGCGCCGCGGCTGGGCGAGGGATCCAGGTCGAGTTCGACATCGACGACTGGGGCGCCGCTGCGGGAGGGCGCGGCGCGAGGGCGCTCGGACGCCGGGGCGGGCAGGGCGGACGCGGGCGACGGAAATCGGCTTTGCACACGCATGACGCCTCCTCAGCCGCCGGCCATCGTCGGCAGCAGCACACGGTAGATCTGGATCATGGCCGGTCCCATCAGCACGACCATCAGCGACGGGAAGATGCAGAAGATCAGCGGGAACAGCAGCTTCAGCGCGATCTTGGCGGCCGCCTCCTCGGCGCGCTGGCGGCGGCGCGTGCGCAGCATCTCGGCGTGGATGCGCAGCGAGGCGGCGATGCTGGTGCCGAAGCGCTCGGCCTGGCTGATCATCGTGACGAAGCCGTCCACCTCCTCGACGCCGGTGCGGATGGCCAGGTTGCGCAGCGCCCGTTCGCGGTCCGCGCCCGCGCGCAACTCGAGGTTGACCAGCCGCAGCTCGTCGGCCAGCGCCGGGCTCTTGAGCTGCAGGTCATCGGCCACGCGCATCATCGCGGCCTCGGTGCCCAGGCCCGCCTCCATGCAGACGGTCATCAGGTCCAGCGCGTCGGGGAAGGCCTCGAAGATCTCGCGCTGGCGGGCCGTCACCAGGTGCCCCAGCACCAGGTTCGGGCCGTAGTAACCGACGCAGGCCAGCACCAGCAGCACCAGCATCAGCGCCGCGCCGCGCGGCATGTCGCCGCCGGTGGACAGGGCCGCGAAGCCCGCCAGCGGCAGGCCCAGCGTCAGCAGCGTCTTCAGGCCGAAGAAGGCCGAGGCGGCGATCGGGCTGCGGATGCCGGCGTGCACGAAGCGCAGCCGGATGCTGGATTTCTCGAAGCCTTCCTCGGGCATCGACAGCTTGCCGATCGGTCGGGTCAGGTCGGCGACCACCTGCAGGAAGCGCTCGCCCGAAGGCCCTTTCGCGGCCGGCCCGCCCTCCAGCGCGCGCAGCCGCTGCCGCGCCGGATCGGGCCTGAGCAGCGCGCCCACGCCCAGCACCGCCGTCACGACGACGATGAAGACCAGCCCCAGCATCATCCATTGCATCGCGGACATCGTCGGTCTCCCTGCTTCGTTCGTGCGTGGCCGCGTCAGACGCGGATCCTGATGATCCGGCGCATCCAGAAGATGCCCAGCGCCATCATCGCCAGCGCCACCGCCACCATGCGCAGCCCCAGCGGGTCGTTCCACAGCACGGCCATGAACTCCGGATTCACCAGGTTGACGACCAGCCCGACGCCGAAGGGCAGCGCCGTCAGGATCAGCGCCGACAGCCGCCCCTCGGCCGACAGCGTGCGGATCTCGCCGAGCAGCCGCAGCCGGTCGCGCACCAGCGCGGCGATCTTGTCGAGCAGCTCGGCCAGGTTGCCGCCCGACTCGCGCTGGATCATCACCGCCACGACGAAGTAGCTGACGTCGGCGATGGGCACGCGCTCGGCCAGGCGCGCGAGCGCGTCGTTGACCGGCACGCCGTAGTTGATCTCGTCGAACAGCAGCCGGAAGTCGCGGCCCAGCGGCGCGGGCATTTCGTCGGCCACCATGCGGATCGCCGACGGGAACGCATGGCCGGCGCGCATCGCGCGGCCCATCAGGTCCAGGGCCTCGGGGAACTGGCGCTCGATGCGCGCGACGCGGTCGGACGCGCGCGAGGCCACGCGCCACCAGGGCAGGGCGCCCAGCGCGATCGCCAGCCCCAGGCCCAGCGCCATCGGCTTGCCCAGCAGCGGCGGCACCATCAGCCCGCAGGCCGCCAGCGCCGCGGACAGCAGCATCAACTCCGCCACCGAGGCCGTCACCGCCGCCGCGCCGGCCAGGCGGCGCAGCCGGCGACCCGGCTGCGTGCGGGCGATCAGCGCGTTGAGCCGCGGCAGCCGCTCCGGCGCCTGCGCGCGCTCGATGCTGGTCGTGCCCGCTGCAGCCTCGCCGCCGAGCGCCGCCAGCCGCGCGGCGATGCGCCGCGCCTCGGCGCTGTGGCGCGAGGCCCAGAGGATGTAGATCCCTTCCAGGGCGAGCAGCACCGCCAGGAAGGCGACACCGGCGAACAGGATCAGGCTGACGTCCATGGTGGCGCTCCCTCGGTCCTCAGACCTCGACCCGCATCGGCGTGAACAGCGTCTGCGGCAGGTCGACCCCGCGCGCGCAGAGCCGGTCCCAGCAGCGCGGGCGCACGCCGGTGGCGCTGAAGTAGCCCTGCACCGCGCCGTTGGACGCCACGCCGGTCTGCTTGAACGAGAAGATCTCCTGCAAGGTGACGGTGTCGCCCTCCATGCCGGTGACCTCCTGGATGCTGGTCAGCTTGCGGGTGCCGTCGGACAGGCGGTTGGCCTGCACGATCACGCCGATGGCCGAGGCGATCTGCGCCCGCGCCGCCTTGGCCGGCAGGTCCACGCCGGCCATCGCGATCATGCTTTCGAGCCGCGCCAGCGCGTCGCGCGGCGTGTTGGCATGCACCGTCGTCATCGAGCCCTCGTGGCCGGTGTTCATCGCCTGCAGCATGTCCAGCGCCTCGGCGCCGCGCGTCTCGCCCAGGATGATCCGGTCCGGGCGCATGCGCAGCGCGTTGCGCACCAGCGCGCGCTGCGCCACCTCGCCGCGGCCCTCGATGTTGGGCGGGCGCGTCTCCAGCCGCACCACGTGCGGTTGCTGCAGCTGCAGCTCGGCGGCGTCCTCGATGGTCACGATGCGCTCGCTGTGCGGGATCGCGCCGCTGAGGATGTTGAGCAGCGTCGTCTTGCCCGAGCCCGTGCCGCCCGAGATCAGGATGTTGGCCCGCGCCTGCGACAGCGCCGCCAGGAAACGCGCCATCTCGGCCGACATGGACTTGAACTCGATCAGGTTCTCCGCCTTCAGCGGCACCGCGGCGAAGCGCCGGATCGAGAGGATGGGCCCGTCGATGGCCAGCGGCGGAATGATCGCGTTGACGCGCGAGCCGTCGGGCAGCCGAGCGTCCACCATCGGGCTGGCTTCGTCCACGCGCCGGCCGATGCGCGACACGATCTTGTCGATGATCTTGAGCAGGTGGTCGTCGTCGGCGAAGCGCACGTCGGTGAGCTCCAGCCGGCCGCGTCGCTCGACGTAGACCTGCGCATGCGTGTTGACGAGGATGTCCGACACCGTCGGATCGGCCAGCAGCGGCTCGATCGGGCCGAAGCCCAGCATCTCGTACTGGATGTCGCGCACCAGCGCGCGGCGCTCGGCGGCGTTGAGGACCAGGTTCTCCTCGAACAGCAGCCGCTCCACCATCTGCCGCAGTTCGTCGCGCAGCGCGTCCGCGCCCAGGCCGTCCATCGCCTCCAGGTCCAGGCGGCCCAGCAGCAGCTGGTGGATGCGGAACTTGGTCGCCTGGTAGGCCTGCGTGGGCGCGCCGGCGATGTCCTCGGGCGCGCCGTCGGCGGGCACGAAACCCGGCACCGCGGCCCCCAGCCGCTCGCGCAGCGTCATGGTCATGTCCTTCATGCGGATGCTCCCCGGAACAGGCCCGACAGCCAGCGCCGCTGCGGCACCGGCGCCTCGGGCGCGACGCCGGCGGCCAGCTCGCGCAGGGCCCGCGCGATGCTGCTGGCCGGCGCGATGGTGTCGACCGGCACGCCCTGGTTGACCGCCGCGGCGACGGCCTCGTAATGGTTGGGCAGCGTGATCGGCGCGTCGACCGCCAGCGTGCGGCACAGGTCGTCGAGGCTGAACTGGCTGTCCTTCTGGTAGCGGTTGACGATCCAGCGGACCTTGTCGGCCGGATAGTCCAGCGAGCGGAACACCTCGCGCAGCCGCTTGCCGTCGCGGATGAAGGGCAGCGTCAGCTGCAGCACCGCGAAGAGCCGGTCGGCCTCGTCCAGTACCGCCAGCGTCGCCGCGCTGAGCGAGCGCCCCACGTCCACGACGACGAAATCGAAGCCTTCGCGCGCCTGGCGCAGGATGGCCTGCACCTGCGCGGGCGTGACGTCGGCGGCGTGCGCCGGATCCTCCGGCGCCGCCAGCACCCACAGGCCGGGGCCGGCCTCGGTCATCGCCGACTGCAGCAGGTCCGCGTCCAGGCGGCCGATGTTGCGCGCCACGTCGGCGACGTGGCTGGGCGGGGTCTGGTTGCCCAGGAAGAGCGCGGCGTCGCCGAACTGCAGGTTCATGTCGATCAGCGCCACGCGCCGCCGGCCGCCGGCGGCCAGCAGGTGGGCCAGGTTGGCCGCGACGAAGGTCGCGCCGCTGCCGCCCTTGCAGGACACCAGCGCGAGCAGCTCGCCATGGCGGGGCGGCGCGGCGGCCGCGGCGGCGCCGGCGCCGCGCTTGCGCTGCAGCCGCCGCAGCGCGGCCAGCACCGCGTCGCCGGAAGCCGGCGCGGGCAGCACCTCGCGCACGCCGGCGCGCATCGCGCGCATCAGGAAGTCGGGCGAGAGCTCGGGCGCCACCAGCACCACGTCCACCTCCGGATGCGCCATGGCCAGCCGCTCCAGCGCGAGGAAGTCCTCGGCGCTGCCGCTCTCGGCCAGCAGCAGGTCCGGCCGGCTGCCATTGACGATGGCGTTGACCTCGCGCAGCGGCCGCTCCAGCGCGGCCACCGCGAAGGCCGGTTCCGCGCGCAGCGCCTCGGTCCAGGCGAAGGCGTGGGCCGTGTCGGGCGTGACGATCTTGACTTTCACTGGCACACCTCGTTGGCGGCGCTGTTCATGTACTCCTTGCGCAGCGTGGTCGCGAACGCCGGCAAGGTCAGGGTCATCGGCACGAAGGGGATCATGGCGCGGTGCGAATAGCCGGTCAGCGCGACCTGCACCGCCTTGCAGTCCGCCGGCGTGCAGGTGTTGGCCGCGGCCGGCGGGTTCAGGTAGGTCACGCGGATGTTGGCGGTGGTCAGCGTCGGCAGCCGCGAGATCATGCGGGTCTTGATGTGGCTGTCGTTCATGTCGCAGACCACGGCCAGGCGCGCGCCGTAGCGCGTGGCCTCGACGGCCGCGTTCCAGGTCCACAGCAGCCGGCCCATCTCGATCACGCCCAGCACCAGCGTGCTCAGCAGGCCGCAGACCAGCGCGAACTCGACCGCCGCCGCGCCGCGCTGGCGCCGGCGTGCGAAGGCCACCGCCATGGCGCGCGGCATGGCGGTCGACGGGGTGCGGGAAGCGGGGTTCATAGCTGGGCCCTCATCGTCACCGCGATGGTGTTGAAGTTCATGTCGGGGACGACGAAGCGCACCACCGACCGGTAGGGATAGTCCTGGATGCTGGCCGTGACCAGGTTGACGGTGCCGCTGCCGGTCAGCTGGTTGGCGTGCGTGGACGGGCACAGCGTGGCGTCGCAGATCGTCACCATGCCGGTCGTCAGGCCGGGCGCGAGCGCGCTGCCGCTGCAGTCGGTGGTGCCGTAGACGGCCAGGCAGCGTGCCTCGGTGGCGATGGTCGCGTCGCCGGGGCCGTGCTGCGACAGGTGGCGCGCGGCGTCGCGCACCGACTTGTCCAGCATGTTGTAGCTGAACACCGCGCGGCCCAGCTCGCTGGCGCCGAAGACCAGCAGCAGCAGGGGCGACATCAGCAGCGCGAGCTCGACCGCGGCGACGCCGCATGCGCCGCGCACCCTGCACACGGTGCGTCGCGCCGGCACGGCCGTCGAGGGAAGCAGGCGGGCGGGGCGGGCGGCGGACATGTCGGTCTCACTGCACCAGCGCCGGGACCATCGGTCCGATGCTGGCGGAATCGCCGGCCACGCCGGAGGAGGCGCAGGGGCTGCCGGTGGCGCTCGACAGGCCGACGTACTCCATCTTCAGCGTGTCGTTCGGGTTGTCGATCGGCTGCAGCATCAGCATGCAGCCCCAGCCCAGCACGGTGGTCGTGTGCGTGCCACCGGTCAGCGAGGCGCAGTCGATGATGGGCGCCACCACCAGCCGGCGGTCGGCACCGTACTGCGTGTGCTGCGCCACGGTGGTGGTCGGGTTGTAGGCGTTGCTGATCGCCAGCCCGGTCTCCGCGTTGCCGGCGGCGACGCTGCTGCCGTAGGGCGCATGCGCGCCGCGGCGGCTCAGGAAGTCCAGGCGCGCGTTGGCGCCGGCGGGCCAGTTGGTCGTCGTGTAGGCGTAGCCGGTGAAGTCCGGCGGCGCGTTGGTGACGTTGCTGGACCCCTGGTACAGCCCGAAGCGGGTGTTCCAGGCCTTGGCGGCGGCGTTGCCCATGTTGCCCGGCGCGCCCACCGGCGCGGTGACGTTGAGCGAGCACATGCCGTTGCCGGTCAGCAGCGCCGCCAGTTCGCTCTCGCCGCCGCTGGGCGGGCTGAAGTCGATCCAGTTCCAGTTGCCGCCGCCGTCCTTGAAGCGGCCGCTGACCCAGGTGCCGGGCACCAGGCCGAAGGGGGGCGACGCGCCGGCGCCGGCCGAGCCCGCGCGGCACACGCCCAGCGGCACGGCGCAGTTGCTCTGCGCCGGCGTCAGCGTCGCGGTCGCGATCGCGGCGACCGACTGCGCGCCGAAGCCCATCACCTGCATGAAGTAGGGCGCGAAGCCGCCGCGGTTGAGCGTGCAGCGCACGTACTTGGACGCGGGCGCCGCCGCGCCGGCGGCGCTCCACAGGCTGCCGGCGGCCAGCGAGCTGCCGAAGGCCACGACCACGTCGCCGTCGACCACGCCCGAGCCCTGGAAGCCGACGCGGTTCTGCCGCGCGATCGTGCGGCCCGCCGCCTCGGCGCGGGGGAAGGCGTCGGCGGGGATGGCGGGCGCGCCGATCAGCTCGTAGCTCGCCGCGAGCGCGCAGGCGTCGGCGGTGTTCTGCAGCTCCGTCTTGGCCAGGTACAGGCGCCCGCCGTCGATCGCCAGGCCCAGGAAACCCACCATCACCGCCAGCAGCAGCGCCACCACGATGGCCACCGCGCCGCGCTGGGCGCGACGGCCGTGCTGGCGCTGTCCGCGGTGCCGCGCGGCGGCGCCGGCACGGCGCGCCGCCGGAGCCGGCAGGAGGCGTGGGGCGAAGGAGGCGGGCGCGGTCATGGTGATGCTCCGGGGGGCGGTGGATCGCGTGGCTCTCGGCGGTGCTCGATGGGTGTCGATGAGGCTCGGTGCGGCTCGGTGATGGGCGCGGACGGAGGCCCTCAGCGATCCGTCGCGCCCGCGCCGACGCCGATGTTGATGACGTTGCTCGGTGGCGGCGCCTTGTAGCTGTCGACCAGGCGCACGCCCGCTTCGCGGGTGAGCCGGCCGTCGACCCGGGTGCCCTTGGCGGCGTGCCGCGACGGCGCGCCGGGGTCGAGGACCTGCTGCGCCATCAGCGCGCGGGTGGCGTCGCCGAACTGCCGGTCGTAGGCCGGCGTCGTCGTCGCGGCGCAGCCGCTCAGCAGCGCAGTCGCGATCAGGAAGACCAGCGAGGCGACGGAGGCGACCGACAGCGTCAGCGCCGCGAGAGGCCCGGCGCCGGTGGCGGCGCGGTCCAGCGCGCGGGCGCGGCGCACCCGCCGGCGGGCGGCGGCGGTCGAGGCCGCGGCGGTGGCGGCGATGACACGGTGCGGACGGGGGAGGACGGGGCGGGTCATGGCTGTTGCTCCTTGTCGAAGCCGCCGCGCGCCGGCGCGGGCCTGGCGGGGGAGGCCGGGGTCATCGCCGAAGTCGCGACCGGGTTGGCGGCCGGGTTGGCGGCCGTGGTGGCGGCAGGGCTGTCGGCCGGGGCCTGTCCTTCCAGGCGCCCCTGCAGGATCAGCTCGCCGCGCGTGGGCGGCGTGTAGCCGTCGGTGGGCAGCTTGTAGTCCGGCGGCAGCGGCTGCACCAGCCGCGGCGTGATGACGAAGACCAGCTCCGAGCGGTCGGTCTGGAACTGCGTGCTGCGGAACAGCGCGCCCACCACCGGCAGCTCGCCCAGGAAGGGGAAGGCCTTGATGTTGGTCGTCGTGTTGTTCTTGATCAGGCCGCCGATGGCGAAGCTCTGGCCGTCGAGCAGCTGGACCGTGGTCTCGGCTTTACGCGAGGTGAAGGAGGGCAGCACCGAGTTCAGCGCGCCGGCGCTGATCTGCACGCCGGAGGCGTTGAGCTCGGACACCTCCGGCCGCACGCGCAGGTGGATGCGGCCGCCGCCCAGCACCGTCGGCGTGAACTTCACCGAGACGCCGAATTCCTTTTCCTCCAGCGTGACGGTGCTGCCGCCCACGCCGTTGTTCTGCACCACGGGGATCAGGATCTTGCCGCCGGCCAGGAAGCTGCCGGTCTGGCCGCTGATGGCCATCACCGTCGGCTCGGCCAGCACCTTCACCAGGCCGTCGGTCTTCTGCATGTTCAGCGTCGCGCTGGTGGCGCTGCGGCCGGGCACGGTGCCGTAGGTGGTGGTGTAGGTCGGACGGCCGAAGGCGTCGTAGGTGACGGTGACGTTGCCGCCGCTGATCGAGGGCAGCGGCACCCGTCCGCCGACCACCGCGTCCACCGAGCTGTAGGGCACGCCGCTGGGGCCGGTGCCGGTGATCTGCCCCAGCAGGCCGGCCGAGCCGCCGAAGATGCCGCCCAGGAAGCGCACCATCGAGCCGTCGCCCGGCGCGTAGGCGCGCGCGAAGTCGATGCCGAAGGCGTCCAGCAGCGACTTGGAGATCTCCGCGACCTTGACCTCCAGCATCACCTGCTGCGGCGCGCCGACCTGCAGCATGTTGACCACGCGCGCGCCGCCGCCCTTGCCGTCGCCGCGCACGAAGGCGGTGGCCAGGTCCACCGCGCGGGTCACCGCCTCGCTGTCCGACACCTCGCCCGACAGCACGATGGAGTCGAAGGCGGCGCTGACGCGCAGGTTGCGCTCCGCCGGCAGCAGCTGCTGCAGCACGCCCTGCAGCGCGGCGGTGTCCATGCCCACGACGACGTCGAAGGCGGTGCAGGTGCCGGCGCGGTCCAGCATGACCACGTTGGTCGAGCCGATCGCCTTGCCCAGCAGGTAGATCTCGGTGGGGGCAAGCAGCAGCACGTCGACCTCGCCGACGCCGGGGCGCGTGTCCTGTGCGGCCGCGCCGGCCTTGGCGCTGGCCTCGTCCTTCTTCGCATTGGTCTCGACGGGCCGGGCGGCGCGGGCGTTCTCCGGGTTGCCGAGCAGGATGCGCGCGACCGGCTGCGCGGGGCGCAGCACCGTGGACTTGCCCACCGGCACCGTCACCATCGGCGCGGTCTCCACGCGGGTGCACATCGGGGCGCCGGATGGCGCGGCACCGCCGGCGGCCGCGGCCCGGGCCGGCGTGGCGCCCGTGGACGTGGCCGGCGCCGCGGCGGGCGCGGGCGCGCCACGGACCGGGGCCGCCGGCAGCAGCGCGGCCAGCGCCGCCAGGGTCAACGCGCCGGCGGCGCGTGGCGCCATCGTGGCGAGGGGGTGCGGGTGCGTGGGCATGGTCGGTCTCCTCCTCGGGGCGGTCTCTGTGAGATCTCGGGGTGCGCTCGGGCCGGTCAGAAGCACTCGGTGACCTTGTCCAGGCCGCGGATCAATTCGACGCAGCCGGCGCGGTGCGAGGCGAGCACGGGGGCCGCGGCCGGCGTGGCCGGCGCCACGCGGCGCGGCGCGGGCTTCGCCGGGGCGGGGACGGGCGCCGGCGGCGGCGCTTCCAGCCGCGCCTGCAGGCCCAGCAGCGCCGCCTTGGTGGCGCCGTTGCCGTTGCCGGCGGACTTCGGATCGGTCTGGTTGCGCAGCACCAGCGACAGGTTGCCGACGCTGCGCGCCAGGTCCAGCAGCTCGGCCTCGTCGGGCGAGACCTCCAGCGTGACCGCGTTGACGACCTTGGGCCGGGTGGTGTCGCGGTCGGCCTCCTGCGCGACGGCCAGCACCAGGATGCGCTCCAGCACGATCTTGGAGATCGAGTGGTCGCGGTCGTTGCGCGCGCCGCCCTCGTCCTGCGTGTTCACCATCACGTCCACGTAGGTGCCGGGCAGCGCGAAGCCCGCGACGCCGACGACGTCGTTGACCCGCACCGTCATCGCGCGCTTGCCGGTGGGCACGACCGCGGACAGGCCGCCCTTGGTGCCGACCGGCGCCAGCCGCGCCTCGGTCAGCGGTTCGCCGCGCTGCATCGCCACCAGCACGACCCGGCCCTCGAGCGCGGCCGGATCCTCGAAGGCGCCGGCCGGCACGCTGCCCTGCGGCCAGTCGGCCATGCGCACCATCTCGCGGGAGATGCGGCCGCCCAGCTCGATGTCGGCGTTGGCGATCGCGATGCGCCCCTGGTTGCCGTTCTGGCCCTGCATCCAGCGCGCGGCCATGACGACCGCGGCCAGACCGGCGATCGCGGCGATGAAGAGCATCAACAGGCCTCGGGATCTCATGGCTGCCTCCTGGACGGATCGGCGGTGGCGGAAGCGGCGGCGCCGGCCGCCGGGGCGGCGTCGCCGAAGTGGGTGCGCCAGGCCCAGTCGAGCAGGCCGGCGTCGAGCGAGGGCTCGACCTCGAGATAACGCGCGCGACTGGCGACGAGCCGCAGCAGGTCGCGCGGATGGCAGGCCAGCAGCGGCCGGCCGTGGCGCGGATGCAGCCGCTCGAGCAGGTGCGCGAGGCCGGCGGCGTCGAAAGGCACGCCCTCGTCGGCGCAGGCGTCCTCGAAGATGCGGGCGTAGGCCGGGGCGTCGACGGGACCGACCTCGATCTTGTGGCCGATGCGACGCAGGAAGGCGTCGTCCAGGTCGCGCGGCGACAGGTTGGAGGAGAACACCAGCATCAGCTCGAAGGGCACGGTGAAGCGGGCGCCCTGGCGCAGCGTGAGGTGGTCGTGGCGGCGCTCCATCGGCACGATCCAGCGGTTCATCAGCTCGCGCGGCGTGACGCGCTGCCGGCCGAGGTCGTCGACGATGAACAGGCCGTTGTTGGCCTTCAGGTGCGGCGGCGCCTCGTAGTAGCCGGCGCGCGGGTCGAAGCCCAGGTCCAGCATCTCCAGCGTCAGTTCGCCGCCGCAGGCGACCACGGGGCGCTCGCACAGCATCCAGCGGGCGTCGGCGCGCTGGCGGCTGTCCAGGCCGCCGCGCGTCCCGCTCGTGCCCGGGTCGGCGCTCACCGGCCGGTGGCACAGCGGGTCGAAGACGCGGATCACCTCGTCCTGCACGCTGATCGCGTGCGGCACCGCGACCGGGCCGGGCAGCAGCCGGGCCAGGCCGCGCGCGATGTAGGTCTTGCCCGAGCCGGCCGGGCCGTGCAGCAGCATCGGCCGAGCCGCGTTCATCGCGGTGCCCAGCCGGTCGACGAGCTCGTCGGCCAGCACCACGCCGGCGAAGGCCGCGCGCGCGCCGCGCAGCGTCACCGGATGCCGGTCGGCGGCCTGGGCCCGCACGCGTGCCGCGTAGGCCTCGGCCGGCACCGGCGCCGGGCCGAGGTAGGCGCTGCGCGAGAACGCATCCAGCGCGCGCGCCCGCCCGGCGAGCGTCAGCTCGAACTCGACGTCCGCTTCGTTCTGGCCGCGGCGCGTGACCTCGAGCAGGCCGTCGCGGCGCATCGCCTGGCAGAGCGTGTCCACGAGCGCGCCGCCCAGGCACAGGCGCGTGCCGAGCTCGACCAGGCGCCCGGTGCCGCCCTGCAGCAGGGTCTTGGCCAGCAGGTCCGTGAGGAAGCCGGTGGACAGGCCGGTGTCCTCGAGGGTCTGCGGCGCGGCGGGCAGGCTGCCGGCGCTGGCCGCGCCACGGGGCGCCGGCGCGTGGGGGAACTGGAGGAGGTGCATGGGGGCCGTCCGTCCTAGATCAGCGGTGGCGCGACCAGCGCGGCGGCGGTGCCCATCGCGATCGCGACGGCGTAGGGCAGTCGCGCGGCGGTGCGCGCCAGCGGGGTGGGGTTCGGCATGCCGCGCGGGTGTTCAGCGAGGTGGGCGCGCAGGTTGGCCATCACCCGGGTGAGCACGCTCGCGTCGCGCAGCAAGAAGAGCGAGAGCAGGCCGCCGGCCAGCAGCGTGTAGACGAACGCGGTGGTCACCGCGCTCGCGCCGAGGAAGGCGCCGACGACGGCGACCAGCTTGACGTCCGCGCCGCCGGTGGCGCGCAGCAGGTACATCGGCAGCATCAGCGCCAGGCCGGTGAGGGCGCCGGCCAGCGGCGACCACCAGCGCGCGCCGGCCAATGCAGGGAGACCGGCCGCCGTGGCCGCGCCATGCAGGCCCAGCGCCAGCGCGGCGCCCATGGCCAGCCAGCGGTTGCCCACCCGGCGCGTGCGCAGGTCGCTGCGCGCCGCCCCGCCCAGCACGAGGGCGAGCGCGGCCAGCGATGCAAACAGCAGCGGGGTGGGCACCGGGGACGACATGGCGGCGGTCCGGTCAGAGCGCGGCGGTGATGGCCGCGGAGATGGCCGTGAACACGGCCTCGAGCTTGGACCCGACGATGGTCACGGACGCGATGATGAAGACGGCGATCAGCGCGGCGATCAGGCCGTACTCGATCGCGGTGACGGCCTCGTCGTCGCGGGCCAGGGCATCCAGGCGGTGCAGCAGGTTCATGGTGGCTCTCCTCGGGGTGGTGGTCAGGGGAAGGTCGGGGGGCGGTGGGCGTCGATCGCGAGGGGCGCGGCCGGCATGGGCCGGCGCGGCCGCGCCGTCGCGGTCACAGCGCGGTGGTCAGCGCGGTCGAGATGGCGGTGAACACGGCCGCGAGCTTGGAGCCGACGATCGTGACCGACGCGATGATGAAGACTGCGATCAAGGCCGCGATCAGGCCGTACTCGATCGCGGTGACGGCCTCGTCGTCCTGGCCGAACTGCTTCAGGGCGCGGGTGGCCTTGGCGATGGGGAGGAGTTGCATGATGAAGTTCCTTCAAGTGGGGAGGAAAGGAGATCCATCGGGGTCGGATCCATACCCTGCCGGCCTGTTGGGGAGGACGCCGGCCGGCGAGGCGCGTCTTCGTTCCTGTGCGTGTTCATGTCAGAGCGCGGCCACCACGGCCGACGACCAGTACTGGTACAGCGCCGCCAGCGACGAGCCCGTCAGCGTCAGCGCGCCCAGGATCGCCACCGCGATCAGCGCGGCGATCAGGCCGTACTCGATCGCCGTGGCGGCGCGCTGGTCGCGCATCAGCGCGGTGGCGATCGCGGCGGCGGGGATCGGGTGGCGGTGCGTGTCCATGGCGTTCACTCTAGGCATCGCGGTCGCGGCGCGCAGCGGAGGAAGGCGCCATCGCGCGGGGGGAGCTTGACCCTTGGCGGGGGGGAGTTTTGTCCTGGTCCGCGGCACCGGCGGACGCACCGTCGGCGGGCGAACCGAAGGCGCTGAGCGGCGCCGCGCCGGGGCGGCCGAGCCCGCCCAGCCGCACCAGCGTGCCGAGCAGCTCGGCGGCCGGCAGGTGCTTGGCGAGGAAGGCCTGCGCGCCCAGGCGCAGTGCGCGGTCGCGCGTGGCGTTGTCGTCGTGGCAGGTCAGCACCAGCACGCGGGACCGCGTCAGCAGCTGCGGTAACAGCGCCAGGCCGTCCTCGCCATTGAGGTCGACATCGACGACGACGACGTCGGGATGCAGCTGCCGCGCGGCGAGCAGCGCCTGCTCCCCGGTGGCCACCGCGCCCAGGCAGCGCAGCGTGCGCGGCGAGCAGGCGATGAGCCGCGAGAGGCCGTCGCGCACCGCCTGCTGGTCGTCGACCAGCAGGACGCCGAACGGGCCGGGCGGGGCCGGGACGACGGGGACGGTGGGCAGGGGGCTCATGGGAAGAATGCTAGGCAGCGGGGGCGTCGGGCGCGCGGGAGCTTGCGGGCGGGCGAGGGGGGAGATTCCTCCTTGGCGCGTGGCCCGGCGCGGCGCGGCTCAGTAGACGAAGGGGATCAGGCGCCACGGCACGCGGCGGCGGTAGGCGCGGTAGCCGGTTTGCGCGTCGTCGAGCACCGCTTCCTCGCGCCGCATGCGCACGACCTGCGCCACGTACAGCAGGGCCAGCACCGCGGCGTTGCGGGGCGAGGCATTGACGAGCAGGAAGCCGGCGTGGCCGATCAGGTAACCCAGGTAGATGGGATGACGCACCACCCGGTAGGGGCCGCGCACGACCAGGCCGCGCTGCGCCGGCAGCAGGCCGAAGGAGCGCCCCAGCGCGACCTTGGCCGAGAACTGCCACAGCAGGCCGGCGAGCTGGAGCGAGGCGCCCACCCATTCGGGCGCGTGGGCCTGCGTGCCGCTGGGCGTGAGCAGCGCGACGAAGCCGGTCGCGTAGAGCGTGGCGGCGATCGCGGGCAGCGACAGGTCGCGGCGCTCGGCGCGTCGCGCCAGCAGCACCAGCGCCAGCGTGTAGCTCTCGGAGACGATGAGCAGCAGCAGCGTGCCGCGCGACGGGTCCTGCCACCAGGCGTAGCCCCAGCGGGCCAGCACGAAGGCCAGCGCCAGCAGCGCGAAGCTGCGCAGCAGCCATTCGGTGAGGCGGCCCTCGATGTTCAACGGCTGGGTCATGGCGGACTCCCTGTCTGGTCATGGATCGGCGTGTCCCCGCGACGGCCGGGGCGAGGAGGCAGGGCTCGGTGCGGCGGCGGGGCCGGATGCGGCATCGCGGCGATGGCCAGCAGCGCGATGGCCACGCCGGCCAGGACGTCGACGAGGTAATGGCCGCCGAGCACCGGCGTCGCGGCCAGCATCAGCGCGTTCAGCGCGATCGCCGGCGCGGCCCAGCGCGTGCGCCACAGCGCATGCGCCAGCAGCACCGCCATGGCCGCGTGCAGCGAGGGCATCGAGATCAGGCCCTGCATCGACGCCAGCGCCAGCGTGCGCAGGCGGCCGTCGCGCAGCGCCTCGAAGTGCCATTGGTCGGCCGACGCGGCCAGGCCGAGCTCGGGCCCGAAATGCTTGAACGCGCCCGCCGCCGGGATCGGTGCCGACAGCAGGATCACCGCCAGCGTCACCGCGACGTAGCGGCCCATGAAGCCGCGCAGCCGGTCGCCGTGACCGCCCAGGCCGAGGATCAGCACGACCGCCAGGATCTGCGGCAGCCCGCTGTCGTAGGCCGCCTGCAGCGCGCCGCCCATCCAGGCGGGCAACGCGGCCTGGCGCGCGCGCAGCACGCGCCAGTCCAGCCCGATCGCCGCGTCCCAGGCCACCAGCCGGGCATCGGTGAGCGGTGGTGCCAGGGCGATCAGCAGGTAGCTGAGGCAGGCCGCGGCGGCCTGGAACACGAGCAGCAGCAGCGCGCAGCGCAGCGTGACGGCAATGCGCGCGTCATGCCGGTAGCGCGGCAGCAGCAGCGGCGTGCCCAGCGAGGCCAAGGCCAGGGCCAGCACCGCGAGGTCGCGGCCGGCCAGGTGCCAGTCGCCGAGGACGATGCCGATCGCGTCGGCGGCGAGGGTCAGCGCCGTGAGCAGCGCGGCCAGGCGCAGCGGCTCGGCCAGGGGCGCGGTGGCGAACGGATCGTTGGCCGCCTGGCGGCGCAGCGTGGCGCGGGGCACGACCCGGCCGGACGGGCCGCGGGCGAGGGGGCCCGGAGACGGGCGGGGAAGGTGCGGCATGGCGGCCTCGGGACGCTGCGCGGGAGTGGGGAGACCATGGTCCGTTCCCGTGCCCGCGCGCGCCAGGGAGGCGCCGAGCCGGCCGCCTAGGACAATGCTCCCCCCGCCGCCCGGGCGGGTTCGCGGTCCAGGCCGTGCGCGGTCCCGTAGACGTGCAGCTCCAGCCGCCCGCGCACGCCCAGCTTGGCGTAGATCGTGGTGAGGTGGTTGCGCAGGGTGTGCTCGCTCATGCGCAGCGTGTCGGCCACCGACAGCAGCTTCGCGCCGGCCTGGCGCAGCAGCACGCCGATGATGTCGCGCTCGCGCGGCGTCAGGCTGGCGATGCGCTCGGCCTCGGGGTCGCGCGGCGCCGCCGCCCGCGGCGCGCCGTCGGTGAGCAGTCCCAGCACCTCGCCCATCAGCGCGCGATGCAGCCAGACCTGACCCTCGCTGACGCACTCGATCGCGCGCAGGATGGTCGCCGCCGGCGCGGACTTGTGCACCACGCCGCGCGCACCGCGCATCACCGCGCCGCGGTGCAGGGCCGCGTCGTCGGCGCCGGTCAGCACCAGCACCTGCGCGTTGCCGCGCTGGCGCAGCGCGTCCATGGCCGCGGCCGCGTCCTGCCCGCCCAGGTCCAGGTCGAGCAGCAGCAGGTCGGCGCCAGGCAGGCCGTCGTGGCACAGCAGCTCGTCCAGCGTCGAGGCGCAGCCGACCATCTCCATGCGGGGCCGCGAGGCCTCGATGAGCTGGTTCAGTCCCCAGAGGGTGATCTGGTGGTCCTCGGCGACGAAGACCCGGATGGGGCGGGTCGCCAGGCCGGGGAGTGGGACGGTCACGGTCATCGGCGTTCTCCTTGTGAGGCTGTCGGACGCCGTCCTCCCCGGCGTCCGGAAAGCGGGGTCAGGTCGGGATCCGGAACAGCAGCTCGGTGTCGAGCCCGTCCCGGCGCGAGATCGTCAGCGAGCCGCCGAGTTCGGCGACGCGCTCATGCAGCGAATGCGGATGGAAGGCCGGCGCGGCGCGGCCGGTGACCGAGCCGCTGTCGTCGACGACGCGCAGCGTCACCGCGCCGTCCTCGCCGTGCAGCGCGATGCGCACATGCCGGGCCTGCGTGTGCTTGCGCACGTTGTTCAGGGTCTCGTTGAGCAGGTGGAACAGCGCGCCGGCCAGGGCGCGCGAGCTGGGCAGCGACTCGGGGCACTCGACCTCGACCTCGATGCCGAACAGCAGCGCGAAGCGTCGCGCCTGGCGCCGCACGGCCGGCACCAGCGCGTTGTCGCCGCCGCGCGCGCCGGTGCGCAGGCCCGAGATCAGCTCGCGCAGCGAGGCCACTTCGGCATTGACCAGCTCGGCCAGCGCGTCGACCTCGGCCCGCGCCGGGTTCTCGGCCGGGATGCGCATCGCGACGCACTCGACCGCGTACTTGAGGCCCAGGTAGGGCTGGATCGCGCTGTCGTGCAGGTCGCGCCCGATGCGCACGCGCTCGTGCGAGGCGCTCTCGTCCTGCAGCTGGTCCACCAGCGCGGCCTGCTCGATGACGCGCAGCAGCTCGGGCATCGCGTCGATCAGCGCGCGCAGGTCCTGGCGGTGGGCGCGCAGGCCCTGGTAGCCGATCACGATGTGGCCATGCTGGCGGTCGTAGCGCGTCAGCGGCGCGATGTGCAGGCCGGCGACGTCCAGCAGGCGGGCCAGTTCCTCCAGCGGCGCGACCAGGGTGCGCGGCGCGCGCGCGCCGGCGTGGACGCGGATGCGGGCGCGCGGATCCCACCAGCGCCGGGAGGTGAAGCTCAGCGCCTGCGTGCCGGTCTGCGCGAGCAGGCGCTCCAGCGCCTGGTGGACCTCGGGCCGGGCGCGGAAGCCGCCGTCCTCGCGGCTGGCGATCGCCGCCGGCGCGCCGATGCGGCTGGGCAGCACCAGCGCGAGCACGTCCGCCTGCGTGCCGTGGCGCAGGCGCTCGACCAGCTCGGCGCACAGCGGCTCCAGGCCGCGTCGGGGATCGAGGCCCGCTTCGATCTCGTCGATCAGCGCGATGCGGCGGTGCAGCGCGCGCATCGGGCGGGCCAGCAGCGCGGCGGCCGGGATCAGCACCAGCAGCAGGTATTGCGCGGCGCCGCCCAGGCGCTCGGCGGTCGGCAGCGGCGCGCGTCCGACGTCGGGATCGATGGCGATCGCCAGCGTGGCCACCGCGGCCAGCAGCAGGCCGTGGCCGACGCCGTAGCCGATGCTGGCCAGCACCACCGGATGGACCAGCGCCAGCATCAGCATCATGTTGCCCACGCTGAAGTGCCACATCATGGCGCAGGCCCAGGCCACGTCCAGCCAGTAGGCGGCCAGGCCCGGCACGAGTGGACGCTCGCGGGCGTCCGACCACATCAGCACGCCGGCCCAGGCGATGTAGACCAGCATCGTGAAGCCCGCGTCCAGGTCGATCGCCGGCTTGCTGGAGATCAGCAGCATGCTGCACATCAGCGCCGTGACCACCCGCAGGCCGGCGGAGAAGCGGCGCATTTCCGCCGACGGTCCGGCGACCGGCCGGGACGCACCCGGGGCAATGGCCGGCGCCCCGGCGGCGGGAGGCGGCGTGTCGGTGCCTCCCATGCCGCGGGCGCCGGAGGGCCCGGCGATCCCGGCCGTTCCGGCCGGGTCCAACGACTCGCGCATCATTGTTGTGATCCTCGGGCACTGCCGTGGTGGGCGGCGTGCCTGGAGGCAAGTCTGACATCGCTCGCGTACGCCGTACCCCCCGGGAACAGGGGCCCGGCGGGCGCGATCCGTCAAGGATGCGACGTTTTTCCGCGTGGCGACGGGCGTTGCGGCCGATCGCGATGCCGGTGCGAGCGAGTCGCCGCGCCGGCCGCCAAGGCTGCGACAATCCGCGCCATTCCCGACGGCCGACGGCCGGCGCCTGGCGCCGGTCCCCGTCGCCGCAAGACCCGACCCGACAAGACAAGGACATCGCCATGAGCGAGAACCCCGTGCTGCCGCTGAACGACCAGAACCTCATCTGGATCGACCTGGAGATGACCGGCCTGTTTCCGGACAAGGACCGCATCATCGAGATCGCCGTGGTGGTCACCGACGCGCAACTGACGGTGCGCGTCGAGGGCCCGGTCTTCGCCATCCACCAGTCCGACGCCACGCTGGACGGCATGGACGCCTGGAACAAGGGCACGCACGGCAAGAGCGGCCTGATCGACCGCGTCAAGGCGTCGACGATCGCCGAGGCCGATGCCGAGCAGCAGGTCATCGATTTCCTGAAGGCCTACGTGCCGGCCGGCAAGTCGCCGATGTGCGGCAACTCGATCTGCCAGGACCGCCGCTTCCTGGCCAACTACATGCCCAAGCTGGAAGACTTCTTCCACTACCGCAACCTGGACGTGTCCACGCTCAAGGAGCTGGCGCGCCGCTGGAAGCCGTCCGCGATGGAAGGCTTCAAGAAGGCCCAGAAGCACACCGCGCTGGCCGACATCCACGAATCCATCGACGAACTGATCCATTACCGCGAGCAGTTCCTGAAGCTGGACTGAGCGCCGCGACCGGCACTTCGACGCCCCGATGAGGAACGCGCCCGCGCGCGGCTGAGGCTCCGATGGACATCCCGCTCCGCCCCCAGGACCTGTGGGCGGCTTTCGACTTTCCGCGCCATCCGCTGGCACGCGAGGACGGCGAGCGCCTGCGCGGCGCCTTCCTCGTGCCGCCGGCGCAGCGGCTGATCGCGCACGACGCCGATCGGCTGCGCGCCGTGCTGCGCCTGGCGCATGCCGCGGCGCGCACCGGCGCGTGGGTGCTGGGCGGGCTGCGCTACGAGGCGGCGGGGGCGCTCGATCCGGTGCTGCGCACGCGGCCGGCCGGGGACGCGCCGCTGGCGGAATTCCACGTCTGGCAGGAGCCGCCCGCGCCGTGGCCGGAGGCGCTCGCCGCGGCGGGTGCCAGACGCGCGCATCCGATGACGGCGTGGCGCGACGCGCAGGCGGATGCTGACGAGCAGGCGCAGGTCGAGCGCATCCGCGAGTACATCCGCGCGGGCGACTGCTACCAGGTCAACCTGACGACGCGGCTCGAGGCGGAGACGGTCGGCGCCGACGAGGCTGACAAAGCCGGCGAAAACGACGAAAACGACTTCGATCCGGTCCTGCACTTCTTCGCGCTGCATGCGGCGCAGCCGGGCGGCTTCGCGCTGTTCCTGCGCACCGGCGAGGGCGGCGATCAGCACAGCGTCGCGAGCGTCTCGCCCGAGTTGTTCTTCGATTGGCGTCCGCTGCCCGAGGCGCCGCAGGCCAGCCACACCTGGCTGCTGTCGGCGCAGCCGATGAAGGGCACGGCGCCGCGCGGCCGCGACCGCGCCGGCGACGAGGCCGCGCAGGCCTATCTGCGCACCAGCGCCAAGGAGCGCGCCGAGAACCTCATGATCGTGGACCTGCTGCGCAATGACCTGTCGCGCGTGGCGGTGCCGGGCTCGGTGCGGGTGCCGCGGCTGTTCGAGCTGCACGCGCTGCCCACGGTCTGGCAGATGACCTCGACGATCAGCGCGGTCACCCGCGCCGGCCTCGCGCTGGACGAGGTGATGACGGCGCTTTTCCCCTGCGGCTCGATCACCGGCGCGCCCAAGAAGCGCGCGATGGAGGTCATCGACGAGCTCGAGCCCGGCCCGCGCGGCTGGTACTGCGGCGCGCTCGGGCTGCTGCAGCCCGGCGGGGCGGTGACCTTCAACGTGCCGATCCGCACCGTCGAGCAGGCGGGCCGCGCGCTGCGCTGCGGCGTGGGCAGCGGCATCACGCTCGATTCGCGGCCGCGGGACGAGATCGACGAGTGGCGCGCCAAGGCGCGCTTCCTGGCCCGCGCCCGCGCGCCCATCGAGGCGCTGGAGACGATGCGGCTCGAGGCCGGCGAATTCGCGCGCGCGCCGCGGCATCTGGCGCGCATGCAGCGCACGGCGCGTCACTTCGGACTGGCCTGGTCGGCGGACGCCGCGAAGGCGCGGCTGGTCGAGATCGCGCGGCGGCATCCGCATGGGTCCTGGCGCGTGCGGCTCACGCTGGCGCGCGATGGCGTGTTCACCGAGACGGTCCAGGCCTTGCCGGAGGCGCGCGTGGCCCGCGGGCCGGATGGGCCGGATGGGCCGGACGGGCCCGGCGAGGGGGACGACGGGTCGACGTCGAGGGAGCCGCTCGTGGTGGCGCTCGCGCGGGGCCCGATCGACACGCGCGGGCCCGACGCCGAATTCATCCAGCACAAGACGACGCGCCGCGAGGTGTACCAGGGCTTCCTGGACGCCAAGCCGGCGGACTGCTTCGACGTGCTGCTGTTCAACCGGGAGGGCGAGCTCACCGAGGGCTGCCTGACCAACCTCGCGCTGCAACGGGCGCCGGACGGGCCGTGGCTGACGCCGCGCGCCGAGGCCGGCCTGCTGCCCGGCACGCTGCGCGAGGAACTGCTGGAGCAAGGCCGGCTGCGCGAGGCGCGGCTGACCTTGCAGGATCTGCGGCGGGCGCATGCGCTCGCCATCTTCAACGGTGTCCGTGGCTGGCGCGAGGCGCGGCTGCGGCACGAGGACCTTCATGACGACGACAACCCAACGCCGCCGCCCGGCGGCGCGCAAGACCCGGGTGGGTGACGAGGCAGCGAGCCTGCCGGTGGCCGAAGCGGTGACCGATGCAGTGACCGATGCAGGCAACGAAGCGGCGACCGAAGCGGCCGCGCGGACCGAGCCCGGCGAGGCGGCCGAGGCCGTGACGCCCACGGTGCCCACCGAGCCGGCGACGCCGAAGCCCGCGCGCAAGCGCGCCTCCCGCGCGAAGGCGGGGACGGCCGCGCCGGTGACGACCGAGGCCGCGCCTGAGCTGGCGGCAGCTGCCGAGGCCGCGCCCGAAGCGGCGGCCGAGCCGGCCGCCCCTGTGCCCACGCCGAAGAAGCGACCGGCCCGCAAGCGCGCGACCGCCGCCGAGGTCCATGCCGACACCGAAGCTTCGACCGAGGCTGTGGCTCCGACCGAGGCCGCAGCCTCGGCCGAGACCGAAGCCTCGACTGAATCCGAAGCTTCGACTGAGGCCGACGCTTCGACTGAAGTCGAAGTCGTGGCCACGGAGAGCGGCGAGAGCGCCACTCTCCGCAAGGGCCGTCGCAAGCCGAAGGTCGAGCCTGCGGTCGAGGCGGCCCCCGCGGTCCCGGCCGAGCCGCCGCGCTTCACACTTGGCGCGCGCGAGGACGACGGCGTGTTCGGCGACTACGAGCTGCGCGACGGCCTGACCGGCGGGACCTGCCGGCTGCGCCTGCTGGGCCGCCAGACCTGGCGCTGCGACTGCGCCGGCTATCGCGACCAGGGCAGCTGCGAGCATGGCGAGCATCTGCTGGCGCTGTTCGATGTCGCCCAGCAGGAGGCGCTCGACGCCGGCTGGCCCGCGCGCGAGGCCGAGGTCTGGCTGGTGCCCGGGCCGCAGCGGCGGCTGCAGTGGGTCTGCGGTCGCGAGGTCCCCGATCGCCTGCGCGAGCAGGACGGCCTGGACGAGCAACTGCGCCGCTCCGCTGAGGGCGCTCATGCCTGGCTGCAGGAACTGCTGAGCGAAGCGCGGTCGCTGGGCGTCGTGCTGCGCGTGGACGCGCCGGTGTGGCCGCAGCTGGCCTGCGGTCGCGACGCCCAGGCGCGGGTGCAGCGGATCGAGGCCGCGATGGCCGACGGCGCGGCGATGCGCGCGCTGCTGCGCGACGAGTTGCCGGTCCATGCCTGGGAGGCGGCGCTGTTCGCCGTCTGCGCCGGCCGTGCGCTCGTGGCCGACGACCTCGGACTGGGGCAGCGCGGCGCGGCCATCGCCGCGATCCGGCTGTGGGGCGAGTGCTTCGGCGTGAAGCCCGCTGTCGTCATCGCCCCGGAGGCGGCCCACGCCGCCTGGCGGCGCGACCTGACGCGCTGGCTGGGCGACGAGGCGAAGTCGGTGATCGTCGCCGCGACGCCGCCCGCGAAGCCGCAGGCGGCGCTGCTGGTCGTCGACGGCATTGAATCGGTCGAGCCGGAGCGCCTGACGGCGCTGCGCGCCGTGCCGGCCGCGCAGCTGCTGCTGATCGCGCACCAGGAGCCGCTGGCCGACGCGCGGCTGGTCGATTGGATCGACTGGCTCGACGACATGCGCCGCGGCCCGCTGGCGCGCCTGCGCGCACTGCCCGAGGACGCCGGCAAGAAGCTCAAGCGCGAGGCGCTCGAGTCGGTGCTGCTCTCGCGCCGCAAGCGCGAACTGGCGGACCAGTTGCCCGCCGCGCTGCTCTCGCCGATGTGGCTCGACGGCGCCGGCGCGAACGGCGCCAGCCTGCCGGCCGCGCCGCTGAAGCAGCTGCGCCAGCTGATCGAGCGCTGGACCGCGCTGCGTTTCCTGTCCAGTGCCGAGCAGCAGCAGTTGCTGGAGGCCCTGTCGCTGCTGCCGCCGGCGTCCCGCCAGGCGCTGGCGGCCAAGGCCGAGGCGGTGCTCGCGCTGCGTCGCGAATGGATCCAGGGCGCCGTGCCGGCGGCCGCGCGGCTGGTGGTCTGCGCGCGCTCGGAGACGCTGCTGGACAGCTTGTCGATGTCGCCCCAGTTGCGGCGCCTGCCGCCGCAGCGCCTGCGTGCCGGCGACGCCCCGGCGGCGCGCGCGGCCGCGCTGTCGGCCTGGCGCGGCGCCGAGGCCGGCGTGCTGCTGGCCAGCGACGACGCGCTCGGCAGCCTGCCGGGCGGCGCGCTGACCGAGGATCGCGTCGCCCTCGTGCATGCCGACCTGCCGTGGCAGCCGGCCGTGCTGGCGCATCGGGTGGAGGTCGTCTGCGGCGACGAGGCCTGCGGCGTGCCGGCGGCGCTGCTGCTGATCGAGGACTCGCTCGACGCCGCCGTGCTGCGCGCGCAGCGCGACGGCGTGAGCTTCCCCGACTGGCTGGACGCCGCGCCGGCTTGGCTGGAGGGCGACCAGCTCGACGCGCTGATGGCCGTGCTGCCGACACTGCTCGAAGGCCTCTGAAACAGCGGCATGAACCAGCGCCGTGGGGCGCTGATCAAATGGTGCTAGGTGAAAACCCGAAACGTCGCTATACTCTCGGGCTTCACCGTTTCAGACGGTGCTTCGTACGTCTCCTCTGACCTCTTGCAGACCGCTGCGCCGGCCATCCCGACGGATGCCCACGCAGGCTCCGGATCTCCTCCGGAGCGGTTTCCCGCCACGGGAAGCGCGCCCTGCATGCCCTCGGGTTCGGTCGGCGGCGATGCCGTCGCTTTGACTGTTCCCCGGCGCCTCACCAGGCCCTTCCACCCGCTCGTGGGCTGCTTCGGCGGCCGCGCTGCGCGTGTCTCTCTTGCCTGGTGATCGACGCGAGCTTTCTCCCAGCGACATCACGGTCCTGCCGCGATCCGATCGAGATCGCATGACAGGCCATAGCGCGCCAGCGCGGACGCCGTCCTTCGGCGTCGGTGGCGGCGCGTGCCTTTGGATTGCAAGACAGATGAGTTTCGACCACGACATGAACGCCGACGCCCAGAACCAGAACGACGAGCTCGACTCCCAGATCGAAGCCGGCGAACTCGGCAACGACGCGGAAACGAGCGGCACGCCGTTCTCCGCCCTGGGCCTGCACGACGCGCTGCTGCGCGCCGTCAAGGACTCCGGCTACGAAAACGCCACCGAGGTGCAGGCCCAGGCGATTCCCCCCGCGCTGACCGGCGCGGACCTGATGGTGTCCTCGCGCACCGGCTCGGGCAAGACCGCCTCGTTCATCCTGCCCGCGCTGCAGCAGGTGCTGACCGCCCGCGCCGAGCGCGCCGCCGGCAGCAAGACCAAGACCATCGGCCCGCGCGTGCTGGTGCTGGCCCCGACGCGCGAACTGGCGATGCAGGTCGCCAAGTCCGCGATGACCTACGGCCGCCACATCCAGGGCCTGCGCGTGGCCACCGTGCTGGGCGGCATGCCCTACGCCCACCAGCTGCGCGCGCTCAGCGGCCACCTGGACATCCTGATCGCCACCCCGGGCCGCCTGCTCGACCACATCAACAGCGGCCGCTGCAAGCTCGAGAACGTGACGATGTTCGTGCTCGACGAGGCCGACCGCATGCTGGACATGGGCTTCATCGACGACATCAACTTCGTCGCCGAGCAGATCCCCGCCACCCGCCAGACGCTGATGTACAGCGCGACCTTCGCCGGCAACACCGGCCGCCTTGCGGCCCAGCTGATGAAGGACCCGCAGCGCATCGACGTGTCGGGCCACACCGAGACTCACGAGAACATCGAGCAGCGCCTGCACTGGGCCGACAACGGCATGCACAAGCGCAAGCTGCTGGAGCACATCCTGGGCGAGCGCGACGTCGACCAGGCGGTGGTCTTCACCAGCACCCAGCAGGACACCGAGTGGCTGGCCGAGCAGCTGGAGGCCATCGGCCATCGCGTCGCCGCGCTGCACGGCGGCATGCCGCAGGGCAAGCGCAACCGCACGCTGATGGCGCTGCGCCGCCGCGACCTGCGCGTGCTGGTCGCCACCGACGTGGCCGCCCGCGGCATCGACGTCCCGACCATCTCGCACGTCATCAATTTCGGCCTGCCGATGAAGGCCGAGGACTACGTCCACCGCATCGGCCGCACCGGCCGCGCCGGCCGCTCCGGCATCGCGGTGACGCTGGCCGAGCGCGGCGACATCTCGATGATCAAGCGCATCCAGCAGTTCACGACGCAGCAGATCCCGGTCTCGCGCATCGAAGGCCTGGAGCCGCGCAACGAAGAGCCGCGCATCTTCCCGTCGCGCCCCGGTTTCGACCGCGGTGACCGTGGCGGCTTCCGCGGCAACGACCGTGGCGGCTTCGGCGGCGGTCGCGGTGGCTACGGCCGTCCGCAGGGCGGTGGCTTCCGTGGCAACGACCGCGGTGGTTTCGGCGGCGGCGACAACCGCTTCGACAACAGCGCCCGCTTCGAGCGTCCGGAAGGCCGCCCGGCCTTCGGCGAGCGTCGTGAAGGCGGCCAGGGCGGCTTCGGCGGTGGCAACCGTTTCGAGCGTCCGCAAGGCGGCGACCGTCCGCGTTTCGGTGACCGCCCGCAGGGCGACCGTCCCTTCGGCGACCGCCCGCGTTTCGGCGATCGTCCGCAGCGCGACGGCCAGGGCTTCGGCGGCGGCAACCGCTTCGAGCGTCGCGACGGTCAGGTCCAGGACCGTCCGCAGCGTGACTTCGGCGGCCCGCGTGGCGGCCAGGGCGGCAACGGCGGCGGCTTCGAGCAGCGCCGTGGCGGCTTCGATCCGCGCTTCGATCGTTCGGCCGAGAACAACGACCGTTACGGCCCGCGCGCCGAGCGCCCGGCCTTCAAGGGCAACGAAGGCTTCGAAGGCCGTCCGGCCAAGCCGGCCTTCAAGGGGCCGCGCCAAGGCGGCGACGACCGCGGCGGCTTCGTCAAGAAGGGCCCGCGCAAGGGCTACTGAGCCCTCGCGGCTCGGACTGAAGGGGAACGCTGAGGGATGCGCGTCGAGGGTCGGATCGTCCAGTGGGATGACGCGAAGGGCTACGGCTTCATCGCGCCGTCCGACGGCGGCCCGAAGCGCTTCGTGCACATCAGCGCCTTCGGCCTGCGCGCCCGCCGGCCCTTTGTCGGCGAGCGCGTGAGCTACCAGCCCGGCGCCGACGCGCAGGGCAAGCCCCGCGCGCTCGAGGTCAAGAGCCTCGAGCCCAAGCCGGCCCCCGCCGGCCCGGCGCCACGCCCGGGCGGCGCGGCCCGGCCGCGCGACCGGTCGCAGCCGCTGCGCGGCGCGGCCCCATCCCCCAAGCAATCCGCCGACACCGGTGCCTCGCTCTGGCTGGTGCCGGGATTCGCCACGCTGGTGCTGCTCACGCACCTGGCCTGGCCGCTGCCGCGTGGGCTGTGGGGCACCTATGTCGCGATGAGCTTCGCGACCTTCATCGTCTACGCGCTGGACAAGCGTGCCGCCCGGCTGGGCCAGTGGCGCGTCAAGGAGTCCACGCTGCATGGGCTCGCGCTGTTGTGCGGCTGGCCCGGCGCGCTGCTGGCCCAGCACCTGCTTCGCCATAAGAGCGCCAAGCCGGGCTTCCGGCGGGTGTTCTGGTTGAGCGTCGCGCTCAACATCCTGGCCTTCGTTTGTCTCTTCACGCCGCTGCTGTCGCCTTTCTTCTCGGGGATCTCCGACCACTGGAACGCGCGATCGGCCGGCGACTTCGTTTGATGCTGCAGTTGAAAGTGATCGGCACGGCGGACCTTCCCGCCGTGCTCGCCTTGCAGGCCCAGTGTTATGGGCCCGAGTTCCTGGAAAGCGCCGAGGCCTTCGAGGCCAAGCTGCGCGCGGCGCGCCACCTGCACTGCTCCTACCTGGCCGTCGAGGCCGGCGAGCCGCTGGCCTATGTCGTCAGCCTGCCGGTGGACGACGGGCAACTGCCGGCCCTCGATGCGCAGGAGGTCGCGCCCGCGCGCGCGCCGCGCACGCTGTACCTGCACGACCTGGCGGTGTCGCCGGCGGGGCGCTCGCGGCAATTGGGCCGCAAGCTGTTGCGGCAGGTGGTGAACCGCGCGCAGGACATGGGCCTGGCGCAGATCGCGCTGGTGGCGGTGCAGGGCTCGCGCGAGTATTGGCAGCGCCAGGGTTTCGCCGCCGCGGACGCGCCTTCGGGCTCCGCGCTGGCGCAGAAACTGGCCAGCTTCGGCCCCGGGGCGACCCTGATGCGAAGGGCGCTCGGACCCGTCTGAGGGGGCGCGATAATCCCGCCCCATGACCCTGACCCCGGGAGGCGCGGACGACGCTCTGCGCGACGATCTCCCCGAACCCTCTTTCGAAGACCATTTCCGCGAAGGCCAGCTCCCGCAGGACTCCCTCCTGTGGTGGCAGCTGGAACGCAACGAGGCCCTGCTGGCCGCGCAGCGCGCGCTGTTCCACGGCCCGTCCACGCTGGTGCGGCTGCGCGTCTGGGTGTTCATCGAGCTGATGAGCCTGCCGCACTCGCGGCTCTCTCGCGACGACCTGAACCGCCATTTCCACCTGCTGCGCGACGAGGCGCTGGAGCTGGTGCTCAAGCGCCTGCGCGACGCGCAGCTGCTGGCCTGGGACGCGTCCAACCAGCAGTACGGCGTGACGCCGCTGGCGCAGCAGCTGATGGCGATGGTCTCGCCGCTGACGCAGGGCCAGGCCGCCGACGAGGACGGCGACCTGGCCGGCCTGCTCGCCAACGTGGCGGGCGCGCAGCAGCTCGGCACGCTGGAGCCGGCGCAGCTGCAGCATCTGCTGGCCCAGCTCTCGCGGCTCTACAACGAGTTCGCCGACGCGATCGCCTCGGGCTCCGAGTTCCATCTGCGCCGCGCGCGCATGCGCTTCGAGCGCGCGCTCAAGCTGGTCGAGCGCGCCAGCGAGGCGCTGTCCGCGATCATCCGGCAGGCCGAGAACGACGGCAACGCGCGCCTGGAGCGCCTGGCGCGCGAGCTCGGCCTGGCGCAGGCGCGGCTGCTGGCGATGGCCAGCCAGTTCAACCGCGCGCTGCAGCAGGCCGACCGCCAGCGGGTGACGCTGGGCTCCACCGGCATCACGACGACCGACGTGCGGCGCTGGCTGCAGGAGGTCCCGTTCCTGGAAAACCTGGCGCTGGGCGCGCTGTCTCGGCCGGTGCATCCGGTCTTCGTCGCGCAGCATGAACTGCTGGACGGCTGCGAGGCCGAGTTCGAGCGCGACCGGCCGGTGCCGCCGACGCCCGAGCCGCTGCCCAGCGGCCTGGCCGCGCCCCCGGGCGAGCTGGCCGTGATGAGCCTGCCGCCCGAGATGGGCCAGTTGCAGGCGCTGCTGGGCCGCTGGAGCGGCGACAGCGTGCAGCTCAACGACCTGCGGCCGGCGGTGCTGGGCGGCAGCTACGCCCGCGCCGCCTACCGCGCGCAGCTGCTGCCGCTTCTGGGCGACCCGCAGGCGCAGCATCTGGCCGGCGCGACCGGCGACATGGCGCGCCAGCCCTGGCGGGTGCGCTGGTCCGCCGCGCAAGGCGAGATCGACGACGAATACGTCCGCTGGATGAGCCAGGGCGTGCTGCACTCGACGGAGGTGGAGCCGCCGGCCGAGCCCGAGCCCGAACCCAAGTGGCGCCCGCCCGAGGAAACGCCCAAGCGCGGCCGCCGCAAGGCCGCGGTCGCCGGCACCGAGAGCGCTGCGGCCGTTGCTACCGCCGAGGCGGCCGACACCGCCGCCAGCACCGTACCCGAACCTGCCGAACCTGCCGTCGACGCCAGCGTCGACGCCGAACCGCCTTCCCAGTCATGAGCAATCAACTCGACGACGCCGCCCAACTGGCGGCTCAACTGCTGGCGCGCCGCTGGCTACCGCGCAACCAGCCGCTGGTGCGCCGCGCGCTGATCGACCAGGAGCTCTGGCGCGCGGTCAACGAGCGCGTGGCCGCCGTGGGCCTGCGCGTGGTGGACAACGTCTACGCCGACCACATCACGCTGGCGATGCTGCGCCCGGCCGAGGTCGCCGTGTTCGGCGAGACCGGCTTGGCCTCCAACAACAACCTGGACCTGCCGCGCGACGGCGTGGCGCTGCTGGTGGTGGTGTGGGCGCTGATCGTGCTGCCCAAGCGCCAGCGCCAGCTCGCGCGCGCCGAGGAGGCCGCCGAGGGGCAGGGCGAGATGTTCGCCAAGGACAAGCCGCTGCCCAGCGCCGCGAGCAGCGCGCCGACGCTGTCCTACCGCAGCCTGCTGGCCGACTTCGGCAACCAGCTGGGCAAGAAGATGCGGCTGGACGCCAACCTCAAGCTGCTGGAGCGCCAGGGCTTCATCACCCGCAAGGGCGAGGACATCTGCGAGGGCCCGCTGCTGGACCTGCTGCTGGACTACGACACGCTGGCGCCGCGCATCCTGGACGGCGCGCTGGCCGACGTGCTGGCGCGCAGCACCGATGCGGAATCCGGCCCGATGCTGAATGCCATCCTGGCCGCCCGCCACAACGAAGAATCCGACCTGAGCGACGCCTGATGTTTCACCTGCAATCCCTGGAACTGCTGCACTGGGACTACTGCCGCCGCGTCTCGATGCCGCTGGACGGCAACATCATCACCATCGCCGGGCCCAACGGCTCGGGCAAGACCACGCTGCTGGATGCGATGCGGACGCTGCTGGGGCTGGAGTGCTCCGGCGGCCGCACCTACAAGACCTATGCCCGCCATGCCAACGCCGAGCACGCCTGGCTGCGCGCGCTGGTGGACAACCGCCCGCGCGGCCGCCAGAACAGCAGCCGCCCGTTCGCGAGCTCGCTGCTGTACGCGGACCAGGTGACGCTGGCCTGCCGCATCTCGCGCCAGGGCGGCGACTGGGTGCGCCGCTACATCCTGGTCGACGGCGTGCATGAGATCGAGGAGCTCGACACCAAGGCCGACAAGGACTGGCTGGGCATCGAGGCCTGGAAGAAGCGCCTGGAGGCCGCCGGCCTGACGCGCGCGATCGGCCGCGTGCTGGCGCTGGAGCAGGGCCAGACGGACCGCCTGTGCGAGCTCTCCTCCAAGGAACTGCTGCGGCTGGTGTTCGAGGTCTTCGGCGACCAGGAAGTGCTGGACCGCTACGAGCTGGCGCGCAACCACCAGCAGCAGCTGGTCAAGGAAGTCGAGCAGGCGCAGCACGAGCTGTCGCACGCGCAGGCGCAGCTGTCCGACCTGTCCAACCGCGTCAACAGCTACCAGCAGTACCAGCTGCGGCTCAAGGAGCGCGAGCGCCTGGCCACCGAGGTCGTGCCGGTGCTGCAGTGGAGCGAGCAGCGCCAGCGCACCGCGCAGCAGCTGCGCGAGCTGCACCGCCAGCGGCTGTTCGCGCGCTCCGACGAGCGCGGCATCAGCGACAAGCGCGCGCAGCTGCTGGCGCTGTTCAAGGCGCAGGAGGCGGCCAAGGACAAGCTGGCCGACCTGGAGCAGCAGCGCAAGGAAGCGCGCCAGGCCTTCGAGGCGGCGCGCGACGGCGAGCGCCCGATGGAGCAGCTCGCCAAGCGCGAGGACGACCTGAAGGCGCTGGCCGCGGTCGAGACCGATGGCGCGGCGTTGACGGCCAAGCTCGAGGAACTCGGCACGCGCCAGCATCAGCTGCGCGAGAGCTTCACGCGCCAGAACGACCAGCAGCGCAAGGCGCAGCAGGCGATGGACGAGCTGACCGGGCATCGCGTGCCGCCGCCGCCGGCGGAGGTCACGCGTTTTCGCAAGGCGCTGGACGAGGCCGGCATCGCGCACCACGTGCTGGCCGACGCGATCGACATCGCCGACGACGCGTGGCGCGCCGCGGCCGAGGGCTTCCTGCGGCCGTCGCGCTGGGTGGTGGTGCTGGCCCGCGCCAGCGACGAAAGCCAGGCCTACCGCATCGCCTCGCGCGAGCGCTACCGGCATTACGTGGTCGCCGACGGCGAGCATGCGCCGGCGGTGAGCCCGAAGGACAGCCTGCTGTCGGTGCTGAAGTTCAACGCCAAGGCGCCGGGCTGGCTGCTGCGGCAACTGGCCTCGATCCGCTGCGTCGCGGACACCGAGAAGGGCGCCCAGGCCGGCGGCGAATGGATCACCACCGAGGCCTACTACCGCGATGGCCGCGGCGGCCGCAGCTTGTGGGTCGAGCCGCGCGAGTACCAGTTCGGCGACTCCGCGCTCGATGCGCGGCGCGCCTCGCTGGACAAGGAGCTGACGCGCTACGACCTGGAGCTGTCCAAGCTCGCCAAGGAGCAGCTCGAGATCGAGCGCCAGCTCAAGGACGCGCAGCGCGCGGCGCAGGGCCACAAGGCGGCGCAGGAGCTGGTGGAGCGGGCCGAGGAATTTGCCGAGGCGCGGGCGCGGCTGCCGGGCCTGCGCCAGTCGCGCATCGAGGCGGCGACCCGCATGGCCGCGCTGGACCAGGAGCACGACCGGACCGTGGCCGCGGCCACCCGCACCGAGCGCGACTACGAGTCCGCCCAGGCCAGCCTCAAGGCCAGCGAGGACAACGTGCTGCGCGCCGAGCGCGACTGGGCCGGCAAGCGCGACGACCTGATCGCCACCGCCCGTGCCTCGCGCGAGGCGCGGACGAAGTTCCCCGCCGCCTGGGTGCATCCGATGCGGCTGCAGGCGCTGCGCGACGAGTTCGAGAACGCCAAGCAGGCGGAGATCGCCTCGCGCCACGTGCAGCAGGAACTGGACACCGGCGTGTGGGAGACCGATGCCGGCGTGCAGGAGCGCCATGCGCGGATGCAGGTCGCGGTGCTGGAGCAGACCACGCAGCTCGACGACCGCCGCGCGAGCAACGAGATGGCGCGCATCGCCGCGTTCAACGCGCGCGAGCGCTACATCGACGTGCTGCGCGCGACGGTGCGGCGCTACAAGAAGAATGTGCAGGAGCTGGGCGAGCTCGCCGGCGTGCATGCGCAGGCCGAGCTGCCTCACCTGGACAACGACGACACGGTGCTGGCGCAGGCCGGGCTGCACGTGAAGTTCAACTTCGACGGCAAGGGCGAGGTGGGCCTGAACGACGGCGAGGCCTCGGGCGGGCAGCAGGTGCTCAAGAGCCTGATCCTGCTGGTGGGGCTGATGAAGGACGACGACGCGCCGGGCGGCTTCGTCTTCATCGACGAGCCCTTCGCCCACCTGGACGTGCGCAACATCCAGCTGGTGGGCCACTTCCTGAAGAGCACGCGCGCGCAGTACCTGCTGACGACGCCGATCACGCACAACGTCGAGGTCTTCGAGCCCTCGGAGATCACGCTGGTGACCAGCAAGAAGCCGCGCGGCGAGCGCTGGGCGCCGCCGATCGCGGTGCTGGCGCGGCGGCCGGAGAAGTCGGTCTACGGCTGAGCGCGCGGGCGCGTCGGGCGACGCGGACCGGCCTGTCGACCACGACGGGGCCGGGCGCCCCGATTGCCCGCGCTGCGGCGTGTCGACGCGCGCCCGCGCGGCGCATGGCGGCATTTCCCCTTCCGTGGAGGGGCGGAGGCACCCGATCCGGCCATGCGCGACGAGGATGTCGATCTCGCGCGCCGCCGTTCGTCGTGCAGGACGTGGCCGTGAGCCGCGTGATCAACCGGAGTGACCGCAATGAACTACGTGGATGGTTATGTGATCGCCGTGCCCACCGCCAAGCGCGAGGCCTATCGCCAGCTGGCGCAGGAGGCCTCGGCGGTGTTCAAGGACCACGGCGCGCTGCAGGTCGTGGAGTGCTGGGGCGACGACGTGCTCGAGGGCAAGGTGACCTCGTTCCCGATGGCGGTGCAGCGCAAGCCCGACGAGACGGTGGTCTTCTCCTGGATCGTCTGGCCGTCGCGCCAGGTGCGCGACGAGGGCATGAAGAAGTCGATGGAGGACCCGCGCATGAACCACGATCCGGCGAGCATGCCGTTCGACGGCCAGCGCATGATCTTCGGCGGCTTCGAGGTCATCGTCGAGGCTTGAGCAAGGGCGTCCGCGCGCCGCCGCGCCGCCTGCCGGGCGCCGCTGGTGCGGGCTCGCGCCCTTTCCGCGACGGGGCCGGATCAGCGCCGGCTCGAGAACTCCTTCGACAGCCAGGCGCGGAGCTCGTTCAGGCCGCGCTTCGATCCGTGGGCCGGCGGCCAGGTGAGGAAGTAGCCGTTCCCCGAGCCGACCTGGGCGCCGAAGGGCGTCACGAGCATGCCGTCCGCCACGAGCTCCTGCAGCATCCGCGGGTCGGCGATGGCCACCCCCTGTCCGCGCATGGCCGCCGACAGGGCCAGGTCCAGGGTGTCGAAGACATGGCCGCTGGCGCCGTCGACGCCCTCGACACCGGCACCGTCCAACCAGCGTCGCCACTCGCGTCGCTCGGGGCCGGGATGCAGCAGCTCGACCTTGGCCAGGTCGGCGGGCGTCTTCAATCGCGTCGCCATGGCCCGCGAGCACATCGGCGTGAGCCGTTCGCGCATCAGTAGCACTTGGTCGACGTCGGGCCAGCGACCGTGCCCGTGGGCAATGATCGCGTCGACGCTGGAGCGCGCGAAGTCCGGCGCATCGGTCCAGTTGGTGGAGATGCGCAGTTCGAGGTCGGGCAGGGCCTGGCGCAGGCGAGGCAGGCGCGGCAGCAGCCAGCGGGCCGCGAGCGTGGGTGGCACCTGGAGATTGATCACCGCCGCCTGACGGCGGATCGCCGCGCTCGCCGCGCCGATGCCGGCGAGGGCCTCGCGCACCGCCGCCAGCAGCACGGCGCCCTCGGAGGTCAGTGCGAGGCCCCGGGCCTGCCGCGTGAAGAGCGCGCAGCCGAAATGCGCCTCCAGCGTCAACACCTGCCGGCTCACCGCGCCTTGGGTGAGGTGCATCGCGCTCGCGGCCTGGGTGAAGCTCCCTGCCTCCGCGGCAGCGACGAAAGCCTGCAGGTTCTGCAGCGGCGGGAGGGTGGATCGGGGCGTCATCGCCATGATCCTAGCGCATGGCTCGCATGAGAAGCTTTCGCTGGTCGACGAGGCGCCTACTTCGTACGATTCGGGCAGCTTCCTACTGAAGGCATGCGCACTATTCATGAATCAGTACATCTCCGAATCGACGTTGCCGGACGCCGGGAACGTCGCCGTGGTCGAGCGCTACCTCGATCGCCTCGAGGCCTCCGACGTCGAGGGCATCGTGGCCTTGTTCACCGAGGACGCGCAGGTGGTGTCGCCGTTCCTCGGCTGCATGAGCCCGCGGCCCTTCTTCGACAAGGTACGTGACGCCTCGGGGCAGAGCCGAATCGAGGTGCTGGATATCCTGCTCAGCGCCCAGGGCGCATCGCGCGCGATGGCCTACTTCGTGTATCACTGGCAGTTGCGGGACGGCACCGAGGTCCGCTTCGATTGCGTGGATGTCTTCGACTTCAACGAGCAGGGCCGGATCCAGCGCATGACCATCTTGTACGACACCCACCCGGTGCGCGCGCTGGTCGGTGACAAGTACGCCTGAGGCGATCGAGGCAAAAGCAAGAAGGAAGAAGGAAGGAACACGGGCGATGACACGGGAGATCCTGGTCCTGGGCGCCGGCATGATCGGCACCTGCACCGCGCTGGAGCTGAGCCTGCGCGGCCACGCGGTCACGCTGGTGGACCGCCGTCCGCCCGGGCAGGAGACCTCCTTCGGCAATGCCGGCGTGATCCAGCGCGAGGCGGTCGAGCCCTATGCCTTCCCGCGAGACGCGAGATCGTTGCTGTCCGCGGCCCTGGGGCGGGGCCTGGAGGTGCATTACCACCCGCGCGCGCTGCTGGCCGCGCTGCCGCAGCTGTGGCGCTACTGGCGCCACTCCGCCCCCGCGCGGCACCACGCCATCGCGCGCGACTACGCCGCCTTGATCGTTCACGCGACCACCGAGCACGCCCGCTACATCGCGCTGGCCGGCGCCGACGATCTGGTGCGGCGCGACGGACTGCGCCTCGTCTTCCGCACGCCGCGCGCGCTCGACGAGGCGGTGCGCGACGCCGAGCGGGTGCAGCGCGAGCACGGCGTCCGTTTCGTCGCGATGGATGCGGACGCGTTGGCAGCGGCGGAGCCCGATTTCCGGACGCGCCTGGCTGGCGCCGTGCACTGGCTGCCGTCGTGGAGCGTCGACGATCCCGGGGAGCTCGTCGAGCGCTACGCGCAGGCCTTCCTGCAGCGTGGCGGACGCTTCGTGCAGGCCGACGCGACGGCGGCGCGGCCCACCGCCTACGGCTGGGCGCTGGAAACCGATCAGGGCCGTCTGGAAGGCGCGCAAGCCGTGGTCGCGCTGGGGCCTTGGTCCGACCGCTTCGTGCGCGCGCTGGGTTACCGCCTGCCGCTCTTCGTCAAGCGCGGCTACCACCGCCATTACTGCGGTGGCGGGCGCGTGACGATGCCGACGCTGGACGCGGAGCGCGGATATGTGCTGGCGCCGCAACGGCGCGGACTGCGACTGACCACCGGCGCCGAGATCGCCGGCATCGACGCACCGCTCACGCCGCGTCAGCTGACGGGCGCCGAAGCGCAGGCGCACGGGCTGCTCGAGCTGGGGGAGCCGGTGGAGTCCGAGCCCTGGGTCGGCAGCCGGCCGTGCAGCGCCGACATGAAGCCCGTCATCGGCCCGGCGCCGAGGCACCCGGGACTGTGGTTCAACTTCGCGCACGGCCACCAGGGCTTCACGCTCGGCCCCGCCAGCGCGCGGCTGCTCGCGGACCTGATGACCGGAGAGCCACCGTTCATCGATGCGGCGCCGTTTTCGGCGCGGCGGTTTGGCGGATGAGAGGGCGGTGCTCGACAGGCTGAGACCGACGAGCGGCGGACGGCGTGCGCGAAGGTGTCCCCCATCGGAAGGCCGTCTTCAGCGTGAGACCTTTGCTAGCGCGGCCTGTCACTGAGCGCGCGTGTCGCAATCTTGCCCGGAGGTCGAATGAGGAGTGCCGTGTTCTTGGTCGATGGATTTCAGCGCTGGATGAGGAAGCAGGCGCTGCGCAGAAGAGGACCTGTGCCGCGCCGTCGCTGAAATGGAACGCGGGCTGATCGATGCAGATCTCGGTAGTGGACTCTTCAAGAAGCGGATCGCACGATCCGGGGCTGGCAAGCGCGGTGGGTATCGCGTGATCGTCGCGACGCGAGGGGATGGCCCCTGGTTCTTCCTCGAGGGTTATGCGAAGAGCAAGCAGGATCAGCTCGATACAGACACCTGGGATGCGTGCCGTGCGATCGGGCAGGCGCTGACGTCCAAATCAATCCGCGAGCTGTCCGATTCAATCGAGAGCAACAAGCTGAAGGAAGTGAACTGTGATGCGCAAACGCAAGTCTGAAACGATGGAACGCCTGCTTCGGTTGAGCCGCGACCTCCACGGTTGTGGGACCTTCAACGACGAGGACCTGCGCACGATCGAGCGCGTCGGCATGTCAGCGCCGCAACCGCTGCGCGCCGAGGACTTCCGCGCCATCCGCGAGCAGTCGACCTACAGCGTGTACACGCTGGCCCGCATCCTCAATACGACCGCACGTCAGTTCCGGCGCTGGGAACAGGGGCTCGGCAAGGGACCGCAAGGAGCGGAACTCCGGCTGCTGCGCATGGTGCGCGATCGCGGGCTCGCCGCCGTGTTTCCATGAACAACGGCCCGGGCATGCCCGGGCCGTTCGCTTGTTTGTGGCTCGGCGCAGCCAGGCGCCGGCAGGCGGACCTATTTCAATCCACCGCTCAGGAAGGCCTTCAGGCGCTCGCTCTGCGGTTTGATCAGGACCTCGCGCGGGTCGCCTTGCTCCTCGACGCGGCCCTGGTGCAGGAACATCGTGTGCGAGGACACCTCGCGCGCGAAGCCCATCTCGTGCGTGACGACGATCATCGTGCGGCCTTCCGCGGCGAGGTCGCGCATCACCTTCAGCACCTCGCCCACCAGCTCCGGGTCCAGGGCCGAGGTCGGCTCGTCGAAGAGCATCACCTCCGGCTCCACCGCCAGCGCGCGGGCGATCGCCACGCGCTGCTGTTCGCCACCGGAGAGCTGCGCCGGGTAGACGTCCTTGCGGTGCGACACGCCCACCCGCGCCAGCAGGGCCTCGGCCTTCTCGATCGCCTCGGCCCGGGACTGCTTCAGCACATGCACCGGCGCCTCGATGACGTTCTCCAGCACCGTGCGGTGACCCCACAGGTTGAAGTTCTGGAACACCATCGCCAGCCGCGCGCGCCAGCGCTGCAGCTGCGCGGCGTCGCCGGCCTTGAAGCTGCCGTCGCGGTCGCGCACCAGCTTCAATTGCTCCTCGCCCAGGCGGAGCGTGCCCTCGTGGGGTTGCTCCAGCAGGTTCAAGCAGCGCAGGAAAGTGCTCTTGCCCGAGCCGCTGGACCCGATCAGCGTGATCACGTCGCCCGGTTTCGCGGCGAGGCTCACGCCCTTGAGGACTTCGCGATCGCCGTAGCGCTTATGGAGGTTGTCGACAACAAGACTGGCCGCGGACATCAACGGGCTCCCAACAGTTTTCCGGTGCGGGTCGCCTCGCGGCCCGCGACTTTCGCCACACGCGCCCCGGCCGTGACCAGGCGCAGCGTGTCGCGTGCAAACAGCAGCCCGTCCACCGGGCTCTTCAGGTCGGTGACCTGAGCGGTGATCGGGTCGATGACCTGCGCGATCACGTCGCCGGCCTTGACCTCCTCGCCGACCTCCCGCAGGAAGGTCAGCACCCCACCCACCGGCGAGGGGATCGGCATCGAGCCGGCCAGCGGCCGTGCGTCGCCGACCGGCACCGGCACCGGCACCGGCGGCACCGCGCCGTCCGCGGCGATCACGCCGCGGTGGATCAGGAAGTCGACGATCGCCTGCGCGTCCTTGGCGGCCAGTTCATGGCTGACGTCCTGCTGGCCGCGCAGCTCCACCGTCACCGACAGCGTCGCCTGCGGAATCGGGAAGCGATCCCCGAAATGCCGGGCCCACTTCCACCAGACCTGCGAGCAGGCTTCGTCGAAGGGGTTGTCGCCGGAGTCCGTCGCCAGCAGCGTCACCGCCGCGCCCAGGTAGGCCGCCAGCGGCTCGCACTGCGGCCAGCACGGCGTCTCGGTGTAGAGGTGCATCATCGCCTGCGCGTCGCAGTGCAGGTCCAGCACCACGTCGGCGTCGCAGGCCAGCAGCATCAGCGTCTTGCGCAGCGCCTTGAGCTCGGTGTCGGCGCTCCCGGCCTGGATCTCGGTCCGCAGCGCGGCGCGCAGCACCGCCACGTTGTGCGCCGCGTCGGCCCCCAGACGAGGCTCGGCATGGCGCGCGGCGGCCTCGATGTGCTCGGGGTAGTGGCGGTTGAAGTTCTCGCCGGACAGGCCCTCGAAGCGGCCCAGATGCGATTGCAGCCACCACTGGGACATCCCGATCGGGTTGGCCATGGGCAACAGCACGATCTCGCCGCGCAGCCGCCCGGCCGCCTCGAGCGCGTCGAAGTGGCGGCGCAGGTGCCAGGCGGTCAGCATGCCGGGCAGTTCGTCGGCATGCAGCGAGGCCTGGATGTAGACCTTCTGGCCCTCGCCGGGGCGGCCGTAGTGCAGCGAGACCAGCTCGCGCTGCGTGCCCGGGGTGGGGCTCGGAAGCGGATGTTGTCGGAGTTGCATCGGAGTGGGGTGGCGGCGCGGGCCGCGGGGAGGCGGCGCGCTGGAAATGGGGAAGCGGGGCGGGGGCGGGGCGAGAAGCGTCAGCGCGGGGCCAGCGCGGGTCAGCGCGGCATGAGGGGCTTGAGCCAGCGCTTCTCCGCCTGGTGGAACAGCCCCACCAGCACCAGCGTCATCGTGAAGTAGAAGAGCGCGGCGGTGATGAAGGCCTCGAACGGAATGTAGTAGGTGGCATTGATGTCGCGGGCGATGCCCGTGACGTCCATGATGGTCACCACGCTCGCGAGCGCGGTGCCGTGCAGCATGAAGATCACCTCGTTGCTGTAGGCCGGCAGCGCGCGGCGCAGCGCGTGCGGCAGCACGATGCGGCGCAGCATCACCCAGCGGCTCATGCCCAGCGACTTGGCGGCCTCGATCTCGCCGTGCGGCAGCGAGCGGATCGAGCCGGCGATGATCTCCGTCGTGTACGCGCCGGTGTTCAGCACGAAGGTCAGGCAGGCGCAGAACCAGGCCGAGCTGAACAGCGGCCACAGCGCGCTGCGCTGCATCCACTCGAACTGGCCCAGGCCGTAATAGATCAGGAACAGCTGCACCAGCATCGGCGTGCCGCGGAACACGTAGGTGTAGGCCCAGACCGTGCGCGACAGCCACTTGATCGGCAGGGTGCGCAGCACCGCCAGCGGGATGGCCAGGGCCAGGCCGATCAGCAGCGAGACGATGAGCAGCTCGAAGGTGACGACCGCGCCCTCGAGGTAGCGCGGGAGGTTCTCGACGATGGCGTCCAGGTTCATGGGGAAATCGTTCGGTCGGGTCGGGCGGGGGCGTGACGGCGCGGGCGGCGGGTCGCGCTCACAGCGAGTGGCGGCGCACGCCGGTGGACAGGCGCTTCTGCAGCTGGTCGAAGACCAGTTCGGACACCGAGGTGAAGAGCAGGTAGATCAGCGCCACCGCGAGGTAGAACACGAAGGGTTCGCGCGTGCCGGCGGCGGCCTGCGAGCCCCGCATCATGAGGTCGTGCAGCCCGATGACCGACACGATGGCGGTGCTCTTGATCAGCACCAGCCAGTTGTTGGACAGGCCCGGCAGCGCGTGCCGGAACATCTGCGGGAAGGTGATGCGCCAGGCGACCTGGGCCGGGCTCATGCCGAAGGCCAGGCCCGCCTCGCGCTGTCCCGGCGGCACGGCCAGGAAGGCGCCGCGGAAGGCCTCGGTCAGGTAGGCGCCGAAGATGAACGCGATCGTCGCCACGCCGGCCACGAACGGATTGATGTCGATGTACTCCTCGTGGCCGAGCTGCAGCGCGATCGCGTTCACCGCGACCTGGCCTCCGAAGAAGATCAGCAGCATCAGCACCAGGTCGGGCACGCCGCGGATCAGCGTCGTGTAGACGGTCGCGACGCCCTTGGCGACGCGGTACTTCGACAGCTTGGCCATCGCGCCGAGCAGCCCCAGCACCATGGCCAGCGCCATCGAGCTCAGGGCCACGCCCAGGGTCAGCAAGGCGCCCTCGAGCAGGCTGGGCAGGTAACCGTGCAGGTTCATCGGTGGGGATCGCTATCGTTCGCGGGGAGTGGGGGGCAGGCGTGGGGCGGGAACCCGGCGCGGCCGGGTCCCGGTGCCCGGGGGAGGGGCCGCGTGCGCGGGCCCTCCCGGGGCGGACCGGCCGCTTACTTGGCCGTCTTGCCGGAGATGTCGTACTCGAAGTACTTGTCGTTGAGCTTCTTGAAGGTGCCGTTGGCCTTCACCGCGGCGATGGCGTCGTTGAACTTCTTGCCCAGCACCTTCTCGTCCGCCTTGCGCAGGCCCACGCCGGAGCCGACGCCGAAGTACTTCACGTCGTCGTAGCTCGGGCCCACAAAGGCGTAGCCCTTGCCGGCGGGCGTCTTCAGGAAGCCGACGTCGGCGGCGACCAGGTCGGCCAGCGTCAGGTCCACGCGGCCCGACTTCAGGTCCAGGAAGGCCTGGTCCTGCGTGGCGTAGCGGACGATCTCGCTCTGCTTGAAGGTGTCGGTCGCGAACTTCTCATGGATGGTCGCGCGCTGCACGCCGATCTTCTTGCCCTTCAGGCCGGCGGGCGAGAAGTCGAACTTGGCGTCGGCCTTGGCGGTGAAGCGGGCCGGGGTGTTGTAGTAGGGGTTGGAGAAGGCGATGACCTTCTTGCGTTCGTCGGTGATGGACACCGAGGCGATGATCGCGTCGACCTTGCGGGCCTGCAGCGCCGGGATCAGGCCGTCGAAGTCCTGCTGCACCAGCGTGCACTCGGCCTTCATCTCGGCGCACAGCGCGTAGGCCAGGTCGATCTCGAAGCCCTTGAGCTTGCCGTCGGCGCCGACTTCGGAGAACGGGGGGTAGGCGCCCTCGACGCCGATGCGGATCTTCTTCCAGTCAGGGGCCTGGGCGTGCACGGCACCGGCGGTGGCCAGCAGGGCGCAGGCGGTCAGGGCGGCGCGGGCGATCAGTTGTCGTCGTTGCATGAAGGCTCCTTGTGATTGAGCAGGAATCGTGGAATGGACTTCCGGTTCCGCCTCTTGGGCGGCTCGCTCCCGCTTCGGGGGAGGCGGGTCCGGAATGGGGGGGATTGTTGCAATGCCGCAGGCGTGGCGGCCATCAGGGTTAAGGAGAGTGCAAAAACGTGTGAACGGCCTGGACGGTGGACGCGGGGTCCTCCTCCTGGGGGACATGCCCCAGTCCGGGGAAGATCTGCACGGTGCTGTGCGCGATGGCCTCATGCAGGCGCGTGGCCGCCACCGGCGGGATCAGGCGGTCCCGGCCGCCCCACAGGATCAGCGTCGGCGCCTGGATGCGCGCCAGCAGCTCGACGTGGCGGCCGGGCGTGCGCTGTGCCAGGCGTTGCGTCAGCGCCTCGCGGTTGCCTTCGCGCAGCGTCAGCTCGAAGTAGCGGTCCACCAGCGCCGCATCGACCTTGGAGGGATCGCCATAGACCTCGCGCACGCTGCGGTCCACCAGCGGCCGGGGCAGGAACACGCCGGCCAGCCAGTGCAGCAGCCGCGAGTCCGGCAGCCGGAAGCCGGCCGGCACCGAGGCACTGGGCAGGTCGAGCCCGCCGGCGTCGACCAGCACCAGGGCCGCGACCTGTTCCGGATGCCGGGCCGCGTACTGCCAGGCGAGGCCGCCGCCCATCGAGTTGCCGCCGAGCACCATGCGGCTGATCTGCAACTGCTGGAAGAAGGACCACAGGAACGAGCCATAGGCGTCGTCGCTGTAGTCGCCTAGAGGAGAGGGACCGGTCAGGCCGAAGCCCGGCAGGTCGAGCGTGATGACGCGGCGCGTCGCGCTCAGCGACTTCACCCATCCCTCCCAGGTGTGCAGGCTCGCGGCGGTGCCGTGCAGCAGCACGATGGGGGTGGTGTCGGAGCGGGGACCCTCGTCGCGGAAATGGACCAGCTGCACCTGGCCGCCCGGCAGCTTCAGCTCGAGGAAGTCCGACGGCGGCGGCGCCCAGCGCGCGATCAGGCTTTCCAGCGGCCGGTCCGGCGCGCGGAAGGCCATCGCAAGCAGCGCCGTCGCCAGCACGGCGAATCCCAGCAGCTTCATCAGCCGGGCGCCGAAGGTCGGGCGATCGCTCATTCGATGACGGATTCGGGCGAGGCCGCCAGCTCGGGGTCGACGGCGCGGCGCTCGTCGAAGACGAAGCAGTCGCCGTGGTAATGCGCGCCGCCCACTTCCTCGAAGTACTTCAGGATGCCGCCCTCGAGCTGGTAGATCCGCGTGTCGACGCCATGTGCGCGCGCGTCCTGCTCGAGGTAGAGCGCGGCCTTCTCGCAGCGGATGCCGCCGGTGCAGTAGCTGACCACGGTCTTGCCGGCCAGTTCGGCGCGGTGGGCCTGGACCGCCTCGGGGAACTCGCTGAATTTGGCGATGCGCCAGTCGATCGCGCCGTCGAAGGCGCCGACGTCGACCTCGAAGGCATTGCGCGTGTCCAGCGTCACCACCGGGCGGCCCTCGTCGTCATGGCCCTGGTCCAGCCAGCGGCGCAGCGTGGCGGCCGGCAGCGCGGGCGCGCGCGGCGCCTGGTCCGGGCGGATCGTCGGATGGTTCATCCGGATGATTTCCGGCTTGACCTTCACCAGCAGCTTGCGGAACGGCACGGTGTCGCTCCAGCTTTCCTTGGGCGCCAGCGCGGCGAAGCGAGGATCCGCGCGCAGCGCGCCGACCCAGGTCCGCACCGCCTCGGCGGGTCCGGCCAGGAACAGGTTGATGCCCTCCTCGGCGATCAGCACCGTGCCCTTCAGGTCGAGCGCGCGTGCGCGCTCGTGCAGCGTGTCCCGCAACGCATCCGGCGCCTCGATGGCGACGAACAGGTAGCAGGAGATGTTCAGGACGGGCAGGGGTTCAGGCGGGACAGCAGCGTTCATGCCGGTGCGGCGGCGCGGGGCCGCGCAGGATCAGCAAAACGCGCGATTGTAGGGCGGCCGGCGACCGCGCCCCGGGGGCGCGGATGCGCTCAGCGACGGGTCTCGGGCGACTTCGGCTCGTTGAGCTTGACCTCCGGCCCGGCGGCCGGCTTGACGCGCACCGGGACGGCGGCGCTGCACAGGTCGGTGTAGCCCGGGCTGTGCACGAACCAGCCGCCCCGATGGCGGCGGGCGTCGAGCAGCTCCTGCCAGGTCGGCGTGTCGGTGCGCAGCACCTGCAGCGCGGGCCGCTGTTCGGCCGGCAGCGCCGCGGCCAGCGCCACGCGCTCGATGCCCAGCCGCTGCTCGGGCTTGTCGTAGAAGCCCATCGCCGCGCCGCCGCGCGGCAGCGAGGACAGGAACTCCATGCCCTTGAGCACGCGGCCCACGACCGTGATGTTCAGATCCAGCCCGCGCGGCGCCTGGCCGATGACGGCATAGAGCTCGGCGCCGGTGCTGGAGTCGGCCGCGTTGCCGCGGCCGGCGCCGACGCTGCCGTAGCAGTGCGCCAGCCAGGCCTTGCCGGCCTTGGGATCCGCCGCCGCGGCGAAGCCGTCCACCTGGCCGACCCGCGGCGCCCAGCCGTCGACGTCCGGCAGCACCGTCATCGGCACCCCCTTGAGCGGGATCGAGAACTCGGCCGGCAGGTGGGCCTTCGCCCCCGCGGGGAAGGGCTTGCCCTTGCCCTTCATGCCGGTGTCCTCGTCATCGGCGTTGGGGTCGCCCCATTGGGTGACGAAGTTGTCCTGGACGCGCACGATCGCCAGCCCGTCGTAGTAGCCGCCGCGGGCCAGCGCCCGGATGTTGTCCACATGCGCGGGGGCGAAGCGCGGCGCCAGTTCGATGAACACCTGGCCCTGCGGCAAGGTCATCACCAACAGGTTGTCCGGGTCGACGTCGCGCCACACGGACGCCGGCGCGGTGGCGAGGATGTCCGCGCTGCTGCGGGACGGCTTCGCCGGCTTGGGCGGCTGGGCCGGGGCCGTGGCGGCCAGCGCCATCAGCGGCGCGCACAGCACCAGCGCCGCCAGCGCGGTCGCGCAGGACCGGGAACGGGAACGGGGCGTGGTCGAGAGGCTCATCGTCATGCTGGTCGTCATGCTCATGGTCCCGCGGGCGCTCCGCGCGTGTGTTCGATGGGGGGCGAGCATAGCCTTCTTACAATCCGCCGATGGCTTTCGTTCACCTCCGCACCCATACCGAGTACTCCGTCGTCGACGGCACCCTGCGCATCGACGACGCCGCCAGCGCGGCGGCCAAGGACGGCCAGGTCGCCCTGGGACTGACCGACCTCGCGAACATGTTCGGCGGGGTGAAGTTCTACAACGCCTGCCGCAAGAAGGGCGTCAAGCCGGTGCTGGGGGCCGAGGTCTGGCTGGAGCCGGACGCCACCGACAAGCCGCCCAGCCGCGTGCTGCTGCTGGTGCAGAACTTCCAGGGCTACCTCAACCTGAGCGAGCTGCTGTCGCGCGCCTGGATCCAGAACGTGCAGCGCAACCAGGCGCTGTTGAAGCTGGAATGGATGCAGGAACTCCACGAGGGCCTGATCTGCCTGGGCGGCATGCAGTTCGGACCGGTCGGCCAGGCGCTCATCGCCGGCGACGAGGCCAAGGCCCTGGACTGGGCCCGGCGCCTGGCCGCGATCTATCCGGGCCGCTTCTACATCGAGCTGCAGCGCGCCGGGCTGCCCGGCCAGGAGGCGCTGCTGCGCCAACTGGTGCCGCTGGCCGCCAAGGCGAAGCTGCCGGTGGTGGCGACGCATCCCATCCAGTTCCTGAACGAGGACGACTTCGAGGCGCACGAGGCCCGCATCTGCATCGCCGACGGCGAGACGCTGGCCAATCCCAAGCGGGTCAAGCGCTTCCTGCCGAGCCAGCACTTCAAGTCCCAGGCGGAGATGGAGAAGCTCTTCGCCGACCTGCCCAGCGCGATCGCCAACACGGTGGAGATCGCCCGGCGCTGCAGCCTGACGCTGGTGCTGGGCAAGCCGCAGCTGCCCAACTTCCCGACGCCGATCCAGGCCGACGGCACGCCGATGCCGATGGAGCAGTACTTCCGCATGCTCTCCTATGAGGGCCTGGAGGATCGGCTGAACCTGCTCTACCCCGACCCCGCCAAGCGCGAGGCGGTGCGCCAGCGCTACGTCGACCGGCTGGAGTTCGAGCTCGAGACCATCATCAAGATGGGCTTCCCCGGCTACTTCCTCATCGTGGGCGACTTCATCCGCTGGGCGAAGAACAACGGCTGCCCGGTGGGGCCGGGCCGGGGTTCCGGCGCCGGCTCGCTGGTCGCCTACGTGCTGCTGATCACCGACCTGGACCCGCTGCAGTACAACCTGCTGTTCGAGCGCTTCCTGAACCCGGAGCGGGTCTCGATGCCCGACTTCGACATCGACTTCTGCCAGGGCAACCGCGACCGCGTCATCGAGTACGTCAAGGACAAGTACGGCCGGCCGGCGGTGAGCCAGATCGCGACCTTCGGCACGATGGCGGCCAAGGGCGCGCTGCGCGACATCGGGCGCGTGCTGGGCATGGGCTTCGGCCATGTGGACTCGATCGCCAAGCTGGTGCCGGCGCCCCCGGGCAAGACGGTGACGCTGGCCAAGCTGCCGCCGGACTTCGACCCGGACAAGGCCAAGATGGTCTACGCGCGCCACGAGTCGCCCGAGATCGAGGAGCGCGAGGCGCAGGACGAAGAAGTGGCCGGCCTGCTGGAGATGGCGGCGCGCGTGGAAGGCACGGTGCGCTCGATCGGCATGCACGCCGGTGGCGTGCTGATCGCGCCGGGCAAGATCACGGACTTCTGCCCGCAGTACCAGCAGCCGGGCTCGACCTCGGCGGTGAGCCAGTACGACAAGGACGACGTCGAGGCCATCGGCCTGGTCAAGTTCGACTTCCTGGGCCTGGCGACGCTGACCATCCTCGAGCTGGCCAAGGACTTCATCGTCGCGCGCTATCCCGAGCACAAGGACTTCGCCTTCGAGACCATCCCGCTGGACGACAAGCGGACCTACAAGCTGTTCTCCGACGGCCTGACCGAGTCGGTGTTCCAGTTTGAATCGAGCGGCATGCAGCGCATGCTGAAGGACGCCAAGCCCTCGCGCCTGGAGGACCTGATCGCGCTGAACGCGCTGTATCGCCCGGGCCCGATGGACCTGATCCCCAGCTTCGTCGCGCGCAAGCACGGCAAGGAGGTGGTCGAGTACCCGCATCCGCTGGTGGAGCCGGTGCTGTCCGAGACCTACGGGATCATGGTCTACCAGGAGCAGGTGATGCAGACCGCCCAGGTGCTGGGCGGCTACTCGCTCGGCGGCGCGGACATGCTGCGCCGCGCGATGGGCAAGAAGAAGGCCGAAGAGATGGCCATGCACCGCGAGCTGTTCCGCAAGGGCGCGGCCGAGAAGGGCATCGATCAGGACAAGGCCGACGAGGTCTTCGACCTGATGGAGAAGTTCGCGGGTTACGGCTTCAACAAGTCGCACGCGGCTGCGTACTCGCTGCTGGCGTATCACACCGGCTGGCTGAAGGTCCATTTCACGGCGGAGTTCTTCGCCGCGAACATGACGATCGAATCGGACGACACGGACAAGCTCAAGGTGCTCATGAACGACGCCAAGCTGTTCGGCATCGAGTTCGAGCCGCCCAACATCAACCTGGGCGTGGGGCGTTTCGAGCCGATGGGCGCGGACGAGGGCACGGTGCGCACGCCGCCGAAGGAGGGCGCCAAGCCGGGCGTCACGCCGCGTGCGCGCAAGATCAACTACAGCCTGGGGGCGATCAAGGGCACCGGCGCCGGCGCGATCGAGGCGATCGTTCGCGCCCGCACCGAGGGCGGGCCCTTCACCAGCTTCTTCGACTTCTGCGCGCGGGTCGACCGCAAGGCGGTCAACAAGCGGGTGGTGGAGGCGCTGATCAAGGCCGGCGCCTTCGATGCGCTGCATCCCGACCGCGCGCGGCTGCTGGCCAGCGTGGCGCTGGGCTACACCTACGCGGACAACCTGGCGCAGAACGCCAACCAGGGGGGACTGTTCGACTTCGACGGCACGCATGGTTCCTCGACGGCGGAGCCCGAGTTCGTCGACGTGCCGCCGTGGGGCATCAAGGAGCGGCTGAGCCTGGAGAAGACGGCGATCGGCTTCTACCTGTCGGGCCACCTGTTCGACCAGGCGGAGACGGAGCTGCGCAAGATGGTCAAGCGCCGGATCGTGGACCTGCAGGACAGCCGCGAGCCGACGACGGTGGCGGGCATCGTGTCCGACATGCGCGTGATCAACGGCTCGCGCGGCCGGGTGGCGATCTTCAAGATCGACGACAAGACCGATGCGATCGAGGCGGTGGCCAACGAGGAGCTGCTCAACGCCAACAAGGAGCTGCTGGCCGAGGATGAACTGATCATCGCGGTGGGCAAGGTGCAGAACGACCGCTTCTCGGGCGGGCTGCGGATGAACGTGCAGCAGGTGTTCAGCCTGGCGGCGGCGCGGGCGCGCTTCGGGCGCTACCTGCGCACGGCGCCCAACCTGCCGGCGGCGACGGTGCTGGAGCTGGTCAAGAGCTGGCCCGCCAAACGGGTGGAGACGGAGCAGGGCGTGCTGAGCCAGGGCCTGGAGCTGCGCATCCCGATCAAGCGCGCGGGCGCGACGGCGGAGCTGGGCCTGGGCGGCGCGGGCAAGTTCTGGCCCAGCGACGAGGCGCTGGAGCAGCTCAAGCCGGCGGAGATCGTGTACTCGGAAGGCGGTTGATCGCCGCTGATCAGCGTTGGGCCATGGAAAGTTAAAAAGTTGCTATAGCAGGATTTTTAAGCTAAAAATCTTGCTGTATGAAGAGTATCAAGACCCTGCCGTTCATCGTCGAGGACTCGCTGGTCGATCTCGGTGAACGGATTTCACTGGCCCGGCGGGCGCGTCGGATCACGCAACCCGATCTGGCCGCGAAGGCGGGCATCGGCCTCAGCACCCTGTCGGCGGTGGAACGGGGCGCGCCCACGGTGCAGATCGGCTCCGTCCTGATGGTCCTGTGGGCCTTGGGCCTGGAGGGCACCTTCGACACGCTGTCCAACCTGGGCTCCGACAAGGAATTGGCCGAGCTGATGGCGGACACCGTTCCGCGGACGGTGCACGCAAAAAGGAAGCCCCGATGAGCGCTGCCTCCAAGCCTGTCTGGCTCTGGCTTCCTGGCGACGTGGAGCCGACGGAGTGCGGGCGCTTCACCTTGGAGGGCCGGGTGGGGAAATTCGAGTACCGGCAGGCCTATGTCGAGGACCACGATCTCGCACTGGATCCCGTGCATCTGGCGGTGGGAGGGCGGCCTCGGGCAATCAAGGAGCACAAGCAGGATGGCCTCTTCGGCGTGATTCGCGATGCGAAGCCGGAGGGTTACGGACTGGATCTGCTGGCGCAGGTACGCAAGGTCAGCACCGACGATCACATGGCGGTGCTGGAGGAGTCGGAGGGGGACTCCGTCGGTGCGATCGCCATCTGCGACGACATCACGCGCAAGCGGGATTTCCACTGCCCGCGCTCCGAGGATCTCCTGGCGATCCTGGCCGAGGTGCCGGATTCGCGGCCGGCCAGCGATGCCGTGCGCGAGGTGCGGGGACTGGTAGGCACCAGCGCCGGCGGTGAGCGTCCCAAGCTGACCGTCCTTCACGAAGGGCAGCAATGGCTTGCGAAGCTGCAGGATCGTGGCGATCGTCCGCATTCGCCGCTGCGAGAGTTCGTGGCGATGAAGGTTGCCGGCGCCCTGGGCGTGCAAACGGCGCAGGTGCAGTTCAAGCGCGTCGAGGAACGCGAGGTGATCCTCGTGCGCCGATTCGATCGCGAGGTGCTGCCCACGGGCGGGGTCACGCGCCGGCTGTACGCCAGCGCGCACACCGTACTGGGCCTGGACAAGCAGACGCACGGCAGCCGCGAACGCTCGTATGTCGCGCTGTCCCAGGAGCTTCAGCGGTGGGGGCGGCTGTCGGCCGAAGCTGCGGTGTTCGAGGCCCGTCGGGAACTGTTCCGCCGCATCGTGGTGAATGCGGTCCTGGGCAACGGCGACGACCACCCGCGCAACACCGGGTTCCTTCACGGCGACGAGGGATGGACCCTGTCGCCGGCTTTCGACATCGCGCCTTATGGCATCGCCTTCAGCGGCACACAGTCGATGGATGTCTCCCGCTCGAAGACGCATGCGGCCTCGAGCGCGATCTTCAATCTGGTCGACGCCTGCGAAGACTATGGCTACGAAGTCGACGAGGCCCGCGACTACATCGAACGGGCCCGGCGTGAAGCCCCCGTCCTTTGGGTGGACCAAGTCCTCGCCGCCGGATTCAAGGAAGAGGATCTGCCGTTCCAGGATCCGGTCTGGCTCGATGCCGAGCCCCCGCCGGATCTGAAGCCGCGCCGCGTCGGCCGGCGTCGTTGATCCCGGGATCGCTCGCGATCCCGGCTGTTCGCCATCCCCCATTTGCCGGGTAAACCGGCGACACCCCGCCGTCCTGCCCGGCGTAAGCTGCGCCTCATGCAGGATGCCAAGCCCAAGACCGGCCTCATCCTTACGGGAGGGGGGGCTCGCGCGGCCTATCAGGTCGGTGTGCTCGCGGCCATCGCGCAGCTCCGGCGCGACGCCTGCACCACCGGCGACAACCCCTTCCAGGTGATCGCCGGCACCTCCGCCGGCGCGATCAACGCCGCCACGCTCGCCTGCCAGGCGGACGACTTCTGCTCCGCCGTCGATGGCCTGATGTACATCTGGCAGAACATCCACGTCGACCAGGTCTATGCCGCCGACTCGCTGGGCGTCATCCGCTCCGGCGCGAAGTGGCTGACGATGGTGTCGCTGGGCTGGGCGCTGAACCGCTGGCGCCGCACGCGCCCGCGCAGCCTGCTCGACAACACGCCGCTGCGCGGCCTGCTCGGCCAGTGGATCAAGATGGACCGGCTGGACGACATGCTGGCCAAGGGCTACATCGACGCGCTGGCCGTGACCGGATCCAGCTACACCTCGGGCCACCACGTCACCTTCTACCAGACCCACCAGCAGCGCGAGCCCTGGGTGCGCACGCAGCGCATCGCCACGCGCATCCCGCGGCTGTCGATCGAGCACCTGGTCGCGTCGTCGGCGATTCCGTTCATCTTCCCGGCGGAGCCGCTGGACCTGGCCGGCGCGGTCGAATGGTTCGGCGACGGCTCGATGCGGCAGACGGCGCCGATCTCGCCGGCCGTGCACCTGGGCGCGGAGAAGGTGCTGGTGATCGGCGCCGGCCGCATGCACGAGGCCGGTGGCGAGGGCCAGCACGGCCCGACGCCGACCGGGCATCCGAGCCTGGCGCAGATCGCCGGGCATGCGCTGTCCAACATCTTCCTGGACGCGCTGGCCGTGGACATCGAACGGCTCAAGCGCATCAACAGCACGCTGGCGCTGCTGCCGGAGGAAGCGCTGCGCAACACGCCGCTCAAGCCGATCGAGGCCCTGGTGATCGCGCCGAGCCGGCCGCTGGACAGCCTGGCGGCCGAGCACCAGGGCGCGCTGCCACCGCCGATCCGCGGGCTGCTGAGAGGCATCGGCGTGTCCGGGGAGGGCGCTTCGGCGAGCGGCTCGGCGCTGGTCAGCTACCTGCTCTTCGAGCCGGAGTACACCAGCGAGCTGATCACGCTGGGCATGGCCGACACGCTGGCGCGGCGCAGCGAGATCCAGAAGTTCTTCGACTGGCCGGCGCAGGCGCCGCAGGTCGATCCGGCGACGATGCGCAAGCGCGCCGGCGGCTTCGCGCTGCAGATGCCGCCGAATCCGCCGGGGCCGCCGCGCCTGGTGGCGTGAACGGGATCAGGGCCTCGCGGGCGGAGAGCTCCGCATCGCGCGCTCCGGATTCCAGCAATGCTGCCAGTCGTAGGGCAACGCCGACGGCATCGGATTGGACAGCTCCAGGGTCGAGCGGTGCTCATCCACCCGGTAATGCGCCCAGTCCCAACGTTTCACGAACGCGGCGGTCATCTGCACGCGGGTCGGAATGGCGCATTTCCAGGTGCGGAGATCGGACGAGGGCGGCGCCGCCGGCTTGAGGGCGGTCGAGGTCCCGCGGGGCGGGTTCCGATGAATCTCCAGCAGCAGCATCTGCCCGGGTTCGATGGCAATGGGATCCGGGCCCGTCAGGCGCAGGCCGTCCACGGTGTTCCCCTGGTCGTCGACGATCGGATTGATCACGATGTCCTTCAAGGTCACGATGGTGCGCTCCTGGTTCAGGATCGCCAGGAGGAGGCTTGTCACCTCCCGCGTCGGGATCTCGGTCGAGCCGTCCTGCCGGGTTTCTGCCTGGCGTGCCGGATCCGGTTCGGGGTCGACGACCGTGTACCAGTTGGCGCTGAGCTTGGGCATCGGCGCGCAGCCGACCAGGCATGCCGTCACCCAGACTCCGAGCGCTCTCGTCGCCGCGGACGGCCGCGTCATGGCCGGGCTCCTTCGCCGCCGCGCACGTTGGATCGCGGTGGTACCTGCGTGACGCTGCGCCTGATGGCGGCGATGTCAGTGGCCATGCCGCTCATCGTCTTGCTGGCCGTGGCCGCGCTGTCCGCCGCCGAAGCGGCTTGCGTCGCGGCGGTGTCGGCGCGACCGGCGGCCGAGGCCGCGCTGGTCGCGGCGGCGGCGCTGGCGTTGGCGGCCTGCTTCAGCCGCTCGACGTCGGCGGCGTCGAGCTTGACGGTCAGCGTGCCGTCTCGTCGACCGACGCCGCTGGCCGCGGAGGCGGCGGCGACCACCTCGAGCGTGAAGGTCTGGGCCGAACTGGAGGCGTTCCTGATCTGCGAGGCGAATTCCGCCAGGGAGAGGTTGATGTCGCCGTTCCCCACCGGCGGCGTCGGAGGGGCGACCGTTGTCGCCGGCGGCGGCGCCGGAGGCGGGGCGGCGGGCGGCGCGGACGACCCGACCGACGAGACGCCGGTGACCGTGACGACGCTCACCAGCGTGCCGGCGGCCACCATCTGCGCGTTGTCGCTGAGACTGCCGAGCAACTTGCTCAGCGCCGATTCCCCCGCCTCGGCCGGCTTTCCGCCTTCTCCTTCCGGCCGCGGTGGCGCGGGCGGCGCCACGGCGACCGATTCGATGGCCCGCGACAGTCCCCCGAAGCCTGGAAGCGGCGACCCAGCGGTGCCGGGTGCGGCCGATCCGGGGGGCGGACCGTACGCCGCCAGCACGGTGTGCAAGCCCAGCATGCGATAGCTCTCGAACTGGGACTCGTCGAAGAACTGGTCCGAGGTCGGTTGCTGCGGAAAGCGCTGGTTGCCGCGCCGGCTCTCTTCGGCATAGCGACGGACATCGAGCGGCAACCACGGACCGCGCGGATCGTCGTGCACCAATGCGGGCTTGATCAGCAGCAGCGTGCCGTCCGGCGCGTCCGCGTCCGCCTGCCCATACCGGATCCTGGCGCGTGCCACCGCGGCGCCGGATCGCTGCCGCTCCAGCGGCCCCGGCATGTTGGTGGTGAACTCGATGCCGATGCCCAGGTCGATGCGGATGCGGCGGACCGTCGAGAGCAGGTCGTCGTATTGGTAGTCGGGGTCCGCGCCGGCATCCACGACGACGATGTGACGGACCCGGCGCCGCACCATCTCGTACAGGCCGGTGTTGTCGAAATGCCCGCCGTCCGACAGGTTGACGAAGGCCGTCTCCGCGGAAGTGTTGCCCCAGGCCTCATCGATCATCGTCGACAGGCCCAGCGCCGGCTCCGCACGTTCCTGGGGCCACTTCGGGGAACTCGCGCGCATCGGGTTGGGGGACCAGATCCCCAGCCGGACATTGAACAGCGTCATCACGAGCGCGAGCGGCACCGAGCTGTGATAGCCCATGTTCGGCGACGCCGCCGCGCCCGAGACGGTCATCGCGCATCCCAGGCTGATGCCGTCGATGTGAGGCGTCTGGAGGTAGTGCTTGGACGGGATGTAGCCGGTGGTCCTGCTGCCCGAGTAGAGCGGGGAGATGGTGAAGGCGACGGCCTTGCGGTCCTGCCACTCCAGGCGACTGCCCGTCGGCTTCACGAGGTTCAGGGCCACGTTGACGATGTGCATCAGCCGCGGGCGGGCGTCCCGCTCGGCATGCTTCTCGGGCCAGGTTTCATGGATGGGCAGGTTGTCCTGCGGATCGAAACCGGTGAACCAGTGGGGCCGGCGATCCTCGTCGCGACGGCTGGCCGCCAGGTAGGCCCGCACGAGCCGGTTGCCGTAGAGGCTGTGAAGCGAGAACGCGTTGACGCCGATGCGGTAGGACGTGCCGAGCGCCAGGAGGGCGGCCACGAGCAGCGCCCCGACGAGCGGCAGCGGGTCGACCGTCGTCAGGAGGGAGGCGGTGTAGAAGTGGGCGGCTTCGTCCGTCCAGGGCGCGCAGCGCTTGCCGGCGTGGCCGCAGTCGAGCGGCCGGCAACTTGAGCCCAGGCTGAAACGTGTCTCGGGATCCTGCGCCTTGAGCTTCGCGCAGACCATGCGCGAGAAGGCGGGCGCCTGCACATCGACGCCGAGCCGCGCCTCTTGCGCCTTCAGGTAGGGCTCATGCAGTCGCATCATGGCCGTGATCGCGTACGACAGGCCGGTCAGGAACAGCACGATGAAGACGATGGAGAGCAGGTCGGCGATGCGCATGCCGGTCTTGTCGGCGAACGACTCGGCCTTCTGGCGCCAGGCGGGCCCTTGTTTGCTGATGAACCCGATGGTCGCGAGCAACAGCCCGAGCACCCCCGTCCCGGCGCCGAAGGCCGCCGCCTGTCCGCCCTGCAGCTTGAACAGCGCGAGCATCTGGCTGGGCAGGTAGAACACGAGTCCGACGCCGAGGATCCAGCAGGCGGACGGCAACATCCAGCGCGCCGCGGCACGCGCCCACCACTCGCGTTCATCCTCCAGGCCGACGGGGCGCCGCCATCCGGCATAGACGGTGACGCCCACCCAGAACAGGGTCATCAACAGCGGCACGCCCCAGAGCGCCAGCAGACGCAGGTCGTGCGGGGGCAGGCCGATCTCGACGGGTTGCCACGGCAGCGCTTCGGGCGGCGGGGAGAAGGTGATCAGCCAACGGATGACCCAATACAGCGCCGCGCCGGTGCCGCCGCCCGCGACGGTGACGGCGATGAAGGCCCAGCCATCCGCCGGACGCATTCCCGGCTCCCGCGCCCGCGCCTTGCGCAGCACGAGTCCGCCCAGCAGCGACGCGGCGCCTTGAGTGAAGGCGCCCAGCACGAAGCCGAGCAGCGTGACCTGCCATTCGGGGTCGGGCGTGACGGCGGCGAGCGCCTGGCGCGCCCACCCCGGCAGCCAGATCGACCAGACCGGCCGGCCCGCGGGGTCGCGGAGCTCCCAGCCGATCAGACAGGTCAGCAGCAGCGCGGCGGCGAACAGCGGCAGCACCATCTGCCAGGTGTCGTCGGGCCTGTCCGGGGGCGGCCCCTTGAGCCGCTCCTCCGTGCGCGCGGTCGCTGCGCCGGAGGAGGCCGGCGGCGCGCCGGCCTGCAGGTGCTGGACCGGCGATCGCGGCTTGCGCTTGGGCGGCGGCGCCGGCAGGTCCGAGGCCATGTAGGCGATGGTCCAGACGATCAGCAGCCAGGCGGCCCACATCATGGCCTGACGCCAGCCGTCGCCCGGCAGCCCCGCCTGAAGCCAGGCGAGGTAGAGGCGCGGCAACAGGAGCAGGCCCAACAGCGCGGGGATCCACACCATCCAGTTGAGCGTCAGGTTGCGCGCGTAGATCGCCAGCAGCGTGAGGAAGTCGGCGGACACGCCCCGCATCGGACTCAGGTAGCTGCTGAAGGCGCGCAGGCGCCGCACCGGTTGGGGCTCTTCCGACTGGGCGTCGCCGACCCGGCCCAGGGTGTCGAGCACCGCCGCCCGCGCATCGCTGAGCGCCGGTCCCTCGGTCTGGATCGGCGCCCGGGAGCCCATGCCGGCATTCATGTAGTCGGCCAGGCTCATGCCGGCGGCGTCGGCCTGGCGCAGCAGGGCCTCGTTGCGGATCCAGGCCGACAGCAGGCTGGTGATGTACCCGCCGCCGGAAACGGAGGACAGGTAGTGGAAGTCGCGCATGACGCCTTTGGCGGCGAGCCCCTGGATCACGCCCAGGCTGAAGGTCGCGCTGCGGATGCCGCCGCCCGACAGGCAGAGCGCCGCCGGAGCCTCATCCTCGCCCAGGCGATGGATCCAGGCGCGGAGCCACTTCAGGCGGGCATCGATCAGCGCCTTGCGCCACCGCTCGTAAGTCGCCCAGTCCGAGCTGACAGGAACGCGGGGATGGTCCTGCTTCCATCGTTGCCGCTGCGCTTCGTCGTCCCAGGGGGGCGGGACCTCGATCCGGCGGATCAGGGCCTGCAGACGCGGTCGCAGCGGGGGCAGCAGCGCCATGGCCTCGGCGATCAGGACCTCGTCGTCGCGCCGCGGCCATGGCTGTGCCGGCGTCTGGCGTTCGGACCCGTCCGGCACCGAGGGCGGTGCTTCGGGCGGGGGCGGTGCTGCTGCGGTCATGGCGGCCTCCCATTGGCTCGTACCGCCAATGTCCCGCGCCGCTTGCCCGCCGGCATCCGGGTTGATTCCGAGCCGTCCGCAACCTTGGGGATGAGCCAGGGACTGCGGCTGTCCCTCGTTCGCGTCAGGCGGTCAACCGCAATTCCGCTGTCAACCCACCCTCGGGCCGGTTGCTCAGCACCAGCGAGCCGCGCTGCCGCAGCGTCAATTCACGCGCGATGTAGAGCCCCAGCCCCGCGCCGCCCGTGTGGCGGTTGCGAGACTCCTCCAGCCGGTAGAAGGGCTCGAACACCGCTTCCAGCTGGTCGGCCGGGATGCCCGGTCCCGCATCCGTCACGCGCAGCCACGGCCCTTGCGCGTCGCGACCCACTTGGACCTCGGCGCGGCCGCCGTAGCGCACCGCGTTGCCGATCAGGTTGCCCAGCACCCGCCGCAGCGCCATCGGCTGGCCCTTGGCCAGCACCCGCGCGTCACCGCCCTCGAAAATCACCGGCATCGCCTGTTCGACCAGATCGTCCGTCAGCGCCTGCGCCAGCGCGCCCAGGTCCACGTCCTGCAGCGGCTCGGCCGCGCCGGGACCATCGCCGCGGAACAGCTCCATCACCGCGTCCACCAGCGCATTCATCTCGCGGATGTCCTCGACCGAGCGCTGGCGCTGCAGCTCCTCGATGTCCAGCGTCTCCAGCCGCATCCGCAGCCGCGTCAGCGGCGTGCGCAGGTCGTGCGAGATCGCCGCCACCATCAGGCCGCGCTCGTTGAACTGGCGCCGCAGCTGCCGCGCCATCGCGTTGAAGACCTGCGCGCTTTCGCGGACCTCGAGCGTGCCGCGCCGCTCATCGAGCAGCGGCAGCGGCTCCTGCTTGTGCAGCGACTGGCCCAGCGCCTGCGAGGCCCGCACCAGGTCCCGCATCGGCCGCGCCAGCCAGCGCGACGCGATCCAGGCCGCCAGGCCCGTGACCAGCAGGCGGATGCCGTAATCCAGCGTCAGCTCCCAGCCGGTCAGCGCGCGGAACGGACCGCGCCACGGCGGCGCCTGCGCCTGGGGCTGCGCCGATGGCGGCGGCGGGAAGCCATGGAATTCGTCGCGTGACGGCATTGGGAGGTCGCCGGGCAGCGGCACGTCGTGTCCCGGGTCCTCCGGCGGTGGCTCGGATCGCGGATCCTGTAGTCCCTGCGGACCCTGCGGACCCTGCGGACCCTGCGGACCCTGCGGACCCTGCGGACCCCGCGGACCCTGCGGTCCGGACGGATGCGGCGGCTCGCGCATCAGACCGGGCAGCGGTGGCAGCGACGGCGCCCCGGGCACGCGCGCGGCGGCGAACTCGCCGCGCGACCAAGTCACCACGCCGATGGCCAGCGCCTGCGCCGCCACCAGCGTGACCCACAGCAGCAGGAAGATCCGCCGCGCCAGGGTGTCGCCGAAAGCGCGCCCCAGCTGCTCTCGCCATGCGGCGAACCATCGCTGCCCGCGCGTCGGCCCGCTCAAGCCTGCACCTGGGCGTCGAAGAGATAACCCTCGCCGCGCATCGTGCGGATCAGGCGCGGCTCCTTGGGCGAGTCGCCCAGCTTCTGGCGCAGCCGGGAGATCGTCAGGTCCACGCTGCGGTCGTTGACCTCCACGCCGGGCGCGCGCGTCAGCTCGATCAACTGCTCGCGGCTGAGCACCCGGCCGGGACGCTCGACCAGCGCGCTCAGCATGCGGAACTCCGCGCTGGACAGCGGCACCACGACCTGCTGCGGCGACACCAGCTGGCGCAGCAGCCGGTCGAAGGCCCAGCCCTCGAAGCGGAACTCGCGGCGCGTCTGCGCCTCGTGGTCGCCGCGACGCGCGCGGCGCCGGATCGCATGGATGCGGGCCACCAGCTCGCGGGGCTCGAAGGGTTTGGCGAGATAGTCGTCCGCGCCCATCTCCAGCCCGAGCACGCGGCTGATGGGGTCGCCATGCGCCGTCAGCATGATCACCGGCACCGACGGGTGGTGCTGCTGGATCCACTGGCACAGCGTCAGGCCGTTCTCGTCCGGCAGCATCAGGTCCAGCACGACGACGTCGAAGACCTGCATGGCCATCAGCCGGCGCATCTCGCGGCCGTCGGCCGCGGCGCTCACCGTCACGCTGAACTTCTGCAAGTACGCGTCGAGCGAGCGGCGGATCTCCGCGTCGTCGTCGACCACCAGACACCGCGTCATGCGCGCCTCCACGACCGCGGCCGGCGGCATGCCGGCCTGAGCCACGGACGATACACCGCGCGTCCCGTCGTCGGCGGGGAGCTGCATGGGCCGCGCCGTCAGACCGAGATGCCCACCGTCAGCGTCGCGGTGTAGCCGTTGGTGACGTCGCCGCTCAGCGTGGCCAGCTGCGTGGTGTAGCCGTCGCTGAAGACGTTGTCCGTCGAGAAGCTGATCCGGTTGAAGTTGGTCAGGCTGCTGCTGTAGCCGGACGCGGTGCTGTAGACCGTCGTGCAGACGTCGGTCGGGAACGCGATCTGCGAGGTCTTGATCTTGTTGGCGTAGGAGGTGGCCGCGCTGGCGCTCGGATAGACCTCGAAATGCATGTGGGGCATGCGGCCGTCGTAGCAGCCGGGGAAGATGGTCGTGAAGGTGACCGTGCCGTCGCTGCCGGTGCTTTGCACGCCGCGCAGGTAGTTCTCGTTGACGATGCTCGCGCTGTACAGCGAGTAGCGGCCCTCGCGGTCGCAGTGCCACAGGTAGATCGCGTAGCCCGACAGGTCGGCGCAGCTGCTGTTGGTATTGACCAGGTCGATCGTCAGCGTCAGCGGGACGCCGCCGGCCGTGCCGCTGGCGGTGCCGATGCTGCTGCGGATGTCGCTGCGCACGATGCCGCTGAGCGCCAGCGCGTTGGTCACGCCGCTGCCGTTGCTGTTGGAGCCGTCGCCGGGGTACGGGCCGGCGGTCTCCTCCGGGATGACCGAGCAGCTGCCGGTGGTGCCGGTGCTGCCCGTGCTGCCCGTCGATCCGGTGGAGCCGGTGGATCCGGTGCTGCCCGTGCTCACGGTGCTGGTGCCGGCATCGGAGCCGCCCCCGCCGCAGCCGATCAGCGACAGGCCGCCGATCCCGGCGAGGCCGGCCAGCAGGCCCAGGGCGCGGCGGCGCTGCTGCAGCACGGCGAGGTCGTGCGCCAGGCCCTGGTCATGGTCGTGGCCGCCCTCGTGCTCGTGCGAGTGCGAGTGCGAGTGGTCGTGGGCGGGAGTGTGGCGATGAGGCTGCATGCGGGGCTCCGGAAGTGGATGACCCGCATTGGATCGAGGCGTCTTGTCCGGCGCTTATCGTCTTTGTGTCAAGGCCGACAAGCAGTGAAACAGGCAGGCCCCGCAGCCTTCAGTGCTGCACCTTCACCATGCCGGCGTAGACGCCGTCCCGGGCCATCAGCGCGTCGTGGTCGCCGGACTCGACCACCTGGCCGTCGGCCAGCACCTGGATGCAATCGGCGCGGCGGATCGTCGACAGCCGATGCGCGATCACGATCAGCGTCTTGCGACCCTGCCACTGCTCCAGCGCCTGCTGCACGGCGCGCTCGCTCTCGGTGTCGAGCGCGGAGGTCGCCTCGTCGAAGATCCACACCGGCGCGTCCTTGTAGAGCGCCCGCGCGATCGCCAGGCGCTGTCTCTGGCCGCCCGACAGCTTGCTGCCGTTGGCGCCCACCGTCGTGTCCAGTCCCTCAGGCAGCGACTGGACGAAGTCCCACAGCGCCGCCGCGCGCAGCACCTGCTCGAGCTTGGCGTCGTCGCGCTCCTGCGCGTAGGCGATGTTGTCCGCGATGGAGAGGTCGAACAGCACGATGTCCTGCGACACCACCGCGAACTGGCGCCGCAGGTTGGCTTTGGTCAGCTCGTCGATCGGCACGTCGTCCAGCAGGATGCGGCCGCTGTCCGGACGCTCGAAGCCCAGCAGCAGGTTCACCACCGAGCTCTTGCCCGCGCCCGAGCTGCCGACCAGCGCCGTCGTGCGGCCGGCCGGGATGTGCAGGTCCATGGCCGCGAGCGCGTCGCGGTTGGCGCCGGGATAACGCAGCGTGACCTGCTGCAGCGCGATGTCGCCGCGCACGTCGCGCAGCTCGCGGGTGCCGGTGTCGGGCTCGGGCGGCGTGTCCAGCAGGCCCATGCAGCCGCGTGCCACGACCAGCGCGTTGGTGATGGGCTGCATCACGTCGCTGAGGTGGCGCAGCCGCGAGCTCATGAAGAGCAGCGCGGCGACGAAGGACGCAAACTCGCCCACGCCGGTGCCGTTCACCCGCGACTGGTACAGCGCCAGGCTGACGATGATCGAGATGCCGACGCTGGCCATCAGCTGCGACAGCGGCTGCGCCATGGCGTTGGAGGCCGCCGTCTTCAGCGTGCTGCGCTGCACCTCGCGGGCGCGCTCGGCGAAGCGGCGGCGCTCGTAGTCGGCCGCGTCGAAGCTGCGCACCACGCGCCAGGCGCGGGTGACGTCCTCGATCACCGAGACCAGCCGCAGCTGCGCGTCATAGGCCCAGCTGCCCATGCGCCGCACGCGCCGGTTGACCTTGCGCACCACGAAGGCCAGACCCGGCACGGTGATGAGCGAGAGCAGCGTCAGCTTCCAGTTGATGAAGAACAGGAATCCCATCAGCGCCAGCGCCGGCAGGCCGTCGCGCAGGATGGTGATCAGCGCGCCGGCGATCAGGGTGACGACATGCTGCGGATCGTTGACGACCTTGGTGACCGCGGTGGCGGGTTGAAGGCTGGTGTAGACGCGCGCATCCGCGCGCAGCAGCACCTGCAGCAGCGCGGTGCGGATGTCCATCACCGTGCGCGAGATCGTCCAGTTCAGCATGTACTGGCCGCAGAAGGTGAACAGCCCGCGGACGGCGAACAGGCCGATCAGCACGATGGGCACCATCCAGATCGGGAAGCTGTAGTTCCGGTTGACCTCGGCCAGCGAGGGGCGGGACGGCGACGACGCCGCGGACGCGGACGGCGCGGCCACGCCGGCCGACGATGCGATCGATGCGGCGGCGGTGGTTGAAGCGGCAGGCGCCACCGCCGGCGCGGACGCGGCCGGCGCGCCGCCCGGGATCGAGAAACCGGCGACGTTCGTGGACTTGGCGTTGAAGCCCTCGCCGAGCGCGTAACCCAGCAGCTTGGGGATCAGCGGCTCGGTCGACGCCACCAGGACGAAGGCGATGACCGACAGCAGCAGGCCCCAGCGGTGCGGCTTCATGAAGCGCCAGAGGCGGCTCGCGGTGGGGCCGAGCGGTTCGGTGTCTTTGGCGGAGGCTTGATCGGTCATGGCGCAGGCCGGCGCCGGGGGCGAGGCACCGGCTCAGGCCAAGGGGATCGAAGGAGGAAGCGGCGATTGTGCCGGAGTCCCGGGCCGCCCCGATCGGGCCGGCGCGCCCGCGAGGGGGCTCAGCGGCAGTCGTCGAGCCAGTCCGCCACCACCCGGGCGATGCGGCGTTTCCACCGCACCCACCTGTTGGGGGTCTCCCGGCGCACGAAGCTGCGGTGGTACCAGGCGGTGTCCACCAACTGGGGGGCTTCGCGGGCGATCAGGTCCAGGCTGGCCTGGCGCAGGATCTGCCGCTCCTCCCAGGCGGTGCGGCCGTTGCGGTACACCTTCCCCCCGCTGGTCACTGGGCGGCGATGGCTGGCCATCACCGCGTCCAGCAACGCGGTGCGCGTCTGGCCGCGCAGCTGCTGGAGCGTCGGGATCATGAAGCGGTCCAGCCCCCAGGACGAGATGTTGTCCTGGTAATGCGCGCGCGCGGCCATGAACAGATCGCCGCGGTAGAACGGCATCATCACCTCGACCCAATCCACCTCGCGGTAGATGCGGTGCGGCTGATGCCGCATCCAGTGATGAGAGTAGGGGCTGTCGTGGCTCAGCGAGGGCGAGAACACGTCCAGCCGCTCGCACCGGCCCAGGTGCAGCGCGGTGTTGATCTGCGCGACCGAGAGCAGGATGTCATCGTCGATGATGCCCACGTACTCGGGCCAGGGGCCATTCCCGACATTGGGTTCGACGTCGGCGATGGTGGCGGCCAGATGGTCGGCGAGGTGCTTGAAGATCTCGCCCTTGCATTCGGTCGCCGCGGCGAGCACGGTGACCGCCTGGCCGCGCAACTCGCGCGGGCCCGGCGCCTGGCGGCCGGTGTAGTCGAACAGGACCCAATCGAACTCGGGTGTGGCGTCCAGGTGTACCAGGCCCAGCGGCAGGCTGACGCCATCCCAGGACACCAGCACGAGGGGACGCCGGACCGCGTCGCGCGGCCGGTCTTCGGAATACAAGCTCATCCGTCTTCAGGCCTGCGGCGGTTCCAGCAGGTCCTGCGCCGTCTTCAGCGCGGCGGCGACGATCTGGTCCATGTTGTAGTAGCGATACTGCGCCAGGCGCCCGACGAAGGTGACGCCCTCGGCCTTGTCCGCCATCTCGGCGTAGCGCTTGTAGAGCGCCTCGTTCTCGGGCCGCGGCACCGGGTAGTACGGGTCGCCCTCGGCCTGCGGGTACTCGCGCACGATCGACGTGCCGGCATGCGTCTCGCCGGTCAGATGCTTGAACTCCGTGATCCGGGTGTAATCGTGGTCGTTGGGATAGTTGACCGTGCCCACCGGCTGCACCTGCGCGGTGGTGGGCAGGTGCTCATGGTCGAAGCGCAGGCTGCGGTAGGGCAGCGGGCCGTGGCAGTGATCGAAAAATGCATCGATCGGGCCGGTGTAGATGATGTGCGCGCCGGGGAAGTCGCCGCGAACATCCTGGAAGTCCACGCCGGTGCGGACCGTGATGGCGGGATGATCCAGCAGGCGCTCGAACATCGCGGTGTAACCATCCGCCGGCATGAACTGGAAGGTGTCGCCGAAGTAGCGGTCGTCATCGTTGCTGCGCGTCGGGATGCGCGCCGCCACGCCGGCCGAGAGCTGCGAGAGGTCCAGCCCCCACTGCTTCTTCGTGTAGCCCCGGAAGAACTTGTCGCACAGGTCGCGGCCGACACTGTTCAGCACCACGTCCTCGCTGGTCTGGATCGGGTCGCGCGGCTCGCGCACCGTCTCCAGGTAGCCCTGCACCTCGTCCTCGGTCAGCGACAGGCCGTAGAGCTGGTTGATCGTCGTGCGGTTGATCGGGATCGGCAGCAGCTGCTCGCCGACCTTCGCCAGCACCCGGTGCTCGTAGAAGCGCCAGGTGGTGAAACGGGACAGGAACTCGAAGACCTTCTTCGCGTTCGTGTGAAAAATGTGCGGACCGTACGGGTGGATCAGCACGCCGTGGGCATCGCGTTCGTCGTAGGCATTGCCGCCAATGTGCGGCCGCTTGTCGATCAGGTGGACGGTCTTGCCAGCATCGGCCAGTACGCGCGCGCAAACCGAACCGGCGAAGCCGGCGCCGACGATGAGGTAATCAGTCTTCATGGTTCGGCCTGGCGGCCGTCTCCTGCTTCTGGATATGCGCGGATTGTGGCCGCGCCCGGCGGGGAAGGGACTCGGAACAACCCAGTTTTGGGGCGGGATTCTCGCTCTCCTGCGCAACGCTCGGAATTCACTCTGGACCGAGCACTGATCCGCCCGGCGGCGGAGCCGGTGCCCCTTTCCGCTCAATCTCCTCCGCACGCTCGGAATTCGCTCCAAGGGGCACCGGCTCCGCCGCCGGGCTACAGCACAAGCCGTTCCCGCCATGCAGCCGCCTGCTCCACGGCCTCTTCAAATCGCCGCCTTGAGCGCGTGCGGGATCGGTGGGTCGGTAACCGAACGTGCGCCGATACACTGCCGCGATGCTCCCTTCCTCCCCGAGCACGACGGCAACGCCTCCTCGCCGCCGCGTGCTGCACTTCGTCACCGGCGGCTTCTCGGGCGCCACGCAGGTGGCCGTCGACCTGTGCCTGGCGCAGCTGCACAGCGAGCGCATCGAACCCATACTCGTGCTGCGTCGCAAGCAGCGCACCGAGAACCCCACCAAGCTCGACCGCATCCAGGCCCTGCGCGACCAGGGGCTGCCCGTCTACCTCGTGCCGGGCTGGGCCCATCTGGTCACCGTCTGGGCCCTGCGTCGCCTGTGCGAACGCCTGCGACCCGACGTCGTGGTGGCGCACGGTTTCCCCGAACACCTGCTCGGCCGCCGTGCCGGGCGCCTGGCCGGCGTGCCGGCCCTGGTGCAGGTCGAGCACAACTCGCGCGAGCGCTACACCCCCTGCCGACGCGCGCAGGCGCGCCGTCTCAGCGCCGTGAGCGCGCGCCTGGTCGGGGTGTCGGAAGGCGTGCGTCGACGCCTGGTTGAACTGGGCATGCCGGAAGAGAAGACGGTCGCCATCCCGAACGGCATCCGCCTCGAGCGCTTCGCCGCCGCGGACGCCCATCCGGCCAGCGGTCGCGAACCCGGCATCGTGATGTCGGCCCGCTTCGCCCGTCAGAAGGATCCGCAGACGCTGATCCGCGCGCTCGCCGCGCTGCGCGAGCGCGGCCTGCAACCGGTGCTGCAACTCGCCGGCGGCGGCAAGGCCTCCTATCGACGCGCCACCGAGCGGCTGACCCGTCGACTGGGCCTGGACGGACAGGTGCGCTTCCTCGGCCATCACAGCGATGTCCCGGGCCTGCTGATGAGCCAGCGGATCTTCGTGCTGTCGACCCACTGGGAGGGCATGCCGCTGGCGCTGCTGGAAGCGATGGCGGCGGGGTGCGCGTGCGTGGCCTCCCTGGTGCCCGGCGTGGAAGGGGTGCTGGAGGACGGACGCACCGGGCTGCTGGTGCCCGAGGCGGACCCGGTCGCGCTTGCCGACGCGCTGGAACGCCTGCTGCGGGACCCGGAACTGGCCGGCCGTCTGGGCGCCGCCGCGCGGGCGCGCGCCATCGAGGAACACGGGGTCGACCTGATGATGCGTCGCTACGAGGCGCTGCTGCTGTCGCTGTGAGGCGTGCCGCGAGGCCTGCCGGCGACGCGGCGCCCGTTGCGGCGGTTCAGGTCGCCGCGGCGGTGCGCGGCCCTTCGGCGCGGCGCAGCCAGTAGCGCAGGCGCAGCGCGCGGACGAACCAGCCGCGCCGCTTGTAGGCCCGGTCGAGCTCGCGCAGCGCGATCGGCGACGCTTCCTCGAAGGCCTGCCGGAACATGGCGACCGCGCCGGTGCAGCCCTCGGGCAGCGCCTTGTCCGCCATGCGCGAGGCACCGATGAAGTTGCGCGCGGCAAAGTGGGCCCAGGCGAACAGGGCGTCGTCGTCGAGCCCCTTGCCGACCGCCGCGTCGCGCAGGTTGGCGAGCGCGTGGGCCAGATGCTCGGCCTTGGTGAGGTTGGGGGTGGCCAGGATCGAGCCCTGGCGCTGGCGGTAGGCCACCCAGACCGCGGGCTCGTACCACGCGGTGTCGGCCAGCAGCGCCAGGAAGGGCGTGGTGGCCATGTCCTCGAAGTAGCGGCCGACCGGGAAGCGCAGCTGCTCGCCCCAGAGGCTGCGCCGCGCGATCTTGGACCAGCTGTGCATCTGGCCGGCCTCGAAGAGCCCCCGCAGCAGCCGCGACGGATCGCGCAGCAGCTGGCGCTCCGGGCCGAAGAAGGTGCGCCGGTGCATCTCGCCCCGCAGCTTGTGCTTGAGCTTGACGCGCTCGCGCAGCATGAAGAAGTCGCACAGCACCAGCGCCGGCGCGTGCTCCCGGACCACCGCGCGCAGGCGCGGGATGGCGCCGGGCATCAGGTAGTCGTCGGAGTCCAGGAACCAGACGTAGTCCCCGCGCGCCGCCTGCAGCGTCGTGTTGCGCGCGCCGGAGAGCCCCTGGTTCTGCGCGTGGAACAGCCCCCGCACGCGCACCGGTCCGGACGCGTGCGTCGCCACCAGTTCGCGCACCAGGGCGTCGGAGCCGTCGGTGGAGCAGTCGTCCACCATCAGCACCTCGACGCCGTCGTCGGCCTGGGCCAGCACCGAGTCCAGGCACTCGCGCAGGTAGTCCTTGACGTTGTGGACGGGAATCAGCACCGACAGCCACGGCGCGTTGGTGCCGGCGTCCTCGTTGACGCCCGGGGACGACAGGTCGGATGGGCTGCTCATCGGCGCCTCACTCATGCCAGTGATCGGCGATCCACGCCGCGGGTTTCGGGCGACGCCAGTTGCCGTTGCTGCGGCCGGCCAGCGCGTCGGGCGGATTCATGACGCCGTGGAAGATCAGGATCCGGGCGCCGTCCGGGATGAACGGCGCCCGGAAGTAGTTCATCGGCCAGCGCGGGATGCTGTGGTACTTGAAGCTCGCGCACCATCGCGCGTCCCAGTAGCTCAGCAGGCCCTTCTTGTGCATCTCGTCCGAGAGGTAGGCCTGTTCGTTGCGGAACTTCGCGCGGATCGCATCGAAGTCGCGACGGAAGGTCGCCAGCACATCCGGATGGGCGCCCAGGGTGAAGCGGTAGACCGACGAGTTGCCGGTGATGCGCCAGGGACGCTTCCAGTCGTGAATGATGAGGAACTCGCCCGGCACCTCGAAGAAGGGTGTGATGTCGTCGACGATCACCACGTCCAGGTCGAGGAAGAGGGCGGTGCCGCTCAGGCCGTACTGGGCGACCAGGTCGTCGCTGAAGGTGGTCAGCTTGGTCCACCCGCGTTCCGGGCTGCCGGGCGGCAGGTCCAGCGGCGGGATGGGCCGGCATTCGACCTCGGGCCGGATGCCGTCGGTGCGATCGGTCAGGCAGACGAAGCGGAAGTCGCCGCGCAGGTGCCGGCGCACCATCGCGTACAGGCGGTTGACGTACTCGGGACCGTACTTGGTGCCCCACTTCATGCAGAGGATGACGCGGTCGCCGCCCGGGGCCGCGGCAGGCGGCGGGGTGGTCGCGGGGGAGCTCATCGGTGTGGTCATCGGGCTCAGAGCTCTTCGACGTGACGGGGCGGGTAGCTGTCCCAGCTGAGGCAGCCGGGGCATTGCCAGAAATAGTGCTGCGACTCGAAGCCGCAGGCGGCGCAGCGGTAGCGCTGCAGCGGCCGCACCGCGCGCTGCAGCGCGGTGCCGACGAGCTGGGCCTCGTCGTCGTCCAGCGGCTGCTGGCGCGCCTGACTCTGCTGCAGCAATTGCGTCGCGGCGGACAGCGCCGGCTCGACCCGCAGGTGCTCGGCCAGGCGACGGCGCTGCGCCTCGGGCGCCGGTTCGAGCAGCGCGATCGCCTGCAGCAGCGCCATGCTCGGATGGCGGCGGTACTGGGCCTCGATCAGCACCAGCGCCTGCGCGGCGGTGCCGGTGGATTGCGCCGCCTGGGCGTAGTCGCGCGCGACCAGGTTGAAGGCGTCGGGATTGGCTCTCAGCAGCTCGGCGTACAGGGCCATCGCGCCGGTCTGGTCGCCCTGGCGCGCGAGCATCTGGCCCAGCAGCACGTAGGCGCGGGCCGACTGCGGCGCGCGGGCGCGGGCCTGGTCCAGCCAGCGGCGGGCCTCCGTCACGTCCTGGCGGGCCTGCGCCTCCAGGGCCAGCTCGCACCAGTAGTTGGCGATGCGGCTGGCGAAGCTGCCGGTGCCCGCGGCCTCGAGCTGCTCGGAGACCTCCGCCGCCTTGGCCCATTCGCGCGAGCGCTCGTACAGCGACAGCAGCGCCAGCGCCGCCTCGTGGTCGAAGGCGGTGCCCTTGAGCGCCTCGTAGGCGGTCTCGGCGCGGTCGAACAGGCCGGCCTTGAAGAAGTCCTGGGCCAGCGCGTACTGCGCGCGGTCACGTTCGGACTTGGGCAGGTCGCCGCGCGAGAGCAGGTGCTGGTGCACCCGCACGGCGCGTTCGTATTCGCCGCGGCGCCGGAACAGGTTGCCCAGCGCGAAGTGCAGCTCGGAGGTGTCGGGATCGGCCTGCACCGCCTCGATGAAGGCGTCGATGGCCTTGTCCTGCTGCTCGTTGAGCAGGAGGTTCAGCCCCTTGAAGTAGGCGCGCGGGGCGTCGCGCTGTTCACGCTTCCACTGGCGCGAGTCCAGCTTGGAGGCGAGCCAGCCCAGGCCGAAGACCAGGGGGACGCCGATCAGCAGCCAGCTCAGATCAAATTCCATCGGGGATCTTGGGGTCGTTGGCGGAGGCGGTCGCCGCCGAAGGCGGCAGGTCGTCCGCCGGAGGGAGCGAGCGCGCGGCGGCGCGCTTGTGGCGCCACCAGGCCGGGATCATCGCCAGCACGCCGAAGGCGCAGCCCAGCCCGAAGGTCAGCAGCACCACGATCACCAGCGGAGCACGCCATGCCTGGCCGAAGAACCAGTGCACGACGATCTCCTGGCTGTTGTTCAGCGCGAAGGCGAACAGGCAGAAGAACAGGAAGGCGCGGAAGAGCCAGACCAGGATTCGCATGGGGGGCGATTCTAGGCGCGTGCGAGCACCGCCAAGCCCAGTGCATGACGTTCGGCAGGGCGAGTCCCCCGTCAGGGGCGGGACACCCTCCAACGGGCGAAAAAAAAGCGCCGCGATGCGCGGCGCTCCTGCCTTGGGCGATGGGCTCAGGCGGCCTGCTGGTCCTCGTCGGTGACGGGCAACTGCGCGTCGACGGCTTCGCGCAGGGCCTTGCCCGGCTTGAAGTGCGGCACCAGCTTCTCGGGGATCAGCACCTGCTCGCCGCTGCGCGGGTTGCGGCCCATGCGCGGCGGGCGGCGGTTGATCGAGAAGCTGCCGAAACCGCGGATCTCGATGCGGTGGCCGCGGGCCAGCGCGTCGGACATCGCGTCCAGGATGGTCTTGACCGCGAACTCGGTGTCTCGCTGCGTGAGCTGGCCGAAGCGCTCGGACAAGTGGGCCACCAGGTCGGATCGGGTCATGGTCGTCAGCATCTGAAGAAAAAACAGGCTCGCTGCGGAGCGAGCCTGTCGAAGCGCTTGAGCGTCGGTTGGGCGTGTCTGCGGCGGTCAGGCTAACTCAGCCCGCCGCCGACCAGAACAAGGGATTCTCTTGAGCCCCGGACACCACGCTGCGCGTGGCGCCCAGGTCCCGCGAGGGATCAGCCGTTGTTCTGGTTGTCCAGCTTGGCGCGCAGCAGGGCGCCCAGGCTCGTCGTGCCGGCGTTCTCACGCTCGTTCGACTGCGACAGGCGCTGCATGGCTTGCTGTTCGTCGGCGTTGTCCTTGGCCTTGATCGACAGCTGGATGCTGCGCGACTTGCGGTCGACGTTGATGATCACGGCCGAGACTTCGTCGCCTTCCTTCAGCACGTTGCGGGCATCTTCCACGCGGTCGCGGGCGATTTCCGAAGCGCGCAGGTAGCCGGTGACGTCCTCGCCCAGATCGATCTCGGCGCCACGCGCGTCGACGGTCTTGACCTTGCCGGTCACGGTCATGCCGCGGTCGTTCACCGACACGAAGGTCGAGAACGGGTCGCCGTCCAGCTGCTTGATGCCCAGCGAGATGCGCTCGCGCTCGACGTCCACGGCCAGCACGATGGCTTCGACTTCCTGGCCCTTCTTGTAGTTGCGGACGGCGGTTTCACCCGGCTCGTTCCACGACAGGTCGGACAGGTGCACCAGGCCGTCGATGCCCTGGGCCAGGCCCACGAACACGCCGAAGTCGGTGATCGACTTGATCGGGCCCTTGACGCGGTCGCCGCGCTTGACGTTCTCGGCGAACTCTTCCCACGGGTTGGCGCGGCACTGCTTCATGCCCAGCGAGATGCGACGCTTGTCTTCGTCGATCTCCAGGACCATGACTTCCACTTCGTCGCCCAGCGAGACGACCTTGGAAGGCGCCACGTTCTTGTTGGTCCAGTCCATTTCGGAGACGTGCACCAGGCCTTCGATGCCCGGCTCGATCTCGACGAACGCGCCGTAGTCGGCGATGTTGGTGACCTTGCCGAACAGGCGGGTGTTGGCCGGGTAGCGGCGCGACACGCCGAACCACGGGTCGTCGCCCAGCTGCTTCAGGCCCAGCGAGACGCGGTTCTTCTCGGCGTCGAACTTCAGGACCTTGGCCGTCAGTTCCTGGCCGACCGTCACCACTTCGCTCGGGTGACGGACACGGCGCCAGGCCATGTCGGTGATGTGCAGCAGGCCGTCGATGCCGCCCAGGTCGACGAACGCACCGTATTCGGTGATGTTCTTGACCACGCCGTTGACGATGGCGCCTTCGGTCAGCGTCTCCAGCAGCTTGGCGCGCTCTTCACCCATCGAAGCCTCGACCACCGCGCGACGCGACAGCACAACGTTGTTGCGCTTGCGGTCCAGCTTGATGACCTTGAATTCCATGGTCTTGCCCTCGAACGGGCTCATGTCCTTCACCGGGCGGGTGTCCAGCAGCGAACCGGGCAGGAAGGCCCGGATGCCGTTGACCAGGACGGTCAGGCCGCCCTTGACCTTGCCGGAGACGGTGCCGGTCACGAAATCGCCCGATTCCAGGGCGGTTTCCAGCGACAGCCACGAGGCCAGGCGCTTGGCCTTGTCGCGCGACAGGATGGTGTCGCCGTAGCCGTTTTCGATCGCGTCGATGGCGACCGAGATGAAATCACCGACTTGGACTTCGACTTCGCCCTGGTCGTTCTTGAATTCGTCGACGGGCACGTAGGCTTCGGACTTCAGGCCGGCGTTGACGACCACGAAGTTGTGCTCGATGCGGACGACTTCAGCCGAGATGACCTCGCCGGCGCGCATGTTCGACTTCTGCAGCGATTCCTCGAAGAGGGCGGCGAAAGATTCCATTTGGGACATGTGAGATTTCCTTGCCAGGCACAGAGCGTCCGGCGGCTTGATGCGTCAAGCGGCCTGATCCGAGAGGTGCGAAGGCTTGTGTTGCAAGCGGACTTGCGGGTTAGGTTGTCGAATACGTCACCCCCAGTGGACTGGCGTCCGGAGGGAGGGGTGACGCTCCTGTTTGCGTGTCGACCTGAAAGCGCCTCAGACCTTGAACGGACCGCGTTCCTGCCACCACCTCAACACCAGATCACGGGATTCCCCGATGGTCTGCTGCGAGTTGTCCAGCTCGATCGCGTCCGCGGCAGCCTGCAGCGGAGACGCGCTGCGACCCTTGTCGCGAGCGTCCCGCGCTTCCAGATCAGCGCGCAAGCTATCGATATTAGCCGGAATTCCCTTGGAAATCAATTGCTTGTGACGTCGCTCGGCCCGCGTGGCGGCACTGGCGGTCAGGAAGACCTTGAGCGCCGCGTCGGGGAAGATCGCCGTGCCCATGTCGCGCCCGTCGGCCACCAGGCCGGGCAGGCGGCGGAAATTCAGCTGCAGCTGGTGCAGCGCGCGACGCACCGCCGGATGGGCGCCGACCTGCGAGGCCATCAGCCCGGTCGCTTCCTGGCGCAGCTCGGCCGAGACGTCTTCTTCGTCCAGCAGCACCCGGCCCGATTCGAACTTCAAGTCCAGCGTCGGCACCAGCGCCGCGACCGCCTCGCCATCGGCCAGGTCGACATGGTGGCGCGAGGCGGCCAGCCCGGTCACCCGGTACAGCGCGCCGGAATCCAGCACGTCGTAGCCCAGCGCCTGCGCGACCTCGTCGGTCAGCGTGCCCTTGCCCGAGGCGGTGGGGCCGTCGATCGTGATGACGGGAATGTCCTCCACGTTGGCGCGGACGACACCGAACAGCGTCTCGAAGTAGTCGGGGAAGGTCTTGGCGACGCATTGCGGATCCAGGATGCGCACCGGCACGGCGGGCCCCTGGCGGTCGTCCTGCAGGCCGTTGAAGGCCGCCAGCGAGAAGCACATCGCGACGCGGTGGTCGTCGTAGGTGTGGATGGCCGCCGGCTTCCAGGCCTTGAGCGGATGCACACGCAGCCAGTCCGGGCCTTCCTCGACCCCCGCGCCGAGCTTGCGCAGCTCGGTCGCCATCGCGGCGATGCGGTCGGTCTCCTTCACGCGCCAGGAGGCGATGTTGCGCAGCGTCGTCGGGCCGTCGGCGTACAGCGCCATCACGGCCAGCGTCATCGCGGCGTCCGGGATGTGGTTGCAGTCCAGGTCCAGCGCCTTCAGCGGCCAGGCGCCGCGGCGCACCTCCAGCCAGTTGGGGCCGATGTCGACCTGGGCGCCCATCGCCTGCGCGGCCTCGACGAAACGGACGTCGCCCTGCACCGAGCTCGAGCCCACGCCCTCGATGCGCACCGGCGCGTCGGTGGCGGCGATCGCGCCGAGCGCGACGAAGTAGGACGCCGACGACGCATCGCCCTCGACGTGCACCTCGCCGGGCGAGCGGTAGCGGCTGCCGGCGGGAATCACGAAACGCTGCCAGTCGTCGTCGCGCTGGACCTGGACGCCGAAGCGCGCCAGCAACTCCAGCGTGATGTGGACGTAGGGCTTGGAGATCAGCTCGCCGGTGACCTCGATGACGAGGTCCCGCTGCGCGACCAGGGGCAGGGCGAGCAGCAGGGCGGTGAGGAACTGGCTGGAGACGTCGCCGCGCACGCGCACCGGCGCGTCCAGCGTCAGCGCCGCCGGCCCGTTGAGCCGCAGCGGCGGATAACCCTCCTGGCCGAGGCAGTCAATCGGGCAGCCCAGCGCGCGCAGCGCGTCGACCAGGTCGCCGATCGGGCGCTCATGCATGCGGGGCACGCCGGAGAGTTCGAACTGGCCGCCCTGCGTGGCCGCCAGCAGCGCGAGCGCGGCGGTCAGGGGGCGCATCGCCGTGCCGGCGTTGCCCAGGAAGAGCTTGGCCTGCCGGGTAGTCAACCGGCCGCCGATGCCGGTCACCGACAGCACGCCGTCCGCGCCGGTCTCCAGCTGGCAGCCCAACTCGCGCAGCGCGGCCAGCATGACCTTGGTGTCGTCCGAGGCCAGCAGGTCGTGCACCCGGGTCACGCCCTCGGACAGGCCGGCCAGCAGCAGCACCCGGTTGGAGATGCTCTTGGAGCCGGGTAGGGACACGGTGCCCGCGGCGCCGCGCAGCGGGGGCAGGTCCAGGAAGGGAATCTTGTACATGGCGCGGTGGGCGCGCGGCGCGCCGCGCACACGGAAGGGAGGGTTACTTGGACTTCGACGGCGGCGCGGCCGGGGCACCGAGCTGCCATTGCGCGCGGCCTTCGGAGGCCTGCCGGATCATCGTCTCGAGCGCGTGCGCGTCGCCCTGGCGGATCGCCTGCTCCATCTGGTCCAGCACCTCGCGGAAGCGCTGCGACTGCGTCAGCAGGTCCTGCCGGTTGGCCATCAGGATGTCGCGCCAGACCGTCGGATCGCTGGCGGCGATCCGGGTGAAGTCGCGGAAGCCGGAACCGGCCAGGCTCAGGAAATCGCGGCCCGAGGGCTGTCTGGCGACCGAACTGAAGTAGGCGTAGGCCAGCAGGTGCGGCAGGTGGCTGACCGCGGCGAAGGCCTCGTCATGGTGGTGCGGTGCCATCTTGAGCACCTGCGACCCCAGCGCCGACCAGACGTCGGTCGCCTTCTGCACCATCTCGGGCCGGGTCTGCTCCAGCGGCGTCAGGATGACCTGGCGGCCCTGGTAGAGCGCGGCATCGGCATGCTGCACACCGGCGCTTTCCTTGCCGGCGATCGGATGTGCGGGCACGAAGCTCGGGAACTGCTTGCCGAGCGCGCGCTTGGCCGCGTCGACGACATCGCTCTTGGTCGAGCCCACGTCCATCAGCAGCACGTCGGCCCGCACCAGGTGGCGGATGGCCTTGAGCGTGGACTCGGTCGCGGCGACCGGCACCGCCACCAGCACGATGTCCGAACCGGACACGGCCAGCAGCGCCGATTCGGCGGCGATGTCGATCACGCCCATGCGGCGGGCGGTGTCGGTCGTCGACGGGCTCTTGCTGTAGCCCACCACCCGGCGCACCAGGCCGGCTTTCTTCATGGCCAGCGCGAACGAGCCGCCCATCAGGCCGCAACCGATCACGCCGAGTTGGTTGTACATCGCAAGGAACCTCTTTCGCTCAAGACTTCAGCGTCAGGACTTCAGCGGGTAGGCGCCGATGACCTTGTAGAACGCGCACAGCTCCCGCAGCTCCGCCAGCGCCGAGGCGACGTGCGGCTGCGACGGGTGGCCATCCAGGTCGATGTAGAAGTAGTACTCCCACTGACCGGTGCGGGCCGGGCGCGACTCCAGGCGGGTCATGGACACGCCGTGCTTCTTCAACGGCACCAGCAGATCATGCATCGCGCCCGGGCGGTTCGCCACGGAGACGATGAGGCTGGTGCAGTCGCGCCCCGTGGCCGGGGGGGTGGCCATGGTCTGCGGCAGGCAGATCACGGCGAAACGGGTGCGGTTGTAGGCCTCGTCCTGCACCGCGTGCGCGGTGATGTGCAGGCCGAACAGCGTCGCCGCGCGCTCGCTGGCGATCGCGGCGTAGGCCGGGTTCTCGGCCGCCAGCCGCGCGCCTTCGGCGTTGCTGGACACGGCGCGGCGCTCGGCGTTCGGCAGGTGCTTGGACAGCCAGTTCTGGCACTGCGCGAGCGCCTGGGGATGCGCCAGCACCGCCTCCACGCCTTCCAGCGAGTTCTCCTTGCGCAGCAGGTTGTGGCGGATCAGCAGGCTGACCTCGCCGACCACATGCGTGGGCGTGTGCAGGAACAGGTCGAGCGAGCGCGTCACCACGCCCTCGGTCATGTTCTCGACGCCGACCACGCCGTACTGCGCGCTGCCGGAGGCGGTCGCGTGGAAGACCTCGTCGAAGCTGTTGCAGTAGATCAGGTCGGCGGCGCCGCCGAAGTACTCGATCGCGGCCTGCTCGCAGAAGGTGCCGAAGGGGCCCAGCACGGCCACCCGCTGCGGCGACTCGAGCGCGAGGCAGGCGGACATGATCTCGCGCCAGATGGCGGCGACGTGTTCGCCCTTGAGCGGGCCCTGGTTGGCCGCCTTGATCTTGGCGATGACCTGGGCGACGCGGTCGGGGCGGAAGAAGGGCGTGCCGTCGCGGCGCTTGATCTCGCCGACCTGCTCGGCGACATGGGCGCGCTGGTTCAGCAGCGTCAGCAGTTGCGAGTCGAGCGCGTCGATCTGGTCGCGCAGCGCGAGCAGCTCGGGGTCGGCCACCGGGGCCGGCGGCATCGGGGCGTCGCCGGGCGCCTCGGGCAGGGGGGTGTTCGGCGTGTCAGCCATGTCGGGTTTCGAAGTCTTTCAGGTAGCTCACCAGGGCCTGGACGCCCTCCAGCGGCATCGCGTTGTAGATCGATGCCCGCATGCCGCCCACCGACTTGTGGCCTTTGAGTTGCAGCAGCCCCCGCTCCTTGGCGCCAGCCAGGAAGGCGTCGTTCAGACGCTCGTCGCGGAGGAAGAATGGGACGTTCATCCGCGAGCGGCACGACGCCGCCACGCGGTTTTCATACAGGGAGGAGCCGTCCAGCGCCGCGTAGAGCAGGGCGGCCTTGTCGATGTTGCGCTGCTCGATCGCGGCCAGGCCGGTCTTGCCGCCGTACGCGAAGCGCTTGAGCCACTGGAACACCAGGCCGGCGACGTAGATGCCGAAGGTCGGCGGCGTGTTGTACATCGACTGCGCCTCGGCCACGATCTTGTAGTCGAAGGCGGAGGGGCAGATCGGCAGCGCGTGGCCCAGCAGGTCGTCGCGGACGATGACCAGCGTCAGACCGGCCGGGCCGATGTTCTTCTGCGCGCCGGCGAAGGCGAGGCCGACCTTGGACCAGTCCACCGGGCGCGACGCCACATGGGAGGAGAAGTCGATCGCCAGCGGCGCGTCATGGCCCAGTGCCTGGAGGTCGGGCAGGGCCTGGAATTCGATGCCGTCGATGGTCTCGTTGGTGCAGACGTGCACGTACGAGGCGTCCCGGCGCAGCTGCCAGGTCGAGGGCGCGGGAATGTCGAGGTAGCGGCCGTCGGCGCCGGGAAGCTCGGCGGCATTGGCGGCGATGCGAACGTCGGCATAGCGCCTGGCTTCGGCGGCGCTCTTCTTCGACCAGGAGCCGGTGACGACGACGTCGACCGCGCCGCCGCGCGACAGGTTCAGCGGCAGGATCGCGTTCTCGCCGAGCCCGCCCCCCTGCATGAACAGGATGCGGAAATGCTCGGGCACCTGCAGCAGCTCGCGCAGGTCGGCCTCGGCGGCTTCGTAGATCGAGATGAACTCGCGGCCGCGGTGGCTCATCTCCATCACGCTCATGCCGGAGCCGTGCCAGTCCAGCATCTCCTCGGCCACCTGGCTCAGGACCTCGGGGGGGAGGGCGGCGGGACCGGCGGAGAAGTTGAAGGGGCGGACGGCTGGCATGGGGAGGGCGCGGTGAGAACGGGACGACAGCCGGGGCGCCGACGCCGGTCGACCGGATCGACGCGGCGGGGCGCCCCGGGCGGAGCGATGCCGGCCTGGGGCCGGCACCGGGCCGCGGTGGCGGACTTACTTCTTCGGCGTCGGCGCGGGCTTGGCGGCCGGCTTCGGGGCCGAGGCGGCCGGCGCCGGACCCGCTTCCAGGCCGAGCTGCTTGGCGACGTTCTGCTGCAGCGCGGTGAACTTCTCGTCCAACTGCTTGCCGTTGTCGTCGATCAGCTTCTTCGTGTAGAGGCTCTGCAGCTCCTGCGAGGACTCGGCGAACTTCTTGCTCACCGGCGATTCCAGCCAGGCCAGCAGCTGCTTGAGCTCGTCCTCGGTGAACTTCTCGTCCAGCGCCACGCCCATGGTCGACGGGGCCAGCTTCATGCCCTTGTCGACCAGCGGCTTGGCGTTGTCTTCCAGGAACTTGCGCAGGTCGGCATCGATCTGCTTGGCGGTGGCTTCGCGCTTGGCTTCGGGCACGTTGCGCAGGGCCGGCGCGGCCTTGGCGGCCAGTTCGTTGACCGGGCGGCTCAGCACGCCCATGGTCAGGGCCTCGATCGCGGGCTGCTGGATCTTCAGGATCTTCGCGATGACGTCCTTCTTGGACTGCGGGCTGTCAGCCTTCTGCGCGAAGACGACGGGGCTCGCCAGCAGCGAGGCGGCGATGGCGCCGGCTTGGATGGACTTCAGCAACAAGGTCATTCCTTCACGTCGGGGGTGGAGTCGCCCGCGGCGCTCGTGGCGTCGCCGGCATCGGAACCGGCGCCGCCCGCGGCGTCGTCGGTCGATTCTGTCGTCTCGTTAGCATCGTTCTCGACGATGCGCTGCAGGCCCGAGAGCTTGGCGCCCTCGTCCAGCGAAATCAGCGTCACGCCCTGCGTGGCGCGACCCAGTTCGCGGATCTCGGCCACCCGCGTGCGTACCAGCACGCCGGTGTCGGTGATCAGCATGATCTCATCCTCGGGGCGGACCAGCGTCGCCGCGACGACCTTGCCGTTGCGCTCGCTCTGCTGGATCGCGATCATGCCCTTCGTGCCGCGGCCGTGGCGCGTGTATTCCACGATGCTGGTGCGCTTGCCGTAGCCGTTCTCGGTGGCGGTCAGCACGCTCTGCGTCTCGTCCTCGGCCACCAGCATCGCGATCAGGCGCTGGTCGGGTTCGAGCATCATGCCGCGCACGCCGCGGGCCTGGCGGCCCATCGGGCGGACGTCGTCCTCGTCGAAGCGCACGGCCTTGCCGCCGTCGGAGAACAGCATGACGTCATGCTGGCCGTCGGTCAGCGCGGCGCCGATCAGGTAGTCGCCCTCGTCCAGGTCGACGGCGATGATGCCGGCCTTGCGCGGGTTGCTGAAGTCCTTCAGCGAGGTCTTCTTGACGGTGCCCAGCGCGGTGGCGAAGAAGATGAAGTGGTCTTCCGGGAACGAGCGGAATTCGCCTGTCAGCGGCAGCACGACGTTGATCTTCTCTTCGGGCTGCAGCGGGAACATGTTGACGATCGGCTTGCCGCGCGCGTTGCGCGAGCCCTGCGGCACTTCCCAGACCTTCAGCCAGTACACGCGACCGCGGTTGCTGAAGCACAGCATCCAGTCATGCGTATTGGCGATGAAAAGCTGGTCGATCCAGTCGTCGTCCTTGGTGGCCGTGGCCTGCTTGCCACGGCCGCCGCGGCGCTGGGCGCGGTACTCGCTCAGCGCCTGGCTCTTGATGTAGCCGGTGTGGGACAGCGTCACGACCATGTCGGTCGGCGTGATCAGGTCCTCGGTGCCGAGTTCCTGGGCGTTGTGCTCGATCACGCTGCGGCGAGCGCCCAGCTTGGTCTGGCCGAACTCCTGGCGCACCGACGCCAGTTCGTCGCCGATGATCGTCGTCACGCGCGCGGGCGTGGCGAGGATGTCCAGCAGGTCGGCGATCTGCGCCATCACGTCGCGGTATTCGCCGACGATCTTGTCCTGCTCCAGTCCGGTCAGGCGCTGCAGGCGCATCTGCAGGATCTCGCCGGCCTGGTCGTCGGACAGCTTGTAGAGCCCGTCCTCCTGCATGCCGTATTGCGCCGGCAGGCCTTCGGGGCGGTAGGCGTTGCGGCCGCCGGCGGTCTCGCCCTCGGCGCGCGACAGCATCTCCCGCACCAGCGAGGAATCCCAGGCGCGCGCCATCAGCTCGGCCTTGGCCACCGGCGGGGTCGGGCTGCGCTTGATGATCTCGATGAAGTCGTCGATGTTGGCCAGCGCCACCGCCAGGCCTTCCAGCACATGGCCGCGCTCGCGCGCCTTGCGCAGTTCGAACACGGTGCGGCGGGTGACGACCTCGCGGCGGTGCTCCAGGAAGACCGTGATCAGGTCCTTCAGGTTGCACAGCTTGGGCTGGCCGTCGACCAGCGCCACCATGTTCATGCCGAAGCTGTCCTGCAGCTGGGTCTGCTTGTACAGGTTGTTCAGGACGACTTCCGGGACCTCGCCGCGCTTGAGCTCGATCACCACGCGCATCCCGGACTTGTCGGACTCGTCCTGGATGTGGCTGATGCCCTCGATCTTCTTTTCCTGGACCAGCTCGGCGATGCGCTCGAGCAGGGTCTTCTTGTTCACCTGATAGGGGATCTCGTCGACGATGATCGCCTGGCGCTGGCCGCGATCGATGTCCTCGAAATGCACCTTGGCGCGCATCACGACCTTGCCGCGGCCGGTGCGGTAGCCCTCGCGCACGCCGGACAGGCCGTAGATGATCCCGGAGGTGGGGAAGTCCGGCGCGGGGATGATCTCCATCAGCTCGTCGATCGAGCAGTCAGGATTCTTCAGCGCGTGCAGGCAGGCGTCGACGACCTCGTTGAGGTTGTGCGGCGGGATATTCGTGGCCATGCCGACCGCGATACCGGCCGCGCCGTTGATCAGCAGATTCGGAAGGCGCGCCGGCAAAACCAGCGGTTCCTTTTCGCTGCCGTCGTAGTTCGGGCCATAGTCGACGGTTTCCTTGTCGATATCGGCCAGCATTTCGTGGGCGATTTTCGACAAGCGGATTTCGGTGTATCGCATGGCCGCGGCGTTGTCGCCGTCGACCGAGCCGAAATTCCCCTGGCCGTCCACCAGCATGTGGCGCAGCGAGAAGTCCTGCGCCATCCGGACGATGGTGTCGTACACGGCGCTGTCGCCGTGCGGGTGGTATTTACCGATGACGTCGCCGACGATACGGGCCGACTTCTTGTAGGGCCGGTTCCAGTCGTTGTTCAGTTCGTGCATCGCGAAGAGCACGCGCCGATGCACCGGCTTGAGGCCGTCGCGGGCGTCGGGCAGCGCACGGCCGACGATCACGCTCATCGCGTAATCCAAGTAGGAGCGGCGCATCTCCTCTTCGAGGCTGATCGGCAGGGTTTCCTTGGCGAACTGGGTCATGCGCTGGGGGCCGCGCGCACGCGTGCGCAGCCTCTGGAGAGATCGGAAGTCGGTGATTCTAATTGCGCGCGCTTGTCGTGCTTGCGCAACACGTTCATGAACAGTTGCAGCGCGTGCCGCGAGAATGGAGGCGTCCTGTTGCCCTATGGCACAATCGGTTCGTCCCTAGGAGAAACCCTTGGTCAGGGAACTCCTGAGGTTTTAGTTCCGACATTGGACGTTTCGCAGGGCAACTGCGGCTTTCCTTGAGAGGAGAATCATGAAGAAACTGAACCGCGTGGCAGCGCTCTTTGCTGTCGCCGCTGTGGCCACCTCGGGCGTCATGGCCCAAACCGTGGACAACTGGCGCGCAACGGATGGCACCGTTTGGAAGAACGGCACCAACGAGCTGTGCTGGCGCGATGCATTCTGGACCCCGGCCACGGCCGCCAAGGACTGCGACGGCGCCCTGAAGCCGGTGGCTGCTCCTGTGGCCGCTCCGGCCGCTCCGGCTCCCGCCCCGGCGGTGACCCCGGCCCCGGCGCCCAAGCCGGTGGTGGCTCCGACCAGCGAAAAGGTCACCTACGCCGCTGACGCCTTCTTCGACTTCGACAAGTCGGTCCTGAAGCCGGAAGCCAAGGCCAAGCTGGATGACCTGGTCTCGAAGACCGGCGGCATCAACCTGGAAGTGATCATCGCCGTCGGCCACACCGACAGCGTCGGCACGGATGCCTACAACCAGAAGCTGTCGGTTCGCCGCGCTGAAGCCGTGAAGGCCTATCTGGTGTCGAAGGGTCTGGAAAAGAACCGCGTCTACACCGAAGGCAAGGGCAAGAAGCAGCCTATCGCCGACAACAAGACTGCGGAAGGCCGCGCCAAGAACCGCCGCGTCGAAATCGAAGTGGTCGGTACCCGCGCCGTCAAGTAAACGGTACGGTGGCGACTTCGGTCGCCATCCCGCAAACCCCGCCAGCCATCAGGCTCGCGGGGTTTTTTCATTGATGTGTCATTGGTGGGGCGCGCGCGGAATCGGGCCTCCCGCCGGTGGGCTCGGCTACCATTGCGCCCCATGGCGAATGTCGATGCAAAAGAGCTCGAGAAGTTCAGCGAGCTGGCCCACCGCTGGTGGGATACCGAAAGTGAATTCAAGCCGCTTCACCAGATCAATCCCTTGCGATTGAACTGGATCGACGGCCTCTGCGGCTTGCAAGGCAAGATGGCGCTGGACGTCGGTTGCGGCGGCGGCATCCTGGCCGATGCGATGGCGCGCAAGGGAGCGAACGTGCTGGGTATCGACTTGGCGACGAAATCGCTGCGCGTGGCCGAATTGCATGCGATGGAGGCGGGTACCGAGAACGTCGCCTACCAAGAGATCGCCGTTGAGGACCTGGCGCGGGAGCGCCCCGCCTCCTTCGATGTGGTGACCTGCATGGAGATGCTTGAGCACGTGCCGGACCCTGCGTCGGTGGTCACCGCGCTGGGTCAACTCGTGAAGCCCGGCGGGTGGGTGTTCCTGTCGACGCTGAATCGCAACGCCAAGTCCTTTCTTTTCGCGATCGTCGGCGCGGAGTACGTCCTGCGCATGCTGCCCGCCGGCACCCACGAATACGCGCGCTTCATCCGCCCGTCGGAGCTGGCGCAGATGTGCCGAGACGCCGGCTTGGAAGTGCAAGGCGCGAAGGGCCTGACCTTCAACCCGCTCACCCAGCGCTATGCCTTGAACGCGGATACCGACGTCAACTACCTGCTGGCTTGCCGCCGTGCCGCATGATCGCGGCGATGCTGAATTCGCCTCCCGGCGTGGCCACGCGCGCTGCGATCAGAACCGTGCTGTTCGATCTGGATGGCACGCTGGTGGACAGCGCCCCCGATCTGGCCGGCGCGACCAACGAAATGCTCATCGCGCGCGGCCTGCCCGAAGTGCCGTTCGAGCGCCTGCGTCCGATGGTGGGCGCGGGCGCGCGCGGAATGATGGGCGTGGCCTTTGGCGTGTCGCCGAAGGAGATGACGTTCCCAGCGCTCCGCGACGAGTTCTTCGACCGCTACGAGCGTCGCCTGCTTCGCGCGACACGCCCGTTCGACGGTGTCGCTGCGATGCTGCAGGCGCTGTCCGACGACGGCTTGAGCTGGGGCATCGTGACCAACAAGTCGGAGCGCTTCGCGCTGCCGTTGGCGCGGGGGCTCGGTTGGTCCGAACGCGCGGCGGCGGTGGTTGGAGGCGACACGACGCCGCACAGCAAGCCGCACCCGGAGCCGCTCCTGGAGGCGGCCCGTCGGGCCGGCGTCGCGCCGGGTGAGTGCGTGTATGTCGGCGATGACGCGCGCGACGTGCTGGCGGGACGAGCGGCTGGCATGCCGACGATCGCCGTGCGCTGGGGCTATCTGGGGGATGGTGAGCCGATCGAGGCCTGGGGCGCGGACGTGGTTCTCGACACCCCATCGCAGCTCGTCGAGTGGCTGAGAGCCGCGCGCTGAGCCTGTGGCTCAAGCGTTCAGGGTCGCCGCGAATCGAACTTCAGAAAGATTACTGCCGCCCGGGGCTTGAAGTCCGCGCGACTGGCATAATCTGCGACTTCTCTCTCTCTGGGGCCGACCTGGTTTCGACGTGGGTACGGATTCGGAGTAGGGCATGCCGAGGGCCAGGCACCTCGTAAATCCATCTGGAAAAAACCAACTGCGAACGATAACACGTACGCTCTCGCGGCTTAAACCCCGCGGACCTCTCACCGGTTGGCCGATGGGCCGGGTGAAGGGACGCAAGTCCTGACACAGAGAGGTTATTCACATTGGCTGGCTGTCATTCGTGCACCTTGGGTGACGGCGAGATTTAGGGTGCTGGCTGATCCCGTAGCGTGCTCCTGCGCGACGGGGTTGGCGAGAACCAAATCAGAGAGCTAAGCATGTAGAACTGCCCGATGAAGGCTTGCGGACGCGGGTTCAATTCCCGCCGGCTCCACCATATTCGAGTGTCATGACCGCTCATGACCTCCCAAGCGCCTAAGTGAACCAAGCACTTAGGCGCTTTTTGTTTTTGGGCTCGGTGCCCGAATTCCTGCATGGCGTCGCGCACCCTGGCCCCATCCGTCGCGGCCGACGGACAGTTCCTGGATTTTTCGCGACCTGCTCGCGCAGGGGTGTACCGGACCGCGCGGCGGTTGACGATACTTCCGCGCGTTGCGCCTCGAGGGAGCTGCCGCACGGTGCGGTGGAGCGAGGCCACAGTGCGTCCACCATGCTTGCATCCGTCATTGACCATCGCCGCCGTGGCGCTTCGCCGCTGCGTTCCTCCGGGCCCTGGCACCTCGTGGCCATCGCCGTCGCCGCCGCGACGCTGACGGCCTGCGGCGGCGGCTCGTCGGACGACGACCCCGCGCCCGAGGCCACGCCCCGGACCGCGGCGACCCTGGTGCGCGTCGCTTCGGAGGCGGCGGGAAGCCACTGCGCCGCGGGCGGCACGCGCGTGGAGTCCGGCGCGGATGCCGACGGCAACGGACAGCTCGCCGACGGCGAGGTGTCCAGCACGCAGTACGTCTGCAACGGTCTGAACGGCGGCGCGGGTGCCGAGGGCCGGTCGATGCTGGTTCGAGTCCGAGCCGAAGCCGTCGGCGCCAACTGCGCACAAGGCGGCTCGGCGGTGATGGCGGGGCTGGATGCCGACGGCAACGGCGCGCTGGATTCGGGTGAGGTCAGTAGCGTGGCCTATGTCTGCAATGGCGCGAACGGCTCCAACGGCTCAAACGGCACGCCAGGCTCCGCCGGCCCCACAGGACCCACCGGACCCACAGGCGCATCGGGCCTCGACGCCCTCGTCGCGGTCACCGCGGAGTCGGCCGGTGCGAATTGCGCCTATGGCGGCCAGCGCGTGCAATCCGGCCAGGACGCCAACCGCAACGGCGTGCTGGATGCCGGCGAGGTGACGTCCACGGCCTATGCCTGCAGTGCCGCGCCGGCGGACACGCGCTGGGTGAATGTGACGTCCGCCACCGCGCAGGCCGACTCGAACACCGGCTATCTCGCCAATTCGAGCGGGCCCGTGGTCCTCACGCTGCCCGCTTCACCGGCCGTGGGCGACTGGATCAAGGTCACCGGAGTGGGCGCCGGCGGTTGGACGATCGCGCAGAACGCCGGCCAGCGGATCACGACGACCGGATTACCCGGCGGCAACACCGTGACCTGGACGGCCCAGGCACCGACCGGCACCTGGGTCGCGGTGGCGATGTCGGCTGACGGCGCACGCCAGGTCGCCGCGTCGGCATCCGGAGAGCTCTACACCTCCGAGGACGCCGGTGCGCACTGGACCGTGCGTCTCACCGGGCAGCCGTGGTCCAGCGTCGCGATGTCCTCCGATGGACAGACGATCCTGGCGGCGGTCAACGGCGGGGCGCTCTACCTGTCGACGGACGGAGGGAACAACTGGTCCAACGACGGCAGCAGCAGGGCGTGGACCGCCGTCGCCAGTTCGGCCGACGGCACGCGCCTGGTGGCCACGGCCTACCTCGGACAGATCTGGACCTCGGCCGACAGCGGCGGCAGTTGGACGGCGCGCGACAGCAATCGCGCCTGGCGCACCGTGAGCGCCTCGGCGGACGGCCGCGTGCAGGTCGCGGGCACCAACGGCTCGCAGCTGTATGTGTCGACGGACTACGGCGTCAACTGGACCGCGCGGGCCTCCGCCCAGTTCTGGTGGGGGTCGGCGGCATCGGCCGATGGACGGCGCCTGTACGCCACGGTCGACACGGGCGCAATCTGGCGCTCCGATGATTTCGGCACCTCGTGGGAAGCCGTGACGATGAGCCGGGACTGGCGCGGCATCGCCACTTCGGCGGATGGGCGTCATGTGGTGGCCGCCACGAATGGCGGCGCGCTCTACGAGTCGTCGGACGGTGGCCAGACCTGGCGGTCCACGGCCGATGCGGGCGCCTGGACGACGGTGGCCAGCAGCGCGAACGGCCTGACCCTGCTGGGCGGCAAGTCCGGCGCGGCGCTGTACGCCGGCACGCGGCGGACATCCACCACCTCGGGGGTGAGCGGCTCGCTGTCCGGGGGGCAGGGCGACACGCTGCAACTGCAGTACGTCGGCGGCGGCGTGTTCATGCCGATCAGCTATGTCCTGGCGAACCTGACGTTCACGCCGCAGTGACCTCGCTCGGATGAGCGGCCGAATCCCCCAGCAGGGGGCTTCGGGTCCTCGGGACGCGTGTCAGGCCGCCGACACGCACGCCATCGCGATGCTGACCCACACGCCCAAGCTGAAATACGGCGTCAACCACAGCGCATCGGCCTTCCAGGCCTCCCAGGAGCCGCTGGGCACGCGCCGATGCCAGGCATCGCGGGCGCCCGCGTCCAGGCGCAGGTAGACCTGCCCGCTGGCGCGCCCGTGCCGGTAGCGGCGCCAGTACATCGGCATGTCGACGGTCACGACATAAGCGACGAAGGACATCGCGCCCACGATGCCCGCGACCGACAGCGCCTGCACCCAGCCCCCGCTGCCGAGGGCGATCACGCCCAGCAGCACGGCCATCCAGGTGAAGCCGCCGGCCCACAGCGCCGATTCCACGGCCTGCGTGATGTGGTTGAGCGTGAGCACGCTGTGCCAGCAGAAGGCCTGCGCCACCACCATGAACATCGGAACAGCCCAGGCGGCCGCCTGCACGGCCGGCAGGCCGGCATGGGCGGCCAGCTGATGGACGAACAGGCCCAGCTGCAACGCGAAGCAGATCTCGGCCACCGTGGCCGCGGTGCGGCCCAGGAAGATGCTGGACAGGTGGCTGTCCACCACCACGAGCCGCTCCAGATCCACCCGCGGCAGCAAGGAGCGATAGGCACACACCAGCACGTAGACGCCGGACAGCCCCAGCTGCACTCGCCCATGAACGCCGGCGACGGGGCCGGCGAGCGCGACGGCGAGCCACAGGCCCAGGTTCAGCACGGCCAGCGCGCGCAGCGCCCGGCACCATGAACGCACCTGCGTATCCATCGCTAGTCGATCACGATGTCGCCGTCGACCGTGCCCGACAGCGCGGCGAGGTAGCCCAGCTCCAGGCTGCGCGTGAAGGCCGGCGTGTCGAACAGCGGCGCGGTGTCGCGTTGCGCGCGCAGCCGGTCGCGCAGCGCCGCGAGTGGCTCCGGCGCGGCCGCGAGCGCGACGGCCCGCTCGACGTAGTCCTCGGGGGTCTCGACGATCAGCTCCGGCAGGCCGACCGCATGCAGCAGGCTGGCCGCCATGCGGCCGGCGAAGGCGCGCCCCCGCTGCGTGAGCACCGGCAGTCCCATCCAGAGCGCATCGCTGGCCGTCGTGCCGGCGTTGTAGGGCAGGGTGTCCAGGAACAGGTCGGCCGCGGCGAGGCGGGCGAGGTAGTCCTCGCGCGCGCAGCGCCGCGCGAAGACCAGCCGCTCCGGCGCAAGGCCGATCGCGGCGGCTTCGCGGCGCAGGCGGTCGATGGCCTCATCCTCCTCGGCCAGCAGCCACAGCACGGCGTGCGGCACGCGCGACAGGATCCGGCCCCAGGTGCGGAACATGGCCGGCGTCAGCTTGGCCGGGTTGTTGAAGCCGCACAGCACGACCGCGTCCGGCGGCAGGCCGAGCGCGCGCCGGTCGGCCGCGGCGGGTCGCGGTCGCTGGCGATCGTTGGCCTGGTAGGACGGCAGCACCAGCAGGCGTTCGTCGAAGCAGGCGCGGGTGTCGGCGTCGATGAGGCGCGGGTCCGCGACGAGGTAGTCGTAGGCGCTCGAGCCCGAAGTGCCAAGATAGCCCAGGTAGAGCATCTGCACCGGTGCGACGCGGCCGGCGAACAGCGCGACGCGGCCGCCCTCGGTGTGGCCGGTGAGGTCGACCGCGATGTCGATGGACAGCTCGCGGCACAGCGCCGCCACCCGTTCATCGCTCCAGCCGCCGACGTCGAGGAAGGCATCGGCGGCGGCGCGCAGCCGCTGCTGCATCGGGTCGTCCCTCGCCTCGCCATGGTTGATCAGCGCGACGTCGAAGACCTCGCGGTCATGCAGCTCCAGCGCTTCCGCCAGCAGGAAGGCCACCGGATGGGCATGGAAGTCGCGGGAGACGTAGGCGATGCGGATCTTGCGTCCGGCCGGGAAGCCGGGCCGCATCGGCGGCGTCGCGGCACGGGGCGATGCGTGCCGCGCCCAGGTCCTTGCCGCCGCCTGCTGCAGCGCCGGGTCGTCCGTCAGGTTCTGGACCACCAGCGGCTGCGCGACCGCCTCGCCACGAGCCACCTGGGTGAGCAGCGCATCGCGACGCGCGTCGAAGTCGCGCCAGTCGTAGACATGCATCGCCGCGTAGAGCCTCAGTCCGGCGAGCCAAGGGGCGTGCGGCGTGAGCCGCAAGGCCGCGTCGAAATCGTCCACCGCCAGCGTGAACCGGCGCGCGCGCAGATGGAGATTGGCCCGGTTCTGCAGCGGCGCGGCGAAGGCCGGGTCGTGGCGGATCGCGGCGCTGAAGGCGTCGAGCGCCTCGGCCTCCCGGCCGCCCTGGCGCAGCGCCATGCCCATCAGGTTGCGCGCGATCGCGTGGCCCGGCGCCTCGGGACCGATGGCCGCCAGCGCCGGCAGCGCGTCGCGCCAGCGGCCCGCGTCGATCAGCTGCTCCGCGCGCTCGAAGCGGAAGTCGTCGCAGGCGGGATCGGCGTCGATGGCCAGCTCGATCGCCATCAGCGCCGCGTCGCGGGCGCCCAGGTCCCGGTAGCTCAGGCTCAGGCCGTGGAAGGCGCGAGCGTAGGTGGGGTCCCGCGAGGCGGCCTGCTCGAACGCCGCGATCGCGTCCTCGATCCGGCCGGTCTCGCGCAGCGCGATGCCCCAGTTGTAGAGCAGCGCGGCGCCAGCGCCAGCCGCCTGCGCCAGCGCGCGGTACTCGGCCTCGGCGGCGATCCAGTCGCCGCGGTCGGCGAGGGCATGGGCGCGTGCCAGCGTGGCGGGCGTGCGCGGCCGTGCCGGCTGTTCCTTCGAAGCGCTCAATCACCACCTCCCGCGGCTCAACGCGGCGGATCATACGAGCCGACGTTGGCGCGAGCGCAGGCGAGCCTTCGCTGGTGCACCGCAGCATGCGTGGCGGCCCGCGTTTCCAGTGGACGGGCGCTATCCCATCGATAGCCACATCGCGTGGCGCGCCGGGAGTCGCGGGCGTAGCATCGCTTCACCCCGACTCCAGGTCCCCGTCATGGCCGTCTGGCAGTTCGATCTGGCCTTCGCGCATGGCAGCGCCAAGGCCTCCTGGCATCCCTCCTCGCGCAGCGACGTCATGCACTACCTCGCGTCGCGCGTCGGCCCCAGCACGCCGATGCTGGAGGGCTGGCGCTACTTCGGCGACGAGGCGCACAACTGCATCGACATGGTGTCCGATCCCGACGGCCACTACGAGCTGCATGCGCGGCTCGACGCCTGCGCCACCGAGACCGACCACTTCATCGACGTCGTCTGCGACGTGGCCCATGCGCTCGGCTGCGAGTTCTTCAGCGTCGAACTGGCCGCCTTGTTGCCGCCGCGCTCGCGCGCGCTCAAGGACGCGCTGCAGCGGTCGACGGCTTGGCGTTTCGCGCTGGACCCCGAGGGCTTCGACACCGACGCCTGACAGGCCGCGGACGTCATCCCAGCAGCGCGCTGAACCGCAGCGCATCGTCGGCCGCCGCGCCCGATGCGGTGTTGTCGAAGACGCACCAGATCGAGGTGCCGGCCGGCCAGCGCGCGAGCGCCTGGGCCCGCGCCTGGAGGAAGGCGTCCTCGTAGCGCGACCAGTACATGCGCGGCGAGCCATGCCAGCGGTAGTAGACGACGGCGCCGCGGCCGTCGCCGTGCTCGCCGAGCCAGCCGCCCGGTTCGTCCGCGCCGGCGGGGCGGGCGGGATCGGCGGCCACGCGGCCGATGCGTTCGTCCACCAGCAGGCGATCCGCCGCCGCGCTGAACCACGAGGCATGCCGCGGCTCGCAGACGATCGCGCCGTCGAAGCTCGCGTGCAGCGAGCGGAAGAAGGCGCGCGCGGTGCGTGTCTCCAGCGGCAGGGACGGCGGCAGTTGCACCAGCAGCACGGCCAGCCGTGCGCCCAGCCCGGCCAGCGAGTCGACGAAGGCGCGCACCTCGGCCCGCGGCACCTTCAGTCGCGCGTCGTGCGTCATCGCCCGCGGCAGCTTGACCGAGAAGCGGAAGTGGGCCGGCGTCTGCGCGGCCCAACGCGCGAAGGTGTCCGCCCGGTGCGTGCGGCTGAAGGTGGTGTTGATCTCGGTCGCGTTCAGCACGGCGGCGTAGCGGCTGAGCTGGCTGCCCTCTGGCGGGAAGGCGGCGGCGACGGCGCGGGGCACGCTCCAGCCCGCGGTGCCGATGTGCAAGGGCGTTGATTGCGACATGGGCGTCTGCCGGCAAGCGGCTTGCCCTGGTCGGGGATCGACGCCCGCGTCGCCGACAACGCTCCCGACCGATGGACGCCTTCCTCGATGCCCTGCAATGGCCCGCGATGGCCGTGACCCTGCTGGCCGCCTGGCTGGTGGCCGCGCGAAGCGCCGCGCGCCGCCGCTGGGGCTTCGGCGTCTTCGTCGCCAGCAACCTGCTGTGGAGCGCCTGGGGCCTGCACACCCAGGCCTACGCGCTCATCGTGCTGCAGGTCGGGCTGTTCCTGCTCAACCTGCGCGGCGTGCGGAAGAACCGGCAGGCCGACGATGGCGTCGATCGCTCCGCCACCCGCGCTCCCGACGACGCGACAGGCGAGCGCACCGCTCGAGCGCGGGCCCGGGAGCGAGGCTTGCTGTGAGGAGGCACATGGCCAAGGAGCACGACATGAGCGATCAAGCGCTGAGCGACACCGAACGACGCGAAAAACTCTGGCACCTCATCAAGGACATGCGCTTCGGCATGCTGACGACGCAGCATCCCAACGGTCACCTGCACGCGCGTCCGATGACGCTGCAGAACCGCGGCGTCGACGAGGGCGATTCGCTGTGGTTCTTCATGTCCCGGGGCGGCGAAGCCTACGAGGACATCGTCGGCGCCGCGCAGGTGAACGTGGCCTTCGCCGACGCCGATGACGACACCTATGTCTCGGTGTCCGGCACCGCCGAACTCGACGAGGACAGGGCGCGCAAGCAGGCCCTCTGGAATCCGGCCGCCGAGGCCTGGTTCCCCAAGGGCGTGGACGACCCCGACCTCGCGCTGCTGCGGGTGCGCATCAACCACGCCAGCTACTGGGACGTGAAGGCCTCGAAGCTGATGCAGCTGTATGCGATGGCGAAGTCGGCGGTGACCGGCCAGCCGCCGAAGGACCTGGGCGAGACGGGGCAGGTCCGGATGCGGTGAGGGCTTCCCCCGGGGTCGCAGGGCTCGACGCGCCGGATTTGCCTCCGATAGGATGGCCCGATGATGAGCCCCCTGGTCCTTCGCGGTCGTTGCGCCTGCGGGCGAGCCGAGTACGCCGTGCATGCCGCCCAGCTCGACGCCGCGGTCTGCTACTGCGCCACCTGCCGACGATCCTCGGGGGGCGCCGGGATGGCCTGGCTGACCGCCGACCGCGCCACCTTGCGGGTCAACGGCGCGCTGCAGACCTGGCGGTCCTCGGACCATGCCTTGCGCCAGTTCTGCCCGCATTGCGCGACGCAGCTGTTCTGTCTCGAGGACGATGCGCCGCCGGAGATCAAGGTCGCCGCCGGCACGCTGGACGACCAGAAGCTGGTCAAGAGCACCCACAGCGCCTTCGTGAACGAGCGGCCGCTGTGGGATGCGCGGCATACGCTGGCGCAGCACGAGGCCGACGCTCCCTCGCCGACGGCTGAACCGGCGCCCGGCGACGCACCGACCGGGCGCTCGCGGGCCGAATCCGACGCGGCCTTCCAGAGCGCGCTGGCCAGCAGTCCGGACGCCTTCATCAGCATCGATCCCGACGGCCTCATCACCGAGTGGAATCCGCAGGCGACGGCGACGCTGGGATGGAGCTATGCCGAGGCCATCCACCGCCCGCTGCATGAGCTGATCATTCCGCCGGAGATGCGCAGCGCGCACCTGCGTGGCATGTCGCGGCTGCAGCGCACCGGCGACGGTCCGGTGCTGGGGCGGCGATTCGAGGTCGATGCGATCCACAAGCGCGGCCACCGGGTGCCGATCGAGCTGTTCGTCGCGCCGCTGTGCATGGCCGGCGGCACCGGCGCGACGGCCTTCGTGCGCGATGTCAGCGTCCGGCGCGCGGCCGAGGCCTCGATCGAGCGCGCGATCGGCGGTGAGCCGGTGAGCTTCGAGGTGGACCTGCGCCTGGGCGGCCGGCACCGCGCCATGACGGTCCGCGTCACGCCGCGCCGCGACGAGCACGGCACGCCGGATGGTTTCCTCATTCATCTGGAGGACGCCGCGGCGGGCGATCCCTGAGGCCCCCGCGGCGCGCCGCCCACGCCTGTAGTCCTTCGCCCGACGGCCGGTCGGCGCGCGGGCTCACCCGCACTGGCGTCACGCCGGCCTCGCCAGGCCGTGATCGATCTCCCATGATTCGTTCAAACAGGGAGATCACCATGAAAGTCGCACTGATCGAAGACAACGCGCTGCTGCGCCGGCTGATGGTGACCCGCCTGCAGGCGGAGGCGTCCATCACCGTGGTGGGCCAGGCCTGCAGCGAGAACGCCGCGCTCAGCACCATCGCGCTGTGCGCTCCCGATGTGGTGCTGGTGGACCTGGGCATCGACGGCGGCTCGGGCCTGGGCGTGATCGAGCGCCTGCGCGCGGCGCGCTTCCGCGGCCGCATCCTGGTGCTGAGCGCGCAGGACCGGGCCGCCTACGAGCCGCGGGTGCTGTCCTGCGGCGCCGACGGCTTCTACGACAAGGCCAGCGACTTCGACCGTCTCGTGGACGAGCTCGGCATGCTGGCCAACAGCGCCTGGATGGCCGAGTGAGCGCGGCCCGCGGGTAGGCCCAGCGGAGGGATCCGGACTCGGCCACCTGGGGGATGACAGGGGGAGGCGGCACCCGCATCGTGGCGACTTCGTCCGCGCCCGCGGACCGTCACGCCAGGGAGTCCCCGCTCATGAACCGACCGATCAGCCATGCCCACGGCGCGCCCGTGGTCGACAACCTCAACATCCAGACCGCCGGCCCGCGCGGCCCCGCGCTGCTGCAGGACATCTGGCTGCTGGAGAAGCTCGCCCACTTCGACCGCGAGGTCATCCCCGAGCGCCGCATGCACGCCAAGGGCTCCGGCGCCTATGGCCGCTTCACCGTCACCCACGACATCAGCCGCTACACGCGCGCCAAGCTGTTCTCGCGCATCGGCAAGACGACCGACGTCTTCCTGCGCTTCTCCACCGTCGCCGGCGAGCGCGGCGCCGCTGACGCCGAGCGCGACATCCGCGGTTTCGCCGTCAAGTTCTATACCGAGGAAGGCAACTGGGACCTGGTGGGCAACAACACGCCGGTGTTCTTCATGCGCGACCCGCTGCGCTTCCCCGACCTCAACCACGCCGTCAAGCGCGATCCCCGCAGCAACCTGCGCAGCGCGCAGAACAACTGGGACTTCTGGACGCTGCTGCCCGAGGCGCTGCATCAGGTCACCATCGTGATGAGCGACCGCGGCCTGCCCGACGGCTATCGCCACATGCATGGCTTCGGCAGCCACACCTTCAGCTTCATCAACGCCGACAACGAGCGCCACTGGGTCAAGTTCACCTTCAAGTCGCGGCAGGGCATCCGCAACCTGACCGACGAGGCGGCCGGCCAGCTCATCGCCGGCGACCGCGAGAGCGCGCAGCGCGATCTCTTCGAGGCCATCGAGCGCGGCGAGTTCCCGCGGTGGACGCTCTACGTGCAGGTGCTGAGCGAGGCCGCCGCGCGCGCGCTGCCCTACAACCCGTTCGACCTGACCAAGGTCTGGCTGCATGCGGACGCGCCGCTGATCGAGGTGGGCGAGCTCGAGCTCAACCGCAACCCCGAGAACTACTTCGCCGAGGTGGAACAGGCCGCCTTCTCGCCGGCCAACGTGGCGCCGGGCATCGGCTTCTCGCCCGACAAGATGCTGCAGGCGCGGCTGTTCAGCTATGGCGACGCGCATCGCTACCGGCTGGGGGTGAATCACCATCAGATCCCGGTCAACGCGCCGAAGTGCCCTTACCACCTGTACCACCGCGACGGCGCGATGCGGGTGGACGGCAACGCCGGCGCGGCGCCGGCCATCGTGCCCAACAGCCGCGGCGACTGGGCCGACCATCCGCAGCTGCAGGAGCCGCCGCTGGCCATCGACGGGGCCGCCGCGCACTGGGACCACCGGCTGGACGACGACTACTTCACCCAGCCGGGCCTGCTGTTCCGCCTGATGGGCCCGGCGCAGCGGCAGGCGCTGTTCGACAACACCGCCCGCGCCATCAACGGCGCCAGCCCGGACGTGCAGCAGCGCCACATCGACCACTGCACCCTGGCCGACCCGGCCTATGGCGAGGGCGTGCGCAACGCCTTGCTGGCGCTGCGCGGCTGAGTCCTGGCCTCGAGCCCCGAGCGCGCCGGCGCACGGAGCGCGCGGCCGGGGCCCGGTGCTCGCGCCGCGCGCGCGGCGCCGGTCGATCAGCCGCGGCGCAGCTTCACCGACGGGAAGTCGACCGGCACGGCGAAGGCCACGTTCACGTAGTTCGTGAACAGGTTGAGCGCGACGTGGGCGAGGATCTCCACGATGGCGCCGTCATCGAAGCCCGCCTCGCGCAGCGACTGGACGTCGGCGTCGGTGACCTGCGCGCGGTCGTTGACGACCTTCAGCGCGAACCGAAGCGCCGCGGCGGTCTTGGGATCGGCGGACTCGCCGGCCTGCGCCGCCGCCATCTCCTCGGCGCTGGCGCCGGCCTTGCGGCCCAGCATCGTGTGCGCGGCCAGGCAGTACTCGCAGGCGTTGCGGTCGGCTACCGCCACGGCGATCTGCTCGCCGAGCCGGGCCGGGATCACACCGCCGCCCAGCGCGCCGAAGCTGCCCCACAGGCTCTTGAGGGCGGCCGAGGAATTGGCGACCGCGCGGAACATCGCCGGCGTCGCACCGAAGGCACCCTGGATCTCGTCGAGCACGACCTTGACATCGCCCTGGGCCTGCTTGGGATCGACGAGCGCGACGCGGGAAACGGTGGAGGTGGCGGTGGAGGTGGCAGTCATGGAAAGTCCTTTCAGAAGTAGGAGAAGAGGTCGTTGGCGAGACCGGTCCGGCCCTTCCGGGGATCTCGCAGCGTGTGCCGCTGGACGTCAGTGTGGGTGAGGATGTCGTAGCATTGGCCGCGTTTCATCCGATAAACATACCCAAGCGTCCATGAGCGCCCCGGTCCGAATCCCGAGCCCGGCCCCTGCGACCGCCGCCGTCGTCGCCAGTCCCGCCGCCGCGCCGGTCGACCGGCTGTCGTCGCTGCTGGAGCACTTCCGGGTGCGCGCGCGGCTGTTCCATGTCGGACCGCTCTGCGGCATCAGCCCCTTCGATCCCTTGCCGGGGCGAGGCTTCCTGCATGTGATGCAGCGCGGCGAGATGGAACTGCGCCACCCGGCCGGCGCGGGCCTGCCGCGCAAGCTGCGGGTGAACGAGCCCTCGCTGCTCTTCTATCCGCGGCCGGTCGCGCATGAGTTCCGCAATCCGCCGCGCGACGGCTCGGACTTCACCTGCGCCGAGCTCGAGTTCGACGGCGGCGCGCTCAATCCGCTGGTGCGCGCCTTGCCGCCGCTGGTGCTGCTGCCGCTGGCGAAGGTGCGGGGCCTGGAGTTGTCGCTGCAGCTGCTGTTCTCGGAGACGGAGCGCGCGCGCTGCGGTCAGCGCCTGCTGGCGGACCGGCTCTTCGAGGTGGTGCTGATCCAGCTGCTGCGCTGGCTCATCGACCATCCCGCCGAGGCCGGCGTGCAGCCCGGGCTGGTGTCGGGACTGTCGGACCCCCGCATCGCGCTGGCGCTGGCCGCGGTGCACGAGGCGCCGGGGCAGGCCTGGTCGCTGGCGCGCATGGCCGAACGGGCGGGCATGTCGCGCAGCGCCTTCGCGGCGCGCTTCCGCGACCTGGTGGGGCAGGCGCCAGCGGCTTACCTCGCCGACTGGCGCTTGAGCCTGGCGCAGGAGCAACTGCGGCTGGGACGGCCGATCAAGCAGATCGCCGACCAGCTGGGCTACGCGAATGCGTCGGCGCTGTCACGCGTGTTCACGCAGCGCGTCGGGCGCTCGCCGCGTGAATGGAAGCAGGCCCTGGGCGCCAGCGATCCGGCGTCGAACTGAGTCCGGCGCGCCAAGGCCTCGCGCCTCAGGAGACGGCGCGCGGCGCGCCCAGCAACTGCTGCATCACCCGCTCGAGTTCATTGAACTCCACCGGCTTGACCAGGTGGGCGTCGAAGCCTGCGGCCGCTGTCGCCTCGCGGTCGGAGCGCTGGCCCCAGCCGGTGATGGCGATCAGCGCCAGTTCGTCCCTGGGCGCCATCGCGCGCAGGCGCCGCGCGACCTCGGTGCCGGAGATGCCCGGCAGGCCGATGTCCAGCAGCATCACCCGCGGGCGCAGGCGCTCGAAGTGCCGCAGCGCGTCCTCGCCGCTGTAGGCCACCGAGGCGCGGTAGTGCGCGCCGCGCAGCACCTCGGCCAGCGTGTTGGCGCCGTCCACGTTGTCATCGACCACCATCACGCAGGGCGCCTCGGCGGCCGCGGTCTCCGCGCCCACCGCCGTCTCCGCGACCGCCGTGGGCCCCGCCGGGTCCTCGGCGCGCACCGTCCCGCCCGGCGCGAGGGGCAGCTCGACGATGAAGCGGCTGCCGTGGCCGACGCCTTCACTCTCCACGGCGATGCTGCCGTCGTGCAGCTGCACCAGCTGCTTCGACACGGCCAGCCCGATGCCCAGTCCCGAGGGCGCGGCGCCGCGCGCATCGATCCGCGTGAACAGCTCGAAGACGCGCGGCTGCATCTCCATCGCGATGCCGATGCCGCGGTCCGTCACGGTGATGCGGGCCCGGTCGGCCTCGGCGGCCACGTGCACCATCACCTCGCCGGGCTCGGGGCTGTACTTGGCGGCGTTGTCCAGCAGGTTGCCCAGCACCTGCTGCAGCCGCGTCGGATCGCCGTCCATCAGCACCGGCCGAGGCGGCAGCGAGAGCGAGACCCGGTGCTTCATCTCGCTGTACAGCGGCTCCACCGCTTCCAGCGCCTGCCGCACCACGGTGCGCAGGTCGATGAGCTGGCGCTTGAGCTCGACCACGTTGCGGGTGATGCGGCTCATGTCGAGCAGGTCGTCCAGCAGCCGGGCCATGTGGGCGGACTGGCGCGCGATGATGTCGGTCGCGTGGGCGCGGGTGGCCTCGGTGCCGGACTGCCGCAGCATCGCCACCGCGTAGCGGATCGGCGCCATCGGGTTGCGCAGCTCGTGCGCGAGCGTGGCCAGGAAGGCGTCCTTGCGCTGGCTCTCGCGGCGCAGTTCCTCCTGCGCGGCGGAGAGCTCGGAGACATCGACCGTCGCGCCGATCACGCGCTGCACCTGGCCGTCGTGGGCCTGGACGGGGCGCAGCGAGGTCAGCAACTGGTAGGTCCGGCCGCCATGCGACACCTGCTGCGCCAGGTTCATCGGCCGGGCCGTCGCCACCGCCTCGCGGACGATCTCGGCGAACTGCGGCTCGCCGACCAGGCTGCCGACCTCGGCCCCGATCAGCGCCTCGCGCGAGAAGCCCATCGGCGTGTTGAAGGCCCAGGTGTAGCGGCCCTGCAGGTCGCATTCCCAGGCCATCACCTTGCCGCTGTGCAGCGCCAGGTGGAAGCGCTCCTCGGCCGCCTGGCTGGCGCGCAGCGCTTCCTGCTGGGCCGTCACGTCGACCGCGACGCCGTAGGCGTGCGCCGCGCGGCCCTTGGCGTCGAGGCTGACGTAGCCGTCGAACTGCGTCCAGACGACCTCGGCGTTGTCCGGCCGCGTGATCGGGCAGGCCAGGCTGAAGCGACCGCCGCTTTCGGTCGCGTAGCGGTAGCGCTCGCGGAAACGCCCGGCGTCCTCGGCCGACAGGTCGGCCAGCATGTCCTCCATCGTCGACCAATGGCGGCCGAAGAGCTGCTTCGCGCCGCCCGCGGTGTTGGCGAAGCCGGTGACCACGTCCCAGTCCCAGGTGACCATGCGGCCGGCGGCCAGCGCGAGGTTGAGGCGGCGCCGGCTGTTGCGCTCCTTCTGCATCAGCCGCCCGGCCCAGGCGGAGACCGAGGCCACCAGCGCGCCGGCGAACAGATAGAGCACAACCAGCGCCGCGTCGGCCATCGAGTTGACCGGGAACATCTGGCCGACGGGCTCGATCCAGAAGTAGAGGACGGCCAGGGCGGACGCGGCGAGGACGGCCAGCGCGGGCCCCAGGCCGCAGGCCAGGCCCACCAGCACGAGCGACGGGAAGTAGGGCAGCAGCGGCGCGCGGCTGTTCAGGTCGGGCTGCAGTTGCAGGTTGAGCCACGTCGCCGCGACGAAGACGAGCGCGGCGGCGGGCCAGCGCAACCAGTGCCTCTCGATGACCATGGGACCGACTCCGGGCTGGGACGTCCGGCGACGGCCGGCACGGGCGAAACGTCCCGCCTCGGGCGGCGACGCGGTCCGCAGCATAACGGTCGCTGGGGCAACTTCCGTGCCCCGTACATCAACGGGCGGGTGGGGCGCCGTACCGTCGCAGTCTCTGAAGGGGGAGACTCGACCGACGCGTCGCCGCGCTCGCGGCGGCCTCCCGGGCGCCGTGCGGAGGAAAGCCCGGCCGGGCGGGCCTCGCACGGGGTGACATTATTTGTCCCCTCCGCCTGACAAAACCTGACCCTCATTCCGGAGGCAAGCGCCGGCGGCTACCTCTTTCGAATTAACGTTTTCGTTGTCGGATGGTGATGAATGTGTTTTTGGACGTCGGTTGTGACCGTCTGCAACCGGCACGTTCTCTGCATGAACGAGGCGAAAGTCCACCGGAGTTCCGCGCTCCGGTATTTCGTTTTCCGGATCTGCAGGAGCGTCATGCGCCACCCCGTTTCAGAGGCTGACCCGAAGTTGGCTTGCCCGTCCCCCCCGCGCCCGTGGGGCCTCGTGTTCACCGCCGTGGTCGCGCTCAGCGCCGCCGGCACGCTGGCGGGCTGCGGCGGCGGAGGCGGCTCCTCCGGGGATTCCACCGGCACGCCGCCCGTGTCGGGCACGCCCGCCGCACCGCCACCGGCTGCGCCCGCGCCGCCGGCTTCCGCGCCCGTCGGCAGCGATGAACCCGAGCTGCCGCCCGCCGCGCCGGCCCCGCCGACCCTGCCGACCGGCACCGACAACGCCGCGCCCGCGCTGCCGCCGGCGCTGCAGCTGCCCGCCGGCCTGGACCTGAGCCAGCCCGGCGCCGCGGTCGCGGTCGTCAAGGCGAGCTCCAGCGCCACCGAGAACGACGCCAACGGCCCGGACAAGGCGATCGACGGCAACCTGGCCAGCCGCTGGTCCAGCAAGCCCGACGACAAGGCCTGGATCCAGTTCGACTTCGGCGCCAAGAAGCCGCTCGGCTACCTGAAGCTGGTGTGGGAGAACGCCTATGGCAAGGAGTACGCGCTGCAGGTGTCCGACGACGGCGAAACCTGGTACCAGCTGCGCTACGTGGCCGGCGGCAAGGGCGGCACCGAGGAATTCTTCAACCTGAACGCCAACGCGCGCTACCTGCGGCTGCAGGGCGTCGCGCGGGCCACGCAGTACGGCTACTCGCTGTTCGAGGTCAGCTTCGCCGCGCCCGGCAGCGACAACACGCTGCCGACGCTGAGCACCTCGGCCTTCCCGGTGCCGCCCGCGGGCGCGACGCCGGTGACGCCCGCCGCGCCGGCGCTGCTGGAGCAGGTGCAATTCACGCTGCCGGACGGCACGCTGGTGACCCGCTTCGGCTTCGTCGGCCGCTCGCGCCATGCGCGCGAGCGCGGCGAGGACTGGAACGAGGTCGGCTTCGGTCCCAACGACACCGTGGACGCCAACGGCAAGCCGCAGGACAAAGGGCCGGGCGCCTACCTGAACTTCATCTCCAACTACTTCAAGAACCGCACCTGGGGCGTCGAGTTCATCGACAACAGCCGCGTGGCCGGCGTCACCAAGCCCCGCATCATCGTCAACCAGTACTACCAGCAGGCGCAGCGCGGCGGCGGCCATTCCTTCTTCCGCCGCTTCGACGACGCTGGCGTCACCGGCTATGGCTGGATGTCGCCGGGCCGGCTGCTGGACAACACCACCTACACCGACGGCTTCAAGGACCTGACCTCCTGCCCGGTGGTGCCCAAGCCGCCCGAGGGCGCGCTGCTCAAGCCGACCTCCGGCTTCGCCGGCGTCATCGGCGCGAATGACGGCTGCTCGGTGGTGCTGGACAACGTGCCGGGCCACCAGGACGTGGCCGCCAACGCCAATGGCGTGCTGGTGCCCAACGGCGTCAACGTGCCCTCGCGCGACCTGAAGATCGGCGACGCGATCGAGTTCACCGGCTCCTTCTTCGCGAGCCGCGCGTCGATGGACGCGATCGGGGACAACGGCAACTTCCGCTACTACACCAACGAAGTGACCTATGTCGTGGGCACCGGCCTGCGCCCCTGGTACGGCGTGCAGCCGCGGCTGCTGAACGCGCCGCTGCCGGCCGAGACACTGCTCGGCGGCACCGGCTCGATCTCCTACGACTACGCCGACAACGCGACCTTCATGTTCCAGCAGCCCAACACGCAGATCGGGATGCAGAACATGCAGCGCTTCGTCGAGGGCCGGCGCTGGTTCCACACCAACATGTGGACCGGCGACCACAACGAGGCCGGCAACGACCGCAACACCGCCGCGGTGAAGCTGCAGGGGCCGCGCTTCAACCAGACCAACTGCTTCGGCTGCCACATCAACAACGGCCGCAGCCTGGCGCCGCAGGTGATCAACCAGCGCCTGGACACGATGGCGGTGCGCACCGCCGCGATCGGCGCGGACGGCAAGCAGCAGGCGCATCCGGTCTACGGGCTGGCGGTCCAGATGAATGCGCGCTCCCTCACCACGGGCGCGGCGCAGGACTGGGGCAACGCGGTGCGCGTGGCCGGCTTCGACACCCGGACCGTCACGCTGGCCGACGGCACGGTGGTGACGCTGAGCAAGCCGCGGATCCGCTTCGACGGCCCGACGCCGGCGGCCTATTCACTGCGCAGCGCGCAGCCGGTGATCGGCCTCGGGCTGCTGGAGGCGGTCCCCGACGCGGACATCCTGGCGCGTGTGCGCAGCACGCCGGACGAGGACGGCGTCAAGGGCCAGGCCAACCTGGTCTACGACCCGGAGACCGGCCAGGTGCGGGTGGGCCGCTACGGCTGGAAGGCGACCAAGGTCAGCCTGCGCCACCAGACGGCCAATGCGGCGCTGCTGGACATGTCGGTGACCTCGCCGATCTATCCGAACCGCGACTGTCTGGCCGGCCCGGCGCAGTGCGACAAGAAGAAGGTGGAGAAGGGCCTGAGCGAGGATGAGCTGCAGCTGATCTCGCGCTACGTCGCCCAGCTCGGCGTGCCGGCGCAGCGCAGCCTGGTCAGCGGCTTCCCGAAGGGCGTGACGCCGCTGTCCTACCTGGCGGTGGATCCGGTCAAGGTCGCGGCGGGCGCGCAGGTGTTCGCGAGCATCCGCTGCACCGCCTGCCACGTCGCCGAGATGAAGACCGGCCTGGCCAGCGAGCTCGCGGAGATGCGCAACCAGACGATCAAGCCCTATACCGACCTGCTGCTGCACGACATGGGCAGCGATCTGGCCGACAACCTGTCGGAAGACCAGGCCAGCGGCAGCCAGTGGCGCACCTCGCCGCTGTGGGGCATCGGCTATACCGAGGCGGTGGCCGGTCCCGCCGTGAAGGTGGGTTACCTGCACGACGGCCGCGCCCGCACGCTGACCGAGGCCATCGTCTGGCACGGCGGCGAGGCCGCGGCCAGCCGCCAGCGTTTCGTCAAGCTCAGCACCGCGGACCGGGAAGCCTTGCTGGCCTTCCTCAATTCGCTCTGAGGCGGGGCGGAGAATGGGCCTCCGGATCAAGTTCCGTGGAACAGGAGACCCTGATGACGCCTTTCCGATTGACGCTGATGGCGCTGGCGCTGGCCGCGGCGCCGGCGGCCTGGGCCGCCGGCCCGAGCTTCTCGTGCGCCAAGCCGGCCGGCCAGGCCGAGCGCCTGGTGTGTGAGGACGCCGAGCTCGCCCAGCTCGACCGGGAGGTCGCGCGGCTGTACGGCCTGGCGAGCACCGGCCCCGAGGCCCGGCGGCATCCGGAGTTGAAGGCGATGCAGCGCGGCTGGCTCAAGGGCCGCGATGACTGCTGGAAGCGCGACGACCCGCGGCGCTGCGTCCGCGATGAATACGCGCTGCGCATCGCCGAGCTGCGCGCGCTGCCGGACGCGCGGCGCGAGGACCGGCGCGGCATCGCGGTCGGGCCCGTGCCGCTGCGCTGCCCCACTGTCGACGGTGAGGTCACTGTCACTTTCGTCAACAGCGATCCGGGCGCCGCGGTGCTCAAGACCGCGCAGGGCCGCGTGGTGCTCGACCACGAGGTCAGCGCCTCGGGCGCGCGCTACGGCGGCCGGCTCGCGGACGGCGACTACCTCTTGTGGAACAAGGGCCGGGAGTTCCGCCTGGAACGGCCCGGCCGGCCCGCCGCGGACTGCACCGACGCCGCGGCGCGCTGAGCGCGCGCTGGCGGAAGGGGTTCAGGCGCTGAAGCGATCCTTATGGGACGAAGACCGGTCCGAGCAGTCCGTCCGAGGGGTCGGCGGCGAGCCGGTCGAAAGTCGCTGAGTTTGTCGACGCCTGAAGCCGGATACCGTATATCGACAGATCCTCAGGCCTCACGAGCAACCAATCCCGGGGTTTTCCATCGTTGGCGCCGCGGTCGGGCCGCTGCGAGCGGACGATGATTTCCTTGAGGCGCGGATACTTGGACATGTATTCCTTGTCCTGACGCGCCACCCGCCAAAGGGTCAAATAATTTGAAAGCCCCCATCGCATGACGCCGTCGATGGCTGACGACTGCTGGAAACAAGCCCATGGGCTGCCGTGGAATCCAATGGTTGCATTGACGAGAATAACCGCCTTGGCCGCCGGCAGCAGGTAATTGGCGCAGGCGGACATGCAGAATCCAGCGATCCGCAGCGAGAGCCGGGAAGTTTCCAGGATCTGGGCGATGCGCATGGCGGCAATTGCATCGCCACCGAAGCTGTTGATTTCCAGAACCTGGATTCCAGGAGTTTCCTGGATTCTATTTGTCAAGGCCTGCGGAGTGCTCGCGTCGATTCGGCCTTCGAGACGAATGACGTCGTCTCCTGAGGACTTGAAACTGCTCAGGCGGGCGACTGGACGAATGGCCTGGAAATACTCGCGTGTGGCCGATGTGCCGCCCGCCGATTGCTGGAAGGAGTGAATCCTCTTGGGGATTTCGAAATCCGTCGGCGGAGACTGACCACAGAGTCCGACATGAATCCTCGCTGTTTCATCCGTCGTCGCTGAAACGCCTGGGGAAAGCATCGAGAGGGCGCTCAGGAAAAGGAATAATTGAAGAGCTTTCATTTTCTTCTCGGAAATCGCTTTGCTGAATCGCTGGCTCGGCGCTGGGAATGGATGCTAATCGGAAAGGCGATATCCGGTGTCAAGTGCTTGTCGTGATCGCTGCCTGCGCCGGTGACTAATGGGTTAAATATCGATGCGCCGAATCGCGTAGACTGCGTCGCCTTTTCGACTGGTGGCATCCGAAGGAGTGAGATGACGGTTCAGATGGACTCCGCCGTGGAGCAGCAGGTTTGGGCGGTGCGCCGCGCGCTGCCCTCGGATGCCGAGCAGATCGCCGCGCATGCGTGTTATCGGGAAGAGGACGCCGCGCGGCGCGCTGGCTATGCGGAATGGGTACGGCCTCGCATTGGCAGCCGCCGCTACATCGGCTTTTTCGCCATGCATGAGGGCCGGGTGATCGGCGGCGCGGGCGTCGTGCTGCTGGACTGGGGCCCGACGCGGGCGAATCCCGCTGGGCAGATGGGGCGAGTCGCCAACGTCTTCACCGACGCAGCGCTCCGCGGCCGCGGCATCGCGACCGATCTCGTCGCGCGCGCGATGGCCGCCTGCGAGGCGCTCGGCGTTCGCGAGTTCAACCTCGGCTCGACGCCGGAGGGCAAGGGCCTTTATCGATCGCTCGGCTTCGTCGAGTACCCGGCTGAAATGCGGCGGCGAGTGACGGCTGCACCATGAAAAACGGCGCCCCTCGGGGCGCCGCTGCGTCGAATGAGCCGTCCGCTCAAGCCGGCTTGACCAGCAGCGAGCGCGCCCAGGCGTCCGCCTCGCGGGCCGGCGTCTGACCGCTCGTCTTGACGCGGTCCAGCAGCTCGGCGACGCGACCGCGGATCTGGCCGACCTCGGCCATCACCGCCGATTCCTCGCCTTCGTTGCGGAACTCGCGCGCGACGCTGATGATGCCGCCGGCATTCACCAGGTAGTCCGGCAGGTAGGTGATGCCGCGGGCCTGCAGCGCATCGCCGTCGGCGGCGGTGGCCAGCTGGTTGTTGGCGGCGCCGGCGATCAGCTGGGCCTTCAGCGCCGGGATCGACTGCGCGTTCAGCGTCGCACCCAGCGCGCAGGGCGCGACCACGTCGACGTCCGCCGCCAGGATCTCGGTCACGCTGACGGCCGTGGCGCCCAGCTCGGCCTGCGCGCGCGCGACCTTCTCGGCATTGACGTCGGCGACGACCAGCTTCGCGCCGGCCCGGTGCAGGTACTCGGCCAGATGCCAGCCCACCGCGCCCAAGCCCTGCAGCGCCACGCGCACGCCCTCGAGCGAGTCGCGGCCCAGCACGCGCTTGACGCCTTCGTCGATCGAGACGAACACGCCGTAGGCGGTCTTGGGGCTGGGGTCGCCGCCGAAGGCGCCGTCACGCGGGATGCCCGACACATACGAGGTGTGGGCCATCATGCCCTTCATGTCGGCCGTCGTCGTGCCGACGTCCTCGGCGGTGATGTAGGCGCCCTGCAGCGACTGCACCGCGCGGCCGAAGGCCGCGAACAGCGCCGCGCGGTCGAAGTCGCCTTGCGGCTTCAGGATCACCGCCTTGCCGCCGCCGAAGGGCAGGTTGGCCAGTGCGTTCTTCAGGCTCATGCCCTGCGACAGACGCAGCGCGTCGTTCAGCGCGGCCAGCTCGTTGTCGTAGCTCCAGAAGCGGCAGCCGCCGAAGGCCGGGCCGCGCGCGGTGCTGTGCACCGCCAGGATCGCCTTCAGGCCGGTCACCGGGTCGGCGGCCAGCAGCACGCGTTCGTGCGGGGCCTGGTCGGGCAGGCCGAAGAGCGAGGAGGGGAGGGAATCGGACGAGCCGGCGGCCAGCGCGCGGGCGATGTCGGTCAGGGCGTTCATGGGTGAACCTGCACTTGTGATGCTTGAAGGAAACCGGCGCCGCGGAGGGCGCCGTGCGGCCCGCAGGCGCTTGTGGCGCATGGGGGCCGCCAGTGTAAGCGGTGCCCCCGCCGAGACCGATGTCGCGCCCCATCGCCCCCTCCTGGGGACGGGCACCCCCTTGGCGGGTCCCCCGGGCCCGTGATACACCTGCGCGCACAACTTGTGCGCAAAACGCACGCCCAGGGAGGGCACCGTGTCAGACAACCCCGCCGACGACCGGTTCCGGTCGATCGTCGAGGCGATCCCGAACGCCATCGTCCTGGTGGACCGGGAGCGCCGGATCCGGCTGGTCAACCGCAAGGCCGAGGAACTCTTCGGCTACGCGCGCGAGGACCTGTTGGGCGCGACGGTCGAGACGCTGATACCGACGCGTTTCCGTGAGGGCCATCCCCGCCAGGTGGACGATTTCTTCACGCGGCCCGAGACGCGCGCCATGGGCGCGGGCCGCGACCTCTTCGGCCGGCGCAAGAACGGCGAGGAAGTGCCGATCGAGATCGGCCTGAGCCCCATCGACACCGCCGAGGGCCTGTGCACGCTGGCCGCCATCATCGACATCACCGAGCGCAAGCGCGCCCAGGAGCGCTTCGAGCTGGTGGTGGAGGCCTCGCCCAGCGCGATGATCATGATCGACGCGGCGCGCCGCATCCGGCTGGTCAACCGGCGGGCCGAGGAGATGTTCGGCTACGCGCGGGCGGAATTCCTCGGCCAGCCGATCGAGATGCTGGTCCCCGAGCGCTACCGGGCCGGGCATCCGGGCCACGTGGCGTCCTTCTCCAGCCGACCCGAGGCGCGGCCCATGGGCGCGGGCCGCGAGCTCTTCGGGCTGCGCAAGGACGGGTCGGAGATGCCGGTGGAGATCGGCCTGACGCCGATCGACGCGCCCGATGGGCATTACGTCGTCGCCTCCATCATCGACATCACCGAGCGCCGCCGCAGCGAGGACGAGTTGCGCCGCAGCAATGCCGAGCTGGAGCAGTTCGCCTACGTGGCCTCGCACGACCTGCAGGAGCCGCTGCGCATGGTGGCCAACTACACCGAGCTGCTCGCGCAGCGCTACGCCGGGCAGATCGACGAACGCGCCGACAAGTACATCCGCTATGCCTCCGACGGCGCGCGCCGCATGCAGCGCCTGGTGGCGGACCTGCTGGCGTACTCGCGGGTGGGCTCGCAGGGCAAGCCGCTGGTGCCGGTGGAGGCGGACCAGGTGCTGCAGGCGGTGACGCATGCGCTGCAGCGCCTGCTGCGCGAGTCGGGCGGCCTCGTCGAGAGCGACCCGCTGCCGCGCGTGCAGGCTGACGAGGGCCAACTGCACCAGCTGCTGCAGAACCTCATCAGCAACGCGATCAAGTTCCGGTCGCAGGCGCCGCCGCAGGTGCGGATCACGGCGCAGCCGCAGGGGCAGCGCTGGCTGTTCCAGGTCAGCGACAACGGCATCGGCATCGACATGCAGTACGCGCAGCGCGTGTTCCAGATGTTCCAGCGGCTGCATGAACTGGGGCGCTACGAGGGCAGCGGCATCGGCCTGGCCATCGCCAAGCGCATCGTCGAGCGCCACGGCGGCACGATCTGGATCGACTCCGCGCCGGGCCAGGGCAGCACCGTGTCCTTCACCCTGCTGGCGGCCCGTCCCGAAGGAGCCTGAGCCCATGAGCCAACCGCTGAACATCCTGCTCATCGAGGACAACCCCGGCGACGCCGACCTGGTGGCCGAGACGCTGGAGCACAGCCGGCTGCGCCTGGACATCGCGGTCGCGGTGGACGGCGCGCAGGCGCTGTCGCGACTGCTGCGCGAGCCGCCGTATGAGGCGGCCGAGCGGCCCGACCTCATCCTGCTGGACCTCAACCTGCCCAAGCTGAGCGGGCGCGAGGTGCTGGCGCGGATCAAGGCCGAGCCCGAGCTCAAGGAGATCCCCGTGGTGGTGCTGACCTCCTCCGACGCCGAGCACGACATCGTCAAGAGCTATCAACTGGGCGCCAACTGCTACGTCACCAAGCCGGTGGGGCTGGTGGCCTTCCAGTCCATCGTGCAGGCGATCGAGGGCTTCTGGTTCACGGTGGTGAAGCTGCCATGAGCGCGCTGCCCGACGACCTGGGCCGGGAGCCGCGCCGCGCGCCGCTGCCCATCCTGCTGGTGGAGGACAACGACGGCGACGCCGACCTGATCACCGACCTGCTGGCCGAGGCCACGCCCGCGGCGCCGCGCCCGGTGATGCGGGCGACGCGGCTGTCCGAGGCGGTGGCGCTGCTGGAGCGGCACCGCGTCGCGGCCGTGCTGCTGGACCTGCACCTGCCCGATGCCGCCGGCATCGAATGCGTCAGCGCGGTGCGCGCGCAGGCGCGCGACACGCCCATCGTCGTGCTCACCGGCATGGAGGACGACGCGCTGGCGATGTCCTGCATGACGGCCGGCGCGCAGGACTACCTGTCCAAGCAGGACGTGCGGCCGCGCACGCTGGTGCGGGCGATCGACTATGCCGAGGCCCGCAGCCGCGAGGCGCGCGTGCGCATGCGGGCCCAGGCCCTGCGCCTGCGCAGCGCCGAGCTGGAACTGGAGAACAAGCGCATCCTGGAGATCAGCCGCCACAAGGGACGGCTGCTGGCCAACATGTCGCACGAGCTGCGCACGCCGCTGAACGCGGTGATCGGCTTCTCGCAGCTGATGGCGGACGGCGCGGCCACATTGCCGGCGGAGCGGGTGCGCAACTACGCGGGCCACATCCTGTCCAGCGGCCGGCACCTGCTGGACCTGATCAACGACATCCTGGACCTGGCGCGGCTGGAGGCGGTGGGCCTGGAGCTGCATCCCGACCGGACCAACGTGGCCGAGGTGGCGCGCGAGGTGGTGGACGTGGTGACCGGCAGCTTCGCCGACAAGCCGCTGGCGGTGGACATCGAGATCGACGATCAGCTGGGCCTGGTCTGGACCGACACGCTGCGGCTGCGGCAGGTGCTCTACAACTACCTGTCCAACGCCTGGAAGTTCACGCCCGAGGGCGGACACCTGACGGTGCGGGCGGCGCCTTGCGGCGACCAGCGCTTCCGGGTCGAGGTGGAGGACACCGGGCCGGGCATCGCCGAGGAGGACCTGGCCCGGCTGTTCACCGAGTTCACGCAGCTGCCCTCGACGGCCCGCCGCCAGTACCCCGGCACGGGGCTGGGCCTGGCGCTGACCAAGCGCATCGTCGAGGCCCAGGGCGGCCGCGTCGGCGCGAGCAGCGAGGTCGGGCGGGGCTCCACCTTCTTCGCGGAGCTGCCCGACCCCGAGGCGCCCGGCGAGGCGTCGCCGCCGGCCGGGCCCGCCGAAGCGCGTTGACCAGGGCGACGCGGGTCGGTGCCCGGCGCTCAGCGTTCGCGCAGGCTTTCCTCTCGGTGCTGGACCAGCGGCGAGAGCACGTACTCGATGACGCGGCGGCGGCCGGTGCGGATGTCCACCGAGCCCGACATGCCGGCGCTGATCGGGACCGGCTTGCCTTCCACCATGACCTGGTTGCGGGCCAGCTCCACGGTGACCGCGAAGAGCAGCCCGCGCTTGTCGTCATGGACGGCGTCGCGAGAGACGTGCAGCACGCGGCCCGGCACGGTGCCGTAGCGGGTGTAGTCGAAGGCGTCGATCTTCACCGCGACGGTGTCGCCCGCATGGACGAAGCCGGCGTCGCGGTTTTCGATGAAGGCCTCGAACTGCATGCGGTCGCTGGCGGGCACGATCTGCATCAGCGCCTGCGCGGCCGGCACCGCCGCGCCCTCGGTGTGCACCGTCAACTGGTGCACCGTGCCGTCCACCGGCGAGCGCAGCTGCAGCAGCGCGCGATGGGCGCTGGCGCGGGCCACGTCCTGCGCGGCCCCCTGCGCGATGCGCTGCGATTCGGCCAGGCGGTCCTGGGCCGTCTTGCGCAGGCTGGCGCGCAGCTCAGCCTGCTGGGCGCGGGCCAGGGCGATCTGGCCCTCCAGCTCCAGCCGCGCGGTCTTGCGCTGCATCCACGCGTCGCGCGAGACGTCGCGCGTGGCGGCCAGCGCCTCGTAGTCCCGCTCGCGGTCCTGGGCCAGCGGCAGCGAGGCGGCGTAGCGCGCGATCTCACGGGCCAGGCGGTCGCTCCGGGCGGTGTACTCGCTCCAGGCGTCGGCCAGGAAGAGCTCGCCGTCGCGGCGTCGCTCGGGCGTGATGTCCTCCAGCGGCGGGAGCCGCGGCGCGCGCCCGGTGCCCAGCGCATCGATCAGCGCGCGCTGGATGGCCACCTGCACGGTGGCGGTCTGGCGCTCGCCGTCGGCCTTGTCGAACTCGCTGCCGGCCTCGCGTCCGTCGAGCTCGATGAGCAGCTGGCCGGCGCGCACGCGCTGGTTCTCGACCACGTGGATGGCGCGCACCGAGGCGACCTGGGTGGAGGAGATGGTCTTGGTCTCGCCGGTGACGGCGATCTTGCCCTGGCCGACCGAGACCACGTCGACATGGCTGAAGGTGGCCCAGGCCAGCGCGACCAGGATCATCAGCACCAGGCCGCGCGCGACCCAGCGGCCGGCCGGCGAGACCGGGCTGGCCTGCAGCGCCAGCGCGGCGGGCAGGAACTCGGCCTCGTGGGCCTTCAGGTCGGGCGTGCCCTGGGCGGACTGCAGCCGCCAGGCGTGCCCGGTGACCTGGGCGTAGCGGCCGAGCAGCTCGGCCGCGGCTTGGAATCGGTGTCGCAGGCTCATGATTGCGTCTCCCGGGAGGTGTCCCGCAGCGTCTGCTGCAGCGAGTTCAGGTGGGTGTAGATGCCGTCGGGGTTGGCGAGCAGTTCGTCGTGGGTGCCGGACTCGGCGACCTCGCCGCGCTCCATGACCACGATGCGATGCGCGTCGCGGACCGCCGAGAGGCGGTGGGCGATGATCAGCACCGTCCGCCCCTGGCAGATCGAGCGCATGTTGTCCTGGATGACCTTCTCGGACTCGTAGTCCAGCGCGCTGGTGGCCTCGTCGAAGATCAGGATGCGCGGATCGCCGACCAGCGCGCGCGCGATCGCGATGCGCTGGCGCTGGCCGCCGGACAGGCCCGTGCCGCTCTCGCCGACGATGGTGTCGTAGCCGTCGGCCAGCTCGCAGATGAAGTCGTGCGCGCCGGCCAGCTTCGCGGCCTGGATGACGGCCTCGATGGACAGGGTGGGATCGGCCAGCGCGATGTTGTCGCGGATGGAACGGTTGAAGAGCACGTTGTCCTGCAGCACCACGCCGACCTGCTGGCGCAGCGAGGCGGTGTCGATGACGGCGATGTCCTGGCCGTCGATCAGGACGCGGCCGCGATTGGGCACGTACAGGCGTTGGACCAGCCGCGTCAGCGTGCTCTTGCCGGAACCGGAGCGGCCCACGATGCCGATGACCTGGCCCGGCTCGATGCGCAGCTTCACGCCGCGCAGCACGTCGGACGCGTCGGGGCGGTAGCGGAAGGCGACGTTGTCGAACTCGATCGCGCCGGACAGGCGCGGCAGGCGGGTCTTCTGGCCGGCGACCTCGGGGCGGGCGTTGAGCACATCGCCCAGCCGCGCCACCGAGATGCCGACCTGCTGGAAGTCGTTCCACAGCTGCGCCAGGCGCAGGATGGGACTGGAGACCTGGCCAGCCAGCATGTTGAAGGCGACCAGCTCGCCCACGCTCAGCTTCTGGTCGATCACCAGCAGCGCGCCCAGCCACATGATGGCGGCGGTGACCAGCTTGCTGATCAGCGTGATGCCGGCGTTGGCGACGGTGGCGATGTTGGTGACCGACTGGCCGGCGGTGACGTAGCCGGCCAGCTGCTTCTCCCACTTCTGGATCCAGCGCGGCTCCACGGCCATGGCCTTGACCGTGTCGATGCCGCTGATGGTCTCGACCAGGAAGGACTGGTTCTCCGCGCCCTTGTTGAACTTGGTGTCCAGCCGGGCGCGCAGCACCGGCGTCAGGACCACAGACACGATGAGGTAGAGCGGGATGGAGAGCGCCACGATCAGCGTCAGCGCGGGGCTGTACCAGAGCATCACGCCGAAGAAGACGACCGAGAACAGCAGGTCCAGCACCAGCGTCAGCGCGTTGCCGGTGAGGAAGGAGCGGATGTTCTCCAGCTCGCGGATGCGGGCGACCGAGTCGCCGACGCGGCGCGCGTGGAAGTAGGACAGCGGCAGCGCCACGAGGTGGCGGAACAGACGCGCGCCGAGCTCCACGTCCAGCTTGTTGCTGGTGTGCGAGAAGACCCAGGAGCGGATGCCGGTGAGCACCACCTCGAAGACGGTGGCGCAGATCAGGCCGACGGCCACGACGTTGAGGGTGCTCATCGCATGGTTGACGAGCACCTTGTCCATCACGACCTGGAAGAACATCGGCGTCACCAGGCCGATCAGCTGGATGAAGAGCGAGATGAGCAGCACCTCGCCCAGGATGCGGCGGTAGCGGACGATGGCCGGGATGAACCAGGTGAAGTCGAACTTGGCCATCTCGCCGGCGAAGCTGGCCTTGCTGGTGAACAGCATCAGGGTGCCGGTCCACAGCGCGACGAACTCGTCGGTGCCGAGCACGCGCGGCGCCTGGCCGGGGTACTGGATCAGCACCTGGCGGCCGCCGTCGGGGGACTGGCGGCATTGGGCGAGGAGGAAGCGGCGGCCCTCGCGGTCGCGGCCGATGGCCGGCAGCGGTGCCTTGTCCAGGCGCTCCGCGGGCTGGCGCAGCAGCTTGGCCTTCAGGCCGAGGTGGCCGGCGGCCAGCTGCAGCGTCTGGTCGTCGAAGGCCTCGCCGCCGAACTGGTGGCGCAGCTGCGCCTCGTCGGCGGGCAGGCCGTGCAGGGCGGCGATGGAGAGCAGGCAGGCGAGGGCGGGGTCGGTCGGGGTGGCCGGCGCGGGCACCGGCGCGGCGGGTGCCGGTCGGTCCAGAGGCAGGGTGGTGTCCATGATGGGCTCGGTGGAAGCGCCGCGCGGCGGGGCGCGCGGCGAGGGGCGGAAGGAGCGCGGGCGGTGGAAGCCGCCCGCGCGGACGGTGGCGCTCAATGCGAGGTGGCGAGGTTCGGCGTCTGCGGCTTCATCGCGTCCGCCGACGGCAGCGAGGTCGCGGCCGGCGGGGTGACGTCGAAGGTGGCCATGGCCTGCACCAGGCTCGACAGGTCGGCCTGCGGCGCGGCCGGCGCGATCGTCGGGGCGGGCGCCAGCGCCGGGGCGGCGCGGGAGACCGCCTCCTCGTCCTGCTGCGTCACCGACGGCTCGGTGGGCACGGCGCCGGAGCCGTAGTCGCCCGGCAGCTGCGTCACGTAGAAGTGGCAGGCGCCGGGGACCGCGTCGATCTGGGCCGCCGACATCTCGAAAGTCAGGCTCGACGTCCACGGGTTGCGGATGATCAGGTTGCCGTTCGTCTCGTTGATGCCGGTCACCGCGAAGACATGGGAGCCGACGAGTTGCGCCTGGCCGTTCGCATCGGTCGAGCTCTTGGTCATCGAGGTGAAGGTCACGTAGCCGTCGTCATCGCGCAGCGCCTGCACGATCGAGTCGTAGGCCGAAGCCGCGGTCTCGAAGCGCTTGGGGGCGCCGCCGGTCATGCGGCGCGTGGCGGTGTTGTTGCCGGTGCCGCCCAGCACGCTCAGGTCGTTGTCGCGGATGCCCCATTCCTTGGTGCTGGCCAGCGCCTCGACGTAGGCCTCCTCGAGCAGGCGGGCCCAGGCGCCGGCGCCGGACGACACCCCGTAGTTCGCGACCTTGGAGTCGACGGTCACGAAGAAGGGCGTGTCCACGCCCTGGCGGTAGAACTTCACCGCGTAGGTGCCGTTGCCGTTGGCGCCGATCAGGCCGTTCAAGCGGTCGGAGGCGACGGTCGCGAACTCCACGAAGGAGGCGATCAGGCCGCAGTCACCGATGCTGCCCTGGCCGACGGTGGTGGCGGTCATGTCGGTGGTGCCGCCGAAGAGCGCCTTGTCGCCGACGTCGATGTAGGCGGCGCCGTCGCGCAGCGTCGGGTTGTTGGTGCCCAGGAACCACTTGTCGACCAGGCCCGAGAAGGTCTGGGCGCTGGTGCCGACGGTCAGGCCCTCGTCGAACATGCTGGACAGCAGCGAGGACACGTAGGTCGTGCCGCCGTTGACGGCGCGGGCGCCAGCCAGCATCGCGTTGATCGTGCCCACCTGGTCGGTGGACAGGCCGTCCGCGCCGACGCTGGAGACCATCCTGCCCAGCATCGACAGCACCGAGTCGTAGTTGATCGACGCGTCCGACGAGGCCATCGCCAGGTAGCCCGCATGGATCTTGTCGAGCCGACCCTGGGCGATCGCGCGGTGTGCGCCGTCCAGGCCTTGCAGCGCCGCGAGCGACATCTGGTTGAAGCCTTCGTCCGGGATGGCGGCGAAGGCCTCGGGCGAGAGGGCGTTGAGCCAGCGGGCGCTGACGGTGTCGAAGTCCTTGACCAGGCGCATCTGGTCGGCGCGGATGCTGCCCACGGCCGATTCAGGGATCCAGCCGATGTTGGTCAGGGCCGCGAACTGCTCGGCGCTCATGCGCCCGACCGCGTCGGCCGACAGCCCGCGCAGGGCTGGGGCGGCGAGGTGGCTGAAGGTGCTGATCGGGATGGCCTGGAACGCGCCGGACGACAGGTGGTTGATCCAGGCCGGACCCACTTGGCCCCAGACGGCCGCATTGACGGCTCGCACCTGGTCCGCGCTCAGCGACGCCACGACGCCCGCCGAGAAGCCCTCGGCATGGGTGAGCGAGGCGATCTGCTGGAGCGACAGGCTCGCGACCTGTTCCACGCTCATACCGGTCATGCCGGCGGCGGACAGCGAGCCCAGGTTGGTGAAGACCGCCAGCTGCGCCGGGCTCAGTGCCGCGACATGAGCGGCATCCAATCCCTGCGCGGCCGACTTGGACACCAGCTTCATCTGCGCCGCGGACAGCGCGGCGAATGCTTCGGGCGTCAGCGCGTTCAGCCAGGCGGCCGACATCCAGCTCATGCCGGTCGCGATGGCCGGCACCTGGGCCGGCGACAGCGCGGCGATCGCGGCCGCCGGCAGCCAGTCGAAGTTGCCGATGCAGGCGATCTGCGCCGGGGTCATCGCCTGGATGGCGGTAGCGGTGAGCGAGCCGGTGGGGATGGACGTGATGTTGGTCATCGCGCGGCACTGCGCCGCGGACAACGCGCTCACCGTGGAGCCGGACAGGCCCTTGACGGCCGTGACGGAAAGCAGGGCCATCGCCTGACCGGGCAGCGCGGCCACGGCGTCCGGCGACAGGGCATTCAGCCACGCCGCGCCGACGGCGTTCCAGCCGGCGCGGATGCCGCTGACCTGGTCGGCGCTCAGCACGGCGACGGCGGCGGTCGAGAGCATCTCGGGGTTGCGCAGCGCCGCGACCTGTGCGGGCGTCATCACGGCCACCGTGGCCGGCAGCAAGGCCTGGATCACCGTCGGCGGCACGAGCGCGAAAGCGCCGGCCGGCAACGCGGCCAGCGATTCGGCCGACATCGCGTTGAGCTGGTCCGCGGTGAACGTGGCGCCGTTGATCGTGGCCACCTGGCCCAGCAGCGCGGTGCGCGCGGCCGAGGCGTCGGCCGACAGCCGCTCGGCGAAGGGCAGGCCGCTCAACTGGTCAGCGCTCATCGACGCGACCTGCGCCGGGGTCAGCGCTGCGACGGTCGTCGCGGGCAGGGTGGCGAGGGCCACCGGGGCCAGTGCCGTGAAGGCCGTGGGCGACAGGGCCGCCAGCCAGGCCGGCGTGACGCTGGCCAGGTTGAGCAGCGCGCCCGCCTGAGCCGGCGTCAGCGTCGCGGTCGTGGCGGCGGGCAAGGTGCCGATCGCGGGCAGCGACGCGATCTGGGCCAGCGTCATGCGGCCCACCACCGCCGGGGTGAGCTTGGGCGTCATCGACGTGGACAGGCCCGCGATGATGCTCGGCGGGATCGCGGCCAGCGCGGCCGGCGACAGCGCGTCGAGCTTCAGCGTGTTCCATTCCGAGGACATGAACCACGGCGTCTGCGTCGGTGTCAGCGCGGCCACCGCGGCTTGCGACAAGCGGGACACGTTGTCCATCACCTTGATCTGGCCGGGCGTCAGTGCGGCGGCCGAAGCGGGCGACAGCCGGGCGACCTCGGCGGCCGACAGCGGCTCGATGATGGACGGCGGCAGCGCCGAGATCGCGGCGGGCGACAGGGCGTTGATCCAGTCGGCGCTGTAGGCATTCATCCGGACCGTCAGGCCGGTCGTCTGCGCCGGAGTCAGCGCGGCGACGGCGGTGAGCGCCAGGCTGTTGAGCGCGGGCAGGGCCGCGACCTGTGCTGGAGTCATCGCGCGGACCGCGTCGGCGCTCAGCGTCGGCGCGATGGCGGTGGACAGTTTGCCGATCGAGGCCGTCGGGATCGCCGCGATGGCGCTCGCGGGCAGCGCGTTGAGCCAGTCGGCCGTCACGTTGTTCCAGGCGATGGGCAGCGCGGCGACTTGCGCGGCGCTCAGGCCGGCGAGCGCGCTCGGCGCCAGTTGCTCGGGCGTGGGCAGCACGGAGAGCTGCGTGGCGCTCATCGCGGCGAGGGTCGCCGCGTTCAGCCCCTGGACCGTGGCGCTCGGCAGCTGCGCGATGGCCGAGGCCGGCAGGATCGCGATCGCCGCCTGGCCCAGCGCGTTGAAGGTCGCGGCGCTGACCGTCGACCAGTCCGGCGTCGCCAGCAGCAGGCCGCGCACCGAAGCGGCGTCGGCGCTCAGCGCGTCAGGCGTCGCGAGCGATGCCAACTGCTGCGGGCTCATCGCGAGGATCGTGGCGACCGACAAGCCGGCCACCGTGGTCGCGTTCAGCGCGCCGATCGCCGCGGCGGGCAGCGCGGCTTTCGCCTCGCCAGACAACGCATTGATCCAGGCCGCGTCGACGCGGGTCCAGTCGATGCGCAGGCTGCTCAGTTGGGTCGACGTCAGGCTGGCGACGACGGTCGCGGCCAGCAGCTCCGGATGCGGCAGCGCGGACAGCTGGGCGGGCGTCATCAACGCCAGCGTGGTGGCGCTCAGGCCGCGCAGCGTGGCGTCGGGCAACTGGCTCACCAGCGTCGCCGGCAGCAGCGCGATGACCGAGGCCGGGCAGGCGTTCAGCCAGGCGGCATCGATGCGGGCGGCGTCCAGCGGCAGGGCGGCGATCTGCGCGCTCGACAGGTTGGACAGCGCGCTCGGCGCGAGGGCATTGGGCTGGCTGATCGCGGCGAGCTGGCGCGTCGACAGCGACTGCAGCGTGTCGGCGTCCAGCCCGTTCAGCACCCGGGCCGACAGGCGCGAGATGGCGGCCGCATCGAGGCCCGGCAGCGCGTCATGCGACAGGTTGTCCAGCCAGTCGGCGTAGACCTCGCCCAGGCGTGGGCATAGCGCGGCGACCTGGGCGGCGCTCAGGGCGGCGACGGCGTCGGTGCTCAGCAGCGTCAGCGACGGCAGGCCGGCGAGCTGGTCCGGGCTCAAGCGGGAGACGGTCCGGGTGGACAGCGCCGGGATGACGTCGCGCGTCAGGCCGGCCAGCTGTCGCGGCGTGATCGCGCCCAGGGCCTCCACGCTCAGCGTGTCGATCCAGGTGGCGCTGACCTTGCCCCAATTGAGATTCAGCGCCCGCATCTGGTCGCCGGTCAGCGTGGCCATGACGTCAGCGCTCAACAGCAGCGCGTTGGAGAGCCGGGCGAGCTGAGCGGGTGCCAGGCTGCGGACGGCCTCCACCGACAGGCTGGAGATGCAGGCCGGCGACAGCGCCTGGATGTTGCTCAGGGCAGCGAGCTGGCTCGCGCCCAGGGCGGCGAGCGTGGTCGGCGTCAGGCCGCCGACGGCAGCGCTGCTGAGCTGGGATATTCCGGTGGGAGGGATGGCGGCGATCGAGGCGGGCGACAAGGCGTTGAGCCAGTCGGCATTGACCGCGGACCAGCCGAGCTGGATGGCGGCCACTTGAGCGGGGCACAACGCGGCCACCGCGGCGGTTGACAGCTGCGGCGCGCAGCGCAGCGCGCCCACCTGCGCGGCGGACAGCGCCGTGACGGTGGCCGGCAACATGCCGGCGACCGTCGTCGCGGACAGCCGGGCGAAGGCGCCTGCCGGGATCGCCGCCAATTGGTCGGGCGTCATGGCGTTCAGGGTCGCGGCCGACATCGTCGACCAGTCGATCGCGGCGTTCGCGCCCAGCGCGGCGTTGCGGATCTGGGCTGCGGCGGCGGACAGCGAAGACGGCGAAGCCAGGCCCGCCAGCTGGTCGATCGACATGGCGGACACCAGGGCCACGCTCAGTCCGGCGACCGTGGTCGCGGACAAGGTGGAGAGCGCCATCGGGCTCAGGGCCGCGAAGGCGGACGGCGACAGCGCCGCCAGCCAGCTGGCCGAGACGCTGTTCAGCATGGGAATGGCGGCCGTCTGCGTGGCGCTCAGGACGGCGGCGCGGGTCGCGTTCAAGCTCTGCGGATGCACCTGCGCCATGCCGACCGTCGAGATCGAGCGCACGGCGTCCAGCGTGAGGGCGTTCAGCCAGGTGGGCGACATCAGGGAGAAGTCGGTGGTGATCGCCTGCACCTGGGCGGGCGACAGCTGCGACGCGGCAGCGGCGCTCAGGTAATCGATGCGCTTGATCTGGCCGATCTGCTGCGGGGTCATCAGTGCCACGGCGTCGGGACGCAGGGCCGGCGTCTGGCTGGTGGACAGCACGTCCAGGCAGGCGATGGCCGCCTGCTGCGGGCCGGACAGGTTGCCGAGCGCGGTCCTCGACAGGCCCTGCACGGCGGCGCGCGACAGCTTGGCGATGTCGGCCGGCGCGATCGCGGCGAGCGCCTCGGGCGTCTGCGTGTTGAGCCAGTCCGCGGTGACCTTGCTCCAGTCCGTTGTCGTCAGCGCCGCGGTGCGGATGGCCGCCGCCTCGGGCGACAACAGCGACGGCGAGGGGATCGCGGCCAGCTGGGCCGCGCTCATCGCGGACACGACCGCGGTGCTCAGGCCCGGCACGACGTCGGCCGGGATCGACGCGATCTGCGCCGTCGTCAGGCCGCCCACGACCTCGCGCGACAAGGCGTTGATCCATTCAGCGGGGAGCTCGCTCCATCGCTCGTTGTCCAGCGCAGCGACCTGCGCGGCCGACAGCGCGCCGATCGCCGCCGGCTGCAGCGCGGCGATGCCGGTCAAGCCGCCGATCACCTCCGGACTCAGCGCGCGGATGGCGTCGGCGGACAGCCCGGCCGCGCCCGCGTCCAGCGCGCCCAGGGCGGTGATGGCGACGATCTGCTCGACGCTCATCGCGGCGATGGCGTCGGCGGTCAGCTGCGCGACGCGGGCGGCGCTCAGGCCGCTCAGGGCCGAGGTGCCCAGTTGCGCGAGGCCGCCGGCCGGCACGGTGGTGAAGGCGTCCCTCGACAACGCGTTGATCCAGTCGGCGGAGAAGTCGCTCCAGCGGCCCTCATCGATGGCCGCCACCTGCGCGACGGACAAGGCGGCGACCGCGTCCGGACGCAGGGCATCCAGGCCTGCCATGCCGCTGATGAGTTCCGGGCTCAGCGCCCGGACGGCGCTGGCGGACAAGCCGGCGACGCCGGCGTCCAGGCTGCCCAGCGAGGTGATCGAGAGGAGTTGCTCGACGCTCAGGGCGGCCACCGCGTCGGCGCTCAGCTCCGAGACGCGGAAGGCGCTCAGCCCGGTCAGCGCGGCGCTGGTGAATTGCGCGACCTTGGCCGGCGTGATGGCGGCGAAGGCCTGCGGCGACAGCGCGTTGAGCCAGCGCGCCGACAGGTACTTGCCGTCGATGCCGATCGCGGCGACCTGCTCCGGCGACAGCGCCGCGGCGGCCCTGTCGCCCAGCCAGTGGATGTTGATCAGCTTGCCGACCTGGGCGGGGCTCAGCGCTCGCACCTGATCGGCCGTCATGCCCTGGACCGCCGCGCCCTTCAGATAGTTCAGGGGCGCGATGGCGCTCAACTGGGCCGCGCTCATCGCGGACACCATGGCGCCGGTGAAGGCGGCGACCTGGGTGCCGGTCAGCCATTGGCAGTGGGGGATGTCCAGGCCGGCGAGGTCGGCGGGCGCCAGCGCCGCGATCTGGGCGGCCGTCAGGGCGGTGAACTGGGCTTTGGTCAGGGTATTCAGGGTGGTCATGGTGTGGTGAGCTGGTGGCTCTTTCGAGGGTGGGAATGGCCGGAAAAGGTCGGCCGCGGGACAACAGCGGGCGCTTCTCCTCGGTCCTTCCGGGAGTCGCGCGGGCTTGGGGGGAATCAGGGGGTGGGCAGCGGGCCGTCGAGCGCGGCGATGCCGTCTCTATTCATTTCGCCGAGGTCCGACATCAATTTCAGCCGGGCCGCGTTCCACTGGTATTCGCACTGGGCTCGTGCATCGAGCGCGTCGACCAGGGTGCCTTGGGCGGAAATCAGTTCCAGGATGTCCGAGACGCCGCGTTCATATCGATTCGTCGCGGAATCCATGGCCGATTGCGCGGCCTGGAGCAATTGATTCGCGGCGTCGATGTTGTCCAGCGAGGCCGCCAATTCCGCGTGGGTCTTGACCAGCTCCAGCAGGACGCGGTTTTCGGTGTCCGTCACCTGCAGTTCGGATTTCTCCGCCTGCGCCTGGGCTTCCTGGATCTTGTTGCGACGGGAATCACCATCGAACAGCGGAATCGTGATCGTGGCGCCGACGGTGAAGGTGCTCGAGCGCGAGGCCTGGACGCTCTGGTTCGGATAACCATTGCGGTAGTTGGCCGCGGTGAAGTCGATGGTGGGGCGCCCGGCCGCCCGGGCGGCGGCGACGCCGGCCTGGCTCGCGTCGCGCTGATAGCGGGCGGCGAGGATGGCCGGGTGGTGGGTCCTGGCCTCATCCAGCAGCTGGCCCAGGTCGGGCAATTCGGCGCGCGACGGGATGGGGCTCTTGTCGGGGAGGCGCAGCGCCGTGCCGGCCGGCACGCCCATGGTCTGGACCAGCACCGCGGTGGCCTTGTCCAGCTCCGCCTTGGCGCGCTGCAGGTTCAAGCGCGCGCGGGCCAGCGAGGCCTCGGCCTGCAGGGTGTCGGCGCGACTGGCGGCGCCCTTCTGCTCCCGGTCGCGGGCGGCGTCGCGGGTGCGCTGCGCCAGCGCCACCGACTGCTGGCGCGCGCCCAGCGTGGCGCTCGCCTGCAGGGCGGAGAAATAGGCCTGGATGGTGTCGGAGACGGTCCGGCGCACGGCGTCGTCGTAGGTGCTGGTGGCTGCGGTCAGCAGGCGTTCGGCCATTTCCTCGCGGGCGGCGCGCTCGCCGAAGTCGAAGAGTCGCCAGCTCAGGCCGAGATAACTGCTGTAGCCGGTGACGCGCTGGTTGCCGCCCGGCGACTGGGCACTCTGGCTGGTATTGCTTTGCGCCGTCAGCGAGGCATTGACCGTCGGGAGATAAGCCGCCTTGGCCGCGGCCAGCTGGATTTTCTGCGCCTTGATGGAAACCCAGGCCGTGGCGGTGCGGGTATCCCGGCACAGGGCGCTGTCGACGGCGGCGCTCAGCGTGACCAGGGTTTGGGCGTCGATCGTGGTCGTGCAATCCGGCGGGGTTTCCGCCAGGGCGCCCATTTGAATGGCGCCGCCGATGCCAAAGGCCAGTATCGGCCGCAGCCAGTGGTGATTGATCGACCGCATGAAAACTCCCTGGAAACTGGCCCGGCGGACTGCTGGGTCACGGTGAAAATCTCAATTCGCCAGGGCAGTTTAGGAAGCGGAGGGGGCTCTGGATGTCGATTCCGTCAATGTGTTTCGGCGGCGGCCGAACCGATCATCGATTGATCAATTCAAGGGATTCAAGTGTCTTGATTCTGGTGATTTTGTTGAGGCCAATCACCCGAATGGGTGGGGCGCCTGAATATGTTATTGACGCGTTGAGAAACTACTAATGTTTGCTAGTTAATTTGAGTGGGTATTCCAGCAAATCCCGGCGCCGATTGGCTTGGCGTCGGGCGCGCCCACCCTCCGCGAAGCCAGACACCATCGGCGATTCGCGGCTTTTCGCGGACGAACGAAAGCCGGCGCGCGATGCAGGGCACCGGGCGCCGGCGGGCTAGCAAAAAGAAGGGAGTGGGTGGCTCAGCGGCCCATGAAGGCGTCGGCGCGCAGGGTCACCACCAGGGTGTCGCGGTGGCCCGGATGGGTGGGCTCCATCGGCTGGATGGGGGTGGTCTCGTGGATGACGCGCTCGTCGTCGAGCAGCAGCAGCGTCCAGGGCTCCATCATCGTGAAGCGCTGGCCGCGCGGACCGTCGGCCTCGAAGACGCGCGACTCGCCCCCCTTGATGCCATGGCGGGCCAGCATGAAGACGGCCACCAGGTCCACGCCGTCGCGGTGCGCGCCTTCGGGCGTCGGGCGGCCGATGCCGCCGGCGGTGTCGATGCGGAACTGGTGCGCCTCGACGAACCACGGGCGCGCGCCCTTGAGCCGGTCGGCCACCCCCGCCAGGCCCAGCAGCAGGCGCGGCCAGATGGGCAGCCCCACGGCGGCGGGCTCCATGGGCTCGAACCAGCGTTCGATGCCGCCGTGCAGCGCGTTGTAGTCCACCGGCTGCCAGTGCGCGCGGTGCGGCGCCAGGCGCACCGACGGGTCGGCCTGCGCGTCGACGACGAAGCTCGCGTGCCGCCGGAAGCGGTAGCGACCGCCGTCGCGCAGGTAGGCGTCGGGCGGCAGGTCGTTCCAGAAGGGTTGCAGCCCGCGCAGGTCACTCGCCTGGCAGTGCAACCAATGCGTCAGGCTCTCCGGCGCGATGACGGTGTGACCGAGGTCCTGCAGTTGCTGCTCGAACTGCGCGGCGCTGGAGTAGGGCGGCGGGAAATGCTTCATGCCCGCGAGTATCGGACGCCTCACCCGCCCTGGCGCATGTCACGCCGGCAACACGGGATTCGCGGTGCGCAAAGCGCTGCCGCCGGCTCAGCCGGCGTGCTTGTCGGCTTCGGAGGTGAACGCGTCGGCGTAGAACTCTTCCGCCGGCAGGCCGCAGCGGGCGACGAAGTCGCGCTGCGCCGACTCCACCATGACGGGCGCGCCGCAGGCGTAGACCTGGTGGCGCGAGAGGTCCGGCAGGTCGGCCATCACGGCCTGGTGGACGAATCCGGTGCGACCGGTCCAGCCGTCCTCGGCCCTGGGCTCGGACAGCACCGGCACGTAGCTCAGCGTGGGCATCGCCGCGGCGGCCTGGACCGCCCAGTCGTGCAGGTAGAGGTCGGCCTGGCCGCGCGCGCCCCAGTACAGCGTCACCGGGCGGGTGATGCCCTGGTCCTGGATGCGCTCCAGGATCGCCTTGATCGGCGCGAAGCCGGTGCCCGAGGCCAGCAGCACGATCGGCTTGTCGCTGTCCTCGCGCAGGAAGAAGCTGCCGAAGGGGCCTTCCATGCGAAGGATGTCCTTTTCCTTGAGCGCGCCGAAGACGTGGTCGGTGAACTTGCCGCCGGGCATGTGGCGGATGTGCAGCTCGATGGCCGGCGGGGTGCCCAGGCGGCTCGGCGCGTTGGCCATCGAGTAGCTGCGGCGGGCGCCGTCGCGCAGGATGAACTCGACGTACTGGCCGGCGCGGTATTGCAGGTTCTGGTTGGCCGGCAGCTGCAGCCGGACGACGGCGACGTCGCCGGCCGGCTTCTCGATAGTGATCACGCGGCTGGGCAGCTTGAGCACCGGGAACTCGCCGGCGCCGGGCACCGTGCGGGCCTCGACGACGCAATCGGTCTGCGGTCTGGCGCAGCAGGTGAGGATCATGCCGGCGGCCTCCTCGGCCGGCGGCAGCGCCTTGGACTGGTGCTCGCCATGCACGACCTGGCCCTCGACCAGCTTGCTCTTGCAGGAACCGCAGGCGCCGTCCTTGCAGCCGTAGGGCAGGCCGATGCCCTGGCGGATGGCGGCGGCCAGCACGGTTTCGTCGTCGTCGACGGTGAAGTTGCGGCCGGCGGGCAGGACGGTGACCTGGAAGCTCATGGTGCGGGGCGGCGCGGGCGGACCCGCGTCATGTCGAGAGGGAAAGGAAGGCGGCGGAAGCGACACGGCCCGCGCGGTCCGGAAACCGGGGCGCGAGCCGTGCCAGCCGTAAACTGGCCCGCCATTTTGCCCCAGCCTCGCAGCGCCCCTCGTCATGCCTGGTTCCCCGTCCGCTTCGTCCGCCGCTCCCCGTCGCGCCCGCCGCGGCCGCCTGTTGATCGTCGGTTGTGGCGACGTCGGCCTGCGCGTGCTGCGGCTGCTGGCCGGGCGCTGGACCGTCTTCGCGCTGACCAGCAGCGCCGCGCGCGTCGACGCGCTGCACGCCGCGGGCGCGATCCCGCTGATCGGCGACCTGGACGACGCGGCGACGCTCGGCCGCCTCGCCGGCCTGGCGGACCGGGTGCTGCACCTGGCGCCGCCGGCCGCGCAGGGGCGCACCGACGAACGCACGCGACGCCTGCTGCAGGCGCTGTCGCGCTCGGGGGCGCCGCGGCACCTGGTCTATGCCAGCACCAGCGGCGTCTACGGCGACTGCGGCGGCACGCGCATCGATGAGACGCGCCGTCCGAATCCGTCCAACGAGCGCGCCTGGCGCCGCGTCGATGCCGAGTCGCAGCTGCGCCAGTGGGGGCGGGTGACCGGCTGTCCGGTGACGATCCTGCGGGTGCCCGGTATCTATGCGTTCGACCGCGCCGGCGGGCATCCGCGCGAGCGGCTGGGCAAGGGCCTGCCGGTGCTGGCGCGCGAGGACGACGTCTACACCAATCACATCCAGGCCGATGACCTGGCGCGCGCCTGCCTGCTGGCGCTGATGCGCGGGCCGGCGCTGCGGGTGATCCACGCGAGCGACGACAGCGAGCTGCTGATGGGCGACTACTTCGACCTGGCCGCCGCGCTGTGCGGTTTGGCGCCGCCGGCGCGGGTCGCGCGCGCGCAGGCATCGGCGGTGTTCTCGCCGATGCAGATGAGCTTCATGAATGAATCGCGCCGGATGGACAACCGCCGGCTCAAGCGCGAACTGCGCCTGCGGCTGCGTTATCCGACGCCGCGCGAGGGCCTGCTGGCGGTCGAGCGCTGACCGCCGCGGGGGAGTCGCCGAGGGCTGAGCGTCCCGGCCGGCTTCAGCGCCGCCGTCCGCCGCGCCAGTAGTTCACCATCAGCCAGGCGCCCAGCATGCCGCCCAGGTGGGCGAAGTGGGCGATGCCGCTGGAGCTCGTGATGCCGAGCACCAGCTCGATCGCGCCGAAGATGGCGACGAAGACCTTGGCCTTCATCGGAATCGGGGGGAAGAGCGGCATGATGATCCGGTCCGGGAACATCAAGCCGTAGGACAGCAGCAGGCCGAAGAGCGCGCCCGAGGCGCCCACCGTCGGCGCGCCCGAGCCGATCAGCAGCGTGAACACGAGCTGGGCGGCGGCGGCCGTCAGCGCGCTGGCCACCAGCAACTGCGCGTAGCGCTTGCCGCCCCACAGCGCTTCCAGCTCCGAGCCGAACATCCACAGGCCCAGCATGTTGAAGAACAGGTGCCAGGCGTCGCCGTGCAGGAAGGCGTAGGTCAGCGGCTGCCAGGGCTCGAAGCGGCCGGTGTTCAGCGGCCACAGCGCCATCTGGAAGTTCAGCATCGCCAGCGAGGGCACGACGATGGGCAGGCAGAACAGGCCCACGCAGATCAGCATGAAGGCCTTGGTGACCGGTGGAATGAATGGCATCGCGGCGCGTCTTCGGGGGGAGACAAAGGAAAGGCGCCCTGCGGCGCCACCGGCGAATCCTGACCCCCGTCGTTGGGGGCAGGACGATCGGGCGAGTGTATCCAAGCTTGATGAGGGCAAGCACTGGCCCCCATCGGCGCGACCGCAGTGCGAGCGACGGCCGCGCCGATGTCGCGGGGGGCGCGGCGACGCCGAGCCGCGAATGCGGAACGAATGCGGAACGATGGGGCGTTGCTGAGACGAGAGCTGACCACTTTCCAGAGTGGTGCCCGGAGTCGGACTCGAACCGACACGCCTTGCGGCGGGGGATTTTGAGTCCCCTGCGTCTACCGATTTCGCCATCCGGGCGTCATCAGCAACGCGGCCCCGGTCGGATCGACGCTGGGGCCGCTGTGCGGGCCATCAACTGAAGCTTCGTCGTGGACAGAGCCAGAGGGGCCGCGAAAGAAAAGGCATTATGCCACCACAGCCATACGCCGACTGAGAGAATGCGCGGCTATGAGTGATGCAAGCGCCTTCGATCCCACGAGCTATCCGACCCTGGAAGACGTCATCGGCCACACGCCGCTGGTGCGGCTGCAACGCGTGCTGGGCCCGGCGCTGGCCGCGCGCGGCAATGTGCTGCTGGCCAAGCTGGAGGGCAACAACCCGGCGGGCTCGGTCAAGGATCGTCCGGCCATCAGCATGATCCGGCGCGCCGAGGAGCGCGGCGAGATCAAGCCCGGCGACACGCTCATCGAGGCGACCTCCGGCAACACCGGCATCGCGCTGGCGATGGCCGCGGCGATCCGCGGCTACCGGATGGTGCTGATCATGCCGGAGGACCTGTCGGTCGAGCGCGCCCAGACGATGAAGGCCTTCGGCGCCGAGCTGATCCTGACGCCGCGCTCCGGCGGCATGGAATACGCCCGCGACCTGGCCGAGCAGATGCAGCGCGACGGCAAGGGCCGCGTGCTCGATCAATTCGCCAATGGCGACAACCCCCGCATCCATTACGAGACCACCGGTCCCGAGATCTGGCGCGACACCGGCGGCCGCGTCACCCACTTCGTCAGCGCGATGGGCACGACCGGCACCATCACCGGCGTGTCGCGCTTCCTGAAGGAGCAGAACCCGGACGTGCGCATCGTCGGCGCGCAGCCGGCGGAAGGCTCGCGCATCCCCGGCATCCGCAAGTGGCCGCCGGCCTACCTGCCCAAGATCTACCGCCCGGAAACGGTGGACGAGCTGGTGCTGGTCGGCCAGTCCGATGCCGAGGACATGGCCCGCCGGCTGGCCCGCGAGGAAGGCCTGTTCGGCGGCATCTCGGCCGCGGGCGCCTGCTGGGTAGCGATGCAGATCGCGCGCCAGGTGAGCAACGCGACGATCGTGTTCGTCGTCTGCGACCGCGGCGACCGCTACCTGTCGACCGGCGTGTTCCCGGCTTGATGGTCGGAGGGCTGAGGGCCTGACTGCCTGACGGGCGGCCGGCGATCGGGGATGATCGCCGGATCGTGATCCGACGGCGCCGCGCGCCTTTGCCCATGACCTTCCGCTTCTGCCCGCAATGCGCCAGCGAACTGGCGTGGATCGAACTGCCGGAGGACGGCGGCCCCAAGACCCGGCTGCGCTGCCCCCGCTGCGACTTCACCCACTGGAACAACCCGACACCGGTGCTGGCGGCGGTGGTCGAGTGCGTCGACCGGGAGGGCCAGGTCTTGCTCGCCCGCAACGCCGCCTGGCCGGGGCGCTTCTTCGGATTGATCACCGGCTTCATGGAGGCCGGCGAGTCGCCGGAAGAGGGCATCCGGCGCGAGGTGCTGGAAGAGACCTCGCTTGAGGCGCTGGGCGCGACGCTGATCGGCGTCTACGACTTCCAGAAGAAGAACCAGGTCATCATCGCGTACCACGTGCCGGCGCGCGGCGAGGTCACGCTGTCGCCGGAGCTGGTCGAGTACTCGCTGACGCCACCGGAGCAGCTCGAATGCTGGCCCGCAGGCACCGGCCAGGCGTTGGCGGACTGGCTGCGCGGCCGCGGCCTCGAGCCGAAGTGGATGGCGCCGCGCAGCTGAGCCGGGCTGACTAGAATCCGCCACATCGCCGGTGCGCGCGCCGGTCAGGACACACACATGGACATCCACAAGGAACTCGACACCCGCGGACTGAACTGCCCGCTGCCCATCCTCAAGGCCAAGAAGGCGCTGGCGGAAATGGAAAGCGGCCAGCTGCTCAAGGTGGTCGCGACCGACCCGGGATCGATGCGCGACTTCCAGGCCTTCTCGCGCCAGACCGGCAATGAGCTGGTCGAACAGACCAGCGCCGGCGACGAGTTCATCCACGTGCTCAAGCGCCGCTGAGCGCGGATCCGGAAACGAAGAAGGCCACGCGTTGCGTGGCCTTCGTGCGTCATGACGGGACAGTGACGGGAAGTCCTGCCGTCAGAAGTTCAGGGCGGTCAGATTTCCAGCGACTTCAGGTACTCGCGGAAGCTGGCGCCCAGTTGCGGATGGTCCAGCGCGAGCTCGACGTTGGCCTGCAGGAAACCTTCCTTGCTGCCGCAGTCGTAGCGCTTGCCGTCATAGCGGAAGGCGAAGACCTTCTCGCGGCGCATCAGCGCGGCGATGCCGTCCGTCAACTGGATCTCGCCGCCGACGCCGCGCGGCTGCGTGGCGATCTCGCGGAACACGCCCGGCGTCAGGATGTAGCGGCCGGCCACGCCCAGGCGCGACGGCGCGTCCTCGGGATTGGGCTTCTCGACCATGTGGGTCAGGTCCATCAGGCGGTCGCTGATGGCAGAGCCTGCCACGATGCCGTAGCGCTTGGTGTGCTCGGCGGGCACTTCCTGGACGGCCAGGATGGAGGCCTGCCATTCGGAGAACTGGTCCACCATCTGCTTGAGCACCGGTGGCTTGCCCACCATCAGGTCGTCGGCCAGCAGCACCGCGAAGGGCTCGTTGACGACCACGCATTGCGCGCACAGCACCGCATGGCCCAGGCCCAGGGCCTTGGGCTGGCGGATGTAGATGCACTCCATGTCGTCGGGCTTGATCGAATGGACCAGCGCGAGCAGTTCCTTCTTGCCGGCGGCCTCGAGTTCGGTCTCGAGTTCGAATGCGGTGTCGAAGTGATCGGGAATGGCGCGCTTGTTACGTCCATTCACGAAGATCATCTGGCGGATGCCGGCCGCGTAGGCCTCCTCCACTGCGTACTGGATCAGCGGCTTGTCGACCACCGGCAGCATCTCCTTGGGCTGCGCCTTGGTGGCGGGCAGGAAGCGAGTGCCAAGTCCAGCAACCGGGAAGATTGCCTTGTTGATGAGGGCCATTTACGTACACTCCAACGGTAATTGCGCCGGCATTCTTGCATGGCGCTACTGAAAGAAAATCAAACAATCCTCTCCAAACCCCTCATGTCAGTGCTAGTCCTGGAACCGCTGGAGGCAGACGTCCTGGAATGGCTGGCGGAGCGCCATGCCGTGCAGGTCGCCCCCGAGCCGGCGGACGCGCCGCTGACGCTGAGAGAGCATGTTGCGCAGGCCCAGGCAATTTTCCTGCCCGCCTCCGTCGCGCTGGACGCGGACACCGTCCGCCGCGCGCCGCGACTGCGTGCCGTCGGGCGCATCGGCGCCGGCGCGGAGAACATCGATCTGGAAGCCTGCCGCGCCGCCAACATCGAAGTGGTGCGCGCGCCGACGGCGGCGGCCTCGGCCGAAGCGGAGTTCGTCATCGGCGCCTTGCTCGCGCTGCTGCGCCGCGTGCCGGTGCAGGGCGCGGACGGCCAGTGGGTGGGGCGCGAGCTCGGTTGCGCCACCATCGGCCTGGTGGGCCTGACGCCCTCGGCGCGCCAGCTCGCCACGCTGCTGCCGGTGTTTGGTGCGCGCGTGATCGGTTATGACCCCAGCCTGCACCATGCCGATCCGCTCTGGGCGCAGTGGGGCATCGAACCCTATGGGCTGCGCGAGCTGATGCAGGCCGCCGACGGCGTCAGCGTGCAGCTCGCGTATTTCCCGCGCTACCGCGGCCTGATCGGCGAGCGGGTGCTGAACTTCTGCAAGCCGTCTCAGGTGCTGGTATCGACCTCGCACTCGGCCCTGTTCGACGAACAGGCGCTGGCGGACGCGCTGCATGGGGGCCGATTGCTGGCCGCGTGGCTGGACCTGATGGAGCCCGGCCTGATGGAAGCCGGGCGCCCCTTGCATGGGGCGCCCGGTCTGCAGGTCACGCCGCGCGTGGCGGCGACGACCCGCGAGTCACGGATGCGCGCCGCGTGGAGCGTGGCGCGGCGGATCTCGGAGATCCTGTCCACGCCCGCGACGCAGGCCGAGTTCAGGCCGACCCACCCAGGCGCGCTGCCTGATCTTTTAGCCGAACCACGGTGGCGCTGAAGTCGGCGATGCGCTGACGTTCCTGCTCCACGACGGCCGCCGGGGCGCGCGCCACGAAGCTCTCATTGCCCAGCTTGGCATTGGCCTTGGCGACCTCGCCTTCCAGGCGCGCGATCTCCTTGGCGATGCGGGCGCGCTCGGCCTCGACGTCGATCTCCACCTTCAGCGCCAGACGCGCCGCGCCATGCACCAGCACCGGCGACATCGCGCTCTGCTGGTTGAATGCGGCCTCGTCCTCGATCAGCTCGACGCTCTGCAGCTTGGCCAGCACCTTCAGCGCCGGCGCGGCCTCGCGCAGGAAGGACAGGTCGCCGCCGGCCAGCAGCGGCACGCGGTCGGACGGGCTCAGGCCCATCTCGCCGCGCAGGCTGCGGCAGGTGCCGACCACGGCCTTGAGCTGCTCGACCCAGGCGATGGCCTGCGGGTCGATGCGCTCGGGCTGCGCGACCGGGTAGGGCGCGGTCACCAGGTAGTCGGTGGACTTGCGGCCGGCGATCGGCGCGACGGTCTGCCAGAGTTCCTCGGTGATGAAGGGCGCGATCGGGTGCAGCAGACGCAGGATGGTCTCGAGCACGCGGATCAGCGTGCGGCGCGTGCCGCGCTGCGCAGCCTCGTTGCCCTCGGCCTGCGCGGTCTGCAGCTGCACCTTGGCCAGCTCCAGATACCAGTCGCAGTACTCGTCCCACACGAAGGAATAGATCGCGTTGGCGACCTGGTCCAGGCGGTAGTCGGCGAAGCCCTGCGCGACGGCCTGCTCGACCTGCTGCAGCTCGCTGACGATCCAGCGGTCGGCCTGCGAGAACTGCAGGTAACCGTGCGCGCTGCCGCCCGGCGCGCATTGCTCCTTCGTGTGCTCGACCAGGCCACAGTCCTGGCCTTGCGTGTTCATCAGCACGAAGCGGGTGGCGTTCCACAGCTTGTTGCAGAAGTTCCGGTAGCCCTCGCAGCGCTTGCTGTCGAAGTTGACGCTGCGGCCCAGCGTCGCCATCGCCGCGAAGGTGAAACGCAGCGCGTCGGCGCCGTAGCCGGGGATGCCTTCGGGGAATTCCTTCTCGGTGGCCTTGCGGACCTTGGGCGCGGTCTCGGGCTTGCGCAGGCCCTGGGTGCGCTTGTCCAGCAGCGGGGCCAGCTCGATGCCGTCGATCAGGTCGACCGGGTCCAGCACGTTGCCCTCGGACTTGCTCATCTTCTTGCCCTGCGCGTCCAGCACCAGGCCGTGGATGTACACATGCTTGAAGGGCACCTTGCCGGTGAAGTGCGTCGTCATCATGATCATCCGGGCGACCCAGAAGAAGATGATGTCGTAGCCGGTGACCAGCACCGACGACGGCAGGAACAGGTCCTGCTCCAGCGTCTTGGCGGGCCAGCCCAGCGTCGAGAACGGCACCAGCGCCGACGAGTACCAGGTGTCCAGCACGTCCTCGTCGCGCTTGAGCGGGCCGGTGTAGCCGGCGGCGGTGGCCTTGGCCTGCGCCTCGGCCTCGTCATGGGCGACGAAGATCTCGCCGCCCGTGCCGAACCAGGCCGGGATCTGGTGGCCCCACCAGAGCTGGCGCGAGATGCACCAGTCCTGGATGTTGCCCATCCACTGGTTGTAGGTGTTGACCCAGTTCTCGGGCACGAACCTGACCTCGCCGCTGGCGACCACGTCGATGGCCTTCTGCGCGATGGACTTGCCGTCCTTGCCCGGCTTGCTGGTGGCGACGAACCACTGGTCCGTCAGCATCGGCTCGACGATCTGCCCGGTGCGCGTGCAGCGCGGGACCATCAGCTTGTGCTTCTTGACCTCGACCAGCAGGCCTTGCTCCTCCAGCGCCTTGACGATCGCCTTGCGCGCCGCGAAGCGGTCCAGGCCGCGGTACTCGGCCGGGATCTCGTCCATCGTGTCGACGACGGTCGCGTCCAGCGTGAAGATGGTCAGCATCGGCAGCTGGTGGCGCTGGCCGACCTGGTAGTCGTTGGTGTCGTGGGCCGGCGTGACCTTGACGACGCCGGTGCCGAATGCCTTGTCGACGTACTCGTCGGCGATCACCGGCACCAGGCGGCCGGTGATGGGCAGCTTCACCTGCTGGCCGATCAGGTGCTTGTAGCGCTCGTCCTCGGGATGGACCATCACCGCGGTGTCGCCCAGCAGGGTCTCGGGCCGCGTGGTCGCCACGACCAGCGACTCGCCGCCCTCGGCCAGCGGATAGCGGATGTGCCACAGCGAACCTTCCTCCTCCTCGCTCTCGACCTCGAGGTCGGAGACGGCGGACTTCAGGATCGGGTCCCAGCTGACCAGGCGCTTGCCGCGGTAGATCAGGCCTTCGTCGAAGAGCTTGACGAAGGTGTCGACGACGACGGTCGACAGCTTGTCGTCCATCGTGAAGTACTCGTGGCCCCAGGACACCGAGTCGCCCATGCGGCGCATCTGCTGCGTGATGGTGGAGCCGGACTGCTGCTTCCATTCCCAGACGCGGGCGACGAAGTTCTTGCGGCCCAGGTCGTGGCGGCTCTGGCCCTGGCCCTGCAGCTGGCGCTCGACGACGATCTGCGTGGCGATGCCGGCGTGGTCGGTGCCGGGGACCCACAGCGTGTTGTGGCCGCGCATCCGGTGGTAGCGCGTCAGCGAGTCCATGATGGTCTGGTTGAACGCATGCCCCATGTGCAGCGTGCCGGTGACGTTGGGCGGCGGCAGCTGGATGCTGAACGACGGCCTGGCCGGATCGAGCGTCGGCTCGTAGAGGCCCTTGGACTCCCACAGCGGGCCCCAATGGGCTTCGAGAGAGGCGGGTTCGAAGGACTTGGCGAGTTCGGTCATGGGGGCGCTCCGCCGCGAGGCGGTGTCATCTAGGCGAGGGACACGGAGCCGGCGATTGTAGAGGGCCATGGCTCCGGCGAGCCCCGTTCCGGGCGCGCGGAACGGGGGACAGCCGAGGGGGGAGAACAGTCGCCCGGGCGGGGGATGTCGAAAACCAGACCCCTGACGCGTCGTGTCAGCAGAGGCGCTGCCTCCCCCTTGGAGGCATTCCGTCGGGTGGGCAGGGGGCGATACAAAACGAAAAGCAGCGATACCGCGGTGAGATGCCCCGACGAGGCGGCATGGGAATCATGGCGACATGGATTCACCGCCCGGACAACCGGGCTTTACCGAGGAACTGCACCATGCACCTGTTTCGACGCTGGAGCCACCACCATGAACGTCAGCACGCTCACTTCGGCCACGATGGTCGCTTCGGTCCTTTCGGCCCTGTGTGTGACGATGGCTTCTACGGCCCGCTGCCCGTCCACGGCCCCTGGCACCGGTTCGCCGGTTTCGGCGGTTTCCCGTGGGGCTGGGGCGGGCTCGGACGCGAGCAATTCCGACACGGCCGCCACCGCCACCACGGTGGCCCTGGTCACCACGGCGGTGATGGGTGGGGCGGCTTCGGCGGGGGCCTGGGACCCGATGCCCACGGTCGCCGCGGCGGGCGGCTGCAAGCCCGGGCCCGCGCCTTTCTGGACCTGAGCGACAGCCAGGCCGAGCTGCTGGAGCGCCTGGTCGACCAGCTCGGCACGGCGCGGCGCGCGGTCAAGGCGCTGGCCCGTGGTCCGGAGGTCGCCCGGCTGATCGAGAGCGACAACTTCCGCCGCGAGGAGGCGCAGGAACTCTTCGACGGCCAGGTCGAGGCGCTGCGGGCGACCGGTCCCGCGCTGTTGGCGGCCGTCGGCGACTTCTTCGACGCGCTCGACTTCGACCAGCAGCAGATGCTGCGTTTCCTGTTGCGCCGGCTGCGTCGCCGCGCCGGACGCGACGGCGGCCGGGGTGGCCACGACCGTCGCGACGATCACGGCGCTGCCAACGACCGGGGCCTTTGATGGACGGCCGCGACTGCCGGCAGCCTCCGGGGCTGCTGCGGCCGGTCATCGACCGCAACCGCTGCGAAGGCAAGGGCGATTGCGTCGAGGTCTGCCCCTATGGCGTGTTCTCGGTCGGCACCTTGCCGGCGGAGCGCCGCAAGGACCTGAGCCTCTTCGGCAAGCTGCGCGGTTATGCGCACGGCTGGCAGCAGGCCTTCACGCCGAATGCCGACGCCTGTCGGGCCTGCGGCCACTGCGTGAAGGCATGCCCGGAGCGCGCCATCACGCTGGTCAGGCACACGCGCGCCGCAGGCTCCCCGGGCCAGGCGGCTGGGCACAATGGACGGCACGATGCACCGACTGCTGCTGATTGACGACGACGAGGCGCTGGCCGCGCCGCTGGCGAGCTACCTGGCGCGTTTCGACTTCGCGCTGAGCGCCGTGACGCGGCCGAGCGCCGCGCTGGCGCGGCTGGCCGAGGAGCGCTTCGACGCGCTGATCCTGGACGGCATGCTGCCGGAGATGGACGGCTTCGCCTTCTGCAAGCGCGTGCGCGGCGGCAGCGAGCCGTGGCGCGAGATCCCGATCCTGATGCTGACCGCGCGGGGCGACCTGACCGATCGGGTGGTGGGCCTGGAGCTGGGCGCGGACGACTACCTGGCCAAACCCTTCGAGCCCCGCGAGCTGGCCGCGCGCCTGCAGACCATCCTGCGCCGCACGCGCCTGGCGCCGGCGGCGGTCGCGCCGGCGACGCTGCTGCGCTTCGAGGGGCTGGAGATCGACACCGCGCGCCGCCTGGTCACGGCCGGCACCGGCCCCGTCGAGCTGACCAGTACCGAATACGAGCTGCTGGTGATGCTCGCCCGCGAGCCCGGGCGGGTGTTCTCCCGCGACGAGATCCTGAACCGGCTGCGCGGTCAGGAGGCCGACCTGTTCACCCGGGCGGTGGACATCCTGGTGAGCCGCATGCGTCGCAAGCTCGAGCCGCTGGAGGCGCTCAAGACGCTGCGCAACGCGGGCTACTGCTTCGCGTTGCCGGTGGCGGGCGGTGCGGCGCCCGGCGGCGGGGAGGGCGGGTCATGAAGGGACCGCGTCATCCCTACGACCATTGGCTCGACCGGCTCGACCGGCGGGACCGGCGCGGCGATCGTGATGACGGCAATGGCGGCAACGACCGCGATGCGCCGTGGGAACGGCGCCCGGGCGGCGCGGCCGGCCCGGACGGTCCCGGCGGTCCCGGCGAGTGGGGCGACCCCCGCTGCGGCGATCCGCGCTGGCATGCGCCGCGCGACGCCTGGTGGTTGCGCCTGCACGAGGAACGGCTCAGGCACCACCGCAAGCGCCTGGACAAGATGCGGCGCTGGGCGGAGATGGAGGCCATGGGCGGCCCGTTCCCGCGGGGCCGCGGCTGGCGCTGGCATATGCGGGCGCGCAACCGCTGGCACCAGCGGTGGCATCGCCACCATGCGCACTTCAAGCATTCGCTGGGCGCGCGGCTGATCGCGATCTTCGTCGTGCTGGCCTGCGCGGGTAGCGCGATCCTGTGGGGCTCGATGAAGGTCGAGTACGGGTGGCTCTGGGCCGTGCCGCTGCTGTTGCTGGTGACCGGCCTGGCCTACGGCGGCATCCGCCGCCTGGTGGCGCCGCTGCGCGAGCTGGCGGCGGGCGCGGAGGCCTTCGGGCGCGGCGACCTCGCGCATCGCGTGCCCATCCGCCACCGCGACGAGATCGGCGACCTGGCGCACCGCTTCAACCAGATGGCCCAGGACATCCAGGCGATGCTCGACGGCAAGCGCGCCCTGCTGCTGGCGATCAGCCATGAGCTGCGCAGCCCGCTGACGCGCGCGCGGCTGCATGCGGAACTGGTCGACGAGGGGGCCTCGAAGGCGGCGCTGCTGGACGAGCTGGCGCAGATGCGGGAGCTGATCTCGGCCCTGCTGGAGAGCGAGCGGCTGGGCAGCGGGCATCGCGCGCTGCAGGTCGGCGATTGCGACCTCGGCGCGCTGGCGCGCGAGCAGGACCAGCTGGGCGTCACGCTCAGCATCGATCCCGACCTGCCCGTGCTGCAGCTGGACCGGATGCGGGTGCAACTGCTGCTGCGCAACCTGGTGCACAACGCGCTGCGTCACAACGACGCGGCGAGCGGCCCGGTGCGGGTCAGCGTCGAGCGCGATGGCGACGGCGTGCGGCTCACCGTGCGCGACCACGGCCCCGGCGTGCCGCCCGAGGCGCTCCCACAGCTCGGCCAGCCCTTCTTCCGCCCCGACGAGGCGCGCGCGCGCAGCGAAGGCGGCGTGGGCCTGGGACTGTCGCTGTGCCGGCTCGTGGCCGAGGCGCACGGCAGCCGGCTCGAGTTGCGCAATGCCGAACCGGGGTTCGAGGCGGTCGTGCGATTCCGCTGAGCCGCCTCAAGCGAGTGGCTCTCGTCGCAGGTCCCACCGAGACAAGTCGGTCGCCCCACGAGGACTGGTGTGGCGCTCATGCCGACGGTTTCATCGAATCGATTTCATTGATCTTTTCGTGCCAGGTCTTGCGCCGGCCACGCTGAAGATGCATCCCCCGCGTCGCTGATGCGGTCCCTGTCATCCCCACGAAGGTGATGCCTATGCATTGATCCGATCCGAACTGGAGCTGTCCATGTCCACGATGTCCCTCTCTCCCTCCGCCCCGGCCATTCCGGCCGTCCCGATGACGCCGTCCGGCTGTCCCGTCACCGCCGCCGCGGCACTGCTCGACGAGGCCGACGAGCCTGACGAGCGCAACGAGTCCGACGGGCTCGACGAGCGCGACCTGCCCAAGGCGGCCCGCGGCGCCAGCGCGCCTCCGCCGGCACCGCCGCCGCCGCCCCCGCGTCCCCCGAAGCTGCTGTTCATGCAGGAGGTCCTCGAGCAGATCCGCCCCCTGGAGGGCATGACGCGCGAGGAGTTCGAGGCCTTCCTCTACAGCTCGCGGATGTATCCCTCGCTGAGCCGCTTCGAGCCCGCCTGCGTCGAGTATTTCGTCCCGCGCAGCGACATCACCGTCGGCCTGGCGATGAAGACGCTGCGCGAGCGCATCGAGCATGCGGCGGTCGTGGCCGAACTCGTCTACCGCCTCAAGCGCGACGATGACGAGGACGGCGCGCTGTGCAACGACGACGAGGCCGTCATCGCCTCCGCCGCGATCCGCGACGACCTGCGCGAGGCGCTGGGCATGCTCGGCGTCTACGAGCAGGCCATCCGCGACGGGGTGGCCGTCGTCCAGTACCACCAGCGGGTGCCGGCCGAGGTCGCTTGAGCGACGACCGGGGAGAGGGGAGCGGCCGCCGTGTCGCTCCGGTAAGACACGGGTAAGGCGCTGGAGCGGACGATGGCCATCCCTTGCCTCCCTGCCTCCCTTACCATGTGCCGCTTCGGCCCCCTCTCCCCATGAATCGAATCGCCCTGGTGGAGGATCACGTCCGGCTTGCCGGACTGATCCGTCAGGCCCTGCAGGCCGCCGGCATCCCGACGGACGTCTTCCATGCGATGGAGGCGGCCTGGGTCGCGCATCGCGAGGTCGGCTATGCGGCGCTGGTCATCGATCGGGGCCTGCCCGACGGCGACGGCCTGGCGCTGGTCAAGCGCCTGCGGGCCGAGCGGCAGGGCACGCCCTGCCTGATGCTGACCGCGCGGGATGCGCTCCATGACCGGGTCGAGGGCCTGGAGTCCGGCGCCGACGATTACCTCGCCAAGCCCTTTCCGATGGAGGAACTGGTGGCGCGGGTGCGGGCGCTGATGCGCCGCCCGGCGGCGGTGCGCCCGCCGCGCGCCCTGTTCGGCGACATCGAGGTCGACGTCGGCGAGGCGCTGCTGCTGCGCGGGGGCGCCTCGGTGGCGCTGGCGCCGGCGGAGCTGCAGATCGCGATCACGCTGGTGCAGCAGCAGGGGCGCACGGTCCGGCGCGCGGCGTTGGAGGCGGCGGCCTGGGGGCTGTCCGACGCGGTGACGCCGAATGCGCTCGATGTCGCGCTGCATCGTCTGCGCAAGAAGCTGGCGTCGCTCGGATCGAGCCTGCGCATCGTCAATCTCCGGAACCATGGATATGCGCTTCAAGATGCGGTGGCCGAATAGCCTGCGCAACCGGGTGCTGGCGGTGCTGGCGGCCAGCATGGTGCTCAGCGCGCTGCTGGTGGGCCTGGCGTCCACCGTGCTGTGGGAGCCGTTCACGCGCTGGGTGCTGCGCGATCAGATCGAGGACAACGGCGCCGCGCTGGCCCGGCACATGCGCTTCGATGCCGCGGGGCGTCCGAGCGGTTTCGACGAGGCCAAGATCGAGCCCTGGCTCTTCGAGAGCTTCCGGGCGGAGGTCCTGTTGCGGGTCATCGACGCCAACGGCCGCGCCATCTATGCCACCGACGGCGAGACGGCGGTGCTCACCCGGAACGGCAAGGGCTTCGAGCCCTGGCGCCAGTCCTTCACCTTCACGCACCGCGGCGTGGCCATGCATGGCGTGACGATTCCGCGCGAGCACGCCGGCAAGCGGCTGTTCGTCCAGTTCGCGGTCAGCGACCGCATGGTGCTGCAGATGCGCGAGTCGATCGGGCTGGACGTCCTGCGCCAGGGCCTCATGGCCTTGGCGGCGACCTTCGTGCTGGTCTTCTTCGTGACGATTCACCTGGCGCTGCGGCAGGCGCTGCAGCCGGTGCGCGAGGCTTCCAGCGCGGCACGCCGCATCGCGCCGCGCACGCTCGATCAGCGATTGCCGGCCGCCGGCCAGCCGCGCGAACTGCGGCCGCTGGTCGAGGCCTTCAACGCGGCGCTGGACCGGCTGCAGGGGGGCTTCAAGACGCAGCAGGAGTTCCTCTCCAACGCGGCGCATGAGTTGAAGACGCCGCTGGCGCTGATCCGCGCGCAGGTGGAACTGGCGGAGCCGGGCGTGTGGCGCGAGCAGATCCTGGAGGACGTCGACCGTGTCGCGCGCCAGGTGCAGCAGCTGTTGCTGCTGGCCGAAGCCAGCGAGCAGCGCAACTACCGGGTCGAGGCGATCGATCCCAAGCCCGCCGTGCGCGAGGTTTTCGACTTCATGGAGCGGGTGGCCGGGCAGCGTGGCGTGACGCTGGGTCTGCGGCTGAGCCCGGAGCTGCGCTTCTGGCAGGCGGACCGGGGCGCGCTGTTCACGTTGCTGAAGAACCTGGTCGAGAACGCGATCCAGCACAGCCCGCCGGGCGGCGTGGTGACGCTGGCCGTGAGCCCCGACGGGTTCTCGGTGCTGGACTGCGGCAAGGGCGTGGCCGAGGAAGATCTGCCGCGGCTGTTCGAGCGCTTCTGGCGCGGCGTCGACCGGCGCGAGCAGGGCGCAGGCCTGGGCCTGGCGATCTGCACCGAGATCGCCGCGGCCCACGGCTGGCGGCTGAGCGCACACCGCCGCTCGCCGGGGCTGGAGCTGCGCTGCGACATGACCGCGACCGCGACCGCTGAGCCCGCCGCGCCGTCGGCCGAGGCGCCGTCGGCCGAGGCGCCGGCGGACGCGCCGCCGCGAGTGCCGGTGCTGGACATCGCGCCGCCCGGGCGTGCCGCTGCCCGCGGATTCCAGGCGGACTATGCGCAGTCAATGCGGCGGGCGCTGTTCTGACGGGACCGTCTGACTTCCGGCACGGGCGCCTCCGGGATGGTCCCGAGCTCCCGGTTTGAGTTCCTCGCGTGGCGCTGGGTAGGATGCCCGGATGCCTGCCGCCGCCGACCCTTCGCCCGACACCCGCCTGCGCGACCTCGCCCGCCTGCGCCGCGTGCGCGACCGGATCGATCGCGAGTACGCCCAGCCGCTGGACGTCGAGGCGCTGGCCGCGGGCGTGCACATGTCCTCCGGTCACCTGAGCCGGCAGTTCCGCCTGGCTTACGGCGAGTCCGTCTACGCCTACCTGATGACCCGCCGCATCGAGCGCGCCATGGCGCTGCTGCGCCGCGGCGACCTCAGCGTCACCGAGGTCTGCTTCGAGGTTGGGTGCGCCTCGCTGGGCACCTTCAGCACGCGCTTCACCGAGCTCGTCGGCGTCCCGCCGAGCGCCTACCGCCGCGACGCAGCGCGCGAGGGCGAGGGCCTGCCGTCCTGCGTGGCCAAGCAGGTGACGCGTCCGATCAGGAATCGAGAAGCGCCGGAGAAACAGCCCACCTAGACTGCGTCGCATGGGTCCGGAACCCCGGCGGCGACGGCCGCCGACTACGCTGACCGCAACCGATCTGGAGATTCACATGGACATCACCATCCACTCGACCTTCCTGCCGCACACCGACGCCGAGGCCTCGCTGGCCTTCTACCGCGACGGCCTGGACTTCGAGATCCGCAAGGACGTCGCCTTCGGCGGCAACCGCTGGATCACCATCGGCCCCAAGGGCAAACCCGACACCTCCATCGTGCTGTTCCCGCCGAACGCGACGCCCGGCGTCACCGACGAGGAGAAGCGCACCATCGCCGAGATGATGGCCAAGGGCACCTTCGCGATGCTGCTGCTCGGCGCGAAGGACCTGGACGCGACCTTCCAGCGCCTGCAGTCGCAGGACGCGGAGATCGTGCAGGAGCCCACCGACCAGCCCTACGGCGTGCGCGACTTCGGCGTGCGCGACCCGGCCGGCAACATGATCCGTATCCAGCAGCTGAAGAACTGAGCGGAGGACGACATGCCCACCACGACCCCGAGCCCGACGACCGAAGCGGCTGGCGCCGTCGATGCCGCCGCGATGATCGATGCCCGCATCGCCGAGCTCGGCGACTGGCGCGGCGAGATGCTGGCGCGGCTGCGCCGGCTGATGAAGGAGGCGGTGCCCGGCGTCGAGGAGACCTGGAAGTGGCGGGGCACGCCGGTCTGGGAACGCAACGGCCAGATCTGCACCGGCGAGACCTACAAGGAGGTCGTGAAGATGACCTTCGCGAAGGGCGCGAAGCTGGCCGATCCGACCCGGCTCTTCAATTCCAGCCTCGATGGCAACGTGCGCCGCGCCATCGACATCCGCCAGGGCGACCCGGTGGACGAGCAGGCGCTCAAGGCGCTGTTCAAGGCCGCCGCTGCGCTGAACGACACGGCGGCGAAGCCGAAAAAGGCGACGCGCGCGGCGTGACGCCGGCCTGGGCCCCGATCAACCTTCGAGGGCCCGGCGACGGGCGGCATGCCAGGGGGGAGGACCAGTCATGCATCGATTCCACGGGCGTCCCGGGCTTCCGGTGCCCTGACACCGTGACGGGCGTCTACGACCCGCAGCTGGTGGCGCTGTCCATCGTGACGGCGGTGATCGCCTCGTTCGTCGCGCTGGACATGGCGACGCGGGTGGTCGCGGCCGCCGGGTCGCCGGTGCGCATGGCGCTGTGGCTCGCCTGCGGCGCGCTGGCGATGGGCACCGGCATCTGGGCCATGCACTTCGTGGGCATGCTGGCGTTCTCGCTGCCCATCGCGCTGGCTTATGACGTGCCGGTCACGCTGGCGTCGCTCGCGGTGGCGGCCTTGTCTTCGGCGCTGGCGCTGCACACGATCGCGCGGCCCAGCCTGGGACGGCGGCGGCTGCTGATCGCCGGCACGCTGATGGGGCTGGGCATCGCCTGCATGCATTACCTCGGCATGGAGGCGATGCGGATGCAGCCCGGCATCCGCTACGACCCGGCGCTGTTCGCGCTGTCCGTGGTGCTGGCGGTGGCGGCCTCGACGGCGGCGCTGCTGATCTGTTTCCGGCTGCGGCACGAGACCATCGTCACCGGGCCCTGGAAGAAGTCGGCGAGCGCCGTCGTCATGGGCGCGGCGATCGTGGGCATGCATTACACCGGCATGGCGGCGGCCAATTTCCCGGAGGGCGGCGTCTGCGGCGCGCTGGCCGATGGCATGGGCGGCGCCTGGCTGGGTTTCGTGATCGCGGGGCTGGCGACGCTGTTCCTGCTGACCACGCTGCTCAGCTCCGTTTATGAGGCGACGCCGCCGACCATCCGGTCGCGGTTGGTGTTCCTGGTCATCGCCGCCGTCATGCCGGTGGCCGTGATGACGCTGGCGCTGGTGCTGCTGGACTTCCAGCGCGTGCGGGACGTGAAGGCCGGCGACCGCCTGAACACCGCGCGCGCCATCGCGGCCGCGGTGGACCGGGACCTGAGCGGGGTCGAATCGGGCCTGCGCGTCCTGGCGGCCTCGCAGCTGCCGCCGGGCGACGGGCTCGCGGCGTTCTCGCTCGAGGCGCGGGAGGCGATGCCGCTGCTGCACGCCTCCGGGCTGCGGCTGGAGGATTCCGCCGGCAACCTGGTGATGGACATCCGCCAGCCCCGGCATGGCTCGACGGTGGTCGCGGGCGCGTCCGGCGCGTCGTCGCCCGCGGTGGCGCCGAGGCCGGTGTCGGCGCCCACCGAGGCGAAGGCGCCGCTTTCAGGAGAGCCTTCGCCAGAGCAGTTGATCGAGGTCTCGGTGCCCTTGCCGGCGGACAAGGTGGCGCTGCTTCAAGGCGCGACGGCGCTGCGCGCGCGGCTCGCGCCGGACCGCTTGAGAGACCTGCTGGCGTTGCAGCAGATGGACCCGGACTGGCTCGCGACGGTGTATGACCGCGAGGGTCGCGTCGTGGCGCGCACGCGGGGCGCGGAGCGCTACTTCGGCGTCGAGGCGCCGCGGGACCTGCTGCTCAAGCTGCGTGGGCAGTGGGAGGGGCTGATGGACACGACCAGCCTCGATGGGGTCGCGGTGCAGACGGCGTTCGTGCGGACGGAATCGTCGGGGTGGGCGGTGGGCATCAGCGTGCCGAGCGCGAGCCTGCGGCTGCCATTGACGCGGGCGTTGGCGTGGCTGGTGGGCGGCTTCATGCTGACGATCGCGGGCAGCCTGCTGCTGGCGTGGCGGATCGGCGGCCGGATCGCCGGCGCGGTCCAGGCCTTGACGCAGCCGGCGCTGGCCTTGGGCACGGGCGCGGCGGTGGAGGTGCCGCCACTGGGCGTGGTGGAAGTCGATCGGGTGGGGCGCGCGTTGACGCACGCGGCGCGACTGCTGGACGCGGCGCAGCACGAGGCGAATCACGACGCGCTGACGGGGCTGGCGAATCGCTCGCTGTTCCGGCAGATGGTGCAGCAGCAGCTGGCGCTCGCGCGCCGCAACGGGACCAGCGTGGCGGTGCTCTATGTCGATCTGGACGGCTTCAAGGAGGTCAACGACACGCACGGACATGGGGTCGGCGACCTGCTGTTGAAGGAGGCCGCGCAGCGCTTGCGCGCGGCGGTGAGGGCAGGGGACTTGGTGGCGCGGTTGGGGGGCGATGAATTCGCGGTCGCGCTGGTGCACCCCGGACAGCGGGGTGCGGCCAAGGTTGCGGCCAAGCTGGTGCAGGCGTTGTCGGAGCCCTTTGAGCTTGGTGGGCTGCGGGTATCGGTGTCGGCGAGCATCGGCGGCGCGTCGGCGCCGTCGTCGCCGGCGGAGGAGCCCGCCGATTGCGACGCACTGCTGGAACAGGCCGACGCGGCGATGTATCAGGCGAAGCAGTCGGGGAAGTCGAGGTTTGTGTTGGCGGGGGTGTAGGGGCTCGAAAGACGGAATGACGGAGTGAAACGAGCGGGTGATCAAACTGCAGCGTGCTTCTAGTTCAGCTGAATGCCTTGGATGGAAATGGCTGCCCTCCACCTTGAGGGCGATGTCGGCTGTGCAGCGGTTGCCGTCATCCGCGACTGAGAGTCGGGTCCATTGTTTGGGCACATAGCTGTCATTGGCAGACTCGGCCGGCCAGGCGACCAACTGGCTAGCCGCGGCCATCCACTTGACGGTAGACCCGCCGAATGGCGTCTTGGAACAGGTCCGACGGAAAGAACATACGGGACTTGTACTTTTCGTAGGGATACCGGCGAATGCGGCCTTCGACAAACTTGTCGATGTGTCCCTCAGGGATGTTCAGGTAAGGACCGTCATTCCGCGGCTCAGCAGAGAAGAGAACCTTCGCGAAAGTCACGGCTCCCAAGGTCGCAGTGGCGGCATCGCGTAGGGTGTCGACAACAGTGTCGGCTTCCTCCAATCGCACCAAGCCCAATCGCCTTACGGCGCGGCAGACGATGTCGGGCAGGAACAGCTTCTCTTCGTCGAACCTGCCCGTCTTGACTTCGCATATCCACGCAAGCGTCTGCGACGGGTCAAACCAGTGCCTCAGCGCGGGGTCCCAGTCATCCGGTTGCCCCCCCACCTCTTCAAAGACGTGAGGCGGGCGAACGCCCAACAGGTCGACATCAGCGCGATGCCTGACGACGGAGTCTCTGTGCACCACGAAATTTCCGAGTGGAAAGAAGCCGTTGAGCCTCAGATACCAATACGCCCAGGCCTCGCCATAGTTGTTCATGCAGTCTCCTGAAGACTCGACCAGATGCCGCTATTTGAAGGGGGGTTTGCTTGTGCTGGCGGCGCCTTGCACGATCACCGTGCACTGCAGCTTGGCGCGGGTGATGGCGTTGTAGAGAAGGCGGCGCTTCCCTTCGTCGTCTTGGGCAACCGTGTAGGGCCAGATCACGATGACGACGTCGAACTCACGATTCTTGGCCTGGTGCACGGTGAGAGCACGTTTGCCGCTATCGGTCCGGTTTGCCCGCGCGCGCGTGACCGCAATGACCCTGCGCGCTTGGCCGATGAGCTCTTGGAAGTTGATGCCGACGCGACCAGCCACGTCGCGCTGCCGGAGGGTCCAACGGATCAGCGCATCACGCGCCGTGCCATCGTCGGCTTCGGCAAGGATCTTGTGCGCGACCTCACCGCACGGCATTTCTCCATCGAACGTCATCTGCTCGACGGCCTCCAAAAGTGGAGACTCGGCCATCTCCCATCTCAGCTTGAAGGGGCCGAGCTTTTTCGACCCGCAAGCCTTGGTCGTCACCATCTCGACGACCTCGTCCGCATACCCGCCCTTGCGTGCCGGCGTGATGACGGCGACGCTGCATTTCGGCGTCTTGATTCTCGCGAAGTGGATGGTGGAGGCGAGCAGGGCTGCGGCCTGTGCGGCGCTCGCGCACGCTGCAATTTTGAATCCCTGGCCGGCAACCGGCGCAAGACCTGATCGCAACGCGGATGAAGCATCTAGCAGCGCCGGGACGCTGCAGCGCTGAGGCTTGGAGAGCTCCTCTGGTTTGCATACGGTCGGTAGCCACACAGACACGGGGCTTGGTCGCAACTCCACCTTGAGACACTGAAATTCGTCGTATGCGATCAGGACGCGGGTCCACAGCGCCAGGGCTTCGATGAGCCGCAACCTATGGGAGTCGAGATCTTGGCCTTCGTCCAGCAGTATGCAGGAATAGCCCATAGCCAACCAGTTGCCCACCACGGGCCGCCGGATCAATTCTGCGGCAAGGGAACATTGCTCGTCGAACGACACCGCGTCCGTGCTGGCTTGCGAGATGGACTGGGCCAGGGAGCGCCAGCGCCAGCGGAGCGAGCGCGCGAAGCCATCGACCGTCAGGCATTGGTATTTGCCGCGCAGCTCTGGCATGGCGCGCAGCTTCTGCTCTAGGCGCTGCCGTGCACCGTGCATGAAAGTGAGCGCCAGGACCTGCTGGCCCTCCCCCAAGGGACAGGCTTTCAGGTCTTCATCAGTTCGCTGTAGAAGCCGGTAAGTCTTGCCAAAGCCAGCCGCGCCATTCACGGCCCAGACCGTCATGGCGTGAAGACCCGGACGCGCATGCCGTTGACTACGGAGTGCTTGGTGAACTTGTCACTGTCGACTCCAAGACATTCAGAGGCCATCGCGTTCAGCAGGATCAGACCCCTGAGACGGGCGGGCTCGGAACCTCTGATAGCCTGTGCAACGCTTTCATAGACAGGCCGGTCCTGCTTCAGGCCGCCCGCGGCTCTGTCCTTTGACTTTAGCCGCGTCACCAACTCTGCTGTATTCGCGGCAGCGGGAACGATACCCTCAATGGCGCTTGCAAGAGTTGGATCGCCATCAACGATCCAGCCGATTGCATCCTCGACTGCCCAGCCGTCCGGCCATCGCAATGCTCTAGCCGGCTTCGATGGCAGGACCGCGAGGGCGGTGATATAGCCGTCACCCGCGTCGTCGCCATCCACCAGGCAGGAGATTTGAGGGTGTAGCGGATGCAACCGCTTGAACGTCGGAACTACCTGAGCATCGGTAGTCCTGACGATCCCGACGTGAGTCAGGAACTTCGAGTCGGATCCTGCTTCCCAGGTTTGGCCGGAATCGACGGCGGTTGCCATCAGGCTCAGCAGCTCTACATCGATCGAGCCTTCCGGGATCAGCAGGCAGTCGTGCATCAGCGCCGCAATGGTTTCCTGGCGGTGGATCTCGAATAGCCGCCGCACTGGGTTCGCGTCCGTTGCCAACGATGAAGCGGAGCTCAGCGGCGTGGCTGTGAGCTTTCCGGCGCTATTCCTGAGGACGTGCAGCGCCTTGGGATCAGAGATGCCGGCGACGGTTGGCGAATGGGAGGTGATGAACGTCTGGACCGACAGCGACTGCAGGCGCTGAACGACGCGCCGCTGCAGCGGCGGCGGGATGTGAAGCTCCGGCTCCTCCAAGGCCATCCAGAAGCTCTGGCCAGCCTCCGAGCGTCTTCGGCCGAAATGGAACAGCAGCAGCATGCTCTGCATGGACACCAACCCGGTGCCATGCCGCCGCGCGGGGATGCTCGGACCCTCGTCACCGAATGCGAAGTGAGGGACGAGGGCCTCCATGACCCCATCGCTGTCCGTGCTGGTCAGCCGGAGCCGGAGGTTGGGCGCCTGAGGGAAGAAGCCCTGCAGTTCCGTGTTGAGCGCCTCGACAATGGGCACCAGCTTGTCGTCGGCCTCGACTGGGTTGGCCGGCTGGCGAAGCCTGTCGCGTTCTGCCAGGATGGCTTGTGCTGGCAAGCCGTCGCCACTCGTGACGACGCGTCGAAACAGCTCGCTGCCGAATGAGATGACCCGATCCCAGGTCCGGCTCGCCGGGACAAGAAAAAAGCCCAGTTCGCGCAGCAGGCGCGCCGGTACCGACTGATATGCATCGTCCTCAAACACGTCTACATCGGTGTCATCAACGAAGTAGCGTACCGAATCGACTTCGAGCGAAGCGCGGTCGAAGCGTGCGGCAAATCCAACCTGGCAGGCCAGCGCGGACTTGATGCTGTTGGGCTCAGGAAGGATCTCGCCAGAGTCTTCGTGAACCCACTTTGGCACCGCTCGATCGGGCCCGAACCAGTCGGTGTGTTTGGACGCGTCGTTGCCTTTGAACCCGACGATAGTCGCCGTCAGTTTGATGCGATCCGTTGGCCCCGGGTCGCCGCCGTAGAAGTCGTGCTCGGTCAGACCGCGCACCATCCGTTCGCGGCCAAACAGCAGCGCAAGTGCTTCGATGATCGTTGTCTTGCCACTATTGTTCGCGCCGATGAATACGTTGTGCTCATTTAGCGCGAGCTCCGCTTCCCGAATGCCACGGAAATTCCGAATGCTCAACGACGCCAGTTGCATAGCGCCCCTCCGCTTGTTGAATTCTCAATGTGCGCCAATTTTGTCCTGTGTCCGATCGGCAAGGTCAACACTGCCGGCTTCGTCACCGCTTCGTTGAACTCGATGCAATCGGCTCGCGTTGCGCTCAGTTCTTCAGCACCCATAGCCTAACCGTTGCGCTAGGCGTCACATCGATGTCTCGCTCGGGTGTGCCCCTATAGCAATGGTCTGCGCATCAGCAAAAGATCGTCCTTCATCGCCCAAAGAGGCCACGAGAACAGCTAACAGACGAAGGGAGGCCCGGTCCGGCTGCAGCCCATGAGTGCAGCGCCGGGAAGCGAGCATGGGTACAAGTATCAATACCTTAGGAACGGATCACGCCAATGGCTAGCCTGCACATCACATCTGTGAGGTTCAGCCACTACAAGGCGTTTAGCTCCTTCGCAATTCACTTGCAGGAGTTCAACGTACTGGTCGGGCCCAACAACTCTGGCAAGTCGACAATCGTGAGCGCATTCCGGATCCTTCATGAGGGACTGAGGAAGGCAAAAGCAAAGAGTCCGGAGCGCCTTGAAGTCGACGGTCTGCTGACGCTGGGCTACAGGCTCAACATCGAAGAGCTGCCTGTTGCTTCGGAGAACATCTTCCACAACTACGACGAGAGTCGCCCGGCCTCGGTGGTTTTCAAGCTGTCGAACGACAGCTCGCTCAAGCTCCACTTTCCCGAGCGTGGGTCTTGCATCATGGTGGCGGAGCCCAAGACTGGTGACGTGAGGTCGCCAAAGGACTTTCGGTCGAAGTTTGATCTCGATGTCGCCTTTGTTCCCATCCTCGGACCGGTCGATCAGCGCGAGCCACTGTTCGCCAGGGAGGCCGCCCGCCTTGCGTTGATGACCAACGGCGCTTCACGCAATTTCAGGAACATTTGGTACCACTATCCCGAGGACTTCGACAGGTTCCGAGAACTGGTGCAGCGCAGCTGGCCGGGGATGGACATCTTGAGGCCCGAGATCAGTGATGGGCGCCAGCTCAACATGTACTGCCCTGAGGAGAGGTATCACCGAGAGATTTGCTGGTCAGGATACGGCTTCCAGGTCTGGTGCCAAATGCTCACCTTCATTGTCAAGGCGTCGAGTGCGAGCCTGCTCGTGATCGACGAGCCAGACATCTATCTCCACTCGGATCTTCAACGTCAGCTTGTGGCGCTGCTGCGAGAACTTGGCCCTGACATCCTCATTGCCACCCACTCCACGGAGATCATTGCGGAGTGCGAGCCGACAAGCCTTCTGAACATCAATAAGCGCAAGAACATGGCGAGCCGGGTCAAAGACGTCTCGCAGCTCAAGCGCGTGTTTACAGCTCTCGGCTCCAACCTCAACCCCACTCTCACCCAGCTCGCGAAGACCAAGCGCGTCGTGTTTGTCGAAGGGTTGGACTTCCAACTGCTTTCCGTCTTCGCCAGGAGCCAGGGACTGCAACGGTTGGCGAATCGATCTGATTTCGCTGTCGTGCAGACAGAAGGGTTCAATCCCCGTCGAGCCGTTGACCTAGCGGCCGGCATCGAAAAGACCGTGGGGTCAAAGGTCCTCAGAGCTGTGGTCCTGGATCGTGACTACCGTAGCGATGCCGAGATAGCTGACGTGAAGGCTGAACTGGAGAAGAACGGATTCAAGGTCCACATTCACGGCCGCAAGGAGATCGAGAACTACCTACTGGTTCCATCGTGCCTCCAAGCCGCACTGGAAAGCCGCCTGAGAGAAAAGGCTCGTCGGGGGGGAACGGCCCAAGCAAAAGCGCCTGATGTTCAGCCGATGCTGGCGGAGGCGATGGGGCATTTTCGGCACGACGTCTTTGCTCAGCGACTCGCGCGCTTCCAGGACTTCAAGAAGCGGACGGCCAGCCATTTGGACTCCGCGACTGTCAATGCCGCCCTGTCGAAGGAGTTCGAGCAACGCTGGAACGAAGCTGGCGGTCCAGAGACTTTGGTGCCAGGCAAAGAGGTCTTGGCCAGGCTGAACTCAAAGTTGCAAGATCTGGTCGGCGTAACGATCACCGACTCACAGATCGCCAATCAATTCACTAAGACGTCCATGCCATCCGACCTCCGCGATTTGCTTAGCACGCTTGATCGCTTCGGCATGACCGATCCCCCTGAGACGTGAGCTATCCGAGCGGGTCATAGCGTTCAACTCTTAAGCGCGACCGTAGGCTTGGCGGCGTCACCCGAACTTGCCGAACAAACGCTCGCCGCATGCGTTGCTCATCGCTGGGCAAAGGTGGACTGCAGTCACGGCCCCGCTCGAGCCGCACTTGATCTCGAAGCCGTCTGAGCGCCACCTCGCGTCGCTCGCGTTCATCGCCACCTAATCTTCGTGCCTGCGGCCGGACTGCGGCCGGCGCGGGGCCTTGGGCAGCGGCAGATGGGCCTCGGGGTACGCGCGCTTCGGGTTGACGACCGCGCGGGGTGCGTCAACTGCGACGACGGCTCTTGGCTAGAGCAGTCGCTCAGGACCATACCGCGAGCGACCGAGATCAGCCTAAAGCAGCAGTCAGCCGCCGAGTGGCAGCTCCGCGGAAGTGGACATTAGCGACGCACAGTCGCACCGCTTGGGTCACATGCCGGAAGTGAGCCCCTTCAAGTCATCAAGCAACACGCGAGAGAACGCCTCCACCTCTGTTGGCCCGACAAGTCCATCGTCGATTAACCAGCAATTCGGATCGAGCGGGGATCGCAGACGACGAGGCCGTTCGTCGTCCTGAATGCCTCCATCCGCGTCTAACGCTCACCGAGTTTGGCGCTCCGTCTTGTAGATCTGGTCCAGGCTGTTGTCCGAGTCCTCGGTCTTGATCAGCTCGGTGCGCGAGCGCGTGTCGTCCGCGCCGTTGCCGAACTCGATCAGTGAGCGGGAGAAGAAGGCTTGGCTCGGCGTATCGCCGGCCACGCAGCGCGCGCTCATCAGCACTTTCTCCGGATTGAGCACTGCCACGCCGGCGCCGTGGGGACAACTGCCACCGACGCACTCGGTGAGCAGGTAGCGAATGTCGCCGCGGTTGAACCAGAGTTGATGCACCGACGCGCCCGGTGCCGCTGGCGAGACGGTGGCGCCAAAACGCTTGCCGTTGTCGGCCGTGGCGACGTATTCCAGTTCCACCTTCTTCGCCGTGCCGTAGCGGTAGGCCAGTTGCTTCGAGGCCGGGCCGGCTTCGGGCTTGGCACACAGCGAGACGATCTTGGTCGCTGTCGGGCAGGAGAAGGCGACCACCTCGTCGGCCTGGCACAGCGTGCCGCTGGACTGGGCGCTCCCTGCGGCTGAAGCGGTCGAGCCGGATGTGCCTCCAGACGCGCCGCCGGAAGTCCTCGGAGCCTTCACCGCCCCGGAAGCGCAAGCTGACGTGCCGGCCGCAATGCTCAGCAGCGCCGCCAAAAGGTAGCCGCGTGCTCCGTCGCGCCATCCACCGCGGCGTTGGGCGAGGCCATGACCGTCATTCGAAAGCCTTGTAAGCGGTCTTGAAATGGGGGTGCCGTTGTCCATAGCTCTCGGTGTGGAGATTGATGACCTTGGTGATGCTGTCGACGTCGGCGTCCTTGTCGCCCGCGGCCAGGACAACCCAAGACCAACGCATGCGCAGAGCCAGGCTCGGGTGAATCAACGCTTCGCAGTGTCGAGAAGAACTCCGTGGCCCGCGCCGCTCAAGCCCCCACTTCGACCACCGGTTCAAAGCCCCCGAAGATCATGCGCTTGCCATCGAAAGGAATGGGCGGGTTGCCGGGTGTAGCCGGATCCATGCGAGGGTCTTCCATCATTTTCTTCATGCCGGCATCGCGCGTGGCCTTGTCGGGCCATTCCACCCACGAAAAGGCCACCGTCTCCTCGGCAGTCGCCTGCACTGCGCGGCGGAAATCGGTGACTTTTCCGTCTGGAACATCGTCACCCCAACCCTCGACCACACGGATGGCGCCCAACTCGATGAACATCTTGTCGAAATGGCGTGCGTGCTCGATGAACTTCTGCTTGTTGGCGGTGGGGACCGCGATCACGAAACCATCGATGTAGGACATGTCGTCTCTCCTGGTGGGTTGATTGGCCGGCGCAACGGCTTGAGGACGCCGTATCCCATCGACGAACGACGGGAAGCTGGATCGACATGCTGTTGGCTGGCAAGGTGGGGCGTTACTCCCTCCGAACGGACACAGTACCCGCAACCTTCGTCAGCCACCGGAACACATGAATCGGCGAGCCAGAAGGCTCTTTGCACGTCGATTTCCTGAAGTCACATCTCAGCATGACAGCAGGCCTTTGTCTGTCATGTGCTGATGGAGCATCACAGCGCGGCCCTTTAGGCTGTACTTGCCGGAACTTGAAGCTCGGCGCCAACCTGGATCCATCATGACAACAAATCGCAGCGCCCGCCTCGACGCCCCCTGGCTCCGTAAGCCCGCGGCGCTGCCTGCGGACCAAGCCTCGGTGCCGAGGGCCGCCCGGCAACTGCTGGCCGACCACATCCACTGCTCGCCGCGCATGCAGGCGCAGCGCCGCACGATGGCGAACTGGGCCAGCACGGATTGGCGCATGAGCCCGGCAACCGAAGCCGCGGAACATCGGTCCCCAGCCTTGGTGACGCGACGAGCCGTCGTGCAATTGCAGGATGGGGAGGAGGAGGCGCAAGGCGGCGGCCGCACCGGCATCATGGGCGAGAAGCTGGCGGGGATGATCGGTGAGGCCTTCAACTTCCTGGCGGTCGTTCCAAATTACCTGCCCAAGGAAGCGCAGCCCGTTGTGAACATCGTGGCCGGCACCGCGCTGCTGGGTTCTGCGGGGTATCAGTACTGGACATCAAAAGACGGGGTCGAAAAGATCCAGGCTGCGGCGAATGCCGCGGCGGCCGCAACACAGCTCAGCCAAGGCGCGTTGCAGGCCACGGGGTATGACGGCGCGGCAAGCGTCGTGGGGGTTCTGCCCAACTTGATATGGGCCACCGCGGAAGCGTGCAACACCTTCTACAACTACAACAAGTACACCGCCACCATGGTCGCAGCTGGTGGCATCAAGGCCATCGGCGCCATCAGCAACAGCGTGAGTAGCGCCGGCAGTTGGAATTTCGGCGTCTACTCCACGGCTGCGTTCGCGATGCTGGGTACGGCCCTGGCCGCAGTCTCCCATGCGTCGGAACTGTGCCAGAACGAGCAACCAGCTTCGGAGATCGACGAAGAAGTTCATCTCGACTCAACGCAAGACCGGCTCTATGGAACGGCTTGAGCCTCCCTGCGGGACCTGAGGGCTTCGGGCGCTCGCGCTCCCGCCTTCTACCTGAATGGCACGCGGGCTGGTGACCTCACTTGGGCCGCGCACGACGCCTGAATCGCTGGAGCCTGCCCTATCTGACCAATCTTGATGATGTGGTGATGGTGCGCTCCGCCGAAACTGTCTTCCGCTCACCTCAGCGTGAATCCAGCGGCTTTGCGGGCGTTCGAACGCGAGGTCACGAGACGAGGCGACGGACGCTGTGGCCTCACCCCCATTGAGCAGGGCCATCAAAACCTCAGCAGGTGATCATGAGCTTTCCCATCCATACCTACATGTTGTCGAACCGCGTCAACGGAGCGGATTGCTCCCCGCCGGGGCCCGTGGTCTACCTGAGCAACATGAACTTTCCATTGCAGGGGTACAACGAACTTCTTGATCAGCAGACCCTCGACAAGACGACATGGATCGCCCAGCTTGCCGAGGATCTCCATCGGGTCTGCACGGATCAGCAGCATCCCGTGGTGCTGGCGTTCTACGTGCATGGCTTCGACACCTCGGCGACGGACGCACGAATCGCACATGCGTATTACGGCTCGCGGCTCAACGCGACGGGACTCGGTCAGAGTTTGATCGTCGCTGCGAGTTGGCCGTCGAACTGCGACTTGCCGTCTTCGGCGCGGCAGTACGCCGAGCAATCCGCCAATCTCATGGCGGCGATGATCGAGGCGATCACGATGGTCAGGAAGCAGCTCAATGCGAAGTACGGAAAGAGCGCTCCGCAACTCATGACGGCGATCATCACGCACTCGATGGGCAACTACCTCATGAGCAAGACGCTCGCCAGCGGAAAGGTGCCCAACTACGCGGGCGCAGTGGATTGGGTGTTGATGCTGGCGCCTGACGTGGACCATGCCATCTTCACGAAGGGAAGCTCGGTCGAGAATCAAGGCAAGGCGATTTACCAGATGGCCAACGGCAAGGTCTGGGTGTTCTGGACCTGGAACGATGAGGTGCTGGAGGCCGATGAGTATGCGGGCGATTGGTACGTCCTGGGCTATCGCGGTCCACAGCAACCGATCTCGCCGGCGACGCCGAACGTGGTGTTCATCGATTCTGGCGATGTGGCGAATTCCGGCAATGCCGAGATCTATGTGCCGTACGACTATGGCGTGCTCGCTGTCGTACACAGCTCGTATCGCTTCATCACTCAGCTCGTGTTCTGGCAGATCCTGGCCTTGCGCTACGGCAAGCCCGACGAACAGTTGGAGCGCATCATCGCTGCGAACCTGCCCAGTGCGGAGGCACACGCGACTACGCCTGAGCGCGAGCCTCTTGATCAGTACATCTTTCGCAACTTCCGCAGGCGGTCGCACGCGTCGAAGAACGCGCACACCGCCTGTTGCGGCCAGGCCGGCGTCAGCCGGCCCCGCTCACCGGCCCGTCAACCCCGCTGACTCGCGAACGTCCCACGGAACTCCACTGCCGCGTCCTCGCGGGTATTGACCTCGAGCATCACGCCCCCCGGCATCCAGCAGAAGAAACGCGAGCCGCGCACGTGCGTGATCAGCGCGGTCTCCATGCGGATGCCCGCCGCGAGCATGTCGGCATGGATGCGCTCGAGGTCCGCGCGCGTTGCCACTTCGACGCCGACATGGAAGTTGCGCGGCCAGGTGCAATCGCGGTCGCGGCCGTCCTCGATGACGATGTCGAGCTGGTCCTTCTTGACGATGCGACTGTGGCCGAAGACGGCCACGGAGAAGCCGAGGAAATGCTCGAAGAACGCGGCCGTCGCGGGAGCGTCGGGGGAGGGGAAGCTGAGGTGGTTGAAAGTGGAACGAACCGTGGTGGAGTGCGTGGTCATTGCAATGCCTATGCGCAAGCCGGCGCGACGCTGCTGCGTCGGGGAACCGGCGGGGTTGCGCGTTGGCTGACGTAAACGCTTACGGCTCGGTGCAGGTCATGGCGATGACTGCGAAGCGGGCGCGATCGTAGGGGCGAGGCGCGAGGACGGTCAAGCGGCCTGACGCAAAGGACCGGCGTCGCGTGGGGCCTTCGACGCAGGCCCCGTGTTCATCGATCACTTCGCTCGCGCGGTCCGGAACGTGATCGACCACCGCAGCCGCTCGACCGGCGCGACGCTGTGCTGCCACGCCCAGCGCGAAGGACCGCGCAGCGCGTAGATCGATCGCGGCTCGACGGTGAGCTTGAGGACGTCGGCGCGCTTGGGCGCATCGGGCGGGTAGGGGCGGAATCGCAGCGTCGCCGGGGCGCCGAGCGACACGCCGAACACGTCCTCGAAGTCCGGCACGTCGCGGTGCCAGCCGAGCGGCGTGCCGGGCGCGTATTCGGCGACCAGCGTGTGAACGAGGGCATCCGGCGCGATCCCCGCCCATTGCGCGACGCGCTCGCGCAGCGGATGCAGCGCTTCGATCAGTGGCTGCGCGGGGCGCAGGCGGTTGGCGTCGTAGTCGAAGCTGCCGCCATAGCTGACGACACGGCGGCGCGCGGTGTATTGCTTGTACTGCGCCGCTTCAAGCGGCAGCGCGCCGATGAGCGCGATCAGCGCGTGCTCCTCCTCGGGCGACAGGAAAGCGGACTCATAACGCATGCCGCCGGGCAGGGCGTCGGCCGGCGGATCGAAGTCGTCGAAGAGGGAGGGCTGATCGGCGCTGGGAGACATGCGGGGGAGTATTGCAGGAAGGACTTCTGCACCGTCTCGGAAGCAGCGCGAAGGCAGCAGCCATCCGGTTCTCGCGATGGGCCGCCGGGTGAGGCCTCGCCGTTGACGCTGTTGACGCCGTGCAGCGTGCGTGGGGTCAGCCGGACAGGGTGCCGGACAACTGCCGCAGTATGTCGTCGCTGCCACGCACGCTCGCCAGGCGCGCCGTATAGCCCTCGACGAAACCCTGCTTCATCTGCGCCGCGACCTTCTCCGCCGCGGGCGCTCCGTATCGCGCCACCAGCACCGTGCGCAGGCTGCCCAGGAGACTGTCCAGATCCCACTTCACGTGGCCGATGTCGCCCAGCTTCAGGTCGTCCACGTCGACCAGCCCGACCACGCCATCCATGGACAGCATCAGGTTGGAGGCATTGAGGTCGCCGTGCACCAGGTACGAACCGTCCTTCACGTCGTTGCGCTCGATCGGCGCGACATGGAATGCCGCGATGCGCCAACCCAGCCCGCGAGCGGCCCCTCGTAGCCGCTCGACGGGGAGGTCCTGCACTTCCAACGCCGCATTCAGCGACATGACCCCATGCGCCTGGTAGGTCGCGAGACCGAAGGAGAGCGGTCCTTCCTGGATCTCCTCGAAAGCGAGGGGAATGCCGATGTCGATCGGGGCGCCTTCATCCGGGTCAATGAAGCGCTCGCGAAGCGCGGGGACGCGCGTCGCCGCGCCTGCCGCTGCGGGCAGGCCCTTCGAGAGCACCTTGATGACGATGGCCGCCGCGTCCTTCGCTTGAACGCGATAGATCCCGCAGTTGTTCTTGCCCTCCTTGGCCAGCGTCTCGATCTCGGCGCCCGGATACTTCTCTCGCACCCGTCGTTCCCCCGCCGACCGGATCCCCGCCAGTCGTTCCTCGGGCCCGAGCTCGACCACCTGGTGCTGCAGGACGTAGGCGTCGAACTGCTGCTTGAAGGTGGCGAAGTCGGCGGCGCCGTTCGCGCCGGTGTTGACGGCGCGACTGCGGCTGTCGTAGGTGTAGCCAGCGCCTGCCAGGAAGTCGATGAAGAGGTGCTGACGCGGCCCCGCGAGTTGCAGTTGCCCGACCTGGGGGAAGCTCAGCGTGAACCGAGCCCGCTGCACGACGGCCCCGACCGTTCCCGTTGAAGCGACTGGCAGGGCACGCTCGGCGCGTTGGGGCACGCGCAGCGGCGGACTGAGCAGCCGATCGATCTGCTGCTGTTGCGCCCGGATGCGCGGGCTGGCGTCGACTTGGCGCTGAAGGGCGTTCTGCCGAGGCAGTGCGCCCGGGGGGCGAGCTGGCGTGGCGCTTGGCGGGCTTCGGCTCGCCGCGCGTTCGGCACGTTCGGTATCTCGGGCGATCGACGCCGCAACCTTGGCTTGCATCACCAAAGGATGCGGACGCTACGCCTGCGCGGCCATCGGTGGCAGGCGGAGTTTCCGCTTCAGCATTGCGGAGTCGGCGGCAGCGCCAATCAGCCGCCCAGGTAGTTGTCCTTGACCCGGATGTAATGCTCGGCGGAGTACCTCAGGTAGGCGATCTCCTCGGCCGTCAGCTCGCGCACCGCGACCGCCGGCCGGCCGATGTAGAGGTGGCCGCTCTTGAGCACCTTGCCTGGCGACACCAGGCTGCCGGCGCCGATCATCACGCGGTCCTCGACGACCACGTCGTCCATCACGATCGAGCCCATGCCGATCAGGCACTCGTTGCCAATGCGACAGCCATGCAGGATCACCGAGTGACCCACCGTCACGTGGTCGCCGATGATCAGCGGCGAGCCCTCCGGCTTCTTCGCCGACTTGTGCGAGACATGGCCCATCGCGAAGTCCTGGATGTTGCTGCCGGTGCCGATGACAATCCGGTTCACGTCGCCGCGCAGCACGGTGTTGCACCAGACGGAGCTGTCGGGGCCGATCGTCACGTCGCCGATCACCTGCGCGGAGTCGTGGATGAACACGCGCTCGGCAACGTCCGGCGAGGTGGAGAGGTAAGAGGACAAGGGCATGGCGGATGGCGTCGGGAAACGGAAGAAGAAGGCGATTGTGGCGGCAGGCGGCGAGGCCGCGGCCGCGCCCGCCAGGAAGGTGAAGACGGCCGCTGCACCCAAGGCGCCGCGCGAGAAGCGCCATCACCACCACGTCTACGTCGTCGAGCTCGCGGACCAGGTCTGGAACGAGCCGCGCTTTCGCAAGGCCAACCCGGACTACCGGCTCGGCATGCCCTTCGTCTACGTCGGCATGACGGGCCTCGATCCGGACCTGCGCTTCGACAAGCACAAGGCCGGCATCCAGGCCAACCGCTTCGTCTTCGATTACGGCCTGCGCCTGCTGCCGCGGCTCTACGAGGTCTACAACCCGATGCCCTACGAGGCCGCGCGCGAGATGGAGGTGGAACTGGCCATCGGCCTGCGCGAGGCTGGCTACGGTGTATGGCAGGCCTGAGCCTGTTGCGGTACAGCGCGCAGGCATGATGGCGCGTCCCATCGACCAGGAGCCGAGATTGACCGCCACGCCCGCCATGCCCTCAGCCTCCGTATCCGCCCCCGCATCCGCCGACGCGTCGCGGCACCTCCCCAGCTTCGACGACGTCGAGGCCGCCGCCCGTCGCATCGAGGGCCAGGCGCACCGCACGCCGGTGCTCACGTCCCGCACCGTCGATGAGCGGCTGGGCGCCCGCGTCTTCTTCAAGTGCGAGAACTTCCAGCGCATGGGCGCCTTCAAGTTCCGCGGCGCGTTCAACGCGCTGTCGCGCTTCACGCCCGAGCAGCGCCGGCGCGGCGTGGTGGCCTTCTCCTCGGGCAACCATGCGCAGGCGATCGCGCTGTCGGCGCGCCTGCTGGGCATGCCGTCCACCATCGTGATGCCCAAGGACGCACCCGCCGCGAAGATCGCCGCGACGCGCGGCTACGGCGGCGAAGTCGTCCTCTACGACCGCTACACCGAGGACCGCCAGCAGATCGGCCGCGACCTGGCGGAGAAGCATGGCCTGACGCTGATCCCGCCCTACGACCATGCCGACGTGATCAGCGGCCAGGGCACCGCGGCGAAGGAACTGATCGAGGAGGTCGGCCCGCTGGACGCCGTGTTCACGCCGCTGGGCGGCGGCGGGCTGCTGTCGGGCACCGCGCTGGCGGTGCGGGCGCTGTCGCCGGCCGCGAAGGTCTATGGCGTCGAGCCCGATGCGGGCAACGACGGCCAGCAGTCCTTCCGCAGCGGCAAGCTGGTCCACATCGACACGCCGCGCACCATCGCCGACGGCGTCCAGACGCAGCAGCTCGGCGACCTGACCTTCGCGCTGATCCGGCGCCTGGTCGATGACGTCGTCACCGTCCCGGATGCCGCGCTGGTCGAGGCGATGGGCTTCTTCGCGACGCGCATGAAGATGATGGTCGAGCCGACCGGCTGCCTGGGCTTCGCCGCAGTGCAGGCGATGAAGGACCAGCTCCAGGGCCAGCGCATCGGCATCGTCATCAGCGGCGGCAATGTCGACCTGGCGCGCTTTTGCGAGCTGGTCGGGGCCTCGCCGGCCGGGACCGCCGCCGCCTGAGCACGCGGATATCGCCGCCCGGGCCGGCGCTCATGTCGGCGGCTTGAGGAAGCGATCCACGTCGCGCGCGACGACCGCCGCGCGCAGCCGCTCCACCCAGGCGAGTACCGCCGGGCGGCGCTCCGGATGCTCGCTGGCCTGGAGGCTGTTCATCACGAAGTCCTCGCGGGACGACGCCTGGCACATGCCGTCGATGAGGCAGGGCCCCCAGACGTTCACGTCCTGCCCGTCGCAGACCAGCCCAAGCGAGCAGGGCAGCAGGATCGCTGCGGCCTCCAGCAGCTGGCGTTCATCGCCCTCGATGCGCTTGCCGTCGAAGACGATGGCCTCGCCGTCGCGCGCCAGCAGGCTGGGGCCGAGCTCGGCGAGCATCAACGGGTCCGGCCGCGACAGGATCGCCGCCAGGCGCTCGCGGGCCTGCGCGCTGCCGGGGCGGGCCGGTTGGTCCATCACCGCGATCAGCGGATCGATCGCGCCCGGCGGCACGTTCATCGCCTCACGCAGCTCGTCCGGCTGCAGCTGCGAGCAGCCGGCCGCGAGCTGGTCGCGCAGCGCCATCGCGTGCTGCGCGACCGGCTGGTTCAGGTCGATCGCCGGCTGGAAGGCGGCGGGCACCAGGCGGTCGCGCATCTCGATCATCTCCAGCACCGAGCACTGCCGCGCCAGCGCGCGCGCGTACAGCCAGCCGCCTTCTGACCGGTGCCGCAGCGCGGTCAACACGCTGGTCCGGAGTTCCGACAGCGGAGCGCGCAGCAGCGCGCCGAGGTCGGCGCCGGCCGGCAGCGGCGCGAGCCGGGGCGCCGAGGCGGCGCCCGCCGCGAAGGCGGGATCCGGCTGCGCTGGACGCGCCGTCGTTGTTGGAGCGAGAAGCCGGGCCAGCGTGACGGGCTCGCGGCCAGGGCCGACGAGCGAGCCGGCCACGAGCCCGGCCAGCGCCCCCAGCACCGCCGCGAGGACCGCGACGCGGCGGACGCTCACCACACGGGCTGCGGCCACCCGTCCGAGCCCCAGGTCACGTTGTTGATGAACAGCACCGGCGCGCCGTTGTTCTGCGCGTCGTAGGCATGCCAGGCGATGACCGATCCATCGGCCAGCAGCGACTGCCCGCCCGGTCCCTTGAAGCGCGAGCCGCTGGACGCCAGCACCGTGCCGCCGCCCGACATCATCGCCACGCCGGCCTTGTCGACATAGGGCCCGGTGATCGAGCTCGAGCGCCCGACGACGATGCGGTAGGTACTGTCCGCGCCCTTGCAGCAGGCGTTCTTGGACGCGAAGAGGTAGTACCAGGTCGTCCCGTTCGTCGCATGCGAGATCACGAAGCCGTTCTCGATGCCGTTGACGTTGTCGCGCGCGATGTTGACCGGCGTGCCCGAGGGCTTCAGCGTGGTGCTGCTGACCGGGCGGATGAAGATGCCGTTCCAGAACGAGCCGTAGACCAGATAGGGACTGCCGCTCGTCGTCTTGGCCAGCGCCGGGTCGATCGCGTTGAAGTTGTCGCCGGGCGCCGACGTGATCACCGCCCCCTGGTCCACCCACTTGCCGGCCGCGATGCCGCCAGCGGAGGTCGTCAGCCCGATCGCCGACTTCTGCGAGCCGAAGCTCGACACCGCGTAGTAGCAGTAGCCCATCGAGCCCCATTCGCCGCAGCCCGGCGCCCAGACCTGGGCCGGCTTGCCGGCGGCCACGTACTGCTGCCACCAGGACAGCCCGCTGCCGAAGATCGGCACGCCTTGCGTCCACGCGTGGCCGTCGCTGGAGTACTTCACGCCGATGCCGTTGTTGTCGGTGGTCTCGAAGATCCACCAGGTCGTGCTGGTCTTGTAGATGCTGGGATCGTGCGTGCCCAGGGAGCCGGTGAGCGTCCAGGGCGCGGCGGCGACGCTGCCGCCGACGACGGCGGCACCCAGGGCGAGGACGGCGCGCGCGTGGCGCAGCCAGCGCGACACGCTCGCGCGGCGCGAAGGGGTGAGGGTCATGTCTTGTCTCCGGTCTTGTGGTTGTCGTGACCGGGTTCGCGCCGCCGCGGGTCGTGCCGCGGCGGTCTTGGAACCCGCGGAGGATGCTAGGAAGCGGGCGCTGGCCGCACCAATGAAATCGGCAGGGCCGTTGATGCCGGTTCCGGCATCGAGGGGAAACGCGCGGTCGCGCCGGCGGACATGGATACTCCGCCGTCATGAAGCTCCGTTCCTTCGCTCTTCTCCGCGTGCTGGCGCTGGCCGGCCTGACCCTCACCGTCGCCTGCCAGCCGACGCTGGCGGCCTGCACCGTGACCACCCCGCCCGAAGGCTGGGCCGCCGGCTCGGCCCGCTGGGACGGCGCCTGCGCCGGCGGCCAGGCCGATGGCCTGGGCGTGCTCAAGGAGCAGCAGGGCGCCGCGGTGAAGCGCATGTTCCTGGGCCGCGCGGCCAAGGGCGAACTGGCGCTGGGCGTCGTCGATATCCCGGACGAGGGCTACATGGCTGGCCGCTTCGCGGCGGGCAAGCTGCAGCCGAGCGATGACCGCCAACTGATCATCCAGGCCTTCGACGAGGCGGCCAAGGCGGCCACCGCCGCGGCGGACCGCTTCGAGAAGGCCGGCAACGCCGGCTCCGCGAAGTTCTATCGCGCCAAGGCCAAGGCCCTGCGCGAGCAGATGGACTGAACGCCGGCTGGACTGAACGGGCTGCACTGAACGGCGGCTGCGCTGAACGCCGGACGGACTGAACCCCAGCCGCCGTTGCTGCCAATCCTGGCCGGGGCGGCTCGCTACAGTCGGCCGCATGACCGACCATCTCCGCGCCTGGATCCGCCTGCCCTCCGGGGCGGCGCTCGACCTGATCAATCCGTCGCCGCAGGCCTGGACCGACCAGGACCTCGCGCTGCGCCTGGCGCGCACCTACCGCTGGGGCGGCGAATCCACCTGGCCCTGGCCGCTGTCCGTCGCGCAGCACTCGCTGCTGGTGCTGGCGCTGCGGCGCCAATGGGCGCAGGAGGCCGACGCGCCGCTCTCCCTCGCACTGCAACGCGCTGAACTGCTGCATGACGCCGAGGAAGGCTTCCTCGGCTTCGATTGCATCTCGCCGCTCAAGCGCGTGCTGGGCGAGCCCTTCCGCATCGTCGGCGACCGGCTGATGCAGGCCATCGCCACGCGCTACCGGATGCCGGACTGGACGCCGGACACCCATGCGCTGCACAAGCGCGCCGACAGCATCGCCGCCGCGACCGAGGCGGTGCACTGCACCGGCTGGTCCGAGCGCGAGGTGCGCGAGGTGCTCGGCATCACGCATCCCGTGCTGGACACCGATCCCTTGCAGGCACAGTACGGCGGCACGCCGTGGGAGCCGTGGCCGTCGGACGTGGCGGCGGCGAGATTCCTCGATGAGCTGAGGCGCCTGGCCGATTGAGCGTCATGCGTGGCGCGACCCGCTGCGCGGTCCGCTGATTCGCAAACTTCGCGGGACAGGTCGCCGGGCTGCGAAGCGCTTCGCCACTTTTCCTTTTCACAGCGGGGCGCGGGCGCGCCGCGCGGGCCGTTCGCCGATAGATTCTTCTGGAGCCCCTGACCGAGGGGAGCACCAGGAGACACGATGACCCGCGACGATGTGCCGCGCATTCCGCTGTTGATCAACGGCGAGTTCGTTCAATCCCGCAGCGCCGAATGGCGCGACGTGATCAATCCCGCGACGCAGCAGCGCCTGGCGCGCGTGCCGATGGCCACGCCCGACGAAGTGCAGGCCGCCGTCGCCGCCGCGCGCGAGGCCTTCAAGACCTGGCGCAAGACGCCGATCGGCGCGCGGGCCCGCATTTTCCTCAAGTACCAGCAGCTGATCCGCGACCACCTCAAGTCGCTGGCCGCGACGCTGACGGCGGAGCAGGGCAAGACCCTGGCCGATGCCGAGGGCGACGTGTTCCGCGGCCTGGAGGTGGTGGAGCACGCGGCCAACATCGGCTCGCTGCAGATGGGCGAGCGCGCGCACAACGTGGCGGGCGGCGTCGATACCTACACCCTGCTGCAGCCGCTGGGCGTGTGCGCCGGCATCACGCCGTTCAACTTCCCCGCGATGATCCCGCTGTGGATGTTCCCGATGGCGATCGCCTGCGGCAACACCTTCGTGCTCAAGCCCTCGGAGCAGGATCCGATGGTGACGATGCGGCTGGTCGAACTGGCGCTGGAGGCCGGCATCCCCAAGGGCGTTCTCAACGTCGTGCATGGCGGCGAGGACGTGGTCAACGCGCTGTGCGACCACGCGGACATCCGCGCGGTGTCCTTCGTCGGCTCGACGCGCGTGGGCACGCTGGTGCACGACCGCGCGACCAAGGCCGGCAAGCGCGTGCAATGCATGATGGGCGCGAAGAACCACGCCGTCGTGCTGCCCGATGCGCACAAGGAGCAGACGCTCAACGCGCTGGTGGGCGCCGCCTTCGGCGCGGCGGGGCAGCGCTGCATGGCGGTGTCGGTGGCGGTGCTGGTCGGCGCGGCGCGCGACTGGCTGCCCGAGCTGATCGAGAAGGCCAAGGGCCTGAGCGTCGGCGCCGGCGATTCGGCCACGACGGACGTGGGGCCGCTGATCTCGTGCGCGGCGCGCGACCGGGTCGAGCGGCTCATCGCGCGCGGCATCGAGGATGGCGCGACGCTGGCGCTCGATGGCCGGCTGCCGCCGCTGAGCGGTCAATTGAAGGAGGGCAACTTCGTCGGCCCGACGGTGTTCAGCGGCGTGAAGCCCGGCATGAGCATCTATGAGCAGGAGGTCTTCGGCCCGGTGCTGTGCGTCGCGGAGGCCGCCACGCTCGACGAGGCGATCGCGATGATCAACGCCAACCCCAACGGCAACGGCACCGCGCTGTTCACGCAGTCCGGCGCGGCGGCGCGGCGCTTCGAGGACGAGATCGACGTCGGCCAGGTCGGCATCAACGTGCCGATTCCGGTGCCGGTGCCGCTGTTCTCGTTCACGGGATCGCGCGCGTCCAAGCTCGGCGACCTGGGCCCTTACGGCAAGCAGGTGGTGCTCTTCTACACGCAGACGAAGACGGTGACGGCGCGCTGGTTCGACGATGCGTCCACCGGCGGCGTCAACACGACGATCAGCCTGAAGTGAGGCGGAGCCGCCCATGGACTTCGAGTTGAACGAGCAGCAGCGGGCCTTCCAGCAGGCGGCGCGGGACTTCGCGCGCGACGAGATGGCGCCGCAGGCGGCGGCGTGGGACGCGGGCAGGATCTTCCCGCGCGACACGCTGCGGCATGCGGGCGAGCTGGGCTTCTGCGGGCTCTATGCGGATGAGGCGGCGGGCGGGCTTGGACTGCCGCGGCTGGACGCGACGCTGGTCTTCGAGGAGCTGGCCGCGGCCTGCCCGTCGACGACGGCGTTCCTGAGCATCCACAACATGGCGACGTGGATGGTGACGGCGTTCGCGCGGCCCGAGGTCGCGGCGCAATGGGGGCCGGCGCTGTGCGCGGGGAGCAAGCTCGCGTCCTACTGCCTCACCGAGCCGGGCGCGGGGTCGGATGCGGCATCGCTGCGCACGGCGGCGCGGCGCGACGGCGATGCGTACGTGCTCGACGGTGGCAAGGCCTTCATCTCCGGCGCGGGCGCGACCGACGTGCTGGTCGTGATGGCGCGCACCGGCGGGGCGGGCGCGGATGGCATCTCCGCCTTCCTGGTCGAGGCCGATGCCGCGGGCATCGAGTACGGCCGCAAGGAGGACAAGATGGGCTGGAACAGCCAGCCCACGCGCGCGATCGCCTTCGATGGGGTGCGCGTGCCCGCGGCGCAGTTGCTCGGCGAGGAAGGGCAGGGCTTTCGCATCGCGATGCAGGGGCTGGACGGCGGCCGCATCAACATCGCGACCTGCTCGGTCGGCGCGGCGCAGGGCGCGTTGACTGCGGCGCAGCGCTACATGCACGAGAGGCGCCAGTTCGGGCGGGCGCTGGCGGACATGCAGGCGCTGCAGTTCAAGCTCGCCGACATGGCCACCGAGCTGGTCGCCGCGCGGCAGATGGTGCGGCTGGCCGCATCCAAGCTGGATGCGAAGTCGCCCGACGCGCAGGTGTACTGCGCGATGGCCAAGCGGCTGGCGACGGACATCGGCTTCGGCGTGTGCAACGAGGCGCTGCAGATCCACGGCGGCTACGGCTACATCCGCGAGTACCCGCTGGAGCGCTACCTGCGCGACGCGCGCGTGCACCAGATCCTCGAAGGCACGAACGAGATCATGAGGGTCATCGTCGCGCGGCGGATGCTGCAGGACCACGCGCCTGAAGCGATTCGGTGACCACGGCGCTCTCGCTCCCTGCGCCTCTTGCTCTCCCGCTTGCGAGAGAGCGGCCATGTCCAGCGCTCTTGCACTGCCACCGCCGCTGGCCCTCACCCCAACCCTCTCCCGCAAGCGGGCGAGGGAGTAATACCCGGCAGCGATCGCTCGTTCTTACACCCTCTCCCGCTTGCGGGAGAGGGCAGGGGTGAGGGCCAGCGGCCGTCGCCAACCACACTTCTTCTTCCATTCATCACCATGCCCCTCTCAACCGAAAGCGACATCCATTACGCCGGGCTGCGCCTGGAGCGACGCGGCCACACCGCCGTCGTCACCTTGACGAACCCGCCCGCCCACACCTGGACCGCGGACAGCCTCGCGGCGTTGACGCGCCTGGTGGCCGATCTCAACGCCGACCGCGAGATCCGCGCGCTCGTCATCACGGGCGAGGGTGAGAAGTTCTTCAGCGCCGGCGCCGACCTGAAGCTCTTCGCCGATGGCGACAAGGGCGTCGCCGCAACGATGGCGCGCCGCTTCGGCGAAGCCTTCGACGCGCTGGCGGGTTTCCGCGGAGTGAGCATCGCGGCCCTCAATGGCTACGCGATGGGAGGCGGCCTCGAATGCGCGCTGGCCTGCGACCTTCGCATCGCCGAGCCGCATGCGCTGATGGCGCTGCCCGAGGCGACCGTGGGCCTGTTGCCCTGCGCGGGCGGCACGCAGTGGCTGAGCTGGACGGTTGGCGAGGCTTGGGCCAAGCGCCTGGTGCTGCTGGGCGAGCGTGTCGACGCCGAGACGGCGCTGCGCATCGGGCTGGTGGATGAACTGGCGCCCAAGGGCGGGGCTCTGACGCTCGCGCTGCAATGGGCCGAGCGCGCGCAGGGCCAGAGCCCGACCAGCGTCGCCGCCTGCAAGCAGCTGATCCAGGGCGCGCGCACGGCGCCGCCGCGATCGCAGCTGGCGGCCGAGCGTGAAGCCTTCGTCGCGCTGTTCGATTCGGAAGACCAGCGCGAAGGCGTGCAGGCCTTCCTCGACAAGCGCAAGCCGCAATGGCGCAACGCGTGAGGAGGGCACGATGACTTCTTTGATGAAGAGCGCGGACGACGCGCCAGTGCGCTTTGGCACGCTGGTGACGGCGTCCGGACACCGCTTCGGCCACGCGACGCTGAACGCGCCGGACAGCCTCAACGCGTTGACGCTGACGATGGTCGACGCGCTGCAGGCGCAACTGGACCAGTGGGCCGAGGATCCCGCCATCGCCGGCGTGCTGCTCGATGGCAGCGGCGAGAAGGCGTTCTGCGCGGGCGGCGACGTCGTCGGCCTGTACCGCGCGATGCGCGAAGCCGGCGCCGGCCGCGTGCCGAAGGACGCGGCGGATTTCTTCGAGCGCGAGTACCGCCTCGATCACGCGATCCATCGCTATCCGAAGCCGCTGCTCGTGTGGGGCCACGGCATCGTGATGGGCGGCGGCATCGGTCTGATGGCGGGCGCGTCGCATCGCGTGGTGACGCCGCGCAGCCGGCTCGCGATGCCGGAGATCACGTTAGGGCTCTATCCCGACGTGGGCGGGAGCTGGTTCCTGTCGCGCCTTCCAGGCCGCGTGGGTCTGTTCCTCGCGCTGACCGGCGCGCCGCTGAACGCGGCTGATGCGCTGTGGGCCGGCCTCGCGGATCGGGCGGCGCGCGCGGAGGATCGCGGCGCGCTGCTGGAGGCCGTTGCCCGCACGCGCTGGACCGGCGAGCGCGCCAGCGACGTCGAAACGCTCGACGACCTGCTGCGCGCATTGCCCGCGGCGGCGCTGGCGCCTTCGGCGCTGACGGTGCATCGCGATCGCATCGACGCGTTGATCGGTCCCCATGACGGGCTGACGACGATCGCGCCCCGCCTGCGCTCGCTCGCGGGCGACGCCGATCCGTGGCTGGCCGCGGCCGGCGCGGCCTTCCTCAAGGGCTCGCCGACCTCGGCCGCGCTGGCGCTGTCGCTGCAGCGGCGCTTGCGACATGCCTCGCTGGCGGAGGTGCTGCGCCTCGAGTACCAGGCCTCGGTGGGCTGCTGCGTGCATCCGGATTTCGCCGAGGGCGTGCGCGCGCTGATGATCGACAAGGACAAGTCGCCGCGCTGGCAACCGGCGGCGATCGACGAATCCGGCGAGGCGCGCGTGGATGCGCTGCTCGCGCCGCGCTTCGACGGGGCGCACCCGCTCGCCGATCTGCGCTGAGCCTTCACCGATTTCGAGGAGCCACGCGATGAGCAATACGACGAACAGCACAACAGGCAACCCGACGAACAGCGCCACGAACGGTGTGACGAGCAACGCTATGAGCAGCGCGATGAGCAGTGCGATGAGCAACGTTACGAGCAGCACGACGAGCAGCACGACGAGCGGCACGACGAGCGGCACGAACGCGGTGGAGGAGCGCATCGCCTTCATCGGCCTGGGCCACATGGGCGGGCCGATGGCGATGAATCTCGCGAAGGCGGGATACGCCGTCACCGCATTCGACGTGAGCCCGGCCGCGCTGGAGCGCGCCGGCCAGGCGGGCGTGATGGCGGCGCCATCGGCCGCGGCGGCGGTGGAGGGCGCGACGGTGGTGATCTCGATGCTGCCGGCGAGCCGGCATGTCGAGGCGCTCTACCTGGGCGAGGGCGGGCTGCTGTCGCATCTGGCCGCGGGTGCGCTGGTCATCGACTGCAGCACCATCGCGCCGGCGAGCGCGCAGCGCGTCTCGCTGGCCGCGGAGACGCGCGGCATCGCGATGCTCGATGCGCCGGTGTCGGGCGGCACGGCGGGCGCGGCGGCGGGGACGCTGACCTTCATCGTCGGCGGCGAGGCGCAGGCGCTGGAGCGCGCGCGGCCGGTGCTGGGCGCGATGGGAAAGAACGTCTTCCACATGGGCGGCGCGGGCGCGGGGCAGGTGGCCAAGCTGTGCAACAACATGGCGCTGGGCGTGATCATGGCGGTCACCGGCGAGGCGCTGGCGCTGGGCGTGTCGCACGGACTCGATCCGCAGGCCCTGTCCGCGATGATGGCCGTCAGCACCGGCAGGAGCTGGGCGACCGAGGTCTGCAATCCCTGGCCGGGCGTGAAGCCGGAAGCGCCCGCCTCACGCGGCTACGCGGGCGGCTTCGGGAATGACTTGATGCTCAAGGACCTCGGTCTGGCGGTGGAGGCGGCGCTGCAGGTCGGCGCCGCGGTGCCGCTCGGCGAGCTGGCGCGCAATCTGTACGCGCTCAACAGCCGGGCAGGGCGGGGCAGGCTGGATTTCTCGAGCGTGCAGCAGCTCGTGGCGGGAGATGGCGGGCCGCTGGGGTGAGATCGCGCGCGCTCACCTCGTCCCATACGGCTCCGCCGTGCGCTCGTTCTCATCGATGCGCAGGTGCTTCCCGAGCGCCGGGAACGCCCGCTGCGCGCAGCCTTCGCGCTCGCAGAGCTTGCAGCCGGGGCCGATCGGCGTGGCGCTGTCCGGATCGCCCAGGTCCAGCCCCTTTGCATAGACCAGCTGCTCCGCGTGCCGCAGGTCGCAGCCCAGGCCGATCGCGAACTCGCGCGCCGGTGAGCCGTAGCCGCCGGTGGCGCGTAGCTCGCAGTGGGCGATCCAGAGATAGCTGCGCCCATCGGGCATCCGCGCCACCTGCGTGAGCACGCGGCCCGGCTGGCCGAAGGCCTCGTAGACGTTCCACAGCGGGCAGGTGCCGCCGCTGCGCGAGAAGTGGAAGTCCGTCGCCGACTGCCGCTTCGAGATGTTCCCCGCCCGGTCCACCCGCACGAAGAAGAAGGGCACGCCACGCGCCTCGCGTCGCTGCAACGTCGACAGGCGATGGCACACGGTCTCGAAGCTCACGCCGAAGCGCTTGGCCAGCAATGCGATGTCGTGCCGCAGCGCTTGCGCCGCCGACAGGAAGGCGCGATAGGGCAGCACCACCGCGCCGGCGAAGTAGCTCGCGAGCCCGATGCGCGCCAGCGCCGCGGCCTCCGGGCTGAAGCTGGCGGAGGCGATGAGCCGGTCCATCTCCGCGCCGCATTCGAGGTAGGCCAGCTGCGTGGCCAGCTGGAAGGCCCGCTGGCCCGGCGAGAGCGAGTCCGACAGCAGCAGCAATCGCTGCGCGGGTTCGTAGCGCCGCAGGCGCTCGTCGGGCACGACCTGCACCTGGATCCGATGGGCAGTCATCAGGTGGGTCTGCAGCCGCTGCGCCAGGTCCTGCTGCGAGAGGGGCAGCGCCGGCGTTGCCGCAGCAAGCGCAGTGGCTGCGGTGAGCGCGGTGGTCGTGCCCGTGCCCGCACCCGCGGCGGTGGCCGTCTCGCCTGCGAGCACCATCGCCAGCGCCTCCGCGGCGCGGTCGAGCGCGTCGATGTGGTTGTGGTGCGCGTAGAAGAAGTCCCGCACCTCCTCGTGCGGCCCGGGGCCCGCGATCACGCCGGTGCCGCGCTCGTGGCCGCCGAGGTTGCTCACGCGCTGCTCCGCGCCGCGCGCCCGGCCGTGCAGCCGCAGCATCAGCTGCGCCATGCCCGGCATCTGCTGCACCAGCGTGCGCAGCTCCGACTCCGGCACGCCGCCGGGCACCGGCGTCTCCGCGACGATCTCGTGCAACTGCGCGAAGAGCCGCGCCTCGTCGTCCTCCGAGAAGAACTGCAGGTCCACGCCCAGCGCCGACTGCAGCCGCAGCAGCACCGCGACGCTCAGCGGACGCTCGTTGTTCTCGAGCTGGTTCACGTAGCTGGGCGACAGCTTGAGCGCCTGCGCCAGCGCCGCCTGGGTCAGGCCGCGCTGCTCGCGCAGGGTCTTGAGCTTCACGCCGAGGAAGGTCTTGCGCATCGGTTTCGCGTCGGGAGATGGAAGGACGAAGACGGCGGCTGGTGAGCGCGGCCGGCGAGGGCGACTGCTGATCTGTGATTCGCAAAGTTTGCAGAATGCGCGAATCACCTTCGCATTTCATTGCCAATTCAGCCATTGAGGCCCAGCGAAGTGGCTGCAAAGATTGCGAATGACGCGACTATCCCATGCACCCGTCGACGGGATCAAGGCCTGGACCGTCACGCCGGTCGATGGCTCGCCGCCGCGCCCGCCCGCATTTCCCAGATCCCCAGGAGGAGACCCCATGAGCGAGACCCTCGCCCCCGCCTTCAAGCCCAAGAAATCCGTCGCGCTGTCCGGCGTCGCGGCCGGCACCACCGCGCTGTGCACCGTCGGCCGCAGCGGCAACGACCTGCACTACCGCGGCTACGACATCGTCGACCTGGCCCAGGCCTGCGAGTTCGAGGAGGTCGCCCACCTGCTGGTGCACGGCAAGCTGCCCAACGCCGCCGAGTTGCGCGCCTACAAGGCCAAGCTCAAGGCGCTGCGCGGCCTGCCGGCCAGCGTCAAGGAGGCGCTGGAGCGCCTGCCCGCCGGCGCGCATCCGATGGATGTGATGCGCACCGGCGTGTCCGCGCTGGGCTGCGTGCTGCCGGAGAAGGACGACCACCCGCTGCCCGGCGCGCGCGACATCGCCGACCGGCTGATGGCCTCGCTGGGCTCGATGCTGCTGTACTGGTTCCACTGGGCGACGCAGGGGCGCCGCATCGAGGTCGAGACCGACGACGAGTCCATCGGCGCGCATTTCCTGCACCTGCTGCACGGCCGCCGGCCCGATGCCGGCTGGGAGCGCGCGATGCACACCTCGCTGATCCTGTACGCGGAGCATGAGTTCAACGCCTCGACCTTCGCCGCGCGCGTCATCGCCGGCACGGGCAGCGACCTGTACTCGGCCGTGGCGGGCGCGATCGGCGCGCTCCGCGGACCCAAGCATGGCGGCGCCAACGAGGTGGCCTTCGAGGTGCAGAAGCGCTACGACTCGCCGGATGAGGCCGAGGCCGACATCCGTCGCCGTGTCGAGGCGCGCGAGGTCGTCATCGGCTTCGGCCATCCGGTCTACACGATCAGCGATCCGCGCAACGAGATCATCAAGCAGGTGGCGCGGCGACTCTCGGTCGAGGCCGGCACGACCAAGATGTTCGACATCGCCGAGCGCCTCGAGCGCGTGATGTGGGAGGTCAAGCGCATGTTCCCCAACCTCGACTGGTTCAGCGCGGTGAGCTATCACCTGATGGGCGTGCCGACGGCGATGTTCACGCCGCTGTTCGTGATCGCGCGCACCAGCGGTTGGGCCGCCCATGTGATCGAGCAGCGGCAGGACAACAAGATCATCCGCCCCAGCGCCGTCTACACCGGCCCCGAGGACCAGGCCTTCGTGCCGCTGGCGGCGCGTCAATGAGCCTCGCACCCGCTGCCACGATCACCGCCGCCGCGCCCGTCAATGCCGCCTGGCGTCGACCGCTGCCCGGCACCGACCTGGACTGGTTCGATGCCCGCGCGGCCATCGAGGCGCTGCGCCCCGGCGCCTGGACCCGCATGCCCTACACGGCGCGCGTGCATGCCGAGAACCTGGTGCGCCGATGCGATCCGGCGCTGCTCGACGCCTGTCTGCTGCAGCTGGCCGACGGCCTGGGCGAGCGCGACTTCCCCTGGTATCCCGCGCGCGTCGTCTGCCACGACATCCTGGGGCAGACCGCGCTGGTGGACCTGGCCGGCCTGCGCGACGCGATCGCGGCGCGCGGCGGCGATCCGTCGCGGGTCAATCCGGTGGTGCCGGTGCAGCTGGTCGTCGACCACTCGCTGGCCGTCGAGTGCGGGGGCGACGATCCCGGCGCCTTCGACAAGAACCGCGCCATCGAGGACCGCCGCAACGAGGACCGCTTCCACTTCATCGACTGGTGCCGGCGCGCGTTCCGCAATGTCGAGGTGATCCCGCCGGGGAACGGGATCATGCATCAGATCAACCTGGAGCGGATGTCGCCGGTCGTGCAGGTGGAGCGCGACGCGCGCGGCGGCATCGCCTATCCCGACACCTGCGTCGGCACCGACAGCCACACGCCGCATGTTGACGCGCTGGGTGTGATCGCCGTCGGCGTCGGCGGACTGGAGGCGGAGAGCGTGATGCTGGGCCGCGCCTCGTGGATGCGCCTGCCGGAGATCATCGGCGTCGAGCTCACCGGGCGGCGCCGGCCCGGCATCACCGCCACTGACCTGGTGCTGGCGCTGACCGAGTTCCTGCGTCGCGAGAAGGTCGTCGGCGCCTACCTCGAATGCTTCGGCGACGGCGTCGCCGGGCTGACGCTGGGCGACCGCGCGACGATCGCCAACATGGCGCCCGAGTACGGCGCGACTGCCGCGCTGTTCGCGATCGACGAGCAGACGCTGGCCTACCTGCGCCTGACCGGCCGCGCCGAGGACCAGGTGCGCCTGGTCGAGACCTATGCCAAGACGGCGGGCCTGTGGTCTGGCGTGGGCGGCACGCTGGACGACGTGGCCTACCGGCGTGTGCTGCGCTTCGACATCGGCGCGGTCGAGCGCGCGCTGGCCGGCCCGTCGAACCCGCATCGGCGCCTCCCGACCGCGATGCTGCGCGAGCGCGGCATCGCGGCGCCCTGGGTGGACGAGCCCGGTCGCCTGCCCGACGGGGCGGTGATCATCGCGGCCATCACCAGCTGCACCAACACCAGCAATCCGCGCAACGTCATCGCCGCGGGCCTGCTCGCGCGCAACGCGCGGCGGCAGGGGCTGGTCCGCAAGCCCTGGGTCAAGACCTCGCTGGCGCCGGGCTCGCGCGCGGTGACGCTCTACCTGGAGGAGGCCGGCCTGCTGGCGGACCTCGAAGCGCTGGGCTTCGGCGTCGTGGCCTATGCCTGCACCTCGTGCAACGGCATGTCGGGCGCGCTGGACCCGGCGATCGAGCGCGAGATCGTCGAGCGCGACCTCTATGCGACCGCGGTGCTGTCCGGCAATCGCAACTTCGACGGCCGTATCCATCCGCGCGCGCGGCAGGCCTTCCTGGCCTCGCCGCCGCTGGTGGTGGCTTATGCGCTGGCGGGCACGATCCGCTTCGACATCGAGCGCGACGTGCTCGGCGTCGTCGACGGGCGCGAGATCCGGCTGCAGGACCTGTGGCCGGACGACGAGGAGATCGACGCCCTGGTGCGCCGCTGCGTGAAGCCGGCGCAGTTCCGGCGCGTCTACGACCCGATGTTCCCGATCGCGCCGGCCGCGACCGAAGCCAACAAGGTGGCCGGGGCGGCCGGGGCGACAGCGCCGCTCTACGACTGGCGCCCCCGCTCGACCTACATCCGGCGGCCGCCGTACTGGGAGGGTGCGCTGGCGGGCGCGCGCACGCTGCGCGGCCTGCGCGCGCTGGCGGTGCTGCCCGACAACATCACCACCGACCACCTGTCGCCGTCCAATGCGATCGAGGTCGACTCGGCGGCTGGCGAATACCTCGCGCGCATGGGCGTGCCAGTGGAGGACTTCAATGCCTACGCGACCCACCGCGGCGATCACCTGACGGCGCAGCGGGCCACCTTCGCCAACCCGACGCTGTGCAACGAGATGGTCCGCGACGCGTCGGGCGAGGTCATCCCGGGCTCGCTGGCGCGGCTGGAGCCCGACGGCACCGTGATGCGGATGTGGGAGGCGATCGAGACCTACCTGGCGCGCCGCCAGCCGCTGATCGTGATCGCCGGCGCGGACTACGGCCAGGGCTCGTCGCGGGACTGGGCCGCGAAGGGCGTGCGGCTGGCCGGCGTGGAGGCGATCGTGGCCGAGGGCTTCGAGCGCATCCATCGCACCAACCTCATCGGCATGGGCGTGCTGCCGCTGGAGTTCCTGCCCGGGACGACGCGGCGCACGCTGGGCATCGACGGCTCGGAGCGCTTCGACGTGCTGGGCGTGCCGGCGCCGCGCGCGGTGATCACGCTGGTGCTGCATCGCCGTGACGGCGTCCGCACCGAAGTGCCGGTACGCTGCCGGATCGACACCGCCGAGGAGTTGTCGATCCACCAGGCGGGCGGGGTGCTGCAGCGCTTCGCCCAGGACTTCCTCGCGGCCGCGACGCCGCCAATGCGCCACGCAACGACATGAGCTTTCCACCTGCCTTGAAGATCCCCGCCGTCTACCTGCGAGGCGGCACCTCCAAGGGCGTGTTCTTCCGGCTGGAAGACCTGCCCGCCGATTGCCGGCGCCCGGGCGCCGCGCGCGACCGGCTGCTGCTGCGGGTGATCGGCAGCCCCGATCCCTATGGCAAGCAGATCGACGGCCTGGGCGGCGCGAGCTCCAGCACCAGCAAGGTGGTGATCGTGTCACGCAGCGCGCGGCCCGGCCATGACGTGGACTACCTCTTCGGCCAGGTGGCGATCGACCGGGCGCTGGTGGACTGGTCCGGCAACTGCGGCAACCTGTCGGCGGCCGTCGGGCCGTTCGCCATCGAGGCCGGGCTGATCGACGCGGCGGCGCTGCCGCGCGACGGGCGGGCGACGGTCCGCATCTGGCAGGCCAACATCGGCAAGACCATCGTGGCGCAGGTGCCCATGCAGGACGGGCAGGTGCTGGAGCGCGGCGACTTCGAACTCGACGGCGTGGCTTTTCCGGGCGCGGAGATCGAGCTGGCGTTCCTGGATCCGGGCGAGGAGGGCGACGGTGCCAGTGCTGCTGCCGGTGTTGGTGCCGGTGCCGGTGCCGGTGGGCGGGGCGCGAGCGCGCTGTTTCCCACTGGCCGCGTCGTCGACGAACTGGCGTTGCCCGAGAGCCTGGTCGCTGGCGGCCGTCTGCGCGCAACCCTGATCAACGCTGGCATTCCCACCGTCTTCGTCGACGCGGCGGCCCTCGGCTACACCGGCATCGAGGCGCAGGACGCGGTCAACGGCGACGCGGCGGCGCTGCGGCGGCTCGAGGCGATCCGCGCGCACGCGGCGCTGCGTATGGGGCTGATCGGCGCGCTCGATGAGGCCGCCTCCCGTCAGCACACGCCCAAGCTGGCCTTCGTGGCGCCGCCGCAGTCCTATCGCGCGTCGAGCGGCCGGCTCGTCGAGGCCGGCGACATCGACCTGCTGGTGCGGGCGCTGTCGATGGGCCGGCTGCACCACGCGATGATGGGCACGGCCGCCGTGGCCATCGGCGCCGCCGCGGCGATCCCCGGCACCGTCGTGTGCGAAGCGGCCGGCGGCGCGCCGCGCGCGTTGGTGCGCTTCGGTCATCCCTCAGGCACTTTGCGCGTGGGCGCGGAGGCCGCGCTCGTCGATGGCCAATGGCGCGTGACGCGCGCCGTGATGAGCCGCAGCGCGCGCGTGCTGATGGAAGGCGTCGTGCGGGTGCCTGGCGACGTGCTCGCCGGCGCCTGATGCCGGCGTCCCGCAGGCCGGATCGAGACCACCTTCCTTCCCCATTCCCCTTTCCAGCTTTCAGATCGACAAGAGCAGACCCATGACCTCTCCCCGCCAGACCTTGCGCACGCTGGTGCAAGCCCGCCGCGGCGTGCTCGTGCCCGGCGCGTTCAACGCGCTGTCCGCCCGGGTGATCGAGGACCTCGGCTTCGAGGCCCTCTACATCACCGGCGCCGGCGTGACCAACATGTGGTTCGGGCTGCCGGACCAGGGCTTCATGGGCCTGGCCGAGATCGCCGACCACACGGCCCGCATCCGCGACGCGGTGGCGCTGCCGCTGATCGTCGATGCCGACACCGGCTTCGGCAACGCGCTCAACGTGCGGCATGCCGTGCGCACGCTGGAGCGGGCCGGTGCCGACTGCATCCAGCTCGAGGACCAGGTGGCGCCCAAGCGCTGCGGTCACTTCAGCGGCAAGGAGGTGATCCCGACCGAGGAGGCGGTGGGCAAGATCAAGGCGGCGGTCGACGCGCGACGCGACCCGGACCTGATGATCATGGCCCGCACCGACGCCTGCGCGACCTTGGGTTTCGAGGCCGCGGTGGAACGCGCGCTGCGCTTCGCCGAGGCCGGCGCGGACCTGCTGTTCGTCGAGGCGGTGACCACGCCGGACCAGATCCGCGCGCTGCCGGGGCGCCTGCCGGTGCCGCAGCTGATGAACATGGTGATCGGCGGCAGGACGCCGATCACCGATGCGCAGGAGCTGGAGTCGCTCGGCTACGGCATCGTGCTCTACGCCAACGCGGCGCTCCAAGGCGCGGTGGCGGGCATGCAGAAGGCGCTCGGCGTGCTGAAGGCGCAGCGCCGGATCGACGAAGACCCGGCGCTGGTCGCCCCCTTCGCGGAGCGCCAGCGACTGGTGGGCAAGCCCGGCTGGGATGAATTGGAGAAGAGGTACAGCTGAGGGGGCTGGCTGCCAATGGCTCTGGTCAGTATCGATGGGGGGGATGACCACCGTCGATCACTTCCCCCCTCAAGACCACATTTCGGAGGAATGACGTTCGCCGGCTCCACGTGGAGACTGCAGCCCATCCATCAGGACTTGGGCAAGAAGGAGCAGTTTCATGACGAGGACGACAAGCGACGAGGGCGCGGGCATCGAGGACCTGTCGAGGGCGCTGCGATTCCCCAGCACGATCTTCGGGGCGATGGCCGATGACGGTCTCGAAGCGCGATGCGAGGATGCGGACTGGCACGAGGTGCCGAATGAACTCAGGCGCGTGCTGGCGCATCACGGCGCTTCGGTGGATTACATGCGGCTGATACTGAAGCGCGCCGCGCGCTTCGTCCGGCGCCATTCGCTGCGCCTGGCCGGGCCCCCCTGGTTGGACATCACCTGCGTGGAGGATGTCGCCGCCGGGGCGATGTATGTCGTGCCCCTCGACATGAGTCCCAAGCGGTCGCTGGCCTGGGACGAGCGATTTCTCTCCCGCCTCGCCGACCAGGACCTGCTGAAGGGCTTCTTCATGGTCAGCTTCTGCGGCCGCTCGGCGGCCTGAACGGCCAGGCCGCATCCAGTCCCGGAGAGTTGCCATGAGCGTGAGCGCCGAAGACTTCCTGTACGTGTCCCGCGCCTTGATGAACAAGGACGGTGAGACCTGGCGACGTGTTGCCGCCAGTCGCGCCTCCGGAGCGCGCATGGACAGCCCGCTCACCGCTGGCGCCCATGCCGCATGGAGGGCCCGGCTCAGAAGCCCTTCATGTCATAGCGCACGCCGACCCAGGCCTGGCGGCCGAGGCCCTGGTAGGCGTAGACCGGCTCGACATCGCGGTCCGCCGCGTTGAGGACCTTGGCCTCCAGGCGCCATTGCGGCAGGAAGCGCCAGCTGGCGCGCAGGTCGAGCAGCGCGTAGCCGCCCAGCGTGGCGCCGGTGTCCGGCCGCTTGCCGATGTCGGTCAGCGTCGCCCCCGCGCTCCAGGCGCCGGTGTCGTAATCGACGGAGACACTTTCCTGGTGCGCCGCGCGACGGATCAGCCGCGCGCCCGTGTCGGTGTCCTTCGCATCGAGGAAGTCCACGTTCGCGGCCAGGTTCCAGTTGCCGATGCGGTGCGCGCCGGTCAGCGTCGCGCCGGTGAGCTTGGCCCGGCCGACGTTGGCCGCGCAGCCGAAGGCGAAGTCCGGTGCCGGCGGGCACAGGGCCGGATCGGGGTTGTAGATGATCAGGTCCTTGACCTTGTTGCGATAGACCGTCGCCGACGCGCTGCTCGCGCCGGAGCGCCAGTTCAGGCCGATCTCCGCGCTGCGGCCCTGCTCGGGACGGATGTCGCGGTGGCCGTAGAAGGGGAAGTCGGTGTCGTTGAAGGTCGGCGCGCGGAAGGTCTTGCCAGCCAGCGCCCGCAGCTTCAGCGTCGGACTCAGCGCGATGCTGCCGCCCAGGCTGCCGGTCGTGTTGTCGCCGTAGACCGAGTTCTCGTCGCGGCGCAGGTTGGCCTCCAGGGCGGCCGGGCCGAACAGGCCGCTGTAGCCCGCGATGTAGGCGTTGTTGGTGCGCTTGAGCGTGTCGCTGGTGACGCCGTCCGCCTTTTCCTCGAGGCGCTCGTAGGCCAGCACCAGTTGCTGGTCCGGCGCCAGGCGCAGCGCGTTCTGCCAGGTCGCCTGGTCGCGGGTGGTTTTGAAGCGCGTCGCGTCGGTCAGGCCGCTGACCGAGTCGTCGGTGCCGCGCGCGAACTGCAGCGTCGTCGTCCAGATCGGCGAGAGCGTGCCGCGGTAGTCGAGCGCCGCCTGGCGCGTCTTGAGCCGGTTGCGGAAGTCGCCTTCCGGATGCGCGACGAACTGGTCGTCGAAGGTGGCGCTGTCGTATTGCGCGTTCAGGCGGCTCTGCGTCGCGCTGACGCCGATGTGGTGGCCCTCGGCCGGCGTGAAGCCCAGCCGGGCCGACGCCACCGTGCGGGTGAAGCCGTCCTTGTCCGGGTTGTAGGAGCTGTTGCCGCGGTCGCCGCGGATCGCGGTCGTGCCGTCACTGGTGTCGCGGCTGAGGCTGGCTGCGTAGTCGAAACCGGCCCGCGCGCCGCTGACCGAGACGTCGCCCTGGCGCGAGCCGTATTCGCCCACGGCCGCACCGGCACGCAGGTCCAGCGGGCCCTGGCCCTGCCGGGTGACGATCTGGATCACGCCGCCGACCGCATCGGCGCCGTACAGGCCGGAGGCAGGACCGCGCAGGACCTCGATGCGCTCGATGTTGGCCAGGCTCATGGCCTCGAAGGACACCTGGCCCAGCGTCGCCGAGCCGACCCGCACGCCGTCGATCATCACGACCGTGGCGCTGGTGTTGGCGCCGCGCAGAAAGTAGCCCGCCGTCTGGCCGGGACCGCCGTTGGCCGCCAGCTGCAGGCCGGCGTAGCGGCGCAGCACGTCGGCGACGCTGCCGGCGCCGCTGTCGCGCAGGGTGTCGGCGTCGATGAGCACGACGTCCGCGACGCTGCGGCTCAGCGGCTGCGCCTCACGGGTGCCGATGACGATGACCGGGTCGAGCGAGGACTGCGCGACGGCGACGGAGGGGACGGTGGACAGGACCGGGGCGGCGATCAGCGCGGCACGGGCAACGGCGCGCAGCGCGGCGCGGGGACGGGAGGCTTGCATGTCGGAATCACAAAGCGGCGGCAGACGGCCGCTTCCCCGCGGCCGCATGCGGAATGGACCCATCGCGGGGCGATGGGTCCGCCTGTTGGCCGGTATCCGGGCTGTCGGAAGAACGAACCCGTGGTGCCTTCCCGGACGACCGTCCAGTGGATCCAGCCACGAGTCGCGCGCCGCTGGGGCCGAGGCCATCGGGGGTCGACGGCGTCGGCCGGGCGCGCCTTCCGCTTACCGTTGCGGGGGCAGCTCAGGTTGGGGCCGTGGCCGCGGGCGGGCGACCCTTCCTGATTCCCGTTGAACTGCGCCGGCGGAGGGCCGGGCGCGAGCACCAACGGGCGGCATCATAGCGGCGGCCCCGTGGCGCCGATGCCGCATCCGGGCCTGACCACGGGGCGGGGCGCTCGGCACGCCGCCGGCCTCACCGGCCTCACCGGTTCGGCGCGCGCTCACAACAGGCTCACGCCGCCCAGGTTCACCAGCGAGGTCTCGCGCATGATCCGCACGAAATCGGCCAGGAAGGGCTTGGCCGCCAGCCGCCCGGTGCTCACCGCGTAGAGGCGGCCGGTCAGGCCCGACGGCCCGATGCGCTGGCGCGCGACGTAGCCTCGCGCCAGGTAGCCCTCGACCGCCCACAGCGGCAGCGCCGCGAAGCCGCGCCCGCTCGCGACCAGCTGCAGCATCGCCACCGTGAGCTCACTGGTGCGGCGTGGCGGCGTCACGCCGGCGGGTTTGAGCACGCTGCGCACCAGGTCCAGCATCTCGTCGGGCACCGGGTAATGGATGTAGGCCTGCGCGGCGAAGTCCTCGGCCTCCAGCCATGGCTTGGCCAGCAGCGGGTGCCCCTTGGGCAGCAGCGCCACGATCTCGAAGCTGAACAGCGGATGCACGGCGACGCCCGCTTCCTCCGCGTCCACATCCGAGACGATCGCCAACTCGGCGCGGTCCTGGTGCAGCAGTCCGACTGGATCGGCCTGGAAGCCCGACACGATGTCGAGCTCAACCTCCGGCCAGCGCTCCCGGAAGGCATCCATCGCCGGCATCAGCCAGTCGAAGCAGGTGTGGCACTCGACGGCGATCCGCAGCTGTCCGGCCGATCCCTCGACCAGCTTGCGCACGTCGCGGTCCGCCTCGTCGATCTGCGGCAGCACCAGCTCGGCGAGCTTGAGCAGCCGCTGACCCGCCACGCCGAAGCTCAGTGGGGAGGACTTGCGCTCGAAGAGCTCGGTGCCGTAATGGTCCTCCAGCCCCTTGAGCTGGTGCGACAGCGCCGACTGCGTGAGGTTCAGCAGTTGGGCGGCGCGGGACAGGTTGCCGGCCTCGCGCAGGGCCAGCAGCGTGCGCAGGTGGCGCAGCTCCAGAGGTGTCTGCATGAGCGATCCTAATGACGAAGGCAAAAAACTTTCGTTTGAATCATAGTTCGCCGGCAGCGAACATTCCGAATCCCATTCAATTTCGAAGAGAACAACATGATTCGGACTCATGTGCTGGGCTTCCCCCGCATTGGTGCCAACCGCGAGCTGAAGTTCGCCCTGGAGCGCCACTGGCGCGGCGAGATCGACGAGGCCGCGCTCCAGGGCGTCGCCGCCGAGTTGCGGGCCCGGCACTGGCGTCTGCAAGCCGGCGCCGGGCTGGACCACGTCACCGTGGGCGACTTCGCGCTTTACGACCAGGTGGCCGACTTGATCCAGCTGTTCGGCTGCGAGCCGGCACGCTTCGGCTTCACCGGCGAGGAGTCGCCGCTGCGGCGCTACTTCGCCATGGCGCGGGGCGTGGCGGCGCATGAGCATGGCGAGGGCTGCGGTTGCGGCGCTTCGGCGGGCGAGGGCGCGGCGGCGCTGGAGATGACCAAGTGGTTCGACACGAACTACCACTACCTGGTTCCCGAGTTCGACGCCGCCACCGCCTTCACGCTGCACGCCGACCGGCTGCTGGCCGAGGTTGACGAGGCGATCGCGCTCCCCGCGAGTCCCAAGGCGGCGCTGCTCGGGCCGGTGAGTTTCCTGTTCCTGGGCAAGAGCAAGGAGGCAGGCTTCGACCGCCTCGCGCTGCTGGAGCGCCTGCTGCCGGTGTACGAGCAACTGCTGGTGAAGCTCGCGGCGCGCGGCGTGACCTGGGTGCAGCTCGACGAGCCCATCCTCGGCCTGGATCTGGCGCCGGCCTGGCAGGACGCGCTGCGCCGCGCCTACGAGCGGCTCGGCCAGGTCGACCAGCAAGTGCTGCTGGCGAGCTACTTCTCGCCGCTGGCGGGGAACCTGGCGCTCGCCTGCGGGCTGCCGGTGGCCGGGCTGCATGTGGACGCGGTGCGCGCCGCCGGTGAGCTGCTGGACGTCGCGCGGACGCTGCCGCTGGACCGGGAGTTGTCGGTCGGCATCGTCGACGGCCGCAACGTCTGGCGCGCCGATCTGGACGCGGCGCTCGAGACCGTGCGCGAGGTGCGCGAGCTGCGCGGCGGGCGGCTGTGGCTGGCGGCGTCGTGCTCGCTGCTGCATGTGCCGATGAGCCTGCGCGACGACCCGGTGGTCGATGCCGACGTGCGGCCGTGGCTGGCCGGCGCGGTCGAGAAACTGGAGGAGCTGCGAGTGCTCAAGCGCGCGTTGTGGGGCGACGAGGCGGCGGTGGCCGATGCGCTGATCGAGGCGCGTCAGGCGCGCGCCTCGCGCTTGGCGAGTCCGCGCGTGCGCCGGCTCGACATCGCCCGGCGCGTCGCGGCGCTGCCGGCGGATGCGGACCGGCGCGCGTCCCCGTTCCCGCGGCGCCAGGCCGCGCAGCGTGAGCGGCTGCGCCTGCCCGCCTTCCCGACGACGACGATCGGCTCGTTCCCGCAGACGCCGGCGATCCGCGCGGCGCGCGCGGCCTTCAAGCGCGGCGAGCTCGATGCCCAGGCCTACCGTGCCGCCATGCGCGGCGAGATCGAGGACGCGGTGCGTCGCCAGGAGGCGCTCGGGCTGGACGTGCTCGTCCATGGCGAAGCCGAGCGCAACGACATGGTCGAGTACTTCGGCGAGCAACTGGACGGTTTCGCGTTCACCGCCAACGGCTGGGTGCAGTCCTACGGCTCGCGCTGCGTGAAGCCGCCGGTGCTGTTCGGCGACGTCGCGCGGCCAGCGCCGATGACGGTCGAGTGGACGCGCTTCGCGCAGGGCCTCACCGAGCGGCCGATGAAGGGCATGCTCACCGGGCCGATCACGATCCTGCAATGGTCCTTCGTGCGCGACGACCAGCCGCGCGCCGACACGGCGCTGCAGATCGCGCTGGCGATCCGGGACGAGGTCGCCGACCTGGAGGCCGCCGGCATCGCCGTCATCCAGATCGACGAGCCGGCGATCCGCGAGGGACTGCCGCTGCGCCAGGCGGAGCGGGCCAGCTACCTCGCCTGGGCGACGCGCGCCTTCCGAGTCGCCGCGTCACCGGTCGGCGACGCGACGCAGATCCACACGCACATGTGCTACTCGGAGTTCAACGACATCCTCCCGGACATCGCCGCGATGGATGCCGACGTCATCACCATCGAGACCAGCCGCTCCGACATGGAGCTGCTGCGCGGTTTCGGCGGGGAAGGGGGCGGCTTCCGCTATCCCAACGAGATCGGCCCCGGCGTCTACGACATCCATTCGCCCCGGGTGCCCGGCAGCGACGAGATGCTGCGGCTGCTGCGCAAGGCGGCGGAGGTGATTCCCGCGGATCAGCTGTGGGTCAATCCGGACTGCGGCCTGAAGACGCGGGGATGGCCGGAGACCGAGGCGGCGCTGCGGCACATGGTGGAGGCGGCGAAGGCGCTGCGCGGCGAAGGGCTCGTCCGCTGAGCGACGACGCGGGGGACGACCACTTCGCAGTGGGGGTGGCCCACCTCGATGAGGGGCTGGAAGGGCGACGGGCGCTCATTTCAGGGCACGCCGGACGTGTTGAAGAACTGCGCTCCGGAGGCTTTCCTTGAAGTTCGACACGGGGGCGCGTCCGGACGATGGCATCACCAATATTTCCACTGTCGTCATTGATTTCGGCTGAAGAAAAACCCGGCTTGAGCCGGGTTTCTCGTTTCAGGTTCCTCGTCAACCAGCGGGCAGCGATGTGTTACATGAACAAATGTTCTCCGGCGTTCTCACCGCCTAGCACCACGTAATTCACCTTGCGCAGATCCGCCAAGCTGCGACCGCCAGCGTAGGAAATCGAGCTCTGCAGGTCTTCTTCCATTTCCCGGAAGGTGTCGGCCAGCTTGCCCTTCACCGGCTCGAGGATGCGCTTGCCCTCGACGTGTTTGTATTCACCCTTGTTGAAGTCGGACGCGGAGCCGTAGTACTCCTTGTAGCGCTTGCCGTCGACCTCGACGGTGTTGCCCGGCGACTCCTCGTGGCCCGCGAACAGCGAGCCGATCATCACCATCGCCGCGCCGAAGCGCACGCTCTTGGCGATGTCGCCGTGATGGCGGATGCCGCCGTCGGCAATGATGGGTTTGGTCGCCACGCGCGCGCACCACTTGAGCGCCGACAACTGCCAGCCCCCCGTGCCGAAGCCGGTCTTGAGCCGCGTGATGCAGACCTTGCCCGGGCCGATGCCGACCTTGGTCGCGTCCGCGCCCCAGTTCTCCAGGTCGATGACGCCCTCCGGCGTGCCGACGTTCCCCGCGATCACGAAGGTCTGCGGCAGCTTCTGCTTGATGTGGGCGATCATCCGCTGCACCGCGTCGGCGTGACCGTGGGCGATGTCGATGGTGATGTAGTCGGCGCCCAGGCCCTCGGCCGCGAGGCGGTCGACGAGCGCGTAGTCGGCTTCCTTGACGCCGGCGCTGAGGGAGACCAGCAGGCCCTTGTCCCGCATCGTGCGGGCGAAGGCGACCGCGTCCAGGTCGAAGCGGTGCATCACGTAGAAGTAGCCGTTGGCGGCCAGCCATTCGGTGATGGACTCGTCGACGACCGTCTTCATGTTGGCCGGCACCACCGGCAGCTTGAAGCGGCGGGGGCCGAAGTCGATCGAGGTGTCGCACTCGCTGCGGCTGGTCACGCGGCACTTGCGCGGCAGCAGCAGGATGTTGTCGTAGTCAAAGATTTCCATGGTCCAAAGTCGCAAAGTCGGGCTGCGTTGATGCAGTGCATGCCCTGGGCTGCGAGCGCTTGACTTGAGACCCGGCCAAAAAAAACCGGGTCCCAAAATTTGGGCCCGGTGGCTCATTCTACGCATGCCCCGGCGACGGTCTCGCCACCTTGCGGTGCAGCATGCACGGATCGGGGGCTTTTGAGCGCAGTTCGCTAAACTTCGCCCCCTTGGCCCCTCACCGGGCGACCTCAAAAGACCAGCCCCATGCATTCCGTCGTCATCAGCGGCACCGGCCTGTACCAACCGCCGCACGTCATCACCAACACCGAGCTGGTGGAGGCCTTCAACCGCTACGTCGACCTGCAGAACGCCGAGCACGCCGAAGCCATCGCTGCCGGCACGCGCCAGCCGCTGGTGCATTCGAGCGTCGAGTTCATCGAGAAGGCCTCCGGCATCAAGCAGCGCTATGTGATCGAGAAGGAAGGCGTGCTGGACCCGACGCGCATGTACCCGCGCTTCCAGGAACGCGCCGACGACCAGCTGTCGCTGATGGCGGAGATCGCCGTCGACGCCGCCCGCAAGGCGCTGGCCGCGGCGGGGCGCCAGCCGGAAGACGTCGACGCGGTGTTCTGCTCCGCCGCCAACATGCAGCGCGCCTATCCGGCGATGGCGGTGGAGATCCAGCAGGCGCTCGGCGCGGGCGGCTACGGCTTCGACATGAACGTGGCCTGCTCGTCGGCGACCTTCGCGCTGGAGCAGGCCTACAACGCGGTGCGCTCGGGCGCATCCAAGTGCGTGCTGATCGTGAATCCGGAGATCACCTCGGCCCACCTGGAGTGGAAGGACCGCGACTGCCACTTCATCTTCGGCGACGTCTGCACGGCCATCCTTGTCGAGCGCGCCGACCTGGCGGTCGCCCCGGAGCAGTGGGAGATCCTGGGCACCAAGCTGGCGACGCAGTTCTCCAACAACATCCGCAACAACTTCGGCTTCATGAACAAGGCCGAGGACAGCGATCCCGACGCGCGCGACAAGACCTTCCGCCAGGAAGGCCGCAAGGTGTTCAAGGAAGTGGTGCCCATCGCCGCCGCGCACATCGAGCAGCACCTGGCCGCGCTGCACATCCAGCCCACCGACGTCAGCCGCTACTGGCTGCACCAGGCCAACCTGGGCATGAACCAGCTGGTGATCAAGAAGCTGGTCGGCGGCGAGGCCGGCGCGGAGATCGCGCCGCTGATCCTGGACACCTATGCCAACACCGCCTCGGCCGGCTCGGTGATCGCCTTCCACGAGCACCGCGCCAACCTGAAGCAGGGCGACCTGGGCGTGATCTGCTCGTTCGGCGCGGGGTATTCGGTGGGCAGCGTGATCGTCAGGAAGCGCTGAGACCCCACCGGGCCCCCTGAACAGGTGGCCCGCTCCCCCGGCGGAACGGCGCAGCATTGCGGCGGGAGCGCCGCCCCTGTCGGGCGGTCGCGCCGTTCACCAAGGAGCGAACCATGGTCCCGTTGCTCCGCGTGCTGCGTGCGCTGTGTGGATTGGCCTGTGGCGCCGCGCTGCTGTCGGTCCCGGCGTCGGCGTCCGCGCAACCTGAGCCGCCGCCCCGTCACCGGATCGTGATCATGCCCAAGCTGGTGGGCATCGCGTACTACGACGCGGTGAAGACCGGCATCGACGCCGCCGCCCGCGAACTGCCCGATGTGTCGGTGACCTGGACCGGGCCGACGCAGGACCAGGTCGAGAAGCAGATCGAGATGATCGAGCGGCTCATCCCCACGAAACCGGACCTGATCGCGGTCGCGTCGAACGACCCGGTCGCGATCGCGCCGGTGCTGGCCAAGGCGCAGCGCGCCGGCATCCGCGTGATGAGCTGGGACGGCGACAGCCAGCAGCGCGAGTTCTTCGTCAACCTGGTGGACTTCGAGGAATTCGGCGCGCGGCTGGTCGAGTCCGTGGTGCGCGAGATCGGCCCCAAGGGGGACATCGCCCTCGTCACCACCAGCTTCACCGCGCCGAACCAGACCAGCTGGATCGACGCGATGAAGCGGACGATCTACCGCAAGCATCCGGAGCTGCGCATCGTCGACATCCGCCCCGCGGGCGAGAGCACCGAGGAGGCCTACCGGATCGCGCAGGACTACCTGAAGTCGATGCCCGGCCTGAAGGCCATCGTGGCGCTGGGCGCGCCCAACCTGCCCGGCGTCGCGCGCGCGGTCCGGGATGCGGGGCGCGTCGGCCAGGTGGCCGTCATCGGCAACTCGACGCCCAACCTGATGCGCAGCTTCCTCAAGGACGGCACGGTCCGGACGGTGCTGCTCTGGAACGCGCCGGACCACGGCTACCTCACCGTCTACTGCGCGCGCCAACTGCTCACCGGCGGCCTGAAGGCGGGGCAGGCCTTCGACGCCGGCCGGCTCGGCCGCTTCACGCCGCGCAAGGACGCGATCAGCCTGCAGGTGGCGTTGCCCGTCATGGTGTTCACGAAAGACAACGTGGACCAGTTCAGGTTCTGAGGCGAGGACCGGCCGTGAAGGTCTCGACGCGACTCAACCTGCTGTCGCTGCTCATCGTGCTGGCGATGACGGCCCTGGTGCTGGGCGCGGCGGTGGTGTTCCTGCAGTCCGACCTGCGGCAGTCACGCGAGCGCCTGATGCAGCTGGAACTGCAGGGCGCGACCCAGGCGATCCGGCAGCAGCTGTACCGCTCCGGCGTGCGCGCGGCCGCCCGCGAGGCCGAGGAGCAACTGCGTCAGCTGCGCCAGAAGGAGGGCTTCGCCTCGGCCACGCTCTTCATCGTCGAGCGCAACGACCTGCGCGTCGTCTACCACCCGCAGGGGCCGATCGGACAACGCGCCCGGCACGCCTTCGTCGCGGAGATGGTGCGGCAGGGGACCGGCTCGCTGGAGTACGACTACCTGGGCGACCGCCGCATGGCGGTGTTCCATGGGCTGGAGCCCGTCGGATGGGTGATCGGCGTGGCGGTGTCGCAGCAGGAGATGTACGCGCCGATGGTCCGGTTCATGCAGGCGATCGGTGGCATCACTTTCGTCGCCCTGTGCCTGGGCGGGGTGGTGATTCACCTGTTCGGCCGCTGGCTGATGCGGCGCGTGCGCGTGGCGCTGGACTGCGTCGAGCGCATCGAGCACGGCGACCTGACGGCGCGGGTGGCGCAGGCGGGCGTCGACGACGAGATCGGCGAGCTGCAGCGCGGCATCAACGCGATGGCCGGGCGCATCGAGGAACGCACCGTCTCGCAGCACGAGGCGCAACAGGCCCTGAGCGCGAGCGAGGCGCGCCTGCGCCGCGTGATCGAGTCCAGCATGATCGGCATCTTCTTCTGGGAGGTGTCGGGCGCGGTGACCGAGACCAACGACGCCTTCCTGGAGATCATCGGCTACACCCGCGAGGACCTGGAGGCGGGGCGCATCGACTGGACGGCGCTCACGCCGCCGGAGGAGGCCGAGGCCGACCGGCGGGCGATCGAGCAGTTGCGCGCCACCGGTCGCTGCGCGTCCTACGAGAAGCACTACCTCCACCGGGACGGGCACCGGGTGCCGGTGCTGATCGGCGGCGCGCTGCTGAGCGACTCGACGCGGCAGGGCGTGGCTTTCATCGTCGACCTCAGCGAGCGCCGCCAGGCCGAGGCCGACCGGCACGCGCGTCGCGTGGCCGAGGCGGCGAGCAGCGCCAAGAGCGAGTTCCTGGCCAACATGAGCCACGAGATCCGCACGCCGATGAACGCGATCCTGGGGATGTCCTACCTCGCGCTGCAGAGCGGGCTCAATCCGCAGCAGCACAACTACATCCAGAAGGTGCATGCCTCGGCCGAATCGCTGCTGGGGATCATCAACGACATCCTGGACTTCTCGAAGATCGAGGCCGGCAAGCTGGACATGGAGGCGATCCCGTTCAACCTGTCGGACGTGATGGACAACCTGGCCAACCTGATCGGGCTGAAGGCGGAGGAGAAGGGGCTGGAGCTGCTGTTCGTCGAGCCGCCGGAGTTGCCCGAGGCGCTGGTCGGTGACCCGTCGCGGCTGGGGCAGGTGCTGCTGAACCTGGGCAACAACGCCGTCAAGTTCACCGAGCGCGGCGAGGTCGTCATCGGCGTGGCGGTGCTGGCGCGCGACGACGCGTCGGTGCGCTTGCGCTTCGAGGTGAGCGACACCGGCATCGGCATGAGCGCGGAGCAGCAGGGCCGTCTGTTCGAGCCCTTCACCCAGGCGGACGCGTCGACCAGCCGGCGTTATGGCGGCACCGGCCTGGGCCTGGCGATCAGCCGCCACCTGGTGCGGCTGATGGGCGGCGAGCTCGAGGTCGAGAGCCAGCCGGGGCAGGGCAGCCGGTTCCGTTTCAGCGTGCGGCTGGAACTCGACGCGGCCGCCGACCGGAGCGCCGCGGCGGCGGGCCGTGCCGCGCCCGACCGGACCGGGCTGAAGGGCACGCGCGCGCTGATCGTCGACGACAACGCCTGCGCGCGCGAGGTGGTGGCGGCGATGACGCGCGCGCTCGGGCTGAAGGTCGACACCGCGGCGGACGGGATGGAGGCGCTGCGCCAGGTGGCGCTCGCGGACGCGCGCGACGAGCCCTACGACCTGCTGCTGCTGGACTGGCGGATGCCTGGCATGGATGGCGTCATGTGCGCGCGGCTGCTGGCCGAGCGCGAGCGTCCACGCCATCCGACGCCGCCGGTGCTGATGCTGACGGCCTTCAGCCGGCACGAGGTGCAGCAGCAGCTGGACGATCAAGGCGTGACGGTGGGGGCGCTGCTGACCAAGCCGGTGACGCCGTCGACCTTGTTCGACGCCTGCGCGACCGCGCTCGGACTGGCGGTGGCGCCGACGACGCGGCGCGCCCGGCGCGAGGAGTCGCTGCAGGGGGACCGGGCGGCGCTCCGGGGCGCGCGCCTTCTGCTGGTCGAGGACAACGCCTTCAACCAGGAGCTCGCGCTGGACGTGCTGGGGCGGGCCGGCATCGAGACGCGGGTGGCGGCCAATGGCCAGGAGGCGCTGGCGATGCTGGCCAGCCATCCCTTCGACGGCGTGCTGATGGACTGCCAGATGCCGGTGATGGACGGCTATGCCGCGACGCAGGCGCTGCGGCGCCAGCCGCAATGGCGCGACCTGCCGGTGATCGCGATGACGGCCAATGCGATGGTCGGTGACCGGGAAAAGGCCCTGGCGGCCGGCATGAACGACCACGTCGCCAAGCCGATCGACATGGAGGAGCTGTTCGCGACGCTGGCCCGCTGGATCCGTCGCGATGCCGGGGCGGCGCGAGCCGGTGGGAAGGACGCGTCCGCGGGGAGTGGTCCGTCGGACCTGCCGGCGCTGCCGGGCGTCGACCTGAAGGTGGGGCTCGCCGGCATGATGGGCGACCGCGCGCTGTATCGGCGCCTGCTACGGCTGTTCCGGGACCGCGAGACCGATTTCCTGCCGCGCTTCCTGGCCCTGCGCGCCGCGCACGACGCGGCGGCGATGCGGATGGCGCATGACCTCAAGAGCGCGGCGGCGGCGCTTGGCATGAAGGAGGTCCACGCCGCGGCGCAGGCGCTCGAGCAGGCGTGTCTGCGCGATGCGGACGAGGCCGCGCTCGGGCCGCTGGCCCAGGCGGTCGATCGCGTGCTGACGCCGGTGCTGGCCGGCCTGCAGGTGCTGGGGGACGAGGTCTCGTTGAAACGGGACCCGCCGAATGGATGAACCTGAATCCGAAGCTCTCAGCGCCCGCTCGCCTCGATCCGAATGTCATCCCCGCGGCAGGTGCCGCCGCCGCTGCCGCCGGGCTGGTCGCCGAGCAATTGCTTCAGCGACCCGCCGGCCTGGTAATCGCGCGGCAGCTTCACCTGGATCTCCGTCAGGTATTGCCCCGAGCACATCAGCTTGACGCTGTCCCGGTACGCGTCGCTGCCGGTCTCCGCCTTCAGCTTGTCGTAGAACGCGCGGCGCGAGATCGACCCGCCGATGTTCTGCCGGATGTATTGCCCGACGCCCGAATCGTTGAACTGCTTCACCAGGTCCACTGCGCGGCGGAAATACGCGTCCGGATTCATCGCCTGGCAGGTGCCGTGCTTGCGCCACTCGTGCTCGCCGAAGTCCTTCTCGTACAGGAAGTTCGGCATCCACGGCCCGATGTAGGCGATCGTCTCCTTCGACAGCGTCATTGGCGCCGTGCTGCAGTTGCCGTAGCTGATGCCGCATTGCTGGCGGTTGGGCCACAGCCCGTGCAGCGTCAGGTTGCTGACCTTGAGCTTGCCGCTCTCCATTGCCTCGCATTCCGGCTTGCCGCGCTTGCCGCCCGCCGTCCATTCGCAGAAGCCGGGCTGCCACGACATCGCCAGCACGAAGCTGTCGTACTCGTTGGCCGTGGAGCACATGCCGCCGCGGCCCGACATCGACGGCCCATTGCCTTCGGCCGGCGCGCGGCCGGACTTCGCCGCGGCGGAGACGTCCGACCCGCCGCCCGCGCTGCCGCAGTCGTTCTGCACCCAGCGTTCGGACGGCCGCGCGCCCGGCACCTGCACGCGGGTCCAGCCCGCGTCATGCGTCTCCAGGATCGTGTAGCCGATGCCCGGCGACAGCTTCGCGCCGTCGGGATTGGTGCTCTTGCGGAAGGACTGGAAGGCCTCGCAGGCGCGCGAGGCGGTGAAGGTGCCGCTGGCGGGCACCGCCCAAGCGGGCAGGGCGCAGCAGACGAGCGAGAGGAGCGTCGAGCGAAGAACGGAGCGGAGAGCGAGGCGCATGGGCATCCAGCAAGGCTGAAACGACAGCCGGCTTTGTACGTCATCCCGGGGGCGCCGGGAATCATCCAGCGAGGGGAGGGCGTCGCGTGGTTCAGAACCCGACCGACACCCCCAGCCCCAGCACCCAGTCGGGCGTCTGCTTCGTCAGCCCGCGGTTGAGCGAGGCATCGAGCTGCACGCGGCGGTCGACCAGCCAGGTGACGCCGGTGCCGGCCGAGACGCTGCGGCCGCCGTTGCGCGTTGACGCGAGCTGGTCGCCGGCGATCTCGACGTAGCCCTTCCAGCGCTCGGCGATCGGCCAGCCCAGCGAGGCGCCCAGGATGCCGCCGACGAAATGCCCGCCGTCCTCGCGCCGGTCGCGGTACAGGCCGCCGATCACACCGGCCGACCAGTCGCGCGGCAGGTCCCACTCCGCCGTCAGCCGCAGCGACGGCCGCAAGCCCTGGCCCCGGAACGCCGCCGAGCCGCTGTCCATGTCCATGTGCAGCAGCCACGCCAGCCCGGGCTTGCCGCGTTCGCCATCGCTGTCCTGCAGGTGCCACTTCACGCCGAGCGCCGTGTCGGCCCAGCCGCTCGCGCGCGTCGTGCCGTCGGCGTCGGTCGCGCGCAGGCGCTGGTAGCCGTCGGTCTCGACGCGGAACTCCCAGTCCTCGGCGAAGCCGAAACGCAGCAGCGTCGGCGTCGACCACAGCCGGCTGCGCACACCGTCGCTCTTGTCGCGTTGGTAGCCGAGCCCCGTCTCCAGCAGCGCGCGGCCCTTGCCGACGGTGCTGCTCGATTCGACGATGCCGGGCTGGTCGGGCTCGATGGCGTCGGCCTCGTCGGCCGCCCAGGCGGACATCGATGCGGCGGCGATCAGCAGGGCGGTGGCGGCGCCGCGCAGCAGGCTGGAGGTCATGTCGGAAGCTCCCTGTCGATGCGGATCACTGACCGCCGCTGCGCTCGCCGCCCATCCACCACGACGGCGGCGCGCCGGAGGCGCCAGGCGCTCCCGGGAAGGCGCCGGACGCCGCGTCGGACGCGGGCAAGGGCGGCGGCATCGGGCCGATGGTCTTCAGCCCGGCGTCGCCGGCGAATTCGCTGTACACCCAGTCCGGTCCATACGGCCCTTCCTCCTGCACCAGCCCGCCGTCCTTGGGCGGCTCGATCTCAGAAGGCTTGATGTCCCGCAGCGCCACGGCCATGTAGTCGATCCACGCCGGCAGCGCGATGCCGCCGCCGGTCTCGCTGGCGCCCAGGCTGCGCGGCTGGTCGTAGCCGATCCACACCACCGTCGCCACGCGGCGCTGGAAGCCGGCGAACCAGGCGTCCACCGCGTCGTTGGTCGTGCCGGTCTTGCCGTACAGGTCGTAGCGCTTGAGCGACTGGCTCGCCCGGTAGGCCGTGCCGCGGATCGCCACCTCGCGCAGCAGCGAGCCGGTGATGAACGCATTGCGCTCGCTGATCGCGCGGCGCTCGTCGGTGAGCTTCTCCGGCTCGGCCTCGAACAGCACCTGGTTCTGCGCGTCCACGATCTTCGTCACCAGCAGCGGCTTGAGCAGGTAGCCGCCGTTGGCGAAGACCGAGTACGCACTGGCCATCTGCAGCGGCGTCACCGAGCCCGAGCCCAGCGCCAGCGTCAGGTTCTCCGGCTGCTTGTCGACATCCAGGCCGAACTTGCCGGCCCAGGCGCGGCCGCGCGCCGGCGTCAGCTGCTCCAGCACCCGGATCGTGACCATGTTCTTGGACTTGGCCAGGGCCTGGCGCAGCGTCATCGGACCGTCGAAGTTGCCGTCCGAGTTGCGCGGGCTCCAGTCGCCCACCGAGATCGGCGCATCGTCCACCAGCGTCGCCGGGCTGGCGCCGTTCTCCATCGCCGCCGAGTAGATGAAGGGCTTGAAGCTGGAGCCCGGCTGGCGCCAAGCCTGCGTCGCGTGGTTGAACTGGTTGCGGTTGAAGTCGAAGCCGCCCACCAGCGCCAGGATCTTGCCGCTGTCGGGCTCGACCGAGACCAGCGCGCCCTCGGCCTCCGGCGACTGCGTCACCGCCCAGGCGCCCTTGGGGAACTCCTTGGTCGGGTTGCCGCGCAGCACCCGGACGATGGCGCCGCGATGGATGCGCAGCTCCGGCTTGGCCTTGGCCGACAGCGCCGACTGCACCGAGCGCAGACCGTCGCCCTTGATCTCGATGTCCTCGCCATCGGCCAGCGTCGCCTGGAGCCGGTTGGCCGCGACCTGCGTCACCACGGCGGCGCGCAGGTCGTCGTTGTCGGGATGCTCGTTGAGCGCCTGCGCGATCGCGGTGTCCTGGTCCTGCGCGTCCATGCCCTCGGGCAGGTCGACCTCGCCCTCCGGGCCGCGCCAGGCCTTGCGGCGCTCGTAGTCCATCAGCGTGCGGCGCAGCGCCTTGTACGCGGCGACCTGGTCGTCCATGCGCAGCGTCGTGGTCACCCGCAGGCCGCGGCTGTAGGCCTCGTCGCCGTACTGGGCGTGGACCACCTGTCGCACCATCTCCGCGGCGTACTGGCCGTAGGGCAGCCGCTGCTCCTGCGCGCTGCGCAGCCGGACCGGCTCGTCGCGCGCCTGCTGCGCCTGCGCCGGCGTGATCATCCCCACGTCCACCATCCGCTGCAGCACCACCGCCTGGCGGCGCTGCGCGCGCGGCAGGTTCATGATCGGGTTCGCGTAATAGGGGTTCTGCGGCAGGCCCGCCAGCATCGCGGTCTCGCCGATCGACAGCTCCTTCAGCGGCTTGCCGTAGTACGCATGCGCGGCCGCCTCGAAGCCGTAGGCCCGCTGACCCAGGTAGATCTGGTTCATGTAGACCTCCAGGATCTTGTCCTTGGACAGCTGGCTCTCGATCTTGAAGGCCAGCAGGATCTCGACGAACTTGCGGGTGTAGAGCTTCTTCTTGGTCAGGTAGAGGTCGCGCGCCAGCTGCTGGGTGATGGTCGAGGCGCCCTGGCTGCGCGACGAGAACAGGTTGGCCAGCGCCGCCCGGAAGATGCCGGTGAAGGAGACGCCCTGGTGCTCGTAGAAGCTGGCGTCCTCGACCGCCAGCAACGCCTGCTGCATGGTCTTGGGGATGCGGTCCAGCGGCAGGTAGCTGCGGCGCTCGGCGCCGAACTCGGCCAGCAGCTGGCCGTCCTCGGTGTAGACGCGCAGCGGCTGCTTGGGGTTGTAGTCGGTCAGCCGGTCCAGGTCGGGCAGGCCCGGCCAGACCACCGCCGCCGCGCCCGCCAGCAGCAGCACCACGGCCAGCACGCCCGCGCCCGACCAGACCGCGATGCGCTTCCACGCCGGGAGCGTGCGCAGCGAGGCCCGCATCGGCGCGGTGCGGCGCCACAGCGCCTGGAAGAAGCCGGCCACGGCGGTGGCGACGGTGCGAGCGAATTGAGCGAGCTGCTGCATGCGGGGCGCCGAGTTCAGGTCGGCGGATTATCGTCAGACATGCTGGCCTGTCCGGGGCCGCGTGCGGACGGCAACAATCCGTACACGGGAGACACACGAACCGCGTACGCGCCCGGCGGACGGCGGCGGTGGACCGGCCCAGGGCAGGCGCCGTGCCCGCGCGGCACGGGGCCGTCGCGGCGCTGGCGGCCCTGGCGGCGTCAGCCGATGCGCAGGTCCAGGGTCAGGAACACCAGCGCGTTGAGCGCGAAATGCAGCGCGATGGCGAGCTCGATGCGGGCGCTCAGCGCATAGGCCAGGCCGTAGCCGAGCCCGGCCAGCATCGCCAGCCCGACGTAGAGCGGCCCGCCGGCCGCGTGCGCCAAGCCGAAGAGCACCGCCGCCAGCAGCACCGGCAGCCAGCCGTTGACGGTCCGCAGGTCGGTGCCCAGGCGCCGCGCCAGCAGTCCCTGGATGACGCCGCGGAAGGCGGCTTCCTCGGCGACGCAGGTCAGGAACAGGTTGGACGCCAGGAACAGCCCGGCGTTGTCCGGCCAGCGCAGCGTCGGCCGGCCCAGGCCGCCGGCCACCGCCAGCAGCCAGGGCAGCGCCAGCGTCGCCGCGACCGTCGCCCAGAGCGCGACGGCCGGCAGGCCGGGCGCGACTGCCGATGGGGACGCGAGCCCGACGCCCTCGTCGCGCCGCCGCTGCTGCGCGGCCAGCACCGCCAGCATCAGCATCCCGGCCACGCCCTTGTCGAAGTTGAGGTAGCGCAGCGTCGGCGGGCGCGTGTCCGAGGCCGCCACCAGGTAGGTCGGGTTCAGGAAGCCCGGCAGCAGATGCAGCGCCAGCGCCAGGCCGATGACCAGCATCAGCGCCATCAGCACCGCCTCGCGCCGGGGCCGGTGGCGCGCGGCGATCGCCATCCAGGCCAGGGCCGCCATCGCGGCCACCGGCACGAGCGCGGCGATCGTCAGCTGGCCGTGGATCTGTCCGGCGGTGACCGCCATGATCAGCAGCGACAGCCAGGGCCACGGGGCCCTCACCGGCAGCAGGGTGGCGAGGATCGACAGGCACAGGAGCAGGTGGCTGAGCGGCATCTCGGGTCTTCGTCCGATCTTTGGGGGAGGGCGCGGGGGCGGTTCCCCCCGAAGTTCCCCCCTCGGAAGGCCCACGCCAGGGCGCCGAAGTATCCATGAGGTCTGAGGTATCGTGCCGCCCCATGCATGAGATGACTTTCTACTGGCACGACTACGAGACCTTCGGGCGCGTGCCGCGCCGCGATCGCCCGGCGCAGTTCGCCGGCATCCGCACCGATGCCGAGCTGAACGAGATCGGCGAGCCGCTGATGGTCTATTGCCAGCCGCCCACCGACACGCTGCCCGATCCCGAGTCCTGCCTGCTGACCGGCATCCTGCCGCAGACCTGCGCCGAGCACGGTCTGCCCGAGCACCGCTTCGCCGCCGACATCCATGCCGAGCTGTCGCGCCCCGGCACGGTGGGCCTGGGCTACAACACCATCCGCTTCGACGACGAGGTCACCCGCTTCCTGTTCTGGCGCAACCTGATCGATCCCTACGGCCGCGAGTGGCAGAACGACTGCGGCCGCTGGGACCTGCTGGACGTCGTGCGCTGCGCCTACGCGCTGCGGCCCGAGGGCCTCCAGTGGCCGCGGCACGAGGACGGCCGGCCGTCCTTCAAGCTGGAGCACCTGACCGCCGCCAACGGCCTGGCCCACGAGGCCGCGCACGACGCGCTGTCCGACGTGCGTGCCACCATCGCGCTGGCGCGGCTGATCCGGCAGGCGCAGCCGCGGCTGTGGGACTTCTGCCTGAAGCTGCGCCGCAAGGACGCCGTCTGGGCCGAGATCGGCACCAACCGGCCCTTCCTGCACGTGTCGGGCATGTACGGCCCGGAGCGCGGCTGCATCGCGCTGGTGTGGCCGCTGGCGCCGCATCCGACCAACAAGAACGAGCTGATCGTCTGGGACCTGGGCAGCGATCCCGCGGAGCTGCTCGGCCTCGACGCCGAGGCGATCCGGCTGCGTCTCTACACCAAGCAGGAGGCCCTGCCCGAGGGCGTGACGCGGCTGCCGATCAAGACCATCCATGTCAACAAGTCGCCGATCGTGATCTCGTCGCTGAAGATCCTGTCGCCGGAGATGGCCGCCCGCTGGGGCCTGGACATCGCCCGCGGCCTGGCGCATGCGGAGCTGCTGGCCTCCCGCGGCCGCGAACTGGCCGAGCGCTGGCCCGAGGTGTTCCAGCGCCCGGCCGGCGAGGGCGGCGTCGACGTGGACGAGGACCTGTACGGCGGCTTCGTCTCCAACGACGACCGGCGCGCGCTCGAGCGGCTGCGCGGGCTGTCGCCCGAGGCGCTGGCCGATCGCGTCGCGCAGGGCAAGGTCGCGTTCGAGGACGGGCGGCTGGAGGAGATCCTGTTCCGCTACCGCGCCCGCAACTTCCCGGACAGCCTGAGCGGCGACGAGGCGGCGCGCTGGGAGCACCACCGCGCGGCGCGGCTGCACGCGGGCGAGGGCGGGGCCCAGACGCTGGAGGCCTTCTTCGAGCGCATCGACACGCTGGCCCAGGCGGCGGAGGAGTCGGAGGACGAACGCGCCGGGGAGATCCTGTCGGCCCTGTACGACTGGGCGGAGCAGATCGCACCGCCGCCACCCTGATGCCGCCTTGGGCGCCGCCGCCCCGAAGCGGCCGTCCGGCGCCGGAACGGGGGCCTGTCCGGGGTTCCCAGGCCTGATCAAAACAGGTACACCTGCGCCATACGCCAGGAGACGACATGCAATCCCAACACGACGCCGCCGACCCGATCGCCGCCCGCATGCGGGCCTTGCTGGTGCGGGCGCCGCTGGCCGTGGCCTTCGTGGCCGCCGGCCGTTTCGAGGTGGTCAGCGAGCATTTCAACCACCTGTTCGGACATGGGGACGACACCGACCTGAGCGGCACCGACCAGCGCGGCTCGGTCGTGTCCGACGCCGCCCACCAGGCGCTGCAGACCCGCATGGGCACCGCCTTCGGCGCCGGGCGGCCGCTGGACGAGGAGGTCGAGTTCGTGCGCCGCGACGGGTCGCGCTTCTGGGGCCGGCTGCAGGCCACGCCGGTGCACTGGGAACAGCCGGCCGGCGAGGCGATGTGGATCGTCGAGGACGTCACCGCCGCCCGCCAGCAGCGCCTGCAGCCGACCTGGTCCGCCAAGCACGACGAGGTCACCGAACTCGCCAATCGCCGCGAGATGGAGCGCCGCCTGGCTGAGCATGTCGGCAGCCGCCGCCATGAGCCGGTGTCGGTGCTGTTCGTCGACATCGACCGCTTCACCGAGGTCATCCAGGGCATGGGCGCCGAGGTCGCCGACCACTTCCTGTACGGTCTGGGCCAGATGCTGATCACCAAGGTGCGGGCGTCGGACACCGTCGCCCGGATGGAGAACGATCACTTCGTCGTGCTGCTGCCCGATTGCGACCAGCACTACGCGCAGATCGTGGCCGAGAAGATCCGCTCGTCGATCGCCAGCTTCCGGCTGCGCTGGGGTTTGCACCGGGCGCGGGTCAAGGCCAGCCTGGGCGTCGTGCAGTTGCAGCCGTCGCTGGACACGGTTGATGCGGTGCTCGGCGCCGGTCAGCTGGCCTGCACCGAGGCCAAAGCCTCGGGCGGCGACTCGGTCCGCGTGTTCATCTCGAGCGGGAGCTTCGAGGAACTGGCGGGCGCCTGAGCGCTCCAGGCGCGTCCACCGGCTGGGGCCAGCCGCTCGCGCGGCCCGAGGACCCCGCCTGGCGGGCGGTGATCCTGCGGATTTGGGCGAATAGCGGATCGGCAATCAAAAGAAATGGCGGGGGAAGCCATTTCTTTTCTAAAGATCGCTCGGAATCTGCCGATGACGGCGGCATGCCCGCGCGCTTGAGGCCGGGTTACTGGAAAGAAACCCATGTCCACCGTCAGCCTGTCGACCGCCTTGTCCGGGATGTCCGCCGCCAATGAACGGCTGCGGGCGTCGGCGAACAACATCGCCAATGTCGCCACGCCGGGCTACCACCGCGAGCGCATCGAGGCGGAGACCGCCGCCGACGGCAACGGCGTGACGACCCGGGTGGAGAAGCTGCCCACCCCGGGCGAGGACCTGGCGACCGACCTGGTCGAGCAGAAGTCCGCCACCTACGCCTACGTCGCCAACCTGCGCGTGCTGCAGACGCAGCTCCGCGCGGAAGGCGCGCTGCTCGACATCCACGTCTGAGCCCCGCCCGGGCGCCTGAGGCCCGGTAAAGGCGTCCAGTCAGGGCGCGAGCTCGAACAGCGACGAACCGTCGCCGTTGTCCTTCACCTGCCGCACCTGCGGCGTCTCCTTCAGGTGGGCGAGCGCCCCGTTGCCCGAGACGAACTGCATCGCCACGCCCGGCACCGGCCGGATGCGCCAGGACGGCGTCGCCACCGCCGCGCTCAGCGAGGGCTGGGCGGCCAGGAAATGGGCCACCGCCTCGCGGGTCTCGTCCGGCGCGTCCACGACCACCTTGTCCGCCGCCAGCGCCGGGAAGTGGCCGCCGCCGTAGGCGCGGTAGTTGTTGGTCACGACCAGGAAGTCGGCACGCTCGTCCAGCGGCTGGCCGCGCCAGCTCAGGTTCACGACGCGGTGGCCGTCGCCCTGGCGCTGGCCGTCCTTGTCGAAACGCGCCGGCTGGGTCAGGTCCAGCTCGTAGCGCAGTGCGCCATCCTGGCCGAGCATCATGTCGAAGTTGAAGCTGGGATAAGCGGCATCGACGAGGTCCTGCCGCGCCGGCCCCTGCGGATCGATGCGGCGGAACTGGCCGGCGGACATCTCCAGCCAGTCGCGCACCTGGGCGCCGGTGAGCTTCACCACCTTGATGGTGTTGGGGTAGACATACAGGTCGGCCACATGCTTGATGGCGACCGGGCCGGCGGGGATGTCGGTGTACTGCGTCCAGCCCTGGCGGCCGCCCGACTTGAACGGCGCCGCCGCGCTGAGCATCGGCAGCTGCTCCAGCGCCGTGCCCTGGACGGCCTTGCGCGCATAGGCCAGCTGCGCCTGCGCGACCAGCCGCACCGCGCTGCCGTCCAGCACCTGCGAGAAGTAGCTGTGGATCGGCTGGTCGGCGACCGCGACCTGGCTGCGGACGTAGTCGAGGGTCGCCTGGTGTTCCTCGGCGATGACGATGGCCGGCATCGGGTCGGCGTCCGCCAGGGGCCGGCGCGCGGCGCGGTCGAAGATCGGCCGCAGGCTGGACTGGCTGTCCGCGACCCGCCAGCGCGCGCCGGGGCCAGCCTGGCCGGTGGACCGCAGCGTCAGGTCGACGACGCCCAGGTGGTCGCCCCAGCGTCCCGGCATCACCGCTGGCGTGCCGTACAGCCGGCCCTTGGCCAGGTCCACGCCGGGGTAACCGGCGAAGCCCGGGCCGGGGAACTCGGTGTGCGCATGGCCCAGCAGCAGCACGTCCACGCCCTTCACCCGCGCGAGCTGGGCGGCCATGTTCTCGGACAGCCGCGGCAGCTCGGTGCGGTCGATGCCGGTGTGGGCGATGACCACGACCAGGTCGGCGCCGCGCCGGCGCAGCGCCGTGACCTGCTCGGTGGCGGCTTCCACCATGTCGCGCACCCGCACCTTGCCGGCCAGGTGCTGGCGGTCCCATTCCAGGATCTGCGGCGGCGTGACGCCGACCACGCCGATCCTGAGCGCATGGGCCTGGCCCGCCTCGTCGCGCATCTCGCGCTCGAGCATCACGCTGGGCGTGAAGGCGTGGCGGTGGCCGTCGGCCTCCATCACGTTGGCGTTGAGGTAAGGGAAGGCCGCGCCGGCGATGGCCTGGCGCAGGAAGGGCAGGCCGTAGTTGAACTCGTGGTTGCCGAGGTTGGCGGCGTCCACGTCCAGCAGGTTCAGGATCTTGTAGGCCGGGTGGACCTGGTCCGCCGCGAGCGGCCGGACCCGGGCCACGACATCGCCCAGCGGATTGCCCTGCAGCAGGTCGCCGTTGTCGAACAGCAGGCTGTTGGGCGCCTCGGCGCGGGCGCGATGGATCAGCGTGATGGTGCGAGCCAGGCCGAACTCCTGGACCGGTCGGTCCTGGTAGTAGTCGTAGCTCAGCAGGTTCATGTGGATGTCGCTGGTCTCCAGCAGGCGGAGCTTGAGCTCCGCCGCGGACACCGGCATCGACACGACCGACAGGGCCGAGGCGGCGACCAGGCCCAGCGCCGCGAGGGCGCGCATCGTGCACGTGCGCATGCGGCTCAGGCCCAGTCGGTGCCGGCGACCAGCAGGTCCAGCGCGCGCCGGAAGCCCTCGGCGTCGATCGCGTCGAAGCGCGCGGGCTCGGGGCTGTCGAGGTCGAAGACCGCGCGCAGCGCGCCGCCCGCGACCACCGGCAGCACCAGTTCCGAACGCGAGGCCGCGTCGCAGGCGATGTGGCCGGGGAAGGCGTGGACGTCCTCGACCAGCTGGGTCTCGCGCGTGCGGGCGCAGGCGCCGCACACGCCGCGGCTGAACGGGATGCGCACGCAGGCGACCTTGCCCTGGAACGGGCCGAGCACCAGCTCCTGGTCGTTCTTCGGGTTCACGAGGTAGAAGCCGGCCCAGTTCAGCGTCGGCACGGCGTTGAAGACCAGCGCGGCGAACTGGGCGAGGTTGGCGATCGCGTCGCGCTCGCCATGCAGCAGCGCCTGCGTCTGCGCGACCAGGGTGTCGTAGGAGGCCCGCTTGGCCTCGGGGCTGGCCATGTCCAGCAGCGGGGTGGGTTCGAAGCTCATGGGGCGGGATTGTGGCGGGAGTCGCCGATCCTGCTCCCGCGCCGGGGCGATCCCCGGCTTCACCCGGGGGCACCCCGGGGTCGCCCCGCGCTCACCCCCGGAGGGCGGGCTTGTTCACCATCAGGTAGAAGACCACCAGCACCGCGAGGAAGGCCGGGTAGCCCAGGCCCTCCCACCAGCGGGCGTAGCGCCAGTAGAGCGCCGGCAGCGGCTGGCCGCTGGCCAGCGCGGCGTCCGCCATCTTCGAGAGCTGGATCTGCAGCCACACCACCGGCAGCCAGCAGGCGCCCGCCAGCAGGTACAGCCCGATGGACAGCGCCAGCCAGGGCGTGTCCAGCGTCCAGCCCGCCTGCATCGCCAGCCACACGCCGGTGAGCGGCTGCACGATCACCGCCGGCGTGGTGAACCAGTAATCCGCGCGCTTGACCAGCCGCGCCACCACCGCCTGCGCGGCGATGGAGCCGCTGCGGTTGGCGAAAAACAGGTAGAAGGCCGAGCCGAAGCCGGTGCCGGCCAGCAGCACGCTCGAGACGATGTGCAGCCACTTGATGACGAGATAGGTGTTCATGGTGTTTTCCCCCTGAGGTCTTGTTGTTGGATGTCGAAGCCTGCCGCCGGACTGGCCAGGCCTCAGGCCGGCGCGTCCTCGTCCAGGATCAGCAGCAGGATCGCGATCGGCAGGTTCTTGGTCAGGCTGCCCAGCGGATCCAGCCACAGCGTGGGCAGGATGATCGTCGCCACGGCGGTCATCAGCAGCATCACCGCGCCGGCCAGCCGGTAGACCCAGCGGCGGTGCCAGCGCCACATCGCCAGGCCGATCAGCAGGTCGGCCAGCGCGCCCGCCACGATCACCGGCGCGATCCAGGCCTCGGGCGTGCCGGCGGACACCATCAGCGCGCGGCTCTGGCCGTCGAGCCCGATCAGGCTGACCACGCCGGTGGCGAGCCACAGCGCGATCAGTCCGGCGCGCGCCACGACCCGGGTGCGGCGGTGGCGGAAGTTCACTCGCCCGATGCCCATGCGGCCTCCACGAATCGTTCGACCGGAACGGCCGGGCGCCCGAGCACGCGCTCGAAGGCGGCGCCGTCGCCGATGTTGTCCTGCTCCAGCAGCGCCAGCGCTTCGCTGCTCCAGGGCTGGGCGCTGACCAGGTCGCCCAGCCGGGCGCTCCAGCGGCTCGGCGCGTCCGGCAAGGGCAGCACCCGGGCGGGCGCATGGCCGTGCTGGCGGCGCAATTCGCCGATGAAGGCCGACAGGCTGAGCGCGCGCGGACCGACGGCGGTGACCAGTTCGGGCCCGCCGTCCTGCACCAGCCGCAGCACCGCCTGCGCGACGTCCTGCACCGCGACCGGCTGGACGCGCGCCTGCACCGCCGCCCGCGGCAGCACCAGCAGCGGCAGCCGGGCCAGGTTCATGAACAGCGCCGCGCTGGCGCCGCCGCGGCCGAAGACGATGCTGGGGCGCAGCACGGTGGCGTCGAGGCGGCCCTGGGCGCGCAGGCGCAGCAGGGCCTCGTCGGCGGCGCGCTTGGTGGTGGCGTAGCGGGTCGGGCTGTGCGCCACGCCATTGGCCGAAACCTGGATGACGCGCGCGACGCCGGCCCGGGCGCAGGCCTCGAAGAGCGCGGCCGGCGCCTCGTGGTGGACGGTCTCGAGCCGGCGGCGCGGCGTGTCGCGCAGCAGGCCCACCGCATTCACGACGGCATCGAAGCCGGTGACGCGCGGCAGCCAGATCTCGGGGCTGAGGTCGCGCTGGAAGTCCTGCGTGCGGGAGTCGCCGGCGGTGACCGACAGGCCGGCCTCGCGCAGCGCGCGCACGACGCGCCGGCCGACGAAGCCGCTGGCGCCGCAGACCAGGACGGAGCGGATCGGAGCGGCGCTCATGACGCGACTCCGGCGGGGCGGTCCGACGTGGCCGACGTTGCCGACGTTGCCGGCGCGGCCGAGGCCCCGTGCGCCGGGCCGTCCGGCCGCGTCGAAGCCGCGTGTTCGGACGCGATCGAGCAGGCACCGGCATGACAGGCCGAGGCGCCGGCGCGGCGCTCAGCGGCACGGCGCAGCGAGGTCTCAAGCACCAGCCGCGCGAGCGGCTTCGGCACCAGGTAGCGATGGCGCGCGACCAGCGGGTAGGCGTGGTCGAACAGCCAGCGCAGGCCCGGCAATTCGGTGAAGCGGACCAGCCTCTCGAGCTGGACGCCGCGGTAGGCCAGGCGCAGCACTTCCGAGCCCGTCGACAGGCGCCCGTCGGCCCGCACGCCGTGGAGGGTGCCCATCAGCGCCGGCATGTCGGTGCCGGCCGGGAAGGCCGCGAAGCCCGGCTCGGAGATGTCCACGAAGCGGAGCAGCCCGGCCGTGTTGCGCAGCATCAGGTTGCGCATCTCGCCGTTGCAGATCGGGCAGGCGCCGTCGAAGTAGAGCGTCAGCGGATAGGCGCCGGGGTCGCGCTGGGTGGCATGCCGGCCGGATTCGGGGGTGAAGCGCATCGCATCCTCCTTCGTTGCTCGATATTTCAGTAAAGACAGAAATTCATTGCCAAAAAAAGGGGCGGATCAGGATCCGTCCCCGCGCACGAAGCGCTGCACGCTGGCGCCGAGCTTGAGCACCTTCTCCAGCGTCGACGGCGACAGCCGCATCATTTCCTCCGACCAGGCGCCCAGCGTCTGCATCAGCCGCAGGCACTCGCGCACGCGGTCCTGGGCGTCGGGCGACTCGTCCTGGAAGCCGTCCTCGGCGACAAGCTCCGACAGCATCCGCACGGTCGGATCGAACTCCCGATGCTTGCGCTCCCGCACGATGGTGCGCAGCAGTTCCCACACGTCGGCGGTCGTCTCGAAGTAGTCGCGCCGGTCGCCCAGCACATGGGTGACGCGGATCAGGTTCCAGCTCTGCAGTTCCTTGAGGCTGGTGCTGACGTTGGAGCGCGCCACCGACAGCGTCTCGGCCAGTTCCTCCGCATTGAGCGGGCGGCCGTGGAAGTAGAGCAGGGCGTGGATCTGGGCGACGGTGCGGTTCACGCCCCAGGCGCTGCCCATCTCGCCCCAGTGCAGGACGAAGCGGCGGGCGGTGTTGCTGAGTTCCATGGTCGCGACTGTAGCCGGACAGAATTTTCTGTCAATACAGAAATCAACGCGACGAGCTCAGGCTGCCGACCCGTCCTATCCAGGCCTGCGCCGGGCCGGCCAGCCAGACGCGGGCGGTTTCGGAGCGCTTCACCTCGTGGTCGAGGAAGGCGACGCTCACCTGCTGCGCGGCGATCAGGCCCAGTTGCTGCGCGTGGCGTTGGCGGTAGTCCGGGATCGGCGGCACCGGCGCCATCCGCACCGGCGCGTCCTGTCCGCGCTGCCCGCGACCCGCGCCTCGGCGGCCCTGGGGCTGCGGTTGCGACTGCGCCTGGTCCTCCGCCGCCTGGATCCGCTTGCGCTCGCGCTCGGCGTCTTCCGGCCGCGGCTCATTGCCGCCGAACGCGGCATGGCGGACCTCGTTGGCGCTCAGCAGCCAGCCGCGGCCCGGCGGCATCGCGGCGAAGGGGGCTTGGCGCCAGGCCAGGTCGCGCACCAGCTGCAGCACGTCGCTGTCGTCCGGGCCGGTCAGGCCGAGCACTGGTACGGCGACGTCCCGGTAGCGCGCCGGATCTGGCGTCGCGAACAACTGCGGGCTGATCACGATCGCGGCGACCGGCCGGACGGTCTTGAGGGCGAGCATCGCGCCATCCGTCTGGCGCTCGCCCGCAAGCGCCATCGCCATCTGGGCGCCGAGCTCATAACCGGCGACCGTGGTGCGCGACCAGTCCAGCGCGCGCCACGGCGCCCCGCCCTGGCGGCCGAGCCGCTGGGCCTCGGCGAGCAGCTCGTCGAGCCGCGCCAGGCGCCGACGCATTTGCGCCTCGGCGTAATGCCAGCGGCCCAGCTCGGTGAACTCGGCCGAGCGGGCCAGGTCGGAGGACCATGCCATCGCGTCGTCGTCCAGCGGCTGCAGCGACAGCACCGCGTAGCCGGCGGCGGCCCAGGCGCGGCGCCAGACCAGGCCGGCGTTTTCGGACTCGCCCAGTCCCGGCAGGTACAGCACGACCGGGCGCGGTGAAGCGCCGTCGGCGGCACCGGCCGGCAGCGCCAGGCTCAGGCGCACGTCGTCGCCCCGCAGCCGCCAGGCGAGCGACTGCACCGTGACCGCATCCCCGGACGGCGCGTAGCCGCGCGCGGCGAACTCGCGCTGTTGCTGCTGCTCCTCGAGTCGCGCCTTCGGCGGTCCGCCGCCGCAGCCGCTGAGCAGCAGCGCAGCGGTGAGCAGGGCGCCAGCGGTCCGGGCGAAGGCGCCAGCGCGCAGGCCAGGTGCGGGCGACGGGGCGGGACGGTCGAGGGTCGGGTCGATCATGGGCGGCGACGCTAAGCGGGCGATGTAAAGCCGGGATTGCTGGCCGGGAAGGGCGCGCTGGGCGCCGTGGTGCGTTGTGTTGCGGCAAGCGTCCCCGATGGGCCGCTTGCCACGCCCGGCCCGGGCGCTCAATGCGCGGGCGTGGCCAGCGGCGCGAGGTTCTCGGGCAGCTCGGCATTGAAGCGCCGCAGCACATGCCGGCTCATGCCCTTGGCCAGTTCCTCCTCGCCGTAGAACACGGTGCCCAGCTGCTCCTTGCGCAGCAGCGCGGACTCCTCCTCGCCATGGGTGCGCAGCACGATCTCGATGCCCGGGTTCAGCTGCCGGGCCGTGTCGGCCATCTGCCGGGCTCGCATCGAGTCGGGGATCGCCACCACCAGCATCGCCGCATTGGCGATGTGGGCCTGGACCAGCACCATCGGGTCGCTGGCATCGCCGCTGACTGCCGCCAGGCCGCGCTTGCGCAGCGCTTCCACGGTCTCGCGGCTCTGGTCGGCGACGACGAAGGGGATGTCGCGCTCGGCCAGCGCGTCGGCGATGCGCCGGCCCACGCGTCCGAAGCCCACCAGCACGACCTGGCCTTCCAGGTACTGGCGTTCGGTGGTCTGGGGCAGCTCGGCATAGGGATCGTCCCGGGCCTCGAGCTTGCGCGCGAAGGCCGAGCGGCTCAGCACCCAGCGCTGCAGCGGCTGGATCATCGCGAACATCACCGGGTTCAGCGCGATCGACACCAGCGCCGCCGCCAGCACCAGGTTCATGCCGGCCTTGGGCAGCAGGCCCAGCTGCAGGCCCAGGCCCGCGAGGATGAAGCTGAACTCGCCGATCTGCGCCAGGCTCGCCGACACCGTCATCGCCGTGTTCAGCGGGTAGCGGAACAGCAGCACGATGGCCGTCGCCGCGATCGCCTTGCCCAGCATCACGATCGCCACCACGCCCAGCAGGTGCAGCGGCTGGTCCACCAGCGTCATCGGGTCGAACAGCATGCCCACCGAGACGAAGAACAGCACCGAGAACGAATCCCGCAGCGGCAGCGACTCCTGCGCGGCGCGGTGGCTGTACTCGGACTCGCGCATCACCATGCCGGCGAAGAACGCGCCCAGCGCGAAGGACACGTGGAAGAGCACGCCGGCGCCGTAGGCGATGCCGATCGCCACCGCGATGACCATCAGCGTGAACAGCTCCCGCGAGCCGGTGCGCGCCACCTGCCACAGCAGCCAGGGCAGCACGCGCCGGCCCACCACCAGCATCAGCACGACGAAGGCCGCCATCTGCGCCAGCGTCTCGGCGATCGTGCGCCACAGCGGCACGTCGGCGCTGCCGGGCTGCGTCGCGCCGCCCAGCACCGGCGCCAGCGGCGGCAGCAGCACCAGGATCAGCACCGTCGCCAGGTCCTCCACCACCAGCCAGCCCACCGCGATGCGGCCGTTGACCGACTCCAGCGTGCCGCGCGCCTCCAGCGCCTTGAGCAGCACCACCGTGCTGGCGCAGGACAGCGACAGCCCGAACACCAGCGCCGCGCCGGTGCTCCAGCCCCACCACATCGCCAGGCCCAGGCCCAGCAACGTGGCCGCGCCCATCTGCACGACCGCGCCCGGCAGCGCGATGCGCTTGACCGCCATCAGGTCCTTGAGCGAGAAGTGCAGCCCGACGCCGAACATCAGCAGCATCACGCCGATCTCCGACAGCTGCGCGGCGATGCCCACGTCGGCGACGAAGCCCGGCGTGGCCGGCCCGATCGCGATGCCGGCGAGCAGGTAGCCCACCAGCGCCGGCAGCCGCAGCCGCTCGGCGATGAATCCGAGGATCAGCGCCAGGCCGAAGCCCGCCGCCAGCGTGGAGATGAGGGAGACGTTGTGTTCCATCAGCGCGCCGCTCCCGGACCGGCGACGGCGGCGAAGGCCTCGCGGTGGCGGGGACCCTGCGCGAAGGCGCCCAGGGCGGCGGCGATGCGGCGCTCCGCGTCCGCCGCGTCGGGCAGGGCGGGGCCGTAGATCTCCATCCAGGTCTGGAAGACCGGATCGTTGTCATGGCGCTGGAGCAGCCGCACCGGCTGGCCGGCGCGCGCCTGCTCGAAGGCGGCCAGGGCGGCCGCCAGGTCGTCCGTGTGGACGCGGTAGTAGACGTAGAGCTCGACCGGCGCGCCGGCCGGGCGATCGGGCGAAGCGGTCCCAGGGGCCGAGGCCCGCGTTGGCGGCGACGAGGTCATTCCGGTTCTCCGATGGCGTAGGGCAGGGGACGGGGCGTGAGCACGGCGCCTTGCGCACTGCCCAGGTGCAGCGTGCCGGACTCGAGCGCGGCCAGCTTCACCTCGGCCAGCAGCAGCGGACGGCCTTCCAGGCGGCCGAAGCCGGCGACCATGCCGGCGGGCTGCTCCGGATCGGCGCTGTGGAAGATCTCCTGGCCCGGCGTGGCATCGGCATCGCTGCCGTCCATCGCGAACAGGTGGGTGCGGCGCTTGATCGTGCCGCGGTACTGGCTGCGCGCGACGACCTCCTGGCCGGGGTAGCAGCCCTTCTGGAAGTTCACGCCGCCCAGCAGCTCGAGGTTGAGCATCTGGGGCACGAACTGTTCCACCGTCGCCTGGCGGATCCAGGCCAGGCCGGCGGTGACGTCCAGCCCCTGCCATTCCTCCGGATCGATCGACGGCAGCGCCGGCGCGGCGGCATCGGCGGGCTGCAGCAGCAGGAAGCGCGGCGTGAGGCCATCGTCGGGCAGTCGGGTGGCGAGCGCCTCGCGGCCATCGGCCAGCGCCAGGCGGCCCACCGTCCAGACCCCGGCCGGCGCGGCGGCGCCCAGCCAGTCGCGCGCCTGGGCGCCGGACAGCCCCCAGACCGACCAGGCGGCGCTGTCGTCGCTGAGCTTGCACTTGGCCCGCAGCACGAACATGGACAGCCGCTTGACCGTCGCCGGCAGCACCTCGGCCGGCAGCGCCAGGAGCACCGATTGCTCGTCCGGCTTGACCGCCAGCATCGTGGCCAGCAGCCGGCCCTTGGCCGAGCAGTAACCCGCCAGGCGGGCCTGGACCGGCGTCTGCAGGGCCAGGTCTTGCGTCAGCTGCGTGTGCAGGAATTTGGCGGCTTCTTCGCCCTGGGCGCGGATGACGCCCCAGTCGGCGAGACGGACGGCACCCAGGGCCGAGGACGGCACGGGCGGCGGGGCGTGGTGGAGGTCTTCGATCATGGGGCCGATTATCATCAGCCCCCGCATTTCACGAAGGGCCCCGGGTCTTGTCACGCGCGAAGCACAACCCTCGCCGCGCCGCGAGGAAATCGAAGAAGCAATCGGGCCGGATCGGACGCTGGCTGCTGTCCGTGCTGGTCGCGCTGGCGGTGCTGGCCGCGGGCGCCGGCGGCGCCGTCTGGTGGTGGCTGCAGGCGCCGCTGGCGCTGGAGAAGGACAGCCTGGAGCTCTCGATCGAACCCGGCACGCCGCCGCAGCAGGTCGCGCAGGCCTGGGTCGGGGCGGGCGTGCAGACCGATCCGCGTTTCCTCTACGCGTGGTTCCGCTATTCGGGACAGGCGCGCAAGATCCGCGCCGGCAGCTACGAGGTCCATGCCGGCATCACGCCGCGCGAGCTGCTGGACAAGATGGTCCGCGGCGACCAGGTGCTGGAGCAGCTCCGCCTGATCGAGGGCTGGAACTTCCGTCAGCTGCGCGCCGCGATCGCGGCCGCGCCGGCGCTCAAGCAGACGACCGCCGGCATGACCGACGCCCAGATCATGGCGGCGCTGGGCGCGCCCGGCCAGGCGCCGGAGGGCCGCTTCTTCCCCGACACGTACGCGTACAGCCGCGGCGTGAGCGACCTGACGGTGCTCAAGCGCGCCCATGCGCTGATGCAGAAGCGTCTGGAGAGCGCCTGGTCCGGCCGCTCCGACGGCCTGCCGCTCAAGAGCGCGGACGAGGCGCTGATCCTGGCCTCCATCGTCGAGAAGGAAACCGGCGCCGCGGCGGACCGCGGGCTGGTGGCGGCGGTGTTCATCAACCGGCTCAAGGCCGGCATGCCGCTGCAGACCGATCCGACGGTGATCTACGGGCTGGGCACCGACTTCGACGGCAACCTGCGCCGCATCCACCTGCAGACGGACACCCCGTTCAACACCTACACCCGCGGCGGGCTGCCGCCGACGCCGATCGCGATGCCGGGCCTGGCGGCACTGCAGGCGACGCTGCACCCGACTCCGTCCAAGGCGCTGTACTTCGTGTCGCGCGGCGACGGCACCAGCCAGTTCAGCGAGGACCTGGCCGCGCATAATCGCGCGGTCAACAAGTACCAGCGCGGCCGCTGAGCGTCCGCGCTGCGCTTTTTTCCGAGAGAGCATCCACGCGTGAGCGGCCGATTCATCACCTTCGAGGGCATCGACGGGGCGGGCAAGTCCACCCATGTCGAGTCCGTGGCCCAGCGCCTGCGCGAGCGCGGCGCGGACCTGGTCCAGACCCGCGAGCCGGGCGGCACGCCGCTGGCGGAGTCGCTGCGCGACCTGTTCCTGCACCAGGACATGGATGGGCTGACCGAGGCGCTGCTGGTGTTCGCCGCGCGCCGCGACCATGTGCAGCGCGTCATCGCGCCGGCGCTGGCCGCGGGCCGGACGGTGCTCTGCGATCGCTTCACCGACGCCAGCTTCGCCTACCAGGGCGGCGGCCGCGGCATGGACCTGCAGGTGCTGGGCACGCTGGCGCAGTGGGTGCAGCAGGGCCGGGAGCCGGACCTGACCTTCTGGTTCGACGTCGACCCCGCCATCGCGGCCGGGCGCCGCGCCCAGGCGCGTGATGCCGACCGGCTCGAGCAGCTGGACCTCGACTTCTTCACCCGCGTGCGCGAGGGCTACCAGCGCCGCGCCGAAGCGGCGCCGGGCCGCATCGTCCGCATCGATGCCGGCGACACCATCGAGGGCGTCGCGGCCCAGATCCGCGCCGAGCTGGAGCGCCGCGGATGGTGATCGAATCCTCCGTGACCGCCGACGGCGCCGCCGCGCTGGCCGATGGCGGCCAACTGCCGCTGCCCTGGCTCGCCGCGCCGCTGCACCAGGCGCTGACCCAGGGACGCAGCCACGCGCTGCTGCTGCAAGGGCCCGCCGGCGTCGGCCAGTTCGACCTGGCGCTGCTGCTGGCCCAGGCCTGGCTCTGCGAGGCGCGCCCCGCGCCCGATCAGCCCGGCTGCGGCCGCTGCGCGAGCTGCCACCTGCTGCGCTCGCGCTCGCATCCGGACTTCCAGGTGCTGCTGCCCGACGCGCTGCGGGAGCCGCTGGGTTTCGGCGCGATGGAGGCGGACGGCGAGGGCGGCGGCTCGGCCAAGGCCGCCAAGACCAAGCCCAGCAAGGAGATCAAGATCGAGGCGGTCCGCCAGATGCTCGCGTTCGCGCAGGTCAGCGCGGCGCGGGGGCGGGCCAAGGTCGTGGTCGTCTACCCGGCGGAGGCGCTGAACACCATCGCGGCCAATGCGCTGCTCAAGACGCTGGAGGAGCCGGCCGGGCTGCTGCGCTTCGTGCTCGCGAGTGCGGCGCCGCAGCAGCTGCTGCCGACCATCCGCAGCCGCTGCCAGCCGCTGCAGATGGCGTTGCCCGCGCGCGAGGCGGCGCTGGCCTGGCTGACGGCCCAGGGCGTCGACCAGCCCGGCGTGCTGCTGGACGCCACCGGCGGCCGGCCGCAGGAGGCGCTGCTGTGGAGCGAGGAGGGCGTCGGCGCCAAGACCTGGCTGGAGTTGCCGCGCCGCATCGCGCGGGGCGAGGCCAGCGCGCTGACCGACTGGCCGGTGCCGCGCGCGATCGCCGCGATGCAGCGTCTGGTGCATGACCTGATGCGCATCGCCCATGGCGCCGGGCCGGCCTACTTCCCGCGCGACGCGCTGCCCAAGCTGCCGGCGGTGCGCGCGGCGCTCGACCAGTGGGCCCGCACGCTGCAGCAGGCGGCGCGGCATGCGGACCATCCGCTCAATGCCGGCCTGCTGATGGAATCGCTGGTGGCCCAGGGGCAACAGGCGATGCGGCCGGCGCGGTAACCGAATCTGACCCGCGGGCGCGGCGAGTAGACTCGGCGCCCATGAGCGAACTCAGCCTGAAACCGATGAGCACCACTCCGCCCGCGTCCGCTCCCGTCCCGGCCCCCGCCGGCGGTGCCCGACCCAGCGTGATCCAGCTGGTGTTCAAGGAGAAGGGCGCGCTCTACGCCGCCTACATCCCGATCTTTTCGGAAGGCGGCGTGTTCGTGCCGACCACGCGCGAATACAAGCTGGGCGAGGACATCTACCTCCTGATGACCCTGCCCGAGGATCCCAACCGTTATCCGGTCGCCGGCAAGGTCGCCTGGCTGACGCCGGCCAACGCGTCGGGCGGCCGCACCCAGGGCGTCGGCGTGCGGTTCCCCGGTGACGAGAAGACCCGGCTGATCAAGCTGAAGATCGAGGAACTGCTGGGCACGGCGATCTCCTCGGCCAAGCCGACGCAGACCATCTGAACGCCGCGATCGCCGGCCGCGCCCAGCGGACGGCGTCCGGCTGACCCCGCGCGGCGCGCTCCGCGCCTCTGCCTGCCAAGGGCATTTCCGCCGGGCGCTGCGCCGCGTCGCGATCCGGCCCAGAGTTCCCGCGATGTACATCGATTCCCACTGCCACCTGAGCTTCCCCGAGCTCCAGTCCCAGCTCCCCGACCTGCTGGCCGCCATGGACGCGGCCCGGGTGACCCAGGCCATCTGCATCTGCACGACGATGGAGGAATTCCCCGAAGTGCAGGCCCTGGCCACCGCGCACGCGCCGCTGTTCGCGACGGTCGGCGTCCATCCGGACAGCGACGAGGTCCATGAGCCCAGCGTCGACGAGCTCGTCGCGGGCGCGGCGCAGCCCAAGGTCGTCGCCATCGGTGAGACGGGCCTGGACTACTACCGCCTCAACGGCCGCACCGTCGAGCAGATGGAATGGCAGCGCGAGCGCTTCCGCAACCACATCCGCGCCGCCAAGCGGACCGGCAAGCCGCTGGTGATCCACACCCGCTCGGCCGCCGAGGACACGCTGCGGCTGATGCGCGAGGAGGACGCCGGCCAGCCCGGCGGCGTCGTGCACTGCTTCACCGAGACCATGGACGTCGCCAGGGCGGCGCTGGACCTGGGCTTCCACATTTCGTTCTCGGGCATCGTGACCTTCAAGAACGCGGCCGATCTGCGTGAGGTCGCGAAGATCGTGCCCGCCGACCGCCTGCTGATCGAGACCGACAGCCCCTACCTGGCCCCGGTGCCGTTCCGCGGCAAGCTCAACCAGCCGGCCTACGTGCCGCATGTGGCCAAGCTGGTGGCCGAGGTCCGCGGCGTGCCGGTCGAGGACCTGGCGGCGCAATGCACGGCCAACACGCGGCGGCTGTTCCGGCTGCCGGAGGCGGCCTGAGATGGCGGGGCGATCGAGCGGGCCGCGTCGCGGCCGGTGGTCGGTGCCGGCGAAGCTGGCAGCGTTCAAGGCATTCAAGGCATTCGCGGCGGTGGGCGGTTTGACGCTGGCCGCGGGGCTGCTCGCGCCGGTGTGGGCGCAGGGGCGTGACGCCCGGGCGCCCGCGACGGTGGCGTCGGAGGCCGTCGCGCCGCCCGAACTCCACGTCGCCGCGCGGAACGACCACGCCGCGACCGTCATGAAGCTGCTGCTGGCGGGCACCGATCCCAACGTCCGCGACGCGCAGCGCAACACGGCGCTGCACGTGGCGATCCGGGAGGAGTCCGGCAAGGCCGTCGAGGCGCTGCTCAAGAGCCCCGGCACCGACGTCAACGCCATCAACCAGGCCGGCGAGACGCCGCTGATGCTGGCCGCGATCAAGGGCAACCTGGACATCGCGCGCGAGCTGGTCAAGCGCGGCGCGCTGGTCAACGAGCCGGGGTGGTCCGCGCTGCATTACGCGGCCGCCGGGCCGAACGAGCACCTGGTGCGCTGGCTGGTCGGGCAGGGCGCCGACATCGACGCGCGGTCGCCCAACGGGACGACGCCGCTGATGATGGCCGCCGGTTACGGCGGGCTGAGCGGCGCCGAGATCCTGATCGCCGCTGGCGCGGACGTCGCGCTGCGCAACGACCATCAGCTGAGCGCGGCCGACTTCGCCCGTCGCGCCGGGCAGGACGAGATGGCCGACAAGCTGGACCAGCTCGCCCGGGCGCGTGCTAAGGCCGCCGCCACGCCGGCGCCGTAGGCGGCGCCCCCCGGCGCGACGCTTTCCCGCGCCTTTCCGAGGCATCGGTCACACGCCGCACGGCGCGGTGAGGCAGCTGCTGGCATTCCCCTAGGAATCCGTCTGACACGCGGTTTGGCGGCCCGCCCACTGTTGGCGGCCCGGGTCGGTCTCTACAGTTCATCCCATGCCGACACGGTGTCGGCGCCGGAGACCGAGATGCTGACCACGACCCAAGACTTCGCCGCCAACCCGTTCGCGATGCTGCTGGATCCCGAGCGCGTCGCCCTGGAAGTGGCCGGTTCCGAACGCCTGGCGCGCCTGCGCAGCCGCATCTACCGCCCGCTGGACAAGCCGCTGATCGCGCACCGCGACGCCGGCGACCAGGCCGCCTACGACGAGGAAGTCGATGCGGCCGAATTGTCCGAAGCCGATCTGCTCCCGCTGGACGACCAGCCGTCCATCGGCACCGAACTGAGCGCCTGAGATTCGCTGCCGGGGCAAGGGTCCGGAACGAATCGGCGCAGCGCTTGTCGGTGCTGTCTGACCCGCGCTTCCGCCAGCCGACTACACCCGGCCCCCCGCGATCTCCCTAGCATGACGCTCAACCGAGGTCCCTCTATCGTGTGACCGAGCCCACAGCCCGCCTGGAGACTGTCATGCGCCGCCCCCGAGTCCGCTCCCGTCACGTCGTCGAAGCCGCGCCAGGCGTCCTCGCCGAACCGCGCTGGCGGTGGCTCGCGGCGACCAGCCTGCCGGTCCTGGCGCTGGCCCTGATGCTGCTGGGCGGCTGTGCCTCGATGGGCGACCACTCGGGTGCCCCCTCCACCTCACCGTTGACCACCGTCACGCCGGCGCTTCCCGCCGGCTCCGTCATCGGCGGGAATCTGTGGTCCCCCCGCATGGAGGAGCGCCGCCTGGCGGTCGTGCAAGCCAGCGGAGGCACCGGCATCGGCGTCGTCCGCACCGCGGACAACCAGCTCAAGCTGACCCTGCCCACCGATGCGGCCTTCGACCTGGGTCGTTCCGAGCTCAAGCCGGCGATGCGCCCCGCGCTGGATGAAGCCAGCCGCGACCTGGACGAGCAGGTCCGCATCACCATCGTCGGGCACACCGACAGCTCGGCCGGCGATGCGGTGAACGGGCCGCTGTCGCTGGATCGGGCCGAGACCGTGCGCGAATACCTGGTCCACCACGGCGTGCGGCGCGGCCGCTTGCTGGTGGAGGGGCGCGGCGGACGCCAGCCCGTGGCCAGCAATGCCACCGAGGCCGGAAGGGCCGCCAATCGTCGGATCGAGATTTTCCTGTCGCAACCCGCGTCCTAAGTTGTCATCAAGTACGGGAGTTGAGTCATGAATGCCTGCTGCCCCCGCCTGCTGCTGATGGCCGTGCTGGCCCCGGCCGCCCTGAGCTTCGCCCAGGCCGGCCCCGCCAGCGAGCTGTCGCCGACCTCGCTGGATGACCATGTCGAGCTGACCGGCCGAAGCCTGTCCGAGCGGTCGCGACAGGCGGCGACCAGCCGGAGTGCCGCGGCGAGCAGCCGCTATACCGTGACGCAGCACGCCGCCGAGCCGCTGGCGACCGCCAATCAGCCCGCCGGCGCCGCCGCCTGGTACGGCCGCGCGCCGCAGGCCACGCAGACGATGCTGTGGGCCCGTCCCTGGTCCGGCAGCGGGCTGCGGCTGGGCGTGGGTGTCGAGCAGCGCGGCGCCGCGATCGGCGGCGGCCTGTATTCGACGCCGTACCAGAACGCCAGGCCGGGCGCGGCCGGCGACGCCGGCGTGCTGGTCGGCCTGGCGCTGCCGACCGGGCCGCGCTCGCATGCCTACGTGCAGACGCCGCTCGTCGATGCGCAGCGCGCGCAGATCGATGAACTCACGGTCCCCGGCATCAACAACCGGGATCAGCGCCAGCTGCGGGTGGGCATGGTCTTCAACACCCGCAAGCCCTATGCGGACCTGCGCAAGGGCTTCCGCATGGAGCTCAGCGGGCAGTCCTCGCTGACCTTCCGGCCGCGTGGCGGCCGCGTGGGCGTGACCTTCCAGAAGATCTGGTGAGGCTCTGCTGAAGCGCGGCGGGCACGAGGCTCGCGCGCGGTGATCCGCGGACAACCTTCGGCCCCCTCCCACCACCGCTTTTCCTTCTCTTCGCAAGCCGGCGTCAGCCGGCTTTTGCATTGGCGCTGCCGTTTTGGGCCCGCGCCGGGGGCGCGGTTCCGCGCAGTCCGGCGCGGTAGGTCCTCTCCTACAGCGCGGCGGTTGGCGCTCCGACGCGGGGTTGCGGTGCGGGACTGCCCGCGGCGGCCGGGCCAGTCCCTACAGTCATTCCATCGCGGCACGGTGCCGCGCAGGAGAACCAAGATGCTGCACTACGCCGTTGTCTTCTTCGTCATCGCCCTGATCGCCGCGTTGTTCGGTTTTGGCGGCATCGCCGCCGGTGCCGCCGGCATCGCGAAGATCCTGTTCTTCGTGTTCGTGATCATGGCCGTCGCGACCTTCGTGATGAGCCTGTTGCGAAAGTGACGATCCCCGTCATCGCTCGAACTGCTGACTGAACGCTGCCCTCCACAACAAAGAAAGGATCGCCATGAACAAGCCCGCTACCGCCGCCCTGATCGCCGCCGCCCTGAGCCTGTGCGCCGGCATGGCGCAAGCCGCCAACTTCTCCAAGTCGGTCTACGACGGCGCGAAGGACGACATCAAGAAGACCTACAAGGTCGACAAGGATGCCTGCGACAAGCTGTCCGGCAACGCCAAGGACATCTGCGTCAAGGAGGCCAAGGGTCGCGAGGACGTGGCGCTGGCCCAGCTGGAATACAACTACAGCGGCAACGCCAAGGACGAGGCCAAGCTGATCGAGACCCGCTACGAGGCCCGCTACGAGGTGGCCAAGGAGCGCTGCGACGATCGCTCGGGCGAGGCCAAGGACGTCTGCCAGCGCGAGGCCAAGACCGCCTACGAGAAGGCGAAGGCCGAACTCAAGATGAACAAGAAGGTCGCGGAGGCCGTCGATGACGCCGAGCAAACCCGCGTCAAGGCCGACTACAAGCTGGCTTCCGAGAAGTGCAACACCCTGTCCGGCGACGCCAAGGACGTGTGTGTGAACTCGGCCAAGGCCCGCTACAGCCAGCGTTGATCCAGCGTTGATCCAGCGCTGATCCCGCTCAACCCGACAACCCCGGTGGGGGCGCGAGCCGGCCAGGTCCGGACCGCGCTGTCGTTGAACCGGCGGATCCGGGCCAACAACTCGAACATCGCCCGGATCCCCCTGTCGACACCTGTTGCAACGGCGCCCCGAAGGGCGCCGTTTTCTTTTGCCGACGCGGATCTTGCCGGCGCGGATCAGGCCAGGCCGGCCTTGTCCAGTCCGAAGGCCTTGTCCTGCGTGCCGGGCACGCTGCGGACCGCGACATTCAAGCGGTTCCAAGCGTTGATCGAGGCCACGAGCCAGGTCAGGTCCGACAGTTCCTTCTCGCTGAACTGCTCGCGCACTTCGGCGTAGACGGCATCGGACACGCCGCCGTCCGGAATGCGGGTGAGGACCTCGGTCCAGCGCAGCGCGGCGCGTTCGCGGGCGGAGAACAGCGGCGATTCGTGCCAGATGGCGACGTGGTGCAGGCGCAGGGCGCGTTCGCCGCCCATCACCGCCTGCTTGACATGCATGTCGAGGCAGAAGGCGCAGCCGTTGAGCTGCGAGGCGCGGATCTCGATCAGGTATTGCAGGCCGGTTTCCAGGCCGCTTTCCTTGAGGCCCATGGACAGCTCCACCAGTTTCTTGAAGGCGGGGGCGGACTGTTGCATGTAGTTGAAGCGTTGGCTCATCGTGGGCTCCGGGGTGAAAAGAGGGTTGGTAACGACAAGACGAAACAGCCCGCGCACGTGTGACATCGCCCTGCGCCCAGGCGGGTGGACCGGCTGGCTAAACTGGCCGGCGCCCGACCAAGAAGGCCCCGAACACACCGCCGCCGTGACTGCTCCACCTGCTTCCACCCCCGATCCCGCCTCCCCGTCCGACGCTTCGCCAGCCCCGCGGGTCAGCGTGTTCCGGCATCCGGGATTCACCGCCTTCCTGGTGTGCCGCCTGGCCGCCGTGTTCGCCGGCCAGATCCAGGCGGTGGTCGTGGCCTGGCAGGTGTACGACCTCACGCGCCAGCCGCTGGCGCTGGCCTATGTCGGCCTGGCGCAGTTCATCCCGATGCTGCTCTTGCTGCTGCCGGCCGGCGACCTGATCGACCGCTTCAGCCGCAAGCCCATCCTGGCCCTGAGTTGGGGCGTGAGCGCGTCCTGCAGCCTGGCGCTGTGGTGGCTGGCCGGGCACGGCCATGCCGGCGTGACCGGCATCTACGCCGTCCTGGTGGTGTTCGGCTGCGCGCGGGCCTTCTCCGGCCCGGCCTTGCAGAGCCTGTTGCCGCAGATCGTGCCGCGTGAGCAGCTGGCCCAGGCCATCGCCGCCAACAGCATGCTGTTGCGCGTCGCGAGCATCGGCGGACCGTTCCTCGGCGGCCTGCTGTACGGCTTCGGCGGGGCAGGGCTGACCTACCTGGTCTGCCTGGTCTGCTTCGCCCTGGGCACCGCGCTGCTGGTCGGCGCGGTGCCGGTGCGCTTCGCCGCACCGCCGTCGCCGGCCGGCGGCACGATCTGGCAGCGTTTCGGCGCCGGCATCCACTTCATCCGGTCGCGACCGATCATCCTCGGGACGATCTCGCTGGACCTGTTCGCGGTGCTGCTGGGCGGCGTGGTGGCGCTGCTGCCGATCTATGCGCACGAGGTGCTCCACGCCGGGCCGGAAGGCCTGGGCGCGCTGCGCAGCGCGATGGCTGTCGGCGAGGTCACGGCGGGCTTCTACCTCAGCCTGCGGCCGTTCAACCGCCATGTCGGCAAGGCGATGTTCGCGGCGGTGGCCGTGTTCGGGCTGGCGAACCTGGTGTTCTCGTTGTCGACGACCTTCTGGCTGTCCTTCGGCGCGCTGGCGATCGCTGGCGCGGCGGACATGGTCAGCGTCTACATCCGCGGCGCGCTGGTGCAGTTCTCGACGCCCGACGAGATGCGCGGCCGCGTGAACGCGGTGAACATGCTGTTCATCGGCTCGTCGAATGAACTGGGAGAGTTCCGCGCCGGCAGCGCCGCCGCCGCGCTGGGCGCGGTACCCGCGGCCGTGACCGGCGCGGTTTGCACGCTGGGGGTCGTCGCCGGCTGGGCGGCCCTGTTCAAGCCGCTGCGCACCGTCGACCGGTTCGAGGAAGCCACCCCGGCCGTCACACGCTGAGCGCGCTCCGCCGCGCTCGCTGCAGAGCGCGCTGGCGCAAAAAAGCCGCGCCGACCTGGAGGTGCAGCGCGGCAACAGGGAGGAAGCAGTCAATCATCAAACGCCCGGGGCGGGTGCCCCGGGCGTTCCGCCGGACCGTGCCGGCGCAGTCAAGGACCCGGAGCGGAATCAGCTCAGCCAGCGGTCATCGGCGCGGGTCTGCCAGTCGTCGAGCTGCTTGTCGGCCTCGTCCTTGGCGATGCCGTAGCGCTCCTGGATCTTGCCGGACAGCTGATCGCGCTTGCCGGCGATCACGTCGATGTCGTCGTCGGTCAGCTTGCCCCATTGCTCACGGACCTTGCCCTTGAGCTGGGTCCAGTTGCCTTCGATGCGATCCCAATTCATACGAACTCCTTTCAGAAGCGAGTAAGTGACGATGGGACTTGGCAATTACCGGACCCGGTGCCGCAGCGGCGTCGGGTCCGCAGGAACGGATCAGTGGTTGGTGCGACCGCGCACCGCGGGCGGAAGGTAATCCTTGCCGACCATGGCGCGGGCGAACAAGTAGTTGTTGCGGGCGCGAGCCGGGAGGCTGTCGAGGTCGACATGCCCTTGGGGATCGCATGGGAAGGACATCGCGCGGCCGGCGTCGAAGATCGATTCGAAGCGCACTTCGAATTGCGGGGCGGCGGCGTCGGCGGCAATTTGGAGGAGGCTCATGTCGTTCTCCTGGTGAGTTCCTTTGCTTTCACTATCGGCGTTGGCCATGGTCCTTCCCATAAGCGCAACTCGGTGCGCGATGTCGGTGCCGGACGGTGGGCCATGTCGGGTGTCGTCCTACAGCGTGTGGGCTCAACGGAAGGTGTTTCCTCGACGTTGACGGCGCGCGCGGTGGCCGCCCCGGACTTCACCCAGCTTTGCAAAAGGGGCTGGCGAGCGCCTTGCTCCCTGGTGGTTGGGGACGCGCCCCGGCGCGTCGCGCCCGCTGTGGGACAGCACCTACAGCGCCTCGCGGTGCCCGCTGCTTCGTCCCGGCCGCCGCCGCGGCGAGGATGCGTCCATCGCAACCTGATTCCGCTCCGGTTCGAGGCCCATCATGGACGACAACATGCTGATGCTGATGACGCTGTCCACTTGCACCGCCACCGCGTTGGCGCTGCGCATGTGGCAGTGGCTCGATGAACTGGGGCGGGACGATTCCCAGGAGGACCTGCCATGAGCGCCCGACCCCCGCTGCCCCCCGAACATCCCGCCGACGCCTCGATGGGCGACGCGTCCTCCGAGCGCCAATCGCTCAACGAGCACCCGCTGAGCCAGCAGGCCTTCGTCTGCGGAGAGGTCACCTACCGGACGGGCGACGGTCCGCTCGTGACGATCCGTCCGGGGCCGGTGGCCGTGGAGATCAACGAGATCGACGTGACCATCGGCTGGGACGACGGCGATGCCCGGCTGAGCGCCGTCGTGCCGCGCAGCGAATACGCGCGCTTCATCGGCAGCGGCGCCATCAAGCCGGTGGTCGTGCATCGTCCGGAGGCGTCCGGGGAGGGCGCTGGCGAAAGCACTGGCGAAGGTGATGGCGTCGCCCCCAGCGCCCATCCGGAGCTGGACAAGGCCCAGGGCCGGACGCCGCACTGACGCTGCGCCCACGCAAGAAAAAACGCCTCGGAACTCCGAGGCGTTTTTCGTTGGGGAGGGTGACCGGTCAGTCGCGGTCGCCGCCGAAGATGCCCAGCAGCTGCAGCAGCGCGGTGAACACGTTGTACAGGTCCAGGTAGATGTTCAGCGTGGCGCTGATGTAGTTGGTCTCGCCGCCGTCGACGACGCGCTTGACGTCCACCAGCATGAAGGCCGAGAAGATGCCCAGCACCGCCACCAGCAGCGCCAGGTGCACGCCGGTCGATTGCAGGAACACGTTGGCGATGCCGGCGATCATCGCGATCACGGCGCCGACGAACAGGAACTTCTGCAGGCCGGACAGGTCGCGCTTGACCACGGTGGCCAGCGACGCCATCGCGAAGAAGATCGCGGCGGTGCCGCCGAAGGCGGTCATGATCAGCGTGCCGCCGTTCTTGAAGCCGAGGATGGCCGCGAGCAGGCGCGACAGCATCAGGCCCATGAAGAAGGTGAAGCCCAGCAGCGCGGCGACGCCGACGGCGGAATGCTTGGTCTTCTCCACCAGGAACATCAGGCCGAAGGCGCCGACGAAGAACAGGATCATGCTGGCGCCGGTGCCCATCGCGGCCAGGAAGCCGGTGGCCACGCCGATCCAGGCGCCCAGGACGGTGGGGATCAGGGAGAGCGCGAGCAGCGCGTAAGTGTTGCGCAGGACGCGCTGGCGGTCGGCGGACAGCGAGGAGCCGTAGCCGCCCGGGTTCAGGTCGATGATGCGGTCGTTCATGTGCGTGCGCCCCATGAAGTGAGAGTTGGCGTCGATTGTAGGCACGGCCCTTAAGGCTTCGTTAAAGTGATCGTCTTTCCTTCAATCACCGCCACGAGGCCGCAGATGAAACAGAAGCCCTTCCTGACCCTGGACGATGTCAAGCGCATCGCCGCCGCGGCCGAGGCCGAAGCCCTCAAGAACAACTGGCCGGTGACGATCGCGATCGTCGATGACGGTGGTCACCTGCTGTGGCTGCAGCGCCTGGACAATGCCGCCGCGACCTCGGCGGTGATCGCGCCGGCCAAGGCCAAGACGGCGGCGCTGGGCCGTCGTGAATCGAAGGTCTACGAGGACATCGTCAACAACGGCCGCAATGCCTTCCTCAGCGTGCCGCTGGAAGGGCTGCTGGAGGGTGGCGTGCCGGTGATGGTCGAGGGCTTCTGCGTGGGCGCCGTCGGCGTCAGCGGCGTGAAGTCCAACGAGGATGCGCAAGTCGCGAAGGCAGGCATCGCCGCCCTCGGCTGAAGCCCCGGCGCGGCCCGGATTCAGACTTCCGACCCGCGCCATCGACCGACCCCAGTCCACTTCATCCCCGCAGTCCTGCGTGGCGCGGTCCTCGGTGGATCGGGGACGGCAAGGCGTGAGGTTTCTGCGCTTGACGCAGGGGCCTCATGCCTTGGCGGCCAAGCGCTCTGAAGGTGGCAGTCCAGGTTCCCCCACCACCACCGGTTTGCGCAAATCTTCTCCGTAGATACCCCGACGGGTTATACTCAGCAGGTTTACCCGCAACCTACCGCGTCCCGCACACTTCACCCCCGATCGCATCGGATCCCACACGGATCGACTCCCGCACAGGAGACCCGGTCGCACCCGCGCGCCAGTCGTCCACGGCGCGTGCCGGCGGCGGTCCAGGGCCCTGAAGCAGAGCCGGGCGCGCGCACAACAACGGAGTTTCCCGTGCTGCCCGATCTGCTTTCCGCTCCCCCCGCGATTCTTGCCCTGGCAGACGGCACGGTCTTCAAGGGTTCCGCGCTCGGCGCCGCCGGCCGGACCATTGGTGAAGTGGTGTTCAACACCTCGCTCACCGGCTACCAAGAAATTCTCACCGACCCCAGCTATTGCCGGCAGATCGTCACCCTGACGTATCCGCACATTGGCAACTATGGCGTGAACGATGAGGACGTCGAGGCGTCGAAGATCTTTGCCGCTGGCCTGATCATCAAGGAGGCGCCGGTCCTCGATTCGAACTTCCGCAAGGGCCGCACGCTGCGACAGTATCTGAAGGATGAGGGTACCGTCGCTATCGCCGACCTGGACACGCGCCGCCTGACGCGCGTGCTGCGCGAGAAGGGCGCCCAGAACGGTTGCATTCTGGCGCTGAACGCCGGCGAGCAGATCACCCAGGCCCACATCGACGAGGCCATCGCCGCCGCCAAGGGCGCGCCCAGCATGGCGGGCCTGGACCTGGCCAAGGTCGTCAGCCGCACCGAACGGGAGACCTGGACCGAAACCGAGTGGACGCTCGGCAAGGGCTACGGCGAGCAGACCGCCCCCAAGTTCCACGTCGTCGCCTACGACTTCGGCGTCAAGAGCAACATCCTGCGCATGCTGGCCTCGCGCGGCTGCCGCATCACCGTCGTGCCGGCGCAGACGCCGGCCTCGGAGGTCTTCGACCTCGAGCCCGATGGCGTGTTCCTGTCCAACGGCCCCGGCGATCCGGAGCCCTGCGACTACGCGATCAAGGCCACCGCGCAGCTGATCGAGGCCGGCATCCCGACCTTCGGCATCTGCCTGGGCCACCAGATCATGGCGCTGGCCTCGGGCGCCAAGACCTTCAAGATGAAGTTCGGCCACCACGGCGCGAATCACCCGGTGAAGGACCTGGACAACGGCCGCGTCAGCATCACCAGCCAGAACCACGGCTTCGCGGTCGATCCCGACACGCTGCCCGCCAACCTGCGCGCGACGCACGTCAGCCTGTTCGACGGCACGCTGCAGGGCCTGGCCCGCACCGACAAGCCGGCCTTCTGCTTCCAGGGGCACCCGGAAGCGAGCCCCGGCCCGCACGACATTTCGTATCTGTTCGACCGCTTCATCGGTCTGATGTCCAAGGCCTGATGAAGGGGGAGACTGCACATGTCCAAGCGTACTGATATCAAGAGCATCCTCATCATCGGCGCCGGCCCGATCATCATCGGCCAGGCCTGCGAGTTCGACTACTCGGGCGCCCAGGCCTGCAAGGCGCTGCGCGAGGAGGGCTACAAGGTCATCCTGGTGAACAGCAACCCGGCGACTATCATGACGGACCCCGATACGGCGGACGTCACCTACATCGAGCCCATCACCTGGCAGGTGGTCGAGAAGATCATCGCCAAGGAGCGCCCCGACGCGATCCTGCCGACCATGGGCGGCCAGACCGCGCTGAACTGCGCGCTCGACCTGCACAAGCACGGCGTGCTGGAGAAGTACCAGGTCGAGATGATCGGCGCCAACGAGAAGGCGATCGAGAAGGCCGAGGACCGGCTGAAGTTCAAGGACGCGATGACCAAGATCGGTCTCGATTCCGCGAAGTCGGGCATCGCGCACTCGCTGGAAGAGGCGTGGTCGGTGCAGAAGCGCATCCACGCCGAGATCGGCGGCAGCGGCTTCCCGATGGTCATCCGCCCCAGCTTCACGCTCGGCGGCACCGGCGGCGGCATCGCCTACAACCCGGAGGAGTTCGAGGAGATCTGCAAGCGCGGCCTCGACCTGTCGCCGACCAATGAGCTGCTGATCGAGGAATCGCTGATCGGCTGGAAGGAATACGAGATGGAAGTGGTCCGCGACAAGGCGGACAACTGCATCATCGTGTGCTCGATCGAGAACCTGGACCCGATGGGCATCCACACCGGCGACTCGATCACCGTGGCCCCGGCCCAGACGCTGACCGACAAGGAATACCAGCTGCTGCGCAACGCCTCGATCGCAATCCTGCGCGAGATCGGCGTGGACACCGGCGGCTCCAACGTGCAGTTCTCGATCAATCCGGACAACGGCCGGATGATCGTCATCGAGATGAACCCGCGCGTGTCGCGCTCGTCGGCGCTGGCCTCCAAGGCCACCGGTTTCCCGATCGCCAAGATCGCCGCGAAGCTGGCCGTCGGCTACACGCTGGACGAGCTCAAGAACGACATCACCGGCGGCATCACGCCGGCCTCGTTCGAGCCCAGCATCGACTACGTCGTGACGAAGATCCCGCGCTTCGCCTTCGAGAAGTTCCCGATGGCCGACTCGCGCCTGACGACGCAGATGAAGTCGGTCGGCGAGGTGATGGCCATGGGCCGCAACTTCCAGGAATCGTTCCAGAAGGCGCTGCGCGGCCTGGAGACCGGCATCGACGGCCTCAGCGAGATCAGCACCGATCGCGAGGAGATCGTGCAGGAGATCGGCGAGCCCGGCCCGTCGCGCATCCTGTTCCTGGGCGACGCCTTCCGCATCGGCATGACGCTGGACGAAGTCTTCGAGGAAACGAAGATCGACCCGTGGTTCCTGGCCCAGATCGAGCAGCTGATCAAGATCGAGCAGAGCCTCAAGGGCCGCGAACTGGCCGGCCTGTCGGCCGACGAGCTGCGCCTGCTGAAGAAGAAGGGCTTCTCGGACAAGCGCCTGGCCAAGCTCCTGGGCACCAACCAGCACGAGGTGCGCAAGACGCGTCACGCGCTGAACGTGCGTCCGGTCTACAAGCGCGTCGACACCTGTGCCGCCGAATTCGCGACGCAGACCGCCTACATGTACTCGACCTACGACGAGGAGTGCGAGGCCAACCCCACCGACAAGAAGAAGATCATGGTGCTGGGCGGCGGTCCGAACCGCATCGGCCAGGGAATCGAGTTCGACTACTGCTGCGTCCACGCGGCGCTCGCGATGCGCGAGGACGGCTACGAGACCATCATGGTCAACTGCAATCCGGAGACCGTCTCCACCGACTACGACACGTCGGATCGCCTGTACTTCGAGCCGGTGACGCTCGAGGACGTGCTGGAGATCGTGGCCAAGGAGAAGCCGGTCGGCGTGATCGTGCAGTACGGCGGCCAGACGCCGCTGAAGCTGGCGCTGGACCTCGAGGCCAACGGCGTGCCCATCATCGGCACGACGCCTGATTCGATCGACATCGCCGAGGACCGCGAGCGCTTCCAGAAGCTGCTGCATGAGCTGGGCCTCAAGCAGCCGCCCAACCGCACCGCGCGCAATGAAGACCAGGCCGTCGCGCTGGCCAACGAGATCGGCTACCCGCTGGTCGTGCGTCCGAGCTACGTGCTGGGCGGCCGCGCGATGGAGATCGTCCACGGCGACAAGGACCTGGAGCGCTACATGCGCGAGGCCGTGCGCGTGAGCGAGAAGTCCCCCGTGCTGCTGGACCGCTTCCTGGAGGACGCGGTCGAGGTCGACGTCGACTGCATCTGCGACGGCGAGGACACGATGATGGGCGGCATCATGGAGCACATCGAGGCGGCCGGCATCCACTCCGGCGACTCGGCCTGCTCGCTGCCCCCGTACACGCTGTCCAAGGAGCTGCAGGACGAACTGCGCCGCCAGACCGCGGCGATGGCCAAGGCGCTGAAGGTCGTGGGCCTGATGAACGTGCAGTTCGCGATCCAGGGCGACGTGACCAAGGGCTTGGCCGAGAACACGGTGTACGTGCTCGAGGTGAACCCGCGCGCATCGCGCACGGTGCCCTTCGTCTCGAAGGCGACCAGCCAGCCGCTGGCCAAGATCGCCGCGCGCTGCATGGCCGGCGTCAAGCTCAAGGACCAGAAGGCCGCCGGCGGCAAGCCGCCGGTCGAGATCCAGCCCCCTTACTTCAGCGTCAAGGAGGCCGTCTTCCCGTTCAACAAGTTCCCTGGCGTGGATCCCATCCTCAGCCCGGAAATGCGTTCGACCGGCGAAGTCATGGGCGCCGGCCGGACCTTCGGCGAGGCCATGCTCAAGAGCCAGCTGGGCGCGGGCTCGCGCCTGCCGCGCCAGGGCAATGTGCTGATCACCGTGAAGAACAACGACAAGGACCGGGCCGTCGCGCTGGCGCGTGACCTGGCGGCGCTGGGCTTCGGCGTGGTGGCGACCAAGGGCACCGCCGCGGCGATCGAGGCCGCCGGCGTGCCGGTGCGCGTCGTCAACAAGGTCAAGGACGGCCGCCCGCACATCGTCGACATGATCAAGGGCGGGGACATCCAGCTCGTGTTCACCACCGTCGACGAGACGCGCACGGCAATTGCCGACAGCCGTCACATCCGCCAGGCGGCGCTGGCCAACCGGGTGACCTACTACACGACGATGGCCGGCTGCGAAGCCGCGGTCGAAGGCATGAAGCACAAGGATGGCCTGCTGGTGCAATCGCTGCAGGAACTGCACGCCGAACTGCATTAAACTGCGCCATCCATTCCGCCGCCGCTGCTCAGCGACCCTGAGCGGCAGCGGCGGTTTGTTTTGTTTTTCAAGGTTCTAGAGACATGGCCACGACGATTCCATTGACCAAGCGCGGCGCTGAGAAGCTCAAGGAAGAACTGCATCGGCTCAAGACGGTCGAGCGGCATGCCGTGATCAACGCCATCGCCGAGGCGCGCGCGCAGGGCGACCTGTCGGAGAACGCCGAGTACGAGGCCGCCAAGGACAAGCAGGGCTTCATCGAGGGCCGCATCCTGGAGATCGAGGGCAAGCTGTCGTCGGCCCAGGTGATCGACCCGGCGTCGGTCGACGCGGGCGGCAAGGTCGTGTTCGGGACCACCGTGGACCTCGAGGAAGAAGAGTCCGGCAACGAGGTGACCTACCAGATCGTCGGCGACGACGAGGCCGACCTGAAGCAGGGCCTGATCTCGATCAGCTCCCCGATCGCCCGCGCGTTGATCGGCAAGGAAGCCGGCGACGTGGCCGAGGTGGTGGCCCCGGGCGGCATCAAGCGCTACGAGATCGTCGAGGTCCGCTACATCTGAGGCCTTCGCCGATGCTGCTCCGGATCCGTGCGCTGCTGGCCGCCCTGTGGGCCGGCGAGCTGCTGGCGGTGGCGCTGCTGGCCGCGCCGAACGCGTTCGCGACGCTGGACCGCGCGATGGCCGGCAAGTACGTCGCGCGGCTGTTCGAGATGGATGCCCGCTTCGCGCTCGCCGCGGGCGTGCTGCTGATCCTGATGGAACGGCGCCTGCACCGGGATGGCGTGGTCGGCGGATCGGCGATGAATCCGGGCTTCTGGCTGCCCTTGCTGGCGATCGGTTTCACCGCAGCCGGCTATTACGCGCTGCAGCCGATGATGGACGCCGCGCGTCAGGGGCAGGGCAGCTGGACCTTCCTGCAGCTGCATGCGGTGTCGCTGGTGTTCTTCGGGCTACGAACGATCGCCGTGCTTGCGCTGGCGTGGCGCGTGAGCGGACCCCAGCCCCGCTGATCGGAAGGGACAAAAAGGAAAGACGGCCCGCGGGCCGTCTTTTCGTTGGTGCCGGACCTGGCCGCCCGCGCGTGGCGGCGTCGGCTTCAGCCCTGGCTGGACTTCTTGAGGCTGGTCTGACGCGGCTTCTTCGCGCGCTTGACTTCACCGCCTTGGGTGACGCGCTGGTTGCCCAGCACGGTGACCTTCTTGATCTGCGGACGGTTGTTGCCGCTCTTCGAGAACTTCACGATCTTCACGACCTTGGGCGCGGAGCGGGCGTCCTCCTTGACGGCCTTTTCCTTCTCCGGCACCGGGCGCCACAGCACCAGCAGCTTGCCGATGTGCTGGATCGGGGCGGCGTCGAGCTGCTCGGCCAGCGTGGCCAGGATCTCCTCGCGGCCCTGGCGGTCGTCGGACATCACGCGGACCTTGATCAAGCCATGGGCCTTGAGCGCGGCGTCGACCTCCTTGGTGACGGCGGCCGTCAGGCCATCGGCGCCAATCATCACGACCGGGTCGAGATGGTGGGCGTCGGCGCGCTTTTCCTTGCGCTGGGCGGGGGTCAGTTGAATAGCAGGCATCCGCGCATTATCCGTGAGCGGACCGCTCCATGGCATTGCGCATCGGGTTTCCCGCGAAAAGGCGGGCTTGCGACACGCCTCCGCGTGGCTCAGCGCGGCGCCTCGGCCGCCGCCTGCGGCACGCCGAACTGCTTCACCAAGGCTTCCTGCAGGGGTCGGTAGTCGGCGCGCGCGGCGTCCTTCATGGTGTCGAGGATGTCCTGGGCGCTGCGCTGCGCCGCCTTGTCGGGCCGCAGTCGGCCGGCGGCGTCCTCCGCGTAGTGGCCGGCCTCCGGATAGGCCTGCCGGACCAGCGCGTGCACCAGGCCGCCCAGCGTCGGGCCGTCGCCGGCCTCGTCCATCCGGACCATCTCCCGGCGCCCGCCGCGCACCTGCGGCGTGAAGACGCCATCGGGCGACACCACGATCACATGCGCCGGCTCGTGGCGCTTGTCCGACAGGTCGCTGAGCGCGGCTTCCCGCTTCAGGTCGATCTTGTCGTAGGTCATGTCGAAGGGGGTGTGCTCGGCCTGGCCGGCCGCGTCGAGCACCACCAGCTCGATCCGCTTGCGCAGCAGGCTGGTCATGAGCCAGCTGAAGGACGCGGCGTCCTGCGTCGACAGCGGGCTGGACAGCGACTTCTCGCCGATGGCGTCGGCCACGGCGCCCGCCTGCTCCCGGATGGCCTGGCGCTGCGCGGCGGCCTCGCGGGCCGCGTCGGTGGCGGCATAACCGCCGGCCTCGCGGAAGTGGGCGTGATGGACGTTCTCCGTCGCCAGGTCCAGCAGCCCCTCCGACACCAGCGGGTCCTTGCCCAGGATCAGCGCATGCGTCGCCTCCTTGATGGCGCGCATCGACTGGTCGCCGCTGTAGGGATGCAGCCAGCGCGCGCGCTCGGGCGGACCCTGCTCGCCGGCGCGGTCCATGTCCTCCAGGCCGCGGCCGAGGAAGTAGCTCTTGTTGTTGGACCATTCGAGCACCTGCCGGCCCGCGTCCTTCACGGCGTCCAGGCGGCGGAAGCGGTCCTCGCCGAGGTCGAAGACCCAGGCGTCCGGCGCCGGCTGGCGCGTGGCCTTGAGCAGATGGCCCGAGCGCGGCTCCATCGCCTCCTCGCCTTCGCGCAGGTCCACCGACGGCTGCGCCTTCTTCGCCTGGAAGCGCTGCTCCAGCTCGTAGGTGTTGACCTGCTCGAAATAGACCACCTGGCCCAGGTCCTGCACGTCCTTGCCGGGCGCGTTGACGGCGGAGCCCTTGCCGGCGTTGGCGTCGATCTTGCGGACCCGCATCAGCACGCCGGGCACGGCCACCACCTCGCCCTGGGCCAGGTCGCTCACCTTGGCGAAATTCACGCCGCTGAGCAGCTTGGCGTGGATGCGCAGGCTGCGGTCGCGCGTCGCCCCGGCGTTGATGCCGGCGCCGAAGTAGGCCGCCATGCGGCTGGAGGTGGTGGCCGAATACATCTCGGTGAGCGCGACCACCTCGCCCTCGGTGACGGTCTTGTTGGGCGACTGCCCGGCTTCCACCGGCTGCCCGAAGCGGGTCTGGCCGCCGGGCGCGATGTAGGACGCCTCGGTCACCGCGGCGCGGTCCAGGTTGGCGGGGAACTTCGGCGCGTAACGCGCCGCCAGGTTGACGTCCAGGATGGCGCTGGGATCGACCAGGCCCTCGCCGCCGTCCGGCTTGTGGGCCGAGGCGGTGAGCACCATGTGCGGCACGCTGATCGCGCTCTTGGGGCGGATCGGCTGGTACTGCAGCTGGCCGACATAGTCGAAGCGCAGCGGCAGGTGGAACATGCCGGACTCGACGGTGTAGAGGAACGCGGAGTTGGTGGCCCGCTTCTGCAGCAGCTCGGACACCGGCGGCAGCCCGGCATCGGTGCGCGGCGTGTGGATGCCGGGCGCGCCGGCCATCAGCTGGGTGGTGGGCCACGCCGCCGCCTGGCCGCGCCGCGTCCAGGTGGTCACGTTGCGCGGCACCTCCGCCGAGTCGAGCAGCAGCCCCGGGCGCGCGTCGACCGGCCGGCCGCGGTTGCTGTAGTCGTTGACGATCTCGTGGAACTGGCTGGTCTGCGGCAGGCTGCCGCGCGAGGACCATTGCTCGCGCGCGGCGCGGCTCTGGCGCTCGAAGGTCTCGCGGTCCTTGGCATCCAGCAGCGCGACGTCGTAGCGCAGCGCTTCGGGGCGGTCCTGCGCCTCGTCGGCCGCCGGCCCGCCATCCGCCGCCTCGATGAGCGCGTCCAGCTTCTCCTGCAGGCGCAGGTCCATCTCCTTCTCGCGCTCGGGATGCAGCGGATGCGAGGCATGCTGGATCGAATCGTGGACCGCCGCCAGCTCGGCGCCGATCTCGCTGAAGCGGCCGGCCTCGTGCTCCAGCGGGAAGCGGCTCAGGTACTGCCGCACGCCCTCCATGCCTTCGCGCACGTTCAGCAGCATCATCATCGCGGTCCGGTTCTCCTCGAGCTTGCGCCCCGCCAGTCCGGCGGCAGCGTTGGAGACGTCGGTGATGGCGCGGTCGATGATGGAGATCGGGTCGCCCATCCCGCGGGTCTCGCGGCTCATCTGGTGGTCGTAGGCGCTGGCGTTGTCGCCCACGAAGCCGGCGCTGTTGAGCATCGTGGTCAGCATGGGCTCGTACATCGTGTCGAGCCGGCCGATGGCGCGCGCGGCCAGGGTGGCGCCGACGGTGCGCGCGGACGGATGGCCGTCGCCGCCCGGCAGCGTGAACGCGTTGGAGACCCCGCGCGCGACGTTGTAGATCGTGTTGTAGAGCAGGGTCAGCGACAGGTGGGCGGCGGCGTGGTTCGCGGGATCGCCGGCGCGCGACTTCATCCATTCGACGCCGCCCTTGGCGACCGAGGCGGAGGCCAGCGCCATCACGTCGACCGCGTTGCCGCGGTGCAGCCCGAAGGCCTGCTGCAGCTTCATGTTGAGGGACAGGCGCAGCATCTCCTCGGCGCTGGGCAGCATGGCGCGGATCGCGAACCGGCCCATCCGGCCCTCGGGCCACTGGAAGTGCGCCGGCATCATCTTGCCGAACTGCGCCATCGCGAAGGTGGTGGCCTCCTGCGCCGCCACCATGCAGCCCACCGCCTTGGCCAGGCCGTCGAAGCCGATGTTGCCGCCGCCCTGGCTGCTGAGCCCGGCGACGCCGATGCCGGCGGCCGCCATGCGGCCCAGCATGTTGAATCCGTAGACCACGCCGGTCTTGGCGGCCACCTTGACGGCGGTGTTGATCGTGTAGTCCAGTGGGCGCTGGTTGCCGAGGCCGAACGCCGGCTGCGAGGTCGCCAGCCGACTCGCGGCATGCAGGGTGCGCTTGAGGACCGTGGGGACCAGGGGCCCGGCGCCCTTGATCAGCGGCCCGGCCGGCAGCGCCTCGCCGGTGGAGAGCACCAGCGCCGGCTCGGGCGTGCCGGACTTGCTGGCGCGCAGGCCGTTGTACTGGCCCTCGTAGGAGTACAGGTCGATGTCGGCCGCGGCGCCATGGCCGGCCTGCATCATCCCGGCGCTGTCGCTGTGTCCGAAGCTCGGTGTCGGGTTGACCAAGCGCAGTCGGGCGCCCTGGGTGCTGGCCGTCAGCTCGTGCACCGCCTGGTCGTCGGTGGTGAAGCGGATGACGACGGGCTTGGCGCTCGCCCCCTCCGCGCGGGCCTGGCCGAGCTGCTCGCGTAGCGTGTCCATCAGCGCCTCGAAGGCGCGCGCGCCCTTGGCGGACTTCACGCCGGTCAACTCGGCCGGGCCGACCACCTCCCATTGCTTGACGCCCCGGATCTTGGCCAGCACCGGCCCGCCCACGTTCACCGCTGAGGGCGGATGTTCCAGGTCACCGGCGGTCTGCGCGCGCAGGGCGGGCGGCCGGTCGGACGGCGGGGTGGGGCGGCCCTGGAACTCCTCGTAGCCCTCCATCGCGGTGATGAGGAACAGGCGCTCCGACTTGTAGAAATGCGGGGTGAGCGCGGTCAGGCCATTCGCGAGCGTCGGGCCGAAGCCGGGCAGCGTCGCGGTCTCGGGACTGGACCACCACTGCGCTTCCTTGGGCATCGCGCTCGGGTTGGGCGGCATCTGCATGATCGGGTCGTCGGACTCGGCCAGGGAGCGCCGCGCGTGCAGCGCCGAATCCATCGACAGCTGCTTGATCGAGGAGCGCAGCGAGGTCTCCATGTCGCCGCGGGGCAGCGAGGGGCGGTCCGCGCGGGGCGGGCCGGCCTCCAGATCGGGCTCGGCGCCGCCGCGCGGCGGGCGGTGGGCGAGCATGCCCGTGCCTTCGAGCGCCTCCAGGTCGGCCAGCTTGATCAGCCGGTCGCCATAGCCCTTGACGAAGAAGCGCGGTTCGGCCTCGCCGGGCAGCGTCTGGCTGATGACCGGCAGGCGCTCGGCCACCGTCATGCCGTGCGGGCCGTGGGCGGTGAGCTTCAGCACGTGGCTGTGGTCGTTGAGGTCCGCCAGCTGCGCGCCCGCCGACGCGGAGGGCACCAGCGCCGCCTCGAAGCGGCCGAGGAAGCGGGTCATGTCCTCGCGGGTGGCGCCGTACTCGGTCTTGAGCTGGGCCAGCCGCGCCGGATCGGCCGGGGTCGTGGCGAGCACGCCCTCGAGCGCGGTGACGGGGTCGGTGCGCTGGATGGGCTGGGCCTGGGCCACGGCGGCGGTGGATGACGTCGCGGGCGCTGGTGTCGTGGGGGGCGGGTTCTGCGTCAGCAACTGCGCCAGCGTGGTCACGTCGGCGCGGGGCGGGGGCTGCATGGACTGCGACGACGCCCGCGGGTTCGGCTCCAGCGCCTGGCCGCCCGAGCCGGTGGGCATCGAACCGGAGGTGTCGGGGCGGGGCGGCGCGCCCGTGGTGGCGCCCGGCGGGGGCGTGAGTTCGACGGCGGTGGACGAAGAGGTTGTCGGACCGACGGGCGTCAGCGTGACCATGGCGGGGCGCTCCAGGATGCGATGCGCGAGGACTCGCGCGCTGGAACGCAGGCTAGGTCAAGGCCGCGTCGGGTCGGCGACGGATGCGCAGCGCGGAGCGGGGAGGCGAAGTGGTGCCCGGATGGGCAGCGTCGGCGCGGTTGCGGGAGAGCAGCGCGGTGGCACGAGCCCCCTCACCCCTCTCTCTCCCCCGAAGGGGGCGAGGGGGCGACTGCGCCGTGCGGCGCTTCGAACTCCCTTTCCCGCTGGCGGGAGGGCAGAGGAACTCCCTCTCACGCTGGTGGGAGGACAGAGGAGCTCCCTCTCCCGCTTGCGGGAGAGGGCAGGGGTGAGGGTCTTGCCCCCTCTCCCGCTTGCGGGAGAGGGTCGGGGTGAGGGTCTTGTGAGTCACCCGAGCCGCGCGTCGACCGCCGCCCGCGAGGGCAAGCCGGCGCGGGCGCCGACCTCCGCGATCACGAAGCTGCTGACCGCGCAGGCGAAGCGCAGGCTGGCCGCCAGCGACTGGCCCTCGAGCCGGGCGAGCACGAAGGCGGCATTGAAGGCGTCACCCGCCCCGGTGGTGTCGCGCACCGGCACGTCGAACGCGGCCTGCCGCACCACGCCGTCGCGGTCGGCCGCCATCGCGCCCTGGGCGCCCAGCGTGACGACGACGCAGGACGGCCCCTGGTCGAGCAGGCGGCGGAGCCCGTCGGCCGAGGGCGACTCGCCGGTGCCGGCCCGGAAGCCGGCCTCGTTGAAGAACACCAGGTCGGCCAGCGACAGCTGCTGCGCCAACGCCCGCGCGTCGCCGACCACCGAGGGTTCGAGGTCGAGTGCCACCCGCGTGCCGGTGCGCCGCGCCAATTGGCTGATGCGCGTCAGCTCCGCCAGGTCGCGCGGCATGGCGTAGAGCACGCGCGACTGCAGCAGCGCGTCATGCAGGCGCTGTACGGGGAAGGGCGGCGGGGCGGCGGCCATCGGCGCGACCACCAGGCCGCGGTCGCCGCCCGGCGGCAGTAATGAGAGGGCCAGGCCCGACGCCACACCGGCCACGACCTGCAGGTGCTCGACATCGACGCCGTCGTCGCGCAGCGAGCGCCGCAGCTGCTCGCCGAACAGGTCGGCGCCGATGCGGCCGAACACGGCCGCGCGGCCGCCCAGCCGCGACAGCGCGCAGGCTGCGTTGGCCGTGGTGCCGCCCGCCGAATGGCCCGCCGCGCGCGCCATCACCTTGCCGCCTGCCTCAGGCCACTGGTCGACGTCCAGGCTCAGGTCCATGCAGGGATCGCCAAAGGCCAGCAGGTCCCAGCGACGGCGCTCAGCCATGGCCGCGCTCCTGCCAGTGGCGCCAGGCCAGCCCGCCCAGCCCGGCCGCGATCGCGTCCAGGTCGAAGTCGGCGCGGTTGGCGGTCTCGAACTCGGCGCGCATCGCCGCCGGCACGCCGGCCAGTCCGCGCCAGGCGCCGGCGATCGCGCCGGCCATGGTCGCGATGGAATCGGTGTCGTTGCCGATCGAGGCGCCGATGGCGATGGTCCGCATCGGATCGCCGCCGGTGTAGGCCACGATGCCCACGGCCGCGGGCACGGACTCCGCCGCCAGCACCGAGTTGCCCACCAGCCCCTCCATCCGCGACATGAAGCTGCGGTCGTCCGGCGCCTGGGCGGCGATCGCCAGCGCCGCCTCCAGCCGCGCCAGGTAACGGGGGCCGGCGACGTCGCGGGCGCGCTGGCGGGCGATCGCCTCGCCGCGGGTCGCGCCTTCCACCGCGGCGGCCAGCACCTCGCCCAGCGCGTCGGGCGATGGCGGCGTGACCAGCGCGCGAGAGACGGCGGCGGCGATCGAGCAGGCCGCCGAGATCGCGACACCGGTGTCGTGCGAGGGCATGCAGGTGACGAAGGCCTGCTCGCAGGCGGCGGCCAGGTCGCCGGGGTGGATCAGGCCGGCCGGCGCGACGCGCATCGCCGCGCCGTTGGTCGTGCCCATGCCGGTGAGCTTGCGGCGCGACTGCCCGATCACGCCGACGCTCGCCAGGTCCGTGCCCTCCTGCAGCGCCTTGACGATGCCCGCGGTGCTGGGGCCCATGAAGCCGGCCTTCGGGCTGGTGCGCACCCAGTCCAGCAGGCACTCGACCCAGCCGGCCTGGTCCAGCCGGCCCTCGGCGGCCACCAGCGCGCGCGCCAGGTAGTACATCTGGCTCGCGTCGTCGGTGACCTCGGCCCGCAGGCCGCCATTCACGCCGGCGAAGGTGTCCGGCGTGGGGGTCTCGAAACGCGTGACCAGTCCGCCGAAGTGGGCCGCGATCTCGTCGATGCTCCATTGCTCGGTCGGCGCGCCGAGCGCGTCGCCCATGCCGGCCAGCGTCAGCGACGCCTGGATGCGCTCGCGCAGTTGCTCTTGGTTCATCCTGGGAAGGTCCTTCAAGGTCTCTGGGAAATCTCGGGCGCGGCGGGCCTGGGCCGCCGCGCGCGGCGCGCGCCGGCCACGGCCATGGCGAGCAGGGTGACGATGGGCGGCAGCATCTGCGGCAGTTGGGGCCGCCAGGCCAGCGCGCCGAGCTGGGTGGCCAGCACCGCGCTGGCGCCGAACAGCAGCGCCGCCGCGGTGGTCCCCGCCAGCGCGCGGGCGCCGAGGAAGACGGCCGCCAGCGCCAGGAAGCCGCGACCGGCGCTCATGTCCGCCTGGAACAGGGTCACGTAGCCCATGCTGAGGTAGACGCCGCCCAGCCCGGCCAGCGCGCCGCTGGCCAGCAGCGCCAGGTACTGCATGCGCTTGACCGGAATGCCGGCGGCGAGCGCGGCGGCCGGGTTCTCGCCGGTGGCGCGCAGCCAGCGGCCCCAGGGGGTGCGCTGCAGCAGCAGCCACACCGCCGCCACCGCCAGCGGCGCCAGCAGCAGCGGCAGGGGATGGCCGCGGCCGCCTTCGCCGTTGACCAGCAGGTCCAGCGCCGGCCAGCCGGCCAGGCCGGGCACCCGCAGCGCGGGCAGCGCGGGGCTGACGAGCGTGGCGGTGGAGCCCTTGTCGCCGACCCAGCTGGCCATCAGGAACACGGTCAGCCCGGCGGCCAGCAGGTTCATGGCGATGCCGGCGACGATCAGGTCGGCGCCGAACTCGAGATGGAAGACCGCCAGCAGCAGCGCGAGCACGAGCGCCGCCAGCAGCGCCGCGCCGCCGCCGATCAGCGCATGGGCCCAGACCGGCAGCGCCGGCCAGAGCTCGGCGGCCTGCACCGCGCCCATGACGCCGAAGAACGCGGCGACCAGCATCAGGCCCTCCAGCGCCACGTTGACGCAGCCGGCCAGGTCCGACACCAGCGCGCCGAGCGCCGCGAAGAGGATGGGCGTGGTGGCGCGCAGCAGCGCGACGACCAGCCCGGCGACGACGAGGGTCCAGGTGTCGGTCATGAGGCGACTCCAGGGGAGGGCTCGACGGTCTCGACGGCGGGCGCGCCGCGCCGGCTCCGCCAGCGCGCGAGGCCCTCGGCCAGCCGCGGCCACAGGCGCTCGGAGACGACGAACAGGATGATCAGCGCCTGGATCACCAGCACCATCTCGCGCGGGACATCGGTGCCGCGCTCCATCGCCTGCCCGCCGGCCCGCAGGTAGGCGTAGAGCAGCGCCGCCATCGGGATCGCGCGCGGCTGGTTGCGCGCCAGCAGCGCCACCACCAGGCCCTCATAACCGAGGCCGGCGGGCAGGTCCACCGGCAGCCGCCCGAGCAGCGCATGGCTGACATGCAGCCCCGCGAGTCCCGCGAACAGCCCGCCCAGCGCGGTCGAGAGCATCACCGTGCGCGCCACCGGCAGTCCCATGCGCCGCGCGAAGTCCGGCGCCTGGCCGACGGCGCGCAGCGCATAACCGGCACTGGTCCGGTCCAGCATCGCCTGCGCGGCCCAGGCCAGCAGCGGCACCGCGATCAGCATCGCGCTCACATGCGTGCCGGGGATCAGCGCGCCCAGCGACGCGGCCGGCGGCAGCAGCGGCGTGGCGATGAAACCCGCGCCGGGATCGCTCATCCATTCGCTGAGGATCAGCCGGAACAGCTGCACCGCGACCAGGTTGAGCATCAGCGAGGTGACGATCTCGCTGGCGCCATGGCGCACCCGCATCCATCCGGGCAGCAGCCCCCAGGCGCCGCCCACGAGCATCGCGGCCAGCAGCGAGGCCGGCAGGACGACCACCGCGGGCCAGGCGGCCAGCGCCAGGCTGGTAGCCACGGCGGCCAGCGCGCCGAGGAACATCTGCCCGTCCGCGCCGAGCGTGAACTGCCGGGCGCGGAAGGGCAGCGCGATCGCCAGGCCCAGCAGCGCCAGCGTGATGGCGTCCTCGATCGCGGCGCCGAAGAGCACCACGCGCCGCAGCTCCCAGCCCTGCGTGCCGAGGTGGAACTCCGGCAGCGGGCCGGTGAGCAGCGCCAGCCAGGCGCGCAGCGGCTCATCGCTGACCAGCGCGGTCAGGGCGAAGCCGACCAGCAGCGCCGCGGCCAGCGACAGCGGCAGCGTGCCGATGCCGGCACCGACGCGCCGGAGCAGGACGGTGAGGCCGGCGCGGCGCGAGGCCCGGGGCGCGGGAGGGGCGGCGGACGTCACGGCAGGCGTTCCTCGTCGGGGGCGGACGGCATGGAGGGGGCGGAGGGCGTGGAGGGCGCTGAGAGCGCCGAGCGTGCGGAGGGCGCGACGGGTGCGGAGGGCGTGACGGAGGCAGAGGGCGAGCAGGGCTCGGCGGGCGTGAAGGGCGCGTCCAGGTCGGCGCGGGCGGCCGGGTCGTGGCACACGCCGGTCATGTAGAGGCCGAGCCGCCGCGCATCGACCTCGGCGGCCGCGAAATGCCCGACCAGTCGGCCGTGCGACATCACCGCGATGCGATCGGACAGCGCCAGCAGTTCGTCCAGGTCGGCCGAGATCAGCAGCACGGCCGCGCCGCTGTCCCGCAGCGCGGCCAGGCGCTCGTGCAGCGACTCGCAGGCGCCGATGTCGACGCCGCGCGTCGGCTGGCTCGCGACGAGCAGTCGCGGGGCCAGGGCGATCTCGCGGGCCAGCACGACCTTCTGCATGTTGCCGCCTGACAGCGAGCGGATCGGGACCTCGGGCGACGCGGCCACGACGCCGAAGTCGCGCAGCAGGCGGGCGGTCTCGCGCGCCGCCCCTCCCAGATCCAGCGCGCCGAACCAGCCGGGCACGCCGCGCCGGACCACGGGTGGCTCGGCATGCCGGTTGGCGATCGCGTTCTCGGTGATGCTCATGTCCGGCGCGACGCCGTCGTGCAGCCGGTCTTCCGGCAGCGCCGCGACGCCTGCCGCCCGCGCCGCGCGGATGCCGGCGTCCCCCTGGCCGCGCAGCGGGACGCCGTCGACCGAGACCTGCCCGCGCTCCGCGCGCACCAGGCCGGCCAGCACGTCGGCGAGCAGTCCCTGCCCATTGCCTTCCACGCCGGCGATGCCGAGGATCTCGCCGCCGGCGATCTCCAGCGTCAGGTCCTCCAGGGTCTGGCGGCCGCCGGCGTCCGTGGCCGCGACCGCGCGCATGCTGAGCACCGGCGTGCGGCGCTCCGGCGCCGGCGACGGCCGCGACCGCCGCGGCGCGACGGCGCGTCCCACCACCATCGCGGCGATCTCCGCCTCGCCGACGTCCCGCGTCGCCGCGCTGCCGGCCACGCGGCCGCCGCGCAGCACGGTGAAGCGGTCCGAGACCTCGCGGATCTCCGCGATCCGGTGCGTGATCAGGATCACCGCCAAGCCGTCGTCGGCGTAGCGCCGCAGCGCGGTCATCAAGGCCGCGGCCTGCTGCGGCGCCAGCACCGCCGTCGGTTCGTCCAGCATCAGGATGCGGGCGCCCTGGTGCAGCGCCTTGAGCAGCCCCACCGCCTGCTGCTCGCCCAGCGAGAGCCGCGATACCGGCGTGCGCGGATCCAGCGGCAGGCCGAAGCGGCGCGCCGTCTCGGCGACCTGCTCGATCGCGACGCGGGTGTCGAGCAGCGGACCGCGGCGCGGCTCCTGGCCGAGCACGACGTTCTCGGCGACGGTGAAGGAGGGCACCAGCGTCACATGCTGCGGCACCAGGCCCATGCCGGCGGCGATCGCCTCGCGTGGCGTGCGCCAGCGCACCGGCCGGCCATCCAAGCGGATCTCCCCGGCGCTGGGCTGCTCCAGCCCGTAGAGCATCTTCATGACGGTGGACTTGCCGGCGCCGTTCTCGCCGACGATGGCATGCACCTCGCCCGGCGCGATGGACAGGCTGACCTGGTCCACCGCCAGCGTGCCGGTCGGGTAGCGCTTGGACACGCCGTGCAGCGACAGCCGTCCGGGCGGGGCGGCGCCGATCGGCGCGATGCCGGGCGGGGTGCCCGATGAGGCGCTCATCACGATGTTCATTGCGGTGTTCATCGCGGCGCTCGTTGTGGCGCTCGTTGCGGTGTTCAACGACGTGTTCATCGCGGCGCTCATCCGGGCGTCCTCGCCGAGAAGGCGCTCGGCACGCGGCGCTGGCCGGCGACGATCTCCGCGCGCACCTGCTCGAGTTCCTGCCAGAGCGCCGGCGGCCACTGCGCCAGCAGGCCGGCGCGGGGCGCGAGGCTCACGCCGCGCTCCGCCAGGCCCAGCGACACGACGCCGCCCGGCGCCGTGGGTTCCCGCAGGGACGCGCGCAGCGCCTCCAGCACCGCGACGTCGACGTTCTTGACCACCGAGGTGAGGATGCGCGCCGCCAGCGCCGGCTGGCGCGGGCGGTAGAGCGCGTACTGGTCCACGTCCACGCCGATGGCATAGCGGCCGGTCTCCAGCGCGGCCTCGTTGACGCCCTGGCCGCTGGCGCCCGCGACATGGAACACGATGCCGGCGCCACGGCCGAACAGCGTCTTGGCGATCTCCTTGCCCAGCGCCGGATCGGAGAAGGAGTTGGCGTACTGGGTCGCCACCGGCAGGTCCGGATCCGCGGCCTTGGCACCGGCGCGAAAGCCCACGATGAAGTCGTCGACGACGGGGAACTGCATGCCGCCCATCACCCCCAGGCCGCCGCCGGGCGCGACGCCCGGCAGGCCGGCCCGGTCGAGCCGCGCGGCCAGCCAGCCGGCCAGGTAGGCGCCCTCGTTCTGGCGGAACAGCAGCGAGCGCACGTTGCGGCAGGCGCAGCGTCCGGCGTCCACGGCGGCGTCGTAGAGCACGAAGCGACGTTCCGGATAGGCCCGCGCCAACTGCTCGACATAGGGCGCCATCGTGTAGGTGCCGGTGACGATCAGGTCGTAGTCGCCGCTGTCGGCCAGCGCGGTCAGAGCCGGTAGCCAGCGCGTGGGGTCGGTGCCGCCCTCCACGATCTTGACGGTGACCGGCAACTGCCGCGCCGCTTCGCGCATGCCCTTGGCCGCGCCGTCGAAGAAGGACTTGTCGCCCAGCGTGCCGTTGATGAAGAGCACGGCGCGCACCGCGTGGCCGGCCTGGGCGCGCGGCAGCAGCCGCTCGCCCGCGGCCTTCAGGCCGTAGAGCACGGCCACGGCCGCGAGCAGCCACAGGAGCTGACGCAGGAGGAAGCGGAGGGCGGGGCGCATCGACGGCGGTGCCGGGAGGGGGCGGCCGGGCCCGCTCAGGCGAGCCGGCTGGACTGCGTGATCCGCGCGCTGTACCGGTAGCTGGACACGTACTTCATGAGGCAGTACTCGATGGGCTCGCGCCGCTCGGACAGCGTGATGCGCTCGCAGACCAGCAGCGGCGCGCCTTCCGGCACGCCAAGCAGCCGCGCTTCCTCCGCGTCGGCGCTGGCGGCGAACAGGTTCTCCACCGCTTCCACCGGCGCGAAGCCGGCGCGTTCCATCAGCAGCTGGTACAGCGAGCGGGCGCGTTCCACCTCCTGCAGCTCGAGTTTCACGCCTGGCGGCAGCGGGAAGTAGGCGTCGTGCAGGCCGACGGGCACGCCGTTGGTCAGGCGCACGCGCCGCACGCGGGTGAGCGGGTGGCCGGATTCGAGCTGCAGCAGCTGGGCGATGGCCATGGTGGCCGGGCTGAACTCGAGGTTGAGGATGCGCTGGCTGGGCAGGCCGCCGCGCTGGCGCGTGTCCTCGGAGAAGCCGTCGATGTAGCGCGACATGCGGCGCACCAGCGCCGGCGCGACGAAGGTGCCGCGGCCGTGGTCGCTGTAGACCAGCCCATGGTCCTCCAGCAGCCGCACCGCCTTGCGGATGGTGTCGCGGCTGACCTGGTGCTGCTCGGTGAGCTCGCGCTCGGAGGGCAGGGCCTCGTTGTCGGCGAGGCGGCCGTCGTCGATGGCGGCGCGCAGCGCGTCGGCGACCTGGCGGTAGCGGGGAGGGGGCGCGGAGGCCTCGGCGGGTCGTTTGCTCATGTCTGGCAATGCTCTCATGGTACGTACCAGATGGTCAACAGGGTTGCTCCCAGTCCGCATCGCATGGCCGTTTTACGAGGCTGTGACAGCTGTTGCTTCCGAAGGAAAACCCGAGGTTCTGCGGAAAACATGCTGTGACCAGATTGACGTGGTACGTACCAGTGGATGATCATCCGGCCCGATCCGCGCAGTACCCCTCCACCCCGTTCCCGGTCCTTCCGCTGAAAGCTCCTCCACCATGCGCTCTCTCGCCCGCCTTCCCTTCGCGCCGCTGCCCCTGGCGGCCCTGCTCGTCGCCGTCCACGCCCCGGTCCTGGCCCAGGAGGCCGCCGCGCCGGCCCGGCCCGCCAGCGAAGCCGCTGGCGACACCGCGCCTTCGGCCGCGCCGGTGCCCGCCCGCTCGCAGTCGCTGGGCCAGGTGACGGTGACCGGCGAATCCATCGGCCTGCGCCAGTCGCGCGCCAACGTGAAGATCACCGCGGCCGACCTGGAGCACTACCCGACCGGCGTCTCGGCCGACAAGCTGCTGGAGCGCGTGTCCGGCATCCAGGTCGGCTCGTCCAACGCCTTCGGCGGCGACGGCTTCGAGAGCACGATCAGCATGCGCGGCTTCGGCAAGGACAGCATCGGCTTCTCGATCGACGGCATCCCCAACGGCCGCACGACGCTGGGCGGCGGCTCAGTACCCACGCGCTTCTTCGACAGCAGCAACCTGGCGGCGATCGATGTGTCGCAGTCGGCCGGCATCGTCGGCGCGCCGTCCCACCAGGCGCTGGCCGGCCACATCGATTACCTGACCCAGGATCCCGGCCGTGCCTTCGGCCTGCGCGTGGAAGCCGCCGCGGGCAGCGCCGAGCTCGGCCGGCTCTATGCCCGCGTGGACAGCGGCGAACTGGCGCCCGGGCTCACCGCCTACCTGAGCGTGTCTCGGCAGCAGTGGCAGGTCTCCTACGTCGACGATCCCTCCGGCCACGACAGCCGCGACCATGCCGACCTGAAGCTGGCCTGGCGCCTGGGCCAGGACACCACGCTGAAGCTCTACTCCAGCTTCAACGAGCGCAAGGAGACGAGCGCCAGCAACATCGTCACGCTCAGGCAGTTCCAGACCGATCCCAAGCAGGACGGCTACACCGACCACTGGATCGGCGTGCCCGGCGTCGACCGCAACTACCGCGGCCTCAAGGGCAACCCGCGCGAGGACCGGCTGAGCTACCTCAGCCTGAACACCACGCTGGGCGGCCTGAAGGTCTCGGCCAAGGCCTATCACCACGGGCAGGACGGGACCGGCAAGGAAACGGGCCTGGGCAACGGCGGTTATCCGGGGCTCGATGGCTCGGCCCGCAGCCTGTACTTCCGCGGCAATGACTACGACCTCTCGCGCAACGGCGCCTTGGTGGAAGTGGGCGCGCGGCACGGCGACCTGCTCGACTGGCGGGCCGGCGCCTGGTACGAGAGCTACGAGCGCGGTCAGGTGCGGCGCTGGTATCCGGTCCTCGACGAGTCCGCGGGGCCGGCCCTTGCCGACACGCCGGTCGCGATCAGCGAGGACAAGCACTGGAAGAACCGCTCCACCATGGTCTACCTGGCCAACCGCAGCAGCCTGCTGGATGGCGGGCTCAAGCTGGACTACGGCGTCACCTACCTCGACAACCGGGTCGACTACCGCGCGCCGATCCAGGACTCGCGCACCGGCAAGCTGGACTTCGTCAACCAGGCGCGGGTGAACTCCGGCGTGCTGCCCAAGCTGGGCGCGCTGGTGCCGCTGGGCGCGAACACCGAGCTGTTCGCGGGTTACGCCAAGAACGCGGCCACGATGACCGACGCGACGCTCGAGGGCGGCGCGGCCACCACGATGGCGGCGGCGCTGCGTCCGCAGGACATGGACACCGCCAAGGCCTTCGACCTGGGCCTGCGCCACAAGGGCGACGGCTACGCGCTGAGCGTGCAGGGTTTTTCGATCCGCTCGAAGGAGACGGTGGCCGCGGACATCGCCGGCACGCTGCAGTCGGAGAACGTGGACCAGGGCCGCCGCATCGATGGCATCGAGCTGAGCGGCAACGCGCGCGTGGGGGCGGCCTGGCGCCTGTATGGCGCCTTCACCTACCAGAAGGCGCGCTACGCGCTGGGCGACGTCGATGCGCAGGGTTATCCGGCCAAGGGCTTCATCCGCGACGGCGCGGACCTGGTCGGCATCGCGCCGCGCAACCTGTTCCTGGAAGCGACCTGGCGGCCGGGCGATGCCTGGCGGCTCGGGGCCAATCTCCGTCACGTGTCCAGCCAGGCCGGCTACTACGCGAATCCGCGGGTGGCGAACAGCGGCGTCGACGAGCGCATGCCGGCGTACACGCTGCTCGGCGCGAGTGGGTCGTACCAGTGGGATCACCTGACCCTCGGCCTGAACCTGGAGAACATCACCAACAAGCACTACCTCTCCGGCGTCGCGCCCGAGCTGATGACGAGCCCCTCCAGCATCGGGCGCTACTTCATCGGTGCGCCGCGCACGGTGGTGCTGTGGGTGAGGATGGAGCTGTGACGCGCTCCCCGGTGACCCGCCCTGGCGGCACGGCGGTCCTCGCCGGGGCCGTGGCCGCGGTCGCGCTCCTGCTGGGCGGCTGCGCGCCGGTGACCTCGACGGTCGATGCGCGCGCGACAGCACGCGTTTCGGTGGACGCCGCGGCGGGTGCGGCGGCGGGTGCGGCGGCAGATGCGGCGGCAGGTGCGGCGGCAGGTGCGCCGGGCACGGACGCCTGGGCGCAGCCGCCCATGCGCCTGCGGCTCATCGGCGAGACCGTCATTCCGCGCGTGGCGACCGATCCGCTGCTGCGCCATCTCGGCGGCATTTCCGGCCTCGACTACGACCCCGTCGAGGACACCTGGTACCTGCTCAGCGACGACCGGTCGGAGCACGCCCCCGCGCGCTTCTACACCGCCAGGATCCGCTGGAACGCGCAGGGCCTGGAGGAGCTGCGCGTGACCGGCCTCACCCCGTTGTTGCAGCGGGACGGCCAGCCCTATCCGAATGTCCGCGCGCCGACGCGGCCCGGCGAGCCGCCGCCCGACAGCCCCGATCCCGAGGCCTTGCGGCTGGACCCGCGGACCGGGCGTCTGCTCTGGTCCAGCGAGGGCGACCGCCCGCGCGGCCTGCAGCCCTTCATCCGCTGGTCGGAGCGGGACGGCCGCTTCGCCGGCGAGCTGCCGCTGCCCGAGCGCCTGCGCGTGCATCCCGACGAGCCGCGCGGGGCCCGGGACAACCTCAGCCTGGAAGGCTTGGCCCTGGCCGCGGATGGCTCCGTGTGGGCCAGCATGGAGGCGCCGTTGATCGAGGACGGCGAACCGCCGACGCGCGAGGCGGGCGCGTTGGCCCGCTTCACCCACCTGGACCGGCAGGGCCGGGTGCTGGGGCAGTACGCCTATCCGGTCGAGCCGATCCCGGAGGCGCCCACCGGCGGCCAGCGCCGGTCCGACAACGGCGTCAGCGATGTGCTGGTCACGCCGGCAGGCACGCTGCTGGTGCTGGAGCGCTCGGGCCGGGAAGTCGCCGAGCGGGTCTTCAAGTTCCGCGTGCGGCTGTACGAGGCCCGCGTCGATGGCGCCACCGACGTCTCGGCCGTGGCCTCGCTGCGCGACGCGGCGCTCGTGCCGATGCGCAAGCGGCTGATCCTCGACCTGCAGGCCGCCGGCGCGCGGGGACCGATCGACAACCTCGAAGGCATGGCCTGGGGACCGGTGCGGCCCGACGGCCGGCGCACGCTGGTGATGGTGGCCGACGACAACTTCTCGCCGCAACAGGTGACGCAGGTCCTGGCCTTCGAGGTGGCGCCATGAGGGACGAGGACATGGAAGGCCTGCTGGGAGCCTGGCTGCAGGCGGCCGGCGCGGGGGACCGCGCGGCGTTCGAGCAGCTGTACCGCCACTTCCAGCCGCGCCTGACGCGCTTCATCCAGCGCTGCTGCTCGCGCCCGCATGTGGTGGAAGAGGCGGTCAACGACGCGCTGTGGGTGGTCTGGAAAAGCGCCGCCAACTTCCGCGGCGACTCGCGGGTGACGACCTGGGCCCATGGCATCGCGTATCGCTGCATGCTCAAGGCGCTGCGGGATCGCGAGGTCGGTCAGGAGATCAATGCCTCGGCGGTGCCGGAGGCGGAACTCGCCGAGGCGGAGCCGTTCTTCGACGACGGCCCCGACCGCGAGCTGCGCGACTGGGTGCGTCACGGGCTCGCCACCTTGTCGCTGGAGCAGCGCACGACGGTGGAGCTGGCCTACTGCCAGGGCGAATCCTGCGAGGAGATCGCGCGGATCATGGCCTGCCCCTCGGGCACGGTGAAGGCGCGCCTGGTGCGCGCGCGGGAGAAGCTCAAGGACGTGCTGCCGGCGCTGGCGGAAGCGGCGGTCGGGACGCGCGGCTACTGAGCCGACTGAGCCCGACGACCGGTCGGGCCCCGCGGTCGACCGCGTCGGCGCGTTCGCTTCGGCGCCCCCCGCTTCGCGTCCGTCTCGCTGCCGTCATCGCGACGTGCCTATCGTCATCGCCGGCCGAACCCATCACCCAACAACTCGGCCAGGGAGCTTCCATGACGACCATCCTTGCGTCTACGACACCTCCGGCGAACGGGACGATCCCCGCTCATGCCGACACCGTTTCAGCCGGCACGTCCGCCGACGTCATCGCCGACTGGCGCCGCGAGGCCGCGCTGCGGCTGTGCGCCAGCCCCGAGGTGGCGCGGCATTTCGGCGCCACCGGCCTGATCGAGCTCGCCGGGCAGCCGCTGTCGCTGCATCCGCTGCACGACGAACCGACGGGGTCCTGGCTGGCCGTCACGCGCGCCGCGCGTCCGGCCGCGGTCGACGAGGCGGCCTGGTGCGATGCGTTGCTGCTCGCCACCGGGCAGGCGCTGGTCGCCACCCACGCGGCCTTCGGGTTGAACGACGACGGCGAGGCGGTGCTGATCCTGCGCACCGCCGCCGGGCATGCGCATCCCGATCTGCTGGCCGTCGAACTGGCCGGGCTGCTGCAGCTGCGGCAGGCACTGCTCGAGGGCGTGACGGCGCGGGCCGGAGCGGCTGAAGCGGCAGCAACGGCCGGGACGGCGGCAACGGCCGGCATGTCCGGAACGGCTGAAGCTGCCGCGGGGCCTGCGAATGCGGCACAGCGCCGCGGTGTCGATGCGACCGCTGCGGCCGATGTCGACGCGCCGCTCCTGGAAGCCCCCGAGCGCGTGCTCGTGCGCGTGCATGGGGCCTTGCTGCAAGCGGGGCTGCCCGCCGCGGACGCGCTGGCCGGCGCGCGCAGCGGATCGTTCACGCTGGACGGCGTGTCGATCGGCCTGGCCTGCGAGGACGGGACCGACACGCTGGTGCTGGTGTCGGACCTCGGCGCCGAAGCGCTCGACACGCTCGAGCGCCGGCGGCTCGCGCTGCAGGCCAACACGACGCTGATGGTTTTCGCCGGCGTCGCCGTGGCCCGGGAGCGCGGCCGCGCACGGCTGATGTCGCGCTGCCCGGTCGACGGCCGCAGCGCCATCGATTTCGCCGACGGCTTCGCCGCCTGGTTGCGCGACTTCGCGCGCCTGGCCCGTGCCACATCGACGTCCCGCGCCACCGCGGCCGCGCATTGAAGGAGGGAGCCGACATGCCTGCATCCATCCCCCCTTCGACATCCAACCGCATCGAATCGTTCCGTCTGCCCGCCGAGGCCGGCACGTCCGTGCCCGGCGCCACAGCGACCGCGGGTCCTTCAGGTACAGCAGGTACTGCTGGCTCGACGGGCTCGGCGGCCGGCGTCGTTGCCCCGACGCTTGAGCGGCCGCACAACGCGCCGTCGTCGCGAACCTCCGCGCCGCTGGCATCCTCCAGCGGCGAGGAGCTGCGCGAGCGCCGGCCTCTGCCGGAGCTCGTCGGCACGAGTCCGGGTCGCTCGTTGCTGGACGACTCGCACAGCATGTCGGACTCGCGCGAGTGGTCGTCGCGGCGCCTCGACACCCTGGCGCGGGAGCGCGGCCTGAGCGGCCCGCTCTCGGCCACCGCATCGGACATCGGCCGGCAACTGCGGGCCGAGCCAACCTTCAACCTGTCCCGTCCCGCCGCGCCGGAGCGCAACTGGCGCTCCGTCGCGAACGCGATCTCCAGCGAGGTCGCCCGGCTGGCCGGCGTGGCGGGCAGTGAGGTGGTGCGCACGCTCGGGTCCGTCGTTCCGCCGATGCCCGAGGCCCGCCTGGCCGGCGTGGTGGCGGGACACGCCATCCACCAGACGGTCGCGGTGGCGCTGCCCACCTTCGCGCGGGAGATGCTCGCCAGCGCGGTGACCCACGCGCTGCGGGCCACGCCGGCGCCGGCCGTGATGGGCCTGCAGGCGACGGTCGGCATGACCAACGTGGTCCTGCAAGTGGTGCGGGAGCTGCGCGAGCGGCGCAACCCCGACGAGGCGGCGCGCGCCTACCACTCGCTCACCCCCGAGCAGTGGCAGGCGAAGACGCCCCGCGAGCAGACGGCGATGCGGGAGCACACGCTCAAGGTCTCGCGGCTGTTCACGGTGATGCAGGTGTCCTCGTCCTTCACCAACCTGATGCTGATGCATCACGGGTTCCAGCAGGGCGACCGGGCGGCCGCGCTGCAGCCGCTGGCCAACGAGTTGAAGGTCGGCGTCTACGCCGCGATGCGGGACGGCCTGCAGGCCAGCTTCAGCATGGTCAAGGTGAACAAGCCGCCGGCGCCTGCGGGCGGCGGCCCGCAGCCGGAGCTGGCGGCCGGCATGTCCGGTGCTGCGCAGGCCGCCGCCGTGGCCACCTACGCCGGCGTGAACGTGGTGAACGGCTTCCTGGGCGATGCACTGAAGGGCGCGTGGGTGCCTGATCGAGGCACGGCGGCCGCGGTGCTGCTCGGGCAATCCACGGCCATGGGCGCGGGCGAGGCCTGGCGCGTCGCGGCCGGGACGGCGGCGATCAGCACGCTGACCAACACGCTGGGCGAGACGACGGACTGGTTCCAGCGCCTGCAGCTCTTCGCCAACCAGACGCCCGGCGCGAAGCAGGAGTGGGCGCCGGTGCTCACCGGCACGGACCGCAGCCGCGTGCTGGACCAGGCGCAGGCGCGGACCTCGCTCACCAACACGCTCTTCTCGGCGCTGACCGCGGCGGGGCAGGGCATGGCGCACAGCCAGCTGCCGCCGGCCGTGCAGCAGTTCATCGGCAACGTCGGGGCCGCGGCGCTGGGCGCGATGCTCGATTCGCCGATCACAGGCCTGTGGCAGGCGCAGGAGGCGGTGCGGGCCAGGCCCGTGCCGGACGCGCCTGTCGATCTGGAGCTGGCACTGCGTCCGGACTCGCCGCGTCTGCCGTCGAGCTCGGCCTCGTCGGTGGCGGACATCCCGGTGCCGCAGCAGCGCCGGCCCCGCGTCAACGTCGACGAACTCGATTGAAGGTGCCATGACCGGTCCGATCCGTTCCACCGCGGGCCGCGTGCCCTCGCGAGCCACCGTACCGGCCAGCGGCCGGCAGCCGGTGCCGGCGTCCACCACGCAGGCCCGTCCCGCGGCGGGATTTGCTGATCTGGATCGGCCGCCGGCGCGGCCGGCCGGCGCGCCGGGCACGTCCGGCACCGGCGAGACCGAGAGCGCATCGAGCGCCTCGCAGCGACGCGCGTCGCTGCCGATGCCGACGGGGACGGGGGCCCTGGCATCGATGGGAGCCTCATCGAGCGGGGCGGCATGGGTCGCGATGTCACCGTCCGCCCAGCTGAGGTCGCTGGCGGAAGATCTCTCCCAGTTGGAGGCGGAGCGGGCGACGCTGCAGGCGAGCCTCGACGAACTTCAGGCGCGGCGTCGTGACGCGGGCGTTCCCGGCGCGGGCGAGCGGGGCGACGAGGTCGGCCGCCTTCAGTCGCGCACCGATCAAGCGCGAGGCCAGCTGGCCTCGCTGCAGGCCCGGCATGAGAAGGAGACTGGCGAGCTGGCGGATGCCGAGCGCAAGCTGGCGTCCGCCCGGCGGCAGCTTGAGGGCCTGACGCTGGCGGCGGAGTCGCGGCCGGCTCAACCGGCTCGTCCTGCGCGCACGCGAACGGGCCGGCGCGGCGGCGCCAAGGCGGCGAGCGCGACGAAAGCGACGCCGGCGGCCGCGAAACCGGATCCCCGCAGCCCCGCGGAGGTCGAGGCGCAGGCGCGCATCAAGCAGCTGGAGGGGGAACGCGACAGCCTCAAGACGCAGATGGAGGCGGCCAGTCGCCGCGTGGCGGAGGCGCGCGCGGCGTTGAAGCGCGATACCGACTTCGCGGCGCTGGTGCTGGATCCGCGTTCCTACGAGCCGCGGATCGATGAGGCCGTCGCCACCAACCTCAACCGGTTCCTGGCGCATTACGAGCTCCCCGCCATCGATCGGGTGCCACAGGGCGAGGACACGCGGCATGCCAGCTACCTGGACATGTTCACCAACGTCGACCAGGGTCCGCGGCGTCTGGACGAGCCGCTGCTGGAGAACCCGGCGCACAGCTTCTCGGCGTTCTCCGCGCTGTACAGCACCTTGTGGCCCGGCCGCGTCAACGAGAGCCTGCTGAGGAATCTGCTTGGCGGCGACATGAGCGCCGTGATGGCGGCTGTGCGCGCGGGCGGCGAAGGCCTGGGGAAGGAGGTTGGTCGGCATGTGGTGGCCCAGTTCGCGGAGGAGATGAGAGGCTGCGCGAGCGCGGCCGCCGCCATGGGCACGCCCGACGGCACGACGGCGCGCCGCGTGAGGATGCCCAGCGGCAACCGGGTCACGCAGACGGCGCTGGCCGAAGGTCGCGCGCGAGCCCGCGATCTGGTGCCGCTGCAGGAGCTGCCGGCGCATCGCGGCCGCATCGTCCTGGGCGCGATCCAGCAGGCGACGTCGATGATGAAAACCATCGCCGATGACTACCGCGCGGCGTCGGGCGACGTGCAGCGATCCCAGTTCGCGCTTGACGGCGCGCTGAAGGACCAGACAGCCCTCGTCGAGCGCGGTGAGCAGCTGACGAGCGAGCTCGGCGCCGCGCAGGCGGCGCTCAGCGGCCTTCGCGACGAGCGCCGGCAGCGGGACGCCGCGCAGTCGTCGCCCTCAGCGCAATCAGCGCAGCCTGCCTCGCGCGATGCCGCGCCGGATGCGGCCATTCCGCAGCTCCCGGCGGCGGCCGGGTCCTCGTCGCCGGATGTCGACGCTCGCCGGATGCGGCTGCGCGGCGACGTGGACCGCCACGGCGCCCAGGCGGACGAGGCGCGCAGCCGCGTCGACCAGACCGCGCGCGACATCGGCGAAGCGCAGGCCGAGCTGCGCCGCTCCGCGCAAGCGCACGAGGCGGCCGCCGCGGCGCTGGCGCGGGAGGCGGCGAACGCCAGCCGCGAGCACGACGAAGTCCGTGCCGCCCAGGCCGGGTTGCGCGAGCGGCTGGCGGTGACCGAGGCGCGGATCGGCGAGCTGCGCGAGACCTTGCATCAAGCGCCGGCGCGCCGCGCCGCGATCAGCGACCTGGCCTGGGAACGCACCGTCGAGCGGCACGTCGGCATCAGCGACGAGGCCATGCGGGAGCGCGCGCCGGAGACCGGCCATGTGGGCAGCTACGACTCGCTGTCGACGCTGTCCCAGGTGGTCGCCGACCTGCACGCCCATGTGTCCGGCCATGCCGACCTGCGGCCCGTGCTCGCGGCACGCAACCGCCGCGAGTTCGACAGCGCCGTGGCCCGCGTGCCGGGCGGCGTCACCGACCTGGTGTTCGACCACGGCCGCCAGGTGGGACGCGGCTTCAGCAACGCGCTGGACCGCACCGAGCGCGCGACGCCGCTGCAGCACAGCAGCTACTCGCTGGATTTCGTGCAGGGCAGGGTGGTCGTGTCGCACCTGCATCCGCATGTGCCGCGCCGCACGCTGCAGGTGGCGGCGCTGAAATGAAGCGAGGGCCCCGAGGGGCCCTCCGCGCGCCGGCATGCACGCGCCGGCGTGCACGCGCCGGTCACTCCAGCCGGATGCTGGTCTCCTTCAGCAGCCGCCCGTTGGCGGCGTGCTCGCGCCGCAGCTGGTCGGTGAACGCCGCGATCGTCGCCGGACTCACGAGGTAGTCGAGCTGGCGCAGCCGCTCCTGCACGTCGCGCTCCGCCAGCACGCGGTTGATGGCCTCGTGCAGGCGCTGGATCACCTCGGGCGGCGTGCGGGCCGGCGCGAAGACGCCGAACACCGAATTCATGTTGGCCTCCGGATGGCCCAGTTCATCGATGGTCGGCACGTCGGGCAGGCCCGGCATGCGGCCCGGTGCGGCCACGGCCAGCACGCGCAGCTTGCCGCGCTCGACCAGCGCGTTCAGCGCCGCGCCGGGATTGGCGGTGAACAGCTGGAACTGACCGCCGGCGGCGTCGGTGGCGATCTGGCCGCCGCCCTTGTAGGGCACGTGGGTGAAGCGGACCTGCGCCTTGCGCGAGATCTGCTCGAGCATCAGGTGGCCCAGGCTGCCGACGCCGCTGGTGGCGAAGGTGACCTGGTCCGGCTGCGCGCGCGCCTGGGCGATCGCGTCGGCGAAGGTCTTGCCGGCGAAGGCCGGCGTGGCCAGCAGGTACACCGGCGACACCATCACTCGCGCCACCGGCGCGAAGTCGGTCAGTGCGTCGTAGGGCACCTGGTGCGTGTGCGGGCTGAGCGTCAGCGGGCTGATCGCCGAGAAGGCCAGCGTGTGGCCGTCCGCGGCGGCCTTGGCCACCACGCCCATGCCGATGACGCCGCCGCCGCCCGGTTTGTTGTCGACGATCACCGGCTGGCCCAGCGCCAGCCGCTCGGCCAGCAGGCGCGCGACGGCGTCGCTCAGTCCGCCCGGCGCATACGGCACGACGATGCGCACCGGCTTGCTGGGCCAGGCGCCGGTTTGCGCTTGAGCGGTGGGAGCGAGCAGCGCCATGGGCGCCGACGCCGCGGCGATCGACGCCCGGATGAAGGCGCGGCGGGAGGCCAGGGGGACGGTCATGAATGAAGGCTGGATGAAGGGTCGGTGCAAGCGCGGCGGACCCGGCCCCACCTGCGCTACTGCGCGATCGGGTCGGCGGCCAGCAGCTCGATGTAGCGCCGCGGGCCGGCGTCGAAGCTTCCCGCCGGTTCGGCGTCGCCGCCGGCGCGGGCCTCGGACGTCAACCGGTCGGCGGGAATGCCGCGGCTGGCGAGTATCGCCTCGGTGCCGCGGGCCCAGCCCAGCGCCTGGTTGCGACCCTTCGCGGCCGCAGGGGAATTGGCGGGCGAGTTGACGCGGATGCCTGCCTCGACGCGCACCCGCACCGCCGGCGAGCGCGCGAGCACCTCGGCGGCGCGCTCCACGAAGTGTCGGAAGCGCGGCTGCAGCGCATCGCGGCGATCGACCGCATCGGCCGCGTCGATGCGCACGCGCACCTGGTTGCCGGCCGTGCGCATCACCTCCACCTGGCCGTTGTCCAGCGCCAGCTGCTGCAGCTCCCGCGCCACGGCCGCGATGTCCGGCGACCAGACGTGGCCGTCCTTGACGTCGAGCGCCGAGCCCGGCGGCGGCAAGGGGACCGGCGCCGGCGCGACGACGGCCAGCGGCTCCGGCGGGCGGCGCGAGGCGCAGCCGGTCAGGCCGACGCCCAGCGCGAGCAGCGCGATCGCGAGCGCACCGCGCGGGCCGAGGCAGTGGGCGCGATGGCGGTGATGACGGTGAAGGGAGGCATTCATCGGGTCACTCCGGATCGTTGAAACAGCCGGCCGCAGGGCCGGCGGGGCAGGGCGCGGAACGCGCGCGTGCCGTCCTCATCCCGCCACGACCTGGCCCAGCGACCCCAGCGTGCGGTCGAAGGCCCAGAGGTCGTCGGTGGCCTGGCACAGGAACTCGCGCACCGGTTGCAGCTTGCGCATGGCCTCGTCGGCGAGCGCGTCGTTGCCGGGCTTGTACTCGCCCATCTGCACCAGCGGCTCGATCTCGTCGTACTTGGCCATCAGCGCCCGCAGGTGGCCGGCGGCCGCCTGGTGCGGCTTGGGCACGATCTGCGACATCACCCGCGACAGGCTGCCCAGCACGTCGATCGCGGGGTACTGGTTCCGCGCGGCGATCTTGCGCGACAGGATCATGTGGCCGTCCAGGATGCCGCGCACTTCCTCGGAGATCGGGTCGTTGCCGCTCTCGTCCTCGTACAGCACGGTGTAGAGCGCGGTGATCGAGCCGCGCGCGCCCATGCCGGCGCGCTCGAGCAGCCGCGGGATCTCGGCGAACACCGACGGCGGAAAACCGCGCCGCGCCGGCGGCTCGCCCGCCGCCAGGCCGATCTCGCGCTGCGCCCGCGCGAAGCGGGTCAGCGAGTCCATCATCAGCAGCACCTTCAGGCCCTGGTCGCGGTAGTACTCGGCCACCGCGGTGGCCACGTGCGCCGCCTTCGCGCGCTCGCTCGACGAGCGGTCCGAGGTCGCGCACACCACCACCGAGCGCGCCATGCCGGCCTCGCCCATGATGAGCTCGATGAACTCGCGCACCTCGCGGCCGCGCTCGCCGATCAGCGCGATGACGCTGATGTCGCACTGCGTGCCGCGCGCCAGCATGCCCATCAGCGTGGACTTGCCGACGCCGGCCGGCGCGAAGATGCCCATGCGCTGCCCCTCGCCCAGCGTGATCAGCCCGTCGATCACCTTGACCCCGGTGGGCAGCGGGCGCTCGATCATCTCGCGCTCCATCGGCGTGGGCGGCAGCGCGAACACCGGACGCGATTCGGTGGTACGTACCGGGCCCTTGCCGTCGATCGGCCGGCCCAGGCTGTCGATCACGCGGCCCAGCAGCGCCTGGCCGACCGGCACCGACAAGACCTGGCCCAGTCCGACCACGCGGGTGCCGCCGCGCACGCCCAGGATCGAGCCGAAGGGCGAGAGGATGCTGCGCCCGCCGGCGAAGCCCACCACCTCGGCCGTCTGCAGCACCGCGCCGTCGTCGTCGAGCACCTCGCACAGCTCGCCCAGGCGAGCGTCCAGGCCGCTCACGCGCATCAGCGTGCCGATCACCTCGGTGACCTTGCCGGTGCGGCCCACCATCGTGGCCGAGGCCAGCTCGGCCTCCATCAGGTCGGTGAATCCCTGCAATGCCTTCATCGGCGCTCCTGGTCAGTGTTCGGCGAGGTCGTGCGCGTGAAGGATGTCCTCGGCGTCATCGGCATCGGCCCGCGCGCCCGCGTCCGTGTGCGGGAATCCGAAGGACGCGTGGGCCTGGGCGTCGATGCCGCGGTCGCTGACGCCGCGGTCGCTGACGCCGCGGTCGCTGACGCCGTCTTCCGGCCCGTCATCGAAGCCGTGGTCGGTGGCTTCGTGGTCGCCGGCATCGGCCAGCGGCAGGCTGCTCGCCAGCGCCTTGCGCACCGCGCGGTCCATTGCCGCGCGCAGGCCGTCGAGCTGCGTCTGCAGGCTGGCATCGAGGATGCCGACCTCCGACTCGAACACGCAGCTGCCGGCCCGCAGCGCCGGGTCGACGCTGACCTCGATGTGAACCCCTTGCGTCTGCAGCGCCTTGAGCGAATCCAGCGCGGCGCGCGCGTGGGCGTGGTCATCGGCGCTGACGCGCAGGGCCAGGGTGCTCGCGCCGCGCGCGAAGCTGCGCACGCTGCGCAGCGCGCGCTGGTACAGCGCCGCCCGCTCCTCGGTGTGGACGATGCGTTCGACGGCGCCGGTGACGATGGTCGCCAGCTTCTCGTGCATGCCGCGCAGCACCTGCGCGTTGTCGATCACCTGCACCGTCTGGCGCTCATGCCATTCCAGCGCGGCCTGGCGCCGGCCGGCCTCGCAGGCCTCGACCCGCAGCCGCTCGGCTTCGGTGCGAGCCTCGGCCAGCAGACGGTCCGCCTGCTCGCGCGCATCGGTCATCAGCTTCGAGGCCTCTTCGCGCGCCTGCGCCAGCACCGCATCGCGCTGCTCGTCCATCGCGCGGCGCAGCGCGTCGAGCTCCGCGGCGCCGTCGACTTCGGCGGCGCGCAGGATGCCGTCCTCGGCCCCCAGTCCGCCCAGGCGGTCCGCGCCGCCGCCCTGCAGCCAGATCATCATGTCGGTTCCTTCGCGAAAAGCGCGTCCAGGCGGGCCAGGCCATCGAGCGCGCAGGCGTGACGCACCGGCACTTGATGGCGGCCGTCGGGCACCGGCCAGCGCGCCGGCAGCGCGAGGCGCACCAGGCGCCGCAGGCCGCGATGCGGCCAGGCGCCCGCGAGCGCCAGGTCCGCGTAGCCGACGCAGGCCCACTGGATCGGCGACCAGGCCGCCACCTGCGCCGGCACCACCGCGCCCTGGCGCGCGGATTCGCGCAGGGCCGCCATCGCCGGGCCGAGCGCGCCTTCGAGCGCCCGCCGCGCGCGGATCTCGACGCAGCAGCGCAGCACGCCGGGCCGGCCCGCCAGCGCCACCGCGCACAGGCGCGACAGCAGCCCCAGCCGCCCGTGCAGCGCCAGGCGACCGCCCGGTGTCGCGAGCAGGCGCGGGTCCGGCAGCGGCCCGCACCAGCGCCGGTACAGCGTGAGCATCAGGCGGCGGCGCGAGGGGCCGTCTGGCATCTGGTCGAGCGCCGGCCGCAGCGCATTCAGCGCCGCCCAGCCGTCGTCGATGTCGTCGGGCAGCCGATCCAGGCGGCGCTGGAACACGAGCGCGAGTCGGGCCAGTTCGCCGGGATCCACCGGCGATACGGGCGACATGGGCGATCCGGGTGGGGCGGCCCTGGCAGGCCGATCGACCGTTGTGGGCGTCGCCGGCGCGATGGGGCTCGGTGTCGTCAGGGCGGCGTCCATGGCCGACCTCAGGTCGCGGAAGCCTGCGCCGCGGTGGGGCTGCCGCCGTTCAAGCCCGCGCTCGCGCCGGGGGCGCCGCCGCCCTGTGCGGCGTTGGCTTGCCCGTCGGCGGCGCCTGCGGTGGTGACCGAGGCCACGGTGCCCGGCCGCAGCCGGCGCGCCAGCGGCTCGGGCAGCCACTCCGGCTTCTTCCATGCGACCCCGGCGGCGCCGCCCAGGCCTAGCAGCGCCAGCGCCGCCGCGATCCAGATGCCCATGCCGCCGGGCGCGGGTGGTGGTGGCGGCGCGATCATCGCGCCGGCCACCAGCGTCACCGAGACGTTGTCGTAGGACAGCCCCTCGACGCTGCGCGCCACCATGTTCTTGATCGCCGGCGTGAGCGCGGTGAGGTTGGCCTGCGGCCGGTACTTCACGAACACCGACGCGCTCGAGGGTTTGGCCTCCTGGGCCATCGGGTCGTTGTTGGGCAGCACGATGTGCACCCGCGCGGTCACCACGCCGTCGATCTGGCTCAGCGTCTCGGAGAGCTCCTGCGAGACGCCGTGGATGAAGCGCACGCGCTCCTCGGTTGGCGAGGAGATCAGGCCTTCCTTCTTGAACATGTCGCCCAGGCTGACGTGCTTGTCCTGCGGCAGGCCCTGCGCGCGCAGCACCGCCAGCGCGCGCACCACGTCGGCCTCGTCGACCTTGACGCTCCAGGTCTTGCCGCTGTCGGGCGTCTGCTTGCTGGCGGTGATGCCGCTTTCCAGCAACGCCGACACCATGTGGTTGGCGTCGGCCTCGGTCTGCTTGGTGTAGAGGTCGGTGTCGCAGGCCGCCAGGCACAGCGCCAGCACGGCGCCGAGCAGCAGTCGCCAGGGCCGCGGGGCGTGGGCGTTGATCGTGGAAGGCATGTCGGAACTCCCTGGGTCCGTTCATCGCGGCCGGACTGCGCCGGCCGCCGGGACACGTCACTGGTTCTTCATCAAGGTCTGCAGGCCGCTCTTGCTGCTCTGCGCGACATAGACGCCGGCGTTGAACTGCACCTGCACCATCGACAGCTGGTAGCTCAGCGCGATGTGGCGCGAGGCCAGTTCGCCGGGATTCATCGCCGGCGCCTCCTGCGAGAACGCGCGCACGCTGTCGAAGGTCTGGCGCAGCACGCCTTCCTGCGCCTCGATGAAATGCGAGACCGGCGAGCGCTCGCCGACCTCGGTGCCGTGCGGCGCGGGCGCGGTGGGATGCTCCATCATCAGCCGCTGGAAGCGGTCGGACAGGCCGCCGAGCGCATCGGGCGCGGCGGCGGCGCGATCCAGGACCTGCGTCGGGGCGGCGCCGGACACGGCGCCGATGGCGGGAACAGTCATGCGGATCTCCTGCGGGTGACTTCGGATGCGCGTCGCTTCAGGCGCGCAGCAGCGGCGCGTGCGGCAGCGAGCGCGGGTCGTAGTCGGCGAAGCTGGTGGCGGCCGGGGCCTCGGGCTCGGGCTCGCCGACATTGACGTCCTTGCCCAGCAGCAGCCGCACCAGGCTGCGCGCCTCCTGCGTGGAGTCGCCCTCGATGACCTCGTTGGCGCTGACGCTCCAGGCCGGATCGCCGACGGCGAACTGGCAGAAGGCCATCAGCGCGCGGCCCAGGCTCCAGTTGCGCGTGTTGGCGTCGAGGTTGTTGAGCGTGCGGATCGCGTCGTGCCAGTGGCCGCGGCTGATCGCGATCCAGGCCTCGAAGGTGTCGAGCTCGGTCAGGTGGGGGCGCAGCTGGCGCACCGCCACCAGCACCGTCTCGGCGTCCTCGGTGCGCTTGTGCGTGATGCCGAGGCTGACGATCTCGATGAGGGCGCGGACGAAGGGTTTGCGATGAAAGGTCGGATCCATCTGTGTGCTCCTGGGGAAGTGCCTGTCCTGAACGGACGCGTGTCCGCTCGGGACAGGCACGTCGCGTGCGAGGACGCGGCGTGCCTGGCGGGGGCCGCGAACGGCCCCCGCGCATGGACATCAGAACAACATGCCGGTGGTGCGGCCGTTGAAGATGTTGAACAGGTTCACGCCCTGGGTCAGCTCGCTCTGCGACAGGTTGGGACCGCCGTAGGTCTGGGCCCAGTTCAGCGCATCCACCTGGGTGAACGGCTGGTTCAGGCTGGTGAACGGCTGCTGCGCGAAGGACGCGTTGTACGGCGAGGCCACGCCACCGGCGTAGGGCTGCTGGAAAGCGGTGAACGGCTGCTGCGCGTACGACTGCGTGTAGGGCGAGGCGTACGGCGAGGCCGCGAACGGCTGCTGCCCGAAGGGCTGCTGGTAGGCGGGGATGCCACCGCCGAGGCCACCCAGGCCGCCGCCGAGGCCGCCCAAGCCGCCACCGAGGCCACCGCCCAGTCCGCCGCCGAGACCGCCGCCCAGCTGGTTGGCCACCGAGCTGGCCAGCGGATTGGCGTTGCCCAGGCCGCCGAGGCCGCCGCCGCCCAGCGCCTGCAGCAGCGGGGTCAGCGCCTGCAGCAGCTGGACCACGCTCTGCAGGATGCCCTGCAGGCCCTGGCCGGCGCCTTGCGGGCCGCCCAGTCCGGGCGTGCCCAGACCCGGTGTGCCAAGACCCGGCGTGCCGAGTCCGGGGATGCCCGAGCCGGGCAGGCCGCCGCCGAACTGGCTCTGCTGCGCCTGCAGCAGGTTCTGCAGCAGGCCGGTGCTGAACTGCATCAGCGTGGAGGCGATGTCCATCGTGCTGGACAGGGCCGAGCCCAGCGGCGACTGGGGCGCCGCGTACGACGGGACCGAGGAGGTCGGGGGGATCGAGAAGCTCATGGTGTGAGTCCTTTCAAGCGGTTGGTGCGAGCGTTCCGATCAGTACAGGCGGACCGAGGTCGGCACGTTCTGGAAGGTCGTCGCGACGTTGTCCTTGAAGGCTTGCGACGGTTGCGGCACGTTGTCATTCAGGCCGCGCAGCAGCAGGCCGGCGAGCGAATCGGCGCGCACGTTGCCGAAGATCTCGCCCTTCAGGCCGCTCGGGCCGGGCTGGGTGTCGGCGCCCTTGAGCACTTCACGCAGGTCGTCGGCGCTGACCAGGCCGTCGCCGCGCTGGTCGCCGCGATGCTTGACGCGCACCTTGAAGGCGTTGTCCATCTTGTCGAAGAGTTCCGGCTGGCTGAGGATCAGCTTGGCGGCGTCCTTCATGTCCTGCGGCGCGGCGGTGCCGTCGGGCATCTTGCCGGTCTTCACGATGGCGTCCAGGTCGGACTTGCTGACCATCTTGTCGCCCGAGGTGAAGAAGCTGTTGCCGTACTTGGCCAGCGTCTGCAGCGCTTCCTTCTCGCCCACGCTGAAGCTGACCTGCTGCATGGCGGCGGTGGTGTCGCCCTTGCCGATCTTGCCGTCGGCGTGGCCCTTGAAGCCTTGGGCCTTGGAGTCGGCCGTCTCCAGCGACTTGAAGTCGTCCGGATGGTCGAGCAGGTACTTGGCGGCGGCGCGCAGCTCCGGCGTGTAGTTCGCCGAGACCTGGAAGCGCTGCATCTCGCCGTTGGCGATCGCCTTCAGGTCATCCTTGGTGATGAAGTTGTCCTTGCCGGCGGTCAGCTGGTCGAAGTTGCGCGCGATCTCGCGGGTCGCGCGGTCCTTGTCCATCTGCACGTTGCCGGCGGCGTCGAACTTGACCTCACCGGTCGGCGCGGCCGTGGTCGGCACGTTGGGCGCGCTGCCGTAGGCGTTGGTCTGCGGCGCGTTCGGCAGGTTGGCGTTGGGCAGGCCCGCGCCGTTGTAGACACCGCCCGGGGGCAGGCCGCCCTGGGGCACGGCACCGCTGCCGCTGAGCAGCTGGAACACCTGTTGCAGCGCGCTGAACGCATTGGCCTGCGTCGGGTTCATCGCCGGGGCGAAGGGCGTGGTCATGGGCAGGCCCAGGGCCGGGTTGCCCATCAGCGGATTGCCCATGAGCGGGTTGCCCATCATCGGGTTGCCCATCATGGGATTGCCGATCATGGGGTTGCCCATGGCCGGCACGTAGGACTGCGGCAAGCGCTGCAGGCCGGGCATCGGCTGCTGCGCGAAGGGGTAGGCGCCGAAGGCGTTGGCCGGCAGGGTCGGCAGCATCGGCATGCGCTGCATGCCCGCCATCAGCAGCGGCGAGACGGCGGCCAGCACGTCGCCGATCGAGCTCAGGACGTTGCCCAGCCGGGTCGGGTCCAGCGACAGGGGCACGTTGCCCAGCGGGCTGGACACAGCGGAGGAAGCGGTGCTGCCCAGGCCGAGGCGCATGTTGTAGCTGTTGACCTGGGTTTGCTGCGTGGAATTGACGCTCATGAAGATCTCCCGTGGGAATGAGGAATGAATCGAGAACGGATTCGGAGGGATGAGAAGGGGTGCGAGGGGTGTGGTGGTGCTTACGCGAGACCCTTGATCGCTTCGCCGATGGCCTTGAAGAGCTTGGCCAGCGCTTCATTCATCTTCACGATCATCTGGATGATCCCCATCTGCGTCTGGAACTGCATCTGCATCGCAGCCGTCTGCTGGATCTGGTCCATCATGGCCGAGCCGTCCTGGCCGGCGGCCTGGGTGCCCTGCGCGCTCAGGCCGGCGGCGCCGGACTGGAACATGTTCATGGAGTTGCCCATGCTCGCGCCGGTGCTGCTGCTGGTGCTGGGAATTGACATCGTCTGCTCCTGAGGAAATGCGGAAGGTCCGCGTTGGGGTGCGCCGCGAGGTGCGGCCTGCTCGAGAAGGGAGCCGGGACAGCGCTCCCGGGGGAATCAGTGGGAGGTCCGGAGGCTGGCCAGGTAGGCGAGGACGCCGTTGGCGGCTTCGCGGGCCTGCTGGTCGGTGCTGGTGGCCAGCACGTTGTTGAGCCAGTGCTTCCACTCGGGGTCGCCGCTGAGCATCATCGAGACGCCCAGCGCCACCTTGGAGTTGTCGTCGTCGGGCTGCTGCTCGATGCGGCGGCCCAGCGAGGTCTTGGCATAGGCCGCGTCGCCGCCCATCGCGACCGCGATGGCGCGGTGCATGACGTACATGGTCGGGTCTTCGAGGGTCATCTCGACGGCCTCGTGCACGATGGCCGCGTCCTCGCTGGCGCGATAGATCGCGCCCAGCAGTCCGATGGCCATCAGGTTGCGGTAGACCTCGGGGTACTGCGCGCCCGGCGCGCCGCCGCTGCTGACTTGGGTGTGTTGCATGGAGGGCCTCCGCGGGTCAGACGGCGAGCGACGCGTTGTGCAGCGTCTCCCAGATGTGGCGCACGATGCGCTGCGCGGCGTGGAAGGCCTCGATCAGCTGGGAGATCAGCTGGCGCTCGGCGGCGGCGGCGGTCTGCAGCAGGCCTTCGCTGCTCTTGGCCACGTCGGCGAAGTAGGACAGCATGGCGCGCGCGCGGTCGCCGGTGGCGTCCTCGGCCAGCGACTTCTCCAGGTTGGCCAGGTCGCCGAAGACGGTTTGCTCGAGTTGCTCGTTCATGGTCGAAGTTGCTCCGTGAAAAGGGGAGGGTCGGGTGGAAGTCCGGAAGGGATCAACGGGCCGGCGGCGTCGGCGGATCGCTCAGCTCGCCGATGGACTCCGGGATCAGGGAGAGGTGCTTGGCGCCATCGCGCGTCTGCACGTACTGCAGGCCGTCGGTGGCGAGCATCGCCCCCACCGGCACGCTCTCGGGGACCGGCGCGGGGGCGACGGCCACTTCGATGCCGCGCACCAGCGGCGCCAGGTCGGCGGCCACGCGCGTGGAGGCGTCGCGCACCCGGTCGGGATGCGCGGCGCGGCCGCCCACGATGAACACGCCGCGGTCGCGGTAGCGCACCACCAGGCCGGGCGTGTCCAGCGCGTCGGAGATGCTCTGCGCGATGTCGGCGGCCGAGGCGTAGCGATGCTCGATGCGCTCGACCGGGAAACGGTCCAGCAGCTGGCGCAGCGTCTGCGCGGCGGCGGCGTCGGGCAGCAGGCCCTCGACGATCACGCGCTCGCCGGCGGCGCGCACGGTGATCTCCGGGATCGCGGCGCTGGCGATGGCGCGGTACACCTGGCCCACCAGCGGCTCGGGCTTGACCGCGGCCCGCGCCGCCTGCGCATGCCGCGAGATCACCGTGACCAGCAGGCCACCCAGCGTGAGCGCGGCCACCAGGCCCCAGGCCAGCACCCGGCGGCCGCCGGTGACCGCGGCCTCGACCACCGGCGCGGCGGCCTCGACCACCGCCTGCACCGGACGCATCAGCCGTTCCATCAGCTCGATGTCGGAGGGCCAGGCCGCGTCGTCCGCCGGACCGACGCAGAGCACCACGTCAGCGAAGCGGCGCGGCTCGAAGTCGGCCATCGACGCGGCCGCGCCGGCGGCATCGTCCACGGCGGCGCCGGACGCTGCGTTCAGCGTGGCGCCGGGCGTGGCGATCGGCGAGCCATTCAGCGAGCCGTTCAGCGGGGCGGCGAGGACTAGCACTTGACCGTTCTCCGTGAGTTCGAGGACCAGGGGTTCCGCGTGCCAGTCGACGAGCTGGATGTCGGCCTGCTCGTCCGCGGCGATGCGGTATGTCGATGCGCTCAACGGTAGGTGGACCCCCGCATGCACGCCGGTCAGGACACGAAGCTGTTTCATGGATTGCGAATGCCTGCGCGGGGGTGGCGGACGGGGCGCTTCAACGGGCCAGCGGCGCGGTCGGCGCGCCCGGATCCACGTCGCCGGCCGGGGGCTGCGACAGGGCGGGCGCGGCGTTGCCGCCGACCAGCTTGGGCGTGATCAGGAACAGGCGCTCGGTGCGCGTGGCGCGGCTGCCGCTCCATCGGAACAGGCCGCCGACCAGCGGCACGTCCTTGAGCAGCGGCACGCCGGACTGCTGGTCGGTGCTGGCCTCGACCATCAGGCCGCCGATGAGCAGGCTCTCGCCTTCGCGCACATGGGCCTCGGTGCGGATCTCCGTCTTCTTGAGCACCGGCACCGCGTCGACCGAGGTGGCCTCGAAGTTGCCGTCCTCGATGTAGAGCGAGAGCTTGATCTGGTTGACGCCACCGCTGGACACCACCTGCGGCGTGACCTGGAGCAGGGTGCCGGCCTCGATCTGGTAGAGCTTCGCATCGAGGTTGCCGGCCACGCGCACCGTGGCCACGCGCTTCTCCTTCATCACCGCGGGCCGGTTGGCGACGCCCAGCACCGAGGGCTTGGAGACCACGCGGGCCTTGCCTTCGCCCTGCATCGCGTTGATGCGCAGCATCAGCTGCCGGCCGGCATCCGCGACCAGCGTGCCGATGGTGTAGGTGCCGTTGCCCAGCATCCCTTGCCCGCCGCCGGTCTGCGGCGGACCGCCACCGGGCGAGGTCACCGACAACTGGCCGCGGTTGCCCTGCACCGACCAGTCGATGCCCAGCGAGCGCGCGTTGTCCTCGCTGACGTCGATGATCATGGCCTGCAGCTCGACCAGCACCGGGCGCTGGTCCAGGCGCTGGATCAGCGCCTCGTACTCGCGCATGCGGTACGCGCGGCCCTGCACGATGACGGCGTTGGTGCCCTCGTCGGCTTCGAAGCGGGGCTGGTCCTCCTCGAAGTTGACGGGGCTCTTGAGCGTGCGCGCGCTCTGCCCCGGCTTGTCGGCGCCGCCGCCCGGCCCGTGGCCTTGCCCGGCGGAGGGCAGTTCCGGCACCAGCTTGCCGGCGCCGTACATCGACTGCATCGCCTTGATCTTCTGGTCGACCGGATTGGCCGGCTGGCCGCTCACGGTGTCGGGCTGCAGGCTCTGGGCGGCATAGAGGTTGCGCAGGATGGAGGCGACGCCGGGCACGTTGCTCTCGCCGAGCAGGCGGTCGTTGGCGGACGCGAAGCGCAGGGGGAAGACACGCACGACGCGCTCGTTGCCCTCGGCGGCGCCCAGGTCCAGCGAGTCCAGCGCCTGCGCGATGAGGTCGATGTGGCGCGGCGGGCCATAGGCCAGCAGCGTGCGCTGCGCGTCGTTGAAGCGCAGCGGATAACGCTTGTCGCCCAGGTTCAGCGAGTTCAGCAGCTCGGTGACCTCGCGGCGGCTGTAGCCCTTGAGCCGGAACATGCGGCTCTGCACCGCGCGCGCCGGATAGAAGTACAGCGCGGTGCCGTCGTCGTACCAGATGAGGCCGTAGGCCTTGGCGATGGCGCTGAGGAAGACCTGCGGCGAGCTGTCGAAGCTGGCGTTGACCACCCCGTCGACGCCATCGCCGACCACTGCCGGCACGCCCTGGCTCGCGGCGAAGTCCTGCAGCACGTCGGACAGGCGGCGGCTCTCGGCGCGGTAGACGAAGCGGCGCTCCAGGCGGCGGTCGCTGGTGGCCGCGCGGGTGCGAGGCTTGGCGGCGGCTGTCGCCGTGGATGGGGCCGCGGAGGTGCCCGCCGGAGCGGGCGCCATCAGGGATGCGGCGGAGGCGGCGGACGTGGCGGATGCGTTGGACGCGGCCGGTGCCGCGCCGCGCGCGTCCTGCGCCAGCAGCGTCGCGGGCGCGCTGCCCGAGCCCGCGACGGCCATCGCCACGCAGGCCGCGAGCGCGCGGCGCTGGAAGTCGGGCGCCCGCATCACAGCGGCTCCGCGTCGGGGTCGTCCTCGTCGGGCTCTTCTTCCTCGAAGAACTTGCCCAGCGCGTCTTTCATCATGCCCTGGCCGCCCTGGAAGATGCCGCTCACCACCTGCTGGAAGGCCTTGGACTGGGTGATGTCGCCGCCGCCGTCATCGCTGGGCGGCACCGGCGTGCTGCCGGGCGTCGAGGGGCTGGGGCCGCCCACTCCGTTGACACCATTCACCGACATGGTCAGCTCCTTCTTGTTGACGATGAGGAGGCTAGGGCGCGGGTCGGCGGTGAGAGGTCGGTGACACGAAGCGGCGTCCGTGACCGCGAACCGGTGGCGGGCGGGGGGCGGTTGCGATCGGTGCAGCCCGCGTTCGCATGCGCGGACGGGCCTTCGCCCGGCGCCGGCCGGGCCTGCGGTCGATGCGGACACTGCGACGGGACCGGGCCGCGCGCATGGCGCTGGCGTCCCGCGCCTTCCTTCAAGCCTCAACAGGAGCCCCCATGCTGACTGCCCCCTCGCTGGCCGCCGCCGGATACAACGACTTCTTCGCCTCGCTGCAAACGGTGCAGATGACCGTGCAGACGCAGGTCGAGCGCTTCCAGGCGCTGATGCTGGAGATCAAGCGCGTCAGCGCCGCGCGCCAGGACGACGAGAGCCTGCGCCGCGCCGGCGAGATCGCGCTGAAGCTGCATCGCGTGCACACGCTGCTGTTCGGTGGCGCGCTGATGGCGCAGCCGCAGGACGCGACGACCGGTGCCGCCACCGCTGCCGCCGACGGCGACGCGATCGACCTGGACGGCGCGATGGCGGAGTTCTCCTCGCTGCTGAGCCGCACCCGGCTGGCCTCGACCGAGGCCGAGCTGCTGCTGGCGCAGGCGAGCGAGGAACTGGCCGCGCTGCGCGGCGAGGCCTGATGGAGTCCCGGCGATGACAGCCGGACCTCGCGCTTTCCGACCCGCCCTCCGGCCCGCCTTCCGCCCCGCCTTCTGGCCGGCCGTGTGCGCCGCGGCGATGGTCGCCGGCCCCGCGGACGCCGGCGTGCGTTATCGCTGCGAATTGCTGGACGGCAGCGAGCGGGTCGCGCTGGAGGACCTGTCGGCGCGGTTCAGCGCGGCGGTGCGTCGATGCACGGCCTTCGAGGTCGCCGACCTGCCGGGGCCACGCATCGAGACCGAGTTCACGACGCTCGCCTTCACGCGACCGAGGCCGTCGCCCGCGCCGCTGACCTGGCGGACCAACCCGCAGCCCCTGGCGCTCGGCGCGCCGCACCTGCAGCGCATGGTGCAGCAGGCCAGTCGCAAGCATGGGCTGGATCCGCGCCTGGTGGGCGCGCTGGTGCATGTGGAGTCGGCCTACCAGACGCAGGCGCGCTCGCCCAAGGGCGCGCTCGGCCTGATGCAGATCATGCCGGCAACGGGCGCGCGCTACGGCGTCGCGTCCAGGCAGGACCTGCTCGACCCGGCCACCAACATCGACGTCGGCGCGCGTTACCTGCGCGACCTCAACGAGATGTTCGATGGACGCGTCGACCTGGTGCTGGCCGCCTACAACGCGGGCGAGGGCGCGGTGAAGCGATATGGCAACCGCATCCCGCCGTATCGCGAGACGCAGGACTACGTGCGCAAGATCCTCAAGCTCTACGAAGGGGAGTGAGCGGCGATGGGCATCCACCGCCTGCCGCCATCGCCGCGCTTGCCGACGACACCGGCGACGGTCGGTGCGCAGGCCGGCGCGTCGACCGGAGGGGCGTCCAGCGCGTCGTCCTCCTCGGATCCCGGCGGCATGCCGGCCTGCGGCTTGCTGAACGGCCTGCTGCGGATCGGTCGGCCACCGTCGGCCCGGTCGCCCGCCAGCGAGGCCCGCGCGGCCATGCGCCAGGGCGACATGACACGGCTGGAGCAGGTGCTCGTCGCTGAGCCGGCGCTCGCCGTGGCGCAGGACGTGCACGGCGACAACCTGCTCGGGGCCGCGGTGCGCGGCGGGCATGTCGATGCGATCCGCGTGCTGCTCGACTACAGCGGCCTGTTCCCCGGCGGCGAAGCGGCCCTGGTGAATCACCGCAATGCCAAGGGCGAGACCGCGCTGGGCCTCGCGGCCGCGGGCGGCGATGTCGACGTGGTCCTCTTGCTGCTGTCCGCGTCCACCCTCGACGTCAACGCGACCAATGCCAAGGGCAGGACGCCTTTGCACCAGGCGGTGGAGCGCTCGAACGCGCTGATCGTCGGCGCGCTGCTGGCGCACGAGGCGATCCGTCCGGACCTGCGCGACGCTCAGGGCGACACCGCCTTGCATGTCGCCACCGCGCGCGACGACGCCTTGTGCCTGGAGCTGCTGCTCGATGCGCCCGGGGTGGCGGTCAATCCGGCCAATGCCCGGGGGCAATCGCCGCTGCGGCTCGCGATCGAGACCGGCAAGCTGGAGGCGGCGCGTGCCTTGCTCGAGAACTGGCGGGTCGATGTCGACGCGCTGGAAGGGCCGCAGGGGACGCATCTCCTGCATCGCATGGCGGCCGAGGGCGGCTTCGAGCCGGCATTGGTGACCCTGCTGGCGTCGCATCCGCTGCTGGCCAATCGCCCCGATGGCCACGGCCATACGCCGCTGGACCTGGCCATCGCCAACGACCAGCATGCGGCGCTGGCCGCGCTGCTGGGCAGCGACCGGGTCGAGACCGAACGGCTCGACGAGCAGCTCCGCGGCCCGCTGCAGCAGGCGCTGGAGCGCATCGCCGAAACATCCGCGGGCCATCAGCGAGACCGCCGCATCAAGACGCTGCGGGTGCTGATGAACGCGCGCACCATCGATCCCAACGAGATCTTCGCCAATGGCGAGACCTTGCTCACCCAGCTGTGCGCCCGGCCCGCGGGCGACGATCCGCGTGGCGGGCAGGCGCTCGCATCGGCCACGCTGGCCGAGCTGCTCAAGCGCAGCGACGGCCGGCTCGACCTGAACAAGGCCAACGCCCATGGCAGGACGCCGCTGGAGGTCGCGGCCGGTACGGCCGACACCGCCGACGCGGGCAACGCGGGCAATGCGGCCAACACGGGCAACGCCGATCTGCTGCGCCTCCTGCTGAAGGACGCCGGGGCCGATCCCAACGTGCTGGTGGGCTGGCTGACGGCCTCGCCGGAGCAGGCCCATCGGCGGCTGCATCCGCATGGCCAGCGACTGTCGCGGGCCGAGCTCGAGCGCTTCGTCGACAGCACCCTGGCGCAGTGGGCCGACAAGCCGGATGCCTCGGGCCGGCGCAACCGCCTGGCCCATGTCGCCAATGCCGCGCTGGGCGCGCGGTTGGCCGCGCGCGAACGCGCCGACCTGGCGGCGGGCCGTGCGCCGCCGGCGGACTGCGCCAAGGGCGCCGTGTTCCGGTTGTCGCTCGCGGTGGAGCAGTGCCTGGACACGCAGCAATATCGGCCGCTGGCCGAGCGGGCGGCCGCGCTGCTGGCGCAGGCGCCCGCCGGCCAGCGCGCCTTCAACCTCCAAGGCGTGGAGGTGTCCCGCACCGAGATCGAGTCCTGGGCCGCGGGCAAGCTGCCGGAGGGCGGCGTGAACCGCCTGATCGATGCCCGCGTCGCGCAGGCCGGGCTGGCCAATGCGCACAACATCGGCCTGACCGCGCGTGGCCACCTGATCATGCAGGCCATCCGCGAGCGGCTTCCCGCCGAGCGGCTGACCGAAGCGCAATGCATCGCCGCGGTGCGCGCCGCCATTCAAGCGGCGCCGGACGTCGATGCCGACTGGCGGCGCCAGGCGGCGCTCGGCCTGGACAAGGCCCTCGCGCACACCACGCGGGTCGGTGAAGGCCTGGACACCACGGTCGGCGAGGCGCTGACGACGATGTGGAACCACATCGCGTCGCAGGCCGCGCCCGCATCGCCGGACGAGTCCGAGGCCGACGCGGCACGGCGGCGGGCGTTGCACGGCGCGCTGACGCGCTCGCTGCTCGACAGCATGGTCGACATGAGCGCGGGCTACTGCGATACCGGCTGCGTGCAGCGCATCCTCTACTGCGTCGACGGCATCGACCTCTCGCTGCTGCCCGCGGAGCCGACCGCCGAGCTCATCCGCGACGAAATCGGCACGCTGGCGGGCCGGGTGAACAACCGGTTCGAAGCGCTCTACGGCGACAGCGAGGCCGACCTGAAGGCCAAGGGCGAGGGGGTGGCCAAGGCCTGCGCCGATGGCACGCCATTGAGCGCGAAGGAGCGCAAGCTCATCGCGCGCTACCAGCGCCAGCGGCCGATCGACGAGCAGTTGGTGATCCAGCTGAAGCAGGACCTGCTCGAGGCGGCCGTCGTCGGCGAGCTCGTCGAGCGCCGGGGCTGGAGCCCGGCCGCCGTGCGGCCCGAGCTCGACCGGACGAAGGCGTTCATGAACGACCTGTGATCTCCCCGGGACCGTGAAGGCCCCGGGCGCCGCTCAGCCGTGCAGGCGCGTCGCCGTGGCTTCGTCTTCGGTCGTGCCGCGCAGCGTCTGCGTCGGCGTCTCGTCGAAGCGGCTGCGGTAGTTGTGGACCAGCGTCGAGCGGTTCTTCACGCCCCAGCGGGAGGCCACCTCGAGCACGCCGGCCTCGCCGCCGCCGGCCTGCAGGTCGCCGTGGATGCGCTCGACGCGGCGGGTGCGGATCATCTCCGCCGGCGTGACGCCCAGGTGGGTGCGGAAGGCCAGTTGCAGCGCGCGCTCGGTGACGCCGACATGCGCGGCGACCTGGCGCACCGACAGATGCTCATCGGTCAGGTGATCCATCATGAACTGATAGGCGCGGCGATAACGCAGCGGCAGCCGCAGCTTGGCCGGATCGCCGGCGTCCGCGCCGGCCTTGGCCTGCTGCAGGAAACCCGGCGCACGGCCGGCGGCCGCGTAGGTGCGCAGCGACTGCACCGCGTGCTGCGTGTGCAGGCGGTACAGCCGCAGCGCGTCGAGGTGGCGGCCCTGCTGCTGGTGCAGCTTGGCCTGGCAGTACTGCAGCTCCAGCGCGTGACGGCTGCGGTGCATCTGCTGTTCGTTGAAGGTCAGCGGCGCCAGCAGCTCCGAGGCGGCGTGCGACGCGCCGCGGCCCATCAGCATCAGCGCGCCCTCGATGCGGGCCTGGGTCTCGAACTCGCTCAGGCGGCGGTCGCGCAGCCAGGCCAGCTGGTGGGCGACCTGGGCCGCGGCGGCCGGGCCTGTGCAGTCCGCGGCGAGCATGCGCCGCAGGTGATCCATGCGCGCTGCCACCAGCGGCGACCAGCTGCGGACCGCGTCCGCGGCCGCGCCGAGCTGCTGATGCATCAGCGTGTTGTCGGGCGCCTCGGACGCGCCTTCGCGGTAGACCGAGCCCAGTGCGTGGTCGTTGAGCGCGTCGCCGCCGCGCTCGCGGTGCAGGGTCGCCAGTTCCAGCGCCATGCAGTCCACGAGCTGCGCGAAGCGCGGGTCGCCGAGCGAGGCGGCCAGGTTGCGCGCCGCGTCCAGCGAGCGCATCGCGCTGCCGCAGTCGCCGGCGCGCAGCATCGCCTGCGCGACGCCGGCCATCGCCTCGACGCGGGCCGCCACCGGCGCGCGGGCGTCGTCGCCGACGGGGCCCAGGCAGTCGATCGCGCGGCCGGGCTTGTTCAGGTGCAGCAGCATCGCGCCCTGGTCCATCGCGCCGTACCAGCGCACCATGTGGCGCGACATCGCTTCGTAATGTCGCAGCTGGCGCTGGAACAGCTCCTCGGCGTCCTCCTCGCGGCCGCAGGCCAGCATCGCGCGGCCCAGCAACTGGCCCAGGGCCGCACGCTGCGGCGCGGCGTCGGGCGTGCGCTGCAGGCGCTCGAAGTGGTCGCCGCCCATCCGCAGCGCGGCGGGCAACTGGCCCTCCAGCGCCAGGCGGGCCAGTTCGCCATGCAGGGGCGCGGCGCGCAGCGAGGTCATTGCAAGCAGAAGCATGGAATCTCCATCGGGGTCGTGAACGGAATGACGCTCATGCTAGGAGGGAGCCCCTCGACGATGGATCACAAGGCCTCGGCGAAATCCTCACGAATCCTCTTTTCGTTTCCCGACAGTTTCACGGTGTTGCCGTGTCATTCGTGAACGGACGCAACAGCGCTTGCCGGTGCGTGGCACGCGTGCAAAAGCGACGAGGCCCGCGCGTCTGTCGACGGGCGGGCCCGGGGGAGCGGCGGATGCCGCGCAGGACAAGAGGCGCCGGCGTCAGCCGGCCGCCTGCGCGATCTTCGTGCCGATGTCCTTGATCGCCTTGGCCTGCGCCTCGACGAAACCCTTGACCATCTGCAGCTGCGCCATGTCCATCTGGAATTTCATGTTGATCTCGTTGATCTCCCGGAGGTTGTCCATCGAGGTCTTGGCGTCCTCCTTGGCTTGCGTCGTGGACTCCTTGCCGCCGTTGGCCAGGATGCTGTTGGAGCTCTCGTTGTGCGGGCCCGGCTTGTTCGGACCGTCGGGGCCGCCGGGGCTCTGCGGCACCAGCCCGAACTTTTCGCCGATGCTCGCGCGCGGCGCCATGCCGGTGTCCGCGGAGGCGCGCGTCTGCAGGCCGATCGGCGCGTCCTGGGTCTGGGGCGGTGCCTGGAGGTCCGACGGCTTCAGCGGTGTCGGCTGGAAGTCCGACGGCCGGACCAGCGGGGTATTGATGCCGGAAATTTCGGGCATGGTGAGCTCCTGGGGATGGCTGCGTGGCAGCCGGGTGGGGAGGTGCGCGTCCTGGCCGGGCGCGCGGACGGGGAAATCAATCCTTGGGCAAGGGCCGCGCGCCGGTCTTCCACCGGGCCGCGAAGGCAGCGGCGACCGCGCCGGTGTCGCCCTCGGCGCCGGTGAACAAGGCGCGCGCCACCAGGCGCGGGCCGACCTCGCGCGCCAGCGGCTCCGCGGTCTCGCCGAGCTCCAGCCCGGGCTCGTTGAGCACGTGGCGGGCAACGCGCCGCGCGGCCTCGAGCAGCGCCCGCGTGGCCAGCGCCACCTCGGCCTCCGAAGCCGTCGCGCCGAGCGCGCAGCGCAGGCGCTTCACCACGGTCAGGCACTGCGGGGATTCGGAGAGCGCGGCCAGGCCGGCGATCGCTTCGGCCGTCAGACGCGCGGTCTTCGCGACGAAGCAGCGCGAGGTGTCGACCACCAGCCGCCGCGACAGCGTGTCCACGTGCAGCGGATGGGCCCCGAGATCGCCGAGCACGCGCGGCGCGGCATCGACCAGCCGGCGATAGGCGAGGGCGTCCACATAGGCCTGGTCGAGCCCGCCGCGCAGGAACAGCGCCAGCGACGGCGACAGCACGCCGGCGTGGCCGTTCACGAGTTGAGCCAGTCGCAGCTGCAGGCCTTCGACGCTGAAGCAGCGCACGGTCAGCAGCGTGTCGCCGCCTTCGGCCGCGCGGGCGGTCTTCCAGACCGTGCCGACGTCGACGTCGAACAGGCCGCCCTGGGCCGCGTCGTCGCGGCCGCGCCGCGGCAGCGGCGGGTCGAGCATCAGGTGCGGGGTCAGCGTCGCGTGCGCGGCCGTTGCCGCGGCGCCGCGCAGGGCGGTCGATGGTGAAGCCAAGGTCATGACGGGTCCTCCTTCCAAGGGACAGCTTGGGTGGGGACAGCATCCGCCTCGCGGCGGCGGCGCGCGCCTCGCAGGCGAAGCGGCACGGAAGGATACGAAACGCAACAGCCGCGCGCGGCGCCTCAATGGGCCGACTGGAACCAGGCCCCCAGGTCGCGCGCCATCGTGTGCAGCGCCAGCTGCGGCTTGACCTGGTCGAAGAACACCGCCACCAGCAGCACCAGCATCAGCAGCGCCACCGCGCCCTTGATCGGCTGGCTCAGGTTGTTGGGCTCGAGCTTGTCGGCCGTCTTGGAGATCAGGCCGATGCCCAGGTCGATCAGCAGCAGCACCATCACGACGGCGCTGCAGATCTTGATCATGGCCTGCAGGTAGCCGGTGATCTGCGCCTGCAGGAAGCGCTCGAGCAGGTTGGACCACTCGGGCATCGCGCGGTCCAGCGGCCACCACTGGAAGGACTCGAACAGCAGCCCCACCAGCGCCAGCAGCCCGCCCAGCAGGTAGAAGCCGCAGATCGCCAGCTGCGAGAGCAGGTTGCCCACCGGCGTGCTCTGCTCGCCGCTGAGCGGATTGGTCTGCTGGACGTTGTTGTAGCCGGCCTGGTTGTCGATCAGCACGCCGATGCCCTCGGCCACCCAGAACACGGTGGAGACCGCGTAGCCCAGCAGCAGTCCGATCAGGCCCTCCTTGGCGATCAGCACGCACAGGGCGAAGGTCGACAGGTTGTCCACCACCTGCAGCGGCTGGCCGCAGGCGATGAAGATGCCGATGGTCAGCGCCAGGCCGTTGCGCACCACGCCCTGCAGCACCTGGTCGTTGGTGACCGGCAGCACCAGCATCGCGACGTAGCCGCGCAGGCTGCACAGCGCCAGCAGCGTCAGCAGGCTCTTGACCGATTCGCCGAGGTGGATGAGCGCCTCGGTGCCGCCCAGCGGATCCGGGGCCGCCATCTCAGGCCGCCTCCGGCTGACGGTCGGGTCGCGCGGCCAGCAGGCGCGCGACCGAGGCCTCCTCGGCCTCCTCGTCCTGCTGGTCGTCCTGCTCGGCCTGCTGCGTGCGGAGCGTGGTCTCCAGCCGCTGCCGGCAGCCGTCGAGCTGCTGCTCGCCGCGCCGGCGCGCGTGCTGGGCGGACACGACGGCCTGCTGCGCCGCCTCGACCTGCCGCTCGCCGTCCTGCACCCGCTTGGCCGCGGCCAGCGTGGTGCGCGTGGCTTCCTCGAGCAGGTGCTGCAGCGTCACCAGGTCGCTGGGGCGGAACCCCGCCGCGGTGCCGGCCAGGGCCTCGAGCTTGGCGCGCTGCGCGTCCTCGCGCGCGCGACAGCCGTCGGCCTCGGCCGTCAGCGCCTCCAGCTGCTGTTGCCGCTGGCGCGCCTGGGCCCGGGCGGCATCGAGGGCCGCGTCCAGCTGTTCCAGCCGGCGCTCCTTCAGCCGGACGAGGGTGCGCCATCCGCGCGTGCTGCTCATGGGTCGGGCCTCCGTGAATGGGAAGGGGTGGCCATGCCGCGTCGGGACAGCCGCTGGCGAGCTTGCGCCGCGCGAGGGCATCATCCGGCGCGCGGCGCGAAGCCGTCCGCGCGACCGCGAAGCGCCGATTCGCATCACCGTTGGAGGCGTTCGGGGCGGGTGGCGGAATTCATGGAGATAAGTTGGTGATGAGACGGAAATGAACAGGAGATGAACCGGACGTGAACGTTACAGAGCGTTGACCTGAACCCTGTATGAACCGCCTCAGGATGTGCTTCTTGTCACAACAAGGGCCATCGAGACGCAACTGAACGTGAGCCAAACTGGAACCCTGATAGATCAGGAAATGAACTATTTCGCTCAAGGCGACGGCTTCGGGATGGGCCGTCATTTCGGAACGGGGAGCCGTTCCCAGCCGTCACGCCGGCCTGCAATGGAAGACACATTCCACCGTCGTGGCACAGGAGAAATTCAGTGAAGCTCGTTGGACTGTTCATCAACAAGGCCCGGCAGGCGGCCTTGGTGCGCGACCTGTCGGCGCATGGCGTGGAGCTCCGGCCGATGCCGTCGTCGGCGGCGCTGCTGCAGGCGATCAAGCGCGGGGAGGCGCAGGCGGTGCTGCTGGAGGATGCCGACACCAGTCTGATCGACTGGCTCGCCATGCTGCAGCTGCGCCTGGGCGGCGTCGTGCCGATCCTGGTCGTCGGTGGGGACAACGCTGTCGGCATGGTCGACGCGATGGCGCATGGCGCGACCGACTACGCCGACTACGTGGACTCGGTCGAGCCGCTGCTGACCCGGCTGCGGGCCCGCGTCGGCCGGCCGCAGCAGCTGCGGCGCATGGGGCTGGAGGTCGGCCCGTACTCGCTCGATGCGGCCGCGTCGGCGGTGCGGCGCGACGACCAGGAGATCAGCCTGACCGCGCGCGAGTTCGCGCTGGCCTGGGTGCTGTTCTCCAATGCCGGGCGGGTGGTCAGCGCGTCCAGCCTGACCGCGCGGGTCTGGGGCGGCGGCACCGACATCTGCAAGCGCACGCTGGAGCAGCATGTCTACCGACTGCGGCGCAAGCTGAGCGGCGGCGCGACCGGGGCGGTGGTGCGGATCCAGGCGATCTACAGCATCGGCTACCGGCTCGACCTGCTGCATGAGCAGCCGCTGGCCTGGGCCATGCCGGACTACGGCAGCGCCGCCACCGCCCAGCTGCCGCTGCATGCGCGCGGCCTGCCCCAGGAGCAGCCGCCGGGCTACCTGCGCCACCTCTGGCCCGGCGAGTTCTGAGCGCGCCTCAGGCGCGGATCCAGAAGTAGTCGCCGGCGCAGATGCCGGCGAACATCTCCTCGGTCGCATTGGCGATGTTGTCGCGCCAGTAGCGACCGTGCTCGGCGTAGTGGGTCAGGGTCTCGGCCAGCCAGGGCGCGTCGATGCTGTCGCCCAGCGGCACGCGCACGATCAGCACGATGCCGCCGGTGTCCGCATGCAGGCCCAGCTGCGCCTGGTCCTGGGCGTAGACGCTGAGGTTGGCTTCCAGCAGCAGCCGGAACACGCGCAGCGTGCGGCCGGCGGTGACGATGCCGTAATGGAAGTTGAGGTACATCGCGCCGGGATCGTTCGAGAAGTTGGCGAGGTTGACCTCGAAGCCCTCGACCTCGATGGTGCCGCGGCGCAGCACGGCGTCGGCATCCGGCAGCTCGATGAGCTGGCAGAGGTCGCGGACCAGCGACTGGAAGCGTTCCTGGCTCATGGGTCACGCGGCCGGCGCGGCCATCGAGGTCGCGCAGACCATCTCGATGCGGTCGCAGCTCAGGCGGGTCTGCTGCGGCGTCCGCGGACGGTCCGCGTTCAGCAGCAGCAGGGGCAGCAGGGCGTGGCGGTTCTGGCGCGCTTCCTCGGCAGGATCGGCGGAAGCGGCGGGATCGGTCGGCGCCGCGACCCGAGGGCCCGGTTCGGAACGCTGGTCGAGCAGCGCCTGCTTGACCCGCGCGAGCGTCGCCAGCGGTCCCGGCTCCGGGCGCGACTGCAGGTAGGCGCGCACCGCCACCAGGCGCAGCGCGGCCAACTGCGTGACCAGACCCACCGGCTCGCCGGGAGCCGTCGGGGAGCCGCGTCCGGCCGCCGCCGCCTCGAGTTCGAGCAAGGCGCCGACGAGCGCCATCGCCCGGTACTCGGGCGACGCGGCGGCGATCGCGTCCGGCGAGGCCGGCGCCAGCGCCCGGGCGTTGGCGCCGGCCAGGGCCTCGAACGCTGATTGCCACGCGCCGGCGCTGGCGCTGGCGGCACCGGATGGCGGCGCGGAACGCGCGCCGATGCGCCAGCGACGGTCGTGGCGCGCCTCCTCGCGGCGGTCATCCTGCTCGCGCTCGCCGGGATCGTCGTGGCGCGTCAGCGGTCCCAGGTCCAGGCCGGGCGCGCGCTCCGCCTGCTCGGCCGCGGCGAAGCCCGGCATCGACGGCAACGGCGGCGCGTTGGCGTGCTCCTCATGGTCCGGCCCCGCCGCGCCGGCACCGGGCGGCGACGGCGGGCGGCGGCGCAGGGGCGTCGGACGGCGGGGCGGCGGCGGCGCGGGCGCGCGGACCGTGCGGAACACATAACCGCGGAACTGCCCCCGGTGCCCATGACCGGCCTGCGCCAGCGCGTCGTGCGGATCCAGGTTGTGGCGGTGCGCCACGGCGGCGCTTTTGGCCTCGGACACGCGCGCCGCCGCGGCGGCGGCGTCTGCGGCCAGCTGGCGGCGGATCGATCCGGCGCTCATAGGAACATCGCCGCGAGCAGGTTCTCGGAGAAGCGCAGCAGCGTCGAGCCGGCCCAGGGCGCGCAGATCGCCACCACCACCGTCACCGCCAGCAGCTTGATGCCCTGCGAGATGCTGGAGTCCTGCAGCGAGGTGATCGCCTGCACGAAGGAGATCAGCAGGCCGACGATGGCCGACACCGCCACCGCGGGCAGCGACAGCATCAGGCACATCATGAGGGCTTCGGAGGTGAGGCGGATGATGTTCTCGTAATGCATGGCGGGTTCCGGTCGGAGCGTCCCGGAGCGGGGACGCCAGGAGGCGCGAGGCACGCGAGGGACGTCCGTGGGGCGGCCATCGGCGCTGGGCAGCGGCAGATCAGCGGTAGGTCAGCACCAGCCCGTGGATGAGCTTGGGCCAGCCGTCCAGCACGATGAACAGCAGCAGCTTGAACGGGATTGCGACGTTGGTCGGCGTGACCTGGGACAGGCCCATCGCCAGCAGCACGTTGGCGATCACCAGGTCGATGACGACGAAGGCCAGGTAGAGCAGGAAGCCGATGCGGAAAGCCGCCGAGAGCTCGGTGAGCAGGAAGGCCGGCGCCAGCACCAGCAGGTCGTCCTTCTTGAGCTGGGCGGCGCGCTCGGCCGGCCAGATGGCGGCGGCGGACTTCAGGAAGAAGGCCTTCTCGGCCGGATCGGCGTGCTTGTCGAGGAAGCGGCGGAAGGGCTCGCGCGCGGCGTCGGCGGCGCCCAGCAGCTGCTGCGCGTTGGACTGCGTCGCCGAGGTCGAGGCGCCGCGCATCTGCTCCGAGGCCTCCATCAGCACCGGCGCCATGATGTAGCAGGACACGATCATCGCCACGCCGTTCAGGACCATGTTGGGCGGCACCTGCTGCACGCCGATGGCGTTGCGCAGCAGGCCCAGCACGACGGCGATCTTGGTGTACGAGGTCACCACCATGGCGGCGAACGGCAGCACCGCCATCGCCGCCAGCACCAGGAACAGCGAGACCGGATCGGTGCTCGGCAACGGCATCATGACGACAGCCCCGGGGTCAGTCCGGTGGAGGCCGCGGCGCCGCCGGACGTCACGCCCAGGCCCATCCGCACGATGCGCACGCCGAGCTGGTCGCCGATGGCCACCAGCTGACCCAGGCCGAGCGTCTGCCCATGGCAGACCAGGCGCACCGTCGCCTCGGGCAGCGGCACGTCGAGCTCGATGACGGCGCCTTCGCCGAGGCTGGCCAGCTCGCCCAGCGCGATGCGGGCGCTGTCGATCTCGAAGGACACCGGCACCTGCAGATGCTCCAGCCCTTCGGCCGGCGGCATGGCCAGCGGCGCCGCGGCCGCCTCGTCGACGAGGCGGGGCGGGGCCGCGAGGTGGGCGCGGGAGGCATCGAGGTCGAGGTCGGCAATGGCTTGCATCGTGATTCCCAGTCCGAATTTCAAGGTGACGCGCCAGCGCGGTCCGGCGCGACGCGCGGCGCCGGCCAGCACCACGTCGCCGGGGGTCAGGCCGTGCAGCGCGCGCTGGCCCAGCGGTCGCTCGAAGAGCGCGAGACGCATCGGCACCCGCAGCGCGGCCAACCGTCCCAGCGGCGAGGCCGTGCCGTCGCGCATCAGCGCATCGAGGTGATCCGCCAGCGCGCGATCCAGCCGCGCCAGCGACAGCTGCCCGGCACCGACGTTCAGCGCCGGCAGGCCGCCATCGCCGAGCGCCTGCGACGGATAACGGCGCACCGCGCCGACCCGCAGGCCGGGGAACAGCGGCGCCAGTCGCGCGGCCAGCGGCGCCAGCAGCGCGTCGGCGACCTCGCGGGCCAGCTCGGCATCGGGCAGCTCGGCCGCCATCGCGAGCGCGGGCCACTGCGCCGGATCCAGCGCCACGTCGGCGCGGCCGGCCGCGCTGCGCAGGTCCAGCGACAGCAGCTCCGTCGGCGGCCGCGCCGCATGCACCTGCGTGGCCAGGCCCAGACGCTCGGTGAGCCAGCGCGGGAAGCGGCCGTCGAAGCCGAGGCGCGCCGCGCGCGCCGCCGCCGGCCGCAGCGCCGGCAGGCGGCCGGTCAGGCTCTCCGCGCGCGCCACGGCGCCACGCGGGGGCGGGGCGGTGGTCGGCGTCGGGGCGGTCAGCAGCTCAGGCGTCATAGGACTTCGATGTCGATGCCATGGGGCAGTTGGGGCAGGCGCTCGAGCTGCTCGAGCAGCCGGGGCCGGTATCGGCAGACTAGGTGGTGCGACTGCGGCGACTGCGTCGAGAAGCGAAGCGCGAGCCAGTGCTGCGAAAGGCTCAGCTGCAGCGTCGTGTCGGGCAGCACGGCCGGATCCATCGGGATCGTGACGGTCCAGTTCACGATGGCCGGATCGGCGCGGGCGCACAGGGTGGCGATGGACGCGGCCATGCGCTCGGGCCAGTCGTCCGCGGCGGCGGCCGGCGTGTCCGGTCCGTCGCCATCGGCGGGGACATCGAGCGCCTCCGGCGCCTGTCCTTCGTCCTGCGACGGCAGCACATGCAGGACCGCCGCGGCGCGCGACGTGGCCCTTGGTGCCGCCAGCTGGGCGAGCGCGCCGTGACGGTCGGCGGAGGCCTTGGAGCCAGCCCCTGGTGTGGCGGGCGCGCTCGTGTCCGGCGCGGTCGAGGCGCTCGACGACGCCGGCGTGGCGGCTTCGGCCGTCTCCTGCCTGCGCGGCGCGCCGAGCGTGCGCCTGAACCGGTCCGCCGACTGCTGCGCCGCCGCCTGCGCGGCCGCGGCGGGGCGTCCCGCGACCTCGGCGGGTTGCAGCAGCCGCAAGGGACGGCGGGGCTCGGTGCGCGACATGGGGCCCGGTGGTCCGCGCGCTCAGCCGCTCACGCGACCGATCGGCCGCAGCTCGACGAGGCTGCCCAGTTCCTGGAAGGAGTAGACGCGCAGCCACTCGAGCCGGCCCTCGATCATCTTGCGCACGTAGCGGCGGATGTCCATCGAGGTGACCAGCGCCACGCCCTGCGACGGCGCGCCGGCCAGTTCCGCGATGCGGTCGGTCAAGGCCATCGCGTTCTCCGGCGGCATCGCCAGGTAGTTGCCGGCCGGCGTGGGCTTGATGCACTGGCGGATCGCCTGCTCGATGGCGGGATCCAGCAGCACCGCCGACAGGTGGCCGCGACCCGCAGTCGCCTCGAAGGCCAGGTAGCGGCCCAGGTCGCCGCGCACGTACTCGGTGAGCAGCAGCATGTCCTTCTCCTTCGGACCCCAGGCGATGAGGCTCTCGAAGATCGAGCGCACGTTGCGGATCGGCACCTGCTCCTCGAGCAGCCGGCGCAACACCTCCGCGATGCGCTGCAGCGGCAGCACCTTCTGCACTTCGGCGACGAGGCCGGGGTACTCGGGCGAGACGCGGTCGATGACCCACTGCACCTCCTGCACGCCCATGAACAGATGGGCGTGGCGGCGCAGCACGCCGAAGACCTGCGCCGCGATCACCGACTCCAGGTCCATGCACGCGCCGCGCTGCGCTTCGGGCACCGCGGCCGGCGGCAGCCACAGCGACTCGGCGTGATGCAGGATCGGCCCGTGGCGCTGCGCCGCGCCGGCGAGCGCGCTGGCCGGGTCGTTCAGCAGCAGCAGCCGGCCGGGCACCGTGTGCTGGCTGGCGGGCACGTCGTTGAGCAGCACGTCGAAGCGGTGCTCCGGCAGGTCGGCCGACACCCACATCGCCGCGCCGGGGAAGGGCAGGCCCAGGTGGGCCTGCAGCTTGTGGCGTTCGGACTCGAGCGCCTCGTCGAGGCGGTCGGCCTCGAGCAGCTCGCCCAGCGGGCGCGACATCCGGATCGCCAGCGGTTTGGCGAAGTGGGGCGGCTGCTGCAGGATCGCGGGCGCGTCGCCCTTGCCGCCTTCGCGCTGCAGCGCGCTGATCGGCTTGGACAGCACGGTGGCTTCCTCCTTGCGCTGGCGCTTGCCCAGCCAGTGGGCGATGGCCACCAGGCCCATCGCCAGGCCGAGGAACTGCAGCGCCGGGAAACCCGGCACCAGCGCGAAGGCCATGGTCAGGCCGCCGGCCAGGTAGATGGCGCGCGGATTGCGCGAGAGCTGCGCGCCGATCTCCTGGCCCAGCGAACGCGGCTTCTTCTCCTGCTCGTCGGCGACGCGGGTGATCAGCACGCCGGCGGCCACGCAGATGAACAGCGAGGGCACCTGCGACACCATCGCGTCGCCGATGGACAGCACGGCGAAGCGGGTCGAGGCCTCGCCCGCGGTCATGCCGTGGTACAGCACGCCGACCACGATGCCGGCCAGGATGTTGACCATCGTGATGATCAGGCCGGCGATGGCGTCGCCCTTGACGAACTTCATCGCGCCGTCCATGCCGCCGTGCATCTGGCTTTCCATCGCCAGCATGGCGCGTTTGCGCTTGGCTTCCTCGGCGGTGAGGATGCCGGCGCGCAGGTCGGCGTCGATGCTCATCTGCTTGCCGGGCATCGCGTCGAGGGTGAAGCGTGCGCCGACCTCGGCCACGCGCTCCGAGCCCTTGGAGATCACGATGAACTGCACCACCGTGATGATGATGAACACGACGATGCCCACCACCAGGTTGCCGCCCACGACCAGGTTGCCGAAGCTCTCGATCACATGGCCGGCGTCGGCATGCAGCAGGATGGCCTTGGTCGAGGCGATGTTGAGCGACAGCCGGAACAGCGTCGTGAACAGCAGCAGCGACGGGAACGAGGACAGCGACACCGCGTTCGGGATGAACAGGGTCGTCATCAGCAGCAGCACGCTGACGGCGATGTTGATCGCCAGCAGCGTGTCGATCAGCATCGTGGGCAGCGGCAGGATCATCAGCGCCACGATGGCGACGATGAGCGCGGCCATCGTGAGGTCGTTGCCCATGGTGGGGCTGAGGCGCAGGGCGGCCATGGCGGCGGGTCCTTCCGGGAGGGATCAGGGAGTGGGCGGTGGCGCGGCGGGCCGCGGCGGCTCGGTGGAGGAGGCGGCGGGCGCGGTGGAAGCGCCGGGTGCGCCGGATGCGACGGATGCGGGGAGGGGCGCCGGCGAGGTCAGCGTGTGCAGGTAGGCGACCCAGCGCAGCACGGCGGCGACGGCCTCGAAGAGTTCCTCGGGGATGGCGTCGTCGACCGGCAGCTTGTGCAGCGCGCGCGCCAGCGGCGGGTTGCCGACGATGGGCACGCCGGACTTCTCGGCGATGGCGCGGATGCGCAGCGCCTCGGCGTCCATGCCCTTGGCGACGATGACCGGCAGCGGCGTCTCGCCGGGCTCGTAGCGCAGCGCCACCGCGTAGTGGGTCGGGTTGGTGACGACGACGGTGGAGCCGGGCACGCGCTGCTCGGGCGGCGAGGTGGCCATCTCGTGGGCGATCTCCTTGCGCTTGCCCTTGAGTTGCGGGTCGCCCTCGCTCTCCTTGTGCTCGCGCTTGATCTCGTCCTTGGACATCTTCTGGTCGCGCTTGAACAGCCACAGCTGCAGGCCGAAGTCGACCGGTCCGACGATGATGAAGACGAGGCAGCCGGCGGAGATCAGCTTGATCAGGGCCTTCCAGCCGAGCACGCCGACGCCGACCGCGTCGAAGTAGGCGGCGCCGACCAGCAGCGGCACCAGGCCGCGGATCATGACCCACAGCACCGCGCCGAGCGCGATGGCCTTGGCCACCATCTTCAGGAAGTCGATGATCGAGCGGACCGAGAACAGCTTCTTGACGCCCTCGGCGGGGTTGAGCTTGTCGAACTGCAGGTTGAGCGGCTCGAACGACAGGTTGAAGCCGACCTGCGCGAAGGACGCGATGACGCCCAGCGCGACGGACACGGCGACGAAGGGCAGGGTGGCGAGGAAGCCGGAGCGGGTGATGTCGACGGTGAGCGCGAGCAGCTCCTCGTTGCTCTTGGCGACGACGCCTTCGCGCAGCGCGCGGACGATGAGGCCGGAGAGCTGGTCGAGCGTGGACTCGGCCATCACGATCAGCACGATGAGCAGGCCCACCAGGCCCAGCGCCGCGTTGACGTCCTGGCTCTTGGGGCTCTGGCCCTTCTTGCGGGCGTCGTCGAGCTTCTTCTTTGTCGGCTCTTCGGTCTTTTCGCCGGACATGGTGGGCGGGCCTCGCGGGCAGGAGCAGCGCGGCCGCTGCGACAGGGGTCAATCTAGAGGCCGGATCCATCGCCGCCGCGGGGCGAGGCGAAGCGATGCGATCGGGCGCGAAGCCGGTATTGCTCCCTCTCCCGCTTGCGGGAGAGGGCGGGGGTGAGGGCGAGCGGCCTGCGCAGGCCGCCTCCCTCAACCGCGCGGGAACAGCACGTCGTTGTGCGCGCCTTCCGAGTTGTCGGAGACGCGCATCTCCAGGCCGAGCAGCGACACGCCCGGCTGGTTGGCGGTGTTGAACACGTTGTTGATCACCAGCCGCCGCGGCTGCCAGGTCGACTCGTCCGCGAGGAAGGCCTCGCGCTCGGCGTGCATGGCCGCCGCTTCCTCGTGCTGGCCGAGCTTGCGGGCCAGCGCGATGCTCGCGTCGTAGCCGTCGACCGCCGCCGCGGCCGGCACCTGCAGGCAGTCCACCACCAGGTACTGCTTGAACTGGTTGTCCAGCACCGCCGCATCCTGGAAGAACTGCTTGAAGTCGGCCTCCGACGCCTGCTGCCGGAGGCGGAAGTCCTCCGGCGCCGGCTTGAAGTCGCTGGGGAACTTCGTGTACGTGTTGCCGTGGTTGATCCAGCGCGCCCGGTCGCCCTCCGCGGCCTGCTCGAAGCGCGGCAGGTCGAGGAACTCGCTCACGCGACGGCTGCGCATCGGCGCCGTCACGCCGTCCATCGTGACGAGCCGCTTGGTCACCTCGACGCCACCGACCCGGTCCGCGCTCCGGCTGGCGCCGGCCACGTCGCCCGCATTGACGGTCCTGCCGTCGCCCAGGTCCTTCAGCCGCACGCTGAGGCTGGCCGCCGCGCCGGTCTGCCGCAGGGTCCGCACGCCGGCCTTCACCTCCTGGTAGCGGTAATGGCCCGAGGCCTCCTCGGCCACGGTCTGGCGCACCTCGCCCTGGCTGCGGCCCTGCAGCCAGGCCCCGCGCGCCTGCGCGACCTGCGCCGTGTCGTCCGGCACCGCGGCGGGCCCGGGCGCGGCCGCCGTGCCAGCGACCGGCGCCGCCGCCTCCTGCGGCTGCCCCGGCACGGGCCGGGAAATGGCCAGCTGCGGACTGAGGACGTTGCCCGCGAGCTCGCCCCGTTTGGATTCGCGGTTGTACTGGCCCAGCAGGTTGAGCGAGGCCGCGTCGACGGTCGACAGGATCGCGTCGACGGGACCGGCATGGCCCTTCTCCTGCCACAGCACCGCGCTGCGCAGCATGTCCTCGAACTCGCGCTGGTTCGTCGCCTCGGTCGTCTTGTCGCGCGGCACGCGGGCCAGCAGGCCGTTCTGCCACTGGTTCTCGTAGCTGCCGGTGGCGGTCAGGTCCGCCATGCGCATGCCGGCCGACACCAGGTCGAAGTCCTGCTTCAGCGACATGCCGACCCCGCCGCCGAGCTTGGCGCCCACCGTGCTCTGCGTGCCGACGGTGAGGTAGTAGGCCTGCGTCGTCATGCCGATCTCCATCACCAGGTCGTGCTGGTACTTGCCCGCCGCGGCCAGCCGCAGGGTCAAGGACATCGGATCGGGCATGCCGGCCTGGCTCAAGCCCAGCTGCACCTTGGAGGTGTCGAAGCCGTAGCTGTTGCCGCCGCTGAACTTGAACTTGTCCCGCAGCGACATCAGCCGGCCGATCGAGATCAGGCCGTCCAGCAGCTGCTGCTTGTCGTCGATCTGGCCGCGGTTCCAGATCGCGGAGCCGACGGCGCGGTCCAGCGTCTTGCGGAACGCGCCCACCGCCTTGGCCGCAACGGGCTCCTTGGCCTCGGTCAGGTCGGCGGCGGCGATGCGCGCCAGCTGGTGGGTCGCTTCCGCGGGCGTTACCTGGCCAGCGGCATAGCTCTCCCACATCCTGGACAGCGCCGGATGCTGCGCCAGCGTGCGTTCATCCAGACCGAAGCGCTCCGGGACCTGGACCTCGGCGATCGCGGCGTTGACGATCTGCTCCGGCGCCCCGTCCGGCACGGCGGCGTCCAGCGCCCGCGCCAGCGTCTTGAGCGCGCGTTCCGCCGGTAGCGCCGTGTCGTTGCCGCGCAGCGTGTCGATGGCGGTCCTCATGGCGTCGACCGCCTCCTGGGTGCCGGTGATCAGGCCGGCCTGCGCCAGCGTGCGGGTCGCCGAGCCCACGGCCGACGGGTTCAGTGCCGTGGCGCCGCCGATGGGCAGGGCCCGCGCGAGCGCGCCCATCACGCCGTTCTCGCGCGACACGCTGGACAGCATGTCGGTCGTCAGCCCCTTCAGGTAGTCGTCGGCCTTCTGCAGCGAGCTGCCCGGCCCCTCGTCGAAGAAGGCGTTGCGCACCGCATTGAACGCGCGCCGGAGGTCGGTATCCAGCCCGTCCAGCTTGAAGTCCGAGGTCTGCAGCACGGCCGCGGCGGCGGTGCGCGCCTGCGCGGGAATGCCGGTGGCGGCAGCCGGCGCGCCGGACGAATCGAGCGTGGCGTCGGCCGAGAACAGCACGCGCAAGGCGGCGTCGCGACGGGCGACCGCTTCCTTGTCCAGCTTGGGCGCGCCAGGCGCCGGCGGCGCCATCAGCGCGGACAGCATCTCGATGCCGCGCGGCAGCACGGCGACCTCCCGTGCCAGCGCGACGGCGGCGGACTCCGCGGGCGAGCGCGATTCGGGCGATGCCGCCGCATCGGCGAGCCGCCGGATGTCCAGCGTTCCGAGCGTCTGCAGCGCCTGCGCCGCCTGTTGTCCCTGCGGGCCGTCCAGGGCGAGGCGGTCCGTCTCGCCCCGCTGGCCGAAGGCGACGACGCTGGCGCTGAAGATGTTCTCGAGCGCCATGTCGCGCGGCAACTGGTCCTCCTTGGCGGGCCGCGCGCGGAGCCGATCGGCCACCGATCCCAGCGTTTCGCCCAGGGAGGAATCGATGGCGGCGGCCCGCCCGAGCACCACGCCGGTCTGCCGGTCCTGCAGCGCATGGAGCTCGCTCAGGGCCGTCGCGTGGCGATGCAGCGCCTGGGCCTCGCCGGCCCAGGCGCGGTCGAGCTTGTCGAGCACACGGCCCAGCAAGGGCGCGACGTCCCCCGGCAGATCCAGGGCGGGCAGCATCGCCTTGTGGGCGTCCACCGCCTGCCGGGCGGCATCGCGCTGCGGGCCGGACGCCTCCCCGGGCAACCCGTGCAGCGCATGGAGCAGCGGCTTGAAGCCGTCGACGAAGTCGCGCAAGGCGGGGCCCTTGTCCTCGGCGGCGGCCTGCAGGCACAACACGGACTTGTCGACCTCGACCTCGATGCCGCGCGCCGCGTACTGGGCTCCAGCCAAGGCGATCAAGGCCTTCTGCTCATTCACGCGGGTGTCGAGGCGCGGTGCCCCCGCAGCGGCCGCGGCGCGGGCCTCGGCGGGCGCCATGTCGGACAGCGTGGGCGTGGCGCGAGCCCAGAGGCCCACCGACTGCACCGCCGCGACGGCCACGCCGGCCGCGGTCCGGGTCGCGTCGCCCGCCACCTTCAGCAGCGCGGCCCCGGCCGACCCGGAGGGAGCGTCGGCGAGCGGCGCCGCAGCGGCTTCCGCGCCCAGCCACCGGTCGAGCGCCGGCGTCTCCAGCAGGCTCGCCGCGGTCTTCAGCTGCGCGTCGCGTCCGGCGGGCACGGAGAAGTCGAACCGGTCCGCCTCCAGCGACGGGAACTTCGGCGCCAGCGGCATCTCGCCGGGCGGCCCGCCCGCCGACAGGTGGTTCTTCACCTGATAGCCGGGCACCGTGACCGTGGTCGTGAGGGGGTGGTGCTTCTCCGAGCCATAGGGCACCTGGCGCCACCGCAGTTGCGGCGCCACGGCGGTGGACACGCCGATGGACCCGTCGCCGCCGCGCAGGTCGCCGGTCTCGATGTCCCCCTGGGGCTGTCGGCGACGGCGCAGGCCGGTGAAGGTCGAGGACTCCGCCGCGGGCTGGGGGAGGGCGGCGGGCTCCGGCGTCGACGGCTGCGAGCTGGTGGAGGCGCCGGGCGGCAACAGGGTCGCGGGGCTGCGGGTGATCGAGGTGTCCGAGGACATGGGGGCCTTCCTGGTGTTGTTGTTGAAACGCCCAGGTTCGGTGCGAACGGGCACCAGCGCGGGGAGCGCGCGAAGCCGCGACCGTCGATGCGAAACACGCCCGGTCGCCGCGCGGGCCGCTTCGTCTGCCCGCCCGGCGCTTCGGCCCATCGCGAAAGCGCGATGACGCGGCCCGGGACCATGCATCGATCGGGCGCCCGGCCGCCCGCCCCAATGACGTCAGCTTCTGGAGACCTTCATGCCCCCGTCGATCGCGAACCAGGGACTGCCCGCCATGCCCTTGCCGCCGAACTTCGGCGCGGTGCCGGAGCCGGTGTCGGAGCATGGGCCGGGGTTGTCGCCGGAGTGGCGGCAGCGGCTGGATGCCGCGGTGACCCTCTCGCTGCGACGGTCCGGCGATGAGCCGGACAGCGCGAGCCCGGCGCCGGCGCCGGAGTTCTCCGATCCGGTGCCGGTGCCGATGAATCGCCTGCAGGCGGTGTCCACGCTGCAACGCAACGAACGCCTGTTCGAGAAGCCCAAGTCCGTCCCGGACCTGCAGCGCATCGCCGACGATCCGCGCACCGCGCCGGAGCTCGGTCGCGCGCTGCGCACGGTGCTGTCGGACGAGGAACTGAAGGATGGCCTGGACAGCGCGAGCAATGGGCGCACCGATGGCCGCATCGGCAGGACCGACCTGCACACGGTCGCGGAGTCCACCGAGCTGATCCGCTACAACCGCCGCCGCGCGGAGAGCTTCCGCCACAACTACCTGCCGTCCGATGGCGGCGGGACGGTGCGGGAGATGACCCGTCACGACGCGGCGCGTGAGCTCTACAAGTATTCCGATTACCTGCCGAAGACCACCTCGCTGGAGACGCTGCGGGAGCTGGTCGACGGCACGCTGCCGATGGACCGGCGGCCGCCGCAGGTGATCGCCGCGGCGCGTTACCTGGCGAGCCATCCCGAGGAATGGGAGTGCATCACCGGGCGGCCACAGGACGAGGCGATCCCGCGCGCCGCGCTCGCCGACGCGCTGGCCGGCCACATCCGGCTGCGGCCCGAGGAGCGCCGCGCGGTGCGCACGATCGAGCGCCATGCCGATGATTTCTTCGACGGCCGGCTGTTCGACCGCGACAAGCTGCGCCGCATCGCCGAGGACCCGCAGCGGCCGCGCGCGCACACCGAGGCGGCGCTGGTGCTGCTGGGCGATCCGGTGCTGTTCGGGCTGCTCGACAACGCCGAGCGGGGGCACAAGAGCAACGCCTGGCGCTCCTCGGACGATGGCCGGATCGGGCGCAACGACCTGCGCCGGTTTCTGGAGCGCGTCGATCGGACCGAGGGTCCGCCGCCGGTGGCGCCGCCCGCCGTGGAGCGGCGCGCGGAGCGGCCGGCTGATGGCGAGGTGGACATCGAGCCGCCCGTGCGACCCTTTCCCTGGCGCGATCCGGCGGCGGTGCGCGAGATGGTCGATGGCCGCTGGAACCAGCCCGATCCGCGCACGGAGAAGGGCGGCAAGTTGCGGCGCGTCGTGACGGGGGTGATGAAGGGGTTGTCGATCTTCGAGAAGATCGGCTCGACGACCTTGGGGGCGATCGCGGCGCTGAAGATTCCGCTGGTGAGCCAGGTGGCGGCGGTCGGCTCGATGGTGTCGAACGCGGTGGCCGGTGGCCTGGATGTCGGTCGCACGGCGATCGACGGGGGCGATGTGAAGAAGGCCGCGGCCAATGCGGGCAAGAGCTTCGGCAGCAATGCGCTGAGCGTGCTGACCGCGCCCGGGGCGGGTAAGGCAGTCACCGCGAGTGCCAGCGTGGTCGGGAAGACGGCCGCGAAGGCGGCGGTCAAGGAAACCGGCAAGCAGGTGTTCAACGAGGTGGTGAAGCCCAAGGCCGAGGAGCTGATGCTGCGACGACCCTCACCCCAACCCTCTCCCGCACCGCGGGAGAAGGAGTAACTCGGGCCGCGACCCAGCGGTGTGGCGAACTGCCAGATCCTTGAACGCTGCCAGTGCTCGAAGGCGGACGTGGTTCATCGCTCGGTGCCAGGAGACTCCCTCTCCCACTTGCGGGAGAGGGCGGGGGGAGGGCGGCTCCCGCGCGCGAGTGAAAGCCCCGCCACCCCTCACGATCGATCGGCCGGCGGCAGCTCCTGCAGCGCCACCTTCAGCAGCGGCTGGTCGCGCAGCGCCTGCCAGGACCGGCCGGAGGACGCGGTCAGCGCATCGGACAGGTCCAGCTTCGCCTCTCCCTTGCGCCCCGGCTCGAACACCTCCGCGGACGCGACCGCGAAGCGCGCGCCGGGCGCGAACGCCGCCTCCCGCTGTTCCTCGGCATAGCTGAAGGCCGACGTGTCGCGCGCCTTCGTGCCTTCCGCCAGCGGTGTCATCGTGAAGACGACCTGCCCCGGATAAGGCGCCTCGCGGCTGCCGGTGAGGATCTCCTTCGTGTCGACCGTGGCGCCCGGCTGCATGCGGTCCGCCACCGCGGCCAGCGCATCCGGCCCGGGCAGCCACAGGCCGCGCATCACCGGTTCCTGCACCGCGGGCAGACGCGCCAGGCCGCTGAGCAGCGGCTGCGTCAGGCCTTGCAGCGCCCATTGCATCTCGGGCTGGTCATGACGCAGCGCGGCGTTGATCGCGTGGAAGGCGCGGCTCAACACCGGCTCGCGCAGCATCTGCACCTGGCTGTTGACGCTGTAGAGGCTGAGCGCCATCCGCTCGGGCAGTTCCAGCGGCGCGGCGCCTTCCGCCACGGGGCTGTGCGAGGCCGCATCCGGGCTCAGGCCGAATTGCCGCGCCAGCTGCATCGGCGTCACCGGTCCCCCGGCGCTCGCGGCGGCGAGCAGCGCCTGCCCATCGCGGACGCCCCAGAGCAGGTCCTGCAAGGCCACGATGTGGTCGCGCTGTTCGGGCGACAGCGGCGACTTCTGGTCCTGCGCCTCCCAACCGCGCAAGGCGAGGGCGGTCTTCTGCTCGAGCCGCTCCAGCTGCTGCAGCGCCGGCGCCCATTCACCGGCGGGGAGCTGCTGCAGCTCGCGCCAGGCGGTGCGCCACGCGTCGCCATCGCGCATCACGCCCTTGAGCGCGAGCGCGTCCAGCGCCGCCGTGCTGCCGGCGACGTCGGCGCCCGGTGGCAAGGTGGACAGTTCACGCCGCGGTGCGAGCTGCGCCGACGCGGTGGACGGCCGGGTGGCGAGCGCGGAGAACGACTGGCTGCCGGGCGTCGCGACCGGCGCGGTCGTGGTCGTCGCGTTCGCGGCGGCCGTCGCGGCCGCGCCGGCCGGATTCAGCAGGGAGGTGCCGGCGCGCGCGAGCGTCGAGACCAGTGACGTGAGCGGGCGGTTCGGCATGGCCGTTGTCTCCATCTATGCGTGGTGACCGAAGCATCGCGAGGCGCCCGCGCGCCCGCGCAGGTGATGCGAAGCCGGCCCCTTCGGACCGAAGGGGTGGCGACCCGGTGCCATCGCGGTCCGCGGCGCTTCGCGCATCGGCATGCCGCTTCGTGCCTGGACCGCATCGCGTTCCGTCCCGGCACTAGCCTCGTCGATGAGCATTCCAGCCGCCCGGCGCACGGTCCAGGCTTCCCGCGACCTGCGGGTTCCCGGGGCCGTCCGACGCCTCGGTCGACGCCGCGCGGCGCCAGCGATGCGCCATTCAGCCACCAGGAGATGAACCCATGACCACGCCCCTCGACACCTCGGCCCCGACCTCCGACCTCAGCGCCGCCTTGCCGGCCCATGTCGGTCCGCTGCTGGCGCACGTGCACGGACTGACCCGCGCCGCCGCCCGCGCGCTCGGCATGGACGCCGACGCGGCGGAGCAGGCGGCGCGCGATGGCGGCCTGGTGCTCGATGGCGAGGCGGTGCTGCTGTCGCCGGTCGCGCTGGCGTCGGCGCAGGAGAGCAAGCTGGTGGTGTCGGTCACGCTGGGGCTGCGTCTGGGCGAGATGCCGCCGGCCGCGTTGATCGCGCTGCTGGCCCAGGCGCCGGGGCTGCTCGCGGTGCACGGGATGACCATCGGCAGCGACCCCGACGGCATGCTGGCCCTGCATCGCGTCGTCGACGCGGAGACCGCGTCCTCGGAAAGTCTGGTGCAGGACATGCTCACCGCCCGCCAGCTGGCGCTGCTGCTGCAGGACGCCGCCACGCCGAAGGAGCAATGACATGAGCATGAGCAAGATCCAGAGTCCGTCGCAGAGCCCGGCGCCGCTGGTCACCGGCAGCACCAGCTCCAACCCCACCACGCCGCTGGAGCCGCCGCGCCAGGAGGAGCTGCAGCAGCCGCAGGGCCTGCGCCGGCGTGTCCGAAGCGGCCTGGAATCGGCTGGCGAAGGCGCCAGCCAGCTGGCGGGCCGGGTCGGCCTGCCGCAGGTCGTGGAGGCTGCGGCCAACACGAGCGTGACCCACACCACCGGGTCGAAGATCAAGGACGCCGCCATGCCGACGCTGTCGACGGTGGGCGCCGTGATCAAGACCGGCGTCAAGGCGGTGAAGCAGTTCTCCCAGAAGCCCGTCTCCAGCCAGCCTCTGCAGAACGCGCTGCGGGCCGAGCTGGATCCGGCCAAGCTGGCGCCCGAGGACCGTGGGCAGGCTGGCGACAACCAGATCAAGGCGCATCAGGAGGCCATCAAGTACGGCCAGGGGTCGGCGCAATGGATGGACCGCCTGCAGCCGCTCGCGACCTCGATCATGCGCGTGGGTCTCGCGGGCACGTCGATGGCCTTCGGTGTCGGGCGCAACAGCGGCCTCGCGGCGGGCGATGCCGCGGCGCGCGCCGAGCAGGGGCGGCCGCAATCGGGCGCCGTCTTCGACAACAGCGCGCCGGCCCCGGGCGCCGCCCCCTCGGGCCCGCCGTCGCTGAAGTCCATGGTCGTGTCGACCGTCACGCAGCTGTTCATGGGCTCCACCGCCGGCGCCGCCGGCAACCTGCTGGGCCAGACCGTGGTGGCTCCGGTGATCAACCTGATGCCGCGGCAGTTCGCGCCGATCGACGACAAGGCCGTCGTGCCCGACCAGGTCGTGAAGGACATGAACACGCTGCTGCCCGGATCCGGGGACCAGCTGCGGGCGTCGGTGAAGGTCCAGCAGGCCGAGATCACCAACATCAGCAGCGACAGCAACGTCACGCTGGGGCAGGTCGCGTTCGACGCGGTCACCGCCGCGCGGGCGGCGGCGCTCGGCACCACGCCGCTGGGCGTGGCGGGGCAGGTGGGCTTCGGCCTGGGCGTGTCCGCCACCGCCGGTGGCGTCATCGGCGCGGTGATGGGCGTGCGCCAGTCGGTGGCGACCGTCAAGGTGCCGGACGCGGCGCAACTGAGCGAGCTGGTGGCCTCGGGTCGCACCGATGGCGCGCAGGCGCTGCAGGACCTGATGAAGAAGGGCAACGAGGTCCCGCTGTTCTTCGCCAAGCACATGAACGCGACGGCCCCGGCGCCGTCGACGTCCACGCCGTCGACATCGGCGGCGGCAGGCGACATCGAGTCCGGCGGCCCGGCGACGACGCAGGCGCCGCCGTTGTCCACCGCGGCGAAGGCCGGCCAGGTCGTGTCGGCCGTCGCGAGCGTCGTGACGACGCCGCTGAACGCGATCGGCGCGGCCTTCAAGGCCGGTCCGCTGATGGACCCGCAACCGACCGTCGAGGGCGCGCCACCGCGCAGCACGTTGAGCGTGGCGGGCCATACGCTGTCGAACATCGGCGCGAGCGTGCTGAATCGCGCGGGCGAGATGGTCAAGGCGACGACGGCGCTCGGCGTGATCTCGACGGTGACGGCCGCGGTGGCGCGGCCGCTCGCGCAGGCCGATCAGCGCGTGGCGATGGCCATCGGCGGCGCCATCGGCATCCACACGGCCATCAAGCCGTGGTTCGATTCGTCGGCCAAGGACATTCCCGCCGGCGACGCGAAGATCAAGACCAATCGTCTGGAGGTGGTCAACGCGCAGGCGCAGGAGCAACTGGCAGCGGCGCAGCGCTGAGCGACCCGCGTCGCCGATCGTGGGCCAGGCACGGACGTCTGGCCCATGACTTCGGCGATCCGGGGGCCTCAGCAGCGCCTGCCACCAGCGGTTCAACCGGGGGCCACCGGCGGTTGCGACCCGGGATGTCGATCTCGATATCGATCGGCGACAACTTGTGATCGCAGCCGCAGGTCGGTGCTTCGATGGCCCGTGATACCTTCCGCCGCGCTGTCGCGGCCGCCCGACGCGGATTCACGCGTGAGGGCGCGGCGACGGCGTCAGAAGAACGAATCACGGAGACAGGAATGCTCAGTCGTCGCGCAATGATCCGCACCGGCATGGCGGGAATGGCCGGTGCCGCGGCCTCGACCTTGCAGGCGCAGGCGTCGCCCACCGCGCAAAGGTCGGCGCAGCGCGTGCTGGCGCCCACGCCGCCGATGGGCTGGAACAGCTGGAACAGCTTCGCCACCACCATCAATGAGGCGCAGGCGCGCGAGACCGCGCTGATCATGGCGGACAAGCTGCGGCCTGCCGGCTACGACATCTTCACCATCGACATCCAGTGGTACGAGCCGACGGCGTCGAGCTACACGTACAGCGACAATCCCGAGCCCGCGATGGATGGGAACGGCCGGCTGATCCCGGCGGTGAACCGCTTTCCGTCGAGCGCCGGCGGCCGCGGCTTCGGGCCGCTGGCGGCGGATGTCCACGCGATGGGCTTGAAGTTCGGCATCCATCTGATGCGCGGGATTCCGCGGCTCGCGGTCAAGCGCAACCTGCCGATCCTGGGCACGTCGTACCGGGCCGCCGACATCGCCGACACGTCGAGCGTCTGCTCGTGGAATCCCGACATGTACGGCGTGGACATGCGCAAGCCGGGCGCGCAGGCGTATTACGACAGCGTCTTCGCGCTCTATGCGTCGTGGGGCGTCGGCTTCATCAAGATGGACGACATGAGCCGTCCCTACGACGCGCATGCGCCCGAGATCGAAGCGGCGCATCGCGCGATCGTGCGCACGAAGCGGCCGATGGTGCTGAGCCTGTCGCCGGGCGAGACGCCGGTGATCCGCGGCGAGCACGTCCGCCAGTACGCGCAGATGTGGCGCATCTCGGACGACTTCTGGGACGACTGGAAGATGCTGGAGGCCCAGTTCACGCGGCTCGAGAACTGGAACCCGTGGCGCCGGCCGGGCGCCTGGCCGGATCCCGACATGCTGCCGCTGGGGCGCCTGGCGCTGGGCGAGCGGGATACGAAGTTCACCGCCGATGAGCAGCGCACGCTGATGACGCTGTGGGCGATCACGCGGTCGCCGCTGATCATGGGCGGGGATCTACGCCATCTGGACGAGGCGACGCTGCAGCTGCTCACCAATCCGGAGGTGCTGGCCGTGGACCAGGCGAGCTCGGACAACCGGCCGCATTTCGTCGAGGACGGCGTGCGGATCTGGTCGGCGCGGCCGGCGGATGGGAAGGGGCGTTACGTGGCGCTTTTCAATCCCGGTGACAAGGCGCGAGAGGTTGGCGTCGCGTTGCGGGAGCTGGCGCTGGAAGGCGCGCAGCCGGTGCGTGACCTGTGGGCGCGACGCCCGCTGGGCGAGGCCTCAGGGCGGTTCGCGCAGACCTTGCCGGCGCATGGGGCGGGGCTTTATCGGATCGGGTAGGGCCCCTGAACACGACGAACGCATCCGCCGATTCGGGCGCGCAGTTGTGAAAAGAACCCCAGACGTTTCCGTCTGGGGTGAATGAGTTGCGTGCGACGGGTGTCGCACGACAACCCCTGGAACCGTCAACGCGCCTGCTTGACCTTGATCACGACCTTGCCCTTGGCTCGGCCCGACTTGACGTACTCGAGCGCTTCGTTGGTCGACTCGAACGGGAAGACCCGATCGATCACCGGCCGGATCGCGCCGGCGTCGATGAGCCGCGTGATCTCCCGCAACTGGCCGCCGTCTGCCTTCATGAAGAGGAAGGAGAACCGCTTGCCTTGGCTGGTCGCCTTGCGGCGGATGCCCGAGCTCAGCAGACGCATGATCAGCCGCACGAAGCCAGGGGCTCCGATCGTCTTGCCGAACTCGGGATCGGGCGGACCGGAGATCGAGACCACTTGCCCGCCGCGCTTGAGCACGCCAAGGGACTTCTTGAGCGTGTCGCCATCCTGGCTGTTGAGCACGACGTCGTAGTCACGCAGGATGCCGTCGAAGTCCTGCTGCTTGTAGTCGATGACCACGTCGGCGCCCAGCCCCTTCACGAGGGCGACGTTGCTCGTGCCGGTCGTGGTCGCGACCGTCGCTCCGAGATGCTTGGCCAGTTGGATCGCGAAGGTGCCCACGCCACCTGATCCCGCCTGGATGAAGACCTTCTGCCCGCGCTTCAAGCCAGCCCGTTCGACCAGCGCCTGCCAGGCCGTCAATCCCACCAGCGGAATCGACGCTGCTTCTTCCATGGAGAGGTTCCCGGGCTTGAGGGCGAGAGACGTCTCCTTCACCGGCACGAATTGCGCGAAGGTGCCGATCCTGAAGTCGTCCACGCGCGCGTAGACCTCGTCGCCAGGCTTGAAGAGCCGGACATGCGGTCCCGTCTTGATCACCACGCCCGCGACGTCATGTCCGAGCACCAGCGGCAGGCGATAGGGCAGGATCAACTTGAACTCGCCATCCCGGATCTTGGAGTCCAGCACGTTCACGCTGGCCGCATGGACCTCGATCAAGACCTCGTCGTCCCGCAGCGCGGGCTGCGGCATCTCGGTCGGTACGAGCGCGCTGCGCTTTCCATAGCGCTCGAGGACAAAAGCTTTCATGGTTTTCCTTATGCGTGGCGAAACGAGCGATCAGGCGCTCATCTGGCGAGGAACGCCAGGGCCTTGGCCACGAAGTCCTCGTGGTACTGAAAAATTCCGCCGTGGCCCGCATCGGGGTAGACGGTCAGTTCGCTGTTGGGCAGACGCTTGGCCAAGTCGTACGTGTTGATCGTCGGCACCATCCGGTCGTCGTCGCCGTTGGCCACAAGCGCCGGTTGCCTGACCAGCGACAGGTCCGCAGCAGGCTTCTTCCCCCACGCGCTGAGGGCCTGCAATTGCGCGACGTACGCACCCGCGGCGATCCCCTTGTCACGGTTCTCGGTGCGCTCCTGCAGACGCGCCAGGAAGGCCTTGCCCGCCTCGATGCCCTTCGGCGTGCGGGTGAAGAAGAGGTACTGCTTCGGATCCTGACCCGTGAGGGTCGCCCGCAGGAGGTCGTAATTCGCTACGCCGGCCACCTCGCTGATGCCGGGACCGCCCGCCGGACCAGTGCCCGTCAGGATCAGCTTGCGAACGAGCCGCGGCTCCTTCAGCGCGATCTCCTGGGCGATCATCCCGCCCATCGAGAACCCGAAGAGGTCGACCTGCTTGAAGCCCTTGGCCTTGATGAAGCTGATCGCATCGTCCGCCATCTGCTCGATGGTGTTGGCCGGCGAGCCGGTGCTGGCACCCACCCCGCGGTTGTCGAACGCGACCACGTGATGCTTCGCGGCGATGCCGTCCACCACGCGGGGATCCCAGTTGTCGAGCACGGCGGCCAGGTGGGCAAGGAAGACGACCGGCGTGCCGCCGTTCTGCTGGCCGAGCTCGCGGTAGGCGAAGTCCACGCCATCCGCGGAGACGACCCGCGTCGGCACGTTCTGCCAGGTTGTCTTCTGAGACAAGGCGCCGGTGGAGGCGCCGCTCGCGGCTGAGGAAGGTCTGTCGACCGAGGCGCACGCCGTCAGCAGCACAGCGGAAAGCGCAAGGAGGCCTAGTCTGATTCTCGAGCGGGTGAACATGGTGTCTCCGGGGGAGGGGTGTGGGGGCGATGAAGCAACCGACCTCAATGATGATGTTCGTCATCCAAAAAGTCAATGATTTGATTATGGTCGGCATCTATTTATAGTTGCGGCCATTCACGCATCCACGCACGAGCGAGCCATGAAGGTCACCAAAGCGCAAGCGCAAGCCAATCGGGAGCATGTGGTCCGCACCGCCTCCACGCTGTTTCGGGAGCGGGGTTACGACGGGGTCGGCGTTGTCGACTTGATGGCCGCGGCGGGCTTCACGCATGGCGGCTTCTACAAGCAGTTCCAATCCAAGGCCGAATTGATGGCGGAGTCGGCCGCCTGCGGCATCGCGCAGACCGTGGAGCTGTCGGAAGGGATGTCGGCGGCGGACTTCGTCAAGGCCTACGTATCGCGCGAGCATCGGGGCGATCGAGCGCAGGGGTGCACCATGGCCGCACTCGGCGGCGATGCGGCGCGTCAGTCGGATGCGGTGCGAGCCGCGTTTGCCGACGGCATTGAAGACATCCTGGCGGCGCTGAACCGCGACGGCACCACGCTCGAATCAGCGGATGCCAAGCAGGCCCGCGCAAAAGGGCTTGATCTGCTGGCGCACGTCGTGGGCGCGATCGTCATGTCACGCGCCTGTCCGGACGAATCGCCGTTGGCAGATGAGATCCTGACCGCCTGCCGGAAGGAAATTCTGGCGTCGCTCGCTCCGCCATCGCGCGTGCCGGCGGCTCGACGCAAGCGGGCTGAACGCGAGTAGCTGATCGGCCGGCGCGTGACTTGTGGACTCGCAAGTCCGGACCTCCTGCGGGAGGTCGCTGTTGGGCATCAATGGCGCTCGAAGGCGCCGAGGTCGGGCGCGGTCCCCTTGTAGGGCAGGCCGACGTCCGTGCCCTTGTTGATCAAGGTGCTGTGCGACGTCAGATGCAGATGATTCAGCCGCGGCAGGCTGCCGTCAGCTTGTCGCGGCGCATCCCATCCCGTGGTGGAGACATCTTCGAACTGGGCATCCGACATGATCTCGCGCAGATTCCAGGAGTTGTGGGCGTCATTGGCGCCCGACACATTCGACACCAAGGTCCCCGTATAGGCGATGTTGTTGCGCAGGTTCCCCAGATTGATCGCCGCGCCGCTCGCATCGATCCCCAGCATATTGAAGTCGGCGTAGTTGCCGTAACTCGTGTTGTTGAAGAAGTCATTGGCCACCGGATGGTGGTTGGCGTAGAAACCCGAGGCCCGATTGTTGAAGGCGACCGAGAAGCGGACCGTGTGCTTCACCGCGTTGGGTACATAGACGCCTCCATATCCGCCGGCCTTGAAACCATTGCCATTGCCGTACCGGGCCGGCTTCATGGTATCTGGCACGTAGCCCTGCAGCCAAGCCCAGGAGTTCTCGATCGTCACCGAGGAGTAGGCGTTGATGAGGTCGAAACCATCATCCGAATTCAACCAGGCGCGGCAGCCTCGAAAGATATTCCCGGGATGATTGGCGGAAATGTGGGCGCCAAAGCCGTCCGCGCTTTGACCCGCTCCATTGGAGGTCAGGGGGTCGTAGTTGTGATGCGAGTCGGTATTCAGGACGAGGTTGTCGCCGCCATCCTTGATGAAGAGGCCCGGGCCCATGTTGTGATGGATGTCGAGCCGCTCGAAGATGTTGTGACTGCCGTGGATCCAGATCCCCCAGGACTCGTGGTTCAGGTTGTTGTTCTGCCGGACATGCGTGACTTCGATCCCTTTCAGATGAACCCAATCGGCCGTCACGTTGAATCCCTTGACCCGGCAGTTGTCCCGAATGCCTTCGAAATCGAAAACCGGGGTTTCGCCGGGATAAGCCCAGTAGCGGATCGGCTGCTGCGGGGCGCCACTCTTCTTGAGATCGATCCCGCTCACAGTGTCGTAGGCGTCTTGGCACGAAGTGGTGCCCTTGTGATAGGCATAGGTGCCGCCACGAAAATACACGGTGTCACCGGGTTGCGCCCTGATCTGCGCGTACGCCATCGAAGCCCATGGCGCATCGCGAGATCCCGCCGCGGTATCGCTTCCATTTGGCGCGACATAGTAGGTTTCTCCAAATGCGGCGACCGTGGCAGTACTCAGCGCAAGCACTGTGAAGATTCTTTTGTGTTTCATGTCGACAGATCAATGCGGAGCATCCATTAAACAGGAGTCCACGCCGGTGGTCGTCACCGCAGCGTGACGATCCGGAGAAGATCCATGTATCTGTCTGTGAATTGCCATCCGCCCGCCATTTGCACGGTGGATGAGAAAGAAGACACGCACGTCGATATTTCGCGGGGAGTCTGCGCAGACTCGCCGCCATGACTGTCACGGCAGCCTGTCCTTGATGATCTCTCCGCCGACCTCCTTGGCGAACTGGCTGCCAGCCTCCTTCGCCGCCGCCTTGCCGGCTCCTCACGCGGGGGCGCGGAAGCTCTTCTCGATGAAGCGGATGCGGGAGCTCTCCGCGCCGACTCGCTCCGCTGCAAGTTCATGCATGGCCGGCGAGAAGTCGAGCGCCGTGAACGCGATGTGTCATCGGCCCACTCGCGGGTGTCGGCCATCTGTCTCAGGTCAATGGGCTGAGGACGTCAGGGCGGACATGTGAGGTGATTGTTGAAGTGTTGGGCGGGGGACTCTAAACGACGGGGTGTGTGGTTCTGCATCGAAGCAGCTTTCAGATCAGCAGCAGGCTAGAAAGGACAGCGGGCATCTTGGATCGGCATTCCTACGCGTCGATCGGCTCATACGCCACCACGCTCAGCCCGATCGTTCCTCGATACCCCATGTCCGTCAGTCCCGAGACCTTCGCCACAGCGACTCGCACAGATGCTGCTTCTTCCGTTTCAGCGGGCATCGGCGCGCGCCAGAACGACTTGGCGCCGTAGCCGCCGCTGCCATTCAGCAGCACCAGCGATCGCAATCCGGGCGTGACCAGGGACACCCGGCACGCCAGCGAGCGACCGACCGCAACCGAATGCGACTCGACGGCAGCGAAGTCGGACAGCACAAACTTCTGCTGCTTCGCCGACAGACCGAATCGTGGCAGACGCTCGATCAATACGAGATTGCGAGCCCGATCGATGGTCGTGACGAATGCGCGCGTCTGGACGAAGTCCACAAGCACTGCGAACAACATCATCGAAGGAAACAACAGGAGCAAGAGCGCCTTCGGACTGGTGTCGTAGAACGTGAACTTCCAGAACATCCAGCTCAAGCCGGTCGCGAACACGAACAACCACAACCACATCGTCGTCGTCGCGGGGCGGATAACGACGGTGGTGTCGGTGACCTGTAGGGAACGAGGCATGCAAAGGAGAAAAACGGTATGACGGATCGCAGCCAAAGCGATCGACCTCGACATTCTTGACTCTCAATCGTCGGCTGGTTTGCATTTCAGTACGAGCTGCGCTTCAAGACATTTGGCACGTCTGCTCCCCAGCCTTGAACAGACTTCCCTCGTCTCGCCATGACCGCAGCAAGTCGGTCAGAGCGGCCTTATATTCCCGCGCATGCACCAACTGTCTCACCTGCGGCCGGGGACGCTGCAAGATGCCACGACGATTGCAGCGCTGGCCATTCAGGTCTTTCTCGACACGTACGCGACGCAAGGCATTCGCCCCGATCTCGCCCGTGAGGTCTTCCGCGAATACTCGTCCGAAGCCTTCCAGGAGCGGATCAATCGCCCGGGCTGTCATTTCGTGCTCGCGGAGATCGACACGGCGCTCATCGGATTCGCGGAGGTCGATGCCTTCGCTACGCCATGCCCCGGCACCACGAGCGCCGGCGCTGAGCTGGTCCGTCTGTACGTGCAGCCCGCCTTCCAGCGTGTGAAGGTGGGACAGCGTCTGCTGGCCGCGGCGGAGGACGTCGCCAGGGCCATGGGTTTGCCCGCGCTGTGGTTGACAGCGTGGGACGGCAATCAACGCGCACGCGACTTCTACGCCGCGCGCGGCTACGCCGACATCGGCGAGACGGTCCACGTGATCGAAGGTCGGAGATACGGCAACCGAGTGTTCCGCCGCGAGATCTGACGGCGGCGGCACGACGCAAGGTCGCCCGGCCGTCTGTTGGGCTGTCGAGAACTGCGGCTTCAGGCTGGTCTCGGACGTTGGACCATGGGACTTCCAGTGACCGCTGTGGCCTAAAGCAGTCGACTGACCGAAACAGCTTGACCGGCAACGCCCCCTGATCCGCCAGTCGGGCCTGTCGCAGATCGACCTTGATTGAGCGGGTTTTCCCGTTGATGCTTCACGAATCTCGGCATATCCGTTCGCGACACAATGTGAATCAATGGGAGTCGAAGAACCATGAAGGTCGTCCAGCTCAGCATCACGAACTTCCGCAGCATCAAGTCTGCGGACCTCCAGTTCGATGGCCACACACTGCTCGTAGGCCCGAACAACGTCGGCAAGAGCACGATCTGCGAGGCGCTCGACCTCGTGCTCGGACCCGACCGAGTCTCACGGTTCCCGCCGGTCGAGGAGTTCGACTTCCACAATGCCAACTACCTTCAGCCTCCGGCAGAAGAAGGCGGCGAGCCGACGCCGGTCCCGATCCAGGTCGCTGTTGTGCTGATCGACATCAACGCCGAGGTCGAGAACCGCTGTGGACAGCACCTGGAGTTCTGGAACACCGTTGAACGCCGCGTGCTCGGTCCAGGCGAGGTGGCAGAGGCCAATCCTCCTTTGGTCGTCAGTTGTCTTCGCCTGGAGACCCGGGCCAATTACAACCCGGAGGAAGACGAATTCGAGGCACAGACCTACTTCACTCACAGCCCGAACGCCGAGCCCGGTGAGTTGGATCGGGTTGGCAAGGACATCAAGCGCCTGTTTGGCTTCATCTACCTCCGCGCCGTTCGAACCGGGTCTCGGGCACTTAGTCTGGAGCGAGGCTCCCTGCTGGATGTCATCTTGCGGCTTAGGGGTACGCGTGCCGGGCTCTGGGAGAAGGCGATCGAGCGCTTGCGCGGTCTGGACATCGAACGTGATGCCACGCACCTGCAGCCAGTCCTACAGTCGATCGAGTCCCGGCTCGGCAAGTACATCGCCACTGACGTTCCGGGGCGGACGACGAAGCTACACGTCTCGCAACTCACGCGGGAGCACCTGCGCAAGACGATGGCCTTCTTCCTTGCCATCTCGCAGGATCAGCAGCCCGTTCCCTTCCAGCAGGTCGGTACAGGCACACTCAACGTCCTGGTGCTGGCACTGCTGTCGTTCATCGCCGAGCTGAAGCCGTCCTCTGTCATCTTTGCGATGGAGGAGCCGGAGATCGCCCTGCCGCCGCACACACAGCGACGCATCGCCGACTACCTGTTGCACAAGACCACGCAGGCTTTCGCCACTTCCCACTCGCCGTTTGTCATCGAGCGGTTCGAACCCGAGCAGACACTCCTTCTGTCTCGCGGTCCTGACTCCAGCGTGGTCGGCAAGCGCGTCTCGGATTCCTCTGGTCTGAAGGGCAACGACTTCCGCAGGTACGCACGCCGAGGCTTAACCGAGTGCATGCTCGGCAAAGGTGCGATCGTCGTCGAGGGGCTGACCGAGTTCAACGCCTTGCCCGTCGTCGCGCGGAAGATGGAGGAATCAGACGAGGACCTGCAGCCGCTAGACATTGCAGGCGTCGCCTTCTTCGATGCCGAATCCGAGGGCCAGATGCCCAAGTTCGGCAATTTCTTCAAGAGCCTGGGCCTTAGGACCTTCGGCTTCTACGACCTCGCTGCGCGTTCACCTCAGAAGAAGCAGGAACTGGTCGACGCCTACGACATCGACTGCGAGCACCAGTACGCTGGATTCGAGGCGCTCGTGGTCACGGAGGTGCCCGTCGATCGGCAATGGGCGTTCCTCGACGATTTGCGTGAGACCGGCGACTGCGGCAACTTCGCAATCCCTGCGGCACGACCAGCCGATGATGCGGTGCGCGAGCTGGTGAAGTCCGCCCTAAAAGGGCACAAGGGCGCAGGTTGGGCTGCAAGGTTGCTCGAAGGGTGCGCGGTCCACGAACTGCCAGTTACGGTGACCGGGTTTCTGACGCCCATCTATGCGGCCTTTCCGAAGCCTATCGAGGTGGCGGCGGTAGCCGAACCTGCCGAGGCCGAGCCTCCAGCTGAGCCCGGCGCCCCAGCCTGAAGAGGTGATTGCCGTGGAAATCTGCGAGTTGAGGCAAAGCCTGCTCGAATGCCAAGGGCATGCCCTTGTGCTCGGCGGTCCAGGCAGCGGCAAGACCACGATTGCGCTGAAGAAGGCTGTAGTTAGGATTAACGCCGGCCTCGATCCCGGGCAGTCGGTGATGTTCCTCAGCTTCTCGCGGGCAGCCGTCGCGCGGTTGGGCGAGGCAATGAAGCAGGAGGTCCCCAGGGCTCAGCGCAGCCAGCTGAACGTGCAGACCTTCCATTCGTTCTTCTGGATGCTGCTGTCGGCACACGCCTATCTGCTTGGCGCTCCACGAAAGCTGCGAATCCTGTTGCCTCAAGACGAGCAGGTGCAGTTCGGGTCCATCAGACCTCGCGAACGGAATGAGCAGAACGCAGACTGGCGCGCGTGGCTCGCTAGACGCGAGGAGATGTTTCGGCAAGACGGGCGCATCGCCTTCGATCTCTTCGCCCGAAATGCGGAGGCTCTGTTGACCCAGAGCCAGCACATCCGCAGACTGATCACGCAACGCCACCCACTGATCATCGTGGACGAGGCGCAGGACACGGATGCTCATGCCTGGCGGTGTATTGACCTGCTGTCCGCTTCTGCCCAGATCGTCTGTCTCGCTGACCTTGACCAGCAAATCTTCGACCACCTGCCTGGCATTGGCCCAGAGCGAGTCGAAGCCATCCGACAGACACTGGCTCCGTTGGAAATCAATCTAGGCGCGCAGAACCATCGCAGCGGCGGCACCGAGATCGCGATTTTCGGCCAGGACATCCTCACGGGTAGGGTCCGAGGGGCACCATATGCAGGTGTCTCGTCATTCGGGTACGACCCACGGCGCAGGCCACAGAAGACGGCATTGAGGATGGCACTTGGCATCCTGCAGCGATCAATCAGGGCTGCTACCGGCCGCTACGGCCGCAACGTTGCGATCCTGACGCACTCTGGTGCCTCGGCGGCGAAGGTATCTGCGGCCCTGAATGCCGAACCCAAGCCGGTACGGCACAAGCTTGCCTTCGATGAAGCCGAGGCAATGCTGACAGCCCGTTTCGCGGCCTTCCTGCTGGAGCCGAAGTCCGAGGCCTCGCGTCGCGATGACATCTCGCTTGGTCTTGAACTCCTCGCGACTTCGAAGGCGGCAGCTGGGCTTGCCGCCGCAGCTCAGTGGCGGCTTTGGGCTGCGCGTGTTCGCGAAGGACGCGAGCCCCGCGCAGGGTTCGTCCAGGCCGTAGCAGGCGTGATCGATGCGGTGCGAGAGACGCCGTTCACCGGAGACCCTGCGAAGGACTGGTCTCTGGTGAAGCGACTGCTACGAGATACCGGTGATCCGGAACTGCTCGCCGCAGCCAAGAGCCTTGACTACCTGGTTGCCTTCAATCGCGGCCGGCGGATTGGTGCCGGACTCGGAGCGATCTGGGCTAGAGACGGCCGATACACCGGCGCGCGTGAAGCGCTCGATATCGCGCTGGCACAGGACCAGATACTCGGGGGCGTGGACGATCCGCCCGGAGTGCAGGTTATGACCATTCACAAGTCAAAGGGCAAACAATTCGACGGTGTAATCGTGATCCGCGAGGGTCGGCACAATGGTCAGGGCCTGGTCTCTTCGTTCGTTTGGTGGGATGACCAACCGCCGTACTGGCGAAGCAGGAAGATTCTGCGCGTCGGGGTCACCAGGGCTAGGAGTCACACGTTGATCCTGGAGCATGCCTTCCCGGCCTGCCCGATCATGGCGGGGCACAACTTGTAGTGCTTGAAGGCACTGAGTCTCTCGGATGATCTCTCATAGCGCCTGGAAGACCGGTAAGAGCTGAAGACCGGTCTCTCGACGCACAGCACCGACCGTCCGAGAACGCTGCTGACCTGTCCTCCACTCCGACAGAGCTCTTCTCAAAGCCCTCTCCGCATCGGACTCGCGCTCCACCCCCCAATGCCACGTGCATGCGCAGCACCGGACCGAATGACGGAAAGACAAGCCACCGCCGGCCGCGCCGCTCCTCAATCAGTCACTCGCCGCCTCCGCCGGCCGCGACCGCTGCGCCAGCAAGCGCTTTCTCACCGCATAAATGTTGTTCCGCAGCGCGTAAAGCTCTTCCGCATACGACAGCGGCACCGCGATGCGATGCGTGACGCGGTCCAGCTCATCCAGCTCATCGAGCAAAGCCTCCCGCTCGCCCGTGCTGGTTTCCAGCTTCGCCTCCACCTCGCGCAGCCGCGCATACCAGCGGAACACCCGCGAGCGCACGCGGAAGGTGTACAGCGGCGGCACCACGCGCGATAACGGCAGCATCAGCACCAGCAGGCCGCCGACCACCAGCCACATGCGTTCCAGCAGATTGCCGGCCCAGAAGGGCAGGTAGCGCGCCCACGCGGGCGGCGTGCCGTTGATCGCGCGGTCGCCCTCGGCGCTGACGGGCAACTCGCTGGTGCGGGTGTTGGGGAAGTCGCGCGCGCCATTGAACCAGCCCGCCCCGCTGTGCTGCCCCAGCGCCGCCTGCGCGAACAGCTGCCGCAGCGCCGGATGCGTCTGCTCGCGCGCCAGCAGCGCGGTGGTGGTCGCCAGCAGCGGCACGTCGTGCGGCGGCAGGTCGGCCGCCAGGTCCACCACGCCGCGCGGCAGCGTCACGGTAGACAGGAAGGGCAGGTGGCGCGAATAGGCTTCGTTCTGCTCGAAGGCCATCAGCCCGATGGCCGGGTCGCGCAGCAGCGCGCGGATGAGGCCCGCCTGCGGCGCCGAGATCAGCACCGCGGCGTCCAGCCGGCCCTCGCGCAACGCAGCGCCGGCGGCGTCAGGCGCGAGATTGGACAGCCTCAGATCGGCCGGTGTCATCTGGTTCAGCGCCAGCAGCTTCTCGACGATCTGCGGCACGCCGCTGCCGTCTTGGTCCACGTTGACGCGCAGGCCCCGCAGCTGGGTCAGGCGCTGCAATTCGCCGCCGGGTTGGCGGCGCGCGATGCCGAGATCACGGCGATAGAAGATCCAGATCGGCTCGTAGAACAGGCTGCCCAGCGAGACGATGCCGGCCTCGGTATCGGCCGCCGGATCGGCCATGCCACCGCGGACGAAGCCCACATCGGCCGTGCCCGCACGCAAGTGCGCCAGGTCGTCCTGCGCGCCTTCGCTGGCGATCAGCTCCACCTGGATGCGCTCGCGCGCCAGCGCCTTCGCATAACCCTCGCCGAAACCGGCGTAGGCGCTGCCGGCCGGGCCGGTGGCCAGCCGCACCTGGCGTGGCGGCTGCGGGTCCAGCCACCAGTAGGCCGCGATCAGCAACCCGCCGCCGAGCAGAAGCAGCGGCCCCATCGAGACCATCATGTCGCGCAGCGTCTGCAGCAGCAGGCGCAGGCTGCGGGTGGCATGCCATTGCTGGATCGGGGTCATGGCCGGCCGCCCTGTGCGCGAGAGTTCCGGGTCTGCGCGCCGCGACGTCGTTCGCGGTCCAGGGCATCCGCACGGGTGGTGGCGGCGAGGGTGAAGATGATCGTGATGCCGGCGCGTCGCATGGGCTTGTCTTTGCCGATGGAGGAACGGCGCATCGTATTCGAGGCGCGCGGGCCGGAATCAATGAGAGGCCGCCCGGGTCCATGCCTGGACGTCGCCATGGGGAGAAGGAATCTCTCGAGCCACGTTCTGCGTGGCGAATGAGGCGACCAGCAGGATCAGGCCGATCGCGGCCGGCAGTGCGTCCTTCGGCTTGCCGGCACCGGCATGCGCGATCGCCGCCAGCAGCAGATGAAAGAACATGCCGGCATAGGCCAGGTCGCTCAATGGCGTGTTGATGCGCGACAGGACGGCCACGACCGCCAGCACCTTCAGCACGATGAGCAGCGGCACGAGGTAGCCGGGATAACCGAGCGCGGACAGCTGGGTCCTCACCCAGGCGGTCTTGAGCAGGTAGAGCGTCGCGGAGCTGAGGTAGAGCAGGGACAACAGCGCCGTGCTGATCCAGTAAGCGGTGGATGCGGTCAAAAGCTTCTCCAGGGTGAATCGGGAGCCGGGAGAATGTCGGCCAGCCATCAAGCGCGCAAGTAGGATGAATTCGTCGGGGCCAGTATGGAAATGCAGACCAATGACCGCAGCGGCGTCAACATGCACGAGGAGATGCGGCGCGCATTCGCGCTGCTCTCGGGCAAATGGAAACTGGAGATCATGTGGCTGCTCAACCAGCGCATGCATCGTTTCGGCGAACTCCGCAAGGCCATTCCCGGCATCACGCAGCACATGCTGACCGTTCAACTTCGAGAGCTTGAAGCGGACGGGCTGGTCTCCCGGACGGTTCATGCCGAGGTGCCGCCCCGCGTCGAATACGAGATCACGCCGAAGGCGCGCGGGCTGGGTCCGATGATGGCGGCCTTGCAGGCCTGGTGGGCGGAGTACGGCGACAGCGTGCCGGTCAAGGGGCCGCCGCGAGGCCGCCCGGCAAGGCCCGGCCCCGCAGCGCCGTGAGACCGGAGCCGATCAGAACCGGTAGCCCGCGCCCACGCCCACCAGCAGCGGATCGATCTTGAACTTGCCCACCGACGCGCCGGCCGACCGGACGTCCGTCGACATCTGGATCTTCTTCACGTCGACGTTGATCGACCAGCGCTTGTCCAGCATGTAGTCGAAGCCGGCCTGCGCGGCCAGGCCGACGCTGTGCGTCTTGATGCTCGGCTGCAGCGCCGCCTGCACCGCGGGATCGAAGTTCACGCCGGAGAAGAGCGTGTAGTTCAGGCCGGCGCCGAGGTAGGGACGGAAGCTGCCTTCCGGGTTGAAGTGGTACTGCGCCAGCAGCGCCGGCGGCAGCTGCTTGACGCTGCCGATGCGCGTGCCCTCGCTGTAGAGCGTGTGACGCTGCGGCACCGTCAGCACCAGCTCGGCCGCGATGTTGCGCGTGAGGAAGTAGCTGATGTCGACTTCAGGAATCGTCTTCTGGCTCAGCGACAGGCCAAGCCCGGTGCGGTCCTTGTCGGCCGGGTCGATCTTCACGGCGCGCACGCGCAGCTGCCAGGGCGAATCCTGCGCCTGGACCGGCATCGCGGTGGCGGCCAGGAGCGCCGCGAGCGACGCGGCGGCAAGGACGGGGCGGGTCGGGAGAGCGAAAGCGCGATCGGTCATGGAAACCTTGTGTTCATGGGAGAAGCCAGGCGTCCAGACCGGACGCCGCGCCGCCGTGGCCGGTGGATGGCGGCGTGCGAAAAATTCTCCGTGGCGGGAATGAATGCAACGCTCGCGGGACGATGAACAGGACATGAACGCGGACGCAAGCGACGCTCGCGAGCTCGCGGCGCCGGCCGCGGCGTGAGCGGATGCGCTGAGCGCGAGAGCCCGGTCCGGCCCGGCCTCAGCCCGCCTGCAGCACCTGGCCGAGGATCACCATGTCCCGGCTCTTCGCGTCCGCCCACACGATGCCCGGCAGGCGTCCCCAGGCGCTGAAGCCCTGCGCGCGGAACAGCGTCAGGCTGGCCGCGTTGTCGTGCCAGATGAAGGCCATCAGGCGGTCGATGTGCCACAGCGGCGCCTCGATCCGCGCGTGGGACAGCAGGCGCCGTCCGACGCCGCATCCGCGCCAGCCGCTGGCGATGTAGATCGCGACCTCCGCCGCCGGCATGCAGGCGGGCCGGTCGGCGAAGCCGAGCAGGCTCAGCCATCCCACGACCTCCACGCCGGCCTGCGCGACCCACAGCGGCCGGCCATTGGCGCGATGCGACGCCATCCAGTTCGCGAGGCCGTCGGCCGGCAACTGCGCCAGGCAGCTGCCGAGCACCGGCCGGCCGCCGGCGCGCGCATCGACGCCAGGCAGCGGCGTGGGCAATGGCGGCAGCGACTCGTTGTAGATCCGGGTGATGGCCGCGAGGTCGCCGTCCAGCGCCGGACGGATCGCGATCGCTGTCGCAGCCGCGATGGGCGGCTCGCCCGTGATCGCCGCCAGGGCCACGGTGAACGCGGTGGAGGCGGGCAGGGCATCGGTCGTCGCAGTCATGGCGGTTCGGCGCTGAAGTCTGGGATGACCGCAATCTAGGAAGGACCGGGAGCCGTCATGGCACGCATCGCGAAGCGGCGCGCCGACGCGCGAAGGGAACGAAGTCCGCCCCGCGCGGCGCTTCGCGGCCGGGCACGTCGCTTCGCCCAGGGGCGCGCCGGGCGCAGGGCGATGCCTACCCTCACCAATCGATAACACGCGGCGCACCGCGCCATCCCGGCCTTACCCAGGAGCAGCCATGTCCATCGATGCGATCGATCGTCCCTCGTCCGTGCAGCGCCCCTCGGCGCTCGACCTCTACAACCAGTTCCTCAACGCGCCCATGGCGCAGCCGCAAGGGCCCGCCAGCGGTGGGTCGCCCGGCCAGCAGCTGATGGCCATGCTGGTCTACAGCCTCATGGCCGCCGCCCAGCCGCAGCAAGGCGGCGGCAGCCCCTGGCCCGACACCGCCGCCGGCCCCGGATCGACCGCCGGCCCGGCCGGGCCGATGGGCCCGGGCACCGCGGGCAACAACCCGCAGGCCGGCCAGCTCGCGCTGATCAACAGCATCCTCCAGCTGCTGCAGGCCTTGCTGCCGCTGCTGCAGTCGCTCGCGCAGAACGGCCTGCAGCCCACCAGCGCCGCCAATCAGCTGGCCAACCAGTTCGGCGGTGGCGGCGGGGGTGGAGGCGGCGGCTTCGGTAGCGGAGCGGGCGGCGGCGGTGGCGGTGGCGGCTCGCCATTCGGTGGCATGGGCGGCATGGGTGGCATGGGCGGACCGTCGATGGGCCCGGGCGCGGGTGGACCGGGCGGCGGCTCGCCGTTCTCGTCGATGCCCTCGGCCCCGTCCATCCCTTCGATCCCGTCGATGCCTTCCTCGCCGGAGTCCGATCCCTTCTCGCCCTGGTCATCACCACCGGGCAAGCCGTCGACGCCTTCGACCCCGTCGGTGCCGTCGTCCGGGCCGTCCTCGCCGAGCGCACCCTCGACGCCGGCCAGCCCGTCCGCGCCGTCGGCGCCGAGTGCGCCGTCCGCGCCGCCGTCCCCGTCCTCGCCGTCCTCGTCCTCCGGAACCGCACCGGCCTCGGGCGCGGGCAAGCCGACCGAGATCCCGCCGGCGACCGGCAAGGTGATCGTGAACGAGCCCATCGTCGTCAAGGCCGGCCAGACCTTCAACGGCGAGGGCAAGCTCTACCAGGCCGGCCCGTCGCTGGGCGACGGCGGCCAGAGCGAGACCCAGAAGCCGGTCTTCATCCTCGAGCCCGGCGCGAAGCTGGAGAACGTGCAGGTCGCTGGCGGCGATGGCATCCACACCCGCGGCGACGCGACGCTCAAGGACGTCTGGTGGAAGGACGTCGGCGAGGACGCGATGACGATGAAGGGGCCGGGCAATGTGAAGGTGATCGGCGGCGGCGCCTACGCGGCCACCGACAAGATCTTCCAGATCAATGCGCCGGGCTCGCTGTCGATCGACGGCTTCACCGCGGACGGCTTCGGCAAGGCGGTGCGCACCAACGGCGGGCACGACTTCCCGATCAGCATCGACATCCGCAACTCGGTCTTCCGCAACGGCGACGAGGCCGTGGTGCGCAGCGATGCCAAGGACGCGAAGATCAACATCGCCTCGGACGTGGTGATCGAGAACACACCGCACAAGGTGCTCGCGCCCCCGACGGCCGACGTGCAAGGCGTCGGCGCCTGGGAATACAAGCCCTACAGCGGCTGATCGCGAACCGCCCCGGCCTGGCGCCGGGGCTTCGCGCACGAAGGCTCTCGAAGGAAGGCGCGCGGTCTCAGCGCGCCGGCACGTCGACTCGCGCGTCGATGTGCGAGGCCTCGGCCGCGGTCACGCTGCCAAGCTGGACGACCAGGTCCAGCCCGTGCGTGCGCTGCGCCATGTTGCGCTCGTAGGAGCGCATCGAGTAAGGCCGCATCGCCGCGGAATCCCGCCACTGCGATTCGATCTCGCGTTCCAGCGCGGCCGCTTCCGCTGGCAGGCCGCCGGGCTGCCGCTCGCACAGCGCGATCGCGGAGCGGTAGGCGTCGTCGCGCAATCGCATCTCCGTGCCGACCACCACCCGCGCCGCGGCGCTGTGATTCGGGCTGGCATGGCGCTGGATGTCGGTCACCAGCTGTTCCAGCCGCTGGCGGTCCGCGCCCGCCGCGACCCAGTCGCCGAGTTGCGGCTTCACCTGCTCGGCGAAGGCGTCGAGGTCCTGGTACTCGGTCTCGACGAAGGACAGCGGATGCAGGCGGCCGTCCTCGTAGACGGCCTCCCGCCGCTCGAAGACGCCGCCCAGGATGCGCTCCGCGCCGAGGCCCGCCTGCAGCGCGCCTATCGTGAGGTCGGCCTTGCCGGCATCGCCGACCGAGCCGGCCACCGTCTGCGACGCGCCCAGCGAGGCCCGCAGCGCCACGCCGGCGCGGCTGGCGTGGCCGTCGATGCGGCGCTCGACACGCATCGCGCCGCTGGCATCGCCGTAGCGGCGCGTGACGTCGCGTTGCGTCTCGACGTAGCCGCCCGCGCTGGCCGTCGCCTTGAGCCGCCACTTGCCCAGCGACGCCGTGACGTCGGCCCCCAGGCCGTGCCGCCGACGCGCGTCCCCCGCGTCGCCGATCTCGTTGATGGTCACATCCGGAAATTCCTGCAGCAGCTGGCGCAGCAGCGGCGGATCCCCGGGGTTGCGGGCGGCACCGCCGGCGCTGTGGTCGATGATCCGGTCGATCAGGCGCGAGAAGTCTCCGCGCAGCTCGGACACGGGCCGGCCGACGCGCGGCAGGCGCAGCGACAGTCCCTGCATCTCGGACCGGTCGTGGCCGAGGAGCAGCGCGTCGACGTTGCCGCCGACCTTGAACGCGCCCAGGTCCGGCCCCACGCTCACGCCCAGCCCCACCTGGCCGGTGGTCTGGCGCTGCGTCCCGAGCACGATCTCCATGTCGTAGGGCGGCATGGCGATCTCGAAGACGGCATGCCGGGCCCGCTGCGCGCGTGCATCGACGCGTCCCCGCACGAACAGCGCCGAGGCCACCGCGCTGATCGACGCCGTGATCTGCCGCAGCCCGACGCCGGCGATGCCGCCGCCGGTCAAGCGCAGCCGCGAGGAGCCCTCGATGTTGGCGACGATGTCCTTCAGCGCGGTCCGCAGCGTCTCGCGGTCGACCGCCTTCACGCGCGTGTCGCGGCCGTTGGCCTCGTCCTCGGCACGGGCGAGCGCGGCCGACGCGGTGAGGAGCAGGGACGCGGAGCTCGCCGGCGCTGCGTTGGCGGCGCTGGTCACGTCGGCGTTGCCGGCGTTGGCCGGGTTGGCCAGGTCGGTCGGACGCGCCGGGGGCGCTCCGCTGGCGCCCTGTGAGCGCGCGTCGGCCACCCAGTCCGCCAGCGTCGCGGCGTCCAGTCGCAAGCCGGCCAACGCCTTGAGGTCGGGCAATTCGTCCAGGCGGCGGGCGAGGGCGCTCAGCACCGGCGGATCCGCGGCGGCCGCCTCGGACAGCATCAGTCGCGCCAGCCGCTCCCCGATCGCCTTGCGCGCGTCGGCATCGAAGCCCACGCGCTCGAAGGACGGGCCGGCCTCCTCCAGGCAGTGCGACAGGACCGAGGCGCGCAACAGGTGGGCCGGCACCGCGGCCGGGCCGCTCGACCGGCCCGCCGACGCCCCCAGCAGCCCGTCCCGCAGCGCGCTCGCGGCTTCGGTCAGGGCCCGCTCGCGCGCCGGGCGATGGCGCGCCGCGGCCGGCCCGCGTTCCACGCCCTGCACGCCGTGCCGCAGCGCGCGGAACGGCGACTTGCCGATCAACGGATTGCGCGGGCGCAGCGCGCCGCGCGGCGCGGCGCGGTCGATCCAGCGGCCCATCTTCATCAGCCGTGCGTCCAGCGCCGCGAACCGCGTGCCGGGACCGGTCTCGTGCAGGTCGTTGCGCACCGCCGCGAGCGCCCATCGATGCGGCTCCGCGGCTGCCACGTCGCCCGCCATCCGCGCGGCGGCGCAGAAGACCGCTTCGCCGGTGAGCGTCCGCAACGTGGCCGGATCACGCAGCAGCGCCGTTGGATCGCCGTGGTGATCGAGCCCGCGCGGCGCGCCTTCGGACGCCTTCAGCAGCAGCGCGAAATCGCGTCGCCGCGCGGGATCGACCGGTCGCGCGGTGACGGCCATCAGCACGTCCATGCCGGCCGGCGTGCCGCCCAGCGCGGAGGAGGTCCGCCACGCGGCCTGCCGGGCGGCGAGCTCGTCCGCCGCCGCGTGCTCGATCAGCATCGGCCCCCAGCCCAGCCGGTTGTTGCGCAGCCCGTCCTGGCGCCGGCGACGGCCGACGTCGGTGAGCCGACCGGGACTGCCAAGCAGCGCGGCCGATGGCGACGCCGATGCCGACAGCAGCGGCGATCCCGCCGGCGTGCGGTTCGCACCCGCCTGCCAGGCCGCGATCAGTTCCGCCTCCGCGTCGAGCGCGGCCAGCGAGTCCAGGGCGTCCAGCGCCAGCCGCGCGTCGCCATCGCAGGCCGCGGCCAGCGACTGCGCGAGCAGCACCACCGGCGCGGACGGCAGGTCGGGCGTGGGCGGCACGCCGGACAGGTCCAGGCGCGACAACTGGCCGGACAGGCGCGCCAGGTCTTCCGGCATCGTGCCGTCGCGGGTGAACAGCGTCGCGATCAGCGGGGCCAGGTCGGGCCGGTCGACGCGCATCGTGTCCAGCAGCACCGCGCCGGTGGGTGCGGCGCGGGACGGTGTCTCGGGCGGCGACACGGCGGCCGCGGCGGCGTCGCCGGCCTCGACCGGCCGGGCCGGCAGCGCAGCGCGCGGCGCGGTGGCGGACTCCGGCTGCGGCCGGGCCGGCGGAGCATCCAGCGGGCGGATTGCTGTGCTGGGCAGCAGCGGCGTGCGCTGTTCCTGGGAGAGCGGCGTGTCGATGGCGACACGAGAGAGGCCGAGTTGGCGCGCGATTCGAGTGGTGAAGGACATGGACTGCTCCTTCGTCCCGATCGTGGCGAGCGGTCATGACGGCCAGCCGCGCCGGGGCGAAGGACTGGCGTCGGGCGCGAAGGGGCGCCGGCGCGACGGGCGCATGCCGCCGCGGAAGGCGATGTCTTCGCTTCGCCGGACGGCGGTTCGGCGGCTGTCGACCGTCGCCCGGGTCCGGTCCCGAGAGTCAGGGGTGAATCCCCATGTCCTCGCACAGGAATCGTCCATGAGCGCCATCGATCCGATCTCTTCCCTCAACGGCAGCGGCCCGCGCCTGTCGCCGATGCAGCAGCTGTACCAGCAGCAGCTCTACGCGGACCCGCAGCCCGCATCCCCGGCCAACGTCATCGCGCCGCTCATGACCATGCTGGTCCAGCAGATCATCGCGATGCTGGTGCAGCAGCTCCTGCAGTCGCTGCAGGCCCAGCAGCAGGGGCAGCAAGGGCAGCAGGGCATCCCCGGCGGAGGCGGCGGCGCGGGCGGGGGGCTCGGCGGAGCGCCCGGCGGCGGAGGCGGGAACCCGTTCGCCGCCGGTGGCGGGCCAGGCGGCGGTGGAGGCAATCCATTCGGTCCCGCCGGCGGCTTCGGTGGCGCGGGGAGCGGGAGTCCAGGCCTCGGCGGCTTCGGTGAGGCTCCGCCTGCGCCGGCGCCCGCTTCCCCAGAGCCGAGTCCTGCTCCGAGCCCGAGTCCGAGTCCGAGTCCTGCTCCGAGTCCAAGTCCTGTTCCGAGCCCGAGCCCGAGTGCCGCGCCCGCTCCAGCTCCAGCTCATGGCCATCACCACCACCATCACGGCCATGCCCCGGCTCCGGCGACGCCCGATCCGCTGCTCGCGCCCGCACCGGCGCCGGCACCTTCGGTCGGCGCTCCCGCCAAGCCCGACGACGCGGGTCCGGTGTCCAGCAGTACCCCCGCGACCTCGGTGCTGCCGCCGCATCGCGGCGAGGTCGTGGTGAACAAGCCCATCGTCGTCGGCCCGGGCGAGACCTTCGACGGCAAGAACCAGTTGTTCACCGCCGGGTCGGGGCTGAGCGGCAATTCGGCCGAGACGTACCAGCCGGTCTTCATCCTCGGCCCGGGCGCCACGCTCAAGAACGTGCAGTTCCAGGGGGGTGACGGCGTGCACCTGCTGGGCGACGCCAAGATCGACAACGTGCACGCGGTGCACGGCGGCCCGGACGACATGATCACCATCGACGGGCCCGGCAACCGCGCCCACGACGCCCAGCTGGCGGGGATCTCCCCGGCGTCGATTCCCAACGACCGGCCCGCCGAGGTCGAGATCAGGAATTCCTCGTTCCGGCACTCGCATGACAAGGCGATCCAGGTCAACGGCGATGCCAACGTGAAGCTCAGCGGCGTCTACGCCGAGGACGTCGGCCAGCTGCTGGTGACGCTGGGCGGCCAGCCGATCAAGGCCAACGTGTCGATCGACGACTCGCAGTTCAGCGGCGTGCGCTCGCACCTGGTGCGGCTGGACGATCGCGACTCGACGCTGCGGCTCGGTCCGAACGTCAGCACCGACACGGGACGCCTCCAGGTCATGATGGGCACGCCGGCCAATGCCAGCGGGGCGACGGTGGTGATGCCGTCCTCCAGCCCGGCGGGCGGCAACGACTGAGCCGGCGCCATGGCCACGAGGACGAACCGCCGGCGGGCGGTCGTCCTCAACCTCGGCATGGCCCGCGCCGGCGCGTCAGCGACCGTACAGCGCGGTGAACGAGGCCTTCCCGAGCATCTTGCGGCCCAGCCCCCGGTTCAGCACGAAGCCGTGCAGGGCCGCGGTCCCGGTCTTCGGGACGCCGGCGGCCGCGTCGATGTCCGCCACGGCCAACGCGTAGACGGTGAACACGTAGCGGTGCGCCTTCTCTCCCGCTGGCGGACAGGGGCCGCCGTAGTTGCCGTTCTCGCCGGTGACGCCTGTGTCGAGAAAGTCGTTGGCGCCGCCATGGGCGCCGGCGGGCAGGCGTGCCGCGGCGTTGCCCGCGCCGCGCGGCAACTGGGTGACCGAGGCCGGGATGTTGTAGACGGTCCAGTGCCAGAAGCCGCTGCCCGTCGGGGCATCCGGGTCGTAGACCTGCACCACGAAGGACTTGGTGCCGGCCGGGGCGTTCCTCCATTCCAGCGCCGGGGAGACGTTGTCGCCCGAGCAGCCGAAGCCGCTCAGGACGAACCGGTTGTCGATCCCGCCGCCCGGCGCGATGTCCGGGCTGGAGAGCGAGAACCCGTCGCTTGGCGGGGCGGCCGCCGGCCGGGCGGTGGCGGGCAGGGACGCGACGCAGGCCAGGGCGGCGGCGCAGGTCGCGAGCAGCGACCGGCGGGGCAAGACATTCGGAGACATGGACTTCCTTGTCGGCAGGGATGAATGGGGAAGGAGGGAGGACTTGTCCATCAGGCCGGGACCGGGGCGTTCTTCAGGCCCAGCACCTGGATCGATTCGATCGACGGCGGCACCGCGAACAACTCGTCCGCCCGGGCCATCAGTGCCTGCGCGATCGGGCCGGCCAGATGGTTCTGCCGGCCCGCCTCGTCGTGGAACGCGTCGAAGATACCGAAGCTCGTGGGGGACAGCCGCAGCGCGAACCAGATCGGCGTCGATGGCTCGTCCAGGGCCATCGCCAGGCCGGCGCGCAGGAACTCGGCCACTTCGGCTTCCTTGCCGGGCCTGGCTTCGAGACGCGCGAAAAGTGCAAACTGAATCATGGTGGGACACCTCTTCGGTTGATGCCGGACATCCGACAGCGGCCAATGTAGGTTTTCACCGCGTGGTGGCGTATTGCCGCGAATGACAACATCGATATCATTCGCGCCATGAGGATCTCGGTGCTTGCCGTCGACGGCGTCTTCGATACCGGCCTGGCCGCCGTGCTGGACACCTTCGCCACGGCCAACGAACTGGCCGAGCTGCAGCGGATGCCGTCGCCGCGCTTCGAGGTCCACGTTGTCGGCGTGCGCAAGAGGGTGCGCACGTCGCTGGGCCTGCGGGTGCCGGTGAAGGCGGTATCGACGCTCAGGCGGCCCGATTGGATCGTGGTGCCGGCCTTGGGGACCAAGATGCCGGAGCCCCTGCAGGAGGCGCTGGGGCGGCGGGAAGCGCAGGACGCGGCGGAGCAGCTGCGGTGCTGGCATGCCGGTGGCGCCCGCATCGGCGCTGCCTGCATCGGCGGGTTCCTGCTCGCGGAGTCCGGATTGCTCGACGGGCATGAGGCCACGACCGCCTGGTGGCTCGGCCCGCTGTTCCGCCAGCGCTACCCCGAGGTGCGGCTCGACGAGCAGCGGATGCTGGTGCCGTCCGGCCGGCTGGTGACCGCGGGCGCGGCGATGGGGCATCTGGAGCTGGCCTTGTGGCTGGTCCGGCAGAGCAGTCCCGCGCTGGCCGACATGACGGCGCGCTACCTGCTCGTGGACACCCGCCCGTCGCAGGCGCCTTACATGATCCCGGTGCATCTGGCGCAAGCGGACCCGCTGGTGCAGCGGTTCGAGGGCTGGGCCCGCGGCCGGTTGCGGGATGGGTTTTCGCTCGACGCTGCGGCGGCGGCGATGCACACCAGCAAGCGCACGCTGCAGCGGCGCATCGAAGCCGTGCTGGGCAAATCCCCGCTGTCGTATTTCCAGGACCTGCGCGTGGAACGCGCCGTGCACCTGTTGCGCACCAGCCGGCAGGATCTGGAGGCCATCGCCGCCGAAGTGGGCTACGCCGACGGCGTGACCCTTCGCACCCTGCTGCGCAGGAAGCTGGGACGCGGCGTGCGGGAACTGCGACGGCCGGGCGACTGAGTCCTTCGCGGTGGTGCTTGCGGGCGGTCCTCCGCCCCGGAGGCTCCGGCGATCAGCGCTCCGGCTCGGTCTTGACGTCCTTCAGCAGCGGCTGCATTTCCTGCGGCATCAGATGCGCCGGCAGCGGGCCGACATCGTGGTCGAGGAGCTGCCTCACGTTCTCGGCATGGGCATGCACGCAGTTGCTGCCCTCCAGGCCGCTGGTCTCGTAGCGCGGAAAGACCGTGCCCGCCTGCATGGTCTCGTAGAGACGCGACTGCTCTGGCGTCATCGTGCCGTGGTCGATCACCAGCGTCGACGGGCCGATGGGAAGCGGCTTGTCCTCGCCGGCGAGCTTCGCCTCCGCGCGCACGCCCATGACCTTGAACTTGCGGCCATCGCTCAATTCACCCTGCACGAGGAAGGAGTCTGGTCGCTGGCCCGCCACGAACTGTGGCGAATGCCCGAGCGCAGGCGCCAGTCTCGGATTGAGCCGCAGATCCTCGGCCGATGGCTGGAACTGCACATGGCCCGGCGTGAGGATCTTGGTCTCTCCGTCAGCCTCGCGCGTGCGCGTGGGGTCGATGACCGTCGAGATGGGGCGGGAACCCCGCTGCGGCAGGTCCGCGAGCGCCCCGCTGGGCAGGTTGGATGTGGACGTGGACTCGGCGCCGGACTTGCCGGCGTTGTCGCGGACCGATCCCAGCGCGGCGCGGATCGGTGGCGAATTGGTGAGGGGGCGTCTCCACACGGGTGTCTCCTGTCGCGGTTGTGGTTATGGTTGTGGTTGTGGTTGTCCGCCGAATCTAGGGCGGGCGAGTCCCGATGCGACGCCCGGTGCGAAACGGAGCAGGGCAGGGCGAAAGGCTTCGTTCCCGCGCACCGCCCTTCGCACGCTGCGCTCCGGGGCCTCCGGTGCGCTTCCTACAATTCCGCCCGGGCCTTGCGCGGTGGCGGGCAAGACCTGGCACCTCCGCCGACCTTCCCCCGATCTTTCCTCGTACACCCATGCCTGTCATCGACATCGCCGGCCGTTCCCTGCACTTCCAGGACCGCGGCACCGGATTCCCGCTTCTGCTCGGACACAGCTACCTGTGGGATTCCGCCATGTGGGCGCCGCAGATCGAGGCGCTGTCGCGGTCCTATCGCGTCATCGCGCCGGACCTCTGGGGGCATGGACGATCCGATGCGCCGCCCGAGGGCACACGCACGCTCGGTGACCTCGCCGCGCAGGCCGGGCTGCTGCTGGACGCGCTGGGCATCCGCGAATGCGCGGTGGTGGGCCTGTCGGTCGGCGGCATGTGGGGCGCCGAGCTCGCCCTGCGCGAACCGGAGCGGGTCCGCGCGCTGGTCCTGATGGACACCTACCTCGGCGCCGAGCCGGAGGCGACCCGCGCGCGCTACTTCCAGATGCTGGACACGATCGAGTCGCTGGGCCGGTTCCCACCGCCCATCCTCGATGCGGTGGTCCCGCTGTTCTTCCGCAGTGGCGCCGACCTGGGCGGACCCTTGCCGACGGCCTTCCGGCGCGCGCTTGAGGGTTTCTCCACCGAGCAGCTGCGCAACGCCATCGTGCCGCTGGGCCGGCTGATCTTCGGCCGTCCGGAGGCGCTGCCGCGCCTGGCGGCGCTCGATCCGGACCGCACCTTGCTGATGTGCGGCGCGCTGGACATCCCCCGTCCGCCGGCCGAAACCACCCGGATGGCCGAACTCATCGGCTGCGAGCAGGTCATCGTGCCCGACGCGGGTCACATCTCGAATCTCGAACAACCCGCGTTCGTCACGCGGGCACTGGAGGCTTGGCTGGAGCGGCAGATCGGGCGTTGATGGGCGCCGTGCAGTCCAGGCATACGTATCCGAGGTGATATGGTGCGGCCTGCGTCCAGGCGATCCCGCCGGAAGCTGCCGTGATCCGTGCCATGAAAGTCGATACCAAAAGCAAGAAGGTGAACAAGGCGTGGTTGAACAACCATGTCAACGATCCCTACGTGAAACAGGCCCAGAAAGAGGGCTACCGGTCGCGCGCCGCCTACAAGCTCAAGGAAATCGACGAGGAATTCCAGTTGATCCGGCCCGGGCAGGTGGTCGTGGACCTGGGGGCCTCGCCCGGCGCGTGGAGCCAGTACCTGCGCCGGCGCTTCGCGCCCAAGGAGGCGGGCGCCGGCGGCGCGGCGGTGGGCGCGCTGAACGGCCGCATCATCGCGCTCGACCTGCTGGACTTCGAACCGATCGAGGGCGTGGAGTTCCTCCAGGGCGACTTCCGCGAGCAGGAGGTGCTGGCGCAGCTGGAGGCGACGCTGGGCGGGGCGAAGGTGGACCTGGTGGTCTCCGACATGGCGCCCAATCTGTCGGGCATCGAAAGCACCGACGCGGCGCGGATGGAACACCTGATCGAACTGGCGTTGGATTTCGCCCAGCAGCACCTCAAGCCGGAAGGCGCGCTGGTTGCCAAGGTCTTCCACGGCAGTGGCTATGACCAGTTGGTGCACGCCTTCCGGGCGCAATTCAAGCGCGTGAAGACCGCCAAACCCAAGGCCTCCCGCGACAAATCCGCGGAAAACTTCCTGGTCGGCATCGGCCTGAAGAAGGGCTGAGCGGGCGCAAGCGGCCGTGCGGGCCGGTTCGGCCCCGGCTGAAGCCGCGATCAAGCGTCAAAGTCGGGGCCGCTTCGGGCGCTTGCCTTGAGGCATGCATGGCAATATCTATCGTGGCGTGTGGGAATGCCAATCAAGTCGTGGGACTTGACTGGCCTAGAATCCGCCCCATATGCCGTGAAAGTCCGCTGCCCGAGGCTGTTTCCATGGGTCGGCGGTGATGGAATGACAAAGGAGTCGCGGTGAACAATCAGTGGTTCTCGAAAGTGGCTGTGTGGATGGTGATCGCCTTGGTGCTGTTCACCGTCTTCAAGCAGTTCGATCGCAGCGCAACCCAGGGGACTCAGATCGGTTACTCGGACTTCCTTGAAGAAGTCCGCGCCAAGCGCATCAAGCAGGTGGTGCTGCAGGAAACCCCTGCCGGCACCGAGATCCAGGCAACGACCGGTGACGGCAACAAGCTTCGCACCACCGCGCCCTACATGGACCGCGGCCTGGTCGGCGACCTGATCAACTACGGCGTCAAGTTCGACGCCAAGCCCCGCGAAGAGCCGTCGGTCCTGATGAGCATCCTGCTCAGCTGGGGCCCGATGCTGCTGCTGATCGCCGTCTGGGTGTACTTCATGCGCCAGATGCAGGGCGGCGGCAAGGGCGGTGCGTTCAGCTTCGGCAAATCGAAGGCACGCATGCTCGACGAAGCCAACAACACGACCACCTTCGCCGACGTCGCCGGTTGCGACGAGGCCAAGGAGGAAGTGAAGGAGCTCGTCGACTTCCTGAAGGACCCGCAGAAATTCCAGAAGCTGGGCGGCCGCATCCCGCGCGGCGTCCTGCTGGTCGGCCCTCCCGGCACCGGCAAGACGCTGCTGGCCAAGGCCATCGCTGGTGAAGCCAAGGTGCCGTTCTTCACGATCTCCGGTTCGGACTTCGTCGAGATGTTCGTCGGCGTCGGCGCGGCCCGCGTGCGCGACATGTTCGAGCAGGCCAAGAAGAGCGCGCCCTGCATCATCTTCGTCGACGAAATCGACGCGGTCGGTCGCCATCGCGGCGCCGGCCTGGGCGGTGGCAACGACGAGCGCGAGCAGACCCTCAACCAGATGCTGGTCGAGATGGATGGCTTCGACACCAACCTGGGCGTCATCGTGATGGCCGCGACCAACCGTCCGGACATCCTCGACCCGGCGCTGCTGCGTCCGGGCCGCTTCGACCGTCAGGTGTACGTCACGCTGCCGGATGTCCGCGGTCGCGAGCAGATCCTGAACGTGCACATGCGCAAGGTGCCGGTCGGCCAGGACGTCCGCGCCGACATCCTGGCGCGCGGCACCCCGGGCTTCTCCGGTGCCGATCTGGCCAACCTGGTGAACGAAGCCGCGCTGTTCGCCGCCCGCCGCAATGGCCGGGTGGTCGACATGCAGGACTTCGAGAAGGCCAAGGACAAGATCATGATGGGCCCCGAGCGGAAGTCCATGGTCATGCCCGAGGAAGAGCGCAAGAACACCGCTTATCACGAAGCCGGCCACGCGCTGGTGGCGCGCCTGCTGCCCAAGACCGATCCGGTCCACAAGGTGACGGTGATCCCGCGCGGCCGCGCGCTGGGCGTGACGATGCAGCTGCCGGAAGGCGACCGCTACAGCATGGACAAGGAGCGCATGCTCTCGACCATCTCGGTGCTGTTCGGCGGCCGCATCGCGGAAGAGGTCTTCATGAACCAGATGACGACCGGCGCCAGCAACGACTTCGAGCGCGCCACGGCGATCGCCCGCGACATGGTCACCCGCTACGGCATGACCGATGAGCTGGGCCCGATGGTCTACGCGGACAACGAAGGCGAGGTGTTCCTCGGCCGTTCGGTGACGAAGACGACCAACATGTCGGAAGAGACCATGCGCAAGGTCGACCAGGAGATCCGGAAGATCATCGACGAGCAGTACACCATCGCTCGCAACCTGATCGAGGAGCACAAGGACAAGATGCACGCGATGGCGACGGCGCTGCTCGAATGGGAAACCATCGACGCCGACCAGATCGACGACATCATGGACAACCGCCCCCCGCGTCCGCCCAAGGACTGGACGCCGCCGGCCAACAAGTCGGACAGCGGCGGCTCCCCCGCGGTGAACACGGGCAGCGCTCCCGCCGCCGCCTGATCGTCGGGCAGTCAGCGCACCAGGGGATATCCCTTTGAAAGGCCGGTCGAGAGACCGGCCTTTCTGCTTTCAGCCCGGCGAAATTCACGACGGACCATTGGCGGGCCGTTAGCGGACCGTTAGCGCCGCACCTCCGCAGCTTCCGTCATACTGTCCGCTTGGCGTGGCAGTTCCCAGCGCGATCTAGCGTGCCGCCGCGCGCCCGATGTCCTGCCGCCCATGACTGCTGCCTCGATCTGGAAAACCACCCGCTTCGATCTCGACCTGACGGAGCGCCCGCTGGTGATGGGCATCGTGAACGTGACGCCCGATTCGTTCTCCGACGGCGGTCAGCATGCCGAGGCGGCCAAGGCGATCGACTTCTGCGAGCGGCTGCTGGGCGAGGGCGTCGACATCCTGGACCTGGGCGGCGAATCGACGCGGCCCGGCGCTCCCCGGCTCGACGCCGACGAGGAATGGCGTCGCCTGGAGCCGGTCATGCGGGCGGTGCTGAATTTCGGCGTCCCCGTCTCCGTCGACACCTGCAAGACCGAGGTGATGCGCCGGGCCCTGGACCTGGGCGTCGACATCATCAACGACGTGCAGGCGCTGCGGGATGAGGGCGCCGATGCGCTGCTCGCGGAACATGGCAGCGCCGGCATCTGCCTGATGCACATGCGCGGCGAGCCCGCCGGCATGCAGCAGCTGACCGACTACGCGGATGTCGTGACCGAGGTGTCGGCGTTCCTGGATGAACGGATGCGGCATCTGATCACGCAGGGCGTCGCGGCCGAGCGGATCACGCTCGATCCGGGATACGGATTCGCCAAGACGGTCGACCAGAACCTGAGCCTGCAGTGCCGGCAGCGCGAGCTGCTGTCGCTGGGGCGGCCGCTGCTGGTGGGGTGGTCGCGCAAATCGACCTTGGGGGCCGTGACGGGGCGGGCCGTCGACGAGCGCCTGCCGGCCAGCATTGGCGCGGCGCTGGCGTCGGTGGCCCTGGGCGCGCGGATCGTGCGCGTCCACGATGTCGGCGCCACGGTCGACGCGCTCAAGGTCTGGCAGGCTTTCGGCGCCCCACAAGGATGAACGGCCCGCGCCGTTCCCGGTCCACCCCCCCCCATCCCGCATCCCCCATCCCCCCGATTGCGGGCCCCATCCTGGGCGAGGAGGGCCCGATACGGCTTCGGCGACAATCCGCGGATTCACGATTGGGAAGTCTCAGGAGGTTGCTTCAATGAGCCGCAAGTATTTCGGGACCGACGGCATCCGCGGGACCGTTGGCCGTACCCCCATCACGCCTGACTTCATGTTGCGGCTGGGCCATGCGGTGGGCCGGGTGCTCAAGCGCAGCTATGCCAAGCCCAGTGTCCTGATCGGCAAGGACACCCGCATCTCCGGCTACATGCTCGAGTCGGCGCTCGAGGCGGGCTTTGCCTCCGCCGGCGTCAACGTCCTCCTGACCGGTCCCTTGCCGACCCCGGGCGTCGCCTACCTGACCCGGGCGCTGCGGCAGCACCTGGGCGTGGTCATCTCGGCCTCCCACAATCCCTTCGCCGACAACGGCATCAAGTTCTTTTCCTCCAAGGGTGAGAAGCTGCCCGATGCCTGGGAGCTCGACGTCGAGGCCGTGCTGGACGAGCCGCCGGTCTGGGTGGATTCCGCCAGCCTCGGCCGGGCGCGCCGCCTGGACGACGCACAGGGCCGCTACATCGAGTTCTGCAAGGCCAGCTTCAGCGGCGACCTCAGCCTGCGTGGCATGAAGCTGGTGGTCGACGCCGCGCACGGCGCCGCCTACCAGGTAGCCCCGTCCGTGTTCCACGAGCTGGGCGCGGAAGTGATCACCATCGGCAACAAGCCGGACGGTTACAACATCAACGACAAGGTCGGCGCCACGGCGCCCGAGGCCCTGGTCGCCGCCGTCAAGGAGCATCAGGCCGACTACGGCATCGCGCTGGACGGCGATGCCGACCGCCTGCAGATGGTCGACGGCGACGGCCGTCTCTACAACGGCGACGAGCTGCTGTACGTGATGGTGGCGGATCGCCTGGCGCGCGGAGAGCGCGTCCCGGGCGCCGTCGGCACGCTGATGACCAACATGGCGGTCGAGCTGGCGCTGCGCCAGCGGGATGTCGAGTTCGTGCGCGCCAAGGTGGGCGACCGGTACGTGCTCGAGGAGCTGGCCGCCCGCGGCTGGCAGCTCGGCGGGGAGGGCTCCGGTCACCTGCTGGCGCTGGACCGTCACACCACGGGTGACGGCATCGTCAGCAGCCTGCTGGTGCTGGAAGCCGTCTGCCGCAGCGGCCGTCGCCTCGTCGACCTGCTGGACGGCGTCTCCCTGTTCCCGCAGACCTTGATCAATGTGCGCCTGCAGGCCGACCAGCAGGACTGGAAGAGCAACCCGGCGCTCGCCCGCACCGAGGCCGAAGTCATGGCCGAACTGGGCGATCGTGGCCGGGTGCTGATCCGCAAGTCCGGCACCGAGCCGCTGCTGCGCGTCATGGTCGAGGCGAGCGATGCCGGGCTGGCGCAACGTTGCGCGGAACGTCTGGCCGACGCGATCCGCAGTTGAGCCTCGTAAGCCTGGGCGGCACGCGCCGCTCCGGGCAGTCCGGAACGTGAAAAAGAGAGCCGCCGGCGCGAAAGCGTCGGCGGCTTTTTTCCGACTCATCGCCCCAGCACGGGCCCACACCGTCGTCGAAAGGGTTTTCTGCGCGGTCTGGCGGGCCCTGGAACGAAGATGACAGCGGGGTGAATCGAATATGACAATGGCCGCGACCCGGCCGCCCAAGCGCCATTTCTCCTCTGAGGCGCTCTCCGTAACGAGATTTTTCCGACCCGGGGTCAGCGTCACGGATGTGTCACATTGAGGTCATAGCATCCGCTCCGTTCGCCAACCAACCAAGCGATAGGACTGAATGACCATGAATCAACTGCGTGCTGGCCTGCTGTTCGCCGCTTGCGCCGCGATGTTCTCCGTGGCCCATGCTCAAGAGGTGACCGGCGCGGGTGCCTCCTTCCCGGCCCCCGTGTACGCCAAGTGGGCTGACGCCTACAACAAGGCCACCGGCGTCCGCATCAACTATCAGTCGGTGGGTTCTGGCGCCGGCATCAAGCAGATCCAGGCCAAGACCGTCGACTTCGGCGCGTCGGACGCCCCCCTGAAGGACGAGCAACTGGCCAAGGACGGCCTGGTCCAGTTCCCGACCGTGATCGGCGGCGTCGTGCCGGTCATCAACGTCAAGGGCATCACCCCCGGTCAGCTCAAGCTCAACGGCCAGATCCTGGGCGACATCTACCTGGGCAAGGTTGCCAAGTGGAACGACCCCGCCATCGCCGCCCTGAACCCGGGCGTGGCGCTGCCGGACGCCGCCATCGCCGTGGTTCGCCGCGCCGACGGCTCGGGCACCAGCTTCCTGTTCACGAACTACCTGTCCAAGGTCAATGCCGAGTGGAAGTCCAAGGTCGGTGAAGGCACCGCCGTGAACTGGCCCACCGGCGCTGGCGGCAAGGGCAACGAAGGCGTGTCGGCCTTCGTGACCCGCCTGCCGAACTCGATCGGTTACGTCGAGTACGCCTACGCCAAGCAGAACAAGATGACCTACGTGCTGATGAAGAACGCCGCCGGCAACTTCGTCAGCCCCAGCGACGACGCCTTCAAGGCCGCTGCCGCCGGTGCCAAGTGGAACGAATCGTTCTACCAGGTGCTGACCGAGCAGGCCGGCAAGGACAGCTGGCCCATCACCGGCGCGACCTTCATCCTGATGCACGCCGCCCAGGACAAGCCGGCCCAGGCCGCCGCCGCGCTGAAGTTCTTCGACTGGGCCTACACCCAGGGCGACAAGACCGCCGACGAGCTGGACTACGTGCCGCTGCCGGCCGCCGTCAAGGACCTGGTCCGCAAGCAGTGGGCCGATCACGTGAAGGACGGTTCGGGCAAGGCCGTCAGCTTCAAGTGATCCTCGCCTGACGACACAGCCCGGTGACCCGCGTCGCGGCCACCGGGCTTTCGCACAAGAATTCCAGACACTCCCAGCGGAGGCCCCGTGGCCGCAATACTTCCAGCCAATTCCATCGACCGAGATCGCGGCCAGGAGCGCGCCCAGCCCGACGGTCGTCCGCCGCAGCGCCGACGCGTCGCGCCCTGGGCCGACACCGTGTTCTCGGCGCTGACGCACGGCGCGGCCTGGCTCACGCTGGCGCTGCTGGCCGGCATCATCGGCTCGCTGCTGATCGGAGCCGCGCCCGCGATCAAGCAGTTCGGCCTGAACTTCCTGATCACCGCGGACTGGGATCCGGTGCAGGAGAAGTTCGGCGGCCTGGTGATGATCTACGGCACGCTGATGACCTCGCTGATCGCGCTGCTGATCGCGGTGCCGGTGAGCTTCGGCATCGCGCTGTTCCTGACCGAGCTCGCGCCGGGCTGGCTGCGCCGCCCGCTGGGCATCGCCATCGAGCTGTTGGCCGCGGTGCCGTCGATCGTCTATGGCATGTGGGGCCTGCTGGTGTTCGGGCCGATCCTGGCGACCTACGTGCAGCAGCCGCTGCAGTCCCTGCTGGGCGGCGTGCCCTACCTGGGCGCGCTGGTGTTCGGCCCGCCGGTGGGCATCGGCATCCTCTCGGCCGGCATCATCCTGGCCATCATGATCATCCCGTTCATCGCCTCGGTGATGCGTGACGTCTTCGAGGTCACGCCCGCGATGCTCAAGGAATCGGCCTACGGCCTGGGCTCCACGACCTGGGAAGTGGTCTGGAAGGTCGTGCTGCCGTACACCAAGACCGGTGTCGTGGGCGGCATCATGCTGGGCCTGGGCCGCGCGCTGGGCGAGACCATGGCGGTCACCTTCGTGATCGGCAACATGAACCAGCTGAACTCGCTGTCGGTCTTCGAGGCCGCCAACAGCATCACCTCGGCGCTGGCCAACGAATTCGCCGAAGCCGGCGCCGGCCTGCACCAGGCCTCGCTGATCTACCTGGGCCTGGTGCTGTTCTTCATCACCTTCGTGGTGCTGGCGTTCTCCAAGGTCCTGCTCAACAAGCTCAAGAAGAACGAGGGAGCCCGCACATGAGCGCCACCAACGCCAAGCGCCTGGCGATGTACAACAAGCGCAAGCGCGTCAACCGGATCGCGCTGACGCTGTCGCTGGCCGCGATGGGCTTCGGCCTGGTCTGGCTGATCTGGATCCTGCTGGAGACGCTGATCCAGGGCGTCGGCGGCCTGACGATCGCGACCTTCACCCAGATGACGCCCCCGCCGATGGCGGAAGAGGGCGGCCTGGCCAACGCGATCTACGGCTCGCTGCTGATGGTCGGCCTGGCCACCTGCGTCGGCACCCCGATCGGCGTGCTGGCCGGCGTCTACCTCGCCGAGTACGGCCAGAAGACCTGGCTCGGCGCCTGCGTGCGCTTCATCAACGACATCCTGCTGTCGGCCCCGTCGATCGTCGTGGGCCTGTTCATCTACACGGTCGTCGTCACGCGGATGAAGTCGTTCTCGGCGCTGGCCGGCATCCTGGCGCTGGCGCTGATCGTGATCCCGGTGGTCATCCGCACCACCGAGAACATGCTGAGCCTGATCCCCAATGCGCTGCGCGAAGCCGCCTACGCGCTGGGCACGCCCAAGTGGAAGGTCATCCTGACCGTCACGCTCAAGGCCGCCCGCGCGGGCGTCGTGACCGGCGTGCTGCTGGCGCTGGCCCGCATCTCGGGCGAGACCGCGCCGCTGTTGTTCACCGCGCTGTCCAACCAGTTCTGGACCAGCTCGCTAGGCAGCCCGATGGCCAGCCTGCCGGTGACCATCTTCAAGTTCGCGATGAGCCCCTACGAGAACTGGCAGAAGCTCGCCTGGGCCGGCGTCTTCATCATCACCATCGGCGTGCTGCTGCTCAATATCGCGGCCCGCGTGCTGTTCAAGGAAAAGCATTGACCGGCTGACTGCCGCCGGAGCCGCAGGCTCCGGCGCCTCACGATCAACGAATCCCACGAATCGAGAAACAACATGGACGTCAAAGTCGACATGCCGGTGACCGAGAAGGCGAAGCTCTCGGTGAAGAACCTGAACTTCTACTACGGCAGCTTCCACGCGCTGAAGAACATCAACCTGGACATCCCCGAGAACAAGGTCACCGCCTTCATCGGGCCGTCGGGCTGCGGCAAGTCCACGCTGCTGCGCACGCTGAACCGGATGTTCGAGCTCTATCCGGAGCAGCGCGCCGAAGGCCAGATCCTGCTGGACGGCGAGGACATCCTCACCAGCAAGGAAGACGTGTCGCTGATCCGCGCCAAGGTCGGCATGGTGTTCCAGAAACCGACGCCGTTCCCGATGTCGATCTACGACAACATCGCCTTCGGCGTGCGCCTGTTCGAGACGCTGTCGCGCGTGGAGATGGACGAGCGCGTCGAATGGGCGCTGAAGAAGGCCGCGCTGTGGAACGAGGTCAAGGACAAGCTGAACCAGAGCGGCTCGGGCCTGTCGGGCGGCCAGCAGCAGCGCCTGTGCATCGCGCGCGGCATCGCCATCAAGCCGGAAGTGCTGCTGCTGGACGAGCCCTGCTCGGCGCTGGACCCGATCTCGACCGGCAAGATCGAGGAGCTGATCCACGAGCTCAAGCACGACTACACCGTCGCGATCGTGACCCACAACATGCAGCAGGCCGCCCGCTGCTCGGACTACACCGCCTACATGTACCTGGGCGACCTGATCGAATTCGGACCGACCGCGGAGCTCTTCATGAAGCCCAAGCGCAAGGACACCGAGGACTACATCACGGGTCGTTTCGGTTAATCAGAGGGGAGCGAAGACCATGACTGACAAGCATCTGTCCACCCAATTCGACGCCGAACTCAGCGGCATCTCCACCCGCGTGCTCGAGATGGGCGGCCTGGTCGAATCGCAGGTCGCGCAGGCCGTCGAGGCGCTGGGCACCTTCAGCGGCGACATCGCCAGCCACGTCCTCAAGCAGGAAGAGATCGTCAACACGATGGAGATCGAGATCGATCGCGACCTGTCGACGATCATCGCCCGTCGCCAGCCGACCGCGCGCGACCTGCGCCTGCTGATCGCCGTGTCCAAGACGATCGCCAACCTCGAGCGCGTCGGCGACGAGGCCGCCCGCATCGCCCGCACCGTGCAGCGCCTGATCAACACTGGCGTGTCCAGCCGCCTGCGCCTGCCGATGTCGGACCTGTCGTACGAGGCCGAACTGGCCACCGCGCAGCTGCGCAAGGCGCTGGACGCGTTCGCGCGGCTGGACGTGGACCGCGCGCTGGAGGTGCTCAAGGCCGACGACCAGATCGACAAGGAGTTCGACGGCCTGATGCGCAAGCTCATCACCTACATGATGGAAGACCCGCGCACCATCTCGTCGTCGATCGACCTGGTCTTCGTGGCCAAGGCGATCGAGCGCGTGGGCGACCATGCCAAGAACCTGGCCGAGGTCATCATCTACGTGGTCAAGGGCACCGACGTCCGCCACAACACGCCCGACGCCGTCGAGCACATGGTGCGCTGAGCACCGATCGCGATCCTCCCGTGCGGCCCGGCCCCGATCGGGGTGCCAGGACCGGCGGGACCGAATAAGAGGAGTTACCCCGCATGAGTCGCATCCTGGTCGTCGAGGACGAATCCGCCATCGCTGAACTGATCTCCATCAACCTGCGCCACGCCGGTTATGAGGTCACGCTGGCCGGCAATGCCGAGCAGGCGCAATTGGAAGTGGACCGCGTGCTGCCGGATCTGGTCGTGCTCGACTGGATGCTGCCGGGCCAGACCGGCCTGGCGCTGGCGCGCCAATGGCGTGGCGCGACCCGCACCCGCGAGCTGCCCATCATCCTGCTGACGGCGCGCGCGGAGGAGGTCGACAAGGTCTCCGGCCTGGATGCCGGTGCCGACGACTACCTGACCAAGCCGTTCTCCACCAACGAGCTGCTGGCCCGCATCCGCGCGGTGCTGCGCCGCAAGGCGCCCGAGGCACTGGACACCGCGGTCGAGGTCGGCGGCCTGGTGCTGGACCCGGGCACGCGCCGCGTCAGCCGCGAGGGCGTGGAGGTCAAGCTCGGCCCGACCGAGTTCCGCCTGCTGCACTTCTTCATGACGCACCCGGAGCGCGTGCATAGCCGCTCGCAGTTGCTGGACCGCGTCTGGGGCGACCACGTGTTCATCGAGGAACGCACCGTCGACGTCCACGTCAAGCGCCTGCGCGAGGCGCTGGAGAAGGTCAGCTGCGCCCGCATGATCGAAACGGTGCGCGGCGCCGGCTACCGACTGACCCAGCAGAGCAGCGCCCTGTCGGCCTGAGGACGCGTCCATGGCATGGATGTTGTCGCGGGTGCTGATGCTGGTGCTGGGCACCGGCGTAGCGGGGGGATTGGGCTACTGGTTGGGGGAATGGATGCGGATGCCGCAGCTGGCGGCGGCGCTGGCCGCGGCGGCGGCCGTCATCCTGATGGCCGTCTGGGACGCGGCGCGGGCGCATCGGCTGGTGACCTGGCTGCGCGGCGACCAGAACGACGACGCGCCCCGGCTTGGCGGCCTGTGGGGCGAGATGGCCTACCGCGTCGAACGCGGCCTGCGCGACAGGGAGCGCCGCTACGACCGCGAGCGCCAGCAGCTCGAGCAGTTCCTGCTGGCGATCGAGGCTTCCCCCAATGGCGTGATCCTGCTCGACGGCCAGGACCACATCCAATGGTGCAACGTCGTCGCCGGCGACCATTTCTCGCTGGACCCGCAACGCGACAAGCTGCAGCGGATCACCAACCTGGTCCGGTATCCGGCCTTCGTGTCCTACCTGCAGAACGGCAACTTCCAGCAGCCGCTGACGCTGACCAACACCCGCGCGAAATCCACGCTGCAGGTGCTGGTGCGCGATTACGGCGTCGGCGGGGAGTCGCGCAAGCTGGTGCTGTCGCTGGATGTGACGGACCGCGAGCGCAACGAGGCGATGCGGCGTGATTTCGTGGCCAACGTGTCGCATGAGATCCGCACGCCGCTGACGGTGCTGGCCGGCTTCATCGAGACCATGGCCAGCCTGCAGTTGACCGAAGCCGAGCGCAAGCGCGTGCTGCACCTGATGCAGCAGCAGACGACGCGGATGCAGACCCTGGTCGGTGACCTGCTGACGCTGGCGCAACTCGAGGGCAGTCCGCGGCCGGCCGCCGATCACTGGATCGCGCTGGATCCGCTGCTGGCGCGCGTCGGCGCCGACGCGCAGGCGCTGTCCAGCGGGCGGCATGAACTGGTCTGCGAGCGCCAGACTGGCGTCGAGCTGGCGGGCGTCGAGACCGAAATCCTCAGCGCGATCGCCAACCTGGTCAGCAACGCGGTGCGCTACACGCCGGAAGGCGGGCGCATCGAGCTGCAATGGCGCTGGACGCAGGACCATGGCGGCGAGATCTCGGTGATCGACAACGGTCCCGGCATCGCGCGCGAGCACCTGCCGCGGCTCACGGAGCGCTTCTATCGCGTCGACGGCAGCCGCTCGCGCGATACCGGCGGCACCGGGCTGGGACTGTCCATCGTCAAGCACGTGGTCCAGCGCCATGGCGGGGAACTGCGCATCGACAGCGAGCCGGGCAAGGGCTCCAGCTTCCGGCTCAAGTTCCCGGCCACGCGCGTCCGGTTGGCGGATTCGCCGGCGATGGGGGATGAGGCCGCCCCGGCGGCGCTGGCGGGCGGCGAAGGGCTCTGAGGCGCGGCGGCGTCGGGAAGGCTCAGCGGTCCTTCTGCATGACCAGGTAGGTGGCGAAGCGGTCCGTCGGGCGGCGGACGACGCCCAGGACCTTCCAGCCGCTCGGCGGCGTCGGCGTGCCTTCGGCCTGCACCGAGATCGCGATCGAGCAGGCGGTGGCGGCCAGGTTCTGGGTGGCATCGACGCGCCAGTGGCCCTGGAACTCCAGCGCGGCCAGCGCATGCGTCGGCAGGCTCGGCGCGGCGATGCAGTCGACATCTCTCGGCACGTGCGCCGCGATGCGGTCGACCAGCGGCTTGTTGCTGCGCGCGTAGTTCAGCGGATGCAGGCCCAGGGTCATCGCCAGCAACCAGGCCAGCGCCACGCCGCCGGCCGGCAGCGCCAGGCTCTTCCAGATCGCGTGGCGGTGGCGGGCGGTGCGCCAGCGCACCAGCCACAACCAGGCCAGGGTGCCCAGCAGGGCCAGCACGAAGGTGAGCAGGCTGAATTCCGGCTCATAGCCCTGGGCCAGCTTGCGGACGTTGGCCAGGAACTTGGCCGGCCAGCCAACCTGCAGCGCGGTGTAGTACAGCCACAGGAAGATCGCGCCGGCGGTGAAGAAGAACACCGAGAACCAGTCGAGCAGCGCGCTCGCGCTGCGCTGGAAGGTCGGCAGCGCGAAGCTCGCCAGCACCGCCAGCGGCGGCAGCGCGAGCAGCATGGCGCGGTCGTCGGCGCCCATCAGCAGGCTGGTCAGCAGCGGTACCAGCGAGGCCAACAGCGGCACGGACAGGTGGCGCCGCATCAGGTGCGAGCGCCAGCGCCACAGCGACCAGGCCGCCAGGGGCCAGGCCGGCCAGCAGAACCAGCCCAGCAGGCGCAGCCAGTCCAGCACGCTGCGTTCGCTGGCCTTGACGCGCCAGGCCCAGCCATGCATCGGCCAGGCCACGAGCGCCGCCAACGCCATCGCGCCGAGGATCCACGGCAGGAACTTGCGGGCGTCCTCGTAGGTCGAGCGGTAACACAGCCACAGCGCGCCGATGGACAGCGCCAGCGCGACGGCCGGCGCGCCGCTGGTCGCGAGCACCGGCAGCGCGGTGAACATCGCGGCGCGCGCCTTCCATCTGCGGAAGGGGAGCGCCGCGAGGCTGTAGACGAAGAGGGTGATGCCCAGCAGCTGGAGGATCTCGGGCGTGATCTCGTGGCCCAGGCGCAGCAGGCCGACGCTGGCGATCAGCGCCAGCAGGCAGCCGTCGGCCATGGCGCGGGCGTAGTCAACCGCATGGGCCTCGCCGCCGAAGGCGAAGGCGACCGGCTGGGCGGCCTCGGTGCGGGCCAGGTGCAGGCAGCTGTACCAGGCCAGCGCCAGCACCGCCGCCAGCATCAGACCGAAGGGGATGCGTGCCGCCACCGAGGGTTCCAGGAAGGGCAGCAGCTTGATGCCCAGCGCGCCGACCCAGTAGGGCAGCAGGCCGCCATCCGCAGGCAGGCCGGCGATCGCCGGCTGCAGCCACGGCGCGTGGCCCTGCGCGATGCTGGCGATGAAGCCGTAGGCGGTGAGATCGGCGTTGCGCCACGGGTCACGGCCGAACAGGCCGGGCAGCACGTAGGCCGCGCACAGCAGCAGCAGGGCCCAGCGAGGGATCGGGTGCGTGCTGCGCTCGGCCACGACGGCCGGGGTGGGCAGATTCATGCGCGTCTGTCTCGTTGTCGTTGTGAATGCCGGTGCGCATCATGCCGCAGCTTCGGTGCCCTCGGGACGACTCTGCTGACAGCGCACGGTAAAGGGCTCGAGGGCCGCGACGCGCTGTCCCGTGCTGGAGCGACGCGGCGCCGGCGGGCCGGAAGGCGTGACGCCGCGCGGCGCCATGAAAAAAGGCAGCCGGTGTGGCTGCCTTCTTCGCGGGGACCGGATGAGCATCCGGTCGGGGAGGGCGCTCAGGCCTTCTTGCGCAGGTTCGCAAACTTGTTGCGGAACTTCTCGACGCGGCCACCCAGGCTGTCGACGCTCTTCTGCGTGCCGGTGTAGAACGGGTGCGATTCGCTGGAGGTTTCCAGCTTGACCAGCGGCAGTTCGCGGCCGTCGTCCAGCTTGATCGATTCCTTGGTCACCACCGTCGAGCGGATGATGAACTGGGCGCCGTTGGACTGGTCCACGAAGACCACGTCACGGTAGTTGGGGTGAATGCCTTCTTTGGCCATCTCGCTTACCTCGCTGCAGTGCCGCCAGCCACACCGCCCCTTGCAGTGCACTTGTCGACAGCGGAAAAACGCGGAGTATAGCTGAAATGAAGGAAGCCGCCCAGAGGGCGGCTTCCGAGAAGTCCTTTGCCAGGGGCGGTATCAGCCGCCTCTGCGCATCATGTCGAAGAAGTCGTGGTTGTTCTTCGAGGACTTCATCTTGTCGAGGATGAACTCCATCGCCTCGATCTCGTCCATCGGGTAGAGCAGCTTGCGCAGGATCCAGGCCTTCTGGAGGATCTCGGGCTTGAGCAGCAGTTCCTCGCGGCGCGTGCCCGACTTGTTCAGCAGGATCGACGGGTAGACCCGCTTCTCGGCCATGCGGCGATCCAGGTGGATCTCGCAGTTGCCGGTGCCCTTGAACTCTTCGTAGATCACCTCGTCCATCTTGGAGCCGGTGTCCACCAGCGCGGTGCCGATGATGGTCAGCGAGCCGCCTTCCTCGATGTTGCGCGCCGCGCCGAAGAAGCGCTTGGGGCGCTGCAGCGCGTTGGCGTCCACGCCGCCGGTCAGCACCTTGCCGGAGCTGGGCAGCACGTTGTTGTAGGCGCGGGCCAGTCGGGTGATCGAGTCCAGCAGGATGATCACGTCCTTTCTCAGCTCGACCAGGCGCTTGGCGCGCTCGATGACCATCTCGGCGACCTGCACGTGGCGGGCGGCCGGTTCGTCGAAGGTGGAGCTGATGACCTCGCCGCGCACGGTGCGCTGCATCTCGGTCACTTCCTCGGGGCGCTCGTCCACCAGCAGCACCATCAGGTGGGCGTCGGGATAGTTGGCCGCGATCGAGTGCGCCAGGTGCTGCATCATCATCGTCTTGCCCGACTTGGGTGGCGCGACGAGCAGCGCGCGCTGGCCCTTACCGAGCGGGGCGATCAGATCGATGATGCGGCTGGTGATGTTGTCCTCGCCGCGGATGTCGCGCTCGAGCTTGAACTGCTCCTTCGGGAAGAGCGGCGTCAAGTTCTCGAACATGATCTTGTGCTTGGACTCCTCCGGCGTCAGGCCGTTGACGCGGTCCACCTTCACCAGCGCGAAGTAGCGCTCGCCGTCCTTGGGGACTCGAACCTCGCCTTCGATCATGTCGCCGGTGTGCAGGTTGAAGCGGCGGATCTGACTCGGCGACAGGTAGATGTCGTCGGTGGACGCCATGTAGCTGGTCTCGGGCGAGCGCAGGAAGCCGAAGCCGTCCGGCAGCACTTCCAGCACGCCGTCGCCGAAGACCTGTTCGCCGGCCTTGGCGCGCTTTTTCATGATCGCGAACATCAGCTCCTGCTTGCGCATGCGAGCGACGTTGTCGATCTCCAGCTCTTCGCCCATCTTGATCAGGGCGGAGACGTGAAGCGCCTTCAGTTCAGAAAGATGCATGGGGGGGTTGACCCGGTCTGTCGTCCAGGGCCTGCCAAGGCCAGGGACACAAACAACGGCGAGCCCAAGGGACGCGCTGCCGCGTTGCTGCGGACGGAGAGGATGCGTGGAGACTTGGGCGCCGAGTCCACGCGCTCACCCGGAACGTCGACGGCGTCCGAGGACGCCGCGCTGCCCGGGAGGGCGTGTTGGCAAGTTGTCCACCGGAGCCGCATGGGCCCCGGCGGATCGGATGATTATAGGTGGGCGTCCAGGAACGACGTCAACTGGGCCTTGGACAGGGCGCCGACCTTGGTGGCGGCGAGTTGGCCGCCCTTGAACAGCATCAGCGTCGGGATGCCGCGGATGCCGAACTTGGCGGGCACCTCGCGGTTGTCGTCGACGTTGAGCTTGGCGATCTGCAGCCGGTCGCCGTAGTCCTTGGCCACTTCGTCCAGGATGGGGGCGATCATCTTGCAGGGGCCGCACCACTCGGCCCAGTAGTCCACCAGCACGGGCTTGTCGGACTGGATGACGTCGCTGTCGAACGAGGCGTCGGAGATGTGTTTGATCTGTTCGCTGCTCATGGAGATGGTCCTTGCGTGATGTCCCTGTCGGGCGGATGCCTCGGGATGGGCGGCCGGCCGGGCGACAATATGTGCCGCCTCGGGTGCCCCAGGGTTGCAGGGCGAGCGACGATTCTCACACAAGCCCGGAAACCTCGGCCCGAGTAGGCGCTCCAGCCACATGACGGTGCGCAGGGCGGATCTCAAGGCGCGGGGGCCGAGGATTTCGCTATCGTCGCGATTCGCGGAATTCCGCCACCCCCACCGCCGTCCCTCATTCGCCAGAGCCCGCCACCGCCTTGACGCCCCAGTCGCCTCCGCCGCCCCAGCAGCCTTCGTCGCCATCGTCGATGCTCCGGACGACGTCCGCCCCGGACCTGCCGCCGTCGCACTTGCGGGCGACGGCGACCGTCGACTTCCCGTTGCTGCCTGCCCACACCAGTGCCGCGATCTGGGACGGCGTCGCGCGCCGCGCGGCGCAGTGGCTGGAGGCCAACGGCCTGGCGGCCCGCGACGCGGTGCTGCTGCTGCCCTTCGCGCAGCACCTGCAGCCCGCGCGGCTGGCCTGGATGAAGCTCTCGCGCTGGCAGCCGCGCATCGAGACGACCCGCAGCCTGGCTTCGGCGCTGGGCCCGAGCCCGCTCCCGCAGGCCCGCCAGATCACCGGCGACGCCGCCATCGACGCCCTGGCCGCGCGCGCGCTGCTGCGAAGCCAGAGCTGGGCCGAGGCGCTGCGCGAGCAGGACCCGCGGGCCCACGACGCGGCGGTGCTGCGGCTGGTCGAGTCCGCGCATGCGCTGGCACGCGAGGCGACGCTGCGGGATCCGGCGCGGCGCGCGGCGTTCTGGGACGACGGCCGGCTCGCGCTGGCGCAGCAGGGCGGCGTCGGTCACCTGGAGCGCGCGCTGCTGGCGGTCGCGCTCGAATGGGCGGCCGCCGACGGCCGCGCGCCGGCGACCGATGCGCTCTTCCACCTGCGCCCCAGCGCCTGGCTCCACCTGCAATGCGGCGGGCCCGACGCGCTGGCCGAGGCGCTGCTGGCCAGCGCCGAGGCGGCCGGCATCCCCTGCCTGCGCCTGAACGCCGACCTGCCGCTGGACACGGCCTTCGACGGCGGCGCGCCGGTCGGGCGGCTGGAACAGGCGGTCTGCGAGGACTTCGAGGACCTCGCGCAGTGCAGCGCCGCTTCGGTGCTGGACCACCTGCAGGCCGGGCGCGCGCCGGTCGCGCTGATCGCGCAGGACCGGGTGCTGCTGCGCCGGGTGCGCGCGCTGCTGGAGCGGCAGGGCCTGGGCATCAAGGACGAGACCGGCTGGACGCTCGCCACCACCGCGCCGGCCGCGCAGCTGATGGCGCTGCTGCGCGCGGCGCGGCGCGAGGCGACGGTCGACGAGTGGCTGGCCTGGCTGAAGACGCCGCTGGCCGCGTCGCTGCGGGAACACGGCGGCAGCGCGTCGCTGAGCGCGCTGGAGGGCCACTGCCGCAAGCGTGGCTGGTCCTCGCCGCAGGCGGTGCGCGCCGAACGCCTGCCCGCCGGCAGCGCGCGCCTGTGGACGGCCGCGCGCGAGGCGCTGGCGCCGCTGCAGCTGCGCGGCGCGCAGGCGCTCGAGCAATGGATCGCCGCGCTGACGCAGACGCTGCAGCAGCTCGGCGCCGACGAGCAGCTCAAGCGCCAGCCGGCCGGCGGGCCGCAGGTGCTGGATGCGCTCTGGCTGAGCAAGACGCCCTGGCCGGGATCCGGGCACGAAGCGGTGCTGCGCGAGGCGCAGCTGAGCGCGGCGGAGTTCGTCGACTGGGTGTCGCAGACGCTCGAGGCGGGCGAGTACAAGCCGCCGCTGGAGGGCGGTCTGCAGGTCATGATCACGCCGCTCGCGCGGACGATGCTGCGCCCGTTCGGCGCCATCGTGCTGCCCGGCGCGGACGCCGCGACGCTCGGGCCGGTGCCGCCCGGGCCGGCCTTGATCGGCGACGGGCTGGCGCGCCAGCTGGGCCTGCCGACGGCCGAGGACAAGCGCCAGGCGCTCGCCTGGCAGTTCGCGCAGCTGCTGCGGGCGCCGGCGGTGACGCTGCTGCGCCGCGGTCACCTGGGCAGCGAGCCGCTGGCGGCCAGTCCGCTGCTGGAGCGGCTCGAACTGGCGCTGCGGGCGGTGGGAGCGAGCTTGCCGGCGTGGCGCGATCCTCGCATCGAGGTGGCCGTGCAGGCCGCGCCGGCGGACCGCGCCGCGGCGCGCGCCGGCGGGCGGCTGCCCGCGGCGCTGAGCGCCAGCGCGGTGGAGGCGCTGCGCCAGTGCCCGTACCAGTTCTTCGCCCGCGTGCTGCTGGGGCTGCGCGAGGCCAACGAGCTCGAGGTCCAGGCCGACAAGCGCGACTACGGCACCTGGCTGCATGCGGTGCTGCACCAGTTCCACACCGAGCGGGTGGAGGGACTCGACCCGGCGCTCGACGACGCCGCGCGGCTGCAGCGCGCGGCGCAGGACCAGATGCGCGAGCTGGGGCTGGCGCCGGCGGAGTTCCTGCCGTATTCGGCGAGCTTCGCGCGCTTCCTGCCGGCCTACCTGGACTGGCTGGCCGAGCGGGAGTCCGAGGGACAGCGCTTCGAGCGCGGCGAGGTCGATCGCCGCGTGCGTCCGTGGGCCGGGATCGAGCCGGCGCTGGAGGACCTGGCGCTGCTGGGCCGCATCGACCGGGTGGACGAGTCGCCCGAGGGGCAGTTGCTCGTCGACTACAAGACCGGCAGCGTCAAGGGCCTCAAGGACAAGGTCGCGAATCCGCTCGAGGATACGCAGCTCGCCGTTTATGCCGTATTGATGGGGCATTCGGGCTCCAACGCACCGCTCCGCGCGCAATACCTGGCCCTGGACGATTCAAAGGGCATCACCCCGATCGAGCACGAGGACGTCGCCACCACCGCCGCCGTCATGCTGGACGGCCTGCGCGGCGACCTGATGGCCATCCACGCGGGCGATCCGCTGCCCGCGCTGGGCGAGGGCGTCGCCTGCGCCTACTGCGAGATGCGCGGCCTGTGCCGTCGCGACGATTGGGAAGGAGCCGCGCCGTGACCGGCTCGACGGACATGACGACCGACATCGCGACCGGCGCCTTCGCCGGCACCGCGGCCGCCTACACCCTCGATGGCGCGCCGGTCGCGCGCGAGCGCTTCTACGCGCTGGCCTGCGATCCGGCACGCAGCGTCGTCGTCGAGGCCTGTGCCGGTGCGGGCAAGACCTGGATGCTGGTGTCGCGCATCCTGCGCGCGCTGCTGGACGGCGCCCGGCCGCAGGACATCGTCGCGATCACCTTCACCCGCAAGGCGGCCGGCGAGATGCGCGCCCGCCTGAACGAGTGGCTGCATGAATTCGCCCATTGCGACGACGCGGGCCGCGTGCTCGCGCTGCGCCAGCGCGGCCTGCCGCAGGCCCAGGCCGAGGCGCTCGCTCCGCGGCTGGCGACGCTGCAGCAGCGCCTGCTGCAGGAAGCGCGGCCGGTGGAGATCCGCACCTTCCACGCCTGGTTCTCCCAGCTGCTGCGCGCCGCGCCGCTGGAGCTGCTGCGCGCGCAGGGGCTGTCGCCGGAGCTGCAACTGCTGGAGGACGAGACCGACCTGATGCCCGAGCTGTGGCAGCGCTTCCACGCGGCCGTGCTGGCGGACGAATCGCTGCTGGCGGTCTATCGCGAGCTCTGCCTGGTCCACGGCCGCAACAAGCTGCAGGACTGGCTGATGGCGGCCTTCGACAAGCGCGTCGAGCTGCGCCTGGCGCAGGCGCACGGACGACTGATGGACAGCGTGCCCACGGCAGCCGAGGTGGTGCCCGAACTGGCCGCGTTCGGCGAGCCGATCGACGCCTTCACCGCGATGCGCGGCGAGCTGCAGGCGCTCGCCGCCGAGCTGGGGCAAGGGCGGAACAAGACGCAGAAGGCCGCGGCGCTGGCGCTGGAGGCGGCGCTGTCGGCGCCCCGGGACGAGCCGCAGGCTGAAGCCCGCGCGCTCGCCGCCGTGCGCGCCGAGCTGTTCACGCAGAAGGGCACGCTGGTGAAGGCGCTGGGCGATTCGCCGCTGCTGCTCGAGCTGGGCGACCGGCTCGCCCGGCTGCAGCTGGCGCTGGACCAGGCCGACGCGCGCGCCTGGCACCAGCAGATGTGCGGGCTCGCGCTGACGCTGCTGGAGGCCTTCGAGCGCCTGAAGCGGGAGCGCGGCCTCGTCGACATGAACGACCTCGAGCGCGGTGCGCTGGCGCTGCTTGGCGACGCCGAGCTGTCGGGTTGGGTGCAGGAGCGGCTGGACAGCCAGGTGCGACACCTGCTGATCGACGAATTCCAGGACACCAGCCCGCTGCAGTGGCACGCGCTGTACGCGTGGCTGTCGGGTTATGTCGGCGCCGGGGGCGGCGCCAGCGGGCAACGGCCGCCCTCGGTGTTCATCGTGGGCGATCCCAAGCAGAGCATCTACCGCTTCCGACGCGCCGAACCGCGCGTCTTCGCCGCGGCGCGGGACTTCGTGCGCGAAGGCCTGGACGGCGTGCTGCTGGCCTGCGATCACACGCGGCGCAACTCGGCGCCGGTGCTGGCGGCGGTGAACGCGGTGTTCGAGCAGGCCAGCCTGGCGCAGCAGTACACCGGCTTCCGGGCCCACACCACCGAGGCGGGCGGCGGCGATCCGCTGGATGGCGTCCACTTCATCGCGGGCGACGAGGCGGACGACGCGGAATCCGCGGCGGCCACGCGCGACGCGGACACCTGGCGCCCGAGCCTGACCGAGCCGCGGCGCGAGCCGGAACTGCATCGCCGTGAAGCGGAGGCCCAGCGCATCGCCGCCTGCATCGCGGCGTTGCTGAGGGACGGCCAGGTGCAGCCGGGCGACGTGTTCGTGCTGGCGCGCAAGCGCGAAGGGCTGCGGGTGCTGGCGCAGGTGCTCAAGGGCCTGGGCATCGCGCATGCGGCGCCGGAGGACATGGCGCTGCTCGACGCGCCGGATGTGCGGGACCTGCTCGCGCTGCTGGATGCGCTGGCGTCCAGCGGGCATCAGCTGTCGCTGGCGCATGCGCTGCGCAGCCCCTTGTTCGGCGCCACCGAGGCCGACCTGCTGTGGCTCGCGGCCGCGTCGCGCTCCGCGCATTGGCTCGGCCAGGAGCCGCCGCAAGCGCGCCGGTCGACGCCCGCGGTCGATGAAGCGCCTCTGGCTGACGACGCGCCGCCGAACGGCTCGGCGGACAGTGACGAATCCGCAGTCAGCTCGACGTGGCCGGTCACGCGCTCCTGGTGGGAGGTCCTGCTGCAGGCCGAGCCGGCGTCGCTGAGCGAGGCGCTGCGACGCGCGCAGGGCCTGCTGTCGCGCTGGGCGTCGGTAGCCGCGCTGCGCAGCCCGCACGACCTGCTGGATGCGATCGTCGACGAGGGCGACCTGATGGCTCGCCTGGCCGCCGCCGTGCCGGCCAGCGAGCGCCGTGCGCGGCTGCATGCGGTCGAGGCGCTGCTGGCGCTGGCGCTGGAGCTCGACGGCGGGCGCTACGCCGGCTTGTACGGCTTCGTGCGCGCGCTGAAGAGCCGCGCGCTGAAGCTGGCCGCGCCCGCCGAGCCCGACGCGGTGCAGCTGCTGACGGTGCATGGCGCCAAGGGCCTGGAGGCCAAGGTCGTGGTCCTGATGGACGCGGAAGCCGGGCCGGCGCGCGCCGAAAGCATGGCGCTGGCGATCTCATGGCCGGTGCAGGAGCCGGTGCCGCGAACTGTGGCCTTCATCGTCTCGGAGGCGAAACCGCCGCCGTCGCTGCAGGCGCTGCTCGACGACGAAAAGGAGCAGCGCCAGCGCGAGGAGCTGAACGCGCTCTATGTCGCCATGACCCGGGCGCGTCATCGGCTGCTGCTGAGCCGCACGCCGGCCAAGCGCCAGAGCGCATCGGCGAGTTGGTGGGCGCGGGTGCAGCCGCACGCGGCGCCGCTGGCGGTGCCGGAGCTCGACGCGAGTGTGGATGTCGATGCCGCCAACGCTGAGGATGCCGCTCGTGCCGCTCGTGCCGCTGTCGCCTCGCATGCCGATGGCGTTGCCGCCGTGGCCCGCTTGAAGGTGCTGCCGCGCGTCGCGCCGCTGCCCGCCGAGGCGGTCGATGGGGTGGGCGCCGAGGTCGGCCAGAGCCCGGACGAGGTCGACGAAAGCGCCGCGCTCGGCGAGGCGCTGCACCGCGTGCTGGAGTGGCACAGCGGCCCGCGAGGGCGCGATCACACGCTCGAGCGCCTGATGGCGGCGGCGGCCCAGATGTACGGGCTCGACGCGCGTCGCGACGAGCGCTTGCAGCGCAGCGTGAAGGCGATCCTGGGCAGCGCCGACTGCGCCGCCTTCTTCGATGCCGACGCGCTGGTATGGCACGGCAACGAGGTGCCGCTGAGCTGGAACGGGCACGACATGCGCCTGGACCGGCTCGTCTGCCGGCAGGACGCCGCGGGCGCGCGGACCTGGTGGGTGCTCGACTACAAGCTGAATCCGGTGCCGCAGCGCAACCCGGACTATCTGCAGCAGCTGTGGCGCTATCGCGAGGCGGTGATGGCGCTGCAGCCCGGCGAGCCGGTGCGCTGCGCCTTCATCACGGGCCAGGGCCGGCTGATCGATTGCACCGAGGCGGTGGCCGGCGCGGCGGATCTCTTCGCCTGAAGTGCGCGGCGCGGGCCGCCGTGGGGCATGCGCCGCCGTCGTCGGCCAGGCCGCGAGGGCGGCTCAGACCGGCGCGCCGTAGTCGCCTTCGGACGGCCGGCTGTGCCAGGCCACCGAGGTGGTCGTCGGCCAGGGACCGCCATCCCCGATGCGCTGGTGCACCGCCAGCGCGCTGCCCGCCGCGGCGTCCAGCACGCGGGTCAGGGCCTCGACCTCGGCCAGTGCCGGCTCGGGCATCGCGGTGCGCAGATAGACGTTGCCGCGCAGGCTCAGCAGCACGAAGGGCCGGCCCTCGATGAGCACGTCCTGCGTCGCCTGGGCCAGGCGCTCGGACAGGTCCTTGTCGAGCCAGGCCATGATCAGCTCGCGATTGATGCCGACCGCGCCGAAGCGTTGCCGCACGAGCTTGGACTCGATCTGCGACTGCTTCGGGAACATCACCAGCCAGCGCATCTCCTCCGGCGTGTCGGTGTCCACGCGGGTGCGCAGCGTGTCGGTGTAGGCCTCGAAGACGCTGCTCTCCAGGCGCTCCATCAGCTTGCGCTCGATGAGCATCATCTGCATGTCGGGATTGACCTTGAGCTCGCATCTCATGCGCAGCTCGAAGCCCTCGATGTAGCTGCGTTGCGAGGGCCCCCATTCGATGCGGGTCAGGCCGGGCAGGGTGCGCGGCAGGTCGATCACGAAGCCGCGGCCGTCGCGGGCGTGACGCAACTGGCCGCCGCGTTCAGCGGCCCATTCGCTCAAGGGGCGCCACCGGGCCGAGTTGGCGCGGGCGGTCAACCACTGTTTGATTTGTTTGATTACCATGAGGCGGGACGATGCGCGAGCGGCCTGGTGTCCGTGCATTGAGGTGTCGGCGACCGGGGCCCCGCGCCCCTAGGGAGAACGCGTGATGATCGAAGTGTATTCATGGCCCACGCCCAATGGCCACAAGGTCCACATCATGCTGGAGGAATGCCGGCTGCCTTACCGGGTGATTCCCGTGGACATCGGCGCGGGCGAGCAGTTCGACGCGAGCTTCCTGGCCATCAGCCCCAACAACAAGATCCCCGCGATCGTCGATCCCGACGGGCCGGACGGCCAGCCGATGTCGCTGTTCGAGTCCGGCGCGATCCTGCTGTACCTGGCCGGCAAGACCGGGCAGTTCCTGCCGCCCGACACCCGCGGACGCTACGAGGCGCTGCAGTGGCTGATGTTCCAGATGGGCGGTGTCGGGCCGATGCTGGGCCAGACCCATCACTTCCGGATGTACGCGCCCGAGAAGATCGAGTACGCCATCGACCGCTACACCAACGAGGCCAAGCGGCTGTACGGCGTCATCGACCGCCGCCTGGCGCGCAGCCGCTACATCGCCGGCCCCGCCTACGGCATCGCCGACATGGCGATCTTCCCGTGGCTGCGGGGCGCGAAGAACCAGGGCGTGGAGATGGCCGACTTCCCGCATCTCAAGGGCTGGTTCGACGAGATCGCGGCCCGCCCGGCGGTGATGCGCGCCGTCGAGGTGCTGGCCGAGAAGCGCCGGCCGTTGGTCGACGACAAGGCCCGCGAGGTGCTGTTCGGCAAGACCCAGTACGACCGGCGCTGAGCCGCCAGGCGCCTGCGCGGGCACCGGGCCTGCCGGCGTCCACCGGCACGGGGTCAGATCTTGCCCAGTCGCGCGCGGTCGCCGAGTTCCGTCAGCCAGCGCCGGCCGTCCTCGCGGATCGGCGTGGCCAGGCCCTTGTCCTGCAGCCGCTGCTGCATCTCCTCGCTGACCGGCATGCCGCCCGGCGATTGCGGGATGAAGTAGAGCGCGGCGCGCTCCTCGTCGGTGATCACCAGATCGGGAGGCGGAACGGGGAACTTGAAGGTCGGCGGCGTGGACATGCGCGGAAGTATCCCTCAGGCCCGCGAGGCGATGCGTGCTCAGGCGCGGCGCGCGCGGCGACGGCCCGCCACGCCCGCCGCCACCGCGGCGATGCCCAGCAGCGCCAGCGAGCCCGGCTCCGGCAGCTCGCCCGCGGCGAAGGCCAGCGAGTTGGCCATCAGCCGCGCGCCGTCGGTGCTGCTGTCCCACAGGCCTGCCTGCACGTCGCCGGAGACCGGGAACATGTTCAGCCCGACGACGATGCCCTTGTGGTCGGTGCGATAGCCCAGCAGCGGCTTGTCGTTGGTCCAGTAGGCGACGACGCTCGCGCCGGCCTTGGGCGTGACGCGGTAGCACAGCGCCGACAGGCCGCCGCTGAAGCTGTCGATGTCGCGCATCAGCGGGCTCTGCGGATCCGCGACCCGGCCCAGGCTGCCGCACGAGTTCTGGTTGTTGTTGGCGTTGAAGACGTCGTAGCCACCGGTCACGAAGCGGCCGGTGAGCCCGCCGAACGGGATGGTCGCGTGGGACAGGCCGGCCTCGACGACACCGCCGCCGGCATCCACGTAGTCCGCCAGCACGTTGCCCAGCTGCGTGGCGCTGGCGAAGGGCTTGTTGAAGGTGTCGTTGAACACCAGGACCGCGTCGTAGCTCTTGAGCAGCGCGAGCGTGGGCGTGCCGGTGTTGGCGTTGAACACGTCCACCGTGCCGCTGACCACGCCGGTGGCGGCGATCTTGGACTGCACGTCGGTCAGCCCGCCGGGCTGGCCCGTCGCGCCCAGGATCAGCACCGAGGCCTGCGCGGCCCCGCCGAGGGCGCACAGCGCGGCGGCAGCGAGGGAGGCACGGAGGCGGGGAAGGCAGGAAAGAAGTCGGGGAACGAGGGGCGAGCGCTTCATCGGGATCTCTCTGGCGGTATTTCTTGTGGAGGCCCTGGGCGGGAGGCCGGGCGACATCCGGCGCGCGGCCGGAAGCGGCTCGGGGAAGCAACATCCAAGCCACGGGGCAGGATGTCCCGCTGGCTCAAGCACTTGCAAGGCCTGTCCCCCGAGAAGGGGTCAGGCGGTGTAATGAATCCCGACACCGGCGGTGCGGAAGTTGCTTCGTACATCGCCCTGGCGGGTGACCTTGTAATGCGGGGGTAAAACATCGTCGGCGCGCGTGGCGCCGGACGACGCTTGGAGGGAAACTTGCCCAGGCGCTGAACGCGCGGCCCGTCGATCCTCTGGCCGCGGTTGCGGCCACAACGCGAAAAGGAGCGTCCATGTCAGCCAAGCCAGACCATACCGATGCCGTCGGCGGCGTCGAGAGTCACAACGGGCGCTGGTTCGTCCGTGAAGTCGTCGGCGAGGCGCCGCCATTCCGGGCGCGCTACCTGGTGATCGCTGCGCATCCGGCAGCGGGTGGGCAGCCGGAACTCAACGGCTACTGGCATGAGCTGGAGCGCAGCTTCGACACCTGGAGTTATGCGGCCGATGCCGCGCTCGAGGCAGCGCAGCGCACGATCGACTTCCGGCCCTGAGGTCCCAGGGACCCAAGCAGCGTCGTCAGGCCCTGAGGCCCTGAGGCACCGGGCGCCCAGCGGGGCCGGCCCGGCTCACATGCCGGTGGTGATCTTCTTCTGCAGCGCCTTGTACTGGTCCAGGCGCGGGCCGCCGAGCGCGACCGCGCGCTCAATCGCCAGCGAGGCCTTGTAGCGCTGCCCCTGTTCCATCAGCACCTGCGCCAGGTTGTTCCAACCCTCGGGCAGGTCGGGGCGCACGTCGGTCAGCCGGGCGTAATGGCGGGCCGCGGTGCGGCGGTCCTTGGCGGCGTAGGCCGTGTTGCCGGCGCCCAGCAGCAGCACCGGCTCGCCGGGCCAGCGCGTGAGCGCGGCCGAGTACCCCTTGCGCGCCGCGGCCGGATTCAGGCGCTCCAGCGCCGCCAGCGCCGCGCCCGTCTGCGCGCCGTCCAGCGAGGCCGGCAGCAGGTCCGGCGGCAGCGTCGTCATCGCCCAGTAGTCGCCACGCGCCCAGGTGCGCTCGAAGACCGGCAGTTCGACCTCCTGCCGCTCGGTCTTGCCGCTGTGCAGCAGGACGGTGCGGCGCTGGCGGTCGTAGCCGACGGCGACCGCGTAATGCCACACCGGTGCCAGGTCCAGCGACAGGTTCTGGAACACGATCACCGGATGGCCGGCCGCGAGCTCGGCCAGCAGCGCGTCCAGCCGCGGCGGCAGCACGTAGGCGGGCAGGCCCTGGCGGCGCGTGGCCACCAGCATCTCGGTCTGCAGCGAGCCCTTGCGGCCCGGCAGGAAGACCTGCGGCTTGAGCTGCTCCACGGTCGCGGTCTTGCCGGCGGTGCGCAGCAGCATCGCGAGCGCGGCCGGTCCGCATTCATAGTCGTCCTGCGCGATGAAGGGCGTCTTCGCGGACAGGTCCACGCGCGCCGGCAGGTCCGCGGGCCACTGCGCTTCCAGCGCCTTCAGCTGCGGCGGCGTGCTCGCGCAGCCCCCCAGCAGCAGGGCCAGCGCCAGCGCGGGGGCGGCCAGCGGGAGCAGGGACCGGGACGACCGGACGACGCGCATGCGGACCTCAGCGGATCGAGCGGGTGAACGGGAAGACCTTGGTGAAGCCCAGGATGTCGGTCACCAGCAGGATCACGAAGACCGCGAAGATCACGCCCAGCACGTCGCCGCCGGCCGGGGCCTGCGCGATGCGGCCGTCGAGCGCGCGGATCTCGTCATCGGACATCGCGTCCACGCGCGACTGGGCGTCGGCCGGGTTCACGCCTTCCTTGACCATCGCCTGGCGCACGTCCTCACGGGCGAAGAAGGCGTTGACGCGCACGCGGCTGTCGGCGGCGGTGCCGGCGGGCGCGTCCTGCTGCGCCAGGGCGTCGGTGGGCACGACCTGGGCGCTGGCGTGCATCGGCAGCGCCATCAGGGAGCAGGAGACGATCAGCGTCGAGGCGATCGCGCGCTTGGCCAGCGAGGGGCGGACGGCGTCTTGGCGGGAGGCTTGTGGGTTCATGAGCGGACCTGAAATTGAAGGATCGATGAAATCCTAGGTCCGCCCTCGGCGCTGTTACAAGTTCGATTACCGAGCGTCACATCGGATGCAATTCGGCTGTCCGACGGGAGTTGAAGAACGTGTTAAGCCTGCCGCGCTCGCGGGGTCAGGGCTCGCAGCGCGGGGCGCTGGCGCTGCGCAGGATCCAGCGCTCGCCCTTGCGCGACAGCAGGGCGGTGGCGCTCAGCGTGCCCAGGCCGCAGGTGGCTGGATCGACCTCGGCGAACTGCGCCAGTTCGATGGTGTCCGCGTCTCGCCAGCGCAGGAAGCGGAAGCTGACGGCCGTCTGGTCCGGCGTGGGCTGGAAGCGGTAGCGCTCGACCAGGCGACCTTCCTCGCGGCGCCAGATGACGACGCCGTTGAATTCCGTGCCCGGCGACGCATGGGTGACGACCAGATGGCGCCCGTCCGGCGACGGATGGACGTTGCCGTGCATCGCGTAGCGGGTGCCGTCGGCGCGGGAGATCCAGAGCAGCTCGCTGCCGGCGGCGAGCGTTGCGCGCACGACATAGAACTCGCGGTCCGGCGAGAGGCCGTCCAGGCGGAAGTCGACCTCGGGCGAGGCCGGGTCGGACGGATCGGCACGCCGGCTGTCCAGGACGACCGGCCGTCCCTTGGCGATGGGCAGCCACAGGCGCTGGTCCTCGCGCCGCACCCCGGCGCCGACGCGGCGCAGCACCTCGGCCTCGGCACGGGCGCGGAAGGCCTCGTCGGAGTCCTCATCGGCGCCCGCGGCGGCCTCGGGCGCCGTCTCCGCCGTGAAGAGCGCACCGCGCGGCGCGATGCCCTGGGGCACGGCGGGGCCAGGGGGGGGCGGCGGTGCGATTGCGGCCGCTTCGCCCGCCATCACGGCGCACAGCGTGAGGGTGGTCACGCCGAGCCTCAGGACGCGACCGAGGCGATCGGTCGGCACTTTGCGAAGGGCGATGCGAAGGCCGAGGCGAAGGGCGGTGCGCCACGCCGTGCGAAGAACGATGGGACGCGCGATGCCAGGCGCGACGGAGAGGGGCAGGGCGTCGGGACGCGCGGAGGAGCGGGCGGTCATCGGGCGGAAGGGCAAGAGCGGAAGCGCGGGAGCGAAACGGCGGAGAGCGAAAGAGTGGCGTGAGGTCGACCGTCGGAGCGGTCTCGGCGGGCGGGATGCGGCTGCCGGGTCAGCGCTTGCAGCGCGACGCCGTCACGTCCTTGACGGCCCACTGCTCGCCATCGCGGGTCAGCACGGCCAGCGCTTCCTGCGTGCCGTCGCGGCAGGTGATCTCGTCGCCCAGGGCGGTGTGCTCGAGTTCCACCGTGCGCCCGTCCTTCCAGCGCATGAAGCGGTAGAACGAGATCCCGTTCAGCGGGGGCGAGAAGCGGAAACGCTCGACCAGCCGCCCGCCGAGGTTCTCCCAGACCACGATGCCGTTGAAGTCGTGCGCGACCGAGGCGTTGGCCATCACCAGGAAGCGGCCGTCCGGCGACGGGCGCACCTCGCCGTGCATCGTGTAGCGCGTGCCGTCCTTGCGCGAGACCCAGTAGACATTGCTGCCTTCGTAGAAGGTGGCGCGGACGACGAAGAACTCGCGGTCGGGGGACAGGCCGTCGAAGCGGTAATCCTCGTAGGCTCCCTCGTTGTTGCCCGAGGCATTGGGCCAGACGCTGTCGAAGACCTCGGGCCGGCCGGAGCCGGTCGGCAGCATCAGGCGCGAGCCGGCGCGCTTGATGAGCACGTGGCCGCCGCCGACGTTGGCCTTGCGGATCGCGTCGGCCTCGGCCTTGGCGCGGAAGGCCTCGTCGGAGCCCTCGCTGCCGGCGGCCTGGCCGGGATCGAGCTCGGGCCGGGCCACCTCGAGGCCCTTGGTGAAGTCGCCCTTGGGCGCGATACCGGTGGGCCGCGCGGGCGGCGGCGGCTTGTAGGGCTGGGTCTGGGCCAGTGCGACGCCGCCGGCGGCCGTCAGGGCCAGCACGGAAAAGGTGGCGAGGGCGCAGAGGCGAGCGGGCAGGGGGGCGGGCAGGCGGGCGGACAGTCGCGCGGATCGACGCATCGGCATGGCCCGTTCAGCCGTGGATCGCCGCAGCCACGATCTGGCCGATGGAGATGCACATCGCCGCGACCACGACCGCGAGCGCCATGTTCTTGTGCTCGACGATCTCCTCCCACAGCTTGTAGGGGGTGAGCTTGTCGATGATGACGAAGCTGATCCAGAACACCAGCACGCCGATGACGGCATACAGGATGGAGCCCAGCACGATGGCGGGCTTGAGCCATTCGAATCCTTCCATCTCGTTCTCCTGGTCGGTCGGTCGTTCGGTGGGGGTGAAGGTCTGGGGGTGGCGCGGGCCGGCGATTGTCGCGGGGAAGTCGGCGTGGATGCGGACGGGGCGGCGGGACGATGGCGACTACTTGTGACCGCCGCCGCCGCTGCTGTAGCCGCCATACGAGCCGCCGCTGGAGCCGACGTAGCCCACGCCGCTGCCGCGGCTGCTGCGCTTGCACTGCTGGTACTCGGCGCTGCTTTCGCCGTAGCTGTCCTTGTAGCGGTCGCAGTCGTCGCTGCTGCAGGCCCGCAGCAGCGCGAACAGCACCGCGATCACGAAGATCGCGATGATGATGTTGCGCAGCAGCTTGCCCTGATCCAGGCCGGAGGAGACATCGCGCTGCAGCGCGGGCATGCGGTCCTCGGGCAGCGAGAAGAAGCGCCGCACCTCGGCGGCGTCGATCGCGCGGCCGTGGCTCCAGGTGACCTCGTTGCCGGTCTGCTCGCTGCTCAGCAGCTCGAGCCGCGTGCCGTTGCGCCATTCGTAGTCGCGCACCAGCGCGCGTTCCTCGCGCTTGACGCGCCAGTAGAACTCGCCCAGCACGTAGGTGACCTTGGCGGTGTAGGTCCACTTGTGCCTGAAGTCCTTGCCCTGGTGGCTGACCGACTTCGCCCCCGCATTGGCCGGCGCGCCGGTGATCGGGCGCACCAGGCTCCAGCCGTCCTCGGTGTCCACGAGGAAGGCGAAGCCCTCCATGCGGTTGAACAGCAGGTACTCGCGCCAGAAGGTCTGTTCGTCCTCGGCGGACTCGGGCAGGTCGCAGCGCTCCAGGTAGCCGACCACCTGCCACGGCTGCGGCGCGCCGCCGGAGATCGCGAGCTGGCCGGTCGTGCCCAGCGGGATCTGCGGCTCGCCGCCGGTGTTCTGCCGGTAGGCGGCCAGCTCCGCGCCGGCCCCCTTGGAGATGTCGACGACCGACTTGCACTGCCCGCAGACGATGGACTGCGTCGTGTCGAGCCGCGGTTCGAGCGCGGCGCCGCAGTTCGGGCAGGGCAGGGCCTTGGACTGCAGCGTCGCGCCGCTCTCGGCGCGCAGGCCGGTCAGCTGCAGGTCGGCGAGCTTGACCGGGCGGCCGACCGACCAACTGGGCTGCGCGGGGTCGCTGTACTCGAGCGAGGCGACCTCGTTGGCGGTGTTGCGCAGGTCGACCACCGGATAGCTGCTGGCCAGCCGCGGCGGATGGGGCAGTTCCCCCTGGGCCGCGGCCACGGTCGCGTCGACGATGCTGGCCACCTGCCAGGCCGAGCCGGCCAGCATCTGCAGTCCGCCCGGGCGCAGCGTGGCGGGATCGGGCGCGCGCTCGGCCAGCGGCGCCTCGAAGCTGATGACGAAGCTGCCGTTGTCCTCGGCCAGCCAGCCGCTGCGGGGCGGCTGGTCGGCGCTGGCGTCGAAGAGCAGGTGCCACTCGTTCCAGCCGCCGTCCGCATAGGACATCTGCAGCCGGCCGACGACCACGAACCCCGCGCCGGCATAACGCCCGGCGCTGCCGAGCTGCAGCGGCGAGTAGTCCTCGAAGACCTCGGCGCTGGTGCCGATGCGGCGCAGCGCGTCGCCCTCACGCAGCAGCGTGGAGCGGCAATAGCTGCAGACGGCGCTGGCCGACGCGGCCGAGGCGAACTCGACCGGCGCGCCGCAATGGGGGCACTGCGCCTGCCAGCGGCGCTGGGGGGAAGCGGTAGCCAATCAGGACCCGGGGCGGAGCACGCCTGGCGGCGTCAGCTGAGCTTCTTCAGCAACTCGGCCTTCTTGGCCGCGAATTCCTCGTCGGTGAGGATGCCCTTGGCCTTGAGGTCGCCGAGCTTCTCGAGCAGCAGCAGAACCTCGTCGGCGCCCTGGCTGACCGGTTGCGGCTGAACCGGCGCGGCCGGCTGGGCGCCCTGATTGGCACCGGTCAGACCCTGCTGCAGCTGCTGCGCCATGGTCTGGCCCAGCGCCAGGCCGGCGCCCAGGCCCATCGCGTCGCCGGCCACGCCGCCGCCGCCCGAGCCCACGCCCTCGGCGAGCTTGGGAATGGCCTGCGCGGTCTGGTACTGCATGAACTGGCCCATGTTCTGGCCGATCATGCCCATGCCGATCTTCTGGTCGAGGATCTTCTGCAGTTCCTCGGGCAGCGAGACGTTCTGCAGCGTGACCATCTCGAGCTTGAGGCCCAGCGCGTCGAAGGCCGGCTGGGTGGCTTCCTGCAGCGCCTTGGCGAACTCGACCTGGTTGGCCGCCAGGTCCAGGAAGGGGATGCCGGACTGGGCGACCGCGTCGGAGATGTGCTGCAGCATCAGGCCGCGGAGCTGGCCGTCGAGCTCGGTGACGGTGTAGCGCTCGCGGGTGCCGGAGATCTCGGTGTGGAACTTCTTCGGGTCGACGACGCGGTAGCTGTAGTTGCCGAAGGCGCGCAGGCGCACCGCGCCGAAGTCCTTGTCGCGGATGGTGACGGGCTGGGTGGTGCCCCATCGCTGGTCCACCTGCTGGCGGGTGGAGAAGAAGTAGACGTCGCTCTTGAAGGGGGACTCGAAGAGCTTGTCCCAGTTCTTGAGGTAGGTGAGGACCGGCAGCGTCTGCGTGGTCAGCTTGTACATGCCGGGGCCGAAGACGTCGGCCACCTTGCCTTCGTTGACGAAGACGGCCATCTGCGATTCACGCACGGTGAGGGAGGCGCCGTACTGGATCTCGAAGTCCTGCATCGGGAACCGGTAGGCCAGGACGCCGTTGTCGTCCTCGGTCCACTGGATGATGTCAATGAACTGTTTCTTGATGAAATCCATCAGGCCCATGGCGCAGCTCCACAAAAAGATGCGATCCAAACCGACCGCCGCGGGCGAGTATCCCTCAGCGAGGCGACGACCTTGGTCACCCCGAGGGGGGAGATTCCATAGCCTCGTCCGCACCCCCGTCAGTACCCCCGCGTCTCCGCCGGCCAGCGGCCCTGGCGCACCTGCTCGCGGGCCTGGGCCTGTTCCTTCCTCAATCGGCCGTTGGCGATGTGGCGCACCAGCCAGGGCAGGAGGCTCACCGCCGCGCCGCCGGCCACGGCCGGCACCCAGGCCTTCGCACATTTCTCGAAGAGCTCCGCATTGAGCGCCAGCCGCGACGGCGTCATACCCAGCACGATCAGCCGACCCGCATGCAGGGTGACGTTGCCGCCCTTGGACAGCGCCTGCGGCAATCGCGCCAGCGCCTCGGTCGGCCGGCCCATGTGGCCGAGCTGGCGGATCTGCTCGTCGAAGACCGCCGGCATCCAGCCGCCGAAGGCCTGCAGCTGGCGACCGAAGGCGCCGCCGCCGATCAGCACCGCGCAGACGTCCTGCCGCGCGGCGTAGACGGCGCGGTGCAGCGCGATCGCGGGCAGGTGGCCGTCCACGCGGTCCGGGCCGTCCGCGCCCTCCCTGCGGGCGCCGGTCGCCGGCGCCAGGGGCTCGACCAGCGCGAGCGCATCCTCCGCCGTCCCCCACGCCATCGCCCCGCTGGCGGGATCGCGCAGCGACAGGCTGTCCACGGCGCCCGGCATCAGCCCCCGCGCCAGCAGCCGCCGCCGCAGCCCGAGCCAGGTATCGCGCAGCAGGTGCTCTTCGCTCATGTCAGCGCCATCACGTCGTCGAAGCGGTTGAGCGCGTCGTCGATCACCGCGTCGGTGTCGGCCAGGCTGGTGTACAGCCGGCTGCCCGCCACCGAGATCAGGCCATGCGCGGTGAAGGCCGCGCCCATCTCTTCCATCATGTGCTTGCGCCGCCGCGCCTCGTCCTTCAGGCGGAACAGCTTCCACAGGCTGCTGGTGTCGAGCAGCAGCACGCCGGAGGTCTGCAGGTGGACGATCGAGCCGATGTTGTAGGCGACGTAGGGCAGGCCGCGGCGCTCGATGATCTCCTCCAGCCCGCGGCGCAGGCGATCGCCGGCACGGGCCGCCACGCCGGGGGCGTTGGTCCGCTCGGCCTCGAGCAGCGCGTGGTAACCCGCCACGCAGCTGAGCGGATTGGCCGACAGCGTCCCCCCGACGAAGGCCCGCCGCGAGGTGGTGCCGATCCCGCCGACGAGCGACATCATGATCTCCCGCTTCCCCCCGATCGCCCCCGCCATCGGGTAGCCGCCGGCCAGGCACTTGCCCAGCACCGTCAGGTCGGGTGTCACGCCGAAGTAGGCCTGCGCGCCGCCGAGGCCGGCGCGGAAGCCGGTCACCACCTCGTCGAAGATCAGCAGCGCGCCGAACTCGTCGCAGAGCGCGCGCACCTGGGCGTTGAACTCGCGATGCACCGGCCGCGTGCCGCTCTCCGGCCCGAAGGGCTCCAGCAGCACCGCCGCCGTGCCGCCGCGCAGGCGGTTCCAGCGCAGCAGCCGGCGCAGCGCCTCCGGATCGTTGGGCAGGCATTCCTGCGTGTGCGCCGTCGCGCCGCGGGGAATGCCGGTGGCCTCCATGCGGCCGGTCTTGGGCAGGCGCATGCCGTAGACCAGCTGGTCGCTCCAGCCGTGGTACGCGCCGCCGATCTTGATGACCCGCTGGCGCCGGGTGAAGGTGCGGGCCAGCCGCACCGCGCCCATCACCGCCTCGGTGCCCGAGCCCAGCATGCGCAGCATCTCCACGCCCGGCATGTGGCGGCAGACGCGCTCGGCCAGTTCGACCTCGTAGGCATGCAGCAGGCCGGTGACCGGGCCGCAGTCGTCGAGCAGCGCCTGCACCGCCTCGCGCACCGCCGGCGGATTGCTGCCCAGCAGCGTCGGACCGCCGGCCTGCAGGAAGTCGATATAGCGGTTGCCGTCGACGTCGGTGAGGTGGGCGCCGCGGGCCTGCGCGATCGCCAGCGGGAAGGGATGGTTGAAGGCAAGGTTGTGCTGGACGCCGCCCGGGATGACGGTGGCGGCGCGCTCGGCCAGGCGCTTGGAGCCGGCGCAGTGCTCGTCGAACCAGCGCAGCACCTTGGGCATCGCGTCCGGACGGATCGGGCGCATCGGCTGGTTGACCAGCGCGGCGAAGCGCTCGTAGAGCGCGTGCGTGTCGGGCCAGGTGGGCACGGCGGGCAGGTCCGCGTCGGCGGTCTCTCGCGCGGGACCGTCCGTCGCGAGCGACGGCGTGGCTGACGACGACGCGGACGACGCGGACGACGACGCCGCCGAGGGAGACGGAGAAGGCGGGGAAGACGAGGAAGAGGCGAGCGAAGACATCACGGTCCCTTGAGATGAAGCAGCAGGTCGCGCACCGGGGCGAGGCGATCCCGGAGATCGGGCGCGCGGCGGACGCGCTCGTCGATGCGCGCGGCGAGGCGGTCACGGGCGAGGTCCTCCAGGCGCTCGACGGCCGCCATCGCCGTGTCGCTGTCCGCGGCGCAGCACAGGATGCCGTGGTTGCGCAGCAGGTAAGCCTGGCGTCCGGGGCGCACCGCCTTGCCGAGCTTGCCCGCCAGCCAGGCGGTGCCCGACGGCGCATACCCGATCACCGGCACCTCGTCGCCGAGCCAGCCGCGCAGCGCCGGCGGCACCGCCAGCGGCTCGCCGATCAGCGCGCAGGCGCTGGCCAGCGGCTGGTGGGTGTGGATGCTGCAGCCGACGTCCGGCCGCGCCCGCAGCACCCGCGCATGCAGCCCGGTCTCGACCGAAGGCCGGCGGGCGCCGTCGCTGGCGTCGTCGACGACGGCCAGGTCGGCCAGGCGCAGCACGCAGACGTCCTCCGGCCGCATGACGAGGTAGTCCGTCGCCGACGGCGTCACCGCGACCCGCTCGTCGTCGATGCGCAGCATCAGGTTGCCGCCGGTGCCGGCGAAGTACCCGCGCTCGGACAAACGCAGGCACAGCGCCACCACCTGCCGCCGTTCGGCTGCGTGCTTCATGCGGCAGCTCCCGTCGCGGGCACGCGGTTGAGGCGGTGGTACAGCGGCGCCAGGCGCGCGCGGACTTCCTTGAAGGCTTCGAACTTGTCGCCATAGAGCCGACGCAGCGCGGCGGCGGGTTCGTAGAGGCGGCGCGTGCGGCGCAGCGCCGGCAGGTCGCTGAAACGAAGCGCGCCGGTGCCCACGCCGGCGAGGTAGGCCGCGCCGATCGCGTTGGCCTGGATCGGATGCGCCAGCTGCCGGATCGGTTGGCCGGTGACGTCGGCGAGGATCTGGCACCAGACGTCGCTCTGCGCGCCGCCGCCGACCGCCGCGATCGTGCCGGGCGACCGGCCCAGCAGCCGCCCGAAGGGCTCCATCATCCAGCGCGTGTTCAGCGCGACGCCCTCGAGGAAGGCCCGGAAGATATCCTCGCGCGAATGCTCCAGCGACAGGTTGATCAGCCCCGCGCGCAGCAGCGGATCGTCCACCGGCGTGCGCTCGCCGAAGAGCCAGGGCGTGTAGATCAGCCCGCGCGAGCCCGGCGGCACGCGCGCGGCGATGCGGTTGAGCGCCTCGTAGACGGCGGGATGCTCCTCGTCGGCGGCCAGTTCGTCGGGGTGATAGAGGATGCGGTCGCGCAGGAAGGACAGGTTGGCGCCCGCCGTCGACTGCAGCGCCAGCGCGAGGTAGCGGCCATCGACCGCCGAGGGCACCGCCGCGATCTTGTGGCGCACGTCGGTCCGCATGCCCGGCACATGCGCCCCCAGCCAGGACGAGGTGCCCAGGTACAGGTGGGTCTCGTAGTCCGGCACCGCGGCGCCGACCGCGACAGCCGAGGTGTCCACCGCGCCGGCCACCACCGGCGTCGTGGCCGGCAGGCCCAGCTGATGGGCGACCGCCGGCAGCAGCGGCCCCAGCACGTCGGTGGAATGCACGATCGCGGGCAGCTTGCCGGCGTCCAGCCCGAGCGCGCGGATCAGGCGGTCGTCGTAGCGGATGCGCGAGGGATCGCGGTTGTCCGTCACCCAGCTGGTGAGGATGGAATCCTGCGTCGCGCAGAGCCGGCCGCAGAGGCGGAAGTTGAGGTAGTCCAGCGCGTTGAGGAAGCAGCGCGTGGCCTCGTAGACGGCGGGTTGCTCGTCGCGGATGAAGGCCATGTGGCCGGCCGCGTCGCGCCCGGTCAGCGACGGCGCGCCGCCGGTCAGGCGCAGCCAGCGCCACAGCTTGAGCGGCGCATAGCCCTCGATGTTGAGCCAGCGGCCGCGCACGCGCCGGGCCACGGCGGCGGCGCCGCGCGCATCCAGCCAGCTGAAGGCCCGGCCGATCGCGCGGCCGTCGCGGCCCAGGCAGACGGTCACCTCGGTCTGCGTGGAGCAGCACACCGCCGACACGCGGCCTCGATGGCCGGCGTCGGCCGCGAGCACCTCGCCGGCGGCCTCGAGCAGCGCCTGCCACCAGGCCTCGGGATCCTGCTCGGCCCGCACGCCCTCGACATGAAGCGCCACCGGCCGGAAGGCCCAGGCGACCACGGTGCCGTCCTGCGCCACCAGCGCGCACTTGCAGCCGCTGGTGCCCAGGTCCACCGCCAGTACCAGCGGCGCAGTGCCCGGCGTGGTCATCAGAACTTGCGCGACACGGAGACCACCAGCGTGTTGTTGTCCTGCCGCTTCCAGCCGTCGCCGTCGGGGATCATGAAGAGCTCGGGCCGATGGGTGCGGGTGGCCACCCATTCGGCGGTCCAGTTCAAGCCCCAGCGCTGATGGGTGACGCCGATCGAGTAGTCGCTGAAGTCCGCCTCCTTGAAATGGCGGATCTTCTGGGTGCCGGCATGCAGGTTCAGCGTGGTCGTCGGCGTGAGCGGGTGGCGATAGCTCAGGTCGTAGAGCATGCTGCCGCGCGAGTTCTGGTCGCCGCGCGCGTAGCACTCGAGCGCCGGCGTCGGGTCGACGGCGGCCGCGAGGATCTGGCCGCAGACGCCGCCGGTGTCCGCGCCGCGGTAGGTGCGCGAGAGCACGTGCAGCACCCGGCCCTCGAGCCGGCCCCAGCCGATCTCCAGCACCGCGTAGGCGGTGTCGTAGCGGGTGCGGCGGAAGTCCACCGGCACGCCGGCTTCCAGGTCGATGCCGTGCGGCGCGTCGAACTTGGCGCCGGGGAAGAATTCCTTGGCCAGTCCGACGCCGAAGTGCCAGGCGTCCGGATCGCCGAAGCGGTAGCCGGTGCCCAGCAGCAGGTTGACGCCGTCGCCGTCGGTGAAGGCCTTCTTGCTGACGGTGGAGAGCTGCGCCAGGCCGATGACGCCGGACTCGTGGGCGAGCTGCACGCCCAGTTGCAGCGAGGGCTTGCGGCCGGAGTCGGAGACACCGCGGTTGCGCAGGTCCGAGAGCAGCTTCACTTCGGTGTCGATCGCCATCGTGGCCACGCCGGCGTCGTCGGCGCGGGCGCCGGAGGGGCCGAGCGCGGCCAGGGCGGCCAATGCGGCGTACACCGCGTAGGCGGCGAGGACCGGTCGGGTCGCGGGGGCGGAGGTCGTGCGGGTCATCTCGGGTCTCCTCGTCAGGGCTGTTCAGGACTTGCAGACCGGCGTCGCCGGCAGGGCGGCCACGCGCTTCATCTGCTCGGTCTGACCGAGGATCTCGGTCCCGATGAAGGCGCGCAGGTACAGGTCGCCGCCCTTCACGCGCAGCGCGCCCTTGTATTTCTTCCGGTCGCGCGGGTCGTAGACCCAGCCGTCGCGCCAGGCCTCGTTGTCATAGCGCTCCAGTTGCGCGACCTGGATGCCGCAGGTGTCATTGGCCTGGCCGGCGTCCTTGTCCCAGACGATGCGACCGCACAGCGCGGACGGCTTGTCGCCGCAGGGCTTGAACTCGATCACCGCGCCGCCGTCGGCGCTCAGCCACAGGCCCTTGGCGTCGTCAGGGCCGGCGGCCAGCACCGGCGCGGACAGCGCCGCCACGCACAGAAGGGCGACCATGGCCCTGGCCATCGGCCAGCGGCGTCGCGGAGGGACCAGTCGTGAAGCCATCGCCTGCTTTCCGGAGGGGCGCGTGCCCTCGCGTCAAGTTGATAGTGATGGCTATGGTATAGCGATGACTACCGAAATTGACGCTCGGAGAAACCCTGGCGCGGCGCGCCGCGGGTCAGCGGCAGCGCGAGCATGGCCAGCAGCGCGAAGCCGGCGGCCACGAAGGGCACCGGCGCGACCGCCTCGCCGGTGACGACCAGCGAGGCCATCAGCGGCCCGAAGGCACTGCCGAAGAGCTGCGCCGCCGGCACCAGCGAGGCGACCTGGCCGCTGCCGTCGACGCGGAAGGCCAATGCCATCTGGAAGGGCAGCATGAACAGCCAGGTGAAGGTGAACAGGCCGCACAGCGCGGCGAAGGCCAGGGGCCCGCCCTGGGCGGTGCGCGCGATGCCCAGCGCGCTCAGCCCCAGCACCAGGCAGCAGCCGAGCAGGACCGGCCGGATCGGCGCGCGCCGGACCAGCCAGGTGCCGACGCTGCCGCCGAGCACCTGCATGCCCAGCCCGGCCGCGATGAGCGTCTGCACCGCCGTCGGCGAGAAGCCGGCGCGGGTGCCGAGCGGCTCGGCATAGGCCCACAGCGCGCCCAGCGTCGCGAGCTGGAGGAAGACGAGCAGCAGCGTGCCGATGCGGGGCCGCGTCCAGCGCATGCCCACGCCGGCCTGGCTCACCGTGGGCGTGAGCGGACCGAGCGGGCGCGCGAAGCGGGCCGCGAGCAGGGCCGCCAGCGCGCACAGGCCGGCCAGCAGCGCGAAGCCGCCGGGCCAGCCGGCGACGGGAAGCACGAGGTGCGCCAGCACCAGGCCGGTCGTCGCCTGCGCGAGGGTCTGCACGACGAAGAAGAGGCCCGCCAGCCGCTCCGGCACGGCGGCGCGCACGATCACGGCGGTGGTGCTCCAGACCATCAGGCCCTCGGCGATGCCGGCCGCCGCGCGGACCAGGCCCAGCGCCAGGTCGCCGCCGACCCGCGTGGTGGCCAGGTCCAGCGCCGCGGCCGCCAGCGCGGCCAGGGCGGTGTCGGCGCGCAGCGAGCGCACCGACAACCAGAGGTCGCCGATCAGCACGCCCAGGCCCAGGGCCACGATCTCGCCCATGGCGACGAGGCCCACGCCCTCCAGCGTCACTTGGCCGCCCTCCAGCAGCGCGCCCAGCAGCAGCGGTTGCAGGCCCAGCATCAGCAGGGCGACGGAGCCGACGAGGATCGCCAGCACCTGCGCGCCGCGGGCGCTGGGAGACGTCGGGCCGGGAGGCAGCGTGTGTGTCATTTCGGCGCAAGCGGAGCGGTGGATGATGGCTGGCGATCTTATAGTCATGGCTATCGTTCTGGGGTGCCTCGCGCCCTGGAACAATCCCGCAGCCTTCCTGCCGTTGCCTCGCCATTTCGATTCCCATGCCCACTGCCCGCCGCAAGACCGCCGCTCCTCCGCCCACGCCCACGACCGCCGCGCCAGCGCTCGCGGCCAAGAAGCTGCCGGCGCAGCAGCGCGCCGCCGAGACCTACGAGCGGGTGCTCGAGGCCGCGGCGCAGACCCTGATCGAGGTGGGCGTGGAGCGGCTCTCCACCAACCTGGTGTGCGAGCGCGCCGGGGTGTCGCCGCCGGCGCTGTACCGCTACTTCCCCAACAAGTACGCGCTGCTGCATGAGCTGGGCCAGCGCCTGATGCAGCGCCAGAACGAATGCGTCGCGAAGTGGATGTCGGTGGCGGTGATCCAGGGCGGCGTGCCGGCGCTGGAGCAGGCGCTGGCGGGCCTGCTGCTGGACACCTACGAGGCGACGCGCGCGACCGCCGGCGGCGTGTGGATCATGCGGGCGATGCGGGCGGTGCCGGCGCTGCAGGAGGTGCGGCTGGCCTCGCACGCGGCGGTGACCGAGGCGCAGACCCAGCTGCTGGTGCAGGCGCTGCCCGGGGCCCGGCGCGCGGAGCTCAAGCTGGCGAGCCGCATCGTCGTGGAGCTGATCTACGCGACGGTGGAGATGCTTTTCGACGAGAGCCTCAAGCCCAAGGAGGTCGCGCGCATCACCGCCGGGATGCTGGCGAGCCACCTGGCGAAGGTGAAGGCCTGAGCGCGCCGCGCCGCGGCCGCCGGCCGCTGGCCGGGCGCGGTCCTCAGCGGTAGGCGTAGAACAGCGCCGCGAAGAAGTGGCAGACGCTGCCGCCGAGCACGAACAGATGCCAGACGAAATGCGCGTAGCGCAGCTTGTTGTCGAGCAGGAAGACCGCCGCGCCCAGCGTGTAGCTCAGCCCGCCGGCCACCAGCAGCGCCAGGCCCGGGCCGGGCGTGCGCTCCACGAGGGGGCCGATGGCGAAGACCACCACCCAGCCCATGGCCAGGTACAGGGCGGTGGACACCAGCGGGTGGCGCAGCCGGTTCAGCAGCTTGATCGTCACGCCGAAGGCCGCGGCGGCCCAGACGGCGACCAGCAGCGTGACGCCGGGGCCCGTCTGCAGCACGCCGAGGGTGAAGGGCGTGTAGCTGCCGGCGATGAACACGTAGATCGCGGCGTGGTCCAGGCGCATCAGCCAGGCCTTGACCCGGCCGTTGGCCAGGGAGGCCGGCAGCGCGTGGTACAGCGTGGAGATGCCGTACAGCAGGATGCCGGTGGAGGCGAAGATCGCGGCGGCCACCACGTCCGCGACCTCGCCGTGCCCCATCGCGCGCGTCACGAGGATGGGCAGGGCGGCCACGGCCAGCAGGGCGCCCAGGCCGTGGCTGATGGCATTGGCGATCTCTTCGCCGCGGGTCTGCGGACGGTCGGCGGGGACGGTGCGAGCGGTCATGGCGAGGCGGGCGTGACGGGTGAGCGTGACGGGTGAGCGTGACGGGGGCGGCGATCGGGCGATTGTCCACGCGCGGGAGCGGGCGGCGATACTCCACCGCCTCGGCCGTCCGCTGCGCGGCGCCGCGATTTGCGATCTGGCCAGAGGGACAGCCCATGACGACCGTGATCTCCATGCACAGCGCCTTCGAGCGGATGCCCCGGCACCGCCACGATCACGGCTATGTCGCGCTCGTGCTGGAGGGCGGATACGTGGAAGCCGGCGACCGGGGCCGGCTCCGCGTCGAGGCCGGCCAGGCCGTGTGCCACGGGGCGCATGAATCGCATCGCAACGAGTTCTCCGGTCGCGGGGCGCGGGTGTTGAACCTGCCGATCGCGGAAATGGGCTGGCCCGCGGTGGCCTCGAGCGATGCCCGAGGCGACGCGCTGGGCCATGTCGACGACGTTGACGCGATCGCCCGCCTCGCCGAGCGGGATCCGGTCCAGGCCGCCGATCTGCTGCGGCGCAGCTTTCGTCCCGTGAAGTCCAGGCTCCAGGACTGGCCCGACCTGCTGGCCGAGGCGCTGGCGGACGATCCGGCGCTCGGCATCGCCGACTGGGCCGATGCGATGGGCCTCGCGCCGCAGTCGATCAGCCGAGGCTTCCGTCTCGCCTACGGCATCAGCCCGAAGCGATACCGCCTGGAGCTGCGTGCGCTGCAGGCCTTGCGCCGGCTGCCCGGCTGGCGCGGATCGCTGGCGGCGCTTGCCGCCGAGACGGGCTTCGCGGACCAGGCCCATTTCACGCGCGCCATCGTCGCCCTGACGGGCCAGACACCGAAGCGGCTCGTGGGTTAAGTCCGTTCAAGAGCGGGCGAGGCCGGCCACCTAGCATCGCGGCATGAAACGCCGCACCTTGCTCTCCGCGCCCGCGATCGTGGGCCTCGCGTCCCTGCTGCCCGCCTTGCGCGCGCGAGCGCAGACCAAGCCCAATCGCACCCGGTGGCGGGTGCGCGGCTCCGAAGGCGCCGATGCGATCGCCTTCCTCGGTCCGCTGTCGGGCACGCAGCTCTACCTGGACTTCTATGCAGCCGATGCCGCCGCCTTTTCGCCGCGGTTGCCGGCGGCGGTCCGGGACGACGTGGCGCGGCTGTGGAACGAAGCGACGAAGGACGGCTTCGGCCTGCTCGGCCCCAACCTGCAGGTGCTGTTCTCGGCCGACGGCAACGACGCCACGCTCGACACCTTGCTGACCGCGCTGCGGTCACGGCGGACGGCCATCCTCCCGAGCTATCGGGCGAGCAGCTACTGGAGCGACGCCGACTGGGCCTGGTTCGAGCGCGCGGCGCCGCGGATCGAGGCGATCCTGGTCGGCCTGCGGGATGCCGGCTTCGCGGCCTTCCGCAAGGAGCGGATCGGCGACCTGGAGCGCCGCATCGCCGAGGTCGGCCGCGCGCTGGCCGGTTTCGACGTGATCGCCTGGCAGGAAAAGCTGACCGGCCGGCGCTTCGATCCGGAGATCCAGATCGTGCTGCTGCAGTTCGCGAAGCCGCACGGCATCAAGGTGCAGGGGCAGACCTTCCTGCAATCGGCGGACTACGACACGGCCACCACCGTCCGCATTGCCGCGCACGAGATGCTCCATCCGCCGGTGCCGATGGACGGCCCCGCCGCGACCGCCGCGCTGGCCGCCTTCGAGCGCGATCCGCTGATCATGCGCATCGTGCGGGACCACGATCCGCGCTGGGGCTACACGACGCTGGAGGGCCTGGTGAACGAGGACCTGGTCCAGGCGCTGGACCAGTTGATCAGCGAGGCCCTGGGCGTCGCCCGCAATCCGGCCGACCGCTGGCGCAAGGCCGATGACGGCATGCACGTCATCGCCGCCGGGCTCTACGGCCTGTTGCGGCAGGACCGATGGGTGGAGCAGGGCGGGTCGATCGAGCGCTGGCTCGCCGGGGCCGTCCGCGACGGCCGGCTGGCTCCGGCCGCGTTCCATCCCGTCGCGGCGCGGGTGCTGGAGCGGCCGGTCGATGCGCTGTGGCCGGTGGTGGCGGCCAAACCGTCTTCTTGATGAGATCTTGATACCCGGGCCCCGACCTTCTACACGCCCTTGACCCGCTGATTCCTAGAGTCCATCCATCCCATCCCGCCCTCAATCCAGAGGGCATGGGACCTCAAAAAAATGGATGCACTCTTTCTCGGATTGAGCGTGGTCCTGTTCCTCGTCGCTATCGGGCTGGCGGTCGCCAGTGACCGGCTGGGGAGCAGGCCATGAACGCGCTCTACTGGCTGACCGGACTCCTCAGCGCCGGTCTGTTCGTCTATCTCCTGATCGCGCTCTGGCGCGCCGAGGAGTTCTGACATGACGAACCTCGCCTGGGCCAACCTGGCCCTCTACCTCGCCGTCACGCTGCTGCTGGCCTGGCCGCTCGCCCGCTGGATCACCGCGCTCGCGCAGGGCCGCGTGCCGCGCTGGATCGCCGCCATCGAGCGCCCGCTGTTCCGCCTGGCCGGCATCCGGCCCGATGAAGGCATGGGCTGGAAGCAGTACGCCGTCGCGCTGCTGGTCTTCAACTTCATCGGCGTGCTCGCGGTCTATGCGCTGCAGCGCCTGCAAGGCGTGCTGCCGCTCAATCCGCAGGGCCTGGGCGCGGTGACGCCCGACTCGGCCTTCAACACCGCCATCAGCTTCGTCGCCAATACCAACTGGCAGGGCTACGGCGGCGAGTCGACGATGAGCACCCTCACCCAGATGCTGGCGCTGACGGTGCAGAACTTCCTGTCCGCCGCGACCGGCATCGCCGTGGTGTTCGCGCTCATCCGCGGCTTCGCCTCCCGGCTGTCCGGCCACGTCGGCAACTTCTGGGCCGACATCGTCCGCTGCACCCTCTGGCTGCTGCTGCCGCTGTCCTTCCTGCTCGCGGTCGTCTTCGTCCAGCAGGGCGTGATCCAGAACTTCGACGGCTACAAGACCGTGCAGACGATCGAAGCCCAGGACTACCAGACGCCCAAGCTCGACGCCGGCGGCCAGCCGCTCAAGGACGCCCAGGGCCAGCCCGTGATGGAGCACCAACGCACCGGCGAACAGCAGCTCGCGATGGGCCCGGTCGCGTCGCAGGAGGCCATCAAGATGCTGGGCACCAACGGCGGCGGCTTCTTCAATGCCAACTCCGCGCATCCCTACGAGAACCCGACGCCGCTGACCAACCTGCTGCAGATCGTGGCGATCTTCGTGATCCCCGCGGCGCTGTGCCTGAGCTTCGGCCAACTGGTCGGCGATCGCCGTCAGGGCGTGGCGATCCTGGCCGCGATGAGCGCGCTGTTCATCGCCGGTGTGCTGGTCGCCACGCCCGCCGAGCAGGCCGGCAATCCGCTGGTGGCCGCGCAGGGCGTCGATCTGCAGGCCTCCGAGCTGCAGGCCGGCGGCAACATGGAAGGCAAGGAGACCCGCTTCGGCATCTCGGCCAGCGCGCTCTTCGCGGTCGTCACCACCGCCGCCTCCTGCGGCGCGGTCAACGCGATGCACGACAGCTTCACCCCGATCGGCGGCGCCGTGCCGCTGGTGATGATGCAGCTGGGCGAGGTCGTCTTCGGCGGCGTGGGCACCGGCCTGTACGGCATGCTGATCTTCGCGATCCTCGCCGTCTTCATCGCCGGCCTGATGATCGGCCGCACGCCCGAGTACCTGGGCAAGAAGATCGAGCCCTTCGAGATGAAGATGAGCGCCGTCGCCATCCTCGTCACGCCCATCGTCGTGCTGGCGGGCACCGCGATCGCGGTGCTGTCGGGCGACGGCAAGGCCGGCATCGCCAACCCCGGCGCGCATGGCTTCAGCGAGATCCTCTACGCCTTCACCTCCGCGGCCAACAACAACGGCAGCGCCTTCGCCGGCCTGTCCGCCAACACGCCCTTCTACAACACGCTGCTGGGCATCGCGATGTGGCTGGGCCGCTTCCTGGTGATCGTGCCGGTGCTGGCCATCGCCGGCAGCCTGGCCGCCAAGAAGCGCATCCCCGTCGGCGAAGGCACGCTGCCCACGCACGGCCCGCTGTTCGTCGTCCTGCTCATCGGCACCGTCCTCCTGGTCGGCCTGCTGAACTACGTGCCCGCGCTCGCGCTCGGCCCCGTCGTCGAGCACCTGATGCTCTGGAAGTGAAGCTTCGGAGCCTGACATGACCCAACCCCTCAAGACAGTTCACCCCTCGGCGCCGACTTCGGTGCCGACCTCGACGCGCGCCGAGGTCCTCGGCGGCGCCACGCCCTCCGGTCCGGCACCGCACGATCCACCCCCGGCACCGTCACGTTCCGGCGGGAACGGCGGCCTGTGGGATCCCGCGCTGGTGAAGCCGGCCATCGGCGAGTCCTTCGCCAAGCTCGCGCCGTCGGTGCAGCTGGGCAACCCGGTGATGTTCGTCGTCTATGCCGGCAGCCTCCTCACCACCGGCCTGTGGCTGGCGAGCTTCGCCCAGCCCGCGCTGGCGGGCGCGGAGGGCCCCGGCTTCATGCTCGCGATCGCGCTGTGGCTGTGGTTCACCGTGCTCTTCGCCAACTTCGCCGAGGCGCTGGCCGAGGGCCGCTCCAAGGCGCAGGCCGCCTCGCTGCGCGGCCTCAAGGCCAAGACCTGGGCGAAGAAGCTCGAAGCGCCGCGCCATGGCTCGTCCTGGCATCCGGTGGCCTCGGAGGAACTGCGCAAGGGCCACGTCGTGCTGGTCGAAGCCGGCGACCTGGTGCCGCTGGACGGCGAGGTCATCGAGGGCGTCGCCTCCGTCGACGAGAGCGCCATCACCGGCGAGTCCGCGCCGGTGATCCGCGAATCGGGCGGCGACTTCTCGGCCGTCACCGGCGGCACGCGGGTGCTGTCGGACTGGGTCGTCGTGCGCATCGCCGTCAATCCGGGCGAGGCCTTCCTCGACCGCATGATCGCGATGGTCGAGAGCGCCAAGCGCCAGAAGACGCCCAACGAGATCGCGCTCACCATCCTGCTGGTCGCGCTGACGCTGGTGTTCCTGGTCGTGACCGTGACGCTGCTGCCGTATTCGCTGTTCGCGGTCGAGGCGGCCGGCGCCGGCACCGTCGTGTCGATCACCGCGCTGGTGGCGCTGCTGGTGTGCCTGATCCCGACCACCATCGGCGGCCTGCTGTCGGCCATCGGCGTCGCGGGCATGAGCCGGCTGATGCAGGCCAACGTGATCGCCACCTCCGGCCGCGCGGTCGAGGCCGCCGGCGACGTCGACGTGCTGATGCTCGACAAGACCGGCACGATCACGCTGGGCAACCGCCAGGCCAGCGCCTTCCTGCCGGCGCCCGCGCTGCCGGAGCAGGCGCTGGCGGACGCCGCGCAGCTGGCCTCGCTGGCCGACGAGACGCCCGAGGGCCGCAGCATCGTCGTGCTGGCCAAGCAGCGCTTCAACCTGCGCGAGCGAGAGCTGGCCGCGCTGCAGGCGCACTTCGTGCCGTTCACCGCGCAGACCCGCATGAGCGGCGTCGACTTCGGCGATCCCGAGCATCCCAAGCGCCAGCTGCGCAAGGGCGCGGTCGACGCGATCCGTCGCTTCGTCGAGCAGCACGGCGGCCAGATGCCGGCGCAGGTCACCGCGGTGGCGGAGGAGGTCGCGCGCCGCGGCTCCACGCCGCTGGTGGTGGCCGACCTGGCCGACGGCCACGCGCGGGTGCTGGGCGTCGTCGAGCTCAAGGACATCGTCAAGGGCGGCATCAAGGAGCGCTTCGCGCAGCTGCGCCGCATGGGCATCCGCACGGTGATGATCACCGGCGACAACCGCCTCACCGCCGCGGCGATCGCGGCCGAGGCCGGCGTCGACGACTTCCTCGCCGAGGCGACGCCCGAGGCCAAGCTCAAGCTGATCCGCGACTACCAGGCCGAAGGCCGGCTGGTGGCGATGACTGGCGACGGCACCAACGACGCGCCCGCGCTGGCGCAGGCCGACGTGGCGGTGGCCATGGCCAGCGGCACGCAGGCGGCGAAGGAGGCCGGCAACATGGTCGATCTCGATTCGAATCCGACCAAGCTGCTGGAGATCGTCGAGACCGGCAAGCAGCTGCTGATGACGCGCGGCTCGCTGACCACCTTCTCGATCGCCAACGACGTCGCGAAGTACTTCGCCATCATCCCGGCGATGTTCCTGGGCGTGTACCCGCAGCTGGCCGCGCTCAACGTGATGGGCCTGCACAGCCCGGCGTCCGCGATCCTGTCGGCGGTCATCTTCAACGCGCTGATCATCGTGGCGCTGATCCCGCTGGCCTTGAAGGGCGTGGCCTACCGCCCCATCGGCGCGGCCGCGCTGCTGCGGCGCAACCTGTGGATCTACGGCCTGGGCGGCCTGATCGTGCCCTTCATCGGCATCAAGGCGATCGACCTGCTGCTGGTCGCGCTGCGTCTCGTGTGACGCGGAGGAACTCACCATGAATTCGACTCTCAAGATGCTGCGTCCGGCGCTGGTCGGCTTCGCGCTGCTCAGCGCCGTCACCGGCCTGCTGTACCCGGCCGCGGTCACCGGCGTGGCCAGGACGCTGTTCCCGTTCCAGGCCGAAGGCAGCCTCGTGCTGCGCGACGGCCGCGTGATCGGCTCCGAGCTGATCGGCCAGAGCTTCTCGTCGCCGCGCTACTTCTGGGGCCGTCCGTCGGCCACCGCGCCGATGGCCAACAACGCGACCGGCTCCAGCGGCTCCAACCAGGGACCGACCAACCCGGCGCTGGTCGACGCGGTCAAGGCGCGCGTCGAGGCGCTCAAGGCCGCCGACCCGGACAACCGCGCGCCGGTGCCGGTCGACCTGGTCAGCGCCTCGGCCAGCGGCCTGGATCCGCACATCAGCATGGCCGCCGCCCGCTACCAGGCCGCCCGCGTCGCGCGCGAGCGCGGCCTGCCGGTCGAGGCCGTCCAGCGCCTGATCCAGGCGAACACCGAGGCCCGCGACCTGGCGGTGCTCGGCGAGCCGCGCGTCAACGTGCTCAAGCTCAACCTCGCTCTCGACAAGGCGCCATCCGCTCATTGAATGTCATGAAGATCCGACTGCTGTCCCTGATCCTGATCTCGTCCTGCTGCCTGCACGCCGCCGCGCGCGCCGAAGGCGAGGCGCCCGCCGCGGTGCCGGCTCCGACACCGGAGCACACATTCACCGGCAACGTCGCCTTCGTGTCCGACTACCGCTTCCGCGGCATCAGCCAGACCTGGAAGCGCCCGGCCGTGCAGGCCGGCTTCGACTACGCCCACGCCAGCGGCCTGTACGCCGGCACCTGGGCCTCGAGCGTCTCCGGCAACAGCTACAACAACGGCGCCGGCCTGGAGTGGGACCTGTACGGCGGCTACAGGCTGCCGCTGGCGGAAGCGGTGACGCTGGACCTCGGCGCGCTGGCCTACGTCTATCCCGGCGCGCGCCTGAACGCCGCGCCGGGCCAGCCGAGCGCGCACAAGTACGACAACGTCGACGTCTACGCCGCCGTCACCGCCGGCGCGTTCTCGGCCAAGCTCTCGGTCGCCGCGACCGACTACTTCGGCTTGGACGGCGCCACCGCCGGTTATGCCTACTTCAGCCCGCTGCCCGCCCAGGGCTCGTCCCGCGGCACGGCCTACCTGGACCTGAACTACGGGCTCGAGCTGGGGCAGGGCGTCAGCGCCGGCCTGCACCTGGGCCGCCTGTGGGTGCGCCGCTACGGCGAGCTGTCCTACACCGACTGGAAGCTCTCGGTCAGCAAGGCGCTGCCGGAGCTCGGGGGCCTGACGCTGGCGCTGACCGTCGTCGGCACCGACGCGGACCCGGCGTTCTACCAGGCGGGCGACAGCGCGGCGCAGCGCGCGAAACGGCTGGGCGATACGGGCGTCGTGCTGAGCGTCTCCCGGACCTTCTGACCGCCGCGGCCCGCCATCCAGGGAGAGAATCGCCCGATGCCCAGCGCCCCCGACGAGAGACCTGACCCCGACAGCCTGCTGGCGCAGCTCCGCCAGCAGGAAGAGGCGGCGTCGCGCGGTCGCCTGCGCATCTACTTCGGCGCCTCGGCCGGGGTGGGCAAGACCTTCGCGATGCTGCAGGCGGCGCGGCATCTGGCCGGGCAGGGCCGCGCGCCGCTGGTCGGCGTCGTCGAGACCCATGGCCGCGCCGAGACCGCCGCCCTGCTCGACGGCCTGCCGCGGCTGCCGATGCAGCAGGTGGCCTACCGCGACCGCACGCTGCCGGAGTTCGACCTCGACGGCGCGCTCGAGCGGCTGCGCGGCCAGCCGGACGCGCTCATCCTGGTGGACGAGCTGGCGCATTCCAACGTCGCCGGCTCGCGGCATCCCAAGCGCTGGCAGGACGTCGAGGAGCTGCTGGCCAACGGCATCAGCGTCTACACCACGGTCAATGTCCAGCACCTGGAGAGCCTGAACGACGTCGTCGGCGGCATCACCGGGGTGCGGGTGCAGGAGACGCTGCCCGACACCTTCTTCGACCGCGCGGACGAGGTGGTGCTGGTGGACACGCCCGCCGACGAGCTGCTCGCGCGGCTCAAGGCCGGCAAGGTCTACCAGGGCGCGCAGGCCGAGCGCGCCGGCCAGCACTTCTTCCGCAAGGGCAACCTGATGGCGCTGCGCGAGCTCGCGCTGCGCCGCACCGCCGATCGCGTCGAGGACGATGTGCAGGCCTGGCGCAGCAACGAGCGCATCGCGCCGGTCTGGAAGACCGAGGCGGCCATCCTCTGCGCGATCGGACCGGGCGACGAGGCGGAATCGGTGGTGCGCAGCGCCGCGCAGCTGGCGCAGCAGCTGGCGGTGAGCTGGCATGCGATCCATGTCGAGACGCCGGCGCTGCACCGGCTGCCGGATGCGCGGCGCGAGCGCACCCTGCGCGCGGTGCGGCTTGCCCAGGACCTGGGCGCGACGACGGCGGTGCTGGCGGGGCAGGACCCGGCGCCGGCCCTGGCCGAGTACGCGCGCGAGCACAACCTGTCCAAGCTGCTGATGGGCCGCGGCGCGCCCTCGTCGCGGCGCTGGGGCCGCCGCGGTGTGGCGGCCCGCCTGGGCGGCGCCGCGCCGGAGCTGGACCTGATCCAGGTCGGCGCATCGGCCACGCAGCGCAGCAGCGCCGACGAGCGCGGCCCCGGCTTCGGCGCCGCGCCGCGTCGCTACCTCTGGGCCACGCTGGCCTGCGTGGGCGTGGCGCTGGCCTGCTGGCCGCTGTCGCACCGGATCGCCAACGACAACATCGTCATGCTGTTCCTGCTTGGCGTCGTCGGGGTGGCGATGCGCTGGGGCCGCGGGCCGGCGGTGCTGGCGAGCTTCCTGAGCGTCGCGTTGTTCGACTTCCTCTTCGTCGCGCCCCGGCTCAGCCTGGCGGTCAGCGACGTGCAATACGTGATCACCTTCGCGGTCATGCTGGCCGTCGGCCTGGTCACCGGGCAGCTGACGGCGGGGCTGCGTTACGAGGCGCGCGTCTCTTCCGAGCGCGAGGCGCGGGCGCGCGGTCTGTTCGAGCTCACCCGCGAGCTGGCCGGCGCGCTGCAGACCGAGCAGGTGGTGGCGACGGCCGAGCAGCAGATCGCGCAGCAATTCGGCGGACAGGCGCTGCTGCACGTGCTCGACGAGGACGACCGACTGCAGCCGTCGCCCACCGAGCAGGCGCTGCCGCCGGGCGAGCGCTCCGACGCGGGCACGGCGCGCTGGGCGCTCGACCACGAGCAGGCGGCGGGACTGGGCACGGATACGCTGCCGGGCAGCCAGTGGTTCTACCTGCCGCTGCGCGCGCCGATGCGCACCCGCGGCGTGCTGGCGCTGCGCCCCGGCGACGCGCGCACGCTGCTGCTGCCCGAGCGCCGCGCGCAGCTCGAGACCGCCGCGCGCATCGCCGGCCAGGCGCTGGAGCGGGTGCATTACGTCGAGGTCGCGCAGCAGGCGCTGCTGCAGATCGAGTCGGAACGGCTGCGCAACTCGCTGCTGTCGGCGCTGTCGCATGACCTGCGCACGCCGCTGGCGGCGCTGCAGGGCCTGGCCGAGACGCTGGCCCGGCGCGAGCTCGATGCCGGCGCGGCCGAGACCGCGCGGGCGATCGAGCAGCAGTCGCTGCGCATCAACGCGATGGTCCACAACCTGCTGGACATGGCGCGGCTGCAGAGCGGCGCGCTCAAGCTCAACCGGCAATGGCAGCCGGTGGACGAGGTGGTGGGCAGCAGCCTCCAGCTGATGGGGACCACGCTGGCGCGACATCGCGTCGTCCTGGACGTGCCGGCGACCTTGCCGATGGTGGAACTGGACGCGGTGCTGATCGAGCGCGTGCTGGTCAACCTGCTGGAGAACGCGGCGAAGTACACGCCGCCGGGCAGCGAGATCCGCGTGATCGCGCGCGCGATCGGCGACGCGCGCGCGCTGCAGGCGGGCGAGGGCGAGATGCGCCTGTCCGTCGAGGACAACGGCCCGGGGCTGCCGCCCGGTCGCGAGGAGGCGCTGTTCGAGAAATTCGCGCGCGGCCATGCCGAGTCGCACCTGCCGGGCGTCGGCCTGGGGCTGGCGATCTGCCGTGCCATCATGCAGGCCCACGGCGGCAGCATCCGGGCCGAGCGCGCGACGCCGCAGGGCGGGGCGCGCTTCAGCCTCTCGCTGCGCCTGGGTCAATCGCCGGCGCTGCCGGCCTTCGAAGAAGACGGGGAACCGCTGCCGTGAGCGAGCCGCAGCCGATCGCGCTGATCGTCGAGGACGAACCGAACATCCGCCGCTTCGTGCGGCTGGCCCTGGAAGGCGAAGGCTGGTCCGTGCACGAGACCGGCACCCTGCGCCAGGGCCTGATCGACGCCGGCACCCGGCGGCCGGACCTGGTCATCCTCGACCTGGGCCTGCCGGACGGCGATGGCCAGGATTTCCTGCGCGACCTGCGCGCCTGGTCGCAGGTGCCGGTGATCGTGCTGTCCGCGCGCGGCGCGGAGGACGACAAGATCGCCGCGCTGGACCATGGCGCCGACGATTACCTGAGCAAGCCCTTCGGCGTCGGCGAGCTGATGGCGCGGGTGCGCGTCGCGCTGCGCCGCAGCCAGGCGCGGGCCAGCGAGCAGCAGGACCCGGTGTTCCGTTTCGGCGAGGTCGAGGTCGACCTGGCCGCGCGCCGCGTGCGCCGCGCGGCGCAGGACGTGCACCTGACGCCGATCGAGTACCGCCTGCTCAGCCACCTGATCGGCAACGCCGGCAAGGTGCTGACGCACCGCCAGTTGCTGAAGGCGGTGTGGGGGCCGTCGCAGGTCGAGCAGAACCACTACCTGCGCGTCTACATGGGCAACCTGCGCCAGAAGCTGGAGGCCGAGCCCGCCAGCCCGCGGCACCTGCTGACCGAGACCGGCGTCGGCTACCGGCTCATGCCCTGAGCGCCGGCGGTCCCGCGCGGGCCGCGTCCCCTGTAGCATTGCCCGCACGCCCGCCCCGGGCGCTGGCTCGACAACACGCTCAACAGGAGAGATCTCATGATTCAGCAGGCCCAGGTCGAACTCGCCAAGACCTTCTTCGAGCAGTCGAAGAAGGCGTTCGAGCAGAACTACGCGGCGTGGAGCACGGTGCTCGCGTCGCAGAAGGCGATCATGGAATCGATGCGCGCGGCGGGCACGCCCTTCGAGGTCGCGGCCGACGAGTTCCAGAAGCTCATCGATTTCCACGAGCAGCAGTTCCGCGCGACGGTCGACTTCATGACCAAGCTGCAGGCGGACTACGCCAAGCTGGTGCAGAAGAAGGGCAAGTGAGCCCGCGCGGCCGTCGTGGCCGCGTCCCCGGCCCTGCGGCGAGCAGGGGCGTCACGCGCGGTTGACGCCGTCATCGCCGCGGTGGAAGAATCGCGCCCACGCCGCCGAGGCCCACCGCCCGCGCGCTCCCTCAACCTCTTTGCCATCCAGGAGGTGCCCGATGAAGAACCCGACGTTCACCCTTCGCTGATCGCCGACGGCTGTCCGGATCCTTCCGATTCCTTCGCCGCGATGCCCCCACCGGTCCTGATGCCGGTGCCGCATGGCGCGCCACCTTCCGCTCCCCGTCGGTCCCCTGACCTCATGAGGTCCTGCTCGCGCCAACAACGCGACAGGCCGACGGATCCATGCATCTCATCTCCCTGCCGCTGCCGCCCTCGGCGCGCGCGGCGACCCCTGCGGGCCCGAGCCCGCTGCCTGACCCCACGGGCCCCAGCGTCGAGCGGCTGCCGCTGTCGACGCTGGCCGGGCAACAAGTCGTCATCGAGGAAGCCTTCGACGGGGCCGATGCCGAACTGGGCTTCGACGCGCGCGGCGAGCTGCGGCTCGCTTCGAAGGGCCGTCCCCTGGCCGGCGGCTTCGGTGAGCGCCCCTTCATCCCGCTGAAGATCTGGGCCCTGGCCCACGAGCATCGGCTGATGGAGCGGCTCGGCGACCGCCTCGCGCTGCACGGCGCCTGGACCTACGCGATGCGTCGCGTCTGGTACGACCGGCTGCCGCATTACTTCATCGCGACCGAGCTGGTCGATCGCGACAGCGGCCACTGCCTGTCGACATCGCGTCGGCTGGCGCTGCTCGAGGGCTCACCGGTGCTGAGCGCGCCGGTGCTCTACGCGGGGCCGATGCCGACCCACCCGCACTGGCTGGAGCCGCTGCTGCGCGCGTCGCTCGCGGCCTCGACCGACTGGCGCCGCGCCTTCGAGGCGGTGGCGATCCGCGAGTCGCTGCCGGCGGCGCTGTGGCAGTCGCGCGCCGACCGCAGCGGCCCGGCGGCGGGGCTGATCGTCAAGGTCGAGGACGACCGGCAGGTGCTGGCGCGCTACCGGCTGGTGCAGACGGCGGACGAGGGCCCGAGCCCCTTGCTTTCGCTGCTGCCCAACGCGCTGGCCGGCGGCGCGGACCTGTTCGCGGCTCAGCCGACGGTGCACTGGCGCGACCTCGGCCTGAAGACGCTGCGCTCGCTGGGCGCGCTGCGAGCGCTGTCCGCCGGCGCGCCCGAGCGGCGATGCGCCTGATGCCGGCGATGCGGACGATGCCGGCGCTGCAGATGATGCACCCGCAGCGCGTCGTTGGAGGCCTCGGTGGATGGTCTGCCCGACCGGTGCGTCAGGCGTGGCCGCGCCAGCCCGCCATCCAGCGGTCCATCACATCGCCCAAAGCCGCGCGCAGCGCCGGCCCGTGCGCCTTCGCGTCGCTGCGCAGCGCATCCAGCGGGACGCGCGCCTGCGCGAGTTCGCCGGCATGCCCGATCAGCCATTGCTCCAGCCGCGCCGGATCGCTTTCCAGATGGAACTGCAGGGCGAGCGCGAAGTCCTCGACCGCGAAGGCCTGATGCGGGCACAGCGGCGTCGTCGCGAGGCTCGCGCATCCGGCGGGAATCTCGAACTGGTCGCCGTGCCAGTGCAGCACCGGCTGGCCATGTGACAGCGGCGCGAGCGGCGATTCGTGGCCGGCATCGGTCAAGGTCAGCGGCGCGAAGCCGATTTCCTTGCGGCCATGCGCCATCGGCCGCACCGATGCGCCGAGCGCCCGCGCCATCAATTGCGCGCCCAGGCAGATGCCCAGCAGCGGCCGCCGCGCGGCGAGGCGCCGGCGGATCAGCGCGAGCTCGTCGTTCAGATACGGATACAGCGCGTCGTCATACGCGCCGATCGGGCCGCCGAGCACCACGAGCAGGTCGACCGCGTCCAGGTCCACGTCCCGCAGGTCGTCCACGCCGGCGTCCCGCGTGAGCAAGCGCGTGAAGCCGCGCGCCTCGAGCACCGGCGCGAGCAGGCCGAGGTCTTCGAAAGCCAGGTGGCGCAGGGCCAGGACGGTCTTGGGCGTGGACATGGTGAGGGCGCGGCCGGCGCGCGGGAGGAGGGGAAGCGCCGAGTATCCGTGCCCACCCGGCCCCGGCCATCGTCTGATCGTCCAGACGACCTATCCATTCGTACAGGCTCGCCGATGGGCGCTTCAGGCTTGGCGGCTGCGCTCAGGCGGGATGCGGCTGCCGTGCGGCCGCGGGGCCCTTGCGGATGCGCCAGGCCTGCGCCGCCATGACGATCAGGAAGAGCAGCAGCACCACGCCGATGGCCTTCTGCAGCGCCGGGTCGTCGGGGCCGGTGAACAGCGGCGCGCCGACGGGCACGCGGGTGAAGGTCTCGTTGAGCCCCGGGATCATGTGGAAGAACAGCGTGGCGGAGTAACCCAGTGTTTCCGCGTACGGCGAGAAGCCGCCGAGGAAGCGCGTGCGGGCTGCGGCGGCGGCGATCGCCAGCGTGACCAGGGTGACGATGGCCAGCGTGTGCGCGATGTTGAAACCGCCGTGCCGGAAGATGCCGAAGGCCGTCAGGCAGGTGACGACGGTGCACCAGACGTAGAGGCGTCCCCAGGTGGACGCGCCGTCGATGCGGCCGTGGCGCAAGAGCATCGCGTAGCCGGCCACGAGGGCCACCAGCGCGAAGGCCGTATGCACGGCGCCGAGAAGGGTCAGACCGAACATGAATGCTCCTGCAGGGCCGCATCGGCGCGGCGGGCCGGAGCGCGGCGCACTCCAGGTTCAAAGCTAGAGGGCGGGTGCGGTACGCGCATCGATCGGATGGGGGATGCGGTGGGGTGGGTTTTCCCCAGGAACGCGCCTGCGCCGCTGCCCGCCCGGTGGCCGGTTGCCGGGCCGGTGGGCGCCGCGGGCCATGGGCCAGAATGGCGGGATGAACTCGCCCGCCGCGACGCCGCGCGTCACCGTCCAGACCGAAGACTTCGACCTCAGCGCCGAGACGCTCGCGCTGCGCGCCGCGGATGGTGGCGTCGGGGCCGTCGTCAGTTTCGTCGGCACGGTCCGCGACGGCGCGGACGGGACGCCGGTGTCGCTGATGGAGCTGGAGCATTACCCCGGCATGACCGAGGCCTCGATCGAGGCCATGATCGACGAGGCCTTCCGCCGCTTCGACCTCCGGGGCGCGCGCGTCATTCACCGCGTCGGCCCGCTGCGGCCGCGTGAGCAGATCGTGCTGGTGCTGGTCAGCGCGCGGCATCGCGGCCAGGCCTTCCAGGCCTGCGAGTTCCTGATGGACTACTTGAAGACGCAGGCGCCGTTCTGGAAGAAGGAGCACGGACCGGACGGCGCCCGCTGGGTCGACGCCCGCGTCGCCGACGACGAGGCGCTCGCCCGGTGGGGCATCCATGTGGAGGGGAATGGTCGATGAGCTGGTTGCAAGTGGCGGCGGTGTCCGTCGGGGCCTCGGGCGGCGCGCTGGCGCGCTGGGGCGCGGGCCTGTGGCTGAACACGAAGTGGCAGGGCTTTCCGCTGGGCACGCTGGCGGTGAACCTGGTCGGCGGCTTCCTGATCGGCATGGCGCTCGAGTGGTTCGGCCGCTATCCCGATGACCTGCTCAAGCTGCTGCTGGTCACTGGTTTCCTGGGCGGCCTCACCACCTTCTCCTCGTTCTCGGGCGAATCGCTGTCGCTGCTGCAGCGCGGCGAGTTCCTGATGGCGCTGTCGCACTCGGCCGCGCATGTCGTCGGTGCGCTGGCCGCGGCCGCAGCGGGGCTCAAGCTCATGCAGATGCTGACTTCGGCATGAGCGCTGCAAGCACCTTGAACGCAGCCAACGCCGTGAGCGCCGGGCGCCCGCGTTTCCCTCGCGCGTTGCGGCCGGGGGACACCGTCGCGGTGATGGCGCCGTCGTCCGGCGTCCGGCCCGCGATGCATGAGCGACTCGATGCGGCGCTGGCGTTGCTGCGCGGCAAGGGGTTCGAGGTCCGCGAGGGCCGCTCGCTGCGCCGGCAGGAGCAGGGCGCGAGCGCGAGTGGTCCCGAGCGCGCGGCGGAATTGATGGCGGCGCTGCTCGACCCCACGGTCGCGGCGGTCATCCCGCCCTGGGGTGGGGAACTGGCCATCGAGGTGCTGGAGCACCTCGACTTCGACCGCCTGCGTGCGGCGCCGCCCAAGTGGTTCAGCGGCTTCTCGGACCTGTCGACGATCCAGCTGCCTTTGCTGGTCCGGGCGGGCTGGGCATCGCTGCATGGGCCGAATCTCATGCAGCTGGCCGATCCGGCGCTGGATGCGGTGTCGGCACGGATCTTCGATGCCTGGGCCAGTGGCGCCGGCGCCGAACTGGCGCAGCCGCAGGCACCGGGGACGCTTGTCCGTGCGCTGGACGATGGCGCCGGGCCGCTGACCATCGAGGGCCGGATGATCGGCGGCTGCCTGGATTCGGTGTCGAGGCTGGCGGGCACGCCGTTCGGCGACATCCGGGCGTTCCGGGCCGCCTGCGGCGCCGGCGAGCGGCCGATCCTGTTCTTCGAGGTGGCCGAGCTGCCGCCCTTCGAGTTGGCGCGGGCACTGCATGGCCTGCGGTTGGCGGGTTGGTTCGAGGACGCGGCGGGCGTGGTCCTGGGGCGCAGCGCGGTGCCGGAGGCGGTCGCGTCGGCCGGCGACTTCACCGAGCGCGATGCGCTGCGGCGCGCGCTCGGCGGCCTGAGCTGCCCGGTGCTGGTGGACATGGACATCGGCCACGTGGCGCCGCAGTGGTCGATCGTGCAGGGTGCTTCCACCCGCTTGCACTGGGCGGATGGCCGCTTGGTGCTGGAGCAGAGATTGATCTGAAGCGCCTGCCGCCGTTGGGCACCCGCCTTGCCACGATCCCGGCATCTTGAAATATGGGGACACACTCCCAGTTGGGGTCGCAACGGAGGTTTTTCCCATGCGAGTCGACAAGCTCACCACCCGGTTTCAGGAAGCGTTGGCGGAGGCCCAGAGCCTCGCGGTGACGCGCGACAACCCCTACATCGAGCCCGCCCACGTGCTGGGCGCGATGCTGGCCCAGGACGAGGGCCCCAAGGCGCTGCTGGAGCGGGCCGGCGTGAAGGTGCCGGCCTTGAAGGCGGCCGTCGACGCGATCCTCACCGGCCTGCCGCAGGTGCAGGGCGAGGGCCAGCAGGTCCAGCCCAGCCGCGACCTGATCGGCCTGATCCAGGCCGCGGAGAAGGAGGCCGCCAAGCGCGGCGACCACTTCATCGCCAGCGAGATGTTCCTGCTCTCCCTGGCCGACGCGAAGAGCGACCTGGCCGGCGTCGTGCGCGGCCACGGCCTGACGCGCAAGGCCCTGGAAACCGCGATCGAGGCGGTCCGCGGCGGCCAGAAGGTCGACAGCCAGGAATCGGAAAGCAACCGCGAGGCGCTGAAGAAATACACCCTCGACCTGACCGAGCGCGCCCGCGCCGGCAAGCTCGATCCGGTGATCGGCCGCGACGACGAGATCCGTCGCGCGATCCAGGTGCTGCAGCGCCGCAGCAAGAACAACCCGGTGCTGATCGGTGAGCCCGGCGTCGGCAAGACCGCGATCGTCGAGGGCCTGGCCCAGCGCATCGTCAACGGCGAGGTGCCCGAGTCCCTCAAGGACAAGCGCGTCCTGGTGCTGGACATGGCCGGCCTGCTCGCCGGCGCCAAGTTCCGCGGTGAATTCGAGGAACGCCTGAAGTCCGTGCTCAAGGAAGTCGCCGCCGACGAGGGCCGCATCATCCTCTTCATCGACGAGATCCACACCATGGTCGGCGCCGGCAAGGCCGAGGGCGCCATCGACGCCGGCAACATGCTCAAGCCCGCGCTCGCGCGCGGCGAGCTGCATTGCATCGGCGCCACCACGCTGGACGAGTACCGCAAGTACGTCGAGAAGGACGCCGCGCTGGAGCGCCGCTTCCAGAAGGTGCTGGTCGACGAGCCCAGCGTCGAAGCGACGATCGCCATCCTGCGCGGCCTGCAGGAGAAGTACGAGGTCCACCACGGCGTCGAGATCACCGACCCGGCCATCGTCGCCGCGGCCGAGCTCTCGCACCGCTACATCACCGACCGCTTCCTGCCCGACAAGGCCATCGACCTGATCGACGAAGCCGCCGCCAAGATCAAGATCGAGATCGACTCCAAGCCCGAGGCGATGGACCGGCTCGACCGCCGCATGATCCAGCTCAAGATCGAGCGCGAGGCCGTGCGCAAGGAGACCGACGAGGGCTCGCAGCGCCGCTTCACGCTGATCGAGGAAGAGCTGCTCAAGCTCCAGCGCGAATACAACGACCTGGAGGAGATCTGGACCGCCGAGAAGGCGCAGGCCCAGGGCTCCGCGCACGTCAAGGAAGAGATCGACCGCATCAAGTTCCAGATCGAGGAACTCAAGCGCAAGGGCGACTTCAACAAGGTCGCCGAACTGCAGTACGGCAAGCTGCCCGAGCTGGAGAAGCGCCTGAACGAAGCCCAGGCCAAGGAGGCCGGCAAGGCCAAGGACAAGTCGGTACCGCAACTGCTGCGCACGATGGTCGGCGCCGAGGAGATCGCCGAGGTGGTCTCGCGCGCGACCGGCATCCCGGTGTCCAAGCTGATGCAGGGCGAGCGCGACAAGCTGCTGCAGATGGAAGCGAAGCTGCATGAGCGCGTCGTCGGCCAGGACGAGGCCATCGTCGCGGTGGCGGATGCGATCCGCCGCTCGCGCGCCGGCCTGTCCGACCCGAACAAGCCGCTGGGCAGCTTCCTGTTCCTGGGCCCGACGGGCGTGGGCAAGACCGAGCTGTGCAAGGCGCTCGCCGGTTTCCTGTTCGACAGCGAGGACCACATGGTCCGCATCGACATGAGCGAGTTCATGGAGAAGCACTCGGTCAGCCGCCTGATCGGCGCGCCTCCGGGTTATGTCGGCTACGACGAGGGCGGATACCTGACCGAGGCCGTGCGCCGCAAGCCCTACAGCGTGCTGCTGCTGGACGAGGTCGAGAAGGCGCATCCGGACGTGTTCAACGTGCTGCTGCAGGTGCTGGACGATGGCCGCCTGACCGACGGCCAGGGCCGCACCGTGGACTTCAAGAACTGCGTGATCGTGATGACGTCCAACCTGGGCTCGCAGCACATCATGGCGCTGCAGGGCGAGTCCGACGAGGTGATCCGCGACGCGGTGTGGGGCGAGGTCAAGGCGCATTTCCGCCCCGAGTTCCTCAACCGCATCGACGAGACGGTGATCTTCCATGCGCTGGGCCAGGCGCACATCAAGTCGATCGCGAAGATCCAGCTGCGGCAGCTGGAACAGCGGCTGGACAAGCTGGAGATGAAGCTCGACGTCAGCGACGAGGCGCTCGACGAGCTGGCCAAGGTCGGCTTCGATCCGGTCTTCGGCGCGCGGCCGCTCAAGCGGGCGATCCAGCAGCGCATCGAGAACCCGCTGTCCAAGCTGATCCTGCAGGGCCGCTTCGGTCCAAAGGACGTGATCCCGGTCGGTGTCGAGCACGCCATCGGCGGCGAGCCGGGCGAGTTCTCGTTCGGACGCGTCGTCCACTGATCGCGCCGGCGGGCGCCGGAACGACCGCGGGGCGCCCAGGCGCCCCGCGCCTGTTTCAGGCCCGCAGCTTCTCCAGCACCTCGGACCGGAACTCGCGCTGGTACAGCACGTAGACCACGCCGGCCGTGGCGAGCATCAGCGCCCAGGGCGAGAAGAACCAGGCCACGACCGGGAAGGCCAGGTAGTAGCCGCGCAACCCGTCGTTGAAGGCCTCGGCGGCCATGCCCACGACCGCGCCGGCGCGGTCGGCGAACTGCTCGCGGGCCTCGGGCCCCTGTTGCTCGAACTGGCCCGCCTCCGGCGCGGAGGCCACCAGCAGCGCGCCGAAGGTGTACTGCCGCATGCTCCAGGTGAAGCGGAAGAAGGCGTAGACGAAGATGCCGGTCAGCAGCGCCAGCTTGATGTCGAAGACCAGGGTGCTGGTCTTCACCGTGAAGGGCAGCTCCAGCACCATCGCGCTGGTCTGCTCGCTCGCGCCCAGCGCGGCCAGCAGGCCGCCGATGATCAGGATGGTCGTCGACGCGAAGAAGGACGGACTCGATAGCAGCGCCTGGCTGACCGCGCCGTCCAGCACCCGCATCTCGCGGTAGGTCAGCTGCAGCATCCACTGGCGACGCACCCGGTTCGTGATCGCGAGCAGCGAACCTTGCCCCTCCGCATGGTGCTTGGAGAAGTGGGCGTAGGCGACCCAGGTCAGGAAGTACAGGCCCAGGGCGGCCCAGTCCAGCAGCGGCAGCGCGGTCAGCAGTTGTCGGAGCGATTGCATCGCGCGAGTGTAGAGGCCGGGGTGCGCGGCGGGACCGGGACGGCCCCGCCGCCGGCGGGCGTCAGACCGGCAGGTCGAACACCAGCACCTCGGCGTCCTCGCCGGCCTCGAGCGTGATGGCCGCTTCCTTGGCCAGCTGCAGCGCGTCGCCCGCGCCCAGCGCCTCGCCGTTGACGCTCAGCCGGCCGCGCACGACATGCACGTAGGCGAGCCGGTCCGGCGCCAGTGGCAGCTCGGCGCGTTCATCGCCGTTGAACAGGCCGGCGTACAGGCGCGCGTCCTGGTGGATGGACACCGAGTCCTGCGCGCCGTCCGGCGAGGCGACCAGACGCAGCCGGCCGCGCTTGTCCGCCTCGGCGAAGTGCTTCTGCTCGTAGCCGGGCGTCACGCCCTGCCGGTCCGGCATCAGCCAGATCTGCAGGAAGTGGGTCTCGCCGTCCTTGGAATGGTTGAACTCGCTGTGCATCACGCCGGTGCCGGCGCTCATGCGCTGCACGTCGCCCGGGCGGATCACGCCGGCGTTCGCGCCGCCCGGCTTGCCGTTGCCCATGCTGTCCTGGTGCGCCAGCTCGCCGCTCAGCACGTAGCTGATGATCTCCATGTCGCGGTGGCCGTGCGTGCCGAAGCCGGTGCCGCCGGCGATGCGGTCCTCGTTGATCACCCGCAGCGGGCCGAAGCCCATGCGGCGCGGGTTGTAGTAGTCCGCGAACGAGAAGCTGTGGAAGCTCTTGAGCCAGCCGTGATCGGCATAACCGCGGTCCGAGGACTTGATGACTTCACGCATTTGAATGCTCCTTTGCTGGCCTGTGGTGGCGGGCCGTTGTGTTGCGATGGGTTCACTGTAGGGATGAGGGCCTCTGCCGAGGGGGAGGGGGCTTGAAGCCACCGTTCAAATAAGATGAAGGAATGTCACAGCAAGACAAACGACGGGTGCTGACGCCGGAGGCGCTGGCCATGATGGACAGCATCGCGCGCAGCGGCAGCTTCGCGGCGGCGGCGCGGGAGATGGGGAAGGTGCCGTCGGCGCTGACCTACTCGGTGCGGCAGCTGGAGGAGGCGCTGGACGTGCTGCTGTTCGACCGCAGCTCGCGCCAGGCGGTGCTGACCGCCGCCGGCCATGAGCTGCTGACCGAGGGCCGGCGGCTGCTGCAGGAGATGGACGCGGTCGCGAACCGGGTCAAGCGCGTGGCCACCGGCTGGGAGAGCGAGCTCACCATCGCCTTCGACGACGCGGTCGCCCGGCGCGCGATCTTCGACCTGATGGAGACCTTCTACCAGGAGAAGGAGGACGGCAAGCCGCCGCCCACCCGCCTGAAGCTGCGCACCGAGGTCTTGTCGGGCACCTGGGAGGCGCTGATCTCCGGCCAGGCCGACCTGGCCATCGGCACCAGCGCGCAGCCGCCGGGCAGCTCGGTGGTCTGCGAGGTGCTGGGGCCGATGGAGATGGTGTTCTGCGTCGCGCCGCACCATCCGCTGGCGGAGTTCGAGGGCGTGCTGACCTCGGCCGAGATCGCGCGCCACCGCATCGTCGCGGTGGCGGACACGGCGCGCAGCCTCGCGCCGATGACGGTGGGGGTGGTGCCCGGGCAGGAGGTGCTGACCGTGCCCTCGATGGCGACCAAGCTGGAGGCCATGTTGCGCGGCCTGGGCGTGGGGTTCCTGCCGACGCCGATGGTGCGCCGCCACATCGACGCCGGTCGGCTCGTGAGGAAGGAGACCTTCCAGGGCAAGCGGATCTCGCCGATGCATTACGCGTGGCGCAACACCGGCCACCGGCCCGCCAAGGCGCTGGCCTGGTGGCTGGAGCGGCTCAAGAGCGAGGCGACCCGGCGCTCGCTGCTGGAGCAGCACGAGGGCCTGCTGCTGTGAGCGATGCGGGGCGCTCGGGCAGCGGCGAGGCGCAAGCCGCCGATGTTGGCGTCGATCACGGCGATCACGGCGATGGCCGGCGCGCAGGCCGATATGTCGGCCGTTTCGCGCCGTCGCCGACCGGGCCGCTGCATGAGGGCTCGCTCGTCGCCGCGCTGGCGAGCTGGCTCGACGCGCGGGCGCATGGCGGCCGCTGGCTGATCCGGATCGAGGACGTCGACGGGCCGCGCTGTCCGGCCGGCGCCGATGCGATGGTGCTGTCGCAGCTCGCCCAGGTGCGGCTGCTGCCGGACGCGCCGCCGGTGTGGCAGTCCCGGCGCGGTGCGGCCTACCAGGCGGCGCTCGACCGGCTGGTCGCCGCCGGCTGGGCCTACCCCTGCGGCTGCTCGCGCAAGGACATCGCCGAGGCGATCGCGGCCCGAGGCGGGCGGCGGGAGCGCCACGGGGAACTGGTCTATCCCGGCACCTGCCGCCAGGGCCTGCACGGCAAGCCGGCGCGCGCCTGGCGCTTGCGCAGCACGGCCCAGGTCGGTCAGGCGGGCGAGGCGCCGGTGCCGCTGCGCATCGCCTGGCAGGACCGCCGGCTCGGGCCGCAGTCGCAGGACCTGACGGACGAGGTGGGCGATGTCGTCCTGAAGCGCGCCGACGGGCTGTGGGCCTATCAGCTGGCGGTCGTCGTCGACGACGGCTGGCAGGGCGTGACCGACGTGGTCCGCGGCGAGGACCTGGCCGACAACACGCCCCGGCAGATCCGGCTGCAGGAATTGCTGGGACTGCCGCGCCCGCGCTACCTGCACACCCCGCTGGTGCTGGGCGACAACGGCGAGAAGCTGTCCAAGCAGAACGGCGCCCGGGCGCTGGACCTGGGCGACCCGCTTGCCGCGCTGCGCCGTGCCGGCGAGCGCCTGGGCCTGCCGGCCCTGGCGGCGCGGACGATGCCCGAGTGGTTCGAGCGCGCGGTGGCCGCGTGGCCGGCCCGCCAGCCCTGAGGCGCCGCCGCGCCGCGTCCAACCGGTGCGTGAACCCGTGGCACGGGCGGGCGGCCCGACGGCTGGCATGATCACGCCTTTGCGTTCCCGATGTCCGCGGACATCCCCTTTCAAGGAATCCTTTGATGAAAACGACCGACAGCGGCCTGCAATACGACGACACCACGCCGGGCACCGGCGCCACGGCCCGTGCCGGCCAGGACGTGAAGGTCCATTACACCGGCTGGCTGTTCAAGGACGGCCAGAAGGGCGCCAAGTTCGATTCCAGCAAGGACCGCGGCGAGCCGTTCGAGTTCGAGCTCGACGGCGGCATGGTCATCAAGGGCTGGGATGAAGGCGTGCAGGGCATGCAGGTCGGCGGCACCCGGGTTCTGGTGATCCCGCCGCAACTCGGTTATGGCGCGCGCGGCGCCGGTGGCGTGATTCCGCCGAACGCGACGCTGATGTTCGAGGTGGAACTGCTGGGCGTCTCCGGCGGCGCCGAGCCGATCACCCTCAACCAGCTGACCAAGACCGCCAGCGGCCTCGAGTTCGAGGACGTCACTACCGGCGAGGGCGCCGTGGCCGAGGCCGGCAAGCGCGTGACCGTGCATTACACCGGCTGGCTCTACAAGGACGGGCAGCGTGGGCGCAAGTTCGACTCGTCCAAGGACCGTCGGGATCCGTTCCGCTTCCACCTCGGAGCCGGGGAAGTCATCAAGGGCTGGGATGAGGGCGTGCAGGGCATGAAGGTCGGCGGGACCCGGTTCCTGGTGATTCCGTCGGAACTGGGCTATGGCGCGTATGGCGCCGGCGGTGTGATTCCCCCGCACGCGACGCTGCTGTTCGAGGTGGAACTGCTGGCCGTCTGACGGCACGGTTTCCCCTCACCCCCGCCCTCTCCCCGCAAGCGGGGCGAGGGAGTGCTCGGCACGCAGCAGCCCCTCGCGAGCTATCCCTTTCCCGAGTGATCCCCTCGCGAACCATCCTTTTGCGAGGGTGAGTCATCCCCTCGCCCCCGCGAGGGGGAGAGGGTTAGGGTGAGGGGGCTCATCGCAGGCCGCGAGAGAGGGTCATGCGCCAGCAATGGCCAGCAGGGCCTGCACCGCCTGACCGGTGCTGCCGGGGCCGCTGTCTTCCAGGCTGATGCGCGGCGCCGAGCTCAACTGCGGAAAGTGGTTGGTCAGCGACCGTTCGTAGCCAGGGTCATAGTGATCGCGCATGAGCTCCCCGAAGAGCTCAGCCCATTGCCCGCTCCGCGCCATCCCTTGCCAGCGCTCCACGCGTTCGCGACCGCGCAGCGTCACCAGACCCGCGATGAGCGCATTGAAGCCCTCCGCGTCGGACCGGAAGTGCGCATAGTCCTCCAGCAGCAGCTGCACGCGCCCGGCCTCCGCCATGTCGATCCACACGCAGCGCCCCTGCTGACGCAAGCGCAGGTGCAGCGGCTCCGGCAACTGCACGCCGCCGATCTTGCGGCTCTCGCTTTCGACGAACACCGGTCGCGCCGGGTCGAGCCGGACCATCGCCTGCCACAGCGCCGTGTCGAAGGCCTTCTGGCTCGGCTGCGCCTGGTCGGGCAGGGCGCCGAGCACCGATCCGCGATGACGCGCGAGCGCCTCCAGGTCGAGCACCTGCGCCCCCGCGCCCGCGAGCGCCTGCAGCAAGCGCGTCTTGCCCGAGCCGGTCCGCCCGCACAGCACCACGAAATCAAAGCGCGCCGGCAGCTCGGCCAGCGTCCGGATCACCTCGCCGCGGAAGGCCTTGTAGCCCCCCACCAGCTGCAGCGACTTGAACCCGATCTGGTTCAGGAACCAGTTCATCGCCCCCGAGCGCTGCCCGCCCCGCCAGCAATAGACCAGCGGCCGCCAATGCTTCTGCATCAGCGCCCGGTTCGCGTCCAGGTGGGCGGCGATGTTGCGCGCCACGATCGCGGCGCCGACCTTGCGGGCCTCCAGCGGATCCTGCTTGTAGAGCGTGCCGACGATGCGGCGCTCGTCGTTGTCCAGCACCGGCCAGTTCACCGCGCCCGGCAGGCGGTCCTCGGCGAACTCGGCCGGCGAGCGCACGTCGATGACCGTGCTGAAACCGTCGAGCCGCGCGAAAGCCTCGGCCGACGCAATGACGTGGTATTGGCTCATCGCCTCACTGCACCGACAGCGCGTCCAGCAGCTCGCTCTCGATCTGCAGCTGCATCCGGCTCTGCTGCAGTGCCGCGCCGTCGAGCAGGAAGGTGTCCTCGACCCGCTCGCCCAGGGTCGAGACCTTGGCGAGCTGCAGGTTGATGCCGTGCCGCGCCAGCACCCGCGCGATCGCGTACAGCAGGCCGGCGCGGTCGGTCGCGCTGACCGACAGCAGCCAGCGCTGCGCGCGTTCGTCCGGGCGCAGCGAGATGCGTGGCGTGAACGGGAAACTCTTCACCCGGCGCGACAGCCGCCCCTTGCGCGGCTCCGGCAGCGGGCCCTGCGCGACCAGCGCCTGGCCGAGCTTGGATTCCACCAGCGCGGTCAGGTCGCGGTGGTGCAGGTCCAGCTCGGGCGCGATGACCTGGAAGGTGTCCAGCGCATAACCGCTGCGCGTGGTGTGCACCTTGGCGTCCAGGATGTTGAAGCCCGCGCCGTCGAAGTAGCCGCAGATGCGCGCGAACAGGTCCTGCTGGTCCTTGGCGTAGACCAGCACCTGCAGGCCCTCGCCGACCGGCGACGGGCGCGCCCGCACCACCGGCTCGGCGCTCGCGACATGGCGCCACAGCGCGCGCGCGTGCCAGGCCAGGTCCGGTGCGTCATGGCGCGCGAAGTAGCTCAGGTCCAGCGTCTTCCACAGCGCGTCCTCGGTGCCTGGCAACTGCGCCTTCAGGGCCAGCTCCTGCCGCGCTTCCTGCTTGCGGGCCTCGATCTCGGCGGCCATGTTCAGCTTCGCGCCGCCCAGCGCACGCAGCGTCAGCCGGTAGAGATCCTCCAGCAGCTTGCCCTTCCACGCGTTCCAGACCTTGGGGCCGGTGCCGCGGATGTCGGCGACGGTGAGCAGGTACAGCGCCGTCAGCGTGCGTTCGTCCTTCACCAGCTGCGCGAAGTGCTGGATGACCTCGGGATCCGACAGGTCCTCCTTCTGCGCCACCCGCGACATCGTCAGGTGATGCTCGACCAGGAACACCACCAGCGCCGCATCCGCCTTCGGCAGGCCGTGCGCGCGGCAGAAGCGCCGCGCCTCGACCGCGCCCAGGTCGGAGTGGTCACCGCCGCGGCCCTTGGCGATGTCGTGGAAGAGGGCCGCGATGTAGAGCAGGGAAGGGCGGTCGAACTGCGCCGCCAGCTGCGAGCAGAAGGGGTACTCGTGGGTGTGCTCGGGGATGAAGAAGCGGCGGATGTTGCGCAGCACCATGAGGATGTGCTGGTCCACCGTGTAGACGTGGAACAGGTCGTGCTGCATCTGCCCGACGATGCGCCGGAACACCCACAGGTAGCGCCCCAGGACCGAGGTCTGGTTCATCAACCGGAACGCGTGCGTCTGGCCCTGCGGCTCCTCGAGCACGCGCATGAACATCGCGCGGTTGGCCGGATCGCGCCGGAACGCGCTGTTCATCAGCCCGCGCGCGTTGTAGAGCGCGCGCAGCGTCTTGGCCGACAGGCCCTTGATGCCGGGCGTCTGCTGGTAGATCAGGAAGGTCTCGAGGATGGCGTGCGGCTCGCGCTCGTAGAGGTCGTCGGCCGCGATCTCCAGCATGCCGCTGCGCTCCAGGAAGCGGTCGTTGACCGGGCGCGGTTCGTTGCCCCGCGTGCCGTTGATCTGGTCTTCCAGGTTGAGCAGCGTGATCTGGTTCAGCTGCGTCACCGCCTTGGCCGCCCAGTAGTAGCGGCGCATCAGCTTCTCGGACGCGCGCAGCGAGCGGGTGGACTCGTAGCCGAAGCGCTCCGCCACCGCCGTTTGAAGGTCGAAGACCAGCCGGTCCTCGCGCCGCTTCGCCGCCAGGTGCAGCTGGCAGCGGATGCTCTTGAGCACGCCTTCGTTGCGCTGCAGCTGGCGGGCCTCGAAGGGCGTGATCAGGCCTTTGGCCGCGAGCTGCGACCAGGTCCGGCCCAGGCCCGCGCCGCGCGCGATCCAGATCAGCACCTGCAGGTCGCGCAGGCCGCCGGGACTTTCCTTGCAGTTGGGCTCCAGCGCGTAGGGCGTTTCCTCGTACTTCGTGTGGCGCTGGCGCATCTCCAGCGTCTTGGCGCGCATGAAGGCGCGTGGATCGACCGCCTCGCGGAAGGCCTGGTCGAAGCGCTTGACCAGCGGCCGCGAGCCGGCCAGCCAGCGCGACTCGAGCAGCGCGGTCTGGATGGTGACGTCGCCGGCGGCCTCGTCCAGGCACTCGCGCACGGTGCGCACCGACGAGCCGATCTCCAGCCCGATGTCCCAGCAGGCGGTGATGAAGGCCTCGATCGCCTGCTTCAGCGGGCCGGGCTGGTCGGGCGTCAAACCGCCCGGCAGCGCATCGGGCAGCAGCACCAGCACGTCGACGTCCGAATGCGGGAACAGCTCGCCGCGGCCGTAGCCGCCGACGGCGACCAGCGCGGCCTCCGGCGCCGCGGCGGCGATGCCGGAATGCGTCCAGAGCGCCTGCAGCGTGCCGTCGACATGCCGGGCCAGCAGGCGCATCAGCCGCGTGGCGGCGGCGACGCTGGCCTTGGCGGCCGCGAAGTCCTCCAGCAGCTGCTGCTTGCCGGCCTTGAAGCGCTGGCGCAGGTCGGCGACGGTCAGCGGGGCGGCGTCGGAGGGCGCCGCGGCCGGCGATGCGCCGGCCTCGCCCGGCGTCCTGGCGTTCATGCGCGGTCCGCCGCGATCAGGCCGGGACGGCCTGCGGCGCGACGAAGGCCGGCGGCGGCGGCGTGCCGGCCGACTGCGTCAGGATCTCGAAGCCGGTCTCGGTGACCAGCACCGTGTGCTCCCACTGCGCCGACAGCGAGCGGTCCTTGGTGACGATGGTCCAGCCGTCGCCCATCTCGCGGATCTCGCGCCGGCCGGCATTGATCATCGGCTCGATGGTGAAGACCATGCCCGGCACCAGTTCCTCGAGCGTGCCCGGGCGGCCGTAGTGCAGCACCTGGGGCTCCTCGTGGAACTTCTGGCCGATGCCATGGCCGCAGAACTCGCGCACGACGCTGAAGCCGGCGTTCTCGGCGAAGGTCTGGATCGCATGGCCGATGTCGCCCAGGCGCGCGCCCGGCTTAACCTTCTGGATGCCCTTCCACATCGCGTCGTAGGTGAAGGAGCACAGCCGCTTGGCCGCGATCGAGCCCTCGCCGACGACGAACATCCGGCTGGTGTCGCCGTGCCAGCCGTCCTTGATGACGGTGACGTCGATGTTCACGATGTCGCCGTTCTTCAGCGGGCGGTCGTTGGGAATGCCGTGGCAGACCTGGTGGTTGATCGAGGTGCAGATCGACTTCGGGTACGGCGTGTAGCCCGGCGGCTGGTAGTTCAGCGGGGCGGGGATGCCTTGCTGGACATTCACGATGTAGTCGTGGGCCAGCTTGTCGAGGTGGTCGGTGGTGACGCCCGGCTTGACGTGCGGGGTCAGCATGTCCAGCACCTCGGACGCCAGACGGCCGGCGATGCGCATGGCGTCGATGTCGGCGCCGGTCTTGATCGTGATGGTCATAAGGCCGGCATTTTAGGCGTTCGGCCATCCCCCCGCAGGGGTGGACGCGTTCCCCATCCGGGGGAACGCGTCATCGGGGCGTCAGCTTCGCGGCGCGCCGGGCCGGGCGGCGCTCATTCGGCCCAGACGATCAGGCCGGTGTAGGCGGTGACCAGCACCACGATGCCGAAGGCGATGCGGTACCAGGCGAAGGGCACGAAGCTGTGGCTGGCGATGTAGCGCAGCAGCCAGCGCACGCAGATCCAGGCGCTGACGAAGGAGAAGAACAGGCCGACCGCGAACAGCGGGATGTCGCCGGTCGACAGCACCGAGCGCTCCTTGTAGAGGCTGTACAGGCCGGCGCCGATCAGCGTCGGGATCGCCAGGAAGAAGCTGAAATCGGTCGCCGCCTTGCGCGACAGGCCCAGCAGCATGCCGCCGATGATGGTCGCGCCCGAGCGGCTGGTGCCCGGCACCATCGCCAGGCACTGCACCAGGCCGACCTTGAGCGCGTCCAGCGGGCTCATGTCGTCGACCTCGTGGATGCGCACGGCGCTTTGCTGGCGGCGTTCCGCCCACAGGATGATCACGCCGCCGATGATGAAGGTGCTGGCCACCACGACCGGGGTGAACAGGTGTTCCTTGATCGCCTTGCCGAACAGCAGGCCCAGGACCACCGCCGGCAGGAAGCCGATCGCGACGTTGAGGACGAAGCGGCGCGCGCGGGCGTCGCTGCCCAGTCCGGCGGCCGTGTCGCGCAGGCGCTGCCAGTAGACGATGATCACGGCCAGGATCGCGCCGGTCTGGATCGCGATGTCGAAGACCTTGCCCCGCGCATCCTCGAAGCCGCCCAGCAGCGCGCCCGTGAGGATCAGGTGGCCGGTCGACGAGATCGGCAGGAATTCGGTCAGGCCCTCCACGATCCCCATGATCGCGGCCTTGATCAGCAGCACAGTGTCCAAACTACGACTCCAGAATGCCGCCTCGCTCGGGTCCGGAGGCGGTCGGCGCGGATCATAGCCCTGGCTCGGGAAGGGTTTGCCGCAGCGCAGCATCGATGTGGGCGCTCCGGCGTGAGGGGCGCGTGACGGTGCCGCCACGTCGTCATGCGGGGCGTCGCCTGGCCAGGGGACGCCGCGCGCGGCGGGTACTGCCGGCTTGACCGGGCTGAAAGCGCGCCGCTACATTACTGACCGGTTAGTCAGTTAGCAGTCCTCCATCCCCCATGTCTCGCGCTTCCGCCAAGACCGACAGCTCCGCGCCGTCCTCCGCCCGACAGCGGCGCAAGGAGGCGCGCCCGCAGGAGCTGCTCGAAGCCGCGCTGTCGCTGTTCGTCGAGAAGGGCTTCGCCGCCACCCGTTCGGAGGAAGTGGCCGCCAAGGCGGGGGTTTCCAAGGGCACGCTCTACCTCTACTTCCCCTCCAAGGAGGAGCTCTTCAAGGCGGTGGTGCGCGAGGCCCTGGGCAGCAAGATCGCGGAAGGGATTTCCGAGCTCGCCAAGCACCAGGGCTCGATGGCGGAGCTGCTGACCTGGATGCTGTGGACCTGGTGGGAGCGCCTGGGCCGGACGCCGGCCGGCGGCATCCACAAGATCATGATGAGCGAGGCCCGCAACTTCCCGGAGCTGGCCGCGTTCTACAACGACGAGGTCATCGATCCCTGTTGCGAGCTGCTGGCCGAGGTGGTGCGCCGCGGCGTCGCCTCGGGCGAGTTCCGGGAGGTCGATCCGGACGCGGCGGTGATGGTGCTGATCGGGCCGATGCTGCACCTGGTGCTGCATGAGCACTCGATCGGCGCGGCCGGCGTGACCCACGACCACAAGTGCACGCCGGAGCAGGTGCTGTCGCTGCAGCTCGAGCTGATGTTCGAGGGACTCCTCAACCGCCCGCGCCATCCGGCCCCACCCCGGTCGCCCGCCTAGAATACTGCCCGCATTCGGCGCGCCAAGGGGGCCGCCAGAGGACTGAACATGAACTTCGAACAAGCCCGCTTCAACATGATCGAACAGCAGATCCGCCCGTGGGATGTGCTGGATCCCTCGGTGCTGGCCCTGCTGGCCGTGGTCAAGCGCGAGGACTTCGTGCCCGCCGCCTACCGCAACGTGGCCTTCACCGACGTCGAGCTGCCGCTGGCCAATGGCCAGAAGATGCTGCCCCCGCGGGTCGAGGCCCGCTGGATGCAGGAGCTGCAGATCGAGCGCCACGAGAAGGTGCTCGAGATCGGCACCGGCAGCGGCTACATGGCCGCGCTGCTGGGCCACAAGGCGCAGCAGGTCTTCAGCGTCGAGAAGGACGCGGCGCTGGCCGGCGCCGCCCGCGACGCGCTGCGCCGCAATGGCGTGCTGAACGTGACGGTGGTCGAGGGCGACGGCGTCAAGGGCCTGCCCGGCGAGGCGCCGTTCGACGTGATCCTGCTGTCCGGCTCGGTGCCCCAGGCGCCGCAGGCGCTGCTGGACCAGCTCAAGATCGGCGGCCGCATGGGCGTGATCGTCGGCGACGAGCCCGCGATGAGCGCGCGCATCATCACGCGCACCGGCGAGCGCGAGTTCACGACCAAGAACCTGTTCGAGACCGTCGTCCAGCGCCTGGACGGTTTCGACACCGGATCGCATTTCACGTTCTGAGCGGAAGGCGCGCGGCGGGCGGGGCGCTGGCAGCCCATCGCGCGTTATTGCCGTCACGGGGTGCGAAGACTGCAAGTCGTCGCATTTCTTTCGAGACAGGGGGGCGAGGTGATCTATAACCTCGCCCGGCACCGGAGCCGGGTCGGCGGCGATCGACCGGCGGGTGCCCTGGACCTGGATACCGGCCGCGGCACGTCCGCGGCCGGTCCGCAGTTGGATCGCTCCGAAGAACACCACATCGATACGAGGAAGCCTCATGGCCGCTGAACGCCGTACGTCTCCGATCTCCCGCCTGCCGCGGGTCTCGCTCCTGGCCGCGGCGCTCGCGCTGATGGCCGGGGCGGCCCAGGCGCAGAGCCTGCAAGAGCTGTACGACGCGGCCCGCGCCTACGACGCCACCTACCTGGCGGCGCGGGCGACGGCGGAATCGGCGCAATACCGCTACGGCCAGGCGCTGGCGCTGGCGCGTCCCTCGGTCGGCGTGGGCGTCAGCTCGACGCGCTCGGAACTCGACCCGCCCGGCAGCGGCGTGCAGCGCGACCGCTTCGGCAACACCGTCACCAATGCCGGCCTGAACGCCAAGTACGCCGTCTTCAACCGTCCCAACCAGGGCTCGATCGACCAGGCCCGACTGGGCGTCGACGTGGCCGAGTCGGACCTCGCCACGGCCGAGCAGGACCTGATCGTCCGCGTCGCGCAGGCGTATTTCGACGTGCTGGCGGCCAAGGACACGCTCTCGACCTCGAGCGCCAACAAGGCCGCGATCGCGGAGCAACTGGCCTCGGCCAAGCGCAACTTCGAGGTCGGCACCGCGACCATCACCGACACCCGCGAGGCGCAGGCCCGCTACGACCTGGCGACCGCCCAGGAACTGGCTGCCGACAACGACCTGCGCGTCAAGCGCGTCACGCTGGACCAACTGGTGGGGCGTGTCGGCGTCGAGCCGCGGCCGCTGGCCGTGCCGGTGGTGCTGCCGCCGGTGGCGCCGTCGACGGTCGATCCGTGGGTCAGCCAGGCCGAAGGCGGTCATCCGGCGATCCGCAAGGCCCAACTGGGCCTGGACATCGCCCGCTACGAGATCGAGCGCGCCAAGGGCGCGCGCCTGCCCACGGTCGACCTGACCGCGCAGCTCGGCGTGCAGCGCTCCACCGGCGAGGGCGTGCAGTACACCGGCAACCTCAAGAACGCGTCGGTCGGCGTCGCGCTGAACATGCCGATCTACAGCGGTGGCGCGATCACCAACCGCATCAAGGAGACGGTCGCGCTGGAGGAGAAGTCCCGCAACGACCTGGATTTCGCCCGCCGCAGCGTCGAGGAAGGCACCAAGCGCGCGTTCTTCGGCGTGCAGTCGCTGCAGGCGCAGGTGAAGGCCTACGAGGCGGCCGAGGCTTCGTCGAAGCTGGCGCTGGAGGCGACCCAACTGGGCTACAAGGTCGGCGTGCGGGTCAACCTGGACGTGCTGAACGCCCAGACCCAGCTCTACACGACGCAGCGCGACCTGGCCAAGGCCCGTTATGACGTGCTGGTGAATAGCCTCAAGCTGCGCCAGGCGTCCGGCCAACTGCGCCCCGAGGACGTGACCGCGATCAACGCCTTGCTCGCCCGCTGAGCGTCGCGGGACGTCGCAAGGCGTCGCGAACCACCGATGAAGGCCGCCCCAGGGCGGCCTTCGTTCATCCGGCGGCCTGGTGACAGGTCTTGCGCCCCGGACGCGCGACAATCCGCCCCCATGCTGTATGTGATCTCCCCCGCGAAGTCCCTGGACTACGACACCCCCACGCCCGAGGCGCTGGCCGCGTTGGCGGGCCGTCCCCACTTCGTGTCCCAGGCGGCCGAGCTGATCGGGGTCCTCAAAACGAAGACGGCGGCCGACATCGGCGGCCTGATGGACATCTCCGAGGCGCTCGCGACCTTGAACGTGGCCCGCTACCACGCGTGGTCGACGCGCTTCACCGACAGGAACAGCAAGCCCGCCGTGCTCGCCTTCAATGGCGACGTCTACGACGGCCTGCAGGCCGCGACGCTGTCGGTCGACGATCTGCAGTGGGCCCAGCGCCACCTGGCGATCCTCTCGGGGCTCTACGGCGTGCTGCGGCCGCTGGACCGGCTGCAGCCCTACCGGCTCGAGATGGGCACCGCGCTGAAGAACGAGCGCGGCGGCAACCTCTACGCCTTCTGGGGCGACACCATCGCCGAACACCTGAACGCACAGTGCGCGCAGCTGTCGGCGCCGGTGATCGTGAACCTGGCCTCGCAGGAGTACTTCAAGGCCGCCGCCCGCAAGGTGCTGAAGCCGCGGGTCATCGAGTGCCAGTTCGAGGACTGGAAAGGCGGCCGCTACAAAATCATCAGCTTCTTTGCAAAGCGCGCGCGCGGCCTGATGGCCCGGTATGCGATCCAGCACCGGATCGGCACGCCGGCGGGGCTGCAGGATTTCGCGGTCGACGGCTACGCCTACGCGCCCGAGGCCAGCGAGCCGGACCGGCTGGTGTTCCGCCGCCGCGTCGCCGACTGAGCTGGCACACCGGGATACAGGCAGACACCGATCAGTTTGATACCGTTGCGGCCATGAGCAATTCGCAATACCTCACGCCCGAACTGCGCGACTGGGTGGCCGCGCAGTTGCGCAACGGCATCACACGCGAGGCGCTGTACCAGGCCATGCTGACCAGCGGCTGGCAGCCCGACATGGCGCAGCAGGCGCTGGCCGAGCACCGCCCCTTCGAGCCGCCGCTGACGCTGCCGGAGCTGCCCGAGCCGGCGATCGAGCCGGGCTCGCTGCCCGAACCGGACCTGACCGACCAGCGCAGCGTGCTGCTGCCCGACGGCCACCGCGTCGAGATCCTGATGGCGCTGCAGCGGCCACGGGTGATCGTGTTCGGCAACCTGCTGAGCGCCCAGGAATGCGACGCGATGGTCGCCTCGGCGGGTGCCCGGCTGGCGCGCTCGGAGACGGTGGCGGCGCAGCGCGAGGGCAGCGAAGTGAACTCGGCGCGTACCAGCGAGGGCATGTTCTTCGAGCGCGGCGAGAACGAGGTCGTCGCCCGCATCGAGCGCCGCATCGCGACGCTGCTGAACTGGCCGCTGCGCAACGGCGAGGGCCTGCAGGTGCTGCGTTATCGCGTCGGCGCCGAATACCAGCCGCACTACGATTACTTCGACCCGCGGCACGCCAGCAGCAAGGCGATCCTGGAGCGCGGCGGCCAGCGCGTCGCGACGCTGGTGATGTACCTGAACACGCCGGCGCGCGGCGGCGCGACGGTCTTCCCGGACATCAAGCTCGACGTCATGGCCCAGAAGGGCAATGCGGTCTTCTTCAGCTACGACCGGCCCGATCCCAGCACGCTGACGCTGCATGGCGGCGCGCCGGTCGTCGAGGGCGAGAAGTGGGTCGCCACCAAATGGTTACGTCGGGGTGAGTTCGTTTGACGCGGCCTTGACCGGCGCGCGGCTAGACTCGCTGATCATTCCCATGAGCGCCGGCCTGCGCGCCGGCGCGCCTCGAAGAAGGACCACTTCATGAAGTCGTTGATCGCCGCCCTGGGCACCGTGTTGCTGAGCACCCTCGCGCAGGCGCAAGGCCAGCCGCAGACGCAGCCCCAGCCGGTCCCGCCGGCCACGGCGCCGATCCCCGCCGCGCACGCCGACATGGCCGCGCCGGCCGCCGCGCCCGCCGCCACGGCTGCGAAGTCGGACAAGTCCGCGACTTCCACGAAGTCGGGCACCCGGCACAAGACGGCGGGGAAGGCCACGGGGAAGACGGCTGGCAAAACTGCCGGCAAGACGGCGAAGTCCGGCGGCAAGTCGCACGCCACCGCGAAGAAGTCGGGCGCCAAGAAGTCCGGTACCAAGCAGACGGCGCAGCACGCTTCGTCGGCAGGCAAGACCGGTTCGAAGAAGCTGGCCACGGCCAAGTCGAAGAAGAGCAAGGCGCGACTGGCCGCCGCCTGAGCCTGGCGGTCGACCGGGACGACCCGCGACGCGGCAACAAAAAAGCAGCCCTCGGGCTGCTTTTTCGTTGGGCGAGGAGCCGGTGCCGGCTCCGGCATCGCTCAGACGCGCTTGCGGTACTCGTGGGTACGCGTGTCGATTTCGATGTTGTCGCCCTGGGCCACGAAGATGGGCACGGGGATCTCGAAACCGGTGGCGATCTTGGCGGGCTTCAGGACCTTGCCCGAGGTGTCGCCCTTGACGGCCGGCTCGGTCCAGGTCACTTCGCGCACGACGCTGGTGGGCAGTTCCACCGAGATCGCCTTGCCGTCGTAGAACACCACTTCCACTTCCATGCCGTCCTGCAGGTAGTTGATGGCGTCGCCCATGTTCTCGGCTTCGACTTCGAACTGGTTGTATTCGGTGTCCATGAACACGTACATCGGGTCGGCGAAGTAGGAGTAGGTGCACTCCTTCTTGTCGAGGATGATCTGGTCCATCTTGTCGTCGGCCTTGAAGACGACTTCGGTGCCGGAGTTGTTCAGCAGGCTCTTCAGCTTCATGCGCACCGTCGCGGCATTGCGGCCACCGCGGCTGTACTCGGTCTTCAGCACGACCATGGGGTCCTTGCCGTGCATGATCACGTTGCCGGCGCGAATTTCTTGAGCGATCTTCATGATGATTCCGGGAGATTGGGTCCGGGCACAGTCACTTGGATGCTTGGAGATCCGAACTGTTCCGGCGGTGTGAGGCGTTCGGCGCTGGTTCGGGGAACCGCGCGTTCAGAACGCGAAAAGCCGCGCATTCTAGCTCGAAAGGCCTGTCACGCGCCACTCGCACGCCGGGCAAAGGCCTGTAGCCGCGAGGTCAAATCCACTTGCGCCGCCAATTCGGCACGCCATGCGCGCGCCTGCGCGACGGCGGCCGGCCGTTCGCGCAGGGCCTCGGCGCAGGCCGGCGTCCACGGCCCGAGCCCGTTCCACGCGCGCGACAGGGCGCGCCAGTTCGCGGCCCACCGGTCCTCGGCGCCCGCCAGCGCGGCGTCCAGGAAGGCCTCCAGCTTCGGCCCGTGCGCGCCATCGTCCTGGAAGTAGATCTGCCACAGCATCGGCTGGCCGGCCCATTGCGCGCGCACGAAGGAGTCCTCGCCGCGCACGAGGTTGAGATCGCAGGACCAGAGCAACTGGTCGTAACCGTCCTGCGTCAGATGAGGAAGCGCGAGCGCGCGCTGCCCGTCGCGCAGCAAGGCCGGCACGGCGCTCTGGGCCGCCCCGGGGCAGAGCAGCAGCAGCCAGCCGGGACCGAGCGCCTCGAGCAAGGGCGCCAGCGGCGCCTGCGGATACGCGAAAAGGCTCAGCACCCGCTCGCCGGGCCGGCGGCCCCAGCCGCGCGCCGCGCGCCAGGCGTCGCCGTGATGCGCGGTGACGGCGTCGAGAAGTCCCGGCTCCCGGAGAAGGCCGCCGGTGCGATCGTTGAAGCCGGGATAGAAGAACCACTTGTCGAGTCCTGCGCCCGGTCCGGAGAACTGCGGCGACTTCAGTCCATGGCTGCGCTCGACGTAGCTTTCGGCGCTGAGGTATTCGAGGTTGATCCACGCCGGCCGGACGGGCCGCGCGGCCATCGCGGCGACGAAGGGCGCGGGCAGTTCACAGCCGAAGGTCTCGACAACGACGTCGCCCGGTGCCGCCCCCACGCTCTCGTCCCAGGGCCGGCAGCTCAGGCCCGGGACAGCCTCGGGTTGCATCCAGGCCAGTGGCGACAAGTCGTCGCACCAGAGCCGCGCCTGCTCGCCGCGCCGGGCCAGGTCGCGCGCCAGCCGCAGGCAGACGCCGAGATCGCCGTAGTTGTCGATGACGCGGCAGAAGATGTCCCAGGTCATCGTGTCAGGAGACTGCGCGGGGGAAGCGGATTCGGCGAGGGCGTCGGGCATCGCGGAATTATCCGGCGGCACAATCGCGCCCCATGAGCACGACCCCCGCCGGCGCCAGCGAAGTGCCGGAGCCTTCTTCCCCGACCGTCCCCGCGGAGCCCCCGCGCGCCGATGCGCCGGCTGCAACCGATGCGCCCGACGCGGCGCCGCCGTCCCACGCCGAGGCGTGGAACGCCCAGTCCGAAGCCATCGAGGCGGCCGAGTCCCGCCGCGTCGCCGACATGGAGCGCGCCGCCCGCGCGGTTCGCGACCGGCTGCTGGCCGAGGTGCTGGCGCTGCCGGCGCTGCCGGGCGTCTACCGCTATTTCGACGCGCAGGACCACGTGCTCTACGTCGGCAAGGCCAAGAACCTGAAGCGGCGCGTCTCGAGCTACTTCCAGAAGGATCACGGCGGCACGCGCATCGGGATGATGGTGGCGCGCATCGCGCGGCTCGAGACCACGGTGGTGCGTACCGAGGCCGAGGCGCTGCTGCTCGAGAACAACCTGATCAAGGCGCTCAACCCGCGGTTCAACATCCTGTTCCGCGACGACAAGAGCTATCCCTACCTGCGCCTGTCCGGCCACGCCTGGCCGCGCATCAGCTACTACCGCGGCGCGGTCGACCGGCGCCATCGCTACTTCGGCCCGTTCCCCAGCGCCTGGGCGGTGAAGGAATCGATCCAGCTGATCCAGAAGGTCTTCCAGCTGCGGACCTGCGAGGACACCGTCTTCAACAACCGCAGCCGCCCCTGCCTGCTGCACCAGATCCACCGCTGCACCGGGCCCTGCGTGCCCGAGGGCCAGAACGACAACTACCGCCGCAACGTCAGCAACGCGGAGCGCTTCCTGCTCGGCGAGACCCAGGAGGTCCTGGACGCGCTGCAGGCGCAGATGATGAGCCACGCCGAGCGCTTCGAGTACGAGCAGGCCGCCGGCATCCGCAACCAGATCACCGCCTTGTCGAAGGTGCTGCAGCAGCAGGCCGTCGACGAGAACAGCGCCACCGGCCGCGATCGCGACGTCGACATCCTGGCGGTGAAGCTGCAGGGCGGACGCGCCTGCGTGAACCTGGCGATGGTGCGCGGCGGTCGGCATCTGGGCGACCGGGCCTACTTCCCGAAACACGTCGACGACGCGACGGCGGTTCAACTGCTCGACGACGACGACCTGCCGGAGCTGGACGCTTCGGCGGCGGGCGAGGGCGCCGCTGGTGCCGCGGTCACGCGCCCCACGCCGCCGAGCCCGGAGCGCCAGGTCCTGGAGGCCTTCATCGCGCAGCACTACCTCGAGATGGCAGTGCCCTCGCTGCTGGTGCTGTCGGAGCCGGTCGATCCGGCGCTGGCCGAGGCGCTGAGCGCGCAGGCCGGCTACCGCGTCACCACGCAGGCGCAGCCGCGCGGCCAGCGCCGCATCTGGCAGGAGATGTGCGTCAAGGGCGCCGAGATCGCGCTGGCGCGGCTGCTGTCGGAGGAGGGCTCCCAGCAGGCGCGCACCCGCGCGCTCGTGGACGCGCTGGACCTCAGCGTCACCGAGCTCGACAAGTTCCGCATCGAGTGCTTCGACATCAGCCACACCGCCGGCGAGGCGACGCAGGCGTCCTGCGTCGTCTTCGAGGGCCACCAGATGCAGAGCAGCCAGTACCGGCGCTTCAACATCGAGGGCATCACCGGCGGTGACGACTACGCGGCGATGCGGCAGGTGCTGACACGCCGTTACAGCAAGATGGCCGAGGCCGCACAGAATGGCACCGGTCGTCTGCCGGACCTGGTCCTGGTCGACGGCGGCAAGGGCCAGGTGTCGATGGCGCGCGAGGTCTTCGAGGAACTTGGCGTCGACCTGAGCCTGATCGTCGGCGTCGAGAAGGGCGAGGGCCGCAAGGTGGGGCTGGAGGAACTGGTCTTCGCCGACGGGCGGGAGAAGGTCTACCTGGGCCGCGATTCGGCGGCGCTGATGCTGGTCGCCCAGATCCGGGACGAGGCCCACCGCTTCGCCATCACCGGCATGCGGGCCAAGCGGGCGTCGATCCGCACCGGCGGCTCGCGGCTGGAGGACGTGCCGGGCGTGGGGCCGAAGAAGCGCGCGCAGCTGCTGCAGCGTTTCGGCGGCGTGCGCGGCGTGGCGGGGGCGAGCGTCGAGGAGCTGTGCAGCGTCAAGGGCATCTCGCGCGAGCTCGCCGAGGACATTTATCGCGCGCTGCATTGAATGCGGCGCGGTGGGTTGGGAATGGAGTCATGACAACGATCGATCGGATCCCCGGGAGGGACGCGGCGCGCTGGGGCGCCAAGGTGGCGCTCGCGCTGATGCTGGCCGCCTGCGGGGCGCCCGCGCCGCAGGCGCCGTCGCGGCCCCCGGCCCAGCCGCCGGCCGCGGCGCCGGCGCCCGAGGCCGTGGTGACGCCCGCCGCGCCGGTCGCGCGCCGCGGACTGCCGCTGCCCGCGCCGCGCGCGGTGAGCTCGCACGAGGCGCTGCGGCGCCAGGCGGCCGAGCGCATGGTGGCCGCCAACCCAGATGGCACCTACATGGGCGAGGTGCCGCCCCAGCTGCTGGCGATCCCGGTGCTGGAGATCGAGCTCAACCAGGACGGCTCCATCCGGCACATCCGCGTGCTGCGCAAGCCGAGCCAGGCCGAGGACACCATCGAGGTCGCCATCGCGGCCGTGCGCCGTGCCGCGCCTTTCGGCGACGTGAGCCGGCTACCCAAGCCCTGGAAGTTCGTCGAGGTCTTCCTCTTCGACGACGACCGCCGCTTCAAGCCGCGCACGCTGGACGATTAAGCGACAGCCCACGGTTCGCCGCCTGGAACCTGGGCCACAATGCCGCCCATGTTCTGGACGCTGCCAACCCTGCTGACCTGGGCCCGCATCGTGGCCATCCCGCTGATCGTCGGGGTGTTCCACCTGCAGATGACGCCCGCCCATCAAAACCTGCTGGCCACCGTCCTGTTCATCACGGTGGCCCTGACCGACTGGGCGGACGGCTACCTGGCGCGCAAGCTCAACCAGACCTCGTCCTTCGGCGCCTTCCTGGATCCGGTGGCCGACAAGTTCCTGGTCTGCGCGGCGCTGCTGGTGCTGCTGGAGCAGGGCCGCGTCGACGCGCTGGTGGCGCTGGTCATCGTGGGGCGGGAGATCGCCATCTCCGCGCTGCGCGAGTGGATGGCGCAGATCGGCGCGTCGCGCTCGGTGGCCGTGCACATGCTGGGCAAGCTCAAGACCACGGTGCAGATGGTGGCCATTCCCTTCCTGCTCTTCAACGGCACGCTGTTCGGCGTGATCAACACCGCCGCGTGGGGCACCTGGCTGATCTACCTGGCCGCGGTGCTGACCATCTGGTCGATGGTCTATTACCTGCAGAAGGCGCTGCCCGAGATCCGCGCCAAGGTGCGCTGAGCCATCCCCCCGCTTGTATCGGGACTTCCCCCTTGTCGGGGCCCGAGGGCAATGCGTCTAGAATCCGCTTCCCGCGCCGTTCGGCGGCCTGGCAAACCAATGAGGGGGTACCTTCGTGAACAAGTCCGAATTGATCGAGCACATCGCCAAGCAGGCGGACATTTCCAAGGCCGCCGCGGGGCGTGCGCTGGAAGCCGTGATCGGCGGTGTGAAGACCACGCTCAAGAAGAACGGGACGGTGTCGCTGGTGGGCTTCGGCACCTTCAGCGTCACGAAGCGCGCCGCGCGCACCGGCCGCAACCCGCGCACGAACGAGGCGATCAAGATCAAGTCGGCGAAGGTGCCGAAGTTCCGTCCGGGCAAGGCCCTCAAGGACGCCGTGAACTGACCAGTTCCCGGGCGCTTAGCTCAGTTGGTAGAGCGGCTCCTTTACACGGAGTAGGTCGGCGGTTCGAGACCGTCAGCGCCCACCAAACCCGAGGCTAGAATGCCGCGGCGCAAAGGCGAACCCCGGTTCGCCTTTGTCGTATGTGACGCCGCCCGATGGGCGGCCAGACGCGAGGCCGGCCCCTGCACCGGCCCGTGCGCGTCGACCCTTCCGAGATGACCCGAGGTTGTTGATGTTTGATTTCGTACGCAAGCACACGCGGCTGCTCCAGTTCCTGCTGCTGATCGTGATCCTGCCGTCCTTCGTGCTGGTGGGCGTGGAGGGCTACAGCCGCTTCATGGAGGGGGGCAACACCGCCGTGGCGAGCGTGGACGGCCACAAGATCACGCAGGCGGAATGGGACGCGGCGCTGCGCCAGCAGGTCGAGCGCATGCGCCAGCAGGCGCCGACGATGGACCCGAAGGTCTTCGACTCGCCGGAAGTGCGCAAGGACGTGCTGGAGAACCTGCTGCGCGAGCGCGTGCTGGCTGCGGTCGTGACCGACGAGCACCGCAACATCACCGACGCGCAACTGGAGGAGATCGTCCGCACCGATCCTCAGCTGGCGCCGCTGCGCGGCCCGGAAGCCAAGCAGATCCTGGCCCAGCAGGGCCTGACGGTGGACGGCTTCCTGCAGCGCCTGCGCCAGGAGCTGCAGATGAACGGCGTGCTGGGCCCGATCGCGCAGAGCGCGCTGCCCACGCAGGCGAGCGCCGGCCTGGCCTTCGACGCGCTGCTGCAGCAGCGTGAGCTGCGTTTCCAGAACTTCGCCGCGAAGGACTTCGCCGCGACGCTGGTGCCCAAGGACGCGGACCTGGAGGCCTACTACAAGGACCCCAAGGTCTCGGCCAGGTTCCAGCTGCCCGAAAGCGCCGACATCGAATACGTCGTGCTGGACGCCGCCGCGCTGCAGGGCGGGGTGACGGTCAGCGCCGACGACGTGCAGAAGTTCTACGAGCAGAACAAGGCGCGCTTCACCAGCGACGAGGAGCGCCGCGCGAGCCACATCCTGATCAAGGCCGGTGCCGACATGTCGGCGGCGGACAAGGCCAAGGCGAAGGCCAAGGCCGAGGCCCTGCTGGCCGAGGCACGCAAGAACCCGGCCGGCTTCGCCGAACTGGCGAAGAAGAATTCGGAGGACCCGGGCTCGGCCGCGAATGGCGGCGACCTGGACTTCTTCGGCAAGGGCGCGATGGTCAAGCCTTTCGAGGACGCGGTGTACGCGCTGAAGAAGGGCGAGATCAGCAATGTGGTCCAGTCCGACTTCGGCTACCACGTGATCATGCTGACCGACCTGCGCGGCGGCCAGGTGCGCCCGTTCGAGACGGTCAAGGCCGAGATCGAGTCCGAGCTTCGCAAGCAGCTGGCGCAGAAGCGCTACACGGAGATGGCCGAGGACTTCGGCAACACCGTGTATGAGCAGAGCGATTCGCTGAAGCCGGCGGCCGACAAGTTCAAGCTGGCCATCCAGAAGGCGACGGTGCGCCGCAAGGCCGCGCCGGACGCGACCGGCCCGCTGGCCTCGGCCAAGCTGCTGGAGGCGGTGTTCGATGCCGACTCGCTGAAGAACAAGCGCAACACCTCGGCGATCGAGGCGGGCGGCAACCAACTGGTGTCGGCGCGCGTGGTCGCGTACAACGCCGCGCGCGTGCCGGCGCTGGCCGAGGTCAAGGCGGCAGTCGCGGCGGCCTGGGTGCAGGACCAGTCGGCGGCGGCCGCGAAGAAGGCGGGCGAGACGCGCCTGGCCGAACTGCAGAAGGGCGGCGACGCGAAGGGCCTGGGCGAGCCGGTGACGGTGTCGCGCGCCAAGCCGGGCGTGCTGCCGCAGAAGGCGCTGGACCAGGTCCTGCGCGCGGATGCGTCCAAGCTGCCGGCCTATGCGGGCGTGGACGTCGGCGATGGCAGCTACCTGGTCGTCAAGATCGAGAAGGTGCTGCCGCGCGATCCGGCGCTGATCGATCCCAAGCGCGCGGCCGAGCAGTACGCGCGGGCGTGGAGTGCCGCCGAGATGGCGGGCTACTACAACGTGCTGAAGAGCGAGTACAAGGCCACGATCAAGCCGTCGGCGCTGGCGGCGACGGCGGCCTCCGCGCCGACGAACTGAGGGCGTCGCGCTGAATGAATCGGGGCGGCACTCGCGCGATTCGAATGATTTTCAGAAGAATCGCAGAAAGTGCTTCCCACAGAGGAGAAATTCAGCCATAATCTAAGGCTTCTCCGGTGGCTGTAGCTCAGTTGGTAGAGTCCCAGATTGTGATTCTGGTTGTCGTGGGTTCGAGTCCCATCAGCCACCCCACCGAATAGAAGAAAACGCCCGCAAGACGCAAGTCCTGCGGGCGTTTTGTTTTGTGCTCGTCATTCCGTGAATTCCATTCCGCTTCGAAGACTGCTGGCATTTCTGCTCGTCGTCATGCTTGGCATGACGGCCATCGTCGCGTTCCTCCACGTCTCGCGATCGGAGTCATTCCGGCTTCGCAAGGTTCATTTGATTCAATCCAACTGGATCGAGATCCAAACGACCTTCGGAAAAGGCAAGGGCAGCCGTGCTCGTGCGCTCGAGGTCATCGCGGTCGACGGCCAGCACGCGTTGCGGATCGTCGACCGTGACCTGGAACGGGCGCAGGCCTTCGTCGACCGGCACGCCCCTGGCGCCGAAATCGAGGTGTGGCGCTCCCCGGACGGCAGCCAGCTGCACGCGCCGGAGCTCGCTGACCTGGCGCCCTACGGTTTGGGACTGTTCATTGCCCTGGTGCCGGTCGCGATGCTGTCGGCACTGCTGACGCTTCGGACGAAGCCGCGGCCGGCGATACAGCGGGCCGCGGCCTGGATTACCAGGCGTCGTCCTTGTCGCGCTGGATCAACTCCTCCTCGCTGAGCTTCAGGTCATGTCGCGCCGCGCGACGCACGCTCAACGCCAACAGGCCGATCAACACGACGGCCGCTCCACCGCACACGAGCAACGCGCTCCATCCCGACATACGTCCATCCCTCACCTTGTTGTGCGGAGGAATGTAGCGGAGGCATCAGCGGGGCGTGATCGCCAATTCAGGGGGATGCTCCGCGCTCCGCACTTCGTGTGGCGCGGCTGCATCTTGCGGAATTGCGACCTCGCTTCGGCGCCCCGATGCCGCTGGCGCGCGAAGTCGCTCATCAACGCTTCATTGAAGTGAAATTCGCGCTCGCATGACGACTTCCTGAGGCTTGCGCGACCCCCGCTTGACCCCCTCTTGATCTGGCTAACAGCCCGATACCAAACGCCATTTCGAGGGTCAACGACTGGCACCCACCCCCCGTTGGCGGGACATCACAGCCACCCTGGATGTCCCTCCATGCGCATCTCCTTCCGTCTCACCGCGCTGGCGACCGCGGCGCTCGCCACGCTCCTCGCCGGATGCGTCGCGCCGTCGCACACCGTCGTCCATGCCGATGCCTCCTACCGCGTCGCGCCGGTCTGGACACCGCCCCCTCCGGAACCCGTCATCAGCGTCCAGGTCGAACCGCCGCTGGTGCAGCCGGCGCCCGTCCTCGTCGACGTCGCGCCGCCGCCGATGCTGGTGGAAGTGCCGCCGCCCCAGCCTTATCCCGGTGCCGTCTGGACCGGCGGTTATTGGGGCTGGCAAGGCCGCTGGGTCTGGTGCGCGGGGCGGTGGGCATCGCCGCCGCGCGCCGACGACGTCTGGGTCCAGCCCTATTACGAGCATCGCGATGGCGCCGTCGTGTTCGTCTCCGGCTTCTGGGCGGCGCGCGGCGTGGCCTTCGTGCCGCCGCCGCCGGGACTGCATCTCTCGATCCAGGTCGCGATCGGCGGAGGAACCCGCCCCGTCGGCCCGATGGGCGTGTTCGTGCCGCCGCCGCCCGGGTCGCGTCCGGGGCTCATCGTGCCGGCGCCGATCGGCACGCCGCCGGCGGTCGTCGTCAGCGCGCCGCCGGTGACCAACATCGGCATGCGCATCCAGAACAACACCACGCAGATCAATCACACGGTCATCAACAACACGGTGAACAACACGACGAACGTCAACAACGTTCGCAATGTCACCAACATCACCAACGTCACGATCGTGGCGCCGCCCGGATCGACCGCCGACGGCAAGGCCTTCCATGGCGATGTGCCCGCGGCCTCGCACCTGGCCGCGGCCATGCCGACCTTCGGGCATGTCCGCGCGGCCACGCCGCCGCCTGTGAGCACGCCGCCGCTGCCCACTGCCAACGGCGGACGTCCTGCCGCCTTCGGGGCAGCGCCACAGGCCATGCCGACCTCGGCGTCAACGCCGATGCCACCGGGCCATCCGGCACCGCCGCTTGCAGCGACCGGCCTGCCGCCATCAACGCGGCCGACATCGGATCCCGCCGCCCTGCAGCATGAGCGCGACCTGCAATTGCTGGAACGTCAGCAGCAGGAGCACCAGCAACAAGAACGCCTGCTGCAGGAGCGCCAACAGCAAGAACGCCAACAGCAGGAGCGTCAGCAACAGGAGCGTCAGCAGCAAGAGCGCCAACAGCAGTGGGGCCAGCAACAAGCGCATCAACAAGAGCAGCAGCAACGCGAACGGCAGTTGCAGGAGCAGCGCCTGCAGCAGCAGCAGCAGCAGCAGCAGCAGCAGCGCCAGCAATGGGAACGGGCGCAAGCGCGCGAGCAGGGCCATGAGGACGCACGCGACGGCAACGCGGCGCCGCATCGCCCGCCGGCCAGTGCGCCGTCGCGCGAGGCCGGTCGCCCGGACGACCACCGCCGCGATGCCCGCGACGCCGAACGGGCGCACGCCCACGGGCAGGACCGGTCGCGTGAGCAGGAACGAGAGAAGGAGAAGGAAAAGGAGAAGGACCGCGACCGCTGACGCGCGCGCGCATCCCTAGAATCGCGCCGCATGTACCGACTCCGACTCACGCTCGCGCTGTCCGCCATGCTGGCGCTGGTCTGCCTCCAGGCCGGCTTCGTCTACCTGGGCACGGTGCGCGTGGATGGCTACGCGCGCCACAGCCGTCTGACCAGCGACCTGTTGTCGGAGTTGCTGGACCTTTCCGCCAACAAGCAGCGCCTGCGCAACTGGGCCGCCCAGCAGGTGATGGGGGCGGGCGCCACCGACGCCGCGCGCGAGCGCCTGCTCGATGCGATGGATGCCAGCGTGCGGCGCCTGGACGAGGTGACGCGCCGCCATCTCGAGTCCTGGCAGGACATCGCCGAGCGCGACGGCGTCCCCGTCCCGGCGGAGGCCACGCAGCTGGTGGACATCAGCGCGCTGCTCGGCGAGAGCCTTGTCGAGTTGCGGCGCCAGCTGCGCGCGCTGACGCCGCACCAGGACCGGGAAGGCTTCGAGGCCGTCTGGCGCCAGCTCAACCAGGTCTTCGACATGACCCACGGTCGCGACCTGCGCGACCTGCTCAACGGTGCGATCGAGAGCCAGCGCAAGGCGGTCCCGATCGCCCGCGCCGCCACCGAGCAGGGCATCGAACGGCTGCGGCTGCAGGCGGTGGCGATGGTCGGCATCACCTTCGCGCTCGCGGTCCTGCTCAGCCTGCACCTGAGCCGGCGCCTGAAGCGGCCGCTGGATGCGCTGCTCGAGGGCGCCCAGGCGGTGCAGGCCGGTCGGCTCGATCACCGCATCCCCGTCGGCAGCGGCGACGAGTTCGACCATGTCGCCCGGCGCTTCAACGCGATGGCCCAGGAGGTCCAGCAGCACCGCGAGGCCGCCGAGGCCGTGCGGCGCGGCCTGGAGGACGAGGTGCGCGCCCGCACCGGCGAACTCGAGCGCGCGCATCAGTCGCTGCAGCAGCTGGACCACCGCCGGCGGCAGCTCTTCGCCGACCTCGGCCACGAGCTGCGCACGCCCGCGACGGTGATCCGCGGCGAGGCCGACGTCGCGCTGCGCGCGGCCGCGCTGCCGGTCGAGGACTACCGGCTGGCGCTCCAGCGCATCGTCGCCGCCGTCAAGCAGCTGACCGGCCTGGTGGACGACCTGCTGCTGATCGCGCGGGCCGAGGCGAACGAGCTCGACATCGCGCGCGACTGGCTGCCGCTGGGGACGCTGCTGGACGGCGCGATCGCGCAGGCGAGGGCGCTGGCCGCGGTCCATCGCCTGACGCTGGCGGTGGACGAGGTGCCCGATGGCATCGACGTGCATGTCGACGAGACCCGGCTGCGCCAGGCGCTGGTCATCGTGATCGACAACGCGATCCGCTACTCCCGCCCGGACAGCACGGTGCACGTCGCCTGGACCGCTGGCGAGGGCCAGCACCGGATCAGCGTGATCGACTCCGGCATCGGCATTCCCGAGGACGAACTGCCGCTGGTGTTCGAGCGCTTCATGCGCGGGCGGCTGGCCCGCGACCATCGCGCCGACGGCACCGGCATCGGCTTGTCGATCGCCCGGTCCATCCTGACCGCGCACGGCGGCGCGCTCGAGATCGAGAGCCGTGTCGGCGCCGGCACCACCGTCCACCTCATCTTTCCCGACTCCCACGACGCGCCGCTGGTGACAGCCGGTGCCCACGACGAATGAACCGACAGATCCTGCTCATCGAGGACGATGCCCGCATCGCCGACTTCCTGCGCCGCGGGCTGAGCGCCGAGGGCTACGTGGTCGAGGTGGCGACGACCGGGCCCGAGGGCCTGGCCCGCGCCCGCACCGGCGAGGCGGCGCTGATCATCCTGGACCTGATGCTGCCGGGCCTGGGCGGCCTGGACCTGTGCCAGACGCTGCGCGCCGAGGGTCATCACGCGGCCATCCTGATGCTGACCGCGATGGACAGCACCGCCGACAAGGTCCGCGGCCTGCGCCTGGGCGCGGACGACTACATGGTCAAGCCCTTCGACTTCGAGGAGCTGCTCGCGCGGCTCGTCGCGCTGCAGCGCCGCGGGCGCGAGCAGCGGGTCGAGGCCGCCGTGCTGCGCGTGGCCGACCTGACCTTCGATCGCGAGCGCATGCAGGTGCGCCGCGCCGACCGGCCCATCACGCTGACCGCGAAGGAGCTCGCCTTCCTGGAGCTGCTGATGAGCGCGCCGGGCCGGCTGTTCAGCCGTGAACGGATCCTGGCCAACGTGTGGGGCGCGCAGGTCGATCCGCTCACCAACGTCGTCGACGTCTACGTGCGCCGGCTGCGCGCGAAGATCGACGAGGGGCACGCGCTGCCGCTGCTCAAGACGGTGCGGGGCCTGGGTTACCGGATGGACGACGCGGCCGAGTAGCCGGCCCGTTCATCTGCGGTTCATCTGGATCGCCGCTTCGGTTCATCTTCCGTGCGGCTCGGGTTCATGCGGGCTTTCCAGAATCGATCCTGCGCCGGGTCTTCCGGCGCGGCGCCGAGCAGGCGCTTCTCTCAACGATCGATCTGGAGCCTTCCTACATGACCGTCACCGCCCATCTCCGCGATGCCTCCGCTGTCCGCTCGAGCCCGGGGCCGCTGTCCCGCGCCCGCTGGGTGCCCACGCTGGCCGCGCTGATGCTCGGCGCCGCCGCCGGCACCGCCTCGGCCCAGGACCGGGCCGCGTCCACCGCCAGTTGCGTTGCCGCGGACCGGGCGCAGATCGCGGCGCTCTTCGACCGCTGGAATGCGTCGCTGGCCACCGGCAGTCCCGATCGCGTCACCGCCAACTACGCGCCCGATGCCGTGCTGCTGCCCACCGTCACCAATGAGCCGCGCACCACGCCGGCCGAGATCCGTGACTACTTCGTGAAGTTCCTGAAGAACAAGCCGCAGGGAACGATCGACAAGCGCGTCATCAAGATCGACTGCAATGTCGCGCAGGACGTCGGCACCTACACCTTCCGCTTCGCCGACGGCAGCTCGGTCAAGGCGCGCTACACCTATGTGTACCAGTGGCGCGACGGGCAATGGCTGATCGCGCATCACCACTCGTCGGCGATGCCCGAGGCGACGCGTCCCTGATCGACGAGCCCGTGATCAACGGGCCTTGAGCGGCGCGGCGCCTCGCGCGGCGAGTGCGCTCAGCGGGCTGCCGTCGCGGCGGCCTCGCCGTCGCAGCGCAGCCCGGACACGCCGAGCATCCGCGCCGCCGCGCAGGCATTGATGCCGCCGGTCGCGCTCATCGAACCCAGCAGCGCGCGCCGCAGGCGCGGCGCATCGGCCACCGGGTCGGCCGCGCGCAGCAGCGCGACGACGCCGGTGACGTTCGCGGCGGCGAGCGAGCTGCCGGTGTCCATGTCGTAACCGCCGTTGGGCACCGTCGTCAGCACCGCGCGCCCGGGCGCGACCAGCCAGCCGTCCGCGTCCGCCTCGGCCGCATCGCCGGCGCTGGCCACGACCAGCGCACCGGGCACCTCGCTGGGAAAGCCCTTGCCGAGCCGCTCCGGCGGCGCCGCGGCGACCAGCACCGCGCCGCGCGACTGCGCATGGCGCGCCAGGCGGGTCAGCAGCGGATCGCTGGGGCCGCCCAGGCTGAGGTTGATCACGTCGGCGCCGTCCGCGATGGCGGCGCCCAGCGCCTGCGCCAGCGTGAACGAGTTGCAGCGCGCCGTGCCCGGCCCGGGCCGCTCCGCGCGCGATTCGGTCCAGCAGGCGCGGTAGCTGGTGATCACCGCGCCGGGCGCCAGGCCGACGATGCCCTGGCGGTTGTTGGCGCGCGCGGCGATCAGGCCCATCACCTCGGTGCCGTGGCGCTCGGGCACGCCCTCGACGAGCGCACCGCCGCCGGAGACGTAGTCCCGCTGCCGCGCGACCTGGCCGGACAGGTCCGGATGGCGCGCATCCACGCCGGTGTCGATCACCGCGACCTTCACCCGCGCGCCCACGCTGATCTGCTGCAGCGCGGCGGCGGACATCTGCTGGAAGCCCTTCTGCAGGCCGAAGTAGGGGTCGTTGTAGGGCGCTCCGGGCGTGCCGAGCGTGGTGCCGGGCGAGGTCGCTGCCGCGGCGGACGCCGAGGCCGTGCCCGGATCGATCGACGGTCCACCCGTCGCACCCGGCCGCGTCGCGGCCTCGCCGCCCTGCGGCCCCCCGGCCAGCGTCTCGAACTCGTTCAGCGGCTGCGCCAGCTTCACGCGCGCGTCGCGTCGCACGCGCGTCAGCAGCGCGCCCACGTCGTCGTCGCCGGTCAGCGTGAACAGCATGCAGCGCAGGTTCAGCGGCGCGATGGTCCACGCGGCTTCCTCGTGCAGGTGGTAGTCGCGCGCCAGCGCTTCCGACAACGCCGAAGCGCGGGCGCTGCCCGCGTAGCCGGCCATGCGGCGGTAGTCGCCGCGCGGCGATCCGCCCGCGCCGGACAAGGGCTCGCCCCGGTCCTCGACGGCCAGGATCACGCGGCGCGTTTCGGCCCGCGGCGCACTCGCCGCGGCCGACGGGCCATCGGGCGCGACCGTCTCCGTGGACGGCGCCAGCGGGGTCTCGTCGCCTGGTGTGGCCGCCAAGGCCGCCAAGGCCGGCGCGGCCATCACGGCGAGCGAGGCCAGCGCCACGAGCTGGCGTGCGACGCCGCCGCGTCGCGCGTACTTGCGATTTCCAGCCACCGCTCAGCGCTCCGCGACCGCGCTGCCCACCGGCTCGGCCAGCAGCACGCCGGGTTCCGCGCGCAGCTGCTGCACCAGCGCGTGCGCCGGCATCGAGGCGCCCGATGCCGCGGGCATGGCGGGCGCCAGCAGCAGGCTGCTCGCGTCCTCGTCCGCGCCGACGATGCGCAGCCCGTGGTGCGCGAGCATCTGCCGCAGCCGGCCCATGTCGACCCGCTCTTCCGGCACCAGCCGCACGACTGCGCCGGAAGGCAGCGTCGACGGCTGGCTCAGCGTGACGTAGTCGGAGGCGGGCGCTTCGCCCGGCCAGATCCGCAGGCCCAGCACGCACAGCGCCACCGCCTGCACCGCCACCGCGGCGCTGAGCCAGCGCGTCAGGCGGCCGCCGTCATTGGCGGCCCGGCCCCGTGACCCCTGGACCGGCATCGTGGGTCCGGCCTCCCGGTCGCGCGCCCAGAGGCGATCCAGGCCGGCCTGGATCGCGTCAGCGTCCGCCGTGGCGCCAGCGCTGCCCATGCCCGCGGGATCCTGCATCGCCGCGTGGATGCGCTGCTGCAGCGCGAGTTCGTCCCGGCAATGCGCGCAGTGCGGCAGGTGGGCCTGCACCAGACGCTGCTGCTCCGGCGTCGCGGTGCCCGCGACGACCCAGGCGATCGTGTCCCAGACCTGGCGGTGCTCGTTCGGTGTCACGGGGCTGGCGTCGGTGCTGGCCTTGCCGGCGTCGGAGGGGGTGTCGTGGGAACTCATGGCTGTCCTTCGGTGCCGCTGGCGGGTCGGGGGAGGCCGCCCAGCTCGGGCAGCACGTTGCGCAGCCGGACCCGCGCGTGGAACATGCGCGCCTTCACGGTGCCGGTGGCGCAATTCATGATGCGGGCGATGTCCTCGCAGGTCTCGCCCAGGTAATACGCCAGCTCCATCGTCACCCGCTGCTCCGTCGGCAGCGTCGCCAGGCCGCGCATCACCCAGTCGCGCTGCTCGCGGTCGGCGGCTTCGTTGAAGGCGGGTTCCGCCGAGGCCAGCTCCGCTTCGTGGACGGCGGAGGCGTTGATCTCCTCGGCCGTCACGCCGTCGCGCAGCGCCTTGAGCATGCAGCGGTAGGCGATGCCATGGATCCAGGTCGAGACGCGCGACTCGCCGCGGAAGTTGCCGGCGCTGCGCCACACGATCCAGAGCGCGTCGTTGACGACCTCGTCGGCCAGGTCGGGCCGGCCGCAGCAGCGCAGCACGAAGCGCGACAGGCGCGGCTGGCAATGCCGGTAGAGCTGCTCGAAGCCGGACCGGTCGCCGGCCGCGGCGGCCTGCAGCCAGGTGCGCAGACGCGACTCGAGGGCCGTGTCCGACTCATTGGGAACAGATGGAAACATGGGGCGACGAATTCTGCAGAAGTGTCGTTCATGGGTGCCACAATCGCCGCCGATGGTTGTCGAGCCCCCTAAAAATGTCGTCACCGCCCTGCTTGTCAGAGGGAGAACCCGGGTCTGGGACCGGCCGCTGGCGGTGGGAATCGCCGCGCTGGCCGCCGTCGCCACGGTGCCCGGCGCCGCCGATGCACAGACTTGGGGCGGCACGCTGTCGGTGGTGTCGGAGCGGGTCTCGCGCGGGCTGAGCCTGAGCGGCGACCATCCCGGCGCGACCGCCGACTTCTTCTACCGCGACGACCGCAACTGGGCCTTGGGCCTGGGCCTGGGTACGCTCAATCCCGACGGCGGCGCGACCGCCGAGGCCATCGTGTCGGCGACGCGCTGGTGGCAGGTCGACGACCACCGGACGCTGACGCTGTCCGGCGCCTATTACGACTACACCGGCCCCGGCGCGGGCCGCCTGCGCTACAGCGAAATCTCCATCGGCAGCCTCTGGGACGGCGGCGCCTGGGGCCAGTGGGGCGGCACGGTGTCGCTGTCGCCGGACCTGGCCGCGTCGTCCTCGCGGGGATACGCCGTCGGCCATCCCGGCGCGACCATCGTCGAGCTGACCTGGCATCGGCGCCTGTGGGGCGCGCTCGCCGCCGACGTGGGCTGGGGCATCGTCAGCCCCTGGGGCGGCGAGGGCAGCTCCTACCGCTTCGCCAACGGCGGCCTGAGCTACACCGCCGGCGCCTGGCGCTTCACCGTGTCGCGGCTCTACAGCTCGGTGCCACCACAGCAGCGCTGGGTCGCCGGCGTGGCCTGGTCCTTCTGACCGCGGCCGCTCAGCCGGCCTGCTGCTCCAGGAAACGCTGCGCGTCCAGCGCCGCCATGCAGCCGGTGCCGGCGCTGGTGATGGCCTGGCGGTAGACGTGGTCCTGCACGTCGCCGGCGGCGAAGACGCCGGGCACGCTGGTCATCGTGGCGAAGCCCTCGGAGCCGCTGCGCGTCAGCACGTAGCCATCGCGCAGTTCGATCTGCCCCCGGAAGATCTCGGTGTTGGGCTTGTGGCCGATGGCGATGAAGCAGCCCTGCAGCTTGACGTCGGTGGTCGCGCCGTCCTGCGTGCTCCTGATGCGCACGCCGGTCACGCCGCTGGCGTCCCCCAGCACCTCGTCCAGCGTGTGGAACAGGTGCAGCTCGATCTTGCCGGCCCGGACCTTGTCCATCAGCTTGTCGACCAGGATGGGCTCGGCGCGGAACTTGTCGCGGCGGTGGATCAGGTGGACCTTGCTGGCGATGTTGGACAGGTACAGCGCCTCCTCGACCGCGGTGTTGCCGCCGCCGACCACGCAGACCTCCTGCTCGCGATAGAAGAAGCCGTCGCAGGTCGCGCAGGCGCTGACGCCGCGGCCCATGAAGGACTCCTCGGACGGCAGGCCCAGGTACTGCGCCGAGGCGCCAGTAGCCAGGATCACCGTGTCGGCGGTGTAGACGGCGCTGTCGCCGGTCAGCGTGAAGGGGCGCTTGGAGAAGTCGACGCTGTTGATGTGGTCGAAGACGATCTCGGTCTGGAAGCGCTCGGCATGCTGCTGGAAGCGCTGCATCAGCTCGGGACCCTGCACGCCCATCACGTCGGCGGGCCAGTTGTCGACCTCGGTGGTCGTCATCAACTGGCCCCCTTGCGCCATGCCGGTGACCAGCAGCGGCTTGAGGTTGGCGCGGGCCGCGTAGAGGGCGGCGGTGTAGCCGGCGGGGCCGGAGCCCAGGATGAGGAGGGCGGTGTGGCGGGTGGCGGTGCTCATGGGGTGTCCTGTCGATTCACAGCTTGGCGCGGTCCAGGCGCTGGGCGAATTCATCGGCCGGCAGGAAGCCGATCGTGCGCGCGGCGGCGAGCTCGCGGCCCTGGGCGTCGAAGAACAGGATCCCCGGCGGCCCGAACAGCTGGAAGCGCTTGAGCAGGGCCTTGGCGTCCGCGCTGTTGGCGGTGACGTCGGCCTGCAGCAGGCGCGCCTGGCGCAGCCGGGCGGCGATCGCGGGATCGGCGAAGGTCAGGTGCTCCATCTCCTTGCAGGCGACGCACCAGTCGGCATAGAAGTCCAGCATCACCGGCCGGTCCGTCGAGGCCAGCGCCGCGTCCAGCTGCGCGACAGTGGTGATGCGCTCGAACGTGGGCGTGGCGGCGGCCGCCTCCGCGCTGGCCATCGGCAGCGCGGACCCGGTGCCGCGCGCCAGGTGGCGCAGCGGCTGCAGCACGCTGTCGCCGCCCGAGAGCGCGCCGCCGATCATCGCGATGGACCACAGCGCCACCAGCGCGCCCCCGGCCTTCAGCGCGCGGGGCTTGCCGGCCTCGAACGCGCCCAGGCAGATCGCCAGGATCAGCGCCGCGGCGCCGATCAGGAACATCAGCGCGCCGGTCGGCAGCACCGGCGACACCAGCCACAGCGCGACCGCGATCAGCACCACGCCGAAGAAGGTCTTGACGTGCTCCATCCAGCGGCCGGCGCGCGGCAGCAGCGTGCCGGCGGACAGGCCCAGCAGCAGCAGCGGGACGCTCATGCCGCAGGCCAGCGCGAACAGCGCCGAGCCGCCCAGCACCACGTCGCGGGTCTGGCTGATGTAGACCAGCGCGCCGGCCAGCGGCGCCGCGACGCAGGGGCCCACCAGCAGCGCCGACAGCCCGCCCATCAGGAACACGCCGATGTGGCGACCGCCCTTGAGCTGGTTGGACGCGTTGTTGACCCTGTCCTGGATGAAGCCGGGCATCTGGAATTCCCAGACGCCGAACATCGACAGCGCCAGCACCGACAGCAGCAGCGCGAAGGACCCCAACACCCACGGGTTCTGCAGCGCGGCGGCGAAGCCCGAGCCCAGCAGCCCGGCGACGACACCGGCCGCGGTGTAGACCATCGCCATGCCCATCGAGTAGGCCAGCGCCAGCGTGAAGCCGCGGGCGCGCGAGACCGGCGCGCCCTGGCCGACGATGATCGACGACAGGATGGGCAGCATCGGCAGCACGCAGGGCGTGAAGGACAGCAGCAGGCCGCCGAGCAGGAACATGCCGATGACGCGCAGCAGGCTGCCCGACTGCAGCGCGGCGGCGCTGCGGTCGACGGGCGCGTCCGCCGAGGCGGCTGCGGTGGCCGGTGCGGCTCCGGTCGCCGTCGTCGTCGTGGCGCCGGACGGTGCGGGCGACGCCGAAGCGGCGGGTGCGGCTGACGTGGACGGCTCATCGACCGGCGCCGTCAGCGCATCGGGCTGCGACTCCCAGCGGGCCGTCACCGCGCCATCACCGCCGCGCGTCAGGTGCACCAGCGCCTGCTGCGGTGGATAGCAGAGGCCGCGGTCGGCGCAGCCCTGGAAGCGCACCGTCAACGATGCGGGCAGCGCGCCGGCGGGCAGCGGCTGTGCGATGCGGACCGCGCCGGCCCACAGCGTCATCGTCTTGTTGAAGTTGCGATCGAACTCGGCCTTGCCCTCGGGCAGGCTCGGCGCGGGCAGCGTTGCGCCCTCGGCCTCGATCGCGAAGCGCTCGCGGTAGAGGTGGTAGCCCGGGGCGACGTCGAACTGGACCAGCAGCGGGCCGCGCCCGGCGTCCTCGACGCGTGCCTGGCCGGGGAAGGCGTGCACGACGTCGAGGAAGGGCGGCTGATCGGTGGCGGCGCGGGCACTGCCCGGCGCGGCGAGGACCAGCGTGATCGCGGTCGCGGCGCCGGCGAGGAAGGAGGCGAGGAATCTCATGACGGCGTGGAGAAAGTGGAGGAAGGGAGGGAAGTGGCGTGCAGGGCCGGCGCGGACGCGTTCGACGGCGGCGTCGCCAGGCCCGCGGCCGGGGTGTGGAGGAGTTGCTGCGGATCGTGGGTGTGGCGGTGGCCGTCGGCATCGATCAGCAGGAAGCCCACGCCCGGCGTGCTCAGCCGTGTGGCGGCCGGCGCGCCGATCAGCATCGCCATCGTGGCCAGGGCGCCGGCGGCGATGCACAGCGGCGCGACCACGCTGACGGCCTGCCAGTGGCGCACCGGCTGGCCGGTGCGCGGATCGAGGATGTGGCAGCAGCGCCGGCCGTCGGCCGCGATGAAGAAGCGCTCGTAGTCGCCGCTGGTGGCCAGGGCGCCGCTGCCCAGCGCGATGCGCGCGCAGACCTCGTGCCCGCGCCGCGGATGCCGGATGGCGAAGACCCAGGGCTGGCCGTCCGGACGCGGGCCGAGCACGCGCAGGTCGCCGCCCAGGTTCACGAAGCCATGGCGGAAGCCGAGTTCGCGCAGCACCGCGACGGCGCGGTCGGCGGCGTATTCCTTGCCGATGCCGCCGAAGTCGATCTCCATGCCGGCCTGCGGCAGCGCGATCGCGCGGCCGTCCCACTGCACGCGTTGCCAGCCGATGCGCGCGAGCTGCAGGGCCAGCGCGTCGGGCGAGGGCTCGCGGCCGGCCTTGAAGTCCCAGGCGCGGCGCAGGCAGCCGCTGGTGAGGTCGAAGAGGCCGTCGCTCTGGCGATGCAGCTCGGCGGCGAAGTCGAGCAGGTGGGCGGTCTCGGCGTCGACGGTCACGCCGCCGCGGCCTGCGCGCGCGTTGATCGCCGAGATCACGCTGTCGTCGCGGTAGCGCGAGTACTTGCGCTCGATGCGGCGGACCTCGGCTTCGGCGAAGGCGCAGGCGTCGGCGGCCTGCGCCGGCGGGACGCCGGCCAGCACGATCTCGTTGGGCGAGGCCATCGCCGTGAAGGCGTGGCGGTGCTCCCGTTCGGCGGGGCCGTCCGGCGGCAGGGGAGCCGCCGGGGCCGCCGCCGAGGGCGGCGAGGTCGTGGCGTCGCGCAGCATCGTCGTGGCCTCAGAACTTGTGCGAGAGGCCGATCTGCAGCCAGTCGGCCTGGAAGCGGTCCAGGCCTGGCGAGCCGCTGCCGCCCAGGCGCCAGGCGGCGCGCTGCTCGTAGTGCTCGAGGCTGAAATCGGCGGTCCAGCGCGGCGCGAACTCGTAGGCGACCTTGAGCCCGGCGGTGATCGCGCCGAAGGCCGACAGGCGCTGGTCGCCGGACAGGTACTGCGGCGAGGTGGCGGTGTAGCCGGGCGGGAAGGGCGCGCCGAGCGCGGGGTCGTAGACCGGGTCGTAATAGAACTTGGCCGCGCGCTGCGTCGTGTAGCGCAGCATCGGCGTCAGCGTCCAGCCGCCGGCGAGCGGCTGCACCCAGGCGGTCTCGACCGTGTTGGCGCGCACGCCGAAGCTGTCGGCGTAATAGCGCCAGCTGCTGCGCAGCGTCGCGCGCCAGTCGCTGAAGTGATGGTTCCAGCGCGCCATCACCGTGTACTGCTCGCGCCGGTCCGGGCGGCGGTCCGGGAACTTGTAGGGGTCGGAGTACATGCCGTGGCCCCAGCTCGCGCCCAGGCTCAGCTGCACCAGGTCCACCGCGGTCCAGGCCTGGGTCACGCCGGCGGTCAGCTGCGTGGTGTTGCGGCCGCGGCTGAGCGTCGGGTCGTTGGAGGAGCCGATCCAGTCGTCGCCGAAGGCGGCGCCGATGTTCCAGGTGGTGTTGTTGTCCTCGCTGGAGCGCCGGTAGTCGGCCGAGACCGTGCGCGAGCGGTAGTCGTGCTCGGTCGAGTAGGCCGCGCCGACGGACCACGCGTCGCGGTCGTTGTAGCGCGTGACGCGGATGTCGCCGGCCTTGCGTTCCTCGTCCAGCCGCGAGGCGCCCGAGACGGCGCTGTGGAAGCGCGGCGAGGCACCGGAGACGCTGTCCGTCACCAGCGAGCCCTCGACCGACCAGCGGCCGGCCACTGGCACCATCAGGTAGACCGACGGCGCGGTCACCTTGATGCGGTCGAAGCCGGGCTGGCGGTCACGGTAGGACAGCAGCTTGACGGCGACCTCGGCCTGTTCGGGCGCGGTTTCGGCCTGCGCCGCCGGCTGCAGTCCCGGCAGCAGCAGCGCCGCGGCGAGCACGCCGCCCCAGGCGCCGGCGCGGGCCGCGGTCGTGTCGGCAGCGGGGCCGCCGGCATCGCGCGTCGCGGGCGCGTCGACGGCTCCCGCAGCAGGGACGCGTTCGAACTCAATTGCAGCCACAACCGCCTCCTCCCACGCCGTTGCCGCCGGAGGCGTTTTCCTTGCTGGTGTAGATGTGCTGGGCGAAACGGTCGCCGAGCACGTCACCGCCCATCGTCATCTCGGGGCGGGCGAGCGCGCCCTTCTCCCAGGGCTTGGGGGGCTGGATCGCGCAGCCGGTGGTCGCGAACGCGAGCAGCGTCGCGCCGGCGACCAGGGCGGCCGTCGCCAGCGGGGCGCGGCGGCGGGGCGTCGGAGGCAGGGACATCGTGGGACTCCAGGGTGAAAGCAAGGGGGAGCGGCGGAGCGCGGGTGGCCGCGCCGGTGGGTGTCGGGACGCGGCGCCGGGGGGCGCCATCGCGCGCTCAGGACGCTCGGGAAGCTCGGGCGCTCAGGGCGGCATTCATGGCGCTCAGGGCGCTTTGGCCGCCTTCAATGCGGCGGCGATGCGGGCCTCGAGCTCGGCCTTGTCCTCGGCGCGGAAGCCGGCGTGCTCCATCAGCACGCGGCCGTCGGGGCCCAGCACCACCGAGCTCGGCATCGCCCGCACGCCGACGCGCTGCGCGGAACCGCCCTTCGGATCGAAGGCCAGCGCGACCTTGGCGGGCACCTCCTTGAGGAAGGCCTGGGCGTCGTCGCGGCGGGCGTCGAGGTTGACCGCCACGATGCGCAGGCCCTGCGCGCCGTACTTGGCCTGCATCTCGTTCATCCAGGGGAAGGACTCGCGGCAGGGGCCGCACCACGAGGCCCAGAAGTCGACGTAGGTGAGCTTGGCCTTGCCGTCGTACAGCGGCACCGGCGCGCCGTCGGCGCCGGGGACGCTCGCGACCGGCAGCGCCTGGCCGACATCGGCGGCGTGGACCGGCGACAGCGTCATGAAGAGCGCGGCGCCGAGCGAGGCGATCGCGGTGAGGGCGCGCGACGACGCGCCGCGGCGCTCGGCATCGTGGGAGGGAGTTGGGCGAGTGGACATCGGGGCTCCAGGGCGTTGAGGGTGGGAGATCGCGGCCGTGTTCAGCGGCGTGCGCGACGGCGCCACAGGATCAGTCCGGACAGTCCGGCCATCAGCAGCAGCAGCGGATCCGCCGCGCCGGTGCCGGCGCCGATCGTGCAACCACCGCCGCCGCTGTTGGACATCGCCGTGTTGCCGGCCGAGCCGCTGAGCGCGACGGTGGCCGTGGCGGGCGACATGTCGCCCTGCAGCGTCAGCGTGGCGGTGTCGGTGGCCGCGGCGTCGGAGGCCGCCGCGCCCGCGCCGAGCCAGCGCACGGTCACCTGGCAGTTCGCGCCGGGCGCGACGGTGAACGGTGCCGCGCCGCAGCTGCCGGTGCCGCTCGCGTCGATCGAGAAACGCGCCGTGCTGATCGCCAGCGAGGCGATGTGCAGCGCCGCGTTGCCGCTGTTGGTCAGCGTCAGCGGACGGCCGGCGGTGTCGGCCGCGCTCAGGTCGATCGAGGTCGCCGACAGCTGCAGCGCCGGCTGCGGCGCGCCTTGGCCGGTGCCGCTGAGCGCCAGCGCGGCGGGCAGCGTGGCGTTGTCGGCGACGACATTGGCCGTGGCGGCGCGGGCACCGACGGCGCGCGGGCTGAAGCCGATCGCCAGGTCGCAACTCGCGCCCACGGCCAGCGAAGCGCCGGCGACGCAGGTGGAGGCGGTGTCGACGCGGTAGTCCGCGGCCGCGGCGCCCGCCAGGCTGAAGCTGCCCAGCGTCGCGGCGGCGGTGCCGGTGTTGCTCAGCGTGAAGTGCTTGAGGCCGCCGTCGGCGCCGACGGTGACGGTGCCGAAGTCGGCGCCGGCCGCCGGGCTCCAGCCCAGGATCGCCGTGTTGGCGAGCGCGCCGTTGCCGGCCAGCGCCACGCTCTGCGGCGAGCCGGCGGCGTTGCTCGTCAGGCTCAGCGCGCCGGTGGCCGCGCCGGCGGCGGTCGGCGTGAAGGTGACCGACACGGTGCAGGTGCCGGCGGCGGGAATGCTGGCGCCGCAGGTGTGGGTGGCCGCGAAAGGACCGCTGGCCGCGATCGCGCTGAAGCTCAGCGCGGCGCTGCCGGTGTTGGTGGCGGTGAGGGTCTGCGCGGCGGTCGTGGTGCCGACCGTGGCCGTGCCGAAGCTCAGGGAGGTCGCCGAGAGGCTGGACACCGGCGCGGCCGCGATCTGGCCAGTGCCGCTCAGCGCGAGGTTCACGTTGGCGGCGGCGCCGCCGGCGGCCGGCGCGGTGGCGGCCACGGCGATCGAGGCGGAACGGGCGCCCGCGGCGGCCGGCGAGAAGGTCGCGGTGACGGTGCAGGTCGCGCCGACGGCCAGCGGCGTGCCGACGGCGCAGCTGCCGCCGCGGGTGAAGTCACCGGCGTTGGCGCCGCTGACGCCGATGCTGCCGAAGTCCAGCGAGGCGGTGCCGGTGTTGGTCAGCGTGACGGTGCGCGCGGCGGAGGCGACGCCCACGGTCTGCGTGCCGAAGTCGACGCTGCTGGCGTCGGCGGACAGGCCGGCCTGCAGCGCGCCGTTGGCGGTGCCGCTGAGCGCGATCGGGATCGCCGTCGAGATGCCGTTGTGGGTGATGGTCAAGGCGCCGCTGCGCGCGCCGGCGGCGGTCGGCTTGAAGACGACGCCGACGGTGCAGCTGGTGCCGGCGGGGACGCTGGTGCCGCAGCTGCCGCCCTGGACGGCGAAGTCGCCGCTGGCGACGGCGGTGAGGCTGCTCAGCGCGGTCAGGCGGCTGGCGCTGATGGTGACGGTGGAGACGGCGCTGGTCTGGCCGACGGTGGTCTGCGCGAAGCTGATCGAGGCCGGCGAGTTGCCCAGGTAGGCGGCGATGTCGGCCAGGTCCGTGGCGCTGACGTTGCCCGAGACGGCCGCGGTCATCGCCGGGATGGTGTTGATCGCGTTCTGGATCATCGCGGGGTTGTTGCGCCCGCGGTCGACCACGGCGGTGGAGGCCACGGTGTGGCACGCCGCGCAGACCTGCGAGAACCGGGTCTGGCCGGCGACCGGGTCGGCGGCGAACGCGGGCGCGGCCAGCAGCGCGCCGGCGATGACGGCGAGCGTGGAGGAAGTGGCGACAGCGGAGCGGGCGCCGGGGAGGGCGCGGGAGCGGGGCAGGGTCATCATGGCGCGAGCCTCGTCAGGAGGTGGAGAGAAGCGGAAGGACCACGGGCGCCGCAAGCAGCAGCCAGCAGGCGTTGAAGAGCAGGTGCCAGGCGATGCAGCGTGGCAGCGAGCGATGGCGGCGATAGCCGTGGCCGATCCACCAGGCCGGTGCGGCGGTGGCCAGCGCGAGCAGCAGCGCGGGGAGCGTCGGCCAGGGGCCGGGCGCCGCGGCGACGAGCAGGGCGAGCGCGTGCGCGGCGCCGAAGGCGAGCGCCGTCAGCGTGACCGCGTGACGGCGCGCCGCGAGGGCGCGGGAGTTGGCCAGCAGGTCCTGCAGGCCGAGCCGGAAGAGGATCTCCTCCAGACACGGCGCCAGCAGCAACTGCCGCAGCAGCGTCTCCCAGGGGGGCAGTGCGAGGAGGAAGGTCGGCATGGACACAGGCGGAAGTCGGTGACGTTCTGCGTGTGTTCCGGGGGGCTCGAAAAAGGTTGTCGTAAAAAAATGAATCAGACGGCCGAGCACCGCCATGGGGGCGACGCCCGCGCTGGACGCGTCACCCGCCGTGTCGCAGCGCCTCGTCGCCCATGCGGTCCGCTTCGGCCTCCAGGCCGGCGTCGTCGTTGATGTCGACGCCGGCCATCTGCATCGTCGGCTGCACGCGGCCCTCGCGCTGCTGCACGACGTGCCAGGCCTCGTGCGGCAGGTGATGGTCCTGGCCGGGGCCGAGGTGGATGTCGTTGCCCTGCGCGTAGGCCAGCGCGTTGAGCTGCGCCGGTTGCGCCGAGTTGCGATGCACCCGCACGTCCGACAGGTCGGTGCCCGACAGCGCTTCGATGCCGGCCTTGAGGCCGTCCGGCATGCCGGTGCGGTTCTCTTGCCACTGTACCGGCGCGGCCTTCGCCTGCGCGGTGTCCGCTTCGTCTTCCTCCAGCGCGTCGGTCGCGCGCTGGGCCACCGGCCCGAAGGTGGCGTCGATCCGCCGCCGCTGTGCCAGTTGCCGAGGCGATGCGTCGATGGCCTCGGACAGCTCACCGCCCTCCATCCCGGCGCGCCGCTGCGCCGTCGTCGTTGCCGCGGGCTCGTGCTCCCGCGTGCCGCTGTCCGTGGTCGAGTCCTTCATCGTCTGCTCCCCATGAGGTGATCGATGCGCCGCGGGGCAGCGCGCTTGGCATGCCCGGCGTTTCCCGCGTTTTCCGTGCTTCTGGCGTTTCTGGCGCTGGCGGTGCCCGTCGCGTTCACGGCGGCTCCACCCTCGGCTTGAAGGTGACGACGAGTCCGCCCACCACCAGGATGAGGATGATCGCGACCAGCAGCGTGTTGCCCTTGCGCAGCTCGTTGAGCGACGGGTCGCAGGAGAAGATCGCGAAGGCCACCGCCAGCGTGGCGATCGCGCCGGCCCACAGGCCCATCAGGATGACGCGGCCCATCCGCCGCACCCGGCAGTTCCAGCCGTAGACCAGCAGCGCCGTGCCGACCAGCACCATCAGCGCCTCCAGCGCCAGCCGCAGCGGCATGCGCATCGGGCAGACGATGCGGCAGAAGCCGGTGTCCTGGTCCAGGAAGGACCAGAAGCGATGGTCCAGCGCCGTCAGCACGCTCTCGCCCGCGCCCAGGCCCGCCACCGGCAGCGGCCACAGCGCGACGCCGCCGAAGGACCAGCCGATGTAGACCAGGTCGCGGTCCAGCGACTCCTGCTCCTCTGGCGCCAGCGCCTCGGGCTTGCCACCCGGGTGCAGCAGCACCGGCACCACGCTGCCCAGCACCGCCATGCGGTCCTGGCCGGCCAGCTCGTCGTTGAAGTCGGTGCGCGAGCGCAGCTGCATCTTGCCGATGTCGGAGCCGGTGCCCAGTGGCGCGAGGAAACTCACCGTGATGTCGCTGGTGCCGACGTAGTCCGGCGAGGACTTGTAGGTCGCCGCCGCGGCGCTGCGTTCCTTGCGGCCGCTGTCGTCGCCGACGCCGCGCTGGCGCTCCGCCGCCTTCATGATGGCCAGCAGGTTCCTGAAGCGGAACGCGGTCGACGTCTCCCCCAGCAGGTGCTGCGGAATCACCAGGTTGAGGTGGAAGGCGCGCGTGCCGCGGGCCTGCATCGTCTCGGTCAGGCGATGCAGGTAGGCGAGCAGGAACTGCTCGAAGCGCGGGTCCGCGGCCTCGTCGTCGGTGGGTTCGAAGAACACGGTCAGGCCGTCGTAGACATGCGCCTCCTCGCGCCAGCCCGGCGGCAGCAGCGCCTCCAGCCCACCCTGCAGGTCGCCGTGGCGCAGGTCCAGCATCTCGCCGACCTGCGCCGCGGTGGTGTCCAGCACCGTCTTGCGCTCCTCGTCGGTGAGGCGCATCAGCGCGCGGAAGTCGCGGCGGTAGAGCACCAGGTCCAGGCCGACGCCATGCTGGTCCACCCGCCGCGCGAAGCCGCCGCCGGGGCTGTCCCAGCCCGCCGGCCGCAGGTACTCGCCGTTGTTGCGCAGCAGGACGCCCATGTACTGCAGCCGGGTGAACTTGTCGAAGCGCACCGGGATGGGCGCGTCGGTCTCGCCGCCCATCCAGTAGGGCAGGAAGCCGAAGACGTCGTTCTCGATGTCCTGCAGGCTGCAGCCGCAGCCATCGGGCTTGAGCCGCAGCGGCCGCGCCTGCGACAGCGGATGCTCGGTGCCGGCGACGTCGGTGATCTCCTCCAGCAGATGCGGCGGCATCAGCATGTCCAGGAAGGTCATCACCGGCAGGCTGCCGGGGGCGAGCGCCGAGTTGGGCATGGTGGGCGAGGTGGGCTTGGCCGCCTTCGTCGCCTTCACCGTGGCGGCACTGCCGCTCGCCGCGAGGTGCGGTCGATCGGTCTCGGCGAGGTCCTCCCGGCGCGGGCAGCGACGGATCGCGTCCTTGTGCTGCTCCAGGGCCAACGCGTTGACGTGGCGCAGGAAGTATTCGCACTGCCGCGCCCGCAGCGAGTCCTGGAACACCGCGCGCGTCGGATGCTCGACGTCCTGCAGCGGCGTCAGCATCTCGCGCAGCTGGTCCAGCGTCGGGCCGAGCACCGGCGGCTTCACCGCCAGCGGGCGGGGCGCGGACGCCTCGTTCCCGACGGTGGTCCCGTCGGTGGCGTCGGCCGCGTTGGCGGCATTGGCCGCAGTCATCAGCGACTCGCCCATCGAGGCCTCGGCGTTCTTGAAGATCGTCTCCAGCTTCGCGGCCGTCAGCACATAGGTCATCGGCAGCGGCGGATCGCGCGGCACGGTGAGGTTGGTCTGGTCCTCGGTCACCGACTTCAGCGTGTTGTCCGGCCGGCTCTTGGCAGGACGCGCCGCAGCGGCCGCCGGCTTGGTCGCCGGTGGTGCGGCAGGCGTCGCCGCGGCCGGCTTCGGATCGACGACACGCAGCACGTACATCGCCTGGTCCAGGTGCGGCGGTCGCGAGGCATCGCGCACCGTCAGCAGGAAGCGGAAGGTGCCGGTGGCGGTGGGCGTGCCGGCCAGCACGCCGTCCTCCTCCAGGAACATGCCCGGCGGCAGCGCGCCGTCCACGCTGAAGCGGTAGGGCGCGCGGCCGCCGCGCACCACGTCGCGGGCCTTGTAGGGCTGGTGGAGCCGGGCGTTGGGGAGCGGCACCGTCTGGTAGACCAGCCACATCAGGTCGTCGCGAGCGGGCGCCGAGGCCGTCGCCGCTGGCGCCGGCGCCGGCGCGTCCAGCACGGCCGTCGCCGTCCAGGGGCGCTCGGGGCGCTCAGGCAGCGGCCGTGGCGTCGCGACGTAGAGCGTCGCGTCGGAGGTGGCGGAGGCTGTTGATGCCGCTGACGATGCCGTTGATGCCGTTGATGCCGGCGGCGCGGCGGGCTTGGCCATGTAGACCGGCGAGCCCTTGCCGCCATTCTTGCCACCGGCCTTGTCGGCGGCGGCCGACGCCGGCGTCGCGGAGGCCGACCCACCGGCCGGTGCCTGCGCCGCCGCGTGCAGGATCACGAGCCCCGCCGCGAGCAGCGAGCCGCCGACGAACCAGCGCAGCCGCGCGCAATGGCGGCAGCCCGCGCCCGCGGCCGGCGCGGCGCGTGTCGTGGCGACTTCCGCGTCGACCCTCGCGCCGAGGCCCGCGTCACCGGCAGCGCCGGCCCATTCATCGGTCGCGCGCCACGCGCGCGGGAGTCGTGGGATTCTGAAGAAGGAGCGTGTCCCCATGGCGGCTACACCGTGCGTCCTTCCTTGCGCAGTTCCTTGGCGATGCCCTTGCGCAGGTCGGCGGCCAGGATGCGTTCGCGTCCCGCCTGCATCGCGTTGATCGCGCCGAAGCGCACCACGTTGGCGATCGCGCCGCCGGCCAGTTCGTGCCGCTCGGCGAGCTCGCGCAGGTCCACCTCGGCGTCCAGCCGGCCGGTGTGCCGCACCATGCCTTCCCACAGCCGCAGTCGCTGCTCGGCATCGGGCATCGGGAAGTACACCGCCGACTGGAAGCGCCGCGCGAAGGCGTCGTCGATGTTGCCCTTGAGGTTGCTGGCCAGGATCACCGTCCCGGGGAAGTCCTCCACCCGCTGCAGCAGGTAGGAGACCTCCTGGTTGGCGTGGCGGTCGTTGCTGCTGGAGGTCGCGGTCCGCTTGCCGAAGAGCGCGTCGGCCTCGTCGAAGAACAGGATCCAGCGCCGGTGCTGCGCCTGGTCGAAGACCTGGGCCAGGTTCTTCTCCGTCTCGCCGATGTACTTGGACACCACCATCGACAGGTCGATGCGGTAGACGTCCGCCTGCACCTGCCGGCCGATCAGCGTCGCCGTCAGCGTCTTGCCGGTGCCGGGCGGCCCGAAGAACAGGCAGCGGTAGCCGGGCTTGAGCGACTTCTCCAGGCGCCAGTCGCGCATCAGCGTCTCGCCATGACGGGCCCAGGTGGTGATCGCCTGCACCTCGTCCATCACCTCGGCGTCCAGCACCAGGTCATCCCAATCCAGCTGCGTCTCGATCAGCTTGGCGGGGAACTGCGCGCTGTAGTCAGGCTTGTGCGCCTCGCCGGTGCACAACAGGTCCAGCGTGTCGGCGCCGGCCACCAGCGCCGCGCCGTACCACGGCTCGCCCGGCGACTCGTGCACCAGCCTCACCAGGCCCAGCCGGCGCAGCGGCGCGGCCTCGTCCAGCATGCGGCGCAGCTCGAAGCGCCGCGCCAGGTCCTCGCCGGCGACCAGGAAGGCCGCCGTCTCCACCGTCGGCAGGAAGCCGCCGTGGTGCCGCCCCTTCCAGCCGCCGAATTCGCAGAAGCCGCGATCCAGGTTGCGGTTGCTGACGAACAGCAGGTCCAGCAGCTGCGGCCGCAGGTGCGGCGCCAGCGCCAGCGCCAGGACCAGCCGCTCCGCCGGCCCGAGCCCGCCCTGGCGGATCAGGCGCGCGAGGTCGTGGTCGTCGGCCGCGCCTTCGCGGGGCAGGGCGGGAGGATCGGGCAGGGGCGCCATCGCGGCGGTCGCAGCGGTCGTGCCGTTCGCGGCGGTCGCTCCGGTCGCGCAGATCGCGCCGCTCGCGGCGGTCGGGAGCAGCGTCCCGCCCGCGGCCTCCTCGTGGCCGAAATGCCCGGCCAGTCGCAGCTGCAGCGCGCGGTCCAGCCAGCGCAGCTCGGCCTCCAGGGCCCGCGCGTTGATGGCCGCGCGTGGCGAGGGGTCAGCGCCAGTCCACATGAATCACCCTTTCCATCCACGGATGCCGCAGCGTCGCGTAACCCCATGGCAGTTGATCGATCAGCATGTCGAAGGGCCCGGGCTCGACCGCGAGCTGCCAGGCGTCGTCGCGGCGCTCCAGGCGCGCGGCGCGGTGCAGGAAGGTGTCGCGCAGCCCGGCCGGCGAGGTCGACCCCAGGATCCGCCAGTGCTGGATCACCGCGCCGAGCAGGCCGTCGATCGCCGTGCGCTCGGCCTCGGTGAGCGCGATCTCGCGCGGCAGCGGCGCGTCCAGCGGGACGCCGCACAGCAGCTTGTTGAGCACCAGCGCCGGCTCGGGCGCCGCGGCCTCGCCGGTGGCGAGCGCCTGCAGCAGCAGCGCGGCGCGGGCGGCGGCCTCGGGCCCGGTGAAGGCCTGGTCGTCGGCCAGCGCCAGCATCGAGAACAGCCGCGGCAGGTAGGGCGACAGCAGCACGAGTCCGGCGTTGTCGACGGCGATCACTTCCGGCAGCGGCTCGGTGGTGGCGGTCGCGGGGGAGGCGGCTTGGGTCGCCGTCCCGGACGCACCGGCCGTGGCCGTGGCCGCGGGCGGCGCGGCCTTGCGCCAGGGCAGGCGCAGCGCGCCGAGTGCCGCGGCGAGCACCGCGGTGGCCTGGCGCACGGCGCGGTCGTACCAGCGCGCCGGCGGCTCGGTGCCGGCGCCGGCATGGCGCGTCAGGTCCTCGCGCACCTGCGTCTCGTAGCGGATCGCGTCGAAGCTCGCGGACGAATGCCGGGCGGCGTGGCCCAGCGTCGCCTGCCACAGACGACGCCGCCGGGCCGCGACGAGCGTCGCCGTGGCGGTCGCTGTCGTTGTCGCTCCGGCCGCCATCGTCCCGGCCGCGCTGCTCGCACCTGCCGCGCTCGACGCACTTGCGGCCATGGACATCGCTGCCGTGTCGCCGGCCGCCACGGCGGCGATCCAGTCGGTGACGGCGCGCACTTCGGGCTCGGTCATCCACAGGGCGAGCAGTCGCGGCAGCAGCGCTTCCGGCAGCGTCTGCGACAGGCGCTCGCGCAGCATCACCGTCTCGGCCGCGCGCTGCAATGTCGCGCGCAGCCAGTCCCGGTCCTCGCGCAGCAGCGGTGCCCAGGCGTGGGCGACGCTCTGCAGCGGATCGCTGCCGGCCGTGGCGTTGCCGTCCGTGTCGAGCGCCGCGAGCAGCTGCGCCCGCAGCAGCATCAGCGCCGCCGGACGTGGCGCGACCGCATGGTCCATCGCCTGGCCGAGCACCGATTCCCACAGCGCGGCGAGCGTGCGCGGCGATCGACCGTCGCGGCGCGCCTGGGCGACGATGGCCAGCAGCCGCGCCGCGGCGGCGGGTTCGCCGGGCATGCAGGCGTGGGCCACCGCGGCCAGCGTGTCCTCGTCGAATTGCGCGGCGAGTCGCCGCAGCAGCGCGGCGCGGTCCGGCGCGGCGCGCAGCCCGGCGGCGAGGGCGGTCGGGTCCTCGCGCAGCGCGTCGCGCATCAGCGCGGCCGGGTCGTCGCCGCGGCCCTGCCAGGGCAGGCGGCCGTGGCGCAGGAAGTGCAGCAGCGCGTCCAGCCGCGCCTGGGGCCGCGTGCGGACCCGCAGGCCGGTCGCGCGACCGCTGGCGCTGACGCCGCCCGGCGCGCGCAGCTCCTCCAGCACGCGGCGCAGGCGCTCGCGCAGCAGGCGCGGTGCCTCGGTCTCCCAATCGGCGGCGGGCAGCTCGCCCAGGTCGATCTCCAGTTCATCCAGCCGCCATTGCTCGTCTAGCGGGCAGCAGGCATCGAACACCTCGTCGATCACGCGCAGCAGCGGTCCCTGGGCGCACGCGACCAGGCGGGTCTCCGCGTCGCCGGGCGCGATGCCCGCGCCGAAGCCGGCGTCGACCGTCAGGCGCTCGACGAGGTGCGTAATGGGTGCGGTCGAGTCACGCATGGCCTTGCACCACCGGTCCGTCGCCGTCGCTGTCGCCGCTGCCGCTGCCGCTACTCCCGCGCCCGCGACCGCTACTCCCGTTGCCGTTGCCGTTGCCGTTGCCGTTGCCGTTGCCGCGCGCGGTGGCTGCTTTTTCATCGGGCGGCAGCGGCAGGCACTCGATCACGCGGCAGGCCGCCTCGTCCGCGAGCGCCTGCGCCGATGCCGCGTCCGGCGACGCGACCCAGGCCATGCGCGCCTCCAGCCAGGCGGCATACGCCTCCTCGAAGCGCTGCATCGGCGCCGCGTCCAGCCACAGGCAGCGCAGCGTCAGGTGAGCGGGGCAGCTGATGCGCAAGGTCTCCTCCGCGAAGTTCCGGAACGCCGGCTGCGAGCAGCGCTGCGTCCAGCCGGGCAGCACCACCGTCACGCGCAGCCGGTGGAAGTCTTCCGGCAGACTCAGCCGCGCATGCGCGGGGCCGCCCGGCTGCGTGGGCCGCAGCAGCAGGTGCTCGACCACGTGCAGGCCTTCGCTTTCCTGGTCCAGGTGGCGCAGGTACAGGCGCAGGCTGGCCGCGCCGCGTCGCGCGGCGTCGGCATCCGGAAACTCGCCCAGCAGCCACCAGCGGCCGTGTTCGTCGGGACCCAGCGCGAGCCGACGCGGACCATGCTCGCCGCTGCCGCTGCCGCTGCCGCTGCTGCCGACACCGCCGACACCGCCGACACCGCCGCCCGTTCCCGGCAGCAGGCGGTAGCGCGCGCCGTGCTGCCCGGCGCGCAGCAGGCCGGCCGGCAGCGGCAGCCGCAGCCAGGGCATGCGCTGCAGGTCCGCCAGCACCTGCGCCCGGTCGGCCGGCTGCACCGCCTGGCCGGCCGCCGGCGCCAGGCGCACCGCGTCGTCGTCCGGATCGAGCAACCACGGCTGGTGCGCCGGCCCCGGATGCTCGACGAGCGTGAAGCGCTGCTCGCGCAGCACGCGCGTCAGCGGCCGGTCGTGCCACAGGCGGAAACCCAGCAGCAGGCTGGCCCGGCGCTGCAGGCCGCCGCAGTTGTCCGGCGCGTCCCAGGACGGACGCCCCGGGTCGAACCCGCCGGCGCGGTCGCGCGTCAGCGTCACGATGTCGCGCAGCCAGGTGGCCTTGTTCTCGAGCAGCAGCGTCTCCGCCTCCTCGGGCCCGAGGTGGCCCAGGAACTGCCGCATCGAGTTCTGCGTGTAGGTCTCGCCATGCAGCGCGAGCAGGTGGTCCAGCGCCCGGTTCTTGCGCTTCGCGGAGCGGTCGAAGGGCCGGTAGACCGTGTCCATCACCGCCTGCGGCGGCTGCCGGTAGAGCCGGTCGATCGCCGGCACCGCGTCCGGTCCGATCAGCTGCGACCACAGCCCCTGGCGCGCGCCCGGTGCCACCGAGAACAGCGCCCGCAGGTGCTGCAGCTGGGCCAGGCCCTGCGCGATCGCCTGCTCCTGCATCACCAGGTAGGCCTTGAGCTGCTTGGCCCGCGCCTGCCGCTGCGGCGGCGCGGAGGCCGGGACGCCGTAGCGGCCCAGGCCGTAGATCGCCGGCAGGTGGTCCTGCACCGACACGTAGGTGTCCAGCCGCCGGTGCACGCCCAGTGGCAGCAGCGCCGCCGCGCGCGCCGCATGCCCGGCCTGGCCGCGCGCCTGGTGCGCGCGGCCGGCGGCGCGCAGGTCCTCCAGCCGCCGGCGCAGGTCGTTCCAGGCCACCGGCACCGCATTGCCGCGCCGGCGCACGGTGATCGTCGAGGGCTGGTCGCGGTCGGGCAGCCGCAGCGCCAGCGCCCAGTCCTCGCCGCGCCACTCGACCGAACCCGCCGTCGCCTCGCGCCCTTCGGCGCGCAGCGCGATCACGCGCGCGTCGACCACGCCCGGCACCGCCAGCACGACGGCGGTGAGGTCGGACAGGAACAGCCGCTCGGCCGCGTGGCCGGCCTCGGAGGGCGGCGCGTCCTCGATGAAGCCATGGCGCGGCGCCGGACCGGTGTAGATGTCCTCCAGCGACCGGCCCTCGCGCAGCAGCTCGTCCAGCGTGCGCGAGACGGCGGCCCGTGCGATGTGGCGCGCGCAGCGGTCGTAGACCTCGGCCAGGATGTCCACGCCGTCGCGCGGCCCGGCGATGTCGATGTCGGCATGCAGCTCGCAGGGCACGTCGCGCAGGCGCACGATGTCCGGCGCCAGGTCCTCGCCCAGGTTGCGACGGGCGAAGTAGGCCGCGCGCGCCGCCGCGATGCGGTCCGCGGCCAGCGACGGCGCCGTGCCGGGCGCGCCGCCGCCGTCCTGCGACAGCTTCAGCCGCAGCCGGTACATCCCGCTGTCCGCGTCCGGCATCAGCGTCGCGTCGTCCAGCCCGGGCACGGCGTCGAGCAGGTGGCGCCGATGGTCCGCCGGCGTCGTCGGCCGGCAGGGAAAGACCTCGGCCGGCGGATGCAGCGACAGGCCGGCGTAGTCGATCGTGCCGTCGGGCCCGGTCAGGTGGTCGGCCACCGGGAAGCCGGCGCGGTAGACCAGGTCGGTGAGGCCGAAGCACAGCTGCTCCAGCAGCGTGATGCCGGGGTCGTGGAGGTTGTGGTCGGTCCACACGCCACCGCCGAGCGCCTGCAGCCACTCCAGGCCGCGCGCGCGCAGGCCGTCGAAGCCGAGTTCGCGCTCCTCGCCGGTCGGCGGCGAGAGCCGGACCGGCATCTCCGGCACGGCGGGATTGGCCACCGGCCCCGGCAGGTCGGACGGAAAGACCGGGTGCTTGCGCATCGCGCCGCCGCTGCTCATGGCGTGCCTCCGGTCATCTCGGGGTCGAACCACAGCTGCGTCACCGCGGCCTGGATCAGCTTGTCCTCGCCGTAGTCGCACTGCGTGCGAATCTGCAGCCGGTAGCTGGCGCGCCGGCCGTGGTCGCCGGCCCAGCGCAGCTGCAGCCGGTCGCAGCGGCGGCCGTACCACGCGTGCTGGCTGCGGATGCGCTTGCGCGGCGAGAGGAACTCCAGCCAGCCCGGCAGCGGGTTGTAGGTGTTCATCGCGATCGCATGCAGCATCGCGAAGCGGCCGCCGTCCTTCTGCCCGACGCCGGCCATCACCTCGAAGGCCTGGCAGCCGCCCAGCGGGCCGGTCAGGTCGTGCCACTCGCCGTCCGCCTTGAGCGGATGGCCCTTCTGGTCGGCGCGCCGCAGGTCGCCCAGCCGCCCGGACGAGGCCACCACGCCGGCCACCTCCAGCGTCTGGCGCGGCCGCGCCGTGCCGATGCCGACGCGACCCGCGGTGTCCAGCGCCAGCACCGGCGCCTGCGCCGCGGCGGCGCGCGCGTCGCCGTGATGGAACATCAGCTGGTCGCTGTCGCCGCCGTAGTTCATCGACCAGATCGCCTCGCGGCCGCTCTGCTCGCGGTAGAAGCTCAGCAGCGCGTCGTGGCTGACCGGCGCCGAGACCTCCAGGCCGTTCTCCGGCGTCTTGCGGAAACCCTCGTCGCTCATGTTGAGCATCGAGTCGATGAGGTCGCCGAAGTGGTCGCTGGTGGGCAGCCGTCCCTCCTGGAAGAACTGCTTCAGCGTGTCGCGGTTGCGGGTCGTCATGGCGCGCCCCTGCCGATCACGAAGGCGGGGCCGGCCGGGACGCCCGAGGCGTCCTGTCCGGCCGGTCCGCCGATGACGAAGGTGCTGCCGACCGCCAGCCGGTCCACGCCGGTGGCGCTGGGCGCCACCGTCTGCGGAAAGCGGTCGACCGCGGTGAGGATGTGCTGCGGCATCGGCAGCGCGATGCTCCACGGCAGCCGCGCGTGCGCATGGGCCGCGCCGATGGCGGGCGGCTGGTCAGGCAGGTCGGCGACCATCTCCGCGCGCGCCGTGTCGGCCAGCGTGTAGACGCCGTGGTCGTCGCAGGCCACGGTGATCAGCGACAAGCGCGTCACGAAGCTCACGCCCTCCAGCCCGCGCAGCCGCGCCTCCAGGTCTTCGCTGCGCACCAGCCAGTCGAAGCGCGGCCCGTAGCCGTCGTCGAACCAGGGCGAGAGGAACTCGACGATCTCCTGGTTGACGCGGCGCAGCGTGGCGCCTTCGTGCGCGCCGCGCGCCAGGCCGATGGTGGCGCGCAGCTGCAGCCGGTCGTAGGCCGGGTTGCGGACCTGGAAGCGCGCGAAGGGCGAGCCGATCTCGCGCAGCGCGCTGGCCATGCGGGCCAGCTCGATCGCGTTGAAGCGCGGCGCCGCGCAGGCGAGGGCGGGCAGGTTGCGCGGCAGCGTCGGGAGGACCACCGCCGTGACGCCGCCGCTGCCGTCCTGGGCCGGCAGGCAGCGGACCTTGAGCACCTCGGGGAAGCGCGCCAGCAGCAGTCGCTCGACGTCCCAGCCCAGCGAGGCGCGACCCTTGTGCTGCAGGCGCTCGCCGGCGCGGGTGATCAGCGCGCGCTCGTCCTCCGCGGCGCGCAGCCCGAAGGAGCGCCCCACCTGCGCGACCGACGCGAGCCCGGCCAGCGTCGCGGTGGGGCGGGTGATGACGCCGTCCACCAACGGCTGCGGCGGCGCGGCCGGCGCGCCGGTGGCGCGCGGCGGGGCGCCCGCGTCGCCGGGCAGCTCGCGACGCAGGCGCAGGCCCTGCGTGCGCACCGAGACCAGGCCACCGAAGCCGTCGAAGTCGCTCGTCGCCGAGAGCCGCAGCCAGTACAGCCCGGCCGGCATCACGGTGTGGGTGGTGCTCATGTCGCGCGGCAGGTCCAGCGTGACGATGCCGGAGGTCAGGCCGCCGTGCGTGGTGTCGCCCAGCACGCGGGTCGGTGGCAGCGGGCGCCAGTCGTCGTCGGCCAGCGTCCACCACTGCAGCGCGCGCGGACGGGCGCCGTTGAGGGGGCCGCGCGCGGAGGACTCGCGCAGCTGGAACAGCAGCGTCAGCACGCCGCCCGGGTCCGAGCCGCTCAGTCCGAGGTAGAGGTTGCCGTCGGCGCCCAGCCGCGGCAGCAGCCCGTGTCCGCCGCCGGAGACGGCCGAGAGCAGCGTCTGCAGGCCGAAGGGATGCAGGTGGAAGAGGCGCTCGCCGTCGACGCCCTCGGGCGGGTCGTCGTCGCGGTCCAGTGCGATGACGCTGGCCGCCTCGTAGTTCAGCGAGAGCCGCTCGATCACCGGCGTGTAGGGCGGGTTCGGCAGCGGACGCGGCCGGCGCGTGCGCGCGTTGGCGGCCACCGTCGCGCCGAGCTCGATCGGGTAGGCGGTGTGCCCGAAGGCGGCGCGCGGGCCGCTGAGCTGCAGCCGGCACAGGCCGTTGCGCGGCATCGCCATCGTCGACCAGTCCTCCTCGGTGGCGCGGCTGAGCTTGCGCACCGAGCCCGGATCGAGCTCGATGTGCTGCGTCGCGATCAGCTCGCCGGCGGCATTGGTGCCGGCGAACAGCGGCTGCCGGGCGGAGCGGTTGGCGCAGTCCTGCCACTGGCCGTCGCGCAGCCAGGCGATCTCGACGCTGAACTGGCCCTGCCGCAGCTCCTTGCCGGCCGGGCCGGCGTAGCCGGCGTAGTGGGTGTCGAAACCGCCCGGCTCGTTGGGCAGGCCGCCCCATTCGAGGTCCAGCGAGAGGTGGTCCAGGGTCTTGCGCGCGGCCTCGGGCGAGCCGACGACCAGGTAGGACGACAGGCCCGGCAGCGGGCCGAAGGGCGCGAAGGCCTTCGAGGGATCCAGCCGGCCGAGGTTGTTGGCCAGCCGCACGTCGCGCACGCCGCGCGCCTTCACCCGCAGGTCGACCTCGGCCAGCGGCAGCCGGGCCAGCAGCGAGTAGGGATAGAGCCGCGCCTGCGTGGCCAGCTCCAGGCGCAGCACCGGCAGCCGCGTGGGCCATTCGGCGCCATGCACCACCGGGTCGCAGCCGGTCACCGGCGGCGCGTCGGCGCGCAGCCGGATGAACAGCGACAGGCCGGCGCCGGCGGCGCGTTCGAGCCGCGCCTCGACGGCGTGCCAGCCCGACGGCGTGCTCAGGCTGACGCGGAAGGCGCCCTGCAGCAGCCGGTCGAAGACCAGCGCGCGATGAGGCCGGCCGGGACCGTTGAACAGCGCCGGCAGGCCGTTGCCGGTCAGGCGATGCGCGGTATGGCGCAGCGCGGTCCAGTCGGCCTCCGACAGGTCGTCGACGTCCATCTCGATGCCGCTCACGCCCGTACCGGTCGTGGCGCTCGCGCTGCTCGCGCTGGCCGCCGGGCTGTCCGCGCCGTCGGCCAGCAGCCATTGCGGCAGCAGGTCGCCGAAGGCGTCGCGGAAGGCCGACGCCGACTCGGCCCGCAGCGCCGCGTCGCGCAGGCCGCGCAGGTCCGGCGCGGCGCCGGAGGAGGTCTGGCGCAGGATCACGCGGATCTCGCGATCGCCCTCGCGCAGCGCCAGCAGCGGCGACGCCACCGCCAGCCCGATGCGCGCGTCCTCCGCGCCCGCGCCGCCGGCGGCGCCGAAGAGCGGCCAGACGGTGCGGCCGTCCGCGACCGGACGCGCCACCTTCGCGCGGGTGACGTAATGGAGGTCGCGCTCCGGCGCGATCAGCGGGTCCCGCTCCAGCCGCAGCGTGCACAGCGCGGCCAGCCGCGTGTCGGTGACGGCGATCGGCGCCTCGCTGACGAAACGCACCGGCCGGCCCGCGGCATCCTTGCCGGCCTCGAAGGCGGTGCCGGTGGGCAGCGTCAGGTCGCCCGGCGCGCGCGGGTCGCGCTGGCAGGCCAGGTGGACGCGGTCGGCGTGCGCTGGCGCCGGGCCGAAGCCCAGGCAATCGCGGTAGTAGAAGGCGGTGTGGCGCGCCGGCAGGCGGTTGACCTCGCGCTGCGCGGTGTCGCAGACCTTCAGGAAGGCGATCAACAAGGCCGCCGCCGGCTCGTGGTTGGCGGTGGCCATGCTGTCGGGCAGCAGCTCGCGCGCCAGCCGCCGGACCTCCTCGACCGCGCTGAGGAAGGCGAAGAAGCGCTCCCGCAGCCGCTCGCGGTCCTCGCGCTCGGCGGCGGCATCGGCCGCCGGCTCTTCGCCGATCGTGCGATGCCACATCCGCGACAGGTCGCGCTCCACCGGCCCGGTCGGCCGGCTCGCGGCCGCCTCGTCGCCGCGCCGCAGGAAGCGACGTTCCACCCAGCGCAGATCGGCGGCGAGCTGCTGCTCCACCAGTTGCTGGATGCGCTCGCGCAGCACGCGCGGCGCGTCGTCATGGATGCCGGCGAGCGCGCGCCACCAGTGGTCCAGCCGCGCCGCCAGGCCCAGCACCTGGCGCGCCAGCAGCTCCAGCGGCGCCGAGTCCGCGTCGCGCCCGAACTGCTGCTGCAGCGGCCAGGGATCGAGCGCCGCGATGCCGGCCATCACCAGCGTCGGGTCGGTGGCGAAGAGCCCGCGCCAGTCGCCGTCCTCCTGGTCGTCGAGGTCGATGAAGCGCAGCTGCTCCGCGAGCCGCGCCATCATGTCCACGCGCTGCTCGAAGCTCAGGTCGTCCGGCCTGAAGTAGCCGGGCTCCAGGGCCATCGGGAAGCGCTCGCGCTGTTCGGTGCCGGTCGTCATGCGGGTTCGCTCCCCAGCACCTCGCCCTCGCGCAGGTAGAGCGGGAACACGAGGTTGTGGCGGCTGTTGCTGCTGCGCAGCGTGTAGTCCAGCCGGATGCGCAGCACGCCGTCGTACAGGCCCGAGGTGTCGATGTCGACGGCGTTCAGCGCGATGCGGGCCTCGAAGAACAGGATGGCCTTCTCGATCAGGCTGCGGATCTCGGTGAGCGTGCTGTCGTTCATCGTCTCGAAGACCATGCGCCGCAGGCCGCAGCCGTAGCTCGGATGCATGACGCGCTCGCCGGGCGTGGTGGTCAGCAGGATGCGCAGGCTCTCCTCGACGTCGGCCACGCCGGAGACCATCACCGCGCCGCGGGTGCGCCGGTCGAAGGCCGGCGGGAAGGCCCAGCCGGTGCCGAGGAAGTCGAGTTCGCCGTCCATGTCGAGGTCCGTGAGGGGTGGGGCGGTGAAGGGGCGTCGTGGGGCGCGTCAGCCGCCGATCAGCACGGTCGGCAGGCCCAGCGCGACGTTGCCGCCGTGCGCGGTGGCATCGCCGACGCGCGCCGCCGGCCGGCCGCCGATGAGCACCGTGGTGGAGCCCATCACGATCGCGTCGGGCGGCCCGACGCAGGTCGCGTTGTCGCCCTGCACCGCGGCGGGCAGCAGGCCGATCAGCACGGTGGGCACGCCCGGGCCGATGACCGGGCCGCCGACATGCGGCACCGGCGGCAGCCCCGGCGTGACCAGGGGGCAGACATGCAGGTCGGTGAGTCGGGCGGCGGGGGGCATGGTGGCTCCTTGCTCAATTGATCATGACCATCGCGCCCTTGACCACGGTCTGGCCCGAGGCCGAGAGCTCCGCGGCGGCATTGCCCTTGGCGGTGAAGCCGATCCGGGCCTCGCAGTTGACGTTCAGGCCGGTGGCCTGGACGTCGGCCTGCGAGCTGATGCTCACCGCGCCGACCGCGTCCAGCGCGATGCGGCCCTGCGCGGTGACGGTGATGTCCTTGGGGCTGTCCAGCGCGATGCCGCCGGGCTTGAGCTCGACGGTGTTGCCGTTCTGGTCCTCGAGCCGGATGGACTTGTCCTTGTCGCTGAGCACGATGCGGTTGTTGGCCGGCGTGGCGACGGTGATGACCTGGTCCTTCTCGTCGAACTCCAGCTTGTGGCCGCAGCGCGTGACGAAGGCCTTGGTGTCGTTGGGCGCGGCCAGCGCGTAGGGCGGCGTGCGGCCGCTGCTGTAGAGGCTGCCCAGCACGACCGGGTGCGAGGGGTCGCCGGCGAAGTAGCCCAGCACCACCTCGTCGCCGACCTCGGGCAGGAAGAAGGCGCCGAAGCCGCTGCTCGCGTGGCCCTGCAGCAGCCGGGCCCAGACGCCCTCGGTCTCGGCCTGCAGCACCGGCACCTTGACCTGGATGCGGGGCTCGCCGGTGGGGTCGCCGTCGAGCTTGAGCACCACGCCGACCTGCAGGCCGGGCACCGGCGGCAGCAGGCCTGCCGCCGGCTGCGCCGGCACGTCGGGCCGCGCGCTGAACCAGTCGGGATCGAGGCCGAACTCGGCCTCGGTGGTCCAGGCGCCGTCCTCGATGTGGTGGCGCAGCCCGGTGACGAAGACAGTGCCGCTGAAGCGGGCGCCGACGCCCTGCAGCGCGATCAGCCCGCCGACGCGCGCCTTGGCGCTGCCCTGGAACTTCAGGTGGCCGCGCATCCGCGCCAGGCCGGACTTGACCTGCTGCGCCTTCGCCCACTGGGTCAGCATGTCCTTGGACTGCGGCGCGCCGGCCTGCAGCCGGAAGCTCTCCAGGCCGATGACGGCCGACAGCGTCGTACTGTCCAGGTCGCCCTGCGCGGGCAGCGTGGCGGGATCGGCGGCGCTGCCTTCGAGCGCGGCCTGCGCCTTCGGGTCCCAGGAGACCGCCATCGCGCTGCCGTACTGGTGGCGCGCGTCGACGTCGCCCTCGAAGTCGATCAGGTCCATGCCGTAGGTGACCGCCAGGGCCGGTTCGCCCTCGGCCGCGGGCGCCGTCACCGCCAGCGCGCCATCGGTGGCGATCACCAGCAGGCCGTTGGCGTCGGCCCGCGTCAGCAGGAAGTCCCAGTCGCTGCAGAAGTGCTGCACCAGCTCCGGATGGGTGACGGTGGTGGCGTCGACCTGCGCCGACAGCCCGTGCGCGCCGGCCAGCGTGCTCATGATGTCGCTGTCGAGCTGGTCGATGTAGTTGGCGTTGCGGCGGCCGATGGTCATCTTCACCGCCGCGTCGCGGCAGTCCACGACCAGGCGCGCGTCGTTGTCGCCCTGCACGCGCAGCCCGTGGCGCACGACCAGACCTTCGAAGATCGTGTCCTCCTGCTGGCCGTAGCCGGCCCGGATCGTCAACCGGGCGCCGGGCTTGAAGTGCGCGGAGTCGCTGAGCGGGAAGTCGCGGTCCGGCATGTCGCCGTCGTTGAACACCAGCCGCGCCGACGGCACGGTGTTGGCCGCGCGCCGGATGGTCACCGACATCAGGTCGGCGCTGGCCTCGAGCCGCTGCCCGTCCGCGAGCACGGCCAGGGTGACGACGCCGACGGTGTCCTGGTTGGGGGAGACGCCGGGCATGTCACTTCTCCATCGGCGGGAACCGCAGCACGGTGCCCGGCGGGATGTTGCGGAAGTCGGTCAGGCCGTTGAAGCGGGCGACCTTCATGAAGACCGAGGGATCGCCGTAGATGCGTTCGCAGACCTGGCCGATCGATTCGTTGCCGTACATCCGCACGGTGCGTGTCTGCTCGGAGGTGCTGGCGCGCTGGGTGACGCGGCGTTCCTCCTCCTTGCTCATCGCGCCGACGAAGCTCAGGTCCACCTTGGCCCGCAGCGGGTCGCCGCCCGGCTTGAACAGGGTGTACTGCGCCTTCAGCGATTCCAGCCGGCCGAAGAAGATCAGCGTGCCCCACAGCACCCGCACGTAGGGCGGCTCGCTGCGCAGGTCCACGTATTCGTAGACCACCTTGCTCAGCTGCGCCAGCTGGCCCTTCACGTCGGGCGGCTGGCCGGGCACCGGCGGCACGACGCCGGTGCCGTCCAGCACGATGTTGAAGGCGACGCGCTCGTCGTCCATCGTGCTGAACTTGGGCTCGACGCCGGACGAGCCCTGCGCCTTGGTCTTGTCGTAGCGGATGCCGAAGCTGTGGCTGAACTCGGCCGGGTTGATCTGCGCCTGGAAGCTGGTGGCCTTGTCCAGCTGGACCGTGCCGGTGCGGCTCAGGCTGTAGCGGGTGAGCAGCAGCCGGGTGAGCTCGGTGGAGGCGCCGTCGGCGCCGCCGCCCGAGGCGGAGGGGGAGGAGGCCGGCATCTCAGCGCTCCCGCTGCGCGCGCAGCCGGTCGACCAGCCAGGCGCGGCATTCGGCCAGCAGCTGCTCGCGCAGCCGCAGCAGCTCGCGCTGCGCCAGGGCGGGCGCCGGCGGGGCCGGCGCGGGCGTCACCTGGGAGCGGATCAGCAGTTGTCTCACTTCGATGCTCATGCTCGTCGTCCTCGGTCCTGGTCCTCTGTGACGCTCACACCAGCCGGCTCGATCCCGCGTAGGCCAGCTCGATGCGCTCGATGGCGACCTCGTTGCGGGTGGCCTGGAAGGCCTCGACCGACCACTTCACCGGATACGCGTTGCTCACCGCCCAGACCCGCAGCGGGGCGCCATCGCCGTCGAGCAGGAAGACATGCAGCTGCTGCGTCGCGATGGGCTGCGCGAAGCCGCCCTCCAGCACCGCCTGGCACCACAGCAGCAGCCGCGACTCCATCGTCGCGATGCCGCGCGAGAGCACCAGCTTCGGATGCTTCGCCGCCTTGGGCAGCAGGTGCACGAAGGCGTTCTGGCCGCCTTCGACCACCGTCTCGGTCTCCAGCTCCGGGCCCAGCCCGGTGACCTCGCGGAAGGCGCCGTCGCGGTCCTTCGCGTTGGATCCGAAGGTCACCGCGAAGTGGAAGGCCGGCGGCGGATACAGCAGCTGCGCCCGCAGCGCGTCCGGTGCCCGGGCCGGGCCCGGGGCCGGGGCCGACGCCGACGCGGAACGTGTCACGGGCGGCGGCATCAGGCGTTGGCGATGGTGAGGCCTTCGTGCGCGATGACGATGGTCTCGATCGCCACCTCGTTGCCGGTGGACTTCAGGTCGGTGCTGGTGATCTTGGTCGGCCAGGCGTTGGCCAGGGTCCAGACCATGGTCGGCTTGCCGGCTTCGTCCAGGAGACTGATGGTCACCGGCTTGCGCTTGATGGTGTTCATCTTGATCTCGTTGAACCAGTCCCAGAACTTGTTGTCGCCCTTGAAGACGCCCTTCTTCATCGTGACGTCGCTGTACTTCTTCATGCCCGGCATCTTGAGCACCGAGAACGCGGGGCTGTCCCCGTGCCGGTACTCGATGGGCTGCGCTTCCACGTCCAGGCCGGACACTTCCTGGAAGGACATCACCGCCGAGTCCCACTTCACTTCGAAGCGGAACTTGGGGAGCGGCCACACCGTGGTCGATTGCGCTGATCCGTCGTCTGCCATTGCCTGCCTCCGCGAGGGTTATGGATGGAAATCGGGGTCGTGGGTCGGGACGCCGGCCGCGGGCCGGGCCGGCCTCACGACTTCTGCATCTGCTGCTGGAAGGTGATCTCGATGAACTCGGCCGGGCGGCTGATGGCCACCAGCACGGTCACGCGCAGGACGCCTTCGAGGATGTCCTCGGGCGTCATCGTCTCGCCCAGGCCGACGTGCACGCTGAAGGCGTCGTCGGGGACCGCGCCGGCCAGGCCGCCGCGCTTCCAGATGCCGGTGAGGAAGCTGGCGATCATGCTTTTGATGGTCACCCAGGTGTTGGCCACGTTGGGCTCGAAGACCATCGCCTTGGCCGCCAGGCGGCAGGACTCCTCCAGCATGATCATCGTGCGGCGCACGTTGATGTAGCGCCAGTCCAGGCTGTTGCCGTCCAGCGTGCGGGCGCCCCAGACGAGCACGCCCTCGCCGATGAAGGAGCGGATCGCGTTGATCGACTTGCCCTGCGTGGTGACGTTCAGGTCCTCCTGGTCCTCGTGCGAGATCGCCACCTGCGGCGACACCACGCCGTTGAGGCTGACGTTGGCCGGCGCCTTCCAGACGCCGCGGCTGTTGTCGACCATGGTGTAGACACCGGCCATCGCGGCCGAGGGCGGCAGCAGGTTGAGCCGGTTGCGCGCCTCGGTCATCACCGCGTTGTAGAGCGGGCTCATCGACACCAGGCTCTTGTGCAGCAGCGACTTGTGGGTCTCCACAGCGACCGCCAGCGCGGCCGGCGTGAGCGCCTTCTGCTTTTCCTCGTCGGTCTTGGTCGAGGCGTTGACCAGGCCGGTGACGTACTGGGTCCAGTCGTCGTCGGTCTTGAGGATGTCGGCCACCGCCTGGGCCTGCTGCGCGATGCGCGGCGGCGTGGTCCTGGGGTCGACGTTCTCGGGCAGCGACAGCTCGGCGCGCAGCAGCGTGGCCAGCAGCGCGGGATTGGCGATGCGGGTGTAGTCCAGGTCCTTGTCCTGGACCACCGTGGTGTTGACCCACGGGTAGTAGGCCGCGGCGAAGTCCAGGTAGTTGACGCCCAGGTCGTTGCGGAAGGCCTCGACCGGATCGCCGGCCGGGTCCTTGCGGTCCAGGTAGCCGCCCCAGACATCCAGGATCGCGATGCGGTTGCGCATCTTGCCGCCGCAGTGCTGCAGCATCGCCTGCTGCACCGAGACGCAGTCGGCGCGCGGCAGCAGCACCGCGTCGGGGATGACCAGCATCGTCGGTTCCTGTTCCTTGATCAGGGCCTCGATGCCGCCGGCCAGCGCCGGCGCCTCGACCTGGCCGCCGTAGCCGCCCACCGACACGATGTAGCAGGGGCCGCCGCCGTTCTGGAAGAAGTGCACCATCGCGCGGTACAGCAGGAAGCGACCGCCGTCGGCGCCGTCGGCCTGCGTCAGCGCGTAGTCCTTGCCGTCGGCGCGGAAGTCGGACGGGGCGGGGGCGGGCGCCTCGGTGATGGTCAGGCGCGGATCGGGCCCGTGGCCGAAGTAGGTGTGGTACTCCGCCATGGAGCTGATGCGCCATGGCTTGTTGAGCAGCGACTTGCCGCCGTTCTCGGCGCGGCGCGTGTAGCCGACGAAGGCCGGCACCGCGGTGGCCACCTCGACGATCGAGTTGGGAAACGCATTCTTCTCGACGATATAGACACCGGGTGTCTTCATAGCCATGGCGGCCTCCTCTGCGGGTTATCGATGCACGTGGATCTCGGAGACGATCGTCGGTTGGCCGTCGATCGTTTCGCGGGCGAGCAGTTGCGCCGCCGCGGTGGGCAGGCGGCGGATCAGCACCTTGGGACTGCCGGCGCCGTCGGGACGGCTGCGCAGCTGGAAACGTCGCGGCGAGCGCTGGGCCAGCGGCAACCGGACGCGGGAACGGATGGCCAGCATCGGCGTGCCGTTGTCCAGGCGGTCCGGGGCGGGCGCGCTGAACTCGGTCTCGCCGGCCAGGTCGACGACCGTGAGCGCCGGTTCCGGCCAGTCGCCGAACAGGCAGTACTTCCAGACGGTGGCGCGCGGCGCCAGCGGCCAGCGGCGATGCACCGGCCAGGCGGTGGCATCGTCGGCCGGGCCATGCGCCGGCAGGCTGGACAGCGGCAGGTGCAGCAGCGCGAAGGGCGGCAGCCAGCGGTCGCCCGGCGCGAGCAGCGCCGTCACCTCGGGCGCGTCCAGCGCCTTGGGCGAGGCGACGAGCGTCGCGTCGTCGGCGCCGAGCGCTCCCGGCGCCGCGGGCGCGACCCACAGCAGCTCGCGCGGCCGGTCGGCGGGGTCCTCGGTGCCGCAGGCGAAGTCGTCGTCGGTCGCATGCACCAGCCAGTCCAGCGCGGCCTCGCCGTCGTCGGGATCGGTGTCGGCGCGCAGCCGCTCGACCGCCTCGGCCGGGCCGTGCACGAGCAGCGTGCCGCCGTCGGCCCGCACCAGCGCGTCGGCGCGGCGCAGCCGCTCGGCGGTCGTGCCGGCGGGGACGAAGCGCAGGCCGCGGCAGCGTCCATCGGCGTAGTAGCCGTGCTCGACGTCGATGCGCAGCAGGGGAAGGTAGGGGCCCATGAGGTGCTCCTTCGCGGTCAGCCGCGGGCCCCGACGCCCACGCCCGGCGTGCGCACCGACGGCAGTTGGGCATCGGACTGGCGGGCGTCGATGGTGAGCAGGCGCACCCGGTACAGCACCGAGGGCAGGTAGCGTCCGCCGAGCACGCCCCACAGCGTCGCCATCTCGTTCAGGTTCAGCGGCTCGATGGACAACGTGAGCTTGTCCAGGCGCGGATCCATGCCGGGCGAGTTCTGCGTGTCCAGCACCGGCGTGGCCTGGAAGCAGGCGATGGTGCTGGCGATGAGCTTGAGCGCTTCCGGGTAGGTGGTGCCGCCGTAGTTGGCGGCGAACATCACCAGCAGGTTCAGTTGCACCGGCGGGGCGGAGCGGGCCAGGCGCTCGCCGCTGCCCAGCGCCTGGGCCGGCAGGCTGGCGACCGGGTCGCGCTCCAGGTTCACCAGGAAGGCCGCGAGCCGGTGCGAGGCGCCGGCCGCCGGTCCGCCGTCGGCCTCGTGCAGCGCGGTCACCGCGACCAGGTCCTCCGCCGACTGGTGCGAGCGGCGCAGCACGGCGTTGAGGTGGCCGGCGAGGTGGAGGAGGACGGCGTCGATCATGGTGGGGGCCGAGGGCGGGTGGGAGGTTCGGACGCCGCGAGGCGCCGGAGGGTCGATGGGATGAACGATAGGAGCGCGCCCCGCCGCGGCCCATCCGGCGGATGCGGATGTTGGCCGTCCCGATTGCCGAGATCCGCCTCGGTATTGGCATGTCGATGCGGGCGCGGCTGTCAAGCTGTCAACCCTGCCGGGGCGCAGGGGCTGACGCGCTCGGCCGGCGCTTCTAGACTCCGCGCCATCACACGCCCGCAGAGGCGTGTCGCAGGGAGCAATCACCATGGACAGGAGCAGCGGCGGGGGCTCGGTGCCCGCGATGCCAGCGTTGGCCGCGCCATCGCGGCCGAAGGTCGCCGGTGCGGACGGATCGGTCGCCGGCGGCGTGCTTGCCGCCGCGCCGCGCGAGTTCCTGCTCGGCGACTGGCGCGTGGAGGTACGGACCCGGCGGCTGAGCCGCGGCGACGAGACCGTGGTGCTGGAGCCGCGGCCGATGGCGGTGCTGGTCGCGCTGTGCCGCCAGCCCGGCGAGGTGGTGTCCGCCGAGGCGCTGCTGCAGGACTGCTGGCCCGAGGCGACGACGCTGGGCGACAACCCGGTGCACAAGGTGGTGGCCGGCCTGCGCCGCGCGCTGGGCGACAGCGCCGCGACGCCGCGTTACCTGGAGACCATCCGCAAGGAGGGCTACCGCGTGGTGGCGCCCCTGGGCGTGCTGTCGGCGCAGGGGCCGCGCAGTCATGCCGGCGGCTGGCGCGGACAGTCGCCGTTCCGCGGCCTGGAGCCGTTCGACGCCGCGCATGCGAGCGTGTTCTTCGGCCGCGACGAGGCCGTCGCCGCGCTGCATGCGCGCTTGACGCGGCAATGGCGGCTGGGTCATCCGCTGGTGCTGCTGCTGGGGCCGAGCGGCTCGGGCAAGACCTCGCTGGTGCAGGCGGGACTGGTGCCGGCGCTGGCGCGCCCGCCTGTCGACGAAGGCCGCGGCAATGGGGGCGGCGATGTGGACGGCGACGTCCCCCGCCTGCGCGTCTGCGCCGCGGCCAGCGTCGACCTGGGCGCGCTGGGCGGCCTTGACGCCTGGGCGGGCCTGGCCGGCGCGATGCTGGATTGGGACTGCCAGGGCGTGCCGCTGCTGTCCGGCCACAGCATCGACACGCTGTCGGTGGCGCTGCGCGAGGCGCCGGAGGAGGTGCTGCGCCAGCTCGCGATCGGCCTGGACGCGACGCGCGCGCTGCGCGGCGGCGCCGAGGCGCCGCCGCTGCTGGTGCTGGACCGGCTCGAGGCCCTGCTGCAGGAGGACGACGCGCGCACCGCGGCCTGGTTCGACGCGCTGGAGCGGCTGGTGCGCAGCGCGCGGCTGGTGGTGCTGGCGGTCTGCCGCAACGACTTCTACCCGGCGATGGCGCGGCGGCCGCTGCTGATGCGCGGCAAGGAGAGCGGCGCCCACCTCGACCTGGCGCCGCCCGCCGCGTCGGCGATCGCGCAGATGATCCGGCTGCCGGCGCGGGCCGCCGGGCTGAGCTATGGCGCCGACGCGAGCGGGCTGAACCGGCTCGACGACCGGCTCTGCGCCGACGCGATGCAGGCGCCGGACGCGCTGCCGCTGCTGCAGTACACGCTGCAGCAGCTCTACCTGCACCGGGCGCCGGGCGAGGTGCTGGCCTGGTCGGCCTACGAGGACCTGGGCGGCCTGGAGGGCGCGATCGGCCGCCGCGCGGAGGCGCTGCTGGGCGAGCTGCCGGCGGACCAGCAGGAGGCGCTGCCCCGGCTGCTGCCGCGGCTGGTGGCGCTGGCCGGCGAGGAAGCGTCGCCGACCGGCCGCTGGGTCGCCGCGGCGGAGTTGAGCGACGCGCCCGAGCGCGCGTTGGTCGCCGCCTTCGTCGAGGCCCGGCTGCTGGTGGCGGACCACGCGGGCGGCGTCAACGGCTACCGCGTCGCCCACGAGGCGCTGCTGCGGCGCTGGCCGCGGGTCACCGCCTGGGTGGCGCAGCACCGCGCCGCGCTGGCGGCGCGCGACGAGTTGCGCCCCTGGGTCGCGCGCTGGCGCGAGGCAGGGCAGGCCAGCGCGCTGCTGCTGCCGCGCGGCACGACGCTGTGGAACGCCGCGCGCATCCTGGCCGAGGCGCCCGGGCTGCTCGGCGACGAGGCCCGCGACTTCATCGCGCGCTCGCAGCGCCGGCTGCGCCTGCGACGCTGGGGGCTGGGCGCGGCCAGCGCTGGCGCCTTCCTGCTGGCGGCGGTCGCGGGCGTGGCGGCGATCGGTTATGCGCGGCAGGCCGAGGTCGCCGCGGAGCGCGAGCGCCAGAGCCGGCAACTGGCGTCCTTCATGCTCGGCGAGCTGGCGGACGGCCTGCGGCCGATCGGCAAGCTGGACCTGCTGGGACGCATCGGCGAGCAGGGTCTGCGGCTGCTCGGTCCGGCCGAGGGCGGCGAGACGGAGGCCGAACTGGCGACCGCGGCGACCGCCGCGACCGTGGCCAATGGCGCCGACACGCTGGGACGCGCGAAGGCGCTGGTGGTGATCGGCGAGGTCAACAGCAGCCGCGGCAAGGGTCGCACCGACATCGCCATCGACGCGCTGAACGCGGCGCTGCGCCTGCTGGCGCCGCTCGAGCCGCTGGAGCGCGTGCCGGGCGTCAGCGCCGGCGACTACTACCGCACCCTCGGCGCGGCCTCGTTCTGGCTGGGCCAGATCGCCTTCGACGCCGGCGACTTCGACGCGGCGGCGCGGGCGATGGACCGCTACCGCGTCGCCAGCGAGCGCTGGCGGCAGCAGGCGCCCGAGGACGCGACCGCGCAGGGGGAACTGGGCTACGCGCTCAACAGCCTGGGCTCGATCGCGTTCCGGCGCGGGGCCTGGGAGGACGCGCAGCGCTGGTTCCAGGCCTCGCTGGCGCTCAAGCTCGAGGCACTGGCGCGTTCGCCCGCGGACGCCGACCTGCGCGACGGCGTCGCGACCTCGCGGACCTGGCTCGGCCTGGTGGCGCATGTGCGGGGTCGGCCGATCGAGGCCCTGGCGGCGCTGGACGCCGCGCGCGCGGAGCGCATGGCGCAGGCGGCCGCCCACCCCGACGAGCAGCTGCGCCTGCGCGACCTGGGCACGCTGGAGCTGCGCCGCGCGGAGGCGCTGCGCGCGGCGGGGCGTCTCGGCGAGGCGGCGGCGACGATGGCCGAGGGCGTCGCGCGGCTGCGCCAGGCCGAGCGGCACGATCCGGAGAACCGCTACTGGCGCGCCGACCGCCAGCACGCCGAGGGCAGCCTGCTGCTGGCGCGTCTGGACGCCGGTCAGGCCGTCGACGCGGCGCTGGCGGCCTTGCGCGATCAACTGGCCGGTGAGCCGGCCACCGCCGGCAGCGATCCGGCGCGGGACTTCCTGCGGCGCGAGGCCCTCATGCGGGTGGCGCTGGCCGAGGCCGGGACCGCCGTGCGCGCCGGCGACTGGGCTGGCGTGCGCACGCGGCTGGCGGCCACCGAGGAGGCGATGGCGACGCTGCTGCGTCTGCGGCCGCATCACTGGCAGAACCATGAACTGCAGGCGCGCCGGGCGCTGCTGGGCCTGCGGGCCGATGCGGCCGGCGCAGGGCCCGATCGCGCGCGCTGCGCGCGGCAACGCGACCAGATCCAGCCGGCGGTCGACGCCGGGCAGGCCGGGTTGGTGCTCGAGGCCTGGCTGGCCTTGCGCGCCTGCGCGAGCCCGCAGGCGCCGGACGACGGCTGGACCCGGCGGCTGACGGCGGGCGGCTACGTGCCGGCCCACGCGGCCCTTTTCGCTGATGTCCCAACTCCCTCCCTGAAAGGAAGGCGACCCTCATGAACGACCTCACTGCCGCTGCGCTCGCGCGCGCCGACGCCGAAGAATCGACGCTGTACTTCGTCGTGCCCCTGATCGGGCCGGCCGACAACGTGATTCCCTGCGCCTACTTCAATGCGCGCTGGGAGCGCATCCCGAGTCCCAAGCCGCTGGACACCGTCAACACCAACGCGATCATGTTCGCGCAGCAGTCCGTGGGGCTGTCGCCGGACGTGCTCGCTCAACTGGGCAACAGCAAGCCGGACACCAGCGTGACGCTGTTCGTCGCGGTGGCCAAGACCCTGGAGAAGCCGAGCGGGCTGCCCAACACCTTCGTCGCGACCGGCCTGGACCAGGCGACCACGGTCACCGTGCCGGTCGGGCCGGGCACGCGGCGCGGCGTGGTGCTGGTGTTCCGCCGCCCGGCCTCCGGCAACGCGCAGACGCTGATCGCGACCTCCGATCCGGAGATCCGCAACGGCAGCAGCAGCGACGACTGATCGTCGCGCGGCCATCAGCGCAGGGGCACCGCGCCGGGCCGCGATGGCGACGACGACGACGACGGGGCATCGGCGCTCCACCGGGCATCCCAGCGCTGCATGTGGGCCAGCGCGTTCTCGATCGGCGTCGCGCTGACCCGCCCAGCGCCGAGGAAGGGCCGGTCCATCGCCACGACGACAGGCAAGACCAGGCCCGGCACCAGCGCCAGCACCACGATCGCGCCGCGGCTGCAGGCGCTGACCGGCAGCGCCGCCACCGGCGCCAGCGTCAGCAGCGAGCTGGCCAGCACCACCGCCCACAGCGTCGCGGGCGCCTGGTCGCGGGCGGCCATCAGCCGCGCGCGGCGCTGGCTCAGCAGCTCGTTCGCCTGGGTCCAGATCTGCGCGAGGAGGGCAGCCTCCGAGGCCGCCGCGGGATGCAGGTCGCCCAGCGTGCGGTAGAGGTCGTCGAAGGCATCGAGCGTCGGCAGGCTGGCCTGGTCCCGCTGCATCGCGATCCACTCCTTGCCGATCACGCTGCGGCCGTAGCCGCGCAGCCGCTCGCGCGCCAGGCGCGACTCGGGCGTGCCGTAGACCGCCAGCGAGCGCGCCAGCTGCGCCATCGCCGTGGCCTCGCGCTCGACCGCCTGTTCGGCGGCGCTGAAGGCGTCCCGGACCGACAACGCCGAGACCGCCAGCAGCAGCACGTTGACCGTCACGATCACGCCCAGCGACGCGAGCGCGACGCGGTGGTCGATCGCGGTGGCCCGTTCGCGCCAGCGGCGCGGGAACAGCGCCTGCGCGCCCAGCCCGATCGCCATCCAGGCCAGCACCAGCGCGCCGCCCAGGACCCAGGCCGGCCACGCGTGGACGATCAGCGGCATGACCCGGCTCCCTGGGGCGCGCCGTCGCTCAGGCCCTCGCCCAGGGCGTAGCGGGTGATGCCGGCGACGCCGCGCACGCCCAGCTTGCGGGTGACGTTCTCGCGGTGGGTGGCGACCGTCTTCGCGCTGAGCTTGAGGCGGTCGGCGATCTCCTGCGTGCTCAGGTCCTCGGCGAAGAGCTGGGCGATCTCCCGCTCGCGCGCGGTCAGCGCGGGACCGGCCGGCGCGGACGCGGCGCCGTCGGGCAGGCGCTGGCGCGTGCGGATCTCGTCGACCAGGCCGCCCATCAGGCCCGGGCTGAGGTAGATGCGGCCGGCGGCCACGTCGCGCACCGCGCGCAGCAGTTCCTCGCTGGACGCGTCCTTGAGCACGTAGCCGGAAGCGCCGGCCTGCAGCGCGGTGACCACGCTGCGCTGGTCGCCGTGCATCGACAGGCAGATCACCTGCACCGCCGCATGCTGCGCGCGCACGCGCCGCGTCGCCTCCAGGCCGTTGAGGCCGGGCATGGCGATGTCGGTGATCAGCAGGTCCGGTTGCAGGTGGCGCACGAGCTTGACGGCGGCGGCGCCGTCCTCGGCCAGGCCGACGACGTCCAGCGCCGCATCGCGGGACAGGAGCGCGCGCAGGCCTTCGCGCACGAGTTGGTGGTCATCGGCCAGGACGATGCGCAGGGACATGGGAGTCTCCTCGGTGAATGGGGAAGGCAGGGGATGGCGACGGGGCGCGGGCGTCGTGGCCGCGCCCGGCGGTCGCCTCACTTGGGTGCGAGCGGCAGCAGCAGCGTGGCGCTGGTGCCGCGGCCCGGCTCGGAGCGCAGCACCAGCGCGCCGCCCATCGCCTGCAGCTGCGCGCGAGCGCCGCCCAGGCCGAGGCCGTGGCCATCGGCGGCTCCGTGCCAGTCGTCCTCGCGGGCTTGCTCCGGACGGTGAGCGCCGCGCGGCGCGGCCGGCAGGCCGCGACCGTCGTCCCGCACCCGCACGCTCAACCAGCCTTGCCGGATCTTGGGCGTGATCTCGATCCGCGTCGCCCGGGCGTGCTTCTGCACGTTCAGGCAGAGCTCGCGCACAACCCGGCAGGCGGCGGCGCGCTGCGCATCCGGCACCTCGACGGTGTCGGCCGCCGACAGCGCGCGGCCGTCGATGCGCACCTCCAGGGTGCCGCGCAGGCCCAGTTCCACCGCCACCGCTTCCAGCGCCGTCGGCAGGTCGCCGTGCCAGTCCGGCGGCGCCAGTGCGAAGGCCAGCGTCCGCACCGTCTCGGACAGCTCGCCGAGCAACTCGCCGAAGCGCGTCGCCGGGTGCGCCGGCGCGGCGTCACGGCCGCCGAAGCCGCCGAGGCCACGGACGGCGCTCGAGGCCGCGTCCGCATGGGAGCCGGCGTCCGAGCCCGAGCCGCAACTCGCATCAGCACCGACTCCGTCCGCTTGCGTCCTGCGCCAGTCGCCCAGGGCCAGGCGCAGGCGGACGATCAGCCCGCCGACCTGGTCGTGCAGCAGCTGGGCCATGCGCTCGCGCTCGCGGCGCTCGGCCTCGGCGTGGGCTTCGGCGAGCGTGGCCTGCAGCCGGGTGAGGCGCTGCAGCCGGTGCTCGGCGGCCAGCCGGGCCGGCAGGCCGCCCTGGCGGGGCCGGCCCGCGGGGGGCGAGGCCGGGGGGGGAGGGCAACGGTGCGGGGTGAGGTTCATGGGAGCTCCCTGTGCGCCATGGCGGCGTCGTCGTGTCGAAGGGACGATCCGGGGATCGGTGCCGTCAACGGTAGGCGGGACCGGGGAGCGCGACCTTCCGGAAACCTTCCGGAGGCCGGCGGACCGCCTCGCCGCGTCCGGCGCGACCGCTCAGGGCGGCGGACATCGCGCCATCTGGTCCGGATGCGCGCGGCTGAAGGCGTAACAACGCTTCAGATAGACGATGTTGGCGCCCAGATCCGGCAGCGGCCGTCCGGGGCCTTTCCAGTTGTCGGCCAGCGCCTGGCGCAGCGGCTCGACGGCCGCCAGGTAGTCGTCTGGGAAGGGGATGACCTCGTAGACCAGCGGGAACTCGATGTACTCGAGCTTCACCAGCGCGCCGAGCTGCTCGTAATGGAAGTGGACGGCGGCGTAGTCCTCCATGTCCTGGCTCAGGTAGAGGTCCTCGCCGGAGCCGGCGCGCCGGATCAGCTCGTCCAGGCGCGGCAGGATCTCCGGCAGTCGCTCCTTGAGGAAGGCACGGGCGCGCAGGCGGATGCGCTCGTCGCGCTCGAGCAGGTGGGCCACGTGCTGCAGCGACTGCAGGCGCCCGGTCAGGTTGGCGCGTTTGCTGTCGTCGACCCATTCGACCAGCTGCGTCACCGAGATCAGCACGCCGGCGATGACGCTCAGGCCGGTGGCCACGCCGACCGTCCCCTGCCAGAAGCCGAGCACCGCGGCCCGCCGCCCGCGCGGTGGCGGGCCGTCCAGCGCGGCGCTCATGGCGGGGCTCCCTTCTGGCGCAGCACGACGGTCCAGGGCCGCTCGGGCGTGGGCACCAGCCTGCCGTCGGCGTCCAGCGGCGTGCGGGTCCAGGTGACGCTGTCGCTGACGTTGCCGCCGATGGCACCGAGCTCGGCACCGTCCACCTGCACGACCAGGTCGCAGTGCCAGGGCCAGGCGCGGGCGCGCAGCGGGCGGGCGAGGGCGCTCCACTGGGCGAAACCCGACGGCGCGTCCGGGGCCGCGTCGCGCGGCGCGCAGATCAGGTCGCCGGGGCGAGGGGCGGTGGCGGCAGCGTCGCGGGCCTCGAAGCCGGCGCGGACGCCGCTGTCCAGCGCGGCGCGGATGTACTGCCAGTGCAGTTCGGCGGCTTCGAACTGGCGCTCGCCGAAGCCGGCGCCGCGCATCAGCCAGGAGATGAAGACGGCGCTCCAGGGGCGCAGCGAGCCGTCCTCGTGGCGGGTGCGCTGGACCGGGAAGTCGCCGCCCTTGACGCCGAGCCAGTACAGCAGCACCCGGGCGTGGAGGTAGGGCTCGGCCTCCAGGCCGCGGGGCTCGTCGAGGCGGCGTTCGGTGAGGTTGGTGGCGGCGTCCCAGCGGCCCCGGCCCCAGAGCTGCCATTCCTGCAGCGCCAGCGCCAGCAGGCGCTCGGTCGAGGCAGGGTCGGGCGCGGGCTCGCCGCCCAGGCCGGGCGCGGGGCGGATGTCCTCGACGGCGTAGACCGGCGCGGGATCCGTGGCCGGCCATCGCTCGGCAGGCGGCGGTTGCAGCGCCGCGCAGCCGGGCAGGATCGAGATGGACAGCGCGGCCAGGAGCCGCAGCGCCAGGCCGGCGATGCCGGGGTGGTCAAGGAGGCGAGGGAAGCGAAGGATGCGCGAGGACATGCGGGCTCCTGCGTCCGCAAGGGCGGCGTGGAGCGCTCATCGTCGGGGCGCGGTGGCGATCAGGGCATCGGCGCGGGGCTGAGCTTGGGGGGAGGAATGTCGGAGGCGGGCATCGTGCTTTCGCTGGCTGGTCTGGTCTTCGCGAGAGCCGCATGCCTGTGATGCCGTGGTGAGACCTGCAACTGTCCGGAGCGATTCCTGCAATCGACATCTTCATCATGGAGAATCGCCGCCCTGAATCAGGGAGTGAGACCGACCTGGCCTTGAGCGCGACAGACGCTTGCCGGTTGGACCATTGTGCGGCCGCAGGGGTTTCCCCTGGGGCGTGTGCGACTTCCTGATGGCTTGCCAAACCACATCAGGGAGTTCTCGCGTGAGCGACCCGACGCATCGATTCTTCTCGGCCGCGAAGGCCATCCGGCATCTGCTGATAGCCTTTGGGCTCGGCCTCTGCGCACTGCCGGCCATGGCGGCCAGGGACTGCTGGATCGTCTGGGACACAGAGGGCATTCTTCGATGGGCGGACGATGCGCTGAACCCGCTCCACTTCGAATGCAAGGATTCCCCTGCAGAGGCGGTTGCGCCGGTCCAGTCGATTGCCGAACCCGTTCTTGCCTCGGTAACGGAGCGGTATAGCTCCGTGTACGCGCTCAGCTTCACGGGTTGCGTCAGCAGGGGCTTGTGGGGCAGCAGTCCTTGGATGACTTGCAAGTACAACTACACCGCGACATTCCATTGGAACGACGGTCGGGTGACCTCGGAAACGGGCCAAACGTCCGTGGACTTGCAGATGCCCTGCGGCGCGGCACTCAACACAACGCCCATCGGATCCTCCCCTGCGACTTGCAAAGGCATTCGCACGAAAACGCCGCCTGGTCCGCCAAGTTGTCCGCGGTTCGGCAATCCCATCGAGCCACTCACCGGCATCAAGCGGCAGCACGAGCAGTTGCTGACCTGGGGTCGCGGGCACTCGCTGTCCTTGACCTACGTCAGCCGCCCGAAGCCGGATAGCAATCCGATCGAGGATGGCGGGGCGCAGTCCTTCGGACGTTGGTGGTCCAGCAATCTGCATCGTCAGATGATGGCGTGGAGAACCGACCCCTCGCAGCGACTCTTTCAGCGCGGGGACGGCGTCTGGAAGCAATTCCCGAGCAACGGCCCCAGTACCGACCTCAGCGAGCGAGATCCGCCCCCGCGATGGGCCGACTCCTCCCCATACATCCTGTATCGCGACGAGGCCGCGAGAGCCATCGAGATGTATCGCGAGGACGGCAGTCTGGCCTCGATCGTCTATGCCGATGGGCGTCGGCTCGATTACACGAGCGTCGCCATGCAAGGCAATGGCTACCCGCTGGCCTACGGCCGACAGGTGAATGCCATCCAGGACGAGAGCGGCAGGATCGTCTCGTTCGAGTACACGAAGATCGACGACAAGTACATTGCCATCCGCTCGGTTACTGATCCTGCGGGGCGCGTGCTGTCGATGGACTATGACGCAGGCGGCCACCTGGAGACGCTGACCTTCACGGACCAGTCGAGCGTCGGGTTCGTTTACGAGGATGCGCAGAGGAAGCATCTGCTGACGGGCCGCATCGATGAATCGGGCCGGCGGGTGGGTACCTACGCGTACGACGATTCGGGGAATGCGGTGCTCACCCGGACAGGCTCCCTTCCCGGATGGACGGCGACCTGGGGAACGGAGAGGCCGAACATCGCGCCCAACGAGTATTACGACCCGCAACTCGATGTCGTGATTCGCGAGTACCCGCGGCCTCTGCCGCTTCGTGCGCGGGTCACCGCACCCGACGGACGGGAGATGGACCTGGACAGCGTCGTTGTGGGCAGTTCCGCGTACCTGGCTGCGAGTTCGCAGCCCGCTGGCGCGGGTTGCGAGCCCGCGACGTCGACAGTGGTCCACGACGCAGCAGGCAACGCGACCCAGCGAGACGACTTCAACGGCAACCGCAGCTGCATGGCCTATGACCCGGCGCGAAACGTGGAGACGCAGCGCATCGAAGGCCTGTCATCAGCAACGGCGTGCGAGTCGGTGACAGTGGCGTCGCTGCCGGCAGGCGCACGGATGGTCAGTTCGCAGTGGCACCCCGATTGGCGAATGACCATCCGGACCGCTGAGCCTCGCCGCGTCACGACGCTCGTCTACAACGGACAGCCCGATCCCTTCAACGGCAATGCGGTGGCGAGCTGCGCGCCGGCCAGCGCGCTGCTGCCCGATGGCAAGCCCATCGTGGTGCTGTGCAAACGCGTGGAGCAGGCAACGACCGACGAGACCGGCGCGCAAGGCTTCGATGCGACGCTGCAGTCCGGCGTGCCGGCTCGCGCGACGAGCTGGACCTACAACGCCACCGGCCAGGTGCTCACCGAGACCGATCCGCGCGGCAAGGTGGTTGTGACCAACGAGTACTACACCGACACGACGGCCGACCACACCAAGGGCGACTTGAAGTCCTCGACAAATAGCGCCGGCCACCTGACGCAGTTCCCGCGCTACAACGCCTATGGCAAGCCGCTGGAGGTCATCGACGCCAACTTGGTCTCGACCACCTACGGCTATGACGCGCGTCAGCGTCTGACCTCGGCCTCCACCGGCGGTTCAACCACCAGCTACGAGTACTGGCCCACCGGGCTGCTCAAGAAAACGACACAGCCCGATGGCGCGGTCGTGACTTACGAGTACGACGACGCGCATCGCCTGACCGCTGTGGCCGATGGCCAAGGCAATCGCATCGAGTACACGCTGGACCAGAGCGGCAATCGGATCGCGGAACAAGCCAAAGACCCGCAAGGCGCGCTCAAGCGGACCATGAGCCGCGTCTTCGATGCGCTGGGCCGGGCACAACAAACAACAGGCAGGGAGTAATTCATGCAAGGCAAGAAATGGCACTGGCAGTGCCGGAGCGCACTCGCGGCTGCGATAGCCGCGTGCTTGGGGATCGGCGCGCACGCAGCGACGCTACCGCCTCCGCCGGTGTCCCCGGCACCCGTCACCGACTACGAGTACGACGCCAAGGGCAATCCCACCAAGGTCATCAAGGCCAAAGGCGTGGCGGGTTTCGGCTTCACCTCCAGCACTGCCTACGACGCGCTGGACCGCGTCAAGACCAACACCGACGCTCGCAGCGGCGTGACCACGCTGGGTTTCGACGGCATCGATCAGCTCAAGCAGGTCACGGATCCTCGCAACCTGGTGACGAGTTATCAGCGCAACGGACTGGGGGATCTCACGCAGCTCACCAGCCCCGACACGGGCACGGCCACCAGCACCTACGACCCCAACGGCAACCTGCTCACCCGGCTGGACAGCCGCGGCGTGCTGGCCACCTACACCTACGACGACCTCAACCGGGTGAGCTCCGCGATCTACACGCAGAGCGGCCAGGCAGCGCTGAACTACAGCTGGACTTACGACCAGACCGGCGGGGAGTTCACCAACGGCATCGGCCGGCTCACGACAGCCACAAGTCCATCGGGCAACACCAAGTACGGGTACGACGCGTTCGGGCGACTGACGACGGCCATCCAGACGGTGGGCACGGCGGTGCTGACCACGCGCTACGGCTACGACCCCGCCGGTCACATCACCCGCATCACCTACCCATCCGGCCGCGTGCTGACGATCCAGTACGAGGCGGGACTGCCGGTCAGCATGAGCCTGGCCAAGGACGCCTCGAGCGCCGCACAGCCGCTGATCAGCGGCATCCAGTTCGAGCCCTTCGGCGGCGCGCGCAGCTGGCAGATGCAGATGAACAGCGGCACGAAGCTGCAGGAGCGGGTGTACGACGCCTACGGCCGTCTGGTCCGTTATCCGCTGGGCGCCATCGTCCGCGACATCACCTACGACGCGGCCGACCGGATCGTCAGCTACACGCACCTGGATGCGAGCACCGGTGAAGCCACCGCCGCCGCGCAGGCGATGAACCAGAGCTTCGGTTATGACGAGCTGGGGCGCCTGACCAGCATCGTCACGCCGGCCAACTCCTGGACCATCGGCTACGACGCCAACGGCAACCGGACCAGCGTCAAGCTGAACGCCACGACGCGGACCTACACGACGGCCAGCACCAGCAACCGGCTCACCAGCGTTGCCAATCCCACGCGCAGCTTCGGCTACGACGCGGCGGGCAACACGCTCAGCGACACGGGCCTGGCGTACACGACGACATACCGCTTGGACAACCGGCTGGGCACGCTCACCAAAAACGGCCTGACGACGACCTATCAATACGACGCGGGCGGGCAGCGGGTGCACAAGGAGCACAGCGCGGGGCTGCGGGACTTCGTGTACGACCAAGAAGGGCATCTGCTGGGCGAGTACAACGCCTCGGGCGTCGTGCAGGAGTTCGTCTGGCTGGGCGACACGCCCGTGGCGGTGATCGTTGGATCGGTGGCGTCACCGCTGCCGCTGCTCGCGTACGCGGATCACCTGAACGCGCCGCGCGTGCTCATCGACAAGACCGAAGCCGCGCGCTGGCGCTGGATCAGCGAGCCCTTCGGCACGACGCAGCCGGAGCAGGCCCCGGCGGGGCTCTCACCGATCACGTTCAATCTGCGTTTCCCGGGGCAGTACTATGACAGCGAGTCCGGGTTGAACTACAACTACTTCCGGGACTATGACGGGACGACGGGGAGATACGTGCAAAGCGACCCGATTGGGTTGGAAGGCGGCATCAACACGTATGCCTATGCCATTGGGCGTCCAACCGCGTTAACCGATCACTTCGGCTTAGACCCTTACGACCGACCTGCGCCGTCACCCGGAATGCCGGGCCCCTTTGATATTTTCATTCCTGGCACTCCTGCAAACGACGCCTTCGTCAGTAGTACTTGGCGAGGAATAAAAAGCATCATTGATGCTTGTGTTGGTTGTTCACCATGCAAAACAGTAAGCGGGAAGGTGATCTCAGTGGGGACAATCTCTTATCGGCCCATGGACAACCCTTCGAAGCCGGAGCACGGCATTGTCGGTCCACACTACAACATTTACAAGGCGAACCAGAATCCAAAAAATTGCCAATGCTTTTGGCAATCAATAGGAGCCGTTAGACCGAGTGACCTTCCTTCGGATGCAATTCCAATTGAACCCTTCGTCAACTAGGAGAATGGTGATGATGTATCCCGACGGTCAAACTGCAAGGTTGGGAGATCGCGTCTGCCTGGGGGCGGATATCTATGGAATCCTGGTGTGCTCGATAGATACCTCCGAGTACTCGGAAGAGTACTCCAGAGATGATTGGGCGCACCTAAATGGTGGCGTACTAATTCTCTTTGAAGCGCTGGGCTTGATCCATTACAGTGCCCCTGAGCAAAATCTAAGGTTGATCTCGCGCCGGAGCTAGCTATTCAAAGCGGCGTGCCGTTGGGCCGTACGCGTTCTGGAAAGTCTGTTGATCCCAACCCGTTCCTAAGGCGCTCGTGACATGCCCGTGACTGCAGAAGAAGGCGCCTCGCGCCCTGTTGCTAGCAGGGCGGGTGGGATGGAGCCTCTGCCGTGACAGGCGCGGCCCGCGCCGATCTGTCGCGCACCCCCGCCCGGCATGACCATTGCCCATCCAAGCTGCCGGCGAAGTTGCCGGCGTGCTCAACATGGAGATCACCATGGCCCAGCAACCCAACACGAAGTCATCGCCGCAACCCCAGGGCGGTTCCAGCCAGCAGAACCAGCATCAGCAGGGGCAGCAAGGGCAGCAGAACCAGCCTGGCGGGCAGCAGGGCGGCGGCTCGCAAGGCCAGCGCCAGCAGTCCCAGCAGAGCCAGCCCGGCGGTCAGCAGGGACAGCTGAACCAGCGTTCGCAGCAGCCGTCCAGCCAGCAGTCGCCCGGCAGCCAGCGCAACCAGGCGTCCCGTGACGACCGCAGTGAGGACAGCGATTCCTCCCGCGAGGACCGCTGACCCTCGTTCTCAATGATGGGCCGCGCGCGCCGCCGCATTGCGCTTGCGGGTCGCCGCGGCCTTCTTCGCGGAGGCTGAGCGCTCCGCCGCCGTGCGGCTCGCCGCGGCCTTGCCGCCCAGGCGCCCGCCCTTGCGCGAGGGTTCGTGGTTCTCGGCCTGGCCGCGGCCCGAGCCCGACTTCTTGCCGCCGCCCGTTTCCTTGTTGACCGTGGCCCAGGCGCGGCGTTCGGCTTCGTCCTTGGGCACGCCGCGGTGCTCATAGCCGCTTTCGATGTGCTCGGCCTGACGCTTCTGCTTGTCCGTGTAGGAGGATTTGTCTCCGCGAGGCATGGCGATCTCCTGAAGTGGGATACCCAGGCGCGGCAATCGCCGTACCGCCGCCGCTCGTTGCTTCTCGCTACGCCTTGCCGCCCGTGCCGTTCCGGCTACTGCCGCCGACAGGGCATGCCCCTTGCCGCTCATGGCGTGATGCATCAGTCGCGCGCTGCCCTCCGCCGCGCGATGAGGCGGTGGTCTCGTCGCGCCGGAGGAGGGCGGACGAACATCACCCTTCAGGAGACTTCTCATGAATACCTCCCCCTTCAGCACCGCTGCGCTGGTCATCGCCTGCGCGGCCTTGAGCGTCGGTTGCGCTTCCGACCGGCAGCAGCGTCGTGACGACGCGCGCAATGCGGCCGTGGGCGCGGTGGGCGGCGCCGTCATCGGCGCCGCGACCGGCGGCAACGCCCTCACGGGCGCGGCGGTCGGCGCGGTCGCCGGGGCGCTCATCGGGCGGCTGGTCGTCGACGGCCGCGAGCGCCAGGTCTACTCGGATGGCCAGGGCGGCCGCTACTGGGTCGACGAGGACGGCCGGCGCCATACGGTCCGTTGATCCGACGGACCGACGGTCCGGCGGTCCGGCGGTCCGTCGGTCCGTCGACTTGTCGATCTCTTGACTGGCGCCCTCCGCCTCAGGCGGCGAATCCGCCGTCGATCAGCAGGTCGGCGCCGGTGACGAACCCGGCTTCCGGTCCGGCCAGATAGGCCACCATCGCCGCGATCTCGTCCGCCTTGGCGTGACGCGGCACGGCCATCAGGCCATGCAGGCCGGCGCCGAAATCCGTGTCGGCCGGGTTCATGTCGGTGTCGACCGGCCCCGGCGCCACGTTGTTCACCGTGATGCCGCGCGGCCCCAGGTCGCGCGCCATGCCCTTGACCAAGCCGATCAGCGCCGACTTGCTCATCGCATACGCCGCGCCGCCGGCGAAGGGCATGCGCTGCGCGTTGGTGCTGCCGATGTTGATGATCCGGCCGCCTTCGCGCATGTGCCGGGCGGCCGCCTGCGAGGCCACGAAGACCGAGCGCACGTTGACCGCCAGCGTGCGGTCGAAGTCCGCCAGCGAGAAGTCTTCCGTCGGCGCGACGTGCAGGACGCCGGCGCTGTTGACCAGAATGTCCAGGCGGCCGAAGCGCTCGGCCACGCCGTCGATCGCGGCCGCCAGGGCCTGCGCGTCGGTGGCGTCCGCCTTGATGGCGATCGCCCGGCCGCCCGCGGCCTGGATTTCTTCCGCCAGCGCCTCGGCCGCGATCGCCGAGGACGCATAACCGATCGCGACCGTGGCGCCCTCGCGCGCCAGCCGGCGCGCCGACGCGGCGCCGATGCCGCGCGAACCACCGTGGATGAAAGCGACCTTGCCGGCCAGCGGCGTGGAGGTGGAAGCGGAGGTGGAAGTCGAGGTGCTCATGGCGTCGTCCTTATGAAAAGGGAGTTGGGATGAACGAAGTCTGGTCGCTGCCACCTGATTCCGGTAGTCTCGGAACGGGTCGTTCAGCTTCAACCATTCCTATCGAATCCCATGTCCACCGAACTTCGCAGCCACCTGGACGCCTTCATCGCCGCGGCGGACGACGGCAGCTTCTCCGCAGCCGCGCGCCGCCTGGGACTGACGCCCGCGGCCGTCAGCAAGAGCGTGGCCCAGTTCGAGGCGCGCCTTGGCGTGCGCCTGTTCCAGCGCAGCACGCGCCGGCTGGCGCTGACGACCGACGGCGAGCGCTTGTACGGCCAGGTCCGGCTGCCATGGGCGGAGATCGGCGATGCGCTGACCGACCTGCGGCAGGGGGCCGGCAAACCGGCCGGCACGCTGAAGGTCGCGCTGGCCTACACCGTGGGGCGCGAGTACTTCGTGCCGATGATGGAGAGCTTCGTCCGGCGCTATCCGGACGTGGTGCCCGACCTGCATTTCGACAACCGGCAGGTGGACCTCGTCGCCGAGGGCTTCGACGTCGCGATCGGCGGTGGCATCGAGCTGACCGACGCCTTGATCGCGCGCGAGCTGGCGCGCTTGCGCATCGTGCTGGTGGCCTCGCCGGGCTACCTGGCGGCGCATCCGGCGCCGACGCATCCCTCGGAGCTGGCGCGTCATCGCGGCCTGCTGCGCCGCTCGCTGGGTTCGGGGCGGCTGCTGCCGTGGGCCTTGAAGAGCCGCGCCGGCGAGGAGGTCGTGGCCAGCGTGCGGCCGGTGATGGTGCTGGACGATCCCGAGGCGCTGGCGCGCGCGGCGGCCAGCGGCATGGGCATCGCCATGCTGCCGCGGCCGCATGCCCTGCCGCTGCTGGAGCGGGGCGAGCTGGTGCGCGTGCTGCCCGACTGGTCCGCGGATTCGCGGCCGCTGTCCATCTACTACACCAGCCGCAAGCTGGTGCCGGCCAAGGTGCGGGTGTTCGTCGATCACGTCATCGAGGAATTCCGCACGCGGGGTCACGCCGAGCGCTTCGCCGCCGGCTGAACGCGAGGCGGCGACGAGGCAGGGCACTGGCCTGCCGAGGCCGCGGATCGTCGCGGCCGAGGGATCAGCGGGCCGAGACGCCTTCGGTGGCGGCGCCCTTGGCGTCCTTGGCGGCGAAGCGCTGCACCAGCTCGGCGTACTTGGGTGAAGCCTTCAGCGCCGCGTAGCGGGCCTCGGCCTGGGCGCGCTGGCCGGCGTTCAGCGCGAAGTCCTCGGTGCGGTCGACGGCGGCCAGGCCGGACTCGCGATAGATCGCCAGGTCGGCCAGCACTTCGGCGCGGCTCTTCTGACTCGGGGTGATGGGGTCCAGGTGGCTGTAGCTCTGCGCGAAGGCCGGCACGGCGGCGGTCGACAGGGCGATCAGGGCGGAGGCGATCAGGGTCTTGGCATTCATGATGGTGTCCTTCCAGGAGAGCGGTGGATCGGGGTGTCGTCGTTCGGTTCGCTGTTGCGTTTGCCGATGGACGAAGAGTAGGCAGTGCCCCGGATCGCATAAATGGCGGACTCCGGAATGTGCCGTTGTGCATGGCGCAACAATCGCCGCCCTCCGTCATTTGTCCCCGCCGCTTCCGCCGATTGCCGATGGCCGCGAGCGCGCGGCATTCCTACGCTGAAGGCCATCACCATCCTTCGCGAGGCCCCCCATGCCGCTGTGGCTCTATCACCTGCCGGTCTGGCAGTTCGGATCCTTGCTGCTCGCCGGCTGGATCATCCCGGCGCTCGCCAGCTTCGAGCTGGTGCACCGCCTGTGGAAGCCGCGCTTCGATGACACGGACAAGGGCCTGGCCCTGACGCTGCTGGCGCTGGTGGCCACGCTGAACTCGCTGCTGCTGGCCTTCTGCGCGGTGTCCGTGTGGGAGTCGTTCCGCAGCGCCGACTCCGCGGTCAGCAACGAGGCGGTGACCTTGAGCGCGCTGTCCCGCGACCTGGCCGTGATGGGCACGCCGCCGGCGCTCGAGGCGCGCGAGCGGGTCCGCGCGTACACGCGGTCCATCCTCGACGAGGAGTGGCAGGACATGCAGGGCACGCCCGGCGGCACTGGCATCGCCGGCGGCGGCCTGCACGTCAACCGCATCTTCCGCGCGGTGCAGCGCATCGAGCCCGGCACCGCCGCCCAGCAGGCGCTGCTGCACGAGATCTGGGCCCGCACCAACGAGATGCTGAAGTTCCGGCGCGAGCGGGTCAGCGCCAGCGAGTCGACCGTGCCGGCATCGCTCTGGTTCGTCGTGATCGCGGGCGGCGTCATGTCGCTGATCCCGCTGCTGGTGCTGCCGGCCACGGTGTTCAACCGGGCCGCGGTGATCTTCCTGTCCTTCTCGACCGGGCTGGTGTTCTTCTTCATCGCCCAGATGGACCGGCCCTTCGTCGGCGACCTGAGCATCAGCCCGCGGCCCTACGAGCGGACGCTGTCGGGCATGGAGAGCTGGGACCAGGGGCCGCGCTGATCGGCCCGGGCCGACGTCACTCCGCAGCCGGGCGCCGGAACACGAGGTCGCCGTCGTCGTAGGTCAGCAGCGGTGGCGCGGTCGCCGGATCCCCCGGCACGTAGCCGCAGCGCGTCAGCAGGCGGGCGCTGCGCGCGTTCTCCGGCAGCGTGGTCGCCCAGAACGCGACGCCCGGACTGACGCGGGCGATTTCCTCGTGGAGCCACCGCAGGCCTTCGGTCGCGTGGCCGCGGCCCCAGTGCGCGGTCCCCAGCAGGAACGCGACTTCCGCGATGCCGTCGTGGACCGTCGCTTCCAGCCGGCCGATGAGCTCGCCGGTCGCCGCCAGGCGCATCGCGTAGTTGAGCCAGCGCTGGTCGGCATGGTCGTCGGGCGGTCCGGCCAGGGCCCGGCGCAGGCCGAGCGCGACCAGCGCCGGGGAGTCCGGCAATCCGCCGATGTGCTGGTAGACGCGCTCGTCCCACAGCAGGGCGGCCATCGCGTCGAGGTCGGTGTCGATGAGCGGCGACAGGCGCAGCGGGCCGCGCAGGGTCGACGCGGTGGACTCGGGCGATGGCGGTGAAACGGGCATTCGGGAAAAGACGCAAGCCGGGACCGGCAGCGCGGATTTGTCAAAGCGGCCGACAGTATGGCTCGCGCGCCGGCCGACAATCGCGGCATGACTCCGCCGTCCTCCGCCGATTCGCCGCGCCACTCGAGCTCTTCCCCGACTTCATCCGCGACCCCGACCGCCGCGCCGGACCCGCAGCATCGTTTCGACGACGTCGAGCGCGCCGCCGTCTATCGCGCGATCGCCTTGCGTCGCGACATGCGCCACTTCACGCCGTCCGCGCCCTTGCCCGACGAGCAGCTCGAGCGCCTGTTGCAGGCGGCGCATGCGGCGCCGTCGGTCGGGCTGATGCAGCCTTGGCGATTCATGCGGCTGAGCACGACCGCGTGGCGCGAGCGTCTGATGCCCATCGTCGAGGCGGAGCGCCGGCGCACCGCGCAGGCGCTGGGCGAGCGCGGCGCGGAGTTCCTGCGGCTCAAGGTCGAAGGCCTGCGCGACTGCGCCGAACTGCTGGCCATCGTGCTGGCGCCGGACGACGGCACCGTCTTCGGCCGCCGGAGCCTGCCGCGCGAGATGGCCTGGTGCTCCGCGGCCTGCGCGGTCCAGAACCTGTGGCTCGCCGCGCGGGCGGAGCACCTGGGCCTGGGCTGGGTCTCGATGTTCGACCCCGCGGCGCTGCGCCAGGCGCTGGCCCTGCCCGAGGGCGCGGAGCCGCTGGGGCTGCTGTGCCTCGGCCCGGTCCCCGACTTCTACGAGCAGCCGATGCTCGAGGCCACCGGCTGGCGCCAGGCACGGCCGCTGCGCGAGATGCTGATGGAGCCGCCGGCGCCCTGAGGCGCCGGCCCGAGCCTGCTGCGAAGCCGTCTGCGAAGCCGTCCGCCGAGCGTTCTGCCAAGCGTCTGCCAAAGGGGACAGGCGCCGCGCCGCAAGCCCCTGTAGGCTTGCGCCTTCCCATGACTGGACGGCCCCATGACCACTGATACCTGCCAGCAGCTGCGCCGCGCGCTGCTCGACCTCCACCGCGCGCTGGTCGACCTGGAGCGCGGCGACTTCGAGAAACAGCATGGTCCGCAGAGCGCGGGCGAGTTCCTGCAGGTGATGGCCTTCAGCGAGGACATGCGCTGGCTGGAGCCGCTGAGCCGGCTGATCACCATGCTGGACGAAGCCATTGACGGCGCCGCCGACGCGGCCGCCACGCCGCGGGCGGTGGCGCAGCGCGCGCGCGACCTGCTGGGACTGGACCGCGACAGCGCCGATCCGTTCAAGCAGCGGTATGCGCAGCGCTTCGACCAGTCGCCGCCGCTGGTGCATGCGCATACGGCAGCCATCGCGGCGCTCAAGGCGGTGGGGACGGTCGCGCCGGGCCCGCGCGCGTGATCGTTGGTAAGTGCGCAGTAAGACGTGCCCTTCGAGGATGCGGCCTCCTTTCACCGCCCTCCCGGGAACCCTCATGCTCACGCAGAAACGACTCCTCTCGCTCGCCCGATCGCTTGCAGGTCCGCACGTTCGCACGGCGCTGTTGCGCGCCTCCCTGTCCTCCGCCGCGGTGATCTGCGCCGCGGCCCCGTCGGGTGTGCTGGCGGCGGGGCCCGGCGGTCCGGCGGGCCAGGAGGGCGAGTCTTCCTCCTGGGGCCTGGGCGTGGGCGTGGTGAGCACCCAGAAGGCCTACAAGGACATCGACCGCGAGAACAGGGCGCTGCCGATGATCCAGTACGAGAACCGCTGGGTGCGCGTCTTCGGTCCGGGCCTCACGGTGAAGCTGCCGCGCTGGCAGGTCGCGCCGGGCCACCAGGTCGACTTCGGCCTCGTGGCCAAGTGGGACGGCAGCGGCTACGAGGCCGGCGACGCGCCCATCCTGAACGGCATGGCCGAGCGCAAGGGCGGCCTGTGGGCCGGCGCGAAGGCGAGCTGGAAGAGCGACATCGCCGAGCTGGGCGCCGAGTGGACCGCCGATGCCTCCGGCCACAGCAAGGGCCAGCGCCTGGCGCTGACGCTGGAGCGCTCCTGGCGCCTGGGCCAGCACGTCATGCTGACGCCGCGCCTGGGGGCGCAGTGGGTCGACAAGAAATACGTCGACTACTACTACGGCGTCCGCGCGAGCGAGGTCACCGCGACGCGGGCCGCCTACCAGGGCAAGTCGACCGTCAACGCCGAGCTGGGCCTGCGCGGCACCTACCTGTTCAATCCGAAGAACGCGGTCTTCGTCGACGTCGGCGTGACGAGCCTGGGCAGCGGCATCAAGGACAGCCCGCTGGTGGATGGCTCGACCGAGAATCGCGTCTTCGTCGGCTACCTGTACCGCTTCTGATGCCGCGCCGCGTGCGACCGGGGGCCGGGCGTCAACCCGCATCGATCGCCGAGGCGCATGGCTGGACGCTGTCGGCGGAGCCCGAGGATCCCGGCCTGCGCCTGGTCGTCACCCGCGCCGGCCCGGCGTTGCCGTAGCCGGCCCGACGGTCATGCGGGCGGGCGTCGACGCTGGCGCCGCATGCACCGTGATGCCCGGTCGACGCGGTCCCTCGCCGGCCCAGCGCCAGAGCGACTGCGCCATCGCCTCGGCCGCCGCGGAGAGCGCGCGGTCGCGGCGGCGGATCAGGTAGATGTGGCGCTGCAATCCGGTCTCGGCGATCGGGCGGGCGACCAGGTCCGGATGGGCGAAGTGGAACAGCGTCAGCGCCGGCACCAGCGTCACGCCCAGTCCGGCGATCACCATGCCGGCCACCGAGCTCAACTGCTCGAGAGTCAGTACCGGGGTCAGCGGCCGGCCCGGCAGCGCCGCGTCCAGCGCCTGCCGCACGCTGCTGTGCCGCGCCAGGCCGATGAGCGGCTGGCCTTCGAGCTCGGCCAGCGACGGCCTCCGGCGTCGTGCCAGCGGGTGGTCGCGCCGGCAGACCAGGAAGAAGACATCCGACAGGAAGGGCTCCACGGACAGCTCCGGCGCGGTGGCGCGCAGCGCGGCGAGCGCCAGGTCGGCGCGGCCGGAGCGCACCCGCTCCACGCAGCTTTCCGACAGCACGTCGGCCAGGTCCAGCTCGATGCCGGGATAGGTGCGGCGGAAGGCCGCGAGGTGCGGCGGCAGCCAGCCCGCCGCCAGCGCTGGCAACGCGGCCAGCGCCACCCGGCCGCGGCGCCGCGCGACCTGGTCGCGCAGGTCGTCGGCCGCGAGCCGCATGTCCTGCAGCAGGCGCCGGGCCGGCTCCAGGAAGAGGGCGCCTTCGGCGGTGGGCTCGACCGTGCGCGTGGTCCGGTCGAACAGCCGCGCGCCCAGGCCGTCCTCCAGCGTCCGGATCAGCGCGCTGAAGGCCGGCTGCGACAGATGGCAACGCGCGGCCGCGCGGGTGAAGCTGCGTTCCTCCGCCAGCGCGACAAAGGCCGCGAGCTGTCGGGCCGACAGGTTGGCCAGCGGAAAATCCGGCGCGGAGGGTGAGAGCGGGTCGGGCTGATTCATTGGCAATCTCGATGAATGAATCCAAACAATCGAATTCTCCGATAAGGCCGGCACGACTAGAGTCGCCCACATGGACACCCGCCAGGACACGACCAGCGCCACCGATCCGACACTCTCGACCGTCGCGACCTCCGACGCTGGTGGCTTGCTGGTCGGTTGCGCGGCGGGCTTTTCCGGGGACCGCACCGACGCCGCCCGGCCGGTGGTGGACACCTTGATCCGGCTCGGTGGTCCTGCCGTACTGATCTTCGAGACGCTGGCCGAGCGCACGCTCGCGCTGGCTCAACTCGCGCGCCAACGGGATCCGGAGGCCGGCTACGAGCCGCTGCTGGATGAGATGCTGCGGCCGGTGCTCGCCGACTGCCTGGCGCATCGCATTCCGATCGTCGGCAATTTCGGCGCGGCGAATCCGCCGGCGGCGGCCCGACGGGTGGCCGCGATCGCGGCCGAGCTCGGCCTGCGGCCGCCGGTCGTGGCGGTGGTGGCCGGCGATGCCTTGGTGTCGCCGGACCAGCGCGCGCGGCTCGCCGCGGCGCTCAAGGAGGACGGCCCGCCGCTGCCCGACGGCGCCATCGCCAGCGCCAATGTCTATCTCGGTGCCGAAGGCATCGCCGAGGCCTTGCGGCGGGGCGCTGACGTCGTGGTCACGGGGCGGGTGGCCGATCCGTCGTTGACCGTGGGGCCGGCGCTCGCGCATTTCGGCTGGGCGCTGGATGACTGGGACCGGCTGGCCGGCGCGACGATGGCCGGTCACCTGCTCGAGTGCGGCGCCCAGGTCTGCGGCGGTTATTACGCCGATCCGGGCTTCAAGGACGTGCCGGACCTCAGCCGCGTCGGATTCCCGATCGCGAGGATCGACGCCGACGGCGCCTGCACGATCTTCAAGGCCGATGGCACGGGTGGTCGCCTCGACACGCACACGGTCAAGGAGCAGCTGCTGTATGAGCTGCACGATCCGGCCGCCTACCTGACGCCGGACGTCGTCGCCGACATCAGCGCCGCGAGCGTGACGCCGGTTGGCCCGGACGCGGTGCGCTTGGATGGTGTGCGGGGTCATCCGCGCCCGGCGACCTTCAAGGCGAATGTCTTCTTCGCCAACGGCTGGTTGGCGGAGGGTGAGATTTCCTATGCGGGGCCCGGTGCCGAGGCGCGCGCGCGGCTCGCCGGCGAGGTGCTTCGAGCGCGATTGGATGCACGCGACCGGCAGGGCCCGTTGCGGATCGACCTGATTGGAGTGACGAGCGTGCTCGGCGATGACGCCGGCGATGCCTTGCGGCGGCGCGCGCCGGGCGACGCCAGCGACGTGCGCCTGCGTGTCGCCGCGAACCATCCCGACCGTGCCGGAGCCGACCGCCTGACCCGCGAGGTCACCGCGCTCTACACCTGTGGTCCTGCGGGCGGTGGCGGTGTCCGCACGAATCTCCGCCCCCGCCTCGGTCTGCGTTCCTGCCTGTTCCCCCGAGAACATGCGCCCGCCACCGTCACGCTGTCGTCCGATGGCAACGAGGGCGCCGTCACGCAGTCTCCCGATGGCAGCGAGGGCGTGATCACGCGGTCTTCCGCTGGCAGCGAGGGAGGGTGGGGCCGGAATGGGGCTTGGGGGTCCAGGAGGGATCCCCCATGCCCCGTGGAGAGCCCGCGCTTGGCCTCCCGACCTGCGGCCTCCGCAGCGCCCACGTCACACGCAGCACACCCAGCACCGGAGCCCTCAACCCCCACCCGCCAAGTCGAACTCCGCGCTGCCGCTCACGGCCGCACCGGCGACAAGGGCGACCGTTCCAACATCAGCGTGATCGCCTGGCACCCGGCGCTGTATCCGCTGCTGGTTGAGCAACTGACCGAAGATGCTGTCGCGCGCCAGTTTGCGTCCCGCCGCCCGACGCGGGTGACGCGCCACCTGTTGCCGCGCCTGGGCGCGATCAACTTCGTGCTGGATGGCGTGCTCGACGGTGGCGTCAATGATGCGCTGAACCTGGACAGCCACGGCAAGGCCTTGTCCTTCGTCGTGCTGGCGATGCCGCTGATGGTGCCGGAGACGCTGGTCCCGTGGCTGCGAGGCCCGGGCATGGATCACAACGAGACGATGGAGACTGCTTGATGACTGTCTTGAAACCGACGACCCGCCGCCGGGCGGTGTTGGTCGCCGCCGCCACATGCGCCGCGACCCTCGCATGGACCAGCCTCGCGCAGGCGCAGACCGGCGCCGCGGCCTATCCGAGCAAGCCGATCACGCTGCTCGTGCCCTTCGCCGCCGCCAGCGCGACGGACCAGTTGGCGCGGGCGCTGGGCCAGGCGATCACCGAGCAGACGCGGATTGCCGTCGTCGTCGACAACAAGGCCGGCGCCAGCGGCATGATCGCGGCGCAGCAGGTCGCGCGCGCCGCGCCCGACGGCTACACGGTGCTGATCGCCACCAACACCACGCAGGCCGCCAATCCGCATCTCTTCCGCAAGCTGTCCTACGACCCGGTCAAGGACTTCGCGCCGGTCACCGGCCTGGGCAAGGGCGGGCAGGTGATGGTGGTCAAGGCCGACGGCCCGTACCGCAGCGTCGCCGATGTCATCGCGCGCGCCAGGCGCGAGCCGGGCAAGGTCAGCTTCGGCAGCGGCAGCGCCTCCAGCCGCGTCGCCGGCGAGCAGTTCCAGCAGCTGTCCCACACGCAGCTGCTGCACGTGCCCTACAAGAGCAATCCGCCCGCGTTGACCGACCTGATCGGCGGCCAGGTCGATTTCATGATCACCGACACGGCCACCGGCCTGCCGCAGATCAAGGCCGGCAAGGTGCGGGCGCTGGGTTTCTCGATGACGCGCCGCTCGCCGCTGCTGCCCGATGTGCCGACGCTCGACGAGGCCGGCGTCAAGGGCTACGACATGAGCTACTGGTTCGCCGCCTACGTGCCGGCGGGCACGCCCGCGCCGGTCGTCCAGCGCCTGCGCGAGCTGCTCGGCGCGGCGCTGCGCAGCGCGCCGGCGAAGGCCTTCTTCGAGAGCGCCGGCGTCGATGCGTGGTCCAGCACGCCGGAAGAGCTGCGCGCCTTCCAGGAAGCCGAGACGCGCAAGTGGGGCCAGATCATCAAGGCCGCCGGCATCGAGCCGGAATGAGGCGAGGCGACGGGCGCGTCGATCGCGGCGCCTTCAGCGCGCTGGCGCCTGCTCCGGCCATCCCGGACCAGGCAGGTGCTGCAGCTCCAGGGTGATGATCAGACAGCAGGGGCGCCCCATGTACTCGAGCGGCACCGCATTGAGCACGGCCGGATGGATGGCGCCGGCGGCGTCGCGCAGCCGGACCACCATGTCGGTCACGCGGCCCTGACTGCCCAGCACGCGGTAGAAGACATCGCGGTCCTCGGCGATCACGCCGTAGGCATGCGAGGCGGTGGTCGTGCCGGCCACCTCCTGCACCGTCTTGCCGTAGCGCCGGCACAGCGCCTGGTTGGCCTCGACGATGCGGCGGTCCTCCACCGACACGATCGCCATGGGCACCGGCGCCGCGTCGAAGAGCCGCTGGAAGCGGTCCCGCCCGGCCTCGATCTCGCGCAGCGCGGCCTCGCGCGCGCGGCGGCTGTCCACGCTGTCCAGCGCGAACGACAGGTCCGCGCCGAGTTCCTCGAGCCGCGCCATCAGCTCGTCATCGAAGAAGTCGGGCACGCGCGCGCACAACATCAGCGCGCCGGCGACCTCGCCCGCGCGGCGGATCGGGATCCAGGCGATCGCCCGGATGCCCTGGGCGACGGCCTCCTCGCGCCAGCGGCCGGCCTGCGCGTCCAGCACGTAGTTGTTGCTGACGGCGCTGCGGCCGTCGCGCAGCACGCGCGCGGTGTAGGTGCCCTGGACCTCCGGCAGGCGCAGGTCCAGCGGGTCCGGCACGTTGCGCAGCACCTGCGCCGCCGGGCCGGCGAAGGCCACGCGGTGCGCCAGCTCGCCGTCGCGCAGGTAGACGGCGGCCAGGGCGGCGTCACCGGCATCGACGCAGATCTGGCAGGCCTCGTGGAAGAGGGCGCGTTCATCGTCGATGCGCAGCACCAGGCGATTCGCACGCGCCATGGTGAGCAGCACGCGGCCCATGCGTTCGGCCTGGGCCAGCGCCGCACGGTGTGCACGGCGCTGACGCGCGAGCCCCCACAGCAGGCCCGCGATGCAGGCCGCCAACAGCAGGACGAGGAGTGACGCTGCACTCATGGGATTCCTTCGGAAGCGGGCAGGGCGGGCGACCGCCACCGGTGATTCACCGGCTCGCGGTCGCCCGTCGAGTATCCCTGTCCGTTCCCGGTGCGCGGCATCCGCGCGTCACCCGATCCCGGGATGGACGCGCGTGGCGGCCGGGTGGCCTGCCGCCGCGCAGAGGAGGCGCCCGCCGCCGAAGCCGCCTCAGTACGCGAGCCGCAGCGAGACCGAGTAGTTGGCCGGCGCGCCGTAGTAGGTGTTGTCGTACTGGTCCAGCACGAAGTACTTGCGGTCCAGGAGGTTGTTGCCGTTGAGCTGCACCGACACCTTGGGCGAAACCTGGTAGCGCGCCATCAGCGACAGGTTGGTCACGCTGCCCTGGCGCAGCGTCGTGCCGCCGCCGGGCGTGCCGACGGCCGCCGAGCTGGACGACTGCCAGTTGACACCGCCGCCCAGCGTCAGGCCGGGCACCCAGCGGGCCGCGTCCCAGGTCGCGAACAGCCGCACCATCGTGCTCGGGATGAAGGTGCGGATGGTCTGGTCGTCGCCGTCCTTGGTGATGTAGCGCGTCCAGCCCAGCGAGGCCTGCACGCCGTCGACCACCCGGCCCGACAGCTCGAACTCGAAGCCGCGGGTGCGTGTGCCGTCGATGGCCTGCGAGGCGGTGGTGCCGTCCGGCAGCAGCACCGGCGCGCCGGTCACCGGGTCGAGCACCGGCGCGGCGACGTTGTCCTGCTTGGTCTTGAACAGCGTCAGCGAGGTGTTCAGGCGCTTGTTGAAGTGCTCGCCCTTGATGCCGACCTCCACCGAGTTGCCGTCCATCGGGTCGAGGTAATGGCCGTTGACGTCGCGGCTGCTCTGCGGCTTGAAGATGCCGGTGTAGCTGGTGAACACCGAGAACTCGGGCAGCACGTCCCACACCAGGCCGGCGTAGGGGATGGCCTTGGTGTAGTCGTACTTGGACGTCGTCGGCGAGTCGTAGACGTAGAAGGAATCGATCTTCCAGCGGCCGTAGCGCGAGCCGCCGATCAGCTTCAGCGAATCCGTCAGCGACAGCCGCGCGGCGGCGTAGACCGCGTCCTGGTCGGTCTTGATGTTGTTCAGCGGGGTGGGATCGGCCCAGGCAGGTTCCGGGTAGCTGCCGTTCCATTCGAAGAAGTTGCCCACCGGGGCCAGGTCGCCGGCCACGGCCTGCTCGGTGCCGGTGTTCTTCGCGCGCGAGCCGTTGTAGCCGAGGACCAGCTCGTGCTGGCGACCCAGCAGCTCGAAGGGGCCGGAGGCGTGGACGTCGAGCGCGGTCTCGGTGATCTTGCCCTTGCTGCGGTAGGCCCAGGGCGCCAGTCCTTCGCCAGTCGTCGGATCCGGCCAGCCCGAGACGTAGAACAGCTTGACGTCCTCCTTGTAGACGCGGCGGCTCAGCGACGACCGCAGCGTCCAGCCGTTGCCGAACTGGTGGCGCAGCTCGCCGAAGACGGTCTGCGTCTTGCGGTCCCAGTAGGACCAGTCCGGCGCCGTGGTCACCGAGGTCGGCCAGTCGGCCTGCGTGCCGTCGGAGAAGAACTTCGGGAACGAACCCCAGGTGTTGCCGCGCGGCTTGTTCTCCAGGTACTCGAAGCCGGCGGACACGCGCGTGGCCGGCGTCAGGTCCGCGTCGACCACGCCGTAGAGCACGTTGCGGCGCTTGTGATAGAGGTCCTGGTAGTTGTCGGTGCTCTCGACCACCGCGACGCCGCGGGCGCGGATGCGGCCGTCGGCGGTCAGCGGGGTGGAGGCGTCGAGTTCCGCGCGGCGGTTGCTCCAGGAGCCGGCGGTCAGCTTCAGCGACGCGGTGGTCGTGCGGCTGTCCGCATGCTTGCGCAGCAGGTTGATCGACGCCGCCGGATTGCCGGCGCCGGTCATCAGGCCGGTGGCGCCGCGCACGACCTCGATGCGGTCGTACAGCACGGTGTCCAGGGTCTCGTCCACCGACCCGGTGCTGAAGTTGGTGTGGGCGGGCACGCCGTCGTGCATCAGGGTGTCGACGAGGAAGCCGCGTGCGTAGAACAGGACGCGCTCGGTGTCGTAGGCGTTGGAGTAGACGCCGGGCGTCACGTCCAGCACCTGCCGCAGCGAGGTCAGGTTCTGGTCGTCCAGGCGCTGCCGCGTCATGACCGTGATCGACTGCGGCGTCTCGCGCGGCGACAGCGTCAGCTTGGTCGCCGAGGCGGTCTCGGAGGCGGCATACCCTTCGGCGCGCTGTCCGCTGACGGTCACCGGGGCGATGGTGACGGGCTTGTCGGCGTCATCGGCGGGCGCGGCCGATGCCGTCGAGGCGGCGGCGCCAGCGGCCGACCCTTGGGCGGCGACGGCCGCCGCGAACAGGGACGCCGCCGCGGCGATGCCGGCATGGCGGAAGCTCGAACGCGCAGCAGGACGCCGGACCAGGCGCGGGAGGGATCGGATTCGCATGGCAACAGGAGGCCTCGCCAGCCTTGTCGGCCGGCAGGCGTCAGGAAATGGGTAAGTTGTTGATAGTAGTTCCTATTTGAGAACATTCTCATTTGGGGCGTGCGCAGCGCGTGACGAGGCGTGCGAGCTGTTGTCGAAATGGCACGCGGCCGCTCGTCGTGGGGGAGGAGACGAGGCCTCGCCAGGGGTATGCCGGTTGCCCGACCGACCGGCGCCGCGGACGATGTCTCGCCGATCCTCGTTGCAATCCCTTGATGGAGATCCCCATGCTTGCGAAGAACACCATTTGTGTCTGGTACGACCGCGACGCCGAGGAGGCCGCGCGCTTCTATGCGAAGACCTTCCCCGACAGCCACGTCGGCCGCGTCACGCGGGCGCCGGGCGACTTCCCGTCGGGGCAGCAGGGCGACGTGCTGGTCGTCGAGTTCACCGTCTGCGGGGTGGCCTGCATCGGCCTGAACGGCGGGCCGCAGTTCAAGCAGACCGAGGCCTTTTCCTTCCAGATCGCGACCGACGATCAGGCCGAGACCGACCGCCTCTGGCATGCGATCGTCGACAACGGCGGCGCGGAGAGCGCCTGCGGCTGGTGCAAGGACAAGTGGGGCGTGAACTGGCAGATCACGCCGCGCGTGCTGACCGACGCGCTGCACGATCCGGACCGGGCCGCGTCGCAGCGCGCCTTCGCCGCCATGATGGAGATGGGGAAGATCGACATCGCGAAGATCGAGGCGGCGCGGCGCGGTTGAGGCACAGCTGCGCCTCCCACGCCTCGGTCAGGTGTTTCCCTAGATAGTTCGTGGGGTGCATGAATTAGGATGCCACCGGGATTTAGCGCTAAATCAACTCCGAAGTGATGGCGCGTTGCGTTGAAAGGTTTCGAGACATGACCGGTCATCGTGGTTCAGTCCGGGCGATCGCGCCCCCGCATTTCCTTCGTCTGGCGCTGATGGGGATGGCGTTCTCCTGCAGCGCTTCCGTTCTGGCCGCCACCGGCAACGGTGACCCCACGGACACCAACATCAACTACGTCGGACGCTGGGACAAGAGCAGCAGCGCCACGTATCGCAGTTACTGGAACGGCTCGTACCTGTCCACCAGGTTCACCGGCACCACGGTGAAGGTGAAGCTGGCCGAGAAGACCGTCTTCATGGCCATCGTGGACGGCGTTCCCACCACCTACTGGGATGCCGTCGGCACCATCAACCTGACACCCACGCCGCTGGCCAACGGAACGCACTCGCTCAAGATCGTCGCCAAGTACGAGAAGACGGAATTGCCGTTCCAGGGCCTGGTGCTGGACGCCGGCGCCGTCACGGTGCGGCCCGACGCTCTCCCGCTCGTGGAGTTCGTCGGCGACTCCATCACCTCCGGCGTGACGACGACCGACGTCGCGGTCTCGGACTACGCTTGGCTCACCGGCGAGCGGATGGCCGCCGATCACACGCAGGTCTCCTATCCCGGGATCACCCTGTCGGACGGGTATCACTACTCGGACAACACCTTCCCAGGCATGGAGTCGCTGTACTTCAAGCTGTGGCAGGCCAACCGCTGTCCCGACGTCGCGTGCACCGGCAACCCGGCCTGGAACTTCGCCAACTACACGGCCAGGCTGGTCGTCGTGAACCTGGGCAGCAACGACTCGTTCAACTCGGTGCCCACGGCCACGTTCCAGAGCCGCTACACCGGCTTCCTGCAGAACATCCGGGCCAAGTATCCGAACGCGGACATCTTCGCGCTGCGCACCTTCGGCGGCTTCTACCAGGCCGAGACGCAGGCGGCGGTGACCGCGCGCGTCAATGCGGGCGATGCCAAGGTGCATTACATCGACACCACCGGCTGGCTGGATTCGTCCAGCGGGTCCACCGACTTCACCGACGGCCTGCACCCCAGCGACACCGGCCACGTCAAGGTGAGCAACCGCCTGCTGCCGATCCTGCTGCCCTACCTGGGCCGGGTGACGCGCAACGACACGAGCTTCAGCTACGACAACACCGCGAACTGGCCCAGTGGCAGCCAGACCGGCGCCTACCAGAACGACAACCATTGGTCCGGGCTGACCAGCGCCTACTACCAGGTGCCCTTCAACGGCACGCAGGTCAAGCTGTATGGCGGTCAGGCGCCGGCGCACGGCATCGCCGCGGTGTCCATCGACGGCGGCGCGGAAGTCGCCATCGACACCTACTCGGCCGCTCGCAAGGATGACGTGCTGCTGTGGAGCAGCCCCGTGCTGGCGGCGGGCGGCCACACGCTGAAGGTGCGGGCCACCGGCATGAAGAACGCCAGCGCGTCGAACACCTTCGTCACGGCCGACCGCGTGGACGTGATCGACGGTGGCGTGAACCTGCTGAGCAACGCTGGCTTCGAGAACGGGCTGGGCGGCTGGTTCACGGGGTCGCAAGCGGGCGCGGTGTCCACCGCCACGACGCGGCCCAATTCCGGCGCATCCCACCTGGTGCACAGCGGCACGGGGGCGTATTGGGCCTACACCGCCCAGACCCTCACGGGCCTCCCGAACGGGCTGTACACGGTGAAGGCCTGGGTGCGAGGCACGGCCGGACACCAGCTGTACGTGAAGAACTTCGGCGGCAGCCAGGTGGCCGTCGCCACGGTGGCGTCCGATGGCTACACGCAGCTCACTCTCAGCAACATCAACGTGAGCAACGGGAACGCCGAGATCGGGTTCTGGACGAGCGACTCGACGGGCACCGGCTGGCTCAACGTCGATGACGTGACCTTCTACAAGCAGTAAGGCGAGTCGCGAGCGCGGTCCCGAGGGGGCGATCGGCGCGGGGCTCCTGAGGCGACTCGGGGGCCCTTCCACCTTTCATCGCTCGAACCGGTATCCCACCCCATAGATCGACCGGATGCGGTCCGTCCCCGCGCCGGCCTTCTCGAGCTTGCGGCGCAGGTTCTTGATGTGGCTGTCGACCGCGCGCTCGGTGACCTCGCGGCCGTCCACGTGCAGCAGGTCCAGCAGCTGGGTCCGCGCGTAGACGCGCCCCGGCTGCGTCGCCAGGATGTGGAGCAGCCGGAACTCGATCGGCGTGAGGTCCAGCGGCTGGCCGCGCCAGCTCGCCTTCCAGCCGGATTCATCGATGGACAGCGGCTCGCTGCCCGCCGCGAAGGCGGCCACCGCGGCCGCCGTTTCCACTTCGTGCGCGCGGCTTCGGCGCAGCGCCGCCTTCACCCGCGCCATCACCTCGCGCGGGCTGAACGGGTTCTTCGCGATGTAGTCGTCCGCGCCGGTCTCCAGGCCGGCCAGCCGGTCCGACTCGTCCGCCCGTGCCGTCAGCATCAGGATGGGCACGCTGCTGACCGCGCGCAGCTCGCGGCACAGCGTCAGCCCGTCGATGCCCGGCAGCATCAGGTCCAGCAGGATCAGGTCGTGCCGCCGCGCCGTCCAGGCCGGGATCACCTCGCGCCCGTCGGCCACGCATTCGGGCTCGTGCCCGGCCGCGCGCAGGTAGTCCGCCAGCAGCGCCGCGAGCTTGGGCTCGTCCTCCACCACCAGCACCCGCGAGGGCCCCGGTTCCATCGGCATCGGCGCCAGGCCTGCCGCGCGCTCAGCCATGGACCGGCAGCTCCACCCGCATCCACAGGCCGCCCAGCGGCGAGGGACGCGCCTCGATGCGGCCCTCGTGGGCCTCGGCGATGCGCTGGCAGATCGACAGCCCGAGCCCGGAGCCGCCGCCGCGCCGGCTGCGCGAGGCATCGACGCGGAAGAAGCGCTCGAACAGCCGCGGCAGGTGCTCCGGCCCGACGCCGGGCGAGGTGTCCTGCACGTCGATCACCGCATGCTCGCCGCTGCGCCGGGCGCTGATGCTCAGCGCGCCGCCGGCATCGGTGTAGCGGCAGCTGTTCTCGAAGAGATTGCCCAGCAGCTGCCGCAGGCGGCGCTCGTCGCCGAAGACCCGCAGCGGCTGCTCGGGCAGGTCCAGCCGCAGCGACAGGCCGCTGCCGTGCAGGCGCTCGCCGAAGGCGCCGGCCGTCACGCCGATCAGCTCGCGCAGGTCGACCTCGGACTTGCGGTAGGCCAGCGCGCCCACGTCCGCCATCGACAGCTCGTGCAGGTCGTCGACCAGCTTGTGCAGGATGGCGACCTCGCCCTGCAGCGAGCGCAGCGCCTGCGCGTCGAGCTTGCGCACGCCGTCCTCCAGCGCCTCCAGCTCGCCGTGCAGCACGCCCAGCGGCGTGCGCAGCTCGTGCGAGACGTCGGCCAGGAACTCGCGCCGCATCGCCTCGTTGCGCTGCAGGGTCAGCGCCAGCTGGTTGAAGTCGCGCTGCAGGCCGGCGATGTCGTCGTTGCCGCGCGTCTCCCGCACCCGCACGCCGAAGTCGCCGGCGGTCAGGCGGTGCGTCGCGTCCGCCACGCGCCGCACCGGCTGCAGCAGCCGGCGCGAGATCCAGTACGCCACCCCGGCCGCCAGCAGCACCGCCGCGCCGCCCACCACCCAGGCCGAGCGCAGCTGCGCGTCGTAGAAATGCTTCTCCGCGCCCGGGCTGACCGATTCGATCGGGGTCAGTGTCAGCCAGCCCACGGTCAGGCCATCCACGATGATGGGCCGCTCGATCGTCGGCTCGACCGGGCCGGCATAACCGGCCACCCGCTCGCGGTTCTCGTCGAAGAGCGTGAAGCGCCGCGTCGCGCCGGTCAGGTCGGCCGGCCCGTGCTTGACCGCCGGCATCTCCGCCTCCGGCACCAGCGGCCGCAGCAGCCGGCCCCACAGCTCCGGCTTCTGGCGCAGGAAGTCCCAGCTGCGGCCGTTCTCCCGATAACCAGCGGTGACGCTGGTGCGCGCGAGTTCCAGCCGGTTGACCGCCTGCTCGTTGAGGTAGCCGATGAAGTCCCGGTTCAGGTTGATGTGCGAGAACACGCCCATCGCCAGCGCGACCGCCATGGCGGTGCTGAAGACGGCGATGAACAGCCGGGCGGTGAGCGTGAACGGGAGCTTCATCCAGGAGAACGGGGCGGCGAGTGGAGTGGGGCGGGCCGCATGATGACCGGCGCCGCGTGCGGCAGGCAAGCCGTCTGGGCGGAGCCCGCGCGGCGGATGCGATCTTCAAGGTGTCTCCACATTCGTGGGCCAGCATCCGCCGCCATGCCGAAGATTCTGACACCCTGCGCGCGGGCGGCCGGTCCGCGCGCGTCGATGCCGCGTCCCGCCGCGCTGTCCCTGCTGGTCGCCTTTGCGGCCGTCCTCGCGGCTGTCCTGGCCGCCGGCTGCGGCGAGAAGAAGACCGCCGCCGCCGCGCCCGCGCCGCCCGAAGTGGGCGTGGTCATCGTCGCGACGCAGGATGCGCCGCTGGCGCTGGAGCTGCCTGGCCGCCTGTCGGCGAGCCAGGTCGCCGAGATCCGCCCGCAGGTCAGCGGCATCGTCCAGAAGCGGCTCTTCGAGGAAGGCACGACGGTGCGCGCCGGCCAGGCGCTCTACCAGCTCGATGCCGCCAGCTACGAGGCCGAGCGCGCGCGCGCCGCGGCCGCGCTGCAGAAGGCCGAGGCCCAGGTGGCCGTCGCCCGCACCCGCGCCGAGCGCGACGCCGAGCTGCTCAAGGCCGACGCGCTCAGCCGCCAGAGCGCCGACGACAGCGCCAGCGCCTTGCGCCAGGCCCAGGCCGACGTGGCCGTGGCCCGCGCCGCGCTCGACGCCGCGCGCGTGCAGCTGGACCGCACCCGCATCGCGGCGCCGATCTCCGGCCGCATCGAAGTCTCCACCGTCACCGCCGGCGCCTTGGTCACCGCCAACCAGACGCAGGCGCTGACCACGGTGCAGCAGCTCGATCCGATGCATGTGGACATCGTCCAGAGCAGCGCCGAGATCCTGCAGCTGCGCCGCCAGCTCGAGGGCGAGGGCCCGAACGGCCAGGGCAGCCGCCAGATCCGCGTCGTGCTCGAGGACGGCACCGTGTACGCCCGTCCCGGCACCTTGCAGGTCAGCGGCGTGACCGTCGACCGCGGCACCGGCGCGGTGACGCTGCGCGCGGTCGTGCCCAATCCGCAGGGCATGCTGATGCCCGGCATGGTCGTGCGCGCGCAGCTGCTGGCGGGCGTCGACCGCGACGCGATCGTCGTGCCGCAGCAGGGCGTCACCCGGTCGCCGACCGGCGAGGCGACCGCGCTGGTCGTCGGCGAGGGCAACAAGACCGAGCTGCGCCGCCTCGTGCTCAAGCGCGCGATGGGCAACCAGTGGGTCGTCGCCAGCGGTTTGAAGCCGGGTGACAAGCTCGCCGTCGAGGGCCTGCAGCGCGTGCGGCCCAACCAGGTGGTGACGCCGGTGCCAGCCGGCGCCGGCAAGAAGAAGGGCGGCGAGCAGCCGGGCGCCCCGGCCGGCGGTGCGGCCAGCGCGGCGTCCGTCCCCGCGTCTGTCCCCGCGTCCATGGCGGCTTCGGGCCCGGCGTCGGGCGGGAGCCTCTGATGGCCGCCTTCTTCATCGACCGGCCGATCTTCGCCTGGGTGCTGGCCATCGTCGTGATGCTGGCCGGCATCGCCGCGGTGCTCGGCTTGCCGCTGGAGCGCTATCCGGACATCGCGCCGACGCGCATCTCGATCAACACCAGCTACCCCGGCGCCTCGGCCAAGGCGATCGAGGACTCGGTCACCCAGGTCATCGAGCAGAACCTCAAGGGCATCGACGGCCTGTTCTCGATCGAGTCCACCAGCAATGCCTCCGGCGGCGCCAACACGCAGCTGAGCTTCGTCGCCGGCACCGATCCCGACCTGGCGCAGATGCAGGTGCAGAACAAGGTCTCGCAGTCGCTCTCGCGGTTGCCGCAGGCGGTGCAGGCGCAGGGCGTGCGCGTCACCAAGGCGGGCTCCGAGCCGCTGATGGTGGTCATGCTCACCAGCGACGATCCGAATGTCAGCTCCGCCGACCTCGGCGACTACCTGTCCAGCACGCTGCAGGACATCATCAGCCGCATCGAGGGTGTCGGCGACATCAACGTCTTCGGCTCCGGTTATGCGATGCGCATCTGGCTGGACCCGGCGCGGCTGCAGCGCTACGCGCTGGTCCCGGGCGACATCCGCAACGCGCTGCTGGCGCAGAACACCGAGGTCTCGGCCGGCCAGCTTGGCGCGCAGCCGGTGCCCGAGGGCCAGCGGCTCACCGCGATCATCACCGCGCGCGCCAAGCTGCAGACGCCGGAGCAGTTCCGCAACATCGTGCTGCGCGTGCAGCCGGACGGCTCCGCGCTGCGGCTCAAGGACGTGGCCCGGGTGGAGCTCGGCCGCGACAGCTACACCACCAACGTGCGCAGCAGCGGCGTCACCGCCGCCGGCATGGCCATCGTGCCGGCCAGCGGCGCCAATGCGCTCAAGACCGCCGAGCTGGTCAAGGCCAAATTCAAGGAGCTCGAGCCCTTCTTCCCGCACGGCATGAAGGTCACCTTCACCTACGACACGACGCCCTTCATCAGCGTCTCCATCGAGGGCGTGGTCCACACGCTGATCGAGGCGATGGTGCTGGTGGTCGTGATCATGTACCTGTTCATGCAGAACCTGCGGGCGACGCTGGTGCCGGCGATCGCGGTGCCGGTGGTGCTGCTGGGCACCTTCGGCGTGCTGGCGCTGGCGGGGTACTCGATCAACACGCTGACCATGTTCGGCCTGGTGCTGGCCATCGGCCTGCTGGTCGACGACGCGATCGTGGTGGTCGAGAACGTCGAGCGCCTGATGCGCGAGGAGGGCCTGAGCCCCCGCGACGCGACCCGCGCCAGCATGAAGGAGATCAGCGGCGCGCTGGTCGGCATCGCGGTGGTGCTGTCGGCGGTGTTCATCCCGATGGCCTTCTTCGGCGGCTCCACCGGCGTGATCTACCGCCAGTTCTCGATCACGGTGGTGAGCGCGATGGTGCTGTCGGTGCTGGTGGCGATGAGCCTGTCGCCGGCGCTGTGCGCGACGCTGCTCAAGCCGGTCCACAAGGGCGAGCATGCCGCGCATGGCGGGCCCTTCGGCAAGCAGCTGGACTGGTTCTTCGGCGGCTTCAATTGCGGCTTCGACCGCTTCACCGAGCGGTATGTGTCGCGCGTGCGCTGGCTGACGGCGCGCGGCGTGCGCGGCTTCATGGTCTACCTGCTGCTGATCGCGGGGCTGGCGGCGCTCTACAAGACGCTTCCGACCTCCTTCCTGCCGGACGAGGACCAGGGTGGCCTGCAGATCCAGGTGCGCATGGCGCCGGGCGCCACGGCGGAGCGGATGGAGGCCGTCGCGCAGAGCATCGAGGCTTACCTGGCCGACCAGAAGGAAGTCCAGTTCTACAACATCGTGCGCGGCGCCGGCGGCGACCAGGGCTCGGGGCAGGGCTTCATCCGCCTGACCGACTGGTCCGCGCGGACCGGCAAGGCGCAGGGCGCAGGCGCGCTGGCCGAGCGCTTCAGCCGCGAGCTCGGCAAGCGCGTGCGCGACGCCAACATCTTCGTCGTGCAGCCGCCGACGGTGCGCGGCCTGGGCGGCAGCGCCGGCATCCAGCTGTTCCTGCAGGACCTGGGCGGCGTCGGCTCGGAGGCGCTCATCGCCGCGCGCGACCGCCTCATCGACCTGGCCAACCAGCGGCCCGAACTCAGCCGCGCCCGCACCAACAGCCTGACCGAGACGCCGCAGCTGCAGATCGACATCGACGACCACAAGGCGGGCACGCTGGGCGTGACGACCTCGACGATCAACGACACGCTGTCGATCGCGCTGGGCAGCAGCTATGTGAACGACTTCCTCGACCGCGGCCGCGTCAAGCGGGTGCTGGTGCAGGGCGAGGGCGCCTACCGCGCCGATCCCGAGGCGCTGCGCTTCTGGTACGTGCGCAACGCCAGCGGCGAGATGGTGTCCTTCAGCGCCTTCGCGAAGGCGGGCTGGACCAACGGTCCGCGCCAGCTGGTCCGCTACAACGGCAGTGCCGCCTATGAGATCCAGGCCGACGTCGCGCCGGGCGTGAGCTCGGGCGCCGCGATGGCCGCGATGGAGCAGGTGCTGCGCGAGATGCCGCCGGGCATCGGCTTCGAGTGGTCCGGCCGCAGCTACCAGGAGCGGCTCTCCGGCGACCAGGCGCCGATGCTGTATGCGGTCTCGGTGCTGTTCATCTTCCTGTGCCTGGCGGCGCTGTACGAGAGCTGGTCGGTGCCCTTCAGCGTGATGCTGGTGGTGCCGCTGGGCATCATCGGCGCGCTCGCGGCCAGCCACCTCGGCGGGCAGATGAACGACGTGTTCTTCCAGGTCGGCCTGCTGACGACGGTCGGCCTGTCGGCGAAGAACGCGATCCTGATCGTCGAGTTCGCCGAGACCCTGCTGGCGCAGGGCATGGGCCTGCTCGACGCGACGCTCAAGGCCTGCCGGCAGCGATTGCGGCCGATCCTGATGACCTCGCTCGCCTTCATGATGGGCGTGCTGCCCCTGGCCTACGCCAGTGGCGCGGGCTCGGGCTCGCAGCGCGCGATCGGCGTGGGCGTGCTCGGCGGCATGGGCAGCGCGACGCTGCTGGGCATCTTCTTCGTGCCGCTGTTCTACCTGTGGGTCAAGCAGCGCTTCAGCCGCATGACGAAGACCGGGACCGCCGGCGACGCCGGGACGAGGCCGACCGACGAGGGCCATCACGCCGCTGGCGATGCGGCCGGGCCGGAGGCGCGGACATGAGGCGCGCGCGTGCATCCATGAGCTTGACGACCCGATGCGCGGCGATCGCGCTGCTGCTGGGCCTGGGCGCCTGCGGCAGCCTGGTGCCGTCGACCGATACACCGCGTCCGCCGCTGCGCGAGGACTTCCGTCCCGCGTCCGCAGCGTCCGCCCCGACATCCGCGGCATCGGGCGCCGGCTCGGCCTTGGCCTCGGCCGCGACGCCCACCGCGACCCCGACCGCGAACGCGGCCTCGACCGAGGCATCGACCGCCGCCGCGCACGAGTGGCGCGGCTTCTTCGCCGACGCTCGGCTGGACGAGGTGGTGGCGCTCGCGCTCGACCAGAACCGCAGCCTGCGCGCGAGCGCGGCCGCCGTCGAGCGGGTGCGGGCGCAGTACCGGATCACGGCGGCGGATCGCCTGCCGGAGATCGGCCTGGGCGCTTCCGCGACGCGCCAGCGCACGATCAACGGCGAGGGCGCGACAACCACCTACGGCGTCAACCTCGGCCTGGCGAGCTACGAGATCGACCTGTTCAACCGCTTGGGCAGCCTCGAGGGCGCGGCGTTGTCGCGCTTCCTCGCCGAGCAGGAGACGCAGCGCAGCGCGCGGCTGAGCCTGGCCGCGGAAGTCGCGACCGCGTGGCTGTCGCTGGCGGCGGCGCAGCAGCGACTGGTGCTCAACCAGGCGCTGCGCCACAGCCAGCAGCGCTCCCTCGACCTGGCGGAGCGGCAGTACGCGCTGGGCGCGGCGTCCGGCCTCGACCGCGCGCGGGCGCGCACCGCCTTCGAATCGGCGCGGGGCGATGCGGCGGAAAGCGTCGGCGCGGTCACGCAGGCACGGCTGCAGCTGGAGCTGCTCGTCGGGCAGCCGGTGCCTGATCGCCTGCTGCCGACCCCGCAGCCCGCGTTGCCCACGGTGACCGCGCTGCCGGAGCTGCCGGGCGGCCTGCCCGCCGAGGTGCTGCTGCAGCGCCCCGACCTCCGCGCCGCGGAGCAGCGCCTGCGCGCGGCGGCCTTTGACGTCGGTGCCGCACGCGCCGCGCGTTTCCCGCGCCTGACCTTGACGGCCAGCGCCGGCACGCGCAGTCCCGACCTGGATGGCCTGTTCAAGAGCGGCAGCGGCGTGTGGAGCCTGGTCCCGCAGATCGACCTGCCGCTGTTCGATGGCGGAGCCCGGCGCGCTCAAGTCGAGGTCAGCGAGGCCAGCCGGCGCGAGGCGCTGGCGAACTACGAGTCGGCGCTGCAGTCCGCGTTCCGCGAGGTCGCGGACGCGCTCGCGGTGCGCGATCAACTGGCCGAGCGGCTCGATGCGCAGCAGGCGCAGGTCGACGCGGCGGCGCAGTCGCTGCGCCTGGCCGAGCGCAGCTACCGGCTCGGCGGCAGCAGCCAACTGGAGCTGCTGGACGCGCAGCGGCAGTTGACCACCGCCCAGCGCGCGCTGGTCACGCTGCGCCAGACCGAGCAGGTCAATCGCGTCGCGCTGCTGCGCGCGCTCGGCGGCCGGTGGACGCCCTGATGAGGTGACGCGGTGACGCGGTGGTGATGCGGTGGTGACGCGGGCCCGGTCGTGTCGATCACGACCGAGGCTTTTCCCTCATGGATCGACCCGGTGCCGCGCCGGAGCGAACTGGCCAAGAATGCGGGGACACGAACCACACCATTCTTGTTTCAGGGAGCGAGGGATGAATCGAATTCGCGCAGGGCGGCTGACCGCCTGGGCGAGCCTGTGCGCGCTGGCCGCGCTGGGCCTGATGGGAACGGCGCAAGGCGCGCCCGCAGGGCAGGCCACGGCGGCCACGACGGCCGCCTCACCACCGCCGATCGCCGACTTCTTCCGCGACCCGCAGGTGCGTCGCCCCAAGCTGTCGCCGGATGGCCGCGCGGTCGCGATGATCGTCAGCAACTCGGAGAGCGAGCGCAGCGCGCTCGCGGTGATCGAGCCGGACCAGGGCAACCGCATCACGGTGGTGGCCAGCTTCACGGACTCCGACATCGCCTTCTTCGACTGGGTGGGCAGCGACCGGCTGGTCTACACCTCCGGCAAGGACGAGGCCGGCAGGCGGCGCGACGGCAACAGCGCCGGCCTGTGGACCGTCAAGCGCGACGGCAGCGAGCGCCGGCAGTTGATCCTGACGCGCTACGCGCAGGAGAGCCGGCTCGAGTCGCGCATCATCACGCGCGCGCTGCCCTTCGAATGGTTCCTCTATGACGTGCCCGATGACGACAGCGGTGAGGTCATCGTCGGCTACGGCCGTTACGACGCGCGCTGGGACCTGAAGTCGGTCCAACTGGCTCGCCTGAACATCGAGACGCAGCAACGCCGGACGCTGGAGGCCAAGTCGCCGCCCAACGTGGTCCGCTGGGAACTCGACCCCGGCGGCGAGCCCTGGGCGCTGCAGACCCACGACGAGGACCGCGAGGCGCTGTACTTCAAGACGGCCGAGGGCGCCTGGACGCTGGCGCAGTCCGGCGACTGGGTCAACTCGCCCACGGCGGAGCCGCTGGCCTCCGACGGCCGCGGCCTGCGCCTGGTGGTGGCCGGCACGCCGGCGGGCACGCAGGCGCTGTACCGCATCGATCCCAAGACGCTGAAGCAGGAGGACGAGCCGCTGGTCTCGGTGCAGGGCTACGACTTCCAGGGCGAGGCGGTCTTCGACGCCGAGAGTCGGCGCCTGCTGGGCCTGCACTATGAAAACGACGCGCCGTCGACGCACTGGTTCGACCCGACGCTCAAGCGCATGCAGGCCGAGGTCGACGGCGCGCTGCCGGGCCGCATCAACCGGCTGGCCTGCCGGCGCTGCCTCAAGACGGGTCGGGTGATGGTGACCTCGATGTCGGACACGCAGCCGCCGGAGTACTTCCTCTACGACCAGGGGACCCACAAGCTGCTGGCCTTCGGCGCCGCGCGGCCGTGGATCCGCGCCGCGGAGATGGCGCAGGTCGACCTGTCGCGCGTGCGCGCCCGCGACGGGCTCGAATTCCCGGTGATGGTCACCAAGCCCCGCGGTGCCGCGGCCGGCCCGCGTCCGGCCGTCATGCTGGTGCACGGCGGGCCCTTCGTGCGCGGCACCTCCTGGGGCTGGAACGCCTTGCCGCAGTTCCTGGCCTCGCGCGGCTATGTCGTGATCGAACCCGAGTTCCGTGGCAGCAGCGGCTATGGCGACCGGCTCTTCCGTGCCGGCTGGCGGCAATGGGGCGAGGGAATGATCGACGATCTCAGCGATGCGCTGGCCTGGGCCGTCAAGCAGGGCCTGGTCGATCCGAAGCGGGTCTGCATCGCGGGCGCGAGCTACGGCGGCTACGCGTCGATGATGGCGCTCATCAAGGACCCGGGGCAGTACCGCTGCGGCGTGAGCTGGGCCGGGGTGACCGACCTCGACTACCTCTTCACCCTGGACTGGAGCGACGCGAGCGATGCCTCGCGCCGTTTCGGCATGACCGCGATGATCGGCGACCGCGTCAAGGAGGCCGAGCGGCTGCGGCGCACCTCGCCGCTGCGCCGCGCGGCCGACCTGAAGGCGCCGGTCCTGATCGCCCACGGCATCGACGATCGCCGCGTGCCGATCGACCACGCGACCGACTTCCGCCGCGCGCTCGAGCGGGCCGGCCACAAGGACGTCGAGTACGTCACCTACAACGGGGAAGGCCACGGCTGGCGCATGCTGGCCACGGACGTCGACTTCTTCGGACGGATGGAGCGCTTCCTCGCCAAGCACCTCGCCACGAGGGATCCCGCGACCCCGACCAGCGCGCAGTGAGACGCCCGGCCTCGCCGGGAGGCGAGGCCGGTGCCCGCGCGGCGCGGCGCGGCTTACCAGCCGATGGTGCAGGTCACCGTCGTCGGCGCGTTCGTGTGCGGCGAGGGGCTGAAGCTGCCGACGTCGTCGTAGGCGAAGCCATCGGCCAGTTCATGGCCATTGGCGTGGCCCTCGGTGCGCAGGGCTGTGCGATGTCCGGGCGGCCGGCGCGGGACGGGCGAGTGGCGGCATCGGTGCGGACCGACCTCGCTTATCGTCGTCCCGGACCTCGCAGCACGTCTCCGCCATGCCGCCCACGCCCACCCCCAACGCCGATCCCGCCGCCAGCTTCTCGTTCCGACGGATCGCGGTGCCGGCCTTCGGGCCGTCGCTGCTCTTCGGCCTGGGCGAGGGCGCCATCCTGCCGATCGTGCCGCTGATGGCGCGCGAGCTGGGCGCCTCGGTGTCGATGGCGGCCTTCGTGGTGACGCTGATCGGGCTGGGCTCGCTGCTCAACAACATCCCGGCCTCGCTGATCACGATGCGCTGGGGCGAGCGCTGGGCCATCGTGGCGGCTGGCGTGTGGAGCGCGCTCGGCATGGCGCTGTGCGTGCTGCTGCCGGGCGTGGTGCCGCTGGCGATCGGCTGCTTCATGGTGGGCATGTCGCAGGCGGTCTACAACCTGGCGCGCCAGAGCTATCTCACCGAGGCGGTGCCGGCCGTCTATCGCGCGCGGGCGCTGTCGACGCTGGGCGGCGTGATGCGCATCGGCATGTTCATCGGCCCCTTCCTGTCGGCCGCGGCGGTCCATGCCTTCGGCCTGTCGGCGGCCTTCGGCGTGGGCATCGCCGGCGTCCTGGCGGCGGCAGCCATCGGCGCGCGGCTGCCCGACCTGGAGCTGCCGCCGCACCTGGCGGGCGCGAGCGCGCCGGCGCCGGTCACGCTCGGCGCCATCCTGGCCGACCATCGCCGCGTGTTCCTGACGCTGGGGCTGGGCGTGCTGCTGGTCAGCGCGGTGCGGGCCTCGCGCCAGGCGGTGATCCCGCTGTGGGCGGACCACCTGCTGCTGGCGCCGGCGGTGACCTCGCTGATCTACGGCATCTCCGGCGGCATCGAGATGCTGCTGTTCTATCCGGCCGGACGCGTGATGGACCTCAAGGGCCGGCGCTGGGTGGCGGTGCCGTCGATGGCCCTCATCGGCCTGGCCCTGCTGGCGATGCCGTTCAGCACCGGGTTCGTCTCGCTGCTGGCGGCGGCGACGGCGATCGGCCTGGGCAACGGCATCGGGTCGGGCTTGATCATGACGCTGGGCGCCGACCACGCCCCGCGCCACGGCCGCGCCTACTTCCTCGCGGTGTGGCGCTTCCTCTCGGACCTGGGCGGCTCCTGCGGTCCGGCCTTGCTCTCGGCGCTGGTGGCGACCGCGTCGCTGGCCGGCGGCATCGCGGTCACCGGCGGGCTGGCGCTGCTGGCGGCCGGGATGCTGGGCGTGTGGATCCCGGCGCGAAACGCGGCAGCGTCGGCAACGCCTCCGCGCTGAGCCTGGGTCGCTGGCTTCGCGGTGAGGACCGTGGCGCGAAGCCCTACAGTCGCGGCATGTCGTCCGAACCCCAACCCCAAGCCGGATCGCCGCTCAAGCGGCTGCGCACCGAGCGCCTGCTGATGCGCGCCTCGGCGCCCGCGATGGCCGAAGCCATCATCGATTACCAGTCCCGCAACGCCGCGCACTTCGCGCGCTGGGACCCGACGCGGCCGGCCGATCATTGGGACCTCGAGCCCACTCGCGCACGCCTGGCGCGCGAGGAGGCCGGTTTCGAGGCCGGCACGATCTGGCGCTTCTGGTTGTCGCTGCACGAGGCGCCGGATCGCGTGATCGGCCAGTGCGCGCTCTCCGACGTGGTGCGGGGCGTGTTCCAGAGCGCGATGCTGGGCTACAGCCTGGACCAGGGCTGCGTCGGCGGCGGCCTGATGCAGGAGGCGCTGAAGTGCCTGCTCGACCAGGCCTTCGGGCCGGCGGTGTCGCTGCATCGGGTGCAGGCGTCGGTGAGGCCGGAGAACGCGCGCAGCCGCCGTGTGCTGGAACGCCTGGGCTTCCGGCGCGAGGGCTTCAGCCCGCGCTACCTGTTCATCGACGGCGCGTGGCGCGACCACGAGACCTTCGCGTTGATCAATCCGGGGTGGGGGGAGACGCAGCGGCCGGTGGCGTGAGCGGCAGTCCGGCCGGCGCGCTGTGAAGCGTTGCGTTCATGCCAACTCGCTTGAAATCGACCTGCTGGAGCGTGCCTAGACTGGCCTTCGGTCTCAGGTGAAGCGAGGGCGTGGTCAATGGAACCAGGCGATTTTGAGCAGCAGCTGTTCGCGATGTTCTATCGGGAGGTGAACGTCGTCGAGCGAAGGGGGCAGTTTGTGGTGTCGCTGCCTTTCGAAGGGCGGGACGGCGATAGCCCTGTCATCCATCTCGCACGGGAGAACGAAGGCTGGCGATTGAGCGACTCGGCCAATACGCTGATGCGCCTCAGCTACGAGAACGATTTGATGGAGCTTCTCAGCGGCTCATGTGGCGAGCATTTTCAGCGGGTGCTTCGAGAGTGCGGTGTCTCGGATCACGACGGAGAGCTGGTCGTCATCGTTGGCGTCAACGATCTGGTGCGAGGCTTGTTCCGGTTGGTGCGGTGCATCTGCCGGCTGGAAGATTTAGGGCTTAGAAGCCGTGGCCGCGATTTCGCACTGTCGAGTACTCCCTCCGCATGAGCATCTGCGCCGAGCTTCTTTGTCCGGGCATGCCGGCTCACGCAGGCTACGGAACTGTCTTGATCGATGAATCCTTGAAAGCCCCATGGTCCTTCGCTCGCCATTTCCTTCGCCGTACCGCCACGCCATCCCGTTGAGCGTCGTCGCGCTCGCCGCCATCGCCAGCTTCGCGCCGTCGGTGCATGCTCAAAGCTCGTCGCCTTCGGCGGCGGCATCGGCGGATCAGCTCCAGCAGGTCGTCGTCACCGGCACGCGCCGTGTCAATCGCACGGTCGCCGAGTCCGAGTCGCCTGTCGACGTCCTCAGCGCCGCGGACCTGCAGCGCACCGGGACCACCGAGCTTGCGACAGCGCTCGGGCAGCTGCTGCCATCGCTGAACTTCCCACGCCCGTCGCTGACCGACGCCTCCGACGCGGTGCGGCCCGCCCAGCTGCGCGGGCTCTCGCCCGACCAGACGCTGGTGCTGATCGACGGCAAGCGCCGCCACACCACCGCGGTGGTCAACATCAACGGCACGCAGGGCCGGGGTTCCGCGCCGGTGGACCTGAACACCATTCCGCTGGCCGCGATCGAGCGCATCGAGGTGCTGCGCGACGGCGCTGCGGCGCAGTACGGGTCCGACGCGATCGCTGGCGTCATCAACATCGTTCTGAAGAAGGGCGCGCGCGGCGGCGGCGTCAATACCGAGCTCGGCCAGACCGATGCCGGCGACGGCTTGCGGCACACCGAGTCCGCCAGCGCCGGATTCGCCCTGGGGCCGGACGGATGGATCCGCTTCGCGCTCGAGAACCGCCATCAGCAGCGGACCAACCGTGCCGGCGTCGACACCCGTGAGGCAGCGACCGAGCCGCGTTTCGGGCAGGTCAACAACCGGCTCGGCGATCCGGACAGCCATCAGCAGGCCGCCGTGCTGAACGCCGAGCTGCCGCTGGCCGGCGCGCTGCAGGCCTATGCCGTCGCCACGCTCAGCCATCGCGACACGGTGTCCGCCGCCTTCTGGCGCACCCGCGCCACCGCGGTGGCCAACAACGTCGCCGGCCTGTATCCCGAGGGCTTCCTCCCGCTGCAGCGCAGCACCACGGTCGACGTCGGCCTGATCGCCGGCGTGCGGGGCGAACTCGCCGGCTGGTCCTGGGATGCGAGCCTCAACCACGGCCGCAACCGCTTCGACATCGACGTCACCGACACCGCGAACTACTCGCTGGGCAATGCCAGCCCGACGCGCTTCGATGCGGGCCGGCTGAGCAACCAGCAGACGGTGCTCAACCTGGACCTCTCGCGCGAGCTCGACCTCGGCCTCGCCGCGCCGTGGACGCTGGCCCTGGGCGCGGAGGCCCGCCGCGAGCGCTACGAGATCGACGCCGGCGAGCCCGCGTCGTACCAGAGCGGCGGCGCGTCGGGTTTCCCCGGCTTCCAGCCTGGCAATGCCGGCGCGCATGCGCGCCGCGACGTGGCGGCCTATGCCAGCCTGGAAGGCCGGGTGACGCAGGCCTTCAGCGCCTCGGCCGCGCTGCGGGCCGAGCATTACGACGACTTCGGCGGCGCGAGTTCGGCCAAGTTGTCGGGCCGTTATGCCTGGTCGCCGGCCGTGGCGCTGCGCGGCACCGTGTCCACCGGCTTTCGGGCGCCGTCGCTGGCGCAGCGGTTCTTCGCCACCACCTCGACCAATCTGATCAACGGCGCGCTGGTGGAAGCGGGCACCTTCCCGGTCGAGTCCGCTGCCGCCGCGGCCCTGGGCGCGAAGCCGCTGAAGCCGGAGAAGTCCCGCAACCTCAGCCTGGGCCTGCTGCTGCAGCCGCTGGCGCAGTGGCAGACCACAGTGGACGTCTACCAGATCGACATCGACGACCGCATCCTGCTGTCGGCCAACCTCTCGTTGCCGACCGCGCTGCGGGACCAGCTGGCCGCGCAGGGCGTGCTGGTGAGCGCCGGGCGCTACTTCACCAACGCGCTGGATACGCGCACCCGCGGTGTCGATGTCGTGAGCACCTGGCAGCAGGACTGGGGCCGTGCCGGCCGCGGCCAGTACACGCTGGCCTACAACCACAACAGGAATTCGGTGCGCCACGTCGACGACAACCCGGCGCTGCTGAGCGCCAACAACCTGACGCTGATCGATCGCGTGACGCTGGCGCGGGCGACGGTCGGCTCGCCCAAGGACAAGCTGGTCGCGAGCGCGGAACATCGCTGGGGACCGTGGAGCGGCCGCGTGGCCGCGAGCCGCTACGGCAGTTTCGTCATCCGCCAGTCCAACGCGGCGAACGACCAGACCTTCGGCGCGGCCTGGCTGCTGGACGTGTCGGCGGGATGGGAGCAGGGCGCCTGGCAGGTCAGCGCGGGTGTCGACAACCTCACCGACCGCTATCCGGACCGGGTCATCGCCGCCAATGCCATCGGCGGGATCCTGGCCTACAACCAGTTCTCGCCCTTCGGCTTCAATGGGCGGCAGTACTACGCGAAGGTGGGTTATCGGTGGTGATCCACCTGGCGCGGAACCGGCCGGCGAGCGCCGGCCGCGGGCCTCAGACCAACCCCTGCTTGCTCGCCAGCACGGCCGCCTCGGCGCGGCTGGAGACGTTGAGCTTCTTGTAGATGGACTTGATGTGGTCGTTGACGGTGAACCACTTGATGCCCATCAGGTTCGCGATCTCCTTGATCGTGAAACCCTTGCTGAGGTAGGTCAGCACCTCGTTCTCGCGCGGGGTCAGGCGTTCCCATTCGGGCACCGGATCCAGCGTCACGCCGCGCCCGCTGGGCGTGGCCGTCGAGGTCAGGCTGCCGAAGCCGGAGTTCAGTCCCATCGGCCCTGAATCGCCGGTGGAGCCCGGCCGGAAATGCGACAGCAGCCGCCGCGCGATCGCCGGCGACAGCGGCGGCTGGCCGCGCACGATGCGCTGCAGTTCCTCGACCAGCACCTCGAAGCGGTCTTCCTTCAGCAGATAGCCGTCCGCGCCGCGCTGCAGGGCAGGGAAGAGGTGGTCGTCGTCCGAGTACAGCGTCGTGACGATCTTGACCGCCGGCTTGCCGGACAGCTCGCCCAGGAACTCCATGCCGTTGCCGTCCGGCAGCTCCAGGTCGATCAGGATCAGCTTGTAGCCGTTGCCGGCGCTGCCGTCGCTCTCGACCTTGGCGAGTTGCCGGCGGGCGCCTTCCAGGTCGCCGGCCTCGGTGATCTCCATGCCATCGCTGAAGCTTTCACGCACCACGCGGCACAGGAAGCTGCGGGCGACGGGGTTGTCTTCGACGATGAGAACTTTGACGGCCATGGTGTGGGGAGCAAAAGCTGCCCGCATCCTAGCAGCGGCCCCCCGGCTTGCATGCCCCGTGAAACAGGGTGTCGACGGGCGGTCAGCCGTTGACGACGACCAGCTTGCCCACCACCTGCCGCGAGGCCATGCGCTCGAAGGCCTGCGGCAGCGACGTCATCGGCAGCACCTTGTCGATCACCGGCCGGATCTTGCCGGCGGCATACCACTGCGCCAGGGTCGCCATCATCGCGGCGTTGCGCTTGGGTTCGCGCTTGGCGAACTCTCCCCAGAACACGCCCACCAGCGACGCACCCTTGAGCAGGGCCAGGTTCAGCGGCAGCGCCGGGATGGCGCCCTGGGCGAAACCCACCACCAGGTAGCGGCCGCGCCAGGCGATCGAGCGGAAGGCCGCTTCGGCCAGGTCGCCGCCGACCGGGTCGTAGATGACGTCGGGGCCGCGGCCCTCGGTGTGGGCCTTGATCTCGTCGCGCAGCGAGCCCTGGGTGTAGTTGATGGTGGCATCGGCGCCGATCTCCCGGCAACGCGCGCATTTCTCGTCGGACGAGGCCGCCGCGATCACCCGCGCGCCGGCCGCCTTGGCGATCTGGATCGCCGCCGTCCCGACGCCGCCGGCCGCGCCCAGGATCAGCACCGTCTCGCCCGGCTGCAGCGCGGCGCGGTCGATCAGCGCATGGTGGCTGGTCGCATAGGTGCAGATGAAGGCGGCCGCGTCCTCGAAGGGGAAACCCGGCGGCAGCGGCATGGCCAGCGCGGCCGGGACCAGCGCCTCGGTGCCGAAGCCGCCGGTGCCGGTGAAGGCCGCCACCGCGTCGCCCGGCTTGAAGCCGCTCACGCCGTCGCCCACCGCCTCGACGATCCCGGCGAACTCGGTGCCCGGCACGAAGGGCAGCGGCGGCTTCATCTGGTACTTGTTCTGGATGATCAGCAGGTCGGGGAAGTTCAGGCTCGCCGCCTTGATCGCCACCTTCAGCTGGCCCGGCCCGGGCGTGGGAGACGGCAGCTCCTTCCATTGCAGCGCCTCGACGCCGACGGGGTTCTCGCACAGCCAAGCCTTCATCTCTCGTCTCCTTGTCCAGGCCTCCGGCGGAGGGTCGGGGCGCATGATAGGCAGCGCGCCGCGCGGCCCGCGTCGCCGGGGTGACGGCCTGCCTACAATGCCGCCCCATGCGCATCCTCATCGCCAACGACGACGGCTACCTGGCCCCCGGTATCGCCGCCCTGGTCCGCGCCTGCGAAGGGCTCGGCACGGTGGAAGTCATCGCCCCCGAGCAGAACGCCAGCGGCACGTCCAACTCGCTCACGCTGCACCGGCCGCTGTCGGTCTACACGGCGTCCAACGGCTATCGCTACGTCAACGGCACGCCGTCCGACTGCGTCCACCTGGCGCTGACCGGCCTGCTCGACTACAAGCCCGACCTGGTGCTCTCGGGCATCAACAACGGCGCCAACATGGGCGACGACACGCTGTATTCCGGCACCGTCGCCGCGGCCACAGAGGGCTACCTGTTCGGCGTGCCCTCGATCGCGTTCTCGCAGGTCGAGAAGGGCTGGGGCCACCTCGACGCCGCGACCGCCGTGGTCCGGGCGCTGGTCCAGGACGTGATCGCCGGCGGACTGGACCGGCCCTTCCTGCTGAGCGTGAACATCCCCAACCGCGCCGACGCCGCCGCGCTGCCGCGCCGCATCACGCGCCTGGGCCGCCGCCACGCCAGCGAGGCCACCATCCAGCAGCGCAGCCCGCGCGGCGACATGATCTACTGGATCGGCCCGGCCGGCGCCGAGCGCGAGGCCGGCGAGGGCACCGACTTCCACGCCACCGGCAACGGCGCCGTCTCGATCACGCCGCTGCAGGTCGACCTCACCGAACACGCGACGCTGGACGACTGGCGCCAGCGGCTGCAGACCGCCGGCCGTCCATGACCTCGCTGCCGCCCCGGCCCAAGCGCTTCCCGCTGTCGCTGGACAAGCTCGCCCCGGCGCGCCCGGGCGCGCCGTCCGCGGCCGCGGCCGCCGAGGCCCGCGAGCCGCTCAAGCCGCAGGGCCACTGGCAGCAGGCCGCCGCCATCAAGGCGCGGCAGACGACGCCGATCGGCCTGGGGCTGGACTCCGCCGGCGTCCGCCAGCGCATGGTGGACCGCCTGCGCCGCGAGGGCCTGACGGACGAGCGCGTGCTGCAGGCGCTGGCGACGGTGCACCGGCATGCCTTCGTCGACTCCGCGCTGGCGACGCAGGCCTATGAGGACACCAGCCTGCCGATCGGGCACGGCCAGACCATTTCCAAGCCGTCGGTCGTCGGTCGGATGATGGCGCTGATGCTGGACGCGCCGGGCGCGCGTCAGCGCGGCCATCTCGGCAAGGTGCTGGAAATCGGCACCGGCTGCGGCTACCAGGCGGCGCTGCTGATGCAAGTGTCGAAACAGGTCGTGTCGGTCGAGCGGCTGCGGCCGCTGCACGACAAGGCCCGCGCGAACCTGGTCGGCCACCACCAGGTGCGGCTGGTTTACGGCGACGGCATGCTGGGCCATCCGCCGTCCGCGCCCTACGACAGCATCATCTCGGCCGCCGGCGGCGACGACATCCCCAAGGCCTGGCTGGACCAGCTCGCGCCGGGCGGCCGGCTGGTCGCGCCGATGACCGCGCCCAGCGGCCGCGGCCAGGTGCTGGTGCTCATCGACCACGTCCGTGACGCGGCGGGCTCGCGCTTCGTGCGCAGCCTGCACGAAGCGGTCCTGTTCGTGCCCCTAAAATCGGGGGTCCTGTAGCGCGGCAGCCTCACGGCTCCCGCGCTTCGGCTTTCGCAACGACAAACACGCGCGCATGCAACATCTCTTCCGTTCTCCGCTGCTTTGGGTCTCCGTGGTGGTGCTGGCGCTCACGGGCTGCCAGAACACACCGCATCGCGCGCCGGTGGAGGACCGCGCCGTCGGCAAGGGCGCGTCCGCGCAGTCCGCGATCCCGGGCACCGCGGTGACGCCCGCGCCGGAATCGAAACCGCTGCCCGGCGCCGAGAACGCCGGCAAGCCCGGCTACTACACCGTCAAGCCCGGCGACACGCTGATCCGCATCGCCATGGACAACGGCCAGGGCTGGAAGGACGTGGCGCGCTGGAACGGCATGGACAACCCCAACCTGATCGAAGTGGGTCAGGTCTTGCGCGTGGCGCCCCCGGGCGTGGATCCGACCGCGGTGACGACCAAGCCGCTGGCGAGCTCGAAAGTCGAGACCCGGCCGCTGGATGGCAAGTCCCCGGCTCCGGCGACGGGCAGCGCGTCCGCCGCCTCGGCGCCCGCCGCCGCCGCCGCGACGCCCGCACCCGCCACCCGCGACGATGACGACATCAGCTGGGGCTGGCCCGCTTCCGGCCCGGTGGCCGCGGGCTTCGACGAAGTCCGCAACAAGGGCCTGGCGTTCTCCGGCAAGCCCGGCGACCCGGTGTTCGCCGCCGCCGATGGCCGCGTGATGTACGCGGGCGCGGGGTTGCGCGGATACGGCAACATGATCATCATCAAGCACAGCACGAACTATCTGACGGCCTACGCGCATAACCAGACGTTGCTGGTGAAGGAAGACCAGGTGGTGCGCAAGGGCCAGAAGATCGCCGAGATGGGCAGCAGCGACGCGGATTCGGTGAAGCTGCACTTCGAGGTGCGCAAGCAGGGCAAGCCGATCGATCCGTCGAAGCTGTTGCCCGCGCGCTGAGGGCGCTCAAGGAGGCGCCGCAACATGACCTTGCAACGCGCCTCTTCGTCAGATGGACTCTCGCCCGACGGCCTGGACCGCCCCGGTCATCCAGGCCGTTTCAGATTGCCGCCCGAGCTGGCGGCCGAGTCCGCCGAGCCGGCTGACGACCATGACGCCGCCGCGCCGGCCGAGGGCGATGCGGCGGACAGTCCCGAGGTCGTGGCCGACGAGGACGATGAAGTCCGCGCGCTGCGCAGCGCCGAGTCCGAGGACGGCAAGAGCAAGTCCAGGAACGGCAAGGGCGACCTGGGTCCCGCCGACGGCGACGCGACCAACGCGCTGCAGGCCTACCTGCGCGACATCCGGCGCACCCCGCTGCTGACGCCTCAGGAGGAGTACGACACCGCCGTCAAGGCGCGCGCCGGAGACTTCGAGGCGCGCCAGGCGATGATCGAGCACAACCTGCGGCTGGTCGTCAGCATCGCCAAGAACTACCTGGGCCGCGGCCTGCCGATGAGCGACCTCATAGAGGAAGGCAACCTCGGCCTGATGCACGCGATCGGCAAGTTCGAGCCCGAGCGCGGTTTCCGTTTCTCGACCTACGCCAGCTGGTGGATCCGCCAGGCGGTGGAGCGCGCGCTGATGCATCAGGCGCGGCTGGTGCGGCTGCCGGTGCACATCGTGCGCGAGCTCAACCAGGTGCTGAAGGCGCGTCGCGCGCTGGAGGCGCTCGCGGCGCAGCGCGGCGGCGAAGGCGCGGTGCGCGCCGAGGATGTCGCGCAAGCGCTCGGTCGCCCGGTCGACGAGATCGCCGAGCTGCTCGCCTATGCGGAACTGCCCAGCTCGCTCGATTCGCCGGTGGACCGCAATGGCGACGGCGGCGAATCGATGCTGGACCTGGTCGCCGACGAGCAGGCGGTCGACCCGGCGGGCCACCGGCTCAGCCATGAGCTGGAGGACCTGCTCAAGAGCGGGCTGGCCTCGCTGAGCGACCGCGAGCGCGAGGTGCTCTCCGGCCGCTACGGCCTGGCCGACCGCGAGCCGGAGACGCTGGACATCCTCGCCGTGCGGCTGGGCCTGACCCGCGAGCGCATCCGGCAGATCCAGATCGAGGCGCTGGCCAAGCTCAAGCGCAACATGATGCGGCAGGGCATCAGTCGGGATTCGATCTTCTGATTCGCGGCGCTCGCCGTGACGCCCGCGCCGGACGTCGCTGGGATAATGCGCGCCCATGACTGATGTATCGGAATGGCTGAAGGTCGAGTCGCTGGACCTTGAAGCGCAGGGCGTCGCCCACAACAGCGAAGGCAAGGTCGTGTTCATCGAGGGCGCCTTGCCCGGCGAAGAAGTCCAGGTCGCCGTCGGCCGCAAGAAGAACAACTGGGAGCAGGCCGCGATGGTCGCGATGCGCCGCGAGAGCGCGCAGCGGGTGCGGCCGGTCTGCCCGCATTTCGGGCTGCATGCCGGCGCCTGCGGCGGCTGCAAGATGCAGCACCTGCATCCCGGCGCCCAGGTGGCGGTCAAGCAGCGCGTGCTCGAGGACAACCTGTGGCACCTCGGCAAGGTCAAGGCCGAGGCGCTGCTGCGCCCGATCGAGGGGCCGGCCACCGGCTACCGCTATCGCGCCCGCCTGTCGGTGCGCTACGTGCCGAAGAAGGGCCATGTGCTGGTCGGCTTCCATGAGCGCAAGAGCCGCTACATCGCCGACATGCAGGTCTGCAAGGTGCTGCCCGAGAAGGTCAGCGCGATGCTGCTGCCGCTGCGCGAGCTGATCGGCGCGATGGACGGCCGCGACCGCCTGCCGCAGATCGAGTTGGCCATCGGCGACAACGGCGGCACGCAGGTGATCGCGCTGGTGCTGCGCCACCTGGAGCCGCTGAGCGCGGGCGACGTCGCCCGGCTGCGCGCCTTCGCCGCCGAGCACGGGGTGCAATGGTGGCTGCAGCCCAAGGGGCCGGAGACGGTGCACCTGCTCGATGCGGACGGACCGGAGCTGGCCTACACGCTGCCGGAGTTCGGCGTCGTGATGCCGTTCAAGCCGACCGACTTCACCCAGGTCAACCACCACATCAACACGGTGCTGGTCGGCCGCGCGCTGCGGCTGCTGGGCGTGCAGGCCGGTGAGCGCGTCATCGACTGGTTCTGCGGCCTGGGCAACTTCACCCTGCCGCTGGCGACGCAGGCGCGCGAGGTCCTCGGCATCGAGGGCAGCGAGGCGCTGGTGCAGCGCTCGCGGGAGAACGCCAAGCGCAATGCGCTCGACCACAAGGCCAGCTTCGTCGCGCGCAACCTGTTCGAGATGACCCCGCAGCTGCTGGTGGCCGACGGCGCCGCCGACCGCTGGCTGATCGATCCGCCGCGCGAAGGCGCCTTCGCGCTGGTCAAGGCGCTGGCGGACCTGGTCCAGGACCCATCGCTGGCACCCGGCTGGACGCCGCCCGAGCGCATCGTCTACGTGTCCTGCGCGCCGGCCACGCTGGCGCGCGACGCGGGGCTGCTGGTCAACGTCGCCGGCTACCGCTGCGTGCAGGCCGGCGCGGTGAACATGTTCCCGCACACGGCGCACGTGGAATCGATCGCCGTCTTCGAGCGGGATCCGCAGGCGCAAGCGCAGGCCCAGGCCCAGGCCCAGGCCCGGACCGCGGCGCAGGGCGACGCCTCGCCGCCGCCGAGCGCTGGCTTCATCGCTTGATGAGGCTGGCGGCGGGCGGCGCGGGCGCAGCATGAGTCCTCGACCCGGGGCGCGCTCGTAGAATCGGCAGCTTCGGTTTCTCGCCTCGGCAGGTTCTCCAGATGTCCGGCAGCACTTTCGGCAGCTTGTTTCGCGTCACCAACTTCGGCGAGAGTCACGGCCCGGCCATCGGCTGCGTGATCGACGGCTGCCCGCCCGGGCTGGCGCTGTCGGTCGAGGACATCCAGCCCGAGCTGGACCGCCGCCGCCCCGGCACCTCGCGCCACGTCACGCAGCGGCAGGAGCCCGACCAGGTCGAGATCCTGTCCGGCGTCTACGAGGGCCTGACCACCGGCACGCCGATCTGCCTGCTGATCCGCAATGTGGACCAGCGCAGCAAGGACTACGGGAACATCCTCGACACCTTCCGCCCCGGCCACGCCGATTACACCTACTGGCGCAAGTACGGCCTGCGCGATCCGCGCGGCGGTGGGCGCTCGTCGGCCCGGCTGACCGCGCCGATGGTGGCCGCCGGCGCCGTCGCCCGCAAATGGCTGAAGCAGGAACTGGGCGTCCGGTTCCGCGGCTGCATGACGGCGCTGGGCGAGATCGACCTGGCCTTCGAGGGCTGGGAGCACGTCGGCCAGAACCCCTTCTTCGCCGCCAACGCCTCGCAGATCCAGGCGCTGGAGGACTACATGGATGCGCTGCGCAAGGACGGCGACTCGGTCGGCGCGAAGCTGATGGTCGAGGCCACCGGCATGCCGGCCGGCCTGGGCCAGCCGCTGTTCGACAAGCTCGATGCCGACATCGCCTACGCGATGATGGGCATCAACGCGGTCAAGGGCGTCGAGATCGGCGCCGGCTTCGACAGCGTGCGCCAGCGCGGCAGCCAGCATGGCGACGAGCTGACGCCGGCGGGCTTCGCCAGCAACAACGCCGGCGGCGTGCTGGGCGGCATCTCCAGCGGCCAGGACCTGCGCGTGTCGATCGCGATCAAGCCCACCAGCTCCATCCGCACGCCCAAGGCATCCATCAACCGCGCCGGCGAGCCCACGACGGTCGAGACCTTCGGCCGCCACGATCCCTGCGTCGGCATCCGCGCGACGCCGATCGCCGAGGCGATGCTGGCGCTGGTCGTCATGGACCACGTGCTGATGGACCGCGCGCAGTGCGGCGACGTCGAGCTGCCCATCCCTGCAATCGCCGCGGTCGCTCCGCGTCACCCCGACGCGGGCTGAAGCCGCGACCGGGCCCGCACGCCGGCGCGGTCCCCGTCCGCCCCCCGACTGCCTCATGGCCCGATCCATCGCCCCGTCGGCCGTCCCGGCGACGCCGGACGACGCCCGCGTGCTGCGCGCGAGCGCGCTGCTCGGCTGCGCCTATTACGGCAGCATCGGCCTGTTCAACCCGTTCGCGCCGCTCTGGTACAAGTCGCTCGGCCTGCCGGTGGTGGCGATCGGGCTGCTGGTGTCGATGCAGAGCTGGACCCGGCTGTTCGCGCCCTACCTGTGGGGCCTGGTGGCCGACCGCAGCGGCCGGCGCGTCGAGCTGATCCGGGCCGCGGCGCTCGCCTGCTGGATCAGCGCCTGCGGCCTGCTGCTGGTGTCGCCAAGCGGCAGCGGCAGTGGCGCGTCGGTGCTCGGGCTGACGCTGGTCGTGTTCCTCATGTACTTCTTCAACGCCTGCGTGACGCCGCTCAACGAGGCGCTGATCGCGCATGAGCTGGCCACCAGCGTCGGCATGGATCCGAAGCGCTACGGCCGTGTGCGGTTGTGGGGTTCGGTCGGCTTCCTGGCGACCGTCGTCGGCGGCGGCTGGTGGTTCGACGCGGCCGGCATGGCGGTGTTCCCGTGGACCATCGTCGCGGGGCTCACGACGCTGGTGATCGCCGCCTGGCGGCTGCCGCGCAGAGCCGCCGTCCAGCACGACGCGGCGGCGCCGGTCTCCATCGCCGCCACGCTGCGCCGACCGGAAGTCGGCTGGTTCTTCCTCGGCATGTTCTTCACCGTGCTGGCGCACACCGCCATCTACGCCTTCTACAGCCTCTACCTGGACCGGCTCGGTTACGGGAAGGGGCAGGTGGGGGCGCTGTGGGCGGTGTCGGTCGCGGCGGAGATCGCCTGGTTCGCCTTCCAGGGCCGCTGGGTCCGGCAGCAGCACCTGCATCACTGGCTCATCGTCGCGGCGCTGCTGGCGGCGTTCCGGCTGGCGGGCACCGCCGGGCTGGGCGCGAGTCTCGTGGCGATGGTCCTGCTCCAGTGCTGCCACGCGGTCACCTTCGCCGCGCAGCACACCGCCTGCATCGGCCTGATCGGGCGCTATTTCCCCGGCCGGCTGCAGGGCCGCGGCCAGGCGCTGTACGCGGTGCTGGGCTACGGGGTCTCGGGCGTGCTGGGCAGCCTGGGCGGCGCCTGGCTCGCCGAAAGTCATGGCTACGCGGCCTGCTTCTGGGCCGCGTCGGCCTTCGCGCTCGTCGGTGCGGTCTGTCATTGGCGCTGCGCGAAGCGCGATCCGCTGCAGCCGGCCTGAGCGCCGCCCGCCTGGTCCGGCGCTATGGCCTCGCCGGTTCTGAAAGCCAAAAGGCAATCGAGCGCCCTCGCCTCCTTCTGTGCTTTCGTCGCTCCGACTAGCAATTTGTCGTTGAGACGGCCGATTTCAGTCCCAGAGATAAGCAGGCCATGACGCACAAACAGCAGTTCGTCGCGTCTGTCTCCCGCATCAATTTGGGGATTCCTACACTCCGCCGCATTCAAGGATCATCGAACCGGTGATCCCGTGTCGACGGATGGGGGAGATCATGCGCAAGCAATGGTGGTTGGGTGGCGTGGCGGTGGCCGTCCTGGCGGGCGGCGCCGGCGTGTACGCCACGAGCGGGAGCAGCGCTCCGGCGGCGAAGAAGGACGCGGCCAAGCCGGCCCTGGAGTTCCAGGCGGGCGAGGTCATCAAGCCGACGATGGCGCCGATGCCGGGCCTGATCGAGTTCTCCGGCCCGCTGGTCGCGCCCAATACCGTGATCGTCCGTGCCAAGGCCTCGGGCAGCCTGGACCGCCTGACGGTGGGCGAGGGCAGCCGGGTCAAGGCCGGCCAGTCGCTGGGCCAGCTGGACCTGGAGGAACTGCGCCACAAGGTGGCCGAGCGCAATGCCAGCGTCGAATCGGCCCGCGCCATGTACGAGCAGTCCGAGCGCCAGTACAAGGCCAACCAGGGCCTGGCCTCGCAGAACTTCATCGCGCCGACGGCGCTGGACAACTCCCGCGCGCAACTCGAGTCCGCGCGCGGCCAGATGCTGTCCGCGCAGGCGCAGCTCGGCACCAGCGAGGTCCTGCTGCGCCAGGCCGCGCTGATCTCGCCGATCGACGGCATCGTCGCCAAGCGGCACACGCTGCCCGGCGAGAAGGTCGCCGCGGAGCAGCAGGTGCTGACCATCGTCGACCTGTCCAAGCTGGAGCTCGCCGGCCTGGTCGGCACGCACGAGGTGGGCAAGCTCTCGCCCGGCATGACGGTGCAGGTCAAGGTGGAGGGCAGCGATGAGCCGGTGACGGCCCGCATCGCCCGCATCGCGCCGGCCGCCGAGCCCGGCACCCGCTCGATCGGCGTGACGCTGACGCTGGACAACACCGGCGAGCGTTTCCGTGCCGGCCAGTACGCCGTCGCCCGCGTCGAGCTGCCCGACGACAAGCCGCGCCTGACGGTGCCGTCCACGGCGGTGGGCGCGGTGTCCGGCCAGGAACATGTCTGGTTGATCGAGAAAGGCATGCTGGTGCGCCGCATCGTGACCACCGGCCGGCGCGATCCGCGCGAAGGGCGCGTGGAGATCCTGGCCGGCGTGACGCCGCAGTCGCAGGTGCTGGGCGCGCGCTTCGACAACCTCAAGGAAGGCGAGCGCGCCGAGATCCGCGCGCCCAAGGCCAGCATGGCCAGCGTCGCCGCGAGCGGCGCGACCGCCCAGTAATCGCCGCCCGGGCCCAGCGGCGGCGGCGCTGCCGCGCCCGGGGCCTGGCGGAAAGAACGACAAGAACGGCCGACCGCCGGTGCCGCGCGCGTCTGCCTGGCCCGACCGGCCCGACCGGCCACGACCGAACCGAACCCTCGAAGGGAGCTTCCCATGTGGATGACCCGTGTCTCGATCCGCAACCCCGTCTTCGCCACCATGGTCATGGTCGCGTTGTGCGTGCTGGGGCTGGTCGCCTATTCCAAGCTGGGCGTCGAGCAGTCGCCCGACATCACCTTCCCCGGTGCCCAGATCGACATCCAGTACCCCGGCGCCTCGCCCGAGGCGGTGGAGCGCGAGGTGGCCAAGCCGCTCGAGGAGGCGCTCAACACCATCGCCGGCGTGGAGCGGGTGCAGTCGCGCAGCTTCGAGGGCCGGATGCAGGCCTCGGTCGAGTTCTCGCTGAACGCCGACATGAACCGCGGCATGCAGGAGATCCGCGACCGCGTGGCGCAGGCCCAGGCGCAGTTTCCGCGCGACGTGAAGCCGCCGATGGTGCAGCGTTTCCAGACCGAGAACGCGCAGCCCATCATCGTGGCCGCGCTGATGAGCCCGGACCGCACGCTGCGCGAGCTGTCGATGATGGCCGACCTGACCGTCTCCAAGCGGCTGGGGCGCGTCGAGGGCGTGGCCAAGGTGGACGTCGGCGGCATGGCGGTGCGCGAGGTCCGCATCGACCTGGACCCGACCCGCTTGCGCGCCTTCAACATCACGCCGGCGCAGATCTCGGCGGCGCTCAACGCCGCCAACACCGACGCGCCAGTGGGCCTGATCTCCAACCGCTTCGATGACGCGATGCTGCGCGTCGAGGGCAAGGTCAAGGATCCGAAGGAATTCGCCAATGTCGTTGTCGGCCGCCGCGGCGACCTGCCGCTGACGCTGGGTGACCTGGGCACGCTCAGCGAGCGCGAACGCGAGCTCGACAGCATCGCCCGCATCAACGGCCAGCCCGCCGTCACCTTCAACATCTTCAAGCAGCAGGACGCCAACATCGTCGCCACCGGCGAGGCGGTCAAGGCGGCGGTCGAGGAGATGCGCAAGACGCTGCCCAAGGACATGGAGCTGCGGCTGGTCTACGTCAACAGCGACTTCGTGAAGCATTCGCTGGACGGCCTGCGCCACACCCTGATCGAGGGCGCGCTGCTGACCATCGCCATCGTGTTCCTGTTCCTGCACAGCTGGCGCTCGACCATCATCACCGGGCTGACGCTGCCGATCTCGGTGATCTCCAGCTTCATCGCGATCTATGCCTTCGGCTTCACGCTGAACTTCATGACGATGATGGCGCTGAGCCTGTGCATCGGCCTGCTGATCGACGACGCCATCGTCGTGCGCGAGAACATCGTGCGCCACGTCGGCATGGGCAAGGACCACCACCGCGCGGCCGAGGACGGCACCAACGAGATCGGCCTGGCGGTGATGGCCACGACCTTCGCGATCTGCGCGGTGTTCGTGCCGGTCGCCTTCATGGGCGGCATCGTCGGCAAGTTCTTCTATCCCTTCGGCATCACCGTCGCGGTGGCGGTGCTGGTGTCGCTGTTCGTCAGCTTCACGCTGGACCCGATGCTGTCCTCGGTCTGGCCCGATCCGCCGAGCACCTACATCAAGAAGGTGCCGGTCATCGGCCACCTGGTGCGCGCGACCGACCGCGGCATGGACCTGCTCCACGACGTCTACGAGAAGACGCTGCGCTGGGTGTTCTCCGGCCGCCGCTACCGGATGCTGGTGCCGCCGCTGCCGGCCTTCGGTCGCCCGTTCGGGCCGGACGGCCAGCGCCTGACGAGCGCGCCGCGCCGCCTGCGGCTGGCCACCATCACGCCGCGCGGCATCGTGACCGGCTCGGGCGTCGGCAGCTTCGTGCTGGCCCTGCTGCTGGTGCCGGCGGTGGGCAGCGAGTTCCAGCCGCAGATCGACCAGGGCTTCACCCACCTGACGCTGCGCATGCCGGTGGCGACCAGCCTGGAGCGTGGCGAGGCCAAGGTGCGCCAGGTCGAGGAGATCTTGGCCACCTTCCCCGAGATCAAGACCGTCGCGACCGTCGTGGGCAGCAGCGGGGAGGGCATGGCCACCGGCCGCAACCAGGCCAACCTGGACATCGCGCTGGTCGACCGCAAGCTGCGCAAGCGCACCCAGATGCAGGTGGAGGACGCGATCCGCGCCGAGATCGCGCGCATCCCCGGCGTCGAGGTCAGCGTCGGTTTCAACCGGCCGGTGTGGGTGACCATCCTCGGTTCCGATCCGGAAGTGCTGACCCAGGTGGCCAAGGACTTCGCCGAGAAGGTCAAGAAGATCAAGGGCGCGGTGGACGTGGACACCACGGTCAAGCCGGGGCTGCCGGCCTACGCGGTCAAGCTCAAGGACTCGGCGGTGCGCGAGCTGGGGCTCAACGCGGTGCAGGTGGCGTCCTCGCTGCGGGCCTACGTCAACGGCGACATCGCGACCTACTGGACCACGCCCGACGGCAACCAGGTCGAGGTGCTGCTGCGCCTGCCCAAGGCGCAGCGCCAGAGCATCGAGCAGATGCGCAACCTGCCGGTGGCCTTCGCCCGCGACGGTTCGCCGATCGCGCTGGAGCAGGTCGCGACCATCGAGCCGGTGTTCAACCCCGAGGTGATCCGTCGCCAGAACCTGCAGCGCCGCGAGGCGGTCTACGCCGGCGTGCAGGGCCGCCCCGGTGGCGACGTCAATGCCGACGTGCAGAAGCTGATCAAGGAGACGCAGCTGCCGCCGGGCATCAGCTTCATGGTCGACGGCGACGGCAAGCAGCAGGCGGAGGCCTTCAACGGCCTGCTGATCGCGATGGGGCTGGCGCTGATCTTCATCTACATCGTGCTGGCCAGCCAGTTCGGCAGCTTCGTGCAGCCGATCGCGATCATGGCCTCGCTGCCGCTGGCGATGATCGGGGTGATGCTGGCGCTGCTGCTGTGGAAGACGACGCTGAACGTGTTCTCGATGATCGGCCTGGTGATGCTGATGGGCCTGGTGACCAAGAACGCGATCCTGCTGGTGGACTTCGCCAACCATGCGCGCAAGGACCAGGGGCTGTCGGTGCCGGAGGCGCTGCTGCAGGCCGGCCTGACGCGGATGCGGCCCATCATCATGACGACCGCGGCGATGGTGTTCGGCATGCTGCCGATGGCGATCGCGCTCAACGAGGGCGGCGAGATCCAGGCGCCGATGGGGCGCGCGATCATCGGCGGCGTGATCACCTCGACGATCCTGACGCTGGTCGTGGTGCCGGTGATCTATTCCTACCTGGTGAAGGGCCGCAAGACCTTCGCGGCGACGTCGACGCCGTCCGATGCGGACCTCGACGCCACGGCGGACGAGCGCCCGGCAGGCCCGGCGATCGGCCCGGGCACGCCGACGCCAGGCATCGCCGACTGAGGCCGCACGCGCGACGGGCCAGGCGCCCGTCGTCGATGACACGGACGCCGGATCGGCAACGATCCGGCGTTGTCGTTCATGTCGGCGCCTAGCAGCTCTCGCGCAAGACCAGCTCGAAGCCCAGGTCCAGGCAGGGCTCGGGGACCGCTTCGTTGCGCATCAGCGCGACCAGCATGCGCGCGGCCTCCAGGCCGATCTCGCCGCGAGGCGTGCGCACGGTGCTCAGCGGCGGCAGCATCTGGCCGCCGCCGGTGAGGTCGTTGAAGCCGGCGACGGCGACGCGCTCGGGCACCCGGATCCCCAGCCGCAGCGCCTGCAGCAGCGCGCCCTGGGCCAGGTCGTCGTTGTTGAAGAAGATCGCGTCGACATCGGGCACGGCCTGCAGGACGCGCTCGAACATCGCCGCGCCGAGCGCGAACGACGACGGTGCCGCGTCCATGAACTCCAGCGCCGGATCGTGCGCCGCGCCCAGCGCTTCCCGATAGCCCTGCGCGCGCTGCAGCGTGCGCGGGTCCAGCTGCGCTGCGGCGAAGGCGATGCGGCGATAACCGCGCCGCATCAGCTCGGCCGTCATCGCGTGACCGGCCGCCTGCTGCGAGAAGCCGACCGAATACAGGCCCGGCTCGCCGCGGTTCTCCATCACGTGGACGCAGGGCACGCCGCTGCCGTGGATCAGCGCCCGGGCCGCGTCGGTGCGGTCGAAGCCGGTGACCAGCAACCCCGCCGGACGGTTCATCAGGTAGGTGCGCAGCAGCGCCTCTTCTTCCTCGGGGTGGTAGTGGGTCACGCCGATCAGGCTCTGGTAGCCGGCGGCCAGCAGCGTGCGCTGCGCCGCGTCCAGCAGGTCGACGAACAGCGCGTTCGACAGCAGCGGGATCAGCACCACCACCTGGTTGCTGCGCGAGGATGCCAGCGCCCGGGCCGCCGGATCCGGCACGTAGCCGAGCTGGGCGACGGCCGCGGTGACGCGCTGCACCAGCTCCGCCGCCACGCTGCGCTCGCCGCGCAGCGCGCGCGAGGCGGTGATCGGGCTCACGCCGGCGGCCAGGGCGACGTCTTGCAGCGTGGCCCGGCCGGTGGCGCGGCGGCGTTTGGAGGAGGGCGGGTTCATCGGCGGGAGGATAGCGCTATCCCCCTGCGTCGCCAGCCGGGTCGGACCCGAGGCCTGTGGCCCGGCGAACCGCGGCCGCGCATCGATCGACGCGCCCCGAAACTACGCGTAATCCCTCTCCTGGTGCCTGGATGCACCACCTAAGATAGCGCTATCCCAACCGTCGGACGGCCCACCGTGGCGCCTGCCGGACCGGGAAATTTCCTTGCGTGACGAGGACCGACGGCGATACCGGACCACCGCTCGCCGTCTCTTTTCAGCCAGTGGGATAGCGCTATCCAATGACTTCGCCGACCGCCACCGCCGCTTCGATCCCGGGCCCGATCCCGGCCACGGCCCTTGTCGTCATGGGGGTCGCGGGCTGCGGCAAGACCAGCGTCGGCGAGGCGCTGGCCCGCGCGCTGGGCTGGGGCTTCATCGAGGGCGACGCGCACCACGCGCCGGCCTCCATCGCCAAGATGCAGGCCGGCCAGCCGCTGGCCGACGAAGATCGCTGGGGCTGGCTGGACCAGCTCGGGCAGATGCTGCGCACGCAGGCGCCGGTGGTGCTGAGCTGCTCGGCGCTCAAGCGCGCCTACCGCGAGCGGCTGCGCGCCGCCTGCCCGGCGGTGCGCTTCGTCTACATGGACATCGACAAGCCGCTGGCGCTCGAGCGCGTGGCGGCGCGGGCCGACCGCCATTTCTTCTCGGCGACGCTGGTGGACAGCCAGTTCGCCACGCTCGAGCCGCCGACCGGCGAGCCGGGCGTCGTGACCGTGCCGGCGGCGCTGCCGCTGGACGAGCAGGTCGGGCGCGCGCTGGCGCTGCTCGCCGTGCCCCCCTCCCAGGAGACCGACGCATGAGCCTGTCCGACCACGATCCTTCGTCCACCGCCGGCGCGGACGCCACCGCGCCGCGCTCGCGCCTGCTCCTGGCCGGCGAGGCCGCGATGGCGCTGTGCCTGGGCGTGATGGCGCTGGCGGTGTTCGTCAACGTCGTGCTGCGCTACGGCTTCGGCGGCGGCATAGCGGCCAGCGAGGAGCTGTCGCGGCTGCTCTTCGTCTGGATGGTCTTCATCGGCGCCACCGCCGCCTATCCGCTGGGCGAGCACATGGCCTTCACCAGCCTGCTGCTGCCGCTGCGCGGCAAGCCCGGCGCGCTGCGGGCGGTCACCGGGGTGATCCGCGTCGCGGTCATCGCCGCGGCGGGCCTGGTGGGCTGGGGCGCCTGGCAGCAGGTGGTCGTCGGCATGGACAGCCGCTCGGTGGTGCTGGGGTATCCGACCGCGCTGCTGCCGCTGCCCGCGCTGCTGTCCTGCGCCGCGATCGCCGTGATGGCGGCCTGGGAACTGGTCCGCGGCAAGCCGCTGGACCTCGAGCACGAGTCGGACGTCGAGTAAGGGCAGGGCAGGTCGATCATGAGCAACGAGGCACTGTCCTTCATCGTCTTCGTCGGCGGCATGGTGCTGCTGATGGGCATCGGCATCCCGATGGCCTTCGCGCTGGTGCTGACCGGCGCCGGCATGGCCTGGGCGCTGGAGTTCTGGGACACCCAGCTGCTGGCGCAGAACCTGGTGGCCGGCATCGACAGCTTCCCGCTGCTGGCCGTGCCCTTCTTCATCCTGGCCGGCGAGCTGATGAACGCGGGCGGCATCAGCCGCCGCATCATCCAGATGGCGCAGGCCTGGGTCGGCCACATCCCCGGCGGGCTGGGCTTCGTGGCGATCGGCGCCTCGGTGCTGATGGCCAGCATGAGCGGCTCGGCGCTGGCCGACACCGCCGCGCTGGCCACCATCCTGCTGCCGATGATGCGACGCCATGGGTATCCGATGGCGACCTCCGCCGGGCTGATCGCCTCGGGCGGCATCATCGCGCCCATCATTCCGCCGTCGATGCCGTTCGTGATCTACGGCGTGACGACCAACACCTCGATCTCGGCGCTGTTCCTCTCGGGCATCGTGCCCGGGCTGGTGATGGGCCTGGGACTGCTGGTCGCCTGGAAGCTGCAGCTGCGCAGGATCGACCTGCCGCCGGGCACCGCGCTGCCGATGCGCGAGCGGCTCAAGGCCACCGCCCAGGCCTTCTGGGCGCTGCTGATGCCGCTGATCATCATCGGCGGCATGAAGACCGGGGTGTTCACGCCGACCGAGGCCGCGGTGGTGGCCGCGTTCTACGCGCTGGTCATCAGCTTCGTCGTGCACCGCGAGATGGGCCTGCGTGACCTGCACGGCGTGCTGGTGCGGGCGTCCAAGACGACGGCGATCGTGATGTTCCTGTGCGCCGGCGCGCAGGTGGCGAGCTACATGATCACGCTGGCGGACCTGCCGGGCGTGCTCACCGGCTGGCTGGGCGGGCTGATCGAGTCGCCGCGGCTGCTGATGGCGCTGATGATGCTGATCCTCGTGGTGATCGGCACGGCGCTCGACCTGACGCCGACGATCCTGATCTTCGCGCCGGTGATGCTGCCCATCGCGGTCAAGGCGGGCATCGACCCGGTGTACTTCGGGCTGATGTTCGTGCTCAACGGCGCGATCGGCCTGATCACGCCGCCGGTGGGCACGGTCCTCAACGTGGTGGCCGGCGTGGGCCGGCTGTCGATGCACCAGGTCATCAAGGGCGTGAATCCGTTCCTGCTGACCTACGCGCTGATCCTCGTCCTGTTCACCGTGTTCCCCGAGCTGGTCATCGCGCCCGTCAAGTGGATGCGCTGACCGGCCGCGACCCTTCCCTGATCCTCAGCGACCCTCGTACCCAGGAGACAACCATGAGCTTCAAGACCCGCCGCAACACCCTGGCCGCCGCCGTCGCGCTGGCCGCCGTCGCGCTGAGCGCGGCGCTGCCCGTGTCATCGGCGCGGGCCGCCGACATCAAGCCGCGCCTGATCCGCTTCGGCTACGGCCTGGCCGAGAACAGCAACCAGGGCCGCGCGGTGAAGGTCTTCGCCGACGAGGTGGCGCGGCTGTCGGGCGGCAAGATGAAGGTGCGCGCCATCGGCGGCGCCGCGCTCGGCCCGGACACCCAGATGCAGCAGGCGCTGATCGGCGGCGCGCAGGAGATGATGGTCGGCTCGACCGCCACGCTGGTGGGCATCGCCAAGGAGATGGCGCTGTGGGACACGCCCTTCCTGGTCAACAACGTGCGCGAGGCCGACGCGCTGCTGGACGGCCCGGTCGGCGACAAGGTGCGCGGCAAGCTGGCCGACAAGGGCATGGTCGGCCTGGTGTACTGGGAGAACGGCTTCCGCAACCTGACCAACAGCAAGCGCGCGGTCAACCGGCTGGAGGACCTGGACGGCATCAAGCTGCGCGTGATGCAGAACAACGTCTTCCTGGACAGCTTCAAGCAACTGGGCGCCAACGCGGTGCCGCTGCCGTATTCGGAGCTGTTCTCGGCGCTGGAGACCAAGGCGGTCGACGGCCAGGAGAACCCGTACAACACCATCCTGTCGGCCAAGTTCTACGAGGTGCAGAAGTACCTGACGGTGACCAACCACGTCTACAGCCCGTGGATCGTGACCGTGTCGAAGAAGTTCTGGGACGGCCTGTCCAAGGACGAACAGGCGGTGCTGCAGCAGGCGGCGATCAAGAGCCGCGACTTCGAGCGCAAGGACACCCGCGACGAGGCCGCCAAGGCGCTGGCCGAGCTCAAGGCCAAGGGCATGGCGGTCAACGAGCTGAGCCCGGCGGAGACCGCCCGCATGCGCGACAAGCTGACCCGCGTGAATGCCGGTGTGGCGACGCAGGTCGGCATGGACCTGTGGAACGAGACCCAGGGCCAGTTGGCCAAGCTGCGCGGCGGCAAGTGAACGCCACGTGGGCAGCGCGTGAGCGGCGGGTGAGCGGCAGCTGAGCGCCCAAGGACGGCTCGTCACGGTATAGGCTGCGGGTTCCGACGCGACCGGCGTCGCTTCCCGACCGCTTCATCCATGACGACGTCTTCCCGCCCGCGCCGCCGCGGCTCCCGCGCCTTGCCCGCCGCCGTTCCTGGCGGCAGCGACCCTGCCGGCGGTGCCGGCGCCGAGGGCGTCCTCGAGGTCCCGATGCCCACGCGCGCGCCGGTCCCGGCCCAGGAGGCGCCGCGTTCCATCGACCTCGCGCTGCAGGGCGGCGGCTCGCACGGCGCCTTCACCTGGGGCGTGCTGGACCGGCTGCTCGAGGATGGCCGGTTGCGCATCGACGGCGTGTCGGGCACCAGCGCCGGCGCGATGAACGCCGCGGTCATGGCCACCGGCTTCGCCCACGGCGGGGCGCTCGGCGCGCGCCAGGCGCTGTCGCGCTTCTGGCAGGACGTCTCGGGCGTGCCGGCCTGCTTCGGCGTCGTCGGCGAGACCAAGGGCCCGGAGGAGGCCGCGCGGCGCGAGACGCCGGCCTGGGTCTTCAACCGCAGCGCCTGGCCCGGCATGGCGGCCTGGGACGCCTGGCTGCGGCTGTGGAGCCCTTACCAGCTCAATCCCTTCAACCTCGATCCGCTGCGGGACATCGTGCGACGCCATGTCGATGTCGACGCGCTGCGCGAGGGACCGATCAAGGTCTTCGTCACCGCCACCTCGGTGCGCACCGGCCAGCCGCGGGTGTTCAGCGGGGAGGACCTGGGCATCGAGGCGCTGATGGCCTCGGCCTGCCTGCCGCACAGCGCGCAGACGGTGGTGATCGACGGCGAGCCCTTCTGGGACGGCGGCTTCTCGGGCAACCCGGCGCTGTGGCCGCTGGTCTACGGCACCCACTCCGACGACGTGCTGCTGATCCAGATCAATCCGCGCGAGCACGCGGGCATTCCCCGCACCGCGTCCGAGATCGACGACCGCATCAACGAGATCACCTTCAACGCGAGCCTGGTGGCGGAGCTGCGCGCGATCGCCTTCGTGCAGCGGCTGTTGCGCGACCGGCGCATCGATCCGACGCGCTACAAGCAGATGCGGCTGCACCGCATTGCCGACGAGGACGGCCTGGCGCCCTTCGGCGCGTCGAGCAAGCTCAACACCGACCCGCGGCTGCTGACCACGCTGTTCGTGCTCGGCCGCGAGGCCGCCGACAAATGGCTGACGACCTGCGCGCGGCACGTCGGCCACGACAGCACACTGGACATCGGCGAGGTGTTCCTGGCCAACCGGGTGCGCAACGCGCGGCCGGCGGTCAAGGCGCCAGTGAAGGCGCCGGAGAAGGCAGTGGCGAAGGCGCCGGGCAGGGCGGGTAAGGGCGGCAAGGCCTGACCCTGGGACGCAGGGTCGACGGTCGACCGGCGGCGGCGGACTTTGCCGTCCGCGGCGCGACACCGCGACCGCCGCGAGGCCTTCGAGATCAGCTCAACCGCCGAAAGCGCAATTCCTCGATCAGCGTGTCGTTCCCCACCGTCTTGACGCGCTGCTCGACCACCTCGACGCGGCCGTCGGCGGCGAGCTGGCGGATCTCGCGCGCGGCGCTGTCGAAGACCAGCGGATGCTCCAGGCCGGAGCCGGCGTGTGGCAGGTCGACAAGTTCCCCGGGGGACGAGTCGAGGAACACGGTCATGGCGATCGAACTCATGCTGGACCTCACGAGCTGGACGAACACGGCGCGACTTTATGCGGCATCGCAGCAAGTGCAAGGGCTTGACCCTGGCATTTCATGACTTGGGTTCGGTCACCGCACCTGCCGGCATGCTGTGGCCAGTGTCGATTGCCGGCGTCGGTCGCTGCTGAGCCAGCTTTACTTCGATCGCACGGCCGGTGTAAACCACCTCGCGCAGCGGGGTGGATTGCAGCGCCGGCCGCCCGTCGCCGAGGCGGTGGATGCGCAGGCGCTGCGTCGTGCGCATGCCAGCGAAGCGCCCCGTGCGCGACGACAGACGCAGCACGCCGCGGCGGTCGTCCCAGGTCATGCGGACCACGCTGCGCGCGCCCCGCTCGTAGGCGTAGTCCAGGCCGCCGTCCTCGTAGAGGTCAAAGGCACCGTCGCGGCCAGGCACGACGTAGAGGTCCAGCACCTCGCCGGTGGCGTCCGCGGTGGACTGCAGCACCGGCCCGAGCGGCAGGATGCTGCCCGCGCGCAGGTGCAGGGGAATCCGCTCCAGCGGCGAAGCCACGTCGTGCGTGCGACCCCCGGCGCGGCGCTCGCCGGTCCAGAAGTCCACCCAGCCGCCCGCGGACTGCGGCAGATACACCGGCCAGGTCGACGCCTGCGGTGCCACGACCGGGGCCACGTGCAGCGCGCGGCCGAACAGGTAGCTGTGCGCCTGGTCCAGCGCCTGGGGATCGTCCGGGAAGTCGAAGACCAGCGGGCGCATGATGGGCGAGCCCTTGGCATGGACCTCGTGAGCCACGCTGTACAGGTAGGGCAGCAGCCGGTAGCGCAGTTCCAGGTACTGGCGGGCCACGGCCTCGACCCGGTCGCCATAGCGCCAGAACTCGGTGTTGGTCATGTAGCCATGCACGCGCTGCAGCGGCAGGAAGGTGGCGTACTGGAACCAGCGGATCAGGCGCTCGTGATAGGCCGTGTCGGTGTACTGGCCGTCGCCCGGCCGGAAGAAGCCGCCCGCGTCGACCGTCCAGTAGGCGTAGCCGGCAGCCGACATGTTCAGGCCTGCAGGGATCTGCCGCTTGAGCGTGTCCCAGTCGTTGCCGATGTCGCCCGACCACGTGGCCGAAGCGTGGCGCTGCTGTCCGGGGAAGGCCGAGCGCGTCATGATCATCACCCGCTGGTGGTGCAGGGCCTGGCGTTGGCCTTCGTAGACGGTGCGGGTGACATGCCAGGGGTAGGCCAGGCGCACGCGCTCGCCGCGCCCGGCCGTGGTGCGCCGGCCGGCGAGGTCGTCGTTCTCCGGCTCCGTCGCGTCCTGCCACCAGGCATCGATGCCGAGCTTGAGAAGGCGGTCGCGCTGGTTGTTCCAGTAGAAGGCGGCGCTTTTCGGGTTGAAGAAGTCGACCCAGTCGGTCTGGTCGATGTAGTGGCCGCCCGCCGCGGCGCTGCGGCCGAGCTCGGTATCGCGGGCGATCCTGGCCCACACCGACAGCATGAGCCGGCCCTTCAGGCCGTGAATGTCGCGAACCAGCGCCGCGGGGTCCGGGTAGTGATCCTCGTCGAAGCGCATCGCGTTCCAGCCGTGGCGACCCCAGTACTGCCAGTCCTGCACCATCACGTCGACGGGCAGCTTGCGGCGGCGGAACTCGCGCAGCGTGTCGACGATCTCTTCCGACGAATGGAAGCGTTCGCGGCAGTGGATGTAGCCGTACGCCCAGCGCGGCATCACGGGCGTGGCACCGGAGATCTCGCGGTAGCCGGCCATCACCTCGTCGGCGCTGGGGCCGGCGATCACGACGTAATCGATGGCGTCGGCCACCGGCGAACGCCAGGTCGTGCGGGCCTGCACGGCACCGAACTGCAGCGATGGCGCGTCGTGCTCGTCGGCCTGCACGAGGACGCGGTGCTCGCCCGCCGGCAGCTCGACGACAAAGCCCACCGTCGGTGGCAGCCATTGATTGGCCACTTCGACACAGGACTTGCCGTCGATCTCCACCGAATGGCGAGAGCCCATCGGACGGCCGACATCCAGCAGGAAGGCGAAACGCCCCGCGGTGTCGGTGCGGAAGCTGCCTTCGAAGCGCGTCACGTTGCGCACGACCTGGGCGTTGCCGGCGGTGGTGGTCACGTCCACCACCTCGGCCTTGCTCTCGGCGTTGATGCGGTTCAGCGCCACGCGCTGCTCCGGCGTGTTCAGCTCGGCCATGCCGTTGTTGTGCCACAGCAGTCCATAGCCGCGGCTGGACAGCATGAAGGGCAGGCTGATCTGCGTGTTCACCTGCGTCAGGCGGCGCGGCAGGCCGCGCAGGTCCATGGCGCCATCCTGGAAGCAGCCGGTGCCGTAGAGCCGCTCATCCGCGGGCGAGTCAAAGCCCTGCTCGGCGATGAAGACGGGCTCGTCGCCCAGCCGCGACGGCGTGAGGCGCCGGGTGCCCGCGGCTTCGCCAAGCAGCACGGCGCCATGGCGGTCGAGGAAGCGCAATGCGCCTGTCGCGTGGTCCATCTCACAGCGAATGCCTGGCAGCTCCAGGCGGGTGACGGCCGTACCCGGCGCCTGCGTCATGAGCGGCGCCGTGCGGTTGGGCAGCAGCGCGAGGCTGGGCGGGGCGACCTGCGCCGCGGATTGCGTCGGCAGGAAGCGCACGCGCAGCGCGCGATCGCTGAGCGCGCTGATCCGCAAGGTGCCCTGCGATGTGGTCAACACCCATTCAGGCACGCGGTCCGATTGGAGGGAGGCGGGGGCGGCACCGGCGGACACCGGGACACCGGCGGCCACTGCGCCGGAGGCGTTGGCCAGTGGGACGGCGAGCCCGGCCAGGGCGGCTTGCAGCGCCTGGCGCCGTGACAACTTGGTTTTGTGGTCGCTCATGACGCGCTTCGATTCAGCGGCAAGCCGGGGCGCGCGGCACCGCCGGCCATGGACTCTGTAGTTGGATTGGTAATACCAGTGTACGAAAATTGGTTATCTGGCCTTACCAATACAAACACCTAGGGAGCGCGGTGGGATCCGCGGTCATCCTGCCGGGGCCGATCACTCCGCAACCGCACCCCCTTGAGCACGACATGACCCTCTCACGACGCCCCCTTTTCACCCGCCGCAGCATGCTGGCCGCCGCTGTAGCCGTGCCGCTCGCTGGCGCTTCTGGCCTGACCGCCTCGGCGCCGCGGCGCGCGCAGGAGCGGGCCGACCATCTGCTCTGGTACCGACGTCCCGCCACGCGCTGGGAGGAGGCGCTGCCGCTGGGCAACGGCCGGCTCGGCGCGATGGTCTTCGGCCGCGTGGGCCAGGAGCGGTTGCAACTCAACGAGGACACGCTGTGGGCAGGGGCCCCGTACACGCCCGACAACCCCGAGGCCCTGGCCGCGCTGCCCGAGGTGCGTCGCCTGCTCGACGAAGGCCGCTACAAGGAGGCCACGGACCTGGCCAGCGCCAGGATGATGGCCCGACCGCTATGGCAGATGGCCTATGGCTCGCTGGGGGACCTGCTGCTCGACTTCGACGGCGCCGAGGCGCCGCGCACCTACCACCGCGAGCTGGATCTGGACACCGCCATCGCCACCTTGCGCCACGAGAGCGCGAGCGTCTCGATGCGGCGCGAGGCCTTTGTGTCCGCGCCCGATCAGGTCGTGGTGCTGAACCTGCAGGCCGCGCGCGGGCGCATCGCCTTCGAACTCGCCTGCCGCGGGCCGCGCAAGGCGACGTACGCCAGCCCCGATTACCAGGGCTCCGCGACGGTGCTGGTGGCGGACCAGCCGGTCGACTGGATGCAGCGCCAAGAGGCTGGCTTCGAGCAACCCGATCACGTGAAAGTTGCCGACGACCAGGGGGCCTTGCTCGTCACCGGCCGCAATGAGGCCGGCCCCGACACGGCCCCGGGACTCACCTACGCGATGCGCGTGAAGGTCGTCACCGACGGCCGCGTCGAGGTGACACCCGAGGGCCGGCTGCGCGTCAGCGGTGCCCGCAACGTGACGCTGTTGATCGCGGCCGCCACCAGCTACGTCAACTTCCGCGACACCAGCGGCGATCCCGTCGCCACGGTGCGCCGACACACCGAGGCCGCAGCCGCCAGGCCCTACGCCGCGCTGCGCCGCGACCACGTGCGCGACCACCAGTCGCTGTACCGCCGCTTCACGCTGGACTTGGGCCGCACGCCCGCCGCAGGGCGGCCCACCGATGAGCGCATCGCCGCCGCGGAGAAGTCCGACGACCCGGCACTGGCCGCGCTGTACCTGCAGTACGGCCGTTATCTGCTGATCGCCTCATCGCGCCCCGGCACGCAAGCGGCCAACCTGCAGGGCATCTGGAACGAGGGCGTGAATCCCCCCTGGGGCAGCAAGTACACGATCAACATCAACACCGAGATGAACTACTGGCCTGCCGACGCGGCGGCGCTGGGCGACTGCGTGGAGCCGCTGCTGCGCATGGTGGAGGAACTGGCCGTCACTGGCGCGCAGACCGCCAGGACGATGTACGGCGCGCGTGGCTGGGTGGCGCACCACAACACCGACTTGTGGCGGGCCGCGGCCCCGATCGACGGCCCGCTGTGGGGCCTGTGGCCCTGCGGCGGCGCCTGGCTGTGCAACACGCTGTGGGACCACTGGGATCACCAGCGCGACGCGGCGCTGCTCAAGCGGCTGTACCCGCTGCTGGAGGGCGCTTCGCAGTTCTTCCTGGACACGCTCGTGAAAGACAAGGCGGGCCGCGGCCTCGTCACCTCGCCGTCCATCTCGCCGGAGAACTGGCACCCGCACGGCTCATCGCTGTGCGCCGGCCCGGCGATGGACCGGCAGATCCTGCGCGACCTGTTTGACCGCACCGTGCATGCCGGCCGGCTGCTGGGCGCCGATGTGGACTTCCTGGACCGCGTGGCTGCCGCGCGCTCCGCGCTGGCTCCTGACCGCATCGGCCGGCAGGGGCAGCTCCAGGAGTGGCTGGAGGACTGGGATGCCGGCGCGCCGGACCAGCAGCATCGCCACGTCTCGCACCTGTATGCCGTCTATCCGAGCAGCCAGATCAATCCGCGCGACACCCCCGAGCTGCTGAACGCGGCCAAGACCAGCCTGCGACAGCGTGGCGACCTGGCGACCGGCTGGGGCACGGCCTGGCGGCTGTGCCTGTGGGCGCGCATGGGGGAAGGCGACCATGCCCACCAGGTGCTGAAGACGCTGCTCGGGCCGCAGCGCACCTACCCCAACATGTTGGACGCGCATCCGCCATTCCAGATCGACGGCAACTTCGGCGGCACCGCCGGCATGCTCGAGATGCTGGTGCAGTCGTGGGGCGGCGAGGTCCACCTGCTGCCCGCGCTGCCCCAGGCGTGGCCCCGGGGCACCGTGCGTGGCATGCGCGTGCGCGGCGGCCTGGACCTGGACATCGAATGGCGCGACAGCCGTCCCGTTCGGCTGTCGCTTCGGGGGCCGGCCGGTACGAAGGTCCTGCTGCGCCACGGAGGTCGCCGGATGACGGTGGTGCTGGATCACCGAGGGCGGGCGACCCTCGACGTCGGGGCGTTTTCCCGCGAGTCGCCACCGGGGATCGGCTAGTCCAGATGCCCAGCCGCCCAGGTGCGAAGCGGCATGGCGATGCCGGTTCGCATCCCGCGGAAGCGGGGCAGGTTGATGCCGCGGCGCCTAGATCGGCGTGGCCACCTTGAACCGCGCGATCGCCTCCGTCAGCGCCAGGGCCTGCTGGCGCAGGCTCTCGGCCGCCGCGGCGCTTTCCTCGACCAGGGCCGCGTTCTGCTGCGTGCCGCGATCGATCGCCGCCACTGCCTCGTTCACCTGCACGATGCCCTGGGTCTGCTGCTCGGTGGAGGCGTTGATCTCGCCCATCAGGTCGGTGACCTTGCGCACCTGCGACAGCACCTCGCCCATGGTGCGGCCGGCCTCCTGCACCAGCTCGCCGCCGGCGTCGACCTTCTCGACGCTGTCCGAGATCAGCGTCTTGATCTCCTTGGCCGCCTGGGCGCTGCGCTGCGCGAGCGCGCGCACCTCGCTGGCCACGACCGCGAAGCCGCGGCCCTGTTCCCCGGCGCGCGCGGCTTCCACCGCGGCGTTCAGGGCCAGGATGTTGGTCTGGAAGGCGATCCCGTCGATCACGCCGGTGATGTCGCCGATGCGCTTGCTGGAGCCGGTGATGGCCGCCATCGTGGTGATGACCCGGTCCACCACCTCGCCGCCCTGGCCGGCGACCTGCGCGGCGGCGTCCGCCAGGCCGGTGGCCTTGCGCGAGGTCTCCGCATTGACCTGCACCGTCTCCGTCATCTGCGCCATCGAGGACGCCGTCTGCTGCAGCGCGCCGGCCTGCGATTCGGTGCGGCTGGACAGGTCCTGGTTGCCGGTGGCGATCTGCGTCGAGGCGGTCGCGATGCCGTCCGCGGCCTGGCGGACGTTGGTGACCATCGTCGACAGGTTGCCGCTCATCGCCTTGAGCGCCGTCAGCAGCTGGCTCAGCTCGTCGCGGCCCTCGACCTGGATCTCGTCGCGCAGGTCGCCGTCGGCCACCGACTGCGCGACCTGGATCGCGCGGTTCAGCGGCCGGGTGACCGCGCGGCTGATCAGCCAGCCCAGCAGCCCCGCCACGCCGGCCGACAGCAGCGCGGTCGCGATCAGCAGCAGCCGGTCGTGCGCGAACAGCTCGGTCGCGGCGCGGCTGTCGGCGGTCGAGCGCTCGTCCTCGTAGCGGATGAAGTCGCCGGTGGCCGTCAGCAGCGCCGCCAGCAGCGGCCGGCATTCCGCGTTCATCTTGCTGATGGCCTCGTCGCGCTGGCCGTCCTTGGCCAGGCCCACGATCGCCAGCGCGACCCGGCCGTACTGCTGCTCGATCGCATCGACCTTGTCGAAGAGGGCCCGGTCCTGCGTGGTCGCGTCGGCCGCGGCGGCCAGGTGCCGCTTGAGCCGGTCCAGCGACTGCTGCACCGCTTCATGCGAGCGGGTGACGGCCTCCAGCTCCGTCGCGCGGTCCTGCGGCGTGCTCACCAGCACCAGGTTGCGCGCGGCGATGGCCCGCGACTTCGCCGCGGATTGCAGCTCGACGATCAGTCGTTCGCGCGCGGCCACGCCCTGCAGGTAGTCCTCGACGCGCGAACTCGACTGGTTCAGCCAGTACAGCGCCGCGCCGGACACGGCGGCGACGATCAGCGCCATCACGCCGAAGCCCGCCCACAGCTTGGTCTTGACCTTGAGATCCGAAAGCTTCATTGGTGTTCCTCCCGATGGGTACCCCGGCCGCTACGGCGGCCTGTCAGATCTTCGGCGGTGCGTCGCGACTTCTCAAGGCGCGACCGGCGAAAGCCGGTGTGAGGCGATTGCCTACACGGCGAAGGCGTGGGCCAGCCCGGCCACCTCGCGCTCGAAGACCATGCGCTCGCGCAGCACCGCCTGCCGCGCCGGGCGCGAGAGCTCCAGGTAGAGCTCGAAATCGCGCATCAGCCCGGCCGCGCCGGCAAACACCTGGTCCACCTGGTCGGGCTTGAAGTAGCACTCGTCGGGCAGCGCATAGTCGCGCGCGGCGCCCACGTCCAGCGCGAAGACGCAGCAGTCGCGCATCAGCGCCTCGCGCGCCAGCCGGTCCTTGCCCGGGAAGGTGCCCAGGTCGATGAAGAGCTTGCTGCGGCCCAGCGCCTCGTAGACCTGGGCCCGCGTCAGGCCGCGGATCAGGTGGACCTTGCAGCCGTTCTCGCGCTCCAGCCGGGCGGCGATCGCGCCGACGTCGTAGACCACCTTGTGGTTGGCGTTGAGCGCGATGTCGGTCTTGGCGGCGGTCTCGAAGACCGGCTCGCCCGCGGCCGGCACCGGCTTGCCGGGCGTGTAGTCCGACAGCGGCAGCGTGCGGGTGCAGCCCAGCGCCTGGATGACGTCGCGCGCGTAACCCGACTGGTAGGTGTGCAGCACGCGCTCGCTGCGCAGCAGGTTGAGGTTGATCTTGTTGACCGACAGGTACTCGAAGGCGTTGTCGATGCTCAGCCACCAGACCATCGGCTTGCAGGGCTGGAAGTAGCGCAGCCAGTGCACATAGGTCTCGGCCAGGACGACGCAGGTGTCCGGCGTCATCGCGATCTCCTCGGCCAGCCGCACCTGGTACTTCTCGTAGTCGGCGACGGTGTTGGGCCGCGGCTGCAGCTTGAGCACCGTGCCGGCGCCCAGGCCGTTGCGGCGGAACAGGTCGTCGACGGCCGGCAGGTCGGTGGGCAGCACGTACCAGACGCGCGCGTCATGGCCCTGGCGGATCAGCGAGTCCGACAGCTGGTGCAAGGCCTCCGGCCCGCCGGTCTGCACGCCGTGGGGAATCAGGATGACGATCTGCTGCTTCGCGTTCATCGGTGGCCTTGTGGGTCTCGTGTCGTTCTTGGGGAAAAGAGGCGGGGCAGGGCGCGGGCGTTCAGGACGCCGCGTTCAACGCCGCCAGGCGCTGTTGGAGCTTCTCGGCCGTGGCCGGGGACACCGACTGGAAGCCGGGCAGCAGGAAGCCGCTGCGCGTCTTGACGATGCGGTCGGAGAGGTGGTCCAGCAGGAAGTCCGGCATCTCGCGGTAGACCGTCGGCAGGTGGAAGATGCCGTGGAAGCCGAAGGTCGGGTAGGGCACCGCGGGGAACTCGACGGAGAAGTGCGAGGCGATCGCCTTGGGCGCGAAGCGGCAGCCGGCGCGCTCCAGCGTCTCGCGCATGGTGCGGCAGATGTAGAGGTCCTCGGCCTCGGTCGGGTCCGGGTAGTCCAGCCGGGCGACCGCATGCACCAGCCGCCGGGAGCGCCACGAGAAGCCGCCGTTGCCGACCTCGTTGACCTCGTAGTTGGGCCAGGGCGCGCCGATGTAGTCGTAATGCAGGAAGTGCGGCGAGAACTGGTCGGCGTTGAGCACGAAGCCGTCGTACTGGATCACCAGCACATGGTCGGCGCTGAGGTGCTTGGCCAGTTCCCGGGTGATCAGCAGGTTGTACTCGGCGATCGAGCGCAGCGTCGGCACCGGGATCACCGGCAGGCCGGGCCAGAGCTCCGGCTTGTCCGAATAGATCAGCACCTGGCTGAAGGGCAGGCCCTGCAGCTCCATCTGCCGCATGCTGTGCAGCAGCGCCTGGCGCGCCAGGACATGCAGGTCGGTGTCGACGATGGCGACGGCGATGCTGGGCTTGGCAGTGCTCATGTCACATCAGGTCCAGCAGCTGCTTCGTGACCGTACCCCAGGAGAAGCGCTGCGCCAGCCGCTGGCGGGCGGCCTCGCGGCGCGGCGCCGGAGTCAGGCGCTGCTCGACCACCTGCAGCATGGCCTCGCGCAGGTCGTCCAGGTCGGGCACGACGAAGGCGCCGACCGGCTGCGGCGCGTCGGCCGCGGTGCCGGGACGGCTGTGCAGGCGGTGGCAGAGCTCGGGCGGGGTGAAGTCGTCGGTGGCGCCGCCGCCGCTGACGATCACGTGCGTGCCGCAGCCCATGGCCTCCAGCACCGGCAGGTTGAAGCCTTCGGCGCGGTAGGGGGAGACATAGGCGTCGGACAGCGCGTACAGCGAGCGCAGCTGCGGCAGGTTCAGGCTGGTGGACAGGATGGAGATGCCGTCGCGCACCTGCGGCGCGTTCAGCGCCGGCGCCCGCGTGGCCAGCTCGGCGAAGAGGCGCTCGACGCCGATGCCGTACAGCCCCTGGTGGTCCTTGAGGATCAGCCGCACCGGCAGGCCCTGCAGGCGCAGCTCGGCGAAGGCCAGCAGCAGCAGGTCGATGCCCTTGTTCCAGGTCGCCACGCCGACGTTGCTGAACACCGTTTCGTGCGGCTGCATGCCCAGCGCCGCGCGGGCAGCCTGGCGCTGCTCGGGCGTCATCGGGAAGAAGGTGTCGGTCTTGTAGCCGTGCGGCACGACCAGGACCTTGTCGGCCTCGAAGCCGTAGTCCACCAGCCGCGCCTTGGACCAGCGGGTCGGCGTGACGACGAAGTCGTCGCCCTGGGTCAGCGCGGCGGGCGGCATCTCGGGCGGGTCGAAGCTCTTGCCGGACAGCCCGAACTCGGTGACGACGAAGGTCGCGTTGCGGCGCGCGGCGGCCGGATCGCCCAGCCGCACCGGCGAGGCGATGCGCAGCCGCACGTCCATCACCCGGTCGCCGGGGTCGGGCAGGGCGTCGATGATGGCGCGCTCCTCGGGCGCGAAGCCCGAGTCCAGCTTGCCCTTGTCCCAGTGCGGCATGAAGAAGGGCGCGTCCCGGTGGAACAGCTCGAACCGCGGGTCCTTCACCATCTCCAGGATCTGGTTCTGGTTGACCATCGCGATGGAGTGGTTCACCCCCCGCCAGCCCTCGATGCAGAGTGTCTTCATCCGGCCGATTGTGTCCCCTCGTCCCGGGGGCCATGCGCCGATAAGGGGGATGGCTCCGGCCCAGTCCCGCGCTCAGGGGTCAGAGCAGCGGGACCGCGCCGTCCTCTTCCAGTCGCCGGGCGGTGGCCTGCAGGGCCGCCATCGCGGCGTGGTGGACCGTGGCGGCGGTCTCGTCCGGCGCTGCCGCCGCCCCAGGCGCCGCCCCGGCCGCGGCGCCTGGGGCGACCGTCGCCGAGCTTGCCGCGGCGGCCGCCGCGGCCGTGTGCGCGGCGTCGGACAGCAGGGCGGTGGTGGACGCCGAGGGCGCCGCCAGCAGGTCCTCCGCGGCCAGGTGGGCCCGGGCGGCCGAGCCCGTGGCCTCGGTCGCGGCGTCCGCCGTGCCGTCGCTGGCCTTGGCGAACCAGACGTCGCCCATCTGGTGGGTCACGCCGTCCGCGGTCTTGTAGCCCGAGATCAGGCCCACCAGGTTGCCGTGATCGACGGTCGCGCTCGAGCGGGCGGCCAGGTCCAGCTCGACGATGCCCAGCTCCGACAGCGACTTCAACTCGCCCGCGTCGGTCTTGCCGTTGCCATTGGCGTCGGCCCAGATCCGCAGCTGCGAGAAGGCGGCGTCCTGCGCATTGAGGACGTGATCCGCGTTGGCGTCGAGCGCCTGCATCGCCTCGTAGCCGTTGGCCGCGCGATGGCCGTTGGCCAGCACGGTGCCGCTGCCGAAGAGCTCGCCGCCGGAGTCGATCTGGCCGTTGCCGTTCAGGTCGCGGGCCAGCAGCCCGTTGCCCTGCGCCATCCAGCCCCACTGCTGGGCATGGCCGGTGTTGTTCATGTCGAAGCTGACGCCCTGCGCCGCGGACACCGTGCCCAGCCCGTGGCCGTCCAGGTTCAGCAGGATGGGCGTGGCCAGGAACAGCGCGTCGAGCTGCGCGCCGCTCATCGCCTGCAGCGCCTCGGTGCTGAAGGCCAGCACCTGGTCCATGTTCAGCGCGGCCAGGTCGCGGGTCTCGAAGCCGACGATCGCGTCGGTGCCGATCGCATGGATCTGGTCCAGCGTCAGCGCCCGGGCCTGGTCGCGGCCCAGCGCGGCCAGGTCCTCGCTGGACATCGCCGCGAAGCCCTCGGACGAGATCGCCGCCACCTGCTGGGAGCTCAGCGCGGCGACCTGGTGGCTGTCCAGCGCCGCGATCGCGTCCGAGTTCATCGCCGCGAGGGCCTCGGTGTGCAGCCCGCGCAGCGTCTGCGTCGACAGCCCGTGGACCTGGTCCGAACCGAGCGAGGCGAAGACCTCGGTCGACAGCGCGTTCAGCGTCGCCGTCCCCAGCGCCCGGAAGGCCGAGGAGCTCAGCGCCGCGTAGTCCTCGGTGCCGAAGCCGGCCAGCTGCGCCGTCGTCATCTCGGCCAGCTGCAGGCTGGTCATCGCGTGGACCTGATCGGTGGTGAGGCCGGCGAAGTCGCCGGCGTCCATCACCCGGATCGCGCGGCCGGGCAGCAGGGCCACGTCCTGCGCGTCCAGCGCGGCGATCTGGTCGCTGGTCCAGGCCAGCACCTGCACGTTGGTCAGGCCCAGGATCTGGGCGGTGCCCAGGGCCTGGATCTGCTCGGTGGTCATGGCCGCCGCCTGCTGGTAGCTGAGCGCGCCGACCTGGTCGGGCCGCAGCGCCGCCACCTGGTCGACGCTCAGCAGCGCGATCTGGTCGGAGCCCATCGCCTTGAGCGCCGTCGTGTGCAGCACCGCCAGGTCCTGGGTCTCCAGCGCCGCGAGCTGCGTGGCGTTCAGCCCCGCCAGCTGCGACGAGCGCAGCGCCGCGAACTGCAGCGTCGTCAGCGACGCCAGCGCGGTCGGATCCATCGCCGCGATCTGCAGCGAGTTCAGCGCCGCGATCTGCTTGACCGACAGCGCGCCGATCTGGTCCAGGTCGAGCGAGCCGAACTGGTCGCTGCTCATCCCCAGCAGCGCCTGCGAGCCCAGGCTGGCCAGCTGCGCCGTGCCCAGCCGGTCGATCTGGTCGGCCGTCAGCCCCATCAGCTGCTTGGAGTTCAGCGCCGCGAGCTGGGCGTTGCTCAGCGAGGCGATGCTGTCGCCGTTCATCGCGGCGATCTGGGTCGAGCTCAATCCGGCGAGGGCGCGGGTGGTCAGGCCCACCACGTCCTGGAACTCGAGGTTGGCGATCTGGTCGGTGCCCAGCGCCGCCAGTTGCCGGGACGAGAAGACCGAGAACTGCGCCGAATCCAGGGCGTTCAGGTCGACCTGTTCCAGCGCGGCCATCTGGGTCGTCGTGAGCGCGGCGACCTGGTTGGTGCGCAGCGCCGCGAACTGGTCGGGCACCAGGGCGTTCAGCTGCTCGGTCGTGAAGCCCTGCAGGGCCTGGACGCTCAGGCCGCGCACGCCGTCGGTGGACAGCGCGTCGATCTGGGCGGGCGTCAGCGCCGCGACCTGGCCGGTGCCCAGCAGCGCGGTCTGCGCGCTGCCGAAGGCGCCGACCTGCTCGCGGCTCAGCAGATGGATCTGCTCGGTGCTCAGCGCGCTCAGGTAGATCGGCTTGACGGCGGCCAGCAGCGCCGGATCGAGCGCGCCGATCTCGTCGGTCGAGATCGCCGCCAACTGGAAGGAGGTCAGCGCGGCGAAATGGGTGCCCAGCGCATTGAGGCTGTCATGGTCCAGCGTGCGCACCTGCGCCGTGCTGAGCGCGGCGAGCTGACCGTCGCGCAGCGAGGCCAGGCCGGTCGGGCCGAGCGCGTCGAGCTGGTCGGCGCTCAGGCCACGGATCGCCAGCGTGCTGATGGCCTGCAGCGAGGCCGGGGCCAGCACCTGCAGCTGGGCCGGCGTCAGCGCCGCCACCTGCGCCGCGGTCATCGCGCCGGTCTGCCCAGTGCTGAAGGCGGCCACCAGGGTGACGTCCAGCGCCTGCACCTGCGCGCCGCTGAGCGAGCGGATCACCGTCGCGTTCAGCGCGCCGAAATCCTCGGGCTCCAGCTGCGCCACCTGGTCGGTCGTCAGGCCGCGGAACTGCGCCGAAGTGAGCGTCGCGAACTGCGCGGTGCTCAGCGCGTTCAGGTCCTCCGGGCTCATCGCCGCGAGCTGCGCCGTGCCCAGCGCGCGGATCTGGCTGCTGGTCAGCGCCTGCAGCTGGTCCGAGCTCAGCACGCCGAGCTGGTGGTCGGTCAGCGTCGCGATCACGCGGGTGGACAGCGCCTGGATCGCGCCGGTGCCCAGCGCGGCGAGCTGTTCGTCGCTCAGGTCGCGCAGCTGCGCCGTCGTCAGCGCGCCGGTCTGCGCGCCGCTCAGCACGGCCAACTGCTCGGAGCTCAGCGAGGCCATCTGCGCCGGTGTGAGCCCGCGCAGCGTCGCGCTGCTCAGCGCGGCCAGGTCCTCGGTGCCCAGCGAGTGGAACTGCTCGGTCGTCAGCGACTGCAGCTGCTTGGAGCTCAGCGCGGCCAGTTGCGCGGTCGACAGCGCGGCCAGGTCGTCGGTGTCCAGCGCGGCCAGCTGGCGCGTGGTCAGCATCGCGATCTGCAGGGTCTTGAGCGCGCCGAGCTGCTCGGCGCTCATCGCGCCCAGCACCTCCGGCTTCAGGCCGATCAGCGCGCTGCTGCTGAGCAGGCGCAGCTCGTCGGTGCTGAAGGCGGGCAGCTGCTCGCTGCCCACGCCGATCAGCTGGGTCGAGGTCAGGCTCTGCACCTGGCGCGAACTGAGCGCGTCGAACTGGTCGGACGACAGCGCGCCGAGCTGCGCCGAGTTCAGCGCGCGCAGGCCCTTGGTGCCGATGGCCGCCAGGTCCTCGCCCTCCAGCGCGGCCACCTGGGCCGTGCTCAGCGACTTGATCTGCAGCGTGTTGAGCGCGCCGGCCTGCTCGGTGGTCAGCGCCACCAGCGCGTCGGTGCCCAGCGTGCGGAACTGCTGGCTGGTCATCGCGGCGATCTGGCGGCTGTCCAGCGACTGCACCGCGTCCGAGGACAGCTGCGACACCGCGGCCGTGGTCAGCCCGCGGATCGCGCCGGTGCTCAGCGCCTGCAGCGCGTCGGTGCCGAGCGCGCTGAGCTGGTCGCCGCTCAGGCCGCGGGTCTGGTTGCCGCGCAGCGCGCCGATCTGGGCGGTGCTGAAGGCGTTGAGCTGGTCGACGCTGAGCGCGCCGATCTGCACCGTGTTGAGCACCTGCATCGAGGCGGTGCTGAACACGGCCACCTCCTCGGTGCTCAGCAGGCCGATCTGCGCGCTGCCCAGGCCGCGCACCTGCACCGAGGACAGCGCCGCGATCTGCGCGCTGTCCAGCGCGCTGAACTGGTCGCTGTCCATGCGGCGCAGCCGGTCCACCGTCAGCGCCGGGATCTGCGCGGTGGTCAGCGCATGGATCTGGTCGGTGGTCAGCGCGGCCAGCGAGGCGGTGGTCAGTGTCCGCAGCGCGCCGGTGTTGAGCGCCTGCACGTCCTGCAGCTCCAGCGCCGCGAGCTGGCCCGAGGCCAGGTAGTTGAGCTGCCGCGCGGTCAGCGCATGCACCTGCAGCGTGGTCAGGCCCACCACCTGGGCGGCGCTCAGCATGGCCCACTCCGGCCCGGTCAGCGTGGCGAGCTGCGCGGTGGTGAGGGCTGCGATCTCCTCGGGAGTGAGCGATCCGACGTCGAAGGTGGCCATGGGGGATGGGAGGGTACTGCTGGAACCTGGCGGTCTGTCGTTTGCGGCCCACGCTGGCGGGGCGCGCGGGCGAGGGCCGCAAACGGCAAACCGGGGGCGCGAGGCCCCCGGTTCCGGACTGCCGCTTAGATCAGCGGAACAGCGCCGTTCTGGTCGTCGTCATGCAGCTTCTTGTAGGCCGCGCTCAGCACGTCGTGGTTGACCGCGTCGGTGGACGCCGCGGTGGTGGCCGCCGTGGCCGCCGTCGCGGTGTGCGCCGTCGCGCCGCCGAGCAGGTTGGCTTCCGGCTGGGCGAGCAGGTCGCCCAGCTGCGGCGCGGCTTCCCGCGTCGTGCCATGGACCTGCTGCGTCGCGCCGTCCTTGGTGAACCACACGTCGGACATCTCGCTCGTCGTGCCGTCCGCCTTGGTGTAGCTGGACACCAGGCCGATCAGGTTGCCGTGATCGACGTCCGTGCCCTTGGTCGCGCCCAGGTTCAGGTCGACGATGCCCAGGTCGGTCAGCGACTTGAGCTCACCCGCGTCGGTCTTGCCGTCGTGGTTGGCGTCGACCCAGACCTGCAGGTGGCTGAAGTCCGCGTCCTTGGCGTTGATGTGGCCGTCATGGTTGGCGTCCAGCGAGGCGAGGGCGGCGAAGCCGTCCAGGCCCTTGCGGCCGTTGACCGTGGTGCCCGAGCCGAAGAGCTCGGCGCCGCTGTCGATCGTGCCGTTGCCGTTGCGATCCATCACCAGCAGGCCGTCGTTGCCGCCGACCCAGCCCCACTTGTCGTTGTGACCGGTGGCGTTGAGGTCGAAGTGCACGCCGTCCTTGGCCGCCAGCGTCTGGATGCCGTTGCCATCCAGGTCCAGCATGATCGGCGTGGCCATGAAGTGGGCGTTGATCTGCTCGTCGCTCCAGCCGGCCTTCTGGTCGGAGGTCATCGCCAGCACCTGCTCCATGCTCATGCTGGCCAGGTCCTGCGTGTCCCAGCCGATGAACTGGTCGGAGGTCATCGCCACGATCTGGTCGGTCGACAGGCCCTGGATCTGCACCGAGGTGAGCGCGTGGATGTCGCTCGAGTCCAGCGCCAGGATCTGGTCGGTCGTGAACGCATGCAGCTGCGACGAGGTCATCGTCCCGAAGTGCGTGCTGGTCAGCGCGCCGATGTCGTCCGTGGTGATGGCCGCGATCTGGTCCGTGCCCAGCGCGCGCAGTTGCGCGGTGCTGAATTCATGGACCTGGTCGCTGGTCAGTGCCGCGATCTGGTCGGTGCTGAAGGCGTGGATCGCCGCGGTGCTCAGCGCGTGGATGCCAGCGGTGGAGATCGAGGCGATGTCGGCCGTCTCGATGCCCGCCACCTGCGTCGCGCTCACCGCGCTCCACTGCTGCGAGGTCAGCGCGTGGATCTGATCCGAGCTGAAGGCCTCGAAGTCCGCCGAGCCGAAGGCCACCAGGTTGCCGCTGGCGATCGCCGCCAGGTCACCGGTGTCGATCGCCTGCACCTGGTCGGTGGTGAAGGCGCTCAGCTGGGCCGAGCTCATCGCCACGACCTGCGTCGAGGTCAGCGCCTGCACGTCGTCGGTGGCCAGTTGGCTCACCTGCAGCGTGCTCAGCGCGGCGACCTGCTGCGTGCTCAGCGCCGCGATCTGGTCGGAGCCCAGCGCTTCCAGTTGAGCGCTGTCCAGCGAGCGGATCGCCAGCGTGCTCAGGCTGCGCAGGTCGGCCGACTCGAAGGCCGCCATCTGGTCGGTGGTCAGGCCGTCGACCTGGGCCGAGCTCAGGGCCGCCGCCTGCGACGAGCTCAGCGCCTGGATCGCGTCGGTGCTCAGGGCGCCGATCTGGGCCGAGCCCAGGGCCTGCAGCTGCGCCGAGCTCAGCGCGGCGACGTCGTCCGTCGTCATCGTCGAGATCTGCGTGGTCGTCAGGGCCTGCAGCTGGCTGTTGCCCAGCGCGCGGATCTGGCCGCTGGTCAGCGCGTTCAGGTCGTCGCTGCTCAGGTTGGCGATCTGCGCGGTCGACAGCGCGGCGACCTGGACGGTCGTCAGCGCGGCGATCTGGTCGGAGCCCAGCGCCTCGATCTGGTCGGTGCCCAGGGCGCGCAGGGCGACCGTGGACAGCGAGCGCAGGTCACCGGTCTCCAGCGCGGCCATCTGGTCCGTCGTCAGGCCCTTGACCTGGGCCGAGCTCAGCGCGGCCACCTGGACCGAGCTCAGCGCGATCACCGCCTCGGTGCTCAGCGCGCCGATCTGGGCCGAGCTCAGCGCCTGGACCTGTTGCGAGCTCAGGGCCGCGACGTCGGCGCTCTCCATCGTGGCGACCTGCGTGGTCGTCAGCGCGGCGACCTGCTGCGTCGTCAGCGCGCGGACCTGTGCGCTGGTGAGCGCGTTCAGGTCGTCGCTGGCGAGCGTGCTCACCTGGCCGGTGGTCAGCGCGGCGACCTGCGTCGTCGTCAGCGAGGCGACCTGGTCGGAGCCCAGGGCGCCCAGCTGGTCGCTGGTCAGCGCACGCAGCGCCACCGTCGACAGGGCCTTCAGGTCACCCGATTCCAGGGCGGCCATCTGGTCCGTGGTCAGGCCGGCGACCTGCTTGCTGGTCAGCGCGGCGACCTGCGTCGAGCTCAGCGCCACGACCGCTTCGGTGGTCAGCGCGCCGACCTGGTCGGAGCTCAGCGCGGCGACCTGGTTGGTGGCCAGCGCGGCCACGTCGGCGGTCTCCATCGTGTTGACCTGCGCGGTGGTCAGCGCGGCCACCTGGGCGGTGCTCAGCGCCTTGACCTGCGCGCTGGTCAGCGCGTTGAGGTCGTCGCTGGTCAGGTTGGCGACCTGGCTGGTCGTCAGCGCGGCGATCTGCTGGGTCGTCAGCGCGGCGACCTGGTCGGAGCCCAGCGCTTCCAGTTCGGCCGAGCCCAGCGCGGCGATCTGGCCGGTGGTCAGGGCGCGCAGCTGGCCGGTCGTCAGCGCGGCGAAGTCGTCCGTCGCCAGCTGGCTGACCTGCGTGGTCGTCAGCGAGGCCACCTGCGCGGTGGTCAGCGCCTGGACCTGGTCGGAGCTCAGCGCTTCCAGCTGGTCGCTGCTGAGCGCGCGCAGGGCGAGCGTCGACAGCGACTTCAGGTCACCGCTTTCGATCGCGGCCATCTGGTCGGTGGTCAGGCCGGCGACCTGCCTGCTGCTCAGCGCGGCGACCTGGGCGGAGCTCAGGGCGACCACGGCGTCGGTGCTCAGCGCGCCGACCTGGGCCGAGCTCAGCGCGGCGACCTGGTTGGTGGCCAGCGCCTGCACGTCGGCGGACTCCATCGCGGCGACCTGGGTGGTCGTCAGCGCGGCGATCTGCTGCGTGGACAGCGCCTTGATCTGGCCGCTGGTCAGCGCGTTCAGGTCATCGCTGGTCAGGTTGGCGACCTGGCCGGTCGTCAGCGCGGCGACCTGCTGGGTCGACAGCGCGGCGATCTGGTCGGAGCCCAGCGCTTCCAGCTGGGCCGAGGTCAGCGCCTGCAGGGCGTTGGTGGACAGGGCCTTCAGATCGCCCGTTTCCAGGGCGGCCATCTGGTCGGTGGTCAGGCCGGCGACCTGCTTGCTGTTCAGCGCGGCGACCTGGGCGGAGCTCAGGGCCACCACGGCGTCGGTGCTCAGCGCGCCGACCTGGGCCGAGCTCAGCGCGGCGACCTGCGCCGAGTTCAGCGCGGCGACGTCGTCGCTGGTCATGGTCGAGACCTGGGTGGTCGTCAGCGAGGCGACCTGCGCGGTCGACAGCGCCTTGATCTGCGCGCTGGTCAACGCGTTCAGGTCATCGCTGCTCAGGTTGCTGACCTGGGCGGTCGACAGCGCGGCGACCTGCTGGGTCGTCAGCGCGGCGATCTGGTCGGAGCCCAGCGCGTCGAGCTGGTCGGTGCCCAGCGAACGCAGCGCGGCGGTCGACAGCGACTTGAGGTCGCCCGTCTCGATCGCGGCCATCTGGTCGGTCGTCAGGCCGGCGACCTGCTTCGTGGTCAGCGCGGCGACCTGCGCCGAGCCCAGCGCGACGATCGCGTCGGTGGCGAGGGCGCCGACCTGGGCCGAGCCCAGGGCCTGCACCTGCGCGGTGGTCAGCGCGGCGACGTCGTCGCTGGTCATGGTCGAGACCTGCGTGGTCGTCAGCGCGGCGACCTGCTGCGTGGTCAGCGCCTTGATCTGGCCGCTGGTCAACGCGTTCAGGTCATCGCTGGACAGGTTGCTGACCTGGCCGGTCGTCAGCGCGGCGACCTGCTGGGTCGACAGCGCGGCGATCTGGTCGGAGCCCAGCGCATCCAGCTGGTCGGTGCCCAGGGCCCGCAGCGCGACGCTGGACAGCGACTTGAGGTCGCCGGTCTCGATCGCGGCCATCTGGTCGGTCGTCAGGCCACCGACCTGCTTCGTGGTCAGCGCGGCGACCTGCGAGGAGGTCAGCGCGACGATGGCCTCGGTGCTCAGCGCACCGACTTGCGACGAGCTCAGCGCGGCGATCTGGTTGGTGGCCAGCGCGGCCACGTCGGCCGTTTCCATCGTGTTGATCTGGCCGGTCGTCAGCGCGGCGACCTGCTGCGTGGTCAGCGCCTTGATCTGGGCGCTGGTCAACGCGTTCAGGTCATCGCTGGACAGGTTGCTGACCTGGGCCGTGGTCAGCGCGGCGACCTGCTGGGTCGTCAGCGCGGCGACCTGGTCGCTGTTCAGCGCGTCGAGCTGGGCGGTGCCGAGCGCGGCGACCTGGGCGGTGCCCAGGGCGCGCAGCTGGCCGGAGGTCAGCGCGCCCACGTCATCGGTGGCGAGCTGGCTGACCTGCGCGGTCGTCAGCGCGGCGACCTGCTGGGTCGTCAGCGCCTGGACCTGGTCGGAGCTCAGCGCCTCGAGCTGGTCGCTGGTCAGGGCGCGCAGGGCGACCGTGGACAGCGCCCGCAGGTCGGCCGATTCCAGCGCGGCCATCTGGTCGGTGGTCAGGCCCGCGACCTGCTTGCTGCTCAGCGCGGCGACCTGGCCGGAACTCAGGGCGATGATCGAGTCGGTGCTCAGCGCGCCGACCTGCGACGAGCTCAGCGCGGCGACCTGCTGGGTCGTCAGCGCCGCCACGTCGGCGGACTCCATGGTGTTGACCTGGCCGGTGGTCAGCGCGGCGACCTGCTGGGTCGACAGCGCCTTCACCTGCGCGCTGGTCAGCGCATTGAGGTCGTCCGAGGACAGGTTGCTGACCTGGCCGGTCGTCAGCGCGGCGACCTGCTGGGTCGTCAGCGCGGCGACCTGGTCGGAGTTCAGCGCATCGAGCTGGTCGGTGCCCAGCGCCCGCACGGCGGTCGTGGACAGCGCCTTCAGGTCACCCGTTTCCAGGGCGGCCATCTGGTCGGTGGTCAGGCCCGCGACCTGCTTGCTGCTCAGCGCGGCGACCTGGTTGGAGGTCAGCGCGACCACCGATTCGGTGCTCAGCGCGCCGACCTGGGCCGAGCCCAGCGCGGCGACCTGCTGGGTGGACAGCGCCTGCACGTCGGCGCTTTCCATCGCGTTGACCTGGGCGGTCGTCAGGGCGGCGACCTGCGCGGTGCCCAGCGCCTTGATCTGGGCGCTGCCCAGGGCGTTGAGGTCGTCGCTGGTCAGGCCGGCGACCTGCGCGGTCGTCAGCGCGGCCACCTGGACGGTGCTCAGCGCGGCGACCTGGTCGGAGCCCAGCGCATTGAGCTGGTCGGTCGACAGGGCGCGCAGCGCGGCGCTGTTCAGCGCGCGCAGGTCACCGGTCTCGATGGCGGCCATCTGGTCGGTGGTCAGGCCCGCGACCTGCTTGGTCGTCAGCGCGCCGACCTGGGCGGAGCCCAGCGCGACGATCGCTTCGGTGCTCAGCGCGCCGATCTGGGCCGAGCCCAGCGACTGCAGCTGCGCCGTGGTCAGCGCGGCGACGTCGTCGCTGGTCATGGTCGAGACCTGCGTGGTCGTCAGCGCGGCGACCTGCGCGGTCGACAGCGCCTTGATCTGGCCGCTGGTCAGCGCGTTCAGGTCGTCGGAGGACAGGTTGGCGACCTGGGCGGTCGACAGCGCGGCGACCTGCTGGGTCGACAGCGCGGCGATCTGGTCGGAGCCCAGCGCGTCCAGCTGGTCGGTGCCCAGCGCGCGCAGCGCGGCGGTGGACAGCGCCTTCAGGTCACCCGTTTCCAGGGCGGCCATCTGGTCGGTGGTCAGGCCGGCGACCTGCTTGGTCGTCAGCGCGCCCACCTGGGCGGAGGTCAGGGCGGCGACGTTCTCGGTCGACAGCGCGCCAACCTGGGCCGAGCCCAGCGCGGCGACCTGCTGGGTCGACAGCGCCTGCACGTCGGCCGATTCCATGCCGTTGATCTGGCCGGTGGTCAGCGCGGCGACCTGGGCGGTCGACAGCGCGCGGATCTGGGCCGAGCCCAGCGCGTTCAGGTCGTCGCTGGCCAGCGCCTGCACCTGCGCCGTCGTCAGCGCGGCGACCTGGGCGGTCGTCAGCGCGGCGATCTGGTCCGAGCTCAGGGCGTCGATCTGGCTGGTGGTCAGGGCGCGCAGCGCGTTGGTCGTCAGCGCGCGGACGTCCACCGTCTCGATGGCGCCGACCTGGTCGGTCGTCAGGCCGCCGACCTGCTTGGTCGACAGCGGCGCGACCTGCTGCGAGCTCAGCGCGGCGATGTTCTCGGTGGACAGCGCGCCGACCTGGTCGGAGCTCAGCGCGGCGATCTGCTGCGTGGACAGCGCCTGCACGTCGGCGCTTTCCATCGTGTTGACCTGGGCGGTCGTCAGCGCGGCGACCTGCTGCGTCGACAGGGCCTTGATCTGGCCGCTGGTCAACGCGTTCAGGTCATCGCTGCTCAGGTTGCTGACCTGGGCGGTCGACAGCGCGGCCACCTGCTGGGTCGACAGCGCGGCCACCTGGTCGGAGCCCAGGGCGCCGAGCTGGTCGGTGGTCAGCGCGCGCACGGCGGCGGTGCCCAGCGCCTTCAGGTCGCCGGTCTCGATGGCGCCCATCTGGTCGGTGGTCAGGCCCGCGACCTGCTTGGTCGACAGCGCGCCGACCTGCGAGGAGGTCAGGGCGACGATGTTCTCGGTCGACAGCGCGCCGATCTGGTCGGAGCTCAGCGCGGCGATCTGGCCGGAGCTCAGCGCCTGCACGTCCTCGCTGGTCATGTTGGCGATCTGGGTGGTCGACAGCGCCGCGATCTGGGCGGTGCCCAGCGCGCGGATCTGCGCCGAGCCCAGCGCGTTCAGGTCGTCGCTGGACATGGCCTGGACCTGGCCGGTGGTCAGCGCGGCGACCTGGCCGGTCGTCAGCGCGGCGACCTGGGCCGAGCCCAGCGCGTCGAACTGGTCGGTGGTCAGCGAGCGGATCGCGGCGGTGGACATGGCGCGCAGGTCCTGCGTCTCGATCGCGCCCATCTGGTCAGTGGTCAGGCCCGCGATCTGGCGGGTCGACAGCGCGGCGACCTGGGTCGAGCTCAGCGCGGCGACGTTGTCCGTCGACAGCGCGCCGACCTGGGCCGAGCCCAGCGCGGCGACCTGCTGCGTGGTCAGCGCCTGCACGTCGGCGCTTTCCATGGTGTTGACCTGGGCGGTCGACAGCGCGGCGACCTGGGCGGTGCCCAGCGCGCGGATCTGGGCCGAGCCCAGCGCGTTCAGGTCATCGCTGGACATCGCCTGGACCTGGCCGGTGGTCAGGGCGGCGACCTGGCCGGTCGTCAGCGCGCCGACCTGGTCGGAGTTCAGCGCGTCGAACTGGTCGGTGGTGAGCGAGCGGATCGCGGCCGTGGACATGGCGCGCAGGTCGCCGGTCTCGATCGCGCCCATCTGGTCGGTCGTCAGACCCGCGATCTGGCGGGTCGACAGCGCGGCGACCTGCTGCGAGCTCAGCGCCGCGACGTTTTCCGTGGACAGCGCGCCGACCTGGGCCGAGCTCAGCGCCTGCACCTGCTGGGTGCTCAGCGCCTGGACGTCGGCGCTTTCCATGGTGTTGACCTGGGCGGTCGACAGCGCCGCGACCTGGGCGGTGCCCAGCGCGCGGATCTGGGCCGAGCCCAGCGCGTTCAGGTCGTCGCTGGCCATCGCCTGGACCTGGCCGGTCGTCAGCGCGGCGACCTGGCCGGTCGTCAGCGCGCCGACCTGGTCGGAGCTCAGCGCGTCGAACTGGTCGGTGGTCAGCGAGCGGATCGCGGTCGAGGACAGCGCGCGCAGGTCGCCGGTCTCGATGGCGGCGATCTGGTCGGTCGAGAGACCGGCCAGCTGGCGGGAGGTGAGGGTGGCGACCTGGGCCGAGCTCAGCGCGACGATCGCGTCGGTGGACAGCGCGGCGATCTGGGCCGAGCTCAGCGCGGCGATCTGGGCGGTGGTGAAGGCCTGGACGTCGGCGGACTCCATGCCCTGGACCTGGTCGGTCGACAGCGCGGCGATCTGGGCGGTGCCCAGCGCGCGGATCTGGCTGCTGCTCAGCGCGTTCAGCTCATCGGTGGACAGCACGGCGACCTGGCCGGTCGTCAGCGCGCCGATCTGGCTGCTGGACATCGCGGCGACCTGGTCCGAGTTCAGCGCCTGGACCTGGTCGGTCGACAGCGCGCGCACGGTGGCGGTGGACAGCGCCTTCATGTCGTCGGAGCTGATCGCGGCCATCTGGTCGGTGGTCAGGCCCTTGACCTGGGTCGAGGTCAGCGCGCCGATCTGGCCGGAGCTCATCGCCTCGATGGAATCGGAGCTCAGCGCGCCGATCTGGGCGGAGCTCAGCGCGCGCACCTGCGCGGTGGACAGCGCCTGCACGTCGGCGCTGTCGACGCCGGCCAGCTGGTCGGTGGTCAGCGCGGCGATCTGCTGCGTGGTGATGGCGCGGATCTGGTTGGTGTCCAGCGCGGCGATTTCATCGCTGGCCAGCTGGCGGATCTGCTGGGTGGACAGCGCGTTGATCTGGGCGGTCGTCAGCGCGGCGACCTGGTCCGAGTTCAGCGCGGCGACCTGATCGGTGCCCAGCGCCTTGACGGCGGCGGTGCTCAGCGCGTGCACGGCGTCGGAGGTCAGCGCGGCGGCCTGGTCGGAATTCAGCGCGGCGGTCTGGGTGCTGGTCAGCGCGGCGGCCTGGCCGGTGCCCAGAGCGGCGACGCCCTCGGTGGCGAGGGCGGCGACTTGCTGGGAGCTCAGGGCCTTGATCTGCTCGGTCTTGAGCGCCTGCAGGTCATCGGAGGCCAGGCTGTTGATCAGGCTGGTGGAGATGGCGGCCACCTGCTGGGTGCTCAGCGCCCGGATCTGGTCCGAGGCCAGCGCATTCAGGTCGTCGGACTCCAGGTTGCGGACCTGCTGGGTGGTCATCGCGCCGACCTGGCGGGTGGTCATCGCGCCGAACTGGTCGGAGCCCAGCGCATTGAGCTGCGCGCTGGTGAAGGTCTGGACCGCGGCCGTCGACAGGGCGCGCAGGTCGTCGGACTCGATGGCGGCGATGTTGGTCGTCGTGAAGAACGACACCGCCCGGGTGCCGAGCGTCGCGAACTGCGAGGTCGTCAGCGCCTGGAACTGTTCGGTGGAAAACGCTGCCCAGTCTTCGCTGGTCAGGCGCGCCAGGGTCGTCGACGTGAGGGCGGCGATCTGGTCGGTCGTCAGGTTGGTAATCAGCGATGCCATCTTTGGAACTCCGTGAACCTATGGGGGCGGATGCGCCCATAGGCGCGAGGGGATTTGGGTCAGCTTTGGCACCCGACTTCCGGATGCCGTCATCCGGTTTTCGGACGCGGAATGACGAACTTGAGCTAGCCCAGAAATGTTATTTGCCCCCCGCTTAACCTGAACGGAACAAAAGGGCCGGGAGTCGGCCTCAGTTCACGGTTACAGACGGCGCGTAAAGCCCGTGAACGCGGGGGATGGGATGCTTGCCGGGGCAAGGTTCCGGCGGCCAATGAGCGAACGGTCGTTCACTTGTCGCGGCCGGGACATCCAATGGTGATCGGCACTTAGGCGCGACTCTGAAGCACGCGGAGCCCGGGTTTGCCGCGGTGGTGAGGCCGGCGTGAGCCTCGTGGGTGGCTGCAACAAGATGTGAGCCGTGTGAACGAACACCGCTGGCGGGTGGGCCCGGGCGGGGGTGCCGAGGACGCGGAAGGTGTCGTCCGTGACAAGTTCACGGGTTTTCCGAGGGCCCGGAAAGTGGTTTTCGGGAGTTATCTCAAATACACCGGGAATATCGCCGGTGAATTAATGCCGAGGGATTTTCGCGGCGGCCCCGGTTCGTGCGCGCGCCTAATCGGCAGCGCGGCCGGTGGCCTTGAGTCCATTGTCGAAGTGACACCGGACCAGCCTCGCCGCCCGCTCCGGGTCACGGGCGAGCAGGGCATCCAGCATGTCGCGATGCTCCTGCAGCGATTCCTGCAGCCGCCCCTGCTTGAACAGCGAGTGGTGGCGGTTGAGCTTCATCACCCGGCGCAGGTCCGTGATGATCTGCATCCGCCAGCGGTTGCCGTCGATCTCGATGATGCGCAGATGGAAGCGCTCGTTGGCGGCGAAGAAGTGCTCCCGGCCGGCCTCGCCGGCGGCCAGGCTTTCCTCGAGCGCCTGGTGCAGCTGGCGAAGTTCCGCCAGCTCTGGGTCGGTCGCCGTGCGGGCCACGACGGCGGCGGCGTCGCTCTCCAGCAGGGACAGCAGCTGGTAGGCCTCGCGGACGTCGCGCTCGGACATCTCGGTGACGTAGGCGCCGCGGCGCACCCGCATCGTGACCAGCCCTTCGGAGGCCAGCACCTTGAGCGCCTCGCGCATGGGGGTGCGGCTGATGCCGAGCTCGGCGCAGAGCTTGAGCTCGTCGATCCAGCTGCCCGGTTCGAGCTCCTTGGCGAAGATGCGCTGGCGCAGCCGCTCGGCGACCTCCTCATAAAGCGGGGCGCGGGGAGCGAGCGGGGCGGTGAGCGGGCCAGTGACAGGCATGGCGCGGGAGTGTAGCGAATCCGAAATTCATAATTATGAATTCGCGCCACGCTATGATCCGCCGCTTCCAGGAGTCCCCCATGTCGAACGAACACAAGGTCCCCTCCGCCGCGCCGTCCGCCACAAGCGGGACGAACACTCCCCCGGAGTTCGCGCCGGCGACGCTGGAGCAATGGCACAAAGCGGCGGCGAAGTCCGCGCCCGGCGGGGACCCCGCCAAACTGAACTGGCACACCCCCGAAGGGCTGGTGGTCAAGCCGCTGTACACCGCGGCCGACACCCGCGACCTGCCGTACGCGGACACGCTGCCCGGCTTCGAGCCCTTCCTGCGCGGCCCGCAGGCCACGATGTACGCGGTGCGGCCCTGGACCATCCGTCAGTACGCCGGCTTCTCGACCGCCGAGGAGAGCAACGCCTTCTACCGCAAGGCGCTGGCCGCGGGCGGGCAGGGCGTGTCGGTGGCCTTCGACCTGGCGACGCACCGCGGCTATGACTCCGACCATCCGCGCGTGACGGGCGACGTCGGCAAGGCCGGCGTGGCGATCGACTCGGTGGAGGACATGAAGATCCTGTTCGACGGCATCCCGCTGGACAAGGTCTCGGTCTCGATGACGATGAACGGGGCGGTGCTGCCGGTGCTGGCCGGCTACGTCGTCGCGGCGGAGGAGCAGGGCGTCGCGCAGGACCAGCTCAGCGGCACCATCCAGAACGACATCCTCAAGGAGTTCATGGTCCGCAACACCTACATCTACCCGCCCGAGCCGTCGATGCGCATCATCGGCGACATCATCGAGTACACGGCCTCGCACATGCCGAAGTTCAACTCGATCTCGATCAGCGGCTACCACATGCAGGAGGCGGGCGCGAACCAGGCGCTGGAGCTGGCCTTCACGCTGGCCGATGGCAAGGAGTACGTCAAGACCGCGATCGCCAAGGGCATGGACGTGGACGACTTCGCCGGCCGGCTGTCCTTCTTCTGGGCGGTGGGGATGAACTTCTATCTGGAGATCGCCAAGATGCGGGCCGCGCGGCTGCTGTGGTGCCGGATCATGAAGGGCTTCGGCGCGAAGAACCCCAAGAGCCTGATGCTGCGCACGCACAGCCAGACTTCCGGGTGGAGCCTGACCGAGCAGGACCCCTACAACAACGTGGTGCGCACCACCATCGAGGCGATGGCGGCGGTGTTCGGCGGCACGCAGTCGCTGCACACGAACTCGCTGGACGAGGCCATCGCGCTGCCCACCGAGTTCAGCGCCCGCATCGCGCGCAACACGCAGCTGATCATCCAGGAGGAGACCCACATCACGAACGTGATCGACCCCTGGGCCGGCAGCTACATGATGGAGTCGCTGACCCAGGACATGGCCGACAAGGCCTGGGCGATCCTCGAGGAGGTCGACGCCATGGGCGGCATGACCAAGGCGGTGGACTCGGGTTGGGCCAAGCTCAAGATCGAGGCCAGCGCCGCGGAGAAGCAGGCGCGCATCGACAGCGGCAAGGACGTGATCGTCGGCGTCAACAAGTACCGGCTGGCGAAGGAAGACCCGGTCGAGATCCTCGAGGTCGACAACGTCAAGGTGCGCGACAGCCAGATCGCGCGCCTGCGGAAGATCAAGGCCACGCGCGACGGCGCGAAGGTGCAGGCCGCGCTGGCGGCGCTGACCGAGGCCGCGCGCTCGGGCACCGGCAACCTGCTGGACCTGAGCATCCAGGCGATCCGGCTGCGGGCGACGGTGGGCGAGGTCTCGGACGCGCTGGAGGCGGTCTTCGGCCGGCACCGCGCCGACACGCAGAAGGTCACCGGCGTCTACGCGGCGGCCTATGACTCGGCCGAAGGCTGGGCCAAGCTGCAGGACGAGATCGCCGCCTTCGCCGAGGAGCAGGGCCGCCGGCCGCGGGTGATGATCGCCAAGCTCGGCCAGGACGGGCATGACCGCGGCGCGAAGGTTGTCGCCACGGCCTACGCGGACCTGGGCTTCGACGTCGACATGGGGCCGCTGTTCCAGACGCCGGAGGAATGCGCGCGCCAGGCCATCGAGAACGACGTGCACGCCGTCGGCGTGTCGACGCTGGCGGCCGGCCACAAGACGCTGGTGCCGGCCATCATCCAGGCGCTCAAGGAGCAGGGCGGCGATGACATCGTCGTGTTCGTCGGCGGCGTGATCCCGGCGCAGGACTACGACTTCCTCTACGAGGCCGGCGTCAAGGGCATCTACGGGCCCGGCACGCCGATCCCGGCGAGCGCCAAGGACGTGCTCGAGCAGATCCGCAAGACGGTCGCGGCCTGAGCGGAGCGGACCGCGTGAACGCGCCGCTCCCTTCCGACCTCCCGGAGCACCCGCTGGCCGCGCCGCTGCTGGGCGAGCCCGGACCGGCCCAGCGCCGCGCGATGGCCAAGGCCATCACGCTGCTGGAGTCGACCCGCGCCGACCACCGCGCGCAGGCCGACGCGCTGCTCACCGGGCTGCTGCCGCGCACGGGGCGCTCGCTGCGGCTGGGCATCTCGGGCGTGCCGGGCGTGGGCAAGAGCACCTTCATCGAGGCGCTCGGCCTGGACCTGATCGCGCGCGGCCATCGCGTCGCGGTGCTGGCGGTGGATCCGTCGAGCACGGTGTCGGGCGGCTCCATCCTGGGCGACAAGACGCGCATGGAGCGGCTCTCGATGGATCCGCGCGCCTACATCCGGCCCAGTCCGTCCAGCGGCACGCTGGGCGGCGTGGCGGAGAAGACGCGCGAGGCGATGCTGGTCTGCGAGGCCGCCGGCCATGACATCGTGATCGTCGAGACGGTCGGCGTCGGCCAGAGCGAGACGGCGGTGGCGGGCATGACCGACATGTACTGCCTGCTGCAGCTGCCCAATGCCGGCGACGACCTGCAGGCGATCAAGAAGGGCGTGATGGAGCTGGCCGACCTGGTCGTGATCAACAAGGCGGACCTGGACGACGCCGCGGCGACGCGGGCGCAGGCGCAGATCACGTCCTCGCTGCGGCTGTACGGGCTGCATGGCCGGCCCGACCACGCCCATCACGACACGGCGATCTGGCATCCGCGGGTGATGCGGATGTCGGCGCTCAAGGGCGAGGGCGTCGACGCCTTCTGGCGCGCGGTGACCGAGTTCCAGGCGCTCCAGCAGGCCAACGGCGCTTTCGAGGAGAAACGCCAGCAGCAGGCGCTGGCGTGGATGTGGGAGCGCATCCAGTCGGGCCTGAAGCAGCAGTTCAAGGCAGCGCCCGCGGTGCGCGGCGCGCTCGAGGACATCACGGCGCGGGTGCTCGGCGGGCAGCTCGCGGCGTCGACGGCGGCGCGCGAGCTGCTGGCGAGATTTTCCGGAGACAGGAATCCCGAGGATTCAAAGGACCAACGACATGCATGACATCCAACAGATGCTCGAGGACAAGCGCGAGCAGGCGCGCCAGGGCGGCGGCGAAAAGCGCATCGCGGCCCAGCACGCCAAGGGCAAGCTGACCGCGCGCGAACGGCTGGACCTGCTCTTCGACGACGGCACCTTCGAGGAGTGGGACATGTTCGTCGAGCACCGCTGCGTCGACTTCGGCATGGCGGACAACAAGATCCCGGGCGACGGCGTCGTCATCGGCTACGGGATGATCAACGGCCGGCTGGCCTTCGCCTTCAGCCAGGACTTCACCGTCTTCGGCGGCGCGCTGTCCGAGGCCCATGCCGAGAAGATCTGCAAGGTGATGGACCAGGCGATGAAGGTCGGCGCGCCGGTGATCGGCCTGAACGACTCCGGCGGCGCGCGCATCCAGGAGGGCGTGGCCTCGCTGGGCGGCTACGCCGAGGTGTTCCAGCGCAACGTGATGGCCTCCGGCGTGATCCCGCAGATCAGCATGATCATGGGCCCCTGCGCCGGCGGCGCGGTGTACTCGCCGGCGATGACCGACTTCATCTTCATGGTCAAGGACAGCAGCTACATGTTCGTCACGGGGCCCGAGGTGGTGAAGACCGTGACGCACGAGGAAGTGACGGCCGAGGAGCTGGGCGGCGCCTCGACGCACACGGCGCGCAGCGGCGTCGCGGATCTGGCCTTCGAGAACGACGTCGAGGCCATCCTGATGCTGCGGCGCTTCTTCAACTACCTGCCGTTGAACAACCGCGAGAAGGCGCCGTGCCGCCCGAGCGGCGATCCCGGCGCGCGGCTGGATCATTCGCTCGACACGCTGGTGCCGGACAACCCGAACAAGCCCTACGACATGAAGGAGCTGATCCTCAAGGTCGTGGACGACGGCGACTTCTTCGAGCTGCAGGCCGAGAACGCGAAGAACATCCTGACCGGCTTCGCCCGCATGGAGGGGCGGACGGTGGGCATCGTTGCCAACCAGCCGCTGGTGTTGGCGGGCTGCCTCGACATCAAGAGCAGCATCAAGGCGGCGCGTTTCGTGCGCTTCTGCGATGCGTTCAACATCCCGGTGATCACCTTCGTCGACGTGCCGGGCTTCATGCCGGGCACTTCGCAGGAGTACGGCGGCATCATCAAGCACGGCGCCAAGCTGCTCTACGCGTATGCGGAGTGCACGGTGCCCAAGGTGACGGTGATCACGCGCAAGGCCTATGGCGGCGCGTATGACGTGATGAGCTCCAAGCACCTGCGCGGCGACGTCAACTTCGCCTGGCCCAATGCCGAGATCGCGGTGATGGGCGCCAAGGGCGCGGTGGAGATCATCTTCCGCGAGGACAAGAACGATCCGGCCAAGCTGGCCGCGCGCGAGGCCGAGTACAAGGCGCGCTTCGCCAACCCGTTCGTGGCCGGGGCGCGCGGCTTCATCGACGACGTCATCCAGCCGCACGAGACGCGCAAGCGCATCTGCCGCTCGCTGGTGATGCTCAAGGACAAGCAGCTCGAGAACCCGTGGCGCAAACACGGGAACATCCCCCTCTGACCGGCGCGCAGGAGACGCAGAACATGTTCAAGAAGATCCTGATCGCCAATCGCGGTGAGATCGCGTGCCGCGTGATCAAGACGGCGAAGAAGATGGGCATCGCCACGGTGGCGGTGTATTCGGAGGCGGACAAGGACGCCCGCCACGTGGAGCTGGCCGACGAGGCCGTGCTGCTGGGCCCGGCGCCCTCGCGCGAGTCCTACCTGGTGGCCGACAAGATCATCGCCGCGGCGAAGCAGACCGGCGCCCAGGCCATCCATCCCGGCTATGGCTTCCTGTCGGAGAACGAGGACTTCGCGCGCCGCGTGGAGGAGGAAGGCCTGGTTTTCATCGGGCCCAAGCATTACTCGATCGCGGCGATGGGCGACAAGATCGCCTCCAAGAAACTCGCGGGCGAGGCGCAGGTCAACACCATCCCCGGCCACAACCAGCCGATCGAATCACCCGACGAGGCCGTGGCCATCGCCCATCGCATCGGCTACCCGGTGATGATCAAGGCGAGCGCGGGCGGCGGCGGCAAAGGGCTGCGCGTCGCGTTCAACGACAAGGACTGCCACGACGGCTTCACCAGCTGCCGCAACGAGGCGCGCGCGAGCTTCGGCGACGACCGCGTGTTCATGGAGAAGTTCGTCGAGTCGCCGCGCCACATCGAGATCCAGGTGCTGGGCGATGCCCAGGGCAACGTCGTCTATCTGTGGGAGCGCGAGTGCTCGATCCAGCGCCGCCACCAGAAGGTGATCGAGGAGGCGCCGTCGCCCTTCATCAGCGAGGCCACGCGCCGCGCGATGGGCGAGCAGGCGGTGGCGTTGGCCAAGGCGGTGAAGTACCAGAGCGCGGGCACGGTGGAGTTCGTGGTCGGCAAGGACCAGTCCTTCTACTTCCTGGAGATGAACACGCGGCTGCAGGTCGAGCATCCGGTCACCGAGTGCATCACCGGGCTGGATCTGGTCGAGCTGATGATCCGCGTCGCCGCGGGCGAGCCGCTGCCGTTCAAGCAGGACGAGATCAGGCGCGAGGGCTGGGCGATCGAATGCCGCATCAACGCGGAGGATCCATTCCGCAACTTCCTGCCGTCGACCGGCCGGCTGGTGAAGTACCAGCCGCCGGAGACCTCGATGGAGGCGGCCGGCGAGGCGCGCTTCGGCGTGCGCGTGGACACCGGCGTCTTCGACGGCGGCGAGATCCCGATGTTCTACGACTCGATGATCGCCAAGCTGATCGTGCACGGCCGCGACCGCGACGACGCGATCGCCAAGATGCGCGAGGCGCTCAACGGCTTCGTGATCCGCGGCATCTCGAGCAACATCCCGTTCCAGTCGGCGCTGCTGGCGCATCCGGACTTCCGCTCGGGCGACTTCAACACCGGCTTCATCGCGCAGCACTACGGCAGCGGCTTCCACGCCGAGGACGTGCCGCACGACGATCCGGACTTCCTGGTGGCGCTGGCCGGCTTCATCCGCCGCAAGGCCCGTGAGCGCGAGGCCGGCATCACCGGCCAGCTGCCGGGGCATGAGGTCCGCATCGAGCACGACTACGTCGCGGTGGTCAACGAAGGGCAGGGCAGCTTCCGGCGGTATCCGCTCAACATCACCGAGTACGTCGGCGCGCAGGGCGAGGCGTTGATCCGCGTCGGCGCCGAGGGCGCGGATGGCGTCGAGGGCCGCGGCCAGGCGCAGGGCGGCGGCAAGTCCTACCGCATGGTCAGCACTTCGCGGCTGAACGACACGCGGCTCTTCGGCACCGTGAACGGACGGCCCTTCGTCGCCCAGGCCGAGCGCGGCACGCCGAGGGCGCCGCTGGCCTATCGCATCCAGCACAACGGGCGCGCGATCGAGGTCACGGTGCTGTCGCCGCGCGCGGCCGAGCTGCACCGGCTGATGCCCTACAAGGCGCCGCCGGACACCAGCAAGCTGCTGCTGTCGCCGATGCCGGGGCTGCTGGTCCACATCGCCGTGCAGCCGGGGCAACTGGTGCAAGCCGGCGAACGGCTGGCGGTGATCGAGGCGATGAAGATGGAGAACATCCTCACCGCGACGCAGGACGTGAAGGTCGCCGAGGTGCTGGCCAAGGTGGGCGAGAGTCTGGCGGTCGACCAGCCGATCGTGCGTTTCGAATGAAGGGGCAGGCCATGACCGCATCCGCAACGACGACCGCAACGACCACCGCATCCACGACCGCCGCGGCGAAGCCCTACCGCATCCTCGGCATCCAGCAGATCGCGATCGGCGGCCCGGACAAGACGGCGCTGCGCCGGCTGTGGGTGGACGTGCTGGGGCTGCAGGTCACCGGCAACTTCGTCTCGGAGCGCGAGAACGTCGACGAGGACATCTGCGCCATCGGCAGCGGGCCGCACAAGGTCGAGGTCGACCTGATGCAGCCGCTGGATCCGGAGAAGAAACCGGCCGTGCATGCGACGCCGCTGAACCACGTCGGCCTGTGGGTCGACGACCTGCCGAAGGCGGTCGAGTGGATGACGGCCAACGGCGTGCGATTCGCGCCGGGCGGCATCCGCAAGGGCGCGGCCGGCCACGACATCTGCTTCATCCATCCGAAGAGCAATGACGAGTTCCCGATCGGGGGCGAGGGCGTGCTGATCGAGCTGGTGCAGGCGCCGGAGGACGTGGTGAAGGCGCTGGGAGGGGGCTGAGCGCGGCGGACCCGGCCGGCCCGGCGTCAGCCGGAGCGACTCAATCGACCAGGATGTTCCGGTTCTTCAGCGTCAGGTGGATCTTGTCGCCGACCGTGTCCTTGTTGAACGGCTTGACGATGTAGCCGGTCGCGCCGAGCTGCGCGGCGCGGATGATGTCTTCCTTGCGGCCCTCGGCGGTGACCAGCAGCACCGGGATCGTGCGCAGCGCGTCGCCTTCGGGTTTGGTGCGCAGCGCCTCCAGCAGCTGGAAGCCGTTCATCACCGGCATGTTGACGTCGCTGAGCACGAAGTGCACCGGCTCGCCGGATTCGGCCGACAGCTCCAGCTGCCGCAGCGCCGCCTTGCCGTCCTCGGCCTCCAGGATCTTTTTGAAGCCGAGCTCGCGCAGCAGCCCGGAGATGATCCGGCGCATGGTCGAGAAGTCGTCGACCACCAGGAAACAGAATTCTTCGCGCTTGATCGTCGTGACCATCTGACACCTCTTCAGGCGGGGAATCGTAGCGCGGCAGGATCCGCGCCCGAGCGCCCGGCGCGCGTCAGGCGACCTCGTCCAGCAGCGCGCCCAGCATCGACGTCGCCGGCGAGCGCCGGCCCACCGGCTCCTCCTCGGCGCGAGCCGTCGTCGGTGCCGTCGGTGCCGTCGGCGGGGCGCTGCGGGCCGCGGCCTTCGCCTGGGCGGCTTCCGCGGCCGCCTTCTGGATCTGCGCGATCTGCTCCATCACCATCTGCATCTGCGTCTGGAGCAGCTTCTGGCGCTTGTCCTTGGCGGACGCGTCCATCGTCGAATCGGTCGCCAGGTCCTTCATCTGCTTCTGCAATTGCTTGAGCTGGGCCTGCAGGCGGGCGATCTGCGCATCGCTGCCCGACCCCGAAGGCGCGGACGTGGACGATCCGGCGGGGGCGGCGGCGGTGGGAACGGCGACATGCATGGAAACTCCTTCGGCAACCCTCGGGATATCGACCGCCGGGGGCAGGTCTTGAGCGTCGTCCGGGCGCATGCCGCGCAGCGTGCCGGCGCGCCTGTCGCCGCGAGGGGCAAGCCCGTGCGGGTAGCATCGCCGGATGAGCGCCACCCGTCCCGATCCCGTCGCCGAGCTGCTGCGGCACGCCGCCACCACCTACATCGCACCGCGCTTCCGCCGCCTGGCGGATGGCGACGTGATGCAGAAGGCGCCCGGGGAATGGGTCACGACGGTGGACCGGGAGGTCGAGGCCTTCCTGACCCCCGAGCTGCGCGCGCTGGTGCCCGGTTCGCGCGTGGTCGGGGAAGAGCAGTGCGCGGAGACCCCGGAGCTGCTGGACCAGCTCGATGAGGGTCAGGTGTGGCTGGTCGATCCGCTGGATGGGACCTTCAACTTCATCTCGGGGCGCGAGCCGCTGTCGTCGATGGTGGCGCTGCTCGAGGATGGCGTGGCGGTCGGCGCCTGGATGCTCGATCCGATCGGCGGCGTGCTGCATCACGCGCGGCGCGGGCAGGGCGCCTGGCGCGAGGGCGAGCGGCTGAAGGCGGCGCCGGGACCCGGGCTGCGCCGCGCGGTCGTCAAGACGCGCTTCCTGCCGCAGGAACACCAGGCCCGTGTGGCGACCTGGCAAGGCGTCGAGATCCTGCCGGGCTTGAACTGCGCGGGTGCGGAATACCCCGCGCTCGTCGAGGGCGCCTTCGATGCGACGCTCTACTGGCGCAAGCTCGCCTGGGACCACGCGCCCGGCACGCTGTTCGTTACCGAGGCCGGCGGCGTCGCCGCGCGGCTGGACGGCGCGCCGTACCGCGCGGGCGACCGCGAGCCCGGGTTGCTCGTGGCGCGCAGCCCCGAGGTGTGGGACGAAGCCGCGGCGGCCTGGAAGGTCTGACCGAGCCTGCGCCGTCGAACACCCCGAGCGGGGAACGCCGATTGCCGCATCACCCGTCGATGACGGCCTCGCTCGCTTCCCTGGACATCGCCCGCCGGCTCGATCGGCTGCCCTGGTCACGCTGGCACTGGCGCGTGGTGCTCGCGCTGGGCGTGGCCTGGGTGCTGGACGGCCTGGAGGTGACGCTGGTCGGCTCCGTCGGCGCCGTGCTGGAGCGACCTGACACGCTGGGTCTGTCCGCGGTGCAGGTCGGCTGGTCCGGCTCGCTCTACCTGGCCGGCGCGATCGTCGGCGCGCTGGTGTTCGGCCGCCTGTCCGACCGGCTCGGTCGCAAACGGCTGTTCCTCGCCACGCTGGCCGTCTACGCCGTCGCGACGCTCGCCACCGCCTTCTCGACCGATTTCGCCTTCTTCGCGCTGTGCCGCTTCGTCACCGGCCTGGGCATCGGCGGCGAGTACGCCGCCATCAACTCCGCCATCGACGAGCTGGTGCCGGCCCGCGTGCGCGGCCGCGTGAACCTGGCGATCAACGGCAGCTTCTGGATCGGTGCCGCGCTCGGCGCCGCGGCCAGCCTGCTGCTGCTGCATCCGGACGTGCTGGGCCCGGTGCGGGGTTGGCGCGTCGGCTTCGCGATGGGCGCGCTGCTGGCGGTGGCCATGGTGCTGGTGCGCCGTCACGTGCCAGAAAGCCCGCGCTGGCTGCTGCGCCACGGTCGCGTCGAGGAGGCGCAGCGCATCCTGGCCGACATCGAGGCGCAGGTCGCCGCCCAGCACGGCCCCTTGCCCGAGGTGCCGCCGGTCGCGCGCCGGGAGCACCGCCGCGCGGTGCCCGACCTGCGCGAGGTGCTGCACGTGCTGCTGCGGCGCTATCGCACGCGCAGCGCCGTGGCGCTGGCGCTGATGCTGGCGCAGGCCTTCTTCTACAACGCGATCTTCTTCAGCTATGCGCTGGTGCTCACCCGCTTCTATGGCGTCGAGGACCACCGCGTGGCGCTCTACATCTTCCCGTTCGCGCTGGGCAATGTGCTGGGGCCGCTGCTGCTGGGGCCGCTCTTCGACCGCGTCGGGCGGCGGCGGATGATCGCGCTGACCTACGGACTGGCCGGCGTGGGCCTGGCCGCCACGGGCGTGGCCTTCGTCGCGGATGTGCTGGACGCGCGCTCGCAGGCGCTGTGCTGGTCGGCGGTGTTCTTCTTCGCGTCCGCCGCCGCGAGCTCCGCCTACCTGACGGTGAGCGAGGTCTTCCCGCTCGAGATGCGCGCGATGGCGATCGCGATCTTCTATGCGGTGGGCACCGGGGCCGGCGGCTTCGCGGCGCCGCTGCTGTTCGGCTGGCTGGTCGAGAGCGCCCAGCGCGGCCAGGTGGCGATCGGCTACGGCATCGGCTCGGCGCTGGTGATCGTGGCCGGCCTGCTGGCGCTGCGTTTCGGTGTCGACGCCGAGTGCAAACCGCTGGAGGACATCGCGCCGTCGATGGACGACGCGCACGATGGGGGCGACGGGCTCGAGGGCGTGTCGCGCGACGCGGTCGCGCGTCGTTAAGCCGCCGGGCGGATCAGCGCTGGCCGAACCAGCGCCGCACGCGGCGCTTCCAATCCAGCCACTGGCGATGGCGCGAGCGGTCGATGCGCTTGACGTCGATCAGCGTGAGGTCCCCGCAAGCCGACATCGTGTGCAGGCCGCTGAGGAACCCGGGATGCGCGAGGTCGCCGGTGAAGGTGGCCGGCAAGGCGCGCACCTCGACGGCCTGCGGCGTGAGCCGGTCGAAGCGCAGCCAGCGCGTCGCGCCGCCGTAGCTGGTGCGGCTGTCCTGCACCGGCAGCGTCACCCGGCCGTCGACGTCGACGAAGGGGGTGCCGGCCGGACGCGCGCCGTCATGCGCGGACCTCACCGGATTCGCCGGGTGAGGCGTCCAGGGACCCTGCAGCGTGTCGGCCCAGGCGACGTGCAATTCGCGCTGGTCGCGCTTGTCGGGCCCGATGACGGCATAGAACATCCACCAGCGCCCCTCGTGCCGCAGCAGCGAGGCATCGACCGCATGCACGCCGGGCAGCAGCGCGCAGACCCGTTCCCAGCGCTCCCAGCGCTCGGCGCCATCCACCGCGCGGTACAGGGCGACCTCGGCGGCCTGGCTGGACTCCGGCACCATCCAGACCTGGCCCTCGTGCTCGAAGACGAAGGGGTAGGAAAGGTGGAAGGGCTGGCGCAGCACCGGCTTGGGCGCGCTCCAGGCGCCGTCGGCCAGGTTCAGCGTGAGGCGCTGCAGGTCGGCGCGCTTGGTCCGGTAGTCGAAATGCTCGACGAAGACATGGAGCGCGTCGCCCTCGCGCAGTGCGAAGGGGTCGGCGTAGTAGCGCCAGTCGCCGGCTTCCGGCATCCAGACGATGCGGTCGCGCAGTTCGCGCAGGCGCTCGGGGCTGAGGCGGTCCAGGCGCTCGGGGACGACGCCGACGGTCCAGAAATCCGACTTCGGCCGCTTAACCACGGGCGTCTTCCACGCTCAGTCCCGCGAGGTCGTGGATCTTGACGCCCTGGCGCGCGAGCGCCTCCTGGTACAGGCCCAGCGTGGCCCGCACCGCGCTGGAGCGGTCGTAGCGGTCCATGTCGTAGTCCACCGGGCGGCGGGCATTGCGGGCGCGCTCGGCCAGCGCGGCGGCGATCGCCTGGCCCATCGCCACGGCGTCATCGACCGGCACGATCGCCGACTGCGCCGGGTCCAGCATTTCGCGCGCGCCCAGCGTGGCCGTCGCCACGATCGGCAACCGCGCGCGCATGGCCTCGAGGATGGCCAGCGGGAACTGTTCCTCGCGCGACGAGGACACGTAGAGGTCCATCTCGCCGAGCAGTTCGTCGATGTTCCAGCGGAAGCCCAGCAGGTGGATGCGCCGGTCGTCGCCGCGCAGCGACTCGAGTTCAGCGCGCTGCGGGCCTTCGCCGATCAGCACCAGGTGCGCCTGCGGCGGCGCATGGCGCTGGAAGGCCTCGATCAGCGTGTGCATGCCCTTGGCCGCGTGCAGCCGGCCGACGCAGCCGATGACCGGCGCGGCCGCCGGAATGCCGAGCTCCTGCCGCAGCGAGCCCGAGGGCGCCTTCGCCGCGCAGGACGCGGGACTGCGTTCCGGCGCCCAGTTGTAGATGACGCGATGCATGCCGCCGAAATCCTTCAAGTGACCGACCTGGGCCGAATTGACGCACACCAGCGCGTCCATCCGCGCATGGTGGTGCGCCTTGTAGCCCACATGGAGCGTGCCGACCCGCACCCGGTCCCGGGCAGCCGCCACCGCCTTGCAGGCCGGGCCCAGGTGGCCGTGGACGATGTCCGCGCCCAGCCGGGCGGCCAGACGCCGGACCCGCGCCCCGCGCAGCACCGGCAGGCGCAGGCCGTGGAAGCGCACGCGCTGGTCGAGCGCATGCCGGACGGCCGAGCCGGCCGGGCCGATCACATGGACGGTGTGGCCCAGCGCCGCCTGGGCGTTGGCCAGGTCGACGCAGTGATGCTCGCCACCGGCGATGCGAGACGAGAAGACCACGTGGACGATGGAAAGTGCGCGCATGACGTCAAAACGGCAAAAAAGCTAAGAAACGTTTCGAGTCTATTTCTTAACAATCAGCAATACGGACGGCACTTCCCCTAGTCGTGGGGTGTACGGGTAGCGCATGTGCAGCAGGTGTGCGCAATTCCCGGTGGGGCATTAACGGCCTGTGAACGCCTGACCCTCGGTCGGGCGGAAGACGGAGCGTCGCGATGAAACCTCAGGTAACCGGCGCTGGCGGTTCCCGGGCGCCGGGGACGGCGCGACGAAGCGCTGTTTCCCGGGGATGAACTGCAGGGGGTGACCACCTGCATGCAGGGTCATTGAAGTTAAGCTAGCGCGCCCTTTTTGCGGCTTGCGCACGAAGGACATTTTTTTACGACCTTGTTTTCTCCGCCGGAGCCCGCTTCATGTTGCGTTTGTCGCTGATCGCCGTTGTCGCCGCGTCCCTGCTTGCCGCCTGCGGCAAGCCTTCCCCCGACAAGCAGGCATCGCCCGCCGCCGCCGCGGCCAGCGCGCCCAGCCTGCTGGTGGCGCCGGAGGACGTGCAGACGCTGGGCGTGAGCGAATACGCCAGCGGCCCGGTCATCACCGGCTCGATCCAGCCGGAGCGCCGGGCCGACCTGCGCGCCGAACTGCAGGCCGTCGTGCTGCAGGTGTTCAAGGAGAACGGCGAGCGGGTGAAGCGCGGCGACCTGCTGGTCCGCCTGGACGACACCGCGATCCGCGACACGGTGCAGTCCGCCGACGAAGCCGCCCGCGCCGCCTCGCAGAGCTTCGAGCAGGCCGAGCGCCAGTACCAGCGCCTGAAGACGCTGCAGGCCCAGGGCATGAGCTCCATCCAGGCGATGGAGGACGCGGAAATCCGCCGCAACAACGCCCAGAGCGACCTGGTGGCCGCCCGCGCCCGCGTGGCCACGGCGCGCCAGCAGCAGCAGCGCACCGAGGTGCGCGCCCCGTTCGACGGCGTCGTCAGCGACCGCAAGGTCTCGCCGGGCGACTCGGCGCAGATCGGCAAGGAGCTGATCAAGGTGATGGATCCGGCGTCGATGCGCTTCGAGGGCCTGGTTTCCGCGGACCGCATGGCCGAGCTCAAGCTGGGCCAGACGGTCTACTTCCGGGTCAACGGTTATCCGCAGGTCGACTTCCAGGGCAAGGTGCGCCGCATCGCGCAGGCCGCCAACGCGAGCACCCGCCAGGTGGAAGTGCTGGTCGACTTCGCCGGCGCCCAGCAGCCGGGTGTGGCCGGCCTGTACGCCGAGGGCCGGGTGCAGACCAACAGCGTCTCGGCGCTGATGGTGGCCGACGGCGCGCTGGTGCGCGAGGGCGACAAGGCCTTCGTCTGGCGCGTGGACGGCGGCAAGGTCGGCAAGTCCGCGGTCCGCCTGGGCGCGCGCGACGACCGCCAGGGGCTGTACGTCGTCACCACCGGCCTGAAGCAGGGCGACCGCATCCTGCGCCATCCCACCAGCACGCTGATCGACGGCCAGCGCGTCGAGTTGACCAAGGCCGCCGTGCCCATGGCCAGCGGCGCCGGGACCAAGTCCGCCGCGCCCGCCGGCGCGGCGCCGGACTTCGCGGCCTCCGCGGCCTCGGGCATCTGACGACCGGCCGGACTCGAGGAGACTTCCGCCATGTTCCTGTCCAATTTCTCGGTCAAGAAGCCGATCTCGATGGTGGTCATCATCATCGGGCTGATGGCGCTGGGCCTGCTGGCGCTGTCCAAGCTGCGCGTCAACCAGATCCCCGACGTCGAGCAGCCGCTGCTCGTCGTGGGCATCACCTACCCGGGCGCCTCGCCCGAGACCGCCGAGCGCGAGATCATCAACCGCATCGAGAAGTCGCTGAACAGCATCTCGGGCGTGACCGAGGTGCGCTCGACCGCGAGCGAGGGCTACGCGCAGCTGCTGCTGATCTTCAACTTCAACAAGAACATGATCGAGGCGGCCGATGAGGTCCGCAACGCGATCGCCGCGGTCCGCCACAAGCTGCCGCTGGAGATGCGCGAGCCGGTGCTGCAGCGCATCGATCCGTCGGCGCAGCCCATCATGCAGCTGGCGCTGTCGTCGAGTTCGCAGACCCACGCGGAGATCTCCCGCCTGGCCGAGGACCAGCTCGCCGACCGCTTCCGCGCCATCTCCGGCGTGGCCACGGTGACGGTCAACGGCTCGTTGAACCGGGAGCTGTCAGTGCTGCTGAGCGCGCAGAAGCTGCGCGAGTTCAATGTGTCGGTGACCGAGGTCGTCAACGCGCTGAAGATGCAGAACACCACCGCGCCGGTGGGCAAGGTGCGCGGGCTGATGGAGGACCAGTCGATCCGGCTGCTGGGCCGCATCGAATCGCCGAGCGACTTCAACCAGATCGTGGTCAAGCGCTCCGGCGGCGAGCTGATCCGCTTGGGCCAGGTCGCGACGGTGCAGGACGGCTTCGCCGAGCAGACCGGCTTCTCGGTGCGCAACGGCCATCCCAACGTGGGCCTCTCGGTCACCCGCTCGCGCGACGCATCGACGGTGACGGTGGCCGACGCCACCCGCAAGCTGGTCGAGGAGATCAACGCCACGCTGCCCAAGGGCACCAAGCTGGAGGTGACGCAGGACGGCGGCCGCGACGCGCAGGACAGCCTGAACAACGTGATCCACGCGCTGGTCTTCGGCGCCGGCCTGACGGTGTTCGTGGTCTACGTGTTCCTCAACTCGTGGCGCTCGACGCTGATCACCGCGCTGTCGCTGCCCACCTCGGTGATCGCGGCCTTCATCGCGGTCTGGCTGTGCGGCTTCACGCTGAACTTCATGAGCCTGCTGGGCCTGTCGCTGGCCATCGGCGTGCTGATCGACGACGCCATCGTGGTGCGCGAGAACATCGTGCGCCACATGGAGCGCGGCGCCGACCGCCGCACCGCCGCGCTCAAGGGCACCGCCGAGATCGGCATGGCCGTGGCGGCGACGACCTTCTCCATCGTGGCCGTGTTCATCCCGGTGGCCTTCATGCCGGGCGTGTCCGGCGAATGGTTCCGGCCCTTCGGCCTGACCGTGGTGGCCTCGGTGCTGGTGTCGCTGTTCATCTCCTTCACCCTGGACCCGATGCTGTCGGCCTACTGGGGCGACCCGCCCGGGTACCACCATGCGAAGAAGACCGGCGTGTCGCGACTGCTGCAGCGCTTCAATGACTGGTTCGACCACCAGGCCGACCGCTACGGCCTGGTCATCGAGTGGGCGCTGCACCACCGCCGCTGGATGGCCTTCTTCGCGGCGGCGAGCTTCGTGCTGGCGATCGTGCTGCAGTCGACGCTGGGCGGCTCGAGTTTCCTGCCGGCCTCGGACTCCGGCACCATCGCCATCGAGGTCCGCACGCCCGCGAGCTCCAGCCTGGAATACGCGCGGCTGAAAATGGCCGCCGGCTCCGCGCTGGCGCGCCAGCTGCCCGAGACCAAGGCGACCAACGAGTACGTCAACGTCAGCGGCGGTCGCATCTACGTGGACCTGGGCAAGAGCACCGAGCGCAAGCGCAGCGCCGCCGAGATCGCGGCGGACCTGCGCACCCGCGTGGCCCGCCTGGTCGGCGCCGAGTACGTGGTGCTGGACGACCTGAACAACGGCGCGCAGAAGCCGGTGCAGATCCGCTTCCACGGCGCGGAGTCGCGCAAGCTGATGGAGATCACCACCGAGTACATGGCCAAGCTGCGCAATGTGCCGGGCGCGGTCGACGTCGGCCTGTCGGAGCAGGATCCGCAGGACGAGCTGCAGATCGAGATGAACCGCGGGCTGGCCAACTCGCTGGGCATCTCCGTCGGCGACGCGGCCAATGCGCTGCGCGTGGCCTTCGCCGGCGTGGAGGTCGGCGACTGGGTCGACCCCAGCGGCGAGACCCGCGACGTGGCGGTGCGCCTGGCGCCGGAGGACCGCGTCGACGCGAGCAACATCGAGCGCCTGCCGATCGCGGTGAGCGGTGCCGGCGTGATGGTGCCGCTGGAGCAGATCGCGACGGTGTCGATGGGCAAGGGCCCGGCCAAGATCCAGCACTCGGACGGCAAGCGGATGATCGCGGTGTCGGCCAACGCGCATGGCCGCTCGCCCGGCGAGGTGACCAAGGACGCGGTCAAGCTGGCGCGCTCCATCAACTTCCCGCAGGGTTATGGCATCGAGCTGGCCGGCGCGTCCAAGGACCAGGAAGAGGTCTTCGGCGCCATGTTCATCGCGCTGTTCTCCGGCATCGGGCTGATGTACCTGATCCTGGTGATGCAGTTCGGCAGCTTCTCGGCGCCGATCGGGGTGATGTACTCGCTCAAGCTGTCGCTGATCGGCGTGGTGGTGGCGCTGCTGCTGACCAAGGGCACGCTGAACCTGATGAGCTTCATCGGCATCATCATGCTGGCCGGCCTGGTGGCGAAGAACGCCATCCTGCTGCTGGACGCGGCGCGCCAGGAGGAGGCCGCCGGCGTGCCGCGCGAGGAAGCGCTGATGCATGCGGGCCGCAAGCGCTTCCGGCCCATCCTGATGACCACCTTCGCGCTGGTGGCCGGCATGCTGCCGGTGGCGATCGGCGTGGGCGAGGGCGGCGAGTTCTACCGCCCGATGGCCGTGGCCATCATCGGCGGCACCATCACCTCGACCTTCCTGACGCTGCTGATGGTCCCGTGCTTCTACGACAGCATCCAGCTCTTCTTCGATCGCCTGATCGAGCGCTTCCCGCGCCGCGTCGAGCGCTTCAGCGCCGCTGGTGCCTGGGCGATCAGCATCTTCCAGACGCTGCTGGTCGGGCTGGCCTTCCTCACCTGGGTGCTGTTCGTGTTCTGGGTCCTGGAGTGGCTCTACCGGCGCGTGAAGCCGGCGCCGCGCGCCAACGCGGTGCCGGTGGGCGCTGACGACTGATTCGCGTCAGCCGCGCCGAACGCGGCGCCACCATGGGCCGCGGGAGACCGCCGGCCCGTCGTCGCTGGCGCCTTCGTAGGCGCGCGCGGCGGGAGCGTGCAACTCGACCTGCGTGCCGATGCCGGCCTGCGAGTCCAGCCGGTAGGCGACGCCCGCCAGTTCCGCGCGTTCGCGCATGCCCGACAGGCCCCAGTGGCCGGGGCGACCGCCGCGGGCCTTCACCTCGTCCGGCACACCGACGCCGTCGTCGCGGACGAACAGCGTGAAGCCGCCGTCGCCATAGCGGAGCGCGACCTCGATGCGCCCGGCCTGCGCATGCTGGAAGGCGTTGAAGATGGCCTCGCGCGCGATCAGGCAGATCGACGCCGCCAGCGCCGGCGCCAGCGGCCGCGGCGTGCCCTCGACAGTCAACACGAACGCCGCGCCGTGGGTGTGGGAGAGCTCGCGCCCCAGCGCCTCCAGCGTCTGCTCCAGCCCGTTGAGGTCGGGCGGTGGCAGGCGCAGGTCGGTGACGCGGTCGCGGCCTTCGATCAGCAGCGCGTCCGCATCGACCAGCACGCGCTCCATCGCGGCGCGTTCCGTGCCGGGCAGCCGGCGCGCGATCGCCTCGAAGCGCAGGATCAGGCCGTAGACGCCCTGCAGCAGCGTGTCGTGCAGGTCGCGCGCGATGCGCTCGCGTTCCTGGATGCGGGCGGCGAGGCGGTCCTGCTCATGGGCGCGGCGCTGGCGGGCGCGCAGCGCGGCCAGGCCGGCCAGGAGCGCGATGCCGATGGCGACCGCCGCGACGCGGAAGCCCGCGTGCTGCGTCAGCGTCGGCGCGATCTCGAAGCGCAGCGCGGCCGGCGTGGCGCTCCAGGGACCGCGGTCCTGGGACGCTTCGACCCGGAACTCGTAGGTGCCCGGGCCGAGGTTGGTATAGAACGCGCGGCGCCGCGCGCCCGCGTCCTGCCAGTCGCGGTCCTGGCCGACCAGCCGGTAGCGGAAGCGGGTGCGCTCGGGCTGGGCCAGGCTGATCGCGGTGTAGGCAATCTCCAGGTCGCGGGTGCCGGGGGCCAGGCGCAGCAGGCCGTCCGCGCGGGCCGTGCCGTTCACGCCGGCCGCGACGGGCTCGCCATGCACGGACAGCTGGTGGATGTCCACCGCCGGGGGCGCGGCCTCGCCCTCGGGCAGGCGCCGCGGATCGATGCGCACGACGCCGTTGCTCAGCGAGAACCACAGCAGCCCGTCCGGCGTGCGGGCCGCGGTGCGCAGCGGCCAGGACTGTTCGGCGCGACCGGTCAGGCCGTCGAGCAGGTCGAAGCGGCGGCCCGCCGGGCGCTGCGCCGCCTCGGTGGTGCTGGCCAGCGCGCGGCGCACCTCGTCGGCGCGCAGTCGCGTGATGCCGTTCGCGCCGTTGATCCAGAGCTCGCCCTCCGGTGTCTCGACGAGGCCCGACACGCCCTCGAGCGCGTCCGCATCGGCCAGCCGCAGCCGAGGAAACCCGGGCTCGGAAAGCAGTTGCACGCCGCGTTCGCCGCCGACCCACAGGTGCGCGCCCTGGCGCGCGATGACCTTGATCGCGCCGATCGCCAGGCCGTCGGCCGCGGTGAGGCGGGTGGTCTGGCCGGCCTCGTGACGCAGCAGCGTGCCGTCGGAGTAGCCGATCCAGACCCGGCCCTGCGCGTCGCTGGCGATCGCGTCGGGGCCCTTGCGCGGGAAGACGCCCGAGCCCGACAGGCGCGTGGTCTTGCCGTCGGCGTATCGCATCAGCCCGTAGCGATGACCGTTGAACCACAGCGCGCCGGTGGCGTCCTCGGTGATCTCGAACACGGCGGCCCGCCAGGGCTCGCCATCGGGCGTGGGGACGGGCACGAAACGGCCGTTCTCCTGCGTCCACAAGCCGGTGCGACCGCCGGCCCAGAGCCGCTGGCGGCTGTCGACGAAGACCGAAGTGAAGGTGGTCATGCCCGGGTCGGTGGGCACGGCGCGGGGCGTGGTCTCGCCGGGCGCGAGGCGCTGGATCGAATCGCCGGCGGCGACCAGCAGCCCGCCGGACCCGTCGACCGCCATCGCGATGCTGGCGCCGCGGTTGGGCAACTCCACGCGATCGACCGCCGCGCCGCGGAAGCGGTCCAGCCCGCCGTTGGTGCCGACCCAGATCGCACCGTCCCGGTCCTGGAAGACACGCATCACCAGCGGGCCGGACAAGCCCTTGTCGGTGCCGAGGAACTGGGGCCCGGCGTCGTCCGCCGGATCGATCCGGTTGAGCCCGTCCTTCGCGCCGTACCACAGCCAACCAGCGCGATCGAAGGTCGGCACGAAGAAGCTGCGGGGCACCGGCACCGGCGTGGTGGCCGTCCCGATCATGTCGGTGGTCACCACGGCGGCCGAGCCGGCCTTGGCGCCGCCCGCTCCGGTCATGGCGCCGGCGCCTTCACCCGGCAGGGGCAGGCGGAAGAAGCCGCGTACGGCGGGCGAGATGTCGTTGGCCCAGGCGCGGCCATCGGGCCCGATGGTCAGCTGGGTCTGACCCAGCGACGGCACGTCGGAGGCGACGAAGCGGGCGCGGCCCGCGGGCCGGACGAAGACGGTGCGATCGGTGACGCACCAGACGTTGCCGGCCGCGTCGACCGCCACCGACAGCGCGATCGGCGCCTGTCCGTTGCCGTCGTCGAAGCCGGAGCCCGGATCCATCGCGACCCAGCCGGCGCCCTGGCGCTTGAGCAGCGAGCGGCCCGTGGCGACCCAGAGCGTGCCGTCGCGCTCGGCGGCGAAGGCGCGGGTGGAGGTGACGAAATGGCCGGTCGCCGGCTCGACCTGGACGATGCGCCCCTGGCGCACCAGCGCGAGGCCGCCCTCGAGCAGGCCGACCCACAGGCCGTTGTCGGCGGTCGCGAAGAGCGACAGCACCTGGCGGCTGGGCAACTGCTCGCCGGCGATCGCGTCGAAGCGCTCGAAGCGCAGGCCGTCGAAGCGGAACAGGCCGTTGCCGGTGCCCAGCCAGAGGTAGCCGTCGCTCGTCTGCGCGATCGCCATCACCGGCCCCGGCATGCCATCCTTCAGGCCCCAGCTCGTGTGCTGCAGATGGGCCAGGGGCTGCTCGGAAGGCGTCGAGGACTGCGCCTGCGCGGCCGGGCCGGACAGTGTGAGGGCCAGAGCCAGGGCCAGCGCGATGGCGTGTGGCCGGCAGACGCGCGCGGCGGACAGCGAGCCACGCGGGCGCGGCGATGGCATCAAGGGCGGGTTCGGGACGGACATCGAGACGGAGAGACGGGAAAGCACGCGCAAGCGCGAGGATTGTGCCCGCGCGGCCAGCACGATCCGTGCAAGCGCCGGTGACTGGCCTCTCTAAAGGAAAGCGCTCGCCGAAAGTCCCCGGGGAAAGCGCCCGGGGGAAAGCGTCGCGCGCCTTCAGACCACCCGGCCGGGATTCAGCAGCCCGCGAGGATCCAGCGCCTGCTTGATCTGGCGCATCAGCTGCAGGGCCACCGGGCTCTTGCGCTGCGCGAGCTCCTCGCGTTTGAGCTGGCCGATGCCGTGCTCGGCCGAGATCGAGCCGCCGTGCGCGGCCACCTGGTCGTAGACCAGCGCGTTGACCGCCGCCTCGTGCGTGCGCAGGAAGTCCGCGGGCGCGACGCCCTCCGGCGCCTGGACGTTGTAGTGCAGGTTGCCGTCACCCAGATGGCCGAAGTCCACCAGCCGCGAGCCGGGGAAACGCTCGGCCAGCAACCGGTCGCAGCCTTCGACGAAATCGGGGATCCGCGACACCGGCAGCGCGATGTCGTGCTTGATGTTCAGGCCTTCCTCGCTCTGCGCCAGCGGGATGGACTCGCGCAGGTGCCACATCGCATGGCTCTGCGCCAGTGTCTCGGCCACCGCCGCGTCGTCGATGACGCCGCGCTCCAGCGCGTCCTCGAGCAGGGCCTCGAACTGCGCGCGGGCATGGGTCTCGCCCTCGCTGTCCGACAGCTCCAGCAGCACCGTCCACGGCCGCGGGCCCAGCGGCTGCGTCAGCTGCGGGAAATGCTTGCCCACCAGGGCCAGCGACAGCGCGTTCATCACCTCGAAGCCGGTCAGCGCCGCGCCGCAGCGCGCCTGCGCCAGGCCCAGCAGCGCGACCGCGTCGCGCAGCGTGTCGCAGGCGGCCAGCGCCGTCATCCGCGCCAGCGGCAGCGGATGCAGCTTCAGCGTCGCGGCCGTGATCACGCCCAGCGTGCCTTCCGACCCGATGAAGAGGTCGCGCAGGTCGTAGCCGGTGTTGTCCTTGCGCAGGCCGGACAGCCCGTCCCAGACGGTGCCGTCCGCGGTCACCACCTCCAGGCCCAGGCACAGCTCGCGCGCGTTGCCGTAGCGCAGCACCTGGGTGCCGCCGGCGTTGGTCGCCAGGTTGCCGCCGATGGTGCAGCTGCCTTCGGCGGCCAGGCTCAGCGGGAAGAGCAGGCCGGCGTCCCGCGCCGCCTGCTGCACCTGCTGCAGCACGCAGCCGGCGTCGACGGTCATGGTCAGGTTGGCGGGGTCGATCTGGCGCACGCGGTTGAGCCGCTGCAGGCTCAGCAGCAATTGCGTGCCGGAGTCGTCCGGCACGCCGCCCCCCACCAGGCCGGTGTTGCCGCCTTGCGGGACCAGCGGCACGCCGTGCTCGCGCGCCAGCGACACGATCGCCGCGACCTGCGCGGTGTCGGCCGGCCGCACGACCGCCAGCGCGCGACCCGCATAGCGCTTGCGCCAGTCGCGCTCGTAGCCGGAAAGGTCGTGCTCGCCGGGCAGCAGGACATGCGCCTGGCCCAGGCAGGCGCGCAGGGCGTCGATCAGCGCGGCGCTCATGCGGGGTCTCCCGTCGATCCGGCCTCGGCCGTGCGGGCCTGGGCCAGCCGCAGGCGGATCTGCGCCGCGCAGGCGAGGAAGATCGTCAGCGACAGGGCGACCTCGATCCACGCCAGCGCCATGCCGGCGCCGCCCTCGGAGGTGCCGCGCACCAGGCCCTCGGTCATGTAGAGCCAGATCATCAGGCTGACCCAGCGGTAGGTGTAGAGCCGGTAGCGCCACAGGCCGGGCAGCGGCAGCAGCAGCGGCAGGGCCTTGATCGCCAGCGTGCCGCGGCCGGTCGGCGCGAGCCACAGCTCCCAGGCCAGGCAGACCAGCGCCAGCGCCAGCGTGGCGAGGAACGCGACCTGGCGGCTGCCGCGCTCGCGCGCGGTCGGCTCGGTGCGGGCGGTCGGGGGGCGGGCGGTCGTCGCGGTCGCGGGCGGCGCGGTCGGTGTCATCGCGAGGCGATCCGCGGGGCGGCGGCGAGGGTTGACATGGCTGGCATCATAGCCAGCATGTTGAGGGAACCTAGCAGTGATCAGGCGCCGCCGCAGAGCTGGCGCGAGGGCATCCGCGAGCTCGCGCGCGAGCTGTTGACCTGGCCTTACGCACGCACGCTGCGCCTGTTCGTGCAGCGCTTCCGGGAGGAGCGCCTGGGCCTGACCGCGGGCAGCCTGACCTTCACCACGCTGATCTCGCTCGTGCCCCTGCTGACGGTGGCGCTGGCGCTGTTCACCGCGTTTCCGATGTTCTCCAGCTTCCAGTCGGCGCTGGAGAAATACTTCCTCAAATCGCTGATCCCCGACAACATCGCGCGCCCGGTGCTGATGTCGCTGACGCAGTTCGCGGCCAAGGCCAACCGGCTCGGTGTCGTCGGCCTGATCGTGCTGGCGGTGACGGCGCTGTCGCTGATGCTGACGATCGACCGCACGCTCAACCAGATCTGGCGCGTGCAGCGGCCGCGTCCGATCGCACAGCGGGTGCTGGTGTACTGGGCGGCGATGACGCTGGGCCCGCTGCTGCTGGGCGGCAGCCTGACCGTCACCAGCGTGCTGATCACCTACAGCCGGGACCTGGTCGACAACATGCCGCGCGGCCTGGTGGTCCTGCTCAACAGCGTGGACCTGGTGGTGCTGTGGGGCGCGATCGCGGCGCTCTTCCATTACGTGCCCAACACCGACGTGCGTTGGCGCCACGCGCTGACCGGGGCGGCCTTCGTCGCGGTGGCCTTCCACCTGGCCAAGCAGGCGCTGGCCTGGTACGTGAAGCAGGTGCCGACCTATTCGACGCTCTACGGCGCCTTCGCGGCGGTGCCGATCTTCCTGATCTGGATCTACGTCGGCTGGTCGATCGTGCTGCTCGGCGCGATCCTGGCGGCCAATGCGCCGGCGCTGGCCGGCGGCGTCAGCGTGCGCCGCAACCGGCCCGGCATGCAGATGGCGCTGGCGCTGGACGTGGTGCGCGAGCTCGAGGCGGCGCGCGCCGGCGGGGAGTCGGGGTTGTCGATCCTCGCGATGTCGCAGCGCATGAGCGTCGATCCGCTGCAGCTCGAACCGGTGCTCCAGCAGCTGCAGAAGCTGGACTGGGTCGGCCGCCTGGAGGAGGAGGGCGCCCAGCGCGTGGTGCTGCTGTGCGAGCCGGCCTCGACGAGCGCCGAGCCGCTGGTGCGCGCGCTGCTGGCCGAGCGCCAGCCGGGGCTGGCGGCGCTGTGGGAGCAGGCCGGCTGGGGGCGCGCCACGCTGGGCGCGCTGATCGAGCGGCCGGTGCCGGTGGCTAGCGCCACAGCGTGACGGCCGCGCCGCCGAGCACCGCCAGCAGGGCCACGATCGAATAGACCGCCCGCCGGTAGGGCGGCTTGGGCCGCGTGGCGCCGGTGGGCTTCATGCCGTACTTGGGCGTCGCGCCCAGCGGCAGCGCGGCCTTGTCGATCAGCGGCTGCGCGCGGTGCTCGCGGGCGCGCTGCTCGGCCACGCGCAGGCGCGCCGAACCATCGAGCAGCTGGAGCTGCTTCGCCTGGGTCTCGGTGTCGACGGTGGCCGGCTGGGTCGGGGTGGGGATGTGGGGATGCTTCTCTGAAAACGAGCGTTGCTGCATGTGGACTGCCTTGACTGCAATACGCTCCCTCGCCTCCGCGAATCGGGCGATTGTCTCGACCACGACGCGCGGGTCAAGTAACAGGAGGTGATCCGGGGCGTTCGCCGCGATCAGGCGTGCAGCACCACGAGCAGCGCCGTCGCCGCCTTCTTCGACAGGTTGCGGATCGCGTGTGCGCCGTCCACGGCGTAGCGCGCGGTCTCGCCGCTCTTGACGAGCTGGCGGCTGCCGCCGGCCGTGACCTCGAGTTCACCGGCCAGCACGCTCAGGTGCTCGCGCGAGCCGGGCTCGTGCGCGGCGGACTCGAGGGCGCCGCCGGGCTGCACCGTCAGCTCGTACCACTCGAAGTTGCCGGCCAGGTCGATGGGACCGAGGATGCGCAGCCGGCACAGGCCGTCCGGGCTCGACAGCGCCGGCGTCGCATGCGAGGCGACCACCTCGATCGGCGGGGCGGCGGGCCGCTCGCCGCCCAGCAGCTCAGACAACTCCACCCGCAGCGCATTGGCAAGCCGCCACACCACGGCCACCGTGGGATTGGCCTGGTTGCGCTCGATCTGCGAGAGCATGGACTTGGAGACGCCCGCCCGCCGCGACAGCTCGTCCAGCGACAGGCCCTGGGCTTGCCGTAGCGCCTGCAGCGTCGCGCCCACGCGGGGAGGTTCCAGTTTTTCGGAAGGATTGGCGGACATGGGCGGCGGGCGAGGGAATTGGGGCGCGGAAGACGGCGCCTTGACCGGCCTCCGCTCTTCCTTGATACTGCACGGCTGTTCGATATAGCGAACGCGTTCGATTTAACGGATTGTGCCGCAGGAGCACCGCATGACCAACATCGCCTCCCCGTCCACCGACGACTTCTATCGCCACCTGCAGAACGAGCTGCAGGGCATCCGCGACGCCGGCCTCTTCAAGAGCGAACGCATCATCACCAGCCCGCAGGGCGCCATCGTCAAGACGCGTGACGGGCGCGAGGTCCTCAACCTGTGCGCCAACAACTACCTGGGCCTGTCCTCGCATCCGAAGGTGGTGGAGGCCGCCCACGAGGCGCTGCGTACCCATGGCTACGGCCTGTCGTCGGTGCGCTTCATCTGCGGCACGCAGGACATCCACAAGGAACTCGAGCAGCGCCTGGCGCGTTTCCTCGGCACCGAGGACACCATCCTCTATGCCGCCGCCTTCGACGCCAACGGCGGGCTGTTCGAGCCGCTGCTGGGCGAGCAGGACGCGATCATCAGCGACGAGCTGAACCACGCGTCCATCATCGACGGCATCCGCCTGTGCAAGGCCAAGCGCTTCCGCTACAAGCACAACGACATGGCTGATCTGGAGGCGCAGCTGACCGCGGCCCGCGCCGCCGGCGCGCGCCATGTCATGGTCTTCACCGACGGCGTGTTCTCGATGGACGGCACGATCGCGCAACTGGACAAGATGCGCGAGATCACCGATCGCTTCGGCGCGCTGCTGGCGATCGACGAATGCCATGCCAGCGGCTTCATGGGCAAGACCGGCCGCGGCACGCACGAGTACCGCGGCGTGTTCGGCAAGGTCGACATCATCACCGGCACGCTGGGCAAGGCGCTGGGTGGCGCGTCGGGCGGCTTCACGACGGGGCGCAAGGAAGTGATCGAGTTGCTGCGCCAGCGCTCGCGGCCCTACCTGTTCTCCAACACGGTGGCGCCGAGCATCGTCGGCGCGTCCATCGCGGTGCTGGACCTGCTGGAAGGGAGCACCGCGCTGCGCGACAAGCTCGAGGCCAACACCGCCTTCTTCCGCGAGGCCATCCAGCAGGTGGGTTTCCAGATCAAGCCGGGCACGCATCCGATCGTGCCGGTGATGCTGTTCGACGCGGTCAAGGCGCAGCAGCTCAGCGCGCGGCTGCTGGAGCTGGGCGTGTACGCGGTCGGCTTCTTCTATCCGGTGGTGCCCAAGGAGCAGGCCCGGGTGCGGGTGCAGATCTCGGCGGTGCACGAGCGCGAGCACCTGGAGCGGGCCGTGGCCGCGTTCGCGCAGGCGGGCCGCGAGCTGGGACTGGTGAAGTAAGGCGCTGAGAAGAAGATCCCCATGACGACCAAGATCCTGTTGATCGGCGCGAACGGCCAGATCGGTTCCGAACTGGCGGTGGAGCTGGCCAAGCGCCATGGCAACGCCAATGTCATCACCAGCGACGTCGCCCCGCAGGGCCGCGTGCCGCAGCTGACCCACGAGATGCTGGACGTCACCGACGCGGCGGCGCTGGCGGCGGTGGTCAAGCGGCACGGCATCACGCAGATCTATCACCTGGCCGCGGCGCTGTCCGCCACGGGCGAGAAGCATCCGATGTGGGCCTGGGACCTGAACATGAAGGGCCTGCTGAACGTGCTGGAGTTGGCGCGCACGGCGAAGCTGGAGCGCGTGTTCTGGCCGAGCTCCATCGCCGCCTTCGGACCGCAGACGCCCAAGCAGGCCACGCCGCAGACGACGGTGATGGATCCGACGACGATCTACGGCATCTCCAAGCTGGCCGGCGAGGGCTGGTGCCGCTGGTACCACGCCAATCACGGCGTCGACGTGCGCAGCCTGCGCTATCCCGGCCTTATCAGCTGGAAGACGCCCCCGGGCGGCGGCACGACCGACTACGCGGTGGAAATCTTCCACGAGGCGCTCAAGCACGGCCGCTACACCTGCTTCCTGAAGGAGGACCAGGCGCTGCCGATGATGTACATGCCGGATGCGCTGCGCGCGACGATCGAGCTGATGGAGGCGCCGGCGGAACGCATCACCGAGTGGGGCAGCTACAACCTGGCGGGCGTGAGCTTCACACCGGAGCAGATCGCCGCGTCGATCCGCCGTCGCATCGCGGGCTTCACGATCGACTACGCGCCGGACTTCCGCCAGAACATCGCCGCGAGCTGGCCGCAGTCCATCGATGACAGCGTCGCCCAGCGTGACTGGGGCTGGAAGCTGGGCTACGACCTGGACGCGATGGCCGACGACATGCTGGCCTCGCTGAAGGCGCAGGCCGAGCAGGGCGCCTCGGCCGTCCAGGCAGCACAGGCCTGAGGACGTAGAGTCGCGGGCTGTCTTCGTTGCCCTGAACACGCCGTGTCCCGACTCACCGCTGAATTCCAACGCCTCTACGCCGCCGGTTCCGACGGGGCCTCGCGCGCGCTCGTACTCGACGTGGGGCGGCCGTCGGATTGGGAGCTGCTTGCCAACGTGTGGCGCGGCGTGCAGCTCGACCTCGCGCTGCCCGCGCCGGGCATCGCCATCGCCGGCGAGAACAGCTACCAGCTGTGGTTTTCGCTGGAGCGCGGCTGCGCGCCTGAGGCGGCCGCCGCCTTCTTCGAGGGCCTGAAGTCCCGATACCTGGCCGGCATCGCGGGCCCGCGCATTCGCTGCCTGACGGAGCCGCCGGTGATGCCGGCCGAAGTCCGGGAAGGGCAATGGTCGGCGTTCGTCGCACCGGATCTCGCGCCGGTGTTCGTCGAGGCGACATGGCTGGATATCCCGCCCGGCGCCGAAGGGCAGGCGGATCTGCTGAAGTCCTTGAAGTCGATCACGCCGCAGGCGTGGGAAGCGGCGCTGGCGACCCTCGCGCCGCGCGGCCCACAGGACGTCGCGCGCTCCGACGGGCGCGTGGACCGCGCATCGACCGGCGAGGCGACGCCGGAAGCGCCGCAGGTGACGTCGGCGCCTGCTGTTCCGTCAGCCATCCCGACGAACTTCACCGACCCCCGCGCCTTCCTGCTGCACGTCATGAACGACGCGACGCTGCCGATGGCGATGCGGATCGAGGCGGCCAAGGCCTTGCTGCCTGAATCGGGCAAATCCTGACCGGCTGCTGGCAGCGCCGGTCCGATGTCGGCATCGACAGGTCAATGACCCGGACCTCCCACCGCGACAGAGTTGCAGGCTTCCCTTTTGGAGTTGCCACTCATGTCGCCCAGTGCTGCCGGATCCCCATCGATGGTGTCGCCCGAGGACTTGTACATCCTCGATGTCACCGAATTCTCCAAAGACCTCTATCGGTTGGGGAACGGCACCTGGCCGCTCTTCACCGACGGGCGTGCCCGTATCGACGTGCCGGTGGTCTTGCAGAACGGCGTTGAGGTTGTCCTCGCCGATGGCAACGGATTTTCGGCGTTCGACAAGATCATCCCCGTCATGCGTGTTCGGGGGCGGAAGGTCTGGCGCATCATGAAGGGTGCGGAGATTCCTGCGGACCTGGTCGTGGTGAAGGATCTGCGTCCGAACCACCATGGCCATTACATGATCGCTCCGGCCAGGGCGATGCCGCTCAAGAAATACCTTGGCGCGCTGGAGGAACTCGGAATGGATCGGAATCGGGTTCAACTCATCGAGGAAGGAGATTCAGATGCCTGTTAGGTTCATCGTCAGCGAGTACAACTTGCTCTGGGAGGCGCTGAAGCTCTACGAGCGCCATCTGCAGCAGGCGTCCTCCGAGGCGGAGAGTGAAGATGCGCAGATCCTGGCCGACGAGAAGCTGATCAAGCTCGCGGCCATGTTCAAGGACGTGCAGGCCGGTGCACAGGACGATTGGGGACTGACTCTGAGTTGATCTTCATGTGCCGGGCGCCCTTGGCCGTGCGAGAACCCTGCGCTCAAAAGCGGATCTTCCCGGTCCAGATGTCCTTGTACATGACCCAGTCGCCCATGAAGCTGTAGAGCGGGCGCTTGAACGAGGCGGGCTTGTTCTTCTCGAAGCCGAAGTGCCCCACCCAGGCGAAGGCGTAGCCGCACAGCAGCCCGACCAGGATGAAGCCCCAGCGCTGCGTCGCGAGCGCGTAGGCCAGGAAGGCCAGCCCCAGCGTCGAGCCGACGAAGTGCAGTCGGCGGCAGGTGCGGTTGCGGTGCTCGCCGAGGTAGAAGGGATAGAACTCGGCGAAGCTGCGCATCGCCTTCACGCGGTCCGCGCCGGCGTCCGAGTCGCGCGGCGCGTGGGGCAGGGGGCTGGTGCTCATGGGCGTCTCCTGGCGCGGCCCTCGCGGGGCCGTCTGCGGGTGAGGGACTCACCGTACGGCGCTCAGCCGAGCGCCGCCTTCAGCGCATTCAACATCCCTTCCGGCGCCTCGGTCATCAGTGAATGCCCGGCCGGCAGCGTCTGCACCCGCGCGCCCAGCAACTCGGCCAGCTGCTTCGCCGCCTTGGGCGGCGTCATCGCGTCCTTCGCGCCAAGAATGAGCTCGGTCCGCACGCCGGCGGCCGTCAGCTTCGCGGCGGCCTGCGGCGCACCCTGGTAGCGATCGCAGACCAGGAAGTCGTGCTCGAACAGGTTGCCCCGTTCGCCGTAGCCATCCTGCATGCGCTCCATCAGCGCGAGGTTGCCGCCGTGCAGCCAGGCGCCCGGACCGGGGTAGGACGGCTTGCCGGCGGTCGTCGCATGCGAGAACGCGTTGACCATGGCCATCGCCGCCCGCGGCCGCTCGCGCGAGGTGGCCAGCAGCGCGTCCGAGACCTTCATCGGCCAGGCCGTGCCGACCATCGCCAGCCTGGCGATGCGCGCCGGGCGCCGTGCCGCGGCCTCGAGCGCGATCAGCGATCCCATCGAGTGCCCGACCAGCGAGACCGCGCGGTCGGCCGTCACGCCGGCGGTGTCCAGCAGCGCGTTGATCCAGTCGCCGAGCGCCTCGACGTCATCCAGCGCCGGCCCTGCGCTGCGGCCGTGGCCGGGCAGGTCCACCGCCAGCACGCCGCGCCCGTGGTGGGCGAAGTAGCGGGCCAGCAGCGTCCACACGCTGTGGTCGTGCAGCGCGCCGTGGATGAACACGACGACGGGCAGCGTCGCATCGAAGCGCTTGCCGCCGGTGTAGGCGTAGGCCGGGCGGCCCTGGACGTTCAGCTTCATCGCGCTCATTTGGCGGCCACCTTCAATGCGGACTTGAGATCGGCGATCAGGTCCTCGGGATCCTCCAGGCCGATCGACAGCCGGATCGTTCCTGCGCCGATGCCGGAGGCGGCGAGCGCCGCGTCGTCCATGCGGAAATGCGTCGTCGAGGCCGGATGGATCACCAGCGAGCGCGCATCGCCGACATTGGCCAGGTGCGAGAACAGCCGCAGCGATTCGATGAAGCGGCGGCCGGGCTCGCGGCCGCCCTTCAGGTCGAAGCTGAACACCGCGCCGGCGCCCTTGGGCATCAGGCGCTGCGCCAGCGCGTGGTCGCGGTGCGAGGGCAGGCCGGGGTAGTTGACGCGTTCGACGATGTCCTGCGATTCGAGGAACTCGGCGATCCGCTGGGCGTTGCTCACGTGGCGCTGCATGCGCAGCGGCAGCGTCTCGATGCCTTGCAGCATCAGCCAGGCGGTGTGCGGGCTCATGCAGGCGCCGAAGTCGCGCAGGCCTTCGCGGCGCGCGCGCAGCAGGAAGGCGCCCACCGTGCTTTCCTCGCTGAACACCATGCCGTGGAAGCCGTCGTAGGGTTCGCAGAGTTCGGCGTAGCGGCGGCGGTCGCCGCTGGCCGCGTGGGCGCGGTCCCAGTCGAAGCGGCCGCCGTCGACCAGCAGCCCGCCCACCACGGTGCCGTGGCCGCAGAGGAACTTGGTCGCCGAGTGATGGACCAGGTCGGCGCCCAGCGCGATCGGCTGCTGCAGGTAGGGGGTTGCGAAGGTCGCGTCCACCAGCAGCGGGCGGTGGGCGTCGTGGGCGATCTGGGCGATGGCGGGGATGTCCAGCACGTCCAGTCCCGGGTTGCCCAGGCTTTCGCCGAGCAGCAGCCGGGTCTCGGGCCGGATCGCCGCGCGCCAGGCGTCGAGGTCGCCGGGCCGGACGAAGGTTGTCGAGATGCCGAAGCGCTTGAGCGTGTAGTGCAGCAGATTGTGCGAGCCGCCGTACAGCGCGCTCGAGGCCACGATGTGGTCCCCGGCGCTGGCGATCGTGGCGATGGCCAGGTGCAGTGCGGCCTGGCCGCTGGCGGTGGCGATGGCGCCGACGCCGCCGTCGAGTGCGGCGATGCGTTCCTCCAGCACGGCGGTCGTCGGGTTGGACAGCCGGGAGTAGACGTGTCCGCTGCGCTCCATGTTGAACAGGCCGGCGGCCTGTTCGGCGCTTTCGAACACGAAGGAGGTGGTCAGGTGCAGCGGCACGGCGCGGGCGCCGGTGCTGGGGTCGGGCGCGGCGCCGGCGTGTAGCGCCAAGGTATCAAAGCCCGGGTCGGAAGGACCTGACATGGGTGGTCTCCTGCTTGTCATGCGGTGGGGTGAGGTCTGGCGCCGGGCATTGTGTGCTATGTTGGCGGCCAACTTTTCCTCACGTTTTTCTCAGGCGACCATGAAAGTCTCCGACATCCTGCGCGTCAAGGGCAGCACGCTGTTCACTGTCTCTCCGGACACGCCGCTGGCGCAAGCGGCCGAGACCATGGCCGAGCGCGACATCGGCTCGCTGGTCGTGATGGAGTTTGGCGACCTGGTGGGCATGCTCACCTTTCGCGAGGTCATCCAGGCGGTGGTGGGCAACGGCGGGAGTGTCGGGACGCGGCTGGTGCGCAGCGTGATGGATGATGCGCCGCTGACTTGCACGCCGGAGACCGAGATCGACGAGGTGCGGCGGATGATGCTGGGTCGTCACGCGCGCTACATGCCGGTGCTCAATGGCAAGCAGTTGATGGGCGTGATTTCGTTCTACGACGTGGCCAAGACGGTGGTGGATGCGCAGGATTTCGAGAACCGAATGCTGAAGGCCTACATCCGGGATTGGCCGTCCGAGGACGGCGCCCAGCCCTCCTGACGCGACTCGCGCACAAGAAAAAACGCCCCGCTTCCACGGGGCGTTTGTCTTTGCCCACCGCGCCCTCGGTCAAGGGGCAGTCGTGCGCGGCGAGACAGATGTGATGCCTGCCGCGGTGTCCGGCTGGGATGCGGGGCTAGGCGCAGACCGGAGCCATAGCGGCGCCATGGCGAGGATCTGCAACGCCGCCCCGCGCCCAGCCGGGCGCCGCGGCGGGCGTCACATCCAGGCGACGCCGTAGTAGTCGTAGACCTTGCGGCCGTACTCGTCGGTGTACTCGGGGCGATCGGTCTGGGCGTAGCGTGGGGCTTTCTCGAGCTGGTCTTCGCGCAGGGGGACGACGTAGCCGTCGAGGCTGGTGTCGTACTTGAGCATGTTCCAGGGGATGGGATAGCGGTCGGTGCCGATGCCCATGAAGCCGCCGAACTCAAGGGCTGCATAGCGGACGAGGCCGGAGCGCTTGTCGATCACCAGGTTGTCGATGGTGCCGAGCTTGTCGCCGTTGCCGTTGTAGACCTTGGTGCCTTCGACGCGATCGGAGGCGATGGTGGTGCTGGCCATGAGGGGGATCTCCTAGTCAGTTGCGATAAGGGGAAGGAGGCAAATCGCGTGCCGCACTGCTCCGCGCGGCGCGCCCGCTCGTACGCAACTCGACCGGGAATTTCCCTTGCCTGAACAAGGGAACTCTTCACCGCCGCGCCGCGGCCCTCCCGCATGCCCAAGCTGCCCACCGCCGTCCGTGAAGCCGTCGACATCGTCAGCGAGGCCGCGCAAGGCTGGAGCGACGACAACGCGCCCAGCATGGGCGCGGCGCTGGCCTACTACACGCTGTTCTCGATCGCGCCGCTGCTGCTGATCGTCATCAGCGTGGCCGGGCTGGTGTTCGGCGAGCAGGCCGCGCGCGGCGAGGTGATGGCGCAGCTCTCGGACCTGCTGGGCACGCAGGGTGCGATGGCCGTGGAGGACCTGCTCAAGCGCGTGAACCGGCCCGACGAGGGCGGCTGGGCCGCCGCGATCGGAACCGTCGTGCTGCTGGTGGGCGCGACCTCGGTCTTCGCCGAGCTGCAGAACTCGCTCAACCGCATCTGGAAGGCGCCGCTGGTGAACAGCGGTCCCGTCTGGAAGAGCCTGCTGACGCTGCTGCGCAAGCGGCTGCTGTCCCTCGGGCTGATCCTCGGCCTGGGTTTCCTGTCGATGGTGTCGATGGTCGCCAGCGCCGCGCTGGCGGCGATCAGCAAGTGGTGGACCGGCTGGCTGGGCGCGGAGTTCGTGCTGCTGGCGCAGGTGCTGAACGCCACGCTCGCCTATGCGCTGATCACCGTGATGTTCGCCGTCATCTACAAATGGGTGCCGGACGTGCCGGTGCGCTGGCGCGACGTCTGGGTGGGCGCGCTGATCACCTCGGCGCTGTTCAGCCTGGGCAAGACGCTGATCGGGCTCTACATCGGCCGCAGCGGCGTCAGTTCCGCCTACGGCGCGGCGGCCTCGCTGGTGGTGATGATGCTGTGGGTCTACTACTCGACGCAGGTCTTCCTGATGGGTGCCGAACTCAGCTGGGCCTTCGCCAAGCGCCACAGCCTGCGGGAGCAGGCGGCCGCCACCGCGGCGCGGGCGCTGCAGGCTCGCTGAAACCTTTGTCGGCGCGGTGCCGACGCCGCGCCGACGTCCCGCAGCCGTTCCCCTGACGACCCGTGGATGCCCGATGAACACGGGGATTCCGGCCATCAGGTCCGTCGACGCCGGCATGAGGTTTGCCTTGATCCCTTGTGGATTCGGCGGCATGGGCCGCCGGGTTTGTACAACCGGCGAAACGCCTGAAAGGAAGTGCCATGAACCAGTATGGGCAACGAGGCAGACAGGATCAGCGTCAGGACAACCAGTGGGGCCAGGGCGATCGCGATCGTTCGCACTACGGGGCGCAGACGGGCAGCCAGCGCGGCCAGGACCGATCGCGGGAGGACCAGCAGGCGGCCTACCAGGGCTCGAGCTTCCAGGCCGACCGGGATGACTCGCGCGGCGGCACCTACGGCGGCGGTTACGGCGGCAGCTACGGCCAGGGCCGCGACGAGCGCGACGACTACCGCCAGGACTACCGCAGCCACGGCGACTTCCAGAGCCAGGGTGGCTACCGCGGCGGCTACGAGAACGAAGGTTGGGGCGGTGATCGCGGGCGCTCGATGAGCGGCAACTACGGCGGGGGCAGCCAGGGCGACAGCGGCGGCTACGGCGGCTACAGCGGGTCCGGCGACTACGGCAGCCGAAGCTACGGCGCCTCCAGCGGCTACGGTCGCGACAGCACCGGCTCGGGCGGCTATCGCGACCAGGGACCGCGCCATGAAGGCTGGCGCGAGGACGCCGGTCGCCGCGGCGACTATGGCGGCATGGCCGGCTCCAGCTCGAGCAGCAGCTATGGCGCCTCGCTCGGCGAGCATTACGGCGGCAGCCAGGACGCGCAGGGCGGTGGACTCGAAGGTCGCGGTTATCCGGGCAGCCAGCGTGGCGGCTATGGCGGCCAGTCCGGCGGCTACGGCGGGCAGTCTGGCGGTTATGGCGGCCAATCCGGCAGCTATGGCGGTTCGGGTGGTTCGGGCAGCTACGGCGGTTACGGCGAACAGGGCGGCGGCTACGGCGCCCAGTCGCAACGCCGGCAGCATTACGACCCCGACTACGAGCAGTGGCGCGCCGAGCAGATGCGCAGCCTCGACAACGACTATCACGGCTGGCGCCAGGACCGCTACCAGAAGTTCTCCGAGGACTTCAACAAGTGGCGCTCGGAGCGCTCCTCGCGGCAGGGCTCTTCCAGCGGCACCGGATCCTCGTCGGGGCAGTCCATGAGCTCGCAGGACACCAGCGACTCGACACGCTTCGGGCAGGGCGGCAACACGCTGGGCAGCGGCACCGGGACGCACGAGAGCGGCCAGTCCACCACCAGCGGGTCGTCCAGCCTGTCCAGCGCCTCCACCGGCGCCACGCCCGGCGCGTCCAGCAGCGCGACGCCGGGCTCGTCCTCCGGTTCTTCCTCGGGGTCGTCCTCCAGCAAGACCAAGTGAGGCCGCGATGAGCCGCGCGTCGCGGTGACGCGATCAGCGCGGCGGTACAACGGAACGGCAGCCGAACGCGAGCGGGCGATCACGCGGCAGACCGCGTGGATGCTCGCTGTTGGTCCGGCATGCCGCTTGCCGCGCGAGCCTCATGATCGCGACGAGCCTCGAACAGCGCGCCCGCCCGCCCAGTCCTCCGGGACTGGGCGAGGCGGGCGTTCCCGTGCTCGACGGCGCGGCGCCGGTCGACGCGCGCTCGCTGGCCGAGGCGCGCCATCGCCGCTGGTGCAACGTGCGCCGCGTGCTGCTGGTGCGGCTCGACGGCGTCGCCGGCGTGCTGGCCTCGACGGCCGCCTTCGCGGCCCTGCACGAGACGATGCCTTGGACGCAGCGGACGCTGCTGGCCGCGCCGGAGGCCCTCGTCCTGCGGCCGCACCTGCAGGCGGTCGACGAACTGCTCACCTTCAACGCGCCCTGGACCGCCGACGGCGCCGCCGCGCTGAACGCGGAACCGTCCACCATGCGCGGCGATGCCGAGATGCACTTGGTGCGCAAGCTGCGCCGCAGCCACTTCGACGCGGCGGTGCTGTTCGCGGCCTCCTCGCAGGCGGCGTTGCCGGCGGCGCTGCTGTGCCGCATGGCCGGCATCCCGCTGACGCTCGCCCAGGTGCGCGAGCCGGCGCACGGGCTGCTCAGCGATGAACTGCTGGGCGACGACACCGCCCAGGACGACACGCGTCGCCAGCTCGATCTGGTCGGCCATGTGGGCATGCGCACGGCGGACGAGCGGCCGCGGCTGCGCCTGCTGCCCAAGGACAGTCACCAGATGCGGAACGCCTTGCAGCAAGCGGGGTTGCGCTTCGGTCAGCGCTACCTGCTGGTGTGCCCCGGCGGCGGCGGCGCGCGGCACTGCCCGGTGGCGGCCTATGCCGCGGCCGTGGATGTGCTGATCGACACCTGGGCGGACGACACCGCGGTGGTCCTGTGCGCGCTGCCCGGCGACGAGGCCGCGCTGGCGGAATTGCGCGCGGCCATGCCCGCGCGGGGACAGGTCTTGCCGCCGGTGGCCTCGATCGGCGAACTGGCGGCGCTGGCCGCCGACGCGCGCGTGATGATCGCCGCGGACGACCTGCCGCTGACGGTCGCCGCCGCCGCGCGGGTGCCGGCGGTGCTGCCCGGTCAGGCCTTGCGACGGGAGATGAGCCCGCCCTGATCGCGGCCGGGCTGTCCCGTGTTCGGAAGGTCGGCGGCGGACCGTAACGCCACCCGCCGATGTCCCGAAAAACGGTGCGAAATCGTCACCGAACGTTCCGCCGGGCACGGCGCTTGCCCTTGTCGCGGGCCGCGCGCGGACGTGCGGCGCCTGCGCGGCCGGACGGATGTCCGCGCCGCGCTCGATCCCCGGATCGCCCCCCCGTTTTTCCATCACAGGAGGTTTTTCATGCACCTGCGCAAGCTCGCCTGGGCGATGCCGCTGATGCTGGCCGCGACCGCGGTCCAGGCGGACAGCTCCGGCAGTTTCCTGGAGGGTGCCAAGCTCGCGGCGCTGAGCCGACCGGAGGCCGCGGCCCCGGCGCACAGCCCCTCCCACCGCCACCCGGCCGCCGTCAGAACCGCTGCTCCAGCCCAGACGCCGGTCTTGCAGACAGTCCCCGCGCCCGGCCCGTCCTCCGCCATCGACACGGACGACGAGCCCGCCGACGCCACCTTCGAGATCCGCAACTTCCTCACCCTGGTCGTCGCCTTGGCCTTGGTGGGATGGATCCAGCGTCGCCGCCGGGATGTCTGACCCGACCTTCCCTTGGCCGGCACCGGCGCGGTCCGCGGACCGCTTCCCGGTGCCGTTTTCATGCGCCATTGTTCGAATGGCGTGCGTGCCTGGTCGTTGATCGCCAGGTCGTCACCGGAATTTTTTTCAAATGAGTTGAGGCAGGGGCTGGCAAGCCGGCCGCTTGCTGCAAGAATGAGTTATCCGGGTTCGACAGACATTCATCACGAATCGTCGAATCCCCATGCCCAGGCGTGTTGCCTCCCACACACAAGGATGTACCGGTGACCCATGCGTTGATCGTGGATGACGATGTCGATTCCGTCGCCACCCTGCAGGAACTGATTGCGAGCGAGAGATTCACCGTGTCGGTGGCCCACACCTTGCGCGATGCCCGGCGGCACATCGCGCTGCAGCAGCCCGATGTCGTGCTGCTCGACCTGCAACTGCCCGACGGCAACGGGATGGAGCTGTTCCAGGACCCGCAGCTGGTGGCCAATTCCGAGGTGGTGCTGATCACCGGCCACGCCAGCCTGGACACCTCCATCCAGGCGCTGCGCATGGGCGCCGCCGACTACCTGGTCAAGCCCATCAACATCACGCAGCTGCAAGGCGTGCTGTCGCGGGTGATGAAGCCCGCCGCGCTGCAGGCGGAGGTGTCCGAGCTGAACGCCAACCTCGCGCAGAGCGGCCACTTCGGCCTGCTCTGGGGCCGCACCCAGCCGATGCAGCGGATCTACGAGCAGATCTCGCGCGTGGCCGGCACCAGCGTGTCGGTCTTCATCAACGGCGAAAGCGGCACCGGCAAGGAGCTGGTGGCGCAGACCGTCCACGACCTCAGCCGCCGCCGCAAGAAGCCGTTCCTGGCGGTCAACTGCGGCGCCATCTCGCCCAACCTGATCGAGAGCGAGATCTTCGGCCACGAGAAGGGCGCCTTCACCGGCGCGGACAAGCAGCACGAAGGTTTCTTCGAGCGCGCCAGCGGCGGCACGCTGTTCCTGGACGAGCTCACCGAGATGCCGATGGAACTGCAGGTCAAGCTGCTGCGCGTGCTGGAAACCGGGCGCTTCATGCGCGTGGGCTCGACCACCACGCTGGATGCCGACGTGCGGGTGATCGCCGCGTCGAACCGGCCGCTGCTGCAGGCGGTGCAGGCGGGCAAGCTGCGCGAGGACCTGCTGTACCGCCTCAACGTCTTCCCGATCGAGATGCCGCCGCTGCGCGACCGCCTGGACGACGTGCCGCTGCTGGCCGACCACTTCCTGCGCCAGATCGCGGCCAAGGAAGGCAAGAACAAGCGCTTCACCGCCAAGGCGCTGGCGCAGCTGCAGACCTACCACTGGCCCGGCAACGTGCGCGAGCTGCGCAACGCGGTCCAGCGCGCCTACGTGATGGCCGCCGGCGACATCGTCGACGAGCAGTGGCTGCCCAAGGGCGAGGGCGCCGAGATCCCGGCCACGGCCGCCTCCGCGGCGGCGGTGACCAGCTTCGGCGCGGCGCCGGGGCAGCCCGCCGCGGCGCCCGCGGTCCCGACGCTGGTCGCCGGCTCGGGCGAGTCGTCCGGCCCGTCGATCACGATGCCGCTGGGCAGCTCGATGGCGCAGGTCGAGAAGGCCTTCATCCTGGCCACGCTGCAGCACTACAAGCATCACAAGGAGCAGACGGCGGCCGTGCTCGGCATCAGCCTGAAGACGCTCTACAACCGGCTCAAGGAATACGCCGCGGAGGACGCGGCGGCGGCCGACAAGGCCGCGCAGTAACGGGCGGTCGCACGCGCGATCGCCGTTCGTCGCGCGGCCCGGCATGCGCCCTGCCTGGGGAAGGCAGGAGGACGAGCCGATGGGACTGCGCTGGGTCTGTGACGATGAACCGGGACTGCGCCGCGTGCGCGCGGCCCGCGGCTTCCGGTATGTCGACGCGGACGGGCGTCCGGTGCGGGACGAGGCCACGCTGCGGCGCATCCGCGCGCTGGCCATCCCGCCGGCCTATGTGGATGTCTGGATCTGTCCCCGCGACGACGGACACATCCAGGCCACGGCGCGCGACGCGCGCGGACGCAAGCAGTACCGCTATCACGCCGACTGGATGGCGCTGCGGGGCGAGAACAAGTTCGGCCTGCTGCTGGACTTCGGCCATCGCCTGCCGCGGCTGCGGCGCCAGGTGCAACGCCGCCTGCGCGACGGCGGCCTCGATCGCGAGCGGGTGCTGGCGGCGCTGGTGCGGCTGCTGGACCGCACCTGGATGCGCATCGGCCATCGCGAGTACGCGCGCAGCAACGGCTCCTACGGCCTGAGCAGCCTGTTGTCGCGCCATGTGAAGGTCAAGGGCGACGCGCTGCTGCTGAGCTTCCCCGGCAAGAGCGGCGTGCGGCACCAGCTCGCCGTGCGCGACGACCGCGTGGCCGCGCTGGTGCGGCGCTGCCGCGACCTGCCGGGGCAGGAGCTCTTCGGCTACGAGGATGAGGCCGGCATCGCGCATCGCATCGATGCCTCGGACGTGAATGACTGGCTCGCCGAGGCGGGCGGGCCCACCTGCAGCGCCAAGGTGTTCCGCACCTGGCATGCCAGCGTGCTCGCGCTGGACCTGCTGCTGGCGCATGCGCGCGCCGGCACCGCGCCGGTCGACGCGCAGAAGCAGACGGTGAAGGACGTCGCCGCGCGCCTGGGCAATACCGCCGCGGTCTGTCGCAAGTCCTACATCCATCCCGCCGTGCTGGCCTGGGCGCAGTCGGACCAGCTGGCCGAGCTGCCGACGCAGCGCTGGATGCAGTCGCCCCCGGCGCTGGCCGGACTGAGCGTCGCCGAACGCCGCCTGCTGGGGCTGCTGCGGACGCAGCCGCGCGTGGCGATCGCTACGCCGATGCCGGCGCCGTCGGCGCGGGCGCCGCGCCCGCGGGCCTCGACGGCGACATCGGCATCGACGACAAGCCCTTCGGCGCGCCCGCAGCGGCCGCCGTGCTCGCCGCGTCGAAAGGGTCCAGCGGTGGCGGCTCCTGCGCGTCGACGGTCCACGCGGACGCGTGCGCGCGCAGCAGGTGATCGCACAGCGACGGCCAGTCGCTGAAGACGCCATCGGGCTCGCGCAGCGGCGAGCGCCGCCAAGTGGTTTCGCCGCCGGTGTCCAGCAGCAGGCCGGACGCGCCGGCGCGATGGCCGGCCTCGACGTCGTCGAGCAGGTCGCCCACCATCGTCGACCGCGCCAGGTCCAGGCCGTGCGCCCGCGCGGCGCGGGTGAGCATCCCCGGCGCGGGCTTGCGGCACAGGCAGCCGGGCCGGCCCTGCGCATCGGGCGCATGCGGGCAGACCGCCACGTCGTCGAGCGTCACGCCGAAGTCGTCCTTCAGGCGCCGCACCAGCGCCGCCTGCAGCCCGGCGAACTGGACCCGCGTGAACGCGCCGCGGGCGATGCCGCTCTCGTTGGTGACCAGCACCAGCGCCAGCCCCGCGGCCTGCAACCGGGCGAGCGCCTCGCCGGCGCCCGGCATCAGGCGCAGCCGCGCCGGATCGGTGATGGCGCCGTCGTCCGGGACCGTCAGCGTGCCGTCCTTGTCGAGGAAGACGGCGGGACGCAGCCGCGCGCGCGCCGGCCTGCCGGCAGGCACGCGGGAGAAGTCGAGGTCGTGGAGGGAGAGGGTGGCGAGGGGGGCGTCGAGCCAGACAGTCACGAGGGCAGCCTCCGCGGCGCGTTCAGCGCATCCAGCCGTAATCGGTCTGGCGCGGGGCCAAGGACTGCTTGTGCCGCGCCATCATGCCGGCCTCGCGGCGCGGGCTGTCGGCGGCAGGGTCGATGACGACACCCGCCTGGGCGGACGGCGCCGTCCGTTCGGCGCCCAGGTGCTGCCCGCCACGCGGCGGCGGCAGCAGCTCGGCCAGGCGGTCCAGCGTCTTGCGCACGTCCAGCGGCTTGGCCCAGAGCTCGAGGAAGCCCGCGCCGAGCGCGTCGAAATCGGAATCGGCGGTCACCGCGATCGCCGGCACCTGCGCCCAGCCGCGCCGCATGCGCAGCAGCTTCAGCAGGTCGGAGCCGTGGCAGTCGGGCAGGTTCAGGTCCACCAGCAGCAACGAGGGCTGCAGTCGCGCGCTCAGGCGCCAGGCCGGCATGCCGGCCTCGGCCACATGCAGCCGCAGGTCGCGGCGTTGCTCGAACATCGCCTCCATCACGATGACGTTGAGCGGGCTGTCTTCGATGTACAGCACCGACGTGAGACCGTCGTTCATCGTTTCGCTCCTTCCCTGGTCCTTCAGTTGGTCGCGAAAAAGGGCAATCCTCGTGCCCGGATGCGTCCCAATCCTTGGGGATGTCACGCATTCGGCTCCAGCGGTGTAACCGCCCGACGGCCGATCCGTCAACGGCCCTGACACGATGTCGGGGGCTTGGGATTTCGTGCTTCGCCATCGGGAAAGGCGAAGCGCGCGATGGGTACGAGGTTTGCCTTGCCGAGGAAGACTCGCCACCCCAAGGAGCCCGTCATGGCCACGAGTACCCGAGCCGGCGCCGCCGGCGGCAGCGACGACGACCGTCCCACCAGCTTCGGCGTCCACAAGCCGGTGGACCACCTGGTGATCAGCTTCCCCGGCGCCGCCGAGGCGGGCCAGGCGCGCGCCGCGCTGGCCGCGCACGGCATCGCCGAGACCGACCTGCACGCGGTGGACGACCGCGAGATGGTGAAGCTGGTCGAGCGCGACCTGCGCCACGCCAGCCCGCTGGCGGCGATCGGGCAGGAGATCAACCTGCTGCGCAGCCACGGCGAGTTGGCCGAACGCGGTTACCACTTCCTGGTCGTCAAGGCCAAGGACGATGCGCAGGCGCGCGAGATCGCCGAGATCGCGCGTCGCAACCGCGCCGAGCGCGCCCAGTATTACGGGCACTTCATCATCGAGGAGCTGCTCGAGCCCGAAGGCGGCCGGCCGCAGGTGGCCGAGTCGCCGCATCGCGGCCTGGACGCTCATCCGAAGCCGCCGCTGCCACGCTGAATCGCGCCTGCGAATGACGGCACGCGGCTTGCCGTCACCCCGATTACTGTCCCGGCACTCCCGCCGCCCTCGTGCACGACGAAAGGAAATTTCCCATGAGCACCACGCCCAACAACGAGAAGAGCGACAAGTCCGTGCCGTTCACGACGGCTGACGACGCCGCCAAGATCGCCAACGGCAGCGCGCCGTCCAGCACCGCCGCGGTCGACCTGGTGAATCGCGTCGCCGACAAGGCCCACGCCACCATCGACCGCCTGGCGACGACCGCCGCGCCGAAGGCGCAGCAATTGCAGAAAAGCCTGGAAGACACGAACGAGCTGCTGCACGAGCGCGCCGACCGGCTGCGCACGACCGGCAACGAGTGGTGCGACAGCCTGCGCGCGAATGTGCGAGAGCATCCGCTGATGGCCGTGGGCACCGCGCTGGCGGTGGGCCTGCTGATCGCGCGTCTGACGCGCTGAGCCCGGCGCGCCCATGAGCGACGTGCCGCACGGCTCGCCGTCCTTCCCGCCCCCGTTCCCGCCGCCATTTCCGCCGCCGCCGTCGCCGCCCTCCGGGACGCCGCCGGGCAGCGCCGCCGACGCCTCGCCGGGCGCCGCCGCGCCGCCGGGCGGGCAGGGCTGGATGGGCGAGCTCCAGGGCATGGCCCGCGCCGCGCGCGGCATGCTCTCCGGCCGCTTGCTGCTGCTGGCGCTGGAGCTCCGCCGGGCCCGGCACGGGCTGGTCAGCCTGGCGATCCTCGGCGTCGTGGCCGCGATCGCCGGCGCGACCGCCTGGCTCGCCCTGTGGGCGCTGCTGGCGGCACTGGCGGTGCACCTGGGGCTGAGCTGGCCCTGGGCCTTCGCCGGCATCCTGGCCGTCAACCTGCTGCTGCTGCTGTGGGTGGTGGCCGCGATGAAGGCGCTGGCGCCGATGCTGGCGCTGCCGGCCTCGCGTCGCCAGTTCCACTGGCTGTTCAACGATCCGATGGATCCCGAGGCACCGAGCGCCGATGGCCACACCTCAACCCCGCCCTGATCCCCGCCGCATTCCCGACGTCCCCGATCGCGAGCTCGCGACGGAGACGATCGACGACCTCAACCTGCGCATCGAGATGGCCGAGTTGCGGGTGGTCCGGCGCGACCTGGAGTTCCGCCTGCATTGGGAGGCGCTGCAGCAGCGCGGCAGGGCCGTGATGGTGCCGAGCCGCTGGCTGCTGCCGGCCCTGGGCACCGGCGCGAGCTGGCTGTTCTGGCGGCTGGTGCGGGGCAAGCGTCGCCGTCCTGCGCGGCATGAGCGCGGCGGGCGGCACGACGCGACCGCGCGGGCCTTCCACGCCCATGATCGCGACGCGGCTCCCGGCCCGGCGCACGAGGGCGGCGGCGGCCGGCCTGAACTCGGCATGCTGCAGCTGCTGACGGTGCTGTGGGGCCTGATGCCGACGCGCGTGCGCGGCCGCCTCGGGCCCGAAGTCACGCAGCTGCTGCTGGGCGTGATCGCCGGATTCCTCCAAGGCCGCAAGCAGCAGCGCGAGGAGGCGCGGCAGGCGCAGGGCGCGGCGGCGGCCGGCGCGTCAGACCGCGATGCGGCCCAGGATGAAGCCGCGGCGCCGTCTCACGGTCGGCGCCAAGGCCCTCGCCAGGACCCACGCTGAAACGACGAGGAGCGCGCCAGCGGCGCGCTCCCGTGCGGTCCGGGGAGGGCTTACACCTTCTCGGCGTTACGCGCCTGATCGCGTAGCAGCTTGATCTGGTCGTGGTTGCGCAGCACGCCGGCCAGCTGGCGCTGCACCACTTCCAGCACGCCGGCCGGCAGGGGCTTCTGCGCGGCCTTGCGGTAGCGGCCCACGGCGGCGTCCTCGCCGCGCTCGCATTCCTCGAGCATGGCCTTGTCGCTGTAGCCGGTCAGGGTGCCCTTGACCGCGACCCAGCCGCGGTGCATCGCGCCGCTGGTGCTGCCGTCATCCTCGGGGGTGCCGCCGTGCTGCCGCACCAGTTGCTGCAACTCCGAGCAGGCCTGGCGGCAGTCCGCCGCGCGCTGCGCGAAGACTTCGCGCAGGCTGGTGCTCTTGACGTGCTCGGCGCAGCTGAGGAAGCCGTATTCGCCGTCCTTGCAGGTCTCGATCAGGGTGTTCAGCTCGTCGATGACATCCTTGTTGTCCATGGCAGTCCTTCCGTTGGGGAGTGGAGATGCCTGGATTCAGCAAGTCACATACCCGTGGGCAGGCCCATCGCGCGCCGCAGCGCCTCCAGGATCTGCGACGGCGAGGCCGGCTTGCGCAGCACGATGAAGGAGGACTCGGCGGTGAGCGCCTCGCTGTAGCCGCTGATCAGCACCACCGGCAGACCCGGCCGGCGCTTGCGCAGCTCGCGCGCCAGCGCCTGGCCGTCCATCGAGCCGGGCATCACCACGTCCGACAGCACGACGTCCACCGCCGCGCCGCTGCCGAACAGCTGCAGCGCCTCGTCGGCGTCCTTGGCCGTCAGCACCTGGCACGAGAAGCTGCGCAGCAGACTGGCGGTGACGCGGTTGAGCTCCTCGTTGTCCTCGACCAGCAGTACCCGCGCGCCGGCCAGCGCATTGGCGCGCGCCTCCGGCAGCGCCACCTCGTCGCGGGCACCGCCGCCGCCGGCGGACGCGCTGCTGCGCGCCGGCAGCAGCAGGGTCACCGTCGTGCCGGCACCCAGTTGGCTGGCGATGCGCGCGGTGCCACCGGCCTGCACGCAGAAACCCAGCACCTGGCTCAGGCCCAGGCCGGTCCCCTTGCCGACCGGCTTGGTGGTGAAGAAGGGCTCGAAGACGCGCACCAGCAGGTCCTCGGGAATGCCGGGCCCCCGGTCGGAGACGCTGATGGCGACGTACTCCCCGGGCGCCAGGTCCTGGACGTCGCCCGGCGCGGCCGGCCTCCAGCGTGATCTCGCCCATGCCGTTGGTCGCGTCGCGCGCATTGAGCGCGATGTTGATCAGCGCCAGCTCCAGCTCCGAGGGATCGACGCGCACGCTCGGCAGGTCCGGCGCCATCGTCATCGTCAGCTGCATGCGCTTGCCCAGCACGGTGGCCAGCAGCTCGTTCATCTCGCCGAGCGTGGAGCGCAGGTCCACCACCTGCGGATGCACCGGCTGGCGGCCCGCCACCCGCAGCAGGTGCTGGGTCAGCCGGCTGCCGACGTCCACCGAACGCATGATCGCGCCCAGCGGCATCGCCAGCGATTCCGCATGCGGGCTGCGCTGGATCAGATGGGCGCTGTTGCTGATGACGCCCAGCAGGTTGTTGAAGTCGTGCGCGACGCCGCCGGTCAGCCGGCCCAGCGCCGCCGTGCGCTGCGAGCGCGAGCTGAGCTGCTCGGCCTCGCGGGTGCGGTCGATGGCTTCGTTGACGCGGTCCTCGAGCTCCGAGCGCCCCTGCCGGATCGCGACGCTGGCGTCCGCCAGCGCCAGCGCGACCTCGTCGCACTCCAGCATGCCGGTCTTGGGCGCGCGCACCGGCTCACCGGCGCGCAGCTCGCTGGCGATCGCGCTGAGCGCGTGGATCGGGCCGGAGATGCGCCGGCTGATCCACAGCGCGCCGAACATGCCGACCAGCACCAGCAGCAGCGCGCCGATGGCGATCGGCTGCAGCGCGGTGCGGCCGCCCAGCCCGCCCATGCCGCTGTCGCGCGGCACCGCGGTCACCACCGTCCAGCCCTGCGGCGACTTGGTGAAATAACCGACCACCGGTTTGCCGTCCAGGTTGACCGAGTCGAAGCGCGCTTCCTCGCGCGTGGCCATCAGGCGCCGGAGATCGTCGGTGCCGGGGCGGCCGGCGTAGCTGATGCCGCCCGGGTGGCGGGCGACCACCGTGCCGCGGCCGTCCATGATCGTGGCGGTCCAGTCGGGCGGGAGCCGCTGGGCATCGATGATCTGCTGCATCTCCTGCGGCAGGACGCTGATGCTCATGTTGAGCCAGACATGCCCGCCGCGCTCGATCGGCTGGACGATCTGCGCGCGCAACTGGCCGGTCGCGGGGTCGGGCCCGAGGTCGCCGATGACGGCCTGCTCGATCAGCGGGACGGCCTCGCGGACCAGCACCGGGCGCGAGGCGGCCGTCGTGGGCAGCTCGAGGGGCGCTGGCGCTGCGGCGACGGCTGCCGGGCCGGTCACCGCCAGCCCCGGTGCCGACGCGGCGGCCGCCGGCGCGAGCGGCGTGTCGGGCACGCGGCCGCTGGCCAGGCGGGTGCTGAACAGCGTGCGGCCGGGCGCGTTCAGCTCGACCCAGCCCGACAAGCCCTGCATCGCGCGGCGCGACTGCAGCTCCAGCATCGCCAGGTCGTCCTGCGGGACCTGCGGCGCGCTGTCCAAGATCTGCGACAGCGACAGCACCCGCGCGATGCCGGCGCGGCGCGCCAGTTCCTTGTCCACCACCATCGAGAGCGCACGCGTGCTGTCGCGCATGTGGCGCACGGTGGCTTCCTGCTCGTCGCTCCAGGTCCGCCAACTGACCCACAGCGCCGCGATGATGCCCGGCAGCATCACGGACAGGACGAGCACGAGCAGGCGGGAACGGATCGGCAAAGGCATGGGCGGTGCGGCGGAGGAACGGTCATGCCGCCGCGGCCAGAGGCCGGCGGCGCGGACGCGGGAGCGTCGCGGCGGCAGATTATGGGCGGTGCTGTTCAAGGGCGTCGGGACGGGCCGTCGGGGCGGCACCGTCGAGGGAAGTCACGGGCGACGTCGAGGAGGGCGGGACCGCCGAGACGGCGGCCGGCGACAAGGGCGTCGGCGACAAGGGCGGCGGGCGCAGCAAGCTGCTCAGCGGCGGGCAGGGCCGGTCGCTGCCGCGCAGGTAGACCGCGACGGGGCGCATGTGGCGGTTGCGCTGGCTGATGCTGCGCAGGCAGATCAGCAGCGGGACCGCGAGCACCGCGCCCGCGACGCCCCAGAGCCAGCCCCAGAACATCACCGACAGCAGCACCGACAGCGGGTTCATCGACAGCCGCTTGCCGATCACCATCGGCGTCACGAAGTTGGATTCGATCCCGTGGATGCAGAGGTAGGCCAGCACCGGCGCGCTCATCGCCGCGAAGCCCGCGTCGCCCAGCGCCGAGGCCAGCGAGGCGGCCAGCAGCAGGCCGCACATGATCAGCGGCCCGAGGTAGGGGATGAAGTTGAGCAGCCCGGCCAGCGCGCCCCACAGGCCCGGGTTGGGCAGGTCCACCATCCACATCGTGCCGGCCACCACCAGCCCCATGCCGACGTTGATCGCGGTGACCGAGGCCACGTAGCGCGAGATGTCGCGCTGGGCGGCGCGCAGTCCTCCCAGCACCATCGCGCGCAGCCGCGGGCGGTGAGGCAGGAGCTCGATGCAGCGCGACAGCACCCAGTGCTCGGAGGCCAGCAGGAAGTACAGCAGGATGGTCGTCGCCGCGGCCGACACCAGGAACTTCAGGCCGCCGCCCAGCACCTGCGCCGTCAAGGCGACGCCTTCGCTGGCCAGGCGGTCGCGCACCGGGTCGGCGGGCGGGGCGGGGGCGCGGCCGGCGCTGCGCCGCTCGACCGGCGGGCCGAACCCCGGAATCGACGCGCGCCACCGGTCGACCCGGTTCAGCGCCTGCGTCACCGCCTCGGGCGCGCGCTGCCACCATTGCGCCGCGGGCTCCGCGAGCAGCGCCACGCTCAGCACGCTGCAGCCCACCACGGTCGTCACCAGCATCGCGGCGCTCACCGATTCGGGCATGCCATGGTGCCGCATCGTGCGCACGGCCGGCGCCAGCACGAAGGTCAGGATCAAGGCCACCAGGACCGGCAGCACGATGGCGCTCGCTTCCTTCAAGAGGAAGACCAGCGCGATCAAGAGGAGGCCCCGCGTCGCCCAGCGGCGCATCGTGGTCGGGGGCAGGGTGGCGGCTCGCAAGATGTAAGGATGACGGAGGGACGGGGCTGTCGGACGCTCGAAGCAAGCCCCGGGCCAGCCGTCGTGCCGCTCGCGTCCATGACCCGAGGGCGCGCGGGACCCGGGCACGGTACGGGTGGTTACCCGCCCAACGGACTGGAATGGCGAGCTGGCGAGCGGGCACGACCACGCCGGCCATCGGTAAACGGTGCCGAAAGCCTTGCTCGATCGAGCCGGTGAAAGAGGGCCCGCGACCTTGCGGGACGCCGCGGACCGGCGCGCGAGCGATGAATCCGAGATCGCCGTTGCGTCCGGCCAATTCGCCGGCAGGCCCCGTGCCCAGTGGGTTTGCGGCTTTCGGGCAGGCACGCCGGATGACGCCGGCTCCGCGATGTGAAACCGTCGCGGCGAGGTGGCATGGTCCTTGCGCAGAAGGACCATCAGGCCGGTTCGCCGGCACTGCCTGCAACCCGTTCCCGTCCTCCGCGGCGGGGACCTCCGGAACCGGTTGCGGGCAGTTTCATCCTCTACCGGACAGGAGTCTCACAAGTGGGAGCAATGGAACTCAGGCACGAGCACAAGCAGTCGCAGACACTGTCGCCTCGCCTCCAGCATGCCGTGCGGCTGCTGCAGATGTCCTCGCTGGATTTCTCCACCATGGTCACCGACATGCTGGGGCGCAATCCTTTCCTCGAAGTCACCGAGGGCTCGGATGAAGCCCTGCCGCTGGACGCCGACGTGCCGGTGGCGCCGTCGCCGGTGATGGCCGAAACCCCGGAGCCGCTGCCGGACGATCGCGAGATCTGGCGCGCGGAGAGCTCCGGCTCGATGCGCCGGGCCGAAGACGGCGAACTCAGCGCGCTCGAGATGACCGCCGCGCAGACCTGCCTGCGCGAGCACCTGCGCAGCCAGCTCAACGTGCTGCGGCTGTCGCCGCGCGACCTGGTGCTGGCCACCATCGTGGCCGAATCGGTCGACGACGACGGCTACCTGCGCAGCTCGCTGGAGGAGCTGGCCGCGGTGGCCCAGATGCAACCGCCGGTGGCGCTGGAAGAGATGCAGATCGCGCTCAAGCGCGTGCAGGCGCTGGACCCGCTGGGCGTGGGCGCGCGCAGCGTCGCGGAATGCCTGCTGCTGCAGCTGCCCAAGATCGAAGATGCCCGCAGCCGCCGGCTGGCCGAGCGCATCATCACCCAGCACCTGAACCTGCTGGCCTCGCGCGACATTCCGGCGCTGGCGCAGTTGCTGGATGTCAGCGTGGCGGAAGCGGAGGCCGTCTGCCTGAAGCTGCGCCGCTTCGATCCTCGGCCGGGCTGGCGCTACGAGACGACGCAGGCCGCCTACATCGTGCCGGACGTGCTGACGACCAAGGTGCGCGGCCAGTGGCGGGTGCAGCTCAATCCGGCGGTCATTCCCAAGGTGCGGATGAACCAGGTCTATGCGGAGCTGTTCCAGCGCCATCGCCAGCAGGGGCATGCCGAGATGGCCAACCACCTGCAGGAGGCGCGCTGGACGATGCGCAACATCGAGCAGCGCTTCTCGACCATCCTGGACGTGGCCAGCGCGATCGTGCGCCGGCAGCGCCACTTCCTCGAGTTCGGCGCGATGGCGATGAAGCCGCTGGGGCTCAAGGAGATCGCCGACGAGGTCGGCATCCATGAATCGACCGTCTCGCGGGTGACCAACAACAAGTACCTGGCGACGCCCACCGGCGTGTACGAGCTCAAGTACTTCTTCTCCCGCGCGATCGTGAGCAGCAACGGCAGCGCCTGCTCCGGCACGGCGATCCGCGGGCTGATCAAGGACATCATCGAGGCCGAGCGGCCCGAGAACCCGCTGTCCGACGCCGAGATCACGCGCCAGCTGGCCCGCCAGGGCCTGGTGGTGGCGCGGCGCACGGTGACCAAGTACCGCCAGATGCTGCGCATCGACGCCGTTGAGCGGCGCCGCCAGCACAGCTGACGACCGACGATCATTCCCGAGGCGCGATGGAGACAAGGACAGGGCCCGACGAGGCCCTGTTTTCATTGGCGCATGGCGTGGGCGCGCGCGGTGCGCCGTGGAGGCGCGGGGCGGTGGTCAGCCGCCGCCGCGACGCGTGGGGCCGGAGGGCGCCGGTCCGGGGACCAGCCGGTCACGCCGCTCGGCATCCAGGCCGGGCGTGGTGCGCAGGTCGGTGTCGACCTGTCCCTGCTTGAGGTCGTCGCCCGCCTGGCCCATGACTTCGCGCTGGCGCTCGCCCGCGGCGCCGGTACCGTGGCTGCCGGTCGAGTCGCCGCGCACGCTCTGGTCGCGTTCGTGAGGCAGCTGCATATCCTCCTGGTGCTGTGGCTGCGCGTCGGGCGCCTGCGTGCCCGGCGCGACCGGCGCCTGGTCCAGCAGGCGCCGCGGTTGCGACGCGTCGCCGGGCGACGGACGGGTCTTGCTGTCGGCCATGTCGGTCTCCTGATCGTGGAATCACTCCCCGTCCGGCAAGCGGGCGGCCCGGCGTCGGAACGGGACTTGCCGGTCCGGGCCGCATGCAAGCCTGGAAGACCCGATTCAACGTCCTCGATGCCGACCTGCTGTTGTGGGGTCAGTTGTTGCTCGGCGCACTGGCCGTGGTGGCGGGCGCGCTCCTGCTGCACGCGATCCTGCGGCCGATCGCGCTGCGGCTGACCCGCTTCTCGCCGCTGCTGACCGCGGTGGTGAAACGCTGCGACAACCCCGCGCGCTGGGCATTGCCGCTGATCGGCCTGCTGATCGCCGCCCAGGGCGTGCCCGATACCGTCGCCGGCATCGGCGGCGTGCAACACCTGCTGGGCGTGCTGACCATCCTCGCGCTCGCGGCCGTCGGCGCCGGGGCGATCACCGGCGTCGCGCAGGGCGTGGCGCTGATGCATCCGGCCGACGTCGAGGACAACCTCGCGGCACGCCGCATCCAGACCCAGACCAAGGTGCTCGCCCGCGTGGCCAAGGGCGCGGTGATGCTCACCGCGCTGGCCTTCGTGCTGATGACCTTCCCCCGCGCGAAACAGGTCGGCGCCAGCCTGCTGGCCTCCGCCGGCATCGCCGGCCTCGTCTTCGGCCTGGCCGCACGCTCGGTCTTCGGAAACCTGCTCGCCGGCCTGCAGATCGCCATGGCCCAACCCATCCGGCTCGACGACGTGCTCATCATCGAAGGCGAATGGGGACGGGTGGAGGAAATCACCTCCACCTACGTCGTGCTCAAGGTCTGGGATGAACGCCGGCTCGTCATCCCGCTGCAATGGTTCATCGAACACCCGTTCCAGAACTGGACGCGCACCAGCGCCAGCATCCTCGGCACCGTCATGCTGTGGGTCGACTTCACGCTCCCAGTCCAGGATCTGCGGGAGAAGGCCATGGCGATGTGCAAAGCTTCAACCCACTGGGATGGGCGCGTCTGCGGCGTGCAGGTCGTCGAGACCACCGAGCGCACCATGCAGATCCGCGTGCTGGTCAGCGCGAAAGACTCCGGGAAAGCCTTTGACCTGCGATGCGAGTTGAGGGAAGGGCTCATCGCCTGGCTGCAGAAAACCTATCCGCAGTCGCTGCCCAGGGTGAGGGCGCTTGTGGAAGACGTGCCAGCGCCGGCGGCACCCGTCATCAAACCCTCGTTGCCGCCGTCGCCGGCGCCTTGAAGGCGGCTGGTTCTGCGGAGACTGAGCCCGTTGCACCGACGTCCTGCGACGTCACGTGCGGCGTCAGGGGCGCGCGTAGGAGCCGGAGCTGTCGAGATGCGAGAGCATCAGGCGCAGGACGTCGTCGATCTCCGACTGCTCCTGCAGGTAGTAGCGCGCGTGGCTGTGGTCCAGGCGAGGACCGATGCGCACGGTCACCCAGTCGTCGCCCGCACGCTCGAAGGCAGGCTCGTCGTTGGTGTCGTCGCCGACGTAGAAACCAGCCTCGGCACCGTAGCGGCGGGCCAGGCGCTGCATGGCGTCGCCTTTGTCCGGCGCGTTCTCGACCAGGATGTTGACCACGCGCTTGCCATGCTCCGCCTCGACGCCCGGCGGCAACTCGCGCATGAGCGTCGCGATCGCCTCGCGCGCCAGCACCGGGTCGGGCGCCAAGCGGTAATGGATGGCGAGCGAGGCGCCCTTGTCCTCGATGGTCGCGCCCGCGTCAGCCAGCATCGGCGCGAGGCGCCGCGCCCGTTCCCGGAAGGCCTCGAGCGTGGTGACCAGGCGCGGGTCCGGGCCGTCGAACTCGTCCTCCGCGCCGTGGTTGCCGACGATGTGCGTGGGCTTGAAGCCGAGCCGGTGCCGGACGTCCAGGACCTGGCGGCCGCTGACGACCGCGATCGGCACGCGCTCCGCGAGCCGCGCGAGCAGGGCCGCCGTGCGCGCCGGGATGCGCGCCTCGTCCGGATGCATGACGATGGGCGCGAGCGTGCCGTCGAAATCGAAACCAAGCAGCGGTCGGCGGGTCATGAGGCGGGCGAGCGCGGCGCGGCCCTCCGCGTCGAGCAGGTATCGCACCGGCTTCATGGCGTGAGGGCCTCCTCGCCGGACTCGCGCGCGCGGCGCTGGACGCGCCGCGTGATGCGCTCGCGCAGGCGCCACTGGCCGGCGTCCGTCAACATGCGGCCGGCCCAGCGGTAGACATTGAACTCGCGCACCGTCATGCGCAGGCTGGCCATGCGCTCGCGCTGCTCCTGCGGCGGCATGGTGGCGGCGCGGTGCAAGGCATCGGTGGTTTCCTCGACGTGGTACGGGTTGATGACCAGCGCCTCCGGCAGCTCGCGCGCGGCGCCGGCGAAGCGGCTGAGGATGAGCACGCCCTGGTCGTCGTCTCGCGCGGCGATGAATTCCTTGCAGACGAGGTTCATGCCGTCGTGCAGGCTGGTGACGACGCACATGTGGGCTGCGCGGTAGAGCTCCATCAGCGCGGAGTGGTCGTGGTGCTCGGCCAGCAGCAGCACCGGCTTGTAGCCCGCGCCGCCGAAGCGCAGGTTGATGCGCTCGGTGACGCGGTGGATGCGGTCCTGGAACTCGCGGTATTCCTCCAGCGCGCTGCGCGTGGGCGCGGCGACCTGCACGAGGACGAAGCGGCCCTGCCACTGCGGGTACTTCTCGAGCAGGCGCTCGACCGCGTGCAGCCGCTCCAGGATGCCCTTGGTGTAGTCGAAGCGGTCGACGCCGACCGCCATGACGGTGTCAGGCGCCAGTCCCCGCCGCTCGAAGACCGCCGCGCGCGCGTCCGCCGGCGAGGGCCAGCCGGCGCGTTCCTCGTCGGTCGGCCAGGCGATGGAGATGGGGTAGCTCTGCACCAGCGTGGGCTCGCCCTGGTAGCTGATGGTGGAGTGCTCGTGCTCGATGCGGGCCTCCAGGTAGCGGTCCACCGTCTCGGTGAAGTTCTTGCAGTGGAAGCGGGTGTGAAAACCGAGGATGGTGCTGCCCAGCATCCCCTGCAGCAGCTCGCGCCGCCATGGGCAGATGCCGAAGGATTCGGGGTTGGGCCAGGGGATGTGCCAGAAGGTGATGATCGTGGCCTTGGGCAGCTTCTCGCGCACCATCGCCGGCAGCAGTGCGAAGTGGTAGTCCTGCACCAGGACCACGGGGTCGTCGCCGCGCGCCTCGGCGACGACGGCGTCGGCGAAGCGCTGGTTGACCGCGCGGTACTGCGCCCAGTCGGATTCGCGGAAGACCGGTCGCACATGGGCGACGTGGCACAGCGGCCAGAGGCCTTCGTTGGCGAAGCCCTGGTAGTAGCCGCGCTCTTCCTCGTCGCTGAGCCAGATGCGGCGCAGCACGTACTCCTGCGTGTCGGGCGGGACGGCGACGCGGTCGTTGGCGTCGACGACGTCCTGGTCCGCGCTGCCGCTGCCGTGCGCGATCCAGGTGCCGGAGCAGGCGCGCATGACTGGCTCGACCGCGGTGACCAGGCCGCTGGCGGGCCGGCTGACCGAGATGCCGCCCGGGCCGCGCTGGTGGATGTAGGGCTCGCGGTTGGAGACGACGATGACCTGGTCGCCGCGCAGCTGCGTGCGCAGCAGGCCGCGCAGGCGGTCGGGGTCCCAGGGCGTGAGCGGGCCGTGCTCGCGGTAGAGGTTGTCCTCGAGCTCGCGGATGTGCTGCCGGATCTCGACCTCCAGCGGCTGCAGCTCGGGCGGCGCGGTCTGCGGGCCGCTGCCGTCGGAAGCGGCGCCGCCCAGCAGCGGCCGCACCAGGCCCTCGCCGCGCAGGATCGCGCGCATGCCGGAGACCCAGCCGCGCCAGCTCAGCTGCGCCACGACCATCGTGATGCCCGCGACCGCCAGGCCCAGCACCGTGATGAAGATGATCATGTAGCGCCGCGTGTCCAGGCTGCGGCGGTCGGGCAGGCTCAGGTCGTGCAGCAGCACGAGGCGGTCGGAGTCGGCCTGCTGCGGATTGACCGGGAAGACGCCCACGTGCACTGCGCCGCTGGCCAGCTCCAGCCGCGGATCCTTGCGCGCGGCGGTGATCTCGGCCTCCTTGCAGCCCAGCGTGTCGGGGAAGCCCTTGGTGCTGAGCACCTGCGTGCCGTCGGCCGCGCACATGGCGATGCCCACCAGCCGCTCGTCGAGCACGCCGCGCTCGAGCAGGTTGCGCAGGCGGTCGCGCTTGGCGGTGGGATCGATGTCGGCGATGGCGACGGAGAGGGTCTTGGCGACCATCTCGCCGCGGGCGCTCAGGTCGCGCGAGAACCAGCGCAGCGTCATCCGGTCCAGCAGCGGCAGCGCCAGCAGCGCCGCGACGGTCAGCGTGATCAGCAGCGGAACCAGGAAACGGATCTGGAGATGCAGCGACTTCATGCGCGGCTGCCTGCGCGGCGGGGCGCAGGGTCTGCCAGGACGTCGAAGTCCTCGTCGTAGTCGCCGTAATCGCTGTCGTTCTCAGCGTCCGCGCTGGCGCGGGGATGGTCGCGCAGCGCGTGCATGCCGCCCAGCGCCAGGCCGGCCGCGAAGCCGCCGTAGATCATCAGCAGGCTCATCGCCGAAGGCGGGCGCGTGCCGGCGGCGGTGGCGCGTTTGTCGGCGCCAGGGGTGAGCACGCTGGGCGTGACGACGCGGTCGACGCCGACCGCGACGGCCGTGAGCAGCAGCGCGTCGGTGACGGCGTTGCCGCGGGTGGGGCGGTCACGCAGGGCCCGCAGGCGGTCGTAGAGCGCGCCCCACACCAGGCCGGTGGCGGTGTGTAGCAAAAGGTTGGCGGCGGAGGATTTCAGCGGCGGACGGCCGACGCGGTACTCGGAACGGCCGACCAGATGGGCATGGTCGGACCGGCTGCCGCGCAACAGCGCCAGCCCCGAGAACAGGCTGGCCAACACGCCGTCGGCGCATGCCCGGCGCAGCGCCGGGAGCAGCAATGCATTCAAAGGCGACTCCTGTGACAGAGGGAAACAAGCCCCTGTCATTGGCAATCGCCGTGCCGCCCGATGCTGGTGCGCGCCTCTCTCCGAACGCGCTGCCCGCGATTCGCCCGCTCGCCAGCTCGCCCGGAGTCAGTTGATGGCGGTGGGCGGCGGCATGTAGGGCGGCTCGCGCACCGGAATCGGGTTCTCGCCAGGGATGGGCGGATCGATGACGTCGGGCGGCTGGTCGTCCGGCTCCGGCGTGGGGCCGTGCGGCGGCGGCGGCACGAAGGGCACCTCGTTCGGATGCGGCGGGCTGGGCGGCACCGTGTGGGCGTGGAGCGGCGGAGCGAATGGCGTCATGAGCGGTCCTTGTGTCGCACGGGTGCCTGCAAGCGGCGCGCCCGGTTTCAAGTGGCGGCTTCGCCGCCATGGAGGCGCGCAGCCCGGTCCGGCGCTTGCCGAATCCCGGCATCGACGACCGTTCCCAAGGAGTACCCCATGACGACGAAGACCGCGAAGGACACCGTGGAGAAGCAGCAGCACGTGCAGCATCAGCAGGACGTCAAGGACCAGGAAAAGCAGGCCAAGGAAGCCGGCAGGAAGTCCTCGAAGGACGAGCCGGTGCAGGCCGGCGCGCGCGAGCAGCCCAGCCGCTTCCCCACGCAACACCTGGACAAGCCGGGCGAGGAGGGCGATCTCGACCTCGCGCCGCGTTTCCTGGCGCCCGACTACCGCGGCAGCGGCAAGCTCGAGGGCATGACGGCGATCGTCACCGGCGGGGACTCCGGCATCGGCCGCGCGGTGGCGGTGCTGTTCGCCCGCGAGGGCGCGGACGTGGCCATCGTCTACCTCAGCGAGGACGAGGACGCGCGCAAGACCGCCAGCCATGTGGAGGCCGAGGGCCGCCAGTGCGAGCTGATCAAGGGCGACGTGCAGGACCGGGAGTTCTGTCGGCAAGCAGTGCAGAAGGTCGTGCAGCGCTTCGGACGGCTGGACGTGCTGGTCAACAACGCGGCCTTCCAGGAGCACGCCGAGACGCTGGCCGACCTGACCGAGGAACGGCTGGAGCTGACCTTCCGGACCAACATCTTCGGCTACTTCCACATGGCGCAGGCGGCCCTGCCGCACCTGAAGCAGGGCGCGAGCATCATCAACACCGGCTCGGTGGTGGGCCTGCGCGGCAGCGCGACGCTGCTGGACTACGCCTCGACCAAGGGCGCGATCCATGCCTTCACCAAGTCGCTGGCGCAGAACCTGCTGCCGCAGGGCATCCGCGTCAACGCGGTCGCGCCCGGGCCGGTGTGGACGCCGCTCAACCCGGCCGACTCGCCCGCCAAGAAGGTGTCCGAGTTCGGCGCCACCAGCGACATGAAACGCGCCGCGCAGCCCGAGGAGCTGTCGCCGGCCTACGTCTACCTCGCCTCGCCGGTGTGCTCGGGCTACGTGACCGGCATCGTGCTGCCGGTGACCGGCAGCGTGGGCGCCATTTGAGGATCAGCCCGACGCCGCCTTCCATGCCGCCTTCGACCTTGGCGCCGACGCCGGCTCCCACGGCGCGCTCCAAGCGGCGCGCGCCGGGGTCTGGCCGCAGCCGCCGTCCCCGGACCGGGGACGGCACCGCGATTGCCCGGAGCCTGTCGAAGGCGGTTCCCCGCCCGCGCCACCCGCCCTCCGGAAGTTCCAAGGAGACCCGCCTCATGAACGACAAGGCCTTCGAGACGCCCTGGCACCTGGTGTGGTGCGCCGACGTCGCGAGTCAACGCCTGCTGCACGTCAGCGCCTCGGTGGAAGGGCTGCTCGGCCTGACCCCGCAGGCGCTGCTCGACGACCCGATCCAGTGGAACCACGCGGTGCTGCCGGCCGATGCCGGCGAGCTGCCTCGGCCGTTCTGCGCCGACGATCTGCCGCATGGCGACGGGCATGTGCGCGAGTACCGGATGATCGGCGCCGACCTGCACCTCTACCGCGTGCGCGACCGGCGCTTCCGGCGCCGCGATCCGCTCAGCGGCGCGCTGCGCACCCTGGGCGTGATTGAGGCCCTCGGCGAGGCGCCGCTCGATGCGCAGGCGCTCGGGGAGTCGTCCTGGCAGCAGTTGTGGGAGGGGCCGGACGCCGCCTCGCCGCCCGCGCCAGGCCCGACCGAGGCGCCGAAGCGCTCCGACGAAACCGCGCCCGCGGAGCCGCCCGCGCCCGGCCCCGAGCAGGCGCCCCATGAGCATCCGGACGATCCGGGCGTCCACCCCGACGGCCCCCGGCGCTATCACGACGACCACGCCACACCGGCCAGACAACGCCTGACGCGGCCGCTGGCGGAGTGCCTCGAGCAAGGGGAACCGGCATGAGAGCCCATGTCCTGCCGAGGACCGAGTTCCGCGCCGACCTGATGGCGCGGGATGAGGTCGTGGCCCTCCTGATCGACGACCACCAGCGCGCGCAGCACGCCTTCCACCAGTTCGACCGGCTCTGGGCGCTGGGGGACCACGAGTCCTGCGAGGCGCTGGTGCGCCGCACCTGCGCGCTGCTGACGGTGCATGCGACGCTGGAGGAAGAGCTGTTCTACCCGGCGGTGCGCAAGTGTCCGGAGGTCGGCGCGGTGGAGCGCCGGCTGATCAACGAAGCCGAGATCGAGCACCTGGTCGTGCGCATCCTGATGTCGCAGCTGCGGCGCATGCGCGCGGACGACGCGCAGTTCGCGCCGCTGGTCGGCGTGCTGGGCCGCTACGTCAGCCATCACGCCAAGGACGTGGAGCAGGGCATCCTGCCGCGGCTGACGCATGCCTCGTCGGTGGACTGGTCGTCGCTGTCGACCGCGCTGCGGCGCCGTCGCGACGAGCTGGAACGGCAGTGGCGCGACGAACTCGCCCAGGAGAGCGCGGAGTACGAGCGGCAGCAGGACGCCTGAGCGTCCATGGGCCTCAGCCGGAGGCCGCCTCGCCGCCGGGGCGTTCGGCCATGGGGGCCGTCTGTGCCGAGGGGGATGCCTGTGCCGTCTGGACAGACTGGGCCGTCTGGGCCTTTGCGGCGGTGCGTGCCGCGCGTCGCGCCAGCGATGCCACCAGCTCATGCGCCTGGAAGTGCGCCAGCAGCCGCTGCTTCTGCTGCGCGGTCAGCAGGGACGCCTCGATCATTTCGGGCCAGTGCGCGAAGGCCGCCTTGACGCAGCGCGAGATCGCCTGCTCCGCCGGCTTGACCGGGATGCGCAGCCGGTCGCAGAAGGCCTGCAGCAGCGCCGGCGACATCGACTGCGGTGCCGTCGCCGCGCCTTCGGAAGCCCGCGCGGCCCGCGGCAGGTACTCCGGCGGCAGGATCAGCAGCGCATGGCCGCGCAGGCGGTGGTACACCGCGTAGGCGACCAGGTCGTAGGCCGGCGAGAGCGTCGGCGTGAGGCCGTCGAGGTAGCGCACGCCGAGGTTCTTCAGATGCATGTCGGCATTGCCGACCATCTCGTTGACCACCAGCCGGCGCAGCAGCTCATGCACCGCCGGCTGCCCCATCGAGGGCTCGGCCATCAGCACCGCGGCGATGTCGAGGTAGGTCACCGGGCGTCCATCGGGGCCACCGCCGTACTTGTCCTCCGGCATGCGGCCCAGGATCTGGGCGAAGTCCTCGACGTGGATGCGCCCGGCCGGCGAGCGGTCGAAGCGCGTCACCGCGAGGAAGCGGGTCTGCCCCGTCGCGTCGCCGAGGTCGTAGCCATGCGGCAGGCCCAGGCGCTCCAGCGGTTCGAGCGCCGCGTCGCAGGTGTCCACGCCGGCCGCGCGCGCCAGGCGCAGCGTCAGGTCCTCGACCTCCGGCAGCAGCGGCTGCCCGACGACCGGCAGCTTGGCGATGATGTGGGTGTCGTGGTCCTTGGTGCGGCCGACGTAGCGGTCGCCATCGCGGATCACGCCGAGCTTGGGCTGCACGCCCGACAGCGACACGCCTTCCTCGAGCGGATCGGCGGTGACCGACATCTCCAGCGCGTCCTGGCCCTGGGTGACGTAGCGGGCGAGCTCGTCCCGCGACAACGCCACCGGCAGCGCGTGGACCTTGCCGGGCAGATCCTTGCCGCAGGCGGCCAGCATCTCGAAGTGGTCGGTCGGGGCGCACTGGCGCAGCGCGGCGACGTGGTCGCGGAAGACGCCCTCGGGCAGCAGGTTCTGGAAGAAGGCCGGCAGCAGCCAGCCGTTCTTCGCGGAGTGGCGACCGTTGAAGCTGGCGGACCGGATGTCGCGCCAGACCGCCGCCTGCGCCTGCGGCGTGGCCGCGCGCATCGACAGCGACAGCGTGGGCATGACGGCGCCGGCGCGCGCGACCAGGTCCTCGTCGGCGACGAAGCGATTGGTGACCGCCGCACCGGGCAGGGCGTACTGGAACAGCACGCCCAGGCGGAGCTCCCCCAGGTGGATGGCCAGCGCCTTGACGTTCATCGCGGCCCCTTGGCGACGGAGGACCCGGCGGGCGCGTGCAGCGCGTCCAGCGCCTCGGTGACGACGGACCGGACCGGCGGGCCGAGCTCCTCGCCCGCGCCCAGCGCCCGCGCCGCGCCCTTGGGCACCAGCAGCAACTCCAGGCCCAGCCGGTCGGCCAGGGCCATCAGCGTGGTGAGACGGAAGTCCTCTTCGCCGCTCAGCACATGGGTCAGCGTGCGCGGCGACACGCCGGACGATTCCGCCAGGCGCGCTTGCGTCCAGCCATTGCGCTTGGCCGCTTCGCGGAGGGCGCCGGCGATTTCCGGGAGGGTGAGCATGGTAATGAATTGCTGATCGACGATTAAACCGTAGTTTATTGCCAGATCTGTGTCAAGAGATTGGCAATATATTGCGCATAAAAATGAAAATGGCACCGAAGTGCCATTTTCCAATGCTGCCGTCGAAAGGGAAGGGCGCGACGGCGCGCGATGCGCGGCTCCTCAGCGGGAAGCCGGCGTGCTGGCCGCGCCGGCCGCGGCCGGGAAGGCCGCGCGAGGCCCGGCCGCCGTCACGCGCCAGATCGCGTTGCCGACGTCGTCCGCCACCAGCAGCGCGCCCTGGCGATCGATCGCCACGCCCACCGGCCGGCCCATCGCCTGGCCCTTGGCGTCGAGGAAGCCGGTCAGCACGTCGATCGGCATGCCGCTGGGCTTGGCGCCGACGAAGGGCACGAAGACGACCTTGTAGCCCGCGGGCACCTTGCGATTCCAGGAGCCGTGCTGGCCGATGAACATGCCGTGCGCATAGTCCTGCGTCAGCTTGTTGCCGTCCGCCGAGGCCAGCCCCAGCGAGGCCGTGTGCGCGCCGACCGCGTAGTCCGGCACCAGCGCCTGCTCGACCAGCTCCGGCCGCTGCGGCTTGACCCGCTCGTCGACGTGCCGGCCGTACCAGCTGTAGGGCCAGCCGTAGAAGCCGCCGTCGCGCACCGAGGTGATGTAGTCGGGCACGAGGTCGTCGCCGAGCTCGTCGCGCTCGTTCACCGCCACCCACAGCGCCTTGCTGGTGGGCTCCCAGGCCAGGCCCACCGGGTTGCGCAGCCCCGAGGCGAAGACGCGCGAGGCGCCGCTCTGCAGGTCGATCTCCAGGATCGCGGCGCGACGCTGCTCGTTCTCCAGGCCGTTCTCCGCGATGTTGCTGTTGGAACCGATGCCCGCGTAGAGCTTGGTGCCCTCGGCATTGGCGATCAGGCTCTTGGTCCAGTGATGGTTGATCGTGCCGCCCGGCAGGTCCGCCACCTTGACCGGCGTGCCGGCCAACCGGGTCTGCCCGCTCGCGTAAGGGAAACGGACCACCGCGTCGGTGTTGGCGACGTAGAAGTTGTTGCCGATCAGCGCCATGCCGAAGGGCGAGTTCAGGCCCTCGGCGAAGGCGAAGCGCTGGTCGGCGACGCCGTCGCCGTCGGTGTCGCGCAGCAGCGTGATGCGGTTGGCGCTCTTGGGCGTGGCGCCGGCCTTCTTCTGGAACTGCTTGGTGATCCAGGCCTTGGGACCCTTGCCGTCGTCGGGGCGCTCCGGCGCGTTGGTCTCGGCGATGAGCACGTCGCCGTTGGGCAGCACATGCAGCCAGCGCGGGTGGTCCAGCTTGTCGGCGAAGCGCGTGACCGCCAGCCCGGGCGCCGCCTGCGGCTTGCCGCCCGCGGGCCAGCCGACCGCCTTGGCGACCTTGACCGTCGGCACCAGCGTCCTTTGCGGCTCGGGCAGCGTCGGGTTGGGCCCGTAGCCGGGCGGCGTGGCGGTCTGCGCCTCGAGCGCGAGCACGGCCTGATGGCCGAGCGCCGCGACGGCGGCGAGGGCCGTCAGCGCGAGGCCGGCGGCGGCTGGGCGCGCGAGGCGCCGGAAGGTGTTGTCGTTCATGCGGACTCCAGGCGGGATCGGTCCGTGCGCGGACCGGGACGCCGCGTCCGGGCGCGGCACCTCGTGCGGTCCAGCAAGCGAGGTGCCCGGACCCGGCGCGCGTCGCACGCCGCTGGCATCCCGATTGCTCCCTCGGGCGCCGGGCCGCGTATCGTCGCGGTCCGTCATTCACCGGGGACTTCATGCGATCGACGAGGGAATGGATGGGCGCCGCGGCGCTGTGGGGATGGGGACTGGCCGTGGCGCAGGGACAGCCGGCCGCGCTGCCGGCGGTGGTGGTCACCGGCAGCACGTCCGAGCGCGCGCTGCAGGACGCGCCTTACGCGGCGTCGGTGGTCGACGCCGACACGCTGCGCGGCGCCGGCCCCGGCATCCATCTGTCCGAGGCCCTGAATCGCGTGCCCGGCCTCACCGCCAACAACCGGCAGAACTACGCGCAGGACCTGCAGCTGTCGACGCGCGGCTTCGGCGCACGAGCCCCGTTCGGCGTGCGCGGGCTGCGCCTGTACACCGACGGCATCCCGGCCACGATGCCCGATGGCCAGGGGCAGGTGACGCACTTCGACCTGGCCTCCGCCGCGCGGGTGGAGGTGCTGCGCGGGCCCTTCACCGCCCTGTACGGCAACAGCTCGGGCGGCGTGATCGCGCTGGTGAGCGCGCCGGTGCGCGAGCGATTCGCGGAACTGGACCTGGACGCCGGCAGCGCCGGCCTGCGCCAGACGCGGCTCCAGGCCGGCACGCCTTTCGGCGACGGCTGGGAGGCCCGACTGGGCGCGTCCCACCTGGAGGTCGACGGCAGCCGGCCGCACAGCGCGGCCAGGCGGACGCTGGCCAGCGGGCGTCTGGCCTGGACCGGCGCGCGCGACCAGGTGCTGATGCTGCTCAGCGACATCGACCAGCGCGCGCAGGATCCGCTGGGACTGACCGCCGCGCAGCTCGCCGCCGATCCGGACCAGACCGCGGCGTCGGCGACGCAGTTCAACACCCGCAAGAACGCCCGGCAGACGCAGCTCGGCCTGCGCTGGCGTCATCAGTTCGAAGCGGCAAGTCCGCTGGCGGAAGGCGTGCTGACGGCCTATGCGGGCCGGCGCGCGGTGACGCAGTGGCAGTCCATTCCCGTCGCCGCGCAGACGCCGCCGGGCAGCGGCGGCGGCGTGGTCGACTTCAGCCGCGACTACGACGGCATCGACGCGCGGGCGCTGTGGCGCGTCGGCGCGGCGACGCTGGTCACCGGCGTGAACACGGAACGCCAGGAGGACGACCGCCAGGGCTACGAGAACTTCGTCGGCAGCGGCGCGGCCCAGCGCCTGGGCGTCACCGGCGCGCTGCGCCGCGACGAGGGCAACGAGGCGATCACCCGTGAGGCCTACGCGCAGCTGGAACTGCCGCTGACGGCGACGCTGGACGCCAGCGCCGGCCTGCGCGCCGGTCGCGTGCGCCTGGCCGCGCGCGACCGCTTCCTGAGCAACGGCGACGACTCGGGCGCGATGCGCTACCGCTACGCGACGCCGGCCGTCGGACTCGGATGGCGGTTGACGCCGGCGCTGCTGCTGCATGCCGCCGTCGGCCGCGGCTTCGAATCGCCGACGCTCAACGAGCTCGCCTACCGGGCGGACGGGCAGGGCGGCTTCAACGCGGGACTGCGGCCGCAGAAGAGCATGCAGCAGGAACTGGGCGCCAAGTGGCGCGCGGGGACGGTCTCGCTGGACGCCGCGGTGTTCCATGTCGCGACGCGCGATGAGATCGGCGTGCTGTCCAACAGCGGCGGGCGGTCGAGCTTCCAGAACGTCGGTCGCACCCGGCGCAGCGGCGTGGAGCTGGCGGGCAGCTGGGACGCGACGCCGCGCTGGCGCGCCCAACTGGCGCTCGGCACGCTGAAGGCGCGATACCGCGATGGATTCCTGACCTGTGTCGGCACGCCCTGTCCATCCGCGAACGTGGCGGTGCCGTCCGGCAATCGCATCGCCGGCACCCACGGCGGCAGCGCCTACGCCGAGCTGGCCTGGCGGCCCTTCGAGACGGCGCGCGACGGCGAGTGGGCGGTCGAATGGCGCGGCGTCAAGCGCACCGCGGTCAACGACCTCAACAGCGAATGGGCCGCCGGCTACGGCGTGCTCAACCTCCGGGCCCGTCATGGCTGGACCCTCGGTGCGCTGCGCGCCGAGCTGACCGCCCGCATCGACAACCTGGCCGACCGTCGCTACGCCGGCAGCGTGATCGTCAACGACGGCAACGGCCGCTTCTACGAGCCGGCGCCGGGCCGCGCCTTCTGGCTGGGCCTGTCGCTGCGCGCCGCGTCGCCGGGCGGCGGCTGATCCGGCGCCGGGTCGCGGCGCGCCTCAGCCCACGTCCGCGCGGGTGATCTGCGCCACCAGCCGCATCAGCAGCGGCGGCTTGAGCGGTTTGGCCAGGTGGGCGTCGAAGCCGGCCTGCAGCGCCTGCTGCCGGTCCACGTCGCGCGAGAAGGCGGTCAGCGCGATCGCCGGCAGCCGCTCGCCGGGCGGCTCGAGGCCGCGGATGTCCCGCACCAGGTCGTAGCCGTCGCGACCCGGCATGCCGATGTCGCTGATCAAGAGGTCGAAGGCGTTGCCGGCCAGGGCCAGCAGCGCCTCGTCCGCGCCGTGGACCACGGTCACCTGCGCGCCGCGCTCGCCCAGGATCAGTTTCAGCATCGCGCCGGCGTCCACGTCGTCGTCCACGACCAGCACCCGCAGGCCCGGCAGCACGATCGCCGGCGCGTCGCCGGTGGCGGCCTCACCGAGGGCGCCGAAGGCGCTCAGCATGCCGGGGCCGGTGTCCACGTCGGGCGGCGCGTTGTCGGCACCGGGCAGCCAGAAGCGGAAGGCCGCGCCGCGCCCACGCCCTTCGCTGTGGACCTCCACCCAGCCGCCATGCGCCTCCACCAGACTCTTGACGATTGCCAGCCCCAGGCCGAGCCCGCCGTGCTGGCGGCTGCTGGCCGCGTCACTCTGGGTGAAGCGGTCGAAGACATGGGGCAGGAACTCCGGCGCGATGCCCTGGCCCTCGTCGCGGACCTCCACGCGCACGCCGCCGTCGGCGGCTCGCAGCGTCAGGGTGATCGTGCTGCCGCGCGGCGAGAACTTGGCGGCGTTGCCCATCAGGTTCCAGATCACCTGCTGCACCCGCCCGCTGTCGGCCAGCAGTGGCGTGGCCTCGTCCCGCAGGTCCAGCGCCAGCCGGTGGCCGCTTTCGTCGAGCGTGTGCTGGACCACCGCCGCCGCCTCGCGCAGCACCGCGCCGGCCTCGACGCGCTCGCGCGCCAGCGGCAGCTTGCCGATGTTGAGCCGGGACATGTCCAGGATGTCGGTGATCATCCGCGCCTGGATCGACACGTTGCGGTCGATCGCCGCCAGCCCCTTGACGAGCAGCTCCGGCGGGCTGTGCCGCTGCAGCACGTGCGTCCAGCCCATGATCGCGTTCAGCGGCGTGCGCAGCTCGTGCGACAGCACCGCGATCAGGTCGTCCTTCATGCGCGAGAGCCGCTCGGCCTCGCCGCGCGCGACGCGCTCGCGGTCGAGCAGTTCCTGGCGCTGCCGCGCCAGCAGCTGGCGCTGCGAGATGTCCGAGGCCATCGCCATGCAGATGCCGGGCTCGATCGGCGGCGAGGCGGTCCATTCGACCGGCACCGCGCGGCCGCCGCTCGAGCGCAGCGGGAACTCCGCGCGCGCGCCCTCGCTGCCGAGCATCGCGATGAAACCGCGCGCGGCGCCTTGGTCCTCGCTGGCGACGAAGTCGGTCAGCGGGCGGCCCGCGACCGCTTCGCCCTGGTCGGCGCCGAGCCCCAGCAGCGCCAGCATCGCGGGATTGGCTTCCAGCAGCGTGCTGTCGCCGGCCCGCAGCAGGCAGATGCCGATCGGCGCCTGCGCGTAGACGGCGCGGAACTTGGCCTCGCTGCGCCGCATCGCCTCTTCGGCCTCGCGGGTGCGCACCAGCGCCTGGATGGTGGACACCAGCACCGCCGGCTCGACCGGGTGGGTGAGGTAGGCATCGGCGCCGGCGTCCAGGCCGCGGACCTTGTCCTCGTCGGTGAGGTAGGCGGCGGTCAGGTGGATGACCGGCATACGGAAGGTGCTGGCCTGGGCGCGCAGGCGGCGGCACAGCTCGAAGCCGTCGATGTCGGGCAGGTGGATGTCCAGCACGACGGCAGACGGCCGCTGCTCCGCGGCGCGCAGCGCCTCGGCGCCGGTGGCGGCTTCCAGCGTCGGGAAACCGGCCGCGTTGAGCAGCCGCACCGTGGTGTAGCGGCCCACCGGATCGTCGTTGACGACGAGCAGCCGGTGCCGCGAGCGGTCGATGGCGTGGGGCTCGCTCATGCGTCGGGCACTTCCCTGACTGCGTTGGCCTCCGCGTCGGTGGCCGCTTCGGTCGCGCCGGTCGCGCCCGGCAGCTGCAGCGGCAGCGTCACCGAGAACACCGACCCCACGCCCGGCGTGCTGCTCAGCGCGACGCGGCCGCCGAGCAGCTCCGCCAGCCGCTTGCTGAGCGACAGGCCCAGGCCGGTGCCGCGCAGGCGCTTCTGGATCGGCGAGTCGATCTGGGCGAAGTCCTGGAAGATCGCGCCGTGGAATTCCGGCGCGATGCCGATGCCGGTGTCGCGCACGGAGAAGGTGACCTCGTCCGCGCCGTCCGGACCGTCGCCCACCACCGCGCTGACGCGCACCTCGCCCTGCGCGGTGAACTTCAGCGCGTTGGAGATGAAGTTGCGCAGGATCTGCGAGAGCTTGGCGTTGTCGGTGAAGAGCTGCGAGACGCCTTGCGGCTCCTCGAAGACCAGCTGCACCTCCGGGTTGACCAGCACCGGCTTGAACATGCCGCGCAGCGCCGCGAACAGGTCGACCAGCTCGAACCAGGCCGGCGAGATGTCGATGCGGCCGGCCTCGACCTTGGCCAGGTCGAGCAGGTCGTTGACCATGTCGGCGAATTCCTCCGACGTGGTGCGGATGAAGTTGATCTGCCGTTCCTGCTCCAGCGTCAACGGGCCGTCGATGCGGTCGAGCAGCAGCCGCGTCAGGCTGCGGATCGACGAGATCGGCGTGCGGAACTCATGGCTCATGTAGGCGAGGAAGCGGCTCTTGAGCTCGGTCGCCTGGCGCAGCTGCTGGGCCTGCGTGTCCAGCTCCGCGTACAGCGCCAGCACGCCGCGGTTGGTCTCGTCGAGTTCGCTCTGCAAGGCCTCGACCTGGGCGCGGGCCGCGGCCAGCGCGGCCTGCAGCGCGGCGACATCCGGAGCGATGGTCGTGGTGTCGTTCATGGGCGTCATGCGCGTTCCAACTGTGACAACTGTCCTCACTGTCTCGCTGTCCTCACGGTCCTTCATCGTCCGTCATGGTCCTTCATCGTCCGTCATGGTCCTTCATGGCGGCGCACCACGACGACGGTCGCGTCGTCCCGTCCGCGCAGGTGGTCCCGGGCGATCCATCCGGCGATGACCGCCGGGTCGGCCTGCAGCAGGCCGGGCGTGTCCGCCAGCGACCAGCGGCTGACGATGCCATCGGAGTGCAGCACCAGCACCGCGTGGGGCGGCCAATCGTAGACCACGTCCTGCAGGCGTCGCACCTGCAGGCCGAGCGTGCCGTGCTGCGACAACAGCGAGCGGTCGGCCACGCCGGAGATCAGGCGCCCGATGACGTTGCCGGCGCCGCCGAAGCGCAGCGACGCGCCGCCTTCATCGAGCGCGACCATCGCGGCGGCGCAGCCGCGCGTGCTCCGCAGCGGCTCGTGCGCGCTGTCCAGGAAGGCGGCCGGCGAGGCCCGCAGGCCCGGCGCCGCCTCGCCCAGCAGCGCCATCAGCCGATCCGCCGCCGTGGCCGCGTCGGGCCCGTGCCCGAGGCCGTCGGCCAGCGCCAGCGACCACTGCGTGCCGTCGCGGCGCAGGGCCCAGGCGTCGCCGCTCACCGACTCGCCGGGCGCCGCGAGCGACAGCCCGGCGATGTCGAAGGCCGCAGGGCGCGCGGGCACGGACGTGCGCTCGCCCCGCACCGTGAAGCGGGTGGCGATCACCGTGCCCCGGCCAGGCGCCGAGAACGCGCCGAAGCGGTCGGCCTGGCGCCGGATCGCGCCCAGGCCCGTGCCGGACGAGCCGCCGGTGCTGTAGCCGTCGCGCAGGCAGCGCTCGAGGTCCATGCCGTCGCCCTGGTCCATGGCCAGCACCTGCACGGCGGGCGGGCCCGCATCGCGCGCGACGTCGGGGCCGACCAGCAATTCGGCCTTGCGGCCGGGGCCGACATGCCGGACCAGGTTGGTGCCCAGCTCGGTCACCACCAGGGCCAGCCGGCCGGCGGCGTCCGCGTCGAAGCCCAGTTCGGTGGCCAGCGCCTGCGCGGCCCGCCGGGCTTCGCCCACCTGACTGACGTCGTCGATGGGGAAGCGACGAAGCGGACGCATGGCTACTTCCAGCGCGTGATCGTCACGCGCGTGCCGCGTCCGGGCCCGGACTCGATCTCGAAGTCGTTCACCAGCCGCTTGCTGCCGGACAGGCCCATGCCCATCCCGTTGCCCGAGGTCCATCCATCCTTCATCGCCAGCTCCAGGTCCGGAATGCCCGGCCCCTGGTCGACGAAGGCAAGTTGCAGGCCCGTGCGCACGCCGGCCTGGACGAACTGCCAGGCCATCTCGCCGCCGCCGCCGTAGATCAGCGTGTTGCGCGACAGCTCACTGGCGGCGGTGATCATCTTGGTCTGGTCGACCAGGGAGAAGCGCAGCTCCTGCGTCAGGCGCCGCACCAGCTGGCGCGCCAGCACGATGTCGGACTCGACGCGGATCGGCAGCGCGCCGGCGGACTCAGCGGCCGGCACCGGGCGGCTCCTCGATGTCGTCGGTCGATGCAGCCTCGTCCTCGTCCAGCCCGGCCTGCGCCAGGGCGTCGGCGCGGCGCAGCAGCGCCATGCCCCGCTCGACGTCCAGCGCGGTGCTCACGCCCGGCAACGACAGGCCCAGCTCCACCAGCGTGATGGCCACCGCCGGCTGCATGCCGACGACCACCGAGTTGGCGCCCAGCACCCGGGCGATGCCGGAGATGCCGGCCAGCATGCGGCCGATGAAGGAGTCGACGATCTCCAGCGCGGAGATGTCGATCAGCACGCCGGTCGCGCCGGTGTCCTGGATGCGGTTGGCCAGGTCGTCCTGCAGCGCCATCGCGGTCTGGTCCTGCAGGTCGACCTGGATGGTGACCAGCAGCGTCCTGCCCATGCGCAGGATGGGGATGCGCGTCGTCATGCGGCGCCGCCCGTGCCGGCCGTTCCGCTCATGGCGCCCGGGGTGGCCTTGGCCTTGGAGACGACGAAGCCGGCGCGCCGCATCGCCAGCGCCAGCGCGTCGGCCAGCGTCGCCTTGGTCGTGATGCCTTCCAGGTCGATGCCCAGGTGCACGATGGTCTGCGCGATCTGCGGCCGGATGCCGCTGATGATCGCGTCCGCGCCCATCAGCCGGATGGCGGTGACGGTCTTGAGCAGATGCTGCGCGACCAGCGTGTCGACGGTCGGCACGCCGGTGATGTCGATGATCGCCAGCGCGGAGCCGGTCTCCACGATGCGCTGCAGCAGCGTCTCCATGACCAGCTGGGTGCGGCCGCTGTCGAGCGTGCCGATCATCGGCACCGCCAGCACGCCGTCCCACAGCTTGACGACCGGGGTGGAGAGTTCCAGCAACTCCTGCTGCTGGCGGGCGATGATGTCCTCGCGGCTGCGCTGGTAGGTGCTGACGGTGTGCTGCGCCATGTGGTCCAGCAGCGAGGACACCTCCCAGGTGGCGTCCACGAGTGCGGCCGGCTGGTCGCTGAAGCGGCGTTGCAGGCCGGCGAACAGCGGCTTCTTGAGCGCCAGCACGAAGCGGCTGGTGTCGGCGGCGGTCGATCCCTGGGCGGCGCGCGAGCGCGACAGGCTCGCCAGCACCTCGCGCAAAGGCGCCCAGGGCGCGTCGTCGAAGTTCTCGGTGTTGCCGGTGGCGCGCACGCCGGCGAGGAGGGCGTCCAGCAGTTCGCCGGTCTCGCGGCCTTCGCTGGCCAGCGCGCGGCCGCCGGCGGCGAGTTCGGCCTGCCATTCGGCGAGCACCCGGTCGCGCTGGGTGGACAGGAGATCTTCGACGGCGGCGCTGTTCTGTTTCATCGGGTCCTCTTGGGCGCGGTTGACGCCGTGATGCGGGGAGAAGGGTGCGCGGGATGGCGCGGCGGCCGCGATCGTACTCTGCCGACCTCACCCGCTCCGGCGTCACGGGGCGAGCATTGGGGGCGGGTAAGCCCTGGGGCGAAATGGGCATGCCGTTTGCCCAGTGCCCCTGTCAGACATTCAAGACCAACGATTGGGAGAACGACGTGGCCGATGAGATCAGCGTGCTGGTGGTGGACGACAAGCCGCAGAACCTGCTCGCGATGAAGGCGCTGCTGGCCGACTCGGGGCTGCGCGTGTTGACGGCGGAATCCGGTCCCGCCGCGCTCGAACTGCTGCTGGTGCATGACGTGATGCTGGCCCTGCTGGACGTGCAGATGCCGGGCATGGACGGCTTCACCCTGGCCGAGCTGATGCGCGGGGCGGAGCGTACCCGGCACGTGCCGATCATCTTCCTGACCGCCGGCTCCCAGGAGGCGCAGCGCAGCTTCAAGGGCTACGAGGCCGGCGCGGTCGACTTCATCTACAAGCCGGTCGACGCGCATGTGCTGCGCAGCAAGGTCGCGGTCTTCGCCGACCTGCACCGCCAGCGCCTGATGCTGGCCGAGCGCATCGTCGAGCAGGAACGCCTGGCGCGGGTGAACGCGCTGATGCTGGGCGCGCTCAGCCACGACATCCGCAGCCCGCTGTCGGTCATGATGCTCAACGCCGAGCTGCTGATCCGCCAGACCGAGTCGCCCTCGCTGCAGAAGGCCGGCCAGCGCGTCAAGGCGGCGGCGACGCTGCTCGGGCGCCAGGTGGACCACCTGGGCAGCCTGGCGCGGCGGCCCTGCGAGCTGCTGCAGGTGCAGCCGGTGCGCGGCGACCTGGCCACGCTGGCGGCACAGCGCCTGGACGTCGAAAGCAACCAGGCGGTGATGTGGGTGCCGCCCGCGTTCGAACGCGTCGGCGACACCACCGGCGACTTCGATCCGGAACTGATGGCCCAGGCCATCGACCGGCTGATCATGCAAGGCGCCACGCATGCCGGCGACTGCGGGATCCGCATCCAGGTCGACGGCGCGGCGCATCGCTCGCTGACGCTGCGCATCAGCTTCGATCGCGTGCTCGAACCCGAGGCCGCCATCCACCTGTTCGGCGGCACCGAACCGGTGTCGGGCATGTCCTCGGCCCTGGTCGGCCCGGGGCTGGAAGAGCCCGAGCGCGTGGCGCGCGCGCATGGCGGCTCGCTGATCGGCGCGTCGCGGGCGCGGCAGGGCACGATGTTCGAGCTGCTGCTGCCGCGACTGCAGTCGGAACGTTGAGAGGCCCCGATGCGGCGTGGCGTCCTACAGCCCGGGCCAGCGCGGCCCGACAGACCCCGGCGCGCCGCTGGACCACAGTGGAGGCATCGCATCAACACGATGGGGATCGTCATGAAGCCTTGCAGCTCCCGCACGATGAAGGCGGCCGTCGCGGCCGCCGCCTGCGTCCTGGCCGGCCAGGCGATGGCCGACATCACCTTCTACGAGGACGAGCAGTTCCGCGGCCGCACCGGCGGCATCGACACGCAGGTGCGTTTCCTCAAGGAGATCGGCTTCAACGACCGCGCGTCCTCGATCGAGGTGCGCGGCGAGCGCTGGGAGGTCTGCGAGGACCCGGACTATCGCGGCCGCTGCCGCGTGCTGCAGCCGGGCAGCTACCCGTCGCTGCGCTCGATGGGCCTCGACAACCGGATCAGCTCGGCGCGGCGCGTGGACGAGCGCGCCGAGGTCGGCCGCGACCGCTACGGCCCCGAGCCGCAGCCCACCTACTACCGCCGCGGCGAGGAGACGCTGTATCAGGCGCAGGTGGTCTCGGTGCGCGCCGTGATGGGCAACGAGCAGCAACGCTGCTGGATCGAGCAGAAGGAAGTGCGGGACCGGCCCAACGTCGGCGGCGCGGTGATCGGCGGCGTGCTGGGCGGCATCCTGGGCCATCAGTTCGGCGGCGGCAGCGGGCAGGCGGTGACGACCGCGGCCGGCGCGATCGGCGGCGCGGTGGTGGGCAGCAACGTGAACCGCAACGACGTGCGCAACGTGCAGCGCTGCGGCGCGGCGCCCAACGGCGGCAACCCGCAGTACTGGGACGTGACCTATCGCTTCAACGGACAGGAGCACTACATGCAGACCCGGCAGCCGCCGGGAGCGACCGTGACGGTCAATGCGCGCGGCGAGCCGCGCGAGTGACCGGCCAGGGTCATCGACAGCCCCCCGAGAGGATCCCGGGGACCGGCCGGGACGAGGGCGCGCTAGCATGCGCCCCCGTCCCGGCCGCCCCGCTTTCTCATTCATGCATTCATGAACACCACGACGACTTCCGGCCCCCTCGCCAGCGCCACCGGCGCCACCAGTGCCAACAGCGCGAACCTCGGCGGCGCGCTCGCCCGCCGCCATGAATGGCTCCCGCTGCCCACGCTGCTCGGCTTCGCGCTGGCGGTGCTCACCATCGTGGTCGTCGCCGCCTTTTCATGGCGCACGCAGCGCACGCAGGCGGAGGCCGCCGATGCGATGGCGCGCACCCTGGCCGTGCAGGAGCAGATCCAGGCGCTGGGCTCGGCGATCAAGGATGCCGAGACCGGCCAGCGCGGTTTCCTGATCACCGGCCTGGACAACTACCTGCTGCCGTTCAACACCGCGCAGGTCACGCTGCCGGCCGCGACCGAGCGCCTGCGCGCGAGCTTCCAGAACTACCGTTCGCAGCTGGCCCGGCTGGAGCTGGTCGAGCAGCTCGTCAAGGCCAAGCTGGGCGAGATGGAGGAATCCATCGCGATGCGCCGCAAGGGCGACGGCATCGGCGCGGTGACCGTGGTGCAGGGCGACCGGGGGCGGATCCTGATGGAGCGCATCCGCACGCTGCTGGGCGAGATGGAGCGCGAGGAGCGCGATCGCGCCGCCGAGCGCCGCGCGCTCTGGGACGCCGCCGTCCAGCAGACGGCCGGGATGATGTGGGGCGGCTCGGCGCTGCTGCTGGTGCTGACGGCGGTCGCGGCCGCGCTGAGCGCGCGCGCCCATCGCGCCGCCCGCACCGAGGAGTGGCTCAAGGCCGGCCTGGCCGGCCTGGGCGTGGAGCTGCAGGGCGACCCGCATGTGGAGCGGCTCGCCGACGTCGCGACCAGCTTCCTGGCGCGCTGGACCGACGCCCGGGTGGGGGCCTTCTACGTCACCCAGGACGACGGCAGCTACCTGCGCGTGGGCGGTTATGCGTTGCCGGTCGCGGCGGAGGGCGAGTCCGCGCCCGTGGTGCGCGGCGGGGACACGTTGGTGGGCCAGGCGGCGCGCGATCGCCGGCCGGTGCATGTCACGCGGCTTCCGGCCGACTACCTGCCGGTCAGCTCCGCGCTGGGGCGGGCCGCGTCGACCGAGCTGCTGATCGCGCCGATCGGCGTCGACCGGCGCCTGCAGGGCGTGGTCGAACTCGGATTCCTGCATCACGTCGGCGAGGCCGAGCGCGAGCTGCTGGCGCGGGTGGCCGAGCCGCTGGCGATGGCGCTGCGTGCCGCCAAGGACCGCAGCCGGCTCGAGTCGCTGCTCGAGGAGAGCCGCCGCCAGGCCGAGGAACTGCAGATGCAGCAGGAGGAGCTGCGCGCCAGCAACGAGGAGCTGGAAGAGCAGGGCAACGCGCTGCGCGACTCGCAGCTGCGGCTGGAGAAGCAGCAGACCGAGCTCGAGGAAAGCAACACCCAGCTCGAGGAGCAGGCACGCCAGCTCGAGTTGCAGCGCTCGGAGCTGACCCAGGCCCAGGCGCAGCTGACCGACCGCGCCGAGGCGCTGGAGCGCTCCAACCAGTACAAGAGCGAGTTCCTGGCCAACATGAGCCACGAGTTGCGCACGCCGCTGAACTCGACCCTGATCCTGGCCAAGCTGCTGGCCGACAACAAGGATGGCAACCTGAGCGACGAGCAGGTCCGCTTCGCGCAGACCATCAGCTCGGCCGGCAACGACCTGCTGGCGCTGATCAACGACATCCTGGACCTGTCCAAGATCGAGGCCGGCAAGGTCGACATGCAGATCGACCGCGTGTCGCTGCCGCGCCTGCTGCAGCAGCTGACGCAGGTCTTCGCGCCGATCGCCGCGCAGCGCAACCTGGCCTTCGGCCTGCAGCTGGCGCCCGGCGCGCCCGAATGGATCGAGACCGACGAGGCCCGCCTGGGCCAGATCCTCAAGAACCTGCTGTCCAACGCGCTGAAGTTCACCGAGCGCGGCTCGGTGCGCATGGAGGTGGGCGCCACCGCCGACGGCCGCATCGCCTTCGCGGTCACCGACACCGGCATCGGCATCCCGGCGCACCAGCAGGCGCCGATCTTCGAGGCCTTCCGGCAGGCCGACGGCAGCACCCATCGCAAGTACGGCGGCACCGGGCTGGGCCTGTCGATCTCGCGCGACCTGGCGCGGCTGCTGGGCGGCGACATCCACCTGCGCAGCGCGCCCGGCGAGGGCTCGACCTTCAGCCTGGTGCTGCCGCCCACGCACGAGCTGCCGGCCGACGGCCAGGTGCAGCGTCCGCTGTCGCCGGCGCAGTCGCCGATCACCGCGCCGCCGGCCATCGCCGCCTTCCAGGCCAAGCTGCCGGCGGACGGCGAGGCGGAGGAGGGCGCCGACGGCCTGGCGGTGTCGCTGCTGCGCGAGCCGGCGCCTGCCGCGCCCGAGCCGCGGCTGCCGCAGCTCGACGACGACCGGCTCTCCTGGGTGCCGGGCGACCGCGCCATCCTGGTCATCGAGGACGACCCGCGCTTCGCGCTCATCCTGCGCGACCTGATCCGCGAGATGGGCTTCGTCTGCCTGATGGCGCACACGGCCGAGAACGGTCTGTCCGTCGCCCAGCGCTATGCGCCCAGCGCGATCCTGCTGGACATGAACCTGCCGGACCACTCCGGGCTGGGCGTGCTGGACCGCCTCAAGCGCGAGCCGCTGACGCGGCACATCCCGGTGCATGTGATCTCGGTGGCCGACTACACCCACGAGGCGCTCGAGCGCGGCGCGGTGGGGTATGCGCTCAAGCCGGTCAAGCGCGACGAGCTGGAGATCGCGCTGCAGCGGCTGGAGGCCAAGTTCTCGCAGCGCCTGCGCACGGTGCTGGTGGTCGAGGACGATGCCCGGCAGCTCGACAGCATCCGCCACCTGCTGGCGGCGGACGAGGTCCGCATCCATGGCGTGTCGACCGCCGCCGAGGCGCTGGAGGCGCTGCGCCAGTCGACCTTCGACTGCATGGTCATGGACCTGAACCTGCCGGACATGAGCGGCTACGACCTGCTCGACCAGATGGCGCGGCAGGACGACGTCGCCTTCCCGCCGGTGATCGTCTACACCGGCCACACGCTGTCGCCGCAGCAGGAGCAGCAGCTGCGGCGCTACTCGCGCTCGATCATCATCAAGGGCGCCCGTTCGCCCGAGCGGCTGCTCGACGAGGTCACGCTGTTCCTGCACCAGGTGGAGGCCCAGCTGCCGCCCGAGCGCCAGCGCATGCTCAAGGAGGTGAGGGCGCGCGACAACATGCTGGAGGGGCGGCGGGTGCTGATCGTCGAGGACGACGTGCGCAACATCTTCGCGCTGTCGGCGGTGCTGGAGCCCAAGGGCGTGAAGGTGGAGATCGCGCGCAACGGCCGCGAGGCGCTGGAGCGGCTGGCCGCGCCGCTGCAGGGACCGGGCGCGAAGGCGCCGGTGGACCTGGTGCTGATGGACATCATGATGCCGGAGATGGACGGCTACACCGCGATGCGCGAGATCCGCGCGCGGCCCGAGCTCAAGCGGCTGCCGATCATCGCGCTCACCGCCAAGGCGATGAAGGACGACCAGGAGAAGTGCATGGCCGCGGGCGCCAACGACTACATCGCCAAGCCGCTGGACATCGAGAAGCTGCTCTCGCTGGTGCGGGTCTGGATGCCGCGCTGAGGATGACCGGCCGATGGCGCAAGCAGCCCCCGAGCTGGACATCGAGGTCCGCCTGATCCTGGAAGCGATCTACGAGCGCTACCACTACGACTTCCGCGACTACGCCGGCACCTCGCTGCGCCGCCGCCTGAAGGCGGCGATGCAGCGCTTCCACTGCGCCAACCTGTCGCAGCTGCAGGGGCGGCTGCTGCGCGAGGCCGAGGTCTTCCGCTCGGTGCTGGCCGACCTGACGGTGCAGGTCAGCGAGATGTTCCGCGACCCCGAGTACTTCCGCGCGCTGCGCGAGCAGGTCGTGCCGGTGCTGCGCACCTTCCCGTCGCTGCGGATCTGGGTGGCGGGCTGCAGCGGCGGCGAGGAGGCCTATTCGATGGCGATCCTCATGAAGGAGGAAGGGCTGCTGGAGCGCACGCTGATCTACGCGACCGACATCAGCCACGAGGCGCTGGCGCAGGCGCAGGCCGGGGTGTACCGGATGGACCAGGTGCCGCTGTTCTCGGAGAACCACCGGGCGTCGGGCGGGAGGGGCTCGCTGTCGGAGTACTACACGGCCGCCTATGACCACGTGCTGATGGACAAGGCGCTCAAGGAGCGCATCGTCTTCAGCGACCACAGCCTGTCCACCGACAGCGTCTTCGCCGAGGTCCAGCTGGTGTCCTGCCGCAACGTGCTGATCTATTTCAACCGCGCGCTGCAGGACCGGGCGCTGGGCCTGTTCAGCGAGGCGCTGTGCCGCAACGGCTTCCTCGGCCTGGGCGCGCGGGAGACGCTGCGCTTCTCCTCGCATGCCGGCGATTTCGTCGAGATCGCGGCGCGCGAGCGGCTCTATCAGAAGCGGGCGCGTTGAAGACCCTCACCCCAACCCTCTCCCGCAAGCGGGCGAGGGGGTCGTGTGGCCTTGTGGTCGTGCGGTCGCGCGGGAGCAGCGATGGGGTTTGCATGTCTGGGCTGCGGGTCCGGCCTTTGCCGAACTGTCTGCATCGACCCCTCGAGGTCTTGCAAGGAGTACCCAGATGGCCACCAGCAGCATCCTTGGCGGCGTGCCCGCCCCGTCGCAGTCCAAGGGACGCGGCACCGACTCGCTCGGCCCGAGCGACAGTTCCGACAGCGGCAGCGACGTGCTCGGCGAACGTCCGCTGGCCACCGGCACGGACGATCCGGACGAACTGGGCGCGACGCCCGCCGATCCTTCCAGCGATACCGACCGCTTCGGCACCGGCGAGCGTGGCTCGGCCACGCCGGGCCGCGCGACGGACGCCGCCGACATCCTGCCGGACCGGGTGAGCCGCTCGCCGGCGATCGAGGACGTGGACGCGTCGATCGACGTCGAGGACCTGGCCAGCGGGGACGATCCGTCCGCGGGGCCGGATCCGGAGCATGAGGACGATCCCTCGGCCTGAAGCGCCGGTGGAGAGAAGCCGCCGGCAGCGCGCAAGCGCCGCCGGCGCCGCTCAGCCGCGGCCGGTGCGGATCCGGCGCGGCGAGGCCCGCCGTGCGCCGCGCCCAGGGGTCGCCGACGCGGCGCGCGTGCGGGCGGGCGCGGCATCGGTGGCAGAGGTGCGGACGTGGCGATCGGTGGGCATCGCGGCTCGAGGGCAAGGAGAGTGCCCGTCCCGCGGCGATCGATCGCGAGCGCGATCGCCATCGCGCATGGCGCGCGTGGCGTGCGGAGCGGCGGCGCTCAGAGCGCGCCGATCACCAGCATCGAGGCGAGCACGCCGCCCGCCAGCGCGATGAGCCACAGGCGCAGCGGCGCAGGCTCCTGGCGCGGGCGGCGCTGCTGGTGGCGGTGCGTCAGGAAGCAGGCCACCGCGGCGCCGCCGGCCAGCAGGAAGACGAGCGCGAAGCCCAGTCCCTCCACCGAGCGGTTGTGATGCAGCGCCAGCGCCAGCACGATCTGGCCCAGCATCAGCCCGGCGACGCCGGAGGCGGCGGTGGAGGTCAGGGCGGCGGAAGCGGCGGAGCGGGCGGGCTGGGACATGGCGGGCGGAGGGGCGTCGGAAGCGATGCGCGATTGTCCGGTGCGGCCGCGCCGATGCGGCCACGGAAAAGCACCGGGCGAGCGCAGTAATTCGCGCCGAGGCGCATCGACGCATGCAAGCGCAGGCCGCGCATACCGATGCGGGCCGTTGCAGGCTGCACATGCCGATGCACATGCCGATGCACATGCCGATGCACATGGACGCACATCGACGCATGCCGACGCACCTTGACGCGTCGGCGCCGCAGCGCGACTTGCCCCCGATGGCATCGGGGATGTGGCCCGTCGCGCACACGCGGCATCCCGCGAACGCGGGGGCGTTCCGGGCACGCCGGGGGTGGTTCGTCGCACCTTCCGGGTACAGCCCCCGGGAGGGGCCGTTTTTATGTGGGTGGACGTACAGACGCTCTCTGGGGCGCCTGGGGACACTGCGCCGTCCGCGATTGGCGGACATCTTTCTATCGGAGCAACCACCATGACCCTGCCTTTGCTCTCCCGCAAGCCTGTGGCGTTCCAGCGCACCCTGCTGGCCCTCGCCCTGGCCGCCGTCAGCGCCAGCGCTTCCGCGCTGCCGCAGTTCACCTGGGACCCGGCCACCGCCGGCCTGAACGGCTCGGCCTTCACCGCCGACAACCTGCTGGTGTCGAACTACTCGACCATCACCTTCGGGGCCGGCAACACCTTCAGCGAATCGGGCTACCTGGCCATCAGCGCCGCCCAGCTCGGTGGCACCACGCTGCCGTCCAACGGCCTGAACTCGGACTACGGCTTCTACATCCAGTTCAGCGGCAACGGCACGCTGACGCAGGCCGGTGACCCGGGCTCGGTGTCCACGGTCGGCACGCTGACCTCGCTGACCTACACCCTGTACGGCTACAACGGCACCTCGTCGTTCGGCTTCGCGGGCAACACCCCGACCGAAAGCGCGACCGGCGAAGTGGCCCTGGCCAGCGGCTCGCTGGTGCTGGGCACGGTGGCGACCACGCCGCTGGGCGACGGCACCTTCAACCCCTCGGCCAACGCCAAGCTGACGCTGAACTGGCTGGTGCCGGGCTTCCAGACCTCGCTGCCGGTGTATGACCTGGCGCTGACCTCGTTCTCCAACACGACGTCGCAGGTCGAGCCCTTCGCCGGTGGCTTCCGCATCCGCCAGGGCGGCGGCTCGATCAACTTCGCCGCCGCCGTGGTGCCGGAGCCCTCGACCTACGCGATGCTGATCGCCGGTCTGGGTGCCATCGGCTTCGTGGCGCGCCGTCGCGGCCGCACGGAGAAGTGATCGTGCGACCGGTCCCGCCCGGGGCTGGTCCAGGTCCAGGGTCCGGATCTCGAGGGCATGCGGGTGCCCGGAAGCTCCGGACCGACACGCGCGACACGGCGACGGTGCGGGCCGGCACCGTGGCGCGCGGCACGGAGCGTTCAACAGGCGCTCGACGACGCCCCGTCCTCGACGGGACGTCCGCTGCGATGCTTTGAAGCGATGCGAAGAAGCCCTCAGGCCTGCACGGCGACGGGCGCGAAGGTGGCAGAGGTGGCCGCGTTCACGCCGTCCGGGTCCTGGGGCAGCAAGCGCTGGAAGTCCTGCTTGAGCAGGGCGTAGCACTCGCAGGCCCGGGCCTCCAGCCCCGGTCGATCCAGCACCGCGATATGTCCGCGGGAGTAACGGATCAGGCCGGCGGCCTGGAGGCGCTGGGCGCTCTCGGTGACGCCTTCCCGGCGCACGCCCAGCAGGTTGGAGATCGACTCCTGGGTGACCGACAGCTCGTTGTGACCATGTTGGCGGTCCAGGCACAACAGCAGCCAGCGGCACAGCTGCCGCTCCAGCGAGTGATGACGATTGCAGACCGCGGTGTGCGCGATCTGCGAGATCAGGGACTGCAGGTAGCGCAGCAGCAGTTGCGTCGACCCGCCGGGCCGCATCAGTTCCTCGCGCACCAGCGACACCCGCATGCGGAAGGCCAGGCCGGCGCGCTGCACGACGGCGCGGCAGGCGGGCGATTCGCCGCCCATCGCGGCCGCCAGGCCGGCGGCGCCCTCGGAGCCGATCATCGCGACCTGCGCCGAGTCGCCGGAATGCGTGGTGTGGATCAGCGACACGATGGCCGTGATCGGGAAGTACACATGCGTGGCGGGAGCGCCGGCCTCGAACAGCACGCGCCCCTTGAGCAGCTCGACGGTCTCGAGCTGTCCGGACCAGCGAGCCTGATCCTCCTCGGGCATCTGCACGAGCAGGAGATTGGCGCGGGGCTGGGGCGCGGAAGGAGTTGCGGCAACGGGCAGGGACATCAAAAGCTCCAGGAACTGGACATCGTTCCAACCGGACAGGATGGCAATCACCGTGCCCGCTTGAGGTAATTTCCGGTGTCTTTGGTGCCAAGCGGTAGGCGGTCATGGCGCCCGGATCGGGTGCGAACCCCCGTTGAACACCGCTGCGCGGCGGTGCCGTGTGGCCGGACGCGCCGTTTCCGTGCGCTGGCGCACCAGTTTGCAGATGCCTGCCGCACAGCGATCTAGGGGGAGGTCCTCCCGGACGGTGTCCCGCTTCCTATAAGGGCGAGGCGCCGGCCTGGACGCGGGCGCGCTTCAACGACTCCACACCGAGGACGACATCCATGAATCGATTCTTCTGCCCGCTCGCGGGCGTCGTGCTGGCGCTGTCCGCCGGCGCGGCGCGGGCCGAGAGCATCCTGTTCGTCGGCAACAGCTTCACCTACGCGCAGGGCTCGGCCGTGATGCAGTTCAACCCCGGCTCGGTCACCGACCTGAACGGCACCGGCATCGGCGGCATCCCCGCGCTGTTCAAGGCCTTCACCGTGCAGGCGGGGCTGAACTACGACGTGAGCCTGGAGACCGTCGGCGGCAGCGGTCTGGACCTGCACTACAACACCAAGATGGCGGTGATCGACAAGCCCTGGGACCGCGTGGTGCTGCAGAGCTACAGCACGCTGGACGCGTCCGATCCCGGCAATCCGGCCAAGCTGATCCAGTACTCGGGCCTGCTGGCCGATGCGCTGCATGCGCGCAACGCGGACGTGAAGATCAACCTGATGGCGACCTGGTCGCGCGCCGACCAGACCTATCCGCCCAGCGGCGCCTGGTACGGCGAATCCATCTACCAGATGGCCCGGGACGTCTACGCCGGTTATCAGCAGGCGGACCGGGCGTCGGAGCACATCGACGGCGTGATCCCGGTGGGCCTGGCCTGGAACCGGGCGATGGCGCAGGGCTTCGCGGACGCGAATCCCTATGACGGCATCGACCCGGGCACGGTCAAGCTCTGGGCCGACGACAACTACCACGCGAGCCGCTTCGGCAGCTACCTGGAGGCGCTGACGATCTTCGGCCGCATCACGGGGCTGGACCCGCGCAGCCTGGGCGCGACGGAGACGGCCGCGGCGCAACTCGGCATCTCGCAGGCGCAGGCCACGGCGATGCAGCAGCTGGCCTTCGAGCAGCTGGCGGCGCCGGTGCCCGAGCCGTCGAGCTGGGCGATGCTGGCCGGCGGCCTGGGGCTGCTGGCGTGGTGGCGCCGGCGGCCTCAGGGCTCGCGCGTCTCCAGCACGTAGCCCATCCCGCGCACCGTGTGCAGCAGCGGTGCCTCGAAGGGCCGGTCCAGCTTGGTCCTCAGGCGCCGCACGGCGACCTCGACGACGTTGGTGCCGCTGTCGAAGTTCATGTCCCAGACCTGCTCGGCCAACTCCGTCCGTGACAAGACCTGGCCCTGGCGCCGCAGCAGCAGCGTGAGCAGGCTGAACTCCTTGGCCGTCAGGTCCAGCCGCTGGCCGGCGCGGTGCGCCTTGCGGCGTAGCAGGTCGAGCTCCAGGTCGGCCAGCTTCAGCACGGTGGCCTCGGCCACCGGCGTCGCGCTGGCGCGCCGCAGCAGCGCCTGGATGCGGGCCACCAGTTCCGAGAAGGCGAAGGGCTTGACCAGGTAGTCGTCGGCGCCGGCCTGCAGGCCGCGCACGCGGTCCTCGACCTCGGCCCGCGCCGTCAGCATCAGCACCGGCAGTGTGCGGGTGTGGTCCTGCTGACGCAGCGCGGCCAGCACGGCCAGGCCGTCGATGCCGGGCAGCACGCCGTCGAGCAGCACCAGGTCATAGGCGCCTTCGCTGGCCTGGTGCAGGCCGTCGACGCCGTCGCGCACCAGGTCGACGACGAAGCCCTCCTGCGTGAGGCCGCCGCGCAGGTATTCGCCGAGCTTGTCCTCGTCCTCGATGACGAGCAGTTTCATCGCCGCCCTCCCGCCTAGAATCGCGCACCATGCCCGACCGGACCCCGACCTCCACCGCGCCGCGCGCCGGGTCCGTCAGCGGCAAGTTGCGCGCCATGGTCTGGCTGATCGTGCTGCCGACGCTGCTGCTGTCGGTGATCGCCGGCATGGCGGTCTTCCACACCGAACGGCGCGCGGCCGTCGCCGCCGCGACCGAGACCGCCGAGGCGCTGAGCCTGGTCACCGACCGGGAGATGGCGGTGCGCACCGCCTTGCTGCAGGCCCTGAGCGTGTCCCCGAGCCTGGCCGAGGGCCGGCTGGCGCAGTTCCATGGCGAGGCCACGCGGCTCGTGGCCGGCACGCCCAGCACCATCGTGCTGACGGCGCCGGACGGCCGGCAACTGCTCAACACCCGGGTCGCCTGGGGGCAGCCGCTGCCGGCGGCTGCGGCTTTCCCGGGCGGCATCGACACGCGCCGCCGGCTGATCGTCTCCAACCTCTATCTCGGTCCGGTTGACCGTCGCCCCAGCTTCGCGGTGCGGGTGCCGGTGACCGTGGCCGGCCAGGCGATGTTCCTCGGCCTGGGCAGTCCGGTCAGCGAGATGCAGCAGATCTTCCGCCAGCAGCCGCTGCCCGCCGGTTGGCTGGGCGTGGTGCTGGACGGGCAGGGCGCCGTCATCGCCCGCACGCGCGAGCCGGAACGCCGCGTCGGGCAGCGCGCCACCGGCGACATGCTGGACGCCCTGGCCCGCGCCGACCGAGGCGTGGTGGACCTGCGCACGCTCGACGGCGAGCCGGTCTTCACCGCCTTCAGCCGCGCGCCGGACTCCGGCTGGGTGGTGCTGATCGGTCTGAGCCAGGCGGAGCTGGCCAAGAGCGCCTGGGCCGCGTTCGCGATGATGCTGGCGCTGTCGCTGGTCTTCATCGTGCTGGCGCTGGTGCTGGCACGGCGCATGAGCCGCGCGATCGCCGAGCCGCTGCGCCGCCTGCGCAAGGACGCGATCCGGCTGGGCGGGGGCGGCACGCTGGAGGAAGTGCGCAGCGGCATCGACGAGATCGACATCGTCCAGCGCGCCCTGGCCGTGGCCAGCCGCGAGCGCGCCGGCAGCGAGCAGCGCCTGCGCGAGGAGGTCGACACCGCCGTCGCCCAGACCCGCAACGCGCAGCAGACGGCGCTGCGCAGCCAGAAGCTGGAGGCGCTGGGCCGCTTGACCGGCGGCATCGCGCACGACTTCAACAACCTGCTGCAGACGATGACCACCGGGCTGCAGCTGGCGCGCCGGCTGAGCAGCGATCCGCGCGCCGACAGCGCGCTCGACGCCTGCCAGCGCGCCACCTCCAAGGCCGCGCAGCTGACGCGGCAGCTGCTGGCCTTCGGTCGCCAGCAGGTGGGCCATGAAACCGTCATCGACCTGCGCCGCCAGCTGCCCGAGCTGATGGCGCTGGCCAGCGGCGCGGTGGGCAGCGCGGTCGAGGTCACGCTGGCCATCGACGAGACGCTCTGGCCGGTGCGCACCGATCCGGTCCAGCTCGAGCTGGCGGTGCTCAACCTGGCGCTGAACGCGCGCGATGCGATGCAGGGGCGTGGCACGCTGACGGTGTCGGCCCGCAACCGCGTGCTGGCCGAGGGCGACCCGGTTGGCCTGGCGCCGGAGCTGCAACCGGGCGAGTACGTCGCGATCGCGGTGCGCGACACCGGCGACGGCATGACGCAGGAACAGATGGAGCGCGCCTTCGAGCCCTTCTTCACCACCAAGCCGGTGGGGCAGGGCACTGGCCTGGGGCTGGCGCAGGTGTATGCGCTGGCGCGGTCGGCGGGCGGCACGGCCGGCATCGTCAGCAAGATCGGCCTGGGCACCGAGGTGACGCTGTGGCTGCCGCGCTCGCACGGGCGGATGGAGGACGCGGCGTCGCCGGTCCCCGCCGGCCCGGCCACGGAGCGTCGCCATGCGGGCACGGTGCTGCTGGTCGAGGACGAACCCTCGGTGCGCGAGCTCACCGCGCAGGCGCTGGAGGAGCGCGGTTTCACCGTCAAGACGGCGCCCTCGGCCGACCATGCGCTGGACCAGCTGCGGGCCGGCCTGAGCGCCGACGTGGTGCTGACCGACATCGTCATGCCCGGCGCGCGCAGCGGCGTGGACCTGGTGCGGACCTTGAAGGTGCTCAAGCCGACACTGCCGGTGGTGCTGGCCAGCGGCCATCCGGTGCGCATCGAGGAGGCGCCGAACGTGCCGCTGGTGCCCAAGCCCTACGACATCGACAGCCTCGCCGCGGTGCTGGCCGAGGCGATGAATCCGACGCGCGAGGACCTCACGCCGGCTTCGGCAGGTCCTTGAGCAGCTTGTCGAGCGTGATCGGATAGTCGCGGATCCGGACGCCGGTGGCGTTGTGGATGGCGTTGGCCACCGCCGCCGCGACGCCGCAGATCCCCAGCTCGCCGACGCCCTTGGCCTTGAGCGGCGAGGACGCCGGGTCGGTCTCGTCCAGGAAGATCACTTCCTGGTGCGGGATGTCCGCATGCGCGGGCACCTCGTAGCCGGCCAGGTCGTGGTTGACGAAGAAGCCGCGGCGCTCGTCGACATGCAGTGCCTCCATCAGCGCCGCGCCCACGCCCATGGTCATCGCGCCGATCACCTGGCTGCGCGCCGTCTTCGGATTGAGGATGCGCCCGGCGGCGCAGACCGCCAGCATGCGGCGCACGCGCACCTCGCCGGTGTAGGCGTCGACGGCGACCTCGCAGAAGTGGCCGCCGAAGGTGGACTGCTGGTACTTCTTGTCGAGGTCGCCGAACTCGATGCGGTCCTCGGCGGCGATGCCCTCGGCGCCGGCGATCTCGCCCAGCGGCAGGCTGCGGCCGCCGCCGCGCAGCTGGCCGTCGGCGAAGACGGCGTCCTTGAGGTCGATGCCGGCGCGTCGGGCGACCGCCTCGCGCAGCGCGACGCAGGCGGCGTAGACGCCCGAGGCCGAGCTGTTGCCGCCCCATTGCCCGCCCGAGCCGGACGACACCGGCAGCGCCGAGTCGCCCAGGCGCACGACGACCTGGTCCAGCCCCACGCCCATCATCTCGGCCGCGGTCTGCGCCAGGATGGTGTAGCTGCCGGTGCCGATGTCGGTCATGTCGGTCTCGACGGTGACGATGCCGCGGCGGTCCAGCCGCACCCGCGCGGCCGACTTCATCACCAGGTTGTTGCGGAAGGCCGCCGCCACGCCCATCCCGACCAGCCAGCGGCCGCCAGGACCTTCGCGCCGCTGGCCCGGCGGCATGCGCCGGTTCCAGCCGAAGCGCTCGGCCCCGGTGCGCAGGCATTCGCCCAGCCGGCGCTGCGAGAACGGCCGGTCGGGCTGCTCCGGATCGACCTGCGTGTCGTTGAGCAGGCGGAACTGGATCGGGTCCATGCGCAGTTGCTCGGCCATCTCGTCGATCGCGATCTCCAGCGCCATCAGGCCGGGCGCCTCGCCCGGCGCGCGCATCGCGTTGCCCTCGGGCAGGTCCAGCACCGCCAGCTTCATCGCGGTCATGCGGTGCTCGCCCGCGTAGAGCAGCCGCGTCTGCGCCACCGCCGTCTCGGGCGAGCCGCCGGGCAGGTCGCCCGACCAGCTCTCATGGCCGATCGCGGTGATGCGGCCGTCCTGGCCCGCGCCGATGCGGATGCGCTGCAGCGTCGCCGGGCGGTGCGTGGTGTTGTTCATCATCAGCGGCCGCTGCAGCGCCACCTTGACCGGTCGGCCGGCCGCCTTCGCGCCGAGCGCGGCCATCAGCACGTCGGCGCGCAGGAAGAGCTTGCCGCCGAAACCGCCGCCGACGAAGGGCGAGATCAGCCGCACCTTGTCGCGCGGCAGGCCCAGGGTGCGCGCCAGGTCGCCGCGGCCCCAGTCGATCATCTGGTTGGAGGTCCAGACGGTAAGGCGATCGCCTTCCCAGACCGCCAGCGTCGCATGCGGCTCCATCATCGCGTGCGACTGGTCGGGGGTCGTGTAGGTGTGATCGATGCGCACCGACGCGCGGGCGAAGGCGCCGTCGAAGTCGCCGACCCGCGTCTCGGGCGGCGTGCCGCCGGGGCCGTCGTCCTGCTTGGGGGGCTTGGCCTGGTCCTTGGCCTTGGCCAGGCTGAAGGCGCCCGGCTCGGGCGTGTACTCGACGCGGATCAGCGCGGCCGCCGCGCGCGCCTGCTCGAAGCGCTCGGCGACCACGACGGCGATGGCCTGGTGGTAGTGCGCGATCTCCGGTCCGCCCAGCAGCGCGGCGGTGTTCATCCGCCCCTTGCCGAGCTTGCCGGCGTTCTGCGCGGTCACGACGGCGAGCACGCCGGGCGCGGCTTCCGCGGCCTGGACGTCGATCCACGCGATGCGGCCCTTGGCGATGCCGGCGCCGACGACGACGCCGTAGGCGGCGTCCCGGGCGACGTCATGGCGCTCGTAGGCGTAGGGCGCGGTGCCGGTGGTCTTGCGCGGCCCGTCGATGCGGTCGCTGGGCCGGCCGACGATCCGCAGCTGGTCGATCGGATTGGTGGTGGCGGGGGTGTCGAACTTCATGCGGTCCTCCCGGTGAGCCGGGCCTGAGCCAGGACGGCGGCGAGCGTGCGCTCGACCAGCGGCAGCTTGAACGCGTTCTCCGCGGTCGGTGTCGCGCCGGCCAGCAGTGTCTGCGCGGCGGCGGGCACGCCCTGGCGCAGCGCCGTCTCGGCGCGTTCGACGCGCCAGGGCTTGGGCGCGATGCCGCCGACGGCGAAGCGCGCGGCGCCGCCGTCGCGCGGGATCACCGCGGCCACCGAGACCAGCGCGAAGGCATAGGACGCGCGGTCCCGCACCTTGTGATAGAGCTGCGTGCCGCCGAGCGGCCGCGGCAGGGTGACCGCGGTGATCAGCTCGTTGGCCTCGAGCGTCGTCTCGATGTGCGGCGTGTTGCCCGGCAGGCGATGGAAGTCGGCGATCGGGATGCGCCGCGCCTGGCCGTCGGGCCGCAGGGTCTCGACGGTCGCGTCCAGCACCCGCATGGCCACCGCCATGTCGCTCGGATGCGAGGCGATGCAGGCGTCGCTGACGCCGATCACCGCCAGCGGCCGGCTCATGCCGGCGATTGCCGGGCAGCCGCTGCCGGGCTGGCGCTTGTTGCAGGGCTGGTCCGTGTCGTAGAAGTAGGGGCAGCGGGTGCGCTGCAGCAGGTTGCCGGCGGTGGTGGCGCGGTTGCGCAACTGGCCGGAGGCCCCGGCCAGCAGCGCGCGCGACAGCACGCCGTAGTCGCGCCGCACGCGGGCGTCCGCCGCCAGGTCGGTGTTGCGCACCAGCGCGCCGATGCGCAGGCCGCCCTCGGGTGTCGGCTCGATCCGGTCCAGGCCCAGGCCGTTCACGTCGACCAGGTGGACGGGCGCCTCGATCTGCAGCTTCATCAGGTCGAGCAGGTTGGTCCCGCCGGCGATGAAGCGCGCGCCGGGCCGCGCCGCCGCCGCGGCGACCGCGGCGGTGGGCGAGGCGGCGCGCTCGTAGGTGAAGGGCTTCATGCGGGCCTCCGCTCGCCGGTGCCCGGCACGGCGACGCCGGCCACCTCGGCCATCGCGTCGATGATGTTGGAGTAGGCGCCGCAGCGGCACAGGTTGCCGCTCATGCGCTCGCGCAGCTCGTCGATGGACAGCAGCGGCCGGGCCTGGAGGTCGGGCGTGACGTGGCTGGGCAGGCCGGCCTTGATCTCGTCGAGCACCGCCACCGCCGAGCAGATCTGGCCCGGCGTGCAGTAGCCGCATTGGTAGCCGTCATGCCGCACGAAGGCCGCCTGCATCGGATGCAGCCGCTCCGGCGTGCCCAGGCCCTCGATGGTGACGACCTTCGCGCCCTGGTGCATGACCGCCAGCGTCAGGCAGGCGTTGACGCGCCGGCCGTCGAGGTGGATGGTGCAGGCGCCGCACTGGCCGTGGTCGCAGCCCTTCTTGGTGCCGGTGAGCTGCAGGTGCTCGCGCAGCAGGTCCAGCAGCGAGGTGCGGTTGTCGACGTCCAGCGTGTGGGACTGGCCGTTGACGTCGAGCGTCACGCGGGTGGTGGCCACGAGGTTCTCCTGAGGGCGCGCGCCGGGGCGCGACGGGGTCTGCGCGGTCGCCTCGAGGGGCGCGCCGGCGGCGACCGCGGCCGAGGCGCCCGCGCCGGCGATCAGCAGGCCGCGGCGCGAGATCGCCCCGGGGTCAGCGTCGCACGGGGCGGCGTCCGGGGGAGACAGGGAAGACGCGAGGTCCGGGTCGACATCCATGCTGGGCACTCCTGGCGGGTCGGATCGGGAAACTGCCCAGGCAGCAATCCTTGTTCCCGGCGGTGGGCGGAGCACCCTCGGCCGCTCGGCGCGCCGCTCAACGGTGCGCCTGGAGCCACTCCTCGACGGCCTTGGCGCTGGTGCCGACCGCATCCACCGCGTGCCGCAGCAACTCCGGCGAGACACCGAAGCGCTCGCCCCAGTAACGCAGTTCGTAGTCGTCCTGCACGTTGACCCGATGGCGGTCGCTGGTGTGCGGGCTGGAGGTTTCCTCGGTCATGACGATCGCTCCCTGTCGGTCACGGTATCGCTGTGGCTGTCGCTGCCGCTATCGCTGCCACCGGCCCGCGGCCGCGTGGCCGTCGCGCTAGGACCGCCGCGGCGGCACCCGGCTGCTGTCCTCGCCGTCCAGCGTGGCGCCCGGATCTTCCTCCCCGGCGACCGATTCGTCGAACGAATGGTCCGGCACCGCCGGCGGCCCGGGGTCTCTTGGCCGCTGGCCCGCGGGCGCGGCGCTGTCGGTCCCCGGTTCGGGTGCGGGGCTGGAGGGCGTGTCGATCGCGTCCACCGGCGTGGGCGCGTCGGGGCCGACGGAGGTCGCCGGCGAGTTCGGTGCGTTCATGGCGTTCCCTGGCATGCTGCTGGCCGACACCACGCGCCGCTTGCCGGCGCGCTTGGCCATCGTCATCGCCGTCTCGGCGAGCCGCATCAGCGCTTCCGCCTGGCGGCCATGCAGCGGGGCAAACGCGATGCCGATGCTGGCCGTGATCGCCGCATGATCGCCGTCGGGCAGGCGGATCGGCTCGGCGATGGACGCCAGCATGCGGCGCAGCGCCGGCTCGGCCTCGTGCTCCGCCCGCAGCGCGGTCAGCAGCAGGGCGAATTCGTCGCCGCCCATGCGCGCCACCAGGTCGTGGTTGCGCACGCCGGCCTGCAGGCGCTGCGCCACCACCCGCAGCACCACATCGCCGGCTTCATGGCCGAACTGGTCGTTCAGCTCCTTGAAGCCGTCCAGGTCGACCCAGCACACGGCCACCAGCCCGACCCGCTCGCCCAGCAGCGTGAGCGCGCCGGCCAGCCGCTCGGTGAAGCGCACCCGGTTGGGCAGGCCGGTCAGCGCGTCGTGCACCGCCAGGTGTCGGGCGGTGGCTTCGCTTTCCTTGAGCGCGGAGACGTCGATCATCATCCACAGCGACTCGTTGCCCGACACCGACGCGCCGCTCAGGTCGATCCACACCGGCGTGCCGTCCTTGCGCCGCATCCGCAGCTGCTGGCGGTAGCGCCGGCCGGACTCGATGGCGGGGTAGGCCGCCTCGCCGACCTCGCGGAAGCTGGCCTCGTCCAGGTAGAGCTGGCGGGTCGGCTGGCCGAGCAGCTCGCCGGGCGCATAACCGAACAGCGACGACAGCGCCCGGTTCTGCCACACGACGTTGCGGCCGCGCAGGCGCATCATGCCGACCATGTCGTTGTCCAGCATCAGCGCCTGTTCCAGCGCCAGCTGCTGCAGGCCGGTGGCGGCGCGGCGGTCGCGGCGCTGCTGCAGGAACACCAGCACCGAGCAGCCCAGCACCGTCAGGATGACCACCGCCGCGAGCGCGCCTTGCTGCAGCACCTCGCCGCGCCAGGCGGCGAGGAAGTCGGCGGTGCTGGCGCCGGTGAAGATGGTCAGCGGATAACCGCGCACCTGGCGGTAGCAGGTGATGCGCTCGATGTTGTCGAGCCTGGTCTTGGTCATGTACCAGCCCTGCTGCGGGTTGGCCGCCATCTTGCGCATCAGGTCCTCGGACACGATCACGTCGCCGACGCCGCGGATCGAATGCGGTTCCGCCGCCGAGTAGCGCGCGATCAGCCGCTGGCTGCGGGTGCGCAGCGAGATCGCGCCCTCGGCGCCGATGGTCAGGCCCTTGAAGCCCTCGATGAAGTGTTCGGTCGAGAGCGTGGTGTAGACGACACCGGCGAAGCTGCCGTCCCCGGCCTCGAGCCGGCGGGCGACGACGATGCCCCACTTGCGCAGCACGCGGCCGAACAGCGGCTCGGAGATCACCACGCCGTCGCTGTCGCGGGCGCGCTGGAAGTAGTCGCGATCGCCGACGCTGACGCTGCTTTCCTCGGCCGCCAGGCCGTAGATCACCTGGCCATGCGCGTCGGTCATGCGGATCGCGTCGACCTGCGGCAGCAGGCTGCGCTGGTCGGCCAGCGCGCGTTCCATCGCGCGCTTGAGCGCCTCGGGACCGCCGCCGGTGCGGCGGTACTGCAGCGCCAGCGTCTGCAGCGCGTTGTCCACCTGCTTGAGCTCGGCGCCGATCTCGATGCTGAGGCTGGCGGCCAGGTTCTCGGTGGTCTCGCGGGCGCGGGTCAGGTCGGACTCGCGGCCGGCCTGCAGCGCCAGCCAGGTCGCGGCGACGATGGCCGCGGCGATGACGAGGTTGCCCACCGCCAGCCACAAGGCCAGACGGGTCAGCGAGCGGGGAACGTAGGGGGGCAGGCGGTCCATCGGCGGCACGGGGACGAGGCGGCCATCCTAACCGCGCCGACCCCCCGCCGGTGGTCAGCCGGGGATCAGCCGGCCGTCAACTCGCGCTCGAGGTCGTGCAGCACCTGGTAGCAGGGCAGCACCTGCGCGACGCTGGCGACCGGCTCGCGGCCCTCGCGGATCGCGGCGACGAACTCGCGGTCCTGCAGTTCGATGCCGTTCATGGACACATCCACCTGGCTGACGTCGACGATCTCGTCCTTGCCGGTGACCAGGTCGTCGTAGCGGGCGATGTAGGTGCCGGTGTCGCCGATGTAGCGGAAGAAGGTGCCCAGTGGCCCTTCGTTGTTGAAGGACAGCGACAGCGTGCAGATCGCGCCGTTGGCCGCCTGCAGCTGCAGGCTCATGTCCATGGCGATGCCCAGCGTGGGGTGGATCGGACCCTGCAGCGCGTGGGCCTTGACGATCGGGCTGCCGCACTGCCAGGCGAAGAGGTCCACCGTGTGCGCCGCGTGGTGCCACAGCAGGTGGTCGGTCCAGCTGCGGGCCTGGCCCAGCGCATTCATGTTGGTGCGGCGGAAGAAATAGGTCTGGACGTCCATCTGCTGGATCCGCAGCTGGCCGGCCGCGATGCGGCGATGGAGCCACTGGTGGCTGGGATTGAAGCGGCGGGTGTGGCCGCACATGGCCACCAGGCCGGTCTCGCGCTGGCGCCGCACGACGGCCTCGCCCTCGGCCAGCACGTCGCACAGCGGGATCTCGACCTGCACGTGCTTGCCGGCGTCCAGGCAGGCCAGCGCCTGGCGCGCGTGCAGCTGTGTCGGCGTGCAGAGGATGACGGCGTCGACGTCGTCGCGCGCGAGCGCCTCGTCGAGCTCGGTCGTGGCGTGGTCGATGCCGTACTTGGCGGCGGTCTCGCGGGTCTTGTCGAGGTCGCGGCTGATCAGGGACACGACTTCGACGCCGTCGATGAGTCGCAGCGCGTCGAGGTGCTTCTGGCCGAAGGCGCCGGCGCCGGCCAGCGCGATGCGCAGGGGAGTGGACATGGAAGGCTCCAGTGGGGCGGGGCTCCGATGGGAGCCCCGGGGATCGCGAGGGATCAGGGGTTCTCGAGGATCAGGTGGCCGACCGCCGTGTTGGAGGCGGGCACGTGATAGAAGCGGTGGGCCACGCGCGGTGCGCGTGGCGGGGCGTCGAGCCCGGGAAGGTCCGCGAGGTCGCTCATCGCGCCGCGCGCGATCAGCCACATCACCAGCTCGATGCCCTCGGAGCCGGCCTCGCGGACGTACTCCAGGTGCGGCATCTCGGACAGGCCACGCGGGTCGGCGATCAGGCGGTCCATCCAGGCCTGGTCCCAGGTCTGGTTGATGAGGCCGGCGCGCGGTCCCTGCAGCTGGTGGCTCATGCCGCCGGTGCCCCAGACCTGCACCTTGAGCGGCGCGTCGAAGCTTTCCACCGCGCGGCGGATCGCCTGCCCCAGCTGCAGGCAGCGGCGGCCCGAGGGCACGGGGTACTGCACCACGTTGACCGCCAGCGGGATCACCGGTACCGGCCAGTGCGGCGCGTCGACGGGCTGCTCGCCGAACATCAGCGACAGCGGCACGGTCAGCCCGTGGTCGACCGTCATGCGGTTGACCAGCGTCAGGTCGAAGTCCTGCTGGATCACGCTCTGTGCGAGGTGGGCGGCCAGCTCGCCATGACCGAGGACCGGCGGCACCGCGCGCGGGCCCCAGCCCTCGTCGGCCGGCTCGTAGCGCTCGGCGGTGCCCAGCGCGAAGGTGGGGATCATGTCCAGGCTGAACGCGTTGGCATGGTCGTTGTAGACCAGCACGATCGCGTCCGGCCGGTGCGCGTCCATCCAGCGGCGCGAGGCGTCGTAGCCCGCGAACAGCGGCTGCCAGTAGGGATCCTGCGTGCGGCCCTGGTCCATGGCCACGCCGATGGCCGGCACATGGGAGGTGTAGACGGAGGCGGTGATGCGCGCATGCGTGCTCATCGCGTGTTTCCCTTCATCGCGCCCCGGGTGTCGCCCGCCGTCGCCTGCTTCGCATCCGCGCAGGCCGCGTCGTCCACCCGCTTGCGGCGCGGCGTGCCGTCGGGCTGGCGCCCGCCGGCCAGCATCATGTCGCGGTAGTCGGTCTCGGTCATGCCGGTCATGCCGGCGGCCATCTGCTGGTAGCTGCGGCCGTCGGTGGCGCCGATCTTGGCCAGGAAGTAGATGTTGCCGCCCAGCCGGATGCACTGGTTGAGGTCGCGCGCCAGCACGGCCTCCTTCTGCGCCGGCGTCATCGGCCATTCGTCGAGGTAGGCGCGCTCGTCGGCCTTGAAGCGCGCGCGGTTCTCGGCCTTCATCAGCGACATGCAGAACTGGTTGAGCCAGTAGCCCTTGCGGGCCTGATCGGCATCGAAGATGGTGGTGCCGGGAATGTCCCGGTAGGGTTTGTCGATCGACATCGAGGTCTCCTGGAAAGGGTTCGCCATCGGGCTCATCGAGCTCATCGGCCTCATCGGGATGAGGCCTCCGGCCAGTACAGCCGCATCGGGTTGTCGACCAGCAGGCGCTGGCGCAGCGCGGCGGTGGGCGCGATGCGCGGGATGAGGTCGACCAGCAGGCCGTCGTCGGGCATGTGGTCCTTGAGGTTGGGATGCGGCCAGTCGGTGCCCCAGAGCACGCGGTCCGGGAACTCCTCGACGACGCGGCGCGCGAAGGGGATCACGTCGCGGTAGGGCTCGGTCTCGCCGTCCAGCGCCGGCGGGCCGCTGGCCGACAGCCGCTCCGGGCAGGTGACCTTGCACCAGACGAAGGGATGCTCGCGCAGGAAGCGCAGGAACAGCGCGAACGCGGGGCCGTCCACCGGCTGGGTGACGTCGGGCCGGCCCATGTGATCGACCACGACGGTGGTGGGCAGCGCGGCGAAGAAGTCCCACAGCTCGGGCAGGTCGGGCGCCTCGAAGTAGAGGACCACGTGCCAGCCCAGCGCCTTCACCCGGTGCGCGATCTCCATCAGCTCGTCGCGCGGGGTGGAGTCGACCAGGCGCTTGACGAAGTTGAAGCGCACGCCGCGCACACCGGCCTCGTGCAGCTCGCGCAGCTGCGCGTCGGTGATGCCGCGGCGCACCGTGGCCACGCCCCGCGCCCGGCCGCCCGAGGCGCGGCAGGCGTCGACCATCGCGCGGTTGTCGTCGCCGTGGCAGGTGGCCTGCACGATGACGTTGCGGCTGAAGCCGAGCCGGTCGCGCAGCGCGAAGAGCTGGGTCTTGCCGGCGTCGCAGGGGGTGTATTTGCGCTCGGGCGCGTAGGGGAACTCGGCGCCGGGACCGAAGACGTGGCAGTGCGCGTCGACGGCCCCTTCGGGCAGCTGGAAGCGCGGGGTCGACGGGCGCGAGTGCCAGTCGAGCCAGCCCGGGGTCTTGTCGAAGCCGCCGGTGGTGGGAAGCGTCATCGCGGGGTCCTTATGCGAGAGCGGGAAATCGGGGAGGGAAGGCGGGGAGGGAAGTCGGTGGCCGTCGGCGAGGCGCAGCGCTCAGCCGTGCGGCGGGAGCCGGGGCTTGGCCAGGTGCGCCAGCAGCCGGTCGGCCTCGGTGCGCCAGTCGGGGCTGCGGCCGAAGGCCGCATCGCCGCGCTGGCCGAAGAGGCCGTCCTCGGCGAGGTCGGCCATCCAGGCCTGACGCTCGGCGGTGCCTTCGGCGCTCCAGGGCGTGAGCCCGGCGTCGCGGACGGTCTCGGCGACCTCGCGCACCTCCTCGCTGCGGCGCCGGCCGTGCTGGATCACGCGCTGGAAGAAATACGCGGCCTGCTTTTCCCACTCGATGCCGGGGAAGGTCTCCTTCAGCGAGGCCAGCACCGCGTCCTCGACGCCGTAATGGCGGGCGGCCGTGAGGCTCTCGATGACCATGGCCTCCAGGCCCTTGATCATGACGCTGCGGCACATCTTGGTCGCGCTGACGATGCCGAGCTCCGCGCTGCCCACGCTGGCGGCGAAGCCCAGCCGCGCCAGCAGCGGCGCGATCGCGTCCGCATGCGGGCCGCCCAGCAGCAGCGGGACCTTGATCCGGTAGGGCGGCACGCTGGTCATCACCGCGCCCTCGACATAACGGCCACCGGCCGCCTGCACCGCCTCGGCCGCCTCGCGCTTGGCCTTGGGCGAGGCCGAGTTGAAGTCCAGCACGAAGGTGCCGGGCCGCAGACCCGCGGCGGCGGCGCGCGCCGCGTCCAGCGTCTGGCTGGCGGTGACGGCGCTCACGACCAGGTCGGCCGGCGTGGCCACCATCGTGGCCGAGGGGCTGAGCCCGACGCCGAACTGCACGGCGTGCTCGCGCATGGTGTCGGCGTCGGCGGACGGTGACTCCAGCTTCAGGTCGTAGGCGTTGACGGCGACGCCGACGGCGCGCAGGTCCTCGGCCAGGATGCGCCCGACCTCGCCGTAACCGACGAGGCCCACGCGCAGCTCGTCCAGCGCCGGCGGCTGGCCCTGATCGTTGGCGGCGGTGCTCATGTCAGTCCAGCGAGAGGTTGAAGCGCTTGATCAGCGCGGCGTACTTGGCCGACTCGGCGGCGATGAAGCCCATGTACTGCTCCTTCGTGGTCGGGAAGACGTCGTAGCCGAAGGTGACATAGCGCTCGCGGATGTCGGGCTCGGCCAGCGCAGCCTCGATGTCGCGCTGGATGCGCTCCTGCACCGCCTTGGGCAGCCCGCGCGGCGCGGCGATGGTGGTCCAGCCGGTGGCCTCGTAGCCGGCGGGGCCGCCGGACTCGGCCACGGTGGGGACGTCGGGGAAGGCCGGGTGGCGCTTCGGGCTGGTGATGGCGATGAAGCGGATCTTGCCGGCGCGCTGCAGCGGCCCGGCCGTCGCCATCGTGCCCAGGGCGAAGTTGAGTTCGCCGTTGGCCACGGCCGTGTAGAGCATCGACGTCTCCTTGTAGACGACGTGCGTCATCTGCGTCTGGGTCATCGCCTCGAGCTGCGCCGCGCCCAGGTGCACCGGGTTGCCGACCGACCAGGAGCCGTAGTTCAGCGCGCCGGGATGGGCCTTGGCATCGGCCACGATGTCGCCGACGGTCTTGTACTTGCTGTTGGCCGACACGCCGACGAAGAAATAGGCCTTGAACAGCGGCGCGATCGGGTCGAAGTCCTTGACCGGGTCGTAGGGCAGCTTCTTGAACAGGTGCGGATAGATGACCAGGTGGGCGTTGTCCAGCTGGATCAGGTCGTGGCCGTCGGTGGCGCCGCGCTTGAAGGTGTCGATCGCGATGAAGCCGTTGGCGCCGGGCTTGTTCTCGACGATCACCGGCTTGCCCCACTTCTTGGACAGCTTCTCGGCGACGACGCGGGCCACGGTTTCCGGACCGGCACCGGCCGGGAAGGGCGTGAGGATGCGCACCGGCCGGGTCGGCCAGTCGGTGGCGGGCGCGCTGGCCTGCGCCGTGGCGAGGCGGGGCAGGCTCGCGGCGAACAGCGCGGCGGCGGCCAGGGCCAGGACTTGCCCGCTGCGGGCGAGGGCGGTGCGGCGGGTGCGAAGGCGGGGTGCGGTCATCGTCGTTGTCTCCAGGGGCGTCGATCGTCGGCCTCTGCGGGGCGGGCCGTTCGGGGGAGGGGGACTGCGTTGGGGACTGCGGGGGACTTCAGAGGGACTTCAGGGCGACTTCAGGGGAACTGCGGGAACCAGGGACGGCGGGCGGACTGGCCGGATCAGTCGATGTAGCGCAGGCCGGCCTTGGCCAGCGGCTCGCGCATCTTGTACAGGTCCAGTCCGAGCACGCCGGCGGCGAACTGGTCGCGCTTGGCGCCCTCGTTGGCCTCGCGGGCGGCGGCGGAGTCCAGCGTCTTGGACGCCATCGCGGCGGGGACGCAGACGATGCCGTCGTCGTCCGCGACGATCACGTCGCCGGGATGGACCAGCGCGCCGGCGCACACGACCGGGATGTTGACCGAGCCGGGCGTCGCCTTGATCGTTCCCTTGGCCGAGATGCACCGGCTCCAGACCGGGAAGCCCATCTCGTTGAGCGTGCGCACGTCGCGGACGCCGGCGTCGATGACCAGCGCGCGAGCGCCGCGCGCCTTGAAGGAGGTGGCGAGCAGGTCGCCGAAGTAGCCGTCGCTGCACTCGGCGGTGACGGCGGCGACGACGATGTCGCCCTCGCGGATCTGCTCGGCGGCGACATGCAGCATCCAGTTGTCGCCGGGCTGCAGCAGCACGGTGACGGCGGTGCCCGACACCGACACGCCGGTCTGGATCGGCCGCATGTAGGGCTTGAGCAGGCCGACCCGGCCGAGGGCCTCATGGACCGTCGCGGCGCCGAAGTGGCCGAGCGCGTCGGCGGCCGTGCGGTCGGCGCGGGTGATGTTGCGGTAGACGACGCCGAGTTCGTACATGGCGGATTCCTGGTGGGCGGTGGACGGTGGGCGGTAGAAGGGGGCTCGCTTCAGGCCGCCGGCGTGGCCAGCCCGAGTCGACGGCGCAGCGCGTCGTGGTGGGCCGAGGCGAAGTCGTCGACGACCCGCTGCGCGGTGGCGGGTTCGCCGCTGTTGGTGGCGACGGCGGCGGTGAAGCGGGTGACGATCTCCAGGCCGGGCGGCATCGGGCCCAGCAGCGTCACGCCGGGAAGGCCTTGCAGCTCGCTGAGCTGCTGGAAGCCCAGGTCGACGTCGCCACCGGCGACCATCGTCGCGACGGGGACGCCCGCGGGCGACTGGCGCAGGCGCGCGGCCAGCGCGTCCTTCAGGCCCCAGTCCGCCAGCAGGGCCAGCAAGGCCTGGCCGCTGGGGCCGGTCGAGTAGCCGATGGCGCGCGCGTCCAGCAGCGCCTGGCGCAGCGCGCCGGCGCTGTCGACGGCGGGCCGTGCCTGTCCCTCGGGTGCGGCGACGTACATCGGCGAATCCGCGATCGGCCGCAGCGAGCCCGCTCGCAGGCGACCGGCGGCCGCCAAGCGCGCCATCGCGTCGGCGGCCAGGACGACGAGGTCGACCGCCTCGCCGGCCTCGACGCGACGCGCGGCATCGAGGCCGCCGATCGACTCGAAGCGGATCTCCAGGCCGTGCGCGGCGGTGTAGGCGGCGGACAGCTCGGCCAGCAGCACGCGGGTGGCCATCGAGGAAATGCCGGCGAGGGGGGCGATCACGAGCGGGGTTCCGTTGGAGGTCGAGGTCGGCGGGGCGGGGGAGGGATTGCGGCGGATTCTGGTCCGGTCGGGCCAGACGATCCAGTTCTAGCTTCCACTAGCTGATATTCCGATCGGGCATGGACCGGATGGTCCGGCCATGCCGGATCGTGAGAGCATCGCCGCATGAACCTGACCCAGCTGGAAACCTTCGTCCATGTCGCCGAACACGGCAGCTTCAGCAAGGCCGCGATGGTGCTTGGCGTGGCGCAGCCGGCCCTGAGCCGGCAGGTGCGGGCGCTGGAGACGGAGTTGCACGAGACCCTGCTGCTGCGCAACGGGCGCGGCGTGGCGCTGACCGAGGCGGGGCGGCGGCTGCTGCAGCACGGGCAGGACATCCTCAACCTGGTGAGCCACGCGAAGGACGACCTGCGCTCGCGCCGCAGCGAGCCGGTGGGGCAGATCACGATCGCGATGCCGCCGACGCTGGCGCGCTTGCACACGCTGGCGCTGATCCGGGCGTTCCAGGCGGAGATGCCGCAGGCGCGGCTGACGATCATGGAGGGTTTCTCGGTGCACCTGACCGAGTGGCTGCTGACCGGGCGCACCGACCTGGCGCTGGTCTACAACCCCGAGCCGCTGCCGGCGCTGGAGATCCTGCCGCTGCGCCGCGAGCGGCTGTGCCTGGTGAGCCCCAAGGACCAGGCGCCGGCGCGGCCGCCGACGCTGTCGCAGTTGTCCCGCTATCCGCTGGTGATGCCGCAGCGGGGGCATATCTTCCGCGCGCTGATGGAGCAGGCGGCGGCGATGGCGGGCGTGCAGCTGGACGTGCGCTGGGAAGTGGCCAGCGTGCCGGCGATCCTGGACTGCGTCGCGGCGGGCATCGGCCACGCGGCGCTCGGCGAGGACGCGCTGCAGATCTACGAGCGGCCGGAGCGTCTGGTCACGACGCCGTTCGCGCGGGCGGACATCCAGAGCACGCTCTGCCTGGTCACCCCGACCAGCAAGCGCGCGACGCCGCTGATGCAGCGCACGGCGGCGGTGCTCATGCGCATGGTGGGGGACGGCGCGCGGTGAGCCGGAAAGGGCAAGGCCCGAGCGGACAAGGAACGAGCGACGGCGCAGGCACAGCGGTTGCCACGCAAAGGCATCTGCCGGCGGCGCTCCCGGGCGCCGGCCGGGATCGATTCACAAGATGCCGGAGATCCGCATGATCAGCACCATCCTGCTTGTCGTCCTCATCCTGCTCCTGATCGGCGCGCTGCCCGCCTGGCCGCACAGCCGCGGATGGGGCTACTACCCCAGCGGCGGCCTGGGCCTGGTGGTGCTCATCCTGGTCATCCTGCTGCTGATGGGCTACATCTGACCGGTCGGTCAGCGGCCACCGGGGCGCTCACGCCCCGTCAGCGGGCCGGGCGCTCAGGCGCCCGTCCATGGCCTCAAGCGATCACGCGCCTAGCAGCGACTGGCCGCATACGCGCAGCACCTGGCCGGTCAGCGGATGCGCGGCGGGCGAGGCCAGGAAAGCGATCGCTTCGGCCACGTCCGCCGGCGTGCCGCCTTGCTTGAGCGCATTCAGGCGGCGCCCCGCTTCCCTCACCATCAGCGGCATGCGCCGTGTCATCGCGGTCTCGATGAATCCCGGCGCCACGGCGTTGATCGTGCCGCCGCGTCCGGCCAGGCCTTCGGCGCGCGCCGCGACGTAACCGATCAACGCGGCCTTCGACGCGCTGTAGTTGGTCTGCCCGGCGTTGCCGGCGATGCCGCTGATCGACGACAGGCAGACCTCGCGGACGCCCGCGTTCAGCAGGCCCGCTTCGTCCAGGCGCGCATCGATCGCCAGGATCGCCGCGAGGTTCACCGCCATCACGGCGTCCCATTCCGCCGTCGACATCCGCGCCAGCGTGCGGTCGCGGGTGATGCCGGCGTTGTGTACCAGCACGTCGACGCCACCGACCCGGCGCACGGCATCGACCAATTCGTCGACCGTGCCCGCCGCGGTCAGGTCCGCGGCCAGCAGCGGGCCGTCGAGCTCGCGCGCCAAGGCCTCCAGCGGCTGGCGCGCCGCCGGCACGTCGACACACAGCACCCGCATCCCGTCACGCGCCAGGCGGCGGGCGGTGGCGGCGCCGATCCCGCCCGCGGCGCCGGTCACCAGCGCCACCGGCTGCGGCCGGTCAGGCGCGGGCGCCGCCTCCTTGCGCCAGGCGAGCACCTGTCCGGAGACGTAGGCCGAGCGGTCCGTCGCGAAGAAGCGCAGCGCGCCCGCCAGCGATTCGGCCGACGCCGCGCCTTCGCCCAGCACCAGCGCGTTCGCGGTCGCGCCGCGGCGACCGATCTCCTTGGCCAGCGCGCGGATGAAACCCGACACCGCCTGCAGGCAGGCGGCTTCGGCCGCACTGGCCGCGCCGGAGGAGCTCAGCGCGAGGACCCGGCCGCCGGGCGCGAGCCGCGAGACGCCGAACTGCGCCTGCATGAACAGCGCCTGCAGCGCGGCGACATCGCGGCAGCCGGTGGCGTCGATGACCAACGCGCTCGCCGGCGCGTCGCCCGCCGCCGTGCCGCCTTGCGCGGCGATGGCCGCCAGCAGCGAGGGCATCGGCGCCACGCTCCCCGGCGCGATCACGCTCAGGAGACGTCCCGCCAGTTCCTGGTTCTGCCAGGCATCGTGGCGCCGCAGGAGCGGCACCGGCTGCGGCAGGCCGAGCGCGCGTGCGACGCGGCGACCCAGGGGATGTTGGACGAAGGAGAGCAGGCGATCGGTCATCGGGGCGAGGCGGGCGGGGAACTCGTCGAGGCGGACGGTGTCGACGCACGCGCGCCGGAGGGGGCCGCCTCGGGCCGGCGCGCAGTGTAGGCGGGCGGGCGCCGGCCGCCGGTCAAGGTGAACCCGATGCGCGTCTCCCCGTCGCCGGACCGCGCGAACGGTGCGCCGCCATGCATGCGCGCGATCGCGTCGACGATGGACAGCCCCAGGCCCAGATGCTCCCCGGATGGCCCGGCGCCGACCGCCTGCGACTCGCGCGAGGACTCCGCCCGATAGAAGCGGTCGAAGAGCCTCGGCAGGCGGGCCGCCGGAATCACCGGCCCGAGGTTGGCGACCCACAGCCGGCCGACACCGCCTCGAACCGGCTCGATGCCCACTCGCAGCGTGCTGCCCGGCGTCGCATAGCGGGTCGCGTTGTCGATCAGGTTGGACAGCGCGCGCTTGAGCAGCGCCGCATCGACCTCGGCCGCGCCGTCGCCCTCGATGCGCAGGGACAGTCCGGCTTCGTCGAGCGCGGCATCGTGATAGTCCGCCACCTCGCGCGCCAGCGCCGCCAGGCTGTCGACCGCTTGACGCCGCGCGCGCTGGCCGCCGTAAGCGCGGGACAGGAACAGCATGTCGCCCACGATGTCCTGCATGCGATGCAGTTCTTCGAGATGACCGCCCAGGCGATCCGCGACGGTCGGCGGCAAGCCGCCCTCGCGCAGGGTCAGCTCGGTGCCGGCGATCAGCGTCGCCAGCGGCGTGCGGAGTTCATGCGCGACGTTCGCGCTGAAGGCCTCGCGCTGCGCGCAGGAACGCCGCTGCCGCTCGAGCATCGCGGTCAACTGGTCCACGCGTTGCCGCAGGGCGCGCAGCAATCCGCCCGCGCTGCGCAACGATGACAAAACGGTCATCCGCATGTCCGCCTCGTGTCAGCGCGGGCTGCGTAGAGTCGATCCCAAGGCGTTTGAAAAGCGCGCCGACGCAGCGGGATCCGCTCCGCGGCAACGCGATGGGTCACGCGTGCTGGACCACTTTCAACCGAAGGAGTTTCACCATGCATCACTTCAAGAAGCTGTCGATTCCCCTGGGCGCCGCGGCCCTGGCCGCCGCACTGGCCGTGCCCGCATTCGCCCAGGTGGAGGAAGAGATCGTGTCCGGGCCCAAGTCCCGCGACCAGGTGATCGCGGAACTGGAGCAGGCCCGGGCGGACGGCACCCTGGCCCAGTTGCAGGGCGAGCACAGCTATGCGCCGGACTTCGATGAAGCCCGCGGCATGGACGTGCAGTACTCCAATCACCAAGCCGATGCCGATGTGACGGTGGGCATGTCGTCGGACACCAGCAGCGAAGTGCGCTTCTCCGCACCAGCTGCGGGCGGCAAGACACGTGCCCAGGTCATGGATGAGCTGGAACAGGCTCGCGCCGACGGGACGCTGGAGCGTCTGTGGAGCGAGCAGGGGTATGCGCCGGAGTTCGAGGCGGCGCGTTCGTCCACTCGCTGATCGCTCCCTCAGATCCCGCACCGGCCGTGACGATCCGCTCGTCGGGTCCGACCGGAACCGTGCTGGCCTGATGGACCGCAGGATGGACTTCGGATGACCCGACCCGTACCGAACGGTCATCCCACTTCGAGCAACGGGGTTCCCGCATGGGAACCCCGCTTTCGTTTCCGCACCGGAAATTCTGAGGCGCTCAGAACCGCCTGACGTCGAGGATGGCTTGCGCGAACGCCTTCGGCGCTTCCTGCGGCAGGTTGTGGCCGATGCCACCGCGCAGGTCGCGGTGCTCGTAACGCCCGCTGAACTTGGGCCGATAGGCGGCGGGCGACGGATGAGGCGCGCCATTGGCATCGCCCTCCAGCGTGATCGTCGGAATGCCGATCACCGGCGCCGCGCCGATGCGGGCCTCGATCGCATCGAAGCGCGGCTCGCCCTCGGCCAGGCCCAGGCGCCAGCGGTAGTTGTGCACGACGATGTCGACATGGTCCGGGTTGGAGAACGCGGCCGCGCTGCGCGCGAAGGTCGCGTCGTCGAAGCGCCATTGCGGCGAGGCCAGTTGCCAGATCAGCCGCGCGAAGGCCTCGCGGTGTTGCTGGTAGCCCAGGCGGCCGCGCTCGGTCGCGAAGTAGTACTGGTACCACCATTGCAGCTCGGCGGCCGGCGGCAGCGGCTGCTGGTTGGCCTGTCGGCTGACCAGCAGGTAGCCGCTGACGGACACCAGCGCCTCGCAGCGCTCCGGCCATAACGCGGCCAGGATGCCCGCCGCGCGCGCGCCCCAGTCGCAGCCGGCGACCAGCGCCTTCGGAATGCGCAGCGCGTCCAGCAAGGCGATGGCGTCGCTGGCCAGCGCGCCTTGCTGGCCGTTGCGAGGCGTGCCGGCCGACAGGAAGCGCGTCGTGCCGTAACCCCGCGCGTAGGGAACGATCACGCGATGTCCCGCCGCGGCCAGCAGGGGCGCGACCGCCTCGTAGGTATGGACGTCATACGGCCAGCCATGCAGCAGCAGTACCGGCGGGCCGTCGGCGGGGCCCGCTTCGACGTAGCCCACGCGCAGGTCGCCGGCGTCGATCTCCTTCAGGACGCCGAAGGCCGGCGAGATGGCGATCGGCGATCCGCTGGCGCCGGGTGCGTCACCCGCAGGGGCGGCGGTGGCGGCCCGGCTCAGGCCGGTCGGGAGGGCAGCGGCGGTGGCCGCGGAAGCGGCGCCGATCAGGAAGCGGCGGCGGGGCAGCGAGGCCTCGGTCATGTCGGTCTCCAGGGTGTGGTGGCGAAGGCCCCAGTGGACCGGGCGGATGTATCGCCGGCTTGTCGACTTGCCGGCCGCGGTGCATGCCGGTGTCGCCCGGGCGCCAGCAGATACAGCGGCATACAAACGCGTCGTCCGCTGCGATTCCTGACATCGGTCAATCCCGCCGCTGGCATGCAGGGCCTCGCGTTCCTAGCCTGCGCGGACCGGGCGCGCGGGGCGTCCGCGACCGGGGCAGGGCCCCAAGGAGGAGTCGATGAAGGACGTGTCGCTGGACGAGATCGTCTACTTTCCCTCGCTGCGGACGCAGCCGGCGGAACTGCTGGGGCTGCGCGAGCTCGATCGGGCGCGCAAGCGCCGCATGCTGCCCCTGCTCACGCTGACGCCGACGCCGCGGATGCCCGCCCTGGTGGATTTCCGCCATGCCGCCCGGCAGGCGGAAGAGGTGATGCGCTCGCTGCCCTACCTGGTGGACCTCGGCCGTGCGCCGTCCGAGCATGCCGCGGCCTGGCGGCAGCTGGTCGATCCGGCGCAGGGGTTCCGGCTCTGGCGCGAGTTCGTCCAGGACCATCCGGGCGCGCTGCCCGTGGTCCAGGCGCCCGACGGTGCCAACCCGCGCGCCGTCGCGCAGCAGGCGGTGGACATCGAGCGCGAGTTCGGCCTGGTCGTCTTCCGCCTGCGCGGCGCGGTGCCCTTGACGACTGGCGTCGAGCTGGCGCTGGACCAGCTCGACGCGCCCGGGCGGGCGCTGGTCGTCCTGGACTTCGGGACCGAGCGGGACTGGCTGCTGGGCTGCGCGGGCAACGCGCGTGACCTGGTGCTGCGCTGGCGGGCCAGATGGCCCGACCTGCGCGTCGTGGTGATGGGCAACAGCTTTCCGTCCGCGGCGCAGGCGCTGGGCCGCGCGCCGACCGGCGAGTTCCCGCGTTCGGGGCGCCTGGCCCTGCTCGAGCGGGAGTTGCACCGACGGGTGGGCGCCTCGGCGCGGGTCGCTTATGGCGACCACGGGTCGGTCCACGCGCCCAGCGAGCCTGGCGCCGAGTGGCCGCCGGGCCTGGTGCGGATCGATTACACGCGGCAGGGCGAATGGCGCTTCGAGCGACGACTGCGATCGACCGTCGACGAGGCCAGCCAGGAGGCGGCGTCGGCGATCGTCTCGGGCGCGCCGGGCTTCGGGGAACGCGGCCTCTGGGGTGAGCACGCGATCCAGGAGGCCGCGAACGGCCGGGCCTTCGCGCGCGGCCGGGAGGAGTGGACCGCCGTGCGTGTCAACCTGCATCTGGCGACGCAGGTCGACGAGATGATCGAGGAAGCGGCCGCCTATACTCGCGCCCCATGCGCCGCTGGTTCGCCGTCTTCCTGCTGATCCTGGTGCCGCTCCAGCTGAGCTGGGCGGTGGCGGCAACCTATTGCGGGCATGAGGAAGATCCCGCCGCCCGTCATGTCGGGCATCACGAGCATCGTCATGAGGGCGAGCATCGGTCCGGCTCCTCGCCGGAGGCCCCATCCGCCGACGCCGCCAAGGCCACCCATCCGCCGACGCCCTGCGTCGACGACGATTGCGGCTTCTGCCATCTGGGGCACACCCAGCCGGTGGCGAGCACGCCGCTGGAGCTGCCGGCCGTGAACGGGCCGATCGCTCGCGCCGCCGCGCCCGAGTCCTGGTCCTCGCGCGGCCCCGACCGCCGCGAACGCCCCAATTGGCGCACCGCCTGAGCGGCGGGCGCCTGCTCATTCCCTGATCCTCGACCGCCTCGGCCTGGCCGAGGCCTCGGGCGCTCGCCGATTCCCCGTTGATCCCTTTCCTGCCCGCCGCTCCACGCGGCGGCGGGCGCAACGCCGGAGTCTCCGATGCGCAAGTTCCTGGTGCCGCTGTGCAGCGCGGCACTGCTGTCCCTTCTTCCCCTGGCGAGCCGGGCCTCGTCCGGTCCGGCCACCGCCGGGCCCTCGTCCGATGCCGGATCCCCACCCCCAGTCGCCTCGCCACGGCCCGACACGCTCCAGCCGCTCTCGTTGGAGGCCGCCATCGAGCGTGCCCTGGGGGCGCACCCGCGGCTGCGCGCGGCCGCCTTCGACGTCGAGGCCGCCGACGGCGCGGTGCGGCAAGCGGCTCTGCCGCCCAATCCCACGTTGAGCCTCGAGCAGGAGGACACCCGGCGCGAGACCCGCACGGTCACCGTCCTGCTGAGCCAGCCGCTGGAGATCGGCGGCCAGCGCGCCGCCCGGACCGAATGGGCCCGGCGCGGTCGCGACCTGGCCCAGGCGGAACTCGACGCCGTGCGCGCCGAGCTGCGCGCCGAGGTGGTCCAGGCCTTCTTCGTCGCCTTGCTGGCCCAGGAGCGCCTGCAGAGCGCCGAGGAGTCGCTGCGCATCGCCGGCGACGGCGCCGGTGCGACCGCGCGCCGCGTGGCGGCCGGCAAGCTGTCGCCGATCGACGAGACCCGCGCCCGGGTCGCGGTGTCGACGGCGCGGATCGAATGGCGCCAGGCGCAGGCCGAGCAGCTCGCTTCGCGGCATGCGCTGGCGGCCGCCATCGGCGTGGAGGAATCCACGATCGGCGCGCTCGACGGTCGCGCGGACGCGCTGCCGCCGTTGCCCGACGCGGCCGAGGTCGGCCGGCGGCTGGCCGATGCGCCGGCGCTTCGCCGGGCTCGGCTGGACGTCGAGCAGGCCCAGGCTGCCTATGACCTGACGCGCACCCAGCGCATCCCCGACCTGACGGTGAGCCTGGGCGCGAAGCGCTCGCAGGAAATCGGTCGCAGCCAGGCCGTCATCGGGGTGTCGCTGCCGCTGCCGCTGTTCGATCGCAACCAGGGCGCGCAACGCGAGGCCCTCAAGCGCCGGCAGGCGGCCGAGCAGCGCGCCGAGGCCGAATCGCAGCGCCTGCGGGCCGAGGTGCTGGCCGCCGCCGACGAACTGCGGGCCCGGGCCGACGAGGTCCAGGCGCTGCGCCGCGAGGTGCTGCCCGGCGCGCGTGAGGCCTACACCGCCGCGAGCCGCGGCTTCGAGCTTGGCAAGTTCGGTTTCCTGGACGTGCTCGACGCGCAGCGCACCTGGCTGCAGGGGCGGACGCAGCTCCTGGACGCGCTGGCCAAGGCCTATCGCGCCCAGGCCGACCTCGACCGGCGCCTCGGCGCCCCCGCCCAGCAACCGTGAGAACGACGATGAATTTCAACAAGCAAGACGACAAGACCGCCTCGGGCCACGCGCTGCCAAAGCGGCAACGGATCGCGATCGCGGTGCTGCTGGCCATCGGCCTGGGCGGCGGCGCCGCGATCCTGGCCTCGGGGCCCGCTTCCTCGCCCAAGGGCCACGGCGAGCACGCCGAGGACGGACACGATGACCACGGCCATGACGAGGCGCCGGGTGCGCGGCCCGCTGCGGCGAAGGATGAGCACGGGCATGCGGGCGCGGCCGCAGCGCCCGAGACCGTCGCCATGAGCGAGGCGCAGGTCCAGGCCGCGGCGATCACGCTCGAGGCCGCCGGACCGGCGAGCCTGCGCGCGACCACCCGCCTGCCGGGCGAGATCGGCTTCAACGAGGACCGCACCGCGCATGTGGTGCCGCGCGTGGCCGGGGTCGTCGAGGCGGTGCCGGCGGCGCTCGGCCAGGCGGTGCGCAAGGGCGAGCTGATGGCGGTCATCGCCAGCGCGCAGGTGTCGGACCAGCGCAGCGAGTGGCTCGCCGCGCAGAAGCGGCTGCAGCTGGCGCGCACGACCTTCGAGCGCGAACGCCAGCTGTGGGAGGAGAAGATCTCGCCCCGCCAGGACGTCGACGTGGCCGAGCAGGCGCTGCGCGAGGCGGAGATCGCGGTCGCCAACGCGCGCCAGAAGCTGCAGGCCGTGGGCGCGTCGCCCACCGGCGGCGCGCTCAACCGCTTCGAATTGCGCGCGCCTTTCGATGGCGTCGTCGTCGAGAAGCACCTCGCGCTGGGCGAGCAGGTCAAGGAGGACGCCAGCGCCTTCGTGCTGTCGGACCTGCGCACCGTCTGGGCGCGGATCGACGTGCCCGCCGCCGACCTGGCCAAGGTGCGCGTGGGGGCGCGCGCGGTGGTGCGCGCCACCGCCTTCGAGCAGTCGGCGCCGGGCACGGTCACCTACGTCGGCGCGCTGATCGGCGGGCAGACCCGCACGGCGCAGGCGCGGATCGCGTTGTCGAACCCGGACGGCGCCTGGCGACCCGGCCTGTTCGTCGACGTGGACCTGGTGACCGGCGAGACGTCGGCGCCGGTGACCGTGCCGGCGGAGGCGGTGCAGATCGTCGAGGACCGGCCGGTCGTCTTCGTGCGAGTGGCCGATGGCTTCGCCGCGCAGCCGGTGAAGACCGGTCGCACCGATGGGCAGCGCACCGAGGTCCTCGAGGGCCTGAAGCCCGGCACACGGGTCGCGACGCGCAATGCCTTCGTCATCAAGTCCGAGGCCGGCAAGGGCTCGGCGACCCATTCGCACTGACGGAGGCGGCATGTTCGAACGCATCATCCGATTCGCCATCGAGCACCGCTGGCTGGTGCTGCTGGCCGTGCTGGGCATGGCGGCGCTGGGGGTCTTCAGCTACCAGAAGCTGCCGATCGACGCCGTGCCCGACATCACCAACGTCCAGGTGCAGATCAACACCGGCGCGCCGGGCTATTCGCCGCTGGAGACCGAGCAGCGCGTGACCTTCCCGGTGGAGACCGCGATGGCCGGGCTGCCGGGGCTGAAGCAGACCCGCTCGCTGTCCCGCTACGGGCTGTCGCAGGTCACGGTGATCTTCCGCGACGGCACCGACATCCACTTCGCGCGGCAGCTGGTCAACGAGCGGCTGCAGGCCGCGCGCGAGCAGCTGCCCGACGGGCTGACGCCGGCGATGGGGCCGGTGTCCACCGGCCTGGGCGAGATCTACCAGTGGACCCTCGAGGCCGAGGAGGGCGCGCGCAAGGCCGACGGCACGCCCTACACGCCGACCGACCTGCGCGAACTGCAGGACTGGGTCGTCAAGCCGCAGCTGCGCACGGTGCCGGGCGTGACCGAGGTCAACACGATCGGCGGCTTCGCGAAGGAGTTCGAGATCGCGCCCGATCCCGGCCGGCTGTCCTCGCATGGGCTGACGCTGGCGGATGTGGTGGCGGCGCTGGAGCGCAACAACGCCAATGTCGGCGCGGGCTACATCGAGCGGCGCGGCGAGCAGTACCTGATCCGCGCCCCCGGCCAGCTGCGCGGCCTGGCCGACATCGGCCAGGTCGTGCTGCGCAGCGACGGCGGCGTGCCGGTGCGGGTGCGCGACGTGGCGCAGGTGGGCATCGGCAAGGAGTTGCGCGGCGGCGCCGCGACCGACAACGGCCGCGAGGTGGTGCTGGGCACCGTGTTCATGCTGAGCGGCGAGAACAGCCGCAGCGTCGCGCAGGCGGTGGACCGCAAGATGAAGGCGGTCGCCACCACGCTGCCCAAGGGCGTGCAGGTGGTCACCGTCTACGACCGCACGGTGCTGGTGGACAAGGCCATCGCCACGGTGAGGAAGAACCTGGTCGAAGGCGCGGTGCTGGTGATCGCGGTGCTGTTCCTGTTCCTGGGCAACCTGCGCGCGGCGGTGCTGACGGCGATGGTCATCCCGCTGTCGATGCTGTTCACCTTCAGCGGCATGGTCAGCCAGAAGGTCAGCGCCAACCTGATGAGCCTGGGCGCCCTGGACTTCGGGATCATCGTGGACGGGGCGGTCGTCATCGTCGAGAACTGCGTGCGGCGGCTGGCGCATGCCCAGGCGCGGCTGGGCCGGCCGCTGACGCGTGGCGAGCGCTTCCATGAAGTCTTCGCCGCGGCGCAGGAGGCGCGCCGGCCGCTGCTGTTCGGGCAGTTGATCATCATGGTGGTGTACCTGCCGATCTTCGCGCTCACCGGCGTGGAGGGCCGCATGTTCCATCCGATGGCGGTGACGGTGGTGCTGGCGCTGCTGGGCGCGATGATCCTGTCGATCACCTTCGTGCCGGCGGCGGTGGCGCTGTTCATCGGCGACAAGGTCCAGGAGAAGGAGAGCCGCCTGATGGCCTGGGCGCATCGCGCCTACGAGCCGCTGCTGGGCCGCGCGATGGCGGCGCGGCCGGTGGTCATCACCGGCGCGGTCGTGGCCGTGGTGCTGTCCGCGCTGCTGGCGACGCGGCTGGGCAGCGAGTTCGTGCCCAGCCTGGACGAGGGCGACTTCGCCGTGCAGGCGCTGCGGCTGCCGGGCACCAGCCTGACGCAATCGGTGGCGATGCAGCGGCAGCTGGAGGCGCGGCTCAAGCAGAAGTTCCCGGAGATCGAGCGGGTGTTCTCGCGCACCGGCACGGCCGAGATCGCGGCGGACCCGATGCCGCCCAACATCTCCGATGCCTACGTGATGCTCAAGCCGCGCGACCAGTGGCCCGAGCCCCGGCGCACGCGCGAGGCGCTGATCGAAGCCGTGCAGGCGGAACTGGCCACGCTGCCGGGGCAGAACTACGAGTTCTCGCAACCGATCCAGCTGCGTTTCAACGAGCTGATCTCGGGCGTGCGCTCGGACGTGGCGGTGAAGGTCTTCGGCGACGACATGGCGCAGCTGGACGCGGCGGCGGCGCGCGTCGCCACGGTGCTGGGCGGGATCGAGGGCGCGACGCAGGTCAACGTCGAGCAGACGACCGGCCTGCCGGTGCTCACGGTGGACATCGACCGCCAGCAGGTCGCGCGGCACGGGCTGAACCTGCTGGACGTGCAGGAGCTGGTGGCCACGGCCACCGGCGGCGCGACCGCGGGGACGCTGTTCGAGGGCGACCGGCGCTTCCCGGTCGTGGTGCGCCTGCCCGAGGCGCTGCGCACCGACCTGTCGGCGATCGAGCGGCTGCCGGTGCCGCTGCCCAAGGGCGCGGACGGCGCGGTGCGTTTCCTGCCGCTGTCGGCGCTGGCGAAGTTGTCGCTGGCGCCGGGGCCGAACCAGGTCAGCCGCGAGGACGGCAAGCGCCGGGTGGTGGTCAGCGCCAATGTGCGCGGCCGCGACCTCGGTTCCTTCGTCGCGCAGGCGCAGCGGGCGGTGAGCGAGCAGGTGGTGCTGCCGTCCGGCTACTGGCTCGGCTGGGGCGGGCAGTTCGAGAACCTGCAGTCCGCCAGCGAGCGGCTGCGCGTGGTGGTGCCGGTGGCGCTGGGGCTGGTCTTCGCCTTGCTGTTCGCGATGTTCGGCAATGCGCGGGACGGCCTGCTGGTGTTCTCGGGCATTCCCTTCGCGCTGACCGGGGGCGTGCTGGCGCTGTGGTTGCGGGGGATCCCGCTGTCGATCTCGGCGGCGGTGGGCTTCATCGCGCTCAGCGGCGTGGCGGTGCTCAACGGGTTGGTGATGATCGCCTTCATCCGGCAGTTGCGGGAGCAGGGCCGGCCGCTGGACGCGGCCATCCACGAAGGCGCGCTGACGCGCCTGCGGCCGGTGCTGATGACGGCGCTGGTGGCCTCGCTGGGCTTCGTGCCGATGGCGCTGGCCACGGGCACCGGGGCGGAGGTGCAGCGGCCGCTGGCGACGGTGGTGATCGGCGGCATCCTGTCGTCGACGGCGCTGACCCTGCTGGTGCTGCCGGTGCTGTACCGGTGGGCCTACCGGCGCGATGAGCCGGCGCCGGCGCAGGCGCCCGAGCTGCTTGATCGGGGTCCGACGCGGGACCCGGTGGCTTCCTGAGGCCGGCGCTCCGACCCGGGCGTCGGGAGACGACCCGGGTGGCGGCGCGCTGCCCCGCATCGGAGGCAGTGCGCTGCCTTGTCGAAGTCGGCGTGAGGCGATCTCGACACATGAGGGCCATGGAGTTGCACGGGCCGTCTTCTTAGAGTGGGCAGCTCACTTAGCAAGGAGAGGGCCATGCCCATTTCGACGATGTCCGCGAACGGACGCCTGACGGTCCCCCGGGAGATTCGTCAGGCGGTGAATGCCAAGCCGGGAACCGAGTTCCTCTGGGTCCTGATGAGGGACGGGACCATCCAGGTGGTTGCCAGGACGGTGACGTTCGAAGAGCTCGCCGGCATGCTGAAGCCCGCACCCGGCATCAGCGTGTCCGTGGAAGACATGAACCCGTTCCGATGATGTGTGCGGTCGACACGAACATTCTGATCCGGCTGATGCTGGCCGGCGCTGAACTCATGCGCTGAGGCCGCCAGGAGACTCAGGTGCCGATGACCCGCATGGAGATGAATGGCCGGATCCTCGTCCCGAAGGAGATCCGCAAGGCCACGGGAGCGAAGCTGGACACGCGGTTCTTCTGGGAATTGCTGGAAGACGGGAGCGTGCGCGTGACCGTCAAAGCCGCTCCCGCGGCCGTGGTCGTGGAGCCATGGCCCAGGCGCGATGAGTCGTCGCATGACGAAAGAGACGACAACCTACCCGCCGCGCTGTGATCTATGGGGTCATCGACGACCGCACCGCGTGCGGTCGTCCGTTTGACGAGCCCCGGCTCAGCCAGCGGCGAAGCGATGCAGCGTCACGCTGCGATAGACCTCGCCCGGTCGCAGGACCGTGGACGGCCAGTCGGGGCTCGCCGCTCGGTTCGGCGAGTCCGGGTGGTGCTGCGTCTCCAGGCAGAGGCCATCTCCCTGCCGATAGAAGGCGCCTTCGCTGCCGAGCAGGCTGCCGTCCAGGAAGTTGCCGGAGTAGAACTGCATCGCCGGCTCGGTGGTCAGGACCTCCATGCTTCGGCCCGAGACGGGATCGCGCAGCCGCGCCGCCAAATGCAGTCGACCATCGAAGGGCGCGTCCAGCACCCAGTTGTGGTCGTAGCCCTTGCCGCGCTGCAACTGCGGATGCGCCTGGCGCAGCCGCGACTCGATCACCCGCGGTTCACGGAAGTCGAAGGGCGTGCCGGCCACCGGCGCGATCGCGGTCGGAATCAGCGCTTCGTCCACCTCGCAATAGCGGCTGCCAAAGATCTGCAGTTCATGGCCCAGCACCGACCCGCGACCCGCCAGGTTGAAGTAGTCGTGATGCGTCAGGTTGACCACCGTCGGCGCATCGGTCGTGGCTTCGTACTCGATGGCCCAGCCCATCTCGTCATCGAGCCGGTAACGCACCACCGCCCGCAGCCGGCCCGGGAAGCCCTGGTCGCCCGCCGGGCTGTCGAGTTCCAGCCGCAGGCAGCTGTCGCTCTCGGCCTCCGCCCGCCACAGCAGGTGGCCGAATCCGCGCGGGCCGCCGTGCAGGCAGTTGCCGCCGTCGTTGGCCACCAGTGCGTGGCGTTCGCCGTCCAGCCGGAAGGTGGCGCCCGCGATGCGGTTGCCATACCGGCCGACGATCACGCCGAAATGCGGATTGCGCAGCACGTAGTCCTCGAGCGTCGGCAGGCCCAGCACCACGTTGGCCGATTCGCCCCGCGCATCCGGCACCTCCAGCCGCGTGACGATGCCCCCATGGGTGATCGCCGACAGCCGCAGGCCGCGCCCGTTGTCCATCGTGAACTCATGCACCGGCCGGCCGTCGGGCAGGTGGCCGTAGACCCGCTGTTGAATCGCTGTCATCGTGTGTTGAACCGGTGAGGAACCTGGCCGCGATGGCCGTGTGGATCGAGCTCGAACAGCGCGCCGGCCAGCGGCTCGTGTTCGCATTGCCGGCGCGCGGTCGTGACGAAGAGCCGGTCCAGCGCCGGCCCGCCGAACACCGGACAGGTCGGCTGCGAGGCCGGCACGGACAGGCGCAGTGTCTCGCGGCCCTGCGCGTCGAAACGGATCACCACGCCATCGCCCCAGATGGCCGACCACAGGCCGCCGTCGGCATCGACCGCCGCGCCGTCCGGCTCGCCGCCGTCCATGGGCAACTGCGCGAAGACGCGGCGCTCCCCGAGCCGCCCGTCGGCGTGGTAGTCCATCGCCCAGATCGTGCGGGTGGGGGAGTCGGTGTAGTACAGCGTGCCGCCGTCGGGACTGAAGTTCAGCGAGTTGCCGACGATCCCCGGCGGCAGCGGCAAGCGCTCGATGGCCAGGCCGCGGCCGATGCCGACGCCCGCCATGGCCGCGCGGTAATAACCGCCCACCGCCGCGCCGTGCGGGTTGAACATGCCGAACACGAAACGCCCCTGCGGATCGCAGCGGCCGTCGTTGATGCGGGTGCGCGGCTCATCGGCCTCGACCGGCGTCAGCGGCCCGACCTCGCCGGTGGCCAGGTCGAACATCGCCACGCCCGAGGCCAGCCCCAGCAGCAGCTGCCCCGGCTGGTCGCACAGCGCGAAGCTGCCCAGCGGCTCCGGCATCGGCCATTCGGTGATCTCGCCGGCCAGCGCCGGTCCGCCGGCCTCGCGGGTGGGCGAGGCCTCGGCCCGCCAGCGGAAGAGCCGATGGCTGTCGATGTCGGTCCAGTACAGCGCCTGCCCGCGCTCGCACCACAGCGCGCATTCGCCGAGCCGGTCCCGCCCGTCCACATGCACGCGGGCCGCTTCCGCCGCTTCAGCCGCGCCGCGCGCGGCGGCGGCCGGCGATGCCCGCCCGGCGCTCATGCCCAGCCCCCGTCGACGATGTAGTCCTGCGCGCTGCACATCGCGCTGTCGTCCGCCGCCAGGAACAGCGCCATCGCCGCGACATGGTCCGGCATCAGCGGCTGCTTCAGGCACTGGTTGGCGTCGATCTCCTTCTTGGTCTCGTCGTTGACCCAGAGCTTGAGCTGTTTCTCGGTCATCACCCAGCCCGGCACCAGCGTGTTGACGCGGATGTTGAAGGGCCCGAGGTCGCGCGCCAGCGAGCGCGTCAGCCCCTGCACGCCGGCCTTGGAGGTCGTGTACGCCGCCATGCCGCCCTGCATCAGCATCCAGCTGAAGGAACCGAAGTTGATGATCGAGCCGCCGCCCAGCGCCTTCATGTCCGGCGCCACCGCCTGCGCGGCGAAGAACTGGTGCTTGATGTTGACGGCCATCGCCTGGTCCCAGAACTCGGGCGTGACGTCCTCCAGCGGATGGCGCTTGTCGTTGGCGGCATTGTTCAGCAGCACCTTGAACGGGCCGCCGAGCTGCTCGCGCAGCGTCGCGATCGCGGCGCGCAGCTGCGCGATGTCGGTCAGGTCGGCCGCGACGAAGGCGCAACCCGGCAGCCGTGCCGCGAGCTCGTGCCCGGCGTCCGCGGCGATGTCGATGAATCCCACCCGCGCGCCCTGGGCGGCGAAGCGCTCGACCAGCGTCGCGCCGATGCCGGTCGCGCCGCCGGTGATGAGCACGCGCTGCTCGCGCAGGCTGGGATAGAGGGCGCTGGTCATGGTGTCTCCGTCGTTGTCGGACGCGAGTGTCGCGCCCTTGTGGGTGTGTCGTGGTGCTGATTCTATAAGTCTGACTATTTGAGAAGTGAAGAAGCCATGAATGAGGGTTTGCACCGATACGTGAATCAATAAAGTAATACTTTAATTCGATCCAACAAGAATCACCGATCCTCTGGAGACAAGATGAGCCTGCGCTTCCCCCGGCCCTACAAGGGCGTGTTCCCGGTCGTGCCCACGACCTTCAACGCCCAGGGCGGCCTCGACCTGGAAAGCCAGAAGCGCTGCATCGACTTCATGATCGATGCCGGCTCCACCGGCCTGTGCATCCTGGCGAATTTCTCCGAGCAGTTCGTGCTCGGCGACGACGAGCGCGCGGTGCTGACGCGCACGATCCTGGAGCACGTCGCCGGTCGCGTGCCGGTCATCGTGACCACCACCCACTACAGCACGCAGATCTGCGCCGAGCGCAGCCGCCTGGCGCAGGAGATGGGCGCGGCGATGGTGATGGTGATGCCGCCGTACCACGGCGCGACGCTGCGGGTGGGCGAGGCCGGCATCTTCGAGTTCTACGCGCGCCTGTCCGATGCGATCGACATCCCCGTCATGATCCAGGACGCGCCGATGTCGGGCACGCCGCTGCCGGCGCCGTTCCTGGCGCGCATGGCCAAGGAGATCGAGCAGGTCCGCTACTTCAAGATCGAGACCGCCGGCGCCGCCAGCAAGCTGCGCGAGCTGATCGCGCTGGGTGGCGAGGCCATCGAGGGCCCCTGGGACGGCGAGGAGGCGATCACGCTGCTGGCCGACCTGGATGCCGGCGCCACCGGCGCGATGACCGGCGGTGCCTATCCGGACGGCATCCGTCGCATCGTCGACGCCTACGCCGCCGGTGACCGCGAGACCGCCGTGGCCGAGTACGGCCGCTGGCTGCCGCTGATCAACTACGAGAACCGCCAGGGCGGCATCCTGACCGCCAAGGCGCTGATGAAAGAGGGCGGCGTGATCGAATGCGACGCGCCGCGCCATCCGTTCCCGACGATGAACCCGCAGGTGCGGGCCGGCCTGCTCGACGCCGCGCGGCGGCTCGATCCGCTGGTGCTGCGCTGGGGCCGCTGAGTCCCGCCTTCTTCTTCCTCACTTCCAGACCCGCCGAGACCCGACCAGAGCCGCCCAGAGGCGCGTAAGGCCGCGGGCGACGCCGGGTCAGCAAGGACCGTCATGAGCGCCATCCCTGAATTCAAGAACTACATCGCCGGCGAATGGGTCGCCGGCGTGGACCAGCGGCCCAACATCAATCCGTCGGACACCAGCGACGTGATCGGGCTGTACGCGCAGGCCGACGCCGCGCAGACCGAGGCCGCCATCGCCGCGGCGCAGGCCGCGTTCCCCGCATGGGCGGCGAGCACGCCGCAGCAGCGCTTCGACGTGCTGGACGCGGTCGGCAACGAGCTGCTGGCGCGCCGCGAGGAGATCGGCCGGCTGCTGTCGCGCGAGGAAGGCAAGACGCTGCCCGAGGGCATGGGCGAGACGCACCGCGCCGCGATGATCTTCAAGTTCTTCGCCGCCGAGGCGCTGCGCTGCGGCGGCGAGACGGTGGCCTCGGTGCGTCCCGGCGTGTCGGTGGACGTGCTGCGCCAGCCCGTGGGCGTCGTCGGCCTGATCGCGCCGTGGAACTTCCCGATCGCGATCCCCGCCTGGAAGATCGCGCCGGCGCTGGCCTACGGCAACACGGTGGTCTTCAAGCCGGCGGAGCTGGTGCCGGGCTGCGGCTGGACGCTGGCGGACATCCTGTCGCGCACCGCGCTGCCCAAGGGCGTCTTCAACCTGGTGATGGGCGCGGGCTCGCAGGTCGGGCAGACGCTGGTCGACTCGCCGCGCGTCAAGGCCATCAGCTTCACCGGCTCGGTGGGCACCGGCCGCCGCATCATCGCCGCCTGCGCTGCGCGCCAGGCCAAGGTGCAGGCCGAGATGGGCGGCAAGAATCCGCTGGTCGTGCTCGACGACGCCGACCTGGACGTGGCCGTGAACTCGGCCGTGCAGAGCGCCTTCTTCTCGACCGGCCAGCGCTGCACCGCGTCGAGCCGCATCCTCGTCACCGAGGGCATCCACGACCGCTTCGTCGAGGCGGTCGTCGCCAAGCTGGGCACGCTGAAGATCGACCACGCGCTCAAGGCCGGCACCGACATCGGCCCGGTGGTCGACCAGCGTCAGCTCGAGCAGAACCTGCGCTACGTCGACATCGCGCAGCGGGAGGGCGGCACGCTCGCCTTCGGCGGCGATGTGGTCGAGCGCGAGACGAAGGGCTTCTACCAGCGCCCGGCGCTGATCACCGGCACGACCAACGCGATGACGATCAGTCGCGAGGAAGTCTTCGGCCCGGTGGCCAACGTCGTGCGGGTGCGCGACTACGACGAGGCGTTGGCGCTGGCCAACGACACCGAGTTCGGCCTGTCCGCCGGCATCTGCACCCGGTCGCTGAAGCATGCGAGCCACTTCAAGCTGCATGCGCAGGCCGGGATGGTGATGGTCAACCTGCCGACCGCCGGCGTCGATTACCACGTGCCTTTCGGCGGCACGAAGGGCTCGAGCTATGGGCCGCGCGAGCAGGGCGCCCATGCCCGCGAGTTCTACACGACGGTCAAGACCGCCTACACCTTCGCCGGCTGACCATGCAAGGCGCGCAGCCCCGTCATCGTCCGCATCGACCTGCGCGTCGGGCTTCGCTCGCGCAGGCGGCCAGCGTTGCGCTGACGGTCTCGCTCGCAGCGGCGTTGACGGCGGGCTGCGCGGCCATCGCGCCGTCCGGCGTGTCGTCGGGCGGCGACCGGCAAGCGGCGGAGCTCGCCCCCGGCGCGCATGACCCGACGCTGATCGAGCGCGACGGCGTGCTGCACGTCTTCACCACGGGCAACGGCATCCAGCACCTGCGCTCGGAGGACGGCCGCCGCTGGTCGCGCCTGGCGCCGGCGCTCCAGCAGGCGCCGGCCTGGTGGGCCGAGGCCGTGCCCGCGCATCGCGGGCTGGACGTCTGGGCGCCCAAGGTCTTCGCGCTGCAGGGGCGCTACTGGCTGCTGTACTCGATCTCGACCTTCGGCAAGAACCGCTCGGCGATCGGCCTGACGAGCAGCGTGTCGCTGGACGGGCCGTGGCGCGACGAGGGCCTGGTCGTGAAGAGCGTCGAGGGCGACGACTTCAATGCGATCGATCCCGACCTGTTCATCGATGACCGCGCGGCGGGCGGCGATGGCCGGCTGTGGCTGAGCTACGGCTCCTTCTGGGGCGGACTCCGCCTGGTGGAGTTCGACCCCGCCACGATGCGGCCGACCGGGCCGACGCGCTTCATCGCGCGCGGCCGCGGCAAGGACGGCGTGGGCCGCGGCGACGCGATCGAGGCGCCGACCATCGTGCGGCGTGGCGAGTGGATCTACCTGTTCGCCTCGCACGACTTCTGCTGCCGCGGCACGGCCAGCACCTACAACATCCGCGTCGGCCGCGCGCGCTCGGCGCTGGGGCCTTTCCTCGACCGCGACGGCCGGGCGATGCTGGACGGCGGCGGCACGGTGGTGGAGCAGGGCGCCGGGCGCTGGATCGGTCCGGGCCACCAGGACGTGGCCGGCCGCTGGATCGTGCGTCACGCCTATGACGCCGAGGACGGCGGCAAACCCAAGCTGCGCATCGACGCGCTGCGCTGGACCGAGGACGGCTGGCCCCAGCTGTAGGCGAATTTCATGCGGCCGGAGAAGATCGACACGATCCCTGGCCTTCCCACCAGGATTCAGGAGACATTCCGTTGGCAGCCCTCAAGCTGGAGCAGATCGGCAAGCGCTATGGCGCGGTGCAGGTCATCCCCGACCTGTCGCTCGACGTGGCGCCGGGCGAGTTCATCGTGTTCCTCGGCCCGTCGGGCTGCGGCAAGACCAGCCTGCTGCGCATGATCGCCGGGCTGGAGGAAGTGACGGCCGGACGCATCCTGATCGGCGGGCAGGACGTCACCCACGCGGCGCCGGGCCTGCGGCAGCTGGCCATGGTGTTCCAGCACTACGCGCTGTATCCGCACATGACGGTGCGCGACAACCTGGCCTTCGGCCTGCGCAACATCAAGCTGACCGAGGCCGAGATCGACCGCCGCATCCAGGAAGCGGCGCGGATGCTGGAGCTCGACGCGCTGCTGGCGCGCAAGCCGGGGCAGCTGTCCGGCGGTCAGCGGCAGCGCGTGGCGATCGGCCGCGCGGTGGTGAAGGAGCCGGCGATCTTCCTGTTCGACGAGCCGCTGTCCAACCTGGATGCGGCGCTGCGCGGCCGCACGCGGCTGGAGCTGGCGCAGCTGCACCGGCGCCTGGGCGCGACCATGGTCTTCGTCACCCACGACCAGATCGAGGCCATGACGCTGGCCACCCGCATCGTGGTGATGAATGCCGGCCGCATCGAGCAGGTCGCGCCGCCGGCGGAGCTTTACCGCCGGCCGGCGACGCGCTTCGTGGCTGGGTTCATCGGCACACCGGGGATGAACTTCATCCCGGTGCGGCGGCTGGCCGATCGGCAGGGACGGGCGGTGGTCGAGCTGCCGGGCGGCCAGGAGATCGGGACGCTGGTCGAGGCGGCGGTACCGGGCAGCGAGCTCACGCTCGGCATCCGTCCCGAGCACCTCGTCACCGCGGCGCGCGGTCCGCTGCCGGCGCAGGTGGAGATGGTCGAGTTCCTGGGCGAACGGACCCTGGCGCATGTCCGGCTGGTTGACGGCACGCGGGCGATCGCCACGGTGGCGGGCGTGTCGCCGGCGGCCGGGGAGACGGTGCAGCTGGAACTCGCGATGGATGAGGCGCATCTCTTCGACAAGCAGGGACTGGCGCACCACGCGTCGGCGCAGGGAGCGGCGGCATGAGTCCAGAGGTCCCGAGCGGTGCGGGGACGCGCGCGGCGGTGGGCCTTCGCGCCTCGCGCCCGGCGCATGCGCTGTTCGTGCTGCCCTTCGTCGCCGTCTACGCGCTGCTGCTGCTCTGGCCCTTGGCCAAGGGCTGGTTCATCAGCTTCCACGACCACGACCTGCTGTCCAACGACAGCTTCTTCATCGGCTGGCAGAACTACCGCGAGCTGCTCGCCGACGACGTCTTCCACCAGGTCGTCTGGAACACGATCCGCTTCGTGCTGCTGAGCGTGCCGGTCTTCGTCGGCCTGTCGCTGATGCTGGCGCTGGCTCTGAACCGGCCGGGCAAGCTGGCCGCCTTCCTGCGCGCCGTGTTCTTCTGCGCCAGCGTCTTCTCCGTCACGCTGATCACGCTGGTGTGGCAACTCGCCCTGATGCCCGAGCGCGGCCTGATCGCGCAGGGCAGCGCCGCGCTTGGCCTGCCGCAACTGCCCTGGCTCACCAGCGACCTGCTGGCCCTGCCCACGCTCGCGCTGGTGACGGTGTGGTGGATCATCGGCCTGCCGATGATGCTGTTCCTCTCGGCGCTGCAGCAGATCCCGTCCGACGTCTACGAGGCCGCCGCGCTGGACAACGCCAGCCGCTGGCGCACCTTGACGCATGTCACCTTGCCGGCGCTCAAGCGCACGGTCGCGCTGGTGGCCGTCATCGAGGTGATCCGCCAGTTCCAGGTCTTCCCGCAGATCATGCTCATGACCAACGGCGGCCCCAACAACACCACCCGGCCGATCGTGCAGTTCATCTACGAGCAGGCCTTCATGCAGCTCTCGCTGGGCTACGCCACCGCCGCGTCGCAGGTCCTGCTGGCGGTGATGCTGGTCGGCGTCAGCGTGCAGATGTGGCTGGAGCGGCGCGAAGCCGCGCAAGGAGCGCGTCGATGACCCCGATGTTGCGCAAGGGCTGGTTCGACCGCGCGGTGATGGCCGCGCTGGTGCTGCTGGCCGCGTTGTGGATGCTGCCGCTGCTGTGGGTGCTGGCGCTCTCGTTCAAGCCCAACGAGTTGCTGATGGTCCGCACCGACGTCTTCCTGGCCCCGCCCTACACCCTGGCCAACTACGCCGACATCCTGCAGACCTCGGCGGTGTTCCGCTGGCTGGGCAACAGCGCGCTGGTGGCGGCGCTGCAGACGCTGGGCGTGCTGGTGCTGTCCTCGCTGGCGGGTTACGGCTTCGCGCGCTGCGAGTTCCCGGGCCGGCGCTGGCTGTTCCCGCTGGTGCTCTTCGGCCTGGCCGTGCCCTCGCAGAGCGTCTTCATCCCGCTGCACCGGCTGTTCTCCGACTGGGGCCTGCAGAACACCTACGCCGGGCTGGCGCTGCCGGGACTGGCCGCGCCGTTCGGGGTCTTCCTGATGACGCAGTACTTCAAGGCCGTCCCGATCGACCTGGAGGAGGCGGCGATGCTGGACAACGCCTCGCGCTTCAAGACCTTCTTCAAGGTGGTGCTGCCGCTGACGCTGCCGGCGCAGGCGACGCTGGGCATCTTCACCTTCCTGGCGTGCTGGAACGATTACCTCTGGCCGTTGGTCATCGCGACCAAGCCGGAGATGTACACCTTGACGCGGGGCCTGGCCTCCACGCAGACCAACTTCGCCCAGTCGGAGGGATTGGGCTTCCTGATGGCGCAGGCGGTCTTCGCCGGCGCCCCGGTGCTGATGATCTATCTCTTCTTCCAGAAGCATCTGGTGACCGCCGTCGCGGGAACGGGGCGGTCGTGATGAAGCGCTCCCTGTTCATGGTCATGCTGGCCGGCGCGGCGGTGCTGGCCGGTTGCGGCGACAACCACGCCGAGCCCGCGCCCAAGACCGAGATCACGCTGATGCGTTTCTTCGGCAGCTGCGACGCCAAGTTCGGCGCGGTGAACGACGCGAGCCAGGGCGTGGGCGAATGCGGCATCGTGACCGCGATGGTCAACGAGTTCAACGCCACCAACACCGACGGCATCCGCGTGAAGACGCAGACGGCCGAGTGGGCGCCGTACTACGACCAACTGACCGCGCGTCTGGTGGCCAAGGACATCCCGACGGTGGCGGTGATGCACGAATCGGCGCTCGGCGACTACGTTCGCCGCCGCCTGATCGAGCCGCTGGATGCGTCGCTGCCGGCACTGGGCATCGACGTGAACGACTTCACCGACCATGCCCGCCGCGGCGTGACGCTGAACGGCCAGATCTACGCGCTCCCCTTCGACACCTGGGCCTGGCTGTGGCACATCAACACCACGCTGATGGGCCAGGCCGGCCTGATGGGCGCGGATGGCAAGCCGCGCCTGCCGCATTCGCCGGACGAGTTGCTCGCGATGGCGCGCCAATTCAAGCAGCGGACCGGCAAGCCGCTGTTTGCCTGGGCGATCGTGAAGGAGACGGCGGCGACCAACCGCACCTTCCAGACGCTGATCGCGCAGCAGGACACGAAGCTGTTCAGCGACGACGGCCGGCGCATCGACATGCACCAGCCGCAGGTGGTCAATGCGCTGTCGCTGATGCAGCGGCTCTATGCCGAGGGGCATGTGAAGCCCAACCTCGACTACGGCGCGGCCAACCAGGCCTTCCTCAACGGCGAGGCCGGTGTCGTGGTGGTCGGCACCTGGACGATCGACCAGTTCCTGCGCGAGGCCCGCAAGCCCGAGTCGCCGCTCAAGGGCGGCTACACCGTCGTGCCGTTCCCGCAGCTGTACCAGCGGCCGGCGGTCTTCGCCGACGGTCACAGCTGGGCGCTGTTCAAGGGTGGCGCCGCCACGCCGGAGCAGCATGCGGCGGCACTCAAGCTGCTCCAGTTCATCTGGCAGCGCAGCGCCGAATGGGCGCGCACCGGCCATCTGCCGGTGCGGCGCTCGGTGGCGCAGAGCGCGGCCTTCCGCGCGCTGCCGTTCCGCGAGAACCTGGCCGAGATCACCCGCACCGGCGCGTCCATGCCCAGCAGCGTGCCGACGCAGCGGGCGGTCGAGCTGCTGATCGGCGAGGACGTGAGCAACCTGCTGGTATCCGGCAAGCCCATCGCCGAGGTGCAGGACGACGTCGAGAAGCAGGTCAACAAGGCCTTGAAGAAGGTGAGGCGCTGAGATGACGTTCCCGAATGCCGCTGCTGCCGGCGCCCGCGACGGCACCGCATCGCCGGGCGCCGCGGGCGAGGGCTTCCCGGCCACGCTGACGGTGCACCGCGACTTCGCCATCGGCGCGCTCGATCGTCGCCTCTTCGGCGCCTTCGTCGAGCACCTGGGCCGCTGTGTCTACACCGGGATCTTCGAGCCGGGTCACCCGACCGCCGATGAACAGGGCTTCCGCGGCGACGTGAAGGCGCTGGTGAAGGAGTTGGGCGTCACGCTGGTCCGTTATCCGGGCGGCAACTTCATGTCGGGCTACGACTGGGAGGATGGCGTCGGGCCGCGGGACCAGCGGCCGCGCCGGCTGGACCTGGCGTGGTACTCGACCGAGACCAACCAGGTCGGCACCAACGAGTTCATGGCCTGGTGCGAGGAACTCGACCTGAGCCCGATGTTCGGCGTCAACCTCGGCACGCGCGGCATGGACGATGCGCGCCGCTACCTCGAGTACTGCTGCCATCCCGGCGGGACGGAGCTGTCGGAACGGCGCCGCGCGCACGGCGTCGAGCCGCCGCATCGGATCCCGCTCTGGTGCCTGGGCAACGAGATGGACGGCCCTTGGCAGATCGGCCGCAAGACGCCGGACGAGTATGGGCGCCTCGCGCAGGAGACCGCCAAGCTGATGCGCATGCTGCAGCCCGGCATCGAGCTGGCGGCCTGCGGCTCGTCGGCCTTCGACATGCCGACCTATGGCGAGTGGGAGGACCGCGTGCTGTCGCATTGCCATGACGAGGTCGACTTCGTCTCGCTGCACAGCTACTTCGTGAAGCCCTTCGCGCCGGACGGCGTGCTGCCGCCCGGTGCGGACACCAGCACCGAGAGCTTCTTCGCCCAGATCGAGACCAACGCGCGCTACATCGAGGCGACCGTCGCGATCGCCGATGCGGTCGCCGCGCGGCGGCGTTCGAAGAAGCGGCTGATGCTGAGCTTCGACGAGTGGAACGTCTGGTACCGCGCGCGGCACGGCCATCACCTGAAGCAGGGCGGCTGGCCCGAGGCGCCGCGCTTGCTCGAGGAGGTCTACACCGTCGAGGACGCGCTGCTGGTCGGCGGCATGCTGTGCATGCTGATGAACCATGCGGACCGGGTGAAGGTGGCCTGCCTGGCGCAGCTGGTCAACGTGATCGCGCCCATCATGACCGAGCCCGGCGGCCCGGCCTGGCGGCAGACCATCTTCTGGCCCTTCGCGCTGGCCTCGCGCTTCGGGCGCGGCACCGTGCTGCGGCCGTCGATCGCGTCGCCGACCTATCCTCATGTCAAGGAAGGCGAGCTGCCCTACCTGGTGGCCAGCGTCGTCTGGAACGAGGACGACGGCACGCTTGCGGTCTTCGCGCTGAACCGTCACCTGGCCGCGCCCATGGACCTCGCGGTCGCGCTGCAGGGCCTGGGCGGCGACGCCGGCCTGGCGCTCGGCGAAGCCTGGGAGCTCCACGACCTGGACCTCCACGCCACCAACACCGTCGACCTGCCGGACCGCTTCCAGCCGCGCGCGCTAGGCGGCATCTGCGTCGATGGCGACACGCTGCGCGCGACGCTCCGGCCCGCGTCCTGGAACGTGATCGTCCTTCGTCCCCGCTGATCACCGGCTGCCCGGCGGTCGCCGATCCTCCTCCTTCCTCCTGTCGCTCCCATGTCGCTGAACTGGTCCCATCCGCTGATTTCCCAACGCGCCGATCCCCACCTGTCGCTGCACGACGGGCGCTACTGGTTCACCGCCTCGGTGCCGGGCTTCGACGCGATCGAGCTGCGCAGCGCCGCACGCATCGAGGACCTGCCCGAGGCAACGCCGCGGATCGTCTGGACCCGCCATGCGCAGGGGCCGGCGAGCTGGCACATCTGGGCGCCCGAGCTCCATCGCGTCGACGGCCGCTGGCTGATCTACTTCGCCGGCGGCGAGCGCGACGACATCTGGAAGATCCGCATGCATGTGCTGGAGAACGCACATGCCGATCCCACGCAGGGCGAATGGATCGAACGCGGTCAGATCCACACGCCGCTGGACGACTTCGCGCTGGACGCGACGACCTTCCGCCATGGCGGCGAGCAGTACCTGTGCTGGGCGGAAGCGGATCGCGCGCGGCAGGGCAAGACCAATCTCTACCTGGCCACGCTGGCCAATGCCTGGACGCTCAAGAGCGCGCCGACCCTGATCAGCGAGGCCGTGTTGCCGTGGGAGCGCGTGGGCTTCGCCGTCAACGAGGGGCCGGCGGTGCTGCAGCGTTTCGGCCGCGTGCTGGTCGCCTACTCGGCCGCGGCGACCGACGCGAACTATTGCATGGGGCTGGTGTGGGCCGATGCCCAGGCGGATCTGCTCGATCCGTCGGTCTGGCACAAGTCGCCGACGCCGGTCTTCGCCAGCGCCAACGGCCAGTACGGTCCGGGCCACAACAGCTTCACCACCACGCTGGACGGCCGCACCGACCTGCTGGTCTACCACGCGCGCGGCTATCGCGACATCGTCGGCGACCCCTTGCACGATCCCAACCGCCATGCGCGCGTGCAGCCCTTCGGCTGGCGCGCGGACGGGTTGCCAGACTTCGGCCAGCCGCAGCCCGACGGGCCGGTGCAGGCGGTGGACGCATGACGACAGGTCGATGCGCGAGGCGGCGGCCGGCGCTGCGCCAGGGTGGCTGCCTGCAACGCCTCGCGCCGCCCGCCAAGGGAGGATTTGTCGCGAGTCTCCCGGCCGGCCGCCCGTGATAGCCTGCCGCCCGATATGAAGACCCGCGCCGATCATTCGACCTACAGCCCGCGCTCCCGCCGCGCCGAGGGCAAGAGCCAGCACGGCCGCATCGTCAGCGAGCTGGGCCTGGCGATCGTCTCGGGCGAGCTCGGCCCCGGCGACCGCCTGCCGCCCGAGCAGCAGCTGCTGGACCGTTACGAAATCAGCCGGCCGGTGCTGCGCGAGGCCATCCGGGTGCTGGTGGCCAAGGGGCTGGTGGTGTCGCGCCAGCGCGCCGGCGCGATCGTGCGCCCGCGCAACGAATGGCATCTGCTCGACCCGGACGTGCTGTACTGGCTGATCCAGTCCAAGCCGCAGACGGAGTTCCTGAACACGCTGATGGAGGTGAGGCGGGTGTTCGAGCCGGCCGCCGCCGCGCTGGCCGCCAAGGCCGCGACGCCGGACCAGCTCCATCGCATCGAGGAAGCCTTCGACGGCATGGCCGCGGCCACCGACACCGAGGAACTGCTCGAGCCCGACCTGGCCTTCCACCGCCACATCGCCGAGGCCACCAACAACGACCTGATGGCCTACATCGGCAACATGCTGTCGCTGGCGCTGCGTGAATCCATCCTGCTGAGCAGCCAGCTGCCCAACACCCACGAGCTCTCGCTGCCGCGCCACCAGGCCATCCTGACGGCGATCCGCAATCGCGACCCGCTGGGCGCGCGCCAGGCCACGCTGGTGCAGCTGCAGGAAACCGGCGACGACCTGAGCAACGTGCTCTCCGCCAAGGGCATCGTGGACCTGGCCTGACCGACCCCGACGCGATGGACGACGCTCCCAATCCCAACTGGTTCCTCCGCGCGCGGCTGAAGACGCGGCAGCTGCTGCTGCTCATCGCGCTGGACGACCACCGCAACATCCACCGCGCCTCGGAGGCGCTGTGCATGACCCAGCCCGCCGCGTCCAAGCAGCTCAAGGACCTGGAGGACATGCTGGAGGTCAAGCTCTTCGAGCGCCTGCCGCGCGGCATGGAGCCGACGCTGTTCGGCGAGACCATGATCCGGCACGCGCGCATGGCGCTGACCAGCCTGGCGGCGGCGCATGACGACATCGTCGCGCTCAAGAAGGGCCTGACCGGGCAGGTCGAGGTCGGCGTGATCATGACGCCGGGCATGTCGCTGCTGCCGCGCGCGATCGCGCGGGTCAAGGCGCAGGCGCCGCTGCTGCGCATCGGCGTGCAGATGGAGACCAGCAAGGTGCTGCTGGACCAGCTCCAGCGCGGCGTGCTCGACTTCATGATCGGCCGCATCCTCGAGGAGGACAGCGTGTCGGGCCTGCAGTACGAGGAGCTCAGCGGCGAGCCGGCCTGCGCCGTCGCCCGGATCGGGCATCCGCTGCTGCTGCGCGACGACCTGTCGCTGGCCGACCTGGCCACCCAGGCCTGGATCCTGCCGCCGCCCGGCAGCGTGCTGCGGCATCGCTGGGAGCAGATGTTCCGGCGCGCCGCGATCGAGCCGCCGGCCGATGCCGTCGACACGACGGCGCTGCTGGTGATCACGGCGCTGCTGCAGCAGACCGACGCGCTGCATGTGATGCCCATCGAGGTGGCGCGCTACTACGCCTCGCTGAAGGCGTTGGCGATCCTGCCGATCGAGCTGCCCTGCAGCATGGACGCGTTCGGCATCATCACGCGCGAGGGGCACCTGCTGTCGCCCGGGGCGCGGACGCTGCTGCAGGAGGTGCGCGGCGTCGCCAGGGAGCTCTACGCGCGCTGAGACGCTGACGGGCCGAGGGGCTCAGCCCCGGCAACCCGGCGAGGGATTCGCGGCGGGGCCGGCATCGGTCTGCGGGATGAAGCGGATCGTGCCGTCCGGGTTGTAGTGCAGTTCCTCGATGGCGACGGAGCGGCGGAACTCGCCGCCACCGGGCAGCTTGGCGTTGTGATACGCGATGTAGCTCTTGCCGTTGAATTCGAAGATCGCCTGATGGATCGTCGGCGTCCCTGCGTTCTTCGCCATGATCACGCCGCGCGGCGTCCACGGGCCGGTGGCCGACGGGCCGGTCATGTACGCCGTCTCCTCGGGGAAATGCTGCGAGTAGGACAGGTAGTAGGTCGCGCCGTGCTTGTGCAGGTAGGACGCCTCGGTGAAGTCCTTGACCGGCACGACGTCGATGGGGCCGGCCAACGCCGTCATCGACGGCGCCAGCTTCGCGACCTTCAGCACCGTGTTGCCGAAGTAGAGGTAGGCCTGGCCGTCGTCGTCGACGAACACGGCCGGGTCGATGTCGTCCCAGGCGATGTCGGTCTGGGTGGTCATGTCGTTGGTGACCAGGGCGGAGCCGCGCGCATCCTTGAAGGGACCGGTGGGGCTGTCCGAGCTGGCGACGCCGATGGCGAAGCCGGGGACCGTCGCATGCTCGACGGTCGTGTAGAAGAAGTAGGTCGGCTTGCCGTCGACCACCCGGCGAGTGATGTCCGAGGCCCAGGCGCGGCCCTTGGCCCACTTGAAGTCCAGCGCCTTCATCGGCGAGCCGTGGTCGGTCCAGCGCATCAGGTCGCAGCTGGAATAAACCCGCCATTCGTTCATCACGAAGTCCTTGCCATCGGGCTTGGCTTCGTCATGGCCGACGTAGAGATAGACGCGGCCCTGGTCGACCAGCACCGCGGGATCGGCGGTGTAGAGCTGGGGGAAGAGCGGGTTGGCGGCGCGCGCCGGCGCGGCGGTGATCGCGAGGGCGGCGACCAGCGCGGCCGCGAGGCAGGACCTGAACGCGGAGGGATTCATGCGGGAAGCAATCGAAGGGTTGAAGTCGGACGCCCGCTCAAGCCTGGCCCGCGGGCCGCGCCAGCAGGCGCTGCACGACGCAGAACACGAACAGCAGCGCGCCGATGACGATCTTGGTCCACCAGGAGCTGAGCGTGCCGTCGAAGGCGATCAGCGTCTGGATCACTCCCAGCACCAGCACGCCCGACAGCGCACCGGCGACGTAGCCATAGCCGCCGCTGAGCATCGTGCCGCCGATGACCACCGCGGCGATCGCGTCCAGCTCCGCGCCCTGCGCATGCAGGCCGTAGCCGCTGAGCATGTAGAACGCGAAGAGCAGGCCGGCGAGGGCGGCGCACAGGCCGCTCAGGCCGTACACCATCAGCTTGGTGCGCCCGACCGGCAGGCCCATCATCAGCGCCGACTGCTCGTTGCCGCCCAGCGCGTAGACGGCGCGCCCGAAGGCGCTGCGGTGCGCCAGCCAGATCCCCGCCACCAGCACCGCCACCGCGATGGCGGCGCTGGGCGAGATGAAGCCGCCGGGCACCGCCCATTGCGTCTGGGACACCAGCACGAAGGTGGGATCCTCGATGGTGATCGAATCGACGCTGATCAGGTAGCACAGGCCGCGCGCGAGGAACATGCCGGCCAGCGTCACGATGAAGGGCTGCAGCCGGAACGCATGGATGAGCGCGCCCTGCAGCACGCCGAAGGCCGCGCCGCCGCCGAGCACGAGCGCGATGACGGCCCAGGCCGGCCAGTGCGCGTGATGCAGCAGCCAGGCGGCGACGGTCGTGGCCAGCGCCAGCACCGCGCCGACCGACAGGTCGATGCCGCCCGACAGGATCACCAGGCTCATGCCGACGGCCAGCACCAGCAGGTAGGCGTTGTCGATGATGAGGTTGAGCATCACCTGCGGCGCGGCGAAGCCGGTGTAGTGGGCGCCGCCGGCGGCGATCAGCGCGAGCAGCAGCACGACGGTGACCTGCGCGCTGAAGGCGGGTTGGCGGAGCCAGCGCTGGAAGAGGACGAGGGGAGTCATCGGGCGCCTCCGCGCGGGGCGAGCTGGCGCAGCATTGGCTGCAGCTCGCTCGATTGCAGGATGCAGAGCAGGAACACGACGATGGCCTTGACCACCATGTTCACCTCGGGCGGCACGCCCAGCGAGTAGATCGTCGTCGTCAAGGTCTGGATGATCAGGGCGCCGATGAGCGCGCCGGCCAGGTGGTAGCGGCCGCCGGCCAGCGAGGCGCCACCCAGCGTCACGGCCAGGATGGCGTCGAGCTCCAGCAGCAGGCCGGCGTTGTTGGCGTCGGCGCTCTTGATGTTGGACGCGATCATCAGGCCGGCCAGGCCCGCGCAGCCGGCGGCGAAGACATGGGTGCCGAAGATCAGCGTCGCGGTGCGCAGGCCCGCCAGGCGCGATGCGACCGGGTTGAGGCCCACGGCCTGGATGAACAGGCCCAGCGCGGTCTTGCGCAGCAGCGCGATGGTGGCAAGCGAGAGGGCCGCCACCACCCACAGCGACACCGGCAGTCCCAGCAGGTAGCCGCCGCCCAGCACGAAGAAATCGTCGCGGTAGACGGTCAGGATCTGGCCGTCCGACAGCAGCTGCGCCAGGCCGCGGCCCGCCACCATCAGGATCAGGGTCGCGATGATCGGCTGCAGCTTCAGGCCGGCCACCAGCACGCCGTTCCAGACCCCGCACAGCAGCGCGGCGCCCAGCGCGCCGCCATAGGCCAGCACCAGGGGCTGCTCACCGTTGACCAGCATCGCCGCCACCGTCGCGGCGATCGCCACGACCGCGCCGATCGACACGTCGATCCCGCGCGTCGCGATCACCAGGCTCATGCCCAAGGCCGCCAGCATCAAGGGCGCAGCACGGTTCAGGATGTCGATCAGCGGGCCGTACAGGTGGCCGTCCTTGATCTCGAGGTGCCAGAAACCGGGCAGCAGGATCACGTCGATCAGCAACAGGATCAACAGCGCGGCGATCGGGCGGAGCAGAGGGTGCTCGGCCATGACGGCGAAAACGCGGCGACGCTTTGGCGTCGGGAGAGCGCTCAGGGGGAGGGCGTCTGTCACGGGAGTCTTTCGATTCATGCGCTCTGGCATTCACTGCCGCGGTCGGGGCGTTGGCCGCCAGTGCATGGGGCCTTGGCGGCAAGCGCCAAAACCCCACGCACTGCCGTCCCCAACCACCACCTTCCTTCAACGGTTTTGCTACCGAGGACCATCGGCGGCGATCACTTCGAGGACCGAGCGTTCGTCGAGCTGGCCCCGTTCGTAGGTGCCGATCGCGCGGCGGTCGCGCAGGACGACGATGCGATCACTGCAGCGCAGGACCTCGGGGAGCTCGGACGAAATGAACAGCACGGCCATGCGGCGGTCCTCGTCGTTGCCCTCGGCACACAGGCGACGAACCTCGTCCATGATCTCCTCCTTCGCGCGAACGTCGATGCCACGCGTCGGCTCGTCCAGGATCAAGAGGCGCGGCTGCGTCAGAAGCCAGCGGGCCAGCAAGGCCTTCTGCTGGTTGCCGCCGGAGAGCAGACCGATCGGCGTCTCGATGTCCGCCGTCTTGATGCCCAGGCGCTGGACGTAGTCAGCAGCAATCGCCTGCTGGCGCTTGAGCGGGATCGCTCGCCACCAACCCTGCCGCGCCTGCAGCGCGAGCACGATGTTCTCCCGGACCGAGAGCGCCAGCACCGCGCCCTCGAGCTTGCGGTCCTCGGAGCAGAAGGCCAGGCCGTTCGCGATGGCCTGTCGAGGGGACGCGAAGCGTTGGCGCCGGCCGGCGATCTCGATGTCGCCGGCGTCGGCACTGTCGGCGCCGAACAGCAGCCGCGCCGCCTCGGTGCGGCCCGATCCCAGCAGGCCGCACAGGCCCAGCACCTCGCCCTCGCGGATTTCCAGGTCCAGCGGCTGCAAGGCGCCGCGGCGGGCGAGGCCATGGGTGGTCAGGGCCGGCGTGGTGGTCTGGGCGCAGGACGCGGGTGGTGCCGTCGAGGCGGCGTGCGGGCCCACCATCTTCTGGATCAGTTCCAGCCGGCCGAGGTCGCGGGCGAGGTACTCGCCCTCGGTGCGGCCGTTGCGCATGACGGTGATGCGGTCGGAGACGGCGTAGACCTGGTCCAGGAAGTGGGTGACGAAGAGCAGGGCCATGCCCTGCTCGCGCAGCCGGCGCATGACGCGGAACAGGTGCTGGACCGCGGCCTCGTCGAGGCTGGAGGTGGGCTCGTCGAGGATGAGGACGCGCGCCGAGATGTTGAGCGCCCGCGCGATGGCCACCATCTGCTGGATGGACAGCGAGTAGCGCGCCAGCGGCGCGTCCACGTCGATGTCGAGCTCCAGTTCCGCCAGCAGCTGGCGCGAGCGCTCGCGCATGCGGCGCCAGTCGATCTGGCCCCAGCGCCGCGGATAGCGGCCGATGAAGAGGTTCTCCGCCACCGAGAGGTTAGGGACGAGGTTGACCTCCTGGTAGACGGTGCTGATGCCCAGCGCCTGCGCGTCGGCGGTGGAGCGCGGCGCGATGGGCGCGCCGCCGAGCTCGATGCGGCCGGCATCCGGCGCGTAGAGGCCGGTGAGGACCTTGATCAGCGTGGACTTGCCGGCGCCGTTCTGGCCCATCAGCGCGTGGATTTCGCCGGCGAAGAGCCGCAGCCCGACGCCGGACAGGGCCTGCACGCCGGGGAAGCCCTTGTCGATGCCGGCGAGCGAGAGCAGCGGAGCCGGGGCGTCCATCAGTACTTGCGGTTGGGGAGTTCCTTGGCCGCGACGTCGGCGGTGAAGACGCCTTCCTCGGTCGTGATGCGCTTGGCCACCGGCTTGCCGGCGACGACATCCTTGGCCAGCTGCATGAGCTGCGGGCCGAGCATGGGGTTGCACTCGACGGTGACGTTGAGCTTGCCCGCGGCCATGGCCTGGAAGGCGCCGCGCACGCCGTCGATGGAGACGATGGCGATGTCCTTGGCGGGTTTGAGGCCGGCTTCCTCGATGGCCTGGATGGCGCCGATGGCCATGTCGTCGTTGTGAGCGAAGAGGACGTGGATCTTCTTGTCCTTGGCCTTGAGGAAGGCCTCCATGACTTCCTTGCCCTTGGCGCGGGTGAAGTCGCCGGACTGCGAGCGCACGATCTTCAGGCGCGGCTCGGCCTGGATGATTTCCTCGAAGCCGCGCTTGCGGTCGAGCGCGGGCGCGGAGCCGACGGTGCCCTGCAGCTCGACGATGTTGACCTCGCCGGTGGGGGCGTTCTTCTTGGCCCAGTCGACGAGCCAGCGGCCGGCCTTGCGGCCTTCCTCGACGAAGTCGGAGCCGATGAAGGTGACGTAGAGGGAGGGGTCGCTGACCTTGACGGCGCGGTCGGTGAGGATGACGGGGATCTTGGCGTTCTTGGCTTCGCGCAGGACGGTGTCCCAGCCGGATTCGACGACGGGGGAGAAGGCGATGACGTCGACCTTCTGGGCGATGAAGGAGCGGATGGCCTTGACCTGGTTTTCCTGCTTCTGCTGGGCGTCGGCGAACTTGAGGGTGATGCCGGCCTGCTTGGCGGCGTCCTTGATGGAGTTGCTGTTGGCGGTGCGCCATTCGCTCTCGGCGCCGACCTGGGAGAAGCCCAGGACGAGCGGCTTGTCGGCGGCGAAGGCGCTGGAAGCGGTGCCGGCCAGCGACAGGCCGAGCGCGGCCATGGCCAGCAGATGACGACGCGTCGTCTTCATGGTCGTTGTCTCCTCGTTGATGTTGCTGTGGAGGTCACGCCGATGGCCGGCGCGCCTCGTGAGGTGACAGCGATCGTAGGGAGGCCAGAGATGCCGGACCAATCACATTTCTAGTGCCGGCGATGTCCTGATCGATATCACTCCGTGAGATCCCTACCCCGACCCCCTCCCTCCCCTCGAGGCACGGAGAGTGGATTCACTCCCTCTCACCCGAGGGGGAGAGGGAAGGGGTGAGGGGGCTCGACGCAGTCAGCGGGCGTCAACGTGAAGGCAGTGTTAAGGTCCGCCGATCTCCTCGACTGACGGACGCGCGCATGACGAAGCAGAAGACGGCGAGCCCGGCCGGCACGGGCGTGCTGCTCGCCGGCGGCAATCCCCAGATCCCGAAGGGCCACGGCGACGCGCCGGTGCAGGCCTACATCGCGGCCCTCACGGGCTGGAAGCAGACCGTGGTCCGGCGCCTGGACGCGCTGATCACCGACGCAGTGCCCGAGGTCCGCAAGGCGGTGAAGTACAACTCCCCGCTGTACGGCATGGACGGCGAGACCTGGTTCCTCGGCCTCCATGTGATGACGCGCTACCTGAAGGTGGCGTTCTTCAACGGCAGGTCGCTGGACCCGATGCCACCGGTGGACTCCAAGACGGCGCATGCGCGGTACCTGCACGTGAGCGAGCAGGAGCCGCTGGATGAAGCGGCGTTCGTGGCGTGGGTCCAGGCGGCGAGTGAGTTGCCTGGGGAGCGGATGTAGTCGGTCAAGGCGCGACCGAGCCAATGTCCATTGGGGCCACCGGCAGGTCACGCTGCGATGAAGGCCTCCAGAGATTGATTTAGCATCGCCCCCTGCACGGAGAAAACTACCCCGCAGTCAGGCGTCATCGTCGGCGATCGACGAAGTTCAAATCTGGCTGCGCTCATGTCATACCAACCCGCCTTCCCCGTTGCACTTCAGCCGAAAGCGATGGCATTGCTGAAAGCAATGACTGCCTCGAAGCCCACCCCGGCGCATCAGGGATTCCAAGTCACGGTGCAAGGAGAGTTGCTCTCCGCTCCTGCCCGGCTCTATTGCTCGCCAAGCGACCTGCGGGCATTGATCGATGAGGCCGCTGGCGACAGTCATGCCCTTGCACTCTGCCTCGGGACGAGGCACTGGAATGGATACGTCCGTGAGGAGTGCTTGCGACAACTCATCTCGACCGACCGTCCTTGGGCCGCCCCATTCTTGGTCCAGCTGCTTGGCGAATACGTCATTGAGATCGTCGAAGTGATTGCCGATGCCATCCGGCGGGACACCGTTCAGGACCTGTCCGACTTCGCACGGGAGAACCCCAGGTTCATGGCGATCACCAGGCAGCGGGCCATAAGCTATTGGGACTGCTACTTCCGGGGCCGCTTCCGGTCGCTACAAACCTACCCCGCCATCACAGCCCTGGATGCCATCGAAGCGGCGGGCCCAATCCGCGTAGCCGCCGTCAAGATGGAGCGCCGCGGGCTCCGTTTGCTTCTTCAATCTGCAGCGCGGGGGTGCACCGGTTGCATGAGCTCCGCAGCCCGCTCCGGCAGTGTGGGATCGGACGTGGACGCTGGCCGCTGATCGCGTCACCCCGCCCACGCCTGCAGGTCCTCATAGGTCGCACAAGCCCCGCCGCAGAGAATCACCAGCACGTTGCGCGCCTTCTGCAAGACCGGCACGGCGCGCTGGCGCGCCACCGCGACCGCCGCGCCGCAGGCAGGTTCGACGATCAAGCGGTGCTCCTTCGCGACGTCGAGGCATGCCTGCACGGCCTGCGCGTCGGTGACGGTCGCGCTGACCACCGCATGCCGCTTCGTCCATTCGAAGGCCTGCTCGCTGACGCGGCGTGCGCCCAGCGAGGTCGCGATGCTCGTGATTGCATCGAGCGTCACCAGCCCGCCCGCGACGATGGCCGCATGCAACGAGTCCGCGCCGACGGTTTCGGCCGCGACAAGCGGCACGTCGCTCCATCCGACGGCATGCATCCCCTGCAGCACGCCGCTCATCAGCCCGCCACCACCGACCGACAGCACGACCGCGTCCGGCTTGGGCATCTGCGTGGCGGCCTCCTCGATCATCGTGGCGTGACCCTCCCACAGCAGCGGATCGTCGAACGGATGGATGAACGCGTCCGTCGGCTGGCGCATCGCCATCAGGAAGTCATTGGCCTCCATCCAGCTCTTGCCGTGGACGATGACCTCCGCGCCCTGGCGCCGGATCAGCGTCTTCGGCCACTCTCGCGTGGTCTCGGGAACGACCACCACCACCGGCAGCCCGAGCCGCCTGCCCGCATGCGCGACCGCCATGCCCGCATTGCCGCCTGATGACGACAGCAATCGCTGCGCGCCGCGCGCCGCATGGACCTCGCAGGCATGGCCGACGCCGCGCAGCTTGAACGAGCCGCAAGGCTGCAGGGCTTCGAGCTTGAGCCAGACGCGTTGATTGGCGGTGCTGAAGGCGTCGGACTCGACGGTCGGGGTGGTGATGTGAATGGCCATGGGGCCGCATCGTAGGGCAGTGGCCGATCGAGCCCCGGGAGTCGCTACCATCGCGCCCACATGAACGCTCTCTTCGAACGCTCCTGGCGGCGCGCTTGGTCCGCCCTGGTCGGACCTGGCGCCGGAACCAGCGGCCCGGACGGCATCGCGCTGCGCGACGAGCTGCTCGCCGGCTATGCCGAACCGCAACGCCACTACCACACGCAACAGCACCTCGAGGAATGCCTGGCGCTGCTCGAGCAGGTCCGCGATCTGGCGGAGCACCCCGAGGAGGTCGAGATGGCGCTGTGGTTCCACGATGCCATCTATGACGTCAAGGGTTCCGGCAACGAGGAACGAAGCGCCGAATGGGCGCACCGCGCGTTGACCAGCGCCGGCGCCGCGGCGGCCGAGCGGGTGCGGCAGCTGGTGCTGGTCACGCGGCACGACGGCGTGCCGGGCAACGTCGACGAGCAGGTGCTGGTGGACATCGACCTGGCCATCCTCGGCGCCGAGCGCCCGCGCTTCGACGAGTACGAACGTCAGATCCGCAATGAATACGCGTTCGTGCCCGGCTTCCTGTTCCGCCGCAAGCGTCGACAGATCCTGCGCACCTTCCTCGACCGGCCGGTGCTGTACAGCACGGCGATGCTGCGCGAGCGCCTCGAGGCACGCGCTCGCGAGAACCTGCGCCGGGCGATCGGCTGAACGCCCCGGCGCGGCGCCATGGCTGGCGCTCAGCGTGCCGCCATCGCCACCGCCTGCGGTGGGTTGCGGAAGCTGATCGCGAGGCGGTTGTAGGTGTTCATGAGGCCGATCGCGATCGTCAAGTCGACCAGCTCCTTCTCGCTGAACACCGCATGCGCCGCGGCGAAGTCAGTGTCCGGGACGCCGGTGCTCGCCACGCGCGTCACCGATTCGGCCCAGGCGAGCGCCGCGCGCTCGCGGGCATCGAACAGCGCGCCGCCTTCCTCCCAGGCCTGCACCAGGGCGAGCTTCTCGATCGGCACACCCTTCTTCAACAGGTCGCGGGTGTGCATGTCCAGGCAGTAGGCGCAATTGTTGATCTGCGAGATTCGCAGGAAGACCAGTTCCACCAGCGCGGCGGGCAGGCCGCTCTGGGTCACGTAGCCGTAGACGCCGCCGAGCGCCTTGACGCCGGCGGGCGAGACCTGGGTGTAATCGAGACGTTGGGTCATGAGGGACTCCTGAAGGGGGAGGGCGGAATCGCCCGAGGCGGGGACGATGACACTGCCAACGGACCGCGTCATCGATGAGCGCCATTCTTCGCCGGCGGTGGTGCAACGCGAAGGCCCAAGATTCGCCAGAATCGCTGTACCACGAGCCGATACCTTTCCGTCTCGCCGTCTCGCCGTCTCGCCGTCTCGCCGTCTCGCCGTTTCGCGGTTTCGCCACTGCCGTCCCGTTCCGTGCCGTCCCCTTGCCCCGCAGGCCTCCGATGACCTCCTCGCCGCACCCGCCGCTGCCGCTCACGCTCGACAAGTCCGCGGCCATGCCGCTCACCGATCAGATCCATCGCGGCATCTCGGCGGCGATCGAGCAGTCGGTGCTGACCCCCGGCATGCGGCTGCCGTCCTGGATCGACCTCGCGGCCCAGTTGGGCGTGTCGCGTGGCACGGTGCGCGTCGCCTACGAGAAACTCGCGGCGGACCAGCTGATCGAGGCCTCGCGCGCCGCCGGCACCCGTGTCGCCGAGCGGCCATCGCGGGCGCGTGGCAGCGATGAAGCGAGGGATCCGGGCGCCTTCGTGTCGATGTATCGCGAGCTGACCGCCGGCCCTGGGCTGTTCCAGCCGGGCATTCCCTCGCGCGACAGCCTGCCGGCCAAGCTGATGGCCCGACTCCGGACGCGCGCGCTGGCGGCGGAGATCAGCGGCGCGGCGCTCTATCCCGACCCTCGCGGCGAACTGGCGCTGCGGCGCGAGATCGCCGGTTACCTCGCGGTGGCGCGCGGGCTGGTGTGTTCTCCCGACCAGGTGCTGATCACCGGTGGCTACGCGGCGGGACTAGGCCTCGCCCTGCGTGCGCTCGGTCTCGAGGGGCGGCGCGCCTGGATGGAGGAGCCCGGCTTCTTCTTCACGCGCCACGCGCTCGAGCTCGGGCGGCTGACACCCGTTCCGGTACTCGTGGACGAGGAAGGCCTGGATGTCGACGCCGGCTGGCGCGACGCGCCCGATGCGGCGCTCGCGGTGGTCACGCCCGGGCAGCAGGCGCCGCTGGGCGTGACGATGTCCCTGCGACGCCGGCTGCGGCTGCTGGACTGGGCCGCCAGCACCGGCGGCTGGATCGTCGAGGACGACTACCTGAGCGAGCTGCAGCTGCAAGGCCGCGCCGCCCCGGCGCTGGCGTCGCTGGATCGCCACGGCCGCGTCCTCCACATCGGCTCCTTCAGCAAGACGATCGATCCGCGGCTGCGACTGGGTTTTGTCGTCGCGCCGGCGTCGCTGGCGGCGCGCCTGGGCGAGGTCGCCGCCTGCCTGGCGCCGCCGCCCGGACCGGCGGCGCAGCTGGCGGTCGCCGCGTTCATGCGCGACGGGCACTACCTGCGCCATCTGCGCAGGACCAAGCGGCTGTACCTGGCGCAGCGCGAGGGGCTGCTGCGGGCGCTGCGCGATCGCGGCCTGGGCGGCAGCCACCCGGCCGCGCTGGCGGTCCTGGTGCGCACGCCCGACGGGGTGTCCGACCTGGCGGTCGCCCGCGCGCTGTTCGCCTTCGGCATCGCGCCGGCACCGCTGTCGGTCTGGTACGCCCGGCCGGCGCACGCCCGGTCGGGACTGATGCTCAGCGTGGCCACCGCCCCCGCGATGCAGGTCGAGCGCGCCTGCGACCGCGTGGTCGAGACGCTGACGCGATTCGCCCCGGCCGGGACGGCGTGGCGGCCGGCCACGTGAGCCCTGCATCGCGCTGGTCGGCGACCGGTCGATCCGCAAGGCACGAGCCTTGCCGCAGTGCGGGCTTCGTCAGCCAAGGAGTCCCCATGAACACGTCACCTCCCTGTCGTTCCGACCTTCCGCTGGGCGCCGCGGCCGGCCTGGCCGGCGGACTGATCGGCGCCGCGGCGATGACGGCGTTCCAGGACCTGCTCGCGCGCGTGGGCATCACCTCCGGCGTGCGCGGCTGGCCCTCCACCGAGCGGGCCGCCGATCGCCTCGCCCGCCTGGGAGGCCGCCGGCTGCCGTCACGCCATCGGCCAGCGGCGGGCGAGGCGGTGCATTACGCGGTGGGATCGCTGGTCGGCGGCCTCTACGGCGCCGTGGCGGAACGCCAGCCGCAGGCCGCCTGGGGGCGGGGCGCTGCCTTCGGCATCGCCACCGCGACGCTCCTGGACGAAGGCTTGGTGCCCGCCATGCGCTTTGGCGATCCGGTCACGCGGGCGCCGGTCCAGTCGCATCCCTACTCGTATGTCTCGCACCTCGTCTACGGCGCGTTCACCGAGGCCGCCCGCCGCGGCTTCCGCCGGCTCTTCGGCGATGCGCGAGCCGGCGCGGCGGCGATCCGCCAGGCGAAGGCGCGACGTGTCGCCATCGTCACCCGCCCGGTGGCGGACTCGCGCCGGACGCTGGCCATGGCCTTCCTGCTCGGTGCGACCGCGGGACCGCGCACCAGCGCGCCGCTGGTGACCGCGAGCTGGGCGGCCAGGCTCGGCTGGATCGACCTGAAGGACTCCCCGCTGGCGATGCTCGGCACGACGCCCGCGGTGGCGCTGACCACGCCGATGGCCCTGGGCGAGCTGATCGTCGACAAACTGCCGTCGACGCCCGATCGCACCGATCCGCCCGGCCTCGCCGCGCGCGCGGTCAGCGGCGCGATCTCTGGTGCCGCGCTGGCGGGTGGGCGTTCATGGCCGGCGGCACTGGCCGGCACGGTGGGCGCTGTCGTGTCGACCTACGCCTGCCACCGGCTGCGCCAGCGCCTGTCGCGGGCGCTCGGCCACGATGCCCCGGTGGCTGCGGCCGAAGATCTGATCGCCTTCGGCGGCGCGACGCTGCTTTGCCTTGCATCGCTCGGCCAACAAGCCGACACCGCGCGGCTCGATGCGGCCTCGACTGAGGACTACGACGACGCGTTGGCAGCCCTGGGCTGACCGCACAGCTGAGCGCCCTCGAACGAGGCCTGCGTCGGCAGCACGCTGACCGCGGCGCCTCGACGTCAGACCTTCGGCGCGATTGCCGCGATCACCGCGATCAACGCCCCGCAAGATGCCATCGCGCCGATGTAGATCGCCCACGCCAGCCAACGCGCTCTCCGGCGAGGCTCCGCCGCACCACGCGACAGCATCGCGCCCGCGGCCGACAGGCCGATCGCGATCACGGCCGCCGCGAGGAGATTGCGGCCCTCGCCCAGCTCGTCGCTGACGTCGAGCCAGACCGCCGACGCCACCGCCGTCACGAGGAGCAGGCTGGTCGCGCGGGCCTTGTCGAGCAAGCTGACCGGTGGATCGAAACGCGGCTGCCGCAGCCGGGCTTCGTCCGGAGGCGCGAAGGGCGCAAGTCCGGGCGGCGCCCAGCCGGGCGACTTGAACAGCAGCCGCGCCCGGTCCGCCCAGCGCGGTGTGGCCCGCGCGCGGTCGAGCAGCTCGCCATAGAACTGCGCGACGGCCTGCAGCGGATACCAGCTTCGCAGCGGCTTGACCGTCCCGTAGACGCAGCGCTCGGTCTCCTCGGCGAAGGTGCCGAACATCCGGTCCCAGATCACCAGCACCGCGCCGTAGTTCTTGTCCAGGTAGCCAGGATTCACCGCGTGGTGTACCCGGTGGTTGGAGGGCGTCGAGAACACGCGGTCGAGCCAGCCGAGGCGGCCGATGTGCTCGGTGTGGATCCAGAACTGGTACAGCAGCACGAACAGCCCGGCGCCGAGGTACAGGTCGACGGGCAGGCCCAGCAGCGCCATCGGCAGGAAGAAGGGCGCGCCCATCACCGCGTAGAAGCTCTCCTGGCGCAGCGCGGTCGTGAGGTTGAAATGCTCGCTCTGGTGATGCACGGCATGCGCGGCCCAGAACAGCGCGCTCTCGTGGCTGACGCGATGCAGCCAGTAGTCGCAGAAGTCGTAGACCACGATCGCGACCACCCATCCCCACGCGCCCGACCAGGTCGAGGCCGGCAGCAGCGCCAGGTGCGGCAGCGCCCAGGCGTACAGGCCGCTCTGGAACAGCGGGGTCACCGCCGCTACGGCCAGGCTCAGCACGCCCTGGCTGAGGCTGCTGATCGAGTCCGGCAGCCGGTAGCTGTCGCGGCCGGTGAGCCGGCCCCACAGCCATTCGAGCGCGATGCAGAGCCCGAACAGCGGGACGGCGATGAGGAGAACGCGGTGCATGGCGGGCGGTGGCGGCAGTCGGTGACGGGCGCAGTGACGGGAGTAGTGGTGGCGATCGGTGACCGGCAGCGGTGGCGGCGAGCGGTGGCGGTGACGAGGTGCGGTGGCGGCGAGCGGTGATGAGGAGCGGGTGGCGACGGACCTGCGATCGCTCAGAAGCGATGCCACAGGCTCAAGCTGAAGGTCTGCTGCGACTTCGAGTTGGTCAGCGGGGAGCGCGCCGCGTCGCCGACCAGGCGCGCGTTCAGCCACTGCCCGCTGACGGACCAGCGCTCGGAGAACTTGTGCTCACCGCTCAGCGCCACGCTCCAGTCCATCATCCCGGCGCGCGGGCGCCACTCGGGCAGGCCGCTGGCGAGCGACTCGCCGGGACCGACGCCGTAGCTGCTGCGCAGGTGCGCGCCGTTGGCCGCGGTCGCCGCCAGCGTCACCGCGATCAGGTCCTCGCCGACGGGGAGGCCGGAGGTGATGCCGAGCTCCAGCAACTGCCCGTCGTGATGACGTGCGCTGCCCCACGACAGGCCCGATTGCAGCAGCAGCCACGGCGTCGCCTGGACGTTGGCGAAAGCCTCGGTGGTGACGCGCGGGCCCAGCCGGTCGATGCCGTTTGGCGTGAATCGCGACGGGCGGCCGAACTGCGGCCAGAGCCGGGCGCCGACCTGCCAGGTCCTGGCGGCTTCGGCGCCGGCGAGCAGCGGCACGAGGTTCCAGCCGATGCCCAGGTCGGTCGACACGAAGGCGCCGCTGGGCGCGAGGTATTCCAGCGCGGGCAGAAGGTCGTCGCTGCGCGAGCGGCTACCCGGCGCCGACGGCCAGCTGTGGGCGGTCGCCCCGCCGGACCAGCTCGCGGCCTCGGGCGGTGCGTCCATCAACACGAGGCTGCCGGCGGCCCAGCATCCTGCAGAGCCGGCCATGAGGCCGGCGCCAAGCAAGGGGAGGGTGGCTCGCGCGGCGCAGCGGAGGGCGGCGGCGCCGCGCGCGGGCGGGCAAGGGACGGAGCGGCGCATGAACGGGAGGAACGGGTTGCGGGATTCTAGGAAGAGGTCCCCGCCGCAACCTTGCGGCAATCTGTCGCCGCGAATCGCCCCGTTCCCGCCTCCCGGTCGCTCCGGTTGTCCGATCCGCTCGATCTGCTCGATCTGCTCGATCCGGCCGGGCCGCCTGGGTCGTCCGAGCCGTCTGAATGCCTGGAAGCGCCGTCAGTGCACCGTCAGTGCGCCGGCGCGCTGGCCCGCAACAGCCGCAGGTCGTAGATCCCGCCGGCGATCGAGCCGGGCTCCGCAACCAATCGCACCCGCACGGCGCCGTCCGCCGCTCGCGGCCAGTCCTCGGGCAACGGGAAGTCGCGGCTGTAGATCTCCGCGCCCGGAGCCCGGTCGGTGGCCTCGTCCGCGCGCAGCGTCAGATCCGCCAGCCGCCGGTCGTTGACCCAGACCGAGAACCGGCGGCCGTCATCCAGCGCCGAGAAGGCCAGCCGCAGCAGCCGGCCCTCGCGCTTGGGATCGTTCAGGCGATAGCTGAACCATGCGGTCGCATGGCGCCAGCGGCGGCCCTTGTTGAGGCCGGTCTCGATGCCCTCGCCAGCGAAGCCGTGATCGCTCTCGGGCTGCTGCTCGCCGGGCGCGACCGCATCGACGGTGCGGGCCTGCAACGCCAGCCGTTCGCGCTCTTCCAGGGCCAGTCGCTCGCGGCGCGCCTTCGCCTCGGCCGGCGTGCTGCAGGGCCAGTACAGGACATAACGCGAGTCGTGCACGCGGAAGAAGGGCTCGAGCACAAGGTCCGGCATCGGCGCGCCATCCGGTCCCTGCAGCAGCGAGCCGGCGCTGAAGCTCAGCGAGCGGCCCGGCACCGGCGCGAGCCGTCCGCCGAAGTCCGCTTTCGCGCTGACGAACTGCGGCGTCTGCGCCAGCGGTACGAGCGCGCCCTGCGCGACGTGGTCCATGCGCGCCTCGCCGGCCCGGTACTCGAGCCGCTCGCCGGCGATCGGCACGGTCCGCGCCGCGAGCACGATCGGGCCGTGCAGCACCGCGACGAAGTCGCTCCGCGTGGGCAGGGCCTCGAGCGTCGTGCGCATCGGCAGGCGGACCTCGACGACATCGCCGGCGCGCCAGTCGCGCGTCAGCGCGACATAGCCGCCCGGCAGGCGGTCCGTGGCGTTCAGTGCGACCGCTTCGCCGTTGACCTTGACCCGGAGCGCGCCTGGCGCGAGCCATCCGGGATGCCGGATCTTCAGCGTGAAGCGGGCCTGCGGCGGCGCTTCGTCGATGACGATGCGCGTCGTCGCCTCGTCGGGGAAGCGCGTGCGCTGCGTCAGCCGCAGGCCCCGCTCGCGCCAGTCGAGGGACGAGGCCACGAACAGGTTGACGAACAGCACCGGCGCGCCCTCGGCATTCGATCCCTCGTCGCGCGTGTAGATGAACTGCCCGTGCCGCGCGTGGCTCTCCAGCCCCGAGCCGACGCAGCACCACATGCCGAGATCGACCTGCGAGTACACCCGGTAGTGGTTGGGCCGCATCGGCGTGAAGTAGACGAAGCCGCCCGCCGGATGCTGCGACGCGAGCACATGGTTGAACAGCGCGCGCTCGTAGTAGTCGGCGTAGCGTGCGCGCTCCTCGTCGCCGGCCGCGTGCGCGTGCAGCAGCTCGGTGAGCTTGAGCATGTTGTAGGTGTTGCAGGTCTCGGGACCTTCCACCTCGTCGAGCATGGGCTGGAAGTCGGTCAGCGGATGGAAATGCTCCCTGACGCTGTTGCCGCCGATGGCGACGCTGCGGCGCTCGCGCACCGTGGTCCAGAAGAAGCGCGCGGGCGCCAGCCAGTCCTTGTCCGCCGCGCCGGGGTCGCGCTCCTCGGCGATGCGGGCGAAGCCGATCACCTTGGGGATCTGCGTGTTGGCATGCAGCCCGGTCAGCGCGTCGCGGGGCTCGCGCAGCGGATCGAGGATCGCGCGGTGCGAGAAGCGCTCGGCCAGGCGCAGGTAACGCGCGCCGCCGCTCATCGCGGCGATGTCGGCGAAGACCTCGTTCATGCCGCCATGCTCGGCGCGCATCAAGTCCTGCAGTTGCGCATCGCTCAGCGGCTCGAGCAGGGCCAGCGCCCAGGCGCCCAGGTCGATGAGCATTTCGCGCGCGAGTGGCTCCTGCGTCAGCTGCCACGCGTCGCGCAGGCCGGCGAAGGTCTTGTGCAGGTTGTACCAAGGCACCCAGCGCCCGTTGACGGAGAAGCTGTCGACCTTGAGCTCCCCGCGCGCGACCTCGCGCCAGGCGGCCTTGCCATCGGGGATGCCGCCGAGGTAGCCGTCGCCATGGGCGAGCTGGCACTGGCGGAGCTCGCGCAGCACCTCGACGAGCCGGCGATGCACCTGCGGGTCGCCGGTGGACGCCGCCATCATCGCCAGCGCCGACACGTAGTGCCCGCCCATGTGACCGTCCAGGCCGCTGCTCTCCCAGTTGCCGTAGGACGGCTTGGGCTGCGGCAGGCCGGCCTCGCGCCGGAAGGGCGCGAGCAGCCGGTCCGGATCGAGCGCCATCAGGTAGCGCTGGTCGACGTCCTGGGCCGCCTTCAGCGGGCCGTCGAGCAGCCGCACCTGCGACAGCGGCATGCGGGCCGCGCTCGACATGGCCTCGGTCGCGTGGCGCCGTGTGATCGCGGAAGCGGTGTCCTCGGAGGCGGACGCCGGCATCGCGCCGGCCTGGGCCATCGCGTCCGTCGCGAGCAGCGCGCCGAAGGCGGGACCGAGGAGCGCGCGGCCCGGGCCGTCCATCGCCGCTCCGGCCGCGCTCGCGACGCCGCAGGCGCACTGGCGCAGGAAGTCGCGCCGCATCAGTCGCCCGCGCGCGCGGCCCAGAGCGACACGCCGCCGCTCGACTGCGCAGTGAAGGTCACGACGAAGGCCCCGGCCTTGGAGTTCCACTGCCGCGACAGCACGCCGGCGAAGGTCCCGCCCGCGGTGCCGCTGCCGCTCAGCGTCAGGCTGATGCGGTTGTCGCCCTGGTGCGTCCACGTCCCGCTCGCGCCGCCGCTGACCGTGCCGTCGCCGCCGAGCTTCACCGCGATGGCGCTCTTGGACACGGCCGTGATGTCGAGCCCGTGGTTGATCAGCTGATAGCTGCCCGCCGTCTCGGCGGGGCCGACCGCGGCCGTCACCGCTGGCGTCGCCAGTGACAGGGGCGCGTAGCGGAAGGGCGCGGCGACCAGCCAGTCGTCGGCGTTGAGGAACATCTCGTGCACGCGGACCTGGTGCAGTTCGCCGGTGCCCGGGAACCGGGTGTGGAAGATCAGGAAGTACTGCCCGGTGCCCGCGTCGAAGTAGGCCGAGTTGTGCCCCGGCGAGACGTAACCCAGCGGCGTGCCGGTCTCCCCGGCCGCCAGGCTCCACTGGTGGCCGCCCATCAGCTTCTGTCCGTGCGGCGCGATGCTGGCGTCGTCGAACAGCGTGCCCGCGGCGCCCTTGACGGTGGCCATGTCGGTGCCGCGTCCGTCCAGATACGGGCCATCGGGATTGCGCGAGCGCGACACCCGCACGTTGTAGCCGCCGTTGGCGTCCAGCCCGCCGAAGCTGCTGAACAGGTAGTAGTACTGCGAGGCCGGGCTGTAGAGCACGTAGGCGCCCTCGATGCGCGCATGGTTGCCGCCCATCAGGTGCTTGCCGTAACCCTGGCCCGCGAGCGGCAGGCCGCTCGTCTTGTCGAGCTCCAGGATGAAGAGCCCGCCCGAGTACGAGCCGTAGACCATCCAGAGCCGACCGGTGGCGTCCTTGAAGACGTTCGGATCGACCACGTTGGGATGCACGGTGGCGTCGTAGATCGTGCCGTCCTCGCTGGGCAGGCCCCACTGGCCGGACTTCAGCAGGATCTGCTGGTTCACGTAGGGCCCGGTGACCGCGTCCGCGATCGCCACGCCCAGCGCCGAGCGCGGCGAGTCGCCCTTGCAGGCGCAGTAGTACATGCGGAACTTGCCGTCGTCGAGCCGCGCGACATCGGGCGCCCACAGGTCGGTGACCTGCGCCCAGGCGAAGGTGTCGGCCAGCGCCGTCGTGACCTTGTTGAACAGCGGATTGGCGTCGTTGACGCCGTCGGCGACCGGCGTCCAGTTCATCAGGTCGGTGGTCTTCGCCGCCGCGAGGTGCGAGCCGAACACGAGGAAGCTGCCGTCCACGCGGATCACCGACGGATCGTGCACCGAGATCTCGGTGAACGGGATCGCGGCCTGCGTCGGAGTGGGCGCGGGTGCTGGAGCCGGCGCAGGGGCCGGAGCCGGAGCCGGCGCGGGACTCGGCGCCGGTGCCGCGCTGACGTCGACGCTGGACGACCCGCCACCACCACCGCCGCATCCGGTCAGGACGAGCGCCGCCGCGCCGCCCTGCGCGAGCAGGGTGCGTCTGTTGAGGGTGCTCATGCTCAGCCCTCCAGCGCGACGACGACGATGGACTTGGGCGGCAGCGGCAGGCTCAGCGCGCCGTCCTTGGCTTGCGCCTCGTAGGCCTTGGGCTTGACGGCCTCGGGCCTGGCGAAGGTGTTCTCGCTGTCCATGGCCTCGGCGCTCAGCACCTGGCCGACGGCGCGGCGCGCGGCGGCGCCTTGCACGGCCAGCTTCACCGTCTGCGCCTCGCGCGGGTTCACGTTGATCAGCGCCAGGTAGAGCTTGCCGTCCTTGCCGCGCGCGGCCGACGCGCTCACCGCCGGCAGCGACTTGCCGGCCAGCGCGTACTCGGGATTGCCGCTCAGCGTCGCCGGCAGCGTCGTCGCATCCTGGAACGGGGTGTACAGCGCGAAGGCGTGATACGTGGGCGTCAGCACCATGCGGGTCTTGTCGGTGTGGATCATGGCCTGCAGCACGTTGACCATCTGCGCGATGTTGGTCATGTGCACCCGGTCCGCATGCGCATGGAACATGTGGAAGTGCAGGGCGGCCAGGACCGCGTCGCGCAGCGTGTTGCGCTGGACCAGGAAGCCCGGGTTGGTGCCCGGCTCCGGGTCGTACCAGCTGCCCCATTCATCCAGGTAGAGGCCGATGCGCTTCTGCGGGTCGTTCTTGTCCAGGACCGCGATGTTGGCGGCGACGGTCTTCTCGAAGTCCTGCGTGTAGGAGAGCAGCGAGATCCACTCGTCTTCCTTGAAGCCGGCCGCCGATCCCTTGCCTTCCCACTTGCCGCTCGGGAACACGTAGTAGTGATGGCCGATCGCGTCGAAGTTGAACTTGATGTTCTGCGTCGACAGCACCTCGGTCCAGCGCGTGTCGTTGGCGTTGCCGCCGCTGGCGATGAACTTCGGACGGTTGTTGTCCGGCGTCTTCAGGAAGGTCGCGACCTGGCGGTACTGGTTGACGTAGTACTCCGGCGTCATGTTGCCGCCGCAGCCCCAGGCCTCGTTGCCGACCGCGAAGTAGCTGACCTTGAACGGCTTGTCGCGGCCGTTCTTGCGGCGCAGCTGCGCCAGCGTGGAGTTGCCCTCGGCCGTCATGTACTCCAGCCACTCGGCCATCTCCTGCGCGCTGCCGGTGCCCAGGTTGCCGTTGACATAGGCCTCGGCGCCGAGCTGCTCGACCAGGTCGAAGAACTCGTGCGTGCCGACGGCGTTGTTCTCGGCCACGCCGCCCCAGTGCGTGTTGACCTTCACCGGCCGCTTGCCGCGCGGGCCGATGCCTTCGCGCCAGTGGTACTCGTCGGCGAAGCAGCCGCCGGGCCAGCGCACCAGCGGCACCTTCAGCGCCTTGAGCGCGCCCACCACGTCCTTGCGCCAGCCGCGCACGTTGGGGATCTTGGAGTCGGGCCCGACCCACATGCCTTCGTAGATGCCGGTGCCCAGGTGCTCGGCGAACTGGCCGTACACATTGCGATGGATCACCGGACCGGGCTTGCCGGCGTCGACGGTGAGCTGAACATCGGCCGCGTGCGCGCTCCAGGCGAGCAGGGCGCCCGCGGCCAGGCCGAAGGCCGTCCTCTTCATGGTCATGCTTGTCTCCAGGTGTCGTTATCGTTTCGTCGGCACTCTGCGGTGCCGAAACGACGAAGGACCGTTCCCGGTCCTTCGTTCTTCAGTCCACGCGCACGGTCAGTGCGAGTGCCGCGGCACAGCCGAACCGCGGCAGCCACGCAGGAAATCGAAGTCGCAGCCTTCGTCGGCCTGCAGCACGTGCTGGACATAGAGCTTGCGGTAGCCGCTCTGGTCCGCGGGATCAGGCTGCTGCTTCGCGGCCCAGTCGGCCAGGCGCGCCTGCAGCTCGGCGTCGCTGATGTCCAGGTGCAGCCGGTTGGCGGCGCAGTCGAGTTCGATCCAGTCGCCCTCGCGCACCACCGCCAGCGGGCCGCCGGCCTTGGCTTCCGGCGCCACGTGCAGCACCACGGTGCCGTAGGCGGTGCCGCTCATGCGGGCGTCGGAGATGCGCACCATGTCCTTGATGCCCTGCGCCAGCAGCTTGGGCGGCAAGCCCATGTTGCCGACCTCGGCCATGCCGGGATAGCCCATCGGGCCGCAGTTCTTCATGACGAGGATGGAGTCCGCATCGACTTCCAGGTTGGGATCCATGATCCGCGCCTTGTAGTCGTCGAAGTCCTCGAACACCACGGCCCGGCCGCGATGCTGCATCAGCGCGGGCGTCGCCGCCGAGGGCTTGAGCACCGCGCCGCGCGGCGCGAGGTTGCCGCGCAGCACGCAGATGCCGCCGTCCTCGATCAGGGGCTTGGCGATCGGGCGGATCACTTCCTCGTCATAGATCGGCGCGTCGTGGCAGTTCTGCCAGAGCGTCTTGCCGTTGACGGTCAGCGCGTCCTTGTGGGGCAGCAGGCCGTTGTCGCCGAGCCGGCGCAGCACGCCGGGCAGGCCGCCGGCGTAATAGAACTCTTCCATCAGGAAGCGGCCCGAGGGCAGCAGGTCCACCAGCGTGGGCGTGCCGCGGCCGATGCGGGTCCAGTCCTCCAGCTCCAGCGGCACGCCGATGCGGCCGGCGATCGCCTTCAGGTGGATGACCGCGTTGGTCGAGCCGCCGATCGCGGCGTTGGTGCGGATCGCGTTCTCGAAGGCCTCGCGCGTCAGGATCTTGGAGAGCTTCAGGTCCTCCCAGACCATCTCGACGATGCGCATGCCGGAGAGGTGCGCCAGCACGTAGCGGCGCGCGTCGACCGCCGGGATCGCGGCGTTGTGTGGCAGCGAGGTGCCCAGCGACTCCGCCATGCAGGCCATCGTCGAGGCCGTGCCCATCGTGTTGCAGGTGCCCGCCGAGCGCGAATGGCCCGCCTCGGCGGCGATGAAGTCGTGCATCGAGATCTCGCCGGCCTTGACCTGCTCATGCAGTTGCCAGACGGCGGTGCCGGAGCCGATGTTCTTGCCGTTCAGCTTGCCGTTGAGCATCGGCCCGCCGGTGACCACGATGGTGGGCAGGTCCACGCTGGCCGCGCCCATCAGCAGCGCCGGCGTGGTCTTGTCGCAGCCCACCAGCAGCACGACGGCGTCCATCGGATTGCCGCGGATCGATTCCTCGACGTCCATGCTGGCCAGGTTGCGCGTGAGCATCGCGGTCGGGCGCAGGTTGGACTCGCCGTTGGAGAACACCGGGAACTCCACCGGATAGCCGCCCGCTTCCAGGATGCCGCGCTTGACGTGCTCGGCCAGCTTGCGGAAGTGCGCGTTGCACGGCGTCAGCTCGGACCAGGTGTTGCAGATGCCGATGATCGGCTTGCCCTCGAACTCATGGTCCGGGATGCCCTGGTTCTTCATCCAGGACCGGTACATGAATCCGTTCTTGTCCTGGGTCCCGAACCATTCGGCGGAACGCAGCTTGATCTTGTTCTTGGCCTCGGTCATTGCAGGTAGTGGGTGATGTCTCCGTGAGCCATGCTAGGGAGACAGGTGATTCGGATCCAATCAAAACTTCCGGGATTCCGATATCGAATCGGATATCACGCCAATCCGGCGTCGCCGAAGTCGGGCATGCCGTCCGCGGTCCATCCCAGGTGCTTGACGAAGGTGTGGCGGTCGGGGTTCCAGAGCGGATCGCCGACGATCTCGGTGTAGGTGCGGGCGTGATAGACGAGCAGCACCGTGCGGCCGTCCTCGTCCAGCGCGAAGCTGTTGTGCCCCGGGCCGAAGATCGGCTGGCTGGGGCTCGTGGTCAGCGCCGGCGTCGGCGACTTGGTCCAGCTCGCTGGATCCATCGGGTCGGCGGACTCGTCCATCCACAACAGGCCCATCGCGTAGTTCTCGTCGGTCGCGCTGGCCGAGTAGCTGATGAAGACCTTGCCGTGGCTGTGCAGCACCGACGGGCCCTCGTTGACCAGGAAGCCGCGGCATTCCCAGTCGAACTCCGGCTTGCTCAGCATCACCGGTGCGCCGGCCAGTTGCCAGGGCGTGCGCATCGGCGCGATGTAGAGGTTGGAATTGCCCGGGATGTCGAGCGCCTTCTGCGCCCACAGGTAGTAGAGCTGGCCGCGATGCTCGAAGGTCGTCGCGTCCAGGCAGAAGGTGTCCATGCCGGTGTCGATCTGCCCGAGGAACTCCCACTCGCCGGCCATCGGATCGGGCGACCGGTTCCGCAGCGCATACATGCGGTGCTGGAACAGGCCGCCGACGATCTCGCGGCTCGGCGCCGCCGCGAAGTAGAGGTACCAGGCGCCCTGGCGGAAATGGAGTTCCGGCGCCCAGATCAGCTCGCTCCAACGCCCCGTGTCCGGCTTGCGCCAGACCACCCGCGGCGTCGCGTGGGGCAGGTCCTGCCACGCGTCCGCGGCGCGCAGCTCGATGCGGTCGTACTCCGGCACCGAGGCGGTGAAGAAGTAGCGCGCGCGGCCGGCCCCGTCCACGTGACGGGTCAGGTGGGGATCGGCCCGCTGCGGGATCAGCGGGGTCAGGACTTGCGGGTCGTCGAGCATCGCGGCGGGATCAGAGCTTCCAGCGCAGGCCCACGGCCACGGTGCGGTCGTAGTAGCGCACGTCACGCACCAGCGACGGGTCCTTGTCGAAGTAGTCGTGATAGGCCTGATTGAGCAGGTTGGTCACGTCCAGCGACACCGTCATCTGCTTGGTCAGCTCGTAGCCCAGCGACAGGTCCAGGGTCTTGAGCGGCGCCACCCACAGCTGGTGCTGGGTGCTGCGGTACGGCGACTCGGCCAGGAACTTGTCGCGCCAGTTGTAGGCCAGGCGCGCGTAGATGCCGTTGCGCTCGTACATGCCGACGATGTTGTAGGCCTTCTTGGACTGGCCGAGGAAGGGGCCGTCGGTGCCGTCGGGCTGCGTCTGCTTGCCCGTCATGAAGGTGAAGTTGGCCTCCATGCCGAAACCGCCCAGCCAGCCCGGCAGGAAGTCGTAGAACTGGCGGTAGCTCAGCTCGTAGCCATGCAGGTTGGCGCGGGTGACGTTGATCGGCTGCGTGACGTTGTAGGGCACGCCGTTGATCGTCGTCTGCGTCGTCTGCGTCATGACGCGGTTCTTGAACTTGTGCTCGAAGACCGTGCCGGTGACCGAGCCGGTCTTGGCGAAGTAGTACTCGAGCGCCACGTCGGTGTTGTTGGACTCGGTCGGCTTCAGGTTGGGGTTGCCGCCGGCCAGGGTGCCGAAGGTGACGCCGCCGCCGGGAGGCGTGTTGGTCTGGCCCGGGTTGTAGTCGACGAAGTTGGGACGCTCGATCGTCTTGCCCCAGACCAGGCGGCTGACCAGGCGCGGGGTCAGGTCGGCGCGCAGCGACAGCGTCGGCAGCGTGTCGGTGCGCGAGGTGTCGACCAGCACCGGCGTGATGACGTTGGTCGACGCGTCGCGGGAGTTGCCGCGCAGCGTCTGCTCGGTGCGGACCACGCGCAGGCCGGCGACGCCGGAGACCGGCACGCCCCAGGCGTCGAAGCCGAACTTGGCGCGGCCGTAGAGGGCGCTGGTCTTCTCCGTGTCGTCGAAGAGCGTCATCGGGTCGTACGGCGTCAGCGCCGTGCTGCCGGTCAGCATCTGCCGGAAGGCCTCGCCGTTGTCGAGCAGCCAGTCGCGGGACGCGAAGACGTACTGCTTCACGCCGAAGTCGCCGTAGGTCCTGGGCGAGACCTCGTAGATGCCGGGGAAGTTGGTCAGGGTCTGGCCCACCGCCGAGAACGAGGTCGTCCACGGCATGTTGGTGTTGATCGACATCGCGTCGCGCTTGGCCAGGCGCACGCCGGTGCTGAGCTCCTTCAGGAAGCCGTCGCCCATGTCGTAGTCGGCATCGGCGCGCCAGTCGGTGGACTTGCCCTCGCGGCGGCCGCGCACGTCGACGCCGCCGTTGACGCGGAAGTTCGCGGCGTCGGTCAGGTCCAGGCCCGGGTAGTCGATGTAGCCGCCACCGCCTCGCACCGCGGCGACGGTGCTGGTCGGGCTGTAGCCGGTGTCCAGGATGCGGTTGACCCAGTCGATCACGCTGCGGGTGCGGGCCAGTTCGGTGCTGACCTTGAGGCGGTCGGTCAGGCGCCAGTTGCCGCCCAGCGCCAGCTGGTTGTTGCCGACCTCGTCATGCTTGGCCTGCGTGGAGGTGAAGCCCCAGCCCGGGTAGTTGGTGTTGGTCGCGGTGTCCAGGTTGTCGGTGCCGGGCTTGGTCGTGATGACGGTGCCGGGCACCGGGCGCCAGGCGCCGTCGTTGAACATGCCGATGCCGCCCACCAGGAAGGACAGCTGATAGCGATGGTCGATGCGGGTGCCGAAGCCTTCGAGGTAGATCTCCGAATCCTTGTTGGGCTTCCACTGCAGGGCGAAGTTGCCGGCGACGCGCTTGCGGTCGCCCAGCGCGAAGACGCGCCCCATCGAGTCGGTGCCCAGCACCGGGTTCGCGCGGCCCGGCACGACGATGGATTCCGGGTTGCCGACGAAGCCGGTCTCGTCGTGGTACTGCCCGCGCTGGTAGGACAGGCCGATCAGCGCGCCCATCTCGCCCAGGTCGGTCTTCCAGCGGTTGGAGGCCATGCCGGAGATGTCCGGGTTGTTGGTCTTGGCCTTGTCGCGGTGCTCGCCACGGGCCGACAGCACCAGCTGCGCGTCCTTGAAGTCCAGCGGGCGGTTGGTGCGCACGTCGATGACGCCGGCGGTGCCGCCCTCGGGCAGCGCGGCTTCCTGGGTCTTGTAGACGTCGATGCGCTTGAGCATCGTCGCGGGCACGTCCGACAGGTACAGGCTGCGGCCCGAGTCCGAGAAGAACTCGCGCCCGTTGAGCAGCGTCACCACGCCCCCCAGGCCGCGCACGATCACGCCGCTGGCTTCGCCGTTGTTGCGCTGGATCTGCACGCCGGTGACGCGGCCCAGGATCTCGGCGACGTTCTTGTCGGGGAACTTGCCGATGTCCTCGGCGACGATGGAATCCACCACCTGGTCGCTGTTCTGCTTGATGGTCTGCGCCGATTCGGCCGAGCGGCGCATGCCGCTCACGACCACGGTTTCCAGCTTGGTGTCGTCCGACTTCTTCTCGTCGGCCGGGGGCTGGCTCTGCGCCTGGACCTGGATCGCCGCCCCGAGGAGGGCGGCCGCGGCCACGGTGGTCCGCAGCCCGAAGGGAATCTTGCTCATGTTGTCTCCGTCGTTTTTCTGGCGTGTCAACCCGGTGACCGGGCGACTCCACAACCGCCGTGGGGTTGTTGTCGAGCGGAGCAAATGCTAGGGAGCCGGGTGATCCCCGGCCAATCACATTTTCCAGTTGGCCAATGCTATTTCCGGCATCAGGGCAGGCCCGGATATCGCCCGCGCGGCGGATGGGCGTCCCCACCGAACAGGGGGTGGCGTGGACTGGCCAAGACCTATAAATAGGGAAGGGGCCTGACAACGTTGACGAATCGCACCAGCAACATGTCGTCACAAGTGTTTCGGGCGCAGCCCCTCAGGGTTCCCCCTGAAGAGGGGGCGACGCAAGTGACCATCGGCCTATCATGCGGGCCTTCTCCGGTGATCAAAGGGTGACGACGGCCGAACCGGAGACGATCGGTCAGTCAAAGAAGGGAGGCCCTATGGAAGCAGTGTCCGTTGCCCGTGCATTCGAGGCGGCAGGAAATGGCGGCTACACGATGCCCGCGCTCAAGCGCCGCGTGTTGCTGGTCGACGACCACGAACTGGTGCGCGCGGGCATCCGCACGCTCTACCAGACGCTGGACGAGATCGACATCGAATGGGTCGAGGCCGCGTCGCTGCAGGAAGGCCTGCTGGCCTATGGCGAGCGTGGCGCGGTGGACGCGGTGCTGCTGGACCTGAACCTGGGCGACTGCAAGGGCCTGCAGGGTCTGCGCCAGTTCATGGAGGCCTTCCCCGACGCGCGCGTCGTCGTGTTCAGCGGCACGCAGGATGAATTCGTCGTGCGCCAGGCCCGGGCGCTGGGCGCCGTGGGCTACCTGCCCAAGGGCGCGCTGATGGCCGAGATGCGCAGCACGCTGCGCACGCTGCTGGCCGAGGGCCAGCGCCATCGCTCCACCCAGGCCGGCTCGCTGTTCCCGCGCTTCCCGTCCTCCGCCATGTATGACCGCGTGGCCGAACTGGGCCCGCGCCACCTGGAGATCCTGGAGCTGGTGCTGTCCGGATGCAGCAACCAGGAGATCAGCAACTCCACGCAGCTGTCGCTGGGCACGGTGAAGAACTACGTGTCCTCGCTGCTGCTGGCGCTGGACGTCAAGTCGCGCTCGCACATGATCAGCCTGTTCCGCTGACGAGGTGGCCACGGCTCACCGAGGCGATCACCCGGGCGAGGAACGCGCGCCCGACACCACTTTTCCGCCGACCGAGATCCTCATCGACTCGCCGGGCGTCGACGACGTGCCGGCGAGCGCCGTTTCTGGCGGCCCGCCCCGCCGCGACGGCGGTCACGGGGCCGCCGGCCCAATGAACTCGCCCCCCGCCGCGACGCCCACGAGCCCACCCTCGGGAGGGATGTCGGGCGGGACACCGGACGAGGAGCCGCCGGCGCCTCCCCCGCGCCAGAAGCGGTCCCGGCGCGCGCCACGTCCCAGCCTGTTCGTGGCCGTCGCCGGCGCCGCGTCCGCGACCGACGAGGCCGTGCAGGAAGGCCGCCGGCGCGAACGCCGCGCGATCGCCCGCCGGCTGCAGGATGCCGGCTTCGACGAGGCCTGGAGCCACTGGCCGTGGCTGCTGATCGCGGTCGCGGTGCCGCTGGTGTCGGCGCTGCTGCGCGGCACGCCGACGACCGGGATGATCGTCTGGATCATCGGCGTCATCGCGCTGGCGGTGGGCTGCGTCTTCACCGCGCGGTCGATGTCCTACCGCGGCGCCAAGGTCGACGCACGCACCGGTTTCAGCGACCGGGATGGGCGACGCTTGCTCTACCTGCAGGCCGCCGGCTGCCTGGGCCTGCTGTGCCTGCACCCCTGGCTGGCGGAGTCGCCGGGATCGCGCGGTCTGCTCACCGGTCCGCTGCTGGCCGCGACCGCGGCGGTGGTGGGCGTGCTGCTCGCGCCGATGGGACGCTGGGCGGCGGTGATCGCGCTGCTGCCGGCCTCGGAGGGCGTGGCGCGGCTGTTCGATCCGGCGGCCCGGCCCGGCGCCGGGCCGGTGTGGTTCCTGGCCGCGGCGGTGATCGGCGGCCTGGCGCTGCTGGAGCATTACCGCTGGCAGCGCGCCAAGCGCCTGCTGATGGAACAGGACCTGCACGTCAGCACGCTGGAGCAGGACCGCGACGGCGCCATCCGCGCCGACCAGGAGAAGAGCCGCTTCCTGGCCATCGCGAGCCACGACCTGCGCCAGCCGGTGCATGCGCTGGGGCTGTTCGCGGCCAGCCTCGAGCGGCGGCTGCAGGGCACCGAGGAGGAGCCGCTGATCCGCAACGTGATGCGCTCGATCGAGGGCCTGGAGCGCTCCTTCAACGCGATGCTGGACATCTCGCGGCTGGACGCCGGCACCGTCGAGCCCAACCTGCAGCACTTCCCGCTGCGTGACCTGTTCCGGCGCCTGCACATGCATTACGCCGGCCAGGCGGAGGCGTCGGGCCTGGGCCTGCGCTTCTCGCCGGGCGGCAAGTCGGTGACCAGCGACCCGCAGCTGCTCGAGCGCATCCTGGGCAACCTCATCCAGAACGCGATCAAGTACACGGAGGAGGGCGGGGTGGTCGTGGTGGCCCGCACCACCGAGGAGTCCCTCAACCTGGAGGTCTGGGACACCGGCATCGGCATCAAGTCCAGCGACCTGCCGCGGATCTTCGCGGAGTTCTACCAGGTGGGCCAGAGCGAGCGCAGCCGCACGCAGGGCCTGGGCATGGGGTTGGCGATCGTCAAGCGCCTGGCGCATCTGCTGGGCTACCGGCTGATGGTGGCGTCGCGGCCGGGGCGCGGGACGATGTTCCGGCTGAGCGTCCCGCTGGGCGGGCTGCCCGAGATCCCCGAGTTCACCACCGCCGCGGACACGGTGCCGATGCCGGTGATGGAACCGCGCTCGGTGCTGGTGATCGACGACGAGGAGTCGATCCGGCTCGGCCTGCAGCTGCTGCTCGAGGAATGGGGCTACGAGACCATCATCGCGGCGACCGCGGGCGAGGCGGCGGATGCGGTGCGGGCGCGGGCGATGCCGCCCGACCTGATCCTGTCCGACCTGCACCTGGGCGACGGGCCCGACGGCATCGCGGCGATCCGCGCGGTGCGCGAGCTCTGCGCGCTGCAGGTGCCGGCGATCCTGGTCACCGGCGACACCAGCCGCGAGGAACTGCGCCGCGCCACCGAGAGCGGCCACACGGTGCTGTTCAAGCCGCTGCAGCCGCGCAAGCTGTTCAACGCGCTGCGCGGCATGGTGTCCTGAGCGCCTGACTTCGTGCGCCCTCGCCGGGGGGGCGACCCTCGCGCGCGGGCCACGCCGCGCCGCCTACAGTAACGGCCTCTTCACGCCCTGCCGAAGATGTCCGCCGACACCTCCTCCACGAGTTCCTCCACGACCTCCGCCTCGAGCGCCCCGGCGCCGACGCCCCGCCGCCTGTCGGCGGCTGCCTGCGCGCTGCGCATCCAGTTCTTCGTCTCCGGCGCGTTGTTCGCGACCTGGGGCGTGCACGTGCCGACGGTGAAGGCGCATTACGGCCTGGGCGAGCAGTCGCTCGCGATTGCGATGCTGGCTTCGGGCGTGGGCGCGCTGCTGGCGCTGACGCAGGCGGGGCGGGTCGTGGCGCGCTTCGGCCCGCGCGGCGTCGCGGGCGTGACCGGCGTGCTGTGCGCGGCGGGCGTCTCGCTGCTGATCGTGCCGAGCGCCTACCTGGGGCTGGTGCTGCTGCTGGCGCTGTTCGGCGCGACGGCCAGCCTCTTCGACGTGTCCATCAACGCCGAGGCCACGGAGATCGAGCACCTCGCGGCGCGGCCGCTGATGAGCGGCTTCCATGCGATGTTCAGCCTGGGCGGCATGGTGGGGGCCGGTGTCGGCAGCCTGCTGCCGCTGCTGGGCTGGGCGCCGCAGACGCACCTGCTGGTGGCCTGCGGCGTCGGCATGGCGCTGATCGTCGGCGCCTGCGCGGCGATGCTGAAGATGCGGACCGAGCCCGGCGAGAAGCAGCCGCTGAGCCTGCCGCGCGGCGTGCTCGCGCTGATCGGCACGCTGGCGGCGCTGGGGCTGATCGCCGAGGGCGCGATGTACGACTGGAGCGTGCTGTTCATGAAGCAGGAGCGGGCCAGCGATGCCAGCGTCTCGGCGCTGGGTTACGCGAGCTTCAGCCTGGCCATGGCGCTGGGCCGCTTCGGTGGCGACAGGGTGCGGGCGCGCGTCGCGCCGGTGCCGCTGATGGTCGCCAGCGGCCTGCTCGCCGCGGCCGGCATGGCCACGGCGCTGCTGGTGCCGGTCGCGCCGGCGGGGCTGCTGGGCTTCGCGCTGGTGGGCCTGGGGCTGTCCAATGTCGTGCCGGTGCTGTTCAGCGCCGCGTCCAAGGTGCCGGGCGTCAGCGCGGCGCACGGCATCGCGGCGGTGTCGTCGCTGGGTTACCTGGGCATGATGGCCGGGCCGCCGCTGATCGGGATGATCGCGGAGCACTCGTCGCTGACGGCGGGACTCTCCTGCGTGGTCTTCTTCGCGCTGATCATGGCGATCAGCGCCAACCGCGCGCTGGGCGTGACCCAGCAGCGCGGTGCCACCGGGGCGCCCGCAGGCGCCGCGGACTGAAGGCGAGGCAAGGGCGCCGAGGCGCCAGGGAGCGAGGGCGGGCACGACCGCGAGGCTTGTAGGCGATCGCCCGACAGCCGCATCGGGCGATGTCCTCCGCGACGATGCGCCGTTGCCCTCGTGCCCGCGGATGCGGACCTCCGTACAGTAGATCCTGACAACGGAATTCGAGCTTCCGTTGTTCATGCTTCTCTCTCGCATGGTCCGTCTTTTCCCTCTGCAGACGGACGAACTTTCGGCCCCGGTCTCACGACCGGGGCCTTTTCTTTTGGCGCGTCCAGGCGATCGTCCGGCCTGCCTAAGATGCGCGCCATGGACAGCACGACAACGACGCAGCGCCTGCGCATCGACTGGCGCGGCCGGCCGACTGACATCGACTACGCCTGGGTCAGCGACACCGCCCGCGGACCGGCCGGCGCGCCGGCGCCGGTGATGGTGTTCCTGCACGAGGGGCTCGGGTCGATCGCGATGTGGCGCGACTTCCCGGCCCGCCTGTGCGAGGCCCTGGGCCAGCGCGGCCTGGTGTACTCGCGGCCCGGCTATGGCCGCTCGACGATGCGGCCCCCCGATGAGCGCTGGGCCCCGGACTATCTCCACCGCCAGGCCCATGAGGTGCTGCCCGCGGTGCTGGCCGGGCTGGGCATCGACTCCCCGCCCTGGCTCTTCGGCCACAGCGACGGCGGCTCCATCGCGCTGCTGCATGCGGCCCGCCTGCCCACCGCGGGCGCGATCGTCGCGGCGCCGCACATCGTCGTGGAGTCGCTTTCCATCGACGGCATCCGCGACACCGTCGCGGCTTATGAGCGTGGCCCGCTGCGCGAGCGCCTGGCGCGCTTCCATGACGACCCCGACTCGCCCTTCCACGGCTGGAGCGACTGCTGGCTCAGCCCCGCGTTCCGCGACTGGTCGATCGTCGAGGAGATCCGCACGATCCGCTGCCCGCTGCTGGCGATGCAGGGCGTCGACGATGAATACGGCACGCTCGAGCAGATCCGCGGCATCGCCCGCGCGGTGCCGCGGACGCGCCTCTTCGAGATCCCCGCCTGCGGACACTCGCCGCACAAGGACCGGCCCGCGGAGGTGATCGCCGCGGTCCGCGACTGGCTGGTCGAGGTCGGCCCCGGCGCGCCGCGCTGAGCGGTGTCGCGCGGGTCCGGGAGAGAGCCGCTCAGACCGGCAGCAAACCCATCGTCATCGCCTTGAGCGTCGCAGCGGCGCGCGTGCTGCAGCCGAGCTTGCGGAAGGCGCTTTCCAGATGGGTGCGCACGGTGGCCGGGCTGATGCCCAGGACCTTGGCCGCTTCCTTGTTGCTCTCGCCGATCGCGATGCGCGCGAGCACCTCGGTCTCGCGCGCGGAGAGCGTGACCGTCGCGGGCGAGGGCGCGGTGGGCGTCATGCGACGCGGTTCGGCGCCGCAGACGGCCGCGGTGGCCTGCGCATCGAGCCGGCCCGCCGCCACTTCGACCTGCAGGGCCGCGCGCGCCGCGTCGACGTCCAGCGCCGGCGCACCGGGCCGGGCGGTGCGCGCGGTGACCCAGGCGGCCGCCGCCGCGAGCACCCGCGCCGGTACGGGGATCGCCGCGCCGGACGCGCCCCGGAACGCGCCCGAACCGTCCATGCGCTCGTCGACGAAGGACGCCAGTTCGGCCTCCTCCTGCAGCGCGGTCAGTCGCCGGGCGGCGCGGCCGGTCCAGTAGGGCATCAAGCGCAGGCGCTCGCGATCGGCTTCGCCGAGGCGGCGGCCCTCGCTCCACAGCGCGTTGGGCACCGACGCCCGTCCGATGCCGTGCAGCAGCCCGGCGCGATGCAGCCGCGCCTGCGCCGGCTCGTCCAGGCCGAGCGCGGCGCCGGCCGCGCGGGCGGCCTCCGCGACGCGGCGCGACAAGCCGGTCATCCAGGGCAGCTTGAGATCGATGACGTCCGCGACGAGTTCCAGCGGCGTGTGCAGCGCGGCCAGCGCGCCGTTCAGTTCGGGCGCGCTGCCGGCCGCCCGTCGACCGTGGGCATCTTGGGCGCTGCATTCAGCGCCGGTCATGGAGCTCGCCATCGCGGCGTCACCCACGGCCTCATGGGCGCCTTCGTCGAGCGCCGCCATCCAGTCGGCCGCGTGTCGCGTGGCCAGCGCCACCAGCGCCTGCGGGTACTTGGCGTCGGCGCGCTCGGCGATGTGCCGCAGTGCCGCCGGCAGCCCGTGGACGCGGCTGAAGATCTCCAGGTCGCCGGCCAGCGCCACGGCGAAGACGACCGCCGGCACCGCGTCGCCGCGCAGGCCGGCGGGCTTGCCGCGGCCGTCCCAGGTTTCGAAGAGGTGGTGCATCGCGCGCTCGATGCCCACGGGCAGGCCCAGCAGCCGGGCGATCTCGCCGGCGACCTCGCAGTGGATCAGCGCCGCGTCGCCGAGCGTGCCGGCCAGCGCCGAGGCCTCCGCGGCCGAGCCGTTGGAGAGCATCGCGTCGCGGCCGCCGACGTCGTCGCCCATCAGCACCGAGAACTCCGGCGCGTTGGCCGTGCAGCCGGACCAGCGCAGCAGCGCGACGCAGGCCGCATGGCCGGGAGCCTCGTCGGCATCGCGGCCGAGCGCGAGGCCTTCAGCCCGCGCGGCCTCGGCGATGCGGGCCGCCAGCCAGGCGGCGCGGGTCGAGTGGTCGACCGGCTGGCCCATGCTGAGGTCGCCGACGAAGGCGAGCGCGCGCACGGCATCGAGCACCGGCACGCGCGAACCCGCCGGCGTCGGGGAGGGCGTCGACGGGATTGACGGAGAGATCGGAAGAGAAGCAGCGGTCACGGCATTCCAGGAGCGAGGTCCAGCGCATCGCGGGCCGCGCACGGGGCGCGTCCGGCGCGCCTCGCCGGCGTGGCGCACCTTGCGTGCTCGGCGCACGCTGTGCGCCGTGCAGGCTCGGCGCACCAACCGAGCTCGGCGCGCCCGGCTGGCCCGCGGTCGGCGCGGACCTTACCGGGATTGCCGGACGGCGTCCAGGATGAGCCTGGCGACCGCTTCGGGCTGCGATTGCTGCGGCACGTGCGAGGTGCCGACCCGGGTCACCTTGGCGCCGGCGCGCTGCGCCATCGCGGCCTGCGCCTCGGGCGCGATCATGCGGTCGGCGCTGGCCAGCAGGTACCAGGACGGCTTGCTCTTCCAGGCCGCGACCGACACCGGCTGCTCGAAGGCCTTGGCCTGGATCGGCCCCTGCGTCGCCGCCATCACGGCGGTGGTCGCGGCCGGCAGGTCCTGCGCGAAGTGGTCGCGCATGCCGATGGGGGTCAGGCTCAGCCAGCCCTGCGCGTCGGCCTTGAAGTGCGCCAGGCCGGAGGGCGTCGGGAAACCCTTGCCCTGCTCGGCGGTGTTCTGGCCGACGTCGGGCGCGAAGGCCGCGATGTAGACCAGCGCGGCGACCTTGTCCGCGGCGCCGGCCTCGGTGATCACGGTGCCGCCCCAGGAGTGGCCGACCAGCACCACCTTGCCGGGCTGCGCGTCGATCGCGCGGCGCGCGGCGGCGACGTCGTCGGCCAGCGAGCTGAGCGGGTTCTGCACCGCGGTGACCTGCACGCCTTCGCGCTGCAGCAGCGGGATCACCTTGGCCCAGTCCGAGCCGTCGGCGAAGGCGCCGTGGACGATCACGACCGAGGGCTGCGGCGCCGGCGTGGCTGCGGACGCGAGGCCCGAGGCGGCGAGGGCGGAGGCCGCGGCGGCGGCGACGAGGAGGCGGCGGGCGAGGTTCATGGGGAAGCTCCTGAGGACAGTGGAGGGGTGTTGGAACAGGGCTCGACTGTCGCGAATCGAGGCGCACGCCGGTATCGGACGAATGTCCGAGGGCGCCGTGCCGGAGAGATCCGCGCCCGCTGCCCATCCGGATTTACGCGGAGCTCGCCACACTCGCCGACGGGCGATTTGCGAGACGCGCGGTTTGCGCATCGCGCGTCTCGGGCGGCTGGCGCCATGTCGGGCCGCCACGCGCGCGGTGGCCCGCCGCCGGCACTTCCTGTGACGATGCGTTTGCGCGGCCGTTTGCGCCCGCGTGCGCGTCCGGACCGGGCAAGTCCTGCCCCCGTCATGGCGATCCGCGTCCCCACGCGTCTTAGGGAAACAACCACCCCCGCACCGGGGGGGAGGCACGGCCCGACCCCCTCCTGCGAACCGTGACGGGAGTCACAGAATCGACCCGCCCGAAGGCCGCCCTCCCGCCGGCCGACAGCAGTCGCGGCGGCGTCCGTCATCCCGGTGCGCCGCCGCTCGAGTCCAGGTGGTCATCCCACCTTCATCCCGAAGAAGGACGCAGCAATGTTCAAGAAAGTCTGTTTGGCCGCGGCGGTGTTCGGCGCGATGGCGTCGGCCCATGCCGAGCAATACACCCTCATCAACGAAGGCTTCGACACCACGGTCGTCAACGGCGGCACGGTGCTCGCCCCCGACCGCCTGGGCGCCGCCGACTGGCGCTTCATCAACCTGAATTCGTCGTCGGGCGCGGTGCCGGGCTGGACGCAGGGCCTGGAGTCCAACTTCCCGGCCCAGGCCGGCGCCGGTGAATCCTTCCTGCAGGCGCGCTGGGCGGCCGGTCCGGACGGCGGCTCGCTGGGCAGCTGGCTGATCACTTCCGCCTTCTCGACGGCCTTCGACACGCAGGTCTCCTTCTGGGCCCGTGGCGGCGTCGACGGCAACTACGCCGACGACCTGACCTACGGCCTGGTGGACGCCGCCGGTGACCTGGCCAGCCTGCTGCCGGTCGCCACGATCACCGCCACCCTCGGCGAGTGGAGCCGATACACCTTCACGATCGCGGGCCAGGGCGCGGGCTCGAGCGCGCGCTTCGCACTCGGCCACGTCGGCGCCGTCGACACCTCCGACATCGCCGCCGTCGACAGCCTGGTGGTGGCGCAGGTGCCCGAGCCCTCGAGCTGGGCGCTGGCCGGCGTCAGCCTGCTGGGCCTGATGGCCGCCCGCCGCCGTCGCGCCGCGCGTTGAGCGCCGACGCGCGCTTCCCGTTTCCCGATCCCTCCGAGTCATCTCCGCAAGGACAACGACCATGATCACCCGCATCTCCCTGGGCCTGGCGATCGCCGTGGCCCTGCCGCTGGCGGCGCAGGCTCACGAAGCCGCCGCGCCGGCGACCGCCGCCCCCGCCGCCCCGTCGGCGCCCTCCGCCGCGCCCGTCATGGCGCAGGAGTCCCTCGTCGTCGTGCGCGACGCCGAGACCGGCAAGCTCCGCCCGGCCACGGCCGAGGAACATGCCGCGCTGCAGGCGCAGTTGCCGGCCGCCAAGGCCCGCGTCGCGCTGCGCGCGGTGGCGCTCTCGCCGCAGATGAAGCTGCACAGCAGCGGTGCCACCGGCATCCGCGCGACCGACGAGATGGCGAGCCAGTCCGTCGTCGTGCGCGGTCCCGACGGCAAGCTGATCGAAGCCTGCTTCGCCAGCAAGGAAGAGGCCGAGGCCTTCATGAAGAGCGCCGCCGCCGCCAAGTCGGCCCTGCCCACGGAGTAAGCCATGCCCAAGACCTTCAGCTTCAAGCAGACCCTGCTGCGCTCGGCCGTCGTGGCCGCCCTGTGCGGCGCCGGCCTGGCGCAGGCCGCCACCATCGTCATCCAGAGCCGCGATCCGGCCGGCGTCGGCTTCAACGACACGACGCCGGTCGCGCCGGTGGGCGGCAACCCGGGCACCACGCTCGGCGAGCAGCGCATGTTCATCTACCGCTACGTCGCCGACGTGTGGGAACAGGCGCTGGAAAGCGACGTGACCATCACCGTCAGCGCCGCCTGGGAACCGCTGGCCTGCACCGCCTCGTCGGCGACGCTGGGCAGCGCCAGCGCCTGGAACTTCTGGTACGGCTTCCAGGGCGGCGCGCCCGACACCTGGTACCCGCAAGCCCTGGCCAACAAGCTGGCCAAGGTCAACCTGAGCGAGGGCCAGCCCGACACCACCGGCTTCAACAACGTCGACATCAAGACCCAGTTCAACATCAACCTGGGCAAGGAAGGCTGCCTGACCGGCTCGCCGTTCTACCTGGGCATCGACGGCAACTTCGGCAATGGCGTGAACTTCGTCGAGACGCTGCTGCATGAGCTGGGCCATGGCCTGGGCTTCAGCGTGCTGTCGGTGCAGACCTCGACCGGCAAGCGCATCAACCGCGCCGGCACCGCCTACACCGACGACGGACTGCCCAGCATCTGGGAGCGCTTCATGTTCGACAACACCCAGGGCAAGACCTGGCTGAACATGACGAGCGCGGAGCGCAAGGCCTCGGCGGTGAACCCGCTGGGCCTGGCCTGGGTCGGGCCCAACGTGGTCGCCGGTGCCGGCATGCTGGCGGCCACGCCGGTGCTGAAGGTTGCGACCGCGGCGCCGGGTTATTCGGGCCAGTACCCCTACGGCACCGCCTCCTTCGGGCCGGCGGTCGGCAGCGGGATGACGCTGGGGTCGATCTCGACGATCGCGCCGGACACGGTCGGCGCGGGCCAGGGCTGCCTGCCGTTCAACGGCGCCGACACGGCCGCCAGCGCCGGCAAGGTGGTGGTGATCGATCGCGGCACCTGCGGTTTCGCGGTCAAGGCCAAGAACGCGCAGAACGCCGGCGCGATCGGCGTGATCATCGCCAACAACGTCGCGGGTGCCGCGCCGGGCCTGGGCGGCAGCGATCCGACGGTCACCATCCCGACGATCAGCGTGTCGCAGGCCGACGGCGTCAAGCTGCGCGCCGCCATCACCGCCTCGGTGCCCTACGGCATGCGCGGCAAGGTGGGCTACGCGACCGGCTCGCTGACGACCGACCCGAGCCGCCGCGCCGGTGCCGACGCGCTGGGCCGGCCGCTGCTGTACACGCCCAACCCGCTGGTGGGCGGCTCGTCGGTGTCGCACTGGGATGTCTCGGCCTCGCCCAACCTGCTGATGGAACCCAACATCAGCCCGGACCTGGGCCTGGTGCTGGTGCCCCCGAAGGACCTGACCAAGTCGCTGCTGAAGGACCTGGGCTGGTAAGCCTTCCGGCGACCTGACGCCCCTGAAGCCCGGCGCGAGCGCCGGGCTTCGTCGTTCAGGGGGACTGAATGGCTGGGAGGGCCGTCTTCAGGGGGACGATGTCGCCCGAAAAGGCGATGCCAGCCGCGATGCGGACGCATGGCGGCCCTGGCGTCGAGGCGGTTGCGTCTTCAAACAGGCGGGGGTGCCGGACTGGCTGATAATCGCGGCCCCGGCTCGCCGGACCCTGGTTTTTTACTGGAAGCATTGATGAACAAGAGTGAACTGATCGAAGGCATCGCCACCAAGGCGGGCGTCACCCGTGCCGTGGCCGCGACCGCCCTGGACGCGACCCTGGAAACCATCACCGAAGCCCTGGCCGCCGGCGACCAGATCGCGCTGGTCGGCTTCGGCACCTTCAAGGTGAGCGAGCGCGCCGCCCGCACCGGCAAGAACCCGGCCACCGGCGAAGCGCTGGACATCCCGGCCTCCAAGGTCGCCAAGTTCACCGCCGGCAAGGCGCTGAAGGATGCGGTGAACAAGTAAGCCTCCCGGCGCTTGTCTCGCGACAACGCCCGCTCCTGCGACACGCAGGGCGGGCGTTTCTGTTTTCTGGACCGCCGCGTCGGGCTTGACCTCGGCCTGGAGCTACGACGCCGGGACGTCTGGGGGCCTTGAGGCGGAGCCGCCTTTTCCGATGAAGGCCAAGGGCGGGCTGGCAGCGAGGACCTCAGCCCTCGCGGAAGAACTTCAGCGCAGCCAGATCCGGGAAGGCGGTGGGCCGCTTGGCCTGCGTGGCCGCGAACGCCTCCATCAAGTTCCTGTTCTGCCAGATCGCCGCCTGCAACCAGCCCATCTGCTGCAGGCTGTCCTTGACGCCGTGATCGCGCGCGTAGTGGATCGCCTGCTTGCTGCCCCACACCGCCACCGGTGGCTTCTGCGCGATCTCGCGCGCGCACTGCAGCGCGGCCTCGACGCATTCGGCCGGCGTCGCCAGCACATCGTTCACCAGCCCGACCGCCAGCGCCCGCGCCGCCGGCAGGCGGCGGCCGGTGTAGGCCAGTTCCTTGACCACCCCCAGCGGGATCAGCTTGGGCAGGCGCTGCAGCGTGCCCAGGTCGGCGGCCATGCCGATGTTGATCTCCTGGATGCAGAAGAAGGCGCCAGCCTCCGCATAGCGGATGTCGCAGGTCGCCACCAGGTCCACCGCGCCGCCGATGCAGCCGCCCTGGATCGCGGCGATCGTCGGCACGCGCAGGTCGTCCAGGCGGTTGAAGGCCTGCTGCATGTCGGCCAGCAGGTCGACGATCGCGGCACGCCCTTCGGCGCTGCGGTCGTCGAGCTGGATCCCGCCGTTCTGGAACACGTCCAGCGACATGCCCGCGCTGAAATGCCGGCCCGTCGACGAGATCACCAGCGCCCGCAGCGTCGGGCTGCGATGCAGCTGGCCCAGCACCGTCTCCAGCTCGCGCCATAGCTGTGGCGACATCGTGTTCATCGCGTCGGGCCGGTTCAGCACCAGGTGGCCGACGCCGGCGTCTTCGGTCAGGGTGAGGCATTCCATGCGGGTCTCCTTGTTCCGTCCCTGCCGTCGGGCGGGCAGGGGACGGGCCATGCTAGCGGCAGACCCTGCCGCGCCGCGTCATCGAGGCGACGCGACCAGCTCCTGCGCCGGGCCGAAGAACTCGTAGCGCAGCTGCGACTCGGGCACGCCGAGCTGGCGGCCGGCGCGGTAGACCGCCTGCATGAACGGCTTCGGTCCGAGCAGGTACAGGTCGACGTCGCGGTCCTCGGGCAGGTGGCGCGCCAGCAGCGCATCCGTCACCTGGCCGACCTCGTGCGGCTCGTCGCCTTCGCGCGGCGCGTCGTAGACGTACATGGCCTCGACGTTGCGGTGCGCCGCGGCCAGCAGGTCCACGCGCTCGCGGAAGGCGTGCACGCCGCCGTGGCGCGCCGCATGGATGAAGCGGATCGGCCGGCCGCTGGGGGCCGCCGACTCCAGCATCGCCATCGCCGGCGTGATGCCGACGCCGCCGGTCACCAGCAGCAGCGGCCGGGTGGCTTGCGGGTCGAGCGTGAACTCGCCCGCCGGCGCCTGCACCTCCAGGCGCGCGCCGACCTCGACGCGGTCGTGCATCCAGCCCGACACCAGGCCGCCGTCCTCGCGCTTGATGCTGACGCGGTACCAGGGCTTGCCCGGCGCGTCCGACAGCGAGTAGTTGCGGCGCACCGTCCGGCCGTCGATGTCCAGCACCAGCGTCAGGTATTGCCCGGGCTGGAAGGGCGGGAGCGGCTGGCCGTCGACCGGTTCCAGGTAGAACGAGGTGATCAGCTCGCTCTCGCGCTCCTTGCGCGCGACGACCATCGTGCGTTGGCCGCGCCAGCCGCCCGGCAGCGCGGCGGTGGCGGCGTAGACCTGCTCTTCGGCGTCGATCAGCAACTGGGCCAGCGCGCCGTAGGCCTCGGCCCAGGCGTCGATGATCGCGTCGGTGGCCACCTCGGCGCCCAGCACCTCGCGGATCGCGCGCAGCAGGCATTGGCCGACGATCGGGTAATGCGCCGGCTGCACGCCCAGCGCCACATGCTTCTGGACGATGCGAGGCAGGGCCGGGGCCAGTTCATGGACGCGGTCGATGTGGCTCGCGTAGGCCAGCACCGCGCCGGCCAGCGCGCGCGCCTGCGTGCCCTCGGCCTGGTGCGCCTCGTTGAAGAAGGCCTTCAGCTCGGGATGCTCGGACAGCATCACGCGATAGAAGTGACGCGTGATCTCCTCGCCGCGCGACTTCAGCAGCGGCACCGTGGCCTGGATCAGGGCGATGGTCTGGGGCTTGAACATGAGCGTCGGAACTCCGGATTCGTTGAGGATGACCGTCAGCAATCAGGAATCGTGCCAAGCATGCGGCGCTGGCAGCGGCGCCGCAAGTCATTGAACCGCCTGGGGTTTCCGCGCTGAACGCCGGGAATGTGGTCGGAATGACCGAGAATCGGCCGCTGTCGAAAGGACAACGAAAGTGTCTAAATGACAACGGAGACGCGGTTTCGCCAATTGCTCGCCGCGGTGCGCGGCCTGGTCCGCTGCGACGCGGCCGCGCTGTTGCGCCTGTTGCCCGAAGAGGGCGAGCCGGTGCTGCAACCGGTGGCCGTCGACGGACTGGCCGAGGAAGCGCTGGGCCGGCGCTTCCCAGCGGCGGCCCATCCGCGCCTGGCCCGCCTGCTGGCCAGCGGCGAGGGCGTGCGCTTCGCCGCCGACGCCGGCCTGCCCGATCCCTATGACGGCCTGCTCGAGCACCAGCAGGAACTGGAGGCCGTCCACGACTGCATGGGCGCACCGCTGCGCGTCGACGGCCGCGTCTGGGGCCTGGTGACGCTGGACGCGCTCGATCCGCACGCGTTCGACGAGGTCGGTCCGCAACGGCTGGCGGCGGTCGTGCGGCTGCTCGAGGCGGGCCTCGCGGCCGAGGACACGATCGCGACGCTGGCCCAGCGTGCCGCGCGCGAACAGGCGCTGGCGCGCGCAGTGCGGCGCGACAGTCCGCGCGAGCTGCTCGGACGCAGCGCGGCGATGGTCCGCCTGCGCGGCGAGATCGACACCGTCGCGGCCTCCGACCTGACGGTGCTGATCCTGGGCGAGACCGGCGTGGGCAAGGAACTCGTCGCGGAGCGCCTGCATGCCCGCTCGACGCGCCAGGACCGGCCGCTGGTGCAGATCAACTGCGCCGCCTTGCCCGAGACCCTGGCCGACAGCGAGCTCTTCGGCCACAAGCGCGGCGCCTTCACCGGCGCGGTGGCGGACCGGGTCGGCAAGTTCGAGCTGGCCGACGGCGGCACGCTGCTGCTGGACGAGGTCGGCGAGCTGCCGCTGCCGGTGCAGGCCAAGCTGCTGCGCGTGCTGCAGAGCGGCGACGTACAGCGTCCCGGCAGCGATCGCGTGCAGCGGGTCGACGTGCGGGTCCTGGCCGCGACCAACCGCGACCTGCGCGAGGAGGTCGCGCGCGGGCGCTTCCGCGCCGATCTCTATCACCGGCTGTCGGTTTATCCGCTGCGCGTGCCGGCGCTGCGCGAGCGCGGCCGCGACGTGCTGGCCCTGGCGGGCAGCTTCCTGGAGGAGAACCAGCACCGGCTCGGCGCCCGCAACCTGCGGCTGTCGCCGGCGGCGTCGCAGGCGCTGCTCGCCCACGACTGGCCGGGCAATGTCCGCGAACTCGAGCATCTGATCAGCCGCGCCGCGCTCCGCGCGCTGGCGACGGCCGGGCGCGGCGGGCGATGGATCGCGATCGAGCCGGAGCACCTCGGCCTGGGCGAAGGTGCATCGGTGACTCGCCCTGCGCCCACCGATGACGGCGCGGATGCCGGTCGGGAGCCCCGAATGCCCCGTGACCCGATGGCCTCGGCGGTCGATGCTGCGACGGACGCCACGGGGCCGGGCCTGCGCGCGGCGACCGAGCAGTTCCAGCGCCGCTGGATCGAGGAGGCGCTGCGGCGCCACGGTGGCGCGATGGCCGCCGCGGCCCGCGAGGCCGGCATGGATCGCAGCAATTTCCTGCGGCTGTTGAAACGGCTCGGCGTGGCCGTGCCGCGATAGAGTCGCCCGCTCAGGGCAGGTCACGGACTCACGGGACAGTGAGGCGGACGAGGTACGAGATGACGGCTGACAAGCCAGCAAACGACGGTCAGGACCGAGAGGGCGACGACGTCGCGCGCCTGCACCAGGCGGGCGACGAGGCCTATCGGCGCCTGGTGGAGGGCGTGCTGGACTACGCGATCTTCCTGCTTACGCCGTCCGGCCGGATCGCGACCTGGAACGCGGGCGCGCGGCGCATCAAGGGGTATGAGGCGGACGAGATCATCGGCCGGCATTTCTCGGTCTTCTACACCCAGCCCGACATCGACGCGGCCTGGCCCGACGAGGAGCTCCGGCTCGCGCGCGAGCACGGCCGCTTCGAGGATGAGGGCTGGCGCGTGCGGCGCGACGGGTCGACCTTCTGGGCCAACGTCGTGATCACCGCGATCAAGCATGCGGACGGCGACCTGCTCGGCTACGCCAAGGTCACCCGCGACCTCACCGCGCGCATGGAGCAGGAGCGCGAGCGCCGCCGCATGGCGGAGCTGGTCGAGGAGAGCCGCCGCATGACCGAATTCATCGCGGTGCTGTCGCACGAGATCCGCAATCCGCTGGCGCCGCTGACCAACGTGCTGTCCCTGCTGGGCCGCGAGACGCTGAGCCCACGCGCCACCTGGTGCGTCGAGGTCGCGAGCAAGCAGGTGCGGCAGATCAACCGGCTGGTCGAGGACCTGCTGGACGTCAGCCGCGTCACCACCGGGAAGGTGCGGCTGACCATGGCGCCGCTCGAACTGGGCGAGGTGGTGCGCGAGGCCGTCGAGGGCATGCGTCCGGCGGCCGAGGCCCGCGAGCATCGCCTGCTGGCCACCTGGCCGACGCAGCCGCTGGCGGTCACGGGCGACCGCACGCGCTTGATCCAGCTGGTGAGCAACCTGCTCAGCAACGCGATCAAGTTCACGCCGCCGGGCGGCACGATCGCGCTGACGCTGCGGCGCGACGGCGACGCGGCGGTGGTCACCGTCGTCGACAACGGCATCGGCATGACCGCGCAGACGCTGGCCCATGCGTTCGAGCCCTTCTCGCAGGGCGAGGAGCATGCGCGCGGTCACGGCGCGCATGGGGCGCACGGCGGCCTGGGCCTGGGGCTCGCGCTGGTGCGCAGCATCGCGGAACTGCATGGCGGCGGTGCGGCCGCCCACAGCGCGGGCAGCGGGCAGGGCGCGTCGGTGTCGGTCCGGTTGCCGCTGAGCGCCGAAGCGCCGGCGGACGAAACGGCGCATGCGATGAAATGACAAGGGCCGCGGCATCGTGCCGCGGCCCTGGGTCGCGCCCGGCGCCCGAGGCGCCAAGCCGTCCGCGGCGATTCAGCGCGCCGCGTCGATGCTGGCCGACGTGAACGCCGGATAACCGGCTGGACGGCCGTTGTTGAGGTTGGTCAGGAAGTTGCTGTCCTTGACCGGCACGTTGGCCGAGCCGTAGTCGAAGCCGTTGAGCAGGCCGCGCATCGTCGCGTTGCTCACGCCGTCGCCGCTCATCGCGGTCCAGCTGACGATCGCTGGCGTGAGCCACTGGCCGTACGGGTTCTCGGCGGCGATCTCGTCGGTGCCGGCGAAGCGCATCGCGTGCGTCAGCGCGCCATCCTTGTGATAGACGAAGCGCACATGCCCGTTCTGCACGGCCAGCGTGCCGACCGCCGCGTTGGTCAGGTCGCCATGCGCGCTGTAGCCGGCATGGGTGACCACGCCATTCGTGGTCCAGATCGCCGCGTGCTCCCAGTCGTGGCGATGGCCGCCGCCCAGCGCCGTCACCTGGTCCTTCAGGAAATACAGCGCGTAGAAATGGCCGCAATAGACGTTGCCGCCGCTGGTGACGCAGGCGTGGCGGTGCAGCGTGTTCGCGTAGTCCAGGAAGTCCGCGCGGCGGCAGCCGGCGGTGATGCCGCCCGAGGTCTTCAGCCCGCCGTTCTGCTGCCCGCCGCGGCTGATGCCGGCGCTGGGCAGGCAGCCGTCGGTGTCGAAGTCGAACAGCGGATAGGTCGCTGCGATCGACACGTTCGCCGGCCAGGCCGCCGACAGGGCGGGGAAGTCGTCGGCCCATGCCGACGGCGCGGCGACGACCGTCGACAGGACCAGCGCGGCGGCGGCGCTCAAGCGGCTCATGCGATTCATGCGCTTCGTGTGGTTCATGCCGTTCATGCGATGTCCCCTCGTGCTCAGTTGATGCGGATCTGCAGGCCGGTGGCCGTGTAGGTCGGCGTCGCGGTGAAGCCCTCGACCACCACCTTGTCGAACTTGCCCTTCAGCGTCGCCGCCTGGATCGCCACCACGGTGTCGCCGCTGCGCGGCACGGCGCCGGCCTGGAACTTCACCGTCAGCGTGCCGCCGGCGATCACCACGTTGCCCGCCGCGGTCAGGCTGCCGGCGTTGGCGGCGCCCAGGTGCAGCTCCAGCGCGCCGGTCGCGAGCTGGGTGTAGTTCACCACCGCCACCGGCGTGGCCGCCTGCGTCATCAGCGTGCCGGTGTCGACGTAGACATCGCCGGTGCCCAGCGCCTTGGCGCTGTCGGCGCGCAGCACGCCGCCCGAAACCTGCGTGCCGCCGGTGAAGGCATTCGCGCCCGCCAGGGCCAGCGTGCCGCTGCCGAGCTTGGTCAGCTTGCCGGCGCCGCGGATGTCGTTGCGCCACACATCCAGCGCCTGGAAGCCGCCTCGGGCCGCATCCATCGTGACGCTGACGTCGCCATCGAAGGCGCCGTAGCCGTCCGCTGCGGCGAAGAGGTTCAGCCGGCCCCAGCCCTCGGCATCGTCCATGACCGGCGTGCCGGAGGCCAGCGCGGTCGTCTTCAGCACCACGCGGCGCTGGTCGGCGCTGAGGTAGGGCAGGCGGGTCTCCAGCAGCACCTCCGCGCCCTTGGGCACGACCGCCGCCTTGGTGGTGGCGGCGATCGGCGCCAGGCCGAAGGTCATCAGGCGCAACACCGTCGCCTTGTTGGTGGCGTAGTCGGCGTAGGGGTCCTGCGCCAGCGGCAGCGAATGCGCATAGGCCTGCAGCGCCGCGGCGTCCTTCGCGCCGACGGCGGCCATCAATGCCGTGCGCGCCTGGTCGTAGGCGGCCTGACGGCCGGATTTGTTGGGATCGGTCGCCAGGTTGGCCGCCGCGGCCGCCACGCCCTGGATGCGACCGCCGATCACGTCCAGCGGCGAATGCATGCCCGCGTAGATGCGGTTCTCGCCCAGCACCAGGGCACGGGTGACCATCTCCTGGTAGCGCTCGGGCACGAGGTAGGCCATCGCCAGCGCCTTGCGCACGGCTTCCGCGCTGTGGCCGCTGACGAAGCCGCCGTCGGTCGTCGGCGTGCCGCTCTTGGCCGGCTCCAGCGCCGGCACCACCTTGACGCCGGCGCTCCAGCGCCAGGGGCGGGCGTACTTGTAGAAGCGCTTGGCCGGCTCCGTCGACGCGTTGTTGCCGATGTTGGCCACCAGGTCGATCGCGGCGCCGAAGCCGTGGCTGTTGGCGCTGCCCGCGTTGCCGATGTCGTTGCCCTTGTCGTTGTAGAGCACCGTGGTCGCGTCGGCCGCGATGTCCGTGATGGTGGTGCTCTGCTCGCTGAGCGTGCGCCAGGCCGTCGTCAACGGGCCCATGCCGTCGCTGATGCTGTAGCCCTTGCCGCGGCGATCGTCGAGGTAGGCGGCCAGCTCCTGCGCCGGGGTGCGGCGCGCGGTGGCATCGACGACGTACTGCACGTTGGCGGCATGGACCGCCGCGTTGAGCACCTTGCCGTCGGTCGCGTCGCCGGGCAGGCCGCTCCAGCTCGATGCGGCCACGGCCGCGAAGCCGTCGCGCGCCGGGGCGCTCGCGCCCGCGTCGACGAGCAGCGTGCTCGGCTGCCAGATGTCCAGGAAGCCCGACACCACGCGCACGCCGGCATTGGTCTGCAAGGTGGCGTAGCGCGCGTCGCCGCGCTGGTTGCTCGCGATGTTGTCGATGAAGGGCGGGACCTGCGTCTCGTCCTGCACCGCGGCGCTGTCGGTCGTGCCCAGGCCCTTGGGCGCGGCGGGGATGACCAGCGGCTGCTCCGGGCTGTCGTCGTCGTCGGAGGAGCAGGCGCCGAGCAGCAGCGCGGGCACGAACACGGGGAGCAGGGCGAGCAGCAGCGGGCGGCGCTTGGCCGGGAAGGCGGAGAGGGACATCGGTGGAGAGACAAGCGGGTGGGGACGGCGGCGGACTCTAGGGCGCCTCGATGTCGTGCCGATGACAACGCAGTCATATGGCGTTACCCATTCTCACCAGGGCTTGCGGACGAAGCCGGGACACTGCGGCGGTCCAGTGGGGCAGACCACGGATTCACCAGTGTTCATCGAGGTCAACGGGGGAAATCGTCATGACATCACGGCTTGCGGCGCAGCGCCGCGCGTTCCTGTCGCTGCTGGTTGGCGGCTTGCTGGCGGGCTTGCAGCTCACCGCCGCGGCGCAGGGCAACTACCAGCAGACCCACACCGGGCAGGGCACCTTCTACGGCTACGGCGGAGGCGGCAACTGCTCCTTGCCCAAGCCCACCGACATCCTGACCGCGGCGATGAACACCGCCGACTACAACACCGCGCAGGCCTGCGGCGCCTGCATCGAGGTGACCAACCTCAACACGCAGCAGAAGGTGGTGGCGCGCGTCGACGACCGCTGCCCCGAGTGCGCGCCCGGTGACGTGGACCTGTCGCAGGAGGCCTTCGCGAAGATCTCGCCGATCGAGGCCGGACGCATCCCCATCAGCTGGCGCTACGTGTCGTGCAACGCGCGCTCGGCCAAGCTGTTCTTCAAGGAGGGATCGAGCCAGTGGTGGGCGGGGGTGCAGGTTCGCGATCACGCCGGCCCGGTGGCCTCGCTCGAATACCGGCCCAGCAGCGGCGGCGCGTTCACGACGCTCGGCCGCGAGATGTACAACTACTTCATCGCCCCGAGCGGCATGGGCCCAGGCCCCTACGACATCCGGATCACCGACGTCTTCGGCCAGCAGATGCTGGCCCCGAACGTGACGCTGGCGGTGACGACGGAGATCGACCTCGGCCAGCAGTTCCCGCTGGTCCTGCCGGCGGCGGGCTCGGGCGGATCGTCCGGCGGCGGCGGCACGCCGACGACGCCCGCGCAGCCGGCCACGGTCAGCATCAGCGTGGCCAACGACTGGGGCCAGGGCTACTGCAGCAACGTCACCGTGGGCAATCCCAACGCGACGCCGCTGAACTGGACAGTGTCCTTCCCGGTCGTCGGCGCGGTCTACACCGCCTGGAACGCGACGGTGTCGCAGAGCGGCACCAGCGCGAGCGCGGTGGGCGTCAGCTGGAACCAGACGCTGCAGGCCGGCGCGACCACCTCCTTCGGCTTCTGCGCCAATCGCTGAGCGGGACGGGCACGGCGGCCGGACCGGCGCGACGACCCTGACCGGTCAGAACGCCCAGCCGGCCTGGACCCAGACGCGCACGGCGCGGTCCGGCTCGGACTGCGCCCGCTCCGCGCCGTGTCCGGCGATCGAGAGCGTCCAGTCCATCGTCCGCCAGGTGCCGCGCAGGGCGGCGCCGTAGCTGTGCAGCGTGCGGCGGTTGTCCGTCGGGAGGAAGGGCGCCTCGTTGAGCCGCACCCCGCCGGCGCCCAGGAACACGCTGGGAATGAAGGCCGGGTTCGCGGCGTAGTAGAGCTCGCCGGACGCGAGCCAGCCCTCGTCGCCGACGGCCTCGCCCGAGGGGTAGCCGCGCAGGCCCTGCACGCCGCCGAGGACGAACTTCTGGTACGAGTCCAGGTTGCGCGAGGCGAGCTGCCCGCTGGCCGTCATCAGCACACCCCAGCCGCCGCCGAGTCGCTGGTTGCGCTGCAGGTCGAGGTTGAGCGTGCCGTAGCGCCCCGCGGTGCGCGCGCTCAGGCTGTCGATGAGCGCCGCGTCCGGCGAGCTGAAGCCCAGGTGCCCGCGGCCGACGCGCAGCGCGATCCGTGTATCCGCGCCGGCGCCGACATCGTCCCGCAGGCCGAGCATCAGCTGCAGCGTGCCATGCGTCGCGCGCTTGCCGGTGGCGGTCCCGGTGGCGCGGATCTCGTCGTTCAGGCGACGACGCTCGAGGCTGGCCTGCGCGGTGAGGTTGAGGGCGGTGCCGCGGATCAGCGGATAGCTGAGCTGCCATTCCGCCACGTTGGCCTGGCCGCGCGCGTCGAGCTCGGCGAAGGACGAGCCCAGCGCGTACTGGGTGCGCGTCACGCTCAGCCCCGTGCTCCATCCGCCGTTGCCGAGGGGGAGCTGCGCCGCCAGGCGGCCGTAGTAGAGGTCGCCCTCGCTCGCGAGCAGGCGGGCGCTGATCGATTCGCCGTGCCCGGTCGGGCTGTCCAGCACGATGGACCCACCGGCGCGGCGCTGGCCGGTGTAGCGCGAGCCGTGGTTGTCCGCCTCGATCCGGCCGCTGACCAGAGGGGCGGGTTCGGACTCGATCGAGATCGTCGTGTCCCCGGGCTGCGCGCCGGCCTGCAGCCGCGCCTTCAACCGGGCGCCGGGCAGGTCGGACAGCAGCAGCAGCGTGCGGTCCACCTGCGCCTGGTTCAGCGGCTCGCCGAGCGGGATCGCGGCCATCCGGGCCTCGAGGACCGAGGCGTCGATGCGGCTGCCGGGGGCCACCTGGACACGCACCTCGGCCAAGCGGCCTTCGATCACGCGGATCTCGACCTCGCCATCCCGGATCGTCTGCGGCGGCAGGACCGCGCGTGCCAGGAACCAGCCGTGATCGCGGTAGTGCTCGGTGATGCGGGCCGCGCCGCGTGCGAGCTCGTCCAGCGTCCGCGCGCCGTCGTTCAGGTCGGCGACCAGGGCCTCCAGGGCCTCGGCCGGGAACAACCGCGCGCCGGTGACGCGGACGCGGCGCACGGGAATGGGGGTCGCGTCCGCGGCGGCCGAGGCCTGGGCGGGATCGTCCGGGCGACGGGGCAAGGCGATGTCGCGCGGCGGGGTGGTGAGCAGGCTGGGCGGCGCGCTGGCGCGATTGGCGGCCTCCGCCGCCATGGGCAGTGCGTCCGCCTGGGCCTGCTGTGCCATCAGGAGCAGCAGCGAGGCCTGGACGAGGGTTCGATGGGCTGGGGGTGTGTCGCGCGGGCGGCGGATCATGAGGGGATCGTCGTGGGACCCGGCGACTCTATCGCACCGACTCCGGCGGCGGATCGCGGGTCTCGACCGAGAGCGTCCCGGTCCACCAGCGGCCGATGCCCACCGTCGCCGGTTCCAGGTGGTCCAGCGGTGCGGAGGTCATGGTCCGGGCCTTCCAGAACAGGTCGGCGAGCGCCGAGAGGTAACGCGACGCGGCCTGCTCCGAGCCGGTCGCGATCAGGCCGGCGCTGGCCGGGAAGACGGTCAGGACGCCCGGCGCATAGCGGATGTCGTAGTTGCGGCTGGACAGGCCCGTGACCGACACCTCGTAGCGTCCGGGCGGGGACGATGCCGTCGCGCCGGTGAGGTAGCGCAGCGTGCCGGACAGGTCGCTGGTCGCGGCCGTCTCGCCCGCGACCAGGCCGGCATAGGTCACCGAGAACGCCGGGTCGGGCCGGCCGATGAGGCGACTGGCGTCCGTGACCGAGACGAGCAACGGCGCGGGCGTGATCTCGTAGCTGTGCCCGGGCGTCACGGTGACGAGGTAGCCGAGGCGGTCGGCCAGCGTGCCCGGCTGGACCGCGTAGCGGCCGCGGTCCTGGCCGGACGCGCGGTCCAGGCTGCCGGTGAGGATCATCGCGGCGCTGTCGCCGTGCCGCTGGCCCGCCACCGTGTAGGCGATGCCGGGATCGCTCAGGCCGCCGTCGTAGACCTTGGTGTTGGCGCCGTCGGTGGGCGTGACCGTCAGCACGGGGCGCTCGCGGTACAGGACGTAGGTGCTGCCGTCGCCGATGCCGGTCGCGCCCGGCGCGTCGCCGGCCTGCCGGCCATAGCGGAAATTGCCGCTGCCGTCGGGCGCGCGCTCGGCCAGCGTGCCCGCCAGCCCGGTCCCGTCGAGGCTGCCGGTGTAGACGGAGAGCAGGCGGCCGGGGTCCAGGCTCAGCGTGGCGGTGCTGATCACGTCGCCGCCGGCCGCATCGCCGCGCGCGCGGGCGGCGCCGGCCGACAGGAGGAGGTCGCCACCGCTGACGCGCCAGGTCCCGGAGGCGGTCAGGTCGCCGGAGGTCGTCGTCAACGAGACATTCCCCGTTGCGCCGACACCATCGACAGTCATCGCCCGGCCGTTCACGACGGCGAGGCTGCCGGCGTCGACGACGCGCAGCGTGTGTAGGGCATTGAGCGGGTCCTGCAGCGTGACGGCCCCGCCGCCGGCATTCAGCGTCGTGGTGCCGCCCACGGCCAGCGCGCCCAGCTGCGAGACACCGGACGCGGTCAGGTCCAGGTTGCCGCTCACAGCTGAAGCGCCGAGGACCAGGGGTCCGGCGGCGGCAACGCTGGCGTCGGCGGCGGTCAGACTCAGCGTGCCGCCGAAGTGGTTGTCCGGGCGGGGCAGGGCGATGTCGGCGCCACCGGCGTCCAGCGTGGCGGGACCGGTCACCGAGACGGCGCCGACCTGCTGGATGCCAGGGGCGCTCACGCGCAGCGCGCCGCCCGCGGACGAGGGCGCGAAGACCAGCGGGACGCTGGTGTTGAGCAGCACGTCGCCGCTGGTGAGGCTCACGGCGCCGGTGAACACGTTGCCGGCGTCGGCCAGCGTGATCGCCGAGGTGCCGCTGCTCAGCGTCGAAGTCCCGGCGACCGACAGCGCTCCCGTCTGCTGCAGCCCGGGCGCGCTGGCCGTCAGCGAGCCGCTGAGCGTCGATGCGGCGAAGGTCAGCGGCGTGTGGGCCACGATCGTCGCGTCGCCGCCGGTGAGGCTCAGCGCGCCGCCGAAGGTGTTGCCGACGTTGGCGAGCGTGACGGCCGAAGTGCCGCTGTCGAGCGTGGACGGACCCGCGACCGACAAGGCACCCGTTTGAAGCAGACCCGGCGCGCTCGCGATCAGCGAGCCGGTCAGCGTCGACGCTCCAAACGTGAGAGGCGCGTTGGCGGCCAACGTCGCATCGCCGCCCGTGAGACTCATCGCGCCACCAAACACGTTGGCGCCGTTGACGAGCGTGATAGCCGAGCTGCCGCTGTTGAGCGCGGTCGTGCCTGCGACTGAGAGTGCGCCCGTCTGCAGCAGCCCGGGCGCACTCGCAGTCAACGAGCCGGTCAGCGTCGATGCTCCAAAGGTCAGCGGCGCATTGGCGGCCACCGTCGCACTGCCAGCCGTGAGACTCATCGCGCCGCCAAACGCGTTGCCGCCGTTGACCAGCGTGATGGCCGAGCTGCCGCTGTTGAGCGCGCTCGGGCCGGCGATGGAGAGGACGCCGCTCTGCGAGATGCCCGACGCGGTGGCGTTGAGGCCACCGCTCAATGTCGAGGCCGCGAGCAGCAGCGGCGTGCTTGAACTGATCGTCGCATCGCCGCCGATGAGGCTCACGGCGCCGGTGAACACGTTGCCGGTGTTGGCCAGCGTGATGGTCGACGTGCCGCTGTTGAGCGTCGTCGTGCCTGCGACCGAGAGCGCGCCCGTCTGCAGCAGCCCGGGCGCGCTCGCGTTCAGTGAGCCGGTCAGCGTCGTCGCTCCAAACGTCAGGGGCGCATTCGCCGCCAACGTCGCATTGCCAGCGGTAAGACTCATCGCGCCGCCAAACGCATTGCCGCCGTTGACCAGCATGATGGCCGAGCTGTCGCTGTTGAGCGCGCTCGGGCCGGCGATGGAGAGGACGCCGCTCTGAGAGATGCCCGGCGCGGTGGCGCTGAGGCCACCGCTCAATGTCGAGGCCGCGAGCAGCAGCGGCGTGCTGGAGTTGATCGTTGCGTCGCCGCTGGTGAGGCTCACAGCGCCGGTGAACACGTTGCCGCTGTTGGCGAGCGTGGTCGTCGACGTTCCGCTGTTGAGCGCGGTCGTGCCCGTGATCGAGAGTGCCCCCGTCTGCAACAGCCCCGGCGCACTCGCGTTCAACGAGCCGGTCAACGTCGACGCTCCAAAGGTCAGCGGCGCATTCGCGGCCACCGTCGCATCGCCAGCGTTGAGACTCATCGCGCCGCCAAACGCGTTGGCGCTGTTGGCCAGCGTGATCGCAGACGTGCCGCTGTTGAGCGCGCTCGTGCCTGCGACCGAAAGCGCGCCTGTCTGCAACAGCCCGGGCGCGCTCGCAGTCAACGAGCCGGTCAGCGTCGTCGCTCCAAACGTCAGGGGCGCATTCGCCGCCACCGTCGCATTGCCAGCGGTAAGACTCATCGCGCCGCCAAACACGTTGGCGGCGTTGGCGAGCGTGATGGCCGAGCTGCCGCTGTTGAGCGCGCTCGGGCCGGCGATGGAGAGGACGCCGCTCTGCGAGATGCCCGGTGCGGTGGCAGTGAGGCCACCGCTCAAGGTCGAGGCCGCGAGGAGCAGCGCCGTGCTGGAGTTGATCGTTGCGTCGCCGCTGGCGAGGCTCACAGCGCCGGTGAACACGTTGCCGCTGTTGGCCAGCGTGATCGCCGACGCGCCGCTGTTGAACGCGGTCGTGCCTGCGACCGAGAGCGCACCCGTCTGCAGCAGCCCGGGCGCGCTCGCAGTCAACGAGCCGGTCAGCGTGGATGCTCCGAAGGTCAACGGCGCATTCGCGGCCACCGTCGCATTGCCGGCGGTGAGACTCATCGCGCCGCCGAACGCGTTGGCGCCATTGGCCAGCGTGATGGCCGAGCTGCCGCTGTTCAGCGTGCTCGCGCCGGAGACCGAGACCGCGCCGCTCTGCGAGATCCCGGGCGCCGTGACCGTCAGTGCGCCGCTGATGCTGGACGCCCCGAAGGTCAGCGCCGCGCTGTTGCGCAAGGTCGTGTCCGCCGCCGTCACCGCGACCGCGCCCGAGAAGGCATTGCCGGCGTTGACCAGGCTCACCGTGTTGCCCGCGCCGGCCGCGGTCATCGAGGTCGCGCCACCGATGTGGAAGTAGCCGCCGAAGGTGGTGTCGTCGGCCACCATGCCGGCGGCCGTGGTGATGCTCAGCGCGCCGGGCACGATCAGCCCGCCCTTGTTCCACAGCGCGCGCCGCGTGGCGACCTGGCTCTCGGCGCTGATCTGCAAGGGCGCCAGCGTCAGCACCGACAGCGTCGCCGGGCCGCCGATGTAGAAGCCGGTGTAGCCGCTGACCGTGTCCAGCGCCTGCGCGGAGATCTGGATCGGGATCGCCGCCGGCGCGCTGAGCCGGACGGCGGCGGTGCCGGATCCCCAGACGCCGTCGCCCCCCGCGTTGCTGCCCGCGATGTGCAGCGCGCCGGTCGACGCGGTGATGTCGACCTTGCCGTCGAGCTTCACCGCCGCGTTCCCATTGCTGGTGCTGGCGGCGCCGCCGACCGTCGTGTTCGTGCCGTTGATCGTCACCGACCCGCCCGTCAGCGTGACCGCGTTCGAACTGCTGCCGATCAGCGCCACCGTGGATTGCTGGTTCCGGTAGGTGCTCGCCGACGGATTGGAGGCGGTGCCGGTGATCGTCAGCGCCCCGGCGGTCGACAGCGCGTCCAGCGCGCCGAGCGTGACCGCGCTGCCGGACCAGGTGGCCGTGTTGCCGGTCGCGGTCCCGGCCAGGGTGATCGCGCCGCCGCCACTGCTGCTCAGGGTGTTGCCCCCGTTGAGGTAGACGCCGATGTTGCCGGTCGAGAACAGCGGCGCGCCATTGGCGTTCGTGCCGGTGACCGTCGCGATGCCGCCGCTGGTGCCGTTCACCGAGATCGACCCGCCGGCGGTGCTGAAGCTGTTCGAGCGCAACCACACGCCGATCCCGTTGCCACTGCCGGCCTGCGTCCCGGTGATCGCGATGCTGCCCGCGCCGGCGGTGGTCCAGACGTTGGTGCTCAGGTCCACCGCCGCGGCCGTGGCCGCCGAGGCGCGGTTGGCAGTGACCGTGATGTTGCCGCCGTTGGCGTTGATGTCCAGGAAGCGCAGGCTGATCGGGCTGTTGCCCGAGGCGGTGGTGGTCGCCGCCGCGCTCATCGACACGTTCAGCGCGCCGCTGGTGCTGGTGATCGTGCGATGCGTGCCCGCGCTGGCATTGGTGGTGATCCGGCCGTCGGCCTCCAGGCTGAGCGTGGCGGCGCCGCCCGCAGTCTTGGCGATGTTGCCGTTGATCGCGATGTTGCCTTCCTGCGCGCCCGCGCCGACGGTGCGGATCGTGACGTTGCTGCCGCTGTTGAGCAGCGTCTGGATGCTGTTGACGCTGACCAGCGAGCCGCTCGCGCTCGGCGTCCAGATGCCGCCGGAGAAGCCGCCCCCGGTCTGCGTGCCGGTGGAGATGGTGACGTTGTACGGGTCCAGCAGCCACAGGCCGCCGCTGGAGACCTCGACATCGATGCCGGTGGTGTCCAGCACATGGCCGGAGGTCTCGATGCGACCGCCGGCGCCGCCTTGCGGTCCGCCGACGGACTTCAGTCGGCCGAAGACGTTCGCGACCTCGGTGCCCCAGACGACGATCTCGCCGCCGTCGCCCCGCGTGGTGGCGCTCGCGTCGATGGCGGCCGTGGGCGCGACATAGGCGGCGGTCGCATTCGGCGACGGTCCCGCGCCCTGGAAGTTGCCGCCGACCAGCACCTGGCCGCCACCGCCGGCGCCGCGGGCGTCCAGCCGCGCGCCGTCGAAGACGCCGACCTTGTCGCCCAGCACGCGGATCGTGCCGCCGACCCCGCCGGCCTCCGGCGCGCTGGCGTCGAGTCGCCCCTCGACCCGCGCGACGCCGGTGGCCGGGTCGGCGATCAACTCGATCACGCCGCGGTCCTGGCGCACCGTCCTGGCCTGCACGACGCCCGACGCGTTGACGACGGACTCGGCCAGCCCGTCCAGCCCCTTGGCGGTGAGCACGACATGGCCCCCATCGGCGACGATCAGCCCGCCGTTGGCGGCCAGCGCCTGGGCCGCGCCGCGGCTGATGGTGTAGCCCAGCGGCCGGCCATCGGCCAGCGTCAGCGAGACCGCGGACGCGCCCGCGAGCAGCACGCTGCCGCCGTCCGCGTTCAGCGTGCCCGCGTTCTCGACCTTGGCGGCGATCAGCGCCAGCTTGCCGCCGGCGCCCGCCTGGATCGTGCCGCGGTTGACGACGCTCGCGGCGCTGTCGCCGGAGAACGCATGCCGCCCGGCCTCGAAGTCCGCATTGCTCAGCTGCAGCGTGCTGGCGACCAGGCTGCCGACGTCGACCCGCGCGCCGCGGCCGAAGAGCACGCCGTTCGGATTGAGCAGGAACACGGTGCCGTTGGCGCTGAGCTCGCCCAGGATGCTGCTGGGTTCACGACCGGTGACGCGGTTCAGCGCGATCGCGCCGGGGCCGGGCTGGATGAAGCGGACCGATTCGCCGGCGGCGATGCCGAAGCTGGTCCAGTCGATCGCCAGCCGGGGCGATTGCTGCGTGATGGTGGTGGTGCCGTTGCCCTGGACGATGCGGCCGTTGCCCGCGGTCACCTGGCCGCCGCCCGGCGCGGCCGCCGCGGACGGCGCCAGGGCCGCGCCCGCCAGCAGGATCGCCGCGGCGCAGGCCACCGGCAACGGGGCTGGCAGCGGAGCCGGCGGGGCACTTCGATGCGGAACGCGCGGAACGTGCTTGTTCATGGGCGGGCCTGCAGACGTGACGTCGCATTCTTACGCAAGTGCGGCGGAATCAGCCATCGAGGGCCTGCCGCACCAGGTCCGCCTGCTGCTCGCGGTGCAACACGGCCGACGCGGTCGCCCCCGCCGCGGAGGGCGCCCGCGAGACCTCGCGCAGCGTCACGCCGGCCGGCAGCAGCGCCGACAACTCGTCGCGCACGAAATGCCACGCGCCTTGGTGCCGGGTTTCCTCCTGCGCCCAGACCGCGGTCTCCAGGCCCGGATAACGCCGCAGCACGGCGCCCAGTTCATCGCTCGGGAACGGGTAGAGCCGCTCGACGCGCACCAGCGCGATCTCGGCCGCCCGCTCGGGGGCGTACACCGACATCGCGTCCCGTCCGTCGCGCAACTCGTAATGCAGCTTGCCGCTGCACAGCACGACGCGCCGCACGACGGCCGGATCGGCCGCGACCTCGTCCAGCACGGGCTCGAAGCGACCGTCGGCGAGCATCCGGACCGGCGTCTGGCTGCGCGCGTCGCTCATCAAACGGGTCTTGGGCGTGAGCACGATCAGCGGCTTGCGCCGCGGCGTCATCGCCTGGTCCAGCAGCAGGTGCGCGTACTGGGCCGAGGTCGACGGGCAGGCGACGCGCAGGTTGTCCGCGCCGCACAGCTGCAGCATGCGGCCCAGGAAGGCGTTGGACTGCTCCGGCCCCGCGCCCTCGTGCCCATGCGGCAGCAGCAGCGTGAGGCCGCTGGGCAGGCCCCATTTCTCCTCGCCGCAGCTGATGTAGTGGTCCAGGAAGATCTGCGCCCCGTTGACGAAGTCGCCGAACTGCGCTTCCCACACGGTCAGCGTGTCGCGGGCCTGCACGCTGTGGCCGTACTCGAAGCCGAGCACCGCCTCCTCGGACAGCAGGGAGTTGTGGATCTCCAGCCGCGCGCCGCGTCGCGCCGCGGGTGCGAGCGGTGTCCAGCTCGACGGCGCGGTGTCGGCCTGGTTGTGCCAGACCGCGTGCCGATGCATGAAGGTGCCCCGTTGCACGTCCAGCCCGGACAGGCGCAGCGACACGCCGGCGCGCAAGGCCGTCGCACACGCGAGCGCCTCGGCCGTGCACCAGTCGACGCCCAGGTGCTCGTCCGCCGCGAGGGCGCGTCGACGCACCAGCAGCGCGGCCAGCATCGGATGCGGCTCGAAGCGCGGCGGCGGCGTCGTCAGCAGCGTCAGGGCGAAGCGCACGGCGGCCGTCGTCAGCGCGGCCGTGGGCTCGCCATGCGCGGGCGAGGGCGCGGCGACGCTCCCGGTCCGATCGGTTTCCCGCACGGCGTGCGCGGTCGCGTCGTGGCCGAGCGGCCGGGCCATCGCGGCGGGAAGGTCGCGAACCGGCCGGCCCGGCGCCGCGTCGGGATCGAAGCGGTCGCCGGCGGCCGCCAAGGCGCGTCCCTCGGCGACCGACAAGCGGCCATCGGCCACCAGCCGGTCGGCGTAGAGCGCGGTCACGCTGGCGCGACGCGCCAGGCGTCGATACAGGGCGGGGCTGGTCAGCGCGGGCACGTCGTGCTCGGAATTGCCGTGGCGCCGATAACCCACCAGGTCCAGCACCACGTCGGCGGCGAAGCGGGCGCGATAGTCCACCGCCAGGCGCGCGGCCTGCAGCACCGCCTCGGGATCGTCGGCGCCGACGCGCAGCACCGGCGCATCGATCATCCGGACCGGATCGGTGCAGAAGCGCCCGGCCATCGGGTCCATCCGGTTGGGTTCGGTGAAGCCCAGCTGGTTGTTGATGACGATGTGCAGCACGCCGCCGACCTCGTAACCCGGCCGCAGGCCGAGCGCCAGCGTCTCCATCACCACGCCCTGGCCCGCGAAGGCGGCGTCGCCATGCAGCACGACGGCGATGCTGCGCTCACGCCCCGGGCCGTCGGCGCTGCGCGCCGCGCGGGTCCGGCCGAGCACCACCGGATAGACGCTCTGCAGGTGGGACGCGTTGCTCGCGAGCGCGACCCGCAATTCGCCTCGCGGGGTGTGCAGCCAATAGTCGCCGCCCAGCTGGTGGACCAGCTCGCGCTGGCGTTCCGGATGGACCGGCTCGGTCGCGAAGTGGTCCAGCAGCTCGGCGACCGGATGCCCCAGCAGGGTGGCGAGCAGGTTGACGCGCCCGCGATGCGGCATGCCCATGAAGACCTGGTCCACGCCCTGCGCGGCCGCCGTCTCCAGCACCTGCTCGAGCAGCGGCAGCAGCGCCTCGCAGCCTTCGAGCGAGAAGCGCTTGGCCTGCGGATGCAGGCGCGCGACATGCCGTTCCCAGGCCTGCGCATTGGCCAGGCGGCGCAGCAGCGTGGCCGCCTCCGGACCGGTCAGCACCGGCCGGTCCGACTCCATCCGGCGCTGCAGCCAGTCGCGTCGCTCGGCGCTGCGCACGGCCGAGGCGTCCAGCGTCAAGGTGTCGCAGTAGATCGCCCGCAGCCGGGCGAACAGCGCTTCGACATCGGTCGCGCCCATCACCGAACCGCCGTCGCCGGTCAGCGCATCGCCCGGCGCCAGGCCGAAGTCGGCAGGGCGGGGCGGCCGCACCCGCGAGCTCGTCGCCAGCGGGTCGAGCAGCGCATGGCGGTGGCCGTCGCGTCGGAAGGCCTCGATCAGGGCCGTGACGGCGGGGCGGGGCGCGTCCGTGCCCACACGGAAGGAACTCATGGGAGGTTCGCGCCGGGTCTGCTCACTCCAGTGCGGCGACGAAGCGGTAACCGACGCGGTGGTAGGTGCGGATGATCTCGACCGAGGGCGGCAGCGCCCCCTGCAGCACCGCGCGGATCCGCGCGATCGCCATCGCCAGCGCGCCGGGCTGCACATCCTGCTCGCCCCAGACCACGTCCAGCAGCTCGTCGGCGCTGACCACGCGGTCGCGGTGCTCGATCAGGTGGACCAGCAGGTCGAAGGGGCGCGGTTGCAGGTGACGCGACTGGCCGCTGACAACGATGTCACGACAGGCCGGCCGAACCATGCATTCACCGAAACGCCAGCTGGCGTCGGAGAAGGGCACCGAGGGTCGAAGAGGGGGTTCCGCGCGGCTGTCCGCATCAAGGCCCGTCGGGAGGAAAGCCGCATGACGCGGTGGCACGGCAATGAACATCGTGGGATCCTGAAGAGCTACTGCGAGCGTGTAGGTGAAACTCTACAGGACGATGCAATGAAAAACCTGTGCAGGAATCCGCACTTTTGCCACTTCGTGTAGTCGAACAACTACGTACCGTAGGGGGACGGTGGCGCTGCGGGCGTGCCGGGCACGACGCGCAGTTCGACCACCGTGCCCTGACCGGGTGCGCTGTGGATCGACAGCGTCCCGCCCAGCAGGCGGGCCCGCTCATGCATGCCCATCACGCCGTAGCCGGCGGGCCGGCCACTGGGGTCGAAGCCGCGACCGTCGTCGCGCACCGTGAGGATCCACAGGCCGTCGTCGAAGGACAGCGACAGGGCCGCCCGGGTCGCGTCGGCATGACGGCGCACGTTGTTGAGCGATTCCTGCGCGACGCGGAACAGCTGTGTGGCGGCCTCGGAGCCCAGCTGGCCGGCGCCCGCCGCGACGGACACGTCGCAGGGCAGGCCGGTGTCGCGGCTGAACTCGGTGCCGAGCCAGCGGAAGGCCGCTTCCAGGCCGCCATCGAGCGCCGGCGGACGCAGTTGCGAGACCACCGCGCGCACGGCGGCGACGAGCCGGTCGACCCGCTCATGCAGCAGGTCCAACTGGCCGGCGTCGATCGAGGCGGTGGCCCGTGCGGCGCGCGCGCGCATGACGGCGATCTCCAGGCGCAGCGCCGCCAGCTGCTGGCCCAGCTCGTCGTGCAGCTCGCGGGACACCCGGGTGCGCTCCTGCTCGAGCGCCAGCGCGTTGTGCTCGCTCAGCCGGTGCAGCGCCTCGCGCGAGGCCTGCAGCTCGGCCGTGCGCTCGTCGATGGCCCGTTCGAGCGTGCGCCGGCGCGCCCGCGCGCGGCGCTGCGTCCACAGCGTCAGCGCCCACCAGAGCGCGCCGAGCAGCGCGAGGTAGGTCAGCCGCATGCCGGGCGAGTTCCACCACGGGGGCGCGATGGTGAAGGGCAGCACCAGCTCCGGCCCCGGTGGCTCCAGCGGCACGCGGCCGGCGGCCCGCAGCGTCAGCAGGTGCCGGCCCTCGTCCATGGCGCCGACGTCGATGGACGCGCCCTCGACCGTGCGCCACGGCGCCTGCGGCGACAGCCGGTATTCGATGCGGCGGTCGCGCGGCAGCGAGAGTGTCGGCGTGCCCAGCGTGATGCGCAGCTGGCGGTCGGTCCAGGGCACCGGCGCGGTCGGCGGCCCGCTGAACTGGTGGGTGCCGAATTCCAGCCGGTCCACCCGCAACACGGCGGGCGCGCCCGGCGGCGGCGGCCGCCGGCGCACCCGCGTCGCGCCGCCGCTGGTGCCGATCCAGGCGTCGCCGGCGGCGTCCAGCAGGAAGCTGTCGTCATTGACGTCGTTCCACACCAGGCCGCTGTCGCGGTCCAGCAGGCCCAGCCACTCGCCCTGCGGGCCGAGGCGGAAGACGCCTCGTCCGGTGCCCAGCCAGATCTCGTTCCCCGGGCCGCGGACCACCCACATCGGATCGGCCCCGCCGAAGGACGCCTTGGGGATCCGCCGCCGCAGCTGCGCGCGGTCGCCGGACAAGGTGTAGGTCGCCACGCCCCGGTCGTCCGACGCCCACAGCGCGCCCTCCGCGACCGTCGCGGTGTAGGCCGTGAGCACCCGGCCCTGGTCGTCGCGCAGCGGCACCCAGGCGTCGCCTTGCGCGCGGAAGACCTGCCACCGGACGTTGATGAACCAGTCCGTCGTGCCGTCGCTGAAGACGGCGACGGCCGGCTCGCCGCCGGGCAGGTCCGTGGCGACCGGCTCGCGCTTCACGCCGCCGCCGTGAGGCTGGGGAATCAGCCGCTCGATCCGCGAGCGACTCGTGAGGTAGAGCTGTCCGCCATGGCCGGTCAGCAGGCCCAGCAGCGCAGGCTCGGTGAGCACGCGGCGGGCCGTCGTGCCGCCCGCCTTGATGGTGTTGAGCTGGCCGCGGTCCAGCCACCAGAGGTCGCCCGCGGCATCGATGGCCGCCCCCGCCACGATGCCGGCGACGCGGGGCGCCGTGGCGGCGGAAGGGGGCAGCGGCTGGAAGCGGCGGGCCGCGGCGTCGAACCAGGCCAGGCCCTCGCGGGTGATGGCCCAGTGGCGGCCGCTGCGGTCCTGCAGCAGGCGGAAGACGACGTCGGACGGCAGGCCCGAGGCGCGGCTCCAATGGTCCACGTCGCCGTAGCCGATCCAGCGATGGAAACCCTGGCCGGACGCGCCCAGCCACAGCGCGCCGTCGCCGTCCACCAGCAGGCTGCGCACGGCCGAGTCGGGCAGGCCGTCATCGCGGGACCAGGTTTGCCAGGCCTGGCCGTCCCAGCGGGCGATCCCGGTCGCCGTGGCCATCAGGATGCCGCCGCGGGGATCCTCGATGAGGGGACTGCTGGCCTCCCATTCCTGGTTCACCATCGGCGCCTCGACGGTCTCGAAGCGCTGGGCGCCGGGCGCCAGGCGGGCCAGGTGGCTGCGACCGCGCGCCCACAGGCTACCGTCCCGGCCGACCAGCAGCGTCGCCCAGGTTTCCGGCGGCAGGCCCTGCGCGGCGGACCACAGCGTCACCGCCGCCTGGCGTCGGTCCCAGGCGCACAGGCCGTCGCCGCAGCCGAACCAGAGGCGGTCGCCGAGCCGCCGCAGCGGGATCGTCTCGACGTAGCCGGCCGCCGGCGGGCGGTCGAGGGCAGCCACGGGGAGGGGCTCGGCGCGGACCGTGGACGGTCCGGCATCGCTGACCGTGGCCGTCCAGAACCGATGGTCGCGATCGACCGCCACCAGCACGCCGCGCTCGTCGACGTCGAACTGGCCGTCGAAGGCCACGTCCAGCGGCTGGCCGTCGGCGCGCCGGATCTCCACCCAGTCCGCGGCCTCGCCGCCCTCCGGGCGTGCCGCGTCGCTCGACGGGCGCCGCAGGAACAGCCCCTGGTCGGTGGTCAGCCAGAGCCGGCCGAGCCCGTCGACACGGCCGCCCCAGATGCCGTTGCCGACCGCGACCGGCAGCGGCTCGCGATGGACCCGGAAGCCGTCGAAACGGAACAGGCCGTTCTCGGTGCAGATCCACAGCACCGCGCGCCGGTCCTGCGTGAGGCAGGTGGGGGTGAGGTTCTGCAGGCCCTCGCGCTCCTGGTAGGAGGCCAGCACGATGCGCTCGGCGCGCGCGGGCAGGGGCAAAAGCACCGCCAGCAGCGCCAGGGCGAGGGCGGCGACGACAGCGAGGAGCGGAAGACGCGCCCGGCGTGAGCGAGCCGGCAGGCTGCGCGAGGCGGCGGGTGGGCCGCTTGAGGGGAGCAGGTCGAGCAGGCGCCGCGCCGGCGACACGACCGGGGCGAGCCCGGTCGCGTGCTCAGTCGACGATGCCATGGCGCACGGCGTATCGCACCAGGTCGCTCAGGGAGGCCTGGTCCAGCTTGTCCATGAGGCGTGTCTTGTAGGTGCTCACCGTGTTCGGCGCGACCTGGAGCGCGGCGGCGATGTCCACCAGCGACTGGCCGCGCACCAGCGCGACCAGCACCTGGCGCTCGCGCGGGGACAGCGATTCCAGCGGCTCCGGCGCTTTCGGTTCCTGGCGGATCAGCGCGGCGCTGAGCGAAGGGTCGACGTAGCTGCGGCCGGCGGCCACGTGGTGCATGGCGTCGATCAGCAGCTCGGTGGAGATGTCCTTGGTCAGGTAGCCGCCCGCGCCGGCCTCCAGCGCGCGGCGCGCGATGTGCGGATCGGCATGCATGGTCAGCACCAGCACCGGCAGCCCGGCATGGGCGGCGTGGATGCGCTGGATCAGCTCGACATCGGTGCAGCCCGGCATCAGCAGGTCCAGCAGCAGCAGGTCGACGCCGCCCTGCGCCAGGCGGGCCATCACCTCGTCGGCGTTGGCGGCCTCGCCGGCCAGCTCGATGCTGTCATCGAGCTCCAGAACCTTGCGCAGACCCTCGCGCACCAGCGCATGATCGTCCGCGATCACCACGCGGGTCTTGGCGGCGGGGCTCACCGCCAAGCCCCCCGGTCGCGCGCGGCGGGTCCGCGGGGATGCGAGGCGGATCGCGGGAAAAGAGCCGCCCGCGCAGGGCGCGGGCAGGGGCGGTCGCTGGATATGCTGGGTGTCATCGTCAATGCACGAACTTGCCTCCGGGGCCGATCATTGTCATCTCAACCCGATGGGTGCCGGCGTGGTCGGTGGGCGAGTAGGAGATCCGGTAGCCGCCCGCGTCCCAGCCCTGCATCGACTCGAGGGCGGCGATGAGCCGGGCGCGGTTCGGTTCCTTGCCGGCGCGGCGCAGTCCTTCGGTGAAGACCTTGGCGGCCAGGAAGCCCTCCATCGACCCGAAGCTGCGGTGCGGCACGCCAGCGCGCTGCAGCGCCTGGTTGTACTCGCGCTGCAGCGCGGTGCCTTCACCCCAGGGGAAGGGCACGACCTCGGAGATCCACACGCCGCTGCCCTCGCCGCCGAGCTCATCGGCCAGCGACTTGCCGCCGACGTAGGAGGTCGCGACGAACTGGCCGGCGTAGCCCTGCTTCTTCATCGTCTTGATGAGGGCGGCGCTCGAGGTGTAGGAGGCGATCAGGATCACCGCCTGCGGATGACCGGCGGCCAGCTTGCGGGCGACGTCGGCCACCTCGGTGGCGTCGCGCTCGACGGCGGCCATGCCCACGTTCTTCACGCCGCGCTGCGTCAGCGCGCGTGTCACCGACTCCAGCGCCGCCTTGCCGAAGGCGTCGTCCTGATGGAGCACCGCGACGCTGCGCAGGCCGCTGGTCGAGAGCTGCTCGACGATGTAATCGGCCTCCTGGTTATAGCCGGCGCGCACATGGAAGATCTGCCGGTTCAGCGGCGTGCGCAGCGCCTCGGCGCCGGTGGACGGCGCGAACAGCGGCACGCCCGCCGCGGTGGCGACCGGCACGGCCGCCAGCGTCGTGCCGGTGCCGACGGTGCCGAACAGCGCGAACACGTCGTCCTGCTCGATCAGCGCCTTGGCCTGGCGGGCGGTCTCGGCGGGGTCGTAGCGATCGTCGCGGGTGCGCAGCTCGACGCGATGGCCGTTGACGCCTCCGCGCTCGTTGAGCGCCTGGAAGTAGGTCCGTGCGCCCAGGTTGTATTCCTCGGCCAGCTTGACCGACGGGCCGCTGAACGGCGCGACCTGGCCGAGCAGGATGGTCCCGGTGACCGCAGGATCGGCCGCGGCGGCGGCGCCGGCCACCGCCATGGTGGAGAAAAAGACACCCAGTGTGGAGAACATGCGCATGGCAAGACTGCTGGTTGGAAGGGGTGGCCGCAGCTTACGGAGGGACCGCGCCGCAGACATCACCGAGCGCTGACGCCGCGTTCACTGGCGCGGAAATTTGCCCGGAAGACCGCCAGCCGCACTGCCGCACTGCCGCACTGCCGCTCAGCGCCCGAGGTGCAGCTTGAAAGCGCCGACGAGCTCGGTCAACCGGCGCGCCTGCTGGCTCAGGCTGTCCGCGGCGGCGGCGGATTCCTCGACCAGCGCGGCGTTCTGCTGCGTCACCTGGTCGAGCACGTGCACCGCCTTGCTGACCTCGCCGATGCCCAGGCTCTGCTGGCCGGTGGCGGTGCCGATCTCGGTGATCAGCTCGGCCACCTGCCGGATCTGCCGCACGATCTCGTCCATCGTGGTGCCGGCGCCCTCGACCAGGCGCGACCCGGTCTCGACGCGGCTGACGTTCTCGCCGATCAGCGCACGGATCTCCTTGGCGGCGGTGGCCGCGCGCTGGGCCAGCGTGCGCACCTCGCCGGCCACCACCGCGAAGCCGCGGCCCTGCTCGCCGGCGCGCGCCGCCTCCACGGCCGCGTTGAGCGCCAGGATGTTGGTCTGGAACGCGATGCCGTCGATGACGCCGGTGATGTCGGCGATCCGGGTCGAGCTGGCGCTGATGTCGCGCATCGTCGCGACGATCTCGGCCACGGCCGAGCCGCCGCGGGTGGCGACCTCGCTGGCGGTGGCCGCGAGCGCCGTGGCGTTGCGCGCCGAGTCGGCGCTGCGCTGCACAGTGGAGGCGACTTCCTCCATCGCCGCGGCCGTCTGCTCGAGGCTGGAGGCCTGCTCCTCGGTCCGGTGCGACAGGTCCATGCTGCCGGTGGCGATCTGGGTCGAGCCGGCGGCGATGGACTCGCTGCTCAGCCGCACCTCCCCGACGATGCGCACCAGGCTGTCGTTCATCGAGCGCAGCGCGGCCAGCAGTTGCCCGGTCTCATCGCGGGCGCCGACCGCGATGGTGCAGGTGAGGTCGCCGGCCGCGACCGTCTCGGCCACCCGCACCGCCTGGGCGATGGGCCGGGTGATCGAGCGCGTCAGCAGCACGGCGATGCCCACCGCCAGCAGCACCGCGATCACCGACAGCACGATCATCAGCGTGCGGGCGCCGCGGGCCAGCGCCGAGGCCTGCGCGCCGAACTCCTCCATGCTCTCCGCCTGGGTCTCCACGAAGCGCTCGACGGCCCCCAGGTAGACGGTCTGCAGCGGCAGGATGTCCGTCACCAGGAGCGTGCGGCCCTCGTCGACCTTGCCGGCCTTGATCAGGTCGACCAGCTGCCGCTCCTTGTCCTTGAACTTCGCCCGGCCGTCGATCAGCGCCTGCAGCGCCGCCTTGCCGCGTTCGCTGTGCACCGTCGCGCCGAGCTGGTCGATCGCGCGACCGACCACCGGCAGCGAGGTTTCGATCTTGGCCAGCTCGCCCTCGACGATCGCGCGGTCGGACACGATCAGCGCGGTGCGCATCGCGCGCAGCTGCTTGTTGACCTCGTTCTCGACGGTCTGGGCCAGCTGCACCTTGACGAAGCGGTCATGCAGGATGACCTCGGTGTCGGCGTCCACCGCGCTGATCTTGGTGACACCGATCACCGCCAGCACGATCAGCAGCGCGATCACCGCCGCGAAGCCGCCGGTCAGGCGGGCACCGATCTTCAGGTTGGCGAATGCGGTCACGATGATCTCCCTCGTCGAATGGACGGGTTGTAGCGCATCGGCAGGCCACCGCGCCAGCGCGGTGGCCCCCGTTCAGATCGGCGCTTCGGCCAGGGGGAAGGGCGGGAAGGCGCTGTCGCAGGCCCGCGGTGCCTGGGCGCCGCCGCGCTGGTCGATCAGCTTGAAGGTCGACGACGCCGCGAAGGGGATCGTCACCGGCCCGGGGCCCAGCGTCAAGGTCGCATCCTCCGGTTGAGTGGGTCCGCCCTTCTTGCCGTCGGCGGTGAGGAAGCTCGTCGAGTCGAAGACGACGTTGTCCAGGGTCATCTTCAGCGGGTTGACGACGCTGCCGTTGCGATAGCCGCGGAAGACCAGCTTGCCGGCGCCGAACTTCGCGCTGCTCAGCACATGGATGTTCTGCAGCAGGATGTCGTTGATGTTGGGCGCGGTGCTGTGGTTGCCCGAGCTGTAGTAGGGCGTGAAGATCAGCGGCTGCTTGACGTTGCGCATGCAGACGTTGGCGAAGATCACGTTGCTGACCGTTCCGCCGACGCTGTCGTAGGTCTTGATGCGCAGGCCGTTGACCTGCGCGTCGTCGAAACCGTCGATGCTGAGGTCGTCGACCCGCACCTGGTTCACGCCTTGCGTGGTCTCGCTGCCGATCGACATGCCATGGCCGTGGTACAGGTCGTTGTGGGCGATGTAGATGTCGGAGGCCGGCGCGTCGGCGGCCTTGATCGCGATGTGGTCGTCGCCGGTGCTGATCGACGAGTGCGCGATCCTGACCTTGGAGCTCTCGACCACGTCGATGCCGTCGGTGTTGGCGGCCGTGGCCGGGGTGAAGCAGGTGCTGGGCTGGGTGGCGGCGACGTCGGGGTTGGGCGTCGTGCCGGCGGCGCAGGCGTAGTTGGGCTTGGCGTAGGCCAGCGACGGCGCCAGCACCTTGGTACCCCAGGCCACGAAGCCGGTCAGCCCGCTGACGACGACGTGCGCGTTCGGCGAGTTGAGCAGCGAGATGCGATAGAGCGTGAAGTTGCTGCCGCCGATCAGGTTGACCAGGCGCGGATTGTTCTGCTTCTTGCCGGTCGCCTCCAGCAGGTTGGCGACGTCCCACCAGGTCATCTTCCCGGCGTTGGGGCCGGAGGTGAGCACCGCGCCGCCGCGGCCGTCGATGCGGCCGTCGCCGACGATGCGGCTGTTCGCGGCATTCTTCAGGCGGATCAGCGCATTGCACGACTTGCCGTCACCGCCGGCGGTGCCGCAGCGGCCGCCGCCGTTGTCGAAGTCCTTGGGGCTGCGGGACGCGAAGAGCGTCACGTTGCTGTCGACCCACAGCGTGACGCCGCTGTTCAGCACCAGCGGTCCCGACAGGAAGGCGTTGGCGTTGCCGCTGGCGACCAGGCGCACCGCCTGGCCGGCGGGGCAGTGATTGATGGCGTCCTGGATCTGGGCGGTGTCCGGTTGCGAGTGCGTGGGATCCGCGTCGACCGAGCTCGGCAGCAGGCCGCCGGTCTGCGTCAGCGAGGCGGTCAGGGTCTTGCACACCTCGGTGGCGGTGGGCAGGCGCGGTTCGGCCGGCAACGTCGGATTGAACGAGGCGGCGTGCGCCGCCGGCAGGGCGGCCGCGCCAAGCGCGGTGACGGCCGCGAGGTGGCGGATCGAGCAGGACAGGGACATGGGATCCTTGAAGTCGGTGCGCCAGCTGCGGTGGGGCCGAGGCGGGCGCGAAGCATTGATCGGGGGCCGCAGCTTACGGAGGAGTCGCCACGCAAACATCACCGAGTTCGCACCGTCGCGTCACCGGCGTGGAAACAGGCGGTATCGGTGGATGCACCGCTGCGGGTGGCACGCCCGTTCGATAAGCTCGCCGGCGACCATGACCGCAGGAGACGACATGAGGAATGCATGGGGCGACGTCCCCGAGGCCGACGAGGCGCGGGCCTCGGCCCGGACGGCGCGCCGGCCGCGGCTGCGCACGGCGCGTGCGGCGTTGGCGGTGCTCGCGCTGGGCCAGGCGCTGGGCGCGGCGGCCGATTGCGGCCCGGCCGCGCTGGGCACCTCGCGCGTGCTGACGCTGCCACGTGAAGCCGCGGCCTACGGTCGCTCGCAGCACGGGCCACTGCCGCTGCAGCCGGGCGAGGTGGTGATCACCTTCGACGACGGGCCGCGGCCGGCCTCCACCCCGCTCGTGCTCCAGGCGCTGAAGGCCGAGTGCGTGCGGGCGACCTTCTTCATGAACGGCGAGCCGATGCTGGCCGATGCGGCGCTCGCCAGGGAGGTGAAGGCGCAGGGGCACAGCGTCGGCCTGCACGGCTTCCGCCATCCCCACTTCGCGTCACTGCCCGCATCGGAGCAGCTCGGCGACCTGCGGGCGGCCGAGGCCGCGTACCGCGAGGTCTTCGGCGGCCGGGCGGCGGCCTACCGCTTTCCCTTCCTCGAGGAAACACCGGTCCTGCGCGAGGCGCTCGCGGCCTCGCGCTACACCGTGATGTCGGTGGACCTGGGCGTCGAGGACTGGGAGCCCCAGAGCGCCCAGCAGATGGCCGACAAGCTCGCGCAGCGCCTGGGCGCCTCGGGTGGCGGCATCGTGCTGCTGCACGATGCGCAGGACCGCACTGCCGCGGCGCTGCCGCTGCTGCTGCGCACGATCAAGGCCCAGGGCCTGCGCGTGGTGCACCTGCAGTGGCGCGAGGAGTAGGGCCGTTGTCCGCGATGAAGGCCGCGAGCGGCGCGCGTTCGCGCGACGAGGATCATCCGGCGACGGCGACGGCGACGGCGATGGCCCGCCGGGCCGCCGCCACGCGTCATGCGGCGCGGTCGGGCGCCTGCACTGCCATCGTGGCGAAGGCCACGCGGTTCCTGCCGTCGCGCTTGGCCTCGTAGAGCATCTCGTCGGCCCGGGCGAGGCAGGCCTCCGCGGGCGCGCTGCCGTCCGCCACCCAGGCCACGCCGATGCTGGTGGACACCGGCAGGGGCGTGCCGTCCTCGACGATCCGCAACTGCTCGACGCTGGCCCGGAGTCGCTCGGCGATGGAGCGCGCCACCGCCTCGGTGACGTTGGGCGTGTACACCAGGAACTCCTCGCCGCCGGTGCGGGCCAGCAGATCGGACTCGCGCAGCTGCGCCTTCAGGCAGCTGGCGAAGGCCACCAGGACCGCATCGCCGGCGGCGTGTCCGTACTGGTCGTTGATGCGCTTGAACCGGTCCAGGTCCAGCTGGAGGACCGCACTGTGGCCTCGCAGCTGCTTGGGCAGGCGCGTGCCGAGCCAGCGGCGGTTGCCCACGCCGGTCAACGGGTCCGTGTCCGCCAACTGGGCGAGGCGCACTTCCGCGCGCTCCTTGGAGATGGTGGCCACCATCAGGGCGATGCCGAAATGGCAGAACATCTGCACGAAGAACGCCAGCGAGAAGCCGGCGCTGCCCGCGGTGCCATTCAGGATGAACACCAGCCTGAGCGTGTAGACGCCGCCGCTGAGCGCCAGGAGCGCCGCAAGCAGCCGGCTCGATGGCAAGGCCTCGAGGCGATGATTGCGCAGCATCTCGTGGGCGCTGCACGCGAGCGACAGCACGGCGGCCGCATGGAACACGCCGGCGCGGCTCAGGTTGTCGCGGGGGAATCCGGTGACCAGCCCCACCAGAAAACACAGCAGCACCGGCGTCAGCAGGAGCCCCCAGCGGACGCGGCGGCGGCCGCTCATCGCGAGGATGCCGGCGAGGAACACCGCATAGCCGGCCGTGCCGAGCAGCAGGCTGCCGTGCGTCCAGACCGCCGCGGGCAGGGCGGCTTCCTCGCCCTTCCAGGCCAGGGCGGCTCCGGCGGCCAGCATGAGGTAGGCGATCGCCAGCCCCATGAGGCCCTCGGGGCGGCATGAATTGCGACGGACGTGGACGATGGCGAACGCGCCGGCGAGCAGGGACGTGTTGTAGAACAACAGGACGGTCGGCAGATCGAGACGGGACAGCATGCGGGGACTCGGCCGGCACACGAGCGGCCGGGTGCGCGGGTCTGGCGGTTGAGGACCACCCCGCGCAGGCCGGCCATCGGTATCGAACCTCGGTGGCTGTCGCCGGGGCAGGCGATCGTGGGGCGGTCCGCATCCCGAGGGATGGGCCGCGCCCCGCGCGCATTCTCGTCGCAGAAGCTGGCCGATGGACGACCGGGCGCCGCGGCGACCCGCGGCCGCCACGCGTCCGATGCTGCCTGCCGCTCAGCGCAGCGGGGCCGGATTCGCCAGGTAGGCCTTGAACAGGCGGGCGAACTGGCCGCCGTCCGTCGTGATGTTGACCGAACCCGCGCCGCCGCCGCTGAACACGATCGCGAACACGCCGCGGGCGGTGTACTCGGTCGGGTGGGTCAGCATGTACTGGACGTGGTTGTCGCGGTAGTGCCCCCAGGTGCCGCCGGGCGTGGACGAGGGCACGCCCATCGGCGTCTGCCAGAACAGGATGGGCAGGTTGCCGAGCTTGCCCTGCACGGCGACCCATTGGGCGAGGTCCTGATGGAAGTTGGGCGTCGCCACGTTGTTCTCGTCCCAGTAGAACGGCCCGTTGCCACGACCGGCGCACTCGGACGGAGGCGGCGAGACCTCGAAGCAGCCGGCATCGCGGTCGCTGGTCTGGGCCACCATGAAGTCGGCCTTGTCGGCGCCCAGCTTCAGCATGAAGTTGCCGACGGTGGTGGCGTCGCGGCCCCAGAAGGACGGCGGGAAACCGATCCGGGCCTTGGGCGCGTAGGTCCGCCCCAGCGCCAGCAGGCAGCCCGCCATGCCGACGGCGTTGTCCGGCTGGTTCGCGCATTCGGCCACCTGGCTCACGCGCGCCGGCACCTTCGTCGGGTCGCCGCCCGGGGCGCCGGTCAGCACGAAGCCCCAGAAGTCCGGCTCCAGGTTGACCAGCGTGGGCAGGTTGGTCGCGCCGATCTTCTGGTACATGAGCTTGACCTGGGCCCAGTAGGGGGTCATGAAGCTCGCGTCGTTGATCGCGGCGAGGTTGCCCTCGCCCCGGCTCGCCATCTGGTAGAGCGTGAACATCGGCACCGCGCCGACGGCCGACACGTTCGCGGCCGTGTAAGTCACATAGGCCCCGTCCGGGCTGTTCCAGGTGGGCCACGCGCCACTACCGACACCGACCAGGTAGGTGTCGATGATGTCGGGACGGATCTGCTGCGTCGTCATCTCCGCGATCGGGTTGCCGGCGCCCAGGCCGCCCAGCAGCCGGTTGGCCGTCCCCAGGGCCGTGGTGATCGAGACCGCAGGCGAAGGTGCGGGCGCTGGAGCAGGCGCCGGAGCGGGTGCAGGCGAAGGCGCGGGCGAAGGTGCGGGCGCCGGCGAAGGTGCGGGCGCCGGCGTGGGTGCTGGTGCCGGCGCGGGGGAAGGTGCCGGGGCCGGGGCCGGGGCCGGCGCTGGAGCGGGCGAAGGCGAAGGCGAAGGCGAGGGCGAAGGCGAGGGCGAAGGCGAGGGCGAGGGCGAGGGCGAGGGCGAGGGCGAAGGTGCCGGTGCGGCACCAAGCGGCGGTGCCGGCGCGTCGGTCGCTGGCGATGAGGCCGATCCGCCGCCACCGCAGGCGGCGAGGCCTGCCGTCAGGAGGGCGAGCGCGAGCCGCTGGACCGCGGGCGTGGCGTTCGGGATGGACGACATGGGTTCCTTTCGAATGATGTGAAGCGTCATGCGCGCGCGGCGGTGACAGGTCCGTTGCAAGTTGTTGGCATCGCACTGACGAAATTTGTCAGCGTTGTCATCCAACGCGGCCAAGGAATGTCAGACGCGGCTCGGACGGAGCCGCTTTAGGTGCCTCGCGCGTCGTGCGCGCGAAGGAGTGCAATTCGCGGGCCAGCACTTGCCCATCGACAGCGAGGGCTTGTGCGATTCACCCCGGCTTGCCTTGACGCTTGCGCCAGGCCTCGATCACCCGCGCGGCCAGCGCGTCAGCCTCGCGCTGCTGCTCGGCCGTCAATGGCGGCGGCACCGCACCCCACTGGGCCATCATCTTTTCCGTGTCCGCCATCGCATCGCGGCTGGCCTTTTCCATCTCCGCGCCCGACATCAAACCCTGGATGCGAAATTGCGCTTCCTTGTAGGCCTGCCGCTGGACCTCGGTGATGCCCATCGCGCCCGGATTGAAGGCGAAGCTGAAGGTCACCAGCGCCATGAAATCGCCGTCCTCGGCCGTCTGACGCGCCTCGCGCTGCAGCTGCCCGCGCAGCGCCGGATCGATCGCCTGCCGGTTCGCTCCCAGCCATTGCAGGTAGGGCAGCGCGGCGTCCTTGGCGCCGCCGTCGTGGGCACGCTTGAGCAGCTCGCCCTGGCGCGCGAGCGTGGCGGCATCGAAGACCTGGCAGTGACGCTGGAAATCCTGCGAGCGGCGGATCCATTCCTGGCTGGACAGACCCGTGATCCGCTGAAGCTGCCGACCCGTCGCGGACGGTTGATCGCGCTCCCGGTACTGGTGGTCCACCATCGCGTCCGCGCCCTGGCAGGCGGAGAGCATCATGGCCGCCTCCAGCATGTCCTTCGGCGTCCCATGGCCGTCCAGCGCCAGCTGGACCCGACGCAGCGCGTCCTCTGGCCAGCCGGGCGCAGGAGGCGGGGCGCTCGTCGAGCCGGGCGCCGACGAGGCGACCGTCATCACGGCCGATGCCGCCTCCGTCTTCGCCGCGGGAAGCGGCGAGCCGGGTTCATTCGTGGGCGAGCTCGCCGCCGTTGCCTTGGCGGGGCCAGCGGCATCGCTGGGCCGGCTCGACAGCCACCCGCCGGCCGCCAGCAGCAATGCGCCGATGACCACGGCCAACGCCATGCGGCGACGCGACCGATCCGCGCGCGAACCCTGATTCGATGCCATGCCGATGTGTCCTTCCTTCGTTCGAGCCTGCCCGGGCCGCGCCCGGGCGATGGCGGCCGGACAGCGTAACGCCGTGGACCGGTGCGACGCCCGCTCAGAACGCCGGCAGTCGCGCGCGGCCGGTGACCTGCAGGGTCAAAGCCTGACCCGGCGCGCGCACGCCGGTGATCGCCGGCACCGGTTGTCCTCCGCCGATCCACAGCCACACCGGCCCGGCCTCCACGACGCGCTGCCCATCGGCCTGCACGACGCTCATCGCCTTGGCGTCCAGATCGACGCTGAGCCGGCGCGATTCGCCGCCGCGCAGCACGACCCGCCGGAAGGCCACCAGCGTGCGTTCCGGCGCGAGGGCACCGGGGCGCCGGGCATAGACCTGGACGACCTCGGCCGCCTCGCGTCCGCTCTCGTTCTTCAACAGCACCGACAGCCGCGCGCCTTGTCCGGCCCGGACCCGGGGGCTCGCGAGCCGGGCCTGTGCATAGCTGAAGCGCGCGTAGCCCAGCCCATGGCCGAAGGGGAACAGCGGCTCGCCCTTGAACCAGCGGTAGGTGCGCCCCTGCATGCCGTACGCCTTGAAGGGCGGCAGTTGCTCGGCCGACCGGTAGAAGGTGACCGGCAGCCGGCCGGACGGACTGAAGTCGCCGGCCAGCAGTTCCGCCACCGCCTGGCCGCCTTCGCCGCCCGGATACCAGGCCTGCACGATGGCCGCGGCCTGCGATGTCGCGGCGCCGAAGGCCATGGCGCTGCCGCTGAAGTTCACCAGCACCAGCGGGCGGCCCAGGCCGGCCAGGCGCTCCAGCAGCTTCTGCTGCGGTGCCGGCAGATCGATCCGGGTGCGGTCCCCGCCCGCGAAACCGGGCGCCAGCACCGTCATCTCCTCGCCTTCGAACTCCCAGGTCAAGCCGCTGGCGAAGACCACCAGGTCGGCCTCGCGCGCGGCAGCCAGGGCGGCCTCGTCACTGGCGCCGGGCCGGCTCCACTGCAGGCGCTGCTCGCCTTCCCAGCCGGTCTGCAGCGCCTCCACGCGCAGGGCGTAGGTCCGCCCCGCCTCGAGCTGCACGCCGCGGGTGCTGGTGGGCCAGGCGATGTCCCACAGGTCCACCACCCGTTCGCCGTCGATCCAGACGCGGTAGCCCCGGTTCCCCTTCAGCCGGAACAGATGCTCGCCACTCTCGGCGGCGCGCACGAAGCCGCTCCAGCGCGCCGATTCCTGGCGGTCATGCGCATCCGGCCAGCCCCATCGGAAGCGGGCTTGCGCCTCGACCGTCGACGAGATCGGCGGGCCCTCGAGCTGGAGATTGGCGAAGCGCTCGAAGCTCAGCCCGGGGCGGGTGCAGGCGGCGTCGGCACACAGCCGCTCGGCCGGCAGGTCTTCCAGCGGCGGCGCCACCCAGCCCGTGCCTTCGACGAAGTCGATCCGGGCATCCGGATAGCGGGCCTTCAGGCCGGCCAGCAGGGTGACCGGCCGGGACGGTGTCCCGTTGTAGTTGCCCACCAGCGCGTCGACGCTGTCGGCGTTGGGACCGATCACGGCGATGCGCCGGGGCGGTGTCTTCAATGGCAGCAGCCCATCGTTCTTCAGCAGGACCAGCGAGCGACGGGCCGTCTCCAGGTTGAGCGCGCGATGCGCGGGTGTGTCGAACTCGTCCGCCGTGATCCCGGCGAAGGGCCCTTGCCCGGGCGGGTCGAGCAGGCCCAGGCGCAGGCGAACGTCGAACAGCCGATGCAGCGCCCGGTCGAGGTCGGCCTCGGCCAGCAGTCCCTGCCGCACGGCCGCCACGGTAGTGGTGGGCGAGGCGGTGCTGTTGCCGCCGAAGTCGCAGATCAGGTCGGTGCCGGCGCGCACCGCCAGGGCCACGGCGGCCTCGGGCGTCTTCACATGGTGGTGGGCGCTGTCCTGGTGGATGTCGGCCACCGCGCCGCAGTCCGACACCACATGCCCCTGGAACTTCCATTCCTCGCGCAGCCGCTGCCGCAGCAGCGGCTCGCTGGCGCACGCGGGCACGCCGTCGACCGCGTTGTAGGCGCACATCACCGATTCCGCGCGGCCTTCGGTGACCGCCGCATGGAAGGCCGGCAGGTAGGTGTCCACCAGGTCGCGCGGCGAGACCCGCACGTCCTCCTTGTGGCGGTCGGCCTCGGGGCCGCTGTGCACCGCGAAGTGTTTCACCGCCGCGGACACGCGCGGATGCCGCGGGTCCGGTCCCTGCAGCCCCTGGATGAAGGCCACGCCCATGCGCGCGGTCAGCGCCGGGTCCTCGCCATAGGTCTCCTGGCCGCGGCCCCAGCGGGGGTCCCGGAAGATGTTGACGTTGGGCGACCACACCGTCAGGCCGCGGTACAGGCCGGAGGAGCCGTCGGCACCGACGGTGCCCCGGAACTTGGCGCGGAACTCGATGCCGATGACTTCGCCCACGCGCTGCACGAGCGGCGTGTCCCAGGTCGCCGCCAGGCCGATGGCCTGGGGGAACACCGTCGCCACGTCGGCGCGCGCGACGCCGTGCAGGCCTTCGCTCCACCAGTTGTAGGCCGGGATGCCGAGCCTCGGAATGCCCGGCGACTCGTGCTGCAGCTGGCTCGCCTTCTCGGCCAGCGTCATCCGCGCCACCAGCGCCTGCGCCCGTTGCATCGAGGGGCTCGGCGGCGCACCGGTCGTGGCGGGCGGCGGTGCGTTCCCGGTCGTGGATGCGGCGGGGGCGGCCGCGGCGCCGGTGGTCGACGCGCACGCCAGCGACATGGCCAACGACATGGCCAACGACGTCGCCAGCACCGTGGTCAGGGGAGAGGCCGGGACCGACATCGCGCGCCGACGCCAATCCGCCGAGGCTGCAGGCAAGGGTGTTTCAGCAGGCATGTCGCGTCAGAAGGCGTCGAGGGTCAAGGTCGCGGTGGGCAGGCCCTCGCCGCGCGCGCGCAGCGTCGCCGGGCCGCTGGCGCCGGTGGATTGCAGGATCACCTGCGCCTGCCCGTTGAAGACGCGGCGCTGCCACGGCGCGGCCGGCGTCGTGGCCCGCAAGGTGACCCAGCGCTTGCCGCCTTGCGCGTTGTCGGTCATCGCGCGCAGGCCGCCGGCCGGCGTGGGGAAGACCAGGGCAAGCGTGTTGCGGTCGCGCAGCTGCGCAGGATCCAGGTGCACCACGCCGAGGCCCTGCTCGAGCCTCGGCGTCACGGCCTGGCCGTTCACGTAGACCAACTGGCCGGCGCCCAGGTCGCCGATGAACAGCGTCGACCGCTCGCCGGCCGCCGTGCTCGGGCGCGGGAAACTGGCGCGCACGAGGTTCCAGGCGCTGTCGGCAGGCTGCTGCTCGGGCGGCACCCATCCGAAGGGCTCGCGCCAGCCCGTCGCGCCGGTGTCCGCGATCAGCGCGATGGCGTCCTCCGGCCGCTCGATGCCGCGATGCCGCCATTCGGTGAGCGGCACGAAGCGGTGGCGCTCGGCCGGCTTGTCGGCCTCGTGCGACCCCGGATCGCCGTTGCCCATGCCGATCAGCCGCGCGGCGCCTTCGACTTCGAAGTCGATCCGCTGCCCGGCCGTGGGCACGACCCGGCCCTCGCGGTCGACCACGTTGACCGTGACCAGCGCCACGTCGGTGCCATCGGCCCGGATCTTCGCGCGGTCGACCGTCAAGCGCACCGCCGCGCCATCGCCGGTGGTGGCCACGGTGTCGGAGGCGACCCATTCGCCGCGCCTGTAGGCACGCGCCACCAGCGTGCCCGGCTCGTAGGGCACGCTCCACTGCAGGTGCCCGTAGCGCTGCAGCGTCTTGCGGCCCAGCGAGCGACCGTTGAGCAGCAGCTCCACGTCCTCGGTGTTGCCGTAGACGCGTACGTCGATCGGCTGGCCTTCGCGGCCCGGCCAGTTCCAGTGCGGCAGCAGGTGGACCATTGGATCGGTGGTCCAGGCGGCCTTCAGGTAATAGCCGCTGTCCTTCAGCGCGCCGGTCGTGTCCATCATCCCGAACTGGGACGACACGGCCGGCCAGCCGAAGGGCGTGGTCTCGCCGCGGTAGTCGAAGCCGGTCCAGACGAACATGCCGGCCAGGAAGGGCCGCTCGGCATTGAAGCGCCAGGCCTCCTCGATGGTCGAGGTCGACGCGCCGCCCGAGCGCCGGTCATAGGCGGCGACCTGCACGCGCGACGGGTCGTCGGCGTAGACGCCGCGGGTGGCGTAGGTCAGGCCCTCCTCGGTCACGACCATCGGCCGCTGGGGGAAGCGGCGGTGCATCGCGTCGATGTCGTGCTGGCCCTTGTAGTTGAATCCGATCACCTGCGAGCCGACCGAGGTGCCCTCCGCCTGGCCCGAGCTGGACGCCGCCAGCGTCGCCGGACGGGTGGGATCCAGGCGCGCCACGATGGCCTGCATCTCCCGCGCCAGGCGCGTGCCGATCTCGGTGTTCTCGATCGCCCATTCCTCGTTGCCCACCGACCACAGGATGATGGACGGATGGTTGCGGTCGCGCCGCACCATGCGCTCGAGCTCGTCGCGGATCTGCGGCGCGGTGCCCATCATGCGGTGCTCGTCGATGACGAGCACGCCCAGGCGGTCGCAGGCGTCCAGCAGCTCCGGCGTGGCCGGATGGTGGGCCGAGCGGATGGCGTTGACGCCCATGGCCTTGAGCATCCGCAGCCGCGCGTCGTGCATGGCGTCCGGCAGCGCGATGCCGATGCCGGCATGGTCCTGGTGGTTGTTGGCGCCGTGCAGCTTGACGGGGCGGCCGTTGAGGAAGAAGCCCTGGTCGGCGTCGAAGCGGATCGAGCGGATGCCGAAGGGCGTGTCGTAGCGATCGACGACCCGGCCGTCGCGGCGCACCCGCGTCGTCAAGGTGTAGCGCTGCGGCGTCTCCAGCGACCATAGCCGCGGCATGGCCACCCGCAGCGTCGCGCCGCTCGTGACGGCGGTATCGGCGGCCACCTGGCGCGCCGGCACGGCGGTGCACGCGACGACGCGGCCGTCCGGGTCGCGCAGTTCATGTTCCAGCGTGAACGAGGCCGCGCCCTTGCCGTCGTTGCGCACCGTGGTGTCGACGGCGACTTCGGCCCGCTGTCCCGCGACGGTCGAGCGCACGAAGGTGCCCCAGTGGTCCACATGCAGCGGGTCGGTCTGGGTGAGCCAGACATGGCGATAGAGGCCGGCGCCCTCGTACCACCAGCCCTCCTGCGTGGTGGCGTCCACCCGCACGGCGACGACATTGCGGCCGCCGTAGTTCAGGTAGTCGGTGAGGTCCACCCGGAAGCTCGAGTAGCCGCTGGCCTCGCGCCGCAGGTAGTGCCCGTTGATCCAGACGACGCTGTCGCGGAAGACGCCGTCGAACTCCAGCGCGATGCGCCGACCCTGCGCCGACGCCGGGATGGCCAGCTCGCGCCGGTACCAGCCGATGCTGTTCTCGGGGAACGCGCGGCCGATCGCCTTCGAGCCATGGGGCGAGCTGCCGCGCTCGCTGAACGGCAGTTCCACCGCCCAGTCGTGCGGCAGGTCGACGCGGCGCCACGGCCGGTCGTCGAAGTCCGCCGCGGCGGGCCCGTCGCCGAAGCCGGCCTTGGCGAAGAAGAAGGCACGCGTGCCATGGTCGAAGTCCTGGGCCGGGTCCCAGGCATGGCCCAGCGCGAAGCGCCAGCCGTCATCGATGCGCACGCGTTGCCGGACATCGTCGGCCGCGGCGGGGCCGGCGATCACGAACATCGCCAGCGCGAGCAGCCAGGAGGTGAGCAGTGAGGGTCTCATGAGGAAGAGGGACTCGGGAGGCGCTGTCGATCGCGCCGTCCGGTGGTGGGACCTCGCGAGGCCGGTTGGCCTCGCGAGGGCTCGATCATCAGTTGGCCGGCTTGCCGATCACTCGCACTTCGCTGAGCGCGGCGGGATGGTCGGGCGTGACGGCGGGGAAGCGGATGCGCAGGAAGCGCGCGGCGACCACCGGCTCGAACAGCGCGAACTCATAGCTCTTGCGACCGGCCTTGGCCTCGCCGACCTGGCGCCAGTCGCTGGCGTTGTTGCTGATCTCGACGACGAAGTCGGGCGCCCGGTCATCGGGCAGGATCACCGACAGCCAGTGCAGCGTGTACAGGTTCTCCAGGTCCACGGCCCAGAACGCCGGACCGTCCTTCGCGGCCGCGCGCCAGGCGGTCTGCAGCTGGTCGTCGTTGGCCAGCGGCGCCTCGTGGCCGGGCGCGGAGCCGCTGGTGGAGGTCGGCCGGCTGATGGTCACGTTGATCGGGTCGCCCTCGAAGGCCTTGCGGGTGACCGGCGGATAGGCGATGACCGGCTGGTCCGGCGCCAGCGGCGATTGCCCCGGGATGAAGGGATCGGGTCCGGTGGTCGTGATCTCGATGCGCGCCGGCTTCAGGCCGGGCGAGCTCGCTTCGATGACGCTGCGCCCGGCGAAGTAGGACCGGAAGCTGATCGCGGCCTGGCCGTCGCGGATGGCGACCAGGGACTGGTGGCTGAAGCGGATGCTGCGGCCCGTCGGGAACTTGCCCGGACCGCTCACGATGGTCAACGTCACGTCCGGTGAATTGCTCAGCGCGCGGCCCGCCTCGTCCTGCACCGACACCACCAGCTGCGCATCGTCCAGACCTTGGGTGCCGTGAATGACGGTCTGGCTGGCCGCCAGGTGCAGTTGCGCAGGCTTGCCGTCGACCGGCCAGACCGGCGGCGGCACGCCGGCGTAGGCGTTGCGATACCAGTGGTACTGCCGCTTGGGCAGGCGGAAGTAGTCGATGAAGCCCATCGAGCCGAACTCGATGGAGGCGATGGAGCCATGGTCGAAACCGGCCCACAGCGCCTCGCCCGAGCGCCACGGGTAGCGCCAGGCGTAGGTGGGCGAGCCCGGGGCGCTCGGCGCGGCGCCGGCCTTGGCCTTCTGGTCCGGCGTCTCGGGCATCAGGCCGAAACCGGGCTCGTACTCCCCCGGGCGGTCGACCATCGTGGACCCGTACTCCGACACGATGGACGGCACGCCCGGATCGAGGAAGAGCGTGGCGCCGTCGCCGTTGTAGCCGGCCACGTCGCCGAGCTTGTCGATCTCGCCGCGCTGGGCGCCGCCGATGGCCACGGGGCGCGTCGGATCGATGCGGTGGAAGAAGGCCACCTCGCGCCGCAGGAAATCGCGCATCGCCGGCATCGCCTCGCCCTTGGTGAAGAAGGGCTCGTTGCTGGCGCTCCAGAGGAAGACCGACGGCCGGTTGCGGTGGATGCGCACCATCTCCTGGACCTGCTGCAGCACGCTGGCCTCGAAGGCGGGGCGATCGGCCGGATCCGGCGGATAGGCGCTGGACAGCCAGTTGCCATCGGCGCCGAAGCCGCCGATGCCCCAGAAGGGCGCCTCCGACCAGAACAGCAGGCCCAGTTCGTCGGTCGCCTGCGTGAAGGCCGGCGAATGCGGGTAATGCGAGCCGCGGATGAAGTTGAAGCCGGCGTCCTTGATCATCCGGACGTCGCGGCGCGCGGCGCCGTCGGTCACGCCGTCGCCCCAGCCGGCCTGGTCCTGATGCACGTTGGCGCCAACCAGGTAGAGGTGCTTGCCATTGAGGAAAAAGCCGCGGTCGGCGGTGAACCTGAGGCTGCGGATGCCGAAGGGCGTCTCGAAGCGATCGACCGGCCGACCGTCGACGTACAGGCGGCTGATCATGCGGTAGAGATGCGGATGGTCGGGGGACCACAGCCGCGGGGTCGGGATCGCGGGCATCGTCTGGTCGTAGGTGACGGTGGTGGCGGCGGGCACGCTGCGCTCGCTGCGCCGCGAGGCCACGCGCCGGCCGGTCGCGTCGAGCACCTCGGACACCAGCGCGACCCGGGCCGCGGCGCGGGGGCGGTCGTTGCGCACCTCGGTCTGCACGCGCACGGTGGCGTGTTCGTCCGACACCTGCGGCGTGGTGACGAAGGTGCCGTACCACGCGACATGGATGGTGTCGGTGATGACCAGCCGCACGTTGCGATAGATGCCGCCGGAGAACACATGCTCGCCGGCGCGAGGCGCGACCCGCGCGTTCCACTCGTTGTTCACCCGCACGGCGACCAGGTTGGGCCCGGGTTTCGCGAACGGCGTGATGTCGATGCTGAAGCCGGTGTAGCCGCCGACGTGCCGGCCGGCGCGCCGGCCGTTGACGAAGACCTCGGCGTCCTGGAAGACGCCGTCGAACTCCAGCGAGACCCGCCGGCCGGCGACGGACGCGGGCAGCGTCAGCTGCTTGCGGTACCAGCCATGGCCGACATAGAAGCCGGTGCCCAGGAAGTAGGGCTCGGAGAACGAATGCGGCAGATCCACGCGGCGCCAGTCCGCGGTGTCGCGGTCGATGGCCTGGCCATCGGCCGGGTCGCCGAGCGTGAAGGTCCAGTCGCGGTTGATGAGCTCGCTGGTGCGCTCGCTCGCCGCGGCCGTGGTCGTCGCGGGGACGGCGGCGGTCGCCGCGCGCGCCAGCGGCGCGAGCAGGGCGGCGCACAGCGCGATGACCAGGACGGGCAGGGTGGTCATGGGGCGGAAACAGGGGATCGGCGTGGTCATCGAGTGGATCTTCCGGCGCCTTGCGCCAGGTTCATGAGTCTGGCGAGGTAGGCGTGATGCGGAGGCAGCGGCGCGACGGCGCGGGCGATGGCCTCGCGACGCTGCCGCAGGATGTCGCGGGCGTGGTCCAGCGGCAGTTCCTCCAGGACCGGGTCGGTCCGCTGCGGCCAATGCCGCATGCCGGCGTGGATCGCGAGCCAGCTGGTCTCGTCGAAGCCCTCGTCCTGCTGCTGATGCAGCACGCCGTGATGGCGCCAGAGCTCGATCTTGTAGGCCAGGGTCTCGGGCAGGTCCATCGTCGCCATGTCGCGCCAGAGCGCGCTGTCGCGGCGCGCGGTGAGGCAGTAGTGCAGGAGGATGAAGTCGCGGATGCGGCGGAACTCGCGCGTGCCGCGCGCGTTGAACGCGTCGATCGCCGCCTCGTCGATCGGCGCCTTCGCTTCGAGCAGCGTCATCAGGTGGGCCAGGTTGGTCTGGATGAGGAAGATGCTGGTGGACTCCAGCGGCTCCAGGAAACCCGAGGAGAGCCCGAGCGCCACGACATTGCGGACCCAGAAGCGCGCGCGGTGACCGGTGCTGAAGCGCAGCAGGCGCGGCTCCGCCAGCGGCTTGCCGTCGAGCTGCGCCATCAGCTGCGCGCGCGCGGCGTCCGGGTCGATGTATCGGCTGCTGAAGACGTGGCCATGGCCGGTGCGGCTCTGCAGCGGGATGCGCCAGGCCCAGCCGCCCTCCAGCGCGGTGGCGCGGGTGTAGGGCGTCAGCGCCTCGCCGACGCGCTCGCAGGGGCAGGCCCAGGCGCCGTCGACCGGCAGCCAGTGGCTGAAATCGACGAAGGGCTCCTTCAGCGCGCGCCCCAGCAGCAGCGAGGCGAAGCCCGAGCAGTCGATGAACAGGTCGCCCTCGACCTCGCGGCCGTCGGCCAGGCGCAGCCGCTCGACGTCGCCGTCCTCGCGCCGGAGCACCTCGACGATGCGGCCCTCGATGCGCCGTGCGCCCCGGCGCATCGACCACTCGCGCAGGAAGGCCGCATACAGCATCGCGTCGAAGTGGTAGGCGTACTTGTAGGGCGCGCCGCCGTCCTCGTCGGGCACCACGAAGCGGCCCTGCATCGCCATCGCCGTGGGCAGGCATTGCTCGCCGAGCTCGCCCAGCGAGGCATCGGCCGCGCGCCGGTACTGGCCCCACAGCATGTAGGGGCCGAGCAGGCTGCCGAAGTTGCCGAAGGTGTGGAAATAGCGATCGCCGATGCTGTGCCAGTCGCGGAACTCGATGCCCAGCTTGTAGCTGCCGTGGGTGGCGTGCAGGAACTCCGCCTCGTCGATGCCGATGCGCTCGTTGAAGGCGCGGATCGAGGGGAAGGTCGCCTCGCCGACGCCGATGATGCCGATCTCCTCGGACTCGACCAGCGTCACCGACCAGCGCCCCTGCCGATTCGACGCCAGCGCGGCGGCGGTCATCCAGCCGGCGGCGCCGCCGCCCACGATCACGATGCGTTGGACCATCTGCTTCTCCTCTTTCGCAAGCCGGCGCCGACGCACGCGCGCAGCCTTGCGCGCGCGATGCCAACGCCACGATGGCCTCGCCCAATTTTCTGGTATTACCACTTTGCCATGATGTTTTGTTGGTCAGACCGGTAGATACCCTGTTCCTCGGGGGCGAGGGCTCCCCCTATAAAAGGCCCACAAGGACAGGAGTCGCGTTTTCGCGCGCAGGGAGCCATGGCACAACATCCGTACGGCGGCGAGGTCCGCCGGCAATACCAGGTCGTGGCCGACCGGGTCCGCGTGCTGATCCGCGATGGGGCCTACCTCGCCGGCGCGAGGCTGCCGGGGGAACGCGAGCTCGCCCAGCAGCTCGGCGTGTCGCGACCTTCGTTGCGCGAGGCGCTGATCGCGCTCGAGATCGAGGGCCGGATCGAGATCCGGGGCGGCTCCGGCGTCTATGTCTGCGCCGCGCCGGAGGAGCTCGGCGCGACGCCGACGCTCGGGGAAAGCCCCGCGGAGCTGATGCACGCGCGGGTGGTGGTGGAAAGCGCGGTGGCCACGCTGGCGGCGGCGCGGGTCGACAAGGCCTCGCTGGATCGCGTCCGCGACGCGCTCGAGGCGATGCGGGCCGATGTCGCCGCGGGGCGCAAGCCGGTCGAGGCGGATCGTCGCTTTCACGTGAGCATCGCCGAGATGAGCGGCAACCTGGTGCTGGCCGGCGTGGTGGGGACCCTGTTCGATGGGCGCCACGGCGCGATCTCCACCCGCATGAGCGGCCGCATCGAGTCGGTGACCCCGCCGTGGCGGGACGCGCTGGACGAGCACGAGGCCATCCTGCGCGCGCTCGAGTCGCGCGATCCGCAGGCGGCCTCGGCGGCGATGTGCCGTCACCTGTTCGCGGCCCATGACCGCTGGGTCGGCGTGTCCGACTGAAGCGCCTGGCGGCGCGGCGACGACCGGCCCGCGCGTCAGGACCGGCGGGCGGGTCCGGCCTCCGGTGGCGGTCAGGGCGCAGCCGACAGCGTGACGACGGCGATCGAAGCCGGCGGCAGCATCAGCGTCAGGCCGTCCTTGCCGGGCTGCGCATCGAACGGGACCGGCACCACCGCGCGGGGCTGCGCCACGGTGTTGTGGGCATCGATCGCGGTGGCGGTCAGCAGCCGGCCGTGCGCCGCGCGCTTCAGGCCGGTGGCGAGCTGCGCCGGCTGCTTCGGATCCAGGTTGACGAGGGCCAGGACGACCTGGCCGTCCGGCGTGCGGGCCGCGCTGACGTCGAGCGACGGCAGCTCGACATCGGCGATGCGGAAGCGGGGCGTCGTCAGCGTGGCGCGCAGCGGCGTCGCGCCGCGGAACGGCCGGTACAGGTCGAAGGCGTGATAGGTCGGCGTGAGCACCATGGACGGGCCGTCGGTCAGCACCATGGCCTGCAGCACGTTGACCATCTGCGCGATGTTGGCCATCCGGACCCGGTCGGTGTGGCGATGGAAGACATTGAAGCTGAGCGCCGCGATCAGCGCGTCGCGCAGCGAGTTCTGCTGGTGCAGCGCCGGCGCGCCGGGCGGCGTGTCGTACCAGCTGCCCCATTCGTCGACATACAGGCCGATGCGACGCGTCGGGTCATGCTTGTCCATGATGCGGGAGACGGCGGCGATGCGGCCCTCGATGCCCATGGCCGACTTCAGCGTGCGCGCCCAGGCGGTGGCGTCGAATCCGGTCGCCGCGCCCTTGGCGGACCAGTCTCCGGGCATCGTGTAGTAATGCAGCGTGAACGCGTCCATGTGCTTGCCCGAACGCGCCATCAGCACCTCGACCAGCTGGTCGTTGCCTTCCCCATCGCCGGAGGCCACGCGCACCACCTGGTTCAGGAAGGTGGCGTAGCGGTTGTGCAGGTCGGACTGGTACTCGCCGCGCATGTTGCCGCCGCAGCCCCAGCTCTCGTTGCCGACGCCGACGTACTTGACCTTCCACGGCTGCTCGCGGCCGTTGCGGCGGCGCTCCTCGGCCAGCGTGGAGGCGCCGTCGGCGGTCATGTACTCCAGCCACTGGCTCAGCGCGCGCGGCGGCATCGAGCCCATGTTGCCGGCGAGGTAGGCCTCGCTGCCGAGCTGCTCGGCCAGGTCCATGAACTCGTGGGTGCCGACGCGGTTGCTTTCCGTGCCGCCCCACCAGCGGTTGACCCGGACCGGCCGTTTCGCCGGATCGCCGATGCCGTCGCGCCAGTCGTAGTCGTCGGCGAAGCAGCCGCCCGGCCAGCGCATCACCGGGATGCCGACCTGTCTCAGCGCCTGCACGACGTCATTGCGCCAGCCCCGGGTGTTGGGAATGGGGGACTCCGGGCCGACCCAGAGGCCGCCATAGACGCCGGTGCCCATGTGCTCGACGAAATGGCCGTAGACGGCGGGGTCGATCGCCGGGCCGGCGGCGTCCTGGCCGAGATCGAGGCGCGCCTGCGCCGGCGCGGTCGGGGCGGTCTGGGCCGGGGCCGCCGTGGTCAGGAGGGTGCAGCTCAGCGCCGCGAGGGAAAGCAACTGCGTCATCTGTCTCTTCTCATGGCGCTTGACGCCTGGGTTCTTGGGGATCCGTCGAATCGGGAGGCCGCTTGAGAGCGCTACCATTGGTCAGTCCACTTGAGAGCGTTGGGAAGAGCATGGCCATGCCACACCGCGGCGGCGAGACCCGCCGGCAATACCAGTTGGTTGCCGACCGCATCCGGTCCCTCATCGAGACCGGCGGCTTTTCCGCCGGGGCGCGCCTGCCGGCGGAGCGGGAACTGGCGCTGCAGCTGGGGGTGTCGCGACCCTCGCTGCGCGAGGCGCTGATCGCGCTGGAGATCGAAGGCCGGATCGAGATCCGCGGCGGCTCCGGCGTCTATGTGACCAGCGTCCACCCGCTGGAGGACAACGGGACGCCGTCCCTGGGCGACAGCCCGGCGGAACTGATGCATGCGCGGCTGGTGCTGGAGAGCGCCGTGATCACGCTGGCCGCCGCCCGCGTCACCAAGGCGGGACTGCAACGCGTGCAGGAAGCCCTGGACGCGATGCGCGCCGAACTGGCCAGTGGGCTCAAGCCGGTGGAGGCCGACCGCCGCTTCCACCTGAGCATCGCGGAGATGAGCGGCAATTCGGTCCTCGTCGACATGGTCGGATCGCTCTTCGATGGCCGCCACAGCCCGCTGTCGTTGCACATGAGCGGCCAGATCGAGTCGAACGACACCTGGAAGGACGCGCTGGCCGAGCACGAGGCCATCTACCAGGCGCTGGAGGCCCGCGACCCGCAGGCCGCGTCGGCGGCGATCTGCCGTCACCTGATCGCCTCGCATGCGCGCTGGACCGGCGATGCCGCGGAGATCCCGTCGCGCGGCGCCCTGATGCTCTGAGCCGCGGCGCTCACATCACCGCCCCGAGCTGCCAGGGCACGAACTCGTTGTCGCCCAGGCCGTGTTCCTCGCTGAGCGTGCGGCGGCCCGAGGCGGTCTCGCGCATCAGCTCGAAGAGCGCCGCGCCGGCCTCGGCCACGGTCTGCGTGCCGTCGACGATGCCGCCGGCATTGAAGTCCATGTCCAGGCGCATGCGCTCGAACAGCGCGGTGGTCGTGGCCAGCTTCAGCGAGGGCGTCGGCTTGCAGCCGTAGGTCGAGCCGCGGCCGGTGGTGAAGCAGATCAGCGTGGCGCCGCCCGCGACCTGTCCCGTCGCCGACACCGGGTCGTAGCCCGGCGTGTCCATGAAGACCAGCCCGCGCGCGCGGACCGGCTCGGCGTACTCGATCACGTCGTTCAGCGGGCTGCCGCCGCCCTTTGCGACCGCGCCCAGCGACTTCTCCAGGATGGTGGTGATGCCGCCCGCCTTGTTGCCGGGCGAGGGGTTGTTGTCCAGCCGCGCGCCATGGCGCGCCGCGTACTGCTCCCACCACTGCAGGCGGTCCAGCAGTCGCCGGGCGACCTCGGGCGACGCGGCCCGCGCGGTCAGCAGGTGTTCGGCGCCATGGATCTCCGGCGTCTCCGACAGCAGGGCGGTGCCGCCATGGCGCACCAGCAGGTCGACCGCGGCGCCCAGCGCGGGATTGGCGCTGATGCCCGAGTAGCCGTCCGACCCGCCGCACTGCAGCCCCACCACCAGCGCCGACATCGGCACCGTGCTGCGGCGCGCCAGCCCCGCCTGCTCGGCGAGCTCGCGCACCAGCGCCTGGCCTTGCTCGACGGCTTCCCGGGTGCCGCCGGCCTCCTGGATGGTCAGCAGGCGCAGGCGCTCGCGGGTGGCCGCCGGCAGCGCCTGGACGAGCGGCTCGATCTGGTTGACCTCGCAGCCCAGGCCGACCAGCAGCACGGCGGCGAAGTTGGGATGCGCCGCATAACCGCGCAGCGTCCGCTGCAGCAGCACCAGGCCGTCGCCCTCCGCGCTCATGCCGCAGCCGCTGCCGTGGGTGATGGCCACCACGCCGTCCACGCCCGCCGGCAGGCCCGGCCCCTGGAAGACCTGCGCGATCGCCTTGCAGACGGTCGCGGAGCAGTTCACCGACGCGATGACGCCGATGTAGTTGCGGGTGCCGACGCGGCCATCCGCGCGCCGGTAGCCCTCGAAGGTCGCCGCCGAGTCGACGGGCATCACGGCAGCCGCGGCGTCCGCGGCCTGCGCCGCCGCTCGCGGCGGCATCACCTCGGCCATCTCGAGGTTGTGCCCATGCACGTGGGCGCCGGGCTCGATCGGCGCGCTGGCCAGGCCGATGGGCTGGCCGTACTTGAGCACCAGCTCGCCGCGCCCGATCGCGCGCAGCGCGACCTTGTGCCCGGCCTCGATCGGCGCCAGCACTGGCAGCGTGGGCCCGTGGGGGCGGGCGATGCGTGCGCCGGCGGGCAGCGCGAACCGCGCGACCGCGATGTTGTCGTCCGGATGCAGGACGATCAGCGCCGAGGCCGGCAGGGGCCCTGGATCCGCGGCGGCGCCTTCGCCCGGCGATTCAGTCGACATGGAACACCTGCTCCATCGCGGCCCAGTGCTCGCCCTCGGCCCGGCTGTCCAGCGGGCGCTGGCAGGGGCCGCAGAAGGTCCACCAGCGCTGGGTCTCGGGGTCCGCAGCGATGGCGGCCATGTCGGCCGCATAGTCGCTGCCGTGGTACTCCCAGTAGCTGAACAGCAGGTGCTCCGGCTCGCGCAGGAAGATGCTGTAGTTGCGCACGTTCGACGCCGCCAGCCGGGCCAGCACCGCCGGCCAGACGGCCGCGTGCAGGCGCTTGTATTCGGCGATGTGCTCCGGCGCGATGCCGATCACCATGCCCATGCGTTCCATGTCCTGCTCCTTGATCACGAGGTCCTGAGGGCGGTCCGCAGCCGCGACTGGGACAGCGCCGGCACATGCCGCCGCGCCAGCTCGACCACCGGCAGCAGGCGGCGGGCCTTCTTGCTCGCGTGGTGCTGCGCGATGTCGGCGAGCCGGTGCTCGAGGAAGGGGTTGAGCAAGCGGTCGCGCAGGCCGTCCAGGTAGACGAGCGCCTCCTCGCCTTGCCCGAGCGCCGCCAGCACCGGCAGCACCTCCTCCTGCCAGGTGTCCTCGAGCGGCTGGCGCAGCGCGGGGTCTTCCATGGCCTGCCGCACCGTCATGTCCGGCGCCCGGTCGAGGACGCGCCAGAGCTCCGCCAGCATCGTGTGGCCCAGGTTCAGCAGGAAGAGCTTGAGCCGTTCATGGCGCGCGAGGTCCTCGGTCACGATGAGCGCCGGGTGCCGGCACGGCAGCTGCAGGCCCGGCTGGGCCTGCACGGCCCACAGCGCATAGGGCTCGGCCACCGCGCCGACCGGCTCCAGCGCCTGGGCCACGATGCGGTCGACCAGCGAGCTGGCCCAGACGACGTGGCCGAGCAGCCAGTCGATGAAGGCCGGCGGGCAGTGCCAGGACCGCGCCAGGGCCACCACCAGGTCGCCCAGGACGGCGCCGTTGCGCGAGACCAGCTCGCAGGGCAGCAGCGTCAGCCCGGCGTCCGGGGCCGCCTGCCAGCGGTCGTGCAGCAGCACCAGCAGCCGGGCCGGGAAGGCCTCGGGCGCGGGCGCCGCGTCGGCCAGCAGCGCCGGGCCGTCGCGCAGCGACAGCGCCCAGCCCTCGTCGCCGGTGTTGGACACGATCACTCGCACCGGTCCGCGCACGCGCTCGCGCACCGCGGGCCAGTCGGCGGCGGCATGCAGGACCTCGCGCACCGAGCGGCAGGTGCGCTGCATCTCCACCGGCACGCCGCCGACCAGACCGCGCAGCACGACGGGAAACCCCTGCGCGCGGGCCAGTTCCCGCGCGCGGCGGGTGCTGTCCGGATGGTCGGTGCTCTGCACCACGGTGATACCGCCCAGCGCGTCGCCGGTCTCCGCCGCCTCGCTGACGAGCAGGTCCACATGGGCCTGCAGGAAGCGCCCGGTGCCGAATTGAAGGATCGGCGGCGCGCCGTCCAGGCCAGGGCTCAGCATTCGACCAGCGCCTTGATCACGCCTTGCCCGGGATCGAGCAGGTCGGGGAAGCGCGCCGGCAGGTCGCCCAGCGCCAGGCGATGCGTCGCGAGCGCGGCATGCGGCACCTGGCCCGCGCGCATCGCGGCGATCACGGTGTCGAAGTCCTCCATCGTGGCGTTGCGGCTGCTGAGCAGCGTGGCCTCGCGCTTGTGGAACTCCGGATCGGAGAAGCGGATGTCGCCCTGCACGATGGACAGCAGCACGTAGCGGCCGCCATGCGCGATGAAACGGAAGCCGCGCTCCATCGCCTGCGGATTGCCGGTGGCGTCGAACACCACGTCGAAGAACTCGCCGTCGGTCAGCCGCGCGAGTTCGGCCTCGTCGCCGTCGCCCAGCGGCACCGCGGCCGCGATGCCGGCGTGGGCGCGCGCGACCTCGAGCCGGTCCCGCCGGCTGTCCAGCGCCACCACGGTGGCGCCGCGCAGGGCGGCAAACAGCATCGCGCCCAGCCCGATCGGACCGGCCCCCACCACCAGCACGCGCTGTCCGGCGCCGACCTCGCCGCGACGCACCGCGTGCGCCCCGACGGCCAGGAACTCCACCATCGCGGCCTGGTCCAGCGTGAGGCCGTCCGCCTTGCCGACGAAGCGGCGGGGCAGGCAGAGGTACTCGGTGAAGGCGCCGTCGCGATGCACGCCCAGCACCTGCATCTGCACGCAGCAGTTGGACTTGCCCTGGCGGCAGGCCCGGCAGCGGCCGCAGGACAGGTAGGGCATCGCATACACGGTGTCGCCGGGCTGCAGGCCGCTGTCGGGATCCGCCTCCTCGACCACGCCGGACAGTTCATGCCCCATGACCCGCGGGTAGGCGAGGTAGGGCTGGTGGCCGGTGAAGATGTGGAGGTCGGTCCCGCACACGCCCACGCGGCGGACGCGCAGCAGCACCTCGCCGGTTTGGCGTTGCGGCTTGGGACGATGGTGGACGGCAAGGGTGCCCGGGGATTCGCAGAGGACGGTCAGCATGGCGTGAGGCGGTAGAGGGCGGCGGCATTGCCGCCAAACAGGGCATCCAGGTCGGCGGCGGCCGGTGCGGGGTGGAGCTGGCTGGCCAGGCGCTGCGCCTGGTGCCACCAGGGCGCGTAGTCCGCGGCCAGGCGCAGCACGGGCCAGTCGCTGCCCCACAGCAGCCGGCGCGGACCGAAGAGCTCCCACAGCGCCTGCACGTAGGGCCGCAGCGCCGCGTCGTCGAGGCGGTCTCCCGCCTCGGTCAGCAGGCCGGAGACCTTGCAGTGGACCTGGGGCAGGGCGGCCAGCGCGGCGAGGTCGGTGCGCCAGGGCTCGAGCTCGCCGCGCGCGATGAAGGGCTTGGCGGCATGGTCGACGACCAGGCGCAGGCCGGGATGGCGCCGGGCGAAGCGGCCCAGCGCGGGAAGCTGGCGCGGCAGCACCAGCGCGTCGAAGACCAGGTCGTGCCGCTGCATCGCGGCGGCCGCGGGCGCGCAGGCCGGATCGTCGATCCAGTCGTCCCGCGGCAGGTCCTGCAGCATCGGTCGCAGGCCCTTGAGCGCGGGGTCGCGCGCCAGCTCGTCGATCTGCGCCGCGGCGTCGGTCGCCTTGAAGTCGACCCAGCCGACCACGCCGCGCACCCAGGGCGTCCGCGCCGCGACGGACAGCATCCAGCGCGTGTCCTCGACGCTGGGCAGCGACTGCACCAGCACCGTCGCGTCGATGCCGCAGGCGCGCAGTTGCGGCTCGAGGTCCTGCGGGCCGAAGTCCCGGTGGATGGCCGCCAGCGTGGGCGGCGGCCACTGCCCCTCGCGGTCGGCGAGGCGCCAGAAATGCTGGTGGGCATCGACCCGCATGTCAGCCCGCCCCCGGTTCGTCCGGCAGCGGCACGCCGGCGTGGATCAGGCCGCGATCGCGCAAGGCGTGCCAAAGCGCGCCGGGAATCGGCTGCCGCATCCAGTCGACATTGCGCCGCACCTGGTCCGGCGAACGCATGCCCGACAGCACGTTCGCCACCGCCGGATGGGCCAGCGGGAACTGCAGCGCGGCCGCCGGCAGGGGCACCTCGAATTCGGCGCAGACGGCGGCCAGCGCCTCGGCGCGCTCGCGCACCGCCGCCGGCACGGCGCCGTAGTCGTACTTGGCCTGGCCCGCCAGCAGCCCGGAGTTGAACGGCCCGCCAATGAGGACGTCCACACCGTCCGCCGCGCAGCGGTCCATGAAACCGAGCGCCCCCTGTTCCAGCAGCGTGTAGCGGCCGGCCAGCAGCACGCAGTCGATCGGCGCGGCCGACAGCGCGTCCCAGGCCACCTCCCATTCATTCACCCCCAGCCCGATGGCCTGCACCGCGCCCTGGTCGCGCAGCGACTCGAGCGCGCGAAAGCCCCGGCCCTGGGTGAGCGCGCGCCAGTGGCGCCCGTGCTGCTGGCCGTGGGTGGCGCGGCCGATGTCATGCACCAGCAGCAGGTCGATGCGCGCGCCGCCCAGGCGCGCCAGGCTGTCCTCGAACGAGCGCATCACGCCGTCGTAGCTGTAGTCGAAGACGGGGCGGAAGGGCAGCGGGTCGGCCCAGCCGTCGCTGCCGGGCTGCACGCTCGCGTCGGGCCGGAGCAGGCGCCCCACCTTGGTCGAGAGCACCAGCCCGTCGCGCGGCCGTCCGGCCAGGAAGGCGCCGACGCGGTGCTCGCTGCGCGTGTAGCCGTAGAACGGCGCGGTGTCGATGCAGCGCAGGCCGGCGTCCCAGGCGGCCTGCAGCGTCGCGGCGGCCGTGGCCTCGTCGAGCGCGTCGTAGAGCCCCGCCAGCGCGGCGGCGCCCAGGCCCAGCGGACACGCGCGCAGGGCCTGGCGCAAGGGACGGTCCGGTGCGGGCATGACGGCGGCCGCGCGGTCGGCGAGGGGCGGGGGCGCCAGGGACGAAGGCACGACGCTCATCAGTAGAGGACCGCCCGGGCCTCGGGCGATTGCAGGTTGGTCTTGTTGACCCAGACCACGCCGGTGTCGCGGAACTTGGGCACCGGCTTGCGCTGCAGCAGCTCGTCCACCGTCTTGACGCCCAGGTAGCCCATGCGGAACGAGCTCTGCACCGCGATGCCCTCCAGCGTGCCGTCCTGGACGAACTTCTGCAGGTCCTGGTTGCCGTCGAAACCGATGGCCACCACCTGGCCGGCGCGACCGCTCTGCACCAGCGCGCGGCCCATGCCGACCGCAGTCGGCTCGTTCGCGCCGAACAGGGCCTTGAGGTCGCGATGGGCCGCCAGCACGTCGGTGGTCTGGTTCATCGCGGTGGCCATCTGCGACTGCGAGTAGTACGGGCCGACGATCTCCAGCTTCGAGTGGGCCTGCAGGTAGCGCTTGAAGCCGCCGACACGGTCCGCCTCCGAGCCCGCGCCGGCCACGTAGGACATGAGCGCGACCTTGCCGGTGGTGCCGACGCGCGCGATCAGCGCCTTGGCGCAGAGCTCGCCCGCCGCGATGTTGTCCGTGGACAGGAAGGACTGGTAGTAGGTCTTGCCGGCGTCGGACACCCGGGAGTCGATCAGCACCACGGGGATGCGGGCCTCCCACGCGCGCTTGATGGCCGGCACCAGCGCATCGGGGTCGGACGGCGCGAGCACGATGCCCGCGACGCGGCGGTTGACCGCGTTCTCCACCAGGTTGACCTGGTCGGCGACCGCCGATTCCGACGCCGGGCCGGAGAAGGTCAGCGTGTGGCCGGTGGTCTCCTTGATCGCCGCGTCGGCGCCCTTGTTGACGTTCTGCCAGAAGCTGGAGTTGGTGGTCTTGACGATGACGGCGATCTCGCCGGCCTGGGCGCTCGCGCCCAGCAGCGCGAGGCCGGCACCGAGCAGCGCGCGCCGCAGGCCGCGGATCGCAAAGGGAGCGAGGGACGAAGGGATGCGGGGCATGCGGGTCTCCTGGTGGGATGTGCCGGTCTTGCGCCGGTGTTCTGCGCCGGTCTTCAGCGCCGGTTGCGGAGCTGGTCGATCCACACGGTGAGGAGGATGACCAGGCCGATGATGATCTGCTGCGAGAACGCCGACACGCCGTTCATGTTCAGGCCGTTGCGCAGCACGCCGATGACGAAGGCGCCGATGACGGTGCCGGACACGCTGCCCACGCCGCCGCTCAGCGAGGTGCCGCCGATGACCGCGGCGGCGATGGCGTCGAGCTCGTACATCACGCCCTCGTTGGGCTGCGCGGTCACCAGGCGCGACATCAGCACGCAGCCGCACAGGCCAGCCAGTGCGCCGGAGCAGGTGTAGGCGAACATCGCCACGCGCGCCACGTGGACGCCCGACAGGCGTGCGGCCTCGGCGTTGGAGCCCACCGCATGCAGGTGCCGGCCCAGCAGCGTGCGGCGCAGCAGCAGCCCCACGATCACCGCCAGCGCCACCATCAGCAGCACCGGGTAGGGGATGCCGGGAAAGATCACGTTGGGGAAGCCCTGCGCATCGATCTCCTCGATGCGCCACAGCGCGCCGTTGCCCAGCACGCCGAAGGCCTCGCCCAGGCCGGAGACGGCGCGCGCGTCGGTCAGCTGCAGCGCCAGGCCGCGCGCCACCAGCATCATGCCCAGCGTCGCGATGAAGGGCGGCAGGCGCAGCCGCGTCACGCAGAGCCCGTTGACGGCGCCGCACAGCCCGCCCACCACGATGCCGGCGGCCATCGCGGGCGCCACCGGCAAGCCCTGCTTGACCAGCAGCCCGGCCGTCACGCCCGACAGGGCCAGCACCGAACCCACCGACAGGTCGATGCCGCCGGTCAGGATGACCAGCGTGGCGCCCAGGCCGAGGTAGACGATGGTGCTCACCTGCAGCGACACCGTCATCGCGTTGCCCACGCTGAAGAAGGCGTTGCTGGTCAGCGAGAACACCAGCACGAGCGCCAGCAGGCCGGCCAGCGCGGCGAACTTCTGGAGCAGGTCTTTCTGTCGTTCGTTCATGGGGCAGTCGTCTCGGGCGCCGCGTCCGGCGCTGGGGATGGGGAAGCCGGGCCGACCGAGGCCAGGTGCATCACGTCCTGCTGGCTGCTGCCGCGCGTGTCCAGCACGCCGGCGATGCGGCCCTGGCGGAACACTGCGATGCGGTCGGTCAGGCCGAAGATCTCGGGCAGGTCGGAGCTGATGAGCACAACGCCGACGCCTTGCGCCGCGAGCTGGTCCATCAGCGCATAGATGGCGTACTTGGCGCCCACGTCGATGCCGCGCGTGGGCTCGTCGAAGACGATCACCCGCGCCTGGCGGAACAGCCACTTGGCGATGACCACCTTCTGCTGGTTGCCGCCGGAGAGCAGCCGCGCGATCTGGTCCGGCGAGGGCGTGCGGATCTGCAGCTGCCGGATGAAGCGCTCGGCGGTCTCCCGCTCGCGCGCCGCGTCGATGAGGCCGGGCCCGCGGGTCAGCGCGCCCAGGTTGGCCATCGTGATGTTGTGGGCGACGCTCATGGCCACCGCCAGTCCGTGGGCCTTGCGATCCTCGGAGACATAGGCGATGCCGGCCTCGATCGCGTCGCGCGGGCAGCGGATGTCCAGCGCTTGTCCGCCGAACTCGATCTCGCCGCCGTCCAGCGGGTCGGCCCCGAAGAGCGCGCGGGCGGTCTCGGTGCGACCAGCGCCGACCAGGCCCGCGAAACCCAGGATCTCGCCGCGCCGCAGCTCGAAGTCCAGCGGCCCGAAGACGCCGTGGCGCCGCAGGCCGCGCACGCGCAGCAGCACCTCGTCGACCGGCTGCCGCGTGGCCGGCGGGAACTGCTGGTGCAGCTCGCGGCCCACCATCAGGCTGACGATCTCGTCGATCGAGGTTTCGTGCCAGTGGCGGGTGGCGATGTACCGGCCGTCGCGCAGCACGGTGACGCGGTCGGCGATGCGCTCGAGTTCATCGAGCCGGTGCGAGATGTAGAGGATCCCCACGCCTTCGCGCCGCAGCTCGCGCACGACCTGCAGCAGCCGCGCCGCGTCGGCCTCGCCCAGCGAGGACGTCGGCTCGTCCATGATCAGCAGCCGCGCCTGGAGCGACAGCGCCTTGGCGATCTCGACCAGCTGCCGCTGCGCGATCGGCAGCGTCGCGACCAGGGCGTCCGGATCGATGTCGGCGCCCAGCCGGGCCAGGCAGGCGCGCGCGCCGTCCCGCTGGCGCTGCCGGTCGACGAACCAGCCGCGCCGCGGCTCGCGGCCCAGCCAGATGTTCTCGGCCACCGTGAGCTGCGGCACCAGGTTCAGCTCCTGGTGGATCATCACGATGCCCAGGCGCTGCGCATGCGCGAGGCCCTCCAGGCGCACCGGCTCGCCATCGATGCGCAGCTCGCCGTCGTCGGGCGCATGCACGCCGCTGAGCACCTTCATCAGCGTGGATTTGCCGGCGCCGTTCTCGCCGCAGATCGCATGGACCTCGCCGCGATGAACCTCCAGCGCGACATCGGCGAGCGCGACGACGTTGTCGAAACGCTTGCACACGCCGCGCATGCCCAGCAGCGCGGGGAGGGCGGGGAGGGTGGACGTGTCGGGCAGCGCGTTCATCGGCGCAAGCCTCCCATCGCATGCGGCCGGGCGGCGTATCTCATGGCGCGGCCTTCGCCTGGCCGCGTTCGAGCGAAACCCGCCCGATGAGGCCCGAGGGCTGGCCCGGCTGCGCGCGCACCAGCACGGTCATGGTGCGCCAGCCCGGTCCCTGGGCCAGCGACAGGCGCAAGGGGCCGGGCGCTGGCGAGGTCTTCTCGCCGATCTTGACGCCGTCGACCCAGACTTCGGCCTGCCCTGCGATCTCCTGGAACAGCAGCTGTCCCTGGCCATCGTTGCGGTCGGCGCGCAGGCGCAGCGAGGTGCGGTAGGCCCGCCACGGCGCGGCCTCGGCCGGCTGCCGGAGCGGCGGTTCGCCCCAGCCCCAGCTGTTCATGTCGTTCTCCGCCAGCACCTGGTTGGGATCGGGACGCGTGGCCTGGGGCGGCGAGATGCGCCAGCCGCCGACGCGGCTGATCGCCTCCGCGGCCGGCGCCGACGGGACCCGCGCCGGGCGCACGTCCAGCACCAGCTCGGCGGCCGCCAGCCCGTCCGCCGTCGCGCGCAGCCGCAGCGGTCCCTGGCCGTCACGGTCGGTCTGGAGGATCGCCTGCGCCAGGCCGTTGAAGAGCGAGCGCTCCGGCGCCTTGGACGCTTCATGCGAATTGGGATCGCCATTGCCGACGCCGATCAGGCGGCCGGCGCCGGTGGTCTCGAAGCGCACCATCAGGTTGGCGGTCGGTACCGGGCGACCCTGCGCATCGACCGCGCTGACGGTCACCGCCACCGCATCGCGGCCGTCGCCGGCCAGCGTGGCGCGGTCGGCGGCAAGCACCAGGCGGGCCGGGGCGCCGCTGGTCTCCACCAGGTCGCGGGCCAGTTCACGCGGGCCCTCCAGCGCGACGGCCTCCAGCCGGCCCGGCGAGTAGGGCAGGTCGACGCTGACGATGCCGTCGCGGTCCGCCGCCTGCTCCGCGACCGTCTGGCCGTTCAGCAGCAGGCGCACGCGCGGCGCGTTGGTGGCGACCATCACCTTCACCGGCTGGCCCTCGCTGCCGGCCCAGTTCCAGTGCGGCAGGATTTTGACCACGGTGCGGTCCTTCACCCATTGCGCCTGCCGGATGTAGAAGGCCGCCTTGGGGAAACCGCACAGGTCCAGGGCGCCGAAGAAGGTCGAGGCGCTCGGCCATTCGAAGGGCGTGGGCTCGCCGTGGTAGTCGAAGCCGCTCCAGACGAAGCCGCCCGCCATGAACGGCCGCTGCGCGATGTGCCGCCAGGCCTCGCGATGGGTCTGGCCCCAGGACGAGGGCTCGTCGTCGTGGCTGCCCAGCACCTGCGCCTGCCGGTCGCTGCGCCAGGCGCCGCGCGTCATGTAGGCGGAGGTGTCCTCGGAACTGACCATCGGCCGGCCCGGATGCTCGCGGTGGTAGCGGTCGTAGGCATGGACCTGGTAGTTGACGCCGACCACGTCCAGCACCTCCGAGGCGTTGCGATCGGCGAAGAGGCCGTCGTGCATGCCCGCGGTGACCGGCCGGCTCGGGTCCAGCCGCTTGATCTCGGCGGCCATGCGGCGCGCCATCTCGCGGCCTTGCCAGGTGCCTTGCAGCGGCTCTTCGTTGAACAGGGACCAGAGGATCACGCTGGGCCGGTTGCGGTCGCGCCGCACCAGCCAGGTCAGCTGGGCCATCGCGTCCGGGCTCGCACTGAAGTTGCGGTTCTCGTCCATCACCAGCAGGCCCAGGCGGTCCGCCAGGTCCATGACCTCCGGCGCCACCGCGTTGTGGGCGAAGCGCACCGCGTTCACGCCCATTTCCCGGAGGCGGCGCAGGCGGAATTCCCAGATCGCCGTCGGCACCGCGACGCCGACGCCGGCATGGTCCTGGTGGATGCACACGCCCTGCAGCTTGAGCGCTTCGCCGTTGAGGAAGAAGCCCCGCTCGGCATCGAAGCGCAGCGTGCGGAAACCGGTGTGCAGCTCGGTGGCGTCGATCTCGCGCAGCGGCCCGGCGCCGGGTTGGCGCAGCACCGCCCGCACGCGATACAGCCGCGGCGATCGCGGCGACCAGAGCGCGGGTTGCCGGATGTCCAGCGTCAGGCGCGCGGTGGCCGAGTCCAGCGCGGCGACGCTGACGCGGGTCTCCTTCCGGGCCACCACGGCGCCGTCGGGGCCGGTCACCTCAAGCGACACGACCGCGGCCCGCGCGGCCTCGCCGGTGTTGTCGACCTGCACCTCGACCGGCAGCGTCCAGTGGCCGTCGCGCTGCACCGGATTGGCGTAGAGGCCGTCGGTGGCGATGTGCAGCGGGTCGCGCTTGACCAGCCAGACATGGCGGTAGATGCCGGCGCCTTCGTACCACCAGCCTTCCTGGGCGTCCGCGTCGACGCGCACCGCGATGCTGTTCACCTCGTCGCCGTAGCGCAGGTAGGGCGTGATGTCGATGGCGCGGCCGTTGTAGCCGGACCAGTTGCGATTCACCACGATGCCGTTGACCCACACCGTGCTGTGCGTCGCGATGCCGTCGAACTGCAGCTCGATGTGGCGGCTCCGGTCGGATTCCGGCAGCTGCAGATAACGCCGGTACCAGCCGATGCCTCGGGCGCGGTAGCCCTGCGACGCGTTCTCTTGACGGTCGAAGGCGTTCTCGATCGCCCAGTCGTGCGGCAGGTCCAGCCGGCGCCAGCCGGAGTCGTCGAACTCCGCCCCACCGGCGCCGACGACGCCGCCCGTCTTGGCCTGGTGGTAGCTCGCGCCGTGTCCCTTGACCGGCGGCGGCGGCACTTCGCCGCGGTGGAACAGCCAGCCGGCGTCCAGCGACAGGCGCTCGCGCGGCTCCTCGGCGCGCGCGGTAGCGGGCAGCAGCGCCGCGATCGCCAGGCAGGCGATCAACAGCCCATGAACCAGTGACGCAGGGCGCGTCATCGTCTTGAACATCTTGTCTCCATGACGAGGACCGCGGCGCCGGAAAGGCGGCGGTCCTTCGAGGCTCTGACGGCCGTTGATGTGGTCTTACCAGTTTCTCAGAATCTACTTTCGGTCTTACCGGTGAAAACACCGAGCCGACGGCTCAGCCGCGGAAGCGATACCGCTCCAGCGACTCGGGTTTCATCGTGATGGAGAAGCCCGGAGCGGTCGGCAGCAGGTAGGCGGCGCCACGCACGACGCAGGGATCGACGAAGTGCTCATGCAGGTGGTCGACATACTCGATCACCCGGTCCTCGCGGCTGGCGGAGACGCACAGGAAGTCGATGACGGACAGGTGCTGCACGTACTCGCACAGGCCCACGCCGCCCGCGTGCGGGCACACCGGCAGGCCATGCTTGGCGGCCATCAGCAGCACCGCCAGGATCTCGTTGACGCCGCCCAGGCGGCAGCTGTCGATCTGCACCACGTCGATCGCGCCGCGCATGATGAACTGCTTGAACAGGATGCGGTTCTGGCACATCTCGCCGGTGGCGACCCGCATCGGCGCGATGGCCTCGCGGATCGCGCGATGGCCCTCGACGTCGTCGGGGCTGGTGGGCTCTTCGATGAACCAGGGCCGCGCGAAGGCCAGGTCCTTCAGCCAGTCGATGGCCACCGGCACGTCCCACACCTGGTTGGCGTCGATCATCAGGCGGCGGTCGGGCCCCAGCACCTCGCGGGCGATGCGCAGGCGGCGGATGTCGTCCTCGCGGTCGCGGCCGACCTTGAGCTTCACATGGCCGAAGCCGGCGTCCACCGCCTCCTGGCACAGGCGCCGGAGCTTGTCGTCCGGGTAGCCGAGCCAGCCGGCCGAGGTCGTGTAGCAGGGATAGCCCTCGCGCTCGAGCTGGGCCAGGCGCTCGGCCTTGCCCTCGGCGGCGCGGGTCAGCAGCGCGAGCGCCTCGTCCGGCGTGATGCAGTCGGTGAGGTAGCGGAAGTCGATGCAGCGCACCAGCTCCTCGGGGCTCATGTCGGCGACCAGGCGCCACAGCGGCTTGCCCTTGGCCTTGGCCCACAGGTCCCAGACCGCGTTGACGACGGCGCCGGTGGCCAGGTGGATCGCGCCCTTGTCGGGTCCGATCCAGCGCAGCTGGCTGTCCGAGGTCACGTGCCGCCAGAAGCGCCCCATGTCGGCGGCGATCCAGTCCAGATCCAGGCCGACGACGAGATGCCGCATTGCCTCGATGGCGCGGCAGCACAGGTCGTTGCCGCGCCCGATGGTGAAGGTCAGGCCGTGGCCCGCCAGGCCCGGCTGGTCCGTCTCGAGGATGACGTAAGCGGCCGAGTAATCCGGATCGGGATTCATCGCGTCGGAGCCGTCCAGGTGGGCCGACGTGGGGAAGCGCACGTCGACGGTGCGCAGACTGGTGATGCGGGTCATGGGGTCGGGGTGAGGTGCGGCGGGCTTCAGGCGGCGACGGTGCGCTGGGTCTGCGTGCCCAGTCCGGCGATGCCCAGGCGCATCGTCTGGTCGGGCCGCAGGTAGACCGGCGGCTTCTGCCCCAGCCCGACGCCGGGCGGCGTGCCGGTGGAGATGACGTCTCCCGGCTGCAGGCTCATGAAGCGGCTCAGGTAGCTGACGATCTGCGCCACGCCGAACACCATCGTGCGGGTGTTGCCGGTCTGGTAGCGGTGCCCGTCGACCTCCAGCCAGAGGTCCAGCTGCTGCGGGTCCGGGATCTCGTCCGCGGTGACCAGCCAGGGGCCGAGCGGCCCGAAGGTGTCGCAGCCCTTGCCCTTGTCCCATTGCGTGCCGCGCTCGAGCTGCCATTCGCGCTCGGACACGTCGTTGACGACGCAGTAGCCGGCGACGTGTTTCATCGCGTCGGCCTCGTCGATGTAGGCGCCGCCCTCGCCGATGACGACGCCCAACTCGACCTCCCAGTCCGTTTTGACCGAGCCCCGCGGGATGCGCACCGGGTCGTCGGGACCGCTGATCGCGCTGGTCCATTTGGCGAAGACCACCGGCTCCTGCGGCACCGGCAGGCCGGACTCCGCGGCGTGGTCGGCGTAGTTCAGGCCGATGCAGATGAACTTGCCGACCTGGCCGACGCAGGGACCGAGTCGCAGATCCCGCTGCGGCGTGCCCGGGACCCGGGGCAGGGTGGTGGGATCGAGCTGGCGCAGCAGCGACAGGCCGGCGGGGGTCAGCACCTCGCCGGCGAGGTCGTCGATGTGTTCGGAGAGGTCGCGCACCTGGCCGTCGGCGTCCAGCAGGCCGGGGCGTTCCTGGCCGGGCGGGCCGTAGCGGAGCAGTTTCATGGCAGTCCTTGCGAGAGAGGCGAGAGAGGCGAGAGGGGCGAGAGGGGCGAGAGGGGCGAGAGGAAATCGGAGGGGCGGCTTGAAGGCCAGAACGGCCCGAAGGCCTGTCGGCCCGGCGACCGGGAAACGGCGACGGCCACGGGGTTCAGATCGTGACGCCGCCGTCGACGCTGACCGCCTGGCCGGTGATGAAGCGGGACGCGTCGCTGAGCAGGAACACCACCAGCGGCGCGATGTCGTCCACCGTGGCCAGGCGTCCCATCGGCTGGCGCGCGATGAAGTCGCGCTCGGCCTGCACCGGATCGGCGGCCGCGGCGATGCGTCCGCGCAGCGAGGGCGTGTCCACCGTGCCGGGGCACAGCGCATTGCAGCGCAGGCCCTGCTTGACGAAGTCGGCCGCGACCGACTTGGTCAGGCCGATCACCGCCGCCTTGCTGACGCCATAGACGCAGCGGTTGGGAAAGCCCTTCACCGAGGACGCCATCGACGCCATGTTCAGCACCGAGGCGCTGCCACCGGGGCGCGCCGCCTCGGCCAGCATGCCGGGCAGGAAGGCGCGCAGCATGCGCCACATGCTCTTGACGTTGAGGTCCATGCTGAAATCCCAGGCCGACTCGTCGCAGTCCAGGACCGAGCCGTGATGGACGAAGCCGGCGCAGTTGAAGAGGCCGTGCAGCGGCGGCAGCTCGCGCGCCAGGGACTGGATGGCGGCGTCGTCGCGCACGTCGAGCGGCGCGGTCCGCAAGCGGGACGAATCTCCGGCGTCTTCGCGCAGGCTGTCCAGGCCAGGGGCCGCGAGGTCGGTGGCAATCACCTCGGCGCCCGCCGCGAGGCAGGCCAGTGCGCTCGCGCGGCCGATCCCTTGGGCGGCTGCGGTGATCAGCACGGTCTTGCCAGCGAGGGCGCCAGCGGCGGAAGAGGGCGGAAGGGGCAGGTTCACGGTCGAAATCCGGCCAAGAGGTCTGACCAGTTTATGCCAGACAGGGTTGTCATCCCCACCCGGGAACTACCCTTGATTCGTATCGTTTCAAATTGGTCCGACCGGATGGAGTGTGTGTCGAGCGGCGATCCGCCTTCCCGCGGCGGGCGGGGCCGGGTAGGGCGGGCGGGGCGAGGATTCCGTGTTTATGCCGGTAAGACCGAATGAAGATGTTGCGATACTGGTCAGTCCACATCCGGGATGCAGCCCATGACCTTCCGCTCCTTCGATCCCCTGCCTGGCGCGTTGTCGGGCGCGCTGCTGAGCGCGCTTCTGCTGGCCCTCGCGCCCACCGCGCAAGCGCAGGACGCCGGCCCGGTGACACCGGACGCGGCCCGCGCAAACTTTGCCCGACCGATCGTGCTGGCGGCCGACGATGTCCGCTCGACGCCACCGCCGCCGCGAGGCTTCGACGAAACGCGGCCCGGCGTGGCGCCGGGTCGCGTGGAGACGTTCAGCTACGCGTCGGGCGTCACCGGCGGCCGGCGCCAGGCGCTGGTCTATCTGCCGGCCGGCTACACGCGCGAGCGCAGTTATCCGGTGCTCTACCTGCTGCATGGCATCGGCGGCAACCAGCACGAATGGACCGGCTACGTGCGGGCCAACGCCGTGCTGGACAACCTGATCGCCGACGGCAAGGCGGTGCCGATGATCGTGGTGATGCCCAACGGCCGCGCGTTGCCGGACGACAGCGTGCCGCCGCCGGATCGCGTCTTCACCGAGGCCAACGCGGCCGGCTTCGCGAAGTTCGAGCGCGACCTGCTGGACTTCCTCATTCCCGCGGTCGAGGCCGCCTACCCGGTCCGGGCGGACGCGCGGCATCGCGCGCTCGCGGGGCTGTCGATGGGCGGCGGGCAGGCGCTCAACATCGGCCTGGGCCATCCCGAGACCTTCGCCTGGATCGGCGGTTTTTCCTCCGCGCCCAACACGCGGGCTACGGCGGAGCTGATCCCCGATCCCGGCGCGCTGCGCCGGCAACTGGCGCTGCTGTACCTCTCGTGCGGCAACCGGGATGGCCTGATCAGCGTCTCGCAGCGGGTGCACCGGGACCTGCTCCGGCAAGGCGTGCCCCACCAGTGGAACGTCGACGCCAGCGGGCACGACCGCGAGAGCTGGAGCGACAACCTGTACCAGTTCTCGCAGCGGCTCTTCCGATGAACCGCCATGCCGCCCGGTGGCGCCGGGTCGCTCAGACCTTGAGGCCGCGCTCGATCTCGGTCAGCTTGTAGCGCGCCAGGGCCAGGTTGCCCTTGGCCCGGTCCAGCACCAGGTAGAGGAACAGGCCGGCGTTGTTGGGCACCAGCCGGATCAGGTGGTACTGGTCCGCGAGCGTGATCAGGATGTCCTCGATGCCGCCCTTGCGCAGGCCCAGCGCTTCCATGGTCTGCAGCTTGGCGCGCACCACCTGCGTGTTGCCGGCCGCGGCCAGTTCGAGGTTGAGGCCGGAGCCCGCCTGGGCCAGGCACATGCCGCTGCGGTAGTCCACCAGTGCGGCCGACATCGCGCCGTCGATCGTCATCGCAGCCGACATCGACTGCTGCAGGTTGTTGCTCATGGGTACTTTCGTGAGGTCAGGGGGAGGGAAGGCGGCCGGGCCCTGCGGGGTCGGCCAACGGTCGAGTTCGTCGATGAGGACGAACCACAGGGTTTCCGCGCTGCTGTCGGGCAGGCGGTAGAGACGCCGGGCGTCGTCGCTTCGCGGCACCATCGATCGCAGCGCCGATTCCTCGACGAGGGCGTTGGGCGCCAGCAGCGCATGGATGCGGGGCACGCCGGCATCGACGGCGCGCTGGAAGACCTCGGTGGCGGCCCGGACCGAGCCCGGCCCCACCAGCAGGAAGAGGGCGTCCGGTCCGGCGCCGGGCGAGAGCTCGTCCAGGTGCCGGGGCGGCTTGACCCACTCGAGGGCCGGCCCCGACGGCGAGGCGCCGGGGCGGACGATCCGGCGCCCGTCGCTGCCCGGCGAGGTCGAGGTACCGGCGCATTGCGCCAGGGCCCGGTCGCCCAGGCGCGCCGTCAGGTCAACGACGCGGATCGCGGGTCGGGTCATCGCTCGTTCCTGTCGTCGAATCCGGAGGGTGAAGGTGCGCGGTCATGTCCGTGGGCCTCGGACGTCGATCGGGTCGCGCGACGAGGAAAAAGATGCGTTGGTCGGATTGTCCCGAGCCCTCCCCGGCATGCCTTCACTGACCCGTCACTGGCGTCCCACCGGGGGCTGCGGGCAGTGCAGGACGCGCGTCCGGCCCGTGCGCGCTGCGCGCTTCGAGGCATTTCTTCACTCGGCCGCGCGGCTCGGTGATGTCGCCGGCGTGCGCTCGGACGTCGGCTCGGTAAGCTCGCCAGCGAAGACGACAGCCGGAGACGACATGAGGAACGCATGGAGCCGCGCGATGGTGCGCGGCGCATGGCTGCTGGCGTCGATCCTCGGATCGTCGGCCGGCTTCTGCGAGCAGATGAACCTGCGCGAGTTCGGCCAGCCGGACGGCCTGGGCAACCTGGCGCTCAACGCGCTGCAACAGGATGCGCAGGGTTTCCTGTGGGTCGGCACCGAGAACGGCCTGTATCGCCACGACGGGCAGCGCATCGAGCGCGTCGCCACGCAGGAACTGCGGCGGGTGGCCGCGCTGGCCAGCGGCGGCGGACACCTGTGGATCCTCTCCGACACCGGCACCTGGTGGTGGCACGACGGCCGGCTGGAGCGCGTGCTCCCCCGGACGGCGAAGCTGCCGCAGGACGTGCCGATGGCGATCGCCGCGCGCGGCGACGAGGCCTGGTTCGTCACCTTGGGCGGGCTGCAGCACGTGGTCGTCGACCGGCAGACCGACAGCTGGTCCTCGAGCCCGGTGATGACGGCCGAGCAACTGGCGCGTCATCCGGAGATGGGCCGCCTGGCCAGCGTCATGCTGGCGCGCGACGGCGCGCTGTGGGCGGGTTGCGGCGACGCCATCTGCCGCTGGCATCGCGGCGAGCTCAGGCGATGGGATGCGCGCAACGGCGTTGCGCCCCAGCAATGGCATGCGCTGCTCGAGGCCAGCGACGGCAGCGTCTGGGCGCGCTCCACGCAGGCGACGCTTCAGCTACCCGCGGGCGCCGAGTCCTTCGTCGACCGGACCGCGCCCAGCGACCGCGGCGACCCGATGCATCGCTATCCGCTGGTCGAGGATGCCGCGCACCGCATCCTGACCGCGTCGCAGCTGGGCGTGCTGCGCTGGCAGGGCCAGCAGTGGCAGTCCTTCGGCAAGCGGCAAGGCCTGCCCGGCGACGGTCGCGTCCACGCGCTGCTGAGCGATCGCGAAGGCGGGCTCTGGCTTGGGCTGCGCGGCACGGGGTTGCTGCAGTGGCGCGGCTACGGCCGCTGGGAGAGCTGGACCGATGCGGACGGCCTGCCCAGCAGCGTGGTCTGGACGATGCAGCGCGACGGGGAGGGGCGTGGCGCGCTGCATGTCGGCACGGGACGGGGCCTGGCGGCGTTCGACGCGGCGCAGGGCGTGTTCCGCCAGGTGCCGCTGCCGCACGCGGGCGACCTCTTCGGGCTGGTCCCCGATGGCCAGGGCGGCCTGTGGGCCGCCACCGATGTAGCGACCTTTCACCACGTGCGCGACGGACGAGGGCTGCCGGGCCCGATCACGACGCCCGGCGGGACCGAGGACGGCTTCCTCTGGGCGCTGGCCTCGAAGGACGGCGCGCTCTGGGTCATCACCGCCGGCAAGCTGCATCGCTGGCCCGAGGCGGGCCGAGGCCCGGCGCAGGCGGTGCCCGGCCCTCCAGGCAACGCGCAGGAGCACTTCTACGACGCCTGCGAGACGCCCGACGGCACGTTGTGGCTCGCCGGGGATCATGGGCTGTCCCGACGCCGGCCGGGTGCATGGCTCCCGCCCCTCGCGATCGAGGACGGGGCGACCTACGTCGCCTGTGGCCAGGACGGCACCGTCGTCGCGGCCAGCGAGGCCGGCCAGGCCTGGCGGGTGCGGACGCCAGGGGCGGCGAAGCCGTCGCTGGAAAGCCTGGACGCCCCCGTCCTCAAGGGCCGGATGATCGTGTCCCTGCTGATCGACAGCCGAGGCTGGCTCTGGCTCGGCACCGACGCCGGGCTGGTGGTGCACGACGGGACGCACTGGAAGCTGCTGGATCGCTCGCAGGGGCTGGCCTGGAACGACACCTCGGGCCACGCGCTGTACGAGGACGGCGACCGGTCGATGTGGATCGGCACCAGCCGCGGCTTGTCGCGCCTGATCGATCCCTCCCAGGTCTTCGCGACGACCTTGCCTCGCCCGGTGCTGATGTCGGCGACGCGCGGCGCCGGCCAAGTGCCGATGTATGACCGCGAGACGCTGGCCTGGTCGCGGGACCGGATCCATCTGCGGGTCGCGCCCCTGCAGTTCAGCGCCCCCCGGGTGCGCGTCGAGTACCGCCAGGTCGGACGCGACGAGGGCTGGACCGCGACCGCGACGCCCGACATCGACCTGGCGGGCCTCGAGCCCGGGGCGATCCAGGTCGAGGTGCGGCTCGCGGATCCGGAGACCGGTAGGTATTCCGCGACGACGAGCTTCGGCTTCACACTGCAGCCGCCCTGGTGGCGACGGGCGTGGGCGACGGCGCTGGGGCTGGTCGCGCTGCTGGGGCTGTCGCAGGGCTGGCACCTGTGGCGGCGCCGTCAATGGCGGAGCCAGCAGGTTCGGCTCGAACAGTTGGTGGGCGAGCGCACGCGCGAGCTGGAGGCCTCCCGCGCGCAGCTCGAGGAACTGGCCAGCCGCGACGCGCTGACCGGGCTCTGGAATCGGCGCGCCTTGACGGAGATCCTCCAGCGCGAGGTCGTGCGGGCCCGCCGCGAGCGCACGCCGCTGACGCTCGCGATCGTCGACATCGACCACTTCAAGCGGGTCAACGACACCCACGGCCATCCGGCCGGGGATGCGGTGCTGAAGGACTTCGCCGGCCGCCTCGCCGCGACGGTGCGGCCCTACGACGCGGTGGGACGGCTGGGCGGCGAGGAGTTCTGCCTCGTGCTGCCGGGGCTGGACCTTTCGCAGCCGGAGGATAGACAGCGCCTGCGCCGCATGCAGGTCGACGTCAGCCGCGCGCCCACCGTGATCGGCGTGGTGACCAGCTCGTTCGGCGCGGCCATGCTGGGCGTCGACACCGGCGACGGCGAGCAGTTGCTGGAAGCCGCGGATCGCGCGCTCTATCGGGCCAAGCGCGGCGGGCGCAACCAGGTGGCCTTCCACGAGGCGTCGCCGGCCCAGCCGGCGGAACCGGTGGGAACGGCGACAGCGGCGCCGCCAGAAGTCGCCGTGGTCGCGGCGGAGCCGGTCGCGCAGGCCTTCGCGGGCGAAGACGACGCCGCCATCACGGTCGGCGGCCGTCGGTGATCCGTCGCCCCGGGGCGGTCCTCAGCGCGACGCGGCCGGCGGCTCGAGCCATTGCAGGCCGAGCTGCTCGCCGATGTGCGTCTGGAGGGTCCCCAGCGAGACCGGCTTGGTCAGGAACACGTTGACGCCGGCCCGCAGGCAGGCGGCGCGGTGCTCGGCCGTGGCCGTGGCCGAGATCGCGATCACCGGCACCGTGGCCGTGTCGGGATGGCGGCGCAGCTGGCGCGTGGCCTCCACGCCGTCGGTCGTCGGCATCATGCTGTCCATCAGGATCAGGTCCGGACGGAAGCGTCTCACCGCCGCGGCCAGCTCAGCGCCGTCGCTGGCCTGGGCCACCTGGAAGCCGGCGTCCGACAGGAAGTCGCACAGCAGCGCGCGGTTGGCCGCGACGTCGTCGACCACCAGCACGCGCCGGGGCGCGCCGAGGTAACGCGGCACGCCGGGCGCGATCTTCGGCGTGGCGTCGGCCTCCGCCTCGGTGGGCGACAGCGGCAGCTCCAGCTGGAACCGGGTGCCGACGCCGAACTCGCTGCTCACCCGCACCTGGCCGCCCATGTCGTTCACCAGGGCCCGGGTGATCGCCAGGCCCAGCCCGGTGCCGCCGGCGCGGCGCTGCGCGGCGCCGACCTGCACGAAGGGCTCGAAGATGCGGTCCAGGTCCTCGGGGCGCATGCCGATGCCGGTGTCCTCGATGTCCAGGCGCAGCCGCACCTGGTCCGCCGCGAGCGGCTCGGCGCCCGCGCGCAGCGTGATCGTGCCGGCGTCGGTGAACTTGATGGCGTTGCCCAGCAGGTTCAGCAGCACCTGGCGCAGCCGGCGGCCGTCGGTCAGCACCGTCGCCGGCAGGGCGCTCGCGGTGTCGAACACGAAGGCCAGCTGCTTCTCCTCCGCCTTGATGCGCATCAGGTTGACGACCGATCGCAGCAGCTCGGGCAGGTTGACCGGCGCCAGGTCCAGCTCGGTGCGACCGGCCTCGATGCGGGCGAGGTCCAGGATGTCGTTGATCAGCGCCAGCAGGTGCAGCCCGCTCTGCTGGATCGTCTCCAGGCCGCGCGCCTGCCGGGCGCTCAGCCCGCCTTCCATGCTCAGCAGCTGGGCATAGCCCAGGACGCCGTTCAGCGGCGTGCGCAGCTCGTGGCTCATGCCGGCGAGGAACTCGCTCTTGGCGCGGTTGGCGGCCTCGGCCGCATGCCGGGCGGCCCGTTCGGTCTCGAGCATGCCCTGGTGCAGGTCGGTCGCGGCGGCGCGCGTGCGCTCCTGCTCGTCGAGCTTGGACAGCAGGCCCTGTACCTGGCTTTCGACCACCGTCGGGCCCAGGCCCAGCACCTTGGAGATTTCCTCGTACGCATTGCCCTGGGCGATGAAGCGCAGCAGGCCGATTTCCGCCGGCGTGAGCGCATCCACGGGGATCTGCGCGGCCAGCTCGAAGGAGGTTTCGGAGGGCAGGGCCATGCGCCCGGCATGCACGGCGCGGATCGCGTCCAGCAGCTCCTTGTGCAGCGCGTTCTTCAGCAGGTAGCCCAGCGCGCCGGTCTGCAAGGCCTGCTGCGCCTGCGCATCGTCGACATAGGTGGTGAGGACGATGATGCGGGCGTCCGGGAATTCGGCGCGGATCGCCGCGATCGCGTCCAGCCCGCCCATGCCGGGCATCTGCAGGTCCATCAGCGTGACGTCCGGACGATGGGCGCGGAAGCGCTCGATCGCCTCGCGGCCGTTGGACGCCTCGGCCACCAGCGTCATGTCCGGCTCCACCGACAGCAGCGTGGCGATGCCCTGCCGGACGATGGGGTGGTCGTCGACGCAGAGCACCTGGATGCGGCTCGATTCTTCAGTCATGCGGGATCTCCCAGGGCGGGCGTTTCTTGAAAGGGAACCACGACCGGGCTGACGCGACGGGACTATAAGCCCGCGCCGCCGGCACGCTGAACTCCACTTCGGTGCCGGCCCCGACGCCGCTGCGGACGGTGAGCCGGCCGCCCAGCAGCTCGGCGCGCTCGCGCATGCCGCTCAGGCCGAAGTGCCCTTCCTTGCGGCCCGCCTGCAGAACCGTCGGGGCGATGCCCCTGCCGTCGTCGCGCACCCGCACCCGCAGTTGCCGCGGGTCATGGCGGATCTCGACCTCGACCTGCGTCGCCTCGGCATGGTGGAAGGCGTTGCGCATCGCCTCGCCCGCGATCAGGAAGGCCTCGTCGCGCACGACCGGGCTCAGCGGCCGCGGCGGGCCTTGGACCTCGACCTGCGTCGCGGGCGCCGGGCCGTGTTCCCGGGCCAGCGCCTGCGCGGTGGCGCGCAGGGCCTGCGCGAGGTCGTTCGCCGGGGCCGCCGCGGTCCGCAGGCCCTGCACCGCGTCGCGGCCTTCGGTGATGGCCTCGGCGACCTGGTCGATCGCGACGGCGAGGACCTGCCTCGATTCGCGCGGCCGGTCGGGCAGGAGGTTGCAGGCGGCCTGGAACTGCAGCAGCAGCCCGTTGAAGCGCTGCAGCAGGGTGTCGTGCAGGTCGCGGGCGATGCGGGTGCGTTCGGCCACGCGCGCCTCCACCGTCGCCTCGAGCTGCAGGCGCAGCCGGCGCATCCGCATCCGCATCCGGACCTGGAAGACGCTCACCACCAGGAGCACCAGCAGGAGGCCTGTCAGCACGCGGAACCAGGTGGTCTGGTGGAAGGCCGGCTCGATCGAGAACGCCAGCTGCGCGCCGTCCTCGTTCCAGATGCCGCTGTTGTTGGCCGCCTTCACCTGGAAGCGGTAGGCGCCCGGCGGCAGGTTGGTGTAGCTGGCCTGGCGCCGGTCGACGACCTCCTGCCAGTCGGTGTCGTGGCCGTCCAGCCGGTAGCGGAAGCGCGTGTTCTTCGGGTCGACCAGGCTCAGGGCGGTGAACTGGATCGTCATGTCGCGCACCTGCGGCGGCAGGCGCAGGCCCGGGGCGACGGCGTAGGCGGTGTGGTCCGCCACCAGCGACTCGATGTGGACCGGCGGGGGCAGCGGATTGAAGGGCAGCCGGGCCGGGTCCAGCACCTGGGCATCGGCGCCCGAGACCATCCACAGCCGGCCATCGCCGGCCTTGGCCACCGGGGGATTGAAGTAGGCCGGCGTCAAGGCCAGCAGCGGCACGCCGTCCGCGGCACCCCAGGTCTTGGGCGCGACGCGGTGCGCGGGATCGGCTTCCCACGCGGCCAGGTCCTCGCCCAGGATGCGGATCAGCCCGCAGGCCGTGTACAGCCACAGCGCCCCGTCGTCATCGACGACCGACCAGTGGATGGTGTTGCAGGGCAGGCCCTGGCCGACGCCCAGCGTGGTGACGCGGCCGTCCTTGATGCGGCTGAGGCCGCCGTCCTCGGTGGCCGCCCAGACCGTGCCGTCGGCCGCCAGGCGCAGGCCCGCCACATGGCCGGCGCCCAGGCCTTCGGCGGCGGTGTAGGTGGCCAGGACCTTGCCGTCCTTGACCCGCATCACCCCGCCGTCCTGCCAGAAGGACAGCCACAGGCCGCCCCGGTCGGCGACGATGACCTTGGCCTGCTGGCGGCGGCCGAAAGCGGACCAGGGCAGGCTCTCGACGAAGCGCCCTTGATGCAGCCGGATCAGCCCCTCATTGCCCGAGAGCCAGAGGTTGCCGGCGTCGTCCCCGGTGATCGAGTAGATCTCCCGGCCGGGCACGCCGTCGACGCGGACGAACCGTTCGGCCGGCAGGCCGGGCGCCGCACGCGCCCCCCGCGGCGGCGCCAGGGACGCCAGGCCCGCGGCGGTGCTGGCCCAGAGCCGCCCGTCGTGGTCCTCGTACAGCGAGTGCACCCGGGCGTCCGGCAGCCCCTGCGCCTCCTTGTAGACGGCGATGGCGCCGTCCTTCCACCGGGCCAGGCCGTCGTCGGTGGCGACCCAGACGCTGCCGTCCCGGCTCGCCAGCACCGACCGCGTCGCCTCGTTGGGCAGGCCCTGCGCCTTGGACAGCGTGGTGACGGGCAGCTTGCGGAAGCGGTCCACGCCCTTGTCGCTGCCGTACCAGATGTTGCCTTCGCGGTCCTCGAACAGGCTGCAGGCGATGTTGCCGGACAGGCCGTCGGACCGGGTGAAGGCGGAGGCCTGGTCCTCGCGCACATGCAGCAGCCCCAGGCCATCGGTGCCGATCCACAGGCCGCCGTCGCGGGCCCGCAGCAGCTTGTTGGCCAGGATCTGGCGGTCGGGCAGCAGTTCCGCGGGCCGGGTGGCGCTGCGCAGCGGATAGGGGGCGAGCCGGTCGCCGGCGGGGCGCTTGAGCCCTGCGCCGCGGATGCCGACCAGCAACTGGCCGTCGGCGGTCTCGGTCAGGTCGCCCAGGCGCTGGCCGGGCGCCTCGATGCGCTGGGGCGTGCCGGGCCGCCAGCGCCACAGGCCCGAGTCCGCGCTGGCCCACAGGCCGCCCGAGCGATCCTGCGCCAGGCTCCACACGAAGGTGCCGAAGCCGCCCTGCGCGTCGTCGCAGCGGGCCTGTCCGCCGCGCACGGCGCAGAGCCGGCCGGGGGGACCGAGCAGGCCGGCCCAGACGGTGCCCTCGCTGTCCTCCAGCAGGGAGGTGACGAGCCCGCCGTCGGTCTCCGGATAACGGGTCAGGCGGCTGCCGTTCCAGCTGACCAGACCGTTGAAGGTGCCGATCCAGAGCGTGCCGTCGCGCGAGACCAGCAGGGCGTAGGGATTGCTCGGCAGCGAGGAGCCTTTCGGCGGCTGCCAGGGCACGAAGCGCAGCCCGTCGAAGCGGAAGAGGCCGTAGGAGCCGCCCACCCACAGGTAGCCGTCATGGGTCTGCGCGAAGGCGAAGACCAGCCCGAGCTGCGCGCCATCCCGCGCGGTCCACGAGGTGTGGGCGTACTGGGAGATCTGCGGCGCGGCGTCGGCCGCCCGGGCTGCGGAGGGGGCGCCCAGCAGCCAGGCCCAGGCCAGGAGCAGGCAGAGGATCAGCGGCGGGAAACGGTGGCCTTGCAGGCGACTCACGAAGGGTCCTTCGCTGCCTGTCGCGTCGGCGGCGTGGCCCGACTATCGCATCGGCGCGGGCGCGCGTCCCCACCACGAATGGGCGGAGGGCGTCGGGGAAACGCCAATCCGGTCACAGCGCCAGCCAGGCCACCAGCGGCGCGCACACGGCCAGGAAGGGCAGGCTGATGCGGTGGAACTCCTTGAGCGCGCCCGGCGCGCGGGCCAGCCGCAGCGCGATCAGGTTGGCCATCGAGCCCGCCACGAAACCGAAGCCGCCGACGTTCACCGCGATCGCGAGCACGGCGACGCTCGGCACCGCGTCGGCCAGCACCAGCGTGGCCGGCACGTTGCTGATGACCTGGGAGGCGCCGATGGCGGCCAGGTAGGCCGCCAGCGGCTGGTCCAGCGGCAGCCCGCGCAGCAGCGCCGCCACCTGCGGCAGGGCCGCCAGCTGGTGCAGCACCACGAACATCAGCGCGAAGGTCGCAAGCAGCGCCCAGTCCAGCTTCATCAGCACCGGGCGGTGCCACAGCGCGTAGATCGCCAGGACCACCGCGAGCGCCGGCGCCCACTGGTGCAGCTCCAGCGCCAGCACGAAACCCACGAACAGCGCGCCGGACAGCGCGAGCAGCCCGGGCCGGGTCGGCGTGCGGCGCGTGTCCGCGGCCAGCTTGATCGGCGCACGCGGCACGGTGATCAGGATCGTGGCCACCAGCAGCAGCAGCATGACGCCGACGGTGGGCGCCATCATCGCGATGAAGCCGCCGAAGGACTCGCCGGACTTGTGCCAGAGGTAGAGGTTCTGCGGATTGCCGATCGGCGTCAGCGAGGAGCCGGCGTTGACCGCCAGCGCCTCCAGCGCGACCAGCCGCGCCAGCGGCAGGTGCGCCTGGGCGGCCAGCTCGCGGGTCAGCGGCACCAGCAGGAAGAGGCTGACGTCGTTGGTGACCAGCGCGGCCAGCCCCGCGGCGACCGCGCACAGCAGCAGGGCGAGCTGGCGGGCGCTGCCGGTGCGGGCCAGCAGCGCGCGCGCGGCGGACTGGAGCACGCCGCTGCGTTCCACGCCCTGGGTGATGGCCAGCAGGCCGGTCAGGGCGCCCATCGTCTGCCAGTCGATCAGGCCCAGCCAGGCCTGTGGCGACATCGGCCGCAGCACCGCGAAGACCACCGCCGCGAACAGCAGGAACCACAGCAGCTTGTTGCCGCCGGGGCCGAGGTCGTGGTCGCCGGGGGCGGCAGCGGCGGGAGCCGGGGAAGGAGAGGGCGGCGGAGGCGTGGAGATCGTCATGGAGCGTGGGACGGGCGAGGGTGGCCTGAGCCGAAAGCCGCCGATTGTCCTGCACGAACGAGGCGGCGATCGCCCCCGCGCGTCCTCCGGCGCCTCGTCGCTCAGCGGGCCAGCTCGGCGATCGCGGCCGGCGCCAGCGCGCCGCTGTAGATCCGCAGGTCCTGCATGCGTCCCTTGAAGAACGGATCGCCGCCGTACTGCGAGCGCCCCAGCCAGGTCTGCGTCGTCTGCCCGAACTGGTTCGGCGCCATCCAGATGCCGTCGTGGCTGCCGGCCGGCACGCCGTCGACGTAGATCGTGCCGACCTTGCCGGCCAGCGTGACGGCCACGTGAACCCAGCGGCCGGTGGGCAGCACGGGCGCGGCCAGCGGCTGTTCGGTCCAGAACTGGTTGCGCGAGGCCAGCAGCCGCATCTGGTTCGGGGTGGCGCCATCGCGCGGAGTCAGGGCGAGGTAGGCCACGTCGTTGGAGCCGAAGTCGAAGATGCGCGCGTTGATCGCGCTGGTCTCCCAGTAGACCCACACCGCGAGCGTGAAGTCGCCGAGCGTCGACACGGCGCCATCGGGCAGGCGCAGGTGGCCGCTGCGGCCGTCCAGCGCCACCGCGTTGCCCCCGTTGCGGCCCGCGCCCCAACTGGCCCCGCCCACCAGTTGGCCGTGAAGCCCACGGCCACCGAGGTCATTGGCATTGCCGTCGAGCGGCAGGTGCAGCCACAACTCGCCGGGAACGGCCACGCGGGCCGTCTCCGCGCCAACGCGCTCGCCGAGCGGCGTGGCGGCGCTGATGCGGTAGAACCAGGTGCCCTGGCCGGGAGCATCCGTGTACGTGCGTGGATCCACGACCGTTGCCACCGTGGTGAACGGGCCGGTGGAGGCATTCGAGCGCTGGACCAGGTAGTGCATGGCGTCGGCGCAGCCCCACCACGAGAGCTGCACCTTGGCATCGCTGAGGTGGGCGCTCAGGCCGGAAGGTCGGGCAGCGGGCGCCGGGTCCCGAAGGAAGAACAGCGTGCCCAGGCCCACCGAATCGCCGCCATCGCTGCGCTCCGGGCGGACCTGGTCGACCATGGCCTGGGTCCAGGGCGCCGACAGCCCCTTGCGGCCGACATAGTGGTTGAGGATCAGCTCCCAGCACGGGCGTCGGCTGCCGCTGTAGGCCGTCGCGGTGCCCACGCCCCAGACGCCGTTGTAGGGCGCGAAGGGCATCACGTAGGGCGTGCCGCTCGCATCGCTGAGATTGGTCTTGGCGACGTACTCCGCCCCCGCCAGCAGCCGGTTGTTCCAAAGGCCGTAGAGGTCCTCGCCCTGGTTCCAGGCCATCTCGCAAAGCATGCCCGCCAGCGCGATCCCGAGGGTCGAGTGCCCCTGGTCGCGATGGCTTTCCTGCCACTGGCCCAGGTAGCCGGGATGCAGGTAGTAGACGCTGTTGCCGATCGCACCGTTACCCCGGCCCGCCTTGTAGTAGCGCACGGCTTCCGCGGCGATGTCGGGACGCTCGCAGGCCACGCCGATGGCATACATGCCGCAGAGATTGGCCAGGTCCCAGTTGGCCCAGTAATGGGTGACCTTGCGCGTCTCGGTGCCGTTGTGGTTGCTCAGGAAATCATGGCAGCGCGAGTAGAAGACCTTGAGCAGCATGTCCTGGAACCGTGCGACGTCCTCCTTCGCCCAGCCCTCGTAGCTGCGCATGATCTCCGCCGCGTTGGCCCACTGATTGCCATACAGCCCCGAGGCGAGGAACAGGTTGGAGTTGCCGCCGAGCTCCGTGAGCGTGACCGCCCAGGCGTTGAGGAACTTCACCGCGTCGTTGGCGTATGCCGTGTCCCCGGTGATCTTCCATCGAGCCGCCAGGTGATAGGCGCGCATCATGTCGACGATCATGGCGTTGTAGTTCTCGCCGGCGACGCCGCGTATGACGATGGGAAGCGGTCTGGGCGTGGCGCCCAGGTCGGATCTGCGCGCCGCCAGCAACTGGTTCCAACCGCCCAGCCACGGCTGCAGCCCCGCGGCGATCTTGTCGTGCATCCGCAGGAAGTCGGCCTGCGTGTGCAGCAGCGCGGGCGACAGGATCGCTGGCGCTGGCGCTGGCGCGGGGGCAGGAGCAGGAGCAGGCGCCGGTGCGGGAGCAGGAGCAGGCGCCGGTGCGGGAGCAGGAGCAGGCGCCGGTGCGGGAGCGGGAGCAGGCGCAGGCGTTGGGGCCGGTGCGGGCGTGGGAGCCGGACCCGCAGCAGGAGCCGGTGAAGGCGCCGGTGAAGGCGCCGGCGCAGGAGCCGGAGAAGGCGCAGGTAGAGGCGCCGGCGCCGGCGCCGGCACGGGCGCTGGCGCAGGCGCCGAAGGCGGCACCGGCGCAGGCGCAGGAATGGGGGCGGGCGGCGCGCCCGGCGGTGCGGCCGGAGGATCGGCGTCGGGCGGCGACGGCACGATGAACTCCGGCGTGCCGTCCGCGTTCGACGCGCCGCCGAGCAGCGGCGTGCCCGCTTCACTGGTGGGACCGCCGCCGCATCCCGGCATCAGCGGCAGCACGGGCAGCAGGCCCGCGCCAAAGGTCAGCAGGCGACGTCGTGCATCGGGAACCTCCGCGGACCCGGCGGGCAAGGCCGCGCCCCTCATCTTCAAACCATCATTCATGTACTGCTCCACCCTGCCGGATCAGCGCGCGGGCGTGAGCCGCACCATGATCACGCCGTGCGAGGCGACGGTGCCGCCGTAGCCGCCCGCCACGCCCTTGGCGACCCGCTTGCTCCACAGGTCCTTCACGTCGACCTTCTGGTCGGCCGGCAGCTTGAGCTGGGCCCAGTCCACGCGCATCGCGGCCGGGGCCTGGCCGCGGTTGAACAGCACGACGGCCAGGTCGCCGCCCTGGAGCGGTCGCGACCAGATCTCGAGCTCGCCCTGCTTCCAGATGCGCTGTCCCTGCCGGCCCAGCGGGTCCTGGTCGACGGCGATGACGTCGGCATTGGTGAGGATGCGCAGCGTGTCCGCGTCCATCTTCGACAGGTCGTTGCCGGCGATCAGCGGCGCGGCCAGCATGGCCCAGAGCGAGAAGTGGGACTCGTACTCGGTGGTCGTCATGCCGCCGTTGCCGACCTCCAGCATGTCAGGGTCGTTCCAGGCATTGGGGTCGGCATGGGCGGCGCGCTCGACCTGCATGTCCAGGATGTCGGTCATGCCGTGCGACCAGTCCTTCTTGCCGGACCACGCGTCGAAGATGTCGCCGGTGGTGCGCCACAGGTGGCCGACGGTGGGACCCCAGCGCTCGGGATGGTCGGTGCCCCATTCGCAGATCGACAGCACGATGTCGCGGCCCGATTCGCGCAGGGCCTTGGCCATGATGGTGTAGGCCGCCTCGGCGTTGCGGGGGCCGGTGTGGCACCAGTCGTACTTGAGGTAGTCGACGCCCCAGCGGGCGTACTGGCGCGCGTCCTGGAACTCATGGCCCGCGCTGCCGGGCCGGCCGCCGCAGGTCAGGGAGCCCGCGTCGGAATAGAGCCCGAACTTGAGGCCCCTGGCATGGACGTAGTCGGCCAGCGCCTTGATGCCCGACGGGAAGCGCTCGGGGTCGGCCTGGATGTTGCCGTCGGCGTCGCGGCTCTTCTGCCAGCAGTCGTCGATGACGATGTACTGGTAGCCGGCGGCCTTCATCCCGGAGGCGGCCATCGCGTCGGCCTGCTGCCGGATCAACTGCTCGCTGACGTTGCAGGCGAACTTGTTCCAGGAGTTCCAGCCCATCGGCGGCGTCGGCGCGAGATTGGGCTTGGGCGCGTCGAGCTTGAGGGTCTCGTGAGCGTGGGCGGGCAGCGCGGCCGTGGCGATCACGGCGACGAGCGCCAGCGCGGCGCGTCGGAGGAAGGGAGGCATGAACAAGGTCCTTTCAGTAAACGGATCGCGCGGGCACGGCCCGCGCGTGGCGATGGGGACGGACAGGGCGCGACGGCTCAGCGCCCGTAGCGGCGGCCGGCCGAGGCCAGCGGCCAGTCGTCGGTGCGCAGCGGCGGCAGCGGCAGGCCGTCGCCGCCGACGATGTTGGCCTCGCCGGGGTTGTCGACCCAGGCGTAACGCGCCGCCACCGGCGCCGCCACCGCGTCGCTGCGCAGCACGATGCGATCGCCGTCGAAGCGCGCCTGCGCCGGCGCCCAGCGGCGATCGGCGCCGGCCAGGTAGAAGCCGCGCAGCGGCTCGCCGGTCCGCGTGGTGCGCAGCCCGCCTTCGGTGCGGTCGAAGCGCAGCTCGAACTCGGCGCCGCGGGCCTGACCACCGATCAGTCGCGGCCCCGTGGCCGGCGCGTCGCGCAGGCCCAGCTCATGCATCGCGACGGCGGCCAGGCGCTCGCCCACGGTGCGCTTGTTGCGCGGATGGATGTCGATGGCGTCGCCGATGTCGATCGCGGTGGCCATGCCGGTGTGCGGCAAGGCGAGCGCGGCGGCCTGGCTGCCGCGCAGCTCGGCGAAGCCGTTGCCGTCGGGCCGGTTGTCGGCCAGCGGCCGCCAGGCGGCGAGCTGCACGAAGAGGAAGGGCAGGTCCGGGTCGCCGAACTGCTGGCGCCAGTCCTGGATGAGGCGCTTGAAGCCGTCGGCATAGGCCGCGGCGCGTCCTGCGTTTTCTTCGCCCTGGTACCAGAGCACGCCACGCACCGACAGTCCCTGCAGCGGCGCGATCAGGCCGTTGTGGCCCAGCGCCGGCGCGTTGTTGGCGACCGGGCCGGCCGCCGGCGCAAGCTTCTCGACGCGGGCACGCCAGGCACCGACCAGCGTCACCGGACCTGCCGCTGTGTCCAGGCGCAGGTCGGCGGCATCGCCGTAGATGCCGCCACCGCCGCCGGTGTCGGTCACGCGCACGGCGATCCAGTTGGCGCCCGCGCGCAGCGTCCCGACGGGCACGGCATAACGGCGGGACAGCTCCCAGCCGCACTGGCCGCCGATGCGCTGGCCGTTGATCCAGACCTCGTCGCAGTCGTCGACCTTGGCCAGGTGCAGCTCGGCCGCGCCGGCCGCCTGCGCCGCGGTCAGCTCGACGCGCTTGCGCATCCACACGACGCCGTCGACATCGGCCAGGCCCTGGCCTTCCCACGCGCCCGGCGCCTGCAGCGTGGGCCACTTGGCGTCGATGTCGCCCGCCGCGTTCCAGCCCGAGGCATCCACCCCCGCGAGCGACAGGCCGGGCTGCCAGGCCGCCACGCGGCGCTGCAGCTGCTGCCCCAGCACGGCGCTGAAGGCGGCGTTGTCCGCGGGCAGCGCCCGCACCGTCGGCGCCAGGTCCGGGTCGCGCAGGGCGGCGCCACGGCTCATCCAGGTCTCCAGCATGGAGCCGCCCCAGGCGGTGGCGATGAGGCCGATCGGGATGCCTTGCACCGCCTGCATCCGGCGGGCGAAGTGGTAGCCGACCGCGCTGAACTCGCCCACGCGTCCCGGCTCGGCGACGACCCACGGCGCCGGCGCGATCTCCGCTTCCGGCCGCACGCTGGCGCGCAGCGGCACCCGCAGCTGGCGCAGTCGCGCATCCTGCGGCGACGCCACCTCCTGCGGGCCGGTGTCGGTCTGCGCCAGCGGCCATTCCATGTTGGACTGGCCGCCCAGCAGCCAGACGTCGCCGATCAGGACGTCCTCCAGCGTGACGGTCTGGTCGCCGGTCACCTGCAGCCGGTGCGGACCACCGGCCGGCAGCGGATCCAGCTGCACGCGCCAGCGGCCATCGGCGCCCACGCGGGTGGTGGCCTCGCGGCCGCCCAGTGTCACGGTCAGCGACTGGCCGGGCGTGGCCTGGCCCCAGAGGCGCAAGGGACGGTCGCGCTGCAGCACCATGTGCTCGCCGAAGACCTCGGACAGGCGCACCTCGGCCTGGGCGGTGGCGGCCAGCAAGGCCAGGATCAGGGGAAGGACGGTCTGCTTCATGGACGGGCGGAAGGGGAATCGATGAGGGCGTTGCCGCGGGAGTCGGTGCGGGAGTCGAAGGACAGAGCCAGGGCCCGACCCTGGTACCGCGCGGTGCGGGTCTGCTCGACCCGGTCGGGGGTGGCCATGACGCGCACCCGCAGCGTGCGATGCGTCACCAAGCCGGGGAAGCGCCCCTGACGGGCGCTGATGTGCAGCGTGCGGCGGGCATCGTCCCAGCGCAGCGCGACGGTGGCGCGCTCGCCGCGCTCGTAGCGGTAGGTCTCGCCGTCGTCCTCGTACAGGACGAAGCGGCCGTCGGCGCCGGGATAGACGCGGATCTCCCACGGTGCGCCGGCGTCCTGGCCGGTGTGCTCGACCACCGGCCCCAGGGGCACGATGGCGCCGGCGCGCACGAAGAGCGGGAACTCGTCCAGTGCGTAGTCGCGCGCGACGCGGCCACCGCCGGCGTGGCGCTGGCCGGTCCAGAAGTCCGTCCAGTCGCTGCCTTGGGGCAGCAGGGTTTCCTGCCGGCGGTCCAGCCGGCCCTGCATCTCGACCAGTTCGCGCGCCTGGGTCGGCGTGCGCCAGGCCAGGCGCAGCAAGCGGCCGCGCGTCTCCTGGAAGTAGTCGATGCGCAGCTTCAGGCGCTGGCCGGCGCGCAGCGTCAGGCGATGGCCCTTGAAGCGCGGAGGGCCGAGGTTCCAGTCGTCGACGACCAGTTCGTCGTCCAACCACAAGCGGAAGCCGTCGTCGCCCTCCAGGCCGATCTCGTGATCGCCGCTTTCGGCGGCGATGAGCTCGCCCGTCCAGCGCGCCGAGAAACGCATCAGCCCGCTCAACCCCGGCGGCACGCTGCCCAGCGGCGGATCGGGCCAGCGATGCTCGATCACCGTGTCGACGGTGCGGCTCGCCGGCTTCTCGAAGTCCATGCCGTCGAAGTACTCGAGCAGCAGGCCGCCCTGGCCGTCCGGGGTGCGCAGCTGCGCGGCCGGCACGGTCGCGGGCGGCGGCAGCACCGCATGGAACATCGGCCGCGTGATCGGCTGCACCAGGAAGGCCGGGCCGAACATGTAGGTGTCGTCCACCTTGCGCAGCGCGGCCTGGTCCGGGAAGTCCATCGCCAGGCCGCGCATCATCAGATAGCCCTCCTGCGTGGCGCGCCAGGCGAGGCTGTAGAGGTAGGGCAGCAGCTGGTAGCGCAGCTCGGCGGCGCGGCGCAGCGAGCCGTACACCGCCGGGTCCAGCGTCTTGAACAGGTAGGGCTCGCGCTCGACCGAGGTGCCGTGGATGCGGTAGATCGGATTGAAGATGCCGAACTGGTTCCAGCGCGCGTAGAGCTCGCGCCAGGCGGGATTGCGCTCGCCGTCGGCGAAGTTCACGAAGAAGCCGCCGGTGTCCTGCGACCAGTAGGGCAGGCCGGCCATCGCGACGTTCAGCCCGCCGGCGATCTGCGCGCGCAGCGAGGCCCAGCTGGATTCGGTGTCGCCGGACCAGGGCAGGGCGGCGTAGCGCTGCTGGCCGGCCCAGGCCGAGCGCGTCAGCGTGAACACGCGCCGGCCCGAGGGGCCCGCGGCGCGCTGGCCTTCGTAGACGCCGCGCGTGGTCAGCAGGCTGTAGACATTCAGGTAGCGCGTGAAGTCGCCCATCGCGTTGCGGCCCAGGCGCTTGATGTCGGCCTCGACCTCGGCCGGATCGTGCGCCGCGCCGCCGACCTCGACCTCGGTGCCGTCCATCCACAGCGCGTCCACGCCGACGTCCAGCAGGCCCTGCTTGACGTGCTTGAAGTAGATGCGCCGCCCGGCGGGGCTGAAGGCGTCGTAGATCCGCGCGCGCTTGGAGATCCAGTGCAGTGGCTCGAAGCGCAGGTGCTGCGCGTCGAGCTCGCGGGCCAGCGCCGTGTCGTTGCCCACCGACGGCCAGATCGACACCATCAGCCGCGTGTGCAGCGGCCCGTGCAATTCGCGCGTCATCGCGGCCGGATCGGGGAAGCGCTCGCGGTCCCAGACCATGCCGCTCCACTTGCCGTCCCAGACGCCGTCCTTCTCGCCGCCCCAGTACTGCCAGTCCTGAACGATGGTGTCGAGCGGGAAGCCGTCCGCGCGGAAGTGCCGCACCACGTCCAGCAGCTGCTGCTGGGTCTGGTAGCGCTCCTTGCTCATGAAGAGCCCGAACGCGGACTTGGGGAACATCGGCGCGGCGCCGGTCAACTGGCGGTAACCGGCGATCACGCCGTCCATGTCGGTGCCGGCCACGAGGTAGTAATCAGCCCCGGCGGGCGCGCTCTCGGCGCGGAAGATCGCGCCCTGCGGCCGGTCGCTGAAGCTCATCTTCGAGTACACGTCCCACAGCAGACCCCAGCGGCGCGTCGACACCATGAACGGCACGACGATGCCGATGTTGGTCTGCACCATCAGGACCTCGCGGCCGCGGTAGTCCATGTAGGGCTCGTTGTACTGGCCCAGGCCGTAGAGCGACTCGTCCGGCGTGAGGCTGAAGTGCTGGACGAGCGAATAACTGGGACTGCCGGCGATCTCGACCTGCTGCAGCTCGGTGGGCGCGCGCTCGCGCTCCCGGGTCAGCAGGCGGTCAGCGCCGTCGAGGAAGGTCAGCGCGCCGCTGCGCTTGTCCACGAGGACCTGCACGCCGGGCGCGACCACCCGCAGCGTGTCCGCCTCCTCGCGCACTTCGATGGCGAGCGGACGCGGCCTGGCCACGACCACCAGGCTGGGCTGCGCGGTATGCGCCACGCCCAGGTGGGCGGTGACCCGCACCAGTCCAGGGCCGTAGAACAGCACGCCCTTGGTCAGGCCGTCGATGCGGAACTGGACCCCTTCGGCGACGCGGCGCCAGCGGAAGCCGCCTGGCGTGCCGTCCAGCGGCAGCGCGTTCAGTTGGCCGGCCGCGTCGAGCGCGGAGGGCAGCGGCGTGGCGCTCCCGGTGGTACTCGAGGCGACGGCCAGCGGGCCGGCCGAGGCCAGCGCCATCAGCCCGAACACATCACGGCGTCTCATGTCGGTGCGTCCTCCTTGGCGTGGGCGGGCGCGAGCGCGCGCAGCCTCACGGCGCCGGCTCCAGGATCACGGCGGCGCCGCCGGCCGCGGCCAGCGACAGCGTCAGCACGTCGGCGTTCGTCACGCTGCGCGTGCTGCGACGGACCTCGCGCACGACCTCGCCGTCCTGCCAGATCGTCGCGCGCCACCGGCCGGGCGGCAGGAAGCGGAGCGGGACCTTTTCGGTGCGGGCGCGTTCCGACGTCATCGCGCCGAGGTACCAGGACTTGCCGCTGCGCCGCGCCAGCACGATGTCCTCGCCGGGTTCGCCGGCGAGGAAGCGGGTCTCATCCCAGGCCGCCGGCACGCGGCGCACGAAATCGAAGCCGGTCTCGCCGCGGTAGTTGGACGGGTCGTCGGAGACCATCTGCAGCGGGCTGTCGTAGACCACGTACATGGCCAGCGCCTGGCCGCGGGTCGTCTGCGTCAGCGGCATCGAGGCGCGCACCTCGAAGTCCCGCGGCGTGGCGTTGCGGAAGCCGCCGGGCGTGTAGTCCATCGGGCCGGCCAGCATCCGGGTGTAGGGCAGCATCAGGTTGTGCCGCGGCGTGATGCGCCGGTCCATCTTGTTCCACTCCGCGCCCAGCACGCCTTCCTGGGTGATGAAGTTGGGATAGGTCCGCTGCAGCCCGGCGGGCACGTAGGCGCCGTGCAGGTCCAGCAGCAGGTGGCGTTTGGCGGTGGCTTCGGCCACGCGCTGGTAGAAGGCGACCATCTCCTGGTCGTCCCGGTTCATGAAGTCGACCTTGATGCCCTTGATGCCCCAGCGCGCGTAGGTGTCCAGCACCTCGTCCATCCGCGGCGCCAGGTGCTCCCAGTGCACCCACAGCAGCAGGCCCACGCCCTTGTCGGCGGCGTAGCGCACCAGGGCCGGCATGTCGATGCCGTCGGCCGCGCGGGTGATGTCGGTGGTGGGCAGCGGATCGCAGCACGGTCCGGTGCCGAAGGCCCAGCCAGCGTCCATCAGGTGGTAGGGGAAGCCCGATTCCGCCGCGAAGTCGATGAATCGCTTGTAGGCGGCCAGGTCGGGCTTCACGCCCTCGAGCGGCCCGGACCACCAGTCCCAGGAGGTCTTGCCGGCCTTGACCCAGCTGAAGTCGCCCCGCGGCGGCGGGTTGAGGTTGCCCACCAGCTGCGACTCGATCAGCTGGCCGGCGCGGTCCGCCATCATGACGGCGCGCCACGCGGTCGTCAGGCCGGCGCTGGAGACATAGGCCGGCCCCTCGCGCTTGGGCACGCCGGACAGGCGCACGCGCAGCGCGGGGCCGTCGCGCCACAGCGAGGCGCCGGTGTAGCCCTCCAGGTGCGCCTGCGTGATGGCGTAATGCGTGCGGCCCGAGGGCGTGGCGCAGACCACCGGCACGTCGTAACCCGCATCGCGCTTGAGCTCGGAGATCCGCAGCCGCTCGAAGGGCAGTTCATGCGCGCCTTCCACCGGGGTGACGAGGCAAGCCGGATCGCCGGCCGGCACGAAGGCCGTGCGCTCCTCCTTCAGCCGCACCGGGCCCTGGCCCTCGAGCCGGTAGCGGAAGGCGACGCCCTCGTCATAGGCGCGCGCGTCGATGAAGAGGCGCCGTCCGCCGCCCGCTTCCCGGAAGGTCAGCGTCGTGCCGAGGTAGTGGTCGCGCGCCGTGGCCGCCTTGGTGGCGACGAGCGGGATGACGCGGTCCTCCCGCGTGTCCTGGCGCGACTCCAGCGTCAGCGCGCCGAGCGGCGGCTGGCCGTCCAGCTCCAGCCCCAGCGGCGAGTCGGCGATGACCGTCTCGCCCTTGCGGCTGATGCTGAAGCGGCTGGCGTCGTCGGCGATGCGCAGCGTGATGCGCCCGTCGGGCGACGAGAGCAGGGCGTCCGCCGCCTGGGCACCGGACGCGCCCAGGGCCAGGACGGCCGCGGCGATGGGGGTGATGATCTTCATGCGGAGAAAGGGAAGGGGCCCGTCGCCGGGCCCGTTGGTCAGTTGCTGTACACCACGCCGCGGCAGCTGCCGCCGGCGTAGATCCGTCCATAAAGGCCCTGATCGGCGGCCATCACGCCCAGGCCGGCGTACTGGTGGGCATCGTCGTTGTGGCGCACCCAGGTGGCGCCGGCATCGTCCGAACGCCAGACGCCCCACACGCCGTTGATCACGCCCACCACGTAGACGGCCGCCGAGTAGCTCGAGCCCGGCTTGGCCTTGCCCAGCGCGACGATGCTCGCGCCCGCCACTTCAGGCCCGAGCCAGTCCTGCCGGCCGCCCCAGATGGGCGCGAACGCGCCCACCTTGGTCCAGCTCGCGCCCGAGTCCAACGAGTGGTAGACGGCCAGTCCGTCGGCCACCCACAGGTCGCCTTCGGCGTTCGGGTTCACCGCCATCGACGACGCGCCCCACGGCGCGAAGCGCATGTTGGCGGCCACCGAGCCCTGGCTCAGCGCGAAGCTCCGGCCGCCGTCCGTCGAGACGTAGACCTTGGCCGGGGTGTAGGTCCACCACGCGCCGCCCGAGTCGTAGGCATAGACCTTGTTGGCGTTCCTGCGGTCGGCCACCAGGCGATAGCTGCGCGGTACGCCGCCGACGACGGTGAGCGCCGGCAGGTTGGTGGCCGTCCAGCTGTTGCCGTTGTCGGTGGTGTAGGAGGGCACCGAATCGGCCGGCGCCCAGACGACGCGGTTGCGCGCCGGCACGGCCAGGTTGGACGCCTGGTTGATGTTGGCCGCGGCGCCCACCGGCAGACGCGCGAACGGTGCCCAGCTGCGGCCGCCGTCGCCGGACCAGTAGCCGGTGCCGACATGGCCGCTCGACGTGCTGGTGACGTTGGCGTTGGCAATGTAGTTGGGGTCGGACCAGGCCATGTCGGCGGAGTTGCCGTTGCTCCACTGCTTGTAGGGGCTCAGCGTCGGCGTCGTGCCGAGGTCGGTGTGGATCCAGGTGCCGACGTCGCCCGAGTTGTTGATGAAGGTGTAGGAGGCGCCCGCCGGCGGCGTGGCCAGGCTCAGCGTGCAGGTCTCCTCCAGGCCGTTGACCGCGAAGTTCCAGCTCGGCGTCGACGAGGACGCGTTGCGCGTCTCCCAGATGCCGCCGCCGAAGACGTGCAGCACGCGATCGCGGTTGAAGGGATCGATCTCCACGTCGTCGATCCAGCCGGAGAAACCGTCGCTGGCCGGCGTGTGCGGCATGGTGGCCGCGATCTCGCGCCAGTTGCGGCCGCCGTCGTCGGACAGCTGCACCACCTGCTGGCCGCTGTAGTTGCCCCAGGTGCCGCTCACGCCCAGCGCGATGCGCGCGGCGGCGCCGGTGCCGAGGACCGACAGGCCGCCGTAGCCGGCGCCATCGTTGCTGTTGAGCAGCGTCCAGGTGTTGCCGTTGCTGGCGTCGTACCTGTAGAGCCGCGCGGGGCCCGCGTCGCCCGGGCCGGCGCCCTTGGTGAAGAGCAGGTACAGCGCGCCGTCGGCGGTGCGCACGATGTGCGGGATGTGGAAGCCGGACACCGGCGTCGCGACCGGCGTCCAGGTGGCGCCGCCGTCGACCGACTTGTAGAGGTTGGACCCCAGGCCGGCCGCGTTGACGTAGTCCGGCGCGATGGCGGCCCACAGGGTCCGCGTCGGCGAGCCGCTGCCCTTGGTCGAGGTGTCGAACACCAGGTGCTCGACACCCATGACCTGGCCGCCCAGGTTGTTGATCTGGTCGGCGGTGAGCTTTGTCGACGACAACCCGCTCACCTGGGCCCAGGTGCGGCCGGAGTTCACGCTCCTCCACAGGCCCGCCGTGCGCGAACCGTAGAAGAGGATCGACGGATTGTTGGGGTCGACCGACAGGCGCTCGCCGATCGCCCGGCCGTTGTTGTTGCCGCCCGCCGAGAACGGCAGGTTGAAGAAGGTCCAGCTGCCGCCGCGGTTGTTGGAGATGTACAGCCGCGCGGTCGCATCCGCCGAGGCCGACATGCCGGTGACCATGTAGACGCGCTGGTCGTTGGTGGGGTCCAGGGCGATGCTCTCGACGCCGTGATGGAAGCCCTCGGCCGCGGTGAAGCCGTCGTTGATGGGGATCCAGGACGACGAGCCGGCGTCCCAGCGGTAGGCGCCGCCGACGTCGGTGCGCGCGTAGAGCAGGTCCCGGGCGCTCGGATGGAAGACCAGGCCGGTGACATAACCGCCGCCGCCGAACTTGGCGCTGGCCCAGGTGCCGACCTTGATCGAGAACGCCTGCTGGCTCTTGGCGCCGCAGGCGTTGGTGTAGGTGGCCGTGGCGGTGCAGGCCGCGGCGGGCTGGATGGTCTGCTCGCGGGAGGCGCCGACGGTGCCACAGCCGCTCCAGCTCCAGCTGCCGCCCGAGACCGGCTGCGGACCCAGCACGGCCGAGCTGCCGGTCTTGAGCGTGGCCGAGGCCGTCGCCGACCAGCTGCCGCCGACATTCACGAAGGGCTTGATCGGCGTCGGCGTGCAGGTCTGCGCCATGGCGGTGGACACGCCGGCGGCCGCCAGGGCCAGCAGCAGGGGGGAGGATCGCAATCTCATCGGTCGACCTTTCAGCAACGGGCCCGGCCGGTTGTCTCCTCCGGGCGCGAGCTTGATGGAATCTGGTTACGGCCCTGTTGGGGGCGCGTGATATTCCGCTAAATCAAGGCGACGCGATGTTAGTTTGTGTATTGAATGAACTATCTAGGGGAAAGACCTCACCGGGACGGTGCGACGCCCCAGCGCGGGGCACGGTGACGGCGCGACCTCAGGCGTCCGTCAAGCGCGCGTCAGGAGATCGCCAGGCGCTCGCGTCGCGGCGCCCCCAGGGTGACGCCGGCAACGAGTTCGGTCGGCAGCACCAGGTGGCCGGGGGCGGGCAGGGGCTTGTTGCGCCGCATCGCCTCGATGCGCTCCACCAGCAGCTCGACCGCGCGGCGCCCCATGTCGTGCAGCGGCTGCCGCATGGTGGCCATCTGCACCGACCGGGCCATCAGCGTGTGGTCGTAGCCGACGACGGAGATGTCCTCCGGGATGCGCAGGCCGCGCGCGCGCAGCGCCTCGATGCAGCCGAACGCGATGGCGTCGTTGCAGCCGAAGACCACGTCGGGCAAGGGGCGCCCGCGGTGACGGCGCAGCCAGGCCTCGATCGCGTCGCGCCCGCCGTCGATGGTCAGCGGCGCCCGGATCACGTGGCCGGCGGCTGGCTTCACGCCGGCCTCCGCATGGGCGCGCAGATAGCCGTCGACCCGCCGGTTGGCGCCGGCGAAGGCCTCCGGGCCGCCCACGTGGAGGATGCGGCGATGGCCGCGCGCGAGCAACTCGCGCACCACGTCGTAAGCGCCGGCCTCGTCGTCGGTTTCCAGGTTGGCCACGCCGGCGAGGGGGCGGTCGGCGTGGACCGAGACCATCGGCGTGTGCTGCGGCAGCCAGCTGGCGTGGTCGTCCGGCAGGCGCGGGCCGAGCAGGACCAGCCCGTCGACGCGGCCGTCGCACAGGGCCGGGAGGCGGGCGCGAGCCTCCGCCCAGTCGCCCAGGGTGAAGACCACCGCGGTCTGGCCGGCGGCGGTCGCGCCATGGATGACGCCGGTGAACACCTCCAGGACATAGAGGTTGGGCTCCTCGCTCTCGAAGTTGGCGACGAAGCCGATCGCATTCGTGCGCTGGCTGGCCAGCGCGCGGGCCGTGGCGTTGGGGCGGTACTGGAGCCGCTCGGCCGCGGCCAGGACGCGTTCACGGGTTTCGGCCGACACCCGCGCCGAGCCGCGGCGACCGCCGTTGAGCGCGGACGAGGCCGCCATGCCCGACACGCCGGCCGCGCGCGCCACATCCGCCAGCGTCGGCGCGTCGCTGCGGCGACGGGTCGATGGGGCCGGCGAAGCGACCGCCTCGGCAGGCGGTGGGGCCGGCGCTTTGAGGGGTGCTTTGGAGGGCGCCTTGGGGGCCTTCGACGCCTTGGCAGGCGGCTTGGCGGGCGGTTTTGGCGGCGAGGCTGGCACGGAGGAGCGGAGGCGAAGTCGTGACGGCGCGAGGCCGCGGACTGTAGCACCGGCCCTCCATCGCCTGCCGCCCCCGGACCGCGTATCGCCCGCCTGGCCGCGGGGTGCCCGATCAGGCCGGTTCGTGGCAGGGGCCGGTGGTCTCGCGCACCTCGAGGTGGATGGCCGGGACCGTCGGCGCCGGCTCGTCCATCTCGCGGCCCAGGGCGTTCAGCAGCGCCCAGGCCGCCGCCAGCCCCATCGCGAAGGTGTGCTGGCGCACGGCGGTGACGGGCGGCGTCATGTACTTCGATTGCGGCAGGTCGTCGAAGCCGACCAGCGACAGGTCCTCGGGCACGCGCATGCCGCGGCGGTGCAGCACCAGCTTGGCGCCCCACAGGGACTGGTCGTTGGCGCAGAACACCGCGGTGAACCCATGGCCGGCGCCCAGCAGCGTTTCCATCGCGGCGATGCCGCCGGTTTCCATGAAGTCGCCCTCGACGATCAGCGCCGGATCGACGCTCAGCCCGGCCTGGCGATGGGCCAGCATGAAGCCTTCCTTGCGTTCCTGGCCGTCGACCTGGTTGGAGGGCCCGGCGATGTGGGCGATGCGGCGATGCCCCAGCGCGATCAGGTGGGCCGTGGCCAGCCGCGCCCCTTCGACCTGGTCCTGGGAGAAGGAGAAGACGCCCGCCGCGTCCGTGCGCCGGCCGATGATCGCCACCGGCAGCTGCTGGGCCAGCTCGGCGAGCCGGGCGTCGCCCAGCCGCCCGCCCAGCACGATCAGGGCATCGACCTTGCGCGCCGTCAGCAGCGCGACCCGCTCCGACTCCTCGTCCGGATTCCAGTGGCCCGGCACCACGATCGGCGTGTAGCCGCTGCCGGTCAGGCCTTCGTCGACGCCCTTGACCGCATTGGCGAAGTAGGGGCTCTCGAGCTCCTGCGTCAGCACGCCGATGGTGTGCGTGGAGCCGCTGCGCAGCCCGCGCGCCGACAGGTTGGGGCGGAACTTCAGCTTCTGGATCGCCGCCTCGACGGCGCGCCGCTTGTCCTCGGCCACGCGGGCCGAGCCGGTGAGGATGCGCGAGACCGTGGCGGGCGAGACGCCGGCCAGCCGGGCGACGTCCTGCACCGTGGCCGGCTCGGATTTCGGGCGGGTGAGGGAAGGGCTCGGATCCATGAAGAGGGAGCGCCACGGGCGCCCTGTGACGGGAACGTCGCATGATAACGATTTCTCGGCGTCCGCGAGACAGCCATCGCATGTCGCCCTAGGGGACTTCCCTCAAGAGTGTCGATTCGTGCGATGACAACGTTGACAACGCAATTCCCGTGCAGGCAGACTGCGTGAATTCGATTTCAAGCCAACGAGACAAGGCTGCGATCCGAGGCGTCGGATCGTCGACAACAGGAAGAACCATGAGATCGCTGAGACGCCGAGAGGCCTTGATGCTGCTGTCCTGCGCCGCCGCCGGTGGAGCACGGGCCGCGCCGGCCCGGATCACCGTCGCCAGCTATCCCGACCTCGATCGGGCGCTGAAACTGGCCCTCCCGGCCTTCGCCCGGCGCCATCCCGGCGTGGCGGTCAACGTGGTGACGCTCTCGCACAAGGACCACCACACCGCGATGACGACGGCCCTCGCGGCCGGCGCCGCGCTGCCCGACCTGATCGCCCTTGATATGGATTTCTTGGGCAAGTTCGTCGACTCGGCCGGATTGGAGGATCTGTCGCGCGCCCCGTATCTCGCGGGTGGCCAAGCTGCCCGCTTCCCTGGTTACGCCTGGCGCGCCGGCGTCAACCGCCGGGGCGAGATCAAGGCACTGCCGGTGGACACCGGTCCCGGCGCGCTGTTCTACCGGCACGACCTGCTGGCGCGCGCCGGGTTGCTTGAAACCGATCTCACGCACTCGTGGTCCGGTTTCATCGAGGCCGGCCGGACGCTGCGGGCCCGCACCGGCGCCTACCTGGTCGCGCATGCGCAGGACCTCAAGGACATCCGCATCCGCGCCGGTCTGGCCGACGGCGAGGGGGTGTTCTTCGATCCGCAGGGGCGCAGCCAGGTGCAGACGGCGCGTTTCCGCCGCGCCTTCGAACTGGCCCTGCAGGCGCGCGATGCCGGCATCGACGCGCGGGTGCGCGCCTGGAGCAATGAATGGTCCGAAGGTTTCCGCCGCGGGGCCATCGCGACGCAGATGATGGGCTGCTGGCTGGGCGGCCACCTGAAGCGGTGGATCGCGCCGGAGACGACCGGGCTCTGGCGGTCCGCGCCCTTGCCCGAGGGCGCGGCGGCGGCCTGGGGCGGCTCCTTCTACGCGATCCCGGTGCATTCGCAGCAGAAGGCGCTGGCCTGGGACCTGCTGCAGCTGCTGGCCCTGGACCGGGACCAGCAGGTGGCCGCCTTCCGCTCGCTCGACGCCTTCCCGGTGCTGCTGTCCGCGCAGGACGACGGCTTCCTGTCCGAGCCCATCGACTTCCTGGGCGGGGAGGCGGCGCGCCTGCAGTGGCGGGACATGGCGCGCCGGATTCCGGCGATCACGATCGACCGTCATGACGCCGTGGCCGACGAGGTCGTGCGCAACGAACTCGACCAGGTGCTGTTGCATCGCAAGGGCATCGACCAGGCGCTGGCCGACGCGCGCGCCACCGTCGAGCGCCGCGTGCGCCGACGCGCCTGATCCGCCGCGCTTTCCCTGGAACCTCGCCCACGAGCCTTTGCATGAGCCCCCGCATGAGCCTTCGCCTCACCTGGCCGCACCGGCTGCGCATTCCGCGCCGCTGGATGCCTTACCTCTTCATCAGCCCGTTCTTCGTGCTCTTCGCGGCCTTCGGCCTGTTCCCGCTGCTGTTCTCCATCGTGCTGTCGCTGCACAGCTGGGACGCCGCCGCCGGGCTGGGCGCGATGCAGTGGGTCGGCCTGGACAACTACCTGTACGCGCTCACCCGTGACGACGGCCTGCGCGCCTCGCTCTTCAACACGCTGTGGCTGGCCGTGGTGGGCTGCGTGCCGCAGCACCTGGTCGCGCTGCCGCTGGCCTATTACCTGCACACCGCCTTCCGGCGCTGGCGCAACGGCGTGGTGGGACTCTATTTCCTGCCCTTCATCACCTCGACCGTCGCGGTGTCGCTGGTCTTCTCGGCGCTGTTCTCCAAGGACTTCGGCGCGATCAACGCGGCGCTGCTGGGCCTGCATGAGCTGCCGCTGCTCGGCGCCTTGTTCCCGTCCACGCCGATCGACTGGGACCAGGCCGAGAACACGCGCTGGATGGTCGCGATCGTGGTGTTCTGGCGCTACGTCGGCTGGAACACGGTGCTCTACCTCTCCGCCATCCAGACGCTGCCGCGCGACCTCTTCGAGGCGGCGCGCGTGGATGGCGTCAGCGAGCGCCAGACCTTCCTGCACCTCGTGCTGCCGCAGCTGCGGCCGATGATCTTCTTCGCGGTGACGCTGGCCATCATCGGCAGCCTGCAGCTGTTCGAGGAGCCCTTCATCCTGACCAGCGGCACCGGCGGCTCGGGCCAGGCCGGCAAGACCGTGGCCATGCACCTGTACTCGGTCGCCTTCACCGATGGCGACTTCGGCACCGCCTCCGCGATCGCGTGGCTGCTCTTCCTGCTGATCGCCGCCGCCACCTGGCTCAACAACCGGCTGCTCGGCCGCCAGCGCTGACGCGGCAAGGACACCTCCCATGTCGACCCTGCTCCCCCTCCACGCCGGCCCGGACCGGCCCGCCCGCCTCGGCGCCCGCTGGCGGCCAGTGCCCTCGGCGCGCGTGATCGGCCATGCCATCGTGCTTGCCGGCGCGCTGCTGATGTTCGCGCCCTTCTACCTGATGATGGTCTTCGCGACCCACACCAACGCGGAGATCCTCTCGGTGCCGCCGCCGCTGTGGTTCGGCGACGCCCTGGGCGACAACCTGGCGCTGCTGCTGGACCGGCTGCCCTTCTTCTGGCGCAACCTGGGCTGGAGCTTCTACGTGGCCGGGGCCGTCACGGTGCTGAACCTGCTGCTGTGCTCGTTGGCGGGCCATGCCTTCGCGCTGCTGGACTTCCCGGGACGGGACCGGCTCTTCGGCCTGGTGCTGGCCACCATGCTGCTGCCCGGTTTCCTCGGCATGGTGCCGACCGTGCTGACCATGGCCTGGCTGGGCTGGCTGAACGAGCACAAGGCCCTGATCGTGCCGGGCGCCTGCGGCGCGCTGGGCATCTTCATGATGCGGCAGTACATCGGCAGCACGGTGCCGCGCGAGCTCGTCGACGCCGCGCGGTTGGATGGCTGCGGCGAGTTCGGCATCTTCTGGCGCATCGTGCTGCCGCTGACGCTGCCGGCGCTGGGCACGCTCGGGCTGATCACCTTCATCGGCTCGTGGAACAACTTCATGGGGCCGCTCGTGGTGATCCGCGACATGGATCTCTACACCGTGCCGCTGGCGCTGCGCGCCCTGCAGGGCAGCGGACAGACGCCCTGGGGCGCGCTGTGCGCCGGCGCCGCGGTCGCGGTGCTGCCGCTGCTGCTGCTGTTCGTCGTCGCCTCGCGGCGCCTGATCGACGGCCTCACCGCCGGCGCGGTCAAGTAGCCGCGACGCGCTCCGTCTCCCACCGAATCAACGCCTCAGCGCCTCAACGCCTCATCCCGTTCCTCCCGCTTTCAAGCCCTCCAGCTTTCCAGCCCTCATGAGCCCGACCCCTTCCATGACCGACCGCTTCACCGCTTCCGACCGTCTCTCCGCCGCCGCGCTGCGTCAGCTGGGCGACGCCTTCACCTGGGGCGTCGCGACCAGCGCCTACCAGATCGAGGGCGCCGTCGATGTCGACGGTCGCGGCCCGTCGATCTGGGACACCTTCGCGAGCCAGCCCGGCCGCACCGTCAATGGCGAAAGCGGCGCCGTCGCCTGCGACCACTACCGCCGTTGGAAGGACGACGTCGCGATGATCGCGGGCCTGGGCGTCGATGCCTACCGCTTCTCCATCGCCTGGCCGCGCGTGCAGCCGCTGGGGCAGGGGCTCTTCAACGAGCGCGGCCTGGACTTCTACGACCGTCTCGTCGATGGGCTGCTCGAGCGCGGCATCGCGCCGCACGCGACGCTGTATCACTGGGACCTGCCGCAGGCTTTGCAGGATCGCGGCGGCTGGGGCAATCGCGACACCGCTTTCCACTTCGCTGTTTATGCCGACGCGATCGCGCGGCGGCTGGGCGACCGGCTGGCCTCGCTGGCGACCCACAACGAGCCCTGGTGCACCGCGGTGCTGGGCCATGAGATCGGCAAGTTCGCACCGGGAGAGCGCGATCCGCAACTGGCCGCGCAGGTCTCGCACCATCTGCTGCTGTCGCACGGCCTGGCAATGAGCGCGATGCGGGCCAGCGGCACCGCCTGCCCGCTGGGCATCGTGCTGAACCAGTCCAGCGTGACCGCGGCGACCGCGAGCGCCGCCGACCAGGCCGCGGCCGCCACCGAGTACGCGCGCTTCGTGCGCTGGTACATGGATCCGCTGTTCCAGGGGCGCTATCCGCAGGATGCCGGCATCGCCCACTACCCGCAGGTCCAGGACGGCGACATGGCGCTCATCCAGGCGCCGCTGGACTTCCTCGGCATCAACTACTACGCCCGCATCTGGGCCAGCCGCGACGAGCCGCCGGTGCCGCCGCCGATGGCGCTGGGCGCCACCGACATGGGCTGGGAGATCTACCCCGACGGCCTGCGCGAGCTGCTTGTCGGCTTGAAGGCGCAGTACCCGGACCTGCCGCCCATCTTCATCACCGAGAACGGCATGGCCAACGCCGACACGCTGGACCACGGCCGCGTGCCCGACCACGCGCGCATCGACTACGTGCGCCGCCACCTCGAGGCGCTGGCGCAGGCCAAGGCCGCCGGCGTCGACATCCGCGGCTACTTCTACTGGAGCTTGATGGACAACTACGAGTGGGACTCGGGCTATGCCAAGCGCTTCGGCCTGGTCCATGTCGACTACGCGACCCAGCAGCGCACGCTGAAGGACAGCGCCCACTGGTACAGCGCCACGATCGCCCAGGCGCGCCGCCACGTGGACGCTGTGGCGCAGGAGCCCGTCCATGGCTGACGTGCAACTGCGCGGCCTGCGCAAGCGCTACAGCGGCGGCGTCGAGGTGCTCAAGGGCATCGACCTGGACATCGCCGATGGCGAGTTCACCGTGTTCGTCGGCCCCTCCGGCTGCGGCAAGTCGACGCTGCTGCGCATGATCGCGGGGCTCGAGGACATCGACGACGGCGATGTCCGCATCGGCGGACGCAGCGTGGCCGTGCTCGATGCGTCGCAGCGCGGCGTGGCGATGGTGTTCCAGAGCTATGCGCTGTACCCGCACATGACCGTCGAGCAGAACATGGGCTTCGCGCTGAAGATGTCCGGGCTGCCCCGCGCCGAGGTGCGCGAGCGCGTCGGCCAGGTCGCGGAGATCCTGCAGATCGGGCCGCTGCTGCAGCGCCGGCCGCGCGAGCTCTCCGGCGGCCAGCGCCAGCGCGTGGCCATCGGCCGCGCGATCGTGCGCCGGCCCTCGGTCTTCCTGTTCGACGAGCCGCTGTCCAACCTCGATGCCGCCTTGCGCGTGCAGATGCGCCTGGAGCTGGCGCGCCTGCATCGCGAGCTGGGCACGACCATGATCTACGTGACCCATGACCAGGTCGAGGCCATGACGCTGGGCGACCGCATCGCGCTCTTCAACGCGGGCCGCGCCGAGCAGGTCGGCACGCCGCTGGCGCTGTTCGAGCAGCCGGCGAGCCGCTTCGTGGCCGGCTTCCTCGGCACCCCCACGATGAATTTCCTGACCGTGCCCGCCATGTCGGCCGGCCCGGACGAGGGCCTGTCGCGGGCCGGCGTGCGCATGCCGCCGGCCGGTGCGTCGGATCGTCGCCCGATGACGCTGGGCGTGCGCGCCAACGACATCGCGCTGAGCGCGCCGGAGCAGGGCCTGCCCGCCTCGATCGAGGTGATCGAGCACCTGGGCGACACCGTGATCGCGCATGCCCGCTGGGCGCCGGACCAGCCGCTGATCGCGGTGCGCCTGGCCCCCGATTCACCGCCGCCGCGCGCCGGCGATGCCGTCGGCCTGCGCATCCGGACCGAGCGCGCGCATTTCTTCGATGCCGAGGGCCACGCGATCGCCGCCTGATCGGCGACCCGGCCCATTTCCCCTCTCACGTTTTTCCCGCCAACGCAGTTCCGCCCGCGCCCTGGGCCCGAGGCCCGCGCCACCCGCAACCCCTGACTCCCGCCAGAGGACAACAATGACAAAGAGACAAGCCCCCCAACAGCCCGCGTCGCCGACCCATCCCTTCGCCATCCCGCTCGTGATGGCGGCCGTGCTCGCCGTGTGCCACGGCCATGCGATGGCGCAGGCGGCCCCTGACGCCCCGCGCGCCGACGAAAAGCCCGCCGCGAAGGAGCCGCAGCCCGCCGCCGATTCCAGCCGCCTCGAGACCGTCACCGTCACCTCCAACCGGCGGCTGGAGACGGCGCAGAAGGTTTCCGGCGTGGTGCAGTCCGTCAGCGGCGACCAGCTGCGCAAGGACGGCATCACCGAGGTGCGCCAGCTGCAGGCCGCGGTGCCGGGCCTGAGCATCGCCAACCAGGAAGGCAACGTCGAGATCTTCATCCGCGGCGTCGGCTCGGCCAACAACACCGAGCTCGGCGATCCGGGCGCGGCGCCGCACCTGAACGGCGTCTACATCCCGCGTCCGCGCGGCCTGGGGCTGATGTTCTACGACCTGGAGCGGGTCGAGGTGAACAAGGGCCCGCAAGGCACGCTGTACGGCCGCAACGCGCTGGCCGGCACGCTGAACATCATCACCGCGCAGCCGCGCCTGAACCAGTTCTCCGGCTACGCGCAGGGCGAGGTCTCCAACCGCAGCGGCCATGGCGCCGAGGCAGCGGTCAACGTGCCCATCGGCTCCGACGCCGCGATCCGCATCGCCGGCTACCAGAGCACCAAGGACTACGGCTTCACCAACGTGTCGACCGACCCGGTGGCGAGCCAGCTCAAGCCGGCCGGCCAGGAGAACAACCGCGCGCTGCGCCTGTCCGCGCGCTGGGAGCCGACCGAGGCGCTGCGCTTCAGCGTCGTGGCCGACACGGGCCGCGAGCGCGGCACCGGTTATCCCGGCGCCAACATCTTCAGCGCGGTGACCGCCAGCGGTCTGCGCGCGGAAGACCTGGACCTGCGCCACGTCGTGTACCGCGGCGCGCAGGGCGACATGCGCAACGACCTCTGGGGCCTGCTGGGCAAGGTCGAGGCCGACCTCGGCCCGGTCAGCGCCGAGTTCAACGCCAGCAGGCGCTCGGTGGACTTCTGGCAGCGCAACGGCCAGTCCGACGGCATCGACTGGCCGGGCCGCGACCTGTCGGCGGTCAACTACGACAACTACTCGACGCAGTACTGGCAGACGCTGTCCAAGAGCAATGTCTACGAGCTGGTGCTGCGCTCCAACGACAGCCAGTCGCCGCTGCAATGGACCACCGGGCTCTTCCACTTCAAGGAGAAGCAGGGCGTGGGCTACCTGTCGCTGGCCGACGGCGGCTGCTGCTACTGGGGCAGCGAGTTCACCATGCCCGACGTGCGCGGCAAGTCCACCGCGGCCTACCTCGACGCGACCTACAAGGTGGCGCCGGACTGGCGCGCGATCGCCGGCTTCCGCCGGACGAAGGAGAGCAAATCGCGCTACGGCGTCGGCGGCAACCTGGGCGTGGTGCTGGGCGGCGAGAACTACGACTGCTGCTACGCCACGCGCTGGGGCACGGAGGGCTTCCAGCCCGCGCTGCTGTCGCGTCCCAACTTCGACATGAGCAAGGTCACGACCGACGCACAGCGGGCCCAGTTCATCCTCCAGACCTTCCTGACGGCGGGTCGCCGCGACCTGGTGGGCCAGCAGCTGGGACCGGTGGCCGATGGCTCCAATCCGAATGGCGCCTGCATCGACCGGCCCGACGTCAACGGCAATGGCCGGCTCTCCTGCCCGCGCACCAATCCCGCCACCACCAACGGCGGCTTCTCCTACCTGAGCGCCTGGGACCTGCCGACGCAGCAGTACGGCACCAGCAGCGCCCAGTACAACGACTTCCGCGTCGGCGTCGAGCACGACCTGGGCCGTGATGCGATGGTCTACGCGAAGTTCTCGACCGGCCACAAGGCCGGCGGCTTCAACGACACCTTCGCCACCTCGCCGATCCCCGAGGTCTACGGCCCGGAGAAGCTCAGCGTGCTCGAGGTCGGCTCGCGCAACGTGATCGAGCTGATGGGGCGCCGCTCGGTGGTCAATCTCTCGGGCTTCTATTACGACTACAAGAACCAGGTCTTCCAGGACCTGAGCTGCATCAAGGTCAACACCGAGGTCACGCCCAACACCTGCAACGGCTACTCGCTGGTGAACCGCAACATTGGTGCGTCGCGGCTGTACGGCCTGGAAGGCGAGCTGCGCATGCCGCTGCCGGCCGGCTTCTCGCTGGACCTGAACGCGGTGCTGCTGCAGACGAAGATCCGCAATGCGGTGGTGGCCGACGCGCGCGCCATCGACTACGGCCAGGGCGGCAAGGCGCCGCAGATCAGCCTGGCCGGCAACCAGTTGCCGCTGGCCTCCAAGGTCAGCGTGTCGGCGCGGCTGCAGCAGGCCTTCGCGCTGGGCTCGGGCCGCTTCGACTGGCAGGCGCTGCTGAGCTATCGCTCGTCCTACTACCTGACCCAGTACAACGAGCTGGACGTGGTGACCCTGGCGGGCGCCCGCACCAGCGCGCTGGCGGCCGGTTTCCCGGATCGCCAGAAGGGCTTCGCGACGCTGAACCTGGGCGTGGGCTACACGCTGAACCGCTATCGCATCGAGGCCTTCGCGGCCAACGTGACGAACGAGCAGGCCTCGACCAAGGCACTGGTGGGCTCCAGCCTCAATGTGCGTTTCCTCAACGACGCGCGCAGCTACGGCCTGCGGCTGCGCGCGGACTTCTGAGAACCCAAAAACCAAGGAGACAAGCATGACATTCCGATTCAAGCGCGCGCTGCGCGCGGCCCGGCTCATCGGCGCCATGGGCGCGATTGGCGCCGCGACCGTCGGTGCCGCCGGCACCGCGCACGCGGCCAGCTTCTTCGACGGCTTCGATGGCACCGGCGGCGCCGGGCCGGCGTGGGAGACGGCCACCTGGCACAACGGCACGCCCTTCGGCTGCGGCTTCGCCTACAGCGAGGTGTGGAAGGACGCCGGCAACATGGTGCTGAACGTCAATGCCGGCACCGGCCGCTGCGGCGAGATCCGGACCCAGCAGAGCTTCACCTACGGCAAGTTCACGACACGCCTGAAGGCGAGCACCTTCGCCGGCGGCAACGCCTCGTTCTTCCTCTACACCGGCACGGCGGGCACGGCCAGCCACTTCGAGATCGACATCGAGCTGATCAAGGGCGGCACGGTGCTGCACACCAACGTGTGGAAGGGCGGCGTGCAGAACTACAAGCAGTTCCCGATCGCGACCGGCTGGCAGACGCTGGGCTTCGAGTGGCGCGAGAACTTCGTGCGCTGGTTCACCGTCAACGCGCAGGGCGGCGAGACGACCATCCGTCACCAGATCGTCTCGGTCTCCACGCCGATGCGGCTGATGCTGAACCACTGGCGCGGCGACAACAGCCCTGATGCCATCGGCTTCCTGGGCCAGTGGAACGGCGGCGGCGGCCAGGCCCAGTACGACTGGGTCAAGGTCGAGTGAGGGCAGGGGGGCGGTGGAGCGGGGCGGTGAATTCGACCACCGTTCCGCCGCCCTCGGGGCAGCGCACCGAGAGCTGACCGCCGACGACCTCGGCGCGCTCGCGCATGCCGCTCAAGCCGAAGTGGCCCTCGCGCTCGCCCCGTCGCAGCACCTCGGGATCGATCCCCTGGCCGTCGTCGCGTACCTGCAGGCACAGCTGCCGCGCGTCGTAGCGCAGCTCGACGTCGATCCGCGTCGCCTGCGCATGGCGGAAGGCGTTGCGCAGCGCCTCGCCGGCGATGCGCACGGTTTCGTCGCGCAGCAGCGGATGCAGCTCCTGCGGCTTGCCTTGCACCTGGACATCCACCGGCAGCGCGCGGCCGCTTTCGCTGGAGAGCTCGCGCGCGAGCGTCCGCACGGCTTCCGCCAGGCTGTTCGTCTCCAGCGTCGACGCGCGCAATCCCTGCACGGTGTCGCGGCCCTCGGTGATCGCGCCGGCCACCTGGTCGATGGCGGTGTCCAGCACCCGCTTGGATTCGCGCGGGCGGTCGGGCAGCAGGTTGGACGCGGCTTGGAACTGCAGCAGCAGCCCATTGAAGCGCTGCAGCAGCGTGTCGTGCAAATCGCGCGCGATGCGCGTGCGTTCGGCGACGCGGCCCTCCAGCGTCGCCTCGAACTGCCGATGCAGTCGCCGCACGCGCAGCCGCAGCGCGAGCTGGAAGCCGGCCCAGATCAAGCCTGCGAGCACCACGAGGCTGCCCACGCGGAACCAGGTCGTCTGGTGGAGGGCGGGGAGGATCGTGAACTCGAGCTGCGCGCCGTCCTCGTTCCAGACGCCGCTGTTGTTGGCCGCCTTCACCTGGAATCGATACTGACCCGGCGGCAGGTTGGTGTAGCTGGCCTGGCGGCGGTCGACGGCCTCGCGCCAGTCGCTGTCGTGGCCTTCGAGCCGGTAGCGGAAGCGCGTGCGCAGCGGATCCGCCAGGCTCAGCGCGACGAAGTCGATCGTCATGTCCCGGATCCGCGGCGGCAGCCGCAGGCCTTGCTCGATCGGGTAGCTCTGGTGGTCGGCGGTCAGGCGCTCGATGTGCACGGGCGGCGGCACCGCGTTGGAGGGCATGTTCTCCGGATCCGCCCACAGCAGCTCGGCGCCCGCGATGAACCAGAGCTTGCCGTCGGGCTGCCGGGCTACCGGCGGATTGAAATAGGCCTGCGGGGTGACCATGAGCGGCACGCCATCCGTCACGCCCCAGGACACCGGCGAGACGCGGTGCGCCGGGTCGGCGATCCAGGACGCGAGATCGCCTCGGTCCACCCGCACCAGCCCGCAGGACGTGTACATCCACAGGGCGCCGCCCTGGTCCAGCGTCGACCAGTGGATCGTCTCGCAGGGCAGGCCGTTGGCTGGCGTCAGCGCCGTGACGCGACCGTCCTTGATGCGCTTGAGGCCCGTGGACCCGGTGGCCACCCACAGCGCGCCCTCGTCATCCACGCGCAGGCCGGTGACCTGGCCACGGCCCGGCACATGCGCGAAGCTGTAGTTCGCTTCGACCTTGCCATTCCTGACGTACGACACGCCGCTGCCATCCCAGAAGGACAGCCAGAGCCCGCCGCGATCGGCCACGACAAGCTGCGCCTGCTGCGAGTGCCCCAGCGCGGCCCACGGAATGTTCTCGGCGAAGCGGCCTTGATGCAGCCGCGCAAGCCCCTTGTTGCCGGACAGCCAGAGGTTGCCCGCGGCGTCCCCGGCCATCGCGTAGATCTCGCTGCTGGGCCCGCCGTCGACGGCGACGAAGCGCTCGTTGGCGAAATAGGCCAGCCCCGTGGCCGTGCTCACCCACAGGCGCCCCTGCGCGTCCTGGTACTGGGCCTGCACCTGCGCGGAGGGCAAGCCCTCCTGCTCCTTGAAGATGGACAGGCGACCGTCCTTCCACCGCGCCAGACCGCCGTTCGTGGCCACCCACAGGGCGCCGTCGGCGGCGGCCAGCACGGACCTGGTGACGTCGTCGGGCAGGCCCTGGCGTGTCGACAACGTGGTGACCGGCAACTTGCGGAAACGGTCCACGCCCCGTTCGCTGCCGTACCAGACGTTGCCCTCGCGATCCTCGAAGAGGCTGCATGCGATGTTTCCGGAAAGTCCCTCCATGCGCGTGAAGCTGTCGGCCTGGCCGTCCTTCACATGCAGCAGGCCCAGGCCCTCGGTGCCGATCCACAGCCCGCCATCGCGGTCGCGCAGCAGCTTGTTGGCCTTGACCTCCATGTCGGCCATCCATTCATCGGGCTTGGAAACCTTGCGGAATCGATGGGGCACCCACTGGTCGCCGGCCCGTTCCCAGAGCCCCTTGGACGCGATGCCGGCCAGGACCTGGCCGTCGGCGGTCGTGGTGAGGTCGCCCACGCGCGCGCCCGGCACGGGATAGCGCCGCGGCGTTTCGGGGCCCCACCGCCAGATGCCGGCCTCCGCTCCCACCCAGAGCTGGCCGGCGCGGTCCTCCGCCAGACTCCAGACAAAGTTGCCGAAGCCCCCCTCGGGCGCGGCGCACTGGATGCTCTTCCCGCGGATGGCGCACAGGCGCCCGGCCTGGCCCAGCAGGCCGGCCCAGACGGTGCCTTCGCGGTCCTCGATCAGCGAGGTCACGAAGGTCTGGCCGACCTCCGGATGCCGCGCGACGAACTTGCGTCCGTCCCAGCTCGAGAGTCCATGGAAGGTGCCGATCCACAGCGTGCCGTCCCGCGAGGCCAGCAGGCTGTAGGGGCCGCTGGGCAGCACCTGGCCGTCGGGTGGTTGCCACTCGGTGAATCGATGTCCGTCGAAACGGAACAGGCCCAGCGATCCGGCGATCCAGAGGTAGCCATCGGGGGTCTGCGCCATCGCGAAGACCAGTCCCAGCGAGGCGCCGTCGCGCGCGGTCCACGAGGTATGCGCGTACTGGGCGACCTGTCGCGGCGGATCAGCCGCCAGCGCCGGGGGCAGCGCGGTGCACAGCGCCGATGCCAGGAGCAGCCTCGTCACGAGGCGGCTTCGACCTTGGCCTTTCGGTGGGCTCACGGGCACTCCTTCGCGGCGGGCGACGCGTCGGCAGCGTATCGCGAATGCCGGCGGGCCGCATCCCGGGAGTGGTGGGGCGAGCGCGCCTTCGCGCCTATTTGCGCTTGTTGTAGACGTCGACGAACACGGCGGCCAGCAGCACCAGGCCCTTGATGACCTGCTGGTAGTCGATGCCGACGCCCAGGATGGACATGCCGTTGTTCATCACGCCCATCACGAAGGCGCCGATCACCGCGCCCATGATCTTGCCCACGCCGCCCGAGGCCGAAGCCCCGCCGACGAAGCAGGCGGCGATCACGTCGAGCTCGAAGCCCAGGCCCGCCTTGGGCGTGGCGGTATTGAGCCGCGCGGCGAAGACCAGGCCGGCCAGCGCCGCCAGCGCGCCCATGTTCACGAAGGTCAGGAAGGCGATGCGCTGCGTGCGCACGCCCGACAGCCGGGCCGCCTTCTCGTTGCCACCGACCGCGTAGACGCGACGGCCCAGCGTGGTGCGGCCGGCGATGAAGTCGTAGAGCAGCGTCAGCGCCACCATCACCACCATCACCGTGGGCAGGCCCTTGTAGGACGCCATCAGCCAGCTCATCGCGAGCACCGCGCCGGCCAGCAAGGCCTGCCGCAGCCAGAAGACCGGCCCGGGTTCGGTGTCCATGCCGTGCCGCAGCGCCGCGCTGCGGTGGCGCCAGGCCACGACCACCGCCACGGCGGTCAGCAGCAGGCCCAGGCCCAGCGTCGTCGGACGCGGGTCCTCCTGGCCGAAGAGCTCGGGCAGGAAACCGGCGCTCAGTGCCTGGAAGCTGTCGGGGAAAGGACCGAGCGACTGGCCTTGCAGCAACGCCAGCGCGAGGCCCTTGAACACCAGCATGCCGGCCAGCGTCACGATGAAGGACGGAATGCCCAGGTAGGCGACAAACCAGCCCTGCGCGCCCCCGATCACCGCGCCCGCGAGCAGGCAGACCAGCGCGGCGGGCAGCGCGGCCCATTCGTACTGCACCATCAGCACCGCCGCGAGCGCGCCGATGAAGCCGCACACCGAGCCCACCGAGAGGTCGATGTGGCCGGCGACGATCACCAGCAGCATGCCCAGCGCCATGATGACGATGTAGCTGTTCTGCAGGACCAGGTTGGTGAGGTTGAGCGGCTCCAGCAGCGTGCCGTCGGTCAGGAACTCGAAGAGCGCCATGATCGCCACCAGCGACAGCAACATGCCGTAGTCGCGCAGGTGGCGCTTGAGGAAATGGCCGATGCCGGCGGCCCCGGCGGCCGGGGAGGAGGGGCGGGCGGTTGGCGTGACGCTCGCCGCGATCGGTTCAGACATACGCGGTCTCTCCGGCGCCGACGATGGCGCCCATGATCATTTCCTGGGTCGTGCCGGCGGCCGGGAACTCCGCCACCAGACGCCCCTCGTTCATCACGTACAGCCGGTCGGACAGGCCCAGCAGCTCGGGCATCTCGGACGAGATCACCAGGATGCCGCAGCCCTGTTCGGCCAGGCCGGCGATCAGGCTGTAGATCTCGAACTTGGCGCCGACGTCGATGCCGCGCGTGGGCTCGTCCAGGATCAGCAGGCGCGGTTGCGAGAACAGCCACTTGGCCAGCACCACCTTCTGCTGGTTGCCGCCGGACAGGTGCACGACGCTCTGGTCGACGCCCGCGCAGCGCGTGGCCAGGCGTCGACGGTAGTCCTGCGCGACCTGGTGCTCGCGCGCGTTGTCCAGCACGCCGGCGCGCGAGACTTCCCGCAGGTTGGCCAGCGTCGTGTTGACGGCGATCGATTCGTCCAGCAGCAGTCCCAGCGACTTGCGGTCCTCGGTCACGTAGGCCAGGCCGGCGGCGATCGCCTTGGGCACGGTGGACACGTCGACCTCGCGGCCGTCCATCCAGGCGCTGCCGCTGATGCGCCGGCCGTAGCTGCGGCCGAAGACGCTCATCGCCAGCTCGGTCCGGCCCGCGCCCATGAGGCCGGCGATGCCGACGATCTCGCCGCGGCGCACCTTCAGGTTCACGCCCTTGACGACCTCCCGGCCCGCCTGCACCGGGTGCTGGGCGCGCCAGTCGCGGAGCTCGAACAGCAGGTCACCGATCTTGGGCGTGCGCCGAGGATAACGATCCGCCAGGTCGCGGCCGACCATGGCCTGGATGATGCGCGCCTCGCTGAGCGGCTCGCCCCGGCAATCGACGCTGAGGATGGAGCGCCCGTCGCGCAGCACGGTCAGGCCGTCGGCGACGCGGGTGACTTCCTTGAGCTTGTGCGAGATCAGGATGCAGGCGATGCCCTGCGCCCGCAGTTCCATCAGCAGCGCGAGCAGCGCGTCGCTGTCGGCCTCGTTGAGGCTGGAGGTGGGCTCGTCCAGGATCAGCAGCCGCACTTCCTTGGCCAGCGCCTTGGCGATCTCCACCAGCTGCTGCTGGCCGACGCCGAGTTCGCCGACCAGCGTGTCCGGCGACGCGCGCAGGCCGACGCGCGCCAGCAGCTCGACCGCGCGCTGGTGCATCGCGACGCGGTCGATGACGCCCCAGCGCGCCGGCTCGTGGCAGAGGAACAGGTTCTCCGCGATCGAGAGCTGCGGCACCAGCGCCAGCTCCTGGTGAATGATGATGATGCCCAGCTGCTCGCTGTCGGTGATGCCGGCGAAGCGGCGCACCTCGCCGTCGAAGCGGAGTTCGCCGCCGTAGTCGCCGCCGTGGTCGGGGTGCGGGTAGACGCCCGACACCACCTTCATCAGCGTCGACTTGCCGGCACCGTTCTCGCCGCACAGCGCATGGATTTCACCGGCGCGCACCGACAGCCGCACCTCCTCCAGCGCCGCGACGCCATGGAAGCGCTTGGTGATGCCGCGCAGCTCGAGCAGCGGGCCGGAGCCCGCGCCGTTCCCAGGAATCGGGTTCATGACTGCAAGTCCCGCGGATCAACGCAGCTGCGTGTCCTTGTAGTAGCCGCTGCCCACGAGCACGGCCTTCGCGTTGCTCGCGTCCACCGAGACCGGCTTGAGCAGCACGCTGGGCACGACCTTCACGCCGTTGTTGTAGGTCTTGGTGTCGTTGATCTGGGAGGGCGTCTTGCCCGACAGCATCTCGTCGCTGACGGTCGCCGCTGCCTGCGCGAGCTGGCGCGTGTCCTTGAACACGGTGCTGGCCTGCTCATTCTTGAGGATGGACTTGATCGACGGCAGTTCCGCGTCCTGGCCCGAGACGATGGGGCAGGGCTGCTTGGCGGTGCAGTAGCCGGCGCCCTTGAGCGAGGACAGGATGCCCAGGCTGATGCCGTCATACGGCGACAGCACCGCATGCAGCTTGTCCTTACCGTAGAACGCGGACAGCAGGTTGTCCATGCGGGCCTGCGCGGTGGCCGCGTCCCAGCGCAGCGTGCCGACCTTGCCGATGCCGAACTGCTTGCTGCGCACGACCAGCTTGCCGCTGTCGAGGTAGGGCTTGAGCACCGACATCGCGCCGTCGTAGAAGAAGGCCGCGTTGTTGTCGTCGGGGGAGCCGCCAAAGAGCTCGATGTTGAACGGCCCCTTGCCCTGCGCCAGGCCGAGCTTGTCGACCAGGCTCTGGCCCTGCATCACGCCGACCTGGAAGTTGTCGAAGGTGACGTAGTAGTCGACGTTCTTCGTGCCCTTGATGAGCCGGTCGTAGGCGACGATCTTGATGCCGCGGTCGGCCGCCTTCTGCAGCACCGGCGACAGCGCCGAGCCATCGATGGACGCGATCACCAGCACCTTCACCTTGCGGGTGATCAGGTTCTCGATCTGGGCGAGCTGGTTGGGGATGTCGTCCTCGGCGTACTGCAGGTCGACCTTGTAGCCCTTGGCCTGGAAGGCCTTGACCATGTTGTCGCCGTCGGCGATCCAGCGGGCCGAGCTCTTGGTCGGCATCGCGATGCCGACCAGGCCCTTGTCCTCGGCGCGGGCGCCGCCGGCCAGCAGGCCCAGCGTCGCGCCGCCGGCGATCGCCAGCGTCCGGATGACCGCGACGCGGCGTTTCACATTCGTTCCAAGCTTCGACATTGCCTTGTCTCCTGGCCGGTCGTCGTCTTGAACAGACGATCTGTGCGTGAACCGGCCTATTCGACGATGTTAGTTCGCGCGCTGCACTAATTAATCAGAACTAACCCTGTGATGCTCAACGCGCGGACTTCGGCGGCGCGCCCGCTAAGAGGCGCTTCCCGCCACAGGTGCGGCGGTGCGCGCTCAATGCATACTCGACATCAATTGACGGGAGCATTGCGTCGCATGAAATTCGATCTCCACGACCTCATCGCCTTTCGGGCCGCCGCGGAGCTGTCGAATTTCCGCAAGGCCGCCGAGGCGGTGCACATCTCGCAGCCCGCGTTCAGCCGGCGCATCGACAAGCTGGAGCAGGCGCTGGGCGTGAAGCTGTTCGAACGCACGACCCGGCGTGTCACGCTCACCGCGGTGGGGCGCGAGTTCGCCCGCAAGATCGGCCTGCTGCTGGACGAGCTGGATGAGACGCTGCTGACGGTGCGCGGAGTGGGCACCGGCCGGATGGGCGAGGTGACGGTGTCCAGCGTGCCGTCGACGGTCTACTACTTCCTCTCCCAGGTGATCCACCGCTACCGCGAGCGCTATCCCAAGCTGCGGGTGAAGATCCTGGACGCCAGCGCGAACGAGGTCCTGGCGGCGGTGTCGCGCGGAGAGTCCGACTTCGGGCTCAACTTCATCGGCAGTTCGGAGCCGGGCATCGAGTTCCGGCCGCTGCTCGAGGAGCGTTTCGTCGCGGCCTGCCGACGCGACCACCCGCTGGCGCGACGCCGCGAGGTCAGCTGGAGCCAGCTCGCCGCCCATGACTTCATCGCGGTGGCGAAGTCCTCCGGCAACCGGCTGCTGCTCGACCAGGCCCTGGCGCGCGTGAAGGACCGCCCCCAGCCGGTGTACGAGGCCCAGCACGTGACGACCTTGCTGGGGCTGGTGGAAGCGGGGCTGGGCGTGGCGGCGGTGCCGTCGATCGCGATGCCGGGGCCGGACCATCCACTGCTGGTCAGCGTGCCGTTGGTCGACCCGGTCGTCACGCGGCGCATCGGACTGATCACGCGTCAGGGCCGTCGGCTGTCGCCGGAGGCGCAGCAGCTGTACGACTTCCTGGCGGAGATGAAGCTGCCGCCGCGTGCGGTGCGGCGGCGCTCCCGATGATCGGCCGGGCCGATCCGGCGCCCGACCCGCAGCGCGCTGCCCGCGCCGCCCGCGATGCAGCCGCGCCCGCGTGTCAGAAGTTGTGGCGGATGCCGAGCTCGGTGCCGGTGGAGGACCGGCCCGCGGAGAGCCCAGCCGGACCGCCGGGCACGGCATAGGCCGCCACGCCATCGTTGTCGACACGCGCCACCTGGGCATAGACCGCCACCCGTTTGGAGAGGGCATGGACATAACCGAGGCCGAACTGGCGGGCATCGTTGGCACCGACAGCGACGGCACCGACTCGGCCGGCCATGTTGCTCGCCAGCCATTGGAACTTCAGTTCACCGCGCCCGAGCGGCACCCAGGCGCCGAGCATGCGCAGCGTCTGCGCGGCATTGGCCTGCCGGAAGCGGCGCTGCGTCACGGCCACGCGCACCACGCCGAAGTCGTAGCCGCCGCCGATCAGCGTGTCGTTGAAATCGCCGCTGGCCGCGATGACGTTGTTCTCGCTTCTCACATGCGCCGCGTACAGGGACGCCGCGCCCTTCACGTAACCCAGCCGGGCCCCGATCAGCTTGTTGGCGCCCTGGGCCTGCGTGCCGCCTTCCGACGCGGCCACCATCACGCCGCACTCCAGGCCGCCGAAGCGGTCGGGCAACAGCCACTGCACCGAGTTGCTGCTGCGCACCAGCGTGTTGGGACTGCTGCCGAAGGCCGAGCGGATCGGACCAGCGGGCGCGGCGGTGTAGAGGTTGGTCGAGCCGGCCACGCCAACGTGGCTGAAGGGGTCCTGCTTGACCCACACGGTGTAGGTCGGCACGTAATCGCGGCCGGCGCGCAGCTCGCCGAGCTCGCGGCTGGCCAGGCTGAGCGTGGCGCGGCGATCCCAGAACTGGCTCGCGCTGGTCGCGGCGCCGGTGTCGAGCGCGATGCCGTGTTCCAGATGGAAGCCGGCGGACCAGCCGGCACCCAGGTCCTCGGACCCGCGCACGACGAGCCGACTGGTCGCGTTGCCGCCGCTGATCAGGGACTGGAGACGGCCGGCACCGTCGTTGCGCACGCTGCGCACCGCGGCATCGACGACACCGGACAGCGTCACGCTGCCCTGGGCGGCGGCCGCGGCGGCGCAGGTGCCCAGCGCGGTGGCCGCGGCGATCCGCAGCAGGGGGGAGGGGAGTGTCATGCGGAGGGCTCCTCGAGGCGTTCTGCTGCTCATTCGGCGGTCAACCTGGCCTTCTGAACGACGGCCTTCCATTTCGTCAGCTCGCTCTTGACGAGCGTGCCGAGCTGCTCCGGCGTGCTGGCCTCGACGTCGGCACCGTGGTCCTCGATGCGCTTGATGACCTCCTTGTCGGCCAGCACCTGGTTGAGGGCCTTGTTCAGCTTGTCGACGATGGGACGGGGTGTTCGCGCCGGCGCGAAGACGCCGTACCACTGCTGCACCTCGACGCCGTCGACGCCCGCTTCCTTGAGCGTCGGCACATCGGGCAGCAGGGGGCTGCGCCGCGGTCCGGCGACGGCCAGCGGCTTGAGCTTGCCGGCCTTCACATAGGGGATCGCGGTGAAGAGGCTGGGGAACATGAACTGTGTCTGGCCGCCCAGCGTGTCGGTGATGGCGGGCGCCGAGCCCTTGTAGGGCACGCCCAGCATGTCGACACCGGCATTGAGCTTGAAGAGCTCGGCGGCGAAGTGGGGCGCCGTGCCGTTGCCGGCGGAGGCATAGCTGTAGCGGTCGGGTTTGGCCTTGAGCTGGGACGCGAGGTCCCGGACGTCCTTCACCGGCGCCAGGGCATTGGCGACCATCAGCGTCGGCGAATAACCCACCAGGCCGACCGGCTCGAAGTCGGCCACCGGGTCGTAGCGGAGTTTCTGCAGTGCCGGGTTCATCGCATGCGTCCCGACGTAGCCCAGCATCAGCGTGTGGCCGTCCGGCGCCGCGCGGGCGACGAATTCACTGGCGATCGCGCCGTTGGCGCCGGCGCGGTTGTCGATGATGACCGTCTGGCCCAGCAGCGGTCCGAGCTTCTGCGCGATGGTGCGCGCCATCGCATCGTTGCCGCCGCCCGCCGCCGTCGGCACGACGATGGTGATCGTCCGCGTGGGATAGGCGATGGGGGCGACGGTTGGCGCGGCGGCGGGCGCCGCGATGGGGACGGCGAGGGCGCTGATGGCCGTGAGGGCGGTGAGAGCGGCGGTGGCCACCAGCGCCACGGGCGCGAGCAGAGTCTTCATCGGTTTGTCTCCTTCGTTGATGTCGAGAACACGTCCTCGGGCAGATGCAACTCGCCCTGCAGGATCTTTCTGGCAGTGCGCACGAGCGCGGCGCGCTGGATCGAGGCCGCCTCGCCCTGGCCGGCGACCAGGACCTCGATGGCGATGCGTCCCTGCGGATGCAGCACGGACACGGTGCGCGTCCCGTCGCGCGCGGGCGCGCCGCTGGCAACGGTGCCGGGCAAGGCGAAGGCGGTGGCGACGCCGATCGCACCCGTCACCGCATGGGCGGCGTGGCAGCGGCGCGGCGTGAAGTAGCGGGAGGTGATGCTGTCCAGGTCGTCGCCGGCGCTCACGATCACCGGCTTGGGCACGACGCTCGCCGACACGTCGCCCAGGCCCATGGCCAGCCCGGCGGCACGACGGACCGCTTCGATGCGAGCCAGCAAGGCGGCATCCGCGTCGAGTTGGGCCGGGGTTTCGCGACCGTGCAGGCCGAGGTCCGCGGCGCGCAGCAGGACGAGCGGCATGGCGGCATCGATGCAGGTCACCGGCAGGCCGTCGATGGCGTCGATGCGGCGGCCGGTCGGGAACAACGATCCGGTGACCGAGCCCCAGGCATCGAGGAAGTTCAGGCGGATGGGCGCCGCGGCACCGGCGACGCCGTCGATGCTGGTGTCGCCGGCGTAGACCACGCGCCGGCCGGGGGTCAGCACGGTCACGTCGATGCGCGAGCGGGTGTTGACGTTGAACACGCGGACCGTCGTTTCGCCGTCCTGGGCATCGATCAGGCCCTGTTCGATCGCGAACGGCGCGACGCCCGAGAGCATGTTTCCGCAGTTCGGCCGCGTGTCCACCGAGCGCTGGCCGACGCCGACCTGGGCGAACAGGTAGTCGACGTCGCAGCCCGGTTCCTTGGACCGGGACACGATGGCCACCTTGGAGGTCAGCGAGTTGCCGCCACCGACGCCGTCGAGCTGCAGCAGGTCGCTGGCGCCGATGGCGCCGATCAGCGCCTCGTCACGCTGGCGTTCGTCGGCGGGCAGCCAGTCGCGCAGGAAGAACGGGCCTCGGGAGGTGCCCGCACGCATCAGGACGCAGGGGATGGTTCGTGTCATGGAGCGGCATGCTCGGCCATGCCGTTGATGACGTGAAGTGCATCGTTTGGATCAATAAATGCGTGGGACGCAAGGATGTGCCGGCGGTTGCGAAGTGGCGCCGTTAGGCGGGAACGCGCGTTGGTGGATCACGGAACGCGAACGGAGCCAGTGAGCTCGATAACGAATGGGTCAAGGACAGCGCATGAATGCAGGTTTGAGTGATTGACAATGTGCATTATGTGATGTTATCGCCGCCATCTTTGAGAGCTCCCCATCTGGCATTCCGGTGGGCAACAACCAGTTCGTCGTACGAGTCCCCGATGCGAGCGCGAAGCCGGGCCGGCCCGGCCTGCTCAGGTGCCGGCCGCCCGTTCGGCGGCCGCCAGCCGCTTGGCCTTGAATAGGTCGCGCAGCACCCGGCTGTGGGCATTGGCCGCGCCGTCGCCGGTGGTCTCGATGCTGCAGAAGATCGCCTGCGGGTACTTCTCGGTCACCAGCGCCTGCACGCCGTCGGACACGCCGGACGACGGCATGCAGCCGAAGGGCTTGACGCTCACCACCATGTGGGCCTTGCGCGCGGTGACGCTCTGGATCAGCTTGCCGACCTCCATGTGCCCCTCGCCGCCTCGCAGGTGGTTGTCGTAGAACGGGTGCGACAGCGTCGCGATCTCGTCGAGGTTGCACAGCCGGCGCGCCGGCAAGCCGAGTACCGCCGCATACAGCGCATAGCAGCCGCGCAGGCCGGCCTCGGCGGCGCGCGCCGCCGCCAGCCGGCGCCAGGGCGACCTGCCGGCCAGGCCGTGGCGACCGCCGTCGTGCCGCGGGAGCGCCATCCGCCGCCGCGTGTCCCAGCGCATCTGCCAGAGGTTGTAGAGCAGCCAGGCGGTGACCGGCTGCACCAGCACCTCGGCGCCCTCGGACTCGAGGAAAGCCTGCAGCCGGTAGTTGCCGTCGCCTTCGGTGGTCATCGCCCAGAACTCGCCGATCACCGACACCTTGGGCTTGACCCGCGCGCGGTCCAGCTCGACCGCGCCCAGCAGCCGCCGGCATCGCCACAGCGCCGCCAGGACGCTGCCGCGCACCGCCAGCGCGTTGTGCAGCACCGCCTTGCAGCGGGCCAGCGCCGCCTGCGTCGCGCCCGGATCGCGCTCATACGGCCGCAGCCGGTAGCCCATCGCGTTGAGCACGTCGCCGGCCACCACCGCCCGCAGCAGCGCGAAGAAGAAGCGTCGATCCAGCACCAGCCCGTCGCCATCGCCGCAGGCCTGTCGCAGGCCGCCCTGCTGCTGGAACAGCAGCACGCGGAAGCCCTCGAAGCCGGCATCGCGCAGCGCCTTGCGGTACTCGGTCGCGTAGGTCCCGAAGCGGCACGGCCCGCAGGCCCCGGCGGTGACGAAGACATGCCGCGCGATGATCTCGCGCGGGCTCAGGCCTTGCTCGTCGCGCAGCCGCTGCAGGTGATGGACGAGATTGCCGACGGTGAAGTAGGTGGGATTGCACTGGCCACGGTTGCCGAACTCGCGCCCGACGCGCAAGGCCTCGTCGTCCGGCGTGCCCAGCACCTCCACCCGGTAGCCGAGGCCCCGCAGCGCGCCCTGGATCAGCAGGTCCTGCGCCTGCGTCAGCCCGCCGCACAGCAGCGTCGTGCCGGCGCGCTCGTCGCGCGTGAAGGGCCGCGGCGCCGGATCGCGCCACTGCGCCACCGGCACCTCGGTCAGTCCCAGCCGCGCACGTTCCTCGCGCTCGAAGGCCTCGAGCTCGCGTTCGATCTCGGCGGCCCGCGCCAGCTCGTCGCGCAGCCAGATCACCGGGCGGTCGCCCTCGTCCGTCAATCTCATGAGGTCCTCCGGTGGATGGTGATCGGATGCGCCTTCGCGGCGGTGTCGCAGGCCCGCCCGGTGGTCGGCTCCAGCGGCGCGAATCGCGGCACCGTCTCCTCGCCCAGCCAGGCCGCGTAGTCGCGCTCCGAGGCCGGAGCGTGCGTCGCGAGGCCATCGAGGCCGCCCTTTTCCTCACGGTTGACCTCGCCGTCACGTGCCCTCGCCCGCGCTCGCAGCTCGCGCCGCTTCGCCTCGATGCGCCGCGCCAGCTCGTCCTTGGCGGCATGCAGGTCCTGCAAGCGCTCGGCGTGGCGCTGCAGCGTATGCCCATAGGTGCGCACCCGGATCTTCAGCGAGCCCGACGGTTTGTTGGCGTCCAGGTCGTGCAGCGCCGAATACGGCGTCGCGCTCGCCGCGACGATGTTGTCGATCATTCCGTAGGTGGGCGCGTCGTGGCCGCATTTGAAGCTCGACAGGTCCAGCACCACCAGGTTGGGATGCCGGGCGGCGAACTTGGCGGCCCAGACCTTCTCGGCGCTGTTGGTCGAATAGGCCTCGGGCCAGACATCGGCCACGCCCAGCGGGTCGCCGCCCTCCCCGGCGAAGAAACGCGCCAGCCACTGCGGATCCTTCGGGATCGAGCGGATCGACAGCACCGGATAACCCAGCGCCTGGAACTCGTCGAGCACGCCATGGTGCAGTCCCGGATCCGCGTGATACGGCCTCGCCAGCAGCAGGATGCCGACCCGTCCTTCGTCCTCGAGCTGCGCCAGCAGCTGCATGCCGCGGCGCTGCATCTCGCTGTCGAAGGCGCGCAGCGCAGCCCAGCCCTCGTCGACGGCGAAGTCGCTCTCGTCCCGCGTCACGCCCAGGCGCTCGCCCCAGGCCTCGAACATCTGCTGCTTCATGAAGTGGGGCTCGCACAGCGAGATCGCCGGGTCGACATAGACCACGCCCTCGCGCGCGAAATGGTCGACCTCCTGCGTGAAGGCCGCGCGCATCACCTTGGGCACGCCGGCCACGATCGGGCAGGCCGTCGTGTCGGGCAGACCGCGCACGAAGCTCGGTACATGCGTCAGACAGGGGAAGAACAGGAAGTCCAGCGGCCGCTCCCGGTGCTTCACCTTCAGCAGGTCGTGGATGTGCGCCTGCACCACCTTCGACGGGAAGCACGGATCGATCGACCCGTAGCGGCTGCCGGCCTCCCACAGTTCCTCGCTGGTGACGTCGGAGAACACGATCTGGCGCGGGGGCACGCCCAGCGTCTCGAAGTAGGCGCGCCACAGCGGCGCGGTCGAGTACATGTTCAGCACCCGCGGCATGCCGATGCGCAAGCCGGCCCGCCGCGACGCGCCGTCCGAGCGCTCGAAGCTGCGCGCCGCGCGGGCGCGCCAGGGCAGCAGCGCCGCCGTTGCCCAGCCGCGCGAGCGCCGCCCCGGATCGACGGGCGAGCCCGCCTCAGGCAGCGGCCGCGGCGCGGCCCCCGCCTTGAAGGCCAGGCCAGCCTCGTAGTCGACCAGGTTGGGGAACTGCGCCTTCAGCGACTTGCGGTGCGACACCAGCGCCTTGAGCGCGTCCTTGGACTCGACGGTCCCGTGCTCGCAGGAGAAACCGGCGATGTAGCGGCTGTTGCGGCCCTGCGGGGTCGCCGCGTCGATGAAGGTGCGACGGCAGGCGTTGGCGCAAAAGTGGCAGACGGTGCCCTCGTCGTTGCGGGACGTCCAGGCCAGGCCGATTGCCGCGTCCACGCCGACGAAGCGGCTGTGGCCGCGCCGCGCGACGATGCGTCGCGCCTCCAGCGCCGCGCCGATGGCGCCGGCCTCGCCGCAGTGCGGATGCACGCGCACGATCGCGCCGGGCACGCGCTCGACGAGGTAATCGTGCTGCGCCTTCACCGCGGCCAGGTTGTGCTGCGTCCCGCCCTGCAGCACGAAGACGCGGCCAAGCTCCGCCAGTCGCGGCAGCTGCACGACGTACTGCCAGATGTTCTTCGGCAGCACCAGCGCGAGGCCGGCCATCAGTTCCTCCTTGCCGTAGCCCTCCTTCTGGAAGGTGACGCGGTCGGTGTCGAGGAACACGGCACAGCCGTAGTTGAAGCGCGGGCTCATCCGCGCGCGGAAGGCCAGCGCCGCGTAGTCGGAGAGCGCGACGCCGAACTGGCTCGCCATCGCCTGCAGCAGCATGCCGTTGCCGGCCGAGCACTGGTTGGACAGGCGGAAGTTGCGGATCTCGCCGCCGGCCATGAACAGCACCTTGATGTCCTGGCCGCCGACGTCGCAGACCACGTCGACATCGTCGAAGGCCTGCCGCGCCGACATCATGTGCGCCACCGTCTCGACGATGTTGGCGTCGACCTCGAGCGTCTCCTCCAGCAGGTCCGCCGCGTATCCGGTCGCGCCGGCGCCCAGCACCTCCAGCGCCGCGCCCTGCCCGGCCACGAAGCCGCGCACGCGGCGCAGGATCTCCTGCACGTCGGCGAGCGGATTGCCGCGCGAGAGTTGGTAGTCCTTGAACAGGACCTCGCCGCCCTCGTCGACCAGCACCGCCTTGGACGAGGTCGACCCGCCGTCGATGCCGAGGAACGCGCGCACCCGCTGGCCCGGCGAGAAGACCGCCGGCACGAACGGCGCCTGGCGGAAGCGCTTGATGAAGGCGTCGCGCGCTTCGTCGCTGGCCACCAGCCCGGGTCCTTGCGCCGGCAGCACGCGCGCGCCGCGGCCACGCGCGATCGAGGCGCGCAGCGCCCCTGCGCCGGCGTAGCGGCCGATGTCCGGCGCCTCCTGCATCCCGTACACCGCGGCGCCGTAGGCCGCGTACAGCGCGGCGTTCCCGGGCACGACGACGAGGTCCTCGATCGGGGCGCCCTCCGGCAACGCGGTCCCGCGCGAGGCCCACAGCTCGGCGATGCGCTGGCGCCAGCAGGCCTGCAGGAACGGCAGATAGGTGTTGGGACCGCCCAGCAGCAGCACGCGCGGCTGCAGCGTGTGGCCGCGGGTCAGCACCGTGAGGTTCTGCGCCACGATCGCGTCGGCCAGCGAGCACATGACCTCGGCCGACGGGATGCCGGCCTTGAGCAGGCCGACGATGTCGGTCTCGGCGAAGACGCCGCACTTGGCCGCGACCGGGTGCAGCCTGGCCGGTTCCCAGGCGAGCGCGCCCAGCGCCTCGGGCGCGAGCGCGGCCTTGAGCACGCACTTGTCGATCGTCGCGCCGGTGCCGGAGGCGCACTTGTCGTTCATCGACGCGATCACGCGCCGGTCCGCGTTCGAGGCGCCCGGCGGCGCCGGCTTGTAGATGATGATCTTGGCGTCCTGGCCGCCGAGCTCGATCACGCTGCCGACGTCCGGATGCAGCGCCTCGACGGCGAGCGTGACCGCGTTGACCTCCTGCACGAACTTCGCGCCGAGCAGCGTCGCCAGCGGCGGCCCGCCGGAGCCGGTGACGAAGGCGCGCGTCGTGTCGGCGTCCAGCTCGCCGAAGCGGGCCTCGATCGCGGCCAGCTGCGCGTCCAGCGCGTCGGCCTGCCGCGTCTCGTGGCGGCGGTAGTCGGACCAGAGGATCCCGCCGCTGGCCGCGTCGACGACCACGGTCTTGACGGTGGTGGAACCGATGTCGATGCCCAGGATCCGCGCGCCGGGCCGCATGTCGGAACGGGCCTCGGGCCGTGTCATCGACGCCCCTCGATCAGGACGACGGTCTCGTCCGGCGGCGGCAGGCCGCGCAGCCGTCGCCACGCGAACTGCAGGCAACGCCGCCAGGGCGCGGCCGCCGGCGCCGGCACCAAGGCCAACGGTGCTTCCTGCGCCGGCGCATCGGGCGCGGGCGCCACCGGCAGGGCCGGCGACAGCCCCAGCATCCTCACCACCTCGCGGTTGCCCACGCTGCGCTGCAGTCGCAGCACCGACCGGGCCCAGACGGCCTGGCCGCCGCGCGACGACACGGGCGGTGCCGCGAGGCGGAGCGGTTCGGGATTGAGGTCCGGCATGGTGTCTCCTCGAAAGCCACGGAGGGGATCAGCGCGGGGCGTCCCGCACGATCAGGTGGTAGATGCCGCGTGCGCCGCGCAGCAGGGCCCGCGCGCCGCGCGCGCCGATCAGGTTCGCGATCAATCCGGACAGGACGCGGGCCTCCCGCTCGTCCAGGGCCCGTCCCGCGTGCGAGAGCGCGTACAGCGTCGACGGGCGGCCGTCCACCGACCCCAGCGCCTGACACGAGACGCCGAAGGCCTGCGAGGTGCGCCGCACCGCGATCGGTCCATGCGGCGCCTGTGGCAGCGACCGCAGCGACCGCAGCAGCCGCGCGACCTCGTCCGCGTGGCGCGGCGCCAGGATGCGATGCCGCGCGCGGCCAGTCAGCGCCAGCACCGCCAGCCCCAGCGCCGTCGCCAGTCCCACGCCGAAGTGCCAGTCGGCGCGCGGCAGCCGGCCCTGCCATTCGCTGGCGAGCACCGCCGCCATCAACACGGTCGAGGTCCACTGCGCCTCCGAGAAGCGCCCCCAGTACGGCCGGGCCGCGTCGCCGCGCAGTTCCTCGAGCCAGATCCGCACCGCGCAATAGCAGACGACGTGCAGGGCGAGCACGCTGCCCGCCGGGGCGCCGCGCCAGGCCAACGCGCTGCCCGCCACGACGATGGCGGCGACGAGCAGGGACTCCAGCACCTGGACCGGGAACAGCCGCACGCCGACGTAGCAGGCGGGGAATCCCTCGTTGGCATGCGACTCGCTGTAGCGCACGCCCCAGTGGTGCGGCCGGCCGTGGCAGCAGCCGACCATCAGGCAGCCCTGCCGCCCGAAGACCAGGAAGGCGCCGAGCCACAGCGCGTTGAGGTCCAGCACGCGCAGCACCGGCGCGCCCAGCGCCTGCAGCTGCAGCGCGCTCGTGGCCAGAATCGCGATCTCGTGGTGATAGAAGACCAGCGTCTCCTGGCCGGTGAGGACCTTGGTCGCCATCGCCAGCACGAAGGCGGTGGCCAGGCCGCTGGCCAGCAGGCACGGGACGATCCAGGGCGGCAGCCGCAGATGCCAGGTCAGCACCGACACCAGCGTCGTGGCCACCACCAGACCGACGGCGCCGCAGACCTGGAAGCTCGATACGCGGCGGCCGAGGAGGGTCATCCGCGGCGGCGGGCTGGCGAAGTGACGCGGGACGAGCATGGACGAGCCCTTTCAGCGCACTGGCCGGCGCTCGACCTGCAGTCGCCCCCAGGGCAACTCGTTGAACTGCGCCAGCGTGCAGGACGGGAAGCCATACGCGCGCACGATCGCGCCGGTGATGTTCTGGACATGCAACACCAGCCCCCGCGACGCATGGATGCGTTGGCTGTGGACGCTCCCCAGCCCCGAGCGCTCGATGGCTTCCGCAGGCCCCAGCAACTCATCCAGCGGCCCGGCGGGCACGAGACCGGCCACCTCGATCGCCAGGATCGCCTCGTCGCGCAACCAGACCTGCACGGCATGCGGCACGCGCGGCGAGGGTCCATAGCGCCGGAAGGCCGTCGCCGTGCCCTCGAGCGGAGCGACGCCGTCCGGACCGCCCTCCCCGGGCCCGAAAGCCGCCTCCGCCGCCTGGCGTCCGCACCCCCTGGGCAAGCCCGGCCAGGCATCGAGACGACCCTCGACCAGCGCCCGCATCGCGTCGACGCAGACGGACGGCATGGGTGCATTCATCGGTTCAGCCTCCAGGTTCGATGAGAGGAGCAGCAAGACCACCAGCGCGGCGCCGGCGACGGGACCGGCGTTCATCGCTTCGGAATCAGCAGGCGGGTGCCGGCGGCCAGCGATCCCCACGACGCCGCCGGGTTGGCGTCGGTGAGCGCCGCCACGGTGATGCCGTTCTGCCGGGCGATCTGCACTTGCGTTTCCGATCCACCGGCGCCCGCCTCCACGACGACATGTTCGCGCGCGCCCGGGACATGCAAGGTGCCGGCAACCGGCGAACCGGCGCTCAGGCCCGGATTGGCGGCCACGATGTCGGCCTCCGCCACGTGGGCCGCCCTGGCCAGCTCGCTCACCGTCGTGATGCCCGCCGGCACCGTCACCAGGTCGCGGTCCGCGGCGACCACCGGCGACGCGGTGGCGCCGCCCGGCGTCAGCCCGAGGAACTCCACATGCCCGTGGAAGAAGGCCGCCTTCACGGCGCTGTCTCCCACGGCGGTACGGATGGCCGTCGCATGCTTCAGGTACTCCGCGTAGCTGCCGGCCTCGAACGGCGGCACGGTGCCGGCCGGCGGCTCGGGGAAGTGGCCGCCCTCGATGTCCGCCCGCAGCGCCGCGTTCTTCGGTGCCTTGGGAATCTGGTCGAGCAGCACTTCCTCGCTGAACATCGTGCAGAAGCCCTCCGACATGATGCGGTTGCTGGCGCCGCCGGCGGTGTGAAACACCGGATGCTCCAGCGTGTGGATGTACTCGTGGACCAGGGTCTCCCAGGCGGACCAGCGCAGCGACCGCTGCGCCTCGGAGGGCGCGCCCCCCGAACCCGGCGCGGTCCCCAGGCCGGGGCTCGTGGCCGTGCCGATGACGATCTTGCCGGTGCTCGGATCGGTCAGGGCGAAACCGAACAGGTCGAACAGTTCCAGGTCCGGTTTGTGCGCGTTGACGAAGGGCGTCAGGATCTCGGTCTCGAGGAAGGCCTGTTCCTCGCCGCCACGCGTGGGGCTGAAGTTGTGCGGCTTCATCGCGTCGGCGCCGAAGGTCTCGGCCATCCAGCCCGCGAGATCATGCGCGTCGATCGGCAGATTGGCCAGCGCGCGCTGCGCGCGATCGTTCGCGTCGAACAGGTTCTTGCCGGCGCCCGAGGCCCGGAACGCGAAGCCATGCCGCACGCTGGACTGCGAAGGTGTCAGCGCCGCCACCGAGATCCAGTCGCCGAAGTGCCTGTCCACCACCTTCTTGGCGGCGTTGCCGGGCCCCTCCAGGTCGGCGATCGGCACGCGTGCGGTGCCCGAGACGGCATGGATGCCGGGCATCGTCGCGGTGAGCTCCGCCAGCATGGCTTGCGTCACCTTGGTCTTCAGGTCCGCCTTCAACGCGTTCTTCTGGGCCACCGTTCCCGGCGCGGCGGCGCCGGCGTCCCAGGCGGCGAGCGCCGCGCCCACGGCGGCGGCGGCGGGATGCAGTTCGCGTTGCACCTGCTGCTGCCTGGCCGCGTCCGGCGCGACGGCGCCCGCGTGAAGGTCCTTGCCCTGGGCCACGGCCGGTGCCGCGGTCTTGTCCTTGGAGCAGCGCGACAAGCTCAGACCGCTGCGCAGACGCGGCGCCACCTCGCGCGCCGGGGCCTGCCCGCCCAGCCAGTCCTTCCGCACGAAGGCCTCGGCGCTGCGATCCGCGTCGGCCTCCAGCGAGCCCGCGCGCGCCGCCGCGCCCGGACCGGGCTCGCGGGCATGGCCTTGCTGGACGACATGCGCCAGTTCATGCGCGATCAGCGCATCGCCGGCGGGCGTCCCCGGGTGGAACTCGCCGGCGCCGAAGGCCACGTGATGTCCCACGGTGAACGCACGGGCATTGAACTCATCGGAGAGGCGGCGGCCGGGGCCGTCGTCGTGCAGCCGGACGCCCGCGAAGCTGGTGCCGAACGCGGGCTCCATGCGCTCGCGCACCGACGTCGGCAGGGGCTGGCCCGGCCCCAGTTCCCGCTGGACCGAGGCCGGCGGTCGCGTGGATTGCGCACCGCCCGGGCGCCCCTTGAAGAACATGCCGCCGAAGGCGTCGAGCAGCCCGCCACCGGCCATCGGCGAGGCGGGCATGTCCTGCGGCAGTCCGGTGAGCTCGCCGGTCGTGGCCCAGGTGCGTGCGCTGCGGCCCACCCGGGCCGACACGGCGCCGATGTAGTCGGCCGCGCGCGAGGCGCCGCGCGACTCCGGGGCGTATCGCCTCAGCGCCTGTTCAACCTGGCTGGCGCCGCGTTCCGCGTAGTACCCGAGCCAGTGATCGATCCAGGGACAGCCTTGCGAGTCCCTCCCCGTGCCGGCCATTCCGGCGTCGACCGCCTCGCACAAGGCCACGCGCAACGCGTCGAGGAACTCGCCCTTGCGCATCTGCCCGGGCTGGAGGGGACCCTCGTCATCCGCCAGCAAGGCGCCCCGCCCCTCGGCCGCCGACGGTCCGGACGCCGCCCCCTCAGGCGGGGCTTCGGCGGGTGCCGGCATCGCGGTCGCCTCGAACGAGGCGTCGGACCCCGCCCTCGGTGCCAGCCGGATCGTGGGACTCTCCCGCGGCGCCGCGCCGCCGGCCAGGGACCAGGCCGCCCCGCCGCCCGGTCCCTTCGCCACCGCGCGCGCGACGCGGTCCGCCTCGGCCTCCAACGCGTCGTCGCGCGGGCCCATGGGCTCGGTGAACCGGCCGCGTCCACCCGCGCCGAGTGACGCCCGGCCGACGCTCGGCGAGGTCCTGGAAGCGGTCGGTGCGCGTTTCATGCTGCCGCCTATCTGCGCCGCCCGCCGCTGCCGCGGTTGCGGATCGCGTCGCCGCGCTCGCCCAGCGCCTTCTCCAGGTTGGCGTTGGCGCCCGGCACCGTCGATCCCGTCGCCTCGCGCAGCGTCTTGTCCTTCGGATCCCAGCCGACGGTGCGCTCGGCATCGGCCTTGGACGCCTCGACGGTGGCGTTGGTGACCCACAGGTCCTGGCCCTTGCGCGTCAGGTGAGCCAGCGCATGGCCGGCGTCGATCCGGTTCTCGACGATCGCCTCGTCGCTGGCGCGCACCGCCACGTGGAAGGCCTTCAGCGACGCGCCGGCCTGCTGCAGCAGGTGCGCGCCCAGCATCGCGAAACCGGTGCAGACCAGCGGCCGCAGGCCGAAGATCGACAGCGGCCGCGTGTACAACTCGGCCACGCCGCTGACCTTCATGTCGTCGAACTTGTCGATGACGCGGTGATAGAAGTAGGCCCCGGCGTAGCTGTCGTAGGCGTCGATGACCTCGGCGTTGCCCTTGGTCTTGAGCGCCTTGAAGAAGTCCTCGGCATTGCCCAGCGTCGGCACCGGCGAGGCCGGCTTGACCTGCGCCGCCGCCATCTTGGCCCGCACCGCGAGCTGCTGCTCCAGCACCGACGCATAGATGACGAAGAGGTCGAAACCCATCGTCTCGCGACCGTCGCCGAAGACCAGGTTGAAGTCCTGGCCCAGGTTGCCCTGCGTGCCGGCCAGGTAGGCCTTGATCTCGTCGTCGGTCGGCGCGACGGCGCGGCCCGGCGCGTTCAGCGCCAGGAAGCTGCGCAGCACGAAGAGGATGCGGCCCACCGCCGCCGGCAGTTGAGACGACCGGGTCTTCAGGTCGCGGACCAGCTCCTTGACCGAGCGCACATGCTTGCGGATCGCGTCGTAGGCGTCGTCGATGGCGCTCGCGTCGTTCTGCAGCCCGTCGAGCGCGGCGGCGATGGCATCGGTGTGTTCCTTGATCGCGGCGACGTCCAGCGTCTGGCTCAAGGCCGTCACCCGCGTGTTGACCTCGTTGGACGCGTCGATCGCGCGGTTCAGCGACAGCCGCGTCTGGTTGGCGGCCAGGCGCTGGTCCTGGCTGTCGCCGCCGGTGGCGCCGCTGGTCGAGCGCGCCGCCTTGGTCTTGGCGACGACCTCGTCGAGCTGCGGCCCGATCTCGTCCAGCGCCTGGATGCCGAAGGTCGCGTTCGCCTTGGTCAGCAGGTCGATCGCCTCGGCCACCTTGGCGGCCTCGGCCCGCGCCAGGTCCTTCACGCCCTTGATGTCGGGCACGCCCTGCTGCTTCTGCTGCCCCGTGGCCCAGGCGCTGACGTCGCGCAGGCGCTCGCCGGCGCCGGACAGCGATTGCTGGCGCTCCTGCAGCGGGGTGAGCTTGACCTTGGCCGGCGCCCCTTGCGCGCCGGGCACCGCGGTCTTGGGCTTGCTGGCGCAGCGCTGCAGGCTCAGACCCGAGCGCAGGCGCGGGCGGGCCTCGCGATGCAGACCGGACACCGAGCCGGCGTCCCACAGCGTCGCCGCCACGCCGGCGGCGGACGCATCGGCGTCGTGCTCGAGCGCCGTCGACGTGGCGCCGGAGGCCACGGGCTCGCGAGCGCCGCTGGGGGCGCCACCTGGGGCGCCTTCGCCGCCCTGCCCTTGCTGCACCACGTGCGCGAGCTCGTGCGCGATCAGCGCGTCGCCCGCCGGCGTGCCGGGCTGGAACTCGCCACCGCCGAAGGCGATGTGCGGGCCGATCGCGAAGGCACGCGCGTTGAGCTGGTTGGACAAGCGCGCCGCCGTGCCGTCGGTGTGCAGTCGCACGGCGGAGAAGCTGGTGCCGAAGGCGCCTTCCATCCGCGCGCGCAGGCCGCCGCCGAGCGATTCGCCACGGCCCAGCTGCTCGCGCACCGAGACCGGGTCGGCCGCGTGCGCGCCGCCGGAGCGCGGCTTGAAGAACATCGCGCCGAAGCCGGCGAGCAACCCGCCGCCGCCCGCGGCGCCAGGCATCTCGTCGGGCAGGCCGGTGACCTCGCCGGTGCGGGCCCAGCGCTGCGCGCTCTGGCTGACGCGCGCGGTGACCACGCGGATGTACTGCGCGGCAGTCGGGACGCCGGCGGCCTCGGGGGCGTAGCGCAAGAGCGCGCGTTCGATGTCGACGGCGCTGCGGGTCTCGTAGTAGCCGAGCCAGTGCTCGATCCACGGGCAGCCTTCGGAGTCGCGCCCGGTTCCCGCCAGCGCCGCGTCGACCGCGGCGCAGATGCCGGCGCGCAGGGCGGCCATGAACTCGCCCTTGCGCATCTGTCCGGGGGACGCGTTGGCGTCGTCGGGCACCAGCAGCGGCGAGGCGCTCGTCGGGGCGGTGACTGCCGCGGGCTCGCCATCGCCGGGCTTGGCGGAGCGCTGGATGAGGCTCACCCCTGCCCTCTCCCGCCCCGCGGGAGAGGGAGCAAGAGAGGCAGGATCGGTGGCGGCGGACCAGCCGGACTGGCCGGGGAGCGGCCATCGCCGGCCTTGCAGCACCGCGTCGGCGATGCGGTCGGCCTCGTGCTCGGCGGGGTCGTTGGCCGGCGCGACCGTCTCCTTGAGGGACGGCACGCGCGCGGTGGCCGACGCCGGTTGCGCGGCTGCCCGGGTCGCGTCCATGTCAGGGCGGGCCGAACACGGCCTTGACCTGTTCCGCGAAGAACTTCTTGTCGCGTTCCAGGAGCGAGGGCGACGCGTCGACGCGTGCCTTCAGGTGCGCCACCACGGCCTTGGCGACCTCCGGATGCAGCGCCTTCTTCAGCACGTTGAGCTGGCGCGGCACGTCCACGTCCGGATCGTCGGTGGGATTGGGCGGCGCGGTGCCGGTCTCGGGATGCGCGTAACGACGCTCGCGCAGCTCCGCGAAGATCTCGGTCTCCGCGTACTCGTAGGTGTCGAAGAACTTCTGCCGCAGCACCGGATCGGTCTTCCACTTCTTGCGCTCGGCCTCGGGCATGCGCTCCAGCGCCGCGCTCATGATCTCGGTCGCATAGGCCTTGCCGTACTCGAAGTGACCGCCGAGCTCGTGCGCCACGTTGGGCCACACGTTCTTCGCGTCCTTCTCGGCCAGCTCCACCCATTGCATGCCGACCTCGAGCTCGTCGCCGAGCTGCGCGCCGAAGTAGCCCTGCTCCAGCGCGTCCTTGGGGTCGAACTTCAGGCGCTTGCCCTTCATCACCGTCTCCAGCTCGGTGCCGGCGACGCTGGCCACGACCTTCTTCCAGGCGGCATCGGCGCGCGTCTTCCAGTCGTCCTGCACCTTGGGGTCCAGCTTGGTCCAGGCATCGGCCGGCTTGGGCGGATCGGCGGCCTTGGTCTCGCTCTTGATGATGTCGTCGACGGTCACCGTCGGCGGCGTGACCGGCGGCGGCAGGCCCGACTTCTTCGCCGCCTCCTCGGCCTCCTTGCGCTTGCGGTCCTCGGTTTCCTTGCGCTGCTTCTCGAGGAAGTCGTACTGCAGGCCGCCGAGCCGGTTGATCTCCGCCTCGCGCGCCTTCTCGGACTCGGACTTGCAGCGCTGCAGCCGCAGCCCGCCGCGCGTGGGCGGGCCGCCATGGCGCACCGGCGGGCCGGCGCTACCCTTGCCGTGGAGCGTCGACAGCGCGCCCAACGCCGAGCGGTCGGCCTCTTCCTCCAGGCCGGGCGTTTCCCCCATGTCGCGGCCCGCGTCCGGCGCCCGCGCGCCGTCCTGCTGCGCCACGTGGGCCAGTTCATGGGCGATCAGCGCGTCGCCGCGCGGCGTGCCCGGCTGGAACTCGCCCGAGCCGAAGGCGACATCGCGGCCGATGGTGAAGGCCTTCGCGTTGAGGCGGTCCGCCGCCTGCGCGGCCGTCGCGTCCGTGTGCAGGCGCACATGGCCCAGGCCCATGCCGAGCGCGGATTCCATGCGTCCCCGCACCGGGCCCGGCATCGGCTCGCCGCTGCCCAGCCCCGCGCGCACCGACGCCGGATCGGCCCATCGCGCGCCGCCGGGACGCGCCTTGAAGAACATGCCGCCGAAGACCGCCAGCGCGCCGCCGCCCGGCATCGCGGGCAGGCCCGGCAGGTCCGGGGGCGCATCGATCTCGCCGGTCCTGGCCCAGACCTGCGCGCTGCGCCGCACGCGCGCCGTGACCAGGCGGATGCCGTCCTGCGCGCCGCGCGCGCCGCGGGTCTCGGGCGCGTATCGCTGCAGCGCGCGCTCGACGTCGCCGCTGCCACGCTCGGCGTAGTAGCCGAACCAGTGGTCGATCCACGGGCAGCCCTGGCTGTCGCGTCCCGTTCCGCTCAACGCCGCGTCCACCGCCGCGCAGACATCCCCGCGCAGCGCGGCGAGGAACTCGCTCTTGCGCATCTGCCCGGGGGCCGGCTCGCCATCGTCCGCCACCAGCAGCGAAGCCGGGCGTGCCTGGGGCCCGCTCGCCGCGGACCATCCGGCCTGCTCCGGCCGATGCCAGTCGCCGCCTTGCATCACCGAGTCGGCGATGCGGTCGGACTCGCGCTCGGCGCCCTCATGAAGGGGCTGCGCGGGCGCCGCACCGGTGGACGCGCGCGCGAGCGACGACGAGTCAGCAGCGCTGCGCGTGGCTGCGGCTACGGACTGAGGCGAGGATCTTGCTTGGCTCATGACGTCACGCGGGGCCCGACGCAGAGGCGCGGGTCACAGAATCTGAATCAACTTGGTCTTCGTCCCGGTGCTCCAATGCCGCTCCTGGGCAAAGACCTTGTACCCAAGGTCGCGCGGCAATTGGCGTCTCAACTGCTTCGCGTACTCGATCGTCTTTTCCAGATGCAGCCCTTCCTCCTGACCGATCGCGCCGGGGATCTTTGCCAGGGTGCCTGGCCTGGCGGTGATATCGCCCACGATGATGGTCTTGTCCGCATGGTTGATCCCGATGAGATCCGGACGAGCCCGCTGATCGGTGAACATCGAACTCAGTCTTCGGCCACCGACCCTGGCGTCGCCAAAGCGATTCCTCGGGAAAGTCTCATAGCCTTTGCCCGCGAGCTCGGCGGCCCAGTCCTCGACCTCCATCGACTCGATGCCTGTCCCGATGCTCGCGGCGTCCTTGCCATGCCCCGCGTCCCTCGTCGCCTGAAGTTCCTCAAGCGCTTCACCGGTGTCTTGGGGCCCCTGCACACTGGAGCTCCGGACTGAACCGGACGTCCCTGTCGACGTGTTGGACGGATGCACCTTCGGCGTCCTGAGGTCGGCGACGGTCGTCGGCGTGGTGCGGGCGCCGCTGACCATGCGCGATTCCATGTTGGTCGACACCGTGCCGCCGACGCCCTTGCCCACGCCGGCCGCGGCCTGCTCGCCGGCCGCCGCCTCGCTGAAGACCGCCACCAGCGCGTCGAAGGCCTCGACCGCCTTGTCGACCACGCCCTTGAAGAACTTGAGCGCCCCATTGACCGCCTTGCGCAGCAGCGCGCCGGCCTCCAAGAACACGCCCTTGATCCATCCGAACGCCTGCACCGCCTTGCCCGCCACGAACTCCGCAGCCTTGCCCACCAAGCTGGCGCCCTTGGCGATCAGGTTGCCGATCGCCTCGCTGAACACCAGCATCAGCACCTGCGCGACCAGCGTGCCGACCACCTCCCCGATGCCCTTGCCCATCTCGTAGAAGTCCTTGCCCAGCAGGTCGAAGATCGCATGCGCCCCGCTCGCGCCCATGTCCCGCGCCTTGGACTGGGCCATCTGCATCAGGTTGTCGAGCAGTCCCGAGAACTTCTGCACCGTGCCCTTCGGATCCGTCACGAAGCTCGCCAGCGCACCGCCCAGTTCCCCCATCAACGCGTTGAGCCGGACGTTGAGCTCCGCGATCTTGCGTTGCCGTTCCGGACTCACCGCGATCCCCAGCGGCGACCACTTCGCCAGCCACTCCAGCCCGGACAGGCCGAGCCTGACCAGGCCGACCACGCCCTTGACCAGGTCGGTGATCGGGCTGACCAGGCCGATGACCAGCCCGACGAGGTACCCGCCGTAGAACCTGGCGGCGTTCCACGGCACCATCAATTCGGAGAGATGCGCCTTGGCGGCGTCGGCGCGGCCCGCGCGGACATCGGCCTTCAACCCGCCAACGAATCCCTCGAGCACCGCCTTGATGAACGGCCAGGACGCGTCGCTGGTGGCCTTGCGTCCCACCGTGTCGATCAGCCCCGTTCCCAGCGAATACGGCGCCTCTTCCTCCGGCGCGCACTGGATGCGTTGCACGGGCAAGGCCGGCACGTCGGACGCCAGCAGCGCGCGGGCATCCTGCTCGTGCGCGGAATCGGGCGCGTCGACCACCGGTTCCCGCGCCGCCACCGCCCAATGCTGCTGCGCGACGTGGCGCAGTTCGTGCCGCAGCAAGGCCCGCCCTTGCGGCGACTCCGGCGCATACCGTCCCGCGCCGAAGGCAATGTCGCTGCCGACCGTGTAGGCCGACGCATGCAAGGCGCGGGCGGCGGCATGCGCCCCCGGTCCGTCATGCACGCGAACGTGGCCGAAACCGAAGCCATAACGCTGCGCGGCCTCCTGCTGCACCTGGGGCGGCAGGGGCCGCCCTCCCGCGCCACGCAACGCGTCGACCGCGCGCTCGGAGGGGGCCTTTCGCGTGGGCGTTCGCACGGTCGTCCTGCCGTCAAGCGGGTCGGGCCGGATCCGCCTTTGCCTTCGTCTCCGCTTTCGTCCCCGCCTCCGTCGCCGTCCCGGGCTGGGTCTCAGACCGCGTGCCCTCATTGCAGTTCCACCAATACGGCCCCGTCGTTCGCAGCTGCCGCCGGCAGGCGCAGTTGTCCGGCGCGCTCACCTTGCCTTGCTCGTCCACGGTGACCTTGGCCAGCACCACCCACGGATCGGTCGGGCATGGCGGGCAATCCGGGATGGCGCCCGGTTCCGTGAACTGCGCCATCGACGGTGGCGACGCGTGCGACTCCGGGCAGGCATCGAGCACGCACAGCTCGTACCCGTCCTGCCAGCGCGAGAACTCGCAACCGGTGTCGTCGCAGCCGCAGCCCACCGGCTGCACCCGCACCGGCCGCGCGGCCACCTGCCGGTAGCGCACCGCGACGAACAGCGGCGCGCCGGGATCGCGCGTGGACACGGTGCGGTCCGGGCACAGCGGGTCGATCGCGATGTCGTCGCAGGCATCGCCGCTGACCGCCGACACGCAACGGGTGCGGAGGTCGAAGCACACGTCGCGCTCGATCATGATCTCGTCGCCCTGCGGCCCGAGCAGGTAGCCCGGCTGCACCACCACGCGCCAGGCCTGCGTGCTGGCCTCGACCCGGGCGCCGCACACCACGCCCCAGCCGTGCAGGTAGCGGTTCATGCGGCGCAGCCGGTCGCGGAAGTAGTCCTGCCCCAGCGTGAGGTCGTCGGGCGTGATGAGCTGCCGGGGGAAGAAACGCGGCCGCTCGATCCCGCCGCGCGCGCCGGTGCCCGATCCGCTCGTCGCGGTGCCTCCGCAACCCCCGCCGCAACCGCAGTCGCCCGAGCCTGTCGTCATTGAAGCCATGGTCGTTCCTTTCAGTACTTGCCGCCGCGCCGGGCCTGCGACTCATGACTGAGCGCCAGCACCAGTTCCCACAGCACGTCGGCGCCGTAGACGATCGGCCGGACCGCGATGTCGATGTCCGACAGCTCCAGCGTCTGCCCCGCCGCGGGCAGATGCAGGTTGGCCAGCGTGATGCAGCCCGCGCCGGTGTCGCAGTCGCAGGGTCGGCTGACCCATTCCGCCAGCGCCTGGTAGTTCACGCTGTTGCCCTTGATCAGGCCCGGGATGTCGGCGTCCACCGGGATGTGCGGCGCCTTGCCGGGTCGCAGCACCAGCGAGTAGCCCTCCCGGATCGCCCCCGGCGCGCAGCGCGTGGCGGTGTCGCAGCCGCCGGCCATCACCGGCTCCGGATCGGTCCGGCACTCCTCGTAGCAGACCACCAGGTGCATCCAGTCGTCGTCGCAGTGGCCCTCGCCATCACGGCCGCCGTTACGGCCACCGTTGCGCTGTCCCCGCGCAGCCGCGGCGGCGTTGGCCGCGGCGCCGGTCGGCACGGGGTCCGACTCGGACTCGGCCGGCGGCGCCGCGCGCGACGGCACCGCCAGCGGCCTGGACCGCGACGGCACGACGATCTCGCGCCCCTGCTTGTCCAGCGCCAGCCCGGCCATCACGACCACGCTGTGGTCGTCCTCGCCCAGCTGCACGTCCAGCCCGCACACCACGCCGAAGCCGGCGACCAGGCGGTTGAGCATCCACTGCTTGCGCTTGAAATAGGCCTGCTCGGATTCGAAATGACGAACGTCGAGCAATTGACCGTGGAAGTAGCGCGGACGCGAAAAGCTTCGCAGCGCCTCGCATTCGACCGATTCGTCTCGCATGTGCCTTCTCCTGATGGCCATCAAAGTTGCGCCCGCGCACCCACGCGGCTGTCCACGCCCAGGCGCGCGCGCGGCTCCCCGCCCAGCACCAGCGCGCCCTCGCCCAGCGGGCCCGGCTCGGGCGGACCACCCCCCAGCAGCGTGTCCACGCCCAGGCTCGCCTGGTATCCCACCCGCAGCCCCGGCGCGATCGCGCACAGCTGCCACAGGGTGTGCGCCGGCTTCTCGCGCTCGACGATCTCCCGCACCCGCGCCAGCGTGTCGGCGCAGTGCAAGTCGCGCGGATAGAGCCGCACCAGGAAGCGGTAGGCCGCCTCCTCGAACAGCGGCGTGCCGAAGGCGTCGGACGCGATCAGCCGCGACCGGTCCAGCGTCGCGGTGCTGCCCAGCACCGCACCCTGCGGTTCCGACGCCGGCAGCACCGTGTTGAAGCCGAGCACCGAGTCCCCGCCGTCAGCCCAGGTCCCGGCCTGTCCCTGCTTGCACGAGCTCGACGGCGCCGGCAGCGCCCACCAGCCCAGCGCCTGCAGCGGTTCCTCGATCACCGCCCGCACGCCGGCCTCGTCGCGCAGCGCCTCGCCCAGCCCGGCCGCGGTGCCGCGCCGCGCATGGCGCGCCCAGGCGCCGGCGATCGACGCGCGGCGCGTGGCCTCGTCCTGGGTCTGCGACAGCGGCACGGCCAGGAACCCGGCCAGCCAGTCCAGCGCCTCGTCCGGCGCACCCGCCGGATCCAGCAGCGCCGGCAACTCGCCGGTCGTCGCCTCGATCTCGCGGAAGAAGCTCTCGAACAGGCTGAGGTAACGCAGCAGGAAGTTGTCCCGCGGCCGGTCCGGGTACAGCGACGGCGGACGCTCGCGGTAGATCCCAGGCAGGTCCGGCAGGTAGCTGGCCTGGTCGAAGTCCACGCGCGCCTGGCGCAGCACCGGCGTGCCGTGCAGGTCGTTGGCGAAGCGCGCGCCGATCCACAGCGCCCGCTGCGGCCCGGTGTCGTCCAGGTCGATGAAGAAATCGGTCACGTCGGCGCCGACCGCGCGCCACGGCGCGGCGAAGAGCCCGTCCGCCGTCGGCGGCGGCACGGGCGCGGCCAGCGCTCCCGTCGCGATGTGGAAGGTCACATGGCTGCCCGCGGGCAGGGCGATGCTGGCGTGCAGCCGGTTCCAGACGTGATCGAGCGTGTCGACGGTGATCGCGTCGCTCCACAACCAGCCTTCGGCCGCATGGCTGCCTTGCAGCGCCAGCCGCAGCGGCGCGAGGCCACCGCCAGGCGAGACCCACAACGCGCCGTCGCCGTCGCCGCCACTGCCGCCGCTTGCGCTCGCGCGACCGTCGATCGCGAGCGCGGCGACCGGCCCTTCATAGCCCGCGGCATCGCCGGCGTGGAAGAAGGACCCGTCCTGACCGCGCGACCAGACCGCGATCCGCCGCCGCCCCGGATCGCCGATGAACAGCGAATCGCCGGACACCGCCAGCGCGATGGCGCCTTCGATGCCGGTGGGAATGCTCTCCATCGGCGCGCCCTGCGGCGTGAACGCGGTGACCTGATGCGTCTGGGCGTCCAGCACCCACAGCCGTCCGTCCGACCACGCGATCGCGCACGGATGATCCGCCTGCCCGCTGGCCCGCACCGCGTCGCCGAAGGCAGGTGCCCGGTCGCCCCACGTCGTGATGCACTCGACCCGACCGTCGCCCAGGTCGGCGACGTAGAGCTGCCCCGCCTCGTCCAGCGCCAGCGACACCGGCAGCTGGAACCCCTCCAGCACCTCCACCAGCGCCAGGCTGCCGAGGTCGAAGACCTCCACCCGGTGGTTGCCGGCGTCGGCGACATACAGCGCGCCGCGCGCCGGCGCGATCGCCAGCCCCGCGGGCGCATCGAAGCGCGTCGCATCGCTGCCCGGTCCACCCAGGCACGGCACCGGGCCGATGGCGCCGAAGCAGCCCTCGATCCACGACACCACGCCCCCCGCGGGATCGGTGAAGAACACGGTGCCGCCGGCATCGACGGCCACGCCGCCCTGCGGTTGCGCGTCGGCGAGCGTCCCCAGCGCCGCGGGCAACTCGCCCTCTAACACCGGCAGCGCCGCCAGGCGCAGCGCGCCGTCGTCCCCGCGCGCGAGGCCGTGCCAATGGAAACGCGGCCACAGGCCGTCCTCGTTGAGATGACGGAAGGGTCGGAGGTCCGGTGCGCCCATGGCTTCAGCCCTCCACCCCGATCCACTCGATGCGCCACTCGTCGCGCACCTGCTTGAGCAGCTGCTTGCGGAAGTCCTCGCTCTGCGGATCGGGATCGTCCGCGCCGGGCGGCAGGCTGGCCAGCAGCGAGTCCGGCACCAGCATCGAGAACTTGAACCCGGCCTTGTCCGCCGCCAGCAACATCACGAAACCGTCGACCAGGCGCACCACGTCGCGATCGCCGACGTCGAAACTGAAATCGCGCCGGCCCAGCACCTGCGCCGAGTAGCAGGGCATGGTCCGGAAACCGGCCGAGGTGGTGTCAACCACCGCCTCCAGCTGCAGCCCGAAGCCCGAGGCGCCCGCGCCGGCCGCCGGCATCGTCCAGGCCGGCTTGGCGACCAGGCCGCTGGCCACGTAGGGCTGCGCGGCCGGCCGCGCGTTGCGCCGCTGCGCCAGCGACAGCGGCTGCTCCAGCCGGCAGTTGAGCACCTGCGCCCGCGCCAGGCGCAGCTGGGTGCCGTTGACGACCGCGTCGCGCAGCTTCGCATCGGTGGGCAGGTAGTCCGGCGCCGGGCCGAGCCGCACCCAGCAGAACACCGGCGTCTCGCGCAGCCGGATGGCGCCGCCGGTGGCGCCGCACGCGCCCTCGCGCGTCTCGGCCACCTCCAGCGCCTCGGTGGGATAGGACACCGTCAGGTCGAAGAACACCGGCGCGCCGAAGTCGTCGCCGGCCACCGGCGGCACCGGCTGCACCACCGCGTCGGCCAGCACGATCTCGCGGCCGCGGGCGTCGATCGCGTAGCCGGGCTGGATCGAGACCTCGCGCGCACCCTTGGTGCCGGTGGTGGCGAACCCGGCGCCGATGCCGGGCTGGTGCAGGCTCTGGTTGTGCAGCCAGCGCATCTGGCGGTTGAAGTCGTCCAGCTCCTGCAGGTCCGACGCGAACAGGCGCTGGCCGTTGAAGAAGCTGCTGCGCTCCGCGAAACGGGTGTCACCGATGAGGGCCATGATGTCCGGTTCCTTCCTCAGGGGTCAGGCGCAGGGATCGCCGGGTGTCTGCCCGGGGCAGTCGGTCACGGGCCGGAACTCCTGCTGGCAGCCGAACCAGCGCACCACCAGCCGTTTCTTCTGCGCGAAAGTCACGAAGGCGGCCGGGAAGTCGCTGTTGAAGCTGGTGATCAGCGACAGCGTCTCCGGCCGGAAGCGGTAGGCCGGCGTGGTCGCCGGCGTGACCGCGTACAGGTGCAGCTCGGCGTCGATCGGATACGGCCAGGCCGCGCGCGACTGGTAGACGCCGGTGTTCAGGTCCAGTCCGTACAAGGTCGCGATCGCGCGGCCGTCCAGTCCGCCGGCCGAGTCCATCCGCACCAGCGGTTGCCAGGTGGCCGGGAAGTCCATGGGCCGTGCCGGGTCCCAGGTCAGCGCCGCCGGCCCGACCAGCCCGCCGTCGATCCAGCCCTGGTCCACGATGCCGTCGCCCTGCGCCAGCGTGGGCCGCACCGTGACGGTGTTGCCCACGATCTGCTGCACGTAGGCGCCGTTGGAGACATCGGCGTGATGGACCAGCAGCCCCGCGACGTCGTTCGGGCCGAAGACGAGGTCGTCGGCGACATCGAGCTCCCGGGGATCGGCATCGACGCGGGTGATCCGCGCGCTGTCGCGCCAGTGCACCGTCGCGAGCCGGTCCCCGGTGGCCAACGCCCCCGGCGACCCGGACAGCACCAGGTCGACCCCGACGATCGCCACCACTTGCGCCACCGCGCTCTCCAGCGTCACGCTGCCATTGAGCGGCCAGGCCATCACGCAGTCGCCGACGGCGAAGGCGGCGGACTCGGCCAGCGTGATCCGTGTCTCGTCGGTCTGTTGCGCCACCACCGTCGCGACGCGGCCGAAGCGGCCGACGGCCAGCAGGTCCAGCCGGCGAGCCGTTTCCACCAGCGGCGACCCCAGGCCCAGCAGCGTGCCCGTCACCGCGGCCACCGATGCCGGCGGCGGCGACTCGGCGCCGTCGGCCACGCGCAGCCGCAGCACGTCCTTCACCCGCGCGGCGCTCGCGCGTCCGACGCGCACTTCGTTCGGCCGCTTGGGCTCGAAGGCGTCGATCGTCGTGGCGCAGCACCAGTCCGCCGCCACCAGCCGATCGCCCACCGCCAGTCCCAGCCCGGCGCTGAGCACCAGCGCCTTGCGCTTCTTCACGATCTTGTCCACGACGGCGACCAGGGACAGGTCCCGCATCGGCGCCACGACGTCGCCCACGGCGAACGGCGCGACGTCGCTGACGCCCACCTCGCTGCTGGCCTTCGGGACCAGGCGCTGGATCGTCAGGCCGCCGGACAGCGGCACGGCGCGCGTCAGCGTGGCCACCTCGGCCGCCGTCGGCGGCGGCTGCAGCTCGAGCTTCACGCCGTCGCTCACCGTCACCTCGGGCGCCGTCGCCAGCGGCTGCCGGTCCGCGTCGAGCAGCACCGCCCGCGCGCCCTTGCCCAATCCCTGCTGCGCCGACTTCAGTTCCAGCTGCAGCGACTTGCCGTCGGCCGACAGCGTCGCGCGCTTGATGTCGATGGCGTCGGTCGTCCGCGCCACGTGCAGCCCGTCGCTTTCCTTCCAGGCCGGCGGCGGCTGCTCCACGGTCATCCGGCCGGCGCTCACGCCGTCGATCAGCGCGACGGCGCCGTCCGAGTCACGGTGCAGCACGTCGCCCTTCTTGATCGCCGGCGCGGCGGTGTAGTCGGCCAGCATCGCCGCGCTGTCGTCGGGCACCGTCACCACCTCGGCCAGGCGCGGCAGGTTGCCCAGCGCCAGCACGCTGTCGTCGACGCGCACGCCGTCCAGCGGCGCGGAGAGCGTCACCGTCGATCCCTCGGCCGCGGTCAGCGACACCGCTGTGCGGGCCCGCGGCCGCAGCAGCGCGATGACGTCGTTCGGCTTGAAGACGGCGGCGTCGTCGAGGTCGATCGAGAGCTGGTCGCCCGCGCCTCGCCGGATCGCCGACACCCGCGTCTGGCCGTACCAGGCGGCGACGCGGCGGCGCCCGATCTCGGCCATCAGCAGCCGGAAGGTGAAGCCGTCGACGGCCGGATCGGCCACCTCGGGGAAGAAGGCCGGCGCGAACTCGGCCTTGGCCAGGTTCCAGCTGCGCGCCTGCACGTTGGCCACATAGCGCGGCACCTCGGTGAAGCCGCTGGCGGAGGTGTCGACCCGCGTCTGCACGCCAACCACCTTGCTGACGATGCCGCCGCGGCCGTCGGGGGACTCGACGATCCACGGTTCCCAGGGCGTGCCGCCCTCGACCGTCTCGCCGCGCGCCAGCCGCGGCCGGGCCAGCGGCCGGACCCGGGGCGGGCGGAAGTCGGTCTTCAAGCCGCCGTCGTAGCGGGCCAGCACCGCGCCGTCCGGCGCCTCGTTCGCGGCGATCGGCACCCAGGCCAGTTCCACGTCGCTCTCGAGCAGGCGCGCGTCGTCCAGGACGCAGCCGGGCTCGTCGGGCACGCAGCACGTCCCGCTTCCGTTCCCGCCGCCGCGGCGCGTGGCGCGCAGGCGCAGCACCAGCCAGGCGGCCTCGGTGGGCAGCGGCACGCGGCGCGCGCGCTGCAGGATCAGCTCGCGGCCGCGGCGGTCGTAGGCCAGCCCGCAGGCGACCTCGATGCCGGTCACCTGGCCGGTCCCGTCTTCAGTCACTTCAGCGCTCACCAGGCCGAAGGCGATCCCGCCCGTCTCATGCAGCGCGCGGTTGTGCAGCTGGCGGCGCAGCGCCTCGAAGCGCTGCTGGTCGCGCGCGTCGCGGCTGCGCAGCGTCTGGCCCTGCCAGTACTGCAGCCGTTCGAGATCCCGGCGGTACGGCGTCGACATGTCAGGCCACCTCGATGTTGTGGCGGCCGGCGGCGACCAGCCAGTCCGGACGCAGGCAGACATTGCCGCAGTTCGGCGCGCAGCCCTCGGCGATGAGCTCGAGCGCGATCACGTGGTCCACGCCCGGCGTCTGGTCGATCACCTGCATCACCTCGGCGCGGTAGACGTCACGGCCCAGCGGCCAGCCGGCGGCGTCGGGGCCACCGCTCACCGGGTCGAAGAACCCGTCCAGCGCCGCCGACACCTCGGTGGCCAGTCGCTGGCGGTCGATGCCGTCCAGCGCCTGGACGCGGGCGCGGACCGCCACCTCCAGGTAGCCCGGTCCGGCCACGACCACGCGCGTGCCGAGGACCCGGCGCGTCTCCAGCCGCGCGGCGACCCGGTCGAGGACGCCGCGGCTCGGGAACGGCCGGCCGAGCGGCAGGAATGGCAGCACGATCACGGTGACCATGCCAGGGGCGTTCACGCAGGCCAGGCCGGGACAGAAGTTGGGCAGCGCGATGGCGCGGGCCACGCGCAGGCCGGGCGTGGCGAGCGCGAGCGCCTCGAAGTCCTCGCGGGTCACCGCGCGCAGGCGGGCCTCGCGCTGCTCGATCGCGCGACCCAACGCATGCGCCAGCGTCTCGGCCGGCGCGGCGTCCTCCAGCACGATCGGCACACCAGCGGCGATCCGCCCGATCGCGCCGGCATCCGGCAGGAACACGCGGTTGCGCGGGCTGTCGGCCAGCCCGTCGATGCGCGCGACCGCCGGCGCCGGTCGCGTCCACGCGTGGAACGCGAAGACCTGGCAGCCGCGCGGCAGGACGCGACCCCGCTCGCCATCGCCACCGACGACCTCGCCGCTGGTCGGATCGAGCGTGAAGTGGGCGTCCGAGCGCGACGAGGCGCTGAAGTCGTCCACCCGGGTCCAGGCGCGCGGATGGCCGTCCTCGACGGAGAAGAGCCGCAGCGACGCCTCGACCACCGGCCGCTGCGCGAGCGTCAGGCGTTGGGACGGCTCGCCACTGCCCGTGCCGGCGAGCGTGCCGTCGACGGCCAGCAGGCCCGGGTCGGTCGCGCTTGCCGCGGTGTAGGCGAGCACGGTGAAGACCGGCGCCTCGCCCGAGGCGTCCACCGACAGCGCGACGACCCGCCCCTGCTGCAGCGTCAGGCGCAGCGCGGCGCCCTGCCCGGGCGTGATCGGACCGCCGGTCACGACGGTGCCGGGCGCGATCGGCCAGGAGGTCCAGACCGGCGTCGATTGCTCCAGCTGGACGCCATTGAGCAGCAGCCGCCGCAGGCGCGGCGCGGCATCGAAGGCACCGTCGACCAGCCGGGCCCGCACCCAGCACTGCGGCTGCGCGACGCGGCCCAGCACGGACGCCTTCATCGCCGCGCCCGGCCGCAGCCGCAGCGCGCCGTTGAGGCTGAACGAGCGGGTGTCGTCGTCGACCTCCAGCGGCAGCCAGCGGCCGGCGGCGCCGTCGTCGGCGAAGTACTCCCAGACCAGGCGCGCGCCATGATGGACGAGCGGCGCGTCGATCGGCGCCTCCTCGGCCAACCGGGCCCGCTCGCTCAACCGCGCCTGATCGCCCTCGATGCAGACGAACACCTGGGACCACCGCCCCGCCGGCAACGCGCGGTCGAAGCCGATCTGGCATTCCGCGCCGACCGCCGGGTCGTCGCCGAAGGCGGCGAAGGTTTCCTGGCGCGACCAGGCCGCCGTCAGGTTCTGGAAGCCGGCCGCATCCTGGCGCTGCACGGCGCGCAGCACCGCGTCGACGACCTCGATCGGTGCCGTCGTGCGCAGCGGCGCCGCCGTCGCGTCCAGCCGCATCCCGTCGAACTCGGTGCCGGCCGGCAGCACGACCGGCGAGGCCACCGGCGACGGCCCCGCGGCGATGCGCAGCTCGCTCACCAGCGTCGCGGGCCGCGGCGGCGCGCACCGGATGTCCATCAGCGCCAGCAGGCGCCGCTTCTGCGCGTCGGTGAAGCGGTTGAGGCGGTAGAGGTCCGTCTCGGCCACCGACGCCAGCAGCTCCATCAGCGTGATGCCGGGGTCCGATGCGTTGTGGTCGGTCCACGCCGGCGCGACCAGCGGGATCAGCGCCCGGCCCTGTTCGACCAGGTCCGACCAGCGGCGATCGTCGAGTTGAGGCAGGGGGATGCTCATGGCGTCACGCTTCCGATTCGTCCAGACGCAGGACCAGGGTCCCGGCCGCCACCACCGCGTCGTCGGGCACGCGTACCGACTCGCCCTGCGGCACGCCGTCCAGGACGAGGTCGAGCGCCTCGATGTAGTCGACGCCCGGCGTGCGTTCGAGCTCCGCCGCGACGTCCGACACGTACACGTCGCGCCCCAGCGCCCAGCCGGTGCCCCCCGGGCCGCCAACCACCGGATGGAGGAAGCGCTCGAGCGTTTCGCGCACCGCGCGCTCGACCGCACCGGCCTGGCTCGGATCGAGCGGCACGATGCGGGCCGACACGCCGACCGGCAGGTAGGTCGGGCCGGTCACATGGATGCGGTGCAGCGCGGCGAGATCGGCGGGCGCGCGCGCCTCGATGTGGCGGCGCACCTGTTCGCGCAGGCCGAACGACGGCTGCGGCCGCGCGTCCAGGCTGCCCGGCACGATCAGCACCGTCACCCAGCCCGGCAGCGTCCGTCCGCCGGGGCTGCGGCCGGCGATGGCGCGCACCATCTTCACCGCCGGCGAGGCCTCGACCGCCAGCGTCTCGTAGTCCGAAGGCGTCAGCGCACGGCCGCGGTGGCGCACCGTGCGCGGTCCGCGGTCCAGCACCGCCGACGGCGCTTCGCCGTCCGCGCCGCCCTCGGCCGCGCGCGGGTTGAAGACCGCCTCGATGCCGGGCACGACGCCCAGCAACTGCGCGATCGCGCGGGCCGGCACGTTGCCGCGGGAGCCACCGCCGACGCTCATCCGGCGCACCAGGATCGCCGCCCCGGCCGGCGGCACGCGGCCCGACACGCCGTCGCCGAAACGCACTCGCCCGCTGGCGCCGTCCAGCGCGTAATGGCGGTCCGTCGGCGACGAGAAGAACAGCTGCTCGCGCCGCTCCCACAGCACCCAGGCCTCGGTGACCTGCTTGTGCCGGTTGCGGGTCAGCCGCAGCGGGCCGAGCGACACGCTGGGCTCGGTCGACTCGACCGCCAGCAGCCGCTCCAGCCGGCCCAGCACGGCGCTGTCGCCCTGCCACAGTTCCATCGCCAGGATCCGCCACTCGACATTGGCGCGCGCGCCGCCGAGCTCGCGCACCTCGAGGCGCTCGCCGGCCAGCACCGGCGTCTGCGTCAGCAGGAACACCTGGTCCGGCGTGCCGTTGCTGGTGCCCAGGGGCAGGTCGTGAAGCGTGTGGCGCTCGCTCGCCCACACCGCGTTGACATGCAGGCCGGCGAAGACGGGCTCGCCCGGCGGGCCGTCCTCCTTCAGCCGGGCGCGCAGCCAGTGGCGCGGCGTGCCGAAGCGCGCCAGCTCGGCGTCGTCCGCCTGTGCCAGCACGTTGACGATGCCCGGTCGGCGCAGCGCGCCGGTCTCGTCGTCGGCCGGCGTGCGCGTCCAGGCGTCGCCGTTCCAGTACTCCCAGACCAGCGCCGGACCGGCCGGCGTGTCCGGCGCCTCGACGACGTCGACGAACAGGCCGAGCTGGTCGACCGGCGGCGCCTTGTCGAAGCCCAGGTAGAGCGCCGGGGTCAGGTCGCCGACCCGCTCGAACGGCGCGAAGGTCGTGCCGGGCCACATCGCCTCGGCGGTGCGGTCGACAAAGCGGAAATCGTTGCGGGCCAGCACGCGTTCCGCGTGGAAGGGCCCGTACTGCCAGGTGTAGCCGATCGAGAACGCGCCCAGCACCGGCGGCTGCGCGACGACGTAGGTGAAGGTGTTGACCGCGCCGCCCGCCGCGTCGGCGTTGAAGCCGACGGTGCGGCTGAAGCCGTAGGAGCCGCTCTGCAGGCGCACGCGCACCCAGCGCGCCTCCTGCTGATTGACGCTGACCGGCGCCATGTCGATCGGCACGGTGAAGTCGATGACCTCGGTGCGGTCGAGGTCGCGCTGCGAGCCGGCCAGGCTCGAGCTCACCGGCAGCGGCGCCCACAGCCGGCCGTTCCAGTACTCCCAGTCGAGCTGGTGCGCCAGCGCGGCGGAACCCGCGATGGCGCCCTGGTCCTGCGGCGACAGGCTGCGGCCGACGAACAGCCGCACCTTCGCCAGCGGCTTGCCGAAGGCCTCCTCGCTGGTGAAGTAGAAGGCCGAGCCCGGCTGCGGCTGCTGGCCCAGCGGATAGAAGGGTTTGCTGACGTCGAGCGCGGCGCCGTCGGCGAAGGCCTTGTCCGGCGCCAGGCCGGTGACCGACAGCGTCAGGTCCACGACGCTCCGAGTGGCCGACGGCGCGGGATGCGCGTGCCGCGAGGCCTGCGGCGCGGTGAAGACGATGCCGGCGAAGGCGACGCTGAACAGGTAGTCGCGCGTGAAGTTGACGTTGGCGATCAGGTAGGCGCCGGTCTTGCCGGTCGGCTGCGAGGTGTAGGCCGCGCGCGTCGGGTCCGCCGGGTCGGTCAGCCGCACCACCGCGCCCTCGACCGGCTGGCCCGCGTCATTGCGGACGATGCCGCCGAGGCTGTTGGGCGCGGACGGTACCGGTGACTCCGCCGCGATCGCGAGGATGCCCGGCGTGCCCTGCCCCATCTGGGTCTGTGGCGCCACCGGCTGGCCGACCGCGATGCGCCCGCGCAGCGCGCCGTTGACGGTGCTGGACAGGCGGATCGTGTCGACCTCGGGCAGCGACTGGCCCGGATCGGGCGGCAGCGACTCGTCGAGCCGCGCGCGCAGCCAGTAGCCCTCGATGCCGTTCACCGTCGTCTTGCCGGCGGAAGCGCAGTCGGTCACCAGTTGGAAACTGCCGCTCTGCGTCAGACCGTTGGTGCTGTCCACATCGGTGACGACGGTGTCGACGCCCTGGTCGTCGAGGTCCTCGTCGTCCTCCCCGTCCTCCTCGTCACCGGCGACGTCGCTCGTCGCCGAGCCGCGGCATTCGGTGCTGGTGTCGATGAACCCGCGCCAGGTCACGCCGTCCCAGTACTCCCAGACGATGTCCAGCGGCGTGGTCGCGTCGTGCTGCAGCTCGAACTCGACCGACAGCTTGACCCGGCCCGACAGCGCCAGCAGCACCGGATGGGACAGGTAGAGCTCATGCGGCGTCGGCCGCAGCAGCCGCGCGGCGAAGGGCTCGACCGGCTGGCCGGCGAGGTAGGCCGCGCCGTGGTCGACGTACTGGTCGCGGCCGGGCCACAGGCTCACCAGCTCCACCAGGCGACCGGCGGTGACGCCGACGGCGCGTTCGGTCTCGAACAGCACCTGCTCGCTGCTGCCGGCCGGCGGCGGCGCCCCGACCGGCGTGCGGGCCGGCGCCGAGCCGCCCGTCGCCTGGTCGGAGAGCCGGAACACGACCGGCGCGCGCGCCTCCTGCGCGGGCACCAGACTGAGCCCGGCGACGTCCAGGAAACCCAGCTTGAGCTTGTCCGGCACCTGGCCGAGGCGTTGCGTCAGCGCCCCCAGGTAGCGGGCCGCGATCGCGGCCAGGCCGGTGCCGGCGCCGCGGTCCGCCGCCAGCCATTCCGGCGTGTAGCCGGCGCGGCGCGCGAGCAGCTGCGCCAGCAGCGCCGGCGCATCGCGGCCGTCGAGTTCGACGCGGGGCGGGGTGTTCACTGCGCCGATCCTTCCTCGAGGTAGAACGGGTAGACGAGGTTCGCATGCGAGTTGGTCGCCCGCACGCGGTAGCTCATCTCGATGCGCACCTTGCCGGTGTCGGCGACATCGGCGACGGCGGTCACCGCCGTCACGTCGATGCGCGGCTCCCAGTCGACCAGCGCCTCCATCACGCGCTGGCGGATCGCCTCCAGCGTGGCGGGGTTCAGCGGCTCGAAGACGAACGCGTTCAGGCCGGTGCCGAAGTCGGGCCGCATCACACGCTCGCCGGGGTTGGTGCCGACGATGATCAGGATGGCCTGGCGCACGTCCTCGTCATAGGCGGCGGTGGCGGTCTGGCCAGCCTCGATGCCGACCGGGAACGCCCAGCCCTGGCCGAGGAAGGTGGACGGCGTCTGAGCGGCGGCCATGGCCTCAGCCCCCGATCTCGACCAGCGGGCAGCCCATCACGATGGGCGCGCCGCAGCCGCTCATGTCCCCGACGCGCGCGGCCGGCCGGCCTGCGATCAGCACCGTGGCGCTGCCCTTGGCGATCGGCGTGGGCGGATGCGGGCCGGCGGTCGGCGGCATCGAGCAGGCGTGCAGGTCGCCGACGACCGCGGCGGGCATGCCGCCGATGAGCACCATCGCCACGCCGGGGCCGGTGATGACGCCAGGATGACCGGTGGGGTCGCCCACGCGGGCTGCGGGAGGCATGGTGTCGTCCCTCCGTCAGTTGAGCTTGATCGGCAGGCCCTGCACGCTGCAGGGACCGGCGGACTGGATGTTGACGACGCTGCCCTTGATGTCGACCTGCGTGCCCTCGAGCGCGATCTGCAGCGCCTTGAGCTCGATCTTCAGCGCCGACTGCACGGTGATCGTCTGCGTCTTGTTGTCCATCGCGATCGACAGCGTGCCGGCGGTGTTCTCCAGCTTGATCTGCAGCGGATCGATCGTGACCTTCTGGCGGGTGCTCGTGGTGATGGTGATGGACTGCAGCGCGTCGTCGAACTCCACCTCGTGGCCGACGCCGCCGGCCAGGCCGGTCTTGATCAGGCGCTTGACCAGGAAGTCGCTCTGCAGCGTCAGCGGCGGGCGGTCCCGGGTGCTCCACAGCCCGCCCAGCACGTAGGCGGCCGCCGCGTCGTTCTGCGCGAACGCCACCAGCACCTCGTCGTCCACCTGCGGCACCCAGATGAAGCCGCGGCCCGAGCCGCCGCCCATCGACGGCAGCCGGCACCAGGGCTCCATGCCGGGGATCGACGGGATGCGCACCTGCACCCGCCCTTCCGACATCGCGTCGAAGTTGCTGGTCACGACGCCGGGCGAGATCGCGAAGCCCTCCTTCAGCGATTCGACGCCGAGGTGGTCCAGCCGCTCGAAGAGTTGTTCATCCATGGTGGGTGTTCCTGCTCCTGTCGCCGCTCACACGGTGAACTGCCCTTGCAGCCGCACCAGCCCGCCGCGCCCCTTGGGCAGCGGCACCGCGCCGAACCACACTTCCTTGCGCGCCTGGAAACTGGTGCGATAGCCGCTGCCGTCCAGCGTGTGCGTGGCCGAGGTGATGCGGTACAGCCCGCCGAACTGGTCGCCCAGCCCCTCGAGGTTGACGACGCGGCTGGCCTTGATGCGGGGGTCGCCGACGGTGCTGCCGGAACCGGTCAGCCGGTTGTTGAGCTTGGGCAGCAGCTCGGTGAGGATCTTGGACGGCGCGGTGGCGTAGCTGGTGGGTTTGATCGTGGTGACCTTGCCCGGCGCGAGCAGCTCGCCGAGCTGGCCGCCCGGCGTGATCGAGAGCTTGAACATCGCGCGGTCGTAGTCCCAGTTCAGCGCGATGGTGAAGTCCATCTTGATGCTGTCGACCCAGACCTTGGCGGCCACGCCCTCGATCTCGCCCACGGTGGTGATGCGCGGCGTGAAGTCGGTCAGCGAGGCGCCCCACTTCAGCGTCAGGCTGGGCGCGTAGTCCTGGATCAGGAACTGGAACTTGAGCACCCGGCCATGCGGCTCGGCCGTGTGGTCGATGTACATCTGCCAGCCGTTCTCCTTGGCCACCTCGCTCAGGAACTGGAAGTCGTTGACGCCGCTCTGGCGCCGCACGCCCATCTGCGCGAACTGCGGGAAGCTCAGGTAGGTGGCCAGGCCCACCAGCGTCGACAGCGTGCCGCCGACCGGGTCCAGCGCCGGGATCAGCGCGTTGGTGCCGGCCACCAGCGCCGCCACCGCCGAGTCCGGCAGCGGGAAGTTGCCCACCGTGGGGATCTTGATCGCGAAGGCGCGGTCCTTGGTGCCGACGGTGAGCCGCTGCAGGTAGTCCTGCGCGGTGAGCCGGATCATCGGGATGCCGCTGGACGGGAACGAGGGTTCCACGCCGGTGATCTCGCCGACGAAGACTTCCTCCAGCGGCCCCGGCGCATACCCGAGCGACAGCCGGAACTCGTTGTTGACCTGCAGCAGCGGATGGTCCAGCCACTGCAGCGAGGTGTTGGCGATGCTCAGCTCGACGCGGTCCGCGCCCTCCATGCCGTCGGTGTGACTCAGGCTGACGATCGAGGCGCGCAGCGCCGCGGGGATCGTGTCGCCGTTGATGCGGATCGTGCATTCCGGGGCGAGGCGGCTCATGAGCTCACCTCCCCGGTGGCCGGATCGGTGAAGGGCAGCGCCGGCACGCGCAGCGCCTGCCCGGGCACGAGGCTGCGCGGATCGTCGATGCCGTTGACGATCGCGATCGGACGCCACAGCGCCGGGTCCTCGTAGAAGCGCCACGCGATCGACTGGAGCGTGTCGCCGCGCTGCACCGTCCAGCCCTTGCTGAAGTCGGCCGTCTGGCGGTTGACCTCCTTGGCCTCGCGCTCCGGATCGATGAACTCGCTGAAGCTGACGGTGATGCGGGCCCGCGTCGGCCGGCCGTCCTCGAGGAACTTGATGAACTTCTGGTTCGCCCGCGTCAGCACGCAGCGCAGCTGCAGCGAGCCCCAGGCCACGCGCAGCACCGGCGGCGCATGCAGCTCGGAGTCGATCTTGAGCAGGTCCACCACCTTCTGCGTCTGGCCGCGCACGTCGACGCGGGTGTCGGTGGTGTCGAAGAACAGCTCCATCTCCAGCGTGCGCAGGTTGCCGTGCACGAACTGCAGGATCGGCGAGCCCAGCCCCGGGATCGCCTGCGAGGCGAAGTTGTTGTCCTTGTTGAGGCTGTACTCCTCGGGGTTGAACATGACGTCGAACTGCGCCCCGGTGTGCTCGACGGTGATGCGGGCCTTGGCCAGTGCCATCGCTCAGACCCTCCCCATCCGTTCGCGCCAGGCGACCAGGCGGCGGTCGATCTGCTGGATCACCAGGCCGGTCAGCGCGTCGACGTCCACCGCGGGTGCGGCGGGTGCCTGACGCGGCGCGCTCGGCTGCTGGCGGGCGGCGGCCTGCACGGCGGCCTTCGCCTCGGCCTCGGCGGCGCGCGCCGCCGCGCGTCCCGGCGCGGTCAGCACCGCCGCGGACGGGGCCGGCGGCAGTTCCTCGCGCGTGGCGCCGCGGCGCAGGCGCGTCGCGATCTGCGCCGCATGCGCGGCCGCGACCGGCGCGATCGGCTGGACCCCGGCACGCAGCACCGGCGCGGACGGCGACGCCGCCAGCATCGGCCGCGCGGTCGCCTCCCTGGCCGGCACGAAGAGCGGCGCGGCCATGCGGTGCGTCATCGGCACGCTCGCCATCTCGCCCGGATGTCCGGGCGCGCCGTCCGGTCCCGCGGCTCCGGGCCGCCCCGGGCGGCCATCGGGTCCGGCGCTCGCGATGGTCATGCGAGGGATCTCGGCGGGCACCTGCAGGGCACCCACGGGCATCGGCTGGCGCAGCACCATCGGCGCCGACGGCCGGGCGCGCAGGCTCAGCGGGAAACGCGCCGTGACCGCCAGCCGCAGGTGCTGGTGGACGACCGGTCCCGCGTGCGCTTGCACGACGGTGCCGGCCGCGCCGGCGCCGCGTCGCAGCGCCATCTCTCCGGCGGCGCGCCACGCGTCGACGCGGCCATGCCGCGCGCGCAGACGCCCTGCCCATGCTTGCCATCGGTTCACGTCGACTCCTGTGGTGTCACTGAACGGCTTCGCTGTTGGCTCTGTCGTTGATCGCGGAGATCTCCTCCACCCAGCGCTGGCGCTCCTTGTGCTCGAGCAGGAGCACGTCCTCGTGCGACCAGTGGAAGTGGTAGGCGACGAAGGCTACCTCCCTGTACAGCGCGGACAGGGGGTAGCCTACGATCCCCCCGGGCTGTTCATCTCCATCGCGAACTCGTGCGCGCACTTCGGGCAGGCGGCCTCGATCGTGGCGCGGCCGCTGCGGTTGATGCGGTTGTAGAACTCCTGCAGGTAGGCCAGGTCGGCCGCGTAGAGGCCCTCGACCACCTTGGGCGTGACCTGCCCCACCGAGCCGAGCCGCGACAGCACGCGCGACAGCAGGATGATGGTCAGGTAGGCCTCGTTGCCCTGCACCCGCGGGTCGCGCAGCGGCAGGATTTCGTCGGCCGCGGTGGCCAGGCGCATCACGCCCTCGCGATGCAGGTCGCCGTCGGCGTCGACATACCCCAGTGGCAGCGTGAACTCGAACTCGGTCTGGAACATGGTGCTCCCCGGTTCAGGCGCGCTCGACGCGTTCGCAGCTCACCGTCAGCGCGTCCAGCGACACGTCGTTGCCCTTGGCGTTGAAGTCCGGCCCGTCGTACTTGCTGGGCCAGGCGCTGAAGAAGTTCCAGCGCACCTTCTCCTGCCCCGCGTCGTCCTGCAGGATGATCGAGCCGTTGCGCCGGTCGATGGTCCCGTTGACCGCGGCCAGGTGCCAGTCGTAGAGCTCGCGCGAGTCGGTCACGCCCCACTTGAGCGTGATGTCGGGATAGGACACCTTGCCGGGCAGCTTGCGCACGGTGGCGACCTCGCCGCCCTCGCGGTACTCGACCACCTCGATGTTGGAGCCGAAGCCGCTGCACTCCGCGAAGCCGGCCTGCACGATGCCGTCGATCTCCACCAGGAAGCGGAAGTTGCGATAGGGATCTTTTCTGGCCATGTCTGCTCTCCTCAGGCGCCGGTGTTCTGCTGGATGCGGAAGATGACGAACTCCGCGGGCTTGACGACCGCCACGCCGATCTCGGTGATGACGCGCCCGGCCTCGCGCTCGCTGGCCGGATTGGTCTCGAGGTCGCACTTGACGAAGAAGGCTTCCTTCGCTGTCGCGCCGAACAGCGCGCCGTCGCGCCACTGGTTGTAGAGGAAGTCGCTGACCGAGCGGATGATCCGCTGCCACAGCGCCGGCGAGTTGGGCTCGAAGACGACGAACTGCGTGCCCTCGTCGATCGATTCCTTCAGGAAGTTCATGAAGCGCCGCACGTTGAGGTAGCGGTACTCCCCGTTGCGGTCGCCGCCGAGCGTGCGCGCGCCGTAGACCATCGGCGAGCCGCCGAAGGGCCGGATCACGTTGATGCCGGGGGGGTTCAGGCTGACCTGCTTGTCCTTGCCCATCGGCCGCTCCAGGTCGACGATGCCGATCACGCCCTCGTTGGCCGGTGCCTTGTGCACGCCGCGCGTGGCGTCCACGCGGGCCCAGATGCCGGCCACGTGGCCGCTGGGCGGCTGGTCGATCAGCTCGGTCTCCGGCCCGGTACCGGTGAACAGCGGATTGAAGACCTTGACCCACGGGAAGTAGATCGCGCCGTAGCTGAACTTGTCCGGCGTGGACGGGCCGCCGCCGGGCATGGGGCCGCCGTAGATGTCGGCGGGCGTGCTGTCGGAGGCGGGCGCGTGCTCGCCGTCGAGCACGGCCACCCGGTCCTGCATCTCGAAGCAGTGGTCCATCAGCTGGACCTTGGCGGCGGTGCCCTGCGCGCCGGGCGCGGCGACGATGGCGATGTCGTCGAAGGCCTTGAGCGTCTCCAGCGGCGCCTGCAGGTTGGCCAGCCCGCCGGCCGCGACCGGCACCACGTAGCAGGTGGTGCCGCCGTTGGCGAAGAAGCCGAACACCGCCAGCGCCAGCATGCGGTTGGCGGTGGTGTGGATGGGCGTCGTCGGCGTGGCGCCGGCGCCGACGATGAAGGTGGCGAACTCACCCCAGTTGGTGAACTTCCTCGGTTTGCCGACATCGGCCGGATCGAGCCGGTCGGCCACGCCGATGAAGGCGGCCGTGCTGGTGCCCACGCCGGCGATCGGCCGGGCGACGGGCGGGACTTCTTCGACGTAGACGCCGGGTGCGAAATAGTTAGCCATCGATGCCCTCTCTCGGTCAGATCAACTGCACGTCGTAGCCCGCGACCGCGGGGGCCGGGACGACGATGGCACGGTCCCGCGTGACGGCGCCCGCCGTCACGCGCAGGGTGTAGCTGCCCGCCGCGACGGCCGACAGCGAGAACTTGCCTTCGGCGTCGGTCAGCGTGCTGCGGCCGCGCCCCAGCAGCTGGACGCCGGCACTGGCTACCGGCACCGACGCGTTGTCGCGCACCACGCCGCCGATGCGGAAGAACGGCGCTTCCAGCGCCGCGCCGTCGGGCAGCGATTCCAGGCGGATCTCGCTGGTGATGACGCTGGGATAGGTCTCGGTCTCGAAGACCTCCAGCGACACCGTCACCGACAGCAGCAGCGAGGCCTTGATCCGGTTGCCGATCGCGGCCCAGAACTCGGCCGGGTTGCGCACGCCGTCGGGCTGCACCATCAGCATCGGCAGCGGCGGCTCCTGCGCCTGCAGCGCCGGCGTCAGGAAGGCCGGCGGGATCACCGGCGAACCGGCGATCAGCTGCAGCACCTGGCCCAGCAGCTGGTGCTCCTGCTTGGGCAGGTCGGTGCCGCCGACCGGCCAGGCGGTGACCAGGTAGAGGCAGTTGGCGCGCCACGCTGGCGGCACCACGAGCGACTGGCCGCCGACCCGGCGCGTCACCGGCTCGTTGCTGCGCAGCTCCAGGTGCTCGCGCACCTCGAACAGGAACAGGTTGACCGTGGTCTGGTCGAGCGCGTACGGATCGGTCGGCCGGTCGAAGCGGATCGCCGCGTCGCGCAGCGGCGGCGCCAGCCCCGGCTGCTTGAAGAAGGCCTCCAGGCTGTCGGTGACCTCATGCAGCATGACGATCTCCCGCCCGGGCCAACGCCTCCACGCGCGCCGCGTAGGGGCCGAACTCGCTGCCGGCGACGCGCCGGCCGGACTTCTCGATCTCGCGCCGCGCGGCCCACAGCAGGTGCTCGGTCTTGAGCTCGCCGCCCTGCTCCGCCGCCAGGAAGGCCGCGGCCACCGCGATGTTCTTCACCGCGCCGCCGGGCACCTTGAAGTTGGCGGCCAGGAAACCCAGGTCCAGGTCCTGGCTGCGCGGCACCTTGGGCGGCCAGATCGATTCCCACAGCCGGCGCCGGCTGTCCTCGTCGGGGAACGGGAAGTCGACGATGAAGCCGAGCCGGCGGGTGAAGGCCACGTCCAGGTTCTGCCGCAGGTTGGTCGCCAGGATGCTCAGGCCCTCGTGTTCATCGAGCTTCTGCAGCAGGTAGGCGACTTCGATGTTGGCGTAGCGGTCGTGCGCGTCCTGCACCGTGGTGCGCTTGCCGAAGAGCGCGTCGCACTCGTCGAAGAACAGGATCGCGTTGCCCGCGCGCGCCTCGAGGAACAGGCGGTCGATGCTCTTCTCGGTTTCGCCGATGTACTTGCTGACGACCTGCGACAGGTCGATCTTGAACAGGTCCAGCCCGAGGTCGTTGGCGATGACCTCCACCGCCATCGTCTTGCCGGTGCCGGGCGGGCCGCTGAACAGCGCGCTCAGGCCCTTGCCGACGGAGAGCTTGCGATCGAAGCCCCAGTCGCCGAACACGACATGGCGAAAGCGCGCCTGGCGGCAGATCTCCTTCAGCTGGGCGATCGCGTCCGGCGGCAACACGAGGTCGTTCCAGACATGCAGCGGGGCGAGCTTGCGGGCCAGCGTGCCGGGGTCGCGCGAGAGCTGCTGGCGCGCGGCCCGGGCCAGCGCGGCCGGGTCGGGCGTGGTCTGCTCCAAGGCGGACTGGCGCGCCGCATGCGCCGTGGCGGCGGCGATCTGCGCCTCGTCGAGGGGATACCGCGCGGCGAGGTCATCGAGGGCGCGGGGATCGAGCTCGATGCGCTGGCCGCGCAGGCCGGCGGTCCAGGCGGCACGGCGGTCGCGGAAGCCGGCCGCGGCCACCGGCACCGACGCCATGCCGCGAAAGCGCGGATCGCAGGGCCGGGCGCCCGACATCACGATCACCAGCCCCGCCGCCGGCGTCCGCGCCGCGAGGGCCTGCGCCAGCGTGCCGCGCTCCGCGTTCGTCAGCGCGTCATGCCCCTGCAGGTGGACGACCGCCGACAGCAGGTGCGCCTCGCGCAGCAGCAGCTCGAGCGTGGTCGCGAACTGGTCGGCCGGATCGGCGGCGCGCACGAGGTCGACGACGATCAGCGACCGCCCCAGCCGCGCCGCGAGCTTCGCCGCCGCGGCCTCCTGGCCGGCACTGGATTCGCCCTCCAGGTAGAACTGCGGGCCGCTGCCGTCGGCCAGCGCCTTGGACAGGCTCAGCGCCAGCGTGTCGGCCGCTCCGCCCTCGCCGGCCTCGGGCGCCGCGGTGAACCGCGCCACGCCGCGCAACCGCGCGTCCAGCCAGGGCTGGCCCAGCAGCAGCCGCACCACCGGTTCCTCGAGCTTGATCGCCTGCGACAGCAGCGGCGTGCCGATCGCGCCGGCATCGCCGGCCAGTTGCACCAGCCGGTGCCGCACCAGCGGCGCCTCGGGACCGAAGCGGGCGCGCGCGAGGATCTTGGCGTCGCGCGACGCGCACAGCAGGTTGAGCACGAGGTCGACGGTGGGCCTGCGCCGCGTCACGTCGTCCTGCAGGTAGGCATAGAGCCGCTCGTAGCGCAGGTCGACCTCGGGCGCGAGCGCGACCAGCACGATGTCCAGGTCGATGGTGTCGAGCCCGAAGGCCTGCTGCAGCCATGGGAAACGCGAGCTCTCGGGCATCGGCGGCGGCGCGGCGGGCTCCACGGCGCCGGCACCCGGGCCGTGGCCGGCCAGCCACGGTTCGCCGGGCCCCTGGCGGACCAGCCGCTGCACGTCCTGCGTCGTGACGTAGAGGCCGCGATACGGCTCGGGCTGCGCGCCCGCAGCCGCCGGGACCGCCGCGGCATCGGCCGCGTTGGCGGCGCGCTCGAGCATGCGGTCCAGCCGGCCGAGCGCGGCCCACAGGCCTTCCATCTGGAAGTCCGGCGGGCGGTTCGAGGCGATGGCGGGCATGGCGGTGCGCATCCGTCAATGCCGCGCGGGCGGCAAGGCGCGATAGACGGTGCTGCCGTCGACCTGGGTGATGACCTCGATGCGGCCATCTGCCACCAGCAGCACCAGCGCCGCCTCGGCGGCGCTGCGCAGGTCGTCGCGCTGCTGCCGCACCAGCCACCAATCGCAGATGCCATCGATGGAATCGCAGGCGCCGGGATGCGCGATGACGTAGCGCAGGATCATCGCGGCCACGTCGGCGCTGGACGGAGGGGTGGTCATGCCGGCTGACCATGCGTAAACCGTGCCAGGTGGCCGGCCCGCCTCAAGTCCTTGATTTGATTGAGGCAATCGTGATCTGCGTCACATCGTCCGAGTCACCGCCGACACGGACCCGCGCGACCGCGGGCAAGGCCGCGATGCCGTCGTGGCGGGCCGCGCGAGGCCCTGTGTCGATCGCGACACGGCCGTGTCGCGATGGCACGGATGGCCCGATCGCGCCTGGGTTGTAACGGTCGTCAACATTAGGGAGGTGCTCGGCAAACGGCCTTCCGTACACTGCCTGCCGACCGATGTCAGGCCAGGGAGGCGACACGATGAGCACCCCAACCAAGGCTCACCCGGGGACGCTGGACGCGATGCTCGTGGGCACGTCCGCGGGCTTGCGCAAGGCGCTGGACCTGGTGGCACGCTATGCCGATTGCGCGGCGCCGGTGCTGGTGGTCGGCGAGACCGGCACCGGCAAGGACCTGGTGGCGCGCGCCATCCACTACCTGGGTCCGCGGCGCGATGGCGCCTTCATTCCCGTCAACTGCGGCGCGCTGCCGGACACGCTGATCGAGAGCGAGCTGTTCGGCCACGCGCGCGGCGCCTTCACCGATGCGGCGCGCACGCGCCGGGGCCTGGTGCGCGAGGCCGAAGGCGGCACGCTGTTCCTCGACGAGATCGAGGCGCTGTCGCCGCGCGGCCAGGTGGTGCTGCTGCGCTTCCTGCAGGACGCGTCGTTCCGCGCGGTCGGCGACGACCAGACGCACAAGGCCGACGTGCGCATCGTCGCGGCCTGCAACGTCGACCTGTTCTCGCTGTCGCAGCAAGGCGGCTTCCGCTCGGACCTGTTCTTCCGGCTGGACGTGCTGCGGGTGGACCTGCCGCCGCTGCGCGAGCGGCCGGAGGACCTCGACCTGCTGGTGCCGCACCTGCTGCGCGGCGTGGCGCAGACCACCACCGGGCCGCCCAAGGCGATCAGCGACGAGGCGCTGGCGCTGCTGCGATCGCTGAACTGGCCGGGCAACGTGCGCGAGCTCGAGCACACGCTGGTGCGAGCCTGCCTGAGCACGACGGCGGGCTGCATCGACGTCGACACGCTGCTCACCAGCTCACCGGGGCTGCGGGAAGCGGCGGCGCAGCGCAGTGGCGAACGCGGCTGCGCCTCCTTGCGCGAAGCCAAGCGCGCGGCGGTGGTCAACGTCGAGCGTCAGTTCGTGATGGAGGCGATGGCCGTCGGCAACGGCAACATCAGCGAGGCCGCGCGCATCTGCAACATGCAGCGGGCCACGCTGAGCAAGCTGGTGAAGAAACACGGCGACGCGCTGGCCTGCCGGGACCGCGGCGCGGCCAAGCCGGCGGATACCGGCCGGTCGCTGTACCTGACGACCACTTCGCCGACCATCCGGGCCTCGAAGTGACCGGGCTGCTGGCCCTCGATACCCCGACGCAGGGCCAAGCGTGTTGGCGCGCAAAGGAAGGCCTCGGCTGCTACCGTCATGCAGCTTCCCCGATCGCCGATTCACCGCTCAGCCTCCTCCAGGTCATTCCCCGCCCCGACCAACCTCCCCCGGATCACCGCATTCACCTCAGCCCCATAGATCAGCGTCGCCGCGCTGAGGTAGAGGAACACCAGCGTGGCCACCACGCCGGCGAAGCTGCCGTACAGCAGCGCCAGCTTGCCGGCGCTTCGCAGCGAGTACGACAGCACCGCCACCAGCGCCACCCACAGCGCCGCGCCGACGACGGCGCCGGGCAGCACCGTGCGCAGGCGCTGGCGGATGTCGGGCAGCCAGCCGTACAGCAGCGCGTACAGCACGGTGAGCAACGGGAACGCCAGGCCGTAGCGCACGCTGTTGCGCAGCCAGAGCGTCTCCTTGCCCACGCCGGTGCTGCGCTCCAGCGCCTCCCACACGTAGGGCATGACGATGATGGAACTGAAGGTGAGAAGAATGCCGCCACCGACGACCACGGTGAACACGGTCACCTTCAGGCGCGCCCGCCAGAATGACAGGCCGCGCTCGATGCCGTAGGACCGGTTGAGCGCGGTGCGGACCGCCTGCATGCCGGAGGACGCGGTCCACAGCGTGACGAACAGGCCGATGGTCACCAGCGTCTGGCTGCGCTGGGCCAGCACCTGGTCGACGACCGGCTGCAAGGCGCCACGCACCAGCGGCGGCGCGTACTCGGCCACACGCCGCGCCAGCGCCGCGGCATCGCCGGGAGCGCCGATGTACGCCGCGCCCGCGGACAGCAGCACCAGCAGCGGAAACATCGACAGCACCATCGAGAACGCCATGCTGCCCGCCTGGTTGGCGCTCTGGTGGAGCACGTAGTTGCGCACGGCCAGCAGCAGCACGCCCAGGCCAGGCGCATGAACAGCCGCATGTCGAAGTCGATGCCAGAGCGTCGGGCGTGTCACGAAGGGCTCAGTTGAAGGTCTCCGACAGGCTGACGCGCTGCCGCCAGGCGTGGTCGACGCGGCCGTCGAGCGTGCCGTCGTGCTGGGCGAAGTAGCGCGACGGGCAGTCACCGTAACAGCGCATCCACACCTTGGCCAGGTGGGCGGAATCGGTGAACCCGGACGCCTGCGCGATGCTGGTCAGCGCGCGGCCGCTGCCGAAGAACATGGCCGCGCGCTGGATCTTGGCGGCCAGCGCGTACTGCCGCGCCGTGATGCCGAGCGAGCGCACGAAGCCGCGCGAGGCCTGTGCCGCGGACAGGCCGACCGCCGCGCCCAGCGCCGTCAGGTCCAGGGACGGGTCCAGGCGCAGCGCGGCCATCATCTGCCGCACGCGGACCTCCAGCGGTCGGTGCGGTGCCACGCTGTCGGCGACGCTGCCGACCAGCAACTGCACCGACGCCTGCAGGCGCCGGCCGCTCAAGGTCCGATGCGCGAAGGCGCACGCGCAATCGCGCAGGCCGGCGAAGCCGTGGGCGTCGAGCACGCGCACCGGCGCGCGGTCGGGCCAGTGGCTGAAGGTGTTGTAGCGCGGATGGGTGGGCTCCAGGTCGATCAGCACGACGGGTTGCCCGCCCGAGTCGATGGCACGCCAGGAAAACGGGCGGATCGCCATCAGGTGACCTCGCCACTGCTGGCCGTCGGCGCTGATGCTCAGCGGCTGCGGCGTCAGCGCGCAGGCCAGCGTCGCGGAGTGCCGGCAGACGCGCGACCGCAAGGCCGCGCTGGCGTAGATGAAGCTGTCACCCAGCAGGCCGAGGCGAGGCTCGACGGTGTCGCCAGAGGTCATGGCGGCATGCTCCCGGGCGCGCGTCGCGGCGTCAAGGCGGAACCGCACCGCGCTCCTGGTCATAGCGCACCTGGGCCCGCATCGCCTTCTCCTCCATGCTGCGCGCGGTGGAGGTGTCCTCCCGCATCAGCTCCAGGATCCGGCGCGCGACGGCATCGTCCTGCGCGAACATCTGCCGCGCCGCGTCGGCGCCGAAGTGGCTGGCCCGCAGCGCCTGCATCGCCTGCAGTTGCGCGAGCCCCTCCTCGGGCACCAAGGGCGCCCTGCCCGGCGGGAACGCGGCGGCCTGCGCGTCCTGGTAGGCCTCGAACTGCGCGACCAGTTCGCGCGCCCGCGCGGCGGCGGTCGGCGTCAGCCCCGCCAGTTCCGCGTCCAGGCGCGCGGCCAGCGCGTCGCCTTCATGGAGCGCCAGCAACGCCTCGACCCGCAGCCGCATCGCCTGGTCGACGACCAGCCGGCCCTGCGCATCGACCCGGAACACACCGGAGGACGTGCTGGCAAGGTCTGACCCCGCCGACGCCTGCGAGGAAGCCGGCGACGCCGATGTCCCCTGCCCTGCGACGACAGGCGCCATGCCGGGCGGCGTCCCCGATTCGGACGACGCCGCGGCCGGGGTACGCGCCCAGGGGAACACCGCGGCGGGTTCCTCCGCGGCCGCCGGAGCGAGCGCCGCGGCGGCCAGCCAGACCAGGAGGATCGCCGAGCCGAGGCCGGCGGCAAGGGCCCAGGCGATGCGCCGGCCCCGAGGTCGATCGGACGAGTGCGACATGGCGTCCTCCTGCGGCTGCGGGCTCAGTACGGGCAGTTCTGGCTGTAGCGGTCGAACACCAGCGCCGTGGCGTAGGCCTCGTGCGGCGCGCCGCAGAGGAAGGGCGAGTAGCGGCTGTCCGCGTCGACGAAGCGCTTCATCCACGCGGTGCCGTAGCGGCCGATCGGCGTGTTGGTGCTGTTGGGCGTGAAGTGGCTCGCGCCGTTGAGCTCGGCATAGGCCTTGAAGGTCGTGGCGGGCAGGCTCGCGTAGAACGGCCGCGCATGCACGGCCACCGACGCCACCGAGTCGCCATCCGCGCCCACGATCAGCGTCGGCACCCGCACCTGCGTGAAGCTGCTGCTCAGGTTCCACGGCGTCAGCGGCAGCGCGGCCTTGAGCGTCGGGTTGTTCTGCGCGGCGATCAGCGCGCCGCCCCCGCCCATCGAATGTCCCGCCACCGCCAGGCGGGTGCTGTCCACGCGGCTGCGCACCGTGCTGCTCGCGCTGTTGACGACGTGGTTGAGCGCCGCCATCAGCTGCGTGGCGCGGCTGGCGGGCTGGTCGAGCGTGGTGTTGGTGTTGATGGTGATGACCACCAGCCCGTGCGTGGCCAGGCGGCGGCCGAGCCAGGCGACGCTGGACTCCGTGGCGGTGAAGCCCGGGCTGATGGCCACGACGCCGTAGCGCCCGGTCGCGGTCGGGTAGTAGATCGTGCCGCCGCCGAAACCGCGCGCGAGCACCACGTTGCTGGTCGAGACCGCGAACGGTCCGGCGGTGGCATTGAGGCTGGCGGACGTGGGGTCCGGACCGACCTGGGCCGAGGCGCCGGCGGCCGCGAAGGTGCCGCACAGGACCAGGGCGCGCAAGGCGCGTCGCAACGAAGCTGACTGGGTCATGGTGTCTCCCTGAGTGGATGCGCCCGCGATGCAACATGCATCGGGCGAGGCGCAGTCTAGGAAGCACGGCGGCCAGGCGCCTTGTATGCAGCGGCGGGGTGCCCCCCTAGGATCATTGAGGGAAAACCCGGAGCCCCGTCGCCCTGCCCGGGTGCCCTGCCCTCGAGCCTCCGGCTCCGCCATCGCACGGCAAGGGCCTCAGCGCCTGGCCGGTCGCTCCAGCGCTACTCGAGGTCGCCTTCGATGAACGGGTTGTCGGCCTCGTACTCCGCGCGGGTCTTGCGGCGATGGTTCCCCGCGAGAGGCACGGCGGCCATCGCCCGGTCGACGTAGATCTCGGACCGCAGCGGCCAGGGGCGAGCCGCATCGAAGAGCCCCGGCATGAGTTCGTAGTCCTTGGGCTGGCCGGCGTCGTCGACGTCGTTGAACCAGAGGTGCGAGCCGCAGCGCGGGCAGAAGGCGCGCTCGGCGAAGGAGGACGAGCGATAGCGCGCGACCTCGCCCGTGACGGTCACGGCGGAGACGTCGGCGGTGAAACACAGGAACAGGCCGCCGGTCCATCGCTGGCACATCCGGCAATGGCAGGCGCCGACGCGCGGGTCGTGGTGGCCTGCCACGGTGATCGTGACGGCGCCACAGAGGCAATGGCCGGTGAGCGTCGAAGCGCTGGGGCTCACGGCGGAAGACGGGGCGGACTCAGCGGTCGTTGGCTGCATGGGGGTGGCTCCGGAAGGTGGCGGCAGGAAGGGGCAACCGGCGCGCCGGGGCCGGCGCCAAGGCCGACGGGCAGCCGGCGGCGTCTGCGCCCTACCGCCTCCCTGCGCCGCCCGCGGCGTTGCCTGGGGGCGGCCCACCATCGCTCTGCTGCTGCCGATCCTTGATGAAGGCGTCCGCGGCCTCCAGACCCGCGCTGAGTTCGACCTTCTGCAACACGCGCCGCTTGTTGAGGGTCCATTCCTTGACCGGCGCGTCCGGCACGTCGGTCCGGCGCAACTCGGCGAGGAGTTCGCCGCGCGTCACGCCGGTCTCGAGTCGCCCCTGCCACTCGCGCGCCCATTGCGCCATGGCGGCCGGGACTTCCCCGTTCTGCGCGAGCGTGCCCAGGGCCTGGTACGCCTCGTCCGCCTTGCCGGTCAGCGCATAGGCCAGCGCCGCGAAGCGGGTGAGCGCGTCCACGTCTCGCGCGGTCTGCCAGACGGCAATGACGCCTTGAAACGCGGCGTCATCCGGCGGGTCCGCCGCGGCGACCTCCGCCTTGAACCCTGCGAGCGCGACTTCGGGTGATCGCGGGTTCAACGCCAGCGCGCGTTGCAAGTGCTGCCGCGCCGCCTGGAGATGAGCCGCCCGGGACGCGCCTTCGCTGCGCCCCGCAAGACTGAGCTGCGCCCTGCCCGCCAGGTAACGAGCCTCGAAGCCCGTGTCGTCGTCCCGCAGGTCGGCCTCCAGCCGGGAGAGCGCCGCCTGCGGATCACCCCAGTCGATCTGCGCCCGGCTCCAGGTGAGTCGCCCTGGCCGATCCTCCGGGAACCTGGCCGCCAGCTCGGAGGCTTCCTTCAGCAGGGACTCGCCGACCTGCCGGCCCGGGCAGGACCGCAGGGCGGCGTCCACCAGCACGAACTCGCCCGCTCCCCGCGTGAGCGTCCGGAAGCGGACCGGCGTCGGGGGGAGCGACTGGGGGGCGCCTCGCAGCACTTCCATGCCGCGCTGGCCGTAGCGCCACATCGCCGGGCCGAGCGCCGCGCTTGTCAGGCCAAAGGCCCGTTCGAACGCCGCGGTCGGCGACGCGCCGTCACCGACCAGCCGGAGATAGCGGCTGAGGCGCTTGCGGTTGTCGTCCGAGGACAGTGCGTAGTGCGTCAGCAGCCAGGACTTCGCCTGGAACTCGAGACGCGCGCCGGCTTCGCCGCCATGGCCGTGCGCATCAGCCAGCCGATGCGCCAGCACATCCTCCCATTCGAGGTGGTACTTGCGCCCCGCCCCCAGGAACCTCAGGTAGCCGGCGACGTCCCTGGGCGCCCGCCCGACGACCGTCTGCTGCGCCGAGAACCGCACGCTGGAGAAGTACTGGGCGAAGCCATCGATGAACCACGCGGGGCTGCGGATGTCGGTATGGCGATAGAGGAAGTGCCGCGCATAGGCCTCGAAGACATGCGTCAGCGAATCGTTCAGCGGCGCCTTCTCGAGTTGCTCGTCGTCCAGCGCGGCCATGCGTTCCAGGTGAACGCCGAAGCCCTGCACCCCCTCGGCGCAGCGGGTGTACAGGCCGACGGCATCGACCGGCACGCTGCCCGGGACCGCCCGCAGGCCCGACAGGCTGGCGTGGTAGTACAGCGTCAGTTTCGATGCCGGCGGCTCGGCCTGCGACTCGGCGGGGCCGGCCGGCAGGAGGTAGGCCCGCAGCAGCCGGTCCAGCTTCTCCAGGTTGTCCAGCAGGGGCGCGACATCCTCCTCGCGGGTGTCCGAGTACACGACGAAATGCGGGCTCTCGGCACGGAACCACGGCGAGAGCTCCGTCTTCCTGCCGGCCACTTCGACGCGGTCCAGGTTGGCCGTGCCGGCTTGCTGGGCGCAGGCCGCGCCGGCTGAGAGCAGGACGAAGGTCGCGGTGAGCGCGACCCGGAACGACATGGGCATGACTTCGCCTTGTTGGGGTCGGGGCTTGCGCCCCGACCTCGCCTCAGAGCTCGTACCGCGCCGTCAGGTAGTAGCTGCGTCCCGGGAAGTTCCAGCTCGCGCCCATGGCACCCGGCGTCTGCTGGAAAGTGCGACGAACCGTCACGTTGTTCAGGTTGGTCACGCTGAGCGACAGCCCGAACTTCTCCGTGAAGTTGTACGACACGCCGCCATCCCACTGCCCGAAGGCCTCCTGGTACTGCGGCAGGCCCCACCACGTGTCCTGCGCGCCGGCGCGCGCCGGATCCGCGCTCGTGCCGTTCTGGCCATTGAAGTCGACGCCGACGTTCCTCAGCACGCGACTGGTCCAGTTGTAGGCCAGGCGGGCCGAGAAGCCGTAGCGGTCATAGCGCAGCGCGAAGTTGGCGGCGTTCTTCACCAGGCCGGGCACCGGCAGCGCACCGAAGGGCCTGCCGTTGGTGTCGCAGCCGTACACCTTGAGCGCGTCGCTCGTGATCGTGCCGTTGGGCGGGCAGAACTGCACCTGCGCATCGCGGTAGAAGCGCTGGCTGCTGCCGAGGTAGGTGTAGTCCGCCGAGACGCCGAAGCCCTTGGCCCAGTCGGGCAGCCGGTCCTTCAGGAAGTCGAAATGGTCCAGGTAGGTCTCGGCCTTGAGCTCGATGCCATGCACCCAGGCCCGGGCCGCGTTGCGCGGGCCCTTGATCTGGAAGGTCTGCGGGTTGCCCGCCAGGCTGTTGTAGTCGCGCGTGTAGGTGGAGTCGTAGATCACGTCCTTCACGTCCTTGTAGAAGGCCGTGACCGACACCATCTGGCCGCTGCGCGGGTACCACTCGAGGCCCAGGTCGAAGTTGTCGGACGTCAGCGGCTTGAGCTTGGCGTTGCCGGTGTTCTCGCCCGTGTAGGTGATGCGGTTGTTGGCCGTGTCGATGTTCTGCTTGAGCGACACCGATTCCTGCAGCTGGTTGAAACCCGGCCGGTACACGCTGCGGGCCGCCGCGATGCGCCCCAGCAGCTTGTTGTCGCCCGTCAGGTTGAACTTCAGGTTCAGCGAGGGCAGCACGTCGACATGATTGGCGTCGACATTCAGGTTCTCGTTGATCGGACCGAAGCGCGGCACGTCGGGCGGCGTGCGGTCGTCGTAGGTCGCGTCGAAGGTCGTGTGCCCGTGCGACGAACGTCCGGTGTAGACCACGCGCAGGCCCAGGTTGCCGTCCACCGGGATCTTCCAGTCATCGAAGCCGAAGCGCAGGCTGCCGTAGACGGCATGGGTGCGCTCGGAGACGTTGCTGGTCATGTTCGGGTTCAGCCCGTAGTACAGCGTCGTGTCGTACTGGTAGTCGCTGGCGTTGCAGGTCGGGACGTTGATCTGGTTCTGCGGGTTTTTCGCGTTCTGCCCCTTCGCCCACGCCTGCGAGTCCAGGCACTGGTTGTATCGGACGTCACCGATCAGCTTGCTGTAGGTGTTGTAGTCCTTGAGGGCGCCATAGGTCGGGAACACCACGCTGGGCGGGCGGTTGCCGCCGAAGGCGGCGTAGTTGAACAGCTCCACCGGCGCGGCCGCCGCGTAGCGCGGATCGCTCAGGTAGGCGAAGTTGCCGCGCGACTTCCAGCTCTGGTCATCGTTGGGGCCGGGCAACTGGCCCGGCGTGCTGGTCTGACGCACCACCCAGGGTTCGGCGATCGACTTCCAGCCGACGCTGGTGGGGTCGCCGGCATAGACCGCCACTTCGCGCTTGGAGGTGCGGTAGGTGGTGCGGAAGCCGACTCTCAGGTCGCGCAGGATCGAATCGTCGAACACGTACTTGCCGTCGACCTTCCAGGCATACAGGTCGGCGTCCCCCTTGTAGCGGCCGGGCATGACCGACAGCCAGAAGTAGTTGCCCGGATCGGCGAGGAAATTGCGCGACCGCTCGTCGAAGCCGATCTGCACCGGCTTGCTGCCCGAGGTGGTGATGTCCATGCTCGGCACGAAGGTGGCCGTCTGCACTTCCTCGCCGCGGGTGCGGAAGGTGGACTTGACCCACTGCAGGTCGTTCTGCAAGGCGAAGCGGTCGTTGACGGCCCACTGGAAATTCCAGGCCAGCTCGGCGGTGTTGGTATGGTGCTGGGTGAACGCCCGGCTGGTGCCCATCATGATGCCGCCGTCGGCGAACTGGTTCGCGCCCTTGCCGCCACGGTTGAAGTCCGTGACGTTGCCGTTGGCATCGCGCGGCAGTTGCAACGGATAGCTGTAGTGGCCCGACACCACCACGCCCCGATCGTCGACCACCGGGTTGTCGACCCGCACGTTGTACGGCGACATGTTGAAGTTGCCATCGGCGAAGCTCGGGTAGATGTTCGAGCCGGTGTTCTCCTCCCGCGACTTCGACACGAAGGCCGTCAGCGACGACTGCATGTTGTTCTTCTTCCACTGCAGCGCGCCGTAGAAGCCCTTGCGGTCGCTCTCACCGAGGTTCTGCCCCCAGTCCGCCGCGCCGGGCACCCACACCGTCCGGCCGGGCACCACGTCGCTGCGCGGGTAGTAGGGCTGGACCTCGAGCTTCTGCTGCTCATAGGTCGAGTGGTTCATCGCCAGGTCGACCAGCGCACCCCAGCGGCCCGACTCGGCCTCCCACCTCGTCGAATAGAGCCCCGAGAGCGTCGGCGAGGCCTTCTTCGTCCGCTGCTCGTAGTTGCTGCCGAAGGAGACGACGCGCTTGGTGCCCTCGTAGTCGAACGGCAGCGCCGTGCGCAGGTCCACCTGGCCGCTGACGCCGCCTTCGATCTTTTCCGCCGACGGGTTCTTGTAGACGTCCACGCCGGCCATCAGTTCGGCGGGCACGGCACTCCAGCTCAGGTCGCGCCCGGGCCAGCCGGCCGAGAACATCTCGCGGCCATTGAGGGTGGACGAGCCCCAGGACAGGCCGCGCACGTTGATGCGGTCGTCGCTGCCTTCGGAGAAGTGCTTGGGGTCGTTGTTGGTCGAGCGCAGACGCTCGACGGTCACGCCGACGATGCGCTGCAGCACCTCGGTGATGGACTTGTCGGGCAGCTTGCCCGCCTCCTCCGCCACGACGGAGTCGACGATCTCCTCGGAGTTCTGCTTGATCTTCTGCGCCGACTGCAAGGCGGCGCGCTGGCCCTTGACGACGACGGTGCCCAGCGCAGCCGGCGTCTCGGGCTCCTTGGGGGGCGGAGTGGTTTGGGCAAATGCGGTGCTGCCAGCGGTCAGCAACAGCATCTGGACCATGCCGCGATGGACGGCGGTGGTGCGGAACTGTCTCATCGTTTTTCTCTCTGATTCGGTTGTGCGGCGCCTGGCGATCACTGGAAGGTGATCGGGCCGAAGACGGTGACGTCGGTGCTGAGCGTGTAGCCCGGGTCGGTTGGCGCGGGCAGCGTGCCGTCCGCGTTCGGCGTCGGTCGGCTCAGGTTGATGCTCGGACCGAACTGCAGGGCGCGCACGCCGAAGCTGCGGATCTGCGCCAGCCCGGCTTCCGCCGTCTGCGCGATGTCGGTGCCGCAGGTTTCCGTCACGGAGAAGTTCTTCAGCGGGAGGAAGTAGGCGGTGGGCGCGGCGGACGTCGGCTGCACGTTGACCGAGGCGGTGATATAGCACTCGTCGCCGTTGGCCTTCTTCTGCAGGTTGTTCGTCTGGATGCGGACCGCCACGGCGCCGCCGCCATCGAACAGCGTCTGGTTCAGGCCGAGCGTCACGAACAGCGACTCCTCGGTCTTGAGGTCGAAGGGCAGGCGATCGCCGCTCGAGGTCTTGGGCGCGCCGATCTCGTAGTTGTAGTAGGCCCACCATCCGGCGGTGGAGCCGTCCCAGCCGCTGCCCGCCTTCTGCTTGATGTCGAACCCGAAGGTCGACGAGAAGGAGGTCACCGTCAGGTTGCAGTAGGACGGATCGGCGCCGCCGCACCAACCGGAGATGGGCACGCCGGCGCCGGTGTTGATGTCGCCGAACTCCAGCGTGCGATTGGTCGTCGGGTTGAATCCGCTCGCGAAGAAGTGCGGATCGACGACCACGCCGAGGTTCTCCGTGGCGCCGCTGGTGCTGGACAGGGTCAGCGTGCAGGTGCCCTTGGCCAGGATCTGCAGCTCGCTGCCGGCCACCGCGCAGACGGCGGGCGCGGTGCTCGCATAGCTCAAGGCGCTGCCGTCCGCGTCGGTGGTGGCCAGCGCGACGATCTGCGTCTTGCCCTGGCTCTGCACGACCGCCGGCGGCAGCGGCGACACGGCGATGACGGTCGTGCCGGCCAGGGCCTCGTGGGTGGCGTCGGCGGGTGCGGTCACCGTCAACTGGCACAGCCCGTCGCCGAGTGCCGTCAAGCTCGTGCCGCTGACGGTGCAGATCGAGGGCGTGGTGCTCTGGTAGGTCGCCGCCAGCCCCGCGTCGGTCTTGCCCGACAAGCTCACCGTCGCCGTCGTGGCGCGCCGCATCACCGCGACCGGCACGACCGGCGTCTGCGCGCGTCCCAGCACCTTGAACAGCTGCCCGACCTCGTCCGCCGCGGCCCATTGCTTGCCGTTGGTGCCGGCGCCACCGGCCTGGCTGGCGATGACGCTGCATTCGCCCTTGGCCACCAGCGTGAGCTGGTCGCCGGAGACGGTGCAGATGTCGGGCGTGCCCGACCTGAAGGCCACGGGGAGGCCTGAATCGGCGGTGGCCTTCAGCGTCACCGGCCCGGCGAGCAGCGTCGCGCCGCCGGGGTAATTGAAGCTGATGGCCTGGAACGCGCCGGAGCTGCCTCCGCCCTCGCCGCCCCCGCCGCCGCAGGCCACCACCAGGGCGCTCGCCGCGAGCACGGACAGCTTGGCCCGATGTCTCAACACCTTCTTCGTCACGTTGTGTCTCCTTTTTTTGTAGGTGGCCGGAGCGCTGCCCAAGCCTCATCAACGGCTGCTTCTGGTTAGACCAGAATTGCTGGATTTACCGCTAAATCATATGTTTGGCCTGACCAAATTAAGCTAGGGCAAACGCCCGGTCTGACCAACTTCCAGCAGCGACCCTGGGTTCTTCTGATGCGAAGCCGCCCCGACCGGATCGCCATGGTCGGCGGTGGTCGCGCCAGACGCTTCACGACCTCGTCACATCGTCATCACGACGGCGCCACTGGCGCTCAGGCGCTGCGGGCGCGTCCAGACGATGGCGAGCTCCCCATTGGGGTATGCACTGGTAAGACCAAATGTCGCTTCTGGCAAAGTGGATATACCAATTGAGCAAGACCCCGGGATGCCCCGTGGGACAGCCCCACGCATGCCCCTCCGCCGAACCATGACCTCCTGGCGCTCGCTGTTCGCCACCGCCTTGGCGATGCTGGCCTTGAGCGGCCAGGCCGAGTCCTACCGCTGGGACAGCCTGGCCATCGGGGGCGGTGGCTACGTCGCCGCCCTCGTGACGAGCAAGACCGAGCGCGGCCTGATCTACGCCCGCACCGACGTGGGCGGCGCCTACCGCTGGGAGGCCGCCAAGCGTCGCTGGGTGTCGCTGATGGATGGGGTGTCCGAGGCGGACGTCGGCTGGTTGAGCGTGGACGCGCTCGCGCTCGATCCCCAGCACGGCGATGTCCTGTACCTGCTGGCCGGCGTGCCGTATTTCAGCGAGGGCAGAACCGTCGTGATGCGCTCCACCGACCGCGGCGCCACCTTCAGCCGCATCACCGACGTGAGCCACCTGCTGCGCGCCAACGGCAACGGCATGGGCCGGGGCAATGGCGAGCGACTGCAGGTGGACCCGGGCGACAGCAGGGTGCTGTACCTCGGCTCGCGCGCCAACGGCCTGTTCAAGAGCACCGACGCCGGCGTCAGCTTCTCGCGCGTCGAGGCGCTCCCCGTCACCACGACACCCAACGAGACCGGTCTCAGCTTCGTGCTGATCGACCCCACCAGCGTGGCCCGGGGCGTGGCGCAGCGCCTGTTCGTCGGCGTCTCGCGCTTCGGCTCGGTGGGCCCCAACCTCTATCGCAGCGACGACGCCGGCGCCACCTTCCAGCCGGTGCCCGGCGCCCCGTCCGGCCACATGCCGCAGCGGGCGGCGCTCGCGGCCGACGGGCAGCTCTACATCACCTTTGGCAACGGCGCCGGCCCGCACGGCGACTGGAAACAACTGACACCGCCCGAGCCCCAGACCAGCGGCCAGGTGTGGAAGTACGAGGTCGCCAGCGGCCGCTGGACCAACGTCACGCCGGGGGGATTGGACAAGCCCTTCTCCGGTGTGTCGGTGGACCCCGGCAACCCGAAGCGGGTGGTCGTCTCCACCATCAACACCTGGATGCCGCAGGGCGGCAGGAACGGCGGCGACCGGTTCTTCCTCACCACCGACGAGGGCGGCCACTGGACCGACGTGGTGGCGCGCGGCTTCGCCATGGACACCCGCGGCGTCAGCTGGGTCGCCGGTTATGCCATCCACTGGGCCGGCGCCATCGAGTTCGACACCGCCGATCCGCGCGCCGTGTGGGTGACCTCGGGCAACGGCATCTTCCGCACCGACGACATCGACGCCACGCCGGCCACCTGGCGCTTCATGGTCGACGGCCTCGAGGAAACGGTGCCCAACGTGGCCATCAGCGTTCCGGGCGGCCCGCTGCTGTCGGCGATCGCCGACTTCGACGGCTTCCGCCATCAGCGGCTCGATGCCTACGCGCCCATCCACGAGCCGCGCATCGGCTCCACCACGGGCCTGGCCGTGGCGGGCAGCCGCACGGCGGTCGTCGTGCGGGTGGGCGAAAAGAAGATGTACCGCTCCACCGACACGGGCCGCACCTGGGTCGAGGTGGCCGGCATGCAGGGCAGTTCCGGGACGGTGGCGCTGTCCGCGGATGGCGCCAGCCTGCTGCACAGCTTCCGCGCCGGCGATGGCCGCCCCGTCACCGTGCGTTCCGCCGATTTCAGCCAGGCCCAGCCGACCTGGGTGCCGGTGCGTGGCCTCGAGGGCGCAGCGGTGCGGCCGGTGGGCGACCCGGTGAACCCCGCCAGGTTCTATGCCTATGACGCCGGCACGGTGCGGGTCAGCACCGACGGCGGGGCCAGCTTCGTGGCCACCGCCCGGCTGCCCGCCGGCGGCTCGCCGCTGGTGCGCGTGGCACCGGGACGCGAGGGCGACGTGTGGGTGCCACTGAAGGACGGCGGCCTGGCGCGCTCCACCGATGCCGGCCGCAGCTTCAAGACGCTCGCCGCCGTCGACCGCTGCGGCGCCGTGGGCTTCGGGAAGGCCATGGCGGGTGCGTCCTATCCCACCGTCTTCATCTGGGGCGCTCCCAAGGGCGAGCCGCTGGGCGTCTATCGCTCCACCGATGCCGGCGCCACCTGGCTGCGCATCAATGACGACGCCCACCAGTTCGGCGGCCCCGGCAACGGCCAGTTCGTGACGGGCGACATGAACGTCGAAGGCGTGGTCTATATGAGCACGGTCGGCCGGGGCATCGTCTATGGCGTGCCCGCCGACGGCCCCGACGCCCGCTCCCCGCCCTGACCGACCGATCGGCGCCGATCCTCACCGCTCGGCGAACCCCGCCAGCGCTGTGTTCCAGCGTTGCCTGTCATCTCTCACCTTCACCACGCCCCGATGCAAGCACCCAAGAAGACCCTTGGCGCGGACTGGACACGCCGCTCGTTCCTCCAGGCCTCGGCCGCCGCCGGCGCGCTGGCGGCACCGCATGTCCATGCCGCCCCGGCCGCTCCTGCCGCGCCTGCGGCGTTCGCGCCGACCTGGGACTCGCTGGTCGGCGGCTACCGCGCGCCGGACTGGTTCCGCGATGCCAAGTTCGGCATCTGGGCGCACTGGAGCGCGCAGTGCGTGCCCGAGGTGGGCGACTGGTACGCGCGCAGCATGTACCTGCAGGGCCATGGCCACTACGACCATCACGTGAAGACCTATGGCCATCCGTCCAAGGTCGGCTTCATGGAGATCCAGAACCGCTGGAAGGCCGAGCACTGGCAGCCGGAGGAGCTGATGGACCTGTACGTGAAGGCGGGCGCGAAGTACTTCGTGGCGCTCGCCAACCACCACGACAACTTCGATGCCTACGACTCGAAGTACCACGGCTGGAACAGCGTGCGCGTCGGCCCCCGGCGCGACATCGTCGGCATCTGGGCCAAGGCGGCCCGCCGGCGGGGCCTGCGCTTCGGCGTCAGCAACCATTCGGCGCATGCCTGGCACTGGCTGCAGCCGGCCTACGGCTATGACGCCGAAGGCCCGCTGGCCGGCCAGCGCTACGACGCCTTTCGCCTCAGGAAGGCCGACGGCAAGGGCCAGTGGTGGGAAGGCCTGGACCCGCAGGAGCTGTACACCGGCCCCAACATGGTGATTCCCGACGGCATCACCAGCATCAAGGCGGCCCAGGACTGGCATGAGGCCAACGACCGCATCTGGAACGAGGATCCGCCCGCCGGGAACCCCGCATTCACCCGCCAGTGGTTCCTGCGCTGCCGCGACCTGGTCGACAGCTACCGCCCCGACCTGCTGTACTTCGACAACTACGGCCTGCCGCTGGGGCAGGCCGGGCTGGACATCACGGCCCACTTCTACAACGCCAGCATGGCCTGGCACGGCGGCAGGCTCGAGGCCGTGGTCAACGCCAAGTTCCTGCCGCCCGAGCGCCGCGCCGGTCTGGTGGAGGACACCGAACGCGGGTTCCGGGAGGGCATCGAGCCCCTGCCGTGGCAGACCGACACCTGCATCGGCGAATGGCACTACAACCGCTGGATCTACGAGGGCCACCTGTACAAGCCGGCCGCCGCGGTCATCCACCGGCTGTGCGACATCGTCGCCAAAAACGGCAACCTGCTGCTGTCGGTACCGCTGCGCGGCGACGGCACCCTCGATGCCGACGAGCGCAAGATCCTGGCCGACCTCGCCGAATGGATGGGGCGCAACGCCGAGGCTATCCACGGCACGCGCCCGTGGCGCCGCTACGGCGAAGGCCCCACCCGCGTCCGCGCCGATGCCGAAGAAGGTCAGCCCATGGTGTTCGGCGGGCAGGACATCCGCTACACGACCAAGGACGGCGCGCTGTACGCCATCGCCCTGGGCTGGCCGGAGAGCGGCGTGCTGCGCCTCACGGCCCTGGCCCAGGATTCGGCGCTGGCGCCCGGGGCGATCGAGCGCGTCGAGGCGCTGGGCGCCGCGCAGCCGCTGAGCTTCTCGCGCACAGCCAAGGCGCTGGAGGTGCGCGTGCCGGAGGGCCTGGCCGGCTCGGCAGCCATCGCGCTGAAGATCCAGGGCCAGGGGCTGGTTTGATCACGCTTGGAGTCATCCCATGCGAGCAGGCAGGACCGACGCCGGCGCCGCGTTGACGCGCCGATCCCTTCTCCGGGCCACGGCCGCGGCCGGCGCGCTGGCCTCGGCGCGGGTCCATGCCGCTGCGCCGACCTTCACGCCGGACTGGGCGTCGCTCATCGGCGGCTACCGTGCGCCGGGCTGGTTCCGCGATGCCAAGTTCGGCATCTGGGCCCACTGGACCGCGCAGTGCGTGCCCGAGGCGGGCGACTGGTATGCCCGCAACATGTACGTCCAGGGCCATGCCCAGTACACGCATCACCTGAAGACCTACGGTCATCCGACCCAGCTCGGCTTCATGGAGATGAACCATCGCTGGCGGGCCGAGAACTGGGATCCCGGCGCCCTGCTGGACCTGTACGTCCGGGCCGGCGCGAAGTACTTCGTGGCCCTGGCCAACCACCACGACAACTTCGACAACTACGAGTCGAAATACCACGGCTGGAACAGCACGCGCATCGGCCCCAGGCGGGACCTGGTCGGCCTGTGGGCCGAGGCGGCCCGCCAGCGCGGCCTGCGCTTCGGCGTCAGCAACCACTCGGGCAACGCCTGGCACTGGTTCCAGACCGCCTACGGCTATGACGCGCAAGGACCGCTGGCCGGCCAGCGCTACGACGCCTTCCGCCTCACCGCGGCCGACGGCAAGGGCACCTGGTGGGAGGGACTGGATCCGCAGGACCTGTACACCGGCCGCAACATGGTCATCCCCGACGGATTCACCGACGCCAAGGCGGCGGCCGAGTGGCATGCCGCCAACGACGGCGTGTGGCACGTGCCGCCACCGGCGCACAACCCGGCCTTCACGCGGCGCTGGTTCCTGCGCTGCCGCGACCTCATCGACCGCTACCGGCCCGACCTGCTGTACTTCGACAACGACGGCCTGCCGCTGGGCCAGGCGGGGATGGACCTCGCCGCCCACTTCTACAACGCCAGCCGGGCCTGGCATGGCGGCCGGCTGGAGGCGGTGCTGAACACCAAGGGCCTGCAGGGAGACCGCCGCCTCGCCGTGGTGGAGGACGTCGAACGCGGCTCGCGCGACGACATCCAGCCGCACCCGTGGCAGACCGACACCTGCATCGGCGACTGGCACTACAGCCGCAGCGTCTTCGAGAACCACCAGTACAAGTCGGCCGCCACGGTGCTGCACATCCTGTGCGACGTCGTGTCCAAGAACGGCAATCTGCTGCTGTCGGTGCCGCTCAAGGCGGACGGCACGATCGACTCGGACGAGCGCCAGACGCTGGAGGGCCTTGCCGCCTGGATGGCGCGCCACGGCGAGGCCATCCACGGCACGCGGCCCTGGCGACGCTTCGGCGAGGGCCCGACGGTCGTGAAAGGCGGCGCGATGAGCGAGCAGCCGGCGACGCCTTTCACCGCGCAGGACATCCGCTTCACCACCCGGGGCGACGCGCTCCATGCCATCGGGCTGGGCTGGCCGCAGGACGGCGTGATGCGCGTCCAATCGCTGGCCCAGGACTCGGCCTTCGCGCCCGGCAGCATCGACCGCGTCGAGGTGGTCGGCGCCGCGGGCAGCCTGCCCTTCAAGCGCACCCGCCAGGGGCTGGAGGTGCGTGTGCCGGAGGGATTGGCCGGCTCGCCGGCCATTGCGCTGAAGGTGTTCGGTCGCGGTCTGGCCTGAGTTCCGCCGCGACATCCAACCAGCCACAGGGGCTCTCGCCGAGCCGCTCACCATGCAAGCTCTCAAAAAGACCTTCATTGCCTGCGCGCTGTCGCTGGCGTCCCTGACCTCCGCGTGCGCCCAGAGCGCCGAGGGCCATCCCGACTGGCCAGGCCCCGGCCAGCTCTTCGCCGGCGTGAACTACCAGCCGGTGGACCGCACGCTGGAACAGGTTCGGCGCGATGTCGCGCTGATGAAGCAGTCCGGTTTCAAGGTCGTGCGCATGGGCGACCTGGCCTGGGACTATTTCGAGCCCGAGGAAGGCCGGTTCGACTTCAAGCACTTCGACGCCGTGATGGACGCGGTGCACGCCGCCGGCATCCGCGTCATCCTGGACATCCCCGGCCTGCCCGCGCCGATGTGGCTGCATCACAAGTACCCCGGCGTCGACATCACCAACCAGGCCGGCACGCGGCTGGCCCCGGCCGAGCGCTACATGGACAACATCGGCGACCCCGACTACCGGCGCCTGGCCCGGCGCATGGCCGACACGCTGACCAAGCGCTACGCCAGGCACCCGGCCCTGCTCGCGGTGGGTTACGACAACGAGATCGGCAACGGCTTCATGTCGTATTCCGAAGCCGACCGTCAGCGCTTCGTCGCATGGCTCAAGCAGCGCTACGGCAGCCTCGAGGCGCTGAACAAGGCCTGGGCCACGCAGCGCTGGTCGCGCCGCATCGGCCAGTGGGACGAGGTGCGCCTGCCCTATGCCGACGGCCCCGGTCCGGCCGAGCGCTACCTGGACCTGCGGCGCTTCTGGTCCGACCTGACCCTCGCGACGCTCGACGACCTCGAGTCGGTGCGCCGGAAAAACCTGCCCGACAAGCCGGTGCTGTCCAACTATTGGGACTGGTCGGGCCGCAAGGGATTCGATTTCCTGGGCAGCTACCGCCGGCACACCACCTATGGCGCGATGGGCTTCTATGCCGGCGACGCGATCAACGGCGGCTGGGAGGCCACGATGATCAAGGGCGGCATGAGCACGCCGACCTGGTTCAACGAGTTCGCCGCCGGCGGCGGCGGCTCCTACGGCAGCAAGGGCTGGTCGCGCATGTGGGCCCACTTCGTGCTGCTGATGGGCGGCCAGGCCGCGCTGGCCTGGACCTTCAACAGCCACCTCGGCGGCGAGGAGCAGGCCCTGATGGGGCTGATCGACCATGACGACCGGCCCTCCTGGAAGCTGGCGGAATGGGCGGCCATCGCCGCGGACTACGCCAAGCTGGAAAAGCTCGGCTTCCCGCGCCGCGTCGAGCCGCAGGTGGCCATCGCCTACTCGTTCGAGAACGTCCACGCCACCAGCCCGAATGGCCCGTCCAACACGGTGCGCCAGTACATCAAGGCGCCCTACCTGAAACAGGCGCAGGGCGCCTTCGAGCCGCTGCTCAAGGACAACGTCGACGTCGCCATCATCAAGCTGTCCTACGAGGACCTGAGCCGCTACCGCCTGATCATCCTGCCCGGCATGTACCTGCTGGACCGGGCCTCGACCGAGGCGGTGCGCCAGTTCGTGGCCGGTGGCGGCACGGTGGTGATGACGGCCCAGTCCGCCAAGGTCGGCGACAACAACCAGTGGCACAACACGCCGTTGCCGGGCCAGTTGACCGATGTCTTCGGCCTGCGCACCAACGAGTTCTATGACGCGGCCGGCACCTTGACGCTCGGCGGCGAGGAGATCAAGGGCACGGTCGAGCATTACGAGGTGCTGGAGCCCTCCAGCGCGCAGGTGCTGGCGCGCTTCACCAACCTGGAAGGCACGCCGCCCGCCATCACCGTCAACCGCTTCGGCAAGGGCAGCGCGTACTACGTCGCCACGCCGGCGCAGCCGCAGATCATGCGGCCGCTGCTGCGGCAGCTCCGTGCCGAGCTCGGCATCGCAGCCGGCCCCAAGACGCCGGACGGCGTCTTCGCCCGTGCGGTCGACGGCCGCGTGCTCTACGTCAACACCAACAACGCGCCGGTCGACGTGGCCATCGACGGCGCGATGCATGGCGTGCTCAGCGGCAAGCGCTTCGACGGCACGCTGCGGCTGGAGGCACGTGGCGCGGACCTGCTGGAGCGTTGAGCGCGGGACGGAACGGCCGGACGGGAACCCGGCTTGTTTACTAAACGTCGCGAAATTGGGGCCGATTCCCTCCGGCGAGATTGACCGTGGCGAGGCGCGCCCCCTATAACGGCGCGCAAACCCTCCGGGGCGTCGGCGTTGCTCCGGCGATCCCCACGGACCCATCCTCACCATGCCCAACGCCCGCGACCTTCCCGCCCTCCCCGACTTCAGGTCTCCAGCCGTGCTGCTCGCGCACGCCCGGCACACCATGGACTTCTATCACCCGCGCTGCATCGATCCCAGCGGCGGGATGTACCACTTCTTCAAGGACGACGGCACCGTCTACGACGCGCATCAGCGCCATCTGGTCAGCAGCACCCGCTTCGTCTTCACCTACGCGATGGCCTACCGCCACTTCGGCGATCCGGCCCATCTGGAGGGCCTGCGCCATGCGCTGCGTTTCCTGCGCGAGGCGCACCGGGACACGGCGCAGGAGGGCTACCACTGGCTGCTGGACTGCCGCGCCGATCGGCGCGAGGTGCTCGACGGCACGCGCCACGCCTACGGGCATGCGTTCGTGCTGCTGGCCTACGCCCATGCCGTGATGGCCGGCCTGGACGAAGCCCGCCCCTGGCTGGCGGAGACCTTCGAGCTGATGGAGCGGCGCTTCTGGGACGCGGCGGCCGGCCTGTATGCGGACGAGGCCAGCGCGGACTGGTCGGCGCTGTCGCCGTACCGCGGCCAGAACGCCAACATGCATGCCTGCGAGGCCCTGCTGGCCGCCTTCGACGCGACCGGCGAACGCCGCTACCTCGAGCGCGCCCACCAGCTGGCCTACAACATCACCCAGCGCCAGGCCCAGCGCTGCGGCGGCCTGATCTGGGAGCACTACGACACCCAGTGGCAACCGGACTGGCAATACAACATCGACAACCCGGCTCATCTGTTTCGCCCCTGGGGCTACCAGCCCGGCCACCTCACCGAGTGGGCCAAGCTGCTGCTGCAGCTGCAAGCGCGCGGTGACGCGCTGGAGGCGGACCTGAGCTGGGCGCTGCCCACCGCCGAACGCCTGTTCAGGGTCGCGATGGACAAGGGCTGGGACCGCGCGCAGGGCGGCCTGCATTACTCGCTGGCGCCCGACCTGAGCGTCTGCGACGCGGACAAGTATTTCTGGGTGCAGGCCGAGAGCGCCGCCGCCGCGGCGCTGCTGGCGGTCCGCACCCGGGGCGACGCGACCTTCTACTGGGACTGGTACCAGCGGCTCTGGGCCTACAGCTGGACCCATTTCGTCGACCACGCGCACGGCGCCTGGTACCGCATCCTGGACCGCGAGAACCGCAAGCTCAGCGATGAGAAGAGCCCCGCGGGCAAGGTCGATTACCACACGATGGGCGCCTGCTACGACATCGTCCGGGCCATGGGAGCAGCCGCTCATGCATGACGCGCCGTCGATGCTCTGCGCCGGCGAGGCGCTGACCGACCTGCTGCACCAGGGCGAGGATCGCTGGGTCAGCCGCGTCGGAGGCTCGGTGTGGAACGTGGCGCGCGCGCTGGCGGCGCTGGGCGAGCCCACCGCCTTTGCCGGCGCCGTCAGCCGCGACCACTTCGGCGACGCGCTGTGGCGGGCCAGCGAAGCCGCCGGCCTGGACCTGCGCCTGATGCAGCGTGTCGATCGCGCGCCCTTGCTCGCGGTCGTCGAGCGGGGCGAGCCGCCGTCCTACTTCTTCATCGGCAACGACAGCGCCGACCTGCACTTCGACGAGCAGGCGCTGCCCGCCGGCTGGTCGCAGGGGCTGCGTTGGGCGCATTTCGGCGGCATCAGCCTGGCGCGCCGGCCGCTGGCCGAGCGGTTGGTGGCGCTGGCCGAGCGCCTGAAGCGCAAGGGCGTGGCGATCAGCTACGACCCCAACTACCGCACGCTGATGGACGCCTCCTACGCACCGACGCTGCGGCGCATGGCCGCGCTGGCCGATCTGGTCAAGGTGTCCGACGAGGACCTGCTGGGGCTGTTCCCCGGCGTGGCGCCGGACGAATCCCTGCGCCAGCTCCGCGCGATGAACCCGTCGGCGCTGTGCCTGTTCACCCGGGGTGGCGCCGGCGCGAGCCTGCTGCGTGGTGAACAGCGCTGCGACGCGCAGGCGCCCCGGGTCGACGTGGTCGACACCGTCGGCGCCGGCGATGCGAGCGTGGCCGGGCTGCTGCACAGCCTCGCCAGCCATCCCGACCGGGCCTTGCCGGATCACCTGCACGCGGCCCTGGCGGCCGGCTCGGCCGCCTGCCAGCACGCCGGCGCCACGCCGCCCAGTCGGGAGGCCGTAGATCGTCTGTACGAGCAGCTGCGCGCCGGGGCGGCGCTCGCGTGACGCGGCGCCCGCCATCGCGCCACGAACCGCCATGAACCCAGGGGCCGCGGCAAGGCTGCAGTTATGCTGCGCGCCCATGAGCTCGACGCGCGACAAATCCGCTCCCCTCGACCAGTCCCGCCTCGCCCACACGCTGGGCTACGCCATCGCGCGCGCGGCGGTCACCACCAACCAGCTGTTCGCTCAGGGTGTTGGTGATCCGCTGGGACTCAGGCCGGTGGAGTTCACGCTGCTGCAGCTGATCTTCTCCAATCCCGCCACCACGCAGAAGCGGCTGTGCGACCTGCTGCGCGTGCCGGCGCCGCAGATGACGCTGATCCTGGACCGGTTGCAGGAACGCGGCTGGCTCGTGCGCGAGCGCGATGCCAACGACCGCCGCGCGCTGCACCTGCGGCTCACGCCCGCGGGCACCCGGCTGGCCGAGAAGAGCCTCGCGGCGCTGCAGGAGACCGAGCAGGCGCTCGAGCAGGTGCTGACCAGCGGCGAGCGTCTGCTGCTGCAGGAACTGCTCGCCAAGGTCGCCCGCTGAGGCGGCCGAGGCAGCCGAGACGGCAGCTCGGGCGCGCTCGGGCGCCCTCGCCTTCGCCCCGCTTTCGTGCTGGCCTGTGCTCGCCTGCGAGGGCCTTCGCTCGTCGCCCGCTGGCGCGCTCAGGCCAGCGCCTGTTTCAAGGCCTGCGCCATCTGCGCGAGCGCCAGGCGCGCGGCCGGCACGGCGCCGGCCATGCTGATGAAACCATGCGCCAGGCCGTGGTACTCGACGACGGTGACGGCATTGCCGGCCGCGCCCAGCGCTTCGCCGTAGGCCATGGCCTCGTCGCGCAGCGCGTCATGGGCCGCGAGCACCAGCAGGGTGGGCGGCAGGCCGGCCAGGCTCGGCGCCAGCAGCGGCGCGCCGCGCCAGTCGGGCGCCTTCGCCGTGGGGCCGAAGTAATGACGGCTGAAGTAGTCCATCGTCCGGCGCGTCAACGTCGGCCCCGCGGCATGCCGCTCGCGGGACGGATAGGCGCCGTCGTGGCCGCCGGCGGCCGGCGGATAGACCAGCAGCTGGAACGCGATCGCCGGTCCGCCCGCATCGCGCGCCATCAGCGCCGTGGTCGCCGCCAGCGCGGCACCGGCGCTGTCGCCGGCCACCGCCAGCCGGGCCGGGTCGCCGCCGAAACCGCGAATCGCCTCGGCGACCCAGCCGAGCGCGGCGAAGCAGTCCTCGACGGCCGCGGGATACGGATGCTCCGGCGCGAGGCGGTAGGCGGCGGAGACGACCATGACGCCGCTGTCCGCGCAGAGCTGGCGGCACACCGCGTCATAGGCGTCGAGGTCGCCCAGCACGAAACCACCGCCGTGGAAGTACAGCGTCACCGGCAAGGCGCCGGCAGCGCCACGCGGCCGGTAGACGCGGACCCGCAGGGCCTGGCCGCCGAAGCGGGCCTCGTGCGGCGTCACTTCCACGTCGGCGGGCGGCACGGTGGCAGCCGTGCAGATCTGCCGGTACAGGCCGCGGCAGGCGTCGGGCGGCAGGTCGCAGAGATCGGGCGCACCGGCCGCCTGGGCGAGCACGTGCTTCAGATGCAGGTCGAGCATGGGGTCTCCTTCAAGACGATCGAGGTGAGGTGAGGCGTCGTGTCAGGCGGGCCCGGCCGTGCTGGCCGCGCCGCTGGTGCTGGCCGCGCCGCTGGTGGTGGTCGTACCGCTGGTGGTGGTCGTACCGCTGGTGGTGGGCGTGTTGCCGTTCGCGTTGGCGGCGTGGGTGGCTGGGCCGGTCGGCTTGAGCAGCCAGTGGGCCAGCGCCGGCAGCAGCACCAGCGCGCCGACCATGTTCCAGACAAACATGAAGGCCAGCAGGAGGCCCATGTCGGCCTGGAACTTGATGGGGGACAGCGCCCAGGTGCCCACCGCCAGCGCGAGGGTCACGCCGGTGAGCATGACCACCCGTCCGGTGAACTGCAGCGCGTGCAGGTAGGCCGCCGAGAGGCTCTCGCCCGCGCGCAGCCGGGCCAGCATGACGCTGAGCACATACAGCGCGTAGTCCACGCCGATGCCCACGCCCAGCGCGATCACCGGCAGCGTGGCCACCTTGACCCCCATGCCCAGGCCCACCATCAGCGCCTCGCACAGGATGGAGGTCAGCACCAGCGGCAGCACCGCCACCACCACCGCCCGCCACGAGCGGAAGGTCACCCAGCACAGTACGACGACGGCGCCGTAGACCCACCACAGCATCTCGCGCATCGCCTGCTGGACGACGATGTTGGTGGCCGCGGCGATGCCGGCCGAGCCGGCGGCCAGCATGAAGCGCTCGGAGGGCGCAGCCGCTGTCCCGGACGGCCCGGCGCCACCACTCGGTGCCGTTGCGTTGGCGGCGTTGGCGGCGATGAAGGCCTCGACCGTGTCGACGACGCTGGTCAGCGTCTCGGCCTTGTGGTCCTTCAGGTAGACGTACAGCGAGAGGAAGGAGCAGCCCTGGTTGAACAGCTCGCGCGGCGCGCGCGTCTGCACGCCGCCGAGCGCGCTGTCGTTGGGGATGAGCTCATACCACTTCAGCTGGCCCTCGTTGTAGCCCACCATCGCGAGCTTGGAGAGCGCGGCCATGGAGTTGGTGGACTCCACGCCGGGCAGTTGCTCCAGCCGCCAGGCGAGCTGGTCGACCTTGGCCAGCGTGCCGTAGCGCGTGCACTGGTCCTCGGGCGTGGCGACCATCACGACCAGGATGTCGCTGGAGGCGGCGTAGTGCCGGGTGACGTAGTCGTTGTCGCGGTTGTAGCGCGAGTCCGCGCGCAACTCGGGGGCACCGGGGTCGAGGTCACCGACGTGCAGCCGCGTGCTGACCGCATGACCCGCCACGGCCAGCACCGCCGAAACGCCAAGCGCCATCAGCGCCGGGCCGCGCTGGGTGAAGCGGTCGAGCAGGCGCCACAGGCCCGAATTGCCCGCGGCGGGATTGAACGCAGGGTCGTCGCGCAAGCTCCGCCTGGCGGCCGCCGGGCTCACGCCGACGTAGGACAGCAGGATGGGCAGCAGCACGAGGTTGGTGAAGATCAGCACCGCCACGCCAATGCTGGCCACCAGCGCCAGGTCCTGGATGGCCTGGATCTTGATCAGCGCCAGCACCGCGAAGCCGACGGCATCGCACAGCAGCGCGGTCAGGCCCGCGACGAAGAGGCGGCGGAAGGTGTAGCGCGCGGCGACCACGCGGTGCGTGCCGCGACCCACGTCCTGCATGATCCCGTTCATCTTCTGCGCGCCATGGCTCATGCCGATGGCGAAGACCAGGAAGGGCACCAGCACCGAGTACGGATCCAGCGCGTAGCCCAGCAGCGCCAGCAGGCCGAACTGCCACACCACGGCGATGAGCGAGCAGGCCACGACCAGCACGGTGCTGCGCACGCAGCGGGTGTAGGCCCACAGCACGCCGGCGCAGATCACGAGCGCCACGCCGAAGAACACCAGCACCTGGCGCAGCCCCTCGATGAGATCGCCCATGACCTTGGCGAAACCGGTCACGTGCAACGTGACGACGTCGCCGTCGTACTTCGCGCGCAGCGCCTCGATCTGCCGGCCCAGCGCGCCGTAGTCCAGCGCCTGGCCGGTCTTCGGATTCACGTCCAGCAGCGGCGCGAAGACGATGCTGGAGCGCGCGTCGCCGGCGACAATCTGGCCGATCTCGCCGGAGCGCTCGACGTTGGCGCGGACTTCGGCCAGCGCGGCGGGCGAGCCGTCATAGCTGTCGCCCATCACGGTGTTGCCGTCCAGGCCCTCCTCCGTCACGGCCACCCAGCGCGTGTTGGCCGTCCACAGCGACTTCATGAAGGGCCGGTCCACGCCCGGCATCAGGTAGACCTCGTCGCTGATCTTCTGCAGCGTGTCGAGGTAGCGCTGGTCGTAGATGGTGCCCTGGCGGGCCTCGACGACGATGCGCAGCGCATTGCCCTGGCCGCCGAGGTCGCCCTTGTGCGCCAGGTAGTTGGCGATGTAGGGATGCAGGGTCGGGATGGTCTTCTCGAAGCTGGCGTTGAGCGTCAGGCGCCAGGCCTGCTGGCCCAGCCACAGCGTGGCCAGCAGGCAAAGCAGCATGACCCAGGGCCGATGGTTGAACAGCAAGCGCTCGGCCCAGGAGCCGGAGCGGGTGTCGAAGTCGTCGAGCCGGGTCACCACGGGTGGGGTGCCGGCCGGGTCGGTGGCGGCGTGCATCGTTGGTGTCAGGGAGTGGATCAGGGTGCGGGTGAGGCGCGGCGGGTACCGCGCAGGCTGGCGATGACCCAGGCGCCGTCGGGGGCGGCGGCGAGGCCAGCGGCAGGCAGGGGTCCGGCGGGCGGGGGACGGCGCGTGAAGCGGTGGCCGTCGTCGGTGCTGACGAAGAGCTCGCCGTTCTGCGCCAGCAGCGTGAGCTCGCCGCGGTCGGCGCGCTCGAGGCCGGCCTGCAGGCTGACCGGCGTGCCGAGCTCGACCTTGTCCCAGCTCGTCCCGGCATCGCCCGAGCGGTAGACGCTGCCGCGCAGGCCGTAGGCCAGCAGCGCGCCGCTGCGCGTGGCCAGCAGGCCGAAGAAGCTGCCCTTGTAGGGCGAGGCCAGCGCGGTGAAGGAAACGCCATCGTCGCTGGAGCGCAGCAGCAGGCCCTGCTCGCCGGCGATGACCCACGCGCCGCCAGGCCCGCCGACGGCGCGCACGCCGTACAGGTGCAGGCCGCGCGGATTGACCGCGCGCAGCGGCAGCGGCTCCCACGTCCGGCCGCCGTCGCGCGTGGCCATGGCCAGGCCGTAGGCGCCGACGGCGATGGCCCGCTGCGCGTCGAGGGCCTCCAGATCGAACCAGGGTTTGTCGGCGCCCTCCTCCACCAGGCGCTGCGCGGCGCGGCGGCTGGCGTCATCGGTCGCGGCGGCCAGCAGGGCCCGGGCCGCCCGCAGTCCGTCCAGTTGCAGCGCCCACGTCTTGCCGCCGTCCTCCGTCTTCAGGATGACGCCGAGGTGGCCGACGGCCCACCCGATGCGGGCATCGACGAAGCGCAGCGCCGTCAGGCCCGCGCGCACCGGCACCCGGGCCTGCTGCCAGGTCTTGCCGCCGTCGTCGGACCACAGCACCGTGCCGCGCTCGCCGGCCGCCACCAGGCGATCGCCGGCACGTGCCACGGCCAACGTGGCCGCGCCGAGCGCCTTGGGGCTGATCAGGGCTGGTTCCGCCAGCGCGGCCGGTGCGGCCGGTGCGACCACGGCCGGCGCGGTGACCGCGGTGGGCGCCATCGGCTCGACCGGCGCGCCGGCCCTGGCGCTCACGCCGGGTGCCAAGATCCCAGTGGGCGCAGTGCCCGCACTGGGCGCGGGCGCAGCGGCCTGCGCCGAGACGGCGCTCAGCAGCGCCAAGGCGGCCAGCCTCCGCATCACCGCGCTCCTTCGTTGGCCAGTTCCTCCGGGCTGAAGAAGCTGCGCGGCAGCGGCGCGACGACCTTGTACTGGCTGGGCAGCTCGTTGCTGGCCATGTTCAGGTAGTAGGCGCCGGTCTGCAGGTCGTAGCCGCCCCAGTACATGTTGCCGACCAGGGCCGGGATGTCCGGCGCCAGCAGCGTCAGCGTGTAGTTGGTGCGCCAGAGGTCGCCCTTGGCGTCCCAGCCGTCGAACAGGATGATCTGCCAGCTGTCCTCGTCGATGTAGTACTTGCGCTTGGGCACCACATGGCGCTTGCCCTCGGCCAGCGTCGCCTCGACCTCCCAGACGCGGTGCAGCTCCCAGCGCACCAGGCTCGGGTTGAGCGTGCCCGGCGTCACCAGGTCCGCCACCTTGGCCGAGGCCGCGCGGTTGTTGTTGTAGGGGATGTAGAGCTCGCGCTTGCCGACCAGCTTGAGCGTGTGCTTGTCGATGGGCCCGAAGAGGTTGAACGCTTCGTCGAACAGGCCGATGCCCGAGGTCACCGAGTCCGGCGTGTCGTAGGCCACCGACGGTGCCTTGCGCACGCGGCGCTGCCCCACCAGGTACTGCCACAGACCGCGCGGGTTGCTGGCGTTCAGGTTGTCGTGCGCGAGGATGGCCTCGCCGGTCTTGGAGCCGGGCTCGCTGACGGCGAACTTGCCGAGCTGGTAGTAGCCATCGAACTTCTCGAGGCTGCCCTCGGGATCGTAGAACTGCTTGCGGAAACTCTGCGTGCCGCCGGAGGCCATCGCGCGCTTGCCGTCCGCTGTCACGACCCACACGCGCACCGGCGCCTGGATGTAGGTGCCGGTCCACGCCAGGCGATGGTTCTGGAACACCTCGTAGCCATCCTTGGGAATGGGGAACGGCGTACCGCCATAGGCGCCCTCGGTGCCGTGGCCGTTATCCACGAGCTTGGCCCGCGTCGCGTTCTTCAAGGTGTTGTCGTAGACCCATTGCGGCGCGGCGGCGGTGCGGTGGGTCGGGTAGACCTCGATGCGGAAGTCGGGGTACTTCTTCATCAGCGCCTTCACGCCGTCGCTGAGCTTGGACTCGTACTGGGCCATGTTCTTGGCGCTGATCGAGTACAGCGGCTTTTCGCCCGGGAAGGGATCGGGTCGGGCGTCGCCGGCCTTGAAGCCCGCGGGCGCCTTGGTCATGCCGCCGTCCCAGGCGGGAATGCTGCCGTCCTTGTTGGCGCCGCGCTCGGCGCCCAGCGGGGTCAGCGTGGTCTTGAGCCGGGCGGCCTCCTCGGCCGTGACGGCGGCGAGCGCGGGAGCGGACAACAGCATGGCGACCGCGGCAGCGGAAGCAGCGGTGGCGGCGAAGACGCGCGCCGGGAGAGGGATGCGATTCATGGGAGGTCTTTCGTGTGGCGTCAGAAGGTGCGCGAGACGGCGAGGCTGACGTAGGCGCGGTCGCGCAGCGTCTGGCCGAAGGTGAGCTGGCGCGGCGAGCCGCTGCCGGCGACGAGGGTCTCGGTGAAGGTCCTGGCGGTGCCGAAGAAATCGCTGTAGGTCAGCGCGACGTTCCAGGCGTTCTGGTACTTGCCCTTGAGCCCGATGCTGTAGTCACCGGCCTTGGACGCGCCGCCGGCGAAGTTGGCGATGGCGGAGGACCGGCCGCCGAAGTTCCAGCCCAGGCCGATGGGGACCGAAAGGTCCAGTCCCGGCAGCACCTGGAAGTACTGCGGCTCGAAGAGCACGCGCAAGGCGAAGGCGCCCTTGGTGGTGTTCGGGTCCAGCCCGCCGATGCCCTGGCTCGCGCCGTTGCTGGCGGCGAAGATGTCCTTGGTCACGCTGAGCCGGCGGTTGTAGGCCAGCTCGGCCAGCAGCGCCCCGCCCTGCCACAGCGCGCCCGGCTGCAGCACGTAGATGCCCGAGGCCTGCAGATGGGCGGTGCGGCCCACCGCGAAGCACGGCGCGTCGCTGCCACCGCAGCTCAGCACCGGGCCCAGGCCGAGCACGGCGGGATCGCTGTTCAGCGGCGCGTTCCAGCGCAGCGAGCCCTCGACGGCCCAGTTCAACTGGCCGATCGACGAGGTGACGCTCGCGCCGAGGGTGCGGATGTCGTCGCCATAGGCCAGATGCACATTGCCGTTGACGAAGTCGAACACCGGCACGGCGGGCGTCTTGTCGTGGTACTGCGCGGCGTAGAGGCCGAACTCGTAGTCGCTGCCGGTCGGGCTGATGCGCAGTTGCACGCCGCCCTGCCCCGAATCGCGCGGACGCAGGTCACGGCTCCTGTCGTAGGTCAGCAGGATGGGACTGCCGTCGGGCGCCTGGCCAAAGTTGACGGTGCCGGTGCCGACGTAGTCCTGGTTGGAGAAGTAGCTGCCGACGCCGGGGATCTTGCTGGGCCGCCACTTGAGCTGGTAGTAGGCGCCCAGCGAGAGGCCCTCGGCGATCTGCAGCGAGCCCGACACCTGTTCCACCGGCAGCAGCACTTCCTTGAACTGCCAGCCGGGCACCGACATGATCTTGGCCACGTCCACCGGCCCTTGCGCGTTGGCGATGCCGTTCTGGCCGAAGAAGAGGCTCTCGCCCCATTGCAGCGTGTGGCGTCCGATGCGCACGGTGCCCTTCATGCCGGCGATCTCGCCCTTGAAGTAGACGAAGGCATCGAGGAACTCGCCGCTGCGACCATGCTGGCGGCGCGTGTCGGGGAGGAACTCGTTGGCGGCCTGGCCCGGGAAGCCGTTGGACGTCGGGACGGCGGTGCCCAGGTCGTTGCCGCCGGCGTAGAGCTCGGTGCCGGCGTAGCGGTTCTTGCGCAGGTAGACCGCGTCACGCCACGCGTTGCCGCTGAGCCGCGCGCCGAAGTTCTGGCTGGTGAGGTCGAGCTCGGCCAGCAGGTCGAAGCGGTTGGAGATCTGTCCGCGCTTGAAGTTGTGGTCGCCGTCGTCCTCGTTGACGGTGCCGGGATCGACCGCCACGTCCAGGCGCGTCAGCGCGGCGGACGGATTCTTGAGCCGCACGGCGGTGCTGTACTTGGGCGTCAGGTCCAGGCGCAGCTTGTAGTCGCTGCTGGGCAGGTCGATGTCGAAGGCGTGGGCGGCCGGCAGGGCAAAAGCTGCCGCCACCGCCAGCGCGAGGCGGGTGGGTCGGGTCATGGTGTCTCCTCGAGGGTGGTGCGGGCTCGGCGGCCCGCTTGAATGAATCAGAGGTAGGTCGAGGCCAGCCCGCCGTCGACCGGCAGGTTGACGCCGCTGATCCAGCGCGACTCGTCGGCGCACAGGAAGGCGATCACGGGCGCGACCTCATCCGCCAGCGCCGGGCGCTTGATGCGGTGGGCGTCCTTCTGCACGCGCTCCTCGCCGAGCATCTGCACGAAGTCGCCCAGGATGGGCGTCATCACCGGACCGGGCGCGACGCAGTTCATCCGCACGCCATGCGCGAGGAACCACTTCTGCGACTGCGTGAGGGTCCAGACGATCAGCGCTTCCTTGAAGTACTGGTAGCAGGTCTCCTGCGCCACCGGCTTCTTCGCGAGGAAGGCCAGGCCGGCCTCGAAGCTGGGCGTCTCCGCCAGCGCCTTGTGCAGCGCCAGCCGCTCGGGCCATTCGGCGCCGAGGATGGAGGCGATGTTGACGATGGCGCCGCCGTGATTCCCATGAGGCAGGCGCTCGATGGCGCGCGTGCACAGGTGGCGCAGCCCGAGGTAGTTGACCCGCGCCACCAGGTCCACCGGCGCGGTGCCGGGCACGCCGGCGATGTTGCACAGCGCGTCGAAACGCTCGGGCAGCTGCTTGAAGGCGGCGTCGATGGCGGCCTGCTCCGACAGGTCGGCCTTGATGAAGCCGTCCAGCGTCAGCGCGGGCTCGTTGCGGTCCACGCCGATGACGCGCGCGCCCTTCAGGCGCAGGAAGCGCGCGGTCTCGGCGCCGATGCCGGAGCTCGCGCCGGTGATGACGATGGTCTTGCCATGGAAGTTCATGCTTGTCTCCTCGTGTGTTGTCGTCTGTCTGCTGCCGCGGGCCCGCGCCGTCTCGCGCGGTGCGCGTCAGAACGGGAACTGCGGCGGCGCGTCCTTGACGGTCAGCCATTGCCAGGTGCTGAACTGCTCCCAGTCGCCGGGGCCGCCGTGCGAGTTGCCGTTGCCCGCGATGCCGGGGCCGCCAAAGGGATTGACCGCGTCGTCGTTGACCGTCTGGTCGTTGATATGGACCATGCCGGCGCGCAGTTGCCGCCCCAGCGCCAGCGCGCGGCCGACCGAGCGCGAGATCACGCCGGCCGCCAGCCCGCCCTGGCTGTCGTTGGCCAGCGCCACGGCCTCCTCGTCCGTCTTGAAGGTCACCAGGTTGACGACGGGGCCGAAGGTCTCGTGGTCGTAGGTCGGCATGCCGGGCCGCACGCCGGCCAGCACGGTGGGCTTGTAGAAGAGCCGATCGAAGGTGCCACCGGCCAGCAGCTGGGCGCCGGCCCGCACGCTGGCCTGCACCGCGGCATGCACGCGGTCGCGCTGGCGCTCGTCGATCAGCGGCCCCAGCGCGACCTGGCCGGTGGCACCGTCGCCCACCGGCAGTTGCCGGGCCTTGGCGACCAGGCGCTCGGTGATGGCGGGGGCGATGGCCTCGTGCACCAGCACGCGATTGCTGGCCATGCAGATCTGGCCCTGGTGCAGCCAGGCGCCCCAGGCGATGTTGCTCGCGGCCAGGTCGAGGTCGGCGTCGTCGAGCACGACCAGCGCATTGCTGCCGCCCAGCTCCAACGAGACCTTCTTCAGATGGCGGCCCGCCAGTTCGCCGATGCGGCGCCCCACGCCGACCGAGCCGGTGAAGGAGATCATCGCGACGGCCGGATCCTCGACCAGCGCCTCGCCCACGGCCGCGCCGCCGGGCAGGACGTGCAGCAGGCCGGCGGGCAGGCCGGCGGCCTCGAAGACGCGGGCGATCAGGAAGCCGCCGCTGACCGGCGTGCGCGGATCGGGCTTGATGACGACGGCGTTGCCCGCGGCCAGTGCCGGGGCCACCACGCGCAGCGTCAGCACCAGCGGGAAGTTGAAGGGCGAGATCACGCCCACCACGCCCAGCGGCACGCGCCGCGCGAGGGACAGCCGGCCCGGCGTGCTGGGCAGCACCTGCCCCTGCGACTGCAGCGGCATGGAGGCTGCGATCTGGCAGAACGCGATGGCCTCGCGCAGCTCGTGCTGGCCCTTGGGCAGGATGGCGCCGCTCTCGCGGGTGACGAAGAGCGCCAGCTCGTCGAAGTGGTCCTGGAACAGCTGCGCCGTACGCAGGAACACCGCGGCGCGCTCGCGCGGCGGTGTGGCCGCCCAGCCCGCCTGCGCCTGCGCGGCGATGCGCGCGGCCGGCGCCACGTCGGCCGCCACGGCAACGCCGGTGCGCGTCAGCACCGCGCCGGTGGCGGGCTCGATCAGGTCGGCGGACTCGGCGGCGGCGCGCCAGCCACCGCTGTACACGTGCTCTTGCCACAAGGCGGGGTCGAGGAAGGGTCGAGAGGTCATGTCAGGCCACGCTGAAGAGGTTGAAAGGCACGAACCCGGTGTTCGCTCGCCCTCTTCCAGTGCAACGCCCGTGCCGCGCCGTGCCAGGGCGGCGCGCCGCCGCGGTGCATCGATGCGCCGGCCTGGATCGTTTTCAGAGTGAAACCATCGCCCGCCCTGGGACTTTCCCTGCCCTCAATGTGAATGCCACTGTCACGGGTTATCCCGGGTCATCGATATTTATGAAATGAAAACAATTTGAGGGCCCGACCCGCGGTCGACCTGCTCAATTGATCAAGCCATGACCAAGCCGCCTCGCATCTCCCTGGCCGAAGTGGCCCGCCAGACCGGCACGATGCTGCGCCGCGGCGACAGCCGGCACTTCGTCGAGGCACAGCAGCCGACGATGGACGACCTGACCGAGTCGCTGTTCTTCTCGCCCGGCGACGGCCGCATCTGGCTCAACGACCAGCGCATGCTGCTGCTGCACAGCTCCGCCGTCGGGCACCTGCGGCGCGAGTTGATCGACACGCTGGGCCTGGAGCGCGCGCGCGGCCTGCTCACGCGGGCCGGCTACGTGTCCGGCGCGCGCGACGCGCAGTTGGTGCGCGAGCGCTGGCCGCAGGCCGACGCGGCCAACGTCTTCATGGCCGGCACGCGGCTGCATGCGCTCGAGGGCGTGGTGAAGGTGACGCCGCTGGCCTTCGACTTCGACATCGATCGCGGCACCTACGAGGGCGAGTTCCTCTGGGAGCACTCCAGCGAGGACGACGAGCACATCAGCGCCTACGGCATCGGCACCGAGGCGGCCTGCTGGTCGCAGGTGGGCTACGCCACCGGCTACGTGACCAGCCTGTTCGGGCAGCTCGTGATCTTCCGCGAGGTGGAGTGCCGCGCCATGGGCGCGAGCGTCTGCCGCGTGATCGGCCGCCATGCCGCGGCCTGGGGCGACATCAGCGAGGACCTGCGCTACCTGGAGGCCAAGGACTTCCGCCGCATCAACGCCGCCGCGGCCCCCGCCCCGACGCCGCGTGCCGCGTCGCCCGACACCCGTGGCGAGCGGCCCGCCGAGCGTGATGGAGACCCCGCCGAACGCCACGCAGAAGGCCATGCAGAAGGCCATGCAGGCCACCAAGCCGAGCGCCATGACATCGTCGGCGCCTCCTCGGCCTTCAACTCCGCCTGCCACCAGCTCGCGCGCGTGGCGCCCACCCGCGCCACCGTGCTCTTCACCGGCGAATCGGGCGTCGGCAAGGAGGCCTTCGCGCGCCGGCTGCACCGCGTCAGTCCGCGCGCGGCTGGGCCCTTCATGGCGGTGAACTGCGCGGCCATTCCGGAGACGCTGATCGAGAGCGAGCTCTTCGGCGTCGAGCGCGGCGCGTTCACCGGGGCCAGCCAGTCGCGCCCTGGGCGCTTCGAGCGGGCGCACGGCGGCACGCTGTTCCTGGACGAGATCGGCACGCTCAGCCTGGTCAGCCAGGGCAAGCTGCTGCGCGCGCTGCAGGAGGGCGAGATCGAGCGCGTGGGCGGCACGCGGGTGCTGGAGGTCGATGTCCGCGTGGTCGCCGCGACCAACGTCGACCTGCAGGCCGAGGTCAGCGCCGGGCGCTTCCGCGAGGACCTCTACTACCGCCTCAACGTCTACCCCATCCATTTGCCTCCGCTGCGCGAGCGGCGCGACGACGTCCCGCTGCTGATGGCGCATTTCCTGCGGCGCGAAGCTCAGCGGCACGGCCGCCATCCGACCGGCTTCACGCCCCGCGCCGTGCGGGCCATGCTGCACTACGCCTTCCCCGGCAACATCCGCGAGCTGCAGAACCTGGTCGAGCGCGGCGTCATCTCGGCCGAGGACGGCCAGGCCATCGACGTGGCCCACATGTTCCGGCGCGAGCAGCTCAGCGACGAGGCGCTGCTGGCCATCGGCGCGCACGGCACGCTGCGCAAGGGCGCCGCGCCCCCGCCGCGCCTGCTGGACCTGCTGGGCGAGGCGCTGCATCCCGGCAGCGCCGGCCACGTGGCGCTGGACGCCATCGAGCGCCAACTGCTGCGCGAGGCCACCGAGGCCGAGCACGGCAACCTCGCCGCCGCCGCCCGCCGGCTGGGCCTCACGCGCGCGCAGCTGGCCTACCGGCTGCAGCGCGCGGCGCAGCCGCCGGCGCCTGCCGGCTGAGCCGCGGCATCTGGTCGGGGCAATCAATTCATTTAAGTAATCAATCCATCGCTTGACGGCCGGCGGCGACATCGCCTCGGCCGCGCAAGCCTGCGCCACACCGTCGATCAGGTGCCGTTGAAGCCGCTGATTGCGGTTCCGATGTCCGTGCAAACCCTGAATGTCTTGCTCCGCTTTTAGTTAATACTGTTAATCATCAGCAGCCAAGCAGCTGGCATCGCCAGACGCCCCCATGCCCGACTTCTCCGCCCGATTCGACGATCACTGGCTCCTCGACGGCGCGCGCACGCCGCTGGTGGACTACTGCGGCGCGCTGGCCGATGTCTCCCCCATCGACCTGGGCATCAAGGCGGCCCGCGCCGCGCTGACGCGCGCCCAGGTGCCCGGCGCCGCCATCGACTCGGTCGTCACCGCCTCGATGGCGCAGGCCTCCTTCGACGCCTACATGCTGCCGCGCCACGTCGGCCTGTACGCCGGCGTGCCCATCGCGGTCCCGGCCATCCTGGTGCAGCGCATCTGCGGCAGCGGCTTCGAGATCATTCGCCAGGCCGCCGACCAGATCACGCTGGGCTACGCCAGCCTGGCGCTGGTGGTGGGCGCGGAGTCGATGTCGCGCAATCCGATCTGCGCCTACACGCACCGCGGCGGCTTCCGGCTCGGCGCGCCGGTCGAGTTCAAGGACTTCCTGTGGGAAGCGCTGGACGACCCGGCCGCCAAGGTCTCGATGATCCAGACGGCCGAGAACCTTGCGCGGAAATACGGCATCACGCGCGCCGAGGTCGACGCCTATGCCGCGTCCTCGTTCGAGCGCGCGCTGCGGGCGCAGGCCGACGGCTTCCATGCCGGCGAGATCGTGCCGGTGACGAGCGAGCGTTTCGAGCTCGACGGCTATGAGCCGCGCGGCATCAAGCTGCCGCGCAAGGTCGCCGTCGCCGATCGCGACACCCATCCGCGCCCGTCCCCGCTCGAGGCGCTCGCCGCGCTGCGGCCGGTGTACGAAGGCGGCGTGCAGACGGCCGGCAACTCCTCGGCGCTGGTCGACGGTGCGGCGGCGGTGGTCGTGGCCTCCGGCGTCCAGGTGCGCGATCGCGGGCTGCGACCGCTGGCGCGCCTGCGCGGTGCGGCCGCAGCCGGCGTGCCGCCCGAGATCATGGGCATCGGCCCCGCGCCGGCCATCCGTGCGCTGCTGTCGCGCTGCGGGCTGACGCTGGCCGACATCGACCTCTTCGAGATCAACGAGGCCCAGGGCGCCCAGACCCTGGCCTGCGCGAAGGAGCTCGGCCTGGACCTGGACCGGCTCAACGTCAACGGCGGCGCCATCGCGCTGGGACATCCGCTGGCCGCCACCGGCGTGCGCCTGACCCTCACCGCCGCGCGCGAACTGCAGCGTCGCGGTGGCCGCTACGCCATCGTCTCCGCCTGCGTCGGCGGCGGCCAGGGCATGGCGCTGCTGATCGAAAACCCCGCTGCCTGAGGCCCCCATGAAGATCATCACCGCCGACCAGGTCGGTCCCCTCGTCAAGGATGGCGCCACCCTCTTCCTCGGCGGCCTGGCCATGATGGGCCTGGCCGAGGAAGTGCTGCAGGGGCTGGAGCGCCACTTCCTCGCCACCGGCCATCCCAACCAGCTCACCACCTGGGCCTGCGGCGCGATCGGCAACGCCGGCAGCGGCGGCATGGCCCACCTGGCCCATCCGGGCATGGTCAAGCGCGTCGTCGCCGGCCATTTCGGGCAGACGGGCAAGGCCATGATGGCCAGGGTCCATGCCGGCGAGGTCGAGGCCTACAACTTCCCGCAAGGCTCGCTGTCCAGCCTCACGCGGCATATCGCCAGCCGCTCGCCGGGCCTGCTGACCAAGGTCGGCCTGGGCACCTTCGTGGACCCGCGGCAGGAAGGCGGCCGGCTCAACGCCGCTTCGCGCGAGGACCTGGTGCGCCTGGTCGAGTTCGAAGGCGAGGAGTGGCTCTTCCATCCCGCGCCGCGCATCGACGTCGCCTTCATCCGCGCCACCTATGCCGATGAACGGGGCAACCTCAGCATGGACAAGGAAGGCGTGCTGCTGGAGCAGCTCACCATCGCGCAGGCCGCGCGCGCTTGCGGCGGCATCGTGGTCGCGCAGGTCGAGGCGGTGGTGGCCGCCGGCAGTCTGCATCCCAAGAGCGTCAAGGTGCCGGGCCTGGTGGTGGACTACGTCGTCGTCGCCCAGCCGGAGAACCATCTGCAGACCATCACCACCGCCTTCAATCCCGCCTTCAGCGGCGACGTGCGCGTGCCGCTGGACCGCGTGCCGGCGCTGCCGCTGGACGAGCGCAAGGTCATCGCCCGCCGCGCCGCGATGGAGCTGCGGCCCGGCGCGGTCACCAACCTGGGCATCGGCATCCCGGCCGGCGTACCGTCGGTGGCGGCCGAGGAAGGCGTGGCGGGCCTGCTCACGCTGAGCGTCGAATGCGGCGTGAACGGCGGCGTGCCCGCGCAGGGCGGCGACTTCGGCTTGGCCTATAACCCCGAGTCCATCATCGAGCAGTCCTCGCAGTTCGACTTCTACGACGGCGGCGGCCTGGACTGCAGCTTCCTGGGCCTGGCCCAGACCGACCGCCACGGCAACGTCAACGTCAGCAAGTTCAATGGCCGCCCGGTGGGCTGTGGCGGCTTCATCAACATCACGGCCTCGACGCCGCGCCTCGTGTTCTGCGGCAGTTTCACCGCCGGGGGCGTCGAGCTCGCCGTCTCGGACGGCGAGCTCCACATCCGTCAGGAAGGCCGCGCGCGCAAGTTCGTCGAGCAGGTCGAGCAGATCACCTTCAACGGCCGCGATGCCGCGCGCCGCGGCCAGGAGGTGCTCTTCGTGACCGAGCGCGCCGTCTTCGCGCTGCGCGAGGACGGCCTGGAGCTGACCGAGATCGCGCCGGGCATCGACCTCGAGCGCGACGTGCTGGCCCACATGGAATTCCGTCCGCTGATGCGCGACGTGAAGACCATGGACGCCGGACTTTTCCGCGACCATTGGGGCGGCCTGGCCGCCGCCCTCACCTCCGCGAGCCCCGCATGAACGCCGCCACCGACTTCCTCCCCGCCAGCGGCCTGCTGGCCCAGCTCGACCTGTTGCTCATCGAGCATGCCGGCGCCGTCACGCATCTGCGCCTGAACCGCCCCGCCAAGCGCAACGCCATCAACGAGGCGTTGATGCGGCAGCTGCACACCGCCCTGCTCAACCTGCCGGCGTCGACGCGGGCGCTGGTCGTCAGCGGCGAAGGCGCGCACTTCTGCGCCGGCCTGGACCTGTCCGACCTCAGCGAGCGCAGCGTGGCCGAAGGCGTGCTGCACTCGCGCGGCTGGCATGTGGTCATGGACGCGCTGCAGTTCTGCAGCGTGCCGGTCGTGGCGGCGCTGCACGGCGCGGTCGTGGGCGGTGGGCTGGAGCTCGCGGCGGCCGTCCACATCCGCGTGGCCGACGAGACCGCCTACTTCGGCCTGCCCGAGGGCCAGCGCGGCATCTTCGTCGGTGGCGGCGGCTCGGCCCGCATCCCGCGCCTGGCTGGCACGGCCTGCATGACCGACATGATGCTCACCGGCCGCGTGCTGGATGCCCACGAGGGCGAGCGGCGCGGCCTGGCGCAGTACGTGGTGCCGCCCGGCGAGGCCGTCGCCAAGGCCATCGAGCTGGCCGGCCGCATCGCGCAGAATGCGCCGCTGTCCAACTTCGCCGTGACCCAGGCGCTGCCGCGCATCGCCGACCTGCCGCAGGCCGACGGCCTGTTCATGGAGTCGCTGATGGCCGCCATCGCCCAGGGCGACGAAGTGGCCAAGCAACGGCTGCAGGACTTCCTGCAGAAACGCAGCCCCAAGATCGTCAAGTCATGAAGCCGCGCTACCGCCCCGTCGCCACCGGCGGCTGCCTGGACCACACCCGCGTCGAGCCGCGCGACGACGGCGGCTTCGTGCTGCGCTCGACCGAGGCGCTGGCGGCCTATCCCCGGCACATGGGCGAGCGCCTCCAGCACTGGGCGCGGACCGCGCCGGACCGGCTCTTCGCCGCGAAGCGCGATCCGGACGGCGCCTGGCGCGCCCTCAGCTACGCCGACATGCTGGCGCGGGCGCGCTCGCTGGGCCAGGCGCTGCTGGACCGGGGCCTGGGCGTGGAGCGACCGCTGGTCCTCCTGTCCGACAACGACCTCCCGCACCTGAGCCTGATGCTGGGCGCGATGTGGGCCGGCATCCCGAGCGTCAGCATCTCGCCGGCCTACTCGCTGGTGTCGACCGACTTCGGCCGCCTGCGCCACATCGTCGGCAAGGCCACGCCGGGTGCCGTCTACGCGGCGGATCCAGGCTACGCCGCGGCCATCGAGGCGGTGGTCGAGGCCGGGACCTGCGTGGTCCTCGGCGAAGGCCGGCTCGCCGGCCGGGCCATAGAGCGCTTCGACGACCTGCTGGACACCGCACCGGGGCCCGAGCTGGACGCCGCCCACGCGCGGATCGATCCCGACACCATCGTCAAGCTGATGTTCACCTCGGGCTCGACCAAGGCGCCCAAGGGCGTGATCGTGACGCAGCGCATGTGGTGCGCCAACCAGCAGATGACGCTGCAGACGCTGCCCTTCCTGGCGGAGGAGCCGCCGGTGGTGCTGGACTGGCTGCCGTGGAATCACACCTTCGGCGGCAACCACAACCTGGGCATCGTGCTCTACAACGGCGGCAGCCTCTACATCGACGAGGGCAAGCCGGTGCCGGGCCGCTTCGAGGACACGCTGCGCAATCTGCGCGAGATCGCGCCGACCATCTTCTTCAACGTGCCCAAGGGGTATGACGAGCTGGTCTCGGCGCTGCGGGCCGACACCGCGCTGCGCGACCACTTCTTCAGCCGGCTGCGCCTGGTGGAATGCGGCGGCGCGGGGCTCTCGGCCAAGACGCTGGACGCCTTCAACCAGCTTGCCGAGGCTGCCATCGGCGAACGCATCCGCCTGGCCGCGGGCCTGGGCATGACCGAGACCGCCCCGACCTGCACCTTCGCCATCCCCGAGGACAGCCGGCCCGGCTTCATCGGCTGCCCGGTGCCCGGCGTGGAGGTCAAGCTGGTGCCGGCCGGCGACAAGCACGAGGTGCGCTTCCGCGGCCCCAACGTGATGCCCGGCTACTGGCGCGAGCCGGAGCTGACGCGCGAGGCCTTCGACGACGAGGGCTACTACCGCACCGGCGACGCCGCGCGGCCCGCCGATCCCGCCGACCCGGCCCAGGGCCTGATGTTTGACGGCCGCATCGCCGAGGACTTCAAGCTGTCCACCGGCACCTTCGTCAGCGTCGGCCCGCTGCGCGCCCGCGTGGTCGCGCTGGGTTTCCCCTGCGTGCACGACGCGGTCGTCACCGGCCTGGGGCGCGACGAGATCGGCCTGCTGATCGTGCCGCGCCTGGGCGAGGTCCGCCGGCTGGCGGAGCTGCCCGACAGCCTGCCCGCCGCCCAGGTGCTGGCCCATTCGATCGTGCGCGGCTTCTTCCAGGACCTGGCCGACCAGCTCTGGGCCCAGGGCACCGGCAGCGCCAACCGCCCGGCGCGCCTGCTGCTGCTGGCCGAGCCGCCATCCATCGACGGCGGCGAGATCACCGACAAGGGCTCGATCAACCAGCGCGCGGTGCTGAGCCGCCGCGCGGCGCTGGTCGAGCTGCTGCACGAGGCCGCTGACGGCCATCCCGACGTCATCACCCCCCACCGCTGACCACCATGAACCTCACAGGACAAGCCGCCCTCGTCACCGGCGCCGGCTCCGGCCTCGGCGAAGCCGTCGCCCGTACCCTCGCCGCCCAAGGCGTTCGCGTCGCGCTGCTCGACATCAACGAAGCCGGCGCGCGCCGCGTGGCCGACGAGCTCGGCGCCGACCGCGCGCTGGCGCTGCGCTGCGACATCACCGATGCCGCCTCCGTCACCGCCGCGCTGGACGCCGCCACGGCCGCCCACGGTCCGGCCCGCATCCTCATGAACGTCGCCGGCATCGGCACCGCCAAGCGCATCGTGCAGCGCGACGGCTCGCCGGCGCCGCTGGAGGACTTCGAGCGCGTCGTGCGCATCAACCTGATCGGCACCTACAACATGACGCGCCTGGCGGTGAGCCGCATCGCGGCGCTGGCGCCGCTGGCCGACGGCGAACGCGGCGTCGTCGTCAACACCGCCTCGGTCGCCGCCTTCGATGGCCAAGTCGGCCAGGAGGCCTACTCGGCCTCCAAGGGCGGCATCGTCGGCATGACGCTGCCGCTGGCGCGCGACCTCGCCCAGTTCGGCGTGCGCGTCTGCACCATCGCGCCCGGCCTGTTCGCCACGCCGCTGATGAAGGAATTGCCCGAGGAGGTGCAGCAGAACCTGGCCGCGGCCATCCCCTTCCCCAAGCGCCTGGGCCTGCCCGAGGAATTCGCCGCGCTGGCCGCGCACATCGTCGCCAACGGCCACCTCAACGGCGAGGTCATCCGCCTCGACGGCGCGCTGCGCATGGCGCCGCGCTGAGCGCGCCGGTCCCGCCCCAGGTCCGTTCCCGAGGAGTTCCCATGTTCATCACCAACACCTGGTACGTCGCCGCCCGCAGCGAGGAGGTCGGCACCGACAAGCCGCTGGGCCGCCAGGTCTGCAACCACGCGATGGCCTTCTTCCGCGACAGCGCCGGCGCCGTCCGCGCGGTGGAGGACTTCTGCCCGCACCGCGGCGCGCCGCTGTCGCTGGGCCGCGTGAACGGCGACACCCTGGTCTGCGGCTACCACGGCCTGGCCATGGGCGGCGACGGCAGGACCGTGTCCATGCCCTGCCAGCGCGTGCGCGGCTTTCCGGCCATCCGCAGTTTCCCGGTCCATGAGGCGCACGGCTTCATCTGGGTCTGGCCGGGCGACGCCGCGCAGGTGGACCTGGCCGCGCTGCCGGCCTTCGAGTGGCTGGGCAACCCGGCCTTCGGTTACGGCGGCGGCCTGTACCACATCGCCTGCGACTACCGGCTGATGATCGACAACCTGATGGACCTCACCCACGAGACCTACGTGCATGCCGGCAGCATCGGCCAGAAGGAGATCGACGAGATCCCCTGCACCACGCGCGTGGATGGCGACCACGTCATCACCGAGCGCCACATGCAGGGCATCGAGGCGCCGCCGTTCTGGCGGATGGCGCTGCGCATGAACGGCCTGCCCGAGGACCAGCCGGTGGACCGCTGGCAGATCTGCCACTTCACGCCGCCCAGCCACATCATGATCGAGGTCGGCGTGGCGCTGGCCGGCCACGGGGGCTACGAGGCGCCCGACGAGGTCAAGGCGGCGAGCTGGGTGGTGGACTTCATCACCCCGGAGACCGACACCTCCATCCACTACTTCTGGGGCATGGCGCGCAAGTTCAAACCGCAGGACCCGGCGCTCACCGAGCAGATCCGCGAAGGCCAGGGCCGGATCTTCGCCGAGGACCAGGAGATGCTGGAGCGCCAGCAGCAGAACCTGCTGGCCTGGCCGCAACGCCCGCTGCTGATGCTCAACATCGACGGCGGCGGCGTGCAGTCGCGCAAAGTCATCGATCGGCTGATGGCGGCGCGGGCATGAGCGCGCCGATCCTCGCGCCCATCACGGCGCTGATCCCCGTCCGCGTCCAGGCCAAGGCCACCGCCGCGCACGACGTCTGCGCCATCACTCTCGTGGCCGCCGATGGCGGCGCCCTGCCCGCGTTCACCGCCGGCGCGCATGTGGACGTGCATCTGCCGGGCGGCCTGGTGCGGCAGTATTCCCTCAGCAACGATCCCGCCGAGACCCATCGCTACGTGCTGGGCGTGCTGCTGGAAGCGACCTCGCGCGGCGGATCGCGCGCGGTGCATGAGCAGTTGATGCCGGGCCAGACGCTGCAGATCGGCGCGCCGCGCAATCATTTCCCGCTGGTGCCGTCGGCCCGTCGCAGCCTGCTGATCGCCGGCGGCATCGGCATCACGCCGCTGCTCGCAATGGCGCGCCAGCTCGCCGGCGCGGGCGCGGACTTCGCGCTGCATTACGCGGCCCGCGACCTCGAGCGCATGGCCTTCCGCGCGGAGATCGAGGCCAGCGCCTGGGCCGGCGCGGCCCGCTTCCACGCCGGCCCGGACCGGCTGGACGTGCCTGGACTGCTGGCGGCGCAGGCGGCCGACACGCATGTCTACGTCTGCGGCCCCAAGCGCCTGATCGACGCCGTGACCGAGGCCGCCCGGGCGCTGGGCTGGGCGGGCGACCGGGTCCATCACGAGTTCTTCGCCGGCGCCGAGGCACCGCCCCCGGGCCAGGACCGTCCGTTCGAGCTCGAGCTGCGCTCGGGCCGCGTCATTCCCGTGGCGGTCGGTCAGAGCGCCGCGCAGGCGCTGATCGCGGCGGGCATCCCGCTGCTGACGTCCTGCGAGCAAGGCGTCTGCGGCACCTGCCTGACCGGCGTGCTGGCCGGCGAGCCCGAGCACCGCGACCTGTACCTCACGCCGGAGGAACAGGCGGCCAACGACCAGTTCACGCCCTGCTGCTCGCGCGCCCGGAGCGACCGGCTGGTGCTCGATCTCGGTTGAGCGCGCGAGGGTTGAAGTCCTTCAGCCCAAGCGCAGCGAAGTCTCCTCGCCCGAGGGCCCGGAGAAGCGCAAACCGTGCCGCGCCGGGTCCTTGAAGTCGATCCACAGCTCGGCCTGGTGCTCGCCGCGGGTCCAGGCGAGTCGAAGCTCCTCATCGCTCCCGCCGCGCATCTCGAACTGGCCGTTGAAGGCGGGGTGCGCGTTGCGCAGCTCGATCAGCCGCAACAGCTGCTGGACCACGTCCGCGCGCAGGCCTTCGTCGATCTCCGCGCGGGTGTAGTGATGACGGTTGATGTCGCGCCCGACGCCGGTGCGCTGCAGCAGCGCCAGGTCGTTGCGCCCGGCCAGCAAGCCGACGTAGTACACCTGCGGAATGCCGGGCAGGAAGAACTGGATCGCGCGCGCCAGCAGGTAGTCGCGCTCGTTGCCGCCCAGCGCGTCGAAGAAGGTGCAGTTGACCTGGTACAGGTCGAGGTTGGAGGCCGCCGCGCCGGTGGCCAGGCGGCTCTCGCCGCGGCTGTTGCGATGGATCCATTCGACCAGCGCATCCAGCTCCTCGGGCGGCACCAGTCCCGGCGATCCCGCGCGGTCGGCGGCGTCCGCGCCGATGTCGATGATGCCGATGCCGTCATGCGTGTCGAGCACCGTCAGCGCATTGCGCGGCCGCATGGCCGCCCACTGCTTCAAGGGCCCGGCCGTGCCGAAGGCGAAGGCATGCAGCACCAGCGGCGGCAGCGCGAAGTCGTACACCCAATCGACCTGACGCGCGATCTCGATCTGGCGGCGGTAGTAGCTGTGCACCTCGACCAGCACCTCGATGCCCAGCGCCCGCGCCTTGGCGCTGAAGGCGGCGATGAAATCGAAGGTCTCCGGCATCATGAAACACGAGCGCCCCGCCCGCTTGATCGCATACCCCGCCGCATCCAGCCGGATGCTGCGGATGCCCACAGAGGCGAAGCGGCGCAGGATCGCGTCCAGGTAGGCCTCGCCGCTGGGATGCTCGACGTCGATGTCGATCTGCTGCGGCGTGAAGGTGGTCCAGAAGAGGCGCCGCGCATCGCCCGCCGGCAGCATCGTCAGCGGCAGGCCGGGACGCGGCCGGTAGACGGCGGTCAGCAGCGCCTCGTTCGCGCCGTCGGGGAACACGGCGTCCAGCGTCAGGAACAGGCCGGCATGCTCGGACGCCTCGCCGCGCGCCTGGTAGTCGAGGAACTGCGGCGACTGCGAAGACATGTGGTTCACGATCACGTCGGCCATCACGTCCAGTCCGCTCTCCGGCGCCGCGAGCGCCGCCAGGTCGGACCAGTCGCCCAGGCGCGGGTCCACCCGCGTGTGGTCGATCGGATCGAAGCCCGCGTCGGCGCCGTCGATCGGATGGAAGAACGGGAGCAGGTGCACGCCGCCGAAGCGGCCGCGCAGCGGATTGCCCTCGCCTTGCGTCAGCAGCGCCTGCAGCGCGCGCAGGTCCCCGCCGCCCAGGCGGTCGACATAGGTGATGAGTTGAACTTGGTTCTTCATGGACGGTCGAGGGTGACGGGGGGCGGGAGCGACGTCGCGCGCGCGGGCGCCTTCACCCGCAGCGTCGCCAGCGCGGCCAGCAGCATCAGCGTGCCGGCCAGGCGCAGCACGTTGGCGGGATCGCCGCGCAGCACCGTGTCGTAGAGCAAGGGCAGCGTGAGCATCTGCAGCAGCATCGGGATCACGATGAACATGTTGAAGATGCCCATGTAGACGCCGGCCCGCTCCGGCGGAATGCAGCCGGCCAGCATCACGTAGGGATTGCCCATCATGCTGGCCCAGGCCACGCCGATGCCCAGCATCGGCACGAACAGCCAGGCGCGCTCGCGCACCAGCGGCAGGCTCCACATCGCGATGCCGGCGGCCACCAGGCAGGCCGCATGCACCCGTCGCGCGCCCAGGCGGCGCGTCAGCGGCAGCATGGCCAGGGCGGCGAGGAAGGCGACGAAGTTGTAGAAACCGCCGATCTGCCCGTTGAGCAGGCCCGCCTCGCGGAAACCGGCCGAGGACGCGTCGCTGGTGCCGAACAGCGAGCGCGCCAGGCTCGGCACGATGTAGATCCAGTAGCACATCATGGCGTACCACTGGCACAGCTTCATCCACCACAGCCGGCGCATCGTCTCGGGCATCTCGCGCAGCGCCGAGACGATCTCGCCGACGATCGCGGCCGGCGTGCGCGGCTGGGCGCGCAGCGCGTCGAGCGCACGCGGCGTCATCGGCAGCTCGGGCACGCGTCGCACCGACCACCACACCGTCGTGAACGACAGCAGCGCGCCCAGCCCGAAGGCCACCGTCGTCGTCTGCGGGATGTGGTTGCCGCCGACCGCATCGCGGCTCATGCCCATCGCCACCAGCAGCGAGGGCGTCAGATAGGCCAGCGTCTGCGCCAGGCCGGTGAAGGCGCTCTGGATCATGAAGCCGGGCACGTGCTGCGACTCGTCGAGCCGGTCGCTGACGTAGGCGCGGTAAGGCTCCATCGTCATGTTGTTGGCCGCGTCCAGGATCCACAGCAGCCCCGCGGCGAACCACAGCGCCGGGCTCATCGGCATCAGCAGCAGCCCCAGGCTGCACAGCAGCGCGCCGAACAGGAAGTACGGCGTGCGCCGGCCCCAGCGCGTGACCGTGCGGTCGCTGACCGCGCCGACCAGCGGCTGCACCAGCAGCCCCGTCACCGGGCCGGCCAGCCAGAGCAGCGGCAGCGTGGCCTCGTCGGCGCCGAGGTACTTGTAGATCGGGCTCATGTTGCTCTGCTGCAGACCGAAGCTGAACTGGATGCCGAGGAAGCCGACATTCATGTTGACGATCTGCGCCAGGCTCAGGCGCGGCTTGATGCCGTTCATGGCTGCTCCGGTGCGGCCAGCGCGGCCCGCCAAGGGGTCGGATCGTGCATGCGCGGACCTCAGAAGTCGATCTTCAGCGTGGCGCGCAGCGTGCGGCCATTGAGCGCCCGGGCGGCGTGGCCGTCCCCCTCGATCTCGGTGTAGGCCAGCTTGTCGAACACGTTGTTGGCCGACAGGCCCAGCATGATCTTCTCCGTCAGCGCGTAGTTCACGAAGGCATTGACCACGGCATAAGCCTTCATCGTGATGGTGTTGGCATCGTCGCCGTAGGACTTGCCGGAGCCCACCACCGCCGCACCCAGTTCGAGGTCGCCGATGGTGTACGACGGCGCCAGCTGCCACACCAGCGCGGCCTGCCGGCGCGGCTTGTTGCCCACCAGCGCCGGGTCGTTGGCGCTGCGGATGCGGGCATGGGTCCAGGTCGCGCCGGCGGTCAGCCGCCACGGGCCGCTCGTGTACGCGCTTTCCAGCTCCAGGCCGCGGGCGCGGTAGCGGTTGGCGGTGAAGGTCCGCGTCGTGACCTCGTAGTTGCTCTCGTTGGTGCGGGCATCGAAGGCAGTGACGAACAGGCTCAGGCCGGACTTGTCGCGCCACTTCAGGCCGAGCTCGGTCTGGTCGATCTCGTTGATCGCCACCGGCACGGAGCCGTCCAGCGGATTGCCGTAGAGCAGGCGATCGGCGGAGAAGGCCACGCCGTTGCTGACGCGCCCGAACAGCGCCAGGTCGTTGCTGACCGCGTAGTTCACGCCGCCCGAATAGGAGGTGTGGGAGACCTTGTAGTCCACCTCCTGGCGCGAGGCCGGATCCCAGTTGCGCGTCTGGGCATTACCGGCCAGCGTGTAGCCGCTGGCCCGCTGGCCGTCGCGGCGCACGCTCAGGTCGACGTTGACCGGGCCGCCTTCCCAGGCCAGCGCCAGGTAGGGAGAGGTCTGCGTGTACTGCACGTCGAAGGTCCGCGCGCAGCAGCCGCCCCAGGTGTCCCAACCGCTGCTCACCGGCAGCGTCGAGGGCTGTCCGGCGGCATCGACGACGCGCGCGCCGTTGTTGCTGAAGCTCAGGTTGTACTGGTTCCAGAACCAGGTCTGCGCCACCTGCTGCACGCCGTTGAACAGGCCGCCGAGCACCGTCGCCGACCCGCCGGCCAGCGCGAACTTGCGGCTCAGCTTCAGGTCGTTGAAGGTGTTGCCCAGGTCGTCCAGCGAGGTGTTGAACAGCGTGCCGGTGAAGAAGGCATTGCTGCCGTTGTTGCCGTTGTCCGCGGGAAACAGCGCCATGAAGCGGCCCGAGTTGCTGGTGCGGCGGAAGCGGTCCTCCAGCGTCCAGCCCTGGCCCAGGTCCAGGCGGGTCTCCAGCCCGATGGCGAAGCTCTTCACCCGCAGCCCGTCGCGCGTGCTCGTGGTGACGGGATTGCCGTTCCTGTCGACGGTGGTGTCGGCGGGCAGGCCCGAGGTCAGGAAGAAGGCCTGGCGCGGATCGATGCCGGCGACGGTCCGGATCTGGCCGTTCACGACCTGCACCGGCACCGGCATCAGCGAGGGCGTGCGGTCGTCCAGCGCCTTGAGGTTGAGCCGCAGGTAACCGGCGTCGAAGGTCTGGGTCAGGTTGGCCTTGATCTGCCCGCCCTGCTCCAGCGTGCGGCCGGTGGGACGGCCGCCCTCGCCCTGGCGCTGGAAGCCGCCGATGTGGAAGCTGGTGCCGCGCCCCAGCGAGCCGCCGTAGTCGGCCTCCACGCGCCACAGGCGGTGATCGAGGCCGCCGGTCAGCGCCATCGATCCGCCCTGCTCGCCCTTGCCGGTCTTGCTGATGAAGTTGATCAGGCCGCCCGGCGAGTTGCTGGCCAGCGTCGAGGCCGACCCGCCGCGCACCACCTCCAGCCGGTCGATGTTGACGTCGGCGCGCAGGAACTGGTCGGCGGTGCCGAAGGCGATGTCGCCGAACAGCAGCACCGGCAGGCCGTCCTCCTGGATCTGCACGTAGCGTGAGCCGCCCGCCGACAGCGGCACGCCCCGCACGGTGATGTTGGCGTTGCCCTCGCCGCCGGAGGACTCGGAGCGCAGGCCCGGCACCGCGCGCAGCAGCTCGGCCGCGCTGGTCGCGCCGGTCTTGGCGATCTGCTCGCTGCCCATCGAGCTGATGGACAGGCTCTGCTTCATCTTGCTGGTCCTGGTCGAGGTGCCGGTCACGACGACCTGGTTCAGCGACAGCGCGTCGGTCGACGCCTCCTGGGGCGCCGCAGCGGCGGCTGGCTCGCTGGCGCGCTCATTGGCCGCAGCGGGCGCGGCGGCGGGCGGCGCGGCCTCGGGCGTGGCGGTCTGGCTCCAGGCGGCGGGGAAAGCCAGCGAGAGGGCGATCGCCAGCGGCAGCCGGCGCAAGGGCGAGGAAGGACGCATGTCGAGTGTCTCCGGGTCGTTGTGCCGCACCGACCTCGACGTGGGTCGGCGTGGATCGCCGCACTGGTGGCGGCCTGCATGCATTGTGGTCGACCCGGCCGTTCATTGCAATCGATTGCAAAACAGCGGAAACCCTAAGTTCAACGCCATGACGATCGCTGGTGGCACGGCATGATCAGCGTTAACGACCTATGGAGCCAACCGCACACCGCAGCAATGGGTGCAATCGGTGGCCATCAAATGCAATCGGTTGCATTCAGTGTTGCAGAGTGCCGTGAGGCGCACGTCCGCAGTCGAGCCTCAGCCCGTTGTGCGCCGCGAGCTGTCGCGGACGACGAGGTGGACCGGCAGCGTCAGCGGCGCGACGCGCTCGCCGGCGAGCATCTGCATCAGCGCATCGACCAGCGCCTCGGCCGCCTCGGCCACCGGCTGGTGGACGGTGGTCAGCGCGGGCGTGCCGTAGGCGGCGAGCGCCATGTCGTCGTAGCCGGTGACGGACACGTCCGCCGGCACCGAGCGCCCCGCCGCGCGCAGCGCGCGTACCGCCTCCAGCGCCAGCAGGTCGGAACAGGCCATCACCGCGTCGACCTCCCGGTGCGCGGCGAAGAAGGCCTCGATCGGCGCCCGCGCGGCGGCCGGCGCGAAGGAGACCGGCAGCTCCAGCGCCGGGTCGGGCGCGAGGCCGGCGTCGCGAAGCGCCTGCCAGTGGCCCTGCCGGCGATGCAGCACCTCGGGCAGTTGGGCATCGCCGAGGAAGGCGATGCGGCGGCGGCCGGCCTCGATCAGGTGCCGCGTGGCGAGCAGCCCGCCCGCATGGTTGTCGCCGCCGACGGTGCAGTAGAGCTGCTGCGGCAGCTCCGCGCCCCAGACCACCACCGGCATGTGGCGCGCGGCCAGCTCGTTGAGCTGGTCGTGATGGCGCCACTGGCCGATCAGCAGCAGGCCGCAGGCCTTGCCCATCTCGACGCCGCGCACGGCCTGGTCGAGATGGTCCGCGTCGACGCGCGACAGCAGCATGTCGAAGCCGCGCGCGGTCAGCACGTCGGCGATCGCGCCGACGATGGTGAGGAAGAAGGGATCGGAGATGTGCTGGCGGGAGTCGCGGTCGTAGGGCACGACCACCGCGACGGTGCGGTTCTCCTGCAGCCGGAAGCTCTTGGCGCCGAGGTTGATGGTGTAGTTCAGCGACTTGGCCAGTTCCTCGACCCGCCGGCGCGTCTCCGCGTTGACCAGCGGGCTGCCGTTGAGGCAGCGCGACACCGTCGAGACGGACACGCCGGCCATCCGCGCGATGTCCGCCATCTGCAAGCGCCGCCGGTCGGCGGCCTCCCTCTCATCCGATTTCATGAACACGACCTTCTCGAGCGAATCGGGACGAGTTTCGCAGAAGGTCCGCGCCGCCCAGGACGCCGCCTACGATGCCGCAGTGCCGCCGCGGCGAGGCACCGCCCCACCGCGGCGGCACCGGCTCACTTCACGGTGACGGAGAAGTTCTTCGCACCGAAGTTCATGCCGCCGGCCGAGGAGGTGATCTCGAAGCCGTACTGCACATCGCCGACCACCAGGTCGCCCATCCAGCCCAGGTTCTTCAGGTAGTTGAGGATGGCGCGCACGTCCACGGTCGTGTTGTTGGTCTTCGTGGTGCGCAGGAAGGAATACACCATGTTGTTGCCGTTGTTGCCGCGGTAGACATTCCAGGTGGAGCCGCCCACCGAGACGTTGGTGTAGACGGGGATCGCGCAGCCCGCGGAAGTCCAGTTGTAGGAGATCGGCTTGACGTTGCCGCAGCCGCCGGCGGTGCCGGTGTAGTTCAGCCACAGCATGATCTCGTGGGCGTTGTTGCCGACCCAGATGTCGTAGGTCGACTCCCAGGCGCCGCCCGATGGCGTGGTCGCGCTGATGGTGGACGTCAGCGTGGACAGCGAGCTGATCGTGCGGTTCACCGCGTAGCCGATGTGCGGGTAGGACTTGATCCCGCCGGTGTTGGGCTGATCGGACCAGACGCCCCAGTCGGCGTTCGAGTTGGCCCAGATGGTCTGGGCACCGGCGGCCAGGTTGCTGCAGGGCGACCAGACGTCGTTGTTGAAGCCGTAGCTGCCGTAGGTCCAGGTGGCGAAGAGATTGGGCGCCGAGCAGGAGGACGTCGCCGGCGAGGAAGCGGCCCAGGTGGCGGCCTGCGCGCCCGGTGCGGCCGCGGCCAGCGTAGTGACGAAGGCGGCTGCGAGCAGCGTGCGATGGGTGAGGTTCATAGGTCTCCGTGTGTTGTTGATGTGAGGATGCCGTGAAGACCGCGCGCGATGTCAGCGTTGTCAGCCGGCCAATTAATTCAGCCCCCAAACAATTAGTTCAACCATCGGGGTAACCCGGCGTCGGCCGCCTCCCGGATCGGTCCCGCCGCCTTGCCCATTCATCCCCGCGCAAGCAGGAATGGGCAAGACGAAAGCAGTTTCGTGCCTTGTCGGCTCCTGGGCGCCGGCGGAACAATCCGCCCCATCGAGTCGATCCTTCGATCACCGCCACGGAGCCGCAAGCCATGAACAACTTCATCCTCAACACCCCCACCAAGATCCTCTTCGGCCAGGGCCAGATCGCCCAGCTCGGCCAGGAGATTCCCGCCGACGCACGCATCCTGATCACCTACGGCGGCGGCAGCATCAAGAAGAACGGCGTGCTCGACCAGGTCCGCGCGGCGCTGGCCGGCCGCACGGTGCTCGAGTTCTCCGGCATCGAGCCCAACCCCACCTTCGAGACGCTGATGAAGGCCGTCGAGGTGGTCAAGGCTGAGCGCATCGACTTCCTGCTGGCCGTGGGCGGCGGCTCGGTCGCGGACGGGACCAAGTTCATCGCCGCAGCCGCGCGCTACGAGGCCTCGCCGAACGCCTGGGAGATCCTGCTGACCCGCGGCGCCAAGGTCGCCGACGCGGTGAAGATGGGCGTCGTGCTGACGCTGCCGGCCACCGGCTCCGAGTCCAACAACGGCGCCGTCATCAGCCGCCGGGAGACCGGCGACAAGCTGCCCTTCTTCTCGCCCTTCACCTATCCGGTGTTCGCGGTGCTCGACCCGGCGACCACCTACTCGTTGCCGGCGCGCCAGGTCGCCAACGGCGTCGTCGACGCCTTCGTCCACACGGTCGAGCAATACCTGACCTATCCCGCCGAAGGCCGCATCCAGGACCGCTTCGCCGAGGGCATCCTGCAGACGCTGATCGAGGAAGGCCCGCGCGCGCTGACCGAGCCCGAGAACTACGACGTCCGCGCCAACGTGATGTGGAGCGCGACGCAGGCGCTCAACGGCCTGATCGGCGCCGGCGTGCCGCAGGACTGGGCGACGCACATGATCGGCCACGAGCTGACCGCGATGCATGGACTCGATCACGCGCAGACGCTGGCGATCGTGCTGCCGTCGGTGCTGGCCTACAAGAAGGAGCAGAAGCGCGCCAAGCTGCTGCAGTACGCGGACCGCGTCTGGGGCCTGCGCGAAGGCACCGAGGCGCAGCGCATCGACGGCGCGATCGCGGCCACGCGCGCGTTCTTCGAGCAACTGGGCGTGGGCACGCGCCTGTCCGCCTACGGCCTGGACGGCAGCACCATCCCGGCGATGATCGCCAAGCTCCAGGAACACGGCGGCACGGCGCTGGGCGAGCACCAGGACATCCGCCTCGAGGACAGCCAGCGCATCCTCGAAGCGGCCCGCTGAGCCAGCAACCTCCCCACGCGCGGCGCGGACGGACTCAGGTCCGTCCGCGCCCGATGTCCTTTCAGATCCCATGGCGACCACCCTCAACGACACCATCCGCCGGCGCATCGTCGACGCCGCGACCCGCTTCTCGACCGGGTCCTTCGCGACGCCCTCCCCGGTGGCCGGCGTGCGCGTGCTCTACACCGAGACGCCGCATCCCCGCACGCCGGTGCTCTATGAGCCTTCCATCGTCATCGTGGCGCAGGGGGCGAAGGTGGGGCACGTGGGCGACCGGACCTTTCGCTACGACGCGGACAACTACCTGCTGCTGACGGTGCCCCTGCCCTTCGAGTGCCAGACGATCGCGAGCCGCAAGGAGCCCTTCGTCGGCGTGTCGATCGACATCGACACCGCGATGCTGCAGGAGCTGCTGATCGACCTGGAGGACGAGGACTTCGACCGGCCCGCCAGCCTCGAATGCCCCGGCGTCAACAGCGCGCCCTTCACCGAGGAGGTGCTGTGCGCGCTCGAGCGGCTGGTCGACGCGATGGACCATCCGCGCGATGCCAAGGTGCTGGGCCGGCTGATCGTCAAGGAGATCGTCTACCACGTGCTGTGCGGCGACAGCGGCGCGGCGCTGCAGGCGCTGGCCCATCGGCACACGCACTTCGCGCAGGTGACCAAGGCGCTGCAGCACATCGAGTCGAACTACGCCAAGCCCTTGAACGTCGAGCAGCTGGCCAGGCTGGTGAACATGAGCGTGTCCGCCTTCCATCACAACTTCAAGGCGGTCACCAACACCTCGCCGCTGCAGTACGTGAAGAGCTACAAGCTGCACAAGGCGCGGCTGATCATGTTGAACGAAGGCGTGAAGGCCGGGGTCGCTGCCACGCGCGTGGGTTACGAGAGCCCGTCGCAGTTCAGCCGCGAGTTCAAGCGCTACTTCGGCGCCACGCCGCTGGATGAAGTGGCGCGGCTGAGGGCGCCGCGGTAAGCGGCCCGCCCTCGCCGCTTCGGGCTCACTGCCCGCCGGTCTTGCCAGCCTTGGCCTCGGCCGAGGTGCTCGCGCTGCCCTGCCCGCTCACCCGACCGCCGTCCCGGCTGGCCTGCGCCGAGCCCGAGGCCTTCGCGCTGCCGCTGGCCTGCGCGCGGTGGGCGCGCTCGGGCGAGGACGGCGTGGAAGGGGACGCCGGCGAGGAAGGCGAGGAAGGCGAGGAAGGCGAGGAAGGCGAAGGCGTGGAAGTCGTGGAAGGCGTCGAGGTCGAGCCGGTACCGCTCGTTGCCACGGCAGTTCCTTCCGCGCTCACCTGATGAGCCTGGCCCGCCGCGTGATCCAGTTGGCCACCAGCTGCGCTGGCCGCACCCGCGGCGCGGGCGACGCCTTGTTCGGCGCGCTCGTTCAACGAGGTCGTCGCATCGGCGGCCTTGTCCTGCGCCCGTGTCGCGAGGTCCTGCGCGCGGCCGACGCCGTCCTGCGCGCGCTCCGTGGCCTTGCCGCGCGCGGCCTCGACGCCGTCACCCACCCGGCCCGTCGCCTGCTGCGCGCGATCGCTCACCTTGCCGGCCGCCTGGTCGGCGCGGTCCCGCGTGTTCTGCAGCGCATCGCGGCCGCGGCTCAGGTCCGGTCGCTGGCCCAGGCCGCCCATCCCACCGAGGCTGCCGCCGATCTGCCCGCTGGCGCCGCCGGAGAAGCCGCCACCACCGCCGAGCAAGCCCGCATGCGCCGGCTGTGCCAAGGCGCCGAGGACCGCCACCAGGGTGCCCGCCACCACGGGCCAAAGACTTTGGGGCTGCTTCGAAATTGCGTTCATGTCGATCTCCTGGTTCGAGAGCCACGGAACCGTTCCGCGGCCTGCACTGGGAGAACGACGCGGCCGGATCGCTTCTTCCCGGCCAGTTGCAACCAATGGTTTTCAGCGCAGGTCGCCAGCGTTCACGCGCAGCGAGGCGCCGACGAGCCCGACGCCATACACGTCGTCACGTCCCGGGGCGCCCAGGTCGATCGCCTCGCGCGCGAGCGCATTGAAGGCCGACGAGGACGCGGCTCGATCGGACGATGGCAGGCGCGCCGCGAGCAGTCCCGCCACCAGCGGCGCGGCGAACGAGGTGCCGCGCACGGCCGCGTAGCCGCCCCCGCCGGCCTCGGCGGCGACCATGTCGGCCCCCGGCGCGGCGAAGGCGACATGCGGGCCGCGCCCGGCCTCGACGAGCACACGCCGGCGCGCGTCGACGCCGGTGACCGCGATCACGCCGGGCCATGCGGCCGGATAGAGCGGCGGCGCCGACGGCCCGTCGTTGCCGACCGGCGCGACGATCAGGAGTCCCTTGTCCTGCGCCGCCTCGACCACGCGTCGCAGCAGCGCGTTGGGCGGGCCGACCAGGCTGATGTTGACCACGCCCACCCGCATCCGCGCCAGCCAGCCAAAGCCTTCGGCGATCGCCTGCACGCCGCCGCCGGCCTGGGACCCGCCCTCGCAATACACGTCCATCGCGAAGAGGCGCCCGCGCGGCAGCGCGCCGCGGAAGCCGATCTCGGAATCGCCCACCAGCAGCGACGCCACGGCCGTGCCATGCGCCGCGGGCCGGGCCTGGCCCGCGCAACCCTGTCGAGTCAGCGCCACATGCCGCAGCGAGGGATGGGCGGCATCGACGCCGCTGTCGATCATGCCGACGCGACGCTCGCCGGTGACGGCCCCTTCGGTCCCGATGGAGCCGGTCGCGTTTCCGCTGGCGCTGGTGCTCCAGGCGGCGTACTGGGTCGCGCTCGCGCTCGCGCTTGCGCTTGCGCTTGCGAGCGTGGTCGTCGTAGCGCCACGGCTGGACGGCGGCGCGCCTTCCGTCGACGTTGCCGTGCCGGCGTCGACGTAGACATGGTGATAGTCGTAGCTGCCCTCCGGGTCCTCGGCGCGCAGCTGCGCGATCCGCGCGGCCAGCGCTGAAGGCGAGGTCCCTGCGGACGCCCGCAGCCGCAACCAGGCGAGGTCCAACCCATCCAGCCGCGTCTCCTCCACCCGCTCCCACCCGTCCATCGACAGCACGCGCTGCCGCGCCTGCGCCGATGACGGCAACGCGAGCACCTCGCCGATGAACACCAGTTCGTCCGCCGCGTTGCGCTGAAGCTGGTCGGGATGGCGCCGAAGCAGCTGATCGGCGAGCCGCTCGCGCCAGCGCAGCGGATCGACCGGCGCGAGCAGCTGGCTGGTCGAGGTCAACAGCGGCTCGGTACGGCGCAGCAGCTCGCCGCCGGGCAGGCGCCCACCGCCGGGCAGATTGGGCAGACGGACCTGCGCCGACGCGGGCAGCGCCGTGATCAAGGCCGCGGCCAGGCCGAGGATCGGAAGGAATTTCAAGCTCATCGACGGATAACGTCCGGCACACGGAAGAAAATCCGCGCCGCCGTCGTTCTATTCATCAGGCATCCCATCGCATGAGCATATTGGAGTTGCAATCCGCCCTGGCCGCGCTGCTGCCCCGGCTGCGGCGCTTCGCCCGCAGCCTGACGCATCACCGCGAGGATGCGGACGACCTCGTGCAGGTGGCCGTGGAGCGGGCGCTGCGGGCCTTGGACCAGTACGAGCCCGGCACGCGCCTGGACAGCTGGATGTTCAGGATCATGAAGAACGCCTGGATCGACGAGCAGCGCGCCCGCGGCCGGCGCGCCGAGGTGCTGGCTCCCGAGGAGGCGGGCGAGCACGTCGGCGTGTCCGAGACGGGTCGGCACATCGCGCGCTTGTCGGTGCAGGCGGCGATGGCGCGGCTCCCCGCGGAGCAGCGCCTGGTGGTGGGCCTGGTGCTGGTCGAGGGCCTGCCCTACAAGGAGGCCGCGGCGGTGCTGGAGGTTCCGATCGGCACCGTCACCAGCCGGCTGGCACGGGCGAAGGACACGCTGCAGCAACTGCTGGGCGACGGCGACATCGACGCATGAGCGGCACATGAGCGGCGAAGGACAGGACATGAACGGCGCAATGGATTCCGGCCGCGAGCGCGGCCAAGACAGCGGCGATGGCGGCGATGAGGTCGGCGGCGCTGGCCCGGGTCGGGAGCGCGGCGAGCACCGCGAGGATGAGCTCGATGCCACGCGGACGATGGACGATGCGACGCGCGTCGCCGCCTATGTCGACGACGAGATGGACGCGGCGGAGCGCGCGCGCTTCGAAGCGAGGCTGGCGGAGGATGCGACGCTCGGCGCCGCGGTGGCGAGGGAACGGCGCCTGCGCGCGCGGCTGGGCCAGGCCTTCGATCCCGTGCTGGCAGAGCCCGTACCCGAGCGGTTGAGCGCGCTCTTCGCGAATCGCGAGGCCGTCACCGAGGCCGCCGCCGAGCCCGCGCCCGCCGCGGTGCCCGGTCCGTCCGCCAAGCCAGGCACCAAGCCAGACACCAAGCCCATCGACCTCGACGAGGAACGTCGGCGTCGCCGCGGAGGTTGGCTGGCCTGGGGCGGCATGGCGGCCAGCCTGGCGCTGGGCGTGTTGATCGGCACGACCTGGCTGGCGCCGCGCGGAGCGCTCGAGGTGGCGGCAGACGGCGGCTGGCTCGCCGAAGGTGCCCTCGCCCAGGCCCTGGACGCGCAGCTGTCCGGCGCGGCGGCGCCCGGTTCCTCCACCCGCGTGGGCCTGAGCTTCGTGTCGCGGGACGGTCGATACTGCCGCGCCTTCACGGTCGGCGGGGCGGATGCCGGCGGTGCCACGGCGGGCCTGGCCTGCCGCGGCGACGACGCATGGCGCGTGCGGCAACTCGCGACGATCACGGCGGGGTCCGCGTCAGCGTCCCCGACCGCATCGACATCCGCAGCGTCGGAAGCCTTCCGGATGGCGGCCTCTCCCTGGCCGCAAGCGCTGCTCGACGACATGGATCGCCTGCGCGAGGGCGATCCCTTGTCGAGCGCGGACGAGCGGGACGCCATGCGTCGCGACTGGCGGCGCTGAGCGCCCTCAGCGGCGCTTGATGTCACCTTCGCGTGCAGCCCTCGCGCGGCGCGGCGTACCTGCCGGCCGGTCACGCCCCCAGCCGGGACGCCGCGATGGCGGTCGACTCAAGGGAACGAGAAGTTGGTGGTCGTCGTCGCGCCGGCGGTCAGCGTCAGCGGTCCGGCCGTCTTCGTCGCGAGGCCGGAACTGGCCTCCAGCCCGTACTTCGCCGCGGCGCTCGCATCCGCGTCACCACCGCACCGCCCAGTGTCGTATCCCCACCCGACTGCAGCGTCACCGAGCTGCCGCCCGTGATCTGCGTGGCCGAGTAGTTCGTGTCCTTGCCGTCCGCGTTGCCCTTGGACACGCTGGCGCTGGCGGTAAAGCCCAGCCGGTTCTCCTGGCCCAGCGAGATGCCGATGCCGATGGACGCGCTGCTGCTCGAGTCCTTGCTGTGCTGCTCGCTGGTGTTCTGCGCGGCCAGCAAGTTGATTGGCCTTGGAGATCGCCGTAGCCGCGGCCTGCGCCTTCATGCGGTCGTCCTGCGTCTGCGTGACGTCCTGCGTTTGCGTGACGTGCTCGGAGGCCCTGATAGCACTAAGCGCCGCATCCACGCCCGGCGCTCAGCGACACCGGAGCCCGCTCTGCTTCAACTTCGTCTCCGTGTCCTGCGCTGACTGGTTGCGCGCTTCAACGATTGCACTTTGAAATCAAGAAGCGGATAAGTCTCGACCTTTAAAACCTGGAGGCCAAGATGAATAATTCGGAACAGTCCAAAGATTTGGAGAATCAGGAAAAAACTCAAACTCCTTGTCAACTCGAAGCACGTACTGCTCGAGCGGGAGTGCCGAATATCGCTCCCCAAACAGACGCTCCCAAACCTGCCTCTGAAATGCTGCAAGATTTCTTGAGTACTCTTTGAGATCACCAGTAACCCTACAAAGATCATCAATTCCAGGAAGCCATGAATTGCTAAATGGCATATCCTGCGATATGCAAATTCGTGAGGCTTCTCGCCTCAATTCACGACCTCCTGCACTCCAATTTGCTGCATGCGGCACCAGCCACTTTCCAATAGCGAACTCCGCCTGAACAGGATTCACGAGATCAAGTGAAAAAAGCTCTTCGTCATAACCGTAATGCTCAGCCTCATGTTCCGAAAACGGCAACATAATAAGCTCAGCGTGATAAAGAGAAATTTCCTTCATGGCCTAACTCCTCGAGGATCGGGCATTTTCACACCGGAATTAAGTTGTGGGAACGATGTATACGCCTTCCCTGTAGCTTGATCAATACCTACAACGACAACTTCAGTCCAACGATATTCACCTGCGACCCCACTGGTTTGGTTCGCCGTACTGTTCGCCATATATCCTTCGCCAACGGGCCGACCAAAGTTAATAGGTATTTGCCGATCAGGGAAGCTACTAGGATTCGCAGCATATGTCGCCTCCGCCTGTTTGATCGCGTACTCCATATCGGTTTCATTGAAGTACTTCGAAGCATTTACCGGACGACCTATCTGCCCCGTCTGCGGATTAATCCCATACATCGCACGATTATATTGCTCGGTCAAACTCGTATAAGAGCCGTGCTTTTCCAGATAGTGTGGATTGCTAGTTCCATTCTGCGCATCCAGCGCCGACTTATCCCGAAGCGCAATTTCTGCATCGGCGTTTGGTGGCTTGACATATGGATCCACGCCGCCGTCGCGCTCTGCATTTTGAGATATCTTCTGTGCCGTTTTTGCTGCGACATACGCGTCCATCTCTGATTGAGACACGATCTTCGCGGTGACCATCTCATCAAGGGCTTGACCAATTTTCGGCACAAGCACGCCACCAATGCTCACTACTGCAGCGGTCCCGCCACCAACGACGCCCCCAATTACAGCTTCCTTGGCAACCTGTTTTCCATCGATCGTTCCCTTGTCAATATATTGATCACTTGCGCTAGACGTCCCTCCGACCACTGCGCCACCGATCACTGCGCCGGGAATCGTTGCTGGGGCAGTCGCAATAACAGCGACGGCAACGCCTCCCTTCACTGCATCTTTGGTCAGCGACTTCTTGACCGCAGCGTCGTATGCGTCGAGTTGAGCCTTGTCCTCTGCGCTCAGCCCGAACCGGGCGATGTTGTCCGTGTTTTGGCAACTCACTGCCGGGCAGTCCGCGATTGCCAAGCGGAACGACTGCCCGTTTGCGCTGACCGTTTGATATTGCAATCCCGTAGCCTTGCCGCCTTGAGCCAGTTCTGGATAGGTAATCTTCTTTGGCGCCAGGTCGTAGTAAGGAGAGTTTTCCCCGCCCGTGTTGGCTCGAACGAAGGCCGCAAGATCCGGATCGATATTGGACGAGTTCAGTGAGGTATTGTCGCGATTGATCTGAACGAAGCTTTTCCCGTTATCGCCCGTCGTGAACGGTGCACCCTTGTCATAGAAGGCATTGGGATCCTTTGGATCACGAATGACCATGCCGGCGGTGACATCTTCCTTGTAATAGCTATTTCCGCTATTACGCATCGCGTCTTCGATCTGCTCCTGGGTGTATTTACCCTTGCTCCTCTTCGCCAGTTCAGCAGCCTTATCGCGCTCCTTGGGGTGCAACTGCCGATTGTTGTAGTCCTGATTCAAGCCAGCTGCTGCGCCGTCGAAACCGCCACCGGCGATCGCACCGAGACCGGTAGCGAGCGCCCCGCTCGCCAGCTTTGACAGTGCCGTCGCCCAATCGTTCTTTTGATCCTCTCCCCCTAGACCCGCCTTATCAAGCCGGTCCCTGAGCGTCTCCTGAAGTGAGTTCAGTTGATCGGCCACCTTCGCGCTCGCAGCAGCGCCCAATGCTCCGCTGAGATCGCCGGTCATCGCGCCGATCACCGCATGCGCCGCCACTCGGTACTCACCGCCCTCCTCGTACTTCTTGGCTTCCTGCTCTTTGCCTTCAGCCCGCAGCTTGTCCGCCTGCTTCTTGAACTGTTCGGCCACCTCCTTCGACGCCTGCGCCCCAAACTCCGCCACGATCTGCGCATTCACCTTCACCTGCTGCGAGAGCTTCTGCCCATCCCAACCCTGCGACAGCTTGCCCGCCGTGGCATCGTTCGTCGCGCCGCGGTCCAGCTTCTCCAGCGTCGCCTGACTCGCCGCATCCCCGCTGGTGATCGTCGTGCTGCCCGCGCTGATCGTGCTGCGCGTCGTGCTGCGCTCGTCGCCGCTGTCCTTGAAGGCGCCGGCCATGCCGCCGCTCGTGCCCGCGCTCACCGTCACGGCGCTGGCGCTGAACTGGCTGCGGTTGTCGATGTCGCTGCTGGTCAGCGTGCCGGTGCTGAAGCTGTTCTTGCCCGCGTCGATCGCCGCCTGGCTGCTCGTGATCGCACCACCCTTGAGCTCGGTGTTGCCCTTCACGCTCACCTGGAAGCCGCCATCGCCGGCGCGGATGCCGGCCTGCTCGCCCACCGCCGCATAGTCCGCGTTGACCTTGGACTGGCTGAAGTTGGCGTTGCCGCCCGCCCCGTACCCGACGGTCACGCTGCCGCCCATGCTCTGGCTCTTCGAGTCGAACTTGGCCGTGTCCTGCAGGCTTTCGATCTTGAGGTTGCCGCCGATGTCGGCCACCACCTTCGGCGCCGTCACCACCGCGCCGCCCAGCGTCGTGTCCCCACCCGACTGCAGCGTCACCGAGCTGCCGCCCGTGACCTGCGTGGCCGAGTAGTTCGTGTCCTTGCCGTCCGCGTTGCCCTTGGACACGCTGGCGCTGGCGGTGAAGCCCAGCCGGTTCTCCTGGCCCAGCGAGATGCCGATGCCAATGGACGCGCTGCTGCTCGAGTCCTTGCTGTGCTGCTCGCTGGTGTTCTGCGCGGCCAGCAAGTCGATCTTGTTGTCCGCCTTGATGAACACGTCCTGACCCGCGAGCGTGCTGCCTCGGACCGTGACGTTGGAGTCCTGCCCGCCGCCGGTGGCGATGAGGCTCAGCTTGCCGTCCGCGAGCACCGAGCTGCCCGCGGTCTGGTTCGCCTCGTTGTGCTGCGAGCTCTTGCTCTGCTGGCTGCCCACCGACAGGCTGATGCGGATGCTCTGCTCCTGCTGCGCCTTGGCCAGGTCGTTGAACTTCTGGATCTCCTCGACTGCCTGCTTGGCCTTGGAGATCGCCGTGGCCGCCGCCAGCGCCTTCATCCGGTCGTCCTGCGTCTGCGTGACGTGCTCCCCGGCCTTGATGGCACCCATCGCCGCATCCACGCCCGGTGCGCTCAAGGACAGCGACAGCCCGCTCTGCCTGAACTTGGTCTCCGTGTCCTGCGCCGACTGGTTGCGGGCCTCCACGATGTCGATGGACTTGCCCTTGATCGTCACGTCGCCCTGCGGCGCCTGCACCTCCGAGCCCACCTGCCGGTACTTGCCGCCGGCGTAGATGTCCACGTCCCCGGCCACGCTGGCCACCACCGAGCCCTGGTGCGTCTCCTGGCTCGTCTTCGTCGCCTGCGACAGTTCCTGCTTGCCGATCGTCACCCCGATCCCGCCGCCGCTGAACAGCCCCGACTTCACCGTCTTCTTGAACTGCTCCGTGTCCACCGAGTTGGTGACGCCATCGATGGTGATGTCGCGGTCGGCGATGAGCTTGGTGCCGTTGTCCGACACCGCCTGCGCCGCGGCCAGCGTGATGTCGCGCCCGGCCACGATGTTGACCGTGTCGCCCGACAGCGTCGTGCCAATCGCGGTCGTCGTGTCCGTCTTGTTGTAGGTCGTGACGGTCTTCTTCTTGAACAGACTCTTCTTGGTCTTCTGCGTCATCTCCTCGACGACCTTGTTGGCCTCGCCGGCCAGCAGCTCGACGTCGCGCCCTGCGCTCAGCGTCACCGCGCCTTGCGCGCTGGCGATCTGCGCGGCCGTGGCGCTCAGGTCCTGCCCAGCCTTGAGCAGCACCGCACCCTCGGCCTTGATCTCCGTGCCCACGTCCTGGCGCTGGCTTTCCTTCTTGAAGTTGGTCGCGTTCCAGACCTGGTCGCGCGAGCTCGAGGTCTGCACCGTGCTCAGCGTCAGGTCGCGCCCGGCGGCCACCATCACGCCGCCTTCGGCGCCCGCGCCCTCCGCGCCGCCCTGCGTGATCTGCACCGCCTGCAGCTGCGCGTCGCGCCCGGCCTGCACCACCATCACGCCGCCCGCGGTGAGCGAGGCCACCTGGTCCAGCACCGTCGCCTTGGTCGTGACGTTGCCCTTCACCGTGCCGCCGCTGGCCGTCGTGCTCTGCATGACGACGTCACGCCCGGCCACCAGGCTCATGTCGCCCGTGGCCGCCAGCTGCCCGCCGATGTTGCGCAGATCCTCGCGCGCCGTCAGCGCCAGCGTCGTGGCGCGCATATCGCCAGTGTTGGCGATGTTCTGCGCCTGGATGGCCACCGCCCCGCCGCGCACGCTGCCGCCGTTGTTGAAGTCGCCCGTCAGCGCCATCTCCACCCGGCCGCCGGCGATCAGCGAGCCGCTGGGCAGCAGGTCGCCCTCGCGCGGCACCAGGTACACCTGCGGCACCAGCACGCGCTGCGTCGTGCCGTCCGCCAGCGTCACCGTCTGCTCCACCAGCCACACCAGGTCGCTGGTGAGCTGCGTCATCTGCTCGGCGCTCAGCGCCACGCCCGGCACCAGCTGGTGCTCCTTGGCGAAGGTCGCGCCGTTGGTCAGCAGCGCGCGGTACATCGACTCGTCGTCCGCGTAGCCCGACAGGTAGCCCGTGCCGGTGAGCTGGCCGATCTGCTCGCGCACCAGCCGCTGCTCGTAGAAGCCGTCGCCCAGGCGCTTCTGCGTCACGGTGGGGTCCAGCGCCATCTGCTGCAGCAGGAAGTCGCTGGAGAGCCACTCGCGGTAGTTGGCAAAGCGCGGGTCCGTCTCGACCAGGTACTTGCCGCCGGGCTCGCTGTGGGTCTTGAACAGGCTGTTGGAGGGCAGCGTGAGGTTGGGCATCACGCCGAACAGGCGGCCGCCGACGCTCAGGCCCGAGACCCTCAGCGCCGCGTTCTGGGCCGAGCCCGGCCGGCTCGTCGAGCCGGCCTGCGTCGTCACCTTGCCGATCTGCGTCGTGGCCTTCTGGTCGGTCTGCGCGGACGCGTCGACCTGCGCGGCCGACGCGGCGCGGGCCCGCTGAAGCAGGCCGGCGAGACCAGTTCGCGCCGTGCCCTGCACCTGTTGCGTCGTGCTGTTGGCCTGCGCGGCATCGATCGCCTGCCCATCGCGGAACTGCGTGGTCACGCGCGCGCCTTGCAGGTCCTGCGCCGAGCCCGTCTGCACCGCGTCGCCATCGCGCTCGTGACGGAGCGTCGCCTCGACCTGCGCGCCCGCGTCGCCGGACTGCGCGGCGGCGATGGCGCGCTCGGTCGCGGTCGCGCCACTGCGCTGGATCGCCTGGACCACGCCGGCGCCCGCGGCGCCGTTGCCCGTCGCCACTGCGTTCGACGCGATCGCGCTGCCCACTCGCACCTGCGCATTGCCTTGCGCGTTGGCCTGCGCGGCAGCGCCCTGCTGCACCTGGCGGATCAAGCGGGTGAGGAAGCCGCCAGTACCGGCGCCACCGCTCGCGTTGGCGGAAGCACCGCCTTGCGCCTGTTGCGGCGAGGCACCGCCCCCGGTGCTCACCGCACCAGCGCCCTGGCGACCGCCGGGCGCTTGCGACACCTGCCCCACCACCGGCGCACCGCCCGCCAGCGAGAGATTCACCGTATGCGCCACGCCCTGCGTGTCGACGGCCGTCACCGTGTGCGGCACGTTCGTGACCTGCCCGCCGGTGATCGCCACGCCGGTCATGCCGACCACCTGGCTCATGTCGTTGTTGATCGTGCCGGCACCGATGCTCAAGGTGCCGCCCACGATGATCTTGGCCGCGAGCGACTGCGTCAGCGGCGCGCCCGCGTCATTGCCACCGAATGCCTCCCACGAAACGATCCGGTGGGTGCGATGCGTCCGCGCGTAGTCGCTCACCACCTCCTGCGCCGTGCGCCCGTTCATTGGAACGGCAAGGTCTTCGATCGGCCCGTTGTTGATCGAGTAGACGATGCTGACAAATCCTTCCGAGCCCGGCGTGTAGTTGCCCCACATCAGGTACGGGTTGACGTTGTCGATGCGGTTGGCCGTCAGCATCAGGTTGCTGCGCGCCTCGATCGTGGCGCCGCTGTTGAGCAGCGTATCGCCGGAGATCGTCATGTCCCCGCCGGCGCGGATGAAGGCCGCCGAGGCCAGCGTTCCCTGCCCGGTGCCCTGCCCCGTCCCAACGCCCTGCAGCACCGTCCTGTTCACGATCCCACCCGTCATCTGCAGCGCCAGCGCGCGGCTGGCCTCGATGGTCGAGTTCTCGTTGAGCAGGCTCGCGCCCGCGAGCCGCAGGTCGCCGTCCGCGAAGATCAGCGCCCCGTCCGTGTTGGAGATCTCGCGCGTGAGCTGCGCGTCGATCGAGCGCCGTCCCGCGATCACCGCCGCCACGCCGCCCTCCGCGCCGTTGACCAGCGCGCCACCGTCGATGACCACGTCGCCGCCGTAGATCCGGCCCGTGCCCAGGTTGACCAGCCGGTCCGAGGTCAGCAGCACGCCGTCGCCGTCGATCAGGCCGCGGTTGGTGATCTTCCCCGCCGCGGTGAGCAGCGTGTTCACGCCGCTGAGCTCGCCGCTGGCCGCGTTGTCGATGTTCTGCGCCGAGATCGACAGCGTCCCGCCGCTGCGCAGCGTGCCCTGGTTGGCGAAGTTGCCCGAGACGTCGAGCACCATGTCGCCCGCCGACTGGAACTGGCTGCTGGCGCCGTAGACGAAATCGCCCACGAGCTTGACGCTCATGCCCGCGCCGCTGCTGATCTGCCCGCCGACACCGCCGGCGAGCTCGCGCAGGTTCAGCCCCATCGCGCTGCCCGACCAGATGCGCCCGCCCGCGTTGTTCAGCGACAGCGCCGACACCGACGCCCCATCCCCGATCGTCTGCGTGCCCGACGCGCCCAGTGCCCCGCCCGCGTTGTTGAGCGACTGCGCGATCGTCAGCCCCAGGCTCCCACTGGCCAGCACCTGACCGCCGATGTTGTCCAGCTGCTGCGCGCGCACGTTGACGGCGCCGCCCTGGATACCCTGCCCGGCGCCGCCGGTGTTCGTGTTGTCGATGCGACCCGCGGCCGTGAGGTTCAGCGTGCTGCCGCCGTAGATCAGCCCGCCCTGGTTGAGCACCTGCTGCGCCGACGCGTCCAGCGTCTGCGCGCCGATCAGCCGTCCACCCTGGTTGTCGAGCGTGCCGCCCACCGACACCGTCAGCGCCGAGGCCGACAGCTCCGCGCGGTTGACCAGCTGGCTCAGGTTCACCTGCGCCGACGTGCCGGCGCTGATGCCCTGCTCGTTGGTCAGCGTGCCGGCGTTCAGCGTCATCGCGCCCTGCGCGCGGATGCCCGTGGGCGTCGTCACCGAGCCGTCGCGCGTGTTGTTCAGCGCCGCGCCATGCGTCTGCACCGACAGGCCGCCGCCCGATTGCAGCAGCCCACCGCGGTTCTCCAGCGTGCCGCTGTCCACCGTCAGCGACTGCGTCGCAAGCAGCCGGCCGCCGCTGTTGTCCAGCGTCTGTCCGCGCGCATCGATCACGACCGCTGCGCCCGAGACCTCGCCCCGCGCGTTGATCATCGAGGCCGAGCCCAGATCCGCCGTCTGCCCGGCCTGAATGGCGCCGGCCGTGTTGTCGATCGCGCCCTGCGCGCGCAGCGTCACGCCGCCTTGCAGGCTCGAGATCCGGCCCTGCTGGTTGCCCAGCGTCGCCGCGCTCAGCGACACGCCCTGCTGCGCGAGCAGCGTGCCGCCCGCGTTCTGCAGCGCGCCGCCCGTGGTGACGCTCAGCGCGCCGTCGCTGCCAGCCCAGCCGCCGCGGTTGTCGACATTGCCCGCGTTCAGCGTCATCGCCGCGCCGCTGCGCAGGCGACCGCCCTGGTTGTCGAGCGTGCCGCCGATGGTGGCCTGCAGCGTCGAGTCGCTCTGCATCAGGCCGTTGCCGCCGTTGAGCAGGCTCGCGCCGCGCACATCGAGCGCGCCCGCACTGGCCACCGTGCCGCCCCGGTTGTCGATGCCGCCCGTGAGGTTGAGCAGCGCCCCGCCATTGCTGACGAGGTTGCCGCCGCGGTGGTCCAGGCTGCTGCCCGACACCGTCACGCCGGTGCCCTGCGTCTGCGCACTGGCCAGCGTCACCGCGCCGGTCGCGGCGATCGTCACCGCGCCGCTCGCGAGGATCTGGCCCGAGCTGCCATCCAGCGAGCCCGTCGTGACCGTCAGCGGACCGCTGCCCGCCGCCATCAGCGTGCCGCGCACGTTGTCCACCGACTGCGCCTGCAGACGCAGGCCGGTGCCGGCCGCCTGGATGCGGCCATCGGTGTTGAGCAGCTGGTTGCCGATCGTCGCGGTCAGCGCGCCGGCCGCGCCGGTCTGCGTCAGCGAGCCGCCGACATTGCGCCAGTCCGTCGTCGCCGTGATGCCGACGTTGGCGCCGCTCAGCGTCGCCGCGTCCGTCGACAGCAGACCCGCGCTCGCGAGCATCAGGTCACCCGCGACCGCGACGATCGCGCGGTCCAGGCGCAGCGCTCCCAGGCCCGATGTGCCGGTTGAGTTCATCGACACCGACGCCGCCTGCAGACGGCTGTCCTGCAGCTGCAGATCGCCGCCGCGCAGCGTCATCGTGCCCGCGGCCAGCATCGATCCGGCCGATTGCAGCGTGCCCGTCGTGCGGACCGTCAGGTCGCCTTGTGCGCCGAGCGAGTTGTCCGGACGCAGGCCCGCGGCCAGCGTGCCGGCGCCCGCCAGCGCGGGCGCGTCCACGGTCAGCGCGCCCTGCGCGCCGATCAGGCCGTTGTTGGTGAGCGTCTGGCCCGCGTTCACCATGACGTTGCCTTGCGCGTAGATGTTGCCGCTGTTGCTCAGCGCGCCGGTCGTCGTCAGCCGCGTGTCCGCGCCCGATTGCAGCGAGCCCGCGTTCGTCACCTGGCTCGCGCCGATGGTCAGCGCGGTCTGCGCGTTGATCAGGCTCTGCGCGCCGTTGGTCAGCGTCCCCAGCGTCAGGTCAACAGCACGAGCGCCGAGTTGGCCGCCAGTGTTGTCCAGCGACGCCGCCTGCGCGCGCAGATCGCCGCCCGCGCCCATCGCGCCGCCGGTGTTGTCGATCGCCCCAGCGACGCGCAGCTGCGCATCGCCGCCGCTCAGCAGCTGGCCGCCTTGATGACGCAGGCTGTCCGCCTGCAGCGTCACCGTGCCGCCCTGCGTCTTCGCCTGGCTCAGATCGACCGCGCCCGTCGCCGTCAGCGTCACCGCGTGCGCGCCGAGAATCTCGCCGCTCGCGCCGCTCAGCGTGCCGGTCGTGAGGCTCAGCCCCTCCGCGCCCGCGTGCACCAGACGGCCGCTCGCGTTGTCGATCGATCCCGCGTTCACCGTCAGCGTGCGGCCCGCCGCGGCGATCTCGCCGCGCGTGTTGTCCAGCGCGCCCTGCAGCGTCGCGCTCAGCGCGCCGGCCTGGCCGGTCTGCGTGACCACCCCATCGACGTTGGACCAGCGCTGCGCCGTCACCGACAGCGTGTCGCCCGAGATCGACGCCGCGCCCGTGTCCATCGCGCCCGCCGCCGACATCGTCAGCGCCCCCGACGACGCCAGCGTCGCGCGGTTCAGGCGCAGGTCGCCGGTGCTGGCCGTCAGGTCCGCGCGCTGCGCCTGCAGCTTCGCGTCCTGCAGCTGCAGCGTGCTGCCCGACAGCGTCATCGCGCCCGCGGCCACGGTCTGGCCGCTCTGCTGCAATGCGCCGCTCGTGCGCAGCGTCAGATCGCCCTGCGTGCCGAGCGTGTTGTCCGGTTTCAAACCCGCGACGAAGCCGCCGCTGCTCGCGATGCTCGCCGCCTGCACCGACAGCGCGCCCTGCGCCGCCAGCATGCCGCTGTTCGTCAACGCGCCATCGGCGGTGATCGTCAGCGGGCCGCGTGCGTACGCGCTGCCGGTGTTGCCGAAGGCGCCATGTGCCGTCAGCTCCAGCGCCGCCTGCGACTGCAGGCTACCGGCGTTGTCGAGCTGGCCGGCTTCGATCGTCAGCGCCTGCGCCGAAGCGATCAGGCCCTGACCGCCGTTGAGCAGCCGGCCCGCCGTGCTCAGGCTGACCGCGCGGCCGCCCAATTGGCCATCCGTGTTGTCCAGCGAAGCCGCGACGATGCGCAGGTCCTCGCTCGCCTGGATCAGGCCGCGCGTGTTGTCCATCGCGCCGCCGACGGTGAAGGCCGCGCCGGTCTGGCTCAGCAGCTTGCCGTCGCGATGGCTGAGGCTGCCCGCATTCACCGTGATGTCGCGAGCCTGCGTCAGCGCGCCGTCCAGCGTCAGCGCGCCGGGCGTCTGGATCGCCAGCGCGCCCTTGCCCAGGATCTCGCCGCCGGTGCCATCGAGCTGCTGCGCGCTCAGCGTCAGCGTGCCGGTGCCGGCATGCAGCAGCGTGCCTTGGCGGTTGTCGATGCGCACCGCGGCGAGCGTCACGTCCGCCGCGTTGGCCGCGATCGAGCCGCCCTGGTTGATCAACGCCTGCGCCACCGAGACGCGCAGCTCGCCATCCGCCGCGCTCTGCGCGAGATCGCCGCCGGCGTTGCGCCAGTCGGTCGCCGTGATCGACACCGAGCCCGCGCCCAGCGTCGCGCCGGAGCTGTCCAGCGCATTCGCCGCGGACAGCGTCAGGCGTTCGCCGCCAGCCACGGTCGCGCGGTCCAGGCGCGCGTCGCCAGCCAGCGCCGTCATCGTCACGCGCTGCGCCTGCACGCGGCTGTCCTGCAGCGCGAGCCTGGCGCCACTCATCGTCAGCCCGCCGCCCGCGAGCGCTGTGCCGCTCTGCTGTAGCTGACCGCTCGCGGTCAGCGCCAGGTCGCCGCGCGTGGCGAGCGTGTTGTCGGCGTTCAGGCCAGCGGCGAAGGCGCCGCTGCTGGCGATGTCGCGCGCCTGCGCGATGAGCGCGCCCTGCGCCGCCACCGTGCCGGTGTTGACCAGCGTGTCGGCGTTCAGCGTGCCATCGCCCTGAGCGCGGACGGTGCCGCTGTTGCGCAGTGCATCGCTCGCGCGCAGGTCGAGATCGCCGCCCGCCTGCATCGAGCCCGCGTTGCTCAGGCTCGCCACGTCCGCCGAAAGCTTCCCGCGCGCCGCGATCAGGCCAAGGCCCGCGTTGTCGATCGTGCCGCCCTTGAGCGTCACGTCCACCGCGCCGAGCTGGCCATCGCGGTTCGTCAGCGTGCCGGCATCGATCGTCAGGCTGCTCGCGCCATGCACCAGGCCGCCGGTGTTGTCGAGCTCACCGCCAACGGTCAGCGCCGCCGAGCTCTGCCCGAGCAGCTCGCCGCCACGCAGCTTGAGATTGGCCGCGTGGACCGTCACGCGGTCGCCTTGCGCCGTCGCGCCGCTCAAGTCGGCATCGCCCGCGATGTTCAGCGCCAGCGTGCCATTGCCGGCGATCGTGCCGTTGACGCCATTCAGCGTCGTCGCGTCCACACGCAGCGTGCCGCCCGTCGCGCCCGCATGAATGATCTTGCCCGCGCCGCTTTCGATGCGGTCCGCCGACAGCGTCAGCGCCGTGCCATTGCCCGCGATGCGCCCGCCCTGGTTGTCCAGGACGCCGCTCAGCGTCGCGGTGAACTGGCCCGCGGCATCCGTCTGACCGATCTGGCCGCCGGCATTGCGCCAGTCGACCGCCGTGATGGCGACGCTGGCGCCGCTCATGCGCGCGCCCTCGGTGTTCAGCGTGCCGCTGCTGCGCAAATCGAGCAGATCACGCACCGACAGCAGCGCGCGGTCCAGGCGAAGCTCGCCGCCACGCGCATTCAGCGCGATCGACGCGGCCGTGGTCTGGCTGTCCTGCAGCAGCAGCGACGCGCCCTCGAGCGTCGCGCGGCCCACCGCCTGCGCGGTGCCCGAGTGCTGCAGCGTGTGCGCCGCGGACAGCGTCAGCTCGCCCTGCGCCGCCAGCGTGGTGTCCGGCTTCATGCCCGCGGCGAAGGCGCCGCTGCTGGCGATGCTGTCCGCCCGCACGGTCAGGTCGCCCTGCGCCGCGATCAGGCCGGTGTGCGTGAGCGCGCCGCCCGCCGTCACCGTCATCGCCCCCTGGGCGTAGAAGCTGCCGGAGTTGTCCAGCACGCCGCTCACGCGCACCGAGGCATCGCCCTGGCTGAGCAACTGGCCCTCGCGATGGCTGAGGCTGCCCGCGTCGAGCGTGATCGTCCGACCCTGCGTCTGCGCGCGGTCCAGCGTCGCCGCGCCGGTCATGGTCAGCGCGAGGTCGCCGCTGCTGGCGATGCGGCCGTCCGCGCCCGACAGCGAGCCCGCCGAGATCGTCAGCGCGTCCGCGCCGGCATGCGTGATCGCGCCGCCGCGGTTGTCGAGCTGACCCGCGTTCAGCGTGGCCGACTGGGCGTTCGCGCCGATGCGGCCGCCCTGGTTGTCGATCAGTCCGGCCACGTCGACGCGCATCGCGCCCGCCGCGCCGGTCTGCGCGAGCGTGCCGCCCGCGTTGTACCAATCGGCGGCCGCGATCGCGACGGAGCCGCCGCTCAGCGTCGAACCCGCCGTGTCCAGCGCGCCGGAGGCCGACAGCGTCAGCTGCCGCGTTGCCGCGACCGTCGCCTGATCGAGCGCGAGGCTACCCGCCAGCGCCTGCAGCGACACCGAGCCGGCCTGCGTCTTGCTGCCTTGGAGCGCGACGCTGTCGGCACTGAACGTCAGCGCGCCACCCGCCACGGAGGTGCCGCTCTGACGCAGTTGCTGTGCGGTGATCGTCAGGTCACCGCGATCGCCGACGGTGTTGTCGGCCTGGAGCCCCGCCGCGAAGCTGCCGCTGCTGGTCAAGGTGCCAGCGGTGATGCGGGTGCTGCCGCTCGCGGCCACGGTGCCGGTGTGATCGAAGGCGCCCGCATCCACGCGGACATCGCCCTTCGCGGTGATCAGGCCAGCATTCGTCAGCGCGGCGCGAGCCGTCAGGTCGACATCGCCTGCGGCTTGCAGCTGGCCCGCGTTGTCGAGGCGATCAGCGTTCACCGTCAGGCTCGAGCCCGAAGTCACCAGGCCCTGTCCCGCGTTGTCGATCGCGCCTGCGCGCAGCGTGACCGCCGCGCCGCCGATCTGGCCGTCGCGGTTGGTCAGCGTCGCCGCCTGCAGCGTCACCGGGCCGCCGCCCTGCACCAGGCCGCTCGTGTTGTCGAGCGCCTGCGCGGCCGTGAGATCGACCGCGCCCTTGGCCACCAGCTGCGCGTTCTGCAGCGACAGGCTGGCGGCGTTCACCGTGATGCGGTCGGCTTGTGTCTGCGCCTGGCTCAGGTCGGCGGCGCCGCTCGTGCTCAGCGTCAGCGCGCCGTTGCCGAGGATCTCGCCCCGCGCGCCGGCCAGCGTGCCGGCGTCGATGCGGAGTTCACCCGCGGCTGTGCCCGCATGGACGATGTGACCCGCCGTGTTGTCGAGCTGCTGCGCCGACAGCGTCAGCGCCGTTCCGTTGGCGGTGATGCGACCGCCGCGGTTGTCGAGCGCGCCCGTCACCGTCGCCGCGAGGCGACCCGTCGCGTCCGTCTGCGAGAGCTCGCCGCCGGCGTTGCGCCAGTCGGCTGCCGTCAAGCTCACCGAGCCACCGCTGAGCTGCGCGTTCTCGGAGACGATGGCGCCAGTCGCGCCCAGGTCGAGCGCGCCGACCGAAGCCATCGCCGCGCGATCGAGGCGCAGGTCACCCGCCTTCGCCTGCGCGGTGACGCTCGCGGCCTGCGTGCGGCTGCCTTGCAGCTGCAGCTCGGCGCCTTCGAGGCGCGCGGCGCCGCCGGCCAGCGTCACGCCGCTGTGCTTCAGCGCGCCCTCGGCCTTCAGCGACAGGTCGCCCGCGGTGCCGACGGTGTTGTCCGCCCTCAGGCCCGCGGCGAAGGCGCCGCTGCTGTCGATGGCGCCGGCATGCACGTCCAGCGCGCCGCCCGCGGCGACGGTGCCGCCATGCGTCAGAGTCCCCGCGTCGATCGAGGCCGCGCCCGCCGCGCGGATCACGCCGGCGTTGGTCAGCGCGTCGGCACGGACGCTCAAGTCGCGCGAGGCCACGATCAGGCCGCTGCCGGTGTTGTCGACCTGCTGTCCACGCACGTCCACGCCGCGGCCGCTCAACTCGCCATCGCGGTTGTCGAGCTGGCGCGCATCAACGCGCAGATCGCCGCTGGTCGACAGCACGCCCCCCTGGTTCGCGAGCGACTGCACGGTCATCGTCAGCGCGTCGCCCGAGGTCGAGAGGCGGCCGCCGGTGTTGTCGACGCCCTGCGCCGTCAGCGTGAGGCTGCGCGCGTTCGTCTGGATCTGGCCCTGGCGGTTGTCGAGCTGGCCCGTCAGCGCGACGTTCCAGTCGCCGGTGCCGCTCATCGCGAGCTGGCCGCCGGCATGGCGCCAGTTCTGCGCCTGCAGCGTCAGCGACGAGGCGCTCATCCGCGCGCCTTCCGTGACCAGGTCGCTGGCCGTGCTGATGCGCAGCGCATTGGAGGCCTGCAACTGCGCGCCGGCCAGGTCGATGCCGGCGGCGTCGAAGGCGGCGTCGGCGGCCAGCAGTTGACCGCGCAGCAAGAGCTCGGAACCCGCCGACATCGACAGCGCGCCCTGCGTACCCACGCGTCCGTCGCTGCCCAGGCCGGCCGCGACGGTCGCGGCGGCGCCCGTCTGGAGGCGCCGGGCGGCGCTCGCGTTCAGGTCGCGTTGAGCGGCGAGCAGGCCGCTCACGCTGAGGTCACCGCCGGACGTGGCGCTCACGTTGCCGCCATAGATCGAGCCCCCGAGCACGGCGCCGTCACGCGCGGAGAGGGCGAGCGCGCCGCCTGCGCGCACTTGCGCGTCGGAGGCGATGGAGGCGGCGTCGACGGACAGGCCGTTGCCGGCGGCCAGCCGCGCGTTCGCGTCCTGGCGCAGCGCGCCTTGCAGCTTCAGCGTGACGTCCTGACCGTCGATCGACCCGCCCTGCTCCTGCACGAGCGAGCGCGCTTCCACGGAGATGCCGTCGCGCGCCGCGATCGCGCCCGCGGTGTTGACCACGTCGGCCTGGCCCTGGATCACGATGCCGCCCGCGGCGGCGTTCAGTTCGCCGCGATCGTTGCGCAGCTCGGTGCCGGCCTGCAGCGTCACGCCGCCATCGGCGGCGATGCGCGCGTCGCGGTTGTCGATGCGGTCCGCGCTCAGCGTCGCGGCGCCGGCCGAGCGCAGCGACGCGCGTTGCTGGCTCAGCGTGCCATCCGCCTTCAGCGAGATCGACAGCGCCTGGACATCGGCGCCATCGAGCATCAGCTGCGCCGAGCGCGCCGACAGCGCGCCGTTGGACAAGAGCGTCGCACCGGTCAGCATGAGCGCACGGGCGTCGAGCGTGAGGCCGCCGGTGCCGTACTGCTCGAGGCTGGCGCCGACGCCGCTGAAGGTATCGGCCACGATGGAGAGCGCGGCGCCGTTGCTCGCAAGGCGCGCGCCATCGGCGGTGATGGTCGTCGCCTGCACGGCCAAGCCGTCGCCCGCGAGCAGTTGGCCCAGCTGCGTCGCCGACTGGGAGGCGGTCAGCGACAAGCTGCCGGCTCCGGCGACGATCGCGCCATCCGAAGTCATGCCGGCGACGGTCGCGCTGCCGGCTTCGCCGCTCAGCTGCGGCGCCTTGAGGTCCACGCTCCCACGCGAAGCGAGCCATCCCGCGTTGCGCACGCCCGTGTTGGACTGCACCGTCAGCGACGGCGTGCCGTTGGCATCGGCCTCCTGCGCGTAGACGGTGCCCGTGTTGTCCAGCCAGCCATCCGCGCGCAGCGTCAGCTGCCCACCGACGATCTGCCCAGCCTGGCGCACGCCCAGGCCCGCTTCCGTGCCGACCAGCGTGATCCGCTGTGCATAGATGCCGCCCAGCGCCGTGCTGTCGAGCGCATAGCGCGGACGCTCGCCGTTCGGCGTCAGCGCTTCGCCCGCGCCATTGCCGGCGGCCGCGCCTTCGACCGTCATCACCTGCGTGCCGGTCTGGATGCGCGCGTCCTTGGCCCACAGGCCGGCGTTGAGTTCGACCGCCCGCGCCAGCAGCGCGGTGTAGTCCGTCTGCGAGCCATCCAGCCCCTGCCCATCGATGCGGATCAGCCCGCCCTGCACGCCGTAGCCGGCGATGCTGCCGTCGGCGTTGAAGCGCGGCGTGCCCGTCGTCAGCACCGCGGCGCTGGCGTTGATGAAGCCGCCGCCGTCCACCTGGATGCCGGCCGGGTTGGCGATGATCACCTCGGCCCGCTGCCCCGCCACTTCCACGTAGCCCTTGAGCTGGCTGGGCGCGCTGCTGTTGACCTCGTTGAGGATCACCCGCGCGCTGCCCTTGGCCAGCCACGGGTTGCCCTGCACGAAACCGCCCAGCTGCGTGCTGGCATCGGTGCGCGAGTTGTTCAGGATCACACCCTGCCTGTCGACGTCGAACTGGCTGTAGGTGTTGCGCGAGACGCCGGCCGCGCTGGGTGTCTGGATGTTCACCTGCACCGTGCCGTTGGCGCTGTTGACCACCGTCGGCTGCTGCTGCTTCGGCGCATTCGGATCGGCCTTGACCTGGGCCAGCGCCTCCGGCGCCAGCGTGATCACCGCCCCCATCGCGAAGGCTGCGGCCAGCGCGAGCAGCGCCGGCGGGCCACGCGAGATCGCCGGCACCACCTCCGCGGCGGCCAGCGCGCGACGCGCCGGTGCCGCACTCTCCCCGCTGCCGCCCTTGGTCTGGCTGACGGCGGTCTCGGCCACGGCCATCAGTTGGCCACGTTGCTTGTTGAAGACGATTCGGTACTGGAGACGGTTCATCGTGAGCTCAACGGAGAAATTGGGGAGCGAGGGATCCGGGTCAGCGCAAGGGCATCAACGGAAAGGCATCAACGGGAATAGGTCAGGCTGAAGCCCGCGACGACGCGGGCCGCCGGGAAGCGCGCGGGCTGCCACAGCGGCGCGCCGGCGAAGACATCGAGCGAGAAGCCCTGCGTGCGCAGGCGCGAGCCGATGACGGCGCCGGTCAGGTGGCGTCCGGCCAGGCGTTCCGCGCCGTTGCCGCCGACCAAGCCGGCGTCCACGCCCAGGTACATCGACACCGCCGGGGAGCCCTGCGGCGCGCTCACCGGCAGCTCGGCCTCGTTGCGCCAGAGCAGGCCGTCATCGGCGGACAGGGAGGCATCGCTGCCGAAGCCGCGCACCGTGTAGCGGCCGCCGATGGAGAAGCGGTCCTGCGGCGTCAGGCGGTTCAGCGCGAGCTGGCCGCGCAGCGAGCTGCTCAGCTGCAGCTGACGGGCGCCCAGCGGCAGCGCGCCGTTGACACTCACGCTGCCCTGCAGCAGCTTCACGCGCGAGTCGGCCTCGCCGAAGGCCTCCTCGGGCGCCTCGAGCGCGTGGAAGGCGCCGGTGCCGCGCTTGAGGCTGAACTCGGCCTCGCTGCCGACGCCGCCGGCCTGGCGCTTGAGGTTGAAGCCGGCTTCCCAGCCGCCGGTGCGCCGGCGCTGGACCTCGACCTCGGTGTCGTCGATGTAGTTGCGCGAGCCGCGCCCGAACAGCTTCACGAAACCGCTGAACTTGTACTGGCCGTCGCGCCAGAGCATGCGGGTCAGCTTGAGTTCGCCGTTGCTGCTGGCGCCGCGGTAGACGTAGGTCTGGTTCGCGCCGATGACGACCTGGCGATAGCCGCTGCGGCTGACGGTGACGCTCAGCAGCGCGTGGCCCCAGGGCAGCGAGTAGTGCAGCACGTGGCCGCCGGTGCCCTTGTGCGGACCGTCGCGCTCGTCGACGCGGCGCGCGAGCCAGTCGGCGTCGCGGTTCAGGGTCACGTAGAAGAGGTCGTTGAGCGTCAGCGCATGGTCCAGCGAGGCGGTCAGCGCCAGCGGATAGCGGCCGGTGGCCTCGCTGCCGCTGTCGTCCAGCGACACCTGCCAGCGCCATTGGCGCCCGCCCTGGTAGCTGACGGCGAGGTCGCTGTAGCCGGGCTCGACCGTGTCGCGGGCGGGTTCGACCTGGATGTCGGCCTGCGCGCCGGGCACGCGCTGCAGGTTCTCCAGCGCCTGCTCCATGTCGCGCAGGTTGAGCACGTCGCCGGGCTTGACCGGCAGCGCGTTGGCCAGCCGCACCTGCGGGGAACTGCCCTCGCGCACGCGGATCGCGTGGACGCGTCCCGGCACCACGGTCAGGCGCAGCACGCCGGTGGACAGATCCTGGGGCGCGGCCAGCACGCGCGTGGTGATGAAGCCTTCCTCGATCAGCGCGTCCTGCAGCCGCGTGACCAGCGTGGCCACGCCGGTGGCGCCCAGGCAACGGCCGATCGGGGCGTCGTCGCCCTGCGGGCCGTCCAGCGCGCGGATCTGGCGGGCCATGCGGGGCTGGTCCTCGACGCCGTCCAGCTCGATCCGGGTGATGAGGAAACAGGGCGACTCGTCGTCGCGCAGGCGTTGACGTGCCGGGGGCGGGCTGGCGCGCAGGCGCACGTCGGGTTCGCGCTCCAGCGACTGGCGCTGCTGCGCCTCGCGCTGTTGCTGGAGCTGGCGTTGCGCGTCGGGGTCGACCGTGCCCGGCGGCAAGGCCTGACCCCAGGCGGTTTCCACGCCGGCGGCGAGCGCCGCGGCCAGCGCGACCATCGCCACTGCCGGCACGCCGGCGGCCGGGCGCACGTGCGCCCGCTTGTTCTTGTCCTGCTGCATCCCTTGCCTGCCTGTTGGGCGTTGTTTTTCTGAACCCAAGGCAGCCGGGAAGACGGCAATGCATCACGGACTGGCGCGGACCCGTCCGGCAACCCCGCTATCTCGCGCCACGGCATCGGAGGGATGCCGGAGGGAGACCGGAAGCTTTGCGTCGCCGGCTCGCGCCGGTTTTGCCCTAGGCAGTCCGCGCCCTGTGAGATTGCTCACGAAGTGCTCGCTCGGCGGCGGACTCGAGTGAAGCACTGTATCGGAGTGCAACACGATCGACACATCGCACTTCAGGGAGGATTGACGAAGCGGCCGCGAGCCGCTAGCGCGGCTTTCGAGGCAGAAAGTCTCACGCCCGGCCCTCGCGATCAGCGCCCGGTGCGACACGGTGCGATGAGCGCCCGCCTGCCCGCTATCCTCCGGAGCTGAACGTGCGTCGCGAACCGCTGCGGCGCCTTGGCTGATCGCCGGTCCTCGCGTCCACCGATGCCCTCTTCCGCCACGCTCGCCCCACTCGCCTCGCCCGCTCCGCGCCGCTCCGCGCCGATCCGGTTCGCCCGCTGGATCCTCGCGGGCCTGCTGGCGGGCGCACTGGTCGCCACGGCCCCGGCGCAAGACCTGGCGCTGACCACGCACACGCAGTCGGACGGGCTCTCCAATCTCTCCGTCACGGCCACGGTCCAGTTGCCCGACGGCCGCCTGGTCATCGGCACCGAGAACGGTCTCTATCGCCACGACGGCGCCCGCATCACCCGCATCGACGCGCCCGACCTGCCGCTCGTCAACCGCCACATCAGCTCGCTGGCGCCGGACGGCCGCGGCGGCGTGTGGGTCGGGATGATCAGCGGCCTCGCCCGCCTGGGGCCCCAGGGGCTGGAGGTGATCGCCACCGGCAGCCCCGCGCTCTCCGTGCGCCAGGGCCATCGGACCATCGCCGCCACGGCCGACGGCGGCGTGCTGGTGGCGGCGATGGACGGGCTGTACGTGCTTCGCCGGGACGGCAGCGGCTGGCGCGCCACGCCGGCCTTCGCGCAGGCGCTGCTGGACCGGGAGCCCTCGCTGGCCGACATCCATGCGGTGCTGGTGGAGCCGGACGGCGGATGGTGGCTGGGCTGTGGCCGGGCGCTGTGCCGCTGGCGGGACGGCGCCCTGACCCGGTTCGGCGAGCGCGACGGCCTGAAGCCGGCGCGCTGGGGCGACCTGCTGCGCACGCGCGACGGCGCCCTGTGGGCGCGCGGCCAGACGCAGGTCGCGCGCCAGGCGCCGGGCGCGGATCGCTTCGAGGACCTCACGCCGTCGCGCCTGGGCGACAGCACCGTGCGGCTGCACCTGCCGCTGGCGGAGGACACGCAGGGCCGCGTCCTCACCTCGAGCGACGACGGCGTGCTGCGCTGGCAGTCGGGCCGCTGGACGCGCTTCGGCGCCGAGCACGGACTGGACGTCGGCAGCGGCGTGCACGCGATCCTGCAGGACCGCGACCACGACCTGTGGCTGGGCACGGCCGGTCACGGGCTCGTGCACTGGCGCGGCTACGAGCACTGGCGTCAGTGGACCCGGCGCCAGGGCGTGCCGAGCGACGACCTTTGGACCTTCCTGGAGGAGGCGCCCGGACGGATGTGGCTGGGCACCGGAAACGGCGCGGCCCTGTTGGATCCGGACAGCGGCAGGGTGGATGTCCGGACGCCCGGCGGAACGAACGATCAGGTCGGGGGCCTGGCGCGGGACGAGGCGGGCCAGCTGTGGATGGCGACCTACTCCGGCGAGCTGTTCCGGCGACGGGCCGGCGGAGCGTGGCAGCGCGTGGCCAAGGGGTTGCCGCTGGTGTTCGTGCTGCAGCCGGCGCTGGGCGGCGGGATGTGGGCGGGAACCGACAAGGGCCTCTTCCTCGTGCCGCCCGCCGGCGGGGCCGCCAGCGGGGCCACCGGGGCGCCGCCCCGGGTGGTGCCGGCGCCGGGCATGGCGGCCGACCGCGCGAAGTCCCTGACCGTCTTCGCGGCGTGCACCTCGCCCCAGCGGCGCACCTGGTTCGCCACGTCGGCCGGGCTGATCGCGCATGACGAGGCCCACGGCGTGACGAGGCCGGCCATCGCCGGGCTGCCGGACGGCCTGTCGATCGAGAAGGTCGCCTGCGGCCGGGACGGCGCGCTGTGGGTCGCCTCGCGGGACCACCGGCTCTGGCGGGTGGCGAGCGACAGCGACGGCAACAGCAGCGGCGGCAGCGACGGCGCTGGCGCGTGGCGCGCCGCCGCGCTGCAGCCGGGCGAGGTCCTCGGCCGCCGCACGGTGATGGCGCTGCTGTCCGACCGTCGCGGCTGGCTGTGGGTGACGACGGACGACGGCGTGCTGGTCTGGAACGGCGGTCCCTGGCGCCGTTTCGACGACAGCAACGGCCTGGGCTGGAACGACTGCAACCAGAACGCGCTGGTCGAGGACGCCGCCGGCGACATCTGGATCGGCACGAGCCGCGGCGCGACGCAGGTGATCGCGCCCGAACGGCTGCTCGACCCGGCGCGCGTTGCCCTGCACCTCACCCGCGTGACACGCGACCAGGTGCCGATGCCGCTGGATCGCGCCTGGACGGCGGACTGGTCCGCCGGCGCGCTGGAGATCGCCTGGGCCGCGCCGGTATTCCGGAACCGCGCCACGCAGCAGGTGCGCTACCGGCTGCGCGGCCTGGACGAGCAATGGCGCACCACGGCGCACGAGGACGTCGTCTTCCCCGCGCTGCCCGGCGGTCGCTACGTCTTCGAGGCGCGGGTGGAGAACATCGACCTCGGCCTGGTGTCCGAGCTCGCCGCGCTGCCCTTCGAGATCCGGCCGCCCTGGTGGCGCAGCGCCTGGGCGCTGGCGGCGGCCGGCGCGCTGGCGGTGGCGCTGATCGCGCTGGCGCATCGCTGGCGGGTGCGCGCCTGGGTGCGGCGCCAGCGCGAGCTGGAAGGCCTCGTCGGGCGGCGCACGGCCGAGCTCAAGGCGTCCTACGAGCAGATGCGCACCCTCGCGCTGACCGACGGCCTGACCGGCGCGATGAACCGGCGCGCCATCACCGACCTGGCCGCCCGGGAGATCGCGCGGGCCCGCCGCGGCGACGCGGCGGTGACGCTGATGCTGATCGACATCGACCACTTCAAGCGCATCAACGACACCCATGGCCATCCCGCCGGCGACGCGGTGCTGACGCAACTGGTGCTGCGGCTCAAAGCCACGATGCGCGACTACGACGCGATCGGCCGTTGGGGCGGCGAGGAATTCCTGCTGGTGCTGCCCGGCCTGTCGATGGCGCAGGAGCAGGGCCGGCGCCGCGCGCAGGCCCTGCAGCGCTGCATCGGCGACCAGCCCTTCGACATCGGCACCGGCACGCCGCTGGCCGCGACCTGCAGCGCCGGCGTGGTGGGCGTGCCCCCGGCTTGCGACGAGTCGCTGGAGGCGCTGGTCGCGCGCGCCGATGCGGCGCTCTACGACGCCAAGCACGGCGGACGCGACCGATCGGTGATCGTTTCGTGATGACTCGGTGAGCTCTCCGGTCCGCACCGCCGCGGCCCGGGGGCCGGGTGTTGTGCGAGGCCGACGGGCAGCGGTCACAGAGTGCAACGGTTGAGGCGATGACAACGGTGTCCGGCCAAGATGCGCCACGCGCTCGCAAACGCCGCATGTCGCCCTCCCTTCCTCTTCCGACGCAGGCCCCACCGTGATGAATTTCGACTTTGACGCGTGGCTCGCGTCGACCAGCACCCGCCGCCAATGGATGCGCCGGGCCCTCGTGACCGGCGGCTCGGCGCTGGGCCTGTCGGCCTGCGGCTCGGGCGGAGGCGGTGCCAACGAGGCCGTCTCGGCCGAGAGCAGCGGCGGCGCGTCGACGCCGACCGGTGGCACCACCAGCGGCAGCACCGGTGGCACGACGACCGGCGGCACCTCGACGGCGCGCGTCTTCACCCACCCCGGCCTGCTGCACACCGAAGCCGACTTCACCCGCATGCGCACCCAGCTCGCGGCCGGTCGCGAACCCTGGGTGAGCGGCCTGCGCGCGCTGACCTCGAGCAGCCGCGCGCAGCTGGGACGCGATCCGCAACCGGTCGTCACCGCGATCCGCGGCGGCGACGGCGAGAACTTCCGCGCGATGGTCGAGGACGTGCAGCGCGCCTACCAGCTGGCGCTGCGCTGGAAGGTCACCAACGACCCCGCCTATGCCGACCAGGCCGTGCGTTACGTCAACGCGTGGGTGAGCACGATGACCACGCTGACCGGCAACGGCGACCGCTTCCTCGCCGCCGGCATCTACGGCTACCAGTGGGCCAACGCGGCCGAGATCCTGCGCACCTATAGCGGCTGGAGCGCGACCGACCGGGCCGCCTGCCAGCAATGGCTGCTGACGCATTTCTATCCGCTGCAGAGCAGCTTCCTGAAGGACCACAACGGCACCAACATCACCAACCAATGGGCCAACTGGGACCTGGTGTGCCTGGTGGGCATGCTGGCCGTGGGCGTCTTCGCCGACCGGGCCGACGTGTACCAGGAGGCGCTGGACTACTTCCACCGCGGCCGCGGCAACGGCGCCTCGCGCCACATGGTCTACGCGCGCCATCCCGGCCACATGGGCCAGTGGCAGGAAAGCGGCCGCGACCAGGGCCATGCGACGCTCAGCCTGGGCATGGCCGGCTACCTGTGCGAGATGGCCTGGAACCAGGGCGACGACCTCTACGGCGAGGACGACAACCGGCTGCTGGCCGGCGCGGAGTACGTCGCCAAGTCCAACCTGAAGGACGCCGCCGGCGCCTTCTACACGCTGCCCTTCTACCTCTACATCAACCGGCAGGGCACCTTCACCGCGGTGTCCGACGGCGGCCGGCCGAATGGCCGCCCGTGCTGGGAGCCGATCTACAACCATTACGTCAAGCGCAAGGGCCTGGCCGCGCCGTGGGTCAGCGCGCTGGCCGCGCAACTGCGGCCGGAGGGCAACACCTGGCTCGGCGACGACCTGAGCTTCGGCACGCTGACCTTCTCGCGCGACGCGGAGGTGACGCGCGTCCCGCCCGCCGGGCTGCAGGCCATCGTGCGCGGCGGCGCGATCCAGCTCTCGTGGTGGGGCAGCGCGGATGCGGCGGCCCATGCGGTGATGCGCGCGCCGGCCGGCTCCTCCACCTACACCGAACTCACCCGCGTGAACGCCGGCGGCCTGCCCACCTGGACGGACAGCGCGGTGTCGCAAGGCCGGTGGCAGTACCAGGTCCGCGCGCTGGACGGCGCCGGCGCGGTGCTGTCGACCTCGGCCACATCGACCGTGGACCTGGACGCCCCGCTGCTGCTGAGCCTGCCGCTGGACGACGGCCAGGGCACGACGGCGCGCGATGTCGGCGGGCGCCAGCGCAACGGCACGCTGGTCGGCGGCGCCTCCTGGGGCGACGGCCGCAAGGCCGGCACGAAGGCGCTGGCGCTGGACGGCGCCTCGGGCCACCTGGCGCTGCCCACGGGCGTGCTGGCCGGCGTCGGCGACGTCACCATCGCCGGCTGGGTCTGGTGGAACGGGGTGAACAAGGGCAACGCCCGCGTCTTCGACTTCGGCTCGACCGACATCACCTATCTCACGCTGCTGGTGAGCAACGACACGATGCGGGTCAGCGTGACCAACACCAGCTACTTCGGCGAGCAGACGGTCTCCACCGGCCCGCTGGCCAAGGGCCGCTGGGTGCACCTGGCGATGACGCTCAAGGACCGCACCTGCACCCTGCACGTCGACGGCGCGGTGGCCGCGTCGATCACGACGATGGACCTGGCGCCCTACCAGCTCGGCGACACGACGCAGAACTGGCTCGGCCGCGCGCAGTACGGGCAGGACCCCTACTTCAACGGGCGGCTGCAGGACTTCCGGATCTACGGCGGCGCGCTGAGCACCGCCCAGGTCCAGGCGCTGGCGCAGGGCTGAGGGACAGGCCGAGGATCAGGCCGAGGGTCAGGCCGCCGCGGCCGCGCGTTCCGGCCGGGACGCGGGCGCCGCGCCCTCGACGATCCGGCCCTGGGCCATGCGGATCACGCGATCGGCGAGGTGGAAGTAGCGGTCGTCGTGCGAGACCACGATCAGCAGGTGGCCCTTGTCGCGCAGCTCCGGCAGCAGCTCCGTGTAGAACAGGTGGCGGAAGGTCGGATCCTGGTCGGCCGCCCACTCGTCGAAGACCAGCACCGGGCGACCTTCCAGGTAGGCATGCACCAGCGCCAGGCGCTTGCGCTGGCCGGTCGACAGGTCCACCGTGCTGAACGCGCCGTTCTTGACCGACACCTTGTGCGCGATCTCCAGCCGCTGCAGGTAGGGCAGCGCGCGCTGCGGCAGGCTGCCGCCCTGCCCGGCCTCGGCGGCCAGGTCCTCGAACAGGTAGAAGTCCGAGAACACCGTCGTGTAGAGCTGGCGATAGTGGTCGCGGGTCTGGTCGGTCACCGGCCGGCCGTCCGCCAGCACCTGGCCCTGCTGCGGCGCGTACAGCCCCAGCAGCAGCTTGACCAGCGTGGTCTTGCCCGAGCCGTTGTCGCCGACGACGAACACCATCTCCCCGCGCCGCAGCGTCAGGTCCACCGGCCCGAGCACGAAGGCCTCGCCGCCGTCGGGTGCCGGGAAGCCGTAGCGCACGCCGCGCAGCTCGATCGACTCGGCCAGCGCGGCCGGCTCGCCGGGCTGGCCCAGGTCCAGGAAGGGCTCGGGCGTGGCGAAGCGCGCCGACATGTCCGCGATGCGCTGGAAGGCCACCCGCGCCCGGCCGATGCCCGGCACCGCCGCGGCGATCTGGTCCAGCGGGCCTTTCAGGAACAGCAGCACCAGCACGAAGCCGCTGAGCACCGGTGGCGGCATCGTGCTGAGCGCCGCCCAGCCCAGGATCAGCGCGATCAGCAGGAAGAACAGCGCCGAGCCGAAGGCCGTCGCCAGCACGTAGGTGTTGATGGCGCGCCAGTTGATCTCGCGGATGCGGTCGACCGTGCCTTCGATCTGTCCGCCGTACATGCCGGCGCGGCGCGCGCGGTGCATGCGCAGTTCCTTGGCGCCGTCGCTGATGGCGCGGTAGGCCTTGTGCAGCTGCTCCTCGGCGTCGCGGGCCTTGTGGAAGCCCTTGATGCCGCGCGCCTGGGCCCAGGTCTGCACGCCCACGCCCACGACCAGGGCCACCAGAAGCAGCACGAACAGCGCCGGTGACAGCCAGGCCAGGTAGCCCAGGCAGCCCAGCGTGATCGCCAGCGCGATCAGCGCCGAGGACAGCACGAAGGCGGCGTCGCTGATCATGTCCACGTCGCCGGTCAGCACCGGCATCAGGCGGTGGGTGCGATAGCGCTCGAGGGCATCGATGGGCGCGGCCAGGATCTTGCGCGCCAGGCTCTTGCGCACCTGCGCCACCAGCCGCTGGCCGACCAGGTTGGTGCTCATGCTGGACGCCGCGCGCCCCACCAGCGCGATCGCGCACAGCGCCACGAAGGTCAGCAGCAGCCCGCCGGCCATGCCGCCGGGCCGGTTCAGCACCGCGTTGATCGTGCCCAGCAGCGCCACCGTCGCCGCGCCGGCGGCCACGCCGGTCACCGCGGAGAAGGCCAGCCAGGGCAGGAAGGGCTTCAGGAGCCCGGAGACTTCGCCGGCCTTGCCGGGAGCGGGGCCCGGCGGATCGCCAGCCGGGGTGCCAGGAGCAGTGTTCATCAGCGCGGTCTTTCAGCCGCCGGCCCAGCGGCGCGGCGGACGGGTGAGGTCCTACCGGGTAGACGATCCGGCGGCGGGTTTGTTCATGGCTCGCGCCGCGAAAAGGTGGCGCCGACGACGACCGCCCATGAACAAGCGCGCGGGACGGACGTCTTACCTGCAGGCGCGTGATGGCGCCCTTCCCGCAACGAATCCGCCCCGCGCCGGCGACCCTCCCATGCCCCTGCATCCCGATCTGGAAGCCTTCCTCGACCTGGTCAACGCCGCGAACGCCGACGGCCCGGCGCTGCACGAGTTGACCGCCGAACAGGCGCGCGCCGCCTACGACCGCTCGACGCGGGCGCTGGACCTGCCCGGCCCCGACCTGCCCTGCGAGGCGCTGACGCTGCCCGCCCGCGACGGCCACGCCCTGCCCGCCCGGCTCTACCGCGGCGACACGGCGCCGCGCGCGCCGGTGCTGCTGTTCTTCCATGGCGGGGGTTACGTGCTGGGCGGGCTGGACTCGCACGACTCGCTGTGCCGGGACCTCGCGCGGCAGGCGGCCTGCGCGGTCCTCGCCGTCGATTACCGGCGCGCCCCCGAGCACCGCTTCCCCACCGCCTTCCACGATGCCGAGGACGCCGCGGCCTGGCTGCGCGCCCATGCCGTGGCGCTGGGGCTGGACCCGGCCCGCATCGCCGTCGGCGGCGACAGCGTCGGCGGCACGCTCGCGACCGCGCTGACCCTGGCCGCGCGCGACGCCGGCCTGGCGCAACCGGTGCTGCAGCTGCTGCTCTATCCCTGCACCAGCGCCCACCAGGACACGCCGTCCCATCGCCGGCTGGCCACCGGCCACCTGCTGGAGCAGCGCAACCTGCAATGGATGTTCGGCCAGTACCTGCGCGACGACGCGGACCGCCTGGACTGGCGCTTCGCGCCCTTGCAGGCCGCCAGCCTGCACGGCCTGGCCCCCGCGCACCTCGCGCTGGCCGAGTTCGACCCGCTGCTGGACGAGGGCCTGGCCTACGCGCGGGCGCTGGAGGCCGCCAGCGTGCGCACCCGCGTCCAGGTTTACGCCGGCATGGTGCATGACTTCGCCCGGCTCGGGAACGTGGTCGAGGACGCCGCCACGCTGCGCGCCGACGCCGCCGCCGCGCTGGCCCACGCCTTCCGCTGAGCCGGGCCACCGCGCCCCCGGGCACCGCCCGCATGAACAAATCGGCGCGGCCAACGTCATTACCGGAAGACGGCGGCGCGCCGAGCGCCGCGACCACTTCCGAGGCAGTCCCATGTCCATCGCTGCGCCGGCCCTGTCCGCCGGCTCCGATCCTTCCCTCGCCAGCGCCGGCTCCCGCACCGCCGGCCGCATCCTGAGCCGCGTCGCGGGCCAGGAGCTCGAGACCGTCATGAACGGCCCCCACCTGAGCGTGCTGCCGCGGGACGGCGGGCCGGTCAGCGCCTGGATGCTGGAGCCCGCCGCGCCGCTGCCGCTGCTGCAGCCCCGCGACGACCTGGACCGGACGCCTCCGGCGCTGCTCGACCTCCACCTGCCCGCGGCGCTGGAAGCGGTCTTTGCGCTGCGCCCGGACCTTGCGGCTGTGTCGCTCGGCGGCGCGTTGCCGGCCGGCTCGGCGCTCCTCGCGGGCGGCATCGCGCTGCAGCCCGCCGGCCAGCCGGCCACCGTCTCGCGGGAGCTGTTCTGGCAATGGGACCGCCTGTGGCTGACCGACCGGCGCGATCCGCCGCCCAGCCAGTACGTCTTCAGCAAGGACGGCCGCCGCCATCCGCGCCGGCCGCCCAAGCCGGTCGGCGCCGTCTACCGCCGCCACATCCCCTGGCTGGACCAGGCCTTCAGCCTGCGCGCGATGGACGTCGAGCGCGACCTGGCCACCGTGAACCGCTGGATGAACGAGCCCGCCGTCGCGCACTTCTGGCAGGAGACCGGCGACCTGGAGCACCACCGCCGCTACCTCGCCGGCGTGGCCGCCGACCCGCACACCACCGGGCTGATCGGCTGCCTGGACGAGCGGCCGTTCTGCTACGTCGAGGCCTACTGGGCCAAGGAAGACCGCATCGCGCCCTTCTACGACGCCGCCGACCACGATCGCGGCTGGCATGTGCTGGTGGGCGAGCCGGCGCTGCGCGGCCGGCCCTTCCTGACCGCCTGGATGCCGGGCGTCTCCCATTACCTCTTCCTCGACGACTGCCGCACCCAGCGCCTGGTGATCGAGCCCCGCATCGACAACCGCCGGATGATCCGCAGCCTCCACCGCTGCGGTTACGCCTCGCTCAAGGAGATCCAGTTCCCGCACAAGCGCGCGGTGCTGGGCCTGCTGATGCGCGAGCGCTTCTTCGACGACGCGCTCTGGATCCCGCGCACCGACGACGTCGACGCGCCTGCGCCCGCGTCCTCCGGCCATTCCCTCGCAGTTCCCCAATCCTGAGGCACCCATGCACATCCATGACCTGATCGGCATCGGCTTCGGCCCGTCCAACATCGCCCTGGCCATCGCGCTGGAGGAAGGTCGCGACGCGCGCCCGCAGCACCGGCCGCTGGACGCGCTGTTCGTGGAACGCCAGCCCGGTTTCGTCTGGCACAGGAACATGCTGCTGGACCAGGCGCACATGCAGATCTCCTTCCTGAAGGACCTGGCGACGCTGCGCAACCCGTCCAGCCGCTTCACCTTCCTGAACTACCTGCACGAGAAGGACCGCCTGCAGGACTTCATCAACCTGAAGACCTTCTTCCCCAGCCGTCACGAGTTCAACGACTACCTGGCCTGGGCCGCGGCGCAGTTCGAGGACCGCTGCGCCTATGGCGAGGACGTGGTCGAAGTGCTGCCCGAGCCGCGCGCCGGCGAGGTGAAGCTGCTTCGGGTGCGCTCGCGCGACGCCGCGGGCGCCGTGCGCGAGCGCCTGACGCGGCACCTGGTGGTGGGCGTCGGTGGCGCACCGCGCATCCCGGCCGAGTTCAAGGCCTTCAAGGACGATCCGCGCGTCTTCCACTCCAGCCACTACCTGGAAGCCATCGCCAGCCACGGCCAGGCGCGGCGCATCGCCGTCGTCGGCGCGGGCCAGAGCGCGGCGGAGATCTTCATGGACCTGCACGGCCGGCCGCAGCGGCCGCAGGTGGACCTGGTGATGCGGGCGCGCTCGATCAAGCCCTCGGACGACAGCCCCTTCGTCAACGAGATCTTCAACGCCGACTTCACCGACTTCGTCTTCAGCCGCTCCGGCAGCGAGCGCGAGGAGCTGCTCAACGAGTACTGGCACACCAACTACGCGGCGCCGGACCTGGCGCTGATCCAGCAGATCTTCGAGGTCTTCTACCGCCAGCGCGTCAGCGGCGAGCCGCGCCACCGCTTCCTGCGCCGCCACGAGGTGGCCGGGGTGCAGGCCGGCGAGCACGGCCTGCGCCTGACGCTGCGCGACCTGAACCACGCGCGCACGACCACGCAGGACTACGACGCGATCGTGCTGGCCACCGGCTACGAGCGCGACCGCCACCGCAGCCTGCTGGCGCCGCTGGCGCCCTACCTCGGCGACTGGGAGGTGGACCGCCACTACCGGCTGCGCGCGCAGCCCGGCTTCCATCCCAGCGTCTTCCTGCAAGGCGCCTGCGAGCTGACCCACGGGCTGAGCGACACGCTGCTGTCGGTGACCGCGATCCGCTCGGGCGAGATCCGCGGCGCGCTGCACGGCGCGACCGGCCTGGACCACGCGACTGGGCGGCAGGACAGCGCCCGGCAGGCCGCATGAGCGGCCGGTCCGGGGCGCCGCGAGCCGGCCTCTGCCGGCCGCCGCCGGGTCCTTGAACGGAGGACCCGATCGCGCCGACCTGCCCCTTCTCCGCGACGCGCGCCGCCACACGGGATCCGTGGCGGCGCGCTTTTTCACGTTCCGGGCGCCTCGTTGCCCACCCTGTTCCCGTTCGCCACAACCATGAATCCTCAGAAGGATCGCGCCATGTCCCCGTTCCCGTCGCTCGCCCTGTTCCGTCCTCACCGGCTGTCGTTGGCCCTGACCACCGCCTTCGGCACCCTCGCGCTCGCCGGCGCCGCGCCCGCGCGGGCGCAGGCCGTCGCCGCCGAGGCGCCCACCGACAGCGCTCCCGCGGCCGCGGCCGCCTCCGCCGCGGCGCCCGGAGCCGCCGCCTCGGCCGCCACATCGGGCACCACCTCCGGCGCCGCGCTGCCCACCGTGTCGGTGAGCGGCCGGTCCGCCACCAGCGAGGGCACCGGCTCCTACACGGTGCGCAGCACCGGCGCCGGCACCCGCATGCCGCTGTCGCCGCGGGAGACGCCGCAGTCGCTGACGGTCGTCGGCCGCCAGCAGATGGACGAGCAGAACCTGGACACGCTCAACGAGGTGATGCGCCAGACGCCCGGCATCGTCGTCAACCGGCGCGACGAGCGCGTGGACTTCACGTCGCGCGGCTTCTCGCTGAGCCAGATGGTCGACGGCATCCCGACGCTGGCCTACAACAATGTCTCGGCCGAGGCCAGCATGACCAGCATGGCGATGTACGACCGCGTCGAGGTCATCCGCGGACCGGCCGGCCTGCTCAACGGCGTGGGCCAGCCCGGCGGCTCGGTCAACCTGGTCCGCAAGCGCCCGACCCAGCAGTTCGAGGGCAGCGTCACCGTCGGCGCCGGCAACTGGAGCCGCACCCTGGCGCAGGCCGACATCGGCGGCAGCCTCACCGCCAGCGGCGGCGTGCGCGGCCGCATCGTCGCCTCGCACTCGGGCGGCGACACCTTCATTGACAACAAGCGCCGCAAGGACAGCCTGCTCTACGGCATCGTCGAGACCGACCTCGGCGCCCGCACCGTGCTGGCCGCCGGCTTCGAGTACCAGAAGAACGACATCGACGGCGCCAACTTCGGCAACATCCCGCCCTACTACGGCAACGGCGCGCGGCTGGTGGTGCCGCGTTCCTACTCCTTCAGCACGCCCTGGAGCACCTGGAACATGGAGACCCGGCGGGTCTTCGTCAACCTGCAGCACGCCTTCGACAACGGTTGGCAGGTCAAGGCCGAGGTGGCACAGGTCAAGAACCAGCGCGAGCGCTACAGCGGCGACCTGCAGAGCACGCTGCCCACCTTCCCGATCAACGCGGCGACCAACATCGGCGTCGTCTCGCTGAGCGACAACCCGGCGGACGGCACCAACAAGTCGCTGGACGTCTACGCCTCGGGCCCCTACCAGCTGTTCGGCCGCACGCACCAGGCGGTGATCGGTTTCAACGTGAACAAGCTGGAGACCGAGATCGCCAACAACAGCGCGCTCAACACCGGCACGCGGCTGGATCGCCGCCCGGGCGGCGTCTTCGACCTCGGCGCGATCGCCAAGCCGGACTTCCTGTACCCGCGCCTGCGCCAGAACGCCGAGACCGAGGAACGCGCGGCCTATGCCTCCACGCGCCTGCAGGCGACCGATGCGCTGTCGCTGCTGGTCGGCGCGCGGGTGACCTCCTACGAGAACCGGTCCTACCAGCGTTCCTGGGCCGGCACGGCCAACGGCGCGCGGGTGGACGGCGTGCCGATCAAGGAGACCTCGGTCGTCACGCCCTACGCCGGCGTGGTCTACGACCTGACCGGCGAGTTTTCGGTCTACGGCAGCTTCACGCAGATCTTCCAGCCCAACACCTCCAAGGACGAGAACGGCAACGTGATCGATCCGCAGCGCGGCAGCAACGTCGAGGTGGGCGTGAAGGGCGAGCACTTCGGCGGCCGCCTGAACACCGCGGTCGCGGTCTTCCGCACCAAGCAGGACCATGTGCCGGTGGCCACCGGCACGCTGCAGCCCGATGGCTCGCCGGCTTTCCGCGGCGAGCGCGGCACGGTGACCGAGGGCTTCGAGCTGAGTGCGTCCGGCGAGGTGCTGACCGGCTGGCAGCTGATGGCCGGTTATGCCTACGGTACGCCGCGCAAGGCCGATGGCACGCCGCTTTCGCCGCACCTGGCCACGCGCACCGTCAACCTGGCGACCAGCTACCGCCTGCCCGGCGCGCTGAGCCGGCTGACCATCGGCGGCAACCTCAGCTACCAGAACGCCACCTCGATGGACATCGTCTCCAAGACGCCGCTGACGCAGGGCGGCTACACGCTGATCGGCCTGCTGGCGCGCTACGAGCTCACGCCGCGCATGACCGTGTCGCTCAACGTCGAGAACGTGACCGACAAGACCTACATCTGGATGAGCGGCCAGTCCGGCTACATGTTCGGAACGCCGCGCAGCACCTGGCTGCGCGGCAGCTACCGCTTCTGAGGCCGCTGGCGACGCCGGTGTCGGCGTCGCCACGGACGGGATCCGGTGCCGGGAGGCACCGGATCTCCGCATTCACGCCGTCCCCGCGCGGCCCGCCACCTCCACGCAGTGGTCGATCAGCGCGACCAGCTGCCCCCGGAAGCCCGCAGCCAGCGCCTCCATCGTCGCCGGCTTGAACATGCGGTCGCTGTAGGACCAGTTCATCGTCAACACGCCGTCCATCACCTGGCCGATCACCTCGATCCAGCAGGGCAGCGGTCCGCGCTCGTCGCGGGCCATGCCGCCGGAGTCGTGCGCGCGGCTGAAGCCCGCGCCGTCCTTCAGCGTCTGGTCCAGCTGGCCGAGGTAGTTGAACGCGATCCCCGGCTGGACCGCCGCCAGCGACGCACGCACCGCCTCGTCGGCATGCAGGTGGCGCAGCACGCCGAAGCCGACACCGCGGTTCGGCACCGCGCGCAGGTGGCCGGACACCGACGGAATCGCCGCCGCCCACGGCTGCTGGTGGCCGGACAGGCGAACCGGATAGGCACTCGTGAACCAGCCCACGGTGCGGCTGAGGTCGATGTCGGCCGCATCGCCTTCGCGGCCGTGGCCCTCGAGCAGCACCAGCGCCTCGGGATGGCCGCTCCAGGCGGACAGCGTCCGCCCGAGCGCGGTCAGCAGCAGCGCATCGACGCCGCCGCCGTAGGCCGCGGGTGCGACACGCAGCAGCTGCCGCGTGAGCGCCGCGTCCAGCGACATCGCCGCGGTGCGGCGGTCCTGGATCCAGGCGGGGGCCTGCGGATCGTCCCGCGGCAGGTCTGGGATCGCGGCCAGCTCGCGCCGCCAGTGCGGCAGCTCGGCGGCCAGCGCCTCCGAGCCCGCCCAGCGCGCCAGATGCTCCGCCCAGGCCTTGAACGGCGCGCTGCGCGCGGGCAGCACCGGCTCAGTACCGGCCACCAGCGCCAGGTAGGCGGCCTGCAGGTCCTCCAGCAGCACGCGCCAGGACACGCCGTCGATCGTCAGGTGATGCACGGCGATCAGCAGCCGCGCGCTGCCGTCGACGTGCCGCAGGTGCAGCACCCGCCACAGCGGGCCCCGCGCGAGGTCGAGGCTTCGCTGAGCCCGGTCGGCCTCGCGCCGGATGTCCTCCGGGCTGGCGACCTCGCGACTCCACAGCACGTCGGAGCGCGGATCAGGAGCTGTCGCCGTCGCCACGGTCGACGCGTCCTCGTAGCGCTGTGTCCATCGGCCATCGGCGTCCTGGTTGAAGCGCAGGCGCAGGCCCTCGTGGTGCTGGGTGAGCAGCGCGATCACGCGTCGCAGCCGGTCCTCGTCGAGCCAGGCCGGCGCCCTCAACATCACCGACTGGTTGTAGTGATGACGCGCCGGGATGGGCTGCTCGAAGAACCAGCGCTGGATCGGCGTGAGCGGCACCTCGCCTTCGGCGGCGACAGGCGTCGACACGCTCCCGGTCAAGCCCGCCGCCGCGCTCACCGATCCGCGAGCCGACATCGCCGTCGACGCGTCCCTCGCGTTCGACGTGGTCGACGCGCCCGCCGTAGCCGAGCCGGCACCAGCGAAGGTGGCCATCAGGCCCTCGATCGTCTGATGGCGGATCAGGTCACGCAGCCGCAGTTCGAAGCCGAGCCTGGCGTTGCGCACCCGCGAGATCACCTGCAGGCTGAGGATGGAATCTCCGCCCAGCTCGAAGAAGTTGTCGCCGATGCCGACCTGCTCGATCCCCAGCACCTCCTGCCAGATCGTCGCCAGCCGCTGCTCGACCTCGGTGCGCGGCGCGCGGTAGTCGCCATCGTGCGAGCTCACCGGATCGGGCAGCGCCGCGCGATCCAGCTTGCCGCTGATCAGGCGCGGCAGTCGCGGCAGCAGGACCAGATGAGCCGGCGCCATGTGCTCCGGCAGTTGCTCGGCGATGCGCTGGCGCAGGCGGGGCAGCAGCGTCGCCTCGCTCACATCCGCCAGCGCGACGACGTAGGCCGCGAGCTGCTTGCCGGACGGACTCTCGCGCGCCACGACCGCCGCCTCCAGCACGCCGGGCACCTCGCACAGGCAGGTCTCGATCTCGCCCAGCTCGATGCGGAAACCGCGGATCTTGACCTGGTGGTCGGCGCGCCCGATGTATTCGATGTTGCCGTCCTCCATCCAGCGGACCAGGTCGCCGGTGCGGTACAGCCGGCCACCGGCGGCGTCGAAGGGATCGGCCACGAAGCGCTGCGCGGTCAGGCCGGCGCGTCCCAGGTAGCCGCGCGCGAGGCCGAATCCGCCGATGTAGAGCTCGCCGACGACGCCCGCCGGCACCGGCTGCAGGTCGGTGTCGAGCACATGGATCGCGCGGTCCCCGACCGGCTTGCCGATCGGCGCGTAGGCGCAGTCGAAGCCCTCGCTCGCGGCCGACTTCCAGATCAGCGGCGTGATGACGCACTCGGTCGGGCCGTAGCCGTTGATCAGCGTGCGCGGCCGCAGGTGGCGGCAGACCTTGTCGTAGGCGGCCTTGGGCATGGCCTCGCCGCCGAAGACGTACAGCTCCACCGGCGGCGCGTCGCCGCGCAGGCCGGCCCAATCGGCGATCTGGCCGAGGTAGGCCGGCGGGAAGGCGGCGTTGGTGACCTCGTAGCGATGCAGCGCCTCGCAGGTCTGCTCGGCGGTCCACAGCTCGTTGTCGCGCAGGGCCAGGCCCGCGCCCACGCACAGCGGCGTCAGCCAGCGCTCATGGGCACCGTCGAAAGAGAAGGACATGAAGTGCAGCTCGCAGGAGGCGGCGCTCATGCCGTAGATCTCCGCCGTGGCCAGGCAATGCATGGCCAGCGGTCCGTGTGTCACCGCCACGCCCTTGGGCAGGCCGGTCGAGCCGGAGGTGTAGATCACATAGGCGAGGTGGTCGGGATGGTCCGCCAGCGCGAGATTGGCGGCATCGTCCGCCGCTGTGGCCGCTGTGGCCGCTATGGCCGCTGTGGCGGCCGCAGTCGCCTCGCGGACCTCCTCCATCGTCACGACCTCGAGGCCCGGCACCGCCGGCAGTCGTGCGCGCAAGCCGCGCTGCGTCAGCAGCAGCGCGGCGCCGCTGTCCTGCAGCATGAAGGCGAGCCGGTCCGGCGGATAGGCCGGGTCCAGCGGCACGTAGGCCGCGCCGGCCTTCAGCACGGCCAGCAGGCCGACGATGCTGTCGAGCGAGCGCTCCAGCGCCACGCCGACGCGGGCGTCGCGCGGCAGGCCGCGGCGGACCAGGTGGTGGGCCAGCCGGTTGGCCCGCGCGTTCAGCTGGGCGTAGCTCAGTTCTTCGTCGCCCAGCAGCAGCGCGATGGCGTCGCCGCGGGTGGCGGCCTGGCGCTCGATCAGGCGATGCACCGGCGCCGGCCGCGGCTCGGCCAGGCCACCGCCACCCTGCCCGAGCGCGCGCAGCGCGCGTGCCGCCGGCGCGTCCAGCCAGCGCAGCTCGCCCAGCGGTGCCGACGGATCGGCGGCCATGCCGTCCAGCAGCGTCTCCATCTGGGTGCGCAGCCTCTCGACGAAGGCGTCGTCGAGATCCCGGCGGCTGTAGCAGTACTCGATCACCAGCCGCTCGCCGGCGACGACCTGCAGGTCCATCGCGTAGCCGGTCAGGCCTTCCCCACCGATCTCGTCGAACTCGAGGCCGTACTGGCCGAGCTGCCGCAGCGCGCGGTCGATCGGTGCGTTCTCGAAGACGATGATGCTGTCGAACAGCGGCCGGCCGGAGGAGCCGGCCCAGCGCTGCACGTCGGCCAGCGCGGCGTGCTCGTGGTCGCGCAGGCGCAGGTTGGTGTCCTGCACGGCGCGCAGGTAGTCGCCCACCCGCTGGCTGGCGTCCCATGTGACCGGCACCGGCACGGTGTTGATGAACAGGCCCAGCATCTCCTCCGCGCCCGGCAGCGTGGCGGGACGGCCCGCGACGGTGGCGCCGAAGACCACGCGGTCGCGGCCGGTGTGCCGGTGCAGCAGCACGGCCCAGGCGGCCTGCACCAGGGTGTTCACCGTCACGCGCTCGCGCTGGGCGAAGGCCGTCAGCGCCGCGGACCGCTCGGCGTCGAAACGCGAGTAGCGCTTCTCGAAGCTCGAGCGGCCGGGCGCGGCGCGGGTGGACTCGGCCAGCAGCGTCGGGCCGTCGAGGGCCGCGAGCGCCTCGGTCCAGAAGGCCTGCGGCGCGCCGGCATCCTGCCGCTGCAGCCAGCGCACGAAGTCGCCATAGCGCGGCGGCGCCGACGGCAGCGCCTCGCCGGCGTAGCAGCGCAGCCATTCCGCCATCAGGCGGGCGTCGCTCCAGCCGTCGGAGAGCAGGTGGTGGCGGGTCCACACGAGCTGGTGGCGATCCTCGTCCAGCTGGATCACGGCGACCCGCGAGAGCGGCGGGCGGAGCCAGTCGATCGGGCGCGTGAGCTCGGCGCGGGCGAAGTCGGCGATGCGACGCGCGGTGTCCGCCTCGCCGCGCCAGTCCAGCCGCGTCATGGCGCTGGGCGCCTCGCGCAGCACCAGTTGCAGCGGTCGCGTCATGCCGGGTTGCCACAACACGGCGGTGCGCAGCATCGCGTGCCGCGCGACCATCACGCGCCACGCCGCTTCCAGGCGATCGGGATCGAGGTGGCGGACCTCGACGTTCAGCTGGTTCACGTAGAGGCCGGAGTCCGGCGCCTCGACCGAGTGCAGCAGCATGCCTTCCTGCGTCGGCACCAGCGGGTAGACGTCCTCGATCGAGGCGGGGTCGATCGGCAGCGCGGCGATGGCGGCGGCATCGAGGAAGTCGTCGAGACGACCGAGCGGTGATGCCGCATCGGGCGCTGCCGGCGCGCCGTCGTCGATCCGCTGCGCCGCAACGCCGAGACGGACGATCGTCTGCAACTCGAAGATCTGCCGCGGCGTCAGATGCCATCCGGTGCGACGCAGGCGGGCAATGATCTGCAGGCTGAGGATGGAATCTCCGCCGACTTCGAAGAAGTTGTCGTGACGGCCCACGCGGCTGATGTCCACGTCGAGCACGTCGGCCCAGACCGCGGTGATGGCAGCCTCGACCTCGCCCTGCGGTGCCTCGTAGGCGGCTGCCGATGCGGTATGGAGATCGGGGGCCGGCAACGCCTTGCGATCGACCTTGCCGCTGGGATTCAGCGGCAGCGTGTCGAGCACGACGATGGCGCTGGGGACCATGTACTCGGGCAAGCTGCGGCTGAGCACCTCGCGCAGGATTTCGGTGTCGATTGCACCGTCACGCTGCACCGTCGCTCCGGGCTGCGCCAGCGCCGTCGCGTGCGCAGAGACGTATGCCACCAACCTCGCGCCGGTGGGCGTCTGCATCGCCACGACCACGGCCTCGCGCACGCCGGGCTGGGCTAGCAACTGCGCTTCGATCTCGCCCAGCTCGATCCGGAAGCCGCGGATCTTGACCTGGTGGTCGATGCGGCCGAGGTAGTCGAGTTGACCCTCGGTATTCCATCGCACCAAGTCGCCGGTGCGATAGAGCCGGCTGCCGTCGACGGCCATCGGATTGGCGATGAAGCGCTCGGACGTGAGCCCGGCGCGGTCGTGATAACCGCGCGCAAGGCCAATGCCTCCCAGGTACAGCTCGCCCGGCACGCCGGGAGGCACCGCGTTGAGGTCGCCATCGAGCACCCAAGTCGAGATGCCGGTGATCGGCGCACCGATCGGGACTTGGCTGCGACCATCGTCGCGGCAGGTCCAGTGCGTGACGTCGATGGCCGCTTCGGTCGGACCGTACAGGTTGTAGAGCTCCGCCTTCGGAAGGCGTCGGAACACGGCGGCTTGTGCCTCGGCCGGCAACGCCTCGCCGCTGCACACGACGCGGCGCAGCGAAGTGCAGGCCTCCACGCCGTCGTGCGCCAAGAAGGCCTGCAGCATCGAGGGCACGAAGTGGATCGTGGTGACTTGGTGCTCGTTGATGAGCTCGACCAGCCGCTGCGGATCGCGGTGATCGCCCGGCGCGGCGATAGCGAGTCGTGCGCCTTCGGCCAACGCCCAGAACAGTTCCCACACCGAGACGTCGAAGCTCAGCGGCGTCTTCTGCAGCACTGTGTCGGCCGCGCTCAGCGTATAGGCCTTCTGCATCCACGCCAGCCGGTTGTGCAGCGCCACGTGGCGGTTGGCCGCGCCCTTGGGCCGCCCCGTCGAGCCGGAGGTGTAGATCACATAGGCGAGGTTCTCGCCGTGGACCTCGACGTTGGGATTCGCCAGCGATGCATCGCTCTCACCATCGCTGACCGCCTCATCGGCGGCTTCGGCCGCACGGTCGGTGCGACCGCGCGTGTCCTGCGAGGCCTGAGCGGCGACGGTCGCGTCGATATCGACCAGCTCGACGCCCTGCCCGACCGGCAGCTTCGCGTGCAGATGCGACTGCGTCAGAACCAACGACACGCCGCTGTCCTCGAGCATGTAGGCCAGCCGATCGGCGGGCAGCTCGGGGTCCAGCGGCACGTAGGCGCCGCCGGCCTTGAGGATGGCCAGCACGCCGACCATCATCTCCATCGATCGATCGACGGCCAGTCCCACGCGCGAGTCCGGGCGCACCCCCAGCGCGATGAGGCGATGCGCAAGACGGTTCGCACGCCCATTGAGTTGACCGCGTGTCAGCGTGCTCTGCCCAAAGACCAGCGCCGGTGCATCCGGATCGATCGCCGCCTTGCGTTCGATCAGCCGATGCATCGGCACGGCCTCGTCAGCAGACGGCGGCACCTCGCTCCAACGCGTCAGGGTCGCAGCCTCCTCCGGCCCGATCACGCTCAGCGCATGCAAGGCTTGCCCGCCGCCCGCAGTCAGCGCGTCGACGATGCCGCGCACGGCCGCTTCCAGATAAACCTGCATCCGCGCCACACGCACCGAGCGCTCGACCTGCAGCACCAGCTCGAAGACCTCCCCGCGGTCATTGACCGAGAGCGTGAACGGATAGTTGGTCCGCTCCTTCGCGCCGACCAGCGTCATGCCGTCCCACACCGCGTCCGCACCGTCCTCGCCGCGGCGCGGACCGCTGTGGCGATAGTTCAGCAGGCTGGAGAACAGCGGCGTGCCACCGGGCAACCCGCTGCAGCGCTGGGCCAGCGACAGCGGTGCGTGCTCGTGGTGCAGCAGGCCGGTGAGCCGCTCATGCGTCTCCCGCAAGCCCTGCGAGACGCTGCGCCCGCGCAGCTCGACCCGCAGGGGCAACGTGTTGATGAACATGCCCATCGCACGATGCGCCTCGTCCCCGCCCTGCATGCGGCCGAACAACACCGTGCCGAAGACCACGTCGTCGCGCCCCGCCGTGCGCGCCAGCACCAGCGCCCAGGCGAGGTGGAACAAGGTCGCCGCGCTCACGCCCTGGCGACGCGCCTGCTCGCGCAACTCGGTCGAGAGCGCCGCCGGCAAGGTCAGGCGCGACTCCTCGTTCGCGCTTCCATCGAGTCGCGCGTCGACGAGGCCAAAAGGCGCGGTCACCTCGTCCACGCCGCCCAGCAGTTGCCGGAAGAAGGCCTCGTGCTGGTCCCCGCTCATGCCCGCGCGCGCCTGCGCCACGTAGCGGCGGTACGGCACTGGCCGGGGCAGCTCGGCATGACGCTGCTGCAGGATCAGCGCGATCTCCTCGATCATCAGCTTCTCGGCCGTGTGGTCGAGCGCGAGGTGATGGCTGGGAAGCTGCAGCAGCCACTGGCCACTGGCCGCATCGTGGACCGCGATGGCCCTCACCATCGGCGCTCGGCGCACGTCGATGCGGAAGGATCGGCGATCCACGTGGGCCGCCAGCCGCTCCGCGGCACGGCCCGCGGCGCGGTCGGCCTCGTCGATCGGCAGCCATTCGAGGGTCAGCGGCGCCGCGCGGCAGACGACCTGCACCGGCTCGCGCAACCCCTCCCACACGACCGCGGTGCGCAGGATGTCGTGACGCGAGATGACCTGATTCAGCGCGTCGATGAAACGCGTCAACCGTGCCTCGCCGTCGAAGCGCAGCAGCAGCGAAATCACATAGGCGTCGCCCTGCTCCTGCATCAGGTGATGGAAGAGCATGCCCTCCTGCAGCGGCGCGAGCGGGTAGATGTCCTGGATGTTGGCCGCGCCACCGGGGATCGCGGCCTCGATGCGCCGCAGCTCGGCCGTGTCGAGCTCAACCAGCGGCAGCATGCCCGGCTCGAGTGCGGTGCAGCCGGCCGGGATGGTCGCCGCATTGGCGTCGGGGTCTGCGATGGGGACGGCCACGCCCGCCGACTGGGCCACGGCTGACGCGAAATCGGCGAGTCGCGGATGAAGGAACAAGGCCCGCATCTCCGATGGCCAACCGCACTGGCGCAGTCTCGCCTGCAGCTGGATCGCGAGCAGCGAGTGCCCGCCCAATTCGAAGAAGCTGTCCCACCGGCCGACGCGCTCCACGCCGAGCAGGTCACGCCAGATCGACGCGATGGTCGCTTCGGCCTCGCCCTGCGGGGCCTCGTAAGCCGCCGCTGACTGGGCATGGAGGTCCGGCGCCGGCAGGGCCTTGCGATCGACCTTGCCGCTGGGGTTCAGCGGCAGCGTGTCGAGCACGACGATGGCGCTGGGGACCATGTACTCCGGCAGGGTCCGGCCGAGTGCCTCGCGTAGCTGGTCGGTGTCCAGCGCGCCCCGTGGCTGCGCCGACGCACCCATCGGCACGGAGGTTCCGGACCGCACTGAAGTTGCTGGCTCCACCGGGGCGGCCGCCTGAGCCGAGATGTAGGCGACCAGCCGCGCGCCGGTGGGCGCCTGCAGCGCCACGACCACGGCCTCGCGCACGCCGGGCTGCGCGAGCAACTGCGCTTCGATCTCGCCCAGCTCGATCCGGAAGCCGCGGATCTTGACTTGGTGATCGATGCGGCCGAGGTAGTCGAGCTGCCCTTCGGCGTTCCATCGCACGAGGTCGCCGGTGCGATAGAGCCGGCTGCCGTCGGTGGCCATCGAATTGGCGACGAAGCGCTCGGAGGTCAGGCCGGCGCGGTCGTGATATTCGCGCGCCAAGCCGATTCCTCCCAGGTACAGCTCGCCCGGCACGCCGGGAGGCACCGCGTTGAGGTCGCCATCGAGCACCCACGTCGAGATGCCGGTGATCGGGGCGCCGATCGGCACTTGGCTGCGGCCGTCGTCGCGGCAGGTCCAATGCGTGACGTCGATGGCCGCTTCGGTGGGGCCGTACAGGTTGTAGAGGCCCGCCTTCGGAAGCCGGCGGAACACGGCGGCTTGCGCCTCGGCTGGCAACGCTTCGCCGCTGCACACGATGCGCCGCAGCGAGGTGCAGGCCTCCACGCCGTCGTGGGCGAGGAAGGCCTGCAGCATCGATGGCACGAAGTGGATCGTGGTGACCTGGTGCTCGTTGATGAGCTCGACCAGCCGCTGCGGATCGCGGTGATCGCCGGGCGCCGCGATGGCCAAGCGAGCGCCTTCGGCCAGCGCCCAGAACAGTTCCCACACCGAGACGTCGAAGCTCAGCGGCGTCTTCTGCAGCACCGTGTCGACCGCGCTCAGCGCGTAGGCTCGCTGCATCCAGGCCAATCGGTTGTGCAACGCGACGTGGCGGTTGGCCGCGCCCTTCGGCCGCCCCGTCGAGCCGGAGGTGTAAATCACGTAGGCGAGGTTCTCGCCGTGGACCTCGACGTCGGGATTCGCTGGCGATGCGCTCAGACGTTCATCGGCGCTCTCCGCGGGGTCGATGTCGACCAACTCGACGCGCTCGCCGACCGGCAGCTTCGCGTGCAGATGCGGCTGCGTCAGCACCAGCGCCACGCCGCTGTCTTCGAGCATGTATGCCAATCGATCGGCGGGCAGCTCGGGGTCCAGCGGCACGTAGGCGCCGCCGGCCTTCAGGATGGCCAGCACGCCGATCATCATCTCCAACGAGCGCTCGACGGCCAGTCCCACGCGCGAGTCCGGGCGCACGCCCAGCGCGATGAGCCGATGCGCCAGGCGGTTCGCACGCGCATTGAGCTGACCGCGAGTCAGCGCGCTCTGCCCAAAAACCAGCGCCGGTGCATGCGGATCGATCGCCGCTTGGCGCTCGATGAGACGGTGCATCGGCACGGCCTCCGCCACCTCATCGCCATTGACGCTCAGGCGCTCCAGCCGCTTGAGCTCCTCCGGCGACATCAGCGCCACGTCCCCGACGGCTCGCTCCGGCGTCGCGCTGATCGCCTCCAGCATGGCCACGAAATGCCCCGCCATCCGCTCGATCGCCGCCGGCTCGAACAGCTCGGCCGCGTAGCTGAAGCTCGCGCGCACCGTGCCCTCCGCGGTCTCGGTCGTCGTCAGCATCAGCTCGAACTGGGCCGTCTGCTCGCCCAGCGCGTACGGCGTCAATCGCAATCCGGGCAGCGCCATGGGCCCCTGCGCGCCCGCGCTGCCATGGTTGAACATCACCTGGAACAGCGGATGCACGCCCAGCGTGCGCTCAGGCTGCAGCGCATCCACCAGTTGCTCGAACGGCAGATCCTGATGCGCCTGCGCGCCCAAGGCCGACTCCCGCGCCTGATCGAGCACCTCGCCCAGCGACCGACGTCCGTCCACGCGGTTGCGCAGCACCTGCGTGTTGACGAAAAAGCCGACCACGCCTTCGGTTTCGACCCGCTGCCGGTTGGCGACCGGCACGCCGACGCGCACCTCCGCCAGCCCCGCATGGCGGCCGAGCACCGCCTGATAACCGGCAAGCAGCGCCATGAACAAGGTCGCCCCCTGCGCCTGCGCGCGTGCCCGCAGGCCGCGCACCAGCGCCGCCGGCAGCTCCACGCCATGCTGCGCCGCCCGATAACGCCCATCGGCCCGCCGCGGGCGATCCGTCGGCAGCTGCAGCACCGGTTGCTCGCCCCCGAGCTGCGCCACCCAGTACGCCAGCTGCCGTTCCCGCTCACCGGCCTCCAGCCAGTGCCGCTGCCACGCGGCGTAGTCGGCGTATTGGATGGGCAGCGCGGTCATCGACGGCGTCTCGGCGCGGACCCGGGCGCCGTATTGCGCGATGAACTCGTCGACGATGACCTTCATCGACCAGGCGTCCGACACGATGTGATGCATCACGACGACGAGCACCTGCCGCCGCGCGCCTTGGCGCAGCAAGGCCACCCGCAGCAGCGGGCCCCGCTCGAGCTCGAACGGCGTGTCGACCAGACGGCGGACCTCCGCGCGGGTGCGGGACTTGATCGCATCATTGCCCTCGCGGCCCTCGCTGCCCTTGGCGCCCTCACCGCCCTCGCCCTCCCGCAGGTCGATCATCTCCAACCCGAAGCCGATGTCGCCGGCGGCGTGGACCCTCTGGACGACCTGTCCCTGGGCATCCGCATGGAAGGTCGTCCGCAGCGATTCATGGCGCGCCACCAGCGCCGCGAAGATGTCGCGCATCGCGGCGGCATCCACCTCGCCCTCGAGCGTCAGCGCGCCGGACAAGTGATACGCGGTGCTCGTCCGATCCAGCGTCCACAGGAACCACTGCCGCAGTTGCGCGAACGACAGCGGGCGCGTCTCGAGCGGCGCCGGCACGATGGGCAGCATCGCGAAGTCGATCCCCTGCGCCTTGAGCGCCTGCAGGAAGCCCCGCTGCTTTTCCGCCGGCAGGCGCGCGAAGCGCTCGGCCAGCGCGCGCCGGGGATCGGCGGACGGTGCGCTCGGAGCCTGGGCCGGGGCCGCGTCGGTCGTCGCGATCGTGTCGTTCTTGTCGAGGGTGCTCATTCAGTTCTCCCAGGTATCCAGCAGCGCGGCCATGCGATCGAGGTCCGCGCCCTGCGCGGCGGCCAGCGCCTCGCTCTCGCGCTGCACGCGCGCGGCGGCATCGGCGAGCGTCGGGCTCTCGAAGTACGCGCGCAGCGGCAGTTGCACGCCAAAGCGGCGCTGGACCTTCATCTGCAGCTTCATCAAGGCGAGCGAATGGCCGCCCAATTCGAAGAAGTTGTCGTCGCGCCCGACGCGCTCCACGGCCAGCGTCTCGGCCCACAGCGCGGCGAGCGCCGTCTCCGTTTCGCCGCGCGGCGGCTCATGGGGGCGTCCGGCATCGGCCTGCGGCGCCGGCAGCGCCTTGCGGTCGACCTTGCCGTTGGGATTCAGCGGCAGCGCGTCCAGCACGATGAAGAGCCCCGGCACCATGTGGTCCGGCAGCACGCGGGCCAAGCCCTCGCGAAGCGCGCGTGGGTCCAGCGCGTGGCCAGGAAGCGGCGAGACGTAGGCCACCAGCCGCGCGCCGCCCGCCCCTTCGGCCGCGACGGCAACGGCCTCGCGCACGCCCACCTGCAGCCGAAGCTGCGACTCCACCTCGCCCAGCTCGATGCGGAAGCCGCGCACCTTCACCTGGTGGTCGATGCGACCGAGGTATTCGAGCTGCCCTTCTTCGTTCCAGCGGACGAGGTCGCCTGTGCGGTACATCCGCCCGCCGGTGGCGTTGAAGGGATCGGCGACGCAGCGTTCGGCGCTCGCGCCGGGCCGGCCGAGGTAACCCCGCGCGAGACCGCCGCTCAGGTAGAGCTCGCCGGGCACGCCGGGCGGGCAGAGATTGAGGTCAGCGTCGAGCACGCGCGCCTGCCGGTCCCCGACCGGCCTGCCGATGGGCATGTAAGGCGCGGCGAATCGCTCGCCCACCAGCGCGATGCCGACGGTCGGGGTGATGACGGTCTCGGTCGGACCGTAGCCGTTGATGATGCGCGGCGGCTTCAGCACCGATTGCACGAGGTCGAGGTTGGCGCGCGACATCGCCTCGCCGCCGACCGTGTAGGACCGGATCGGCAGCCGGCTGCCGGCCTCGCCGAGCAGCTCGGCCATCTGCGTCAGGTAGCCCGGCGTGAAGCAGGCGATGGTGATGCCGTGGCGCTCGATCTCGGCGGCGGTGCGTTCCACCGGCCACAGCTCCTGGTCACGCGGCATCAGCGCGGCACCGAAGGCCAGCGGCACCCAGGTGCGCTCGTGCGCGCCGTCGAAGGCGATGGACGCGAACTGCAGTTCACGGTCGGCCGGCGTCATGCCGTAGACCTCGCCGATCGACTGCACGTGCATCGCCAGCGGGCCGTGCGTGACTGCCACGCCCTTGGGGCGGCCGGTCGAACCGGAGGTGTAGATGACGTAGGCCAGGTGCTCCGGGTGGATCTCGACGGCGGGATCCGACTCGGCGCCGGTGAAGGCGTCCTCGCCGTCCAGCGCCAGCACCGCGAGGCCGTCGGTCGACGGCAGCCGCGCCGCGAGCGCCTGCTGCGTCAGCAGCAGCCGGATGCCGCTGTCCTCGACCATGTAGGCCAGCCGCTCGGCCGGATAGGACGGGTCCAGCGGCACGTAGGCCGCGCCGGCCTTGAGGATGGCGAGCAGCGCAACCACCATGTCCATCGACCGCTGCACGGCCAGGCCGACGCGGTCCTCGGGGCGGATGCCGAGCGCGATCAGGCGATGCGCCAGGCGGTTGGCGCGGGTGTTGAACTGCGCATAGCTGAGCTGCTCGTCGCCGAAGAGGAGCGCCACCGCGTCAGGGCGCTCGACGGCCTGGCGCTCGACAAGGCGGGGCACCGGCGGCGTGCCGTCGAAGCGCGGCACCGGGACGCCCCAGCGGGACAGGCGCGCGCGGGCGGCGTCATCCAGGACGTCCAGCGCGCACAGGGCTTGCGCGGGTCGATGCGTCAATGCATCGACCAGGCTGCTCACCGCCGCGTGCATCAGCGCGCAGACCTGCTCGGGATCCAGCGACTCATGCACCTGCGCGACGAGGCCGAAGCCTTCGCCGTCATCGTCCACCGACAGGCCGAAGGGATAGTTCGATCGTTCCTGGGCGGCATCGATCTCCATGCCGTCCCAGGCGGCGGAGGACGCATCACGGCGTCGGTGGGCGTGCCGGTAGTTCAGCAGCGCCGAGAACAGCGGCGTGCCACCCGGCAGTCCGCTGCAGCGCTGCGCCAGCGACAGGCTGGCGTGCTCATGACGCAGCAGCGCGGACAGCTCCGCGTGGGCGTCGCGCAGCCCCTCGGCGACGGATTGGTCGCCGACCCGCAGGCGCAGCGGCAGCGTATTGATGGACAGGCCCAGTGCGCGCGCCGCGCCGTCGTCGACCTGCAGGCGGCCGAGCAGCACGGTGCCGAAGACCACGTCGGTCCGGCCGCTCGCGCGGCCCAGCACCAGGGCCCAGGCGAGATGGAACAGCGCCGCGACGCCCACGCCTTGTTGACGCGCCATGCGACGCGCCTGGCTGGCCAGCGGGGCGGGCAGTGCCAGTCGCGACTGTCGCAGCCGCGACCCGTCGCCTCGCACATCGGCCACGCCGAAGGGCACGGTGGGCTCGGTCACGTCGCGCAGCATCGCGCCGAAGAAGGCCTCGTGCTCGGCGCGGCTGACGCTGAGGCGGGCGTGCGCGACGAAGCGCCGGAACGGCACCGGTGCAGGCAGCTCGGCCTCGCGATCCTGCTGGATCAGCGCAATCTCCTCGACGACGCCGGCCAGCGTGCTGTGGTCCGTCACCAGGTGGTGACTGGACAGTTGCAGCAGCCAGCGACCGCTGCCGGCGTCGAAGCCGGCCACGGCGCGCAGCAGCGGCGCGCGCCGCACGTCGATGCGGCCGGAGCCGGGTCGGCCCAGCGCCTCGAGGCGCTCGGCCACCGGGCCGTCCGTCGGCGAGAGCCAGACGATGTCCAGGCGGGCCTCGCGGCACACGACCTGCAGCGGTTCGTCCAACCCCTCCCACAGGATCGCGGTGCGCAGGATGTCGTGGCGCGCGATGACGCGATCGAAGCTGTCGATGAACCGGCGCAGCCGCGCTTCGCTGTCGAAGCGCATCAGGTGCGCGGTCACGTAGGCGTCGGTGTCGCGCTGCAGCAGGTGGTGGAAGAGGATGCCTTCCTGCAGCGGCGCCAGCGGGTAGATGTCCTGGATGTTGGCCGCGCCGCCGGGGATCGCCGCTTCGATGCGGCGGATCGCGGCCGCGTCGAGGTCGACCAGGGTGAGCATCTCCGGCTGGATCTCGGTGCAGTCGTCGGGGATGCAGTTGGGAGGCACGACGATGTCGAGCGGCGCCGCGTCGGCTGAGCGGGCCGCTTCGGCGGCGATGGCCGAATCCGAGGCCCTGCCCGCCTGTGGGTCGATCGACTGCGCAAAAGCCGCCAGCTCCGGATGGAGGAACAACTGCCGCACCTGAGCGCGGAGGCCTCGGCCGCGCAGTTGATCGAGCACCTTCAGCGCCAGCAGCGAGTGGCCGCCCAGCGAGAAGAAGTTGTCGCGGCGGCCGACCTGGTCGGTCGGCAAGCCCAGCACGTCGGCCCAGACCGCGGCGATGGCGGTCTCGACCTCACCCTGTGGTGCCTCGTAGGCGGCTGCTGATGCGGAGTGGAGATCCGGTGCCGGCAGCGCCTTGCGATCGACCTTGCCGCTGGGGTTCAGCGGCAGCGTGTCCAGCACGACGATGGCGCTGGGGACCATGTACTCCGGCAAGGCCCGGCTGAGCGCCTCGCGCAGGATGTCGGTGTCGATTGCACCGTCGCGCTGCGCCGTCGCTCCGGGCTGCGCCAGCGCCGCCGCATGCGCAGAGACGTATGCCACCAACCTCGCGCCGGTGGGCGCCTGCAGCGCCACGACCACGGCCTCGCGCACGCCGGGCTGCGCGAGCAGCTGCGCTTCGATCTCGCCCAGCTCGATCCGGAAGCCGCGGATCTTGACTTGGTGATCGATGCGGCCGAGGTAGTCGAGCTGCCCTTCGGCGTTCCATCGCACCAAGTCCCCGGTGCGATAGAGCCGGCTGCCGTCGATGGCCATCGGATTGGCGACGAAGCGCTCGGAGGTGAGTCCGGCGCGATCGTGATAACCGCGCGCCAGGCCGATGCCTCCCAGGTACAGCTCGCCCGGAACACCCGGCGGCACCGCGTTGAGGTCGCCATCGAGCACCCATGTTGAGATGCCGGTGATCGGCGCGCCGATCGGCACTTGGCTGCGACCATCGTCCCGGCAAGTCCAGTGCGTGACGTCGATGGCCGCTTCGGTGGGGCCGTACAGGTTGTAGAGGCCCGCCTTAGGAAGCCGGCGGAACACGGCGGCTTGCGCCTCGGCTGGCAGCGCTTCGCCGCTGCACACGATGCGCCGTAGCGAGGTGCAGGCCTCGACGCCGTCATGGGCCAGGAAGGCCTGCAGCATCGAGGGCACGAAGTGGATCGTGGTGACCTGGTGCTCGTTGATGAGCTCGACCAGCCGCTGCGGATCGCGGTGATCGCCCGGCGCGGCGATAGCGAGTCGTGCGCCTTCCGCCAACGCCCAGAACAACTCCCACACCGAGACGTCGAAGCTCAGCGGCGTCTTCTGCAGCACCGTGTCAGCCGCGCTCAGCCCGTAGGCTTTCTGCATCCAGGCCAAACGGTTATGCAACGCGACATGGCGGTTGGCCGCGCCCTTCGGCCGCCCCGTCGAGCCGGAGGTGTAGATCACGTAGGCGAGGTTCTCGCCGTGGATCTCGACGTTGGGATTCGCCAGCGATGCGCCCGGACGTTCATCGGCGCTCTCCGCGGCCTCGATGTCGACCAAATCGACGCCCTGCCCCGCCGGCAGCTTCGCGCGCAGATGCGGCTGCGTCAGCACCAGCGCCACGCCGCTGTCTTCGAGCATGTAGGCGAGCCGATCGGCGGGAAGCTCCGGGTCGAGCGGCACGTAGGCGCCGCCGGCCTTGAGGATGGCCAGCACGCCGACCATCATCTCCAACGAGCGCTCGATGGCCAGCCCTACGCGCGAGTCCGGTCGCACGCCCAGCGCGATGAGGCGATGCGCGAGTCGGTTCGCGCGCTCATTGAGCTGACCGCGATTCAGCGCGCTCTGCCCAAAAACCAGCGCAGGTGCGTGCGGATCGATCGCTGCTTGGCGCTCGATGAGGCGGTGCATCGGCACGGCCTCCGCCACCTCATCGCCGTTGACACTCAGCCGCTCCAGCCGCTCGAACTCCTCCGACGACATCAGCACCACATCCCCGACGGCTCGCTCCGGCGTCGCGCTGATCGCTTCCAGCATCGCCACGAGATGTCCCGCCATGCGCTCGATCGTGTCGAACTCGAACAGCTCAGCCGCGTAGCTGAAGCTCGCCTCGATGTCGCCGGTCGGCAGTTCGGTCGTGTGCAGCGTCAGCTCGAACTGGGCCTCGCGCTCGGCCAGGGCGCCCGGCTCGATCTCAAGCTCCGGCAGTCGGCGCGCCGTCAGGTCCTCCCCGCGCTGGTGGTTGAACATCACCTGGAACAGCGGATGCACGCCCAAGGTGCGTTCCGGTTGGAGCGCTTCGACCAGTTGCTCGAACGGCAGGTCCGGATGGGCCTGCGCGCCGATCGCGGCCTCGCGGGCTTGCGCCAGCACTCGCGCCAACGGCATCCGCGCGCCGATGCGGTTGTCCAGCACCTGCGTGTTGACGAAGAAGCCGACCACCGGCGCGATCTCCGGCCGGTCGCGGTTGGCGATGGGCACGCCCACGCGGATCTCCGTCTGCGCGGTCCAGCGGCTCAGCAGCGCCTGGAAGCCGGCCAGCAGCACCATGAACAGGGTCGCGCCCTCGTCGCGGGCGCGTTGCCGCAGGCGCGCCGACAGCGCCGGCGGCAGCGTCCAGGCGTGACGCGCGGCCCGGTAGCGGCCATCGGGCCGACGCGGATGATCGGCCGGCAGCTGCAGCACCGGCTGCTCCGCGCCGAGCCGCTCACGCCAGTAATCCAGCTGGCGCTGCCACTCGGCCCCTGCGCCCCACTGGCGCTGCCACACCGCGAAGTCCGCGTACTGGATGGGCCAGGGCGCCAGCGTCGTCGCCTCGTCCCGCACGGCGGCGGCGTAGTCCGCGAAGACCTCGTCCACGACAACGCGCATCGACCAGCCGTCGGACACGATGTGATGCATCACGACGACCAGTTGGTGCCGATCGATGCCCTGCCGCAGCAGGCCGACACGGATCAGCGGACCGGTGGTCAGGTCGAACGGCGTCTGGACGAGCCGTCGCGCCTGCGCTTCGTCGGCGAGCAGGGTGAATGCCACTCCGGCCGTGCCGGGTGCTTGCACCCGCTGCTCCACCGCGCCGCCCTCGCCCAGCCGGAAGACGGTGCGCAGCGATTCGTGCCGCCGCACCAGCAAATCGAAGCTGTTGCGTAGCGCGTCGACATCCAGCGCACCGTGCAGGTTCAGCGCGCCAGCGATGTGATACGCGGTGCTGGTCGGGTCCAGCTGCCACAGGAACCATTGACGCTGCTGCGCGAATGACAGCGGCATGCCTGCCGCACGGGCCTTGTCGCCCAGCGGCACGACGGCGGACCGCACGCTCGAGGTGATGGACGGCGCAACGGACGGCGCGATCGCAGCCCCTGCTTTGTCCGCGTGGATCTCCGCTACCACGCGCGCGAGCGCCGCGACCGTCGGATGCTCGAAGACATGCCGCGGCAGGAGGCGCCAGCCGCGCTGATGCCCCAACGCGACGACCTTCAGGCTCAGGATCGAATCGCCGCCTGCGGCGAAGAAGTTGTCGTCGCGACCGATCCGCGCCAAGCCCAGCACCTCGGCGAACAGCGTCGCCACGGCCGCTTCAATCTCTCCGCGAGGGGCCTCGAACACGTCGGCGACCTGCGGCTCCGGCGAAGGCAACGCGCGCCGATCGACCTTGCCGTTCGGGTTGAGCGGCAGGGCCTCCAGCACGACGACCGCGGCCGGCACCATGTAGTCGGGCAGCGTCCGCGCGACCTCAGCGATCACCGCAGCCGGGTCGGCCACACGGCCCTCTCTCGCGACGACATAGGCCACGAGCCGCGTGCCGCTCGCGCCCGGTGCGGCGACGACCACAGCGTCGCGCAGTTCCGGCAGGACCTTGAGCGAGGCCTCGACCTCGCCCAGCTCGATGCGGAACCCGCGCACCTTGACCTGATGATCGATGCGACCGAGGTACTCCAGCTCGCCATCGGCGCTCCAGCGCACCAGGTCGCCGGTGCGATACAGCCGCGAGCCCGGCGCGCCGAACGGATCGGCGACGAAGCGCTCGGCCGTCAGGCCGGCGCGGTCGAGGTAGCCGCGCGCCAGGCCGGTCCCGCCCAGATAGAGCTCGCCCGGCACGCCGGCGGGGCATGGCGACAGATGGCGGTCGAGCACGCGGGCGGTCCGGTCGCCGACGGGGCGGCCGATCGGCACGGTCGGCCGGTCGCCGAGGCGCTCGATCTCCTCGGCCGGAACGTCCCAGGCGCATGGCGTGATCACCGCCTCGGTCGGGCCATAGGAATTCACCAGGCGCCGCGGGAGGAAGGCGTCGCGCGCCGCGTGGAAGTCGGCGGCGGACCAGGCCTCGCCACCGGCGATGCACAACCGAACCGGAAGCCGCCCGCCCGCGTGCTCAGCCGCGAGCTGCCGCAGATAGGCCGGCGGCAGGTGCAGCGCCGTCACGCCCTCGCGACGGACGGTGCGGGCGACCTCCTCGGTCGACCAGCCGTCCCGCGGCAGCAGCACGACGCCCGCACCGTGGATCAGCGGCGCCATCCATTGCGAACCGGCCGCGTCGAAGCTGATCGACGCGAACTGCAGCAGGCGATCCTCGGGGGTGAGCTTGAGCCGCTTGCCGATCGCCTGCAGGTGCATGGCCAGCGGCCCGTGCGCGACGGCCACGCCCTTGGGCCGGCCGGTCGAACCGGAGGTGTAGATGACGTAGGCGAGCTGGTCGGCCGCGAGCGCCGGAAGCGGCAGCTCGTCGCACGCCGAAGCGTCGGGGCGGTCCGGTTGATCGATGCACAGCGTCGGCACGCCCTCGGACACCGGCATGCAATCGAGGACGTCGGCCTGTGTGAGCAGCAGCTCGATGCGGCTGTCCTCGATCATGTGGCGCAAGCGCGCCGACGGATACGACGGATCCAGCGGCACGTAGGCGCCGCCGGCCTTCAGGATGGCCAACAGGCCGACGATCATGTCGAGCGAACGCGGCAGCGCCAGGCCGACGCGTGACTCCGGCGTCACGCCACGTGCGATCAGCCGATGTGCCAGGCGGTTCGCGCGAGCCTCCAGTTGCGCGCGGGTGAGCCGGCCGTCGCTGGCGATGACCGCGACTGCCTCGGGCCGCGCGTGGGCCTGCCGCTCGATGAGCTCAGGGACGGTCGCGGCGACCGCCGCCTGAATCGCATCGCCGCCGCTCCATGCGTGCCATTGCGACAGCGCCGCCGGATCCAGGCTACCGAGCTCGCACAAGGGCTGATCGGGGTTCTCGGCCAGCGCGCGCGTGACCGCCTCGACCGCGGCCAGCACCTGCGCCCCGATGGCCTCGGCATCGAGCGTCCGATCGACCTGCGCCACCAGCCCGAAGCCATCGCCGAAATCGTCCACCGACAGCGCGAAGGGATAGTTGGTGCGCTCCTCGCCGTCGAGCAGCCGCATGCCGTCCCCGTCGAGCACGGCGCTCACCGGCTGGCGGCGGCTGTGGCGGTAGTTCAGCAGCGCGGAGAACAACGGCGTGCCGCCCGGCAACCCGCTGCAGCGCTGCGCCAGCGACAGCGGCGCGTGCTCGTGCCGCATCAGATCGGCCAGTCCGGCCTGCGCCAGGCGCAGGCTCGCCGCGACGCCCAGCGGCCCGACCCGCAGCCGCAGCGGCAGCGTGTTGATGAACAGGCCCAGCGCGCGCCCGGCGTCGCGCCCCGCCAGCATGCGGCCGAGCAGCACCGTGCCGAAGACCACGTCATCGCGCCCGGTCGCGCGCGCCAGCACCAGCGACCAGGCCAGGTGGAACACCGCCGATGCGCCCACGCCATGCCGTCGCGCTTCCTGGCGGATCCGGTCCGCCAGCGCGGTGTCGAGCGTCCGCCGCGCCTCGTGCACGCTGGTGCCATCGCCGCGCACGTCGATCAGCCCATAGGGCGCCGTCGGCTCCTCCACGTCGCGCAGCAGCGCGGTGAAGAAGGCCTCGTGAGCCTCGCGCCCCATCCCCAGGCGCGCGCGGGCGACCTGCTCGCGGAACGGCACCGGCGTCGGCAGCTCAGCGGCCGCGCCGCGTTGCATCAGACCGATCTCCTCGACGATGCGCTCCAGCGTGGTGTGGTCGGACACCAGGTGATGGCGCGACAGCTGCAGCAGCCAGCGGCCGGGCGCGCCGGTCCGAGCCGATGCGCTGGCGCCGCCCTGCACTGCGCCAGCGGGCGGTGCGCCATTGGCCTCTTCCACCGCCAACTCCCCCGCCACTTCCGCGGCCACCGCCACCTCTGCGGTCGGCGCCACCTCAGCGGCCACCTCGACGGCCGTCGCTCGAATCATTGGCGCCTCACGGACATCGATGCGCAGCCGGCTCCGGTGAACATGCGCCTTCAGCCGGTGTTCGGCGTCGGCAGTGGCGACGGCGCCCTCCCCGTCCAGCCAATGCAGCCGCAGCGGCGCCGAGCGATGCACCACCTGCACCGGCTCCCGCAGGCCCTCCCACACGACCGAGGTCCGCAGGATGTCGTGCCGCGCGATCACCGCGTCGAGGTGGGCGACGAAGCGCTCCAGCCGCTCGCGGCTGTCGAAGGCCAGGCCGCGCGAGGTGACGTAGGCATCGCCGTCGGCCTGCATCAGGTGGTGGAACAGGATGCCTTCCTGCAGCGGCGCCAGCGGGTAGACGTCCTGGATGTTGGCGGCGCCGCCGGGCACCGCCGCCTCGACGCGGCGGATCTCGTCCGGCGTCAGCGACACCAGCGGCAGCATCTCCGGCGTGAGGGCCTCGCAACCGGCGGGAATGCGGTTGGGCGGAACGATCAACTCCGACTCGACCGGCTCGATCGCGAGGGCCCGCGCGAAGTCCTGCAGCCGCGGATGGGCGAAGAGCTGGCGCACCTGCGCGCGGTGGCCGTCGCGGCGCAGCCGCTCGACCAGGCGCAGCGCCAGCAGCGAATGCCCGCCCAGTTCGAAGAAGTGGTCGCCGCGGCCCACGCGCGGCACCTCCAGCACCTCGGCCCAGGCCGTAGCGATCGAGGTCTCGACCGGACCTTGCGGCGGCTCGTGCGCCTCGGACGAGGTCCGGTCCGGCGCCGGCAGCGCGCGGCGGTCGATCTTGCCGTTGGGGGTCAGCGGCAGCGCGTCCATCACGACGAAGGCGGACGGCAGCATCGCATCGGTGAGCCCACGCGACAGGCGCTCGCGCAGCGCCGCCAGGTCCGGCGGGATCCCGTCGCGGCCGGTGACGTAGGCCACCAGCCGCAGACCGCCGATTCCGTCCTGGGCGTCGACGACGGCATCGGCGATCGCCTCGTCGGCGCGCAGCTGCGCCTCGACCTCGCCGAGCTCCACGCGGAAGCCGCGCACCTTGACCTGGTGGTCGACCCGGCCGAGGTACTCCAGCTGGCCATCGGCGGTCCAGCGCACCAGGTCGCCGGTGCGGTACAGGCGACCGCCCCGCTCGTCGAACGGATCGGCGACGAAGCGCTCGGCGGTCTGTCCGGGCCGGGACTGGTAGCCACGCGCCAAGCCCAGGCCGGCGACATACAACTCGCCAGGCAGCCCCGGCGGCACCGGCAGCAGGTCGGCATCGAGCACGCGCATCGCCGTGCCGGGCAGCGGCCGGCCGACCGGCAGCGTCGCCGCCGAACGGTCGGCGGTCGCCGCGTCCTGGGTGAGCGTGCCGACGGTGGTCTCCGTCGGGCCGTAATGGTTGAAGACGCGCAGCGCCGGCCGCAGCGCCTGGATGCGCGACAGCAGCGCCCAGGTCGTGGCCTCGCCACCCAGGACCAGCCGGTGCCGCGGCAAGGCCTCCGCCGCCTCGCGGGCGCCGAGCAAGGCCTGCAGATGACTGGGCGTGATCTTGAGCACGTCGATCGATTCCCGCCGCATCACCTCGGCGAAGGCATCCGGGTCGGACGCCCGCGCGGCGGAGATCAGGTGCAGCGTCAGCCCCGCGCGCAGGGCGCCGAACAGCACCGTGTGGCCGAGATCGGCGGCCACCGTCGAGACCATGGCCATGCTTGAGAGGCGGTCGTCGATGTGCAGCCGATGCAGCACGCCGTCGAGGTAGTTGCCCAAGGCGCCATGGCTGACGACGACGCCCTTCGGGCGGCCGGTCGATCCTGAGGTGTAGATCAAGTAGGCCGCCTGGTCCGGATGGACGGCCGCGGCTGTAGCCGTGGCAGTCGCTCCGCTCGATGAGCGGGCCAGGGCGGCGTCGTTGTCGTCGTCGGTCGGAAGCCGCATCGTCGGCACGCCGAGGGCCCAGACCGGATCGCCGTCGCCGATCACCAGCGCCGCGCCGCTGTCCCGCAGTTGGAAATCCAGGCGCTCCGCCGGCAGCGCTGGATCCAGCGGCACGAACGCCGCGCCGGCGCGCAGCACGCCGAGCATCGCGACGACCATCGGGATCGAGCGGTCGAAGGCCAGGCCCACGCGCGCGTCGGCGCCGATGCTCCGATCACGCAGCCTTCGCGCCAGCGCGTCGACACGACGATCCAGCGCTGACCAGGTCAGCGCGTCGTCCTCCTGGACGAGCGCCGTGGCCTGCGGATGGCGTCGCGCGTGCAGGGCAACATGCTCATGCACTGGCACGAAAGACGAGCCGGTCAGCGCCGTTGCGCCCACGGGGACTGGCGCAGGCTTACCGAGGCCCCAAGCCGCGAGGCGCCGCAGATCGTCCTCATCCGCCAGGCCGACGGCCCCGACGATCTGGTCAGGCGCGCGCACGATGGTCTCCAGCATCGCCACGCAGGCGCGGACCAGCCGCCGTGCCGTCGAGGCCTCGAACAGGTCGGTGTTGTAGGCGAGCCGGCCGCCGATGCGCGCCGAGCCCACCTGGAAATTCATCGACAGGTCGAACTTCGCATTGACGTCCCCTTGCTCGACGAACTCGACCGTGACCTCGTCGAAGTCCAGCGCCGGCAGGTCCCCCATCTGCACGCCGAAGAGCACCTGGAACAGCGGCGAGCGCGTCGGATCCCGGCGCTCGTTGCGCTGGGCCAGCAGCAGGTCCAGCGGCAGGTCGGGATGCGACATCGCGCCCAGCGCGTCGCTCCGGATCTGGCGGCACAGCGCCCGCAAGGTCTGCTCGGGCTTGAGCCTGGCGCGATAGACATGGGTGTTGACGAAGAAGCCGATCAGGCCGAAGAACTCCTCGTCCTGGCGCCCCGCATGCGGCACGCCGACGGCGAATTCCGACTGCCGCGCGAAACGCGCCAGCAGCAGCTGCCAGGCGGCGAACAGCACGACGAAGGGCGTGCAGCGCTCGGCGCGGCAGAACTGGCGCAGCGCCGCCTCCAGCGCGGGCTCGAGCGCGAAGTCGATCGACGTGCCGCGGAACGACGGCATCGCGGGACGCGGCGCATCGGTCGGCAAGGCCAGCACCGGGACCTCGGGGCCGAGCTGCGCGTTCCAGTGGGCGAGCGCGCGATCGAACCCGCCGCGCGCCAGCGTCTCGCGCTGGCGGACCGCGTGGTCCGCGTACTGCAGGCGCAGCGGTGGCAGCTGGACCGGGCCGGCCTGCCGCAGCGCCAGGCCGTAGGCCGTCGACAGGTCGGCGGCGAAGACCGGGTTGGACCATGCGTCCGACACGATGTGATGCAGGCACAGCACCAGGACGTGGTCGTCCTCGCCCCGCTTCAGCAGCCGCGCCACCATCGCCGGCGCGACCGCCAGATCGAAAACGTGGTGGAGCGTGGCCTGCACCTCGCGCGCGATCGCCTCCTCGCGCGCCTGCGGCGCGAGCGCCGAGACATCCGTCTGCCCGAGCGTGAACGCGACCTGCGGCTCGGCCACGGCCATCGGCAGGCCGTCGCGTTCGAGGAAGCGGGTGCGCAGGATGGCGTGGCGCGCGATCACCGCCTCGAAGGCGCGCTGCAGGGCCTCGGCCCGCAGCGGGCCGCGCAGGCGCATGACGCGTGGCAGGTTGTAGGCGGTCATGCGCTCGCCCAGGCGCTGCAGCACCCACAGCGGCTCCTGCGTGAACGACAGACGGACCGCCTCGCCGTCGGCGACGCGGGCGGTGGGTGGCGTCGCGGCGACGCCCAGGTCGTCAGCGGCGGGCACGGGCGGGAGGGTCATGTCGTTCATGGGTGCAACAGAGGGATCAGGGGGACGGCGTCGCGGTCTCGGAGGCCGCGGTCTCGGATGTCGCTGTCTGGGATGTCGCTGTCTGGGGCCCTGCGGTCTCGGACGTCTGCCAGTCGGTGGCGGCCAGGCGCTCGAAGCCCGAGGTGTCCCAGGGGCCGGCGCGCAGCGCGGCGGCCAGCTCGGCCACGATCGGGTGGTCGAAGACCAGGCCGGGCTCGATCTCAATGCCCAGCAGCTTGCGCAGGCGCGCGACCAGGCGGATCACCAGCAGCGAATGACCCCCGAGCTCGAAGAAATCCTCATCGATGCCGATCGGGCCGCGGCCCAGCAGCAGGCCCATGCCTTGCGACAGGACGCTCTCGAGCGCGTCGCGCGGCGCGCCGGCGGACGCGGCCTGGACCGAGGCCGTCGGGCCGCTCGTCCCGCTGAGCGCGTCGAGCGCGCCGAGCGCGCCAGGCACGACGACGGATGACGTCGATGTCGGGTTCGTGGTCGAGGACGAAGACAGGGCGGACGCCACCAGCGTCGCGATGGCGGCGCGATCGAGCTTGCCGTTGGGCAGGCGCGGGAAGTCGTCGACGCGCATCACCCGCGTGGGGACCATGTGCGAGGGCAGCAGCGACTTCAGCGCCTCGCGCAGGCCGCCGATGCCGACGTCGACGCCGGCACCGTCCTCAGCCATGGCGACGCAGGCGGCCAACTCGATGCCGCCGGCGCCTGGCATCCCGAGCACGACGGCCTGGCGCACGCCGGGCAGCGTCAGCAGCGCGCCTTCGACCTCCGCCGGGTCCACGCGGAAACCTCGCAGCTTCAGCTGATGATCCGCGCGTCCGATCAGGCGCAGGCCGCCCTCGGCGAGCACCTGCGCGACATCGCCGGTGCGGTAGAGGCGCTCGCCGGGATGGAACGGGTCGTCGACGAAGACGCCCGGCACCTCGCGGCCCAGGTAGCCGCGGCACAGCTGCGGACCGCCGACATGGACCTGCCCCTGGGCGCCGGCCGGCACCAGCCGCATCGCCTCGTCGAGCACATGGACCCGGGTGTTGGGCAGCACCTGCGTCAGCGGCAGCGCGTCGGCGCCGTGCGCATCGGACGGACGCACGCGGTGGACCAGCACGCCCACCGTGGTCTCGGTCGGGCCGTAGTGGTTGTGGATCACGGTGTCCGGCGCCAGGCGCCAGATGCGCTCGATCAGCGCGCGGGGCGCGGCTTCGCCGCCGAGCACCACGGTGCGCGGCAACCGCGGCGACCGGGCGTCCAGCAGGGCCTCCAGGTGGGACGGCACGATCTTGATGGCGTCGATGCCGCGACCGTCGACGAAGCGGGCGAAGGCGTCCGCGTCTCGCGTGTCGGCGTCTTCGGCGATGACCAGGCAGGCGCCGTTGAACAGCGCGCCGAACAGCGCCGTGTTGCCCAGGTCGGCCACCACCGAACTGGCCAGCGCCCAGCGGCGGCGGGCCGCCAGGTCCATCGCCGCCGAGCTGCCGACGACGTAGTGGAGCAACTGGCCATGCTCGATGGCGACGCCTTTGGGCTGGCCGGTCGAGCCCGAGGTGTAGAGCACATAGGCCAGATCGCCCAGCCCCGCGACGCTTGGCGGCATGTCGGCGTCGAGGGTGCGCAGGTCGACGACCGGCTCAGCTGCGGGGCTCAGGCTTTCGCCGGCGAGGACCGCCGCGCGGCAGTGGAGCGCCACGTCGACCGCATTCATGCCGCCGAGCGATGCGGCGTGCAGCACCAGCGCGGGCCGCGCGTCGGCGAGGAGCGCCTGCCGGCGGGCTTCCGGCCAATGGGGTTCCAGCGGCAGATACGCCGCGCCGGCGCGCCACGTCGCCAGGATCGCGACGATCAGGTCGGCGCTGCGTGGCAGGTTCAGCGCCACGAGCGCGCCCGGCGTCACGCCCAGCGAGCTCATCGCGCGGGCGAGCCGGTTGGCCCGTTGGTTGAGCGAGCGGTAGTCGAGCGTCTCACCCTGCGCCTCCACCGCAGGCGCCTGTGGCGACAGCGCGGCCCACTCGGCAACATGCTGCGAGATCGTGAGCGTGCCCACGTCGCGTCGCTCGCCGCGCCAGGACAGCAGTGCCGCCCGCTCCGCCTCGCCGACGGGATCCAGCATGTGCATTGCCGCGTGGGGGTGGTCGAGCGCCGCGCGGAGCAGCGTATTGAACTGCCACAGCAGCCGCTCGACGGCCGCGCGTGAATGGCGCGTCCCGTCGGCGTTCAGCACCAGCTCCGGGCGCGGCCCCCAATGCACATCGAGCGAGAGCGCGACATCGCTCTCCGGCAACTCGACGTCCGGAGCGGACCAGCAGGCTGCGGGCGGCACGGCCTCGCGCCAGCCGAAGACGGCCTCCCGATGCGCCGTGGTCGGTGGAGCATCGACCGGCCAGTACTCCTGGGCGTCCACGTGATTCGTCGCGATCGCCGCGCAATGCGCGAGCCAGTCGGAGAAGCGGGCCTCCGGGCGCGGCGTCATCGCCATCGGCAGGAGCTTCTCGAAGAGGCCCATGCCGCCGCGCATCAGGTCGTAGTCGGCGCGGCAGTCGTGCCGCCATCCAGCGACGAATGGCTCGAAGCCGTTCAGACGCGCCAGGAGCAGCAGCCACACCGCCTGCAGCAGCCGTTCGGGTCCGGCCGCGCTGGCGTCGCCGTCGCCGTCGCCGTCGCCGTCGCCGTCGCCGTTGGCATTGGCATTGGCATTGGCATCGGTGAGACGGCGAACCAGGTCAGCCGGCAACGCCGCGCGAGCCTGGACACGCCCCGCTCGTGGTGCGAGCGGCTTGGCGAGCCGAGGGGCCTGCCAGTCGGCGACGTTCAGCGCTCTCACGACACCCACGGTGCCCGTGGTGCTCGCGGCGACCGCGTCATCCGCGGTGCCAGCGAAGTGACGCTGCCAATAGGCATTGCCCGCCTGAGCCCCGTCGTCGCTCGCGAGCTCCGCGCGCCAGTCGACGTACTGCGCGTATTGGAAGTGCTCGGTGCCGATCGCATCGGCGGTTGCGATCTCGGCCACCCGTGCGAGCAGCGCGATCAGGCTCCCGGCGTCGACCACCAAGGCGCTTGCGTGGACCGCCAGCACATGGCGCGCTTCACCGAGTCGCGCCAGCCCCGCGCGGACTACGCGCCCCTCATCGATCGCCAGCGGCGTCGCGAGTGCCTCCAGCCACGCGTGTAGCGCGCTGACGCCCTCTCCGCGTCCATGCAGCCCGCCCTCGCGTTCGTCCGCTCCGTCGGCCGTCGAGTTGGCCGTGGAGTCGGCCATGTCCGCGTCGCGCAGATCAGCGCCCTGCCAATCCAGCACCGGTGTCGCGGGCAGCGACCATTGCCGCAGGCCGCGATAGCCGTCCACGGCGCCGAAGGCCGTGCGCAGCAGGTCGTGCTCGGCCACCGCCTGCTCGACCGCCCACCTCAGCGCGACGACGTCCAGCGGGCCGTCGATGCGGACCCACGCCGTCAGCGCCGTCGACGGATCCGCCAAGGCAACCGCCCGCTGCTCGGGGCTCAATCCGCTCGACGCCAGCGCGGCGGCGGCGATCTCGGGGGTGTGGATCGCGTTCATCGGTTCACCCCTCCCCGCCCAGCGCCGCGCGATCGAACATCGCGCCCATCGCCACGACGATCTTGCGCGGTCCCTCGTAGGGATCGCGCGCATGCGCCGCCAGCATGTTGTCCAGCATGATGACGTCGCCTTGCCGCCAATCCAGCCGCACCGCGCAGGCCTCGTAGGTCGCACCGACCACGGCCATCGTCGCGTCTGGGATCAGCGAGCCGTCGCCGAACATCACGTGCCGCGGCATCCGCTCCAGCCCCACCAGCCCGAGCAGGTCCTCGCGCACCTGCGCCTCCAGGCAGCTGACGTGATGCAGCTGCACCTGGTTGAAGAACACCCGTTCCCCGGTCAACGGATGCTTGACCACCGCCGGGCAGCGGGTGCGCGTCTGCAGCGTGTCGGCGTCGAGCCAGCGGAAGCCGGTACCGGCCCGCGCCAGCCGCGCCTCGACCTCGGCACGGTCCGTGGTCTTGAAGAAGTCTTGCCACGACACGTCCAGCCGCGGCGTGAAGGTGCGGACGTACAGCAGCCCCTTGCGCTCGAATTCGTCGACCAGGTCGGCGGGCAGGCGCCGCAGCATCTCGCGGCAGTCGACGATGGGCGTCGCGCCGCCCACCGGCGACGGCAGCTCGCAGAAGAACCACTGCTTGCGCGGCCAGCGCTCCAGGTGCGCGCTCTCGTTGTGGAACAGGATCATCTGCCGCTCGGGGTACGGCGTCGACCGGTAGGTGTTGCGACCGCCCTCCTTCTTCGGCAGGTCGCCATAGCCGCCGAACAGCTCGGGCTCGATGGTTTCGGCGAAGGCCTCGAACTCCTGCGGCGTCCGCAGCCCGAAGCCCCGCATCAGCAGGCCGCCATGCGACAACAGCAGCGACTCGACGGTGTCGCGATGCCGGCGCGCCCAGGCGACGGCATCGATGTCCGGACTGGTGGCCTCGACGATCAGCGGGAAGCGGCGATCCTCGGCCAGCGTGGACAGGCGCACGGCCGGCAGCGCGGGCACACCCGGCAGCGTGGCGACACCCGGTAGCGCGGCCACGGCGGGTGCGCCCGTGCTGATCGCCGTCGCCGCGCCCTTGCCGAGCTTGGACAGCTTGTCGAGTTTGCTCAGCTTGTCGAGCTTGCCGGGCTTGTCGACGGCGGACATGGGGAGGGAAGTCATGGTCGGCTCCTTGAAAGGCGGAGGAGAAGCAGGCGACAGGCCGCCCGGCACGGCGTCGAGCAGCGCGTCGAGCGCCGCGTCGGGCGCGGCCGCGGCGGCGCGCAGCAGCGCGCGCCAGCCTTGCGCGAAGGCCTCGACGCTGGCGCGCTCGTACAGCGCCGCGGCGAAGACCCACTCGGCGCGCAGGCCATCCGGCGTGTCGGTCACGAAGACGGCCAGGTCGAACTTCGAGGTGGCCGGCGGGCGCGACTCGAGTCGCAGGCTCAGCCCCGGCAGGTCCGTGCGCCCGGCCGGCGTGTTCTGGACGACGAACAGGGTCTGCACGAGCGGTCCATGTCGCCGCGTGCGCGGCACGCCGGCCGCGTCGACGATCTGGTCGAAGGGCATCGCGGCATGCTCGAAGGCGCTCAGGCTCAGGTCCCGCACCCGCGCCAGCCACTGGGCGAAAGTGCCGCCGCCCTCGCGTCGTGAACGCAGCGGCACGACATTGACGAAGAAGCCGATCAGGTCCTCGATCTCGGGCCGGTCGCGTCCCGCGACATCGGTGCCGATGACCAGGTCGTCGCTGGCGGCGCGGCGGTGCAGTGCCGCGAGGAAGGCGGCCAGCATCACCGCGAAGGGCGTGCTGCCTTGCGCGCGCGCCAGTTGCCCGATGGCGTCGGCTTCCGCGCGCGGCAGCATCAGCTCGATCGCCTCACCGGCCATCGACGCCACGGCCGGTCGCTCGCGGTCGGGTGGCAGCGTCGACAGCACCGGCGCGCCGCGCAGCGTCTCGCGCCAGTGCGCAGCGAGCGGGGGAAGCGCCGTGGCGAGCTGGCGCGTCTGCCAGTCGGCGTAGTCGGCGTACTGGACCGGCAGCCGCGACCAGTGCGGTGGCCGACCCGCATGGCGCGCGGCATAGGCGGTGGCCAGGTCGCGGACAAAGACGGCCACCGACCAGCCGTCGAAGACGATGTGATGAACGCCCAGCAGCAGGACGTGGCGCTCGGGCGCCAGCCGCAGCAGCGTCGCGCGCAGCAACGGGCCGTCGGCGAGCTCGAACGCGATGCCCGCTATCGCGGCGAAGGCCTCGTCCAGCATCGCGGACTGGCGAGCCTCGGGCAGCGCCGACACATCCGTCAGCGGGAGCTCGAGCGCGAACGGCGGCCGCGACACGGCCAGCGGCTCACCGTCGTCGTTCTCGGGATAAACGGTGCGGAGCACCTCGTGGCGCTCGACGAGGTCGGTCATCGCCGCCCGCAGCGCCGGCAGGTCCAGCGGACCCGACAGATGCAGCGCGGCCGTCATGTTGTAGGCGGGATGGGCCTGGCGATCGGCGCGCGGCGTCAGCCGCTCGACCAGCCACAGCCGGCGCTGCGCCGGCGACAGCGGCATCGTGGCGCCCCGCGCGATGGGGAGCAGCGGTGCCGATGTCGGCATCGCCTCGCCCCTCTGCCGCAGCGCCTCAGCCTCCTGCCGCAGCGCCTCGACCCGCGCGGCCAGTGCGGCGAGCGTCGGTCCCTGGAACAGGTCGCGCAAGGCCAGCTTCACGCCGAACCGCGCCGTCACGCGCGACGCGAGCCGCGCCGCGGTCAGCGAGTTGCCGCCGACGGCAAAGAAGTGGCTTCGCGGAGTCAGGCGAAGGCCGCCGGCATCCTCGAGCACCTCGTGCCAGATCGCGGCAAGCGCCTGTTCGGTATCGGTCAGCGCCGCATCGAGCCCTGCATCGGTTCCGGCGTGAGGTCCCGTGTCGCGCTTTGCATCGCTTCCCGCGTCCAGCATTGCGTCGGGCGCTGCATGGGGCGCTGCGTCGGATGCAGCGTCGAGCCTCCGAGGATCGGCGTCCTCCGCATCGACCGTGAAGCGACCGTCCGCATGCACCGCGTAGGCATCGAGGCTGTCGTCCTGCCAGCCGCGACGCGCCGCGCTGCGCTGGATCTTGCCGCTCGAGGTCTTGGGCAGTCCGCCGGGGTTCAGCAGGACGGTCACCCTCGGCGCCTCGCCGCAGACCTCGCCGACCACCGCCGCGATCGCGGCGACCAGCGCCTGCGGCGTCACCGCCTTGCGCGTGGCGCGGGACACCTCGGCCGCGACGCCGATCGCGTCGCCCGTCGGGCCGGGCACCGCGAACGCCGCGATGCGGCCCTTGCGCACGAGATCCAGCCGGGTCTCGAGCGCGGCCTCGATGTCCTGCGGATAGAGGTTGTGGCCGCGGACGATGATGAGGTCCTTGATGCGGCCGGTCACGTAGAGCTCGCCGTCCAGCACGAAGCCCAGGTCACCGGTGCGCAGCCAGCGATCCGGCCCCTCCTCCGCGAAGGTCTCGGCGCTGGCCTCCGGCCGGCCCCAGTAGCCGAGCGCGACGCTGGGACCCTTCACCTGGATCTCGCCGATCTCGCCCGCGCCACGCGCCGCGGCGCTGGACGGATCGACGATCCGCAGGGCGTGATCGGGCGCGACGGCCCCGCAGCCGACCAGGCGCTGGGCGCCGACGTCACAGGCAACCGCCCCGCTCTCTCTCGTTGCGTCGCTTGACGCGATCACGCCGCTTGACGCGATCACTCCTCTCGCCTGCGTCGCCGCGGCCGCTGCCGTCGTCGTGGTCGCCCCATCCTCCGGCAGCGGCTCGGCCATCCCGCGCTTCAAGGCCTCGCTCGAGAAAAGCCGCGACACCGCGCCGTGCGTGCGCTGGCTCCCGGTCACCAGCAGCGTCGCCTCGGCCAGGCCGTAGCTTGGCGTGACGGCACGCGCCGCGAAGCCGCACGGCGCGAAGGCGGCTTGGAAAGCCGCGACCGTGTCGGCGCGGACCGGCTCGGCGCCCGACAGCGCGATGCGCCAGGCGCTGAGGTCCCAGGCCGGCGGCGCGTTCCGGTCGGCGCGCGCGACGCGATCGGCGCACAGACGATAGGCGAAGTCGGGACCGGCGGCCACCGTGCCGCGATAGCGGTGCATCGCGTCCAGCCAGCGCGTGGGTCGCGCGAGGAAGGCGGCCGTGGTCATCAGCACCAGCATCCCGCCAGCGTGCAGCGGCTGCAGCAGGCCGCCGATCAGGCCCATGTCGTGGAACGGCGGCAACCAGCTCACGTAGACGTCCCGCGCGGTGGTGCCCAGCGTCGCCTGGATCGCGATTTCGTTGGCCATCAGGTTGCCGTGGCTGACCATCACGCCCTTGGGCGTGGACGTCGATCCGGACGTGTATTGCAGGAAGGCGATGTCAGCGGGTCGCGGACGGTGCGGACGCCACGCATCGGCGCGTTCGGCGCGGATGTCGTCGACGGCCAGCAGCCGCGCGGCGCCGGGTGCCGCGATGCCCTCAATGCCCTCGAAGGCGCCGCCGTCGATGTCCGCTCGCGCGGCGAGGACCGCGGCCGCGCCCGCGTCGCGCGCAATGGCGCCGAAGCGCTGGAGGTGCTGCGGCCGGGCGGGCTCGGGCGGGAACACCGGCACCGCGATGAGGCCGGCGTACAGGCAGCCGAGGAAGGCGACGAGGTAGTCGTCCGTGCCCTCCAGCGCCAGCAGCACCCGCGCGCCCAGCGGCAGGCCGGCGTCCTGCAGCGCGGCAGCGACCGCCCGCGCGCGGCGCCCCAGCTCGGCGTAGCGCACGGGGCGGTCCCGGCCGTCGAGGCCGCCGTCGTTGAGCATCACGAGCGCGATGTCTTCCGGCCGCATGCGCGCGAGCTCATCGACGCGGTCGACGAGGGTCTCGGACGGCATTCCGGACGCCGTCGAGGCAGGCGCGGACAAGGCTCGCGGCGCGGCCATCGCGGCTTTATCCATCGCGGCTTTATCCATCGCGGCGTTGTCCGTCGCGGTGGGGTCCGTCGCGGTGCGGTCCGCCACGGCGGCCGGAGAAAACGTAGGAACCGGAGAAAGGGACGAAAGGCTCTGCATCGCGGCAGTCATGTCGCGCTTCTTTCTGTGAGGAGGTCGGAGCGGCGGCGCCCGGTTCGCCCGGACGGCCGCGCGCTCACGCGAAGGCGTCGGTCGCGGGCACGGCGCGCGCGCCGGCGGCGCTCAGGTGGCGGGCCAGCGCGGCCAGCACCGCGCCCTCCTGCTGCCGCACGAAGAAATGGCCGCCGTCGAACCAGTCCAGGGTCATCGGCAGCGTGGACTCGGCCGACCAGGCGGCCAGCCGGTCCGGCGCGATCTCGTCCTGGCGACCGGCCAGCACGTGCAGCGGCACCGGCAAGGGCGCGCGCGCCTCGTGCCGGTAGCTCGCGCACACGCGGTAATCGGCGCCCAGCACATCCAGGGTCAGCCGCAGCAGTTCCGCGTTCGCGAAGACCTCTTCCGGCGTGCCGCCCTGGCGGCGCAGGTCGGCCACCAGCGCGGCCTCATCGCCGATCACGCGCTCCAGACGCGCCGTATCGCGACGCGACGGCGCCGCGCTGCCGGAAGCGATCAGCGCCAGCGGCAGGCGCACGCCGCGCTCGCGCAGGCGCTGCGCCAGGCCATGCGCGAGCAGCGCGCCCATGCTGTGGCCGAAGAGCGCGAACGGCGTGGCCGGCGCCAAGCGCGGCGCCAGCTCCTCGCACAGCTGGTCGGCCAGCGCGTCGAAGTCCTCGACGAAGCGCTCGCCCAACCGGCCGCCCCGGCCCGGCAACTCCACCGGCGTGATCGCGATCCATCGCGGCAGCAGGCGCCGCCAGCGCAGGTACATCGTGGCGCTGGCGCCCGCGCAGGGCAGGCACAGCAGCTGGACGGCCGTCTCGGACATCGATCACTCCGCCGCGGCGGCGCTGCCCGACTCCTGGCGCGCCATCCACTCGCGCAGCGACTTCGGACGCATGTCGGTCCAGGTGCGATCCACGAAGGCCAGCACCGTCTTCTTGTCGCCGCGCACGTCCGGCACCACGGACCAGCCGCCGGGGACCGCCTTCCAATGCGGCCAGATGGAGTACTGGTCTTCGTGGTTGACGAGAACGATGAAGGTGTCGTCTTCGCGATCGAAGCAGCTGGTGGACATGGAAACGCCTCTTGCAGGATGGGTGATGCCGGCGCCCTCCGGTCGATCCGGAGATGGCGGCTTGTCCTGTGAAGACGTTTCAGCGCGGGAGATGTTCATGGCGCCCGCGCCGACCCTCCCGGGTCAGTCGCAGGGCTCGGGCGGTGCGGTCGTGGCAGTGCCGTCGCCGCGTGAGGCGCGCGCGGGCACCTGCCCCGCGAGGTCCCAGAGCCGCGCCGCCTGCCGATGGGCGCGGCGATGCGCGGGATCCTCGGCCAGCCAGCGTTCGAGTTCGAGCCGGGCGGCGGCGTCGAAGCGCGCGCGGTCGAACTCGCGTTGCACCCACGTCCAGGCGGCTTGCCAGACGGGATCGTCCTGCTCTTGTGTCATGGTGGGTTGGCGGCGGCGTGACCCGGAGTGAAAGACCCTGGGCCGGTCGGCCCCAGGCGCGGGAGCTTACTCCAGGGACGCGTCGCGGCGCGCGCCGGGCGCGCTTGCGGCGAGCGACGGGCGCGCGATGGGCGTCAGTCGTCGGCCAGCAGGTGCCGGCAGCCCGCGATCGCGCGCGCGGCGTCGGCGATCCAGGCGTTCACCAGGCCCAGCGCGCAGCCCATGCGCTTGGCGATCTCGCGCTGCGTCAGGCCCTCGAGGCGGTAGAGCTCGAAGGCCTGCCGCGTCTGCGCCGGCACGCCGGCCAGCGCCCGGTCGATCGAGCAGATCACCTGCTTGTCGCGCATCTGTTGCTCGGGTGACGCGGTGTCGGGGATGTCCAACTCATCGGCCTCCACGTCGAAGCAGCGGTAGTTCGCCTCGACGCTGTGCTTGCGGCAGTAGTCCAGGGCCAGGTTGCGCACCACCCGGCTGCAGTAGCACAGCGGCCGGTCGGCCTGCCGCGGCGACTCGCCGTGGATCAGCTTCAGGTAGGCGTCCTGCAGCACGTCGTCCGCCTGCTCGGGCGTGCGGACGATGCCCTGCGCGATGCGCCGCAGACGCGGCCGGTTCTCGATGAAGACGTGAGCCAGCGAGGGCTCCACGCACGGGGTGGTCATGACAGGACGGCTCCCTGTGACTTCGAGGTCACCTAGATGATAATAATTCTCAACAATGCCGGACTCTACCGTCATCCGAGCCGATCTTTCCCTTTCCCGCCGATAAAAGAGGGACATGACACAAGCGCTTCATCCGGCAACAGATCGCGTCGAGCCGTTTCCGTCGCCGCCGCCCTCGTGCTGGGAACGGCTCGCGCGGCTGGCGCCGCATCGCCTGGCGGCCATCGAGGCCTGCCTGATGCCCGCGCCGCATGCACTGCCCGCTGGCGTCGCCGGGCGGGGGATGGATCTCGAGCAGCTGCAGGCGCTCGCGCAAGACCTGTTACCGGCGCTGGTACCGCCCGCGTTGCAGCGGGCGAGCGCCTCACGGCAGCTCGGGCACCTCGGCGGCCGGCTGTGCGCGGAGGCGGCGATGGCCGCCGTGAGCGGGCGTCGCGTCGGCATCGGCATCGGCGAGTCCGGTGCGCCGCTCTGGCCGGCCGATCTGGTGGGGTCGATCTCCCACACGCGCGGCGGCGCTTGGGCCTGCGTCGGGCTGCGCCCGGCATGGTCGATGGTCGGCATCGACAGCGAATTGCTCGCCGATGCCGACGCCGTGCGCAGCATCGTCGAGCTGTGCTGCACCGCCGAGGAACGCCGGCGCTGGTTCCCGCAGGCGCCGGACCCGCTGCTGGCCACCCTGCTCTTCTCCGCGAAGGAGAGCGTCTACAAGGCCATCCATCCGGTGGTGCGGCGCTTCGTCGAGTTCGACGAGGTCGAGCTGGTGGCGCTCGATGCGGGCCGCGGCGCGCTGCGGCTGCGGCCGGTCCCTGGCGGGCCGCTGGCGGCGCGCTTCGACGGCTTCGCGCTCACCGCCGTGGTCGCCGGCGACCAGGTCCACACCGCACTGGTCGCCGGCGATTGACGCCAGCCTCGATGCGCTGATCGAGGCTCGCGCCGCGCTCGCAAGGCGCCGGTCACTGCGCCGATCACTGCGTCTTGGCCGCCGCCACTAGCCGGTCCATCGCCTGGGCCGGCGTGATCGCGTCGCTGTTCCAGAACTGGCTGACCACGTCCTTGAGCGCGCCCTCGACGGCGGCGCGGACCGCCATGCCGTGCGCGATCGACGGCAGCAGCGTGCCGGCCTTGCCCGCCTCCGCGAAATCGGCGGCCGAGGCCTTGGCGCAGTCGTCGTAGCGCGCCAGGCTCACGCCCTGGCGCACCGGGATCGAGCCCTTCTCCAGGTTGAAGGACTCCTGCACCGCCGGCGACAGGATGGCCGAGGCCATGTCGCGCTGCGCCTGCTGGTTGGCCTCGCCCTTGACCTTGAACATCGCGAAGGAGTCGACGTTGAAGGTGTAGGACTTCGCGGTGCCGGGCGCGGGCACGCACAGGAAATCCTTGCCCGCGGTCTTGCCGGCGGCCAGGAACTCGCCCTTGGCCCAGTCGCCCATGATCTGCATCGCGGCCTCGCCCTTCATGACCATGGCCGTGGCCAGGTTCCAGTCGCGGCCCGGCGCATTGCGGTCGGTGTAGGCCTTCAGGCGACGGAAGGTCGCGAGCGACTTCTCCATCGTCGGGCTCTTCAGGCTGGCCGGGTCGAGCTGGATCAGCGCCTTGCGATAGAAGGCCGGGCCGCCGGTGCCCAGCACCACCGTCTCGAAGGTGGTGAAGTCCTGCCAGGACTGCCCGCCGTGGGCCAGCGGGATCACCCCGGCCTTCTTCAGCGCGTCGGCCGCGGTGAAGAACTCGTCCCAGCTGGTCGGCGGCTTGACGCCGGCCTTCTTCATCACCTCGGGATTGATCCAGAGCCAGTTGACGCGGTGCACGTTGACCGGCACGGCGATGTAGTGGCCCTTGTACTTCACGATGTCGCTGATGACCGGCAGCAGCAGCTCGTCCCAGCGCTCGGCCTTGGCGACGGTGTCGATGTTGGCCAGCATGCCTTCGGCGGCCCAGTCCTGCAGCAGCGGGCCCTTGATCTGCGCGGCGGTCGGCGCGTTGCCGGAGATGGCGCGCGACTTCAGCACCGTCATCGCCGCGTCGCCGGCGCCGCCGGCCACCGCGAAGTCCTTCCAGTGGTGGCCCTTGGCCTGCAGCGAGTCCTTCAGGCCGGAGATGGCCTTGGCCTCGCCGCCGCTGGTCCACCAGTGCAGCACTTCCAGGTCGCCGGCGCGCGCCGGGCCGGCCAGCGCGCCCAGGGTCGCGATCGCGGCGGTGGCGAGCACGGCGCGTCGGGTCAGGTGAATGGTCTTCATCGTTTGTCTCCTTTTGTGGTCTGGGGGTGGATCGGAAGGATGGGCAGGCGCCGTCAGTCGATGCAGCTGGTGCTGTCGCGCACCACCAGCTCGACCGGCAGGGTCACGGTCAGCGCCTCGGGCGTCGGCAGCTCCAGCAGCAGCTCGACGCCCTTGACGCCCAGCGCCGTCTTGTCGACGCGGACAGTGCTCAGCGGCGGGTGGCTGACGGCGGCGCCGCCGATGTCGTCGAAGCCGATGACGGCGATGTCCTCGGGGATGCGCAGGCCGGCGTTCAGGCACTGCCGCAGGGCCACCAGGGCGGCGCTGTCGTTGAAGCAGACCACCGCGTCGGGCCGGCGGCGGCGGTCGAGCAGGCTGCGCATGGCCGCGGTGATGCCGGCCTCGCCGTCGCCCAGCTGCGGCGCGATGATCTCCAGGTCCGGGTCGGCCTGGACCTTGGCCTCGAACAGCGCCCGCCGGTAGCCGCGGGCGCGCTGCTCCAGGCTGTAATGCGCCGGCGAGCCCGAGATCAGCGCGATGGTCCGCCGCCCGCTGCGCAGCAGGTGGCTGGTGGCCAGGAAGCTGCCGTGCTGATGGTCCGGGTTGACCGAAGTCATGCCGCGGCGATGCATGTCCACCAGCACCATCGGCTTGCCGCTGCGCTTGAGCGCGTCCAGCACCTCGGGCTCGAAGTAGCCGACGCACAGGTAGGCGTCGAGCGGGTGGACGCGCACCTGGTCGATCACCGGCTGCTCCGGCCCGGCCACGAGGAAGGAGAGCGACAGGCCTTCTCTCTTGCAGGCCTGCTCGGCGCCGTGGAGCACCGCCGAGAAGAAGGGGCTGGACGCCAGCGTGTTGTGCTGGCTGTGCAGCAGGAAGCCGATCCGGCGGATCTTCTTCTTGCGCAGGTGGTTGACGTCGTAGCCGAGACGCATGGCGGTCTCGCGCACGATCTGGCGGGTCTGCTCCGACAGGCCGGACTGGTTGCGCAGGCCGCGCGAGACGGTGCCGATGGACAGGCCGGCGGCCTTGGCGATATCGCGGATGGTGATGCTGCTCATGGGTTGGGGGCGATTCTTGGAAAGCCCGTTTCAAGGGTCAACGAAGTCGCACGAGTTTCCCAACTGTTTAGGACGGTTCGCTAAACACCCCAATCCTGACGACGATCGCTTCAGTTATTGACGCGATCGTGCTTCCGGCAGGACGCGGTCGTTCTCGCTCAACCCGCCGCCCAGCGCCTTGTAGAGCGCGATGGCATTGCCGATCTCCTCCCCGCGCAGGTCCAGCGCCGCCTGCCGGGCGGCGTACAGCTGCCGCTGGGCGTCCAGCACCTCCAGGCGGCTGTCGACACCGGCCCGGTAGCGCAGCTCCGCGAGCGCCGCCCGGCGGTCCGCCGCCTGCACGACGCGCTGCTGCGCCTCGGCCTGGCGCGCGTAGCGTTCCCGGCCGGACAGGCCGTCGGCCACCTCGCGGAAGGCCGCCTCGATGGCGCGTTCGTACTCCAGCACCGCGGCGGACTTGCGCAGCTCGGCCAGCCGCAGCTCCGTCCGCAGCTGGCCGGCATGGAACAGCGGCTGCGTGATCTGCGGCGCGAAGGACCAGACGCCGGAGCCGCCCCTGAACAGGTCCTTCAGGCCCGGACTCGCCGATCCCACCGACGCCGTGAGCGAGATCCGCGGGAACAGCGCCGCGCGCGCCACGCCGATCTCGGCGTTGGCCGCCACCAGGGCGAGCTCCGCCTGGCGCAGGTCCGGGCGCCGTGCCAGCAGCTGCGACGGCAGGCCCGCCGGCAACTGCGTGATCACGGCCGCCTCCATCAGCGACGCGCCCTCGGGCAGGTCCGCCGGCAACGGCTGGCCGACCAGCTGCGCGAGCGCATGGCCACGACGCTCGGCCTCGCGCTGTCGCGCCTCGCGGTCGGCCTCCGAGGACGCCACCTGCGCCTCGGCCTGCGCGAGCTCGAGCGCACCCGTCTGGTTCGCGGCCCGGAGCTGGCGGACCAGCGCGAGCGAGCCGCGCCAGTCCTCGACGGTGCGCGTGGCCAGCGCCAGCTGCGCCTGCGCCAGCCGCTCGGCGAAGTAGGCCTGGGCCACCGCGCCGACCAGCGCGATGCGCGCCGAGTCGCGTCCCTGCGCCGAGGCCAGGTAGCGCGCCAGCGCCGCGTCCGAAGAGGCGCGGACCCGGCCGAACAGGTCCAGCTCGAACGCGGTGATGCCGACGCTCGCGCCCGCCTGGGTCTGCGTCGCGCGCTGGCCGCCGGCGTTGACGCGTTCGCGCGTCATCGAGACGCCGGCATCCAGGTGCGGCAGCTCGGCCGCCTTCTGGACGTCGTATTGCGCGCGCACCATCTCGACGTTGAGCGCGGCCAGGCGCAGGTCGCGGTTGTGGGTCAGCGCCAGCTCGATCAGCCGCTGCAGCGCCGGGTCGTTGAACATGGATCGCCAGCCGAGGTCGGCGGCGGTCCGGTCGGTCACCGGATCGTCCCGCAGCGGATAGGCGGCGGGCACTGGGCTGGCGGGGCGCTCCAGCGGCGGCGTCAGCGCGCAGCCGGTCAGCATCGCGGCCGCCGCGAGGGCGATGAACATCATCTTCATGCGGGCTCCCGGGGGGAATGGCGGTTGTTGTTGTCGTCGTTGTTGTCGTCGCCGTCGTCGCTGCCACTGCCGGCGCGCGGGCCGGCCGGCGTCGACGCGGACCGCCCGCGCCACGCGGCGAGGCGCTCCTGCAGGCCCATCACGAAGACGAAGAACACCGGCACGAACACCACCGCCAGGACCGTGGCGCTGACCATGCCGCCGAAGACGCCGGTGCCGATGGCGCGCTGGGTCTCGGCGCTCGCGCCGGAGGCCAGCATCAGCGGCACCACGCCCAGCACGAAGGCCAGCGAGGTCATCAGGATCGGCCGCAGGCGCATCCGCGCGGCGGTCACCACCGCGTCGACCAGGCCACGGCCCTCCTCCCGCAGCTGCTTGGCGAATTCGACGATCAGGATCGCGTTCTTCGCCGACAGCCCGATCACCGTGATCATCCCCACCTTGAAGAAGACATCGTTGGGCAGGCCGCGCAGCATCACCGCCGCGACCGCGCCGATCAGGCCGAGCGGGACGACCAGCATCACCGACAGCGGGATGGACCAGCTCTCGTAGAGCGCCGCCAGCACCAGGAAGACGACCAGCATCGACAGCGCCAGCAGCATCGGCGCCTGCGCCGCGGACTCGCGCTCCTGCAGCGACTGGCCGGTCCATGCGACGGTGAAGCCCGGCGGCAGCTGCGCCGCCAGCCGTTCCATCTCGGCCATCGCCTCGCCGCTGGAGGTCGGGTAGTTGGCGCTGCCCGAGAGGCGGGCGGCCAGGTAGCCCTGGTACCGCGCCAGCTGCAGCGGCGTCTCGCTCCAGATCGGCCGGACCAGCTCCGACAGCTGCACCAGGCCGCCGGCGCCATTGCGCACGGTGAGCTTGAGCACGTCGTCCAGCTGCATGCGGGCCGGCGCGTCGGCCTGCACGATCACCTGCTGCATCCGGCCCCGGTTCGGGAAGTCGTTGACGTAGAGCGAGCCCATCGCCGTGGACACGGTGTCGCTGATGTCGTTGAACTCCACGCCCAGCGCCTGCGCCTTCTGGCGGTCGATCTCCAGCCGCACGCCGGTGCCCGGCGGCAGGCCTTCCGGATACACGCCGGCCACCGCGCTGCTCTGCGCCGCCAGCTCCAGCAGCTTGGCCTGCGCCGCCTGCAGCGCCGCGGCGCCCTGGTGGCCCTGGTCGACCAGCCGCATCGTGAAGCCGTAGGAATTCCCCAGCTCCTCGATGGCCGGCGGCATCAGGCTCATCACCAGGCCCTCGGTGCCGGCCAGCGCCTCCTGGGCGCGCCGGGCCTCGTCGGCCGTGGTGGCGCCGTCGCGGCGGTCCCAGGGCTTCATGTTGGTGAAGGCCATCGCCGCGTTGGGGCCGGAGCCCGAGAAGCCGAAGCCCAGCACCGCCATGTTGCTGGCTATGCCGGGACGCGTGGCCAGGTGGCGCTCGTAGGCGCGGATCGAGTCCATCGTGCGCTCGGTCGTCGCGTCCGAGGGCAGCTGGAACATCGTCATGAAGTAGCCCTGGTCCTCCTCCGGCAGGAACGAGGACGGCAGCACGCGCAGCGCCGCGACCAGCGCGCCCGACAGCGCCAGGAAGACCAGCATCATCCGCCCGCTGCGCGCGACCAGCCGCACCACGCCGGACTCGTAGCGGCGCGTCAGCCGGTCAAAGCGCCGGTTGAACCAGCCGAAGAAGCCGCGCTTCTCATGGTGGCCGGCCGGGACGGGCTTGAGCAGCGTGGCGCACAGCGCGGGCGTCAGGCTCAGCGCGAGGAAGGCCGAGAACAGGATGGACACCGCCATCGACAGCGCGAACTGCTGGTAGATCACGCCGACCGACCCGCTGGAGAAGGCCATCGGCAGAAACACCGCGGTCAGCACCAGCGTGATGCCGACGACCGCGCCGGTGATTTCCTTCATCGCCTTGACCGTCGCCTCGCGCGGTCCCAGGCCCTCCTCCGCCATCAGCCGCTCGACGTTCTCGACGACCACGATCGCGTCGTCCACGATGATGCCGATCGCCAGCACCATGCCGAACATGGTCAGCACGTTGACCGAGAAGCCGGCCACCAGCATCACCGCCAGCGTGCCCAGCAGCGCGATCGGCGCGACGATCGCCGGGATCAGCGTGTAGCGCAGGTTCTGCAGGAACAGGTACATCACGAGGAAGACCAGCACCATCGCCTCGAGCAGCGTGTGCACGACCTGCTCGATCGAGAGCTTCACGAAAGGCGCCGTCTCGAACGGCACCGAGTAGCTCAGCCCCTTGGGCAGCGCCGGCTTGAGCTGCTCGATCCGGTCCAGCACCGCCTGGGCGGTCTTGACCGCGTTGCCGCCCGGCGCCAGCTGCACCGCGAGCGCGGACGCGGCCTTGCCGTTCTCGCTGATGACGAAGCCGTAGGACTGCGCGCCCAGCTCCACCCGGGCGACGTCGCGCAGCAGCAGCCGCGAGCCATCGGCATTGGCGCGCAGCACGATGGACGCGAACTCCTCGGGCGAGCCGAGTTGGCCTTCCACCGTCAGCGGCACCGTCACCCGCTGGCCGGCGGTGGCGGGCGAGTCGCCCAGCCGCCCCGGCGAGATCTGCACGTTCTGGCGCGCGATGGCGCCGCTGACGTCCGACATGCTCAGCCCGTAGCCGATCAGCTTGACCGGGTCGACCCAGACCCGCATCGCCTGCTCCGCGCCGAACAGCTGCACCCGGCCGACGCCGTCGATGCGGCGCAGTTCCTCGACGGTGTTGCGCGCGAGGTAATCGCTCAGCGCGGTCTCGTCGACCCCGCCGTCGTCGGCCCGCAGGCCGATGATCATCAGGAAGGAGGACGAGGCGGACTCGACGACCAGGCCGTTCTGGCGCACCGCCTGCGGCAGCCGGGCCTCCACGGCCTTGATCCGGTTCTGCACGTCGACCTGCGCCATCGCCGGATCGGTGCCCGGCTTGAAGGTCGCGGTGATGCTGGCCTGGCCGGAGGTATCGGCGGTGGACTCGAAGTAGAGCAGCCCCTTCACGCCGGACAGCTCATGCTCGATGAGGCTCACGACGCCGTCGTTCAGCGACTGCGGCGTCGCACCGGGCGAGGTGGCGGAGATGGTCACCGACGGCGGCGCCACCGAGGGATAGCGGGCGATCGGCAGCTGCGGCAGCGCGATCAGCCCGAACAGCACGATGAACAGCGCGATGACCCAGGCGAAGACGGGCCGCTGGATGAAGAACTGAGGCATGGGTCGCTCCTCAGCGCACGGCCGCGGTGGAGGCGACGGCCAGCGGCGATGCGGCCTCGCTCGCGACCACCTGCGTCTTCACGCCTTCGACCAGCCGGTCCATGCCGGTGACCACGACGCGGTCGCCGGCGCGCAGGCCGGCGCTGACGCGGTAGTGCCGGTCGACCAGTTCGCCCAGCTGCACCGTGACGCGGCGGGCCTCGCCGGTGCCCGACAGCACCCAGACCTGCGTGCCCATGGCGCCGCGCTGCACCGCCTGCTGCGGCACGCGCAGCGCCTGCTCGTAGGCGATGCTCGAGAGGCGGGCTCGCACGAACATGCCGGGCAGCAGCTCGCGGCGGGGGTTGTCGACCAGCACGCGCATCAGCACGTCGCCCGTGCCCGCGTCCACGGACATGCCCGAGAACAGCACGCGCGCCTTCAGGTCGAGCGGCGCGCCGTCGGCGCCCAGGACGGTGACGGGCACGCCGGCACCCGCCCCTTCTTCGGCCCGGCCCTTGCCGGCGATCTCGAGCCGGCGCCGCAGCGGCGCCAGCGCGGCCGCGGGCTGGCGCACGTCGACATAGACCTGGTCGATCTGGACGATGCGCGCCAGCGGCGTGGCGTCGGTCGCGGCGACCAGCGCACCCTCGGTCTGCAGGGCCTGGTCGATGCGGCCGGCGATCGGCGCCTCGACGGTGGCGAACGCCAGGTCGAGCTGCCGGCGCCGATGCGTGGCGCGGGCCTGCGCCACGTCGGCGGCGGCGAGGTCGCGCTCGGTGGTGGCGTCGTCGAAGGCCTGGCGGCTGACGGCCTCGGCACGGGCCAGCGGCGCCAGCCGATCGTGCTGCTGCTGGGCCCGCGCGAGCGCGGCCTCGGCCCGCTGGAGCGCGGCGGCCGCGATGGCGGCCTCGGCCTGGAACGGCGCGGCATTGATCGCGAACAGCGGCTGCCCGGCGCGCACCTCGGCGCCCTCCTGGAACAGCCGGCGCTGCACGATGCCGCTGACCTGCGGCCGGATCTCGGCCACGCGCAGCGCGGCGACGCGGCCGGGGAAATCCTCCGAGACGGTCAGCGCCTCGGGCTTCAGCGTGGTCACCGTCACGGCGGGCGGCGGCGTCGGCGGCATCTCGCCGGCCTCCATCCCGCACGCGGCCAGCAGGCTCGCGGCCAGGGCACCCGCGCCGCGCCGGACCCAGGGCGTTCGATTCTTCATGTTCACGTCGCTTTCAGACTTCAGGGACAGCGGCGATCGCCGTCGCCAAGGGGCCGGAGTCTGGGCGGCGTCGATGGAGGCCGGGCTGAGGAACTGTGGAGATTCGATGGAGCGGCGATCGCCGGAGGAGAATCCGCGCCCATGACGGATGCCTTCACCAGTTCCCTCGTGCTGATCGTCGAGGACGAGCCCGAGATCGCCGACATCCTCCAGGCCTACCTGGAGCGCGAGGGCCTGCGCACCGCGCGCGCCACCGACGGCCGGCGCGCGCTGGAGCATCACCTCGCGCTCAAGCCCGACCTGGTGCTGCTGGACGTGCAGATGCCGCTGCTGGACGGCTGGCAGGTGCTGGCCGCGATCCGCCAGCGCGGCGACACGCCGGTGATCCTGCTGACCGCGCTGGACCAGGACGTCGACAAGCTGACCGGGCTGCGCATCGGCGCCGACGACTACGTCGTCAAGCCCTTCAACCCGGCCGAGGTGGTGGCACGCGTGCAGGCGGTGCTGCGCCGCGCGGGCCGGCCCAGCCGCCCGCCCGCGCCGGTGCTGCGCGTGGCGCCGTTCGAGATCGACCTGGAGAACCATGTCGCGACCGCCGAGGTCGGCGGCCTGCCGCAGCGGCTGTCGCTGACGCTGACGGAGTTCCGGCTGCTGGCCGAGATGGCGCGCCATCCGCGGCGCGCCTACAGCCGCGCCGAACTGCTCCAGGCCTGCCTGCCCGAGGGCGACGCGCTCGAGCGCACCGTGGACAGCCACGTCAGCAAGCTGCGCCGCAAGCTCGAGGACCTGGGCGTCGAGGGCGTGCCGGCCAGCGTGCGGGGCATCGGCTACCGCTTCCGGGAGGTCGAATGAATCCCGCGCCGGCGCGCCGGCGGGCGGAGCTCCCTGCCGGCGGGCTGAGCCGGCAGATCGTGCTGTCGATGACGATGGTCGCGTTCTGGCTGACGGTGCTGGTGATCAGCACCTCCTTCGCCTTCTATTACGTGCTGTCGCGGGTGCAGCCCGAGATCATGGAGACCGACTCCATGGCGTTGACGCCGCCCGAGATCGTCTGGATGGTGCTCACCACGATCGCGGCGATGGCGGGCGCGGCCTGGGTCGCCTCGCGGCTGGCGCGGCGCATCCTGGTGCCGCTGAACTCGGTGGCCGACTGCATCCAGCAGGTCGCCGCCGGCGACCTCAGCGCCCGCGCCGTTGGTGGCGACCTGTCGCTGGGCGAGGCCTCGCGGCTGGTCGAGGACTTCAACTCGATGGCCGACCAGCTCGAGCGCGTCACCCACGAGAAGGCGCAGTGGAACGCCGCGATCGCGCATGAGCTGCGCACGCCGGTGACCATCCTGCGCGGCCGCCTGCAGGGGCTGGCGGACGGTGTCTTCGAGCCGTCCGAGGCGCAGTTCCGCAAGCTGCTGTCGCAGGTGGAGGGCCTGTCCCGGCTGATCGACGACCTGCGCACGCTGGGCCTGTCCGAGAGCGGCCACCTGCACCTGCAGATCGTCGAGACCGACCTCGCCGAGGAAGTGCGCCAGGTCGTCGACGTCTACGAGCACGCGATGGCGGCGGCGGGCCAGCGCGTCGTCCTCGACCTGCCGCCGGGCCGCGCCCACGTCGATCCGGTGCGCCTGCGCCAGGTGCTGCTGGCCCTGCTCGAGAACGCCCGCAAGTACGCGGTGCCGGGCGTCGTGCGCGTGCATGCGGGCGTGAGCCGCGGCGTCTGCGTGCTGCGCGTCGAGGACGAGGGACCGGGCGTGCCCGCGGCCGTCGCGCAGCGCGTCTTCGAGGCGTTCTGGCGCGCGGAGAGCTCGCGCTCGCGCGACAGCGGCGGCACCGGATTGGGATTGGCGGTGGTCGGCGCGATCGCGCGCGCGCATCGCGGCCACGCGGTGTGCGTGCCGTCGCCGCTGGGCGGGACGGCGATCGAGCTGACCTGGCCGGACACGCCGGCCGGGACTCAGGCGTAGGAGCCGCCAAGCGTCGACGTGGACGTCGACGTCGGCATCGACGTCGGCATCAGCGAGCGATAGAAGGCCTCGATCCGGGCGACCGCCAGGTCGCGGTCATAGGGCGACAGGTCATAAGCGACGCGTGACCGCACCCGGCCATGCCCCGGCAGGCGCAGACCGCGGATGCTCGCCTGCAAGGCCGTGCCCAGCGCGGCGACGTCCTCCAGCGGCACGAGCGTCGCCGGCGCATCCGACAACAGCTGCTGCAGCCCGTTCGTGCGCGTGGCCACGATGGGCAGCCCGGCTCGCATCGCCTCCAGCACCGCCAGCGGCAGGGCCTCCTCGCGCGAGGGGGAGACGAACAGGTCCATGTCCTCCAGCACCGCGTCGACGTCGTCGCGGAAGCCGAGGAAGTGGATGCCCGGATGACCCGCGGCCAGCCGCTTCAGCGCCCTCGCCTCCCGGCCCTCGCCGAGGATGGCCAGCACCGCGTGGCCCGGCGCATGCCGCGAGAACGCACGGATCAACAGATCGACCCCCTTGCTGCGATGCAGCCGGGCGACGGTGCCGACGAGCACCTGGTCGTCGGCCAGCTTGAGCTGCTCGCGCAGGCCCGGCCGTCGCGGCGCTTCGCCCGGCGTCTTGGGCTGATCCGATCGCGGCGGCCAGTTGTAGATCACGCGCGCCGCGCCGAGGTAGTCGTTGAGCGAGTCCCACTGCGCCTGGTTGACGCAGATCAGGCCGTCGAGCCGCTCGTGGTGATGGGCCTTGTAGCCGACGTGCAGCGTGCCGAAGCGCAGCGCCGCGTCGCAGCTCGCGACGGTCTTGCAGGCCGGGCCGAGGTGGCCATGGCAGAGGTCCGCGCCCAGCCGGCGCAGCAGCGCATCCAGGCGGGTGCCGCGCCACAGCGGCAGCGCCAGCACGTGGTGGTCGACGCCCGCCGGCATGGCGCGGCACAGCGCCGTGCTGCCGCGGGTGACCACGTGGACGCGGTGGCCGGCCGCGGCCTGCGCGGCGGCGAGGTCTAGCGCATGCCGTTCCGCGCCGGCCAGGCGGGACGAGAAGACGACATGGACGATGGTCAGCGGAGGAAGTGAGGGGGAAGCCATGGCGCCCAGTCTGGGACGCCTGCATGGACCCTTCGTGGACGGATCGTGGAGAGATGATGGAGGACCCGGACCACCCCGGCGCCACTCACTCGATCTGGACGTTCGCGTCTTTCACCAGCTTCGCGAACCTGCCGGTCTCGCTGCGGATCTGCGCGGCCAGCTGCTCGCTGCTGCCGCCGGTCGGCTCGGCGCCGATCTCGTCCATGCGCTTGCGGAACTCCGGCGCCTGGATCACCTTCACCATCTCCGCGTTCAGGCGGGCGACGATGTCCCGGGGCGTCGCCGCCGGCGCCAGCACGCCGAACCAGGTGCCGATGTCGAAACCCTTGAGCCCCGCTTCCTCCAGCGTCGGCACGTCGGGCAGCGCGCTGGAGCGCCGGGCCGTCGTGACCGCCAGCGCGCGCAGCTTGCCGGCCTTGATGTGCGGCAGCACCGGCGTGATGGTGTCGAAGGACATCTGGATCTGCGCGCCCAGCAGGTCGGTGGCGAGCGGGCCGCTGCCCTTGTAGGGCACGTGCAGGAGCGTGGTGCCGGTGGCGTTCTGGAACTGGGTGCCGATCAGGTGCTGCGCGGTGCCGTTGCCGTTGGAGCCGTAGCTCCATTGGCCTGGATGGGCCTTCAGCGCCGCGACCAGCTCGGCCACCGACTTCGCCGGCGTCGCGCCCGCATTGACGACCAGCACGTTGGGCACGAGCGCCAGGCCGGTGATCGGCACGAAGTCCTTCTGGAAGTCGTAAGGCAGTTTCTTGTAGACGCTGCTCGCGATCGTGTGGTGGACCGCGCCGATCAGCAACGTGTAGCCGTCCGGCTTGGCCTTGGCGACGTAGTCGGCTCCGAGCGTCGCGCCCGCGCCGGGGCGGCTCTCGACGATCACCGGCTGGCCCAGGCTCTGCTGGAGCTTCTCCGCCAGCGCGCGGGCCAGCACGTCGGTGGTGCCGCCGGCGGGGAAAGGCACGACCAGGGTGACCGGCTTGGTCGGCCAGGGCTGGGCGAAGGCCGCCGGTGCGAGCAGCGCGGGCGCGGCGACGGTCAGGCCGATCGCGGTGGCGAGCAGCGCGCGTCGGGCGCGGTGGAGGGTCGAAAGGCTCATGGGGTCTCCTGATCGATGGCTCTGGGGCCACTCGGGCGGGTGCGGCCCTCACCCCTGCCCTCTCCCGCAAGCGGGAGAGGGAGCAAGACAGGTGAGCGGCTGCGCGGTGCGACGCGGTGCTATGCGGCGTGGCGGAGCGCGGCGATCACTGCGGCGGTGACATCGGTGGTCTTCGCCTGGCCGCCGAGGTCGCCGGTGTGCAGTGCCGGATTGGCGGTCACCGATTCGATGGCCCGCATCAGGCGCCGGGCGGCGTCGTCCTCGCCGAGGTGTTCCAGCAGCATCACCGCGGACCAGAAGGTGCCGATCGGATTGGCCAGGCCGCGGCCCATGATGTCGAAGGCCGAGCCGTGGATCGGCTCGAACATCGAGGGATAGCGGCGTTCCGGGTCGATGTTGCCCGTCGGCGCGATGCCCAGGCTGCCGGCGAGCGCGGCCGCCAGGTCGCTGAGGATGTCGGCATGCAGGTTGGTCGCGACGATGGTGTCCAGCGTCGCCGGCTTGTTGACCATGCGCGCGGTCGCAGCGTCGACCAGCTCCTTGCCCCAGGTGACGTCGGGAAACTCCGCGGCGACCTGCGCGGCGATCTCGTCCCACATGACCATCGCATGGCGTTGCGCGTTGCTCTTGGTGATCACCGTCAGCAGCTTGCGCGGCCGCGACTGCGCCAGCTTGAAGGCGAAGCGCATGATCCGCTCGACGCCGGCGCGGGTCATGACGGACACGTCCGTCGCGGCCTCGATCGGATGGCCCTGGTGGACGCGGCCACCGACACCGGCGTACTCGCCCTCGGAGTTCTCGCGCACGATCACCCAGTCCAGGTCGCGCGGTCCGCAGCGCTTGAGCGGCGCGTCGATGCCAGGCAGCACGCGGGTCGGCCGCACGTTGGCGTACTGGTCGAAGCCCTGGCAGATCTTCAGCCGCAGGCCCCACAGCGTGATGTGGTCCGGGATGTCCGGGTCGCCGGCCGAGCCGAACAGGATCGCGTCCTTGTCGCGCAGCGCCTCCAGGCCGTCGGCCGGCATCATCTCGCCGTGCGCGCGGTGCCAGTCGCCGCCCCAGCCGAAGTGCTCGAAGTCGAAGCGGAAGCGATCGGTCGTGGCGGCGAGCGCCTCCAGCACCTCGCGGCCGGCGGGAATGACTTCCTTGCCGATGCCGTCGCCGGGGATCGTGGCGATGCGATAGGTCTTCATGGGAATGGGTCTCCGGTCTCGTGTCCAAAGCGGCCTCAGGTGAGGCGTCTCGGGATCGACTCTAGGGAGCGGCGACTGCCATGGATCGCGGCTACATTCAAGCCGTCCTTAACCTGGATTCAACAATCGGAGGGGCCATCGGCATGGCATCCAAGACCTCGCCGCGCAGGGAAGCCGCGGCCATGCCCGTGGCGGCGATCGCACCGGCGGACCTGAGCTTCTTCTCGACGCTGTGCAGCGCTGGCAGCCTCAGCGCCGCCGCACGCGAGCTCGGCATCACCACCGCCGCGGTGAGCAAGCACCTGACGCAGATGGAGGGCCGGATCGGCACGCCGCTGCTCAGCCGCACGACGCGCCGCATGAGCCTGACGCAGGAAGGCGAGCTCTACCTGGACCATGCGCGGCGCATCCTGGCCGCGATCGACGACCTGCAGGAGCTGCTCAGCGCCAGCGGCGGCACCGCGAGCGGCCTGCTGCGGGTGAACGCGACGCTGGGCTTCGGCCGCACGCACATCGCGCCGCTGATCTCGAGCTTCGCGCGCCAGCATCCGAAGCTGCAGGTGCAGCTGCAACTGTCGGTCAATCCACCGCCGCTGCACGAGGACGCCTTCGACGTCTGCATCCGTTTCGGCCCGCCGCCCGATGCGCGGGTCATCGCACGGCGGATCGCGTCCAACCGCCGGCTGCTGTGCGCGTCCCCCGCCTACCTGAGGCGGCATGGCACGCCGAAGACGCCAGCCGAGCTGGTGCGTCACGACTGCATCGGCATCCGCCAGGGCGAGGAGGCTTACGGGCTGTGGCGACTGAGCGCGCGGCGCGGCCGCAAGACGGTGACCGAGGCGGTGAAGACGCGCGGCGCGCTGACCACCAACGATGGCGAGATCGCGGTGAACTGGGCGCTCGACGGTCACGGCATCCTGATGCGCGCGGAATGGGACATCGCGCGTTTCCTCGCCAGCGGGCGCCTGGTGCAGGTGCTGCCCGACTGGGAGACGCCGGACGCCGACATCTATGCCGTCTATCCGCAGCGCGTCCAGGGAACGGCCCGGGTCCGGCAATTCGTCGAGCATCTGGCGCAGGCGTTCGGAGCGCTCATGCGCAGTCCATGAGCCCGATGCGCCGGTCTGTCGCGCGATGGCCGCATGACGCCGCGGCCAGCGCTATGGTGCCGCCCTGCCGCGTCGACCCGGCGCGGTGTTGCGAACCAAGGAGTACGTCATGAGTTTCTTCGGCTTGCTGTGCTGGCTGGTCCTGTTCGTGCTGTGCTGGCCGCTGGCCTTGCTGGCGCTGGTGATGTGGCCGATCGTGTGGCTGCTGACGCTGCCGTTCCGGCTGATCGGCCTGAGCGTCGAGGCGGTCTTCGCCTTGCTCAAGGCCATCCTGTTCCTGCCGGCCCGGGTGCTGGGCTGGCGCGAGACGCGCTGAAGGGCTCCGCCGCGGACCCGCGGCGACAACGATGGCCGCCAAGTCCTAGCATTGACGACCGTGACGATCAAGACCGCCGGCCCGTCGTCTACCGCAGCCCCATGGGATCTTGGGAATGCCGTGGCCCGGCCTCAACTGGCAGGCTTTCGCTTCACATGACAAGGGGCAGACGATGAGCGCACATGGACTTCTGGACCAATTGCTGAGATCCGGACGTGACCTGCTCGAAGGCCGCGGTGGCGGCATGAGCCGCGGCGGATCGGGCGGGCTCGGCGGGCTGGGCAGCCTGGGCGACCTCGCCAATCTCGGCGGCCTGGGCAAGCTCGGAGCCGGCGCGGGTGCGGCCGGCGTGCTGGGTGCGCTGCTGGGCAGCAAGCGCGGCCGCAGCTACGGCGGCAAGGCCTTGAAGTACGGCAGCATCGCGGCGCTCGGGCTGATGGCCTACAAGGCCTACACGAGCTGGCAGGCGCAGCAGCAGGCCCAGGGCGCGACCGCGCCGGGCGGCGCGGCGGGCGCGGCACGCGCCGGTGCGACGACCGGTTCAGCGACGTGGACCCCGGGCGCCGTGACGGCCGAACCGCGCACGCTGGACCGCGTGTCGCCGGCGGAGGCGGAGCAGCACAGCCGCGCGGTGCTGCTGGCGATGATCGCGGCGGCCAAGGCCGACGGTCACCTCGACGACCGCGAGCGCGAGCTCATCGAGAACGAACTGGCCCGCCTGGACGGCGATGCCGAGCTGCGCCGCTGGCACGAGGACGCGCTGCGCCGGCCGCTCGATCCGGCGGCCGTGGCGCAGGCGGCCACGACGCCGGAGATCGCTGCCGAGATGTACCTGGCGACGCTGCTGATGGTCGACGAGACCAGCTTCATGGAACGCGCCTACCTCGACGAACTCGCCCGGCAGCTGAAGCTGCCCGACGGCCTCAAGGCGCAGCTCGAGGCGCAGGCGCTGCAGTCGTGACGCCGGCGCGCCGGCCGCCCGCCGCCGATCGCGGCGAGGGCCGGCGGCTCGCTCGCAATCAGTAGTGGACGACGGAGCGGATCGACTTGCCTTCGTGCATCAGGTCGAAGGCCTCGTTGATGCCGGTCAGCGGCATGGTGTGGGTGACGAAGGGCGCGAGCTGGATGTCGCCGCGCATCGCCTCCTCCACCATGCCCGGCAGCTGCGAGCGGCCCTTCACGCCGCCGAAGGCCGTGCCTTTCCAGGTCCGGCCGGTCACCAGCTGGAAGGGGCGCGTCGAGATCTCCTGGCCCGCGCCCGCGACGCCGATGACGATGGACTGGCCCCAGCCGCGGTGCGCGCACTCCAGCGCCGCGCGCATCACGTTGACATTGCCGATGCATTCGAAGGAGTGATCGACGCCCCAACCGGTCATCTCGACGATCACCTGCTGAATCGGCTTGTCGTGGTCCTTCGGATTCACGCAGTCGGTCGCGCCGAAGACCTTGGCCAGCTCGAACTTGGACGGGTTGGTGTCGATCGCGATGATGCGGCCGGCCTGCGCCAGCTTCGCGCCCTGGATCACCGCCAGCCCGATGCCGCCCAGGCCGAACACGGCCACCGAGTCGCCGGGCTGCACCTTGGCGGTGTTCTTCACCGCGCCCAGGCCGGTGGTCACGCCGCAGCCGAGCAGGCAGACCTGCTCGGGGTTCGCTTCGGGATGGACCTTGGCCAGCGACACCTCGGCCACCACCGTGTACTCGCTGAAGGTCGAGCAGCCCATGTAGTGGTAGACCGGCTGGCCCTGGTAGGAGAAGCGCGTCGTGCCGTCGGGCATCACGCCCTTGCCCTGGGTGGCGCGCACGGCGACGCACAGGTTGGTCTTGCCGGACTTGCAGAACAGGCACTCGCCGCATTCGGCGGTGTAGAGCGGGATGACGTGGTCGCCGGGCTTGACGCTGGTGACGCCCTCGCCCACCTCGACGACGATGCCCGCGCCCTCATGGCCGAGCACCGCCGGGAACAGCCCTTCCGGATCGTCGCCGCTGAGCGTGAACGCATCGGTGTGGCAGACGCCGGTGTGGGTGATCTTCACCAGCACCTCGCCCTTGCGGGGCGGCTCGACATCGATCTCGACGATCTGCAGCGGCTGGCCGGCTGCGAAGGCGACGGCGGCACGGGATTTCATGAGAGGGCCTTTCGGAGGAACGGAATGAGCACGCGCCCCGGAGGGCGCGACGATGCGGGGCAGTCTATACCCCGCGCCCGTCCCGATTGGCGCCGCCGCCTTCGCGCCTCGCCCACCTGGACTGATCCGCCGGGAGGGAACCGGCGGCGGATGGAGCACGCGGAGAAGCCTCCGCGACGCGAGCCTGTCGTTGGTTGAATGAACGGGCCCGGGCGCCACGTGACCTTCGACAACTGCGCGCCGTTGCCGGCATGCAGACACTCCCGGCAACGCAACACGACCGTGCAGGAACTCCAGTGACGACACGCCAATCTCGAAGCGGGTCCGCGAAGGCACGCAAGGCGCTGGGAGTCGGGCGTTGAGGCCACCGGACGATCTGTCCAGCCTCAAGCACCTGCCGCTCGTCCTGGGCGCGGCGGGTGCCTTCGTCGTCCCGGCGATGTGGGCCTTCGTGCTCGACAGGCCCTCGCTCATGGTCATGGCGCCGATCACCGGCCTGGTGTTCCTGGGATCGGGCCTGCACCTCAAGTACCGCGCCCGCTATTCGCCGCGCGAAGCCCTTTGGGCCGCCGTGCTGGCGCTGCTGTTCTTCGGCAGCCTGCTGGTGGTCTCCACGACAGCCCTGGCATGGCGCGCTCATCGGCCGGACCTGCAGCCCTTGGCCCTCGGGCTGGCGGCGCTCATGTTTGTCGGCGGCATGGCCACGGGCTTCGTCGCCGAACGTCGCCGCCTGCGTGTCATCGATCCCGCGACCGGCCTGCCGGCGCCGCTGGCCCCATTGCTGGACTTGAAGCGACACCGCATCCTGCCCCTGCCGTCACCGCCGCCGCCGCGAGCCGCGACCGTGGCGGCGCTGACCGCCGTGGCCCTCAACGTGCCGCTGCTGTTGCAGATCGGCGGCTGGCAAGCCAACGACGTCGTCTGGCTGGCCATGCCGGCGCTCGCTGCCACCGTGACCACGATGCTCGCCTCGGGCTTCGGTCCGGCGCTGGCCAGGGCGCTCGCGCTCATGGACATCGAACGTCGCGTGGGCAGGCCGCTGGTCACCTCCCGCCTGGAAGAACTGCAGGCCATGCGGCGCGGGTTCCGGTTGTCCCGTTGGCTCTCGCGCGCCAACGACACCCGGTAGCCAAGCCCAGGTCCGGCCGCGCATGCGCGGCCCAGCCCGCTCACGCCTTGCCCGGCTCCGCCATCCGCCGATGCTGCTCGGCCAGCACCTCGGCCGGGGTCACGTTGGCCAGGACCGCCTGCAGCTTGTTCTTCCAGCCGGCCACCACCGCGCTCTCGCCGTCCTCCATCGCCTCGTAACCGGTGCGCGCGACCTCCTCGGGCGGCTGCTTGCGCTGCGTCCCGACCTTGGTGTCCGTCAGCTCGGCGCGCTCGAAGAACTCGGTGTCCGTCGGCCCCGGCATCAGCACCGTGACCGACACATTGGTGTCCTTCAGCTCGTTGCGCAGCGCGTAGGCGAAGGAATCGATGAAGGCCTTGGTGCCGTTGTAGACCGCCTGGAAGGTGCCCGGCATCAGGCCCGCGATCGAGCCGGTGATCAGGATCTTCCCGGCATTGCGGTCCCGCATCGACCGCCCGACGCGCTGGATCAGGTCGAGCGTGCCGGTGATGTTGGTGTCGATGACATGCCGCACCGCATTGAAGTCCTGGTCCAGAAAGGCATGGCCCAGGCCGTGGCCGGCATTGGCCAGCAGCGCGTCGACCGGCCGCGCCGCCAACGCCGCATGGAGCGCGTCCACGCCGCCGGGCGTCGCCAGGTCGGCCTCGATCGCCTGCACCTGCGCGCCCTCGGCCTGGCAGGCGGCGACGGTGTCGTCCAGGGGCCGGTCCGCGGCGATCAGCAGGTCGTAGCCATGGCGGGCGCATTCGAGCGCGAGCTGGCGGCCGATGCCGCTGGAAGCGCCGGTCACGACGGCCAGCGGCCGTCCGGAGGTGTCGTTCATCGTGGACTCCTTGGAAACGTGGATCGGAAGACGGCTCAGCTGAGCCCGAACGGCGTCAGCACCACCTTGCGGCAGTCCTCTTCCTTCTTGTTGAAGATCTCGTAGCCGCGCGCCGCCTCGACCAGCGGCATCCGGTGGCTGACGATCAGGTCGGGCTTGAGCTCGCCGCGCTCGATGTGGCGCAGCAGCTCGGGCATGAAGCGCTGCGCATGCGTCTGGCCGCTGGTGAAGCTCAGCCCCTTCTCGAAGGCGTCGCCGAACAGGAAGCCGTGGATGAAGCCGGCATAGACGCCGGGCACGCTGACGATGCCGCCGCGGCGCGTCGCCGCGATCGCCCAGCGCAGCGAGGTGCCGCTGGAGCCCTCGAGCTTGAGCGTCGACAGCACCGTCTCCACCGTGCTGCCCTTGGCCTCGAAGCCGACGGCGTCGATCGAGGCGTCGACGCCGCGGTGGTCGGTCTGCTCGATGATGAAAGCCGCCGGATCGTCGATCTGGTCGAAGTCGATCGGCAGCACGCCGTAGGTCTCCTTGGCGAAGGCCAGCCGGTAGGGATGGTGGTCCACCATGAAGATGCGCTCGGCGCCGAGCAGCCGCGCGCTGGCCGCCGCCATCATGCCGACCGGCCCGGCGCCGAAGATCGCGATCGTCGAGCCCGCCGTCACCTGCGCGTTCAGCGCCGCCTGGTAGCCGGTGGGCAGGATGTCGGACAGGAAGAGCACCTGCTCGTCGCTCAGCTGCGTGTCCGGGATCACCAGCGGGCCGACATCGGCCTTGGGCACCCGCACGTACTGCGCCTGGCCGCCCGGATATCCGCCGTACAGATGGCTGTAGCCGAACAGGCCCGCGCCGGCGCGGATGTCCTTCTTGTTCAGGATCGCGCCGCGGCCGGGGTTGGTGTTCTCGCAGGCGGCGAACAGCTTGCGGCCGCAGAAGAAGCAGTCGCCGCAGGAGATGGTGAAGGGCACGACCACCCGGTCGCCTCGCCGCAGCTTCGTCACGCCGCGGCCCACCTCCTCCACCACGCCCATGAACTCGTGGCCGAGGATGTCCCCGTCCTTCATGTCGGGGATCTTGCCGCGGTAGATGTGCAGGTCGGACCCGCAGATCGCCGTCGCGGTGACGCGCAGCAGGATGTCGTCGTCGGCGGCGAGCACCGGATCGGGCACCGTCTCGACGCGCACGTCATGGGCACCGTGGTAGGTCAGGGCAAGCATGGGAAGCCTTTCTTCATCGATGACAGCGGGGTTTGCACCGAATCCGGCAACCGCAGGGCCCGCCGCGAGCGGGCTTCTTCCAGGCCAGCGGCGCCTCCGATCAGCACGCCGCGATGCGGGTCGGCATTCGCTGCCGACGCGTTGACGGCAAGGAAGCGCGCCCGCGCCGCCCGGCTGCGTCGCGGGCACCGCCCTTGCCTTGACGAGGTGTCGCCGAAAGGCGCTTCCGGAGCGATGGATTCATGTTCGACCTGCAAGTCAGTCCCTGGGAACTGCTGGCGCGCGCGGCGCTGATCTACTTCGCGCTGCTGCTGATGGTGCGGCTTTCGGGCAAGCGCACCGTGGGCCAGTTCACGCCGTTCGACCTGCTGGTGGTCATGCTGCTGAGCGAGGCCGTCAGCAACGGCCTGAGCGGCGGCGAGGAGTCGGTGACCGGCGCCTGGATCGTGGCCGGCGCGCTGATCGTGATGAACGGCCTGATGGGCTTCTTCGGCTCGCGCAGCCGGCGTGTCGAGCGGCTGCTGGAGGGCTCGCCGGTGTTGATCGGCCGCGATGGCCAGTGGTTCCCCGAGGTGATCCGTCGGCACCGGCTCAGCGACCTGGATGTCGAGAAGGCGCTGCGCGAGGCGGACTGCTCGCTCGCCGACGTCAAGATCGCCATCCTGGAAAGCGACGGCAGCATCAGCATCGTGAAGAAGAAGTGACGCCGGCCGTCGCAGGACGGGCCCGCCCGGGCCCGCCGCGCATGCTCAGTGCGCCTGCTGCTGCTCGGCCATCAGCTCGTCCTTGCGCTGCTGCAGCCGCTCGCCGAGTTCGGCCAGGTCCAGCCCGGCCTTCTTCGCCTTGGGGAACATCTCGTTCTGTTCCTCCTTGACGTGGTGCTTGACCCACTCGCTCATGACCTTGACCTTGGCGTCGTAGTCCTCGCCGTCGGGCTCGACGCCCTGCACCGCCGCGATCAGGTCCTTGATGCTCTGGTGCTCGACGCGGGCCTCAGGGACCAGCTCCTTGTCCTTCAGCGCGGCCTGCACCTCGGGATAGAAGATTTCCTCCTCGATCTGCGCATGCACCGTCAGCGCCGTGCAGATCTGGGCGACGAGCTGCTGCTTCTTGGCGGCCGAGCGCGACTTCTCGAACTGGTCGAAGAGCTCGCTGACCTCCTTGTGGTCAGCGCGCAGCAGCGCGACGGCGTCGGGCGTCTTCGTCCGGGCCGTGGTGGCGCGCCGCGCGGTGGTTTTCCGGCTCGAGGCCGCGGTCGTGGAAGAAGGCATGGGGATTCTCCTGGCTGTGAATGTGCTGGGATGACGCGCCGCACGGCGCATCGGATTCTCTGGATGGCAAGCCGGATGCCCAGCTTCGGGCGCAATCGCGACACGGGTATGCGCCTTGCTGATCGAAGGTCCGACTTCCCTTCCCCCCACCTGGACCTCCCCGATGAGCAGCCGCTTCCTGACTCCCGAGCTCGCCCGCACCGCGCTGGATGCGATCACGCCGGCGATCGCCGCCCAACTGGCCTCGCCCGAGGTCAGCGGCCTCGGCGTCCTGCACCTGGTCGTGCTCGATCCCTCGGTGCCCTGCGGCGACGGCGCCTCCGAGCCGCGCGTGCTGCTGGAGCACTCGATCGGCGACCGCGCCCGCTGGGACGTGGACTACGCCGACTACGCCCGCCGCAAGGCGCTGCTGTCCTGGCGCCACCGCATGGACAGCCGGCGGCTGCAGCTGCTGGAGCCGCACCGCCTGAGCACCGACGACGCGGTGCTGTGGGGCGGCGTCTGGCTGGACGGCCTGGTGGTCGCCGCCAGCGGCGCCTTCCCGATCTGGGACGAGTGCTTCTCGATGATGGCCGCGGCCCAGCTGCGCGCCCGCGCCTGGATCGCCGCCGAAGCAGCGCGCTGACGCGCCGCGCCCCTGCCCTTTCCCGTTCTCCCTGTCCGATTTCACCCACCCTCCGCCGGAGTTCCCCATGATCGACAGTCCCTCGACGGCCGCGTCCACCGCGCCGGCCACCGTCCCCTCCACCACGCCCGCCGCGGACGCCGCCAGCCTGCACGGCCAGGTCGCGCTGATCACCGGCGGCAGCCGCGGCCTGGGCGCCGCGATCGCGCAGACGCTGGGCGAAGCCGGCATGCGCGTGCTGATCGCCGACATCGACCTGGGCCGCGCCCGCGACCGCGCCGCGCTGCTGGGCGAGCGCGACATCGAGGCGGTGCCCGTCGCGCTGGACGTTTCCGACCCGCGCCAGTGCGAGGAGGTCGTGGCCAGCGCGGTGCGCGACTTCGGCCGGCTGGACGTGCTGATCAACAACGCCGCGGTGGACGTCACCGCGCCGCTGTCGGAACTGGCCGTCGAGGACTGGCAGCGCGTGCTCAACACCAACCTCTCGGGCCCGCTGCTGATGACCAAGTACGCCTCGGCGCGGATGCTGACGCAGCCGCGCGGCGGCCACATCGTCAACATCGCCTCGACCGCCTCCAAGCGCGCCTGGCCCAATGCCAGCGCGTATCACGCGACCAAGTGGGGCCTGCTGGGCCTGTCGCATGCGCTGCACGCCGAGCTGCGGGACAAGCAGGTGCGGGTCTCCGCCATCGTCGCCGGCGGCATGCGCACGCCCTTCCTGCTGGACCGTTTCCCCGGCATCGACGAGAGCAAGCTGCAGGACCCGATGAACGTCGCGCGCGCGGTGCGCTGGGTGCTGCAGCAGCCCGAGGGCACGGTGATCCCGGAACTCACCGTCCTGCCCACCCAAGAGACCTCCTGGCCGTGACCACGCCGCCCGACCCCATCAGCATGCTGCCGGTGCAGGACCTGGACCTGAGCGCGGCGCCCGGCGAGCGCCTGCCCGCCGGCGCACTGCGTCCCTGCCTGTTCATCGACAAGGACGGCACGCTGATCGAGAACGTGCCCTACAACGTCGACCCGGCGCAGCTGCGCTTCATGCCCGGCGCCGGCCAGGCGCTGGCGGCGCTCGCGTCGGCCGGGCTGGCGCTGGTGATCGTCACCAACCAGAGCGGCCTGGCGCGCGGCTACTTCACCCGCGCCCAGTTCGCGCAGCTGCAGGACGCGCTGCTGCGGCGCCTGCGCGACGAGGCCGGCGTGCGCATCGACGACGTGCTGCTCTGCCCGCACGAACCCGATGCCCAGGGCCGGCCGGCCTGCCTGTGCCGCAAGCCGGCGCCGGGCATGCTGATCACCGCCGCGCGGCGGCACGGGCTGGACCTGACGCGTTCCTGGATGGTGGGCGACACGCTGGACGACGTCGAGGCCGGCCGCCGGGCCGGCGCGCGCGGCCTGCTCTTCGACAGTGGCGGCGAGACCGTGTGGCGGCGCTCGCCGCTGCGCGAGCCCGAGGCCGTCTTCGACAACTGGGCGGCGCTGGCCGCCCACGTGCTGGACGAGGTCGCGAGTGGCGCGGCACCAGCCGGGAGACCGACATGATCGACAAGTGGGACAGCTCGCTCAAGTGCGTGCCGCCGGAGCGCCTGCGAGAGATGGCCGCGCGGCTGGCACGCCCGCTGGTGTTCACCAACGGCGTCTTCGACATCCTGCACGCCGGCCACGTGCGCGGGCTGGAGGCGGCCAGCGCGCAGGGCAGCAGCCTGGTGGTCGCGCTCAACAGCGACCGCTCGGCGCGCGGCCTGGGCAAGCGCGGCGATCGGCCGTACCACACGCTGGAGGACCGGGCGCGCGTGGTTGGCGCGCTGGCCTGCGTGTCCTGGGTCACCTGGTTCGACGAACCCACGCCGCAGGCGCTGCTCGAGGCGCTACGGCCCGATGTCTACGTCAAGGGTGGCGACTACCGCGTCGAGGAACTGCCGGAGACGCCGCTGGTGCGCAGCTGGGGCGGCCGGGTCTCGATCGGGCCCTACCTGCGCGGCCATTCGAGCACCCAGTTGATCGAGCACCTGCGGGCCCCGGCGCCATGACCGCGACCACGCTCCCTGAACTGGCACCGCCGGAGGTGCTGATCGTCGGCGACTGCATGCTGGACGTGTACCTCGAAGGCGCGGTGCATCGCATCTCGCCCGAGGCGCCGGTGCCCATCCTGCGCCTGCATCGCCAGTCGCAGCGGGCCGGCGGCGCCGCCAACGTCGCGCTCAACCTGGCGCGGTTGCGGTGCCCCTGCACCGTCAGCGGCCTGGTGGGCACCGACACCGCCGGCGCCTGCCTGGTCGCGCTGCTGGACCAGCCCGGCATCACGCAGCGCTTCGTCCGCGGGCCGGCGATCGACACCATCCAGAAGATCCGCATGGTCAGCCAGCGGCAGCAGCTGCTGCGCATGGACGTCGAATCCGAGCCGCCCGCCGCCAGCGTTGACGAGCTCACGACGCTGGCGGGCGAGCTGGCCGCGCGCCACCGCTGGATCCTGGTGTCCGACTACGCCAAGGGCGCGCTGCGCCACGTGCGGACGCTGATCGAGCGTTGCCAGGACCTGCCCTGCCGCGTGCTGGTCGACCCCAAGCGCAAGGACCTGGAGGCCTATCGCGGCGCCTGGCTGATCAAGCCCAACCTGGCCGAATTGCGCGAGGCCGTCGGCGACTGGCGCGACGACGACGAGCTGTGCGAGCGCCTGGCGGCGCTGCAGCGGCGCCTGGACATCGACCATGTGCTGCTGACGCGCGGCGAGCAGGGCATGAGCCTGTTCTCCCGGGACGGCACCTGCCTGCATGTGCCCACCGAGGCCCGCGAGGTCTATGACGTCAGCGGCGCCGGCGACACCGTGCTGGCCGCGCTGACCTGCTTCCTGGCGCGCGGCGCGTCGCTGGAGGACGCGGTGCGCGCGGCCAATCGCGCGGCCGGGCTGGTGGTCGGCAAGTTCGGCACCGCCTCGGTCACGCTCGAAGAACTAGGAGTCTCCGCATGAGTGCGCTTCCCCATCCCCTGCCCCATCCGCTGCCGCGCCCGGCCCGGCGCCCCGCCACGACGCCGCCGCGCGTCGATCCGGACGCGACCTTCCTCGAAGGCCTGCGGGCGCATCGCGCGCTGTTCGACCGGCTCGATGCGCTCGGGCCCGACATCGCCCGCGCCGCGACGCTGATGAGCGACACGCTGCGCGCGGGCCGCAAGCTGATGCTGATGGGCAATGGCGGCTCGGCCGCCGATTGCCAGCACCTGGCGGCCGAGTTCACCGGCCGTTTCAGCCGGGAACGCGCGCCGCTGGCCGCGGTGGCGCTCACCACCGACAGTTCCGCGCTGACCTGCATCGGCAACGATTACGGCTTCGAGCAGGTGTTCTCGCGGCAGGTCGCCGGCCTCGGCGCGCCCGGGGACTGCGTGATCGGCATCTCGACCTCGGGCAACTCGCCCAATGTGCTGCGGGGGCTCGCGCAGGCGCGCCAGCTCGGCATGACGACGATCGGCCTGAGCGGCCGGGACGGCGGCGCGATGCGGGAGCTCTGCGACCTGTGTCTGGTCGTGCCGCACAGCGACACCGCGCGCATCCAGGAGGCCCACATCTTCATCGGCCACACCTGGTGCGCGCTGGTCGAGCAGGCGCTGCTGGCGCCGTGACCGGCGCCCCGCTGTCCGAGCGCCCGTTCCGCTCCTTCTGGATGGGCGGCTACGAAGGCGCCGACCACGTCAACGGCCGCGGCGACGCGCTCGACATGGTGCGCGCCACCGGCCACGACCGGCTGCTGGCGCGGGACTACCGCGAGGCGCGCCGGCTCGGCCTGCGCTGCGTGCGCGAAAGCGTGGGCTGGCGCCTGAGCGAGCGCGCGCCCGGGACCTGGGACTTCAGCCGCGCCCAGGGCATGGCCCGGACCGCGCGGCGAGAAGGCCTGCAGGTGCTGTGGACGCTGATGCATTACGGCGTGCCGCCCGACCTGACGCTGCTGGACGATGCGCTGATCCCGCGCTTCGCCCGATTCGCGGCGGCGGCTGCGGCGGCGATCCGCCCGCTCTGCCCGGGGCCGCGCTTCTACACGCCGATCAACGAGATCAGCTTCCTGGCCTGGGCCGCCTCGTCCTCCGACGCGATGGGACCGGCGGGCGCGCCGCACGAGGTCGGCGCCCGCGAGGACTCGCGGATCAGCGGCTACGCGATCAAGCGCCGGCTGGTGCGGGCGGCGCTCGCCGGCACGGACGCGATCCGCGAGGTCGATCCGCAGGCGCGCTTCCTGCACATCGATCCGGTGATCCACGTCGTGCCGACGGAGGACACGCCGGACCAGCGCGCGCTGGCCGAGCAGGTGGCGTCCTACCAGTGGCAGGCCTTCGACATGCTGGCCGGCCGGCAGGATCCCGAGCTCGGCGGCCATCCGGCGGCGCTGGACTGGATTGGCCTCAACCACTATCACAGCAGCCAGTGGGAGGTGCCCAGCGAGAAGCGGCTGGCCTGGCACCTCGGCGATCCGCGGCGACAGCCGTTGTCCGCGCTGCTGGGGCAGGTCTGGGAACGATATGGCCGGCCGCTGCTGGTGGCCGAGACCGGCCACATCGGACGCGGTCGCGCCGACTGGCTGCACGACATCGCGGGGGAAGCGCAGCGCGCGCTGCGCGCCGGCGTACCGCTGGGCGGCGTCTGCCTCTATCCGATGCTGGACCGGCCCGACTGGTATGAGCCGGCGCGCTGGCACCGCAGCGGGCTATGGCATGTGCCGCGCGATGCGCGCGGCGCCGCGGTCGGGCGGCGTCTGGTGCGCCCCTATGCCCGCGCGCTGGCCGACTGGGAGCGAGGTCGGCGCAGCGCGATGGCGCTGGACCTCGTTGCGGATCACGGATCGCACGCCGGATCGCACGCCTGACCGCGCGCCCGACCCGGTGCTCAGGCCACGGTGACGCTGCGCATCCCGAGCACGCCGCGGAAGTGCTCGATGGTGCGGCGCAGCCCGTCCTCCAGCGCCACTTCCGGCTCCCAGCCGAGCAGCGCCTTCGCACGGCCGATGTCGGGACAGCGGCGCTTCGGGTCGTCCTGGGGCAGCGGCCGGAACACCAGTCGCGAGCGGCTGCCGGTCAGGCGCAGGATCATCTCGGCCAGCGCCAGCATCGTGTGCTCGCCCGGATTGCCGACGTTGATCGGCCCGAGGTGCGCGCCGTCCATCAGCAGCAGCAGCGCGCGCACCGTGTCGTCGACGTAGCAGAAGCTGCGCGTCTGCAGTCCGTCGCCGTAGATGGTGAGGTCCTCGCCCTGCAGCGCCTGGACGATGAAGTTGCTGACGACGCGCCCATCGCCGGGCCGCAGCCGCGGGCCGTAGGTGTTGAAGATGCGGGCCATCCGCACGTCGACGCCGCGCTCGTGGTGGTAGGCCATCAGCATCGCCTCGGCGCAGCGCTTGCCCTCGTCGTAGCAGGAGCGCGCGCCGTTCGGATTGACATGGCCCCAGTAGTCCTCGTGCTGCGGATGGCACTCGGGGTCGCCGTAGACCTCGCTGGTGGAGGTGTGCAGCAGCCGCGCGCCGGCCTGCTGCGCCAGTTCCAGCAGGCGCCAGGCGCCCAGCACGCTGCTGAGCACGGTGTCCACCGGCGCGGTCTGGTAGTACGCGGGGCTCGCCGGGCAGGCCAGGTTGAAGATGCGGTCCGCCTGCGCCATCTCCGGCGTCGGCTCCAGGCACACGTCGCGCCGGTGGAAGGTGAAGCCCTTGTGGCCGAGCAGCTGGTCGAGGTGGCCGATGTCGCCGGTGCTCAGGTTGTCGACGGCCATCACCCGATGCCCGCGGGCGAGCAGGCGTTCGCAGAGATGGCTGCCGACGAAACCGGCCGCGCCGGTGACCAGGATCGTGCGGGGGGTGTCGATGGCGTCGTTCATGTCGTGACCTCATGGAGAAGCTGCATCCAGTCCGCGACGAAGCGGTCGATGTTGAATCGCTCCCGCGCCAGCTCGCGGCCGCGCTCGCCCCACTCGCGGGCCAGGCCCGGATCGCGCAGCAGCCGCGCCATGGTGTCGGCGAGCGCCTGCGGCCGGTTGTCGATGAAGCCGTTCTCGCCGCTGCGGATGACGGTGGCCAGCTCGGTGGTGGCCAGGCCGACGACCGGCTGGCCGATCAGCATCGCCTCGATCAACGCCAGGCCCAGGCTGGTGTAGCGGACCGGATGCAGGAAGAAGCGGTGCGAGGCCATGTGGGCCGGCAGCTCCAGTTGCGAGGCCTCGCCCCAGCCGCCTGGCAGCGCCTCGCTGCCCATGCCCACCAGCGTCAGCGGCACCCGCTCGAGCAGTTCCCGGTACAGGTCGGCGCCCAGGCGGCGGCCGCGGCGCTGCAGGTGGTTGACGACCACCAGCCCGCGCTCCAGCTCGCCACGATAGACCACCTGCGTCAGCGGCCGCACGCCGTGCTCGACCACCCGGGTCGGCGTCCGGCCCGCGTCCCACATCAGCGCGTTGAAGTGGGTGCAATGGACCAGCATCGCGCCGGGGTCCTGCACCCAGTGCAGGGTGTCGGTGGGATGCTGCTGCGGCGGGTCGTGTTCCAGGTAGACGCGCGGCAGCCGCTGCTGCGCCTCGCTGAGCCAGCGCGGGCGGTCCTCGTCCCAGCCGGCGCGGTGCTGGTACAGCACCAGGTCGAAGGGCATGGTCGCGATCTGCTCCACCGGCGCCTCATGCACGTTGTCGCCCCAGGGCAGCGCGCCGACACGGCCCACGCGGCCTGGCGAGCCCGCCGGGTCGGTCACCAGGAAGAAGTCATGCGGAACCTGCGTGAGGTTGTAGAGGTAGTTGCCGTGGACGTGCCAGGTCAGGATGCGCAGGCGACGGGGCATGGGGACCCTCCTTGGAGATCGCGACGGATGGGATGGATGGCGCGGACGAACGCAGCAGGTCTTCCAGCGCCTGCAGCACCTCGAAGACCGACAGCGCATGCGCGCAGGCATGGCCGTTCGGGCATTCGGGATAGGCGCAGGGACGGCAGGGCGCGGGCTTGGCCAGCACCCGGTGCCGGGCGCGGTCCGGCGGCGCCCAGCGCATCGGCTCGCTGCCGCAGGACACCACCACGCTGGGCACGCGCAGCGCCGCAGCCACATGCGAAACGCCGGTGTCGTTGCACACCAGCACCCGCGCATCGCGCAGCAGCGCGCCCAGGGTCCACAGCGTGGTGGCGCCGGACAGGTCGGTGACCGGCACGCCCAGCGCGGCGAGCATCGCGGCGAATTCGCCGGTCAGCGGACGTTCGGCGGCGGTGCCGGTGAGCACGATCGCCAGGCCGGCGTCGTGCAGCGCCTGGGCCACCGCCGCGAAGCGGCGCAGCGGCCAGCGCCGCGATGCCAGCTGCGCGCCCACGTGGAGGCAGGCGTAGGGGCCCGTTTGCGTGCGACCGGGCCAGGCCTGGGCGAGCGCCGCGTCGTCCTCCTCGCGTAGCGGGAACTCGAGCGTGTCGTCGTCGGCCGGCAGGCCGAGGTGGCGGCACAGCGACAGCAGCCGCTGCGTCTCGTGGCCCAGCAGCGGCCAGGGCGCAAAGCGGGCCTCGTCGGCCGGCGGCACCCAGGCCGCATCGCTGCGAAAACCCGCGTGCCAGCGCGCGCCCAGCAGCGCGAGGAAGGGATTGGTCCGCTCGCCGCTGCCATGCAGCTGGATGGCGAGGTCCCAGTCGCTGGCGTGCATCGCGGCGAGGAAGGCGGGCAGCGCGCGCACATCGGGCTCGCGCTCCGGCAGGCCCGGCCAGCCGGGAAACGGGCGCCACTCGTCGACGCAGTCCAGACGCGACAGGTACTCGCGCGCGACCGGCAGGCCCATCAGCGCGATGTGCGCCTGCGGCCAGGCGCGCCGGATGGCCCGCAGCGCGGGCACGGCGCAGATCGTGTCGCCCAGCACCAGCGCGCGCAGGATCAGGATGCGCCGCACCTCGCCGTCGATCGACGCGGGCGCCGCAGCGGCCGACGTCGCGGACCCTCGGACGGGGCCGGTGATGGACTTCGGGCTCGCCCCCGGAAGAGGCGAACTCGCCGGAGCCGGCGTATTGGACGGAAGCGGAGGTCGCATCGCGGGCTCAGAGGAACGGCGTCCGGAAATGCCACGCGCCGCGCAGCCGCCAGTACACCGAGAGGAAGGGGATCGCGGCCGAGGTGCAGAGCATCTCCCACACATGCGGCAGCGCACGCGAGGTGGCGCGCAGGCGGTGGGCGGTCAGTCGCAGGATCAGCGCGGCCGACGCAGCCAGCAGCCCCGCCGCGATCGCGTCCTCCCCCGCCACGGCCAGCACGAGCGCCGCCGGGGTCATCGCGACGATGGCGTAGTAGTCCCACGGCGGCACGCGGCGGATGCGCGAGCGGTAGATGGCCGGATGCTTGCGGTACAGCAACGCATCGAAGTAGACGTTGCGCTGCTGGCGCAGCGACACGCCCCAGCGTTCGGGGCGCACCGGATGCCAGACCAGCGCGTCGGCGACGCGTCCCACCGGTCCCTGCGCCTGCAGGCGGAACTGGAGGTCGGAGTCCTCGCGCCAGGCGCGCAGGAAGCGTTCGTCGAAGCCCTCGATGCGGGCCAGCACCTCGCGCCGGGCGAAGGCATTCGCCGTCACGAATTCGGAGGTCTCCAGGCCGCGGGTCATCAGCTCATGGTCAGTCGGTCGCGCGTCGCGCCGGGCGGGAGCGCCGTCCCGGCCGATGTCGCCGTCGCCGTCGCCGTCGGTGGCGGTGCCGATGCCACCGGCGCTCGCGCTCGGCACCCTGACCTGGCCGGCCGCGGCGACCCAGTCCGGGTGTGCCTGCATCGCGGCCAGGCCGCGCGCCAGCCACGACGGATCGGGCAGCGTGTCGTCATCGGTGAAGGCGACGAGCGGCGCCGTCGCGGCGCGCCAGCCGGCGTTGCGCGCGACCGCGGGCCCACGGCCGCTCGCGGCGCGCAGGTAGCGGATCGCCGGCGCGCCCGGCGTCGCGGCGACCCGCTCGACCTGCTCGCGGCACCGGTCCTCCTGACCGTCGTCCACGACGATCACCTCGAAGCGATCGGCTGGCAGCGTCTGCGCCAGCAGCGCGCCCAGGCAGCGGGCCAGCAGGTCGGGACGCCGATAGGTGGGCATGACGACGCTGAGGTCGAGCGTCGCGGTTGCCGTGGGCGTCGCCAGTCCATCGGGGCTCGCGACACCGACCAACGCATCCGCCGGGGCCGCGCCTCGCACTGGCAGGACCGCGCTCATGCGGCCTCCCCCAGCGCCGGCTGCGGTGGCGGCACGATCGCCGTGAACCGCGCTGGCATCAAGGCGATCGCCGCGGCCGCGACCTCGCGCGGCGACACGCCGCTCAGGCAGCGGTGGTGGCCTTCGGGGCACAGGCTCTTCTGGCAGAAGCGGCACGGCACGTCGCGGAACAGCACGCGCGACGGCACCAGCCACGGCGTGTGCTGCGGATTCGTCAGCGCGTACAGGTCCACGACCGGCGTACCGACCGCGGCCGCGAGGTGGACCGGCCCGCTGTTGTTGCCGATCAGCAGGTCGGCTTCGGCGATCAACGCCGCGAGTTCACCCACGCCCGACACCCGCGGCGAGAGCACCAGGCCCCGGGCGGTCGAGGCCGGCAGGTCCGCCGCGGCCAGCGCCCGGACCGTCTCCTGGACCAGCGACTCCTCGCCCGGCCCGCCGCACACGACGATCGCGGGCGGGACATCGCCCGGGCCGCCCGCGCCGCTCGCGCCGGTGCTCGCCGCCATCGCCTGCCGCAGCAGGCCGGCGGATTCGCCCAGGCGGTCGGCCGGATAACGCCGCGACGGCGCGCTGGCGCCCGGATGCACGACGACGAAGGGCTGGCGCGGTCCCACGCCCGCCGCGACCAGGCGCTGACGGACCGCCTCGCGGTCGCCCTCGAGCACGCGAAAGCGCAGGCGCTCATCGCGCGTGCGCAGGCCCACCGCGCCCACCAGGTCCAGTTGGCGGCGGACCTCATGGCGCATGCCGTCGCCGACCTCGTCGCGATCGGGGATCTCGTCGCTCAGCAGGCCATAGGCGCGCTCGCGGGCATGGCCCAGCACCCGGGGAATGCCGGCGAGCCGGCACATCGTCGCCGCCGGAAAGACGCTCTGCGTGCAGACGGTGAAGATGATGGCCGCGTCATAGTCCTCGTCGGCCCATTGCGCGAGGGCCTGGCGCTCCGCCCGCCCCGCCGGCAGACCGCCAGCCGCCAACGCGTCGGCGCCGGCCTTCATCCACGGCGCATGGAAGCCGACGATGCGGTCCACCTCCGGCAGATGCGGCGCCAGCGCCGCCATCGACGGCGCGGCCAGCAGCGTCAGCTGGGCTTCGGGCAGCGACTCGCGCACCGCCGCCAGCGCCGGCGTCGTCATCAGCACGTCGCCGAGGTTGTCCAGCCGGATCAGCAGGACGCGACGCGCCTGGCGCCATCGGGCGACACGTTCAGCGTGGACATCGGCGGCCCCCACCGTCATCCCTGGCCTCCCGAATTGGCCAGCGGCATGGCGACGACCTCGGCATGGCCCGCGTCCGTCGCGCCGACGGCGGCCAGGTGCGGCCGCGCCAGGTGCCGCACCGCCGCCGCCCCCGGACCGGCCTGGCCAGCCGCCGAGGCCAGCAGCCGGATCGACGAGCTGCCCTGCATCGCCCGCCGCGCGGCGACCTGGGCGTAGACGCCGGCCAGCTTGAAGGCGACGCCGTCCCAGGTGAACTCGCGCTGCACGCGCTGCAGCCCGGCGCGCCCCATCAGCCGGGCGATCTCGGGATGGCGGCGCAGGTCGTCGAGCCGCAGCGCCAGCAGCTCGGGGTCCTCGGGCGGGACCAGATAACCGGTGAGTCCGTCCACGACGGTGTGCTGGATGCCGCCCACCGCCGCGCCGATCACCGGCGTGGCGCAGGCCATGGCCTCCAGCGGCGTGATGCCGAAGGGCTCGTACCACGGCGTCGTCACGAAGACGTCGGCGGCCAGGTAGTAGTCGCGCAGCTGGTCGCGGTCGCGCCGGCCGACGAAGGTGACGCGGTCCTCGATGCCGGCCTCCCGCGCGATGCCGCGCAGCCGTCCGATCTCCGGCGTGCGGGTCTCGTCGGGCTGGGTCGACTCACCACCGACCACCAGCAGCCGCCACGGCCGCCGCTCCGGCATGCGGTGCAGATGCGCCACCGCGCGGATCACGTTGTCCACGCCCTTGCGCGGCACCAGGCGGCCGAGCTGCAGCACGATGAAATCGTCCTCGCGCAGATGCAGCCGTCGACGGGCCTGCAGCTTGTCGCCCGGGCCGAACTCCTCCAGGTCCACGCCGCAGGGCACCTGCGCGATGCGGTCGGCGGGCGCGCCGCAATGCGCCACCAGGTCGGCCGCGTCCTGCGGGCACTCGGCGATGACGCAGTCGGCCTCGCAGGCGATGCGCCGTTCCAGGTCGATGCGCTCGGCCGGGAACTTGTCGGCTTCCTTCTGATGCAGGCGCCGCACCGCGCCCAGCGCGTGGAAGGTCTGCACCAGCGGAAGGTTCAGCTGGCGTTGCAGCCGCAGCCCCACGACGCCGGACATGAAGAAATTCGCATGCACCACGTCGTAGCGCAGGCTGCGGCGCATCAGCCGCAGCGCCTCGCTGCCGAAGGCCCGCATGTAGGGCAGCAGCTGCTCCTTGGGCACGAACTCCGGCGGCCCGGCATCGATGTGGAGCACCCGCACGCCCGGCCGCATGTCGACGGCCGTGGGCAGCGCGCGCTGGTCGCGCCGGGTGAGCACGTCCACATGGTGGCCGCGCCGCGCCAGCGCCGCCGCCACATGGGACACGTAGACGTTCTGGCCGCCAGCGTCGACGCCGCCCTGCTGGGCCAGCGGCGAGGCGTGTTCGCTGATCAGCGCGACTCTCAAGGGGGCTTCGATCATGACTGCTCCTGCTGTTCGCATTCGCTTCTGGAAAGGCAAATGACATGCCGTCCGTTTGGACGGGGTTTCGCGCGGCCGTTGTCCCGACGTGGCGACAGGCTCGTGTTCATCGGGTCTTGCGGCTGCCGACAGTGCCGCCGGCCATGCGCGGCTCGCGCGCGACCGTCAGCGCCGATGGGGCGGCGGTGGCCGGCCGCGCGAGGAGGCGCATCCGATCGGCCAGCCGCTGCAGCGCCTCATCGAGCCGGTGATGCCGCTCCATCCGCGCCCGCGCGGCCTGCCCCATGCGCTGCCGGAGCTCATGCAGCGTCAGCATCTGGTGCATGCGGCCGGCCAGGTCTTCGTAGTCGCGCGGCGCCACCAGCCAGCCAGTGCTGCCGTGCGCGACGATCTCCGGCACCCCGCCGACGCGCGTCGCCACGACCGGCAGGCCGCTGGCCATGCCCTCCATCAGCGCCAGAGGCATCGCCTCGGAGTTGGAGCTGGACACCAGCAGGTCGAGGTCGTGGAAGACCGGGCGAACGTCGTCGACGCCGCCCATCACATGGATGCGCGACCCCAGCCCCTGCGCCGCGATCGCGTCGCGCAGCTGCGTCTTCATCGGTCCCTCGCCGACCAGCACCGCATGCGCGTCCGGCAAGCGCTGCAGCAACAACGCCGCGGCGCGCACGAAGACCTCGGGCGCCTTCTCCGGCGACAGCCGGCCGACGAAGCCGGCGATCAGCACCTCCGGCGCGAGGCCCAGCGTCGCGCGCAGGCTGTCGGCCGGCCGCGTGCCGGGGCGGAAGGCCTCGACGTCCACGCCGTTGGGTTCCAGGCTCAGGCGGCCGCGATCGACGCCGAGTCCGAGCGCGTGGTAGTAACTCTGGCGGCAGACGACGCTCAGGTGGCTGCCCACCAGCCGGTGGATCTCCAGGTCGGGCAGGATCACCTGCCGGCCGTGGATGGTCGTCATCGCCGGCACGCCGGCGAGCCGCGCCGCCAGCCCCGCCAGCAGGTGCGCATTGGGCAGGTGCGCATGGACCAGGTCCACCCGCTCGGCCGCGATCATCGCGGCCACCATCTGGATCGAGGACCAGGGCGGGTCCTCCGGCATCGGGACGACGCCGACCTCGCCGCCGACCGCACGGATGCGTTCCGCGAAGTCGCCCTCTGACGGGCACAGCACGGTGAAGCGGAAATCGCCGGTGCCGCCCAGTCCGGCCACGAGCCGCTCCACGCAGCGTTCCATGCCGCCGACGATGCCGTTGCCGACGACCTCCAGCACATGCAGGGGCGCGGGGGTGACCGGCGACGGCGGCACCGGGCGCACGGGACTGTCCGAGGGAAGGTCCATGGTGACGAAGCGAAGTGGAGGAAGAGAAGGCGCAGCGGCTCAGGGTCGGAGACGGCCTCAGCAGCACACCGGCCGCCACGGGCGCGGCGCGTAGTCGCCACCGCCACCGCCCGTGCCTGCCAGCAGGCCCGCGTGCGGACGTTCCGCGTTGGATCCGGCGTGGGTGCTCGCGTGAGCGCCGGCGTGGGTTCCGGCCGTGGCCGGCAGTCCGAGCCATGCAGCAGCGGTGCCGCTCCACAGGCGCTCGCGCGTGTCGGCGCCCAGGTCCAGCTCGTCCATGAGATCGACCACCCACTGCTTGCGCTCGCGCACGTGCGCGCCGGAGCAAGGCAGGAAGCAGTCGCTGCCGAACTGCAGCGAGCCGGCGCCCAGCACGTCCAGCATCCGCGCCAGCACCTCGCGCCGGTACGGCGGCGGCGGTCCGAAGGAGATGTCCAGCCGGAACTGCGCGCGCTCATGCGGCACGCCGTGGATGCGGTCGATCAAGGTGACGGCGAGCGCCTCGTCGGTCCAGGGCCAGCCCATGTGGGCCAGCGCGACCCGGGTGCGCGGGTGGTCGCGCAAGGCCTCGAAATAGGTCGGCCGGCAGAAGCGACCGGAGCGGCCGTCGATGAAGATCCCGCTGTGGAAGAGCAGCGGCAGCGCATGCTCGTTGGCGACCGCGAAGACCGGCTGCACCCGTTCCTCGTAGGGGTACCAGCCGGTGGGCACCATCTTGCAGCCCCGCAGCCCGAGGTCCTCGATCGCATGCCGCAGGTCGTCGGGCGCGTCGGGATGGCGGGGATCCACCACCGCGAAACCGACGAGGCGATCAGGATGGTGGCGCACCAGCCGGGCCAGGTGCTCGTTGGCGCGACGCAACGAGGCCGCGTCGTCCAGCGAGTAGCCATCCCCGAGGAAGGGCGCGAGCAGCACGCCGACGTCGATGCCGGCTTCGTCCAGCGTGCGCAGCACGTCGTCCGTCGTTTCCCGGCCGGTGCAATGAAGATGCGCGTCGATGATCATGGCGGGCGTCCCTCAGGCCGCGCGCAGCGAGGCGCCGATGATGGGCGCGCCAGGCGCCACCGGCCGCAGGGCCGCGGCCAGCCAGTCGCGCGCGCGCCCCGCAGCCGCGTCCCACGACGCCGCCGCAACCACGGCGGTCGCGCTGCCATGCCAGTACTCGCGCGACGCGACGTCCTCCTGCAGCAGTTCCTCGCAGGCGGCGACGAACTCCAGCGCGTCGCGCCCGATGCGGACCACGTCGCCGTACAGGCCGACCACGTCGCGGATCGGCGTGCTCACGACCGGCTTGCCGCCGGCCAGGTACTCCAGCGTCTTGGTCGGGCTGATGAAGCGGGTGGACTCGTTCAGCGCGAACGGCATCAGGCAGACATCCCAGCCGGCGAGCAGGTGCGGCAGCAGCTCGTAGCGCTGCATGCCCAGCCAGTGGAGGTTGGGCCGACGTGGCAGGTCGGCCTCGGAAATCTTCACCACCGGCCCGACCATGGCCAGTTGCCAGTCCGGCCGGGCCACCGCGATCGCGTCGACCAGCGCCAGGTCCATGCGCTCGTCGATCACGCCGAAGAAGCCCAGGCGCGGCCGGGGAATGTGGCCTTGCACCGCCTGCGCGCGCAGCGCCAGCGGGTCGTCCGGCGGGACGCGCGGCGGCGCGAAATGGGCCGCGTCGACGGCGCTGGGCAGGCAGTGCAGCTCGGGATGCTGGCCATGCCGTGCCGCGTACAGCGCCGGGCCGCCGCACAGCACCAGGTCGGCCGAGGCCATCAGCGCGCTCTCGCGCTGCCGCAGCTGCGCCGGCGCGTGCTTGAACGCGGACAGCTCGTCCATGCAGTCGTACACCAGCGCGCGAGGCTGCATGCCGGCGATCAAAGGCAGGGCCATCGGCGTGTACATCCAGACGGCGTAGTCGCGCACCTCCCGCTGGGCCAGTTCGCGTTCGATCAGCGGCAGCAGCAGCGGCAGCTGCGCATCGTCGAAGCCGGGGGCCGCTACCGGCGTGACCGGCACCAGCACCTCGATCGCGCCGCCGGGTCCGACGCGACGCGACTCCACGCGCGGCGGTCCCGCCGGGTCGTGCTGCGGCTCCTCGATGAAGATGACGCGGTAGTCGTTCGCGAGCCGCGTCATCAGATGCTGCGGGCGTTGGAACACGAAGTCCCAGCGCAGATGCGAGAACACGAGGAGGTGGGGCTGCTGTGGCATGGAGGGTCTCTGCGGATGGTCGTGAGCAACGCTTCGGCAAGCCCGCGTCCCGAGACGTTTCCGTACAGCGTTGGTCGCGTCGAAGCGCTGCTTGAGTCGCTGCTTCCTGGGACCGTCGCTCGCTTGCGTGCGACAGCGCACAGCGCTTCGCATCGCACTTGCCAACGCTGCTTTTGCCGAAGCGCTTACCGTCTGCGGTGCGGCTTGAATTGCCGATGGACACAGGGATCGCGGCGATGCCGTACCACTAGCTTCTGCGTGGCCGCAGGATCCCGGGCATCCCGCTTGCGAAGAGGTCGCCGATGGACGCCACCTCCGCTCCCGCCGCCTCCGCCGCTCCAGCAGCGCAACTCCCCGCCCCTTCGCCGACGCGCCAGGTCTTCCTCGGACTGGCGCACGCGGTATGGCGCTGGCGCGGCCGCACGCTGCTCGCGCTGGCGCTGCTGATCCTCTCCAAGCTCGCGGCGGTGGGCGTGCCGGCGATGCTCAAGGCCATCGTCGACCACCTCACGCCGGCGCAGCCGGCCGCGGCCGGCGCCTCGGCCGGCGCCGCGCTCGCGGTCGGACTGAGCGTGCCGGTCTGGCTGCTGCTGGGATACGCGCTGCTGCGCTACGCGAGCACCCTGTTCACCGAGCTGCGCGACCTGGCCTTCGCGCGCGTGGGCAAACAGGTGGTCAGCAGCTTCTCGGAACGGGCCTTCGCCCATCTGCTGGCGATGAGCCCGCGTTTCCATGCGCAGCGCAACACCGGGTCGCTGGTGCGCGAGGTCGAGCGCGGCACCGATGGCCTGGGCTACCTGCTGGGCGCGGGCGTGTTCACCGTGGTGCCGACGGCGGTCGAGTTCGGCGCGGTGCTGGTGATCATCCTCAGCGGCTACGGCGCCAAGTTCGTGTTGATCATCGCGGGCAGCATGGCGGCGTACAGCGTCTGGACCGGCTGGATGACGCGCGCCCGCGTCGCGCGCCAGCGCGTGATGAACGAATACGACTCGCGCGCGCACGGGCTGCTGGTCGACACGCTGCTGAACTATGAAGCGGTGAAAACCCATGGCCGCGAGGACAGCGAGCGGGACCGCTACGGCAGCGTGCTGGCGCAGTGGGTCGAGGGCAGCGTCGGCAGCCAGCGGACGCTGTCGGCCCTGCACCTGGGCCAGGCGGCGATCATCGCGGTCGGGGTCGGCGCCGTGATGCTGCTCGCCGGCATCGACACCGTCGCGGGGCGGATGAGCATCGGCGACCTGGTCATGGTGAACGCCTACCTGATCCAGGTCTTCCTGCCGCTGAACACGCTGGGCTTCGTGTTCCGGGAAACGCGCGACGCGCTGCTGAACACCGAGGTGCTGTTCGCGCTGCTGGGGCGCGAGCCCGACATCGTCGACGCCCCCGGCGCGCGGCCGCTGCCGGCCGGCGACACGACGCTGCGCTTCGACGACGTGCGCTTCGGCTACGACCGCCAGCGGCAGATCCTCAAGGGCCTGACGCTGGAGGTGCCGCACGGCCAGACCTTCGCCGTGGTGGGCAGCAGCGGGTCGGGCAAGTCGACGCTGGCGCGGCTGCTGATGCGGATGTACGACCCGGACAGCGGCGAGGTCAGCATCGGCGGCCACCCGCTCACCGGGCTGACGCAGCAGAGCCTGCGGCAGGCGATCGGCGTGGTGCCGCAGGACCCCGTGCTGTTCAACGACACCATCGCCTACAACATCGGCTACGGCCGGCCCGAGGCCGATCACGCCGCGATCGTCGCGGCGGCGCGGGCCGCGCAGGCCGACGAGTTCATCAGCCTGCTGCCCGAGGGCTACGAGACCCGCGTCGGCGAACGGGGCGCGCGGCTGTCCGGCGGCGAAAAACAGCGCATCGCCATCGCGCGCGCGTTCCTGAAGAATCCACCCATCGTCGTGCTCGACGAAGCGACCTCGGCGCTGGACACCAAGGCCGAGCGCGCGATCCAGGGCGCGCTGGACGAGGTCGCGCGCGACCGCACCTCGCTGATCATCGCCCACCGCCTGTCGACGGTGGTCGACGCGGACCAGATCATCGTGATGGACCGCGGCGAGATCGTCGAGCGCGGCCGCCATGAGGAGCTGCTCGAGCGTCGCGGTCTCTATGCGCAGCTCTGGGAGCTGCAGCGCCAGCAGCAGCAGACCGAAACGCTGGAGCGGCGCATCGCGCAGCACCCGGTCAACGTGGCCGGCCTGCTGGTGCTGAGCCTGGACGGCCTGCGCGACACGGTGGCCGACGCCGACATCGATGTCTTCACCGACGTCGACCTGAACGTCGCCAGCGTCCATGGCGACGCCAGCCGCATCGCGCGCATCGTCCAGCTGATGTGCCTGCTGGCGCTGCGCGGCGCCACCCGCGGCCGCATGGAAGGCCGGCTGCGGCGCGTCGACCGGAGCAGCCAGTTGACGGTCGGTTTCCACGGCCGCCTCGATCCGGGCGTCGGCCCGCCGGACACGCTGGAGCTGCGCTCGCTGGTCGGCGAGGCCGGCGGTCACCTGGCGATCGATCGAGATGTGGAGGCCGGCTTCCAGCAGTACGTCGTCGACTTCCCGCTGCCGGCGCTGGCCGAGGCTCGTCTGTCCGAGGACGAGCTGCGCGCCGCGCCGCCCGCGCTGGCCCAGGCCGCGCTCGACCGCGAGGAGACGGCGCTGGAGACGGTGTTCGGCCTGGACGAGCATCCCCTGGCCGGCCTGAACGTGATGTGCGTGGACGACGACGAGGACGCGCTCGATTCGCTGGGCGCGCTGCTGGAGCACGACGGCGCGCGGACCGAGCGCCTGACCACCGGCCACGAGGCGCTGCGACGCCTGGCCGAGCGCCCGCCCGACGCGTGGCCGCATGTCCTGGTCTGCGACATCGCGCTCGGGCCGGAAGACGGCCATGCGGTGGTACGGGCGCTGCGCGACCTGGAGGCGCGGCGCGAGGTGCCGCTGGGCCGGCGCCTGCCGGCCATCGCGCTCACCGGCATGGCGCAGCCCGAGGACCGGCTGCGCGCGCTGGTCGCCGGCTTCCAGCGCCACCTGGCCAAGCCGGTCGTGCCCGAGGAACTGGTGCGGACGCTGCATGACCTCGCGCGCGTGCCCGCCTGAGCGCGGCCCTCTTCAGCCTGTCGCCCCCTATTCGCCCTATTCGCCCTCTTCGCCCGCCCCACCGGCCGCATCGATTCCGCCCCTTCCCCCCTTCGCCCTCAACCCTCACGGAGCTTCCATGACTGCGACTTCCCCCCGACGCCTGCTGACGCTGGGCATCAATGCGAGCTTCCACGACTCGGCCGCGGCCCTGATGGTCGACGGCGAAGTGATCGCGGCGGCCGAAGAGGAACGCTTCACGCGGGTGAAGCACGGCAAGCGGCCGGTGCCCTTCACGGCCTGGGAGCTGCCTTATCACGCCATCGACTTCTGCCTGAAGGAGGCCGGCGCGACGCTCGGCGACCTGGCGCATGTGGCCTACAGCTTCGATCCGCGGCGCTTCCTCGGCGACCGCGCGCCGGACGGCCGATTCACCCTGCCGCTGCAGCCGTCGGACTTCGAGGCCGGGCCGTGGGAGAACCCGTGGGACCCGCTCTTCGCCGCCTATGTGATGAGCGCGCCGCGGCTGCTGACCGACGCGGTGCCGCATCACCTGCGCAAGCGCTTCGCGGGGGTGCGGCATGCCGATGCGCCCTACCGCTGGCATTTCGTGCCGCATCACCTGTGCCACCAGGCCAGCGCCTTCCTCGCCGCGCCGTTCTCGAGCTGCGCGGTGATGACCCTGGACGGCCGCGGCGAGCAGGCCAGCACCTGCTATGGCCGCTACCGCGACCACCGCTACGAGGCGCTGGGCGAGGTCCATGTGCCGCATTCGCTGGGGCTGCTGTACGAGCGGGTGACCTCGCACCTGGGCTTCCTGCATTCGAGCGACGAGTACAAGGTCATGGCCATGGCCGCGCTGGGCACGCCGCGCTATGCGGACCTGCTGCGCGAGCACCTGGTGGTGGACGCTGACGGCCAGTACCGCACGCTGCCGCTGGACCTGACGGCGCGTTTCGGCCCGGCGCGGGTGCCGGGGTCGGCGATGGGCGAGGCCTACCTCGACCTGGCGGCCTCGCTGCAGGACGTGCTGGAGGAGACGGCGCTGCGGCTGGCGGTCTGGCTGCGCGAGCGCACCGGCGAGGACCGGCTGGCGATGGCCGGCGGCGTCGCCCTGAACTGCGTCATGAACTCGCGGCTGCGCGACGCGGGCATCTTCCGCGAGGTCTGGGTGCAGCCGGCCGCCGGCGACGCCGGCACCGCGCTGGGCGCGGCGCTGTGGGTGGACGCGCTGGCGCGCTCCGGACAGGCGGACCGCGGGGCGGACACGTCGACCGACGGCACCGTCCTGCTGGCCGAGCGCCGCTGGCAGATGGACCATGCCTACCTCGGCCCGGCCTATTCGGACGAGGAGATCGAGGCGCTGCTGCAGTGGGCGCAGCTGCGTTATCGCAAGGCCGAGAACGTGGCGGCCGAGACCGCCGCGCTGCTGGCCGGGAACAAGATCATCGGCTGGTTCCAGGGCCGGATGGAGTTCGGGCCGCGCGCGCTGGGGGCGCGCTCGCTGCTGGCCTCGCCGGTCGATCCGGCGATGCAGGCGCGGCTCAACGAGCTCAAGGACCGGGAGGACTTCCGGCCGGTGGCGCCCGCGGTCAATCGCGAGGACCTGGCCGACTGGTTCGAGCCGGCCGACGCCAACGGCGGCGAGTCGCCGTTCATGCTCTTCGTCTACAACGTCAAGCCCGGACGCGGTGAGCGCATCCCGTCGGCCTTGCACACCGACCGGACCGCGCGCGTGCAGACGGTGGACGCCGCCACCAACCCGGTCTTCCACGATCTGCTCCAGGCCGTGGGCGAGCGCACCGGCGTGCCGGTGCTGGTGAACACCTCGTTCAACGTGCGCGGCGAGCCGATCGTGGGCACGCCCAAGGCGGCGCTCGAGGCCTTCTTCAGCACCCCGCTGGATGCGCTGGTGATCGGGTCCTTCATCCTGGAGAAGTGACGCTCGGCAGCGAGAGCCGGCAACGAGGGCGGGCAACCGAGGCCGGCGGCGAGAGCCGCGCGCGTCAGTGGGCCAGCAGGTAGCGCGCCATCAGCCGCGCCTGCGTCTCGCTGATGCCCAGCGTGGGCATGGCGGTGTGGGCGTCGATCGCCTGGGGATCGCGGATCCACGCGGCCAGTCCGTCCTCGGTCGGAAAGGCCTTGCCGCCGATGCGGTCCCGGCCCGCCAGGCCGCTGAGCCGCGGCCCGTTCGAGGTGTCCGGACCAACGACGCCGGGAATCGCATGGCAGGCGGTGCAGCCGTGCTGACGGAACGCTCGCTGGGCGAGTTCGGCGTTGGAGAGCGCCGGCGTCAGCGGCGCCGGCGCCTCGACCAGCGCCCCGCAGCGCCGCGTGGACGCAGGGGCCAGGGCGGCGCCGAGGGCGGGGGCGGCCGCGACGCCGCTGCGCGAGGCGTCGCCCTGCCCTGTTCCGACCAAGGCCCGGTACTGGTCCGGCGTCATCAGCGGCAGCGCGTCGAGGAAGGCGACCACCGACCAGAGCTCGCCGTCGTCGAGGCGGTACTCCCAGGCCGGCATGCCGCTCATCTTGATGCCGTTGCGGGTGATCCAGTACAGGTCCTGGCGGCGCCAGTGCCGGGTGGCTTCGATCAGCGAGCCGGGCACCGGCTGCATGCCCAGCGCGAAGGGTTCCGGCGCGACGCCGGGCGCGCCGTGGCAGGTGACGCAGTGCTCGCGGAAGCAGGCGGCCCCCTGCATCACGCGCTCGCGGGTCAGCAGGTCGGGCGGCGGCGGATGCGCCTCCGCCCGCCGCTGCACCGCCCGCTTGAGCGCGAATTCCAGCAAGGAATGCACCGGCTGCAGATGCGGCCCCGTCGCCGACACGTCGTAAATGCCGAGCCCGACGAAGGCGGCAGCTCCGGCGAGCCCGAGCGCCGCCGCCACGGCCAGGGCCGACCCAGCGGCTTTCGCGGGGGAGAGACGGCGCGGCGGATCGCTCATGGCGGCAGCGAGGCAAGCGCGATGCCGGACCCCTGCCCGGGCAGGCACTTCGTGTGCCGGAGAGCGCGCATGCAGCGCCCTTGCCCTTCCTCCCCCGCCCTGTTCGTGAGCGCGCGTGACGGCAAATCGCTGTCCGTGCCGGTCGTCGCCCACGGGTCCGAGCCGGACGTGGCGTGCCGGCTCCGGCCGCTCGCCGGGCGCCAAGCCGGGCTTCGCATCGGCTGCGCGTTCGCCCGGCTCACCGCTCGCCTGTCCGCCCCCGCGTCGGCAGTCCTGCTGGTGCTTGGATTGACCGGCTGCGGCCCCGCCCCGGACGAGCCGCTGCGACGCTGGCAGGTCGACACGGCGGACCGGGCGCGCGGGCGCACGCTGATGGCGCATTACCAGTGCGGCAGCTGCCATGCCGTGCCGGGCGTGCCCGGCGGCGCGGAGCGCGCGCCCGAGCTGGCGCGCTTCGGCCGGCGCAGCTATATCGCCGGGCAGCTGCCCAACACGCCGGAAACCCTGCAGCGCTGGCTGCTGGACCCGCCCGGGATGCTGCCGGGCACGACGATGCCGCGGCTCGGCCTGTCCGAGCGCGACGCGCGCGACATCGCCGGCTACCTGCTGTCGCTGCAATGAGCGCGGGCGGCATGCTCCGGCCGGCCGGTCCCGAGGCGCGGGCGCTGGCGGAGGTCATGCACACGGCGCTGGGCGTCTGCGCCCTGGCCTTCGTCCTCGCGATAGGCTGCCTCGCGGCGGCGCTCTGGTGGAAGGGGCGCCGGCCGGTGGCCACCGCGTTCTGGCTCTGGGGCGGCGGGCTGGTGCTGCCGGTGCTGGTCTTCGGCGGCCTGCTGCTGCACGGCGAGCGCCGCGCGCGCGGCCTCGACGAGCCGGCCCCCGCCGGCGCATTGCGCGTGACCGTGACCGGTCACCTGTGGTGGTGGTCGCTGGTCTATTCGCCGGAGCACGGCGTCCCCGGCTTCGCCGCCGCCAACGAGCTGCGGGTGCCGGTCGGGCGACCGGTCGCGCTGACGCTGGCCTCGGACGACGTCATCCACAGCTACTGGGTGCCGGCGCTGGGCGGCAAGGTGGATCTGGTGCCCGGGCGGCTCAACCGCCTGACCTTCACCGCCGATCGTCCCGGCGTGTACCGCGGGCCGTGCTCCGAGTACTGCGGCACGCAGCATGCGGCGATGGTGCTGCAGGTCGTCGCGATGCCGCCGGCGGACTTCGAACGCTGGCGGCGCGCCCAGTCCGACGCGGCGCCGCCACCGGTCTCGCGCGCGGCCTTGCGCGGCGCGGCGCTGTTCCGCGACCAGGGCTGCATCGCCTGCCACGCGGTGCGCGGCGGCGGTGGGCCGGACACCGCCTCGACCGCACCGGACGGCACGGGCGCGCCGGATCGTCCGCCGCTGGGCCCGGACCTCACCCATGTGGCGAGTCGGCTGTGGCTGGGCGCGGGCGCGCTGCGCAACCGCGATCCGCTGGGTGATCCCCGCACGGCGCTGCGCCAATGGATCGCCGACGTGCAGCAGGTCAAGCCCGGCGCGCGGATGCCGAGCTACCGGCACCTGCGGGCGGACGAGGTCGATGCGCTGGTCGAGTACCTCGCTGGACCGCCGCCCGGCGGCGCCGGGACCGAGCGGCCCCTGGTCGCCCTGACGCCATGACGGACACGGCCGCCCCGTCCGCGCCGCCGACGGCAACAGCGGCAACAACGGCATCGGCGCCAGCCGCGCCGCCCGCGACGCGACCCGACAACCGCCTTCCCCGTCCGGCCGGCGAGCTGGAGCGGCTGCGCGCCGCCTGGACGCGGCCGTCGGGCTGGCGCGTCGTCGGCAGCGTCAACAACGTCTTCATCGGCAAGCTCTACATCGCGACGGCCTTCGTCTTCCTGCTGCTGGGCGGCGTGCTGGCGCTGCTGATGCGGGCGCAACTGGCCGCCCCGTCGCAGACCCTGATCGACGCGCCGCTGTTCCAGCAGCTGTTCACCATGCATGGCACGGTGATGATGTTCCTCTTCGCCGTGCCGATGGTGGAGGCGATCGCCGTCTACCTGCTGCCCAACATGTTGGGCGCGCGCGACCTGCCCTTCCCGCGCCTGTCCGCCTATTCCTACTGGATGTACGCAATCGGCGGGCTGGCCTTCTACGCCACCCTGTTCTGGCAGCTGGCGCCGGACTCGGGCTGGTTCATGTATCCGCCGCTGAGCGGCTCGCGCTACTCGCCAGGCCTGAACGCCGACTTCTGGCTGCTGGGCATCGGCTTCATCGAGATCTCCGCCATCGCCGGCGCCATCGAGCTGATCACCGGCATCCTGATGACGCGGGCACCCGGCATGAGCCTGGGCCGCATGCCGGTCTATGCCTGGGCGATGCTGGTGGTGGGGCTGATGATCGTGCTGGCCTTCCCGGCGGTGATCGCCGGTACGGCGCTGCTGGAGCTCGAGCGGGCCTTCGACTGGCCGATCTTCGACGCGACGCGGGGCGGCGATCCGCTGCTGTGGCAGCACCTGTTCTGGTTCTTCGGCCACCCGGAGGTCTACATCATCTTCCTGCCGGCGGCGGGGCTGGTGTCGACCATGGTGCCGGCGCTGGCGAGGACCTCGCTGATCGGCCGGCATGCGGTCACCGCGGCGCTGATCGCCATCGGCGCGGTCAGCTTCCTGCTCTGGCTGCACCACATGTTCACCGCGGGGCTGGGCGGGCTGGGGCTGAGCCTGGTGTCGATCTTCAGCGTCGCGATCGCGATCCCCGGGGCGCTGCAGATCTTCGCGTGGATCGGGACGCTGTGGCGCGGCCGCCTGAGGTGGACGACGGCGACCTGGTTCCTGGTCGGCTTCCTGGTGACCTTCGTGCTGGGCGGGCTTACCGGGGTGATGCTGGCGCTGCTGCCGATCGACTGGCAGGTCCATGACACCTACTTCGTCGTCGCGCATTTCCATTACGTGCTGATCGGCGGCATGGTGCTGCCGATGTTCGCGGCCCTCTACCACTGGATGCCGCTGTGGAAGGGGCGCGCGCTGTCGGAGCGTGCCGGCCGCTGGGTCTTCGGGCTCGTCTTCGGCGGCTTCCACCTGACCTTCTTCCCGATGCACCTGGCAGGCATGCTGGGCATGCCGCGCCGCGTCCACACCTATCCGGCGGGCCTGGGGCTGGAAGTGCCCAACCTGCTGTCGTCGATCGGTGCGGTCGTCATCGCGGCGGGGGTGCTGCTGTTCGTCGTCGACCTGGTCCGCAGCCAGCGCGGCCCGGAGCAATCGCACAACGACCCCTGGCGCTCGTCGACGCTGGAGTGGCTGCCGAGCGAGGCCTACGGCACCCGCAGCATTCCGCATGTCGAGCATCACGAGCCGCTGTGGCACCGGCCCGAGCTGCATGAGGAGGTCGAGGCCGGCGCGCATTGGCTGCCCGGCACGGTCACCGGTGGCCGGGAGACCTTGGTCACCAGCCCAGTCCGGGCCCATCCGCTGCGCGTGGTCGTGCTGGCCGGCGACAGCCTGTGGCCCTTGCTGGCCGCGATCGGCACGGCGGCCTTCTTCCTGCTGATGACCGTCAAGCAGGTGGGCGGGACGGTGGCGGGTGGCGTGCTCGCGCTGGTGTCGATCTGGGCCTGGCTGTGGCAGACGGACCGGGCGCCGGCCGCCGAGGACGCGCAGGCGGCGGACGGCGTGCTGCTGCCGCTGGGCGCATCGGGCTGGCAGGCGCCGTCGTTCTGGGGCGTGGTGATCCTGATCGTGGTGGAGGCGACGATCTTCGCGTCGATGGCCTTCGCGCACCTGCATGTCGCGATGCGCCTCGATGTCTGCCCACCGCCCGGGGTCGGCCTGGCGGGCGTCGACGCGCTCTGGCTGCAGACGCTGGGCTTCGTGCTCAGCGCGCTGCTGGTGGCATGGACCGGCCGCGGCGCCTGGCGCGCGCCGGTGCCGGCCTGGCGAAGCGCGTTGCTGCTGCCCGCTTTCGCCCTGACGGCATGGGCCTTCCACGCCGGGTTGAAGTCGGCATGGCCTGCCGACCGCCCCCCCACGCTGGACGCATGGACGGGTACGCTCGCCGCGCTGCACGCGCTGCAGGGGCTGCAGATCGTGGTGGCGGCGCTGCTGGCGCTGTACTACGGCGCGCGCATCGCCAGCGGCCTGGTCCGTCCCCGCCAGCACGCCACTCGCGAATCGGTGGTGCTGCTCTGGGGGTGGATCTGCCTGCAGGGCGTGATCACGGTGTGGTGGCCGCGCTGGGTGGCTTGATCGCCGACGCGAATCGCGCCCCACCCGGGCTTCCCCCCAGAAGGTGGCCCCTCTTCTCTCCCCCCTCGAGAACCAGTTTGAGTCATGGCGAAACCCGCCTCGATTTCGAGAATGGGCACCTTCCATCGGCATGGGGTCGATGACGGCGAAAGGCAGTAGCGATGTTGAAGCAAGTCGAATGCAGGGGGGCGCCGCATTTGAGCGCGCAGCAGAGTGATCGGACCGGGCCTCGGCCCGGCACGGTGTGGGTCTACAGCAAGGGACAGTCGCCCTACGAGTTCTGTCCCTCCCGGGATCCGTGCTCGCCCAACGAGTGGCCCTACAACCTGCAGGCGCTGCGCGGCACGCCGGACCACGAGGACATCCTGGCGTGGCATCTCGGGAGGTACCACGAGTTCTCGCGCGTCGAGCTGGAAGCGCTCATGCAGCTGTTGATCCGACACGTCGGCGATCGGCAGATCAGCGTTGCCGTCTACCACGACGTCGACACGGGCCGTCGCCACCTCTGGTTCACGGTCTGGGGCTTCTCGATGGACCGCTGGAGCGAGGCGTCGACGCTGATGCAGCGGTTTGAAGACGACTGGGCCTCCAACCGGGCGCTGAGCCAGCTGCTCTGGGTGGTGGACGTCACCGCAAGCCCTGGCAGGTTCGAGGCCAGGGATCATGCCGCCGCGTCCGTTCAAGCCTGAGGCGCTCACGCCGGGCCAAATACGCGCTCACGGGCAGCAGTCCCCGCATCCAAGGAGCCGTTGACTCCTCCGGCCGTTCACCTGGCGTGGCCGTCGCGGCCGGCCGGGGACAACCGGCCGACCGCTGCGAGACCTGGCGAGAAGGTCCTCAGACGCCGAGCAGCGACACCGCCTTGGTGTTCAGGTAGGCCTCGAGCGCCTCGGGGCCGCCTTCCGACCCGTAGCCCGAATCCTTGACGCCACCGAAAGGCATCTCGGCGGACGGCGTGGCCGGCTGGTTGATCCAGAGCATCCCGACCTCGACGCGCTGCGCGAGCAGATGGGCGTTCTTGATCGACTTGGTGAAGGCATAACCGGCCAGGCCGAAGGGCAGCCGGTTGGCTTCCGCGATGGCGTCCTCGAGCGTGTCGAAGCCGCGAATCGCCGCGATCGGCCCGAAGGGCTCATCGTTGAAGACCGAGGCGTCCAGCGGCACGTCCGCCAGGATGGTGGGCGCGAAGAAGTTGCCCGCCGTCCCGACGCGCTCCCCGCCGGTGGCGATCTTGGCGCCGCGCTCTCGCGCCTCGGCGACGATCTTGGACATCGCGACGACGCGCCGCTCGTTCGCCAGGGGCCCGAGCGTCGTGCCTTCGGCGAGGCCGTCGCCGAGCTTGAGTCCCTGCGCGTGCTTGACCATCGCGGCGGTGAACTCGTCCTTCAGGCTGTTGTGGACCAGGAAGCGCGTCGGCGAGATGCAGACCTGTCCCGCGTTGCGGAACTTCGCGCCGCCGGCGGCCTTGACCGCCAGCGCGACATCGGCGTCCTCCGCCACGATCACCGGCGCATGACCGCCCAGTTCCATCGTCACCCGCTTCATGTGGGCGCCGGCCAGCGCCGCCAGCTGCTTGCCCACCGGTGTCGATCCGGTGAAGGTGACCTTGCGGATGACCGGGTGGGGAATGAGGTAGCTGGAGATCTCGGCCGGATCGCCGAAGACCAGCCCGACGGTGCCAGGCGGCACGCCGGCGTCGACGAAGGTCTGCAGCAGCGCCGCCGGGGATGCCGGCGTCTCCTCGGGCGCCTTCACGAGGAAGGAGCATCCAGTGGCCAGGGCCGCGCCAAGCTTGCGCACGATCTGGTTGACCGGGAAGTTCCACGGCGTGAAGGCGGCCACCGGCCCGACCGGTTCCTTCAGCACCAGCTGCTGTGCCGCCAGGTTGCGCGACGGCACGATGCGTCCATAGACGCGGCGGCCTTCGTCGGCGAACCACTCGATGATGTCGGCACCGGCGAGCACCTCGACCTTGGCCTCGGCCACCGGCTTGCCTTGCTCCTGGGTCAGCAGCCGGGCGATGTCGGCCGCGCGTTCGCGCAGCAGCGCGGCGGCGCGGCGCATGGTGGCGGCGCGCTCGTGCGCGGACACCTGGCGCCAGGCCTCGAAGCCCTTGCGGGCGGCTTCGAGCGCGCGGTCCAGGTCGACCTGGCCGGCATGGGCGACCTTGCCGATGACGGCACCGGTGGCCGGGTTGCGCACGTCGATGGTCTTGCCGCCGGCCGCATCGACCCATTCGTTGGCGATCAGCAGGCGGACATCGGGATAGGAAGGCGTCGTCATGGCGGGTCCTCGTGGCATCGCCCACGGGGCCGAAGCGGACGCGACGGCGGCGGGCGGGGGTGAACGATGGCGGCGACTCTACCCGCTCCCGCCGCGCCGCTGGGCGAGGCGCGGGGAGTCCGACGCCGTGCCGGCCCATTGCACGCCATGCGCCCAAACGGGCGCCGGCGCGGGATCAATCAGGCCGCTTGAGCACCTTCACCGCCCTCGCCCGCTCCTGCAGCGCGGCTTCGATGCGCCCCATGTCCACGCGCTCGCTGAACTGCCGCTGCTGCGGCGTCAGCTCGGTCCGGCGCTTGACGACGATGGCCCGCGCCTCCGGCGAGAGCGCCGCGTGGACGGCGTTGCTCGCCTGGCCCCAGCACCGGGCCTGCTCGAGCAGGCGCGGCGTCGGCAGCGTCGGCCCGACGCCCAGCAGCCCGGCGGTGGAGCTGAGGATCATCTGCCCCACGGCGGTGGCGACCTGGTCGCTGCGCAGCGACTCGGCGATGCAGAAGACGATCAGCGACTGCAGCCGGAACAGCTCCTCCCCGTTCGCCTGCGGCAGCCGCCGCACCGCGGCGTCGAGCCCGCTGGCGGTCGGCTGCATCTGGTCCAGCGTGCTGGCGTAGCGCTCGAAGCGGCGGCCGTCGATGTCGGCCACGTAGAGGTCCTTCTCCTGCAGCGTCAGCCGTACGCCGGGCGCGTTGCCGGTCTTGTCGTCGCCGGGCTTGAGCAGCACCTGGAACTGCCCGTGGCCGGGCCGGCAGATGCGGTAGAAGCCGTTGTCGAAGCGGATCAGGTGGGTTTCCTCGGTGGTCGCGTCGCGCAGCGTCGCGATCTGCCGGGCCCAGTCCGCGTTGATTCGCAGCAGGTGCATGGGGTGTCTCCCTTTCGAAGCAGACCGCAGGCTAGCCGCGCCCCCGGGCGGAGCCAGTGACCAAAGTCCGGTGCCGCGCGGCCGGGCCGGGCAAGCCGATTGCCCTGCGGGCGGCACCTGCGCTGATGAATGGATCGGGATGACGGTGTCGACCGGATGGCTGTCGCGGCTTCTCGCGACATGGATGTTGGGCCTGCTGACGGCGGCGTCGACGGCCTGGGCGCAGGAGGCGCCGAGCGCGCCCGTCGATCCCGACAAGGTGCTGGAGGCCGCGCGCAAGGACCTGGCCCAGCTGCAGCGGCAGCAGGACAAGGGGCTGGACGACGAGGCCGACCTGCAGGAATTGCGCAAGCAGGCGCTGTCGGTGCAGTCGCGCGCCGAGGAGGCGTCGGCGGCGCTGGAGCCGCGGCTCACCGACGCCCGCGCGCGGCTGGCCCAGCTGGGCGACGCGCCGGCGGGCGCGAAGGAGCCGCCCGAGCTTGCCGCGCAGCGCGCGCAGCTGGCGCGGGAGATCGCCGACACCGACGCGCAGGTCAAGCTCGCCAAGCTCACCGCCGTGGAGGCCGGCCAGGCGATCGCCGGCGCCGAGCAGAACCGCCGGATGCAGCTGGGCGCGCGGCTCGGAGAGCGCGTGCCCTCCCCGCTGCAATCGGGTTTCTGGACCGGACTGGCCCGCGAGGGGCCGGGCGACCTGGCGCGGGTGCGCGCGTTCTGGCAGTCGCTGGCCGATCTCTGGCGCGCCGTGCCGGCCCGGGGCTGGCTGGTGCTGGCGGGGGCGGCGGCCCTGGTGCTGCTCGTCACCCACGCGCTGCTGCGCCTGATCGCCCACCTGTGCGCGACCCGCGTGCCGCCGGGCCGGCTGCGGCGCTCGCTCTACGCGGTGAGCCTGGTGACGCTGCGCACGCTGCGACCCGGCCTGATCGTCCACGGCCTGATGCTGACGCTGGGCGCCACGGAGCCGGTGGCGCCGGTGCTGGCCGGCTGGCTGGACACGGTCGAGGCCATCGTCTGGTTCGGCGGCTTCGTCGCGGGCCTGGGCGCCGCCGCGCTGATGCCGCGCAAGCCCTCGTGGCGCCTGCTGCCCGCGCCGGATGAGACGGCCGCGCGGCTGGCCTGGTTCCCGCACACGCTGGCCGCCGCGGCGATGCTGGGCTGGTTGACCTCGCGGACCGCGGCGACGCTGGAGATCAGCCTGGCCTGGACCGGCGCCGCGCATGCGCTGGCGGCGCTGACCTTCGTGGCGGTGCTGGCCCTGGCGGCCAGGCAGTTGCCGCGACGCGACGCGCCCGGGGACACGCCGGGAGACGAGCCCGGAAAGGCGGCTGGAAAGAGCGCTGGGAAGACAGCCGGATCGAAGGACGCCGATGGCGCGCCCCGGTCGGCCGAGCCCGCCATCCGCCCGCTCTGGTTATCCGTGCTGCGCGCCGGCGTGTGGCTGCTGCTGACCGCCGCGGTGCTGGCGCTGCTGCTGGGCTTCGTGTCGCTGGCCGTGTTCGCGATGAACCAGTTCGTCTGGGCGCTCATCGTGCTCGGCGGCGCCTACCTGGCGAGCGCGCTGGTCGACGACCTCTTCATGACGCTGCTGGCACCCCTGCCCGCCGCGCCCAAGTCCGACGGCAAGCCCGCCGCGGCGCCCGACGAGGCCCCGGCGCCGCCGCGCACCCGCGAGCAGACCGCGCTGCTGCTCTCGGGCCTGTGCCGCATCGCGATCGCCTTCCTGGCGCTGCTGCTGCTCCTGGCGCCCTATGGCGAGGGCCCGCTGGACCTGGTGCGGCGGTCCGGCAAGGTGGCGGACGGCCTGGCGATCGGCGGCCTGACGCTGCGCCCGCTGGAACTGCTGCAGGGCCTGGCGGTGCTGCTGCTGGGCCTGGCCGCGGTGCGGGGGCTCAAGGGATGGCTGTCGACGCGCTACATGCCCACCACGCGGATGGACGCGGGCATGCGCTCGTCGGCGACGACGCTGTTCGGCTACATGGGCACGGTCCTGGCCATCGCCGCCTCGCTGACCGCGATGGAGTTCAGCCTGCAGAGCGTGGCCTGGGTGGCCAGCGCGCTGTCGGTGGGCATCGGCTTCGGCCTGCAGTCCATCGTGCAGAACTTCGTCTCCGGCCTGATCCTGCTGGCCGAGCGGCCGGTGAAGGTGGGCGACTGGGTCTCGCTCTCCGGCGTCGAGGGCGACATCCGCCGCATCAGCGTGCGATCGACGGAGATCCAGATGGGCGACCGCTCGACGGTCATCGTGCCGAACTCGGAGTTCATCACCAAGATCGTGCGCAACGTCACCTACGGCGAGTCGCTGGGCATGGTGCAGTTCAAGCTGCCGATGCCGCTGGCCACCGACATCGACCGGGTGAAGGCGCTGGTGCTGGCCTCGTTCGAGGCCCATCCCGGCGTGCTGGCGACGCCGGCGCCCAACGTCCAGCTCGACGGCGTGGACGGGACGAACCTGGTGCTCAACGCCTCGGGATTCGTGAACTCGCCGCGCGCCGCCTACGGCATCCGCAGCGACCTGCTCTTCGACGTGCTGGCCCGGCTGCGCGGCGAAGGCCTGCTGCCGGGCCAGCCCTCGCCCGCGGCCTGAGGCGCCGCGGCGCCAAGGCGCCGCCCGCTGCTTCTTGCCCCCTCTCCCGCTTGCGGGAGAGGGTTGGGGTGAGGGCCCGCCCGATCAGAACCGGTGCTGGATCCCCAGCCCGACGCTGGACTGCGAATCAGCGAAGCCGTTGTCATCGCGCGAGACGCTGACCACGCCGCCATCGCCGGACTTGGCGGTCGAAGCCACCGCGTACAGGCTGGTGCGCTTGGACAGTTCGTACTTGGCGCGCAGCGCGAAGAGGCGCGGATCGTCGGTGCCGCTGGCGCCGCTGGAGATGTTCTGGAAGTAGACGGCCGGCGTCAGGCTGATCGCCGGCGTGGCCTGCCAGGTCGCGCCCAGCCAGGTCATCGTGCTCTTGGCGTTGGCGCCGCCGGTGGCGAATTCCTTCTTGTAGACGCGCTGCGCCAGGAACAGTTTGACCGGCTTCCAGTCATAAGACACGCCCCAATGCAGCGCCTTCTCCTTGTCGTAGCGGCCGTTGGCCGCGATGGTGGCGCCATTGCGCTGGTCCACCACCAGCGCCGCCGCGAACGGTCCCGCCGTGTAGCCGCCCGCCAGCGAGAAGAAGCGCCCCGCCGAATCCGAACCGGCCACCTCGCCCAGCGCATACGTCGCGCCGAGCTTCACCGGCCCGAAGGTCCCCTGGTACTTGATCAGGTTGGACACGCCGGTGACCATGCCGTCCTTGCGCGGCAGCGTCGCGATCTGGCCGCCGGAGGTGGCCCAGGAATAGAACGGCGCGTAGCCCATCGGGTCGAAGGGCAGCATGAAGTCGTAGGTCGTCGAGTACGAGCGGCCGACGATCACGCGCCCGAAGTCGCCGTCCAGCCCGACGTTGGCCTGGCGGCCCCAGAACGACGAGCCCGCCGCGCCGGTGTCCATGCCGACCTCGGCCTCGAGCTGGAACACGGCCTTGAGGCCGCCGCCCAGGTCCTCGCTGCCGCGCAGGCCCCAGCGCGAGGTGTTCATGCCGCCGGAGGTGACGCCGAAGCGGTGGTCGCCGGCCGCGTTCATGTGGTCGCGGTATTCCATCAGCACGTCGGCGATGCCGTAGACGGTGACGCTGCTCTGCGCGAAGGCGGCGGGCGCGGCGCACAGCGCCAGCAGGCCGGCGCTCAGGGCGTTCAATCGAAGGGTGCGGGTCGTTTTCAAGAGGTCTCCTCGTTGTCGTTGATGGGGATCGGGAAAGGCAAGGTGGCGGCGGGCGCTGGCTCGCTCAGCGCCGCAGGCCGAAACGGGTCGCGAGCTCGCCGTACTGGCGGTGCTGGCGGTCGATGAAGGCGCGCAGGGCCGGGCCCGTCAGCGCCAGCGGGAACAGCCCGTGTTGTGCGCGGAGTTCCTGGAAGGCCGGCGTGGCCATCAGCTGGTCGAAGCTGGCCGTCCAGGCCACGACCGCGCCGTCCGAGACCTGCGGGCCGACGTAGAAGCCGCGGATCGCGGGCCAGACGATGTCCACGCCCTGCTCCCGCGCCGTCGGCACGCCGGCCAGCGGCCCGGGCAGGCGCTGCTCGGCCAGCACCGCCAGCACCCGGAAGGGGCCGCCGGGCGCGAGCTTGTCGAAGACCTCGGACGCGTCGCCCATGTAGACCTGCACGTGCCCGCCCTTGAGCGCGGCGCTGGCCTCGCCGCCGCCCTCGAAGGCGACGAAGCGCATGGACTTGTGATCGACGCCCGCCGCCCCGGCCACGAGGGCGGACTTCACCCAGTCCTGGCTGCCGATGGTGCCGCCGGCGGCGAAGCTGATGCGTCCCGGGTCGGCCTTGAGCGCGGCCAGCAGTTCCGGGAGCGTCTTCCAGGGCGCCTGGCGTCCCACCAGCACCACGCCGTAGTCGATGCCGACGGCGGCGACCCAGCGCACGTCGTCGATGCTGCGCTTGCCGAAGCGGCCGTTGGAGAGGTTGAGCAGTGAGCCGCTGGAGAAGGCGACCAGGGTCTGCGGTTCCGCGGGGCGGCGGGTGACGATCTGGTCGAAGGCGATCGCGCCGACGCCGCCCGGCAGGTAGGTGATGCGCATCGGCGTCTTCGTCAGCCCGGCCTGCTGGAACGCCGCCTGGGCGAGCTTGCAGCTCTGGTCGAAGCCGCCGCCGGGCTTGGCCGGGGCGATGCATTCCGGCGCGGCGTCGCCCACCGGCAACGCGGGCGGCGCGGCATGAGCCGCCGGCGCCATCAGGCCGGTCCCGGCCGCCAGGGCGGCGGCCATCAGCAGCGCGCCCGCCCAACGCCGGCCCGCCTGCAACATCGGGGTCGATCGCATCTTGTCTCCTGCGGTGATCTGGGTCGCCGTCGGCCGCCGGGCTCGCGGGAATCGCGAATCACCGGCAGGCTCGCGCGGTCGCCCGCCACCTGCTTGCAGCGGACTCTAGGAAAGCGGCGCTTTCAGCCGGCTTTCAGCGGTTCAGGAATTTCCGATGCCGGCGGCAGCGGAAGCCGCAGCGTCACGGTGGTCCCGCGCTCCAGGCCGTCGGCGTCCAGACGCGCGGCGCTGACGTCCATGTCGCCCAGATGCCGCCGGGCGATTGCCCGCACGATCGCCAGGCCCAGGCCCGAGCCCGGCAGGTCGACGTTGCTGCCGCGGAAGAAGCGCTCGCCGGCGCGCGGCCGCTCGTCGGCGGGAATGCCGGGGCCGTCGTCGACGACGCGGATCACCGCCATCGGGCCCGCGATGCCGACCTGCAGCGTCACCTGCCCGCCGCGCGGCGTGTAGCGCAGCGCGTTGTGCAGCAGGTTCAGCAGCGCCTCCCGCAACTGGCCTTCGTGGCCGAGCACGACGATGTCAGCCTGGCCGCAGTCGAAACCCAGGTCGATGCCCTGCTCGCGGGCCAGCGGCCAGGACTCGCGCGCGCAGCGGTCGGCCAGGCGATCCAGCGCCAGCGGCGCCATCACCACCGGCGCGGTGTCGGCGCGGGCCAGCGCCAGCATCTGGTTGGTGCGGCGCACCGTGTCGTCGATCTGGCCCTTGAGCGCTTCCAGCGCCTCGGCGATGCGCGCCGGATCGTGCTCGCGCCGCGCGTAACCGACCATGGTGGCCAGCGTCGCCAGCGGCGTGCGCAGCTGGTGCGAGGCGTCGTCGACGAAACGCCGGCGGCCGTCGATCAGCTCCCGCTGCCGGGCCAGGTGGTGGTTGATCGCGCGCACCAGCGGCGCCGCGTCGGCGGGCACCTGGGTTTCGTCGACCGGCGACAGATCGTCGTCGGCCCGCGCCTCGACCTCGCGCCGCAGACGGTCCAGCGGGCGCAGCGCCCAGCCGATCACCAGCGCCAGCGTGCCGGCGACGACGGACACCGTCAGCAGGTCACGCCACATCGCCTGGATCAGCAGCGCGCGAGAGAACGCGTTGCGCGAGTTCGTGCTCTCCGCCACCTGGATGATCATGCGGCGGCCGGGCCGCTCCGGATCGAGCTCGCGCGCCCAGGCGCCGACGCGCACCGCCTCGCCGAAGTATTCGGCATCGATGAAGCGCGGCACGCCGCTCTTGAGCGGCTGCGCCGGCAACGGCAGCCCGGCGTTGCCGATCTCGACCAGGCCGTCCTCGGTGCTGACGCGGAAATACACCTGGCCGCTGGCGGTCAGCTCGAAGAACTCCAGCAGGCGATACGGCATCTCCACCGACAAGCCGCCGGTCTCGGTCGACACGTTGTTCTCGATCGCCTTGATGGCGCCGAGCAGCGAGCGGTCGTAGGCCGAGTTCGCGGCCTGCAGCGCGGTGCCCCAGGTCAGCGCCAGCTCGACGCCGACGGCGGCCAGCATGACGGGCAGCACCAGCGCCAGCAGCGTGCGACGGACGCTGAAGCGGTGCCAGCGGGCCGGCAGCGACGGCAGCAGCGGCATCAGGCGGGCGAGCCGGCGCACGCCCGACGCCGGCGCCGTCATGAGGCTTCCAGCACGTAGCCCAGGCCGCGCAGCGTGGTGATGCGCACCTTGCCGGATTCGATCCGGCGGCGCAGCCGGTGCACGAGCACCTCGACGGCCTCGGGCCGCACGTCCTGCTCGTCGGAGAACAGGCGCTCGAGGATCTCCTGCTTGGACATCGGTTCGCCGCTGTGCTGGATCAGCGTGCGCAGCACCGCGTGCTCGCGGGGGGACAGCGGCAGCGGTTCGCGGTCCAGCGTGAACAGCTTGGAGGCGGCGTCGTAGACCAGCGGCCCGCAGGCGAAGCGCGGCTGGTCGCGCCCGCGCGAGCGGCGGATCAGCGCAACGAGGCGGGCCTCGAGCTCCTGGATCTCGAAGGGCTTGGCGAGGAAGTCGTCGGCGCCTTCATGCAGCGTGCTGACGCGCTCCATCAGCGAGTCGCGCGCGGTCAGCACCAGCACCGGCACGCGGGAGTCGGCGTCGCGCAGGCGGGCCAGGACTTCGTGGCCGCCCAGTCCCGGCAGGCCGAGGTCCAGGATCATCGCGTCGTAGCGGGTCGCGCCGAGCTGGCCCAGCACGAGCCGCCCGTCGTCGACCCAGTCGACGACGAAATCGTTCTGCCCGAGCGCCTTCACCAGCCAGTCGGCCAGGGGCTTCTCGTCTTCGACCAGGAGGATCCGCATGGCGCGCGATGCTAGCGCGCGGACATGCGGTGACGGCTAGTGTCTTTCCACATGCCGACGGCGGCGGGCTGGCGCCCACGACAGTCGGCCAGGCTCGAATTGAAACCGAAGGAGGTCAGCCGTCGCCGGTCGGGGCGCTGCCCAACCGGTCGACGGCTGACTGATGGGGAAATGAATCGAGGGCCGATGGGCCTGCGCTCAGGCGAGGTCGCCGCGGGCGGCGTCGATCGTGGCGATCGCCTCGACGGTGTCGCCGTGGCGCACCAGCCAGCTGACCTTCTCCAGCTGGCGCAGTTCGGGGGCGCTGACCGGCAGGCGCTGCGCCATCAACTGGCGACGGGCGTCGCGCAGCAGGTGCATCGCGTTGTCCTGGTGGTCGCAGTAGAGCTCGACCTGCACCGCGCGCAGTTGCTGCTGGACCATCGCGCGTCGCTCCGATCGGCGCGCCATGTCGTCGGGATCGGTCGCGGCCTGGGCCGACGCCGCCGCGAAGGCGGCCACCATGGCGAGGATCGGGGTGGACTTGCTCATGTGCTTCTCCTGCGGTCCGGCGGGCTCCGCGCCGGTGGCGTCTTCTGCAAGGCGTCGCCGTGGGCCGCGGAGCGGGTCGGGCCGATTGCGTCAAACAACGTGTTGCCCTGGGACGTAAGGTGCGCCGGCCGGGTTAGGGAATGCTTAAGAAAACCCGCGATCACGCAAGTCGGCACAACGACTTGGCGTTGGACGCACCTGCCTTCACGCCATCTACACGTCGCCGTCACGCGCGGTCGCCGACCGCCGGTTTGTATGCCACTGTGTCCAGCCCCCGCCGCGACACGCGCCGCGCCAATTCGCCGCGGCGGTCACACACCGGTGATACATCGCCCCGATGCAATGCGGACCACGCAGCAGACGACGCTGCCTTCAAGCCTTCAAAGGAGTCCGCCATGTCCACGACCACCGATCACGTCCAGGTTCTCTACACCGCCCACACCCGCACCACCGGCGGCCGCGAGGGCCGCGGCCAGTCCGACGACGGCCGCCTCGACGTGCAGCTCGGCACGCCCGGATCGTCGCGCCCCGGCACCAACCCGGAACAGCTGTTCGGCGTCGGCTGGTCCGCCTGCTTCATCGGCGCGATGGGCCTGGCCGCCCAGGCGATGGGCGTGCGCCTGCCCGCGGAAACCGACGTCGAAGCCATCGTCGACCTCAACCGCGGCGCCGACGGCTACTTCCTGAGCGGCCGGCTGCGCATCCACGTGCCCGGCCTGCCGCGCAACCAGGCCTACGACCTCATCAAGCGCGCCCACGAGACCTGCCCCTACTCCAAGATGACGCGCGGCAACATGAACGTCGGCCTGGAACTGGTCTGAGCGCGACGCCGGGAAACCCGCCATGAAGCGCCTGGTCCTCGCCCTGCTCTTCCTGCTCGGCGGCATGGCCCACGAGGTCCGCCATCCGCTGAAGTGCACCGCCATCACCAGCGGCGGCGGCACGCGCAGGCGCCCCACTGGCGGCTCCTGAGCCGCCTCGCCCCCGGGCCTTCGACGCGCCACCCCGGCGCCGGCCCGGGGCGGGCCGCCGGTCCGCGCACGGCGCCCGGAGCCCGGCGCTCGGTATAGTGCCCGGCACCCCCACCAGCCGCGAGCGCCCCGGCCATGAGCCACGCCTCCTCCGGCCTGTCGATCCAGGCCTTCCACGATCCCCAGACCGGCACCGTCAGCTACGTGCTGACGGATCCCGCGACCCGGCAGGCCGCCATCGTCGACCCGGTGCTGGATTTCGACCTCAAGTCCGGCCGCACCGCCACCACGCAGGCCGATCGCCTGCTGGCGCATGTCGCCCAGGCCGGCCTCACCGTGCAGTGGATCCTCGAGACCCACGCCCATGCCGATCACCTCTCCGCCGCGCGCCACCTGCAGGCGCGTGTCGGCGGCCGCATCGCCATCGGCGAGCACATCCGCGAAGTGCAGGCGGTCTTCCGCAAGCTCTACAACCTGGAGCGCGACTTCCTGCCCGACGGCCGCCAGTTCGACCACCTGTTCCGTGACGGCGAGACCTTCCGCATCGGGAACCTGGAGGCCGAGGCGATCAGCGTCCCGGGCCACACGCCGGCCTGCGTCGCCTATCGCATCGGGGACGCCGTCTTCGTCGGCGACACGCTGTTCATGCCGGACGTCGGCACCGCGCGCGCCGATTTCCCCGGCGGCGATGCGGCGACGCTGTACCGCTCGATCCAGCGGCTGCTGGCGCTACCGCCGGCGACGCGGCTGTTCGTCTGCCACGACTATCCGCCCGAGGGCCGCGCGCCGGCGTGGGAAACGACGGTGGCGGAGCAGCGCCGCGCCAACCTGCATGTCCATGACGGCGTGAGCGAGGCGGCCTTCGTCGCGCTGCGCCAGGGCCGCGACGCGCGGCTCGAGGTGCCGACGCTGATCCTGCCGTCGATCCAGGTCAACATCCGCGCCGGCCACCTGCCGCCAGCCGAGGACAACGGCGTGCGCTACCTGAAGATCCCGCTGGACACGCTCGGCCGGCAGTGAGCCGGCAGGGAGCCGGCGGTGAGTTAGCAGTGAGGCGGTATTGAAGGATCAGTGCCCGCTGGCCGGCGTGGCTTCGGCCTCGCCGTCGTGTCCGGCCCGGATCGGGAACGGCGCGAACCAGGCCAGCACGATCGGCGGGATCGAGAACACCAGCACCCAGCCGAAGAAGCTCGCGTAGTGCTGGCCGACCCCGGCGAACAGCCAGCCGCTGACGCTGCCGGTGGCCCACTTGGTCATCGCCATCACGCCGGTGGCCATCGCGTAGTGGGTCATCTTGAAGGGCCCCGGCGCGATCTGCTGCATCATGTACAGCATGTGGCCGACGGAGCCCATGCCGAAGCCGAACTTCTCGATCGCGACCACGGCGCCGATCCACCACAGGTCGGTCGGCATCGCGTGGCTCAGGTAGTAATAGGTCAGGTGCGGCAGGTTGAGCGAGATCGCCAGCAGCAGGAAGGACCGCCGCAGCGTCATCTTCGCGGCGATGAAACCGCCCAGGAAGGCGCCCGCGATGAAGGCCACCGTCCCCGCCGTGCCGTAGATGTGCCCCAGCGCGCCGTTGTCCAGGCCGAGGCCGCCGGCGCTGCGCGGATCGAGCAGGAACAGCGGGCCGAACTTCTCGATGAAGCCCTCGCCGAAGCGATAGAAGAAGACCACCGCCAGCATCATCCAGATCGACGGCTTCTGGAACAGCGTGGCCCAGGACTGCCGCAGCGACAGCATCGCGGTGGCCAGGTCCTGGCCGTGGACCGCGGCCGGCGCGCCCGGCGGCAGCACCCGCAGGTGCCACAGGCCGAAGCCGCCCATCATCGCCGCCGCCCCCAGCATCACGGCCATCCAGCACTGCACCCAGGTCCAGTGCAGCGACGCGTGCAGCCAGCCGGTCAGCGACACCAGCAGCCCCGAGGCCACCACCGCGCCCAGGTTCCAGCACATGCCCTGCAGGCCGGCGTAACTGGCCTGCTCGCGGGGCGGCATGGTGGTCATGAACACGCCGTCGGCCACGATGTCTTGCGTCGCGGAGGCGAAACCGGTGATCCAGAAGAAGGCCAGCGAAGCGCGGAAGAAGCCGTCCAGCGGCAGGCAGAACGCGACCGCGCCCAGCGACGCCATCATCAGGAACTGCATCGTGATCACCCACCAGCGCTTGGTCCGGTAGGGTTCCAGCAAGGGCGACCACAGCGGCTTGAGCACCCAGGGCAGGTACATCTGCGAGGTGTAGAGCGCGATGTCCTCGTTGGACACGCCCAGGTTCTTGTAGAGGATCGCCGCCACCGCGCCGACCAGCACGTTCGGCAGTCCCATCGCCAGATAGAGCGACGGCACCCAGGTCAGCGGATGGCGGGCCGGCCGCGCGGGGGCCGCCGCGCCCGGATCGTCGCCCGGTGCCGCTTCCGCCAGGGCCGGCCCGGACGGCGTGCCGCCCCCGGTGATCCGGGAAAGATCTGCGCTCATCGACTTGTCTCCTTCTTGTGGGCGCGGAGCATACGACACCATGACAACGTTGTCAGCCCAGGGGAAGCGAGCATGCCTGTCCGCCACCCGGGCATCCGGCCTGCCCCGCCAGGGAAATTCCAGGCAATGTTTCCGGGAGATTCCCATGGCCTTGCTTCGCAATTTCCGGATCGGCAAGCGGTTGGCGCTGGCCTTTGCGACGGTCCTCGCCCTGCTCTGTTTCAGCGCCTGGTTCGGGACGCTGCAGATGGCCCGGATCAACGAGAACGTCCAGGACCTGAACGGCAACTGGCTGCCCAGCGTCACCCGGCTGGCCGCGATGCACGATGCCGCCAACCTCGCCCGCCGCCAGTCGCTGCGGGCCGCGCTGGTCACCGACGAAACCGCCCGCGCCGCCAGCGGCCGCGAGCGTGAAAGCGCGCTGCGCGCCTTCGACGAGGCCGCCAAGGCCTACGAAACCAGCATCACCGGCGAGACCGAACGCGCCCTCTACCAGGACATCCGGGCGGCCTGGACGGCCTACCTGGCGGCCGACGCCGAGCTGCTGCGCGCGGCCGCCGCCGGCGAGGCCGAGCACGCGAACGCCCGTCAACTGGCGACCGGACGCACCACGACGCTGTTCGTCGCCGTGTCAGCCGCGATCGCCAAGGACATCGACTTCAACCGCGCCGGCGGCGACCAGGCCGCCCGGGCCGCCGCCGAGTCCTACGACCATGGCCGGCTGATCACGCTGCTGGTCGTCGCCGCCGCGCTGGCCGTGGGCATCGCGCTGGCCTGGCAGGTGACGCGCTCCATCACCTCGCCGATCGCCGAGGCGGTCAAGGCCACCGAGGACGTGGCCGCCGGCGACCTGACCGTCGACATCCACGCCGAGGGCCGCGACGAACCGGCCGACCTCCTGCGGGCCATGGCGCGGATGGTCGGTCAGTTGGGGGCGCTGGTCGGCCAGGTGCGCGACAGCAGCGAGAGCATCGCCACCGGATCGCGCGAGATCGCCCAGGGCAATGCCGACCTGAGCACCCGCACCGAAAGCCAGGCCAGCAGCCTGCAGCAGACGGCCGCCTCGATGGAGCAGCTGACCAGTTCGGTGTCGCAGAGCGCGGCTTCTGCGGGCGAGGCCAGCCGCATGGCGGCGGATGCCTCCGGCGCGGCCAGCGAGGGTGGCCAGGCTGTCGGCGAGCTGGTCCGGACGATGCAGGGCATCAGCGATGCTTCGCGGCGCATCGAGGACATCATCGGCGTCATCGACTCGATTGCCTTCCAGACCAACATCCTGGCGCTGAATGCGGCGGTCGAGGCGGCCCGGGCCGGCGAGCAGGGGCGTGGCTTCGCCGTCGTCGCCTCCGAGGTGCGTGCGCTGGCGCAGCGCTCGGCCGGCGCCGCCCGCGAGATCAAGGGCCTGATCCAGGCCAGCGTCGACCGTGTCGACACGGGCGCCCGCCAGGCCGAGGGGGCCGGCGAGGTCATGCAGCGCGTGGTCGCCCAGGTCGGTCAGGTCGACACCTTGATCCGGGAGATTTCCGCGGCGACGCAGGAGCAGAACGGCGGCATCCAGCAGGTCGGCGGCGCCGTCTCCCACCTCGACCAGGTGACCCAGCAGAACGCCGCTTTGGTCGAGCAAAGCGCCGCCGCCGCCGAGAGCCTCAACGGCCAGGCCCAGCAACTGGCCAAGCTGGTCAGCCAATTCCGCCTCCGCACCGCCTGAGCCCTCCCCCGCCGTCCTCGGTCGCAAAACCGACGCAGTACGGTCGTGGTCGGGGACACCCTCCCCGATTACCTAAGTCACCACGCCCAACCGCCCCCACTGGCTATCCTTTCCTCCGGTCAAGAAGGACAGCCAAGATGCTCACGCCTCGTTCGGGACACCACGGATACATGCGCGCCGCTCGCCGCGGCGCCACAGAAACGCTGCTGGCGCTGGGCGCGCTCGGCCTGCTGGGGGGCTGCTCGTCGATCGACAAGCTCAATCCCTTCTCCAGCTCGCCCAAGCCCACCGAGGTGCGCGGCAGCATCCAAGCTTCGCCGCAGCTCAACCCGAGCGTCAACAAGCGCCCCTCCCCGCTGCTGGTGCGGGTGTATGAGCTGAAGTCGACCAACGCCTTCAATGCTGCCGATTTCATCAGCCTGTACCAGAAGGACCAGGCCGAGCTTGGCACCGAGATGGTCGCCCGCGAGGAAATGACCCTCCAGCCCGGCGAATCCCGGACCATCAACAAGAAGACGCTGTCGCCGGAGACCCGCTTCATCGCCGTCTTCGGCGCCTACCGCGACCTGGAGCATGCGCGCTGGCGCGCGGTGGTGCCGGTGATGGTCGGCAAGAAGCAGGACGTCCTCATCCAGGCCGACGAGCTGTCGGTCAGCGCCTCGGTCAAGCAGCCGTGAGCTGGCACAGCAAGGTCATCTGGTCGCAGGGCATGTTCCTGCTGCCCCACCATTTCCAGCAGGAAACCCGATATCTGGAGCACCTGGTCGACAGCCGCGCCCGCGCGCTGGCACCGCATGGCTGGGGCTTCACCGAACTGGTGCTGGACGAGGCGCTGCTGAGCGTCGGCCGGCTGGGCATCGTGCGCGCCAGCGGCATCCTGCCCGACGGCACGCCCTTCCAGATCCCGCAGGCGGACGCCGCGATGGCGCCGCTGGAGGTGCCTGCCGACCTCAAGGGCGACATGATCGTGCTGGCCGCGCCGATCGCGCGCCCGGGCACCGACCAGGTGGCCTTCAACGGCCACGATGCCGGCGAGCTGCACCGCTACCACGTCGTCGACCAGGACCTGCGCGACCAGACCAGCGCCGGCGACGAGCCCGAGCCCGTCCAGACCGGCGCGCTCACGCTGCGGCTGCTGCCGGCGCGCGAGCTCAACGACGCCTATGCCGCGCTGGGCGTGGCCCGCGTGGCCGAGCGCCGCGCCGACCAGCAGCTGGTGCTGGACCGCAGCTACATCCCGCCGCAGACCCGCATCGACGCCAGCGGCCACCTGTCCGCGATGGCCTCGCTGCTGCACGGGCTGGTGCGCCAGCGCGCGCAGCTGCTGTCCTCGCGCATGGGGCAACTGGGCAACGGCGTGTCCGAGCTGGCCGACTTCCTGATGCTGCAGGCGCTGAACCGCGCCGACCCGCTGTTCCGCCAGCATGCCGAGTCGCCGCATGTCCATCCGGAGCTGCTGCACCGCGACTGCCTGCAGCTGGCCGGCGATCTGGCCACCTTCGTGAGCGACACCCGCCTGGCGCCCGAATATCCGCTGTACCGCCACGACGACCTGCGCGGCAGTTTCGCGCCGCTGCTGGAGGACCTGCGCCGCATGCTCAGCGTGGTGCTGGAGCGCAACGCGCTGCAGATCGACCTGACCGAGCGCACCCACGGCGTGCGCACCGCCGTCGTGCCCGATGCCGACCTGCTGCGCAGCGCCAGCTTCGTCATCGCGGTCAACGCGCAGGTCTCGGCCGAGCAACTGCGCCAGCGCTTCCCGGCGCAATCCAAGCTGGGCCCGGTGGACCGCATCCGCGACCTGGTCAACCTGCAACTGCCCGGCATCGGCCTGCGCGCGCTGCCGGTGGCGCCGCGCCAGTTGCCGTTCCATGCGGGCTTCCATTATTTCGAGCTGGACCGCGGCGGCGAACTGTGGAAACAGCTCGAGCGCAGCGGCAGCCTGGCGCTGCACGTGGCCGGCGACTTCCCCGGACTGGAGCTTGAGCTCTGGGCCATCCGGCAATAGCCGCCCCGCGCGGCGGCATGCCGGGCCTGGTCCCCGCTCCTCAGCCCTTCCATCGACAAGACAAGCAACCTCCGGGAGCCGGCATGGACCCCTCCGCGCTCAACGATCCGTTCGCAGGCTTCGACGATCAGCGCACCTTCATCAAGCCCCGCCCCGGCGGTGCGCAGGCGCCGCGTGGCGCCTCGCCCGCGCCGGACTCGGTCCAGCCCGACGCCGGTCCGCCGGCCGCCGGGCTCAACCCGCTGCTGACGCTGGCCAACCCGCTGCTGCTGCTGGTGCCGCAGCTGCGCACCACGCGCCGCGTCGACGACGTGGCCGCGCTGCGCAACAACCTGGCCCAGGGCATCCGCGACTTTGCCGCGCGCGCCGCCGCCGCGGGCATCCCGCCCGAGCGCGTCATGGCCACCCGCTACGTGCTCTGCACGATGATCGACGAGGCCTGTGCCGACACCCCCTGGGGCGGCTCCGGCGTCTGGGCGCGGCACAGCCTGCTGTCGATGTTCCACAACGAGACCTGGGGCGGCGAGAAGGTCTTCCAACTGATGGCGCGCCTGGCCGAGAAGCCCGATGCCAACCGCGATCTGCTCGAGCTGATCTACGCCGCGCTGACACTGGGCTTCGCCGGCCGCTACCGCGTCATCGACAACGGCCCCGCGCAGCTGGAGGCGGTGCGTGACCGCCTGGCGCAGATCCTGAAGCAGCAGCGCGGCGACTATCCCGCCGCGCTGGCGCAGCACTGGCAGGTCGAGCCGACCGTGCAGCGTCGCCACATCGGCTGGCTGCCGCTGGCGGCGACCGCGGCGCTGACGGCGCTGCTGCTGGTGGGCGTGTACCTGACGCTGACGCTCTCGCTGGCGGATCGCTCCGATCCGGTGTTCGGCCAGATCCAGTCGCTGCGGCTCTCGCCGCCGGTGGTCGCGCCGCCGCCGCCGCCGGCCAAGCCGCGCCTGGCGCAGTTCCTGCAGTCCGACATCAAGGCCGGCCTGGTCGCGGTGCGCGACGAGGTCGACCGCAGCGTGGTCACGATCCGCGGCGACGGCCTGTTCGCGCCGGCCAGCGCGACCATCGTCCCGGAGCGCGAAGCGCTGATGGGCCGCATCGCCGACGCGCTGACGCAGGTCCAGGGCACGGTGCTGGTGACCGGCCACAGCGACAACACGCCGATCCGCACCGCCCGTTTCCCGTCCAACTGGCACCTGTCCGAGGAGCGCGCCAACACCGTGCGCGAGCTGCTGATCGCGCGCCGCGTCGCCCCCGAGCGCATCCGCGCCGAGGGCCGCGCCGAGGCCGAGCCGGTGGCGCCGAACGACACCCCGACCAACCGCGCGCTGAACCGGCGCGTCGAGGTCAGTCTGATGATCAATGGCCGCGCGCCCGACGCGCCGGCGCGCGGAGCTTCGCGATGAAACGCGTCCTGGGATGGATCTTCAACCGCTGGGTGCTGCTGGCGGTGCTGGTGCTGGCGGTCGCGCTGCTGATCTGGATCGTCGGCCCGCTGATCGCCGTCGGCGAGGCGCGTCCGCTGGACACCGCGCGCTCGCGCTGGATCACCATCGGCGTGCTGGTGCTGGTGGTGGCGCTGTGCATCGCCTGGAGCCGCTGGCGCGCCAAGCGCGGCAACACGGCCGTCGTCAACCAGTTGCTCCAGCAACCGGCCGCCGACACGACCGAGCGCGAGAGTGCCGACATGCTGGCCGTGCGGGAGCGCTTCCGGCAGGCGCTGCAGCTGCTGCAGCGCTCGCGCTTCGGCGCCGAGGGCTCGGCCGGCTTCGGCGCGAAGCTGCGCTCGCGCTTCGGCGGACGTTATCTCTATGAGCTGCCCTGGTACCTGATCATCGGCGCGCCGGGTTCCGGCAAGACGACCGCGCTGCGTCACAGCGGGCTGAACTTCCCGCTGGCCGACCAGATGGGCGACCACGCGATCCGCGGCGTCGGCGGCACGCGCCACTGCGACTGGTGGTTCACCGACCGCGCGGTGCTGATCGACACCGCCGGCCGCTTCACCACGCAGGACAGCGACCCGACCAACGACAAGGCGACCTGGAGCGGCTTCCTGCAGATGCTGCGGCGCTCGCGCCCGCGCCAGCCGATCAATGGCGCGCTGGTGACGGTGTCGGTGACCGACCTGCTGTCGCGCAGCCCGGCCGAGCGCGCCCAGCATGCCGCCACCGTGCGGGCCCGCGTGCAGGAGCTGCAGAAGGACCTGGACATCCGCTTCCCGGTCTATCTGCTGGTCACCAAGGCCGACCTGCTGTCCGGCTTCATGGACTACTTCGCCACGGTGGACAAGGACCAGCGCGCCGCGCCCTGGGGCTTCACCTTCCCGCGCAGCAGCGCCTCGCCGCTGGCGGGTTTCGGTGCCGAGTTCGACGCCCTGGAGCAGCGCCTGCAGGACGGCCTGATCGATCGCCTGCAGGCCGAGCGCGACCCGCAGCGCCGCGCCCGCATCTACGGTTTCCCGGCCCAGTTCGCGAGCCTGCGCGCGCTGCTGGCCGAGTACGCCGAGGGCGTCTTCGCGCCCTCCCCCTACGAGGCGCAGCCGCAGCTGCGCGGCATCTACTTCGTCAGCGGCACGCAGGAAGGCACGCCGATCGACCGCGTGCTGGGCTCGGTGGCGCGCAGCTACCAGATCGAGCATGCGGTGCTCGCGCCCAACCAGGCCAGCGGCCGCAGCTACTTCCTGAACCGCCTGCTGGGCGAGGTCGTCTTCGCCGAGGCCGGCCTGGGCGGCACGCACCGCGGCTGGGAGCGGCGGCGCAATGCGATGGCGCTGGCCGGCTATGCGGCCGTCGCGGTCGTCGGCGTGGGCCTGCTGACCGCGTGGACGGTCAGCTACTTCAACAACCGCAAGTACCTGCAGGAGACCAGCGCCCGCGCCGAGCAGGTCCGCGAGCTGCTGCAGGCCACGCCCAACCGCGCCTCGGCCGACCTGCTGCCGATCCTGCCGGCGCTGCAGGCCACGCGCGCGCTGGCGGCGGTCGAGGACGAGGTGCCGCTGTCCATGCGCATGGGCCTGTTCCAGGGCCGCAAGATCGACAGCGCGGCGCGCGCCGCCTACCAGCGCATGCTGGGCGACGCGGTGCTGCCGCGGCTGGTGCTGCGCATCGAGGAGCAACTGCGCCAGGGCGCCGCGACGCCGGTCACGCTGTACGAGGCGCTCAAGGCCTACGTGATGCTGCACGACCCGCAGCACTTCGACGCGCAGGCGCTCAAGCAGCACATCGAGGGCGACTGGGAAAGCACCCGCCGCGAGTTGACGCCTGACCAGCGCGCGGCGCTCGGCGCCCACCTGGATGCCTTGCTGTCGCAGGGGGGCATCGCCTCGCCGCTGCCGGAGGATGCGTCGCTGCTGACGGCGGTGCGCACGCAGCTGGCGACGCAGCCGCTGCCCCAGCGCATCTACAACCGGCTGCGCGCGCAGGGCCTGGGCACCGAGTACCCCGACTTCACCGTCGCGCGGGCCGGCGGCCACAACGCGCCGCTGCTGTTCACCCGCGCCAATGGCGCGCCGCTGACGCAGGGCGTGCCGGGCTTCTTCACCCGCGACGCCTACCTGCGCGGTTTCCAGCCGCGCGTCGGCCAGGTGACCGACGAGCTGGCCGCCGAGGAGCCCTGGGTGCTGGGCGTCGCCGCCGCGCCCAAGGATGCGCAGGCCATGGTGCGCGCCAACGCGCCGCTGGTGGACGACGTGCGCCGGCTCTACCTGAACGACTACGCCGCGGCCTGGGAGGCCTTCCTCAACAGCGTCAAGCTGCTGCCGATGGCGACGGTGCCGCAGTCGGTGGAGCGCTCGCGCATGCTGTCCGCGCCGGACAGCCCGCTGGGCCCGTTCCTCCGCGCGGCCTCGCGCGAGACCACGCTGGCCCAGCCGGGCAACGCGATCGAGAACGCCGAGCGCCGCGCCGCCGACCTGGTGCAGCAGACGCGCGAGCGCGTCGCCGGCATGTTCTCCGGCAAGCCCGGCCAGCCCGCGCAAGCCGATCCGAACGCGCCGCGCATCGAGAGCATCGTCGACGACCGCTTCGTCGGCCTGCGCAGCATGGTCACCGCGCCCCCGGGCGGCGGCAAGGCGCCTCTGGACGAGACGGTGGGCCTGATCGCCGAGGCCAACATCATGCTGACCGCGGCCGATTCCGCGCTCAAGGGCGGCAGCGCGCCGCCGCCCTCGCCGGTGCCCACGCGGCTGAAGGCCGCCGCCGCGATGAGCCCCGAGCCGCTGCGCACGATGCTGGACGACCTGGGCAGCAGCAGCGCCCGCGTGTCGCAGGGCGCGATGCGCCAGAACCTGGGCATGGAGGTGCGCTCGCAGGTCGGCGAGTTCTGCAACCAGGCCGTGGCCGGCCGTTATCCGCTGGACCGCAATTCCTCGCGCGACGCGACCCAGGCCGACTTCGCGATGCTGTTCGCGCCGGGCGGCAAGATCGACCAGCTCTTCCAGCAGAAGCTCGCGCCCTACGTCGACACGACGACGCGGCCGTGGAAGTTCCGCGCGGTCGAGGGCACGCCGCTGGGCGCCGACAGCGGCACGCTGCCGCAGTTCCAGCGCGCGCAGGCGATCAAGGAGACCTTCTTCCCGGGCAGCAACACGCCGTCGCTGCGGCTGGACTTCAAGCCGATCGAGATGGACACCTCGATCCAGCAGTTCATCCTGGACGTGGACGGCCAGATCGTGCGCTACAGCCACGGCCCGCAGATCCCGACCTCGGTGCAGTGGCCGGGGCCGCGCGGCAGCTCGCAGGTGCGGGTGCAGCTGAGCCCGGCCAGCACGAGCGGCTCGTCCGGCATGGTCAACGACGGCCCGTGGGCGCTGTTCCGCCTGTTCGACCGGGTCAAGATCGAGAAGACCGCCGCGCCCGAGCGATTCAAGGCCACCTTCGAGATCGAGGGCCGCAAGGCGGTCTTCGAGGTCACCGCCAGCAGCGTCCGCAACCCGTTCCGGCTGCCGGAGCTCAACGAGTTCCGCTGCCCCGGCGGGCTGTGAGGCGCACGAGGAGAGACCGACGATGAGCGCGTTGCCCGAAGCCCTGAACACGTCCGGCGACACCGTGCCGGGCTGGTACGGCAAGGTCGCCGCCCTGGGCGACTTCGCCCAGCGGCGGTTGCCGCAGCACTGCGTGCGCCACTGCGACGCCTGGCTGTCCGGGATGATGCAGGACCTGCCCAAGGTGCTGGGCGCCCGCTGGCTCGACACCTACCTGACGGCGCCGGTGCTGCGCTTCGCGTGGGCGCCGGGCGTGGTCGACATGAAGTGGTGGTTCGGCGTGCTGATGGCCAGTTGCGACAACGTGGGTCGCTATTTCCCGCTGGTGATCGCGCAGCCGCGCACCCAGCCGCCGATCGACCGCGCCGGGCTGGATCACCTGGACCGCTGGTACACGGTGCTGGCCAACGCGGCGATGCGCACGCTGGACGACACCGCCACGGTGGACTCGCTGGAGGCGGCGCTCGCGGCCGCCCCGCCCTGGCCGGCGAGCCACGCGGCGACGCTGCCCGCGCCGGAGAACGCGGTGCAGTGGGTCACCTACACCGCGCCGGCGAGCCTGCTGACCTCGGCGATGCCGATGCTGGCGGCCGGAGAGCTCATGGAGCGCCTGGCCGGCTGCACCGTGTGGTCGCCCAACCCCGAGCCTGGCCAGCAGATCGACATGCGCTGGGGGCCCGGCCTGCCCTACGTGGAAGCGTTCGCGGCGCTGCTGACGAAGAAGACCGGCTGATCAGGGTTTTCCCTGAATCGCGCGGCTCTTGAAGCGCGAGGCCCCAGTTCCTAAATCTGTGTCGACCCGCCATCCACCGATTCGGACGAGGAACTGAATCATGGCCAAGCCGCTCTCCGACACCCCCTCCCAGGCGCCGACCCGGCGCCCACCGCGCCCACTGCGCTCGACGCGGCTCGTGATGAGCCCGCCGCATCTCCAGGCCTACCTACTCGCGCGCGAGACGCTGCGACGCCTGAAGTGCTCATCGCGCCCCTGCTTCGCGCGCGAGCCCTCCCCCGCCGCGACGGCAACCACAACCAAGACCGCGTCCCGCCCTGACGGGCGATAGCGCCCGCCTTGCCGCGACGGCGCGAGCCCGCCGACCCAGCGCCTCGGGCCGACCTCGGGCCGAGCCTGGCCGCACGTCTCCAGTCGTCCGCACCACCGGTTCATCACGGGACGGCGCCTGCGCCATCCCTTTCATCACCCCATCGATTCATCGACCAGGAAAGGAGGTCTCTCATGTTCGATACCGTGTTCCACCGCCCTCAAGGCCTGCTGGAGCAGCTCACCCAGCTGCAGCAGGCGCTGTCGCGTTCGCGCGCACCGGACGGCCTGGCGGACAGCATCCGCTCGGCGACGGCGGGCGCCTTCCCGCCGATCAACGTGGGCCGCACCGAGCGCTCCATCGAGGTGTACGCCTTCGCCGCCGGCCTGGACGCGCAAGCCATCGACGTGACCGTCGAGCGCGGCGTGCTGCGCATCTCCGGCGAGCGCAAGCCCACCGCGCGCGACTCGTCCGACGGCGTGCAGCTCTACGCCGCGGAGCGCTGGCACGGCCGCTTCACCCGCGCCGTGGCGCTGCCCGACGATGCCGACACCGGCAGCGTGGACGCGCATTACCGCGACGGCGTGCTGCGCGTCACGGTGGGCTTGCGCGAAGCCGCCCGTCCGCAGCGCATCAACGTCCAGTGAACGACGACCTCACGAAGAAAGGAGCTGTCATGTCCACCCACACCCAACTGACCCGCGCCGATGGCGCCCGCGCGGAACTGGCCTCGACCGGGCAGAACGCGCCGGCCGGCAAGCCGGTCTCCGGTCCCCGCGCGGTCGCGGAACCCGCGGTCGAGATCTTCGAGGACGCCGGCGGCATCACGCTGCTGGCCGACATGCCGGGCGTGCCGCGGGAAGCGCTCGACGTCCGGCTCGACGGCGAGACGCTGGTGATCGAAGGCGAGGCCGCGGTCAGCGCGCCGGACGGCATGCGCCCGCTGTGGGCCGAAGTGAGCGTGCCGCGTTTCCGCCGCGCCTTCACCTTGAGCCGCGAGCTCGACATGGGCCGCATCGAGGCCGGCATGAAGGACGGCGTGCTGACGCTGCGGATCCCCAAGCAGGCGCATGCGCAGCCGCGGCGCATCGCCGTGTCCACGGGCTGAAGGCGCGACGCGCTCACCGCGCGGACGGGGCGTGCCCGGGCGCATGGGCGCCGGCCCCGTGCGCGCCCGTCGGATCGGGGATCTGATAGACCTGTCCACGGCGCCAGGCGTCCGCGCCGGCGTCAACGGGCGGCGCGGGGATGGCGCCGCGCTGCTCGCGCTTGTGCGCGCTGACGACGCCGAATCGCTGGTCGCGCGCGGCCACCATGGCCGCGTCCGCCTGGCCGTCCGCGGTGAAGCCCATCATCAGCTGCGGCACGCCCAAGGGCAGCGACTTGCCCTCATCGGTGTGCCAGGTGTGCCAGGTCTTCCCGTAGGTGCCGACCAGCCGTTCCATCAGCTGCCGCTCGGCCGCCTCGGGAATCCCGGGCGCGATCAGCTGGCCGGACTTCACCTCATGCACATGGCTGTGCCACAGGCGCTTCTCCGCCGCCGGCAAGGCCGCGAACTGCCGGCCGCTGATGATGTATTCCACGCCCATCAGCTTCGCGTCCTTGACGTTGCCGTCGTAGATGACGCATTGGATGAGTTCCTCGTTGAGGACGGCGCAGTAGTGATGCGCCTCCATCTGCGCCGTGGGCCGCCCGTTGTAGAAGTGGAAGCCATCGAGATAGGCGTTGAGCGCCTCGATCGGCGGCTTGTCCTGCAGGACGGCGGCGCCCGCTTCGAGGACCTTTGTGGTGGGCCGCGCCGGCGCGCCGGGCGACTGGACCGGCGATTCGGTCCGGTGGTCGCCGCAGGCGGCGAGCAGCAGCCCGGTCAGGGCCGCCGACAAGGCGGTGCGTGGCCTCATCGCCAACCTCGCGACTCAGGCACCGCGCGCGAAGTCCGCCAGGCCGGGCCGGACGCGATCGGCATCGTTGCGCGTGTCGCTCGGCAGGCCGAGTTCGGGGCGCTCCTGCTCACGCAGCGACTCAGCGACCGCCGCGCCTTCCAGCGGCGTCAGAGGCGCGGGCTCGCCGCTCTCCGACGAGGCGCGCGCGCTGCCTTCGGACCGCGTGCGGTCAGCCGCCGAGGAAGGGTCGGACAAGGGAGCGTCGGACAAGGAAGCGCCTGGTGAGGACGCGTCCGCGGAGGATGCCGGAAGCGGCGCCGAGGCCGGTGCGCCGTCTTGCGGCGCACGCAGGGAACGGAACAGGTGCGCGGACAACAGCGCGACGCCGCCAGCGACGGCCAGGTGACGAAGGGACATGGAGATCTCCAGAGGGAGGCTCGCGGGATCGAGCCCTGCGTGGTACGGGCAACCCCCGTTCCACGCGCCAAGGCACGGAGAAGCGCTCAGCGCTTCTCCCCGGGCGCCGCCGGCAACGGCACCTCGACCCATCGATTCAACCAATCGACGATGCGCCCATGCCCGTCGAGCCGATGGGACGGTCGGCCCTGGCCCAGCGTGTGGTGGTCGCCGCCGGGATAGAGGACCATCTCGCTCGGCGTGCCGGAGCGCTTGAGCTTCACGAACATCTCCTCCGACTGGCATTTCGGACAACGCTCGTCGTCCTTGCCCTGCAGGAACAGCGTCGGCGTGCGGCCGCGGCCGATGTGCGCCATCGGCGAGAGCTCGATCATCAGCTCGCGGTTGGCGTCCGGCTTGCCTTCCATCGAGAACGGATCGGCGTAGTAGCCGCTGTCGGAGGTGCCGTAGTGCGTCTCCAGGTTGCCCACCGGCGCGCTGACCACCGAGGCGCGGAAGTCCTCGCAGTTGCCGGTGGCATACGCGCTGAAGTAGCCGCCGTAGGACGAGCCGGCGATCGCGACCCGTTCGTCCACCAGGCCCTCGCGCCGGAGCGCGGCGATCGCGGCGCGGTATTGCGGCAGGTCGAGCTTGCCCCAGCACTTGCGCAGCCGCTCGCTGAACCGGCGGCCGTAGCTGGCCGACCCCACCGCGTTGAGCGCCAGGATGGCCCAGCCCTGGCTGGCCAGCACCTGCCAGTACGGTGCCGTCGGGAACTGCAGCGCCACGTAGCTGGCCGGCCCGCCATGCACGTCGACCAGCAGCCGGCACGGTGAGGCGTCGCCCTCGCGCCGCAGCAGCCAGCCCTCGATCGACTCGGTGCCGCCCTCGCCGTCCGGCACCTCGAAGCGGCGACGCTCGAGCTTGAGCGCAGGCCGCTGGCGCCACCAGCCGTTGAAGTCGCTGATGCGTCGCGCCTGGCCGCCGTCCAGGTCGCAGCGGTGGGCTTCGATCGGATGGTCCATGCCTTCCTCGACATAGGCGATCACCTCGCCCACCGCCATCGCGCTCACCTGCCCTGCGGGCGGCTCGACCAGCGGGGTGACTTCGCCGCTGTCCACCTGGATGGACACGATGCGCTGGACGCCGCGCCAGGCCTGCACCGCGCGCAGCCGGCGGCCATCGGCGTCCCAGAACAGCGCGTTGCTGAAGAGCTCGACATCCTCGTCGGCCACTCGACGCGTTGTGCCAGTGGCCACGTCCACCGCCCACAGCCGCATGATCGCGTCGCCGCCGTTCTCGGCGCCCATGAAGGCGATCGTCGATCCGTCGGGGGAGAACGCCGGCCACGAGGCGGTGGCCACCGTGGTGGTGAGCCGCCGCGCCTCGGGAAACGGCTGCGCGGGACCGTCGAGGTCCAGCATCCAGACATCGGTGCAGTGGCTCTCGCGTTCGTCCTCGCGTCCCCGGGTGTAGGCCAGACGCCGGCCGTCGCGCGACCAGGCGAGATGCCCCACGTCGTAATCGCCTCGGGTGAGCGGCGTCGCCGCCTGCGACTCGATGTCCAGCAGCACGACCTGCAGCCGGGCGCCCAGCACATAACCGGAACCGTCCATCTTGTAGGGCAGGCGCCAGACCACTTCCGGCGCCGTCGCGGAGGCGATCGGCCGCTGCAGGTCGACCTCCCGCGTGCCGTCGACGCGCTGGTCCGGATCGACATTGACCGCGCAGACCAGCGCGAGCTGCCGGCCGTCCGGCCGCCACGCCAGGTCGACCACCGTGCCGGCGAAACGCGTGATCTGGCGCGCCTCGCCGCCGTCCGCGGGCATCAGGTACACCTGCTTCGGCCCGCCATGCCGGTCGCTGAGGAAAGCGATGCGATCGCCGCCGGGAGACCAGTGCGGTCGCGTGTTCTTGCCCGGCACGAAGGTCAGCCGGTTCGATGGTCCACCGTCCAGGGGCAGCAGCCACAGGTGGGTCTGGTACTCATCGTCCGCGCGTTGGACCGACTTCAGCGCGCACACCGCTCGCTGGCCGCCTGGGTGCAGGTCGAGCGACTCGATGCGCTGCTCGTTGCAGAGGTCGTCCACGGTGAAGGCGCTCGGGGCTTCGGCCATCTGAGTTCCCTTTCACTGAAAGAGGAAAGGGGCCGACCCCTGCGGGCCGGCCCCCACGCTGGCAGGTGCTCAACGCTCGTCGCGTTGCTGGCCGCCCTCGTCGCGCTGCTGGCCGCCTTGCTGGCGCTGCTGCTCGGCACGGTTCTGCGAGCCGTCCTCGCGCTGCTGGCCTTGCTGGCCTTGTTGGCGCTGCTGCTCCTGGCCTTGGGAGGTCTGGCCTTGCTGGCCCTGGTTCTGGCCCTGCTGGCGCTGCTGCTCGCGGTTCTGGTCCTGCTGTCCTTGCTGGCCTTGCTGACCTTGGTTCTGCTGGTTCTGCTCGCGCTGCGAGCCGGAACCGCCTTGCTGGCCTTGGGTCGACTGACCTTGGTCGGATTGCTGAGTCATGGTGGTGTCTCCGTCAATGGGTCATTGGCACATGCCAACGACCTCTTCATTGCAAAGCCCATGCCATCGAGGTTTGCGGGGCGGCAGGCGGTTGTGGACGACCGGCAGGTGAACCAGTCAGTCGTGGAGAAGCGAGCCTGGGCGCGGCCTGCTAGAGAGAACACGCGCGCGCGCCTCGCAGCGCGCGAACCGGCGCAAGTCCTGACCCCGAAACACTTGCCTGGACAAGTGTGTGAGTTCTGCCGCATGCCCTTCCGAACGTCGGAAACGCATCGACGCAATTTGCCTGTCGGCTGCGAATCCCGATGCCATCGGCGATCTCCGTCCATGGCCGTCGCGTCGTAGCGGGCGAGACCCTCATCGCAGCGCTGGATCGGCCCTTGCCAGATCGCCTTGTCGCCATGCACGCCGGCCCCGCTTGAGGGCTGCGTGGTGCGGCGCTTCAAGTTGCCCTCATCCCCGCCTACCGCAAGGAGATTCCATGTTCGCCCACAACAAACGCCTCCAGTACACCGTCCGCGTCCGCGAATGCAATCCGGCGCTGGCCAACCTGATGCTCGAGCAGTTCGGCGGCCCGCAAGGCGAGCTCGCCGCCGCCTGTCGTTACTTCACCCAGGCGCTGGCCGAGGACGACCCGGGCCGCAAGGACATGCTGCTCGACATCGCCACCGAGGAGCTCAGCCACCTCGAGGTCATCGGCACCATCGTTGCGATGCTCAACAAGGGCGCCAAGGGCCAGTTGGCCGAAGCGACCGATTCCGAAGCGGAGCTCTTCCGCTCGCTGCAAGGCGCCGGCAACGACTCGCATGTGACGCAGGTGCTGTACGGCGGCGGACCGGCGCTGACCAACTCCGGCGGCCAGCTCTGGAACGCCGGCTACATCGACAGCATCGGCGAGCCGACCGCCGACCTGCGCTCCAACATCGCCGCCGAAGCGCGCGCCAAGATCGTCTACGAACGCCTGATCGCGGTGACCGACGACCCCGGCGTGAAGGAGGCGCTCGGCTTCCTGATGACCCGCGAGATCGCCCACCAGCGCTCGTTCGAGAAGGCGCTGTATTCGATCAGCCCCAACTTCCCGCCGGGCAAGCTGCCGGGCAAGCCGGAGTTCGCCTCGGTCTACTACAACATGTCGCAGGGCGAAGGCGACATGCGGGGCCCGTGGAACGACAACAAGCTGTTCCTGTACGAGTCGGACCGCGAGCGCCAGTGCGCGGTCGACGGCGGCGACGGCCAGGCCTCGGTGGCCCTGACGCCGGACGAGGAACGCGACTGCGAGGCCATGCGCACCCGCACCGCGTCCGATCCGCTGAGCGAGCCCGTCACCGGCGTGGAGCTGGGCAGCGGGCCGACCCCGGTGGATGCGTCGAATGCGGCGATGGACAAGCCGCAGCCCTGAGGTGGCTTGGCGGCGGTGCGCGGCGTTCTCGCCGCGCTCGAACCGCGGCCCCGGTGGTCAGTGCGGGCCGACGAGGTCCATCACCGCCGCGGCGAAGACGGCGGGGCACTCCTGCGGGAAGTTGTGGCCGACGCCATCCACCCGCTCATGTCGCACGAGCCGGGCGAAATGGCGCGCATGCGAGCGCGTGTCGGGCTCGACGGCGACGCCGTCCGCCAAGCCGTCGAGGAGGATGGTCGGGACCTGGATCACCGGTCGGGTCAGGAGCTTCTCCTCCAGTTCGAGGAAGCGCGCATCGCCCGTGACCAGGCCATAGCGGTGGCGATAGGAATGCACGACCACCTCGACGAAATCGGGGTTGTCGAAGGCCGCCGCCGAGCGAAGGAAGTCGGTCTCGGTGAACGGCCAGCGCGGCGACCACATCTGCCACAGCAGCTTCGCCATGGCCAGCCGGTGCTGCTCCAGGCCGCGCCGGCCGCGCTCGCCATGCAGGTAGAACTGGTACCAGTAGCGCGCCTCGTTGACCGGCTCGTCCGGCGCCATCGCGTCCGGCGGATGCAGCAGGTTGTAGCCGTTGCAGGACACCAGCCCGGCGCAGCGCTCCGGCCACGCCGCCGCGACCACGCAGGCGGCCCGTCCGCCCCAGTCGTAACCCGCCAGCACCGCGGACTCGATCCGCAGCGCCTCCATCAGCGCCCGCAGGTCGGCACCGAGCACCGCCTGCTCGCCGGACCGCAGGGTGTCCGCATCGAGGAAACGCGTCGAGCCGTAGCCGCGCAGGAAGGGCACCAGCACGCGGCAGCCGCGCTCGACCAGGCGATCGATGACCGCCTCGTAGGCATGGATGTCATACGGAAAGCCGTGCAGCAGCACGACCGCCGGCCCGTCGCGCGGACCCTCGTCCCACAGGCCGACGCTCAGGTCGCCGGCGTCGACTTGACGGACCGTCCTCATCGGCTGTCTCCAGAGGTCTACGACTGTCTCGCGGCGGCGTGCTCGCGCCCCGCGCTCAGAGCGGCATCCGCCGCGTCGACTCGTCCTCTTCTTCCTCTTTCAGCGGGACGGGTCCGAAGTTCACCGCGGTCTCGTCCGTTCAACCGCCTCGCCAGTCCACGAAGTGATTTACGCCCGTTTGATCGCAGGCGCTCCGCGCCCGGGTTGGCACTCGATGCCAGGAAAGCAAGAGTTCGGCAAACGACGAGGGGGCTCGCCGCAGTACCGCATCCTTCTGCTGGCCTTGGGTCGGCAGAAGCGTCGCCGCTCAAACCTCAAACCCGAGTCTGCCCTCGGATTAACCCGCGCTGGTTGTTCCCCGGTTCGGCCAACTAAAGCTTCGATAAGCTTCATGACGGTGGCCCTGAATTGCTTCGCTCTGACCACCGCCTATCGCTCAGTTGGCGGCCGGAGCGTCGCGTACGCCAATGCCCACGCTTTAGCAGACTCGGTTATCTGCTGCGACGACGTCAACATCGGCACTGCGAGACGACAAATCAGACCCTCGAGGGCGTAGGCAAGTTTGACAAGTGAGCCCGTGGAACCGCGGAGCGCGGGCGCATGCAAGGGAGGCAGTAACCGCCCCTAAGCGCACAACACTTTAGGTCAAAAGGGACAAAGATCCATTTTTGGGGAGGACTGAATAGTGAAATCTGCCAAAACGATGCGCGATCAGCTCTTCGCTGTCCGCCAAAAGTTTCGACCGGCGGCCAAGAAGAGCATCGTGCTACCCAACGAATTAACCTTCAACAGAGCTGGCACCAAACATTTTGATCAGGTTCTAAACACATTAAACTGGAATCTGCACAACATTCCAATTGAGATCGATTTCTCAAAATGTCAGAGTGCCAATTATCAGGCAATGGCACTCTTAATTCTCTACTGCTGGAAGCTGAAACAACAGAATTGCGCAATTTCCTTTAAAACCGAACATGCGGGCAATCAAAATGGCAGTCGAGTATGGGAGTTAATGGGCGCATACGGCCTGTTTGCAGTAAGCACAGATCCGAAGGCAAACTTCAAAAGCAACAAACACAAGCCGCTATTCGCAATCAGAAATTCGGAAGATTTCAAGACTGCGCTGAACGGGGCCGATGAATTCACATCAAAATTTGGAGTGGAGTATCAGAAGACCTTGCGCTATGTTCTATCAGAACTACTATATAACGTACTCGAACACGGAAAATCGGACTTCTTCTGGAAGGGCCATAGATTCCCAACACCAAGCCTTCTGCAGTACACGTGGTACGAAAAGGTCAACGAACTTCATTTCATCATTGGCGATATAGGCATAGGTGTCAAAAGACATCTCGAGCAGACGTATTCGGGGCTAGCAAGCGACGAAGACGCTCTACGCCTCGCAATTCAGCCTGAAATATCAGGCACGTTTGGCCGGCAGGATCCTTACTCCAACAGAAATAACGCGGGGATGGGACTTTTTCTATCGTCCAACATTGTTCGTCGATTAAGGGCAGACATGTACATTGTGTCCGGCAGCGGCGTTATCCACGTATCGCCAACAGACACAACCAGCAAAACCCTTGAAACCTCATGGCCTGGCACATTTGCGCTCATTACGGTAAGGCTGGACCGAGGCACCGAATTTGCGCTCGATTCGATGATGAATGAATTCAGAGAGCAAGCGAGATCAGAAGTGAAGGCAAGAACCAGCGCGAACGAAGAAAATAGACATTTCCTCAGCATGTACAACTATTTCGGTCGAAACGCAGATGACAAACAAGCTGCCATCTCCTATCGAGACAGGCATCTATTACCTGCAGTAGCAAATGGAAAATCGATAGTCATCGACTTCAACGACGTTACGACTTCGACTCATAGTTTTCTCAACGCATTACTAGCGTCGCCAATTCGCAGAATGGGCTTACAGGCTTTCAAGAAGATCAGAATCGTCAACGCAACTAGCGAGATCAGAGAGACAATAGACTATGTGCTTGACGACAATACTGGAGACGGCGCCGATGAGTCCAAATATGAAGATCCATGAACAACGCCGAATAGATGGTCTCTCGTAGCCAGTCTAGCCACTCAGAATCCCAATCCTTTGATTGCCATACTCGTGGCAATGCCGGCGACGGCCCAAGGACCAGAGCCTGAAAATTCCCTCTGATGCTCCAGGGGGGAGATCGACCAAGGCTTATCGCATCATTCAAAGGGCAACTGCGAAGTCTCAAACAATGCAGATGGGCAACCGCAGTGGGCGCTCCCGCGCGCTCAGAGCGGCATCCGCCGCGTCGACTCGTCCTCTTCTTCCTCTTCCAGCGGGACGGGTCCGGAGTCCACCGCGGTCTCGTCCGTGGCCGTGCCGGCCGCGTCCGCCGGGGCCTCGGCGGCCACCGCCAGGGCCGGCTCGCCGACCCACAGCGCGATGGCGCTGAAGTTGTCCTGGTCCGGCAAGCCGCGCTCCTCGATCACCGCGCGCATCGACGCCAGCCAGTCGTCCGGCGAGGCGGCCGCGCGCAGCGTGTCGTGGATCAGCGTGTCGCCCGCGCTGCCCCACCAGCCGTCGCTGCACAGCAGGAAGACGTCGCCATCCTGCAGCGGCTGCGGCGAGGTCGTGTGGGGATGCAGTTCGTCCTCGATGCCCAGCGCGGCCACCAGGTGGTTCTTGTGCGGGTGATCCTCGGCCTGCTCCGGCGTCAGCAGCCCGGCCTCGATCAGCATCTGCACCACGCTGTCGTCCTGCGTGATCGTGTCGATCTGGCCGTCGCGGATGCGGTACAGGCGGGAGTCGCCCACATGCGTCCACAGCGCGAAGTTGCGCTGCGCATCCACGCACAGCGCCACCACCGTCGTGTGCATGCGGTCGCGGCCGGTACCCTCGACGCCGCGACGCACGTCGTCGTGCGCGGCCAGCACCGCGCCAGTCAGCAGCTCCGGCCGCCAGGGCAGCGTGGCGTCGCCCAGGCTGGTCTGCATCCGGTGGACGGCGCGACGCGCGGCCTCCGCGCCATTGCGGTGGCCGCCGGCGCCGTCGGCCAGCACGGCATACCAGCCGGGGCCGTTCTCGTGCGCCACGATGGCGTCTTCATTGTTGGCGCGCGCGCCTTGTTCGCTGCAGGCGGCGACCCGGATCTTGAGCATGGTGTGAACGACGTGTAGGACGATCGGCGGGGCTCAGGCCCCGCTCTGCTGTGGTTGTGCGTGCGGCGCGACCGGCGCCGGGCCCCGGCCGTGCTGGCTCAGGCGCTCGAGCTGGTCTTCGTAGGCCTCCAGGAAAGCCTTGCCGAACAGGGTGTGGAAGTCCTCCTGCGCCTCGTCGCGGATGGATTCGAAATGCTGCAGGTAGAGCTCCCAGAGCTTGGCCTTGCGGTTCATCGCCAGCACGCTGTCCAGCACCGAGCGGCTGGTCAGCTTGGCCTCCAGCGCCGAGGGCTGGAAGCGCGTCAGCACGCCCTCCAGCGCCGCGCGGGTGCCGGCCATGGTGCCGATGGTGTGGCCGACCAGGTCGCGCATCGCGTCCTGCATCGCCGCCGGACCGGGCAGGAAGCCGCGCACCGGCGGCTGCAGCAGCTGCTCGAGCGCCGACTGCGCGTCGGGCGAGAACTTCAGCGGGTTGTTGTCGCGCGAGCGGATCACCGTGACCTGCGCGCGCAGCTCGTGCTTCGTGGCCGCGCGCACCGCCATCATGCGCAGCGCGCCGTCGACGGAGGCATTCAGCAGCTGGCCGATGACGCGCATCAGGTCGGCGTTCAGGCCTTGCGGCGGCGCGGCCATGCGCACGCCCGCGCCTTCGCAGAAGGCCTGCCAGAGCGCGGCGGTATCGGCGGGCTGACCGGGCGCGGCGGTCGCCGACGCCGCCGGTTGCGGCCGGGCGAAGGTCGGCGGCGGCGCCACGGCCGGCGGCGGCGGCATCACCGGGGGCGGCGTCACTGGAGGCGGCATGACCGCGGCGGGCGGCATGACCGGCGGCGGCATCACGGCCACCGGCGGAACTGGCGGAGGCAGCGGCGCCGGCGCCGGGCCGCGGACCTCCGGCGGACGGAAGGACGAATGCAGCGCCGGCGTGTGGTCCGGCAGCGCGGGCGTCTGCGGCTCGGTGTTGGCGGCCGGCGCCGCGGCGCCGAAAAGCGCCAGCGGATCCGACGGCAGGCCGTCGCGCGCGCCGGTGTCGGCGCGCGGCGCCGCGCCGGCCATGAAGCCGGCCAGTGGGTCCGCGCCCGGGGCCTGCAAGCCGAACAGGTCGTCCAGCGAGCGGTTGTTGTCACCCGGCACCAGGTCGGCGAAGGCTCCGCCGAAGCCCAGGTCGTTCGAGGCCGCCGGCGGCGCGATGGGCGCGGGCGGCGGCGCCAGGTCCAGGCCGCCGAAGGGGTCGAACGCGGCCGGTCCGGCGGCGCTGGTGGTGGATGCCTGGCGCGACGGTGGCGGCGGGGCGAAGGGATCGAAGTCGTCCGGCAGCAGCATCGGTCCGGCCGGCGCGGGCGTCGGGGCGGGCGGCGGGGCCGCGAACGGCGAGAGATGCGGCGCCGGGGCCGGCGTCGCGGCGAACAGGTCGGCCGGCGTCGGCGCGCCGCCGAACAGGTCGGCGAACGGGTTGGAACTGGACAGCGCGGCGGGCGCCGAGGTCGCGCCGCCCAGCGGCGTCGGCGGCGCCGGGATCGGCATGGGCATGGACCCAGGCGCCGGCATGACCGGACGCGCCAGGTCCGGCGCCCGGCGGATCACGGTGGCGCCGCTGTCGTCGCCGGCCTCGTTCTGCACTTCCAGCAGGTAGCCGCCGATGCGGACCTGGTCCAGGTGCCGCAGCGGCACGGCCTGACCCTGGGCGACCGGCTGCCCGGCGACGGTGATCGGATTGGCGCTGCCGACGTTGCGGATCACGAAGCCGCCGGCGTCGGCGCTGATCTCCGCCTGCTGGCGGGAGATGTGGCGCTCCGGGTCGGGCAGCGCCATGGTGTTGTGGTCGGCGCGACCGATGGTTCCCCCGGTGGCGTCGAAGCGCGCGGTGATGGGCTGCGTCAGGGGCAGGTCGTTGAGCGACACCGCGCGCAGGGTGAGGGTCATGATGCTGCCTTTGGGACCTCGAGAGACTGGCATGGGATGTTTGCGTGACAAAGGTCCTGCTTCAATGAACGAAAGTCACCTGCGGGGGGCTTGTCGCTGTTTCATACTCCACCCCGCTCGAATCCCGACGTGATGCCGATGTCGACCACTTTCCGTCCCGACGCCCCGACCGCCTCCCCCTCGATTGCCGCCGCGCTGCGAGGTGGTGTGCCATCCGCCCTGTCGGCCGTCTCGGTGCTGCTGCTGAGCCTGGCCCTGGCGGCCTGCCAGACGCCCGCGCCCGCGCCGCCGCCGCCCGAACCGGTGGTGACGGCGCCGCCTCCGCCGCCCCCGCCGCCGGAGCCGGTCCCGCCGACGCCCGCCGAGCAGGCCCTGGCGCAGAAGACCGCGATGCAGTCGATCGAACTGCTGGAAGCCGGCCAGGAAGACCAGGCCCGCGCCGAGCTGCAGCGCGCGCTGCAGCTGGATCCCGGCAACAAGCTGGCCAACAGCCTCATGAAGCAGATCACCGCCGACCCGGTGGCGCTGCTGGGTCGCGAGTCCTTCGCGTACACGGTGCAGTCCAGCGACACCCTGTCGCGGATCGCCGGCCGCTTCATGGGCGACATCTACGCCTTCTACATCCTGGCCCGCTACAACGACATCCGCGTGCCGCGCCAGGTCGCCGGCGGCCAGGTGCTGCGCATCCCCGGCAAGCCGCCGGCGGGTCCGCTGTATCCGCGCCCCTCGGCGCGCCCCGATCCGAAGGCCGCCGCGCCGGCCGCGCCGCCCGCGACCGTGGCCGCCGCTCCGGCGCCCGCCGCCCCGCCCGCGCCGCCGCCGGTGGCCGAGCTGTCGCCCGGCGAGAAGGCCATGCGTGCCGGTGATGCGCACGAGCGCGCCGGCCGCATGGACAAGGCGCTGGAGGAGTTCCGCCGCGCCGAGGCCGCCGATCATCCCGGCGCCGCCGCCCGCATCGAGGCGCTGCGCAAGAAGCAGATCGCCCGGGCGACGCTGAATGCGCGCACCGCCTTCGCCAAGCAGGACCTGGCCGGCGCGATCCGCGGCTGGGACACGGTGCTGCAGCTCGACCCGGACAACGAGCTGGCCAAGCTGGAACGCCAGAAGGCCGTCACGCTGAAGGCCAAGGCCGACCAGCTGAAGTGACACCGCGCCGCTGCGACGGCGTCGGACACCCCAAGGAAGAGGCGCCGCGTGCGCCTCTTTTGCATGGGCGCTCGCCGGCGGAACTCCCTCGCAGGCGGCCGGTGAGGCGAGAGCTGGATGACTCAATTACTGTATATTCATACAGTTGTTTGTCATTCCCGCGCGCCCCATGGACCTCGACCGCAAGCTCGCCATCCTGGCCGACGCCGCCAAGTACGACGCCTCCTGCGCATCCAGCGGCACCGACCGGCGCGATTCCGTCGGCGGCGCCGGCATCGGCTCGACGGAAGGCATGGGCATCTGCCACAGCTACGCGCCCGACGGCCGCTGCATCTCGCTGCTCAAGATCCTGCTGACCAACCATTGCCAGTACGACTGCCTGTACTGCGTCAACCGGTCGTCGAGCAACGTGGCGCGGGCGCGCTTCAGCGTCGAGGAGGTCGTGCGGCTGACGCTGGACTTCTACCGCCGCAACACCATCGAGGGCCTGTTCCTCAGCAGCGGGATCATCAAGAGCCCCGACCACACCATGGAACAGGTGGTGCGGGTGGCGCAGACGCTGCGCGAGGTGCATGACTTCCGCGGCTACATCCACCTCAAGACCATCCCGGATGCCAGCGACGAACTGCTGCGCCGGGCCGGCCGGTATGCCGACCGGCTCAGCATCAACGTCGAGATGCCCACCGAGGCCGGCCTGAAGCAGCTCGCGCCCGAGAAGGACACGAGCGCGATCCATCGCTCGATGGGCCGGCTGCGGCTGCACATCGACGAGGCCCGTGAGGCGCGGGCGTCAGCGGACGGATCAACCGGCGGGTCGTCGGTCGGGTCCACTGGCGCGACAACGGGCGAGGCGCCGATCCGCGTGATCCCGGGCGCCGCGCCGCGCCCCGCGCGGCCGCCGCGCTTCGCCCCGGCCGGCCAGAGCACGCAGATGATCGTCGGCGCCGACGACAGCGACGACCGCAGCATCCTGCGCAGCAGCGCCGCGCTCTACGGGCGCTTTCGCATGCGGCGCGTCTATTACTCGGCGTTCAGCCCCATTCCCGATGCCGCGCGGGCCCTGCCGCTGAAGGCGCCGCCGCTGGTGCGCGAGCACCGCCTCTACCAGGCCGACTGGCTGATGCGCTTCTACGGCTTCGACCACGAGGAGATCGTCGACGACGGCACCGGGCTGCTGCGGCTGGACGTCGATCCCAAGCACGCCTGGGCGCTCGCGCATCCGGAGCGCTTCCCGGTCGACCTCAACCAGGCGCCGCGAGAGCTGCTGCTGCGGGTGCCCGGCCTGGGCGTCGGGTCGGTCGACCGGCTGATCGCCGCCCGTCGACTGCGCCGGGTGCGGGCCGAGGACCTGCGCCACATGAAGCTGCCGCTGCGCCGGGTGTTGCCTTTCGTCATCGTCGACGGTCATCGTCCTGGCGCGGCACCGCCAGCCCCGACTCGCGCCAGTGGGGCAGCGGACGCGGGCACGGGCACGGGCGTGGTCGGGGGCGTTGTCGCGGGCACTCCCACGCAGCTGGGACTGTTCGGATGATCCGCGTGCGGCTCGATGGACCCGTCGACTTCGACGGCTTCCGCCTCGCCGCCCGGCGCCTGGTGCTGGACGGCGTGGCGCCGGAGACCGTCGAGTGGACCACCGGCGAGGACGACGGCGACCTCTGGTCGACAGTGGGGGACGTCGATGCGACCGACGCGAACGAGCGCGTCGCGAGCGCCGCGTTCACGGTGCCGGCCTCGTTCCTGTCGCTGTGCCGGTCCGCCCTGCTGCATCGCGAGCCGCGGCGCTTCGAGCTCCTGCACCGCCTGCTGTCGCGCCTGAGGACCGATCCCGCGTGCTGGCATGACCGTTTCGACGAGGACCGCCGCCACGCGGAGCGGCTCGCCCGCGAGGTGCGGCACGAGATCCACAAGACCCATGCCTTCGTGCGCTTCGTCCCGGTCGAGGACACCGACGGCGAACGCCTGGTCGCCTGGTTCGAGCCCGAGCACCATGTGCTCGAGGCCGCCTCGCCCTTCTTCGCGCGGCGCTTCGCCAACCTGCGCTGGACCATCCTGTCGCCGCGCGTCTCGATGCACTGGGACGGCGTCCGGCTGTGCGCCGGCCCGGGGGCGCGGCGGGAGACGGCGCCACCGCCGGACGCTGGCGCGGCGCTGTGGCTGACCTACTACCGCAGCATCTTCAATCCGGCGCGCCTGAAGCTGGCCATGATGACCCGCGAGATGCCGCGCCGTTACTGGGCCAACCTGCCGGAGGCCGCGCTGATCGAGCCGCTGGTCGCGCAGGCTGACGACCGCGTGCGCGACATGCTGGACGCCGGACCGACCGCGCCCAGGCGCATTCGCCCGATCGTGCTGCCACCGCGTGGCTCGACGACGTAACGGCCGTCACTCCGATGAGCGGCCGCGCCGACGCCAGGCGCCGCTAACATCCGCGCCGCCATCCCTTCTCGGCGGCCTGGGGCCGCCACTCCGCATGACCCAGACCACGCCGCGCAACTTCGCCATCGACTGCCTGCGTGGCGTGGCCATCCTGCTGGTGGTGGTCCACCACCTGGCCCTGCCCTTCCGCCTGCCGCTGGCGCCCAGCCTGGCCGGTGCCTGGCTGCCCAAGCGCCTGATCGACGCGATCAGCTTCAACGGCTACGAGGCGGTGTTCATCTTCTTCGTGATCTCGGGCTTCCTGATCACGACCCGCCTGCTGGCGCGCGATGGCGACCTGCGCCGGGTCGACCTGCGCGCCTTCTACCGCGCGCGCGCCACGCGCATCCTGCCGCTGCTGCTGGTGATGCTGGCGTTGCTGTCGACCCTGGCGCTGCTGGGCGTGCCTGGTTTCGCACCGGGCGAGCGGCAGTCGCTGGCCGGCCTGCTGGGCTCGGCGCTGAGCTTCACCTTCAACTGGTATGAAGGCCGCACCGGCTGGGCGCCGGCGGCCTGGGACGTGCTGTGGTCGCTGTCGATCGAGGAGGTCTTCTACGTCGGCTTCCCGCTGCTGTGCCTGGCGCTGCCCCGGCCGCTGCTGGTGGCGGCGCTGGTGGCGCTGGCGCTCGCCCTGGTGCCGCTGAGGGCGCTGGTCCCGCCAAGCGACGAGGTGTGGTGGGAGAAGGCCTACCTGCCCGGCATGTCGGCGATCGCCTGGGGCGTGCTGGCGGCGCTGCTCGCGCGGCGCTGGCGGCCAGGCGCGCGCGAGGCCCGCCTGCTGGCGGTGCTCGGCGGCGTCGGCCTGCTGCTGGTGATCGGCTGGGGCGAGCTCGTCCACCGCCATCTCTTCAAGGGCGGCATGTACGTCCTGTGCGTCGGCACCGCCGCGCTGCTGGTCGCCGCGGTCGCTCACCCGCCGGCGCCACGCCGTGGCGGACGCTGGCTCGCCCGTCTGGGCGAGCTCAGCTACGAGCTCTACCTGAGCCACATGCTGGTCGTGCTCGGCACGGTGGCGCTGTATCGCGCCGTGATGGGCGCGTCGCAGGCCTGGACCTTCGCGGTCTACGCGCCGGCGGTGGTGGCCTGCGTGCTGCTGGCGGGGGTGCTGGAAAGGACCGTCTCCGGTCCCCTGCTCCGCCGCTGGCGCAGCAGCAGGAGCAGGCCGCCGAGCGTCAGCATCGCCCAGGTCGCCGGCTCCGGTGCCGGAACCGCCGACGGCGCGGCGGACCGGGCGTGATCTGAGCCGGACGCCGAGGACCCTGGCAGGCGCATCGTCCTTGTCCCGCACTCCGGGGGCGCGGCGGGCCGTCGACGGAAAAACGAATGACGCCGGCGCGCCGGGCGGATAAGAACGCCGTTTGCCCTGACCGGCGTCATGCCGACCCACTTCAAGGAGCCTCCATGGAAGTCCAGCAACTGCACCGCGGACGCCTGATCGACCACCTGCAGCTCGTCGTGCGCGACCTGGCCGCGAGCCGCCACTTCTACGAGGCGGTCCTGCCGCCGCTGGGCGTGCCGATCGGCGGATCGGGCGACGACTATTTCTGGGCCGACGAGCTGTTCGTGTCGACCGCGAGCAGCGATGCGGCGCAGGGCCAGCTGACCGGGCGGCATCACCTGGCCTTCCAGGCCCGGGACCGCGCGGCGGTCGACGCCTTCCACAAGACCGCGCTGGCCAACGGCGGCACCGACAACGGCGCGCCCGGCGAGCGGCCCTATCACCCGGGCTACTACGCGGCCTTCGTGCTGGACCCGGACGGCAACAACATCGAGGCCGTGTTCCACGGCGAGGCGCAGCGCAGCGCGCCCTCGGTCACGGTGACGTTCTAGGCGTCGGGGCGCGGGCAACCATCTGCGGCGGCCTTCGGCGGCGGCCGTCGGCCAACGCCGATGCCCGCGACTAGCGCTTGTCGACCTTGTTCTTCGCCGCCGCGGCCGGTCCCGCCGCGGCGGGGGCCTTGGCGGCCGACTCGTCGATGAGCTGGCGCATCAGCGCGGTCGCGCGCGCGTTCTTCGGATCCACGCGCAGGCACTTCTGCAGCAGCATCACCGCGCCGGACTTGTCGATGGTCGAGATCTTCTCGGCCTTGCGCACGTAGAGGTCGGCCAGCAGCCGCTTGGCCGAAGGATCGTTGCGGTCCTGCGGCGCGCGGCGCTCGAGCAGCCGGATCGGCTCGTCGAGCTCGCCCTGCGCGGCCAGCATCGCGATGTGCTCGAGTTCGTTGCGGTCCGGCCCGGCCGACGCCGCGGCCGGGGCCGGGTCCTTGCCCGACGCACCCGCCGCCTGCGCCTTGGCGGCCGGCTTGGCCGCCACCGGCGGGCCCGCCTTGCGCAGCGTCAGCCGCGTCGGCTTGCCCAGGTAGCTCTTCTGGTTGCGTTCCTTCTCCAGGCCACGCAGCGCGTCGGCGGCGGCCTCGTTGTCCGGCTGCAGCGCCAGCACGCCCAGGTAGGCCGTGCTTGCGCCGTCCAGGTCGCCGCGCTTTTGCGCCGCCCTGGCTTTCTCGAGCCGCTCGCTCACGCCGCTGTCGATCAGCTGGCGGGTCGCGGCCAGGCTGTCGCGGTAGCCGGCGTTGTCGGGCCGCAGCACGGTCAGCGCTTCCCAGGTCCAGGCGGCCTCGGCCAGCTGGCCGTCCTTCACCTGCTCCTGCGCGCGCGACACCTGCGCCTGCTCGAAGGCCGTGGGGGGCGAGCCGGCCACGCCTTCACCGCCGCGCAGCGCGCCGCTCGGGCCGCTGCTGCAGGCCGCCAGCGCGGCGGCGGCCAGGAGGACTGCGAGCGCGGCCCTCATGGCGTCTGTCCAATGCGGCGGCTGGTCTGCAGCCGGGCCTTGAAGGCCTCGAGGTCGTGGTCGCCGAAGATCATCGTGCGGCGCAGCATCAGCGGCTGCGCGTAGAAGGCGTTGCCGCCCGGGTTGACGGTCACCGCCAGCGTGTACTTCTGACGCGTCAGCGTCTCCAGCACCAGTTCGTTGGCGTCACCGTAGGGATAGGCGTAATGGCGCACCTGGTCCTTGGTGTTGAGCTTCTGCTCGATCAGGTCGCGCGGGCCGGCGGTCTCGCTGTCGAGGTTGCGCTTGTAGCGCTCGTCGTTCTCGCCGGCGGTGCGCTCGATCAGGTTGCGGTGCGACTTCGAATGGGCCTGGATGTCCATCAGCCCCGAGGCCTGCATCTCCGCCAACTGCGGCCAGCTGACCGCGTCGCCGCCGGCGCCGACGAAATCGGTGTAGACGAACATCGTCGCGGGCAGGCCCAGCTTGCGCAGCACCGGGTAGGCGAACTTGTAGACCGACTCGTAGCCGTCGTCGAAGGTGACGACCACCGCCTTGGGCGGCAGCGGCTCCTTGCCCTCGAGGTAGCCGGTCAGCTGCGAGAGCTTGACGACGCGGTAGTCGTTCTTCGCCAGCCATTCCATCTGGGCGGCGAAGCTGGCCGGGGAAACGGCCATCTTGCCGCCGGTCGTGCCCAGGCGGTGGTAGCAGAGGATGGGGACGGTCTGGAAGCTGCCGGCGCGCACGCCCACCGGGTTCATCGGCTTGAGCGGGACGATCAGCGGCTGGCCGGGATCGGCCTTGGTGACGCCGGCGTTGGCCTCGCTGATCTGCCAGTCGCGGTCCTCGCTGCCCAGCAGCCGGGCGGCGATGCCGCGCAGGGATTCGCCGGCGACGGGGACGTAGATCAACAGCCGGTCATTGCGGGCGATGACCTCGCCGTGAGCGGCGGCCGCGGCGGGCGGCGGGGTCGGCGCGGGCTCGTTGAGCGGCGGCGTGCCGGTGGGGGTGGTGACGCAGGCGGTCAGGGCCAGCGCGGCGAGGATAGCGGCGATGGCGGACTGCATCGGCCGCTGGCCCTCACCCCTGCCCTCTCCCGCAAGCGGGAGAGGGGGAAAGAGAGAAGCCGAGCGAAACGCGGACGGTCCGGCACCCTCACCTGCCGGCAAAAGAGTGGGAAAGAGGGAGGCCAAGCGAAACGCGGACGGTCCGGCCCCCTCTCCCGCTGGCGGGAGAGGGTTGGGGTGAGGGCCATTCATCGGGGGGAATCCTTTCACGCTCATCGGGCGACGCTCAGGGCTACTTCGGCGCATCGGCAGCGTCCGGCCCGGCCGGCACCGGCGGCGCGGGCTGGGTCTGTTCGTCGGACGGCGCGGCGGCTTGGCCGTTCACGGGCGCGGCGGCCTGCGCGGCCGCTGCCGCGGCAGGCGTCTCGGCCGCCGGCGCGATCGCGGCACCACGCAGCCCGGAGCGCCGGCCGATCGTCGTCGGCGCCTCCGCCTTGGCGGCCGACGCCGCCAGCGCCTGCTTGTCCTGCAGCGCCTGCGCCATGCGGTCGAAGGCGGCGTAGAGCAGCCCGAACTCGTCCTTGCGCTGCTCGCGGATGCGGAAGTCGACGCGGCCGCGGCCGATCTCGTCCAGCGCCTCCACGACCAGCTTGATCGGCCGCGAGAACCAGTTGGCGACGAAGAACATCGCGATCGCCACCGCCAGCACCGTCGTCACCGCCAGCACCGCCATCAGCGTGCGCGACAGCCGCGCCACGCTCTCCAGCGGGCGCTCCGGCAGGCCCAGCGCGACGCGGCCCACGGTCTTGTCCTGGAAGGTGATCGGCGAGTCGAAGCCCAGCACCGCCGCCCCGCCCGCGGCGTGATACCGCGTGCGCTTGACGCCGCCCTGCTCGCCCAGCAGCTCGCCGGGCGGCGCCTGGTAGGGCTTGCCGACCGCGTCGGGCTGGCTGGACGCGGCCACCACGCCGGCGCGATCGATCACGGTGACGCTCTCGAAGTCGCGCGTCTTCATGATCTCCTGCAGCGACACGTCCACCGACACCCAGTCCTCGCCCAGCGCCGCGGTGGCGTTCTGCGCCGCGATGAAGCGCGACAGCGCGGTGCCGTAGTCGGCCACCTGCTGCATCAGCGCCGCGTTCTGGCGCTGGCTGATGATGGAGCCGCTGACCGCCATCACGATGGCGACGATGCCGGCCATCATCGCGGCCCACTTCACCCGCAGCGGGATCAGCTTGGAGCGGTTCTTGTTGCGCGCTTCCTCGTCGATCTCGTTGAGCACCTTGACCAGCGCATCGGCCAGCTCGGCGCCGGTCTGGAAGCGGTTGTCGGGCGCCTTGGCCAGGCAGCGGTCGACGACCCGGCGCAGCGACGCGGGAATCTCCGGCCGCAGCTTGTTCAGCGGGGTCGGGTCGTCCTTGGCGATCTTGAGCGCCAGGTTGACCACGCTGTCGCCGGTGAACGGGCGCACGCCGGTGAGCATCTGGTACAGCACGATGCCGACCGAGAACAGGTCCGAGCGGCCGTCGATCTTCTCGCCGTTCATCTGCTCGGGCGCCATGTACTGCGGCGTGCCCAGCACGTCGCCGACGCGGGTGCGTTGCTCCCCCTTCGTCGACTCCATGTGGGCGATGCCGAAGTCCATCACCTTGATGTCCAGCGTGCCGCGCACCCGGGCGATGTTGCCCGGCTTGATGTCGCGGTGGACGATGCCGCGCTTGTGCGCGTAGTCCAGCGCGCGGGCCAGCTGGATGGCCATCACCACGGTGTCGCGGATGGCCAGCGGCTGGCCGGGCTCGAGCAGGTCGGCCAGCGGCTCGCCGTCGAGCAGCTCCATCGCCATGTAGGGGCGGCCGTCGACCTCGCCCACGTCGTGGACGGTGACGATGTTGGGATGCGACAGGCCGCCCGAGGCGCGCGCCTCGCGCAGGAAGCGGGCGCGGTACTCGTCGTCCTCGCACAGCGAGGCATGCAGGAACTTGATGGCCACGTCGCGGCCGATGCCCGGGTCGTGGGCCTTGAACACGCTGGCCATGCCGCCGCGGCCGATGCGGTCCAGCACCTGGAAGCGGCCGACCTGGCGCACCGGCGCGTCGGCGCTGGCCTTGGCGGCGGCCAGCGCGCCGCCGGGCAGCGTGCCGGTGGACGGACGCCCCACCGGCGTGGGTTCGGGCGGCAGCGCGCGCATGGCGGCCACCGCCGCGACGGCGTCCGGATCGAGCACGGTCTCGGCGAACTCGGACGCGTGGAACTCGGAATCGCCCGCCTCCTGCGCGGGCGGGACGGCGGGCGCGGCGGGCGTGGCCACCGGCGGCGCGGCGGGCGCCTTGGCGGCCGGGGCTCCGACGGCCGCGAGGCTGGCCGCCGGCGCGATCACCGTCTCGTTGCCGGTCGCGGGGATGGCTTCGACGGGCTTGGGCGCTGGGGTGGGCGCCACGGCGGGCGCCGGCTTGGCCGTGGGAGGCAGCGCCCCGGCGGGCACGATGACGGTTTCGTTGTCGTTCACGGAAATGGCGGCGGCTGGGGTGGCCGGGGCGGCGGGAGGATCGATCGGAGCGGCGGCGGGCGCGCTGGGCAGGGGCGCCGCGGGGGCGGTCGCCACGGGGGACGAAGTGGGCGCCGGGGTCGGTGGCGCGGTCGGTGCCAGCGTGGACGCGGAGGCGGCGGGCTCGACCGACTCGCGCGGCATCAGCAGCGCCGCGGGCGCGATCACGGTGTGGTCGGTGTCGACGGGGATGTCCGCGGGCTTGCGGCCGGCGCGCATCGAGAAGGTGTCGGGGAAGGTCGGGTCGATGAAGCTGATGTCGCGCTCATGCTGGACGGTCTCGGGACCGTCGTCATGGGGCGGCTCGGCGATGGGCGCGGCGCGGTTGGCGGCGGTGTCCGGCGGCATGCGCTCCAGCGACGCGGCACCGGCCGGCAGCGGCGCCGGCACGATGCGGGTCGCGTCAGGATCGAGCGTGGGATCGTCGGCGGGAGCCGCCGGCGCGCTGCCCGGCTTGGCCGAGCGGGGATTACCTTCTGATCGTGACATCGAACGCCTCGCCGCGGCGAGGATCGCCGCCCAGCCCGCATCCTCCGTGTCACGGGGATCGGGGGCAATGAACGAAAGTCACGAGGATGCTGTGGCAGAGCCGCGCAGGCCCTGCAGGTCCTCCAGGCGCCCTACCCGTCGACGTCCACCCGGAGCCAGGCCTGGGGCTCGATGAAACGCTGTAACCAGGCGTTCATGACGTCCTCGTCGGCCAACTGGCCGTACATCGGCGAGCAGTTGGCCAGTAGCGCCGGTTTCAGCGCCTGCGCCACGGTCACCAGCGGCGCCAGGGATTCGTCGGCATGGATGTCGCCGCGCAGCGGGACGGCGCCGGCCGCGAGCAGCGTCGACCCGGTGCCGCGATGCACGAACACCTCGGGTCCCGCCAGCGCCGCCAGGGCCGCCGGATCGAGTCCCTTCTCCACGGCGAAGGCGTCGCCGACCAGGGTGAGCCAGTTGACGCCCGGCAGCCCTTGCAGGGCCTCCCACTGCAAGGCCGGTGTCGGCAGGATCTGGACCGACCAATGGCGGCGCGCCAACGCGATCATGTGGCGCGCGACCATGTACGACGAGCCCTCCACCGCCTCGAAGCACCACCCCGCGGTCCCCCACAGGATCGGCACATGGCGAGTCACCCAGCGAGCGACCTCGACGATCTGACGATTCGAGGCGTCGTCCGGAAAGTCGAAGACCAGGTGGCTGGCCCGCTCCATCCCGAGCGCGGGCGCCAGGTCGGCGATCTTCACCGACAGCCCGCCGCGGCCCTGGCGATCCTCCCCCGCGAACTCGACTTCCACGACCGGATCCATGCCGGCCCGCCGCACCCAGATGCGCCCCGAGCCGCCGGACGGCGGCAGCCGCCACTGCGACTCGGCGCCACGCCGGAAGCGGTTCAGGTGCGCGGCGAACGGCTGCTCCCGCAGCAGTTCCCACAGCGTGTCGGGGTCCAGGTCCTGGCGACCGAGGGAGCCGCGGACGAACACGGCCAGCTTCAGGCGCATCGACACCTGGGCGCTGGCCGGCGCCACTTCCATCAAGGTCTGGAGCGCGGCGTACATGCCTCAATAGGTCCGGCGCTGCCAGGGCGGGTCGTCGCTCGGATCGTGCACGATGAATTGCAGGCCCTCGCCGTCGGGCTCGGTGAAGAACACGCGGTCGCGTCCTTCGAAGGCACCGGCGGTCTGGAAGGTCGACTTGACCACCTTGACCTTGCGGCCCTGCAGCTCGGCCACGCCGTCCCAGATGGCGAACAGCACCCGATCGCCGATCACCGCGATGTCGTTGAGCGGCAGCGGATAACGCCCGAACTCGGTGAAGCCGGCCGCGCCGCCGTGCAGCAGCCGCCCCTCGTCGCCGGCGCTGCAGATCAGCACCGAGCCGTCCGGCAGCAGGCCGATGCCGCCCAGCGACTCGCTCTCGTTCGGGGCGCCGGGCGTGGGCAGTTCGCGCCATTGCGCGCCGTCGAAATGCAGCAGCAGGTCGCGCGTGCCGATGGCGAAGACGCTGTCGCGTCCATGGCCCTTGATGTCGACGATGGTCTGGTCGGCGCTGCCGTCGCCTTCGCGCAGCTGCTTCCAGGCCTTGCCGTTCCAGTGGTAGATGTGGCCGCCGTGGGTGCCGACATGCACGTCGTCATCGGCGGAGCCCCACATCATCGTGACGTTCGGCGGCAGTTGCTCGACGCTGTCCAGCGGCAGGGTCGCGACGGTCCAGGCCGGTCCGCCGTTCTGCGCCCGGTAGTCGGCGTCGTCGGACGGGGCGGCCCAGCCCAGCGGCGCGGTGGTCGCGACGCGGCCGTCGGCGCAGCCCACCCACAGATGCCCCTTCGGGGAGGCCCAGAGCGCGCTCAGGGTCTCGTTGGTCGTCAGGATCTCGTTGGCCTGGTCCTTCTTGCCTTTTTCGGTGATGCGGAACAACCCGCCCACCGGCGCATCGTCCTCGTCGTCCGCGGTCAGGCTCAGGAACACGATGCCCTTGGCCGTCTCGACGATGTGGGTGATTTCCTCTTCCAAGATCAACTCCTGTCAAACATGCGATCCCGCCGCGTGCCATCTGCCGCGCGGCGGGGCCAATCCTTACACGCCGGTGCGCGTGCTCGTGCGGCCGGCCCGTCCGGTCGCGCGCGCGGCCCGCTTCTGCGCCGCCGTCGCCTTCCACGGATTGCGCAGCGGCGTGTTGGGCTTCACCGGCGGCCGCATCTTCGAGAACGCCTCCGCCGCGGCCCGCTTGATGCATTCCGCCGCGGCGTCGATCAAGCTCGACCGCCGCAGGTCCCGCCGCTTGATCCGGCGCGGCGGCTTGCCCTTGTCCAGCGCGTCCTTCGCTCCCTTCTTGTATTCCTCCAGCCACTCCTTGAGCGTCGGATTCTTCTTGGGATTGGCCGCATCGTTGGCCTGCGAGAACTTGCGCATCCGATCGGTCAGGATCTTGTGCTCGAAGCCCTTCTTCTGCCCGTCGCTCGCCATGAAGGTCAAGGCGCCGCTCGTGCTGTAGCCGGAAGCCCCGGCAATGCGCGCGCCCTTGCGTCCCTTCTTGTGCATCGAGGACGCCGGGATCACGTGCTCCGCCTGGTAGCCCTTCTTCGAGCCGACCATCCTGGCATGCGAGCCGAATTTGATCGGCGGATCGAAGCACGCCAGGATGTCCGCGCACTTCATGGTGGTCTGGCCGCCGGCACCGCCGGCCTTCACCACCTTCAACTGAACCATCGCCGCGCTGGTACCCATGGCCTCACATCTGGTTGCCCATGCCGGAGCTGCCGGTGTAGACCACCGCCTTGCCCTCGAACTGGACGTTGGGACTGCCGTCGATGATGAAGGCGGAGGAGCCGATCTTCAGGCTGACCACTTCCTTCTGCGTGCCCGGCTGGTTGCCGATGCAGTCGTGCACGACCGCGTCGACGTGGAAGGTCGGCTTGCCGCCGATCTTGACGCCGCGCGTGTCGCCATCGAGCTTGCCCGAGCCCACCGGCGTGGTGATCGGATACGGGATCGGCACCGGGCTCGGCGCCGCGGGCGTGAGGCACACGCTCGGATTCATGTAGACGATCACGTGGTTCGTCGACTCGCCGGCCACCTCGCGGAAATTCGCGTTGACGCTCATGCGGTCACCTCCCGATGCTCTGCCGCCCGCGGCCGTGCGCCGGCCGCCGCCGGATCGCCCGCCGCCAGCAGCAGCGCGCCGCGCGCGCCGTCATCGGCGCCGGCCGCCAGCACCGCGAACTCGTCGCGCGCCACGCCGTGGGCCCAGTCCTGCAGCACCAGCGCCGCCATCAGCGGCAGCGCCGCCGCGCCGACGTCGCCCAGTTCCTTGAGCGGCAGGCGCAGGTCGGTGCCCGGATCGAGCACGTCGCCAAACCGCGCGATGACGTTCTGCACCTCGCGCGTCGCATGGCGTTCATGCGAGGCGTCCAGCGCCCACAGCGCGCAGCGCCGGCCCGTCGCCCGCAGCGGCGCCACCGCCGCCTCCAGCGCCTGCGCGAAACCGTCCGAGCGGCACGGCCCGTCGCTGCCCACCGGATGCGCCTCGCGCCCCAGCCCGAGCCCGGCGACCCAGCCGTCCTCGCGGCCTTCGTGCGTCACCATCGCGAAGGCCGCCGCCTCGCCCGGACGCACGCCGTCCACGTTCTCCATCGTGAGCAGCCGTTCCCGCTGCTGCAGCGCCTCCAGCGTCGGCCAGTGCAGCAGGCTGTCGACGCCGCCCCAGATCACCTCGCGCCGCGACTCGGCCAGCTGCAGCGCACGCGCCATCGCGATCGCGCCGGCGGCGCGTCCGAACGGGAAGGCCTCGATGTCCGCGCCGGCGAAGGGCGGCGGCAGCGCGGCCGAGAGACGCTGCACGAAGTCGCGGCCGGCGACATTGAGCTCGTAGCTCTGCGGCTCCAGCGCGAAACGCGCCGGCAATCCCAGCAGCAGGATCGGCGGCCGCTCGGGCCGCGGGTGCGCCTGGGCCGCGCGGCGCCGGCTCACGCCGATGAGCGCATGCACCGCCAGCGCCAGCAGCCGCTCGCGGGCCGGCAGGTCCGGCGGCAGCGCCGGCGAGGCGCAGCCCATCACCCGGCGCCCCTGCCCGTCGACGAAGTCGGTCAGCCCGATCCCGGACACCCCGGCGCGCAGCAGCAGCGCGGTTTCGGACAGCGTCTCGCCCAGGCAGCTCACCGCCTCCGCATGGGCCAGGCCGGCGCGCCAGCCGGACGTTTTCTGGGAGGCGCTCATTCGATGTACTCCTTGGCTTGCACCGTGATCGAGGTGAAGTGACCCCGCATCTTGGCCGGGCAGCGGAACACCGCCCGCCAGACCATCTCCAGCATCAGCGCGTCGCTGTCGACCACCACCGTGTCCAGGTGCGGGCGTCGCGTGTCGGGCTGGCCGTCGACGATCGCGTCGATGCGCAGCAGCTGCCGGGGCAGCGCGAAATCGAGCAGCGCCTGGGCATGCACGCCGGCGATGCGCACCGCCTCGCCGCCGCGCAGCGGCTCCTCGAAGACCAGGCCGGGCGCGGCGCAGTGTTCATGCTCGGGCCGGTAGTCCGACGGCCGGGCCGGATAACCGCCCGACAGCCAGGCCGCGTCATGGGTGCCGGCGTGCGCGCGGCGCGGCGCGAAGTGGCGCCCCAGCGGCGCGCAGCCCGCGGGGGTGTGGCGGCCGCCGGCGCTCGTCACCGGCTCGCCCGAGGTCTCGATCTGCGGCGCGGGCCGTCCCACCAGCGCCTCCGGATGGCGGCTGATGCCACTGCCCACGGGGTTGCGGGCCTCTTCCACCGGTCTGGCCGGGTCGCTGAAATCGGCGCCGCCGTAGGCCCTCGACCAGGCCAGCGGCGTGCGCTCGAGCGGGCCGCTCTCGCCCGGTCCGATGCCGCCGAACTGCCGCACCCAGACCCGCGGGCCGTGGACGCGCAGCAGCTTGACGCGGTCGCGCACCCGGATCCCGACGTCCATGGCCGTGGCGGCCTCGCCGCCCAGCGGCGGCACCGCGTGACCGCTGAGCACGAAGTCGGTCCCGGGCTTGGGCAGGCCGTAGTCGCCCGGCAGGCGCAGGTCGGCGATCGCCGGATCGCCCCAGGGCTCGTCGCCCAGGCGGATCTCGCGCGGCGCCTCCGCGGCGCGCAACCCGCCGCCCGGCACGATGTCGTAGCTGGCCTTCACGAGCACGAGACGCGCCTCGGCGCCGTCGCGGTCGAGGATGGGCAGCACCTGCGCGTGGTGGCCGCTGTGGTTGTAGAAGGCGGGTTCGTCCATGGGCGCTCGACGACGATCAATGCGGCCCGTCGGCGCGTGCATCCCGCGGCACCATCGCGTCGGCGATGCGCTGCAGCGAGGCCTCCTGGGCCGCGACGAAATCGAAGGGGCTGAAACGCGGCGCCTGGCCGCGCGAGGCCGCGATCAGCTCCAGGTACTGGTCCTGGCGCACGGCGCGCGACCAGCCCGGTCCGCGCAACCGGGCCAGCAGCACGCCGGCACCGAGCGGCCGGCCGCCGCGCACGCGCAGGTCACCCGGCGCCTGCGCGACCCGTCGCCACCATCCGGCGCTGTCGCCCTCCGGCGCCGGACCGGCGATCGTCGCCAGCGCCTGGGCCGCCAGCTGACGCTCCTCGTCGTTGCGCAGCGGGTCGTCGTGCAGCGCCAGCAGGTCGGGGATCAGCGCCGGCAGGCCCAGCACGCCGGCGGCGCGCGCGGCCTGCCAGCGGTCGGCATTGCGCAGCATCGCGCGCAGCAGCACGGCATCGCCGGGATGGCCGTGCATCGCCATGGCCGTCAGCGCGTCGGCCCAGCCGGGGTCGCGCGTGGCCATGCGCGTGGCCTGGCCGTGCAGCGCGGGCAGGCGCAAGGCCGCGCCCAGACGCAGCGCGGCCCGCGCGACCGGCTCGACGGGCGAGTGCGCCGCCGCCAGCAGCAGCGGCTCGCAGCGACCGGGATCGAACTGATGCGCCGGCGCGCCGAGCGCGGCGGCGACCACCGCCGGCGCCGCGTCCCGCATCGCCGTCTCCCAGGCGCGCTCCGGCAGTTCCCAGCGGAAGGCCAGCACGCGCGCGGCCGCGGCGCGCAGCGCCGGTGATTCATGGCCCAGCCAGGGGCTCAGCAGCTCCGGCAGGTCGGTCCTCGGCGACAGCGACAGGGCCTCGACCGCATGCGCGCCCTCCTCCGGATGACGGCTCACGGCGGCCTCGAAGATCCGCTGCATCGCCGGCCACCAGCGGTCGCCCGCCACGCAGCCCAGCACCAGCAGCGCCGCGAAGACCCGGCCGGGGTCCGGCAGGTCCGGGTCGATGGCCAGGGCCGCGACCTGGTCGAGCGCCTCCGCGCCCAGCCCGATGATCGCGTTGACCTGGGCCAGCAGCCGGCGCTCCGAGTCGATCGGCGTGCGCCAGTGTTCGTCCGGTTGCGGGGCCCGGTAGGCGCGCAGCACCGCGACCAGGTCCAGGCATTCCTCCGCCGCGCGGCGCCGGAACGCCGCGGTGCCGCCGGCCTCGAAGGGCGGCGACGGCGCCTCGCCACCGGACGGCCAGGCGCCGCGCCAGCCGGGCTGGGCCGGCACGCGCAGCGAGGGCGCCGGCGCGCCGACGGCGCCGAGGTCCAGCAGCCGGGGCTGGTCGATCATCAGGCGCCGGGACGCCGCGCCGGCGCCGGCACGGGAGGCGCCGGTCGGCGCGGCCGGTCCGGCCGCCGGCATCACGAGGGCGGAGTTCACGATCGCCGCGCTCAGTTCATCTTGATCATCGGCGCCAGCAGCCGCAGCAGCCGGCGGCTGCGCGTGGCGAAGCTGGCGCAGACGATCTCGACGTCGCCGTCGGCGCCCAGGCGCAGGCGCGACTGGCCGTTGCGCAGCACGATGTCGCCGCGCGCCTCGAGCACCAGCGTCTCCGGCCGATCGGCGAAGGCCTTGGGATCGGCCACCGGCCGCGCTTCGGCCAGCTGGCGCCCGATGCGCCCGAGCACGATGCCGCCGCCGGCGCCGTCCTGCCAGACAAGCACCGCGTCGCCGCCGCTGCAGGCGGCTCCGGGCGCATCCGGCTGGAGCAGCTCGCAGCGCAGCAGTTCGCCGCCGGGCAGCCGCACGCGCAGGTGGCCCTCGTCGTCCACCTCGGCCACTTCACCGCGGCACAGCGCCTGCGGTTGACCGATGAGCGGCGCAAGATCGAAGGGGTTGGACATCGCGCCTCCTTCAGCTGTTCTGGTTGATGTTGGGCGAGCCCTTCAAGTCGAGGTTGCCCCCGGCCTTGATGCCGATCTTGCCGCTGCCCTGGATGGTGATGCTGGTGCCCTTGAGCGTGATGTCGCCGCTGCTCTTGAGGATCAGCTGGGCGGAGCCGCACTTGAGCACCAGCTCGGACGCCGCCTCGACGCCGGCCTTGGCCTTGCTGTTGACGCTGTAGTCGCCGCCCGACTGGAAGCTCATCGTCGAGCCCGACTGCGCCGAATAGCTGGAGCCCGCCTTGTGGCTCATCTTCGCGCCGGCCTCGTGGTTCATGTGGGTGCCGGCGGACACGGCCTTGCTCAGGCCCACCTGCTCCGAGCTCAAGCCCCCCACCGCCACCACCTTCGCGGCGCCGACCTCCTGCATCAGCGCCGCGCCGATGGCCTGGTTCATCGCCGCGCCGACGGTGAGCGCGTAGGCCGCGCCGATGGTCTCCGCCTTGAGCAGCGCCACGGTGACCGTCTGCGTGCTGCCGAAGCTCTGCGTGTCCGCCGCGCCCACGGTCAGCGTGCGCGTGGCGCCGATGCTCTCGACCTGGTTGGCGCCGACCGTCAGCGTCTCGTCCACGCCCACGGTCTTGCTGCGGTTGCTGCCCACCGTCATCGTCTGGTTGGACCCGATCGAGATCGTCTGGTCCACGCCGACCGTCTGCGTCTGGTTGTTGCCCACCGTCTCCGCATCGTCGACGTCGACGGTGTCGGTGCGGTTGTTGTGGATGGTCGAGGTCTGGTCGTGCTCGATCGTCGTGGCCATGTCGTACTGGCCGTGGATGGTGATCATCTCCTTGCCGGCGGTGTCGTCCATCGACAGCTCGTTGTAGCCGGCACCCTTGTGGGTCTTGGACTTGATGCCGCTGATGACCGCGGCGGCCGGCAGGCCGTAGGGCGGCATCTGCTCGGCGTTGTAGACCCGGCCGGTGATGAGCGGCTGGTCCGGATCGCCCTCGACGAAGTCGACCACCACCTCCTGCCCGATGCGCGGGATGGACACGCCGCCCCAGCCCTTGCCGGCCCAGGGCTGCGAGACGCGGATCCAGCACGAGCTGCTCTCGTTGCGCTTGCCGCGGCGGTCCCAGTGGAATTGCACCTTCACCCGGCCGTACTTGTCGGTGAAGATCTCCTCGCCCGACGGGCCCGTGACGATCGCGGTCTGCGGGCCGGGCGCCATCGGCTTGGGCGTGCGGCGCTCGGGACGGAACTGCTGGTCGGCGGGAATGGCGCTGAAGCGGCAGCGCAGGTCCGACTCGCCGGAGGCCGATTCATTGGCGGCCTGCCGCATCTGGATGGTCGTGCCGGTGACCAGGTACTTGGCGTTCTGGTCGTCGCGCGGATGGCGCTCCAGCGACAGCAGGTGGCCGGTGCGCACGCCCTGCGCATTGGTGTCGCCGTCGAAGCGCGCGTAGGCGGTCTGGATCTCGTCGAGGCGGTCCTCCGCGTACTGCGCGCCGTCGCCGGCCTGCAGGTAGCCGCCGGGATAGTCGAAGACCTCGCCGTCGGAGAGGTCGTAGTCGCGGGTGCGGTCCTGCTGCTTCTCCAGCGAGCTGGAGGGCCGCTCGAAATCGAAGTCGGTGATGACGACCTTGCCGGGCTTCAGGCTCTCCTGCGTGATCCAGGCGTCGACGTACTCCAGCTCCGGCGGCACGTTGGCGGAGCTGCCGTAGAACGGCAGCGACTCGCAGCCGGGGGCGCAGTCGTGGGCCGAGGCGGCGTCGGTCAGCACCAGCGTGTGGCCGGCCTCGTCATGGGTGAAGTACCAGTAGATGCCCTCGTTCTCGAGCAGGCGGGCGACGAAGTTGAAGTCGGTCTCGCGGTACTGGACGCAGTAGGTCCAGGGGCGGTAGGCCCGCATCAGCTTGAACTCGTGGCGCGCGACGGGGTGGTCGTCGAAGACCGCCCGGACGATGTCGGGGACGGTCATCTCCTGGAAGATGCGGCAGTCCGCGGTGCGCGTGAGCAGCCACAGCCAGGGCCGCAGCGTCATCTGGTAGACGGTGTGCCGGCCCTCGAAGCCGGTCTGCGCGAAGCGCGTGACGTAGCCGGCCAGCTGGCGCGGCGCGTCGTCGCGCAGCGCCATCGTCAAGGTGGCGGCCTTGCCGAGCAGCTCGGCGGCGCGGATGTCCTTGCGCTCGCTCAGCAGCGTGAGCGTGGTCTCGCCGAGGTCGCTCAGCGCCTCGCGCGACGCGCAGGCGTGGACACGCAGGACGTCGTCGCCGAGCGCGGTCTTGAGGCGGAATGGACTGGCCATGGGCGGACCGGAGGGGACCCGGGGAGTGGTGCTTCACGGTAGGCCGGTGCGAGGAGCGCCGGAAGCGACCAAAGTCATTCGCGCGACGCGCCCTTGTAAAGGGGTGAATCAGCCGGCGACGGCGTGTCACCAGTGTGGGTGACGCCACAGACGCCGCCGGCGGCGCGCGCTACGGTGCCGGCCGGGCGACGCCGCCGCGCCCTCCCCGCCCGCTCGGTGGGTTCACCGGCAGACGTTGGTGTCCACGGCGGAGCCGTCCCACAGGCGCTTCAGGTTGTTGTACTTGTCGAGCGAGACGGACTGCCAGTCGTCCTGCAGGATGCCGCCGGTGTCGCCGGAATTCGGATTCCACGACCAGTAGAAGAAGTTGCGCACGCCCTTGCACTTCAGCCAGTCGACGAACTTGACCTGCCACTGGCGGTCCTTGTCGGTGAAGCGTCCGCCGAACTCGCCCAGCACCACGGCGTTCTTGCCCATGAAGCGGCCGAGCTGGTTCTGCCAGATCGCCGGCATGTTGTTGGGGAAACCGGTGCCGTCGCCGAAATAGGGCTGGCCGCTCACCGACGGGCCGTAGATGTGGGGCGACAGGACCAGGCGGTTGCGCGGGATCTTCGTCTCGTCGATCGGATAGCAGGCCGAGGGCTCGATGTTGCCGCCCCACCAGTGGGCATCGGGGTTCTCGCAGCGCCCGCCGTTGTCGGACACGCCTTCGACGAAGACCAGCAGCTTGGCATTGGTGGCGAGCACTGCGCTGCCGGCGCGCTCGGCGGCGAGCTTCCAGTCGTTGTTGATGTCGCCGGTGCCCCAGAAGGCGCCGCTGCCGCCCGTGCTGTGCGGCTCGTTCTTCAGGTCGATGGCGAAGACGTTGGGCACGTTGCGGTAACGATCGGCGACGAACTGCAGGTCGGCGACCCACTGGTCCAGCGTGTAGCCGGGAATCTGGGGCGTCGTGGAGATCGCGTTGCAGTCGGGCCGGTGATGGTCGAGCAGGACATAGAAGCCGCGCGTCGCGAACTCCGCGACGATGCGGTCCAGCACCTGCAGCGGCGTCTTGTTGGCCAGGTCGGGGTTGACGCTGGTGTTCAGCGCGCCGCTGGGGCGACCGGTGGAGCGCAGCGTCGCCGGGCAGAACGGCAGCCGGACCGCGTTGAAGCCCAGGTCCTTCATCTGGCCGATCATGTCCTTGTAGTTGCGCTGCCACAGGCCGTGGGCGACGAGGTCCGGCGTCTCGAAACCAAACCAGTTGACACCGCGGATCGACACCGCGACGCCCTGGCTGTCGAGGATGCGGCCATCGGTCGCGACGCTGAACGGCAGCTTGAACTGGCCGGTCGCGGGGACGGAGAGGTCGCTGGAGGGCGCTGGCGCTGGTGCCGGTGCCGGAGCCGGAGCTGGTGCCGGAGCGGGAGCCGGAGCGGGAGCGGGAGCGGGAGCGGGAGCGGGAGCGGGTGCCGGAGCGGGAGCGGGAGCGGGAGCGGGAGCGGGTGCCGGAGCGGGTGCTGGTGCCGGAGCGGGAGCCGGTGCCGGCGCACCGGCCTCCGAGATGCGGAAGGAGGCGCTATTCGGCGCGGTGCCGGTGCCGCAGAAGCCGACCTCGAAGCTCTGGCCCGGCGCGACCGGCGAGTTCCAGCTGGTGCCGGTGACGGCGAAGGTCGCGCCCGACTCGAGCTTGAAGGTGCCGTTCCAGGAGCCGTTCATCTGGCCGCTGGGCAACTCGAAGCGCAGCGTCCAGGCGCCGCTGGCGGTGGTGCCGGGATTGCGGACGGTCACCCGCGAGCAGAAGCCGCCCGACCAGACGTCCTGGGCCACGTTCAGGCTCAGGGCCGCATAGGCGGGCGCGACGGCCCCGAAGGCCATCGCCACGAGGCTGGCACGCTGAACGAAGCGACGAGGAACTGGATGCATGACGTTGGCCCATGAAGTTGCGGGACAGGGAACGCCAGCAGTGTCGAAGCCTCGCCCGCAAGGGCTGGTGAGAATGGGTAACGCCGTATGACTACGTTGTCATCTTCGCCACAGCGGCGTGTCCGGGCGGCGCGCGTGACGGATCAGAGCGACAGCGGCAACGCGACGGTAAGGGTCAGCACGGCGCCGTCGTCGGCGTAGTCGGCGGTCAGCTCGCGGTCCTCGAGCTGCCACTGCTCCCACTCGACGATGCCCTCCTCCTCTTCGCCATCGGACGGCGTGCCGTAGGCGGCGAGCGCCTGGTCGCGCGTCTCGACCGGTGTCGATGCGAACGGCGCGTCGCCGGCATAGGGCTCGACTTCCTCGCTGCCCTCGGGGTAGTAGAAGAGCGCGCTGAGCACGTGGGTGCCGGGCCCCAGCGGCTCGCCGAAGTCCACGGCGTGGGTTTCACGCGGGGTGAAGGACATCACGACGCCGAGTTCCTTGAGCAGGACGAAGCCGGCGCGGATCTCCTTCTTGCGCTTCTGTGAGAGCTCGGTCGGCGCTGGTGCGCCGGCGGGCGTGGTGTGCGCGAGGATCGCGGCGATCAGCGGCGCGTCGACCTCGGTGAGGCCGAGCAGGCGGGGGAGCTCGGGGAGCGACAGGGGGGCGGTGGCGTGGGTGTCGGTCATGGAGGCGAACGATAACGCGTCGCGGCGCTCACCAGGCGGGTCCGGCGATGAGGATGGAACTCAGGCAGTCCTCGCGGCGCTCGGCGAAGCCGAAGCCCAGCTTGCCCCAGGGCGTGGGGCGGGACCAGTGGGTTTCTTCGTTCAGGGAGGCACCGCGGGGATGGCCGGTGATCGCGAGCCCCTCATGGCGACGAAGCACCTCCGCGTGCGGCACGCAGGAGCCATCGATCTTCAGCACGAGACCCCAGGCGTTTGACGGATCGCGCCGGCTCACGCGCAGAAAGGCTTCCTCGATCCGCACGCCGTCTGCGAGCGTCACCGGCCCGCCAAAGAAGCCATCGGTCCAGGCGTTGTGAATGTCGCGTTGAACCACCGGGGAGTGCAGCGTGGAGGCCAGCTTCGGCGCATCGAGGGGCGCCTGCCCCACCAGGAGCGAGAGCACGGCCCAGAGGTCCAGGGTGAGGTCAGTTGTCACGTTGCATCGGCCGCGCGGCCGCAAGGAAGGCGGTGAAGGAATCGGCGATGAAACCGATGTGGTCGTAAGACATGGGACACGGGATGTGGAAGGTCGAGAGGAAGAAGACCTGCCCCGCCAACTCCCCCTCAACGCCCAACAGGAACAGCGAATTGCCGGCGTCCATGCCGATCGGTAGCAGGCCCGGCGGATGGAGATGCTTGTTCCAGACGATGTTGTCGTCCAGGTCGCATCCGCCCTTGTACGGCGATTCAATGTCCTTGCCTGCGAAGATGCTGAAGGTGCTCTCCAGACCGCACCGATCTCCGTAGCTCTTGGCTGGCTTCCCTTCCCAACCCACATCGAACTCGACAGCCCGGAATCGTCCGTCCTCGTTCTGGAACATCGGCGAAGAGCCTCGGTGCGCCAGCAGATACGCCGCATAGTCGGCGGGCAGCTTCAGCTGATTGCGTCCCTCGAAAGCGAGGATGTCCGCACGAGTGATGACGGGGTAGTCATGCGCGAAGGGGAACGCCAGCTTCCAGTTCATGTGGAGTGCCTTCGTTGAATCCGAACCTGGAATCCGCGCCGCGCAGGCGAAGCCAAGACGATCGGCGCCAAGATCAGCGACTCGGTGAGCCCTCGGCCCAGGTCTCCGCGACGAACTCCGCCCAAAGTGCGGGCAGCTCCACCACTTCACCCTGGTTCGGATCGCTCACCCCGGTACCTTCGATGTGCATCGGTCGCAGCTTGACGCGTTCGTTCGGCGCCGCATCGAGTGCAATGTCTTCAACCACGGCCGCCTGGACACAGAGTCCTTTGCGCCAGCGCAGCAACAGGGGCAGATCCGGCGGAATGAATTCCCCAAGGAACTCGTGATGGTCTTCCAGATCAAGCCACATCCACGCCACTTGCGACGGCATGCCCGCCTGACAAAGCGTCTCGAACGCGGGGCGAAGGCGCTTGCATTTGTCACACCAGCCTTCCGCACCGATCACCACGAGCAGTTCAGCATCCACCCGTGCGAGGTGTCGGCCGAGTAGCTCGGCATCGTTCCAAGGATCAAACGCAGGCATGCTCAGGAGATTCCCAGGGATTGAAGCGTCGACCGCTGCACGTCGGGTCGCGCTCGGATGTTCAACTCCGCCTCGGACTGGATTCGATTCAGGGCATTCGCCGCAACAAATCGCAGCCCCTGCGGCAAGTCGGCTTTGGGGTCAACGATCTGCTTGAGTTCGCGTTCCCCCGCCGGGCGGCCAAGCAGTGCTCGTCTGCCATCACCGAGCCGCAGCCTGTTCACCGGATGCGCTGCCACCCGATCACGATCCGGCAGCACCAGCCCGAGGTCCGCATCTCTGCGTCCCTGCGTCATACGTGCATCGAGGTCCAAAGGCGGCTCGTCGAGCGCCAGTCCCTCAGCCAACAGGTCAACGCCGGTGAGACAGTGCCAGACCCATCCAGCCCAGCGCGCCTGTTCGTCGTCCGCCATGCGATGCACAACAAGATCGAGCAGCGCGATGTCGCCATGGTGAAGCATCGCTGTCAGTCCCACCCGGGGGGGAAGACGCTGCACCAGCTCACGCATTCCCGGATGCCCAATGGGCGCCAACTGCGCCAGATGGCGGACCCATCGATTCAATCGGCGATCGGCTTGAACGAGATCCCATCCACTGGCGCGCTCGCGATAGGCCACCTGCTCGGCCACGCATTGCCAGAGGCGCGATGCGGCAGCCATTCGGTGTTCGTCCGCCTCGGCGTCCAGAAGCCGGGCAAGCGCGATGCAACTCTCCGCGCGCACGGCGAGCGCTTCGTCCGCGCAAAGGCGTTGGAGTGCCGGGATCATCGCGGCGTCTGCACACCGACAGGCGGCAGCACGCACGTGAGGAGAAGCATGGACAACGAAGGCTTCAAGGTCGGCGACGGTGTGTCGCACCAAGACACTGCCGCGCAACGCAATGACAAGGTCTATGGGGTCGGAGAGGCTGGTGACTGTGGCCAGCCACCGGCGGGTCGCCGCTGGTGATGCCCAGGCGAGCGCCGATACGGCCCCGCGCACCAGAAGATCCGGCCGGAGCCTGACCTGCCGAAGAACTGCCTCGATCGCGGCGATGCGTCCCTCCCCCTCCAGCGACAGCGCGGCGACGCAGGCGACGAAAGCCTCTCCAGGCTTGCGCCACCGCTCAAGCGCTTGCTGCGCCATCGCCGCTGCCGCTTCTTTCCCTGCTCGCACGCCCTCGAGATGAGCGGTGAGCAAGGCAGCGAACTGCGAAGCCCGTTCGGCGCCAAGCTGCGGCGAATCGATCGATCCATCGAGTTGCGACCAGTAGAAGGCCGCGTCCTCAACGTGACGCCGCACCACCGCCGCGATGATCGGCGGCCGCTCCTCCAGACGCAGCACTGTGCTCATCCGCCCTGAGCCTGGCGAGCCAACTCGGCGATGCTGAAAAGGCGTGACCACGACTGACCGTCATGGAGTGCAGCGCCGTAAGCGCCCGCCATCAGCATCACGCCATCAGCGACGGAAAGATTGCCCGCGCAGTTGGTGATCTCAATGGGGGCTTGGCTGGGCTGCAGCCGGCCTTCTTGTATCTCCCAGAGGCCGTAGTCGTTCGTCGCGTAGACGCGGTCCTTGAACCAGACCATGTCGCGGAACGGCAGGCTCAGATCGCCTTGATGAATCATCATCCACTGATCACCGCGACCGCGATAGACCGTACCCGACTGCGCGCCGATGTAGACATACCCGTCTTCGCCACAGCAAACCGATTCGATCCACATGTTGGATGGGAAGGCGATCTTGTGCCATGCAGTCCCGTCATAGCGCCAGACGTCGCCTTTGCCACCCGCCGCGTAGATATCGGATTCAGAGAAACCGTCGAAATCCTGGAAGCCGGTTTCGCCGCGGCCGTTGGGCGGCAATGGCCCCACTTCCGCCCACTGGTCGGGACCAATCCGATAGAACAAACTACGGCCACCGCCGCAACCGTACATGCGACCGGCAAACGGCTTGATCTTGCCCACGTTCCCTCGGCAGGGCCCTTCCCCCTTTCCGCCGGGAACAGGTTGCTCGTCATCCGAGCCTTGAACCTTCTTGGCGAGTACTTGACCACGCCCGTCAACAGCGACACAAATAATCTCGCCTTCCCTGGGCCCGGAGCACATGAGATTGGAGTAGCCGTCCATAAAGGTGGTGATCCAGCGCTTCTCCGCGTTCAATTCCAGTTTGGTCAGACGCGTCTGAAGCTCGTCCGCGAATGGCCGAGGCTTGTCGTCATCCCAGTCTTGGAAACTGATAAAGAAGAACAGGCCGCGATCGATGACGGCGCAGTCTCGAATCCCCGAGCCTTGGAAGCGTTTCGCGTAATCCTCGGCAGACAACAAATCTAGCAATTGGGTCATACAGTACTCACTCTTCCACCTTCGGCGTCGCACCCTTTCCGGATGCGGCCTTTAGGGTCTTTCCCGAACACTTGTAGTGCGCATCAAGTTGGGCCTGTAAACACTGTCTACTGCACCCAGACTCGGGGAACGTTTCATAGAACGCCATCATCGCGTGCCTTCGATAGTCAGCGTATGAGATGGCCGTGCTTCGATTTTCTCGAATGTGCTTATCCATTCGGCGTTCCAGAACATCATGCAACCGCTGGTGCGAACCGCCATGGCTATTGCCTGTCCCTTCCGCACAAACCGTAGGAGCCTTCTTGTAGTCATAGTCTGGGCACCCCGAATCCTTCACTGCTGAGTCGGGAATCAGGTGGTGGCCGGTCTGGCCGGGACAACACCCGTCGCCCGACATGCCGCCCGAGTTTCCATATGGCACCAACGAGCATCGCCGCGCGCGCATGCAAGGATTCAGTTTCGCCACACCGGCCATGAAGTCCGCGATGGCTTTTTGCGGGTCCGACTTCGCTTGCTGCCCCAAACGTTCCAGTTCCGTTCCAACGCCCTTGAACTCCTTGACCATGTCGTCCAGGGCCCCAAGCTCCTGATACGCGTTGTATCCCGTCTTGGCGACATCCCAGCCCGTGCTTGCCATGTCCCAAAGGTTCCAGACCGTCGCGATGCCTTCCGTGACCAAACCACCGACACCACCCACCGCAGCGCCGCTCGCGCCGACAAACCACCTCGTGCCGGCTCGCGCTGCGGATTGACCGGCCTTCTTCTTGGCCATGTCGATCGCTTCTTGCTTGAGCCGCTCCTTCGCGGAGTCAATGGCAGACATCAGCTTCTTATCGACCGCCTCGGCCAAATCGTCCTTCAGAGAGTCCAGCTTCTTCAGGAACTCGCCGTGGGAGCTCGGCCCCGGCGGAATCCACAGGAAATCGCAGTGATCCGCCATCCAGGATTTGTTGTCGGTCCCGCCCTTGCTCAGCGTTCCGCTGTGATTCTTGTATTTCGATCCCAGCAGCTTCTTGAATGTGGGCCGCGACTTTGGCTTCGTGTCGTCATCCTTCGCACAGGCCTTTTCGATCTTCTCGAAGTCCTTCTTGCACGCGGCCGCGACGGCGGACGAATCCTTGTAATACGTGGTGGGCGTGTTGGCGCTCATTCCCGGTCGCTCCGTCGTCAGCCGTGGTTGTGAGTCATCGGGTCAAAATGCCGGCACACGTTGAGTCCCTCGACTTTCACGTCCGGCGACCAGTCCACGAAGTACGCCTTGCCTTTGATGACGCCGCTCGACACGCCTTTGGCGAACTGCTGCGTCGCCGGCTCGTTGCCGGTGCTGTTTGCCAGGAAGGACTTGTCGCGCAAGGCGAGCGGCGTGCCGCAGATGAAAACCGTACTGCTGCCCTTCTGCAACTGGTTGGAGAAGGCCGTATTGGCATAGACGATCACGACTGGACCGGCGCTCGGCGCCGGTGGGCTCCAGCACGGGTCGACGGCGACCTGGGACGTTCCGTCCGCAGCCTTGGAGCAGACCTCCGAGCCATTTGCAAAGACACGCGTGTCCATTTGCTTCCTTCAAGCCGCCATCGGCAGGGTGCCGACGACGATTGCGCAGCGCAGACCATCGTCCTGCGCGAGATGAATGAGACCAAGCTGTCCGGGACAGAACGCCGGCCGGTTGGAAAGGTAATGAAGCAAGGCAATTCCGACCACGCCGACACTGACTCCCACATCACCAATTTTGTCGGCCAGCGTAATCAGCACGGGCGACCGATCAGGATCGACATCCGCCATCAGACGCGTCATCGCATTAGCGGCGTCGCGCACCAGGAACGTCTCGCCGTTTTGGTCCGAGAGACGGTAGTCGACATCGGCCATCGTCACATGCGCGGCTCCCAAGGCGGCACGGACAGCCCTTGTCAGCCCCTGCGACCGATTGGGAAGCCCATTGTTCCACCGGGCCGCTTCTTCCGCGCCCCCCCAGCCAAGCAATCGGAAATCGGCCTGGCCGACGATCCCGGCAGGCCCGGGGCGCAATGGGTTTTCCAACAACACCGCCGCAGCGGCCTCGCCTGGCGTGAAGCCATCGCGATCCGAGCCCGGTACCCGCAGACGTTCGTCCTCGACCATCCGCTCTATCAACTGCACATCCAGGAGGCTGTCCGCCGACACCAGCAGCACACGTCCTTCTGGTGCATGCTCCAGTAGCGCCGCGGCCTGGTCCAAGGCCTTGCTCAGGCCCGCTTCGCCAAACGGCAGCACGCGCGTGGCATTGGAGAACTGCAAGCCCAAAAGATTGGCCACCGCTTCGGGTAGGCCGTCGACGGTGATGTCGCGATCCTCCAGCGCCTCCGCGGTCGGCGTAAGCAGCAGCAGTGCGCAGGATCTGGCGATACCAATCAGGCCCTCCTGCGTAAGGCCGGGATATGCGTTCACAAGGCAGTCCCGGACGGCCCAAGCGGCCCAATGTGCCAATCTCGACACACCCCACACCCGCCCCGAGGGCAACGCAGCGACAGGGATGGGCACTCCCGTATCGGTAAGAAAACCGGCTGTACCGAACGCATCGAGATTGGCGGCAATAGCCGGCCCCGCGGCGGCAAGTTCGTGGCCCAGGGCGCAACAGACGCCCGCCGAGACCACGCGCAGTTCAGAACGCGCTCGATCCATCAGTCGACCTCCTCGAGGTCGCCTGCCAAAGCCGGCGCTTTCGCCTCGCCACATCCCACGCAGGCGCCATCCGCCTGACCGGACGCCTTCGCCGCCCACCAGGCTTCATCAACCGGTCCAACGGTGACCGCGCTGAACTCCTGAATGCGGCGCCGGATGGGAGTCGCGACGCGCCAGACCGCGGTGAAACGTCCTCGTCGTCCGGTCTCTTCATCAATCACCGCGTCTGTCTCGAAGAACAGGGTGTCGACCACCGGTTTCAAACGCTCCTGCGAATAGTCCGTGCGCAGGATGCGGACTGCAGGTTGGTCGAGCTTCGGAAGAAAGAAGCGCCGCTCGGTTTCGCCGGCGACATGTGGCATCAAGCGCGTGAGGACGACCTCCTCGCCACCGACCGGATATGGCATCTGCTGGTCGGGCGGCGCCACCTGGTTGAATGCTTCGTCGAAGTCGTCGGGCAGGAAGGGGAAAACCTCACGGCGCCAATGCTCGTCATAGGTGCCGGAGAAAGTCTTGCGCGGCATCCAATGCCGACCAATGGGCCCGAAGGATTGACTTCGATGGGAGCCATCGGGCCGGCGCACCGGATCATCGACGGCCTCCAGCGTCGGCAATGGTTGTCCAACCATCTGCCGCAGCGTATCCGGTCCTGCGAAGCCCAGTCCCACGGGATTGGACAGCAACGACTCCGCATGCCGCCCGCCGTCGTCGGACCAGCGCGTTCCTCCGAAGGCCAGGCTGTAGCGGATGGGCATGCGATCGAAGGGCGCTGGCGCCCCAGGCTCCAGGGAAGCAGACCAAACGCGCGGGCCGATCACCCGCACCTGCTTGGCAAGCGCGCCTACCTGCCAGCCTGCGAGCAGCGTGGTGACCGGCGCGCCGGCGGCGCTATACGCAGTGGCGTCGAAGATCACGTCGCACTGCGGCTTGTAGCGGGCCGCATCGGCGCCGTACCTCATTGCGCTCTCGCCGGGATCCCCAAAGTAGTTGTCTGTTGAGACGATGGGACGAGGCGCCAGCGGCCGCGGCCGCTGTCCCCATTCGGGGATGCTCCACGTCGCCTTCGCGATGACCACGAGATGCTCCCTGCCGCTCGCATCCAGCGCCACCGAGACATCGGTGGCCAGATGCTTCGACCCTACGTGTACCTGCATCTCTGCGCCACCCTCAGTTCACGTGCACCGACCCGCCGACGATGCGCTGCGTCGCGCTCGCATGACTCGTGATGTAGGTCCCGCGGAGCTGGATGCGGCCATCGGCCGTCAGCACGATGCACGCCTCACCACAGCGCAACTCAAGCTCTTCAGCGGCCTCGATCACCTCGCGATGGCCGTCGACCGTGATTTCGATCCCTTCCGGCCGGGCCTCTGGCTGCCGATCCGGCAGTTCCAGGGAATGCTCCGACCCGGCGCCATTCCAGAGCAGCCCCAGCACGATGGCCGAGCCGTCCGCAAGGACGCTCAGCGCCACACCTCGCCCCTCCTGCGCCGGTGTCAGCGGCACGAGGCTGTGAGCGACGCCCACCACGCCCAACCCCGGCACCAGCGCCGCGCCCGCCGAACCCATCACAGGTGTCGTCTGCAGCGTGCCGATGACCACCTGGCCCGGCGCCGGCAACGCCGCCACCTGCGCCCCTTGGCTCAGCAGCGCATGGAACGGGGATGCCTCCTGTGAGGCCTCCTCGGCGCCATGCGCCGGAAAGTCGACTCGCTCCACGTCAGTTCTCCAGGATCTTCTTGCCCTTCACGGTCACCTCGCCGTCCGCGTTGAACGTCTGTTCAGCGGTGGTGCCCAGGCTGAAGCTGTGGCCATTGATGATGATCGTGCCGTCCTTCTTCATCGTGAGGCTCGCCTTGCCAACATTGATGGACAGCTCGTCCCCCGCGGTGATGGCGTAGCTCTTGCCGACGTTGGTGCTCTTGTTTTGTCCGATCTGCGCGGTCTGACTCAATGCCACGGTCGTGTTCATCATGGCGCCGACCGTGGTTTGATAGCCCAATCCGATGGTCAGCGCCTTCGCCAGACCGATCGTCTCCGCCTTGGCCAGCGCAACCGTCTCCGTCTTCATTCCCCCGATCGTCACCGACCGGTTGTCCCCGATCGAGATCGTCTCGTTGAGGTCCACCCGTTCCGTCCGGTTCTGATGCACCGTGATCGTCTCGTCCAGGTCGACCGTCTCCGTGCGGTTCCCCTTCACGAATACCGTCTCATGCCGGTCGATCGTCTTGGTCCGGTCCCGGCCGACCCAATGCGTCTCGTCGTTCTCGACCTCGATGTCCTGGTTCTTCTCCGCGTGGATCCACAGCTGCTCCGCGCCCTGCTTGTCCTCGAAGCGGATCGCGTTGGCATTGCCGTAGCTGCCGCCCTTGGTCGAACGCGTCAGGAAGCCGCTCTGCGTCGCATTGGCCGGCAGGTCCCACGGCGGCAGGTTCTCGCCGTTGTAGGTGCGGCCGATGATGATCGGCGCGTCCGGATCGCCCTCGATGAAGCCGACGATCACCTCCTGCCCGATGCGCGGGATGTGGATGCCGCCGAAGTTGGACCCCGCCCACGGATGCGCCACGCTCACCCAGCACGAGCTGCGCTCGTCGCGCTTGCCCCGCCGGTCCCAGTGGAACTGCACCTTCACCCGGCCGAACTTGTCGGTGTGGATCTCCTCGCCCGCCGGCCCTGTCACGATGGCCGTCTGCGGCCCCGACACCAGCGGCTTGGGCGTGCGACGCCCCGGCCGGAACTGCTGCTGCGCCGGGATGCAGCTGAAGCTGCAGCGCAGCGAGGTCTCGCCCGAGCCCGATTCATTGGCCGCCTGGTGCAGCGCCAGCTGCGTGCCAGTCACCAGGTACTGCGCGTTCTCGCTGTCGCGCGGATGCCGCGTCAGCGCCAGCAGGTGGCCCGTCTGCACGCCCTGCGCATTGGTCGTGCCCTCATAGGTCTCATGGCTGCTCTGCAGCTCGTCGAGCCGGTCCTCCACGTACTGCGAGCCGTCCCCGGTCTGGATGTAGCCGCCCGGGTAATCGAAGATCTCGCCGTCCGACAGGTCGTAGTCGCGCTTGACCATCTGGCTTGTCTCCAGCGCGCTGGACGGCTTCTGGAAGTCGTAGTCGGTGATGACCACCTTGCCGGGCCGCACGCACTGCGCGCCGCTCCAGCCCTGCACGTACTCCAGCTGCGGCGCGCCCTGCGATTCCGAGCCATAAAACGGCAGCGACTCACACCCCGGCTTGGCGTCATGCCCGCTGGCCGAGTCGCACAGCACCACCTTGTGGCCGCTCTCGTCGTGCTCCACGTACCAGTAGATGCCTTCGTGCTCCAGCAGCCGCGCCACGAAGTTGAAGTCGGTCTCGCGGTACTGCACGCAGTAGTTCCAGGTCCGGTACGGGCGCAGCAGCTTGAACTCGTACCGCGCCACCGGATGGTCCTCGAACACCTGCTTGACGATGTCCGGCACCGACATCTCCTGGAAGATGCGGCAGTCCGCGGTGCGCGACAGCAGCCACAGCCACGGCTTGAGCTGCATCTCGTAGACGCAGTGCTTGCCCTCGAAGCCCCGCTGCGCGAAGCGCGTCACATAGCCGCTGAGGTGGCGCGGCGCGTCCTCGCGCAGCGCGATCGTCAAGGTCGCCAGTTTGCCCAGCAGCTCGGAGGCCAGGATGTCCTTGCGCTCGCTCAGCAGCGTCAGCGTGGTGTCTCCTGCCTCGCTCAGGCCCTCGCGCGAAGTGCAGGAATGCACGCGCAGGACGTCGTCGGGCAAGGCGGTTTTGAGGCGGAACGGTGAGGCCATAGGTCTTCCAGGATCTCCCTGGCCGACACGGTAGGGGGCGCCTATCGCGCGCAAAAGAGGCGAAAGTCACTTTGGCCGCCGCCCTGCGCCCGTTACCGTCCATCCTCCCCATCCGCATCAGGGGCAGGACTTGCGCTGCCCGCGGCCTCCGGGGTCGTATCCAGGAGATCTCCATGCCTGCCTGCCGCATTCCCGGGCCGCTTGGCGCCGGCGCCAATTGCTTCGACATCGACGACGGCACCCTGGTGCGCGCCGCGTCGCCGCTGCCGGCCCCTGTCGGCACCGCGCCGCGCGACAAGCCGCCGGCCATCGATGACGACACCCGCGCGCTGGCCGCCGTCGCTTATGGCGAGGGCTCGACCGGCAACGTCTACGAGGAGATGGCCGCCATCGCCAACGTGCTGGTGCGCCAGCAGAAGGCCCGCGGCTACAAGACGATCAGCGCCTTCATCAAGGCCGACAAGACCTTCGCCTTCGCCGCGCATGACGGCAACCAGCGCCACGGCAAGCTGATCAAGGCCAGCGCCGAGGAGATCGCCAAGGACGCCGGCATGAACGACGCCGTGCGTGGCGCGCGCAATGCGCTCGATCCCAGCGGCACGGACTACTCGAACGGCGCCTACTTCTGGGACGGCGCCGACATCAAGTCGAACTACGACAAGCATCCCAAGGTCAAGGCCGGCATCCACATCACCGACCCGAAGCACAACATCTACGACATCAAGGACAAGGACGTCCCCGGCGAAGAGTGGTGGCGCAACGCGCAAGGGCAGAAGACGAAGCTGCGCGGCAAATGGGATTACAAATACGAGTCCACCGCCGCCTATGGCGGCACGATCTTCTGGAAGTACAACGCGGACTTCGTGAAGGCCACCAACAACAAGGAATACGACTGATGCGCCCCCAGCGTCCCGTTGCCCTCGCCGCGATCGCCCTCGCCTGCTCGGCCTTCGCCGCCTGCGCCGCCCAGGCCGACGCCCTGGCGAAGAACGCCACCGAGTTGCGCGACCTGCTCCGTGGTCCAGCCACGGCGGCGACGCTGACCCCGATCAAGACCGAAGGCTGGTGCGGCCCCCAGGGCTGCTTCGTCGATGCTGACGAGTTGCGCATCGACCGTGACAAGGGCGGGTTCGCGCGCGCCGAGGGCGGCCAGCGGCTGCAGGTCGTCGAGCACAAGGCGCCGGGCGGCGACGCCCTGCCCGACCTGGACTGGACGCCGACCGACGCGTACCGCGTGATGGCGGGCGGTCAGCGCTGGGGCAGTTGCCTGGAGTTCTCGCACGCGGGCGTGGGCAAGAGCGGCACCTTCCAGCGCTGGACCAGCGTGGTGCTGGTGCCCTTCAACGGCGCGGCGCCGGGCGCGACGGCGCATCGCTTCGTCGGGTACTGGACGGGCTGCGACGCGCTGGTGTCGGGCGCCACCGCGGGCACGCTCACGCTGCGCGTGGTCGAGCGCTCGGAGCCCAAGGCCGGCAAGCCGCTGCGGCTGGTCGCCTACCAATGCAGCGCGCGCGGCTGCGAGGGCCAGGTCGATCGCCGCGCGGTCAGCGGGGAGCCGGGCAACGCCCAGGATGGGACCTTGACGATCGGCCAGCCCTGAGCGTCACGGCGCGGATCAGGCCGCCGGCCGGCGCCCCAGGACGATGATCGCCATTCCCACCAGGCTGACGGCCACGCCAATCCAGTCGGTGGGCGTGGGCTTGACCTTGTCGACGAGCATCAGCCAGGCCATCGCCACGCCGATGTACACACCGCCATAGGCCGCGTAGACGCGGCCCGCGGCGGTCGGATGCAAGGTCAGCAACCAGGCGAAGAGCGCCAGGCTGCCGGCCGCGGGCACGAGCAGCCACGCGGACTTGTCCTGCTTGAGCCAGAGATACGGCAGATAGCACCCGAGGATCTCGGCGACGGCGGTGACGACGAACAGCAGGAAGGTCTTGGCCAGTTCCATGGCTCAGCGCTCGCCGATCACTTCGTGGAAGTGGATGACGAGCCGCTTCGAGCTTGCGCCGCAGCGACTTCGGGTACTCGCCTCGCGGTCGCTGCCGAAAGTTTCGAAGATGTCTTCATACGAGCTCGATACCGCCGGTGCTCACGCGAGCAAGTTTCCCGCTTCAATCGAACCCGTACTCGAAGTCCCCGTCCTTCACGTTCAGCGCGACCTTGGTGATCGTCTGCCCGTTGGTCAGGCGCGTGAGGTACTCGCGGCTGATGCGCGGCAGCACCGTGTTCGTCAGGATCGCGTCCACCACCCGGCCGCCGCTCTCGACCTCGTTGCAGCGGCTGATGATCAGCTTCACCACGTCGTCGCCGAAGCTCAGCGGCACGCCCAGGTTCTCGCCCACGCGCTTCTGGATGCGGCCCAGCTGCAGACGCACGATCTGGCCCAGCATCTCCTCGCTCAGCGGGTAGTACGGGATCGTCACCAGCCGGCCCAGCAGCGCCGCCGGGAACACCTTCAGCAGCGGCTCGCGCAGCGCCTTGGCGATGCCCTCCGGCTCCGGCATCAGCTCCGGATCCGCGCACAGCTTCATGATCAGGTCGCTGCCCGCGTTGCTCGTCAGCAGGATGATCGTGTTCTTGAAGTCGATGTAGCGGCCCTCGCCATCCTCCATCCAGCCCTTGTCGAAGACCTGGAAGAACAGCTCATGCACGTCCGGGTGCGCCTTCTCGACTTCATCCAGCAGCACCACGCTGTACGGCCGGCGGCGCACCGCCTCGGTCAGCACGCCGCCCTCGCCGTAGCCGACATACCCCGGCGGCGAGCCCTTGAGCGTCGAGACCGTGTGCGCCTCCTGGAACTCGCTCATGTTGATGGTGATGACGTTCTGCTCGCCACCGTAGAGCGCCTCGGCCAGCGCCAGCGCCGTCTCGGTCTTGCCCACGCCCGAGGTGCCCGCCAGCAGGAACACGCCGATCGGCTTGCTCGGGTTGTCCAGCCCGGCGCGCGAGACCTCGATGCGCTTGGCGATCATCTCCAGCGCATGCCGCTGGCCCACCACGCGCTGGTTCAGCGTGTCGGCCAGCTGCAGCACCGCCTGCAGCTCGTTGCGCACCATGCGGCCGACCGGGATGCCGGTCCAGTCCTGCACCACCGCGGCCACCGCCTGCTCATCCACCTGAGGCAGGATCAGCGGCGCATCGCCCTGCAGCGTCGCCAGTTCTGCGCGCAGGCCGTGCAGCTCGCTCAGCAGCGGGCCCCGCTCCTCTTCCGACGGCGCGCCCTCGCCGTCCTTGCGCAGCAGCGCGTGCAGCGCCAGCACGCGGTCGACCATGCCCTTCTCTTTCAGGTGGCGCGCCTCCAGCTCCGCCTTGCGCGTCTGCGATTCGTCCAGCGCCGCCGCCACGCGCTGCTGGCGCTCCGCAACGTCCATGCCGATCGCGCCCTCGCGCGCGATGATCTCGCGCTCGATCTCCAGCGCCTGGATGCGGCGCAGGCAGTCCTCCAGCTCCGCCGGCGTCGCGTGCTGGCTCACCGCCACGCGCGCGCAGGCCGTGTCCAGCAGGCTCACCGCCTTGTCCGGCAACTGCCGCGCCGGGATGTAGCGGTGGCTCAGGCGGACCGCCGCCTCGATGCCCTCGTCCAGCAGCGCCACCCGGTGATGCTTCTCCAGGATGGACGCCACGCCGCGCAGCATCAGCACCGCCTTGTGCTCATCGGGCTCGGGCACCTGCACGACCTGGAAGCGCCGCGTCAGCGCCGGATCCTTCTCGATGTGCTTCTTGTACTCGGCCCAGGTCGTCGCCGCGATCGTGCGCAGCTTGCCCCGCGCCAGCGCCGGCTTGAGCAGGTTGGCCGCGTCACCCGTGCCCGCCGCGCCGCCCGCGCCGATCAGCGTGTGCGCCTCGTCGATGAACAGGATGATGGGCTTGGGCGAGGCCTGCACCTCGTCGATGACCTGGCGCAGCCGGTTCTCGAATTCGCCCTTCATGCTCGCGCCCGCCTGCAGCAGGCCGATGTCCAGCATGTACAGCGACACGTCCTTCAGCTGCGGCGGCACGTCGCCCTGCGCCAGGCGCAGCGCGAAGCCCTCCACCACCGCCGTCTTGCCCACGCCCGCCTCGCCCGTCAGGATCGGGTTGTTCTGGCGCCGGCGCATCAGGATGTCGACGATCTGGCGGATCTCCTCGTCGCGGCCGGCGATCGGATCGATCTCGCCATTGCGCGCGCGCTCGGTCAGGTCCACCGCGAAGCGCTTGAGCGCCTCCTGCTTGCCCATCGCCGCCGGCGCGATCGCGCCGCTCGCGTCACCGGGCGCCGCGCCCGGCTCGGCCGCGCGCATCGCTCGCTCCGGCGAGCCCTCCAGGATCTGGTTGAAATGCTCGCTCAGGTCGTCGACGGGGATCTTCTCGAACTGCTTGGACACCGACAGCAGCACGTTGCGCATCGACGCCGTCTTCAGCAGCCCCAGCACCAGATGGCCGGTGCGCACCTGCTGGTCGCCGAACATCAGCGAGCCATAGACCCAGCCGCGCTCGACCGCGTTCTCGACCCAGCTCGACAGGTCGGTGACCGAGGTCGCGCCGCGTGGCAGCCGGTCCAGCGAAGCCATCAGGTCCGCCGACAGCTGCGCCGCGTCCAGCCCGTAATGCTTGACGATGCGATGCAGGTCGGAGTCCGGCGTGTTGAGGATCTGGTACAGCCAGTGCTGCAGCTCCACATACGGATTGCCGCGCAGCTTGCAGAACACGGTGGCGCCTTCGATCGCCTTGTAGGCCAGCGGATTGAGCTTGCCGAAGAGGCTGGTGCGGGCGATTTCTGTCATGACGATGCTCCCTGTGATGCCGGTGGCGTGGCCCGTCCCTTCACCCGCTGTCGCGGATGCAGGTGCAGGTCGCCCCGGTCGTGACGATGCGGACGGCCGCCCGAGCGGCCCGTCCAGGACGTGAAGCCCAGGCGCGCGCGGCCACTCAGCGCCGCGGCGGGCACCTCGTCGCGGCGCAGCACCGGCTGCAGCTCCCATTGCAGGTTGTGGCCGACGTACTGCCGGATCCAGTCGTTGAGCGGCCGCCACGCGTCGCCGTCGGGCAGGAAGCCCTCGTACTGGCGCAGCGTCAGCGGGCCCAGCACGACGCGGAAGCGGTACTGCCGGTCCCAGGCCTTGTTGCCGCAGGCGGTGTCGACGCCCAGCCGCGGCAGCTCGCGGCCGATGCGCTCCGGCCGCTGGCGCGCGAAGCCCAGCCGCGTGCGCTCGCCGTCCTCGACGGGCAGCCAGTGCGGCACGTGCTGCTCGATGCGCACCGGCACCCCGAAGTGCAGCGACAGGATCTTGGCCAGCCCTTCGGCGTGCTGCGCCCGCCCGCCGTGCAGCCCGGCCTGGAACAGGCGCGCGGTCTGCGGCAGCGAGTCCGCCGGCCGCTGCGCGCCGTCCAGCCCGGTGGCGGCGCCCAGCCAGGCGGCATAACGGTCCGTGGCCGGCCGGTCATGCTGCACCGCCGGCTGGGACTGGGCCCAGGCGCGGTAGAAGTGCAGCAGCAGCCGGTGATGGAAGACGTCGAGGAAGCGGCTCAGCGTCGGGTCGCCGCGCTGATGCAGCCGCTCGCGGGTGTACTCGGTCAGATGCAGCGGCATCGGCCCCTGCGGACCGAGCAGCCCGAAGAAGCGCACGCCCAGCCGCGGCGCGGGGTTCTGCCCGCGGGTCAGGCTGGCCAGCGCCGCCGGCGCGAAGTCCAGCTCGGGCTCCTGCCCCAGCCGGATCGCCTCCTGCGACGGCCGCAGGCCGCGCCCCAGCCGCGGCACATCGGGCGTCAGGCCCTCGATGCGGCGCAGCAGCGCGAAGAAGTCATGGGCCCAGGGCGTCGCCTCCACGCTCTCGAAGAGCGCGCGCAGCGCCGCGTCGTGCTCGCCGCGCCGCGCGGGACGACGCGCCAGCAGCGCGGCGGGCGATGGCTCCGCGCCCGCGTCCTCGGCGTCGCTGACCGCGGCGCTCGCGGCCGCCGCAGCGCCCGGCACCGCGCCTCCCGCGGCGGACGGCGCCTGGGCGTCGTCCGACCCGCCGGCGTCGCGCACGTTCATGGACGGCTCCCCGGGGAGGCGCGTCCGTCGCGTTCCGTGCGCTGCGCGCGGCCCTCGGCATCGCCGCCGATGCGCGGCGCCCAGCGCTTGACCTGGCCGCGCTGCGGCGTGCGCAGGCTCAGCTGCGTGAAGCTGTTGATCGCCGCGTGGCGGGTGAAGTAGCGCTCCAGCACGCTCGCGAACAGATAGGCGCTGTGGCCCTGGAAGGCCAGTTCGTCGAGCTCCAGCGTGATCTCGGTGCCCGCGCCGAAGCTCAGCGGCCCGGTGAACGGCAGGCGCCGCACGACCGGCTGGGCATCGACGCCACGGACGCCCTCCACCTGGCGCAGCCAGGCCGGATCGCTCGGCGGGCCGTACAGCGCCAGCAGGCGGCGCAGCGTCGCCGCGGCCTGCGCGGGCGGCTCGTCGGCCCAGGGCAGTTGCTGTTGCGTCAGCAGGCCGACCAGACTCCAGCCCGCCTCGCCCACCGGTTGGCGGTTGACCGGCCGCGTCGGGCCATGCACCGCCTCGACCTTGAGCACCGGCCCCGCCGCGTCCAGCCGCCAGGCGCCGGCGCCGTTGTGCGGCAGCAGCATCGGCAGGTCGCGGTTGGTGACCAGCGCCGAGACCGACAGCTGGCGGATGTCCTCGCGATACGGCGCATGGCGCGGGTCGACCAGCGACAGGAAGACCTCGTCGCCGATGTAGCCGGTGCGCGGCCCCTGCTCCTTCTGGCGCGTCGACAGCAGGCGCGGCTCGCGCCGCACCGTGTAGAAGCCGGGCGCATCGGGCGGCGCCTGGTGGTAGGTCGCGTACAGCGGCTCGAAGCCCTGCTGGCCCAGCGCCCCGGCCCCGTAGCCGGTCACGGACTGCAGGCTGTGGATCTCGTAGTCCATCGGCCGGGTGCGGTCCGGGACGACGTGGTATTCCCAGCTGCCCGTGCCCAGCTGGATGCGGTCCAGCCGCTTGGGGAACAGGTTGATCGCCGGCGTGCAGTGCAGCGAGACGCTGTCCACGTCGACCATCGCCTCCAGCGCGCCGTCGCCGCGGCTGAAGAACAGCACGATCTCGAAGCTCGTGCCCTCCACCCGCGCCAGGCGCTCGGCGAGCTGGTCGATCTCCAGGAACAGGAAGCGCCGCGGCATCGCGGCCAGCTCCTGCATCAGCCGGCAGCCGGAGAAGTTGCGGTGCGTCTCCGGCAGCAGCGCCTCGTCCGGCGCGAAGCCCAGCGGGCGGATGCTGGCCGCGGACCGCCACTGCGCCGGCACCGCCGGAGCGTCGATGCCCTCGCCGGTGACGAAGCTGCCCAGTGGCGCGCCCAGCGCCAGCTCGTGCAGGCGATAGGCGACCTCGTCGGGCGCGCTCAGGTAGAGCGCGAGCCGGTCCAGCCCCAGCTGGCGCACCGGAATGCCGCCGCCGGTCTTGAGCCGCAGCCGCAGCCCGCCACGACTGCCGGCGGCATCGGGCAGGCGCGACATCGGCAGGTCGGGCGCGTGGCTGAAGTACTGGACGTCGTCCAGCGTCAGCGGCCACAGCGTCACGTCATGGGCGGTGCGGAACTCGCAGCGGGTGTCCTGGCCGCGCGGCACGCCGGACTGCAGCACGCTGCCCCGCGGCACCGGGTGGCCCTTGGAGAGGTTGGGGTCGGTCGGATCGACGCCGAAGCGCGCGATCATCATCGACGGCACCGGCGCCAGGAAGTTGGGGTAAATCGACTCCAGCAGGTGGGCGATCAGGCGCGGATGCTCGGCGTCGAGCTTGAGCTGCACCCGCGCCGACAGGAAAGCGAAACCCTCCAGCAGCCGCTCGACATAGGGGTCGGCGACCTCCGCATCCTCCAGGCCCAGGCGCGCGGCGATCTTGGGGAAGTCGCGGGCGAATTCGGCGCCGACCTCGCGCAGGTGGGCGAGCTCGTCGTTGTACAGGCGCAGCAGCCGGGGATCCATCGCGCGTCCTCAGCCCTCGCGCACCTCGACCTGCCCCGCCTCGAGGTCCATCTGCGTGCGCAGCAGGATCTCCAGCGGCACCGGCTGCGACCAGAGGTGGCCGCGGATGTCGAACTCGATCACGTTGTGGGTGTCCATGACGCTCTGCGTCTCGATCGCGCGGACCTCGAGCGTGTCGGGCAGGATGCGCGGCTCGAAGCGCAGGATGGCCTGGCGGATCTGCTTCTCCAGCAGGTGCACGTCGATGCGCGAGGCCAGTTGCCCCGACAGCGCCGGCAGGCCGAAGTTCAGCACGCTGTCGCCGACCCGCGCATACGGGTCGCAGGCCTTGCCCAGCGGCTGGATGGCGTTGAACAGCCAGCCCAGGTCGCGCAGCACCGCCTGGCGCAGCTGCGACTTGGTCATGACGCGGCGCTCCTCCGCCTCGACGCGGTGGAAGGGATCGTCGTCGGTGAGGCGGTCCAGCAGGGCCGGCTGCAGCCGATCGCGGGTGATCTGGGTCATGGCTCGCGCGGCGCGGATCCGCTCACTTCGCGGCGCCGGTGTCCAGGCGCCAGAAGACGACCTCGGCGAATTTGCCGTCGTTGGCCCAGGGGTCCCAGATCGTCTTGTCGCCCTTGCTCTTGGCGCCGGCCCAGCCGCCCAGCGAGGTCGACATCGCCAGCGGATACATGCCGCGGGCGCGCATGGTCTGGGACTTGCCGCCCGAGGTGTAGGCATACCCGCCGGCCGGCTTGGCCGCGCCGGGATAGACGACGATCACGTGGCCGTTGGGCTGCGTCACCAGGCCGCCGACGATCAGCTCGCCGCGGCTGGCGCGCTCGGCCAGCTCCGACACCGGCGTCTCCTTCCAGCGCTTGTCGGCCTTCAGGAAGGCGACCAGCGAATTGGCGGTGCGGTACTCCTGGTCCGGGATGTAGCGCTTGATGACGTGCCACACGGCGTGGCTGCAGGAGCCGGGGTACTTTTCGTAGGCCTCGTCGGCGACCTGCTTGAGCTGGGCGGCGGTGACGGGTTCGGTGGCGGAGGGATTCAGGATGTCGGGCATGGGAAGTCCGCGGACGGCTTGGCGCCCGCTGCGCGGTAACGGTGTTCGGCCGCGTCCCAACGCAGCGCCGGCAGCGCGTAATCGCCGCCGACGGCCGGGTTGCTGACCTGGACGCGGATTTCCTGCGGCACGCCGTCACGCCACAGGCCGTGGCGCAGCGTCAATGTCCGCGGTTGATCGAAGGGGAACAGCTCGGGCAGCCCGCCGACGCAGCGGAACTCGCGGTCGACCAGCATCGGTTTGGGGAAGTCCTCCCACGGCGCGTCAGCGGCGCGGGTGGCGTAATAGGTCTCGGCGAAGACCGAGATCAGCGCCACGCGCGGCGTGCCGCCCGGCGCCGCCAGCTCGCAGCGGCGCGCCGCGTCGAGGTACTTGGCCCAGCTGGCGGGCAGCTTGGCCCGGTCGGCGTCAGCCAGCGGCGTGCAGGCCTCGGGCGACAGCGCGCGCCAGGCCGCCTTCGCGGAGGGCGCGGCCTTGGCCGCCGCGGTCTTCGCCGCCGGCGGCATCGATCCCGCGTCGGCGTGGACGGACGACGCGACGATGGTCCCGGCCACGGCCAGGACCGCCTTCATCGCGATCGAACGGAGCGGGGACGCCGCGGGCGACACCGTGGCCGGCACGCCAGCGGACAGGACGGACGGCGCCCGGGTGGCGCGGAGCAAGGACGGACGGGACGGACGGCAGCGCATTCACTTCCTCAATTCGATGAGACGGACATCCAGCAATCCTGCCTCGCCTTGGTCGCTCATCAGCACGCGCTGGCCGATGCCGGCGTACTGGTCGTCCTCCGGTCCCGGCAGCGGCTGCCATTCGGTGCGGCGCGACAGCCAGACGCGTTCGTCGTCGAAGGCCACGCTGCGCGGGTAGCGCGTCGGGATCAGCGCCACCGAGGCGCCGCCGTTGGGGAACTCCAGGTGCGCCGCGGCCCAGACCAGGTCGCGCAGGTCGGTCGGCGGCTCGATGTGGATTTCCTTCAGCGCGGAGAACGGCACCCAGCAGTAGCGGCCGTTGATCACGGCCTCCAGCACCGGGCCCAGGCGCGAGTCGCCGTCGCACAGCCACTCGAATGCCTGGCCGTCGATCGTGCCGGCGGTGGCCGGCGCGGCCTCCAGCGCCTGCGCGCGCAGCTGCCGCGCGCCGGCCGCGTCGCCGTCGTGGTCGAGCTTGAGCGCATGCACCAGGTTCGCGACCCACTCGGCGGGCTCGCCCATCACCATGGGCGTGGTGCGGCCCTCGAAGACGGCCTCGCGCACCAGCTCGCACTTGAGCGCCTCGCGGTAGGTGTTGACCATCGCCAGCGTGCCGGCGTCCAGCTCGCCGCAGACCTCCAGCTGCGCCGCCGCCCGCGCCCACTGGCCGGTCACCGCCAGCAGCTGGAACAGCATCGTGCGCAGCTTGGCGTCCTGCGGACGCTGCCGGACCTCCGCCTGCGCCGCGGCCAGCGCCTCGGTCGGGCGGCCCGCCGCCAGCAGTTCCTGCACTGCGCTCATCGCATGCTCCGTGACATCTCGTCGTTGTTGGGGTGCAGACCAGCCCTCGCCCGCCGCGCGGGATCGGGCCAGGTCAGGTCAGGTCGTCGTCGAAGGTGTGGGTGCCGCCCATCGCGCCCTTGGCGTTCTGGGTCCGGTACTCGATGGAGACCTTCTGGAAGCTCATCGCGATGCGCTCGACCGGCGCGCCGTCGGCATCGCAGTCGATGTCGTAGGACGCGACGCGGGCCTTCTCCAGCGTCAGGCAGAAGTAGTCCTCCTGCGCGCCGCCCGCCTTGCGCAGGTAGAGCTTGGCGGACTTGACCTCGTCGTTGGTCGCCACCGCGCTCATCAGCGCGGTGCTGGCGCTGTCCAGGTCCTTGGTGATCGTCAGCTGGCGATAGCTGCGGCGGCCGGTCTGCTGGCCCGCCACCGCATCGCCGGCGGCGCCCACGCCCCAGCTGAAGCCGCGCACGACGACGTCGCCGGCGTGGCCCGCCGAGGTGGATTCGCCCTTGACCTTGCCCGCCCGCTTGAGCGACAGGTCCAGGTACATGTCGGCGCTGGTCGCGCCGCCGCTGGTCATCGGATTCATCTTTCGCTCCGGCATGGACAACGGATGACGGCGCGCGCGCCAGGCGGCGCACCGTCATGCGTTGTCCGAGCGCGGCGCGGCCGGCCAGGGGCCGTCGCGCCGCGGATCCGCGAACGGAAGGCGCCGGCTCGCACCGGCGCCCCGCCGATCAACGGGTTTCGGTCGTGGCCACGTTCCAGCCGAACTTGACCGCGCCGCCCAGGCCGCCCTTGGCGTCTTGGGCCTTGTACTCGAACTCGATGTCCGCGTACGACAGGGCCACGCTCTCGCTGATCTCGCCACCGGCGGAGGCCGACGGGGCGACGTTGGTCACCAGCACCTGCTTCAGCGTGACCTTCAGGAAGTCCTGCTGGCCTTCGCCGGCCTTGCGGCAGGTCAGGACGGCCTGGTCGAAGTGCTTGCCCGAGGCGCAGGCCTTGGCCAGCACCGGGGACGCCTTGTCGTAGTAGTGCGCGAACACGAACTGGCCGGGAATGCCCTTGCCCTTGCCGGAGCCGGTGCCGGCGGCGGCGGTGCTTTCCTGACGCACATCCCACGACCAGGCGAGCAGATCAATCTCGCCCTTGTGGTCCTTGTGGGTGGATTCGCCTTCGACTCCGGCGAACTTCAGATTGGCGTCGATCGTCATGGTCGGTTTCTCCTAGATGGACTCTTTGAAAAAAGTCTCCGCATCAACGCTCACCGCATGCGGAAACCGGGATTTCGGGCCCGAGGGCCCGGTTGGCTCATCGCCTCGAAAATTTCAGAACGGCGCCTTCGACAGCGCTCCCTTGGACGCGTCGCGCGTCGTTGCGCGCGATTTCTTTGTTTCCTTCGCGCGGGCCGCCGGGGCGACCCGCCGCCTCACTTGCCCTTCTGCGACGGCAGCGTCGAGACCAGCCGCAGCGAGACCGTCAGGCCCTCGAGCTGGTAATGCGGACGCAGGAAGAATTTCGACGAGTAGTAGCCGGGGTTGCCCGGGATCTCCTCGACCACCACCTCGGCCGAGGCCAGCGGCTTCTGCGACTTCGTCGTCTCCGAGGAGTTGGCGGGATCGCCGTCGACGTAGTTCATGATCCACTTGTTCAGCCACTTCTCCATGTCGGCGCGTTCCTTGAACGAGCCCACCTTGTCGCGCACGATGCACTTCAGGTAATGGGCGAAGCGGTTGCAGGCGAACAGATACGGCAGCCGCGCGGCCAGGTTGGCATTGGCGGTGGCGTCCGGATCGTCGTACTCGGCGGGCTTCTGCAGCGACTGCGCACCGATGAAGGCGGCGAAGTCGGAGTTCTTGCGGTGCACCAGCGGCATGAAGCCGTTCTTGGCCAGCTCGGCCTCGCGGCGGTCGCTGATGGCGATCTCGGTGGGGCACTTCATGGCCACGCCGCCCTCGTCGGTCGGGAAGGTGTGGGCCGGCAGGCCCTCGACCGCGCCGCCCGCCTCGACGCCGCGGATGCGGGTGCACCAGCCGTAGGTCTTGAACGAGCGGTTGATGTTGGTCGCCATCGCGTAGGCCGAGTTGGCCCAGGTGTACTTGGCGTGCTCACCGCCACCGGTCTCTTCCTCGAAGTTGAACTCCTCGACCGGATTGGTCTTCGCGCCGTAGGGCAGGCGCGCCAGGAAACGCGGCATGGCCAGGCCGATGTAGCGCGCGTCGTCGGACTCGCGCAGCGACTTCCAGGCGGCGTACTCGGGCGTGCTGAAGATCTTGGTCAGGTCGCGCGGGTTGGCGAGTTCCTGCCACGAGCCCATCTGCATCAGCGAGGGATTCGCCGCGGCGATGAAGGGCGAGTGCGCGGCGGCCGAGACCTTGGCGATCTCGCCCAGCAGCTCGACGTCGGGCGGGCTGTGGTCGAAGTAGTAGTCGCCGACGATGCAGCCGAAGGGCTCGCCGCCGAACTGGCCGAATTCCTCTTCATAGACGCGCTTGAAGATCGGGCTCTGGTCCCAGGCCGTGCCCTTGTAGCGCTTGAGCGTCTTGCCGAGATCGTTCTTGGAGATGCTCATGACGCGGATCTTGAGCTGCTCGTCGGTCTCGGTGTTGTTGACCAGGTAGTGCAGGCCGCGCCAGGCCGATTCCAGCTGCTGGAACTCGGCGTGGTGCAGGATCGCGTTGACCTGCTCGGACAGCTTCTTGTCGATCTCCGCGATCATCGACTCGATCGAGACGATGACGTCGCTGCCGATCAGCTGGGTCTGCGACAGCGCCTGCTGCGCCAGCGTCAGCACCGCCTGCTCGACGGCGGACTTGGCCTCGTCGGTCTTGGGCTTGAATTCCTTGTTCAGCAGCGAGGCGAACTCGCCGCCTTCGTATTCGATGCCCTGCAGCGAGGGCGAGGCTTGCGAGAGGATCTCTTCGGCCATGGTGCGTGCTCCGTGGGGTCCGGCTAGGGGTCTGAAGGCGCGCGGCGCTTATTGCGCGGCGGCGTCGTCGGCGGGTTTCTGGGCCGAGGCCAGGGACTTCAGCAGCGCCTCGTCCTTGACCACCTTGGCGATCAGCTGCTCGGCGCCGGCCTTGCCATCCATGTAGGTGATCAGGTTGGCCAGTTGCTGGCGCGCCTCGAGCAGCTGCTTGAGACCGTCCACCTTGCGCGCGACCGCGGCCGGCGAGAAGTCGTCCATCGACTCGAAGGTCAGGTCGACCATCAGGTTGCCTTCGCCGGTCAGCGTGTTGGGCACGGCGAAGGAGACGCGCGGCTTCATGGCCTTCATGCGGGCGTCGAAGTTGTCGACGTCGAAGTCCAGGAACTTGCGGTCCGACACCGGCGGCAGCGGCTCGGTGGGCTTGCCCGACAGGTCCGACAGCACACCCATCACGAAGGGCAGCTGGACCTTCTTCTCGGCGCCGTAGAGCTCGACGTCGTACTCGATCTGCACGCGCGGGGCGCGATTCCTGGCGATGAACTTCTGGCTGCTGGTGGCCATGGGGTGCTCCTTGAAGCGTGGATCGGGTGAAGGGTGGAAACCGTGGAGGGAATGAAGGCGATGCGGATCACTCGCTCGGCGTGCCGGCGAGCTTCTCGATCTCATGCACGCCGTCCGGATTCAGGTCGCGCATGATTTCCAGGAAGGACTTGCTCATCAGCCGCTGCGCGCGGCGGATCAGCAGCGGTGCGGGATTGCTGGGCTCGTGGCGCTCGATCCATTCGCACACGCGCTGCAGGGCGCGGACCGCGTCGTCGCGGCTGGCGATGGTGCCGGGCGCGGCGACCGCGCCGGCCACCACGGCGCCGACCGCGAGGCCGGCCGGCGCGCTGGCGCCGTCCACGGGCGCCGCGACCGCCTCGCCACCCTGCCCCTGCAGTTGTCCGGCGGCGGCGGCCAGCGGCTTGAACAGGCGCAGCAGCGGCGCGAAATCGGGGCCTTGGCCGGCGCCGAGCTGGGTTTCGATCGCCGCGACGATGCCTTGCGCGATCGGGAGCGATTCATGCAGCCGGGCGGCCAGCGCCGGATCGTTCGCGGCCTGGGCCGCTAGTCCGGCCATCAGGCCTTCGGGCGAGGGCACGGATTCGTCGGCGATCGGATCGGCATTGCCGAGCGCCAGTTCCACGTCCCGCACCCGGGGGCCGCCGCGCTGGCCGGTCAGGCTGGCGGCGCGGAAATCGGCGATCGCCGCGGTGCCGCTGACCAGCGGCTGCAGCGCGTTCAGGCGCATCGTGGGGTCGTCGTTGTCCGAGGCGTCCAGCTGCGGATGGACGTGCGCCCAATGGCGCTCCAGCAGGCCGCGGATCAGCGACAGGCCGTCGAGCGCCGCGCCGAAGCCGTGCAGCCGGGCGCCAGCGCGGGCCAGCCACACGGCCACGCGCAGGTCGCGGGTGCGCCGCGCCAGGGCCAGGGCCTGCTCGTGCACGGCGGGCCAATCCGGCTCCTCGGCCGGGATGACGGTGTCGCCGTACTGCTGCTCCGGCTTGCCCGCGCCCGCCGCTTCCAGGGCGAGGAAGGCAGGGTCGTACTCCAGGTCGGCGCCACACGGGGCGTCGTCCTGCAGCGGGGCAAGCAGCGCGTCGAGGTCGAGATCAGCCATCGCGTCGGAGGCAGCGGAACAGTTGCATGCCATGGACTCTATTGACAGCTGTAACCGCGCACAGTGGTCGAAAGTCACTTTGCCCCCCAGGGAGGCGCTCAGCCTAGGGATTGCACCGCCGCCCGCCCGCGGCGCGGTCGCCACGGAACGGGCAGCCGGCGACCCTTGCCTCTTTGGAGGTAGTGCTGTTAATGCAAACGCAGGGAAACCTTAACGATGTGTGTCGGTGCGGGACAAGAACACAAACGCCCGGCCATACTCCGCCCCCGCAAGACCTGTCCCTTCTGTCAGGGACAGCTCGATCCGGCGGCTCCGCCGGTCCGCGGGCGCACGAGGCCCGCGCGACGCGTTCTCCTTGGGAGGGAGAGCGGCGGGCCGCCTCCACCCAAGAAGAGGCCCGCCCCATGAAGCCAACCCCGATGCCTGCCGCCGCGAACGCGGTCGATCCCCTGAACGCGCTCGTCGCCCCGCCGCCGCCCGACGCCCAGCGCCGTCGCCTGCTCACGATGGCCGGCGCCGGCGTCCTCGGCGCCACGCTGACCGCGTGCGGCGGCGGCGGCGGTGGTGGTGGCGAACCGGCCGCACCTGCCGCGCCAACCCCGCCCGCCGCGCCGACCCCGCCCGCGCCACCGCCGGCGACCTCGACGGTCAAGCGCGGCCTGGCCTATGACCTGAAGGACGCCGCCGATTTCAGCGCGCTGTCCGGCGGCACCGTGGGCTGGTGGGTGAACTGGGCGCTCAAGCCCAACGCGGCGGTGCTCGCCCAGCCCGCCATCGCCGGCGCGATGGACCATGTGCCAATGCTGTGGAACTTCGACTTCGACACGGCGGAGGTGGTCGCCTACCTGAAGTCGCGTCCGGCCGTGAAGTCCCTGCTGGTGCTCAACGAACCCAACCTGACCGACCAGGCCAACAAGACGCCGGCGGAAGCCGCCGCCCAGTGGCCGCGGTATGAGGAGGTCGCGCGCCAGACGGGCGTCAAGCTCGTCGGTCCGGCGATCACCTGGGGCACGATGGCCGGCTACGCCGACCCGGTGGTCTGGATGGATGCCTTCATCGCCGCCTACCGCAATGCCAACGGCGGGCGCGACCCGCAGATCGACGCGCTCGCCTTCCACTGGTACGACTACGGGCTGGCCGACCAGCTCAAGCGGCTGGAGAAGTACGGCAAGCCGTTCTGGATCACCGAGATGGCGAATTGGCATGTCGGCGACGGAAGCGCGCAGATCGACTCGGCGGCCAAGCAGAAGGCGCAGATGGCGGACATGGTCAAGACCTGCGAGACCCGCGCGGACGTGCTCCGTTATGCGTGGTTCACCGGCCGCTGGTCGCCGGATCCGCATTTCACCAGCCTGTTCGGCGCCGCCGGCACGCTGACGGAGGTGGGTCAGCAGTACAAGACGCTGCCGACATCCTGACGCGCGATCGAGGCCACGCGGCGGACGGCGGCGGCGCGGGAACCGGGATTGCTGTCTCCCGGGCATCACCACTTCATGGAGTGATCCCCATGACCGTCATCGCCTCCTCCCGCCCGCGCGCCCTGCCCGCGATCGCCGCGATCGCCTTCGCCCTGGGCGGCGCCCTGGCCGCCGGCACCGTCGCCGCCCAGACCGCCACGACCGCGGCCGCGCCGGCCTCCGCGGCGCGTTCGCACGCGGACAGCAGCTTCATGAAGAACGCCGCCGAGTCCAACTTCGCCGAGATCGCGGCCGCCGACCTCGCGCTCAAGAAGGGCACCAGCGCCGACGTCAAGGCCTTCGCCCAGAAGATGATCGACGACCACAAGAAGGCGGATTCGGAACTGCAGACGCTGGCCGCGTCCAAGGGCGTGAAGCTCCCGACCGATGCCTCCATGGTCCAGAAGGGCAAGGCCAAGATCCTGGAGCAGCGCGACGGGACCAGCTTCGACCACCATTACGCCGAAAACCAGGTCGGCGCCCACAAGGACGCCGTCAAGCTGTTCGAGAAGGCGTCCAAGGACGCCAAGGACGCCGACGTGAAGGCCTGGGCCGCCAAGATGCTGCCGGCCTTGCAGCATCATTTGCAGGAGGCGCAGGCCCTGGAGCAGGCCACCAAGGCGGCCGACAAGAAGAAGTAAGCGCGCTTCAGCGCAGCGCGGCCAGCAGCGCCGCCTGCGCGATCCACGGGCGCCGCTCGGCGCCCGTGCCGCGTCCGGACGCGGGCGCCAGCACCGCCCGCGCATCCAGCACCGGCACCGCCGCGGCCATCGCCAGGCCGCGCATGACGGCGGCGGGCACGCCCTCGCACGCCACCGCCGCGTAGAGATGCCCCAGCAGCCGGGCGATCTCGTCGAGCGCGGCGCCCTCCTCCAGCGCCCGCGCCGGGTCCAGCATCGTGACCTGCGCGCCCAGCGCCTGCGCGGCCTCGCGCAAGCAGCGGACCGTCTCGGACCGTTCGTCACCGCAGAACAGCCCCAATCGCATGCCGACCAGCGGCCGATGCGGCGCGCCGCGCTGCGTGGCCTGCGCGAGCTCGTCCGCGGACCGGTCCAGCGCGGTCGCGGACAAGGGCAGGACGGAGGTCGGCATCGCAGACAGCGGCGGGGCGTGATGCGGCATGGTCGACAGGCGCGGAACGCAGGCTTGGGAGGGAGGACGCGTGAGGGGCGCGAGGGGCTGGAGGGGGCCCGGCCGACACGCGTCGGCAGCGAGGTTGGGGAGCGTAGTCAGCCCGCGCCGGAAAGCGTTGATGGATGTCAAACGACGGCGGTTGGCGCGCCTCGATGCGCAGGAACACTGCGACGTCTTGAGGGTCCGTTACTGAACCGTCACCGAGGGTTCACCAACTGTTGCCGAGCGATGTCAAGGATTGGCGCAGCCGTTGCGCGCGCTTCCTAGCATCCCTTCAACGCCACCAACCACGAGACCATCATGCACAGCGCCATCGCCACCCCCTCGAGCGACCTCTCCCGCGACCGTCTGCGCGATGCCCCGGCAGGCCGCCCGCGCATCCCCCTCGTCCCCGCCGCTTCCCGCCTCGCCGCCCTCGCGCTGCCCCCGGCCGCGACCGCCGTCTCCGAACTCCGTCCGCTGACGCGCCCCTTCACGGTGGCCACCAGCGACACCCGTCCCTCCCCGCGCGATCCCCACCAGCGCATGCTCGAAGCGATGCGCATCATCCGCGACCTCGTCCAGCCCAGCGCCAAGGTCGTGCGCGCCGGCGACATGATCTTCCGCGCCGCGCAGCCCTTCAACACCGTGTATCTGATCAACGCCGGCGCCTTCAAGCTGGTGAGCCGGAGCCTGGATGGCCGCGAGCAGATCGTCAGCCTGAAGTTCCGGGGCGACTGGCTGGGCTTCAGCGGCATCGCGCAGGGCCGCCATCCGTGCGACGCCGTCGCGATGGACACCGGCAACATCTCCATCATTCCCTACGACACCCTCACCGAGGCCTGCGCGCGCCATCCGGAGATGATGGCCATCGTCCACGAGGGCATGAGCACCGAGATCACCCACGAGCGGCAGTCGCTGATGTCGGTCTGCACGCTGGCCTCGCTGGCGCGGGTGGCGGAATTCCTCTGCGCCTGGGCGCGCAGCATGCACCAGCGCGGCCTGCGCGCCGACGAGCTGACGCTGCGCATGACCCGCGCCGACCTCGGCAACTACCTGGGCATGACGCTGGAGACCGTCAGCCGCTGCCTGTCCCGGCTCAGCCGCGAAGGCCTCATCCGCTTCGGCGAACGCGGCCGCCGGCAGATCTCGATCCCCAACCTGGAACGGCTGGAGCAGTTCGTCATCGGCGGCCTGCCGGACGCCGGCCCGGCCGCGGTCCAGTGACGGCCGCGGCGGACACGCCGCCGCTCAGCGGCTGAGCACCTTCGCGATCGCCCGCACCAGCGCGGTGCGGTCATAGGGCTTGGGCAGCAGCTCCCAGCCCAGGGCGGCCTCCGGGCCCGACCCCAGCAACTCGGCGGAGAAGCCGGACACCAGCAGCACCGCGATGTCGGGCCAGGCCTGCTGGACGGCCCCCGCCAGCTCCGTGCCCCGCATGCCGGCGCCCAGGGCGATGTCGCTGACCAGCAACTGCGGCCGCTCGCCGCCCTCGCCCCCGTCAACGCGGTCCGCGACCTCGCGCAGGTGCCGCAAGGCCTCCTCCCCGCTCGCGCAGGCCACGACCCGGCACCGCAGGTCGGTCAGGAAGCGCCGCGCCACCGCGCGCACTTCCGCGTCATCCTCCACCAGCAGCACCCGCAGGCCCGCCGGCACCGTCTCCACGACGGCATCGCCGTCCAGCGCGCCCTCCGGCGCGTCCGGCGGTCGGGGCAGGATCAGCGTGAGCGTCGTGCCACGGCCCGGCGTGCTGTCGATGGCGAGCGCCCCGCGGGACTGCCGCGCGAAGCCGTAGACCGTGCTCAGGCCGAGTCCCGTGCCGCGACCGGCCTGCTTGGTGGTGAAGAAGGGCTCGAAGGCCCGCTCCTTGACGTCCTCCGGCATGCCGACGCCGTTGTCGGTCACCGCGATGCGGACGTAGCGCGCCGGGCCGTCCGGATCGGGCGGTGTCCCGTCTTCCTCCAGCTCCCGCCGCAGCTCCGGCGGCACGGCGCCCAGCGGCGCAGCCTCGAAGACCAGCTCGCCGCCCTCGGGCATGGCATCGCGCGCGTTGATCGCGATGTTGAGCAGCGCCGACTCCAGCTGCGCCGGATCGGCCTGGACATCGGGGCAGTCGGGCGCCACCTCGATGCGGATGCGGATGCGCTGGTCCAGCGTGCGGCGCAGCATGTCGGCCAGCGATCGCATCATCGCCGCGACGTCGACGCTGGCCGGCTGCAGCATCTGCCGGCGGGAGAACGCCAGCAGCTTGCCGGTCAGCTCCGCGCCGCGTCGCGAGGCCCGCGTCGCGGCCGCCACCAGTTGCGGCGCGAAGCCGTCGTCGGTCACCGCCGGCAGGTCGGCCAGCACCTGCAGGTTGCCCTGGATCACGGTCAGCAGGTTGTTGAAGTCGTGCGCGATGCCGCCGGTCAGTTGCCCGACCGCCTCCAGCCGCTGCGAGTGATGCAGCGCCTCCTCGGTCTGCGCGCGCTGCAGGCAGGTGCCCAGCAGGTTGGCGACGGACTCGAGGAAACGCAGCTCCGCGTCGCCAAAGCGCTTGGCCTGGCGCGAACGCACCGCCAGCGCGCCGACCGGCCGGCCGCGGTCCGAGAGCGGCACCGACAGCGCCGACACCAGGCCCTCGCGGCGATAGGCGGCCGGCACGGCGAAGCGCGCCTCGCGTCCGTAGTCCTCGACGATCACCGGCCGGCCCTCGGCCAGCACGAAGCCGGGCGGCGTGTCGGGCCGGTTCGGCACCACGGCGCCCAGGCCCTCCTCGGCCAGCAGGCCGACGCCGCCGGCCACGCGCAGCGTCGAGCGGCCGGGATCGAGCAGGAACACGATCGCGAGTTCGACCTCCAGTGCCTGGGCGGCGATCACCGGCGCCTGCTGCAGCACCTCCTGCGGATCCAGCGCGTCGACGGCGATCCGGCCGAGCTGGGCCAGATGCTCGCTGTAGCGGGCCCGCTGCAGCGCCTGGCGCACGCGCGGGTACTCGGCGACGCTGCGGATCGACGCCATCGTGTAGGGCAGTCCGAGCGGCTGCAGCGGGCTGAGCGCGATCTCCACCATCACCTCGGAGCCGTCGCGCCGCCGCGCGACCAGCTCGGTCGCCGTGCCGCCCATCGGTCGCGCGCGGGGCGCGCTGCCGTAGGCCTGGCGATAGGCCGCGTGGCGCGGGCGGATGGCATCGGGCACCAGCATCTCGACCGGGGCGCCGACGAGCTCCTCGTTCGCGTAGCCCAGCAATTGCGACACCGTCGGATTGGCCAGGCAGATCCGTCCGCTGCCGTCGACCAGCATCAGCCCGTCCGGCGACGCGGCGAACAGCGCGCGGAAAACGGCGTGTTCCTCGACGCCAGGCGGCCAGGTCGCCATCGCCATCTCAGCCCGAGAGCGTCGAGGTCACCCTCGGCGCGAAGAGATAACCGGCGCCGCGCACCGACTTGATCCACTGGCCTTCGCCCGACTCGGCGCCGAGCTTGCGGCGCAGCCGCCCCACCTGCACGTCGATGGTGCGGTCGAAGGGGCCGGACTCCCGGCCGCGCGTCTGCTCCAGCAGGAAGTCGCGCGACAGCACCCGCCCCGGATGCAGCAGGAAGGTGTGCAGCAGGTCGAATTCGCCGGTGGTCAGCGCCACCTCGGCGCCGTCGGGGCCGGTGACCAGGCGCGCCGCGAGGTCGACGGTCCAGCCCTCGAAATGCAGGCGCTCCCGGCCGGCGGACAGGTCGTGGACGATCTCGCCGCCCGGCCAGCGCGCGCCTCCCGGGGCCGGCACGCCTGGCGCGCCGGAGGCCGGCGACGCGGCACCCGATGTCGCCGGCGTCCCCGCACCGGCGGCCGCATCGGGACCCGGTGCCAGTCGTCTCAGCACGGCCTTCACCCGCGCGACCAGCTCGCGCAGGTCGAAGGGCTTGGTCACGTAATCGTCGGCGCCGACTTCGAGCCCGACGACCTTGTCCACCGCGTCGCCGCGCCCGGTCACGATCACCAGGCCGCAGCGCCAGTGCTCCCGCAGCTGCCGCGCGATGACGAACCCATCCTCGCCCGGCAGGCCGAGGTCGAGCAGCACCAGGTCGGGTGGATCGTCGGCCATCAGCGCCATCAGCGCGCGCCCGGTGTGCAGCTGCGTCGTGCGGAAACCGTGGGTGGCGAGGTAACCGGCCAGCAGCTGGGTGATGTCCACCTCGTCGTCGAGGATCGCCACGTGCGCGGGCGCCGGCGCGGGGGCGCTCGGCGAGGAGGACGGGGAGGTTCCGGGCGTGCTCATTGGGCAGGCATTCTAGGAGGGCGTCCCGCCCGCGGGCCGCCTGACCGAACGCATCGCCCGGGCACGCCCCGACAGGCGCCTGGACACGCGTCGGCGCGTCCGCGCGGATCAGGCTCGGATCAAACGTTCGAGCGTGCGCGTCAGGCGGTCCAGGTCGATCGGCTTGACCATGTGCTCGTCGAAGCCGCTGCTCAAGGCCTTGTCGCGGTCGGACGCCTGGCCGTAGCCGGTCAGCGCGATCAGCCGCGGCGCGCCCGCGCCCAGCTCGTCGTGGATCAGCATCGCGAGCTGGTAGCCGTCGATGACCGGCATGCCGATGTCGAGCACCGCCGCATCGAAGCGCGAGCCACGCAACCGGTCCAGCGCCTCCTGCGGCAGCGTGGTGGTGACCACGTCGTAGCCGGCGTAGCGCAGCGCCAGCCCCAGCGTCTCGGCGGCGTCGCGGTTGTCGTCGACGACCAGCACCCGCCCCTGCACCGGCGGCAGCGTGTCCAGCGCCTCGGCCGCGGGGCCGGGTTCGGGCGGCGCCGCATGGATCTCGGCCGGGAGCGTGACCCGGAAAGTCGCGCCCAGCCCCGGCCCCTCGCTGTGCACCGCCACCTGGCCGTGATGCATCTCGACGAGCTGTTTCACGATCGCCAGCCCGATGCCGAGCCCGCCCTTGGAGCGGTCCAGCGTCGTCGAGCCCTGCTCGAACAGTTCGAACACGCGCGGCAGCATCTCGGCGTCGATGCCGGCGCCGTTGTCCTGCACCTCGATCACCAGCGCCTGCCCCTCGGCCCGCGCGGCGACGCGGATCTCGCCGTTCGTCGGCGTGTACTTGGCGGCGTTGCTGAGCAGGTTGACCACCACCTGCCGCAGCCGCGCGCGATCACCGACCAGGCGCAGCTCCGGCCCGACCTCGCAGGCGACCCGCAACTGGTGGTTGCGTTCCTCGAGCAGCGGGCTGACGCCCTCGATCGCGTCGCTGAGCAGGAAGGGCACGTCCACCGGCTCGCGCGACAGCTCGATCTTGCCGCGCGTGATGCGGGTGATGTCGAGCAGGTCGTCCACCAGCTTGGACAGATGGCCGACCTGGCGCTCGATGATCTCGTGCTCGCGCGAGAGCTGGCCCGTCTGCAGCCGGATCAGGTGCAGCGCCGTGGAGATCGGCGCCAGCGGATTGCGCAGTTCGTGACCGAGCATCGCCAGGAACTCGTCCTTGGCGCTGGCGGCGCGCTCGCGTTCGTGATCCAGCCGGGCGGCATGCAGGCCGGTGGAGGCCAGCGTCGCCGCCGCGCGCATGAAGGCGCTCTGGTGGGCGGAGGGGAAGTCCGGTCGCGACGAGCCGAACCACAGGCTGCCCGCACGGCCCGCCGGCCCGAGGTAGAGCCGCACGACGCGCAGGGTGCCCAGCGGCGATTCAAGCGCGGTGGCGGTGTCGGCGGCGTCGGGCATCTGCCGGCAGGCGGTGATGAAGTCGGTCCAGGCATCGTGCGCGACGCGCACCCCGCCGAGCTGCAGCAGCGTCGTCGGCGCGGCGTCGGGCACCAGCGGCGCGTGCACCAGGCAGACCGCGGTGCCGACGATGCGGTTGACCGCCTCGGTCGTCAGCTGCAGCACGGTGGCGGCATCACGGCCCACCCACAGCGCGGGCAGCGCCAGCAAACCCATCAGGTCGCGCAGCGCCCGGTCGGCGGCGGACGGTTCTCTTTCTCGGGACATCGTCGTCATTCGGCACGCCGGCCTGGTGCCGGCACTGGAAGCGCCGCCGGTGCCGACCGTCCGCGGCGCCGGCCGGTGGCGCGACGCGCGAACAGCTCGCGCAGCATCTCGGCCGGCGGCGTGAAAAAGGGATTCTCGCGCAGCACGCCGCCAATCATCGTGAGCGGATGCGTCCGCAGCAGGTCCATCATGGTGGCCCCGTCCAGCGGCGCGAGGTCGTAGACGCAGATCGCCAGCTGCTGGTTCGTGTCCAGCACGCGATTGAGCCGCGCCTCGTATTCCAGCAGGTCCAGCCGGTCGATGCCGGGGCGAACCGCCCAGCCCATCTGCGCCATGACCCGCAGCCCGTCGAAGGCGCCGGACGCCGCGCCGCGCTCCGCCGTGGCGCGGTCCATCGCCTCGAGCAGGCCTTCGACGTCGAAGGCGCCCGCCTCGTCCGGCCATGGGCGCAGGACCAGTTGCCCGCGATGCTCGCAGCCCGGCACGTCGATGCCGGCGGCGGCCAGCCGCTCGCGATGCTCGTCCAGCCCGTCGGGTTCGACCAGGTGCAGATTGCACTCGTTGCGCGCCTGCGCCTCGCGGTAGAACGGCGCCAGCACCTGGCCGGCCTCCTCGCGGCTGTCAAAGAACGCGCAGATGTGGAAATGGGTGGTGATCACTGCTCTCTCATTCCATCCGGGGGCGCTCGCGCCGCGGATGTCCTCCGACCCGAGGTGTGGCGGCCAGGTAGCTGGCTCTTGTGAGTTAGGCTGGTGATGTTAGCCTTGATGAGTATGTGCGACCCGCAACCGCGCAAGGAGTGTCCCCATGGAGCCTGTCGTCCACCCGTTCTCGGCGCTGTTCGAGCAACTGGGACTGCCCGCCGCCGAATCCGACATCCGCGCCTTCATCACCCGCCACCGTCCGCTGCCCGGTGACGTGAAAGTCCAGGACGCGCCGTTCTGGACACCGGCCCAGGCCAAGGCGCTGCGCGACATGCTGCTGGAGGACGCCGACTGGGCGCCGGTGGTCGACCAGCTGAACCTGGCGCTCCACTGACTTGACGCGGGACACGCTGCCGGGGCCGCCAGCCCTGGACGACCGGCTCGCGCGATGGGTCGGCCTCGGCGCCGCGTGCGCGGTCCTCCTGCTGATCGTGCTGCTCGCCGGCTGGGCGGCCAGCCTGCCCGGCGGCTTGCTGGCCGCGGTGCCCGCGGTCAGCCGCTTCGAACTCCGCGAGGTCGCGCCCGGCGACCCGGACGGCCGCGGCCCCGGCGGCCGGCTCGTCGAGGCCCGGGAGCGGCTCGCGCTGCCCGCGTTCATCCGCACCGACGGCGACCAGTCCCTGCACCGCGCCGTCTTCGAGATCGACCTCGACCCGTTCATCGGCCCGGAGGATGGATTCGACCCCGCGCGCGACGGCGACCCGGCCACGGCGCACCGTCCGCCCGCCAAGAGCCTGGTGCTCTCGCAGGCGATCAACGGCGCGGACATCTACCTCAACGGCGTCTGGATCAACGGGCTGGCGCAATCCAGCGCGCGGGCCCGCTTCATGTGGTTCCGCCCGCTGGTGGTGGAACTGCCGCCCAAGCTGCTGCGCCGCGACGGCCCGAACCGGGTCACCCTCGAAGTGAACAGCTGGGAGCCCTACTTCACGATCGCGCCCGTGCTGATCGGTCCGGCGGATCACGCCGCCTACGTCGCCGAGTCGATCCATTTCCTGTGCCGCACGCTGGCGAACGCGTCGCGGGGCTTCTGCCTGCTGGCCGGCCTGTTCATGGTGGGCGTGTGGCTGGCCAATCGCAGCGATCCCGCCTTCGGGCTGCTGGGCGCGGCGTCGCTGATCTGGGCGGCCGTCTACACGCTGTCGCTGTGGATCTACATGCCGGCCGGGTGGCGCCCCGCCTGGCTCTGGGCCTTCTACCTGTGCGCGGGCGCGCTCAACGTGCTGCTGATCCAGTTCATCCTGCGCTACATCGACCAGCCGCTCAGCCGCCGCGCGCTGACGACGCTGGTGGCCATCTCAGCCGGCGCGGCGACGGTCTGGCCCTTCCTGGGACAGGTGGTCGAGTGGGACCTGGACATGTTCTGGATCTGGGTGCTGGTGCCCTTCCAGGCCTGGGCGATCCTGCGGCTGGCGCGCCACGCGTGGCGCACCCGCAGCAGCGACGCGGTGCTGCTGCTGGTCGTGGTGCTGGCGGCCGGCGCGCTCATCCTGCACGACTACAACGTGCTGATGCAGCTGGTGCGGCGCGCACCCCGAGAGGACGACGGGACGCTCATGCGCCTGCTCACCGCGCCGATCTACCTGACCCACCTCGCCCTGCCGCCGCTGCTGATCGTGATGGCCCGGGTGCATCTGGCGAAGTTCCGCGTCAGCGTCGAGCATGTGCGCGAGGCCAACCGCATCCTGGCCGAAGCGCTGCGCCGGCGCGAGATGGAACTGGCCGTCAGCCACGCCCGGCAGCGCGACCTCGAGCGCGGCGAGGCGGCGCAGGAGGAACGCGAGCGGATCTACAGCGAGCTGCATGACGGCATCGGGTCGAAGCTGGTGCGGACGATCTTCAGCGTCCGGGATGGCCGCCTCGACCGCGATCAGGTCGAGCGCGGCCTGCTGGACGTGCTGCAGGGCGTGCGCGAGGTCATCAGCGAGACCGACACCACTGAGCACCGGCCGATCCAGGACATCCTGTTCGACTACGGCGTGGATCTGGACGCGCTGCTGAGCGCGCCCGATTTCCAGGTCAGCTACGACATCGAGAACGACCGCGAATGCGTGCTGCTCGGCGGGCTGTCCAAGGAGGTGATGCGGATCGTCGAGGAGAGCGTGGCCAACACGCTGAAATACGCCCGCGCCTCGCGCCTGAACCTCTCGCTGCGGCTGGACGGCGACGTCCTCGTCGTGGTGGTCGAGGACGACGGCCAATCCGCCGCCGGCCCCGCACCCGCGGTGCGGCCGGCGTTCGGCACCTCCACCGGGCAGGGGCTCATCAACATGCGCGAGCGGGCGCGCCGCATGGGCGGCGAGTACCGCTTCGAGCGCGGCCCGGACGGGGCGCGTTCGACCCTGACCTTGCCGCTGGTGGCGGCCGTCGCGGCACCGCGCCACGAGGTGGTCGCTCCTCGCTGACGGGCGCCGCCGGGCAGCTGTGGCGGCTTCGCTTTTGCGAAACGTCAAATCAAAGTGAATATTCGACGACACGCCGGAGCCATTGCCCTTGACGCGAATATCTCCAGCTGATCCAAATCCACGAAAATTCGCCTCCACGGAATATCCGATGGAAACTCGATCGCGGCGATACAAACACTAGCCAAGCGAGGAATTCACCATCGGAAAGGTGAGTATCGGCGTCGCGCCAGGCAAGTACTGAACGCGGGCTGTGCCGCTCAATGGCCCGGCTGCAGCCGATGCCGCTCGCCCGCATGCACGTCGCAGGCCTCGGCGCAGGCGCGGCAGGCTTGCGCGCAACGCTTGCAATGGGCATGGGAATGCCGCTCGCACTCCTCGGCGCACGCTCGGCACAGGTGGGCGCACAACGCGCAGAAGTCACCGTGATGCTCGGACTCCCGGGAGAGCGCGCCCAGGGTGGCCTCGCAGAGGGCGGCGCAATCCAGGTTCAGCAGGGCGCAGGCTTCCAGGGTGCGGTCGCCGGAACGGATACAGGCGTTCGCGCATTGCCGGGTCGCGAGCAGCGCCTCGGCGCAGGCCCGCATGCAGGGCTCCAGGTCTTCAGAAGGGTTAGTCATGACGACTCCTCGGGGAAGGGGTGAAGACGGGATGTTGGCAACCGACATTCCCCGCCGGCCTCCGCTGGCCAGCACTACTCAAATTTGCTAGTCGCAATTCGGCATCCAGGGGCAGCAGATCAAAGAGTGACAAAAGGCTAGCAAATGAATGCTATTGTTGGCCGGCGAGACGAGAAAGGAAACTAAGCACCGAAGCAAAACCACTCCACGGAGTTTCCGGTGCTGACTCAAAACCCCTGCCCAGCGACGACCTGGATCCATATTCCCGGTTCGAAAACCTGGCGATATATCGCGATCGCCGCGACCCTCTCCGCCACCGCCGTCCCGGCCATCGCCGACGACGCCTCCGCGGCGATCCCCGCGCCTGAAGCCGCGGCCTCGGTTGCCTCGGCCCCCAGCCAGCCTGCCGTAACGCCTCCCGCGTCCCACTGGGGCGCCGCGATGGACGACTTCCTGCTGACCGCCCTGGCCGAAGATCCTTCGATCGAGCGCGCGCGGGCGTCGATCACCGCGGCCGAGGACGGCATCACCGCCGCGAAATGGCAGTTCGGCCCGTCGCCCAGCATCAGCCGGGAACTCGCGGGCGGCACCCATCGCTATGTGAACGTGGTGCGCGTGCAGCAGCCGCTGTTCAGCGGCGGCCTGCTGACCGCCAACCTCAGCGCCGCCCGGACCGCCCTGCGCGGCAGCCAGCAGGAATTGCTCGCGGCGCAGCTGCAGCTCAAGCTCCGGATCGTCCAGACCTGGGCGGACTGGGCAAAGGCGCGCGGACGCGTCCAGGCGCTCGAGACGCTCCAGGACAGTCACCGCCAACTCCTGGACATGATCCGGCGCCGCCACCAAGCCGGCGTCGCGACAAAGGCCGATGCAGCGCTCGCGGCCTCCCGGGAAAGCGCCGTCCAGGCCGAACTGGCCCAGGCGCGGCTCGAGGAAGGCCTGCAGCGCGACCGCCTCGCCCGCCTGGCGCGCCGCCCGGTGGAGCCGTCGCTGGGCGCGGCGCTCGACGGCGCCCAGCCGGCCCCGCCCGAGCTGCACCAGGTGCTGGACCGCATCCAGCTCTCGCCCGAGATTGCGCTGGCTCGCGCCAACGTCGACCTGGCGCGCGACGAACTGGCCAAGGCCAAGGCGGCGCTGCTGCCGACCATCAGCCTGCGCCTGGAGCACCAGAGCGGCGCCTACCGGGACCAGCGCGTCGGCCTCGTGTTCCAGGCGGGCCTGCAGGGCGGGCTGTCGGGACTCGCCGGCGTCAACGCCGCGCGGGCCCGCATCGCCGCCGCGGAGGCCGCGGTCGACGCGACCGAACAGGACCTCCTGGGCAACTACCAGCTGGAGTACACGCGCTTCGCCGCCGCCGGCGCGTCGTTGCGCAACGCCGAGCTCACCGCCGCCACAGGCGAAGAGGTGCTGGCGTCCTACCGCCGGCAATTCGACGCCGGCAAACGCGCCTGGCTGGACCTGCTGAACATGGTCCGCGAAGCCCACGCCACCCGCCAGACCCAGCGCGACGCCGCGATCGACGAACGCGCCGGCCGTTACCGCCTCGGCCTGCTGCTGGGCGACGCCGCCGCTGGCGACTGACCGCTCGCAGCCTGCATCCCCCTCGTCGCCCTCATTTCAGGATCCGCCATGACCGCCCTCCTCTCCTCGTCGTCCGATTCGACGACCGCGCCGCCGCCCGCCTCCGACGCGCTTGCCGCCGTCCTCACCCAATGGATGCGCATCACGGGCCGGCCCGTTCCGATCGAACGCATCCGCCAGCACGCCGCGTCGTCGGCGCTCGCGGGGGACGGCCTGGACGCGGCGCGCGAACTTGCCGGGCGAGTGGACGAGCAGACCCGGTTCGTCGTCCTGCCGGAACCCCAACGCGCCGCGTTGCCCCTGTTGTGCCATCACGCCGAACACGGCTGGCAAGTGGTGACCGCCCGCACCGCGCACGGCCTGTGGACCTGCGCCGGCGCCGATGGCGTCCATCGCGAGCTCGTCCTCGACGACATTCCCTGCCTCCACGCCATCGCCGACGCGGACCGTGCGCCGTCGAGCGTCACCAGCGCGCGCCGCATGATGCTCTCGCAGGTCCGCGGGCAATGGCCGATCTTCATGGAGGCCGCCGGACTCTCCCTGGTGCTGGCCACGATCGGCATCGCGATCTCCTTCTTCTCCATGCAGGTCTACGACCGGGTCATTCCGAACCAGGGCGTCCAGACCCTGTGGGTGCTGACCGCCGGCGTCGGCCTGGCCGTGCTGATCGAGTTCCTGCTGAAGCTGGCCCGGGCCTCGCTGCTGGAGCCGCGACTCAAGCGCCTGGACGTCGGCATCTCCAAGGCGCTGATGGCCCGCCTGAACGCGGTGCGCCTGGATCAGCGCCCGGGCTCGGTCGGCACGCTCGCGTCGCAGGTCCAGAGCTTCGAGTCGATCCGCGGGATCCTGTCGACCAGCACGCTGTTCCTGCTCTTCGACATGCCGATGGCCCTGATCTTCGCCCTGGTGATCGCGGCGATCGGCGGCTTCTGGATGGCGCTGCCGGCGCTGGTGCTGTTCGGCGTCACCGTGCTGACCGGCCTGCTGCGCGCCCGGCGCATCGTCCGCCTGACCGCCAGCAACCAGTCCGGCGCGAACGCCAAGACCGGCCTGCTGGTGGAAACCATCGAAGGCACGGAGTCCATCAAGGGCCTGGGCGCCGCTTGGCGCTTCGAGGCGCGCTGGGCCGGCCTGTGCGAAGTGAATGCCACGCAGAGCCTGGCCCTCAAGCATGAAAGCGACACCACCTCCTACATCGCCGCGGCCCTGCAGCAGGCGAGCTACGTCTCGCTGATCTGCGTCGGCGCGGTCCTCGCGATCGAGGGACACCTGACGCAGGGTGCGATCGTCGCCTGCTCGATCCTCTCGGGCCGCGTGCTGTCGCCGCTGGCCTCCATCCCGCCGCTGCTGGTGCAACTGGGCAGCGCGCGGGCCTCGATGAAGGCGCTCGACGCCATCTTCAAGCTGCAGGTCGACAACGAGGCCATCGAGCGCCCCATCGTCCCCGAGACCCTCCGCGGCGAGCTGCGATTCGACGACGTCGAGTTCGCCTACCCCGGCCAGAAGGACCCGCTGCGCATCGGTCATCTGCACGTCCGTCCGGGCGACAAGGTCGCGATCCTGGGCACCGTCGGCGCCGGCAAGACGACGCTGCTGTCGCTGGCCTGCGGCCTGTCCAAGCCGACGCGCGGCACGGTCTACCTGGACGGCGTGGACCAGCAGCAGATCCACGCCGGCTGGCGTGCGTCGCATCTGGCCTACGGGCCGCAGCACGCCTGGTTGTTCGCCGGCACGCTGCGCGAGAACCTGCTGTTCGGGCTGCCCGACGTCAGCGACGACCTGCTGATGGCGGCCTGCCGCAAGACCGGCCTCTGGCCCATGGTGACGCAGCACCCGCTGGGCCTGGACCGGAAGCTGTCCGAGGGCGGTCGCGGTCTGTCCGGCGGCCAGCGCCAACTGGTCGCGCTGACCCGGCTGGTCCTGGCCGACCGTCCCCTGTGGCTGCTCGACGAGCCGACCTCCGGGATGGACGACGCGCTGGAACAGTCGACGGTTCGCCTGATGAAGCAGCTCCTCAAACCCGAGGCGACCCTGCTGCTGGTGACGCACCGCCTCTCGATGCTGGCGCTGGTCGATCGCGTGATCGTGCTGACGCCGCAAGGCGTGGCGATGGACGGGCCGCGGGACGAGGTCATCGCCCGCTTGCAGGGCCGCGTCACCGCAACGGCCACCTCCCCCACGGCCGCCGCGCCCGCCCCGCCCGCCATCCGCGCCGTCGCGACGGCGTCATGACCCCGTCTTCCGGAGATCCTCATGAAACACACGAATGCGCCGCACGACGGCCAGACCCGGGTCCGCTGGACCGTCATCGCCACCGTGGCGGCCCTCGGAGCCGGCCTGTGGTGGGCCTCCCAGGGCGAGATCGAACAGGTGACTCGCGCCGGCGGCAAGGTCATGGCATCCTCCCGCACACAAGTCATCCAGGCGCCCGACGGAGGCGTGGTGGAACGTCTGTTCGTGCATGAGGGAGAGGCCGTGCGCAAGGGCGACCTGCTGGTCCAGCTGGACAACACCAAGGCCAGCGCCGCGTTGGCGGATTCGAGCGAGAAGGCCGCGGCCTTGCAGGCCTCGCTGGCGCGACTGCGCGCCGAGACGCTCGGCACGCCCTACCGCCCCGCCGGCGCCGGGGCCTTCAACGACCTGCAGCGCCGCTTGTATGAACGCCGCCAGACCGCGCTCCAGGAAGAGCTGGCGGTGCTGTCCAAGTCCGCCGACCTTGCCCGGCGGGAAGTCGAGCTGAACGAACCGCTGTTCAAGGCCGGCGACATCAGCGCCGCCGAGTTCCTGCGCCTGCAGCGCGCCGCGAACGAGGCGGCCGGCCAGGTCACCACTCGCCGCAACCGCTTCCTGCAGGACGCGCAGGCCGAACTGGCCAAGACCGAGGAAGAGCTCGCCAGCGTGCAGCAGATGCTGAACGACCGCCGCGGCAACCTCGAGCACACGGCGCTGCGTGCCCCGGTGGACGGCGTCGTCAACCTGATCACGCTGACCACGGTGGGTGCGGTGCTGCGCTCCGGCGACGAAATCATGCAGCTGCTGCCCACCGGCGACGACCTGATCATCGAAGCCCGGCTGCGCGCGGCCGACATCGGCTTCGTCCGTCCCGGCATGCCGGCGACGATCAAGCTCGACGCCTTCGACTACAGCATCTACGGCGCCCTCGACGGCGTCGTGACCTACGTCAGCCCCGACGCGCTGACGGAGCGCACGCCGCAAGGCGAGCAGCCGTATTACCGGACCCACATCCGCGTCAGCGGCAAGCGCTTCAAGGGCGCGAAGGCCGAGCGCGTCGTGATGCAACCCGGCATGACGGCCACCGTGGAGGTCATCACCGGCCGCCATACGGTGCTGGACTACCTGCTCAAGCCCGTCAAGAAGACGATGTCGGAGTCCCTCGGCGAGCGCTGAGGCACGACCCACTCCTCGATTCCACAACAAACCGAACCATCAGGGGATTCACACATGATCACTGTCACCATCATCGAAGACGACGCGACGGTTCTTCAACGCCTGATCGACGTCGTGTCCGCCAGCAGCGCCTGCCAGATCGTGGGCATCGGCCGCAACCGCGGCGAATCGGTCTCCGCGATCCTGGCCAACCGCGCCGACATCTACCTGGTCGACCTGGGCCTGCCCGACGTGGACGGCATCGACCTGATCAAGCTGATCGCCGAGAAGTGCCCCGACGCGCGAAGCCTGGTGATCAGCACCTTCGGCGACGCCAAGCACGTGATGCGCAGCCTGCGCTCGGGGGCTTCCGGCTACCTGCTGAAGGAAGAGATCCAGCCCAGCCTGATCGACAAGATCATCGCCACCCACAACGGCCACGCGCCGCTGAGCCCGGCGGTGTCGCGCCTGGTGCTGGACAAGCTGGAAAGCCTGGAGACCGGCGTGAAGCCCAAGGTCGACCGCGTCCAGAAGCTCAAGGAGCTGGGCCTGGGCCAACGCGAATGGAGCGTGCTGAACCTGCTGATCGAAGGCCTGCCCATCGTGGACATCGGCAACCGCCTGTCGATCTCGCGCTTCACGGTGAACCAGCATCTGCGCTCGATCTATCGCAAGCTGAATGTGAACTCCCGCGCCATGGCGACGAGCGTCGCCCGCATGCATGGCCTGATCGACGACTGAGGCGGCTGCGGCCGGTCGCCGCACTTCCGCGAAAAAGCCGCCCGAGGGCGGCTTTTTCATGCGGTGTCGGAATGCGGTGTCGAATGCGGCGCAAGGCCGCATCGACGGCCGCGGCGCTCACAGGCGAGGCGCCTCCAGCGGGCCGGCGCGCCGCACGACGGGCTTCGCTGCGGCCGACGCTCCGTTGCGTCCACCTTGCCGCAGGCGCATGCGCAGCAGCTGCCGGCACATGTAGAACGAGGCCCGGTCGGCGTCGGTCGGCGATCTCACCCGCCCCTGCTCCTTCAGGCGCCGCTGGCCCTGCGCGAGCTCCTCGCGCAGGAGGGCGCTGAGCTGATGCTCCCGGCCGTGGATGGCGGCAAGGCCGAACACCGACAACCACGCGACCAGGACGGGGCGAGGCAGCGAGGCCAGCAGTTCCGCCAGCGACTCGGAGGTGGCCACGCTCTGCGCGGCATGGATCTCCTGCACGCGCAGCAGCCGCGCGACCAGCGAGGGATGCAGGCCCGCGACCATGGCCAGCGTCGCGGCGCAGGCGCCCGAGGCGGCCAACTGCAGAAGCTGGGCGACCACCCGTGCATCGGTCTCCGGCAATGCCGGCACGGCGACCGTCGCGGGGCGCGCGATGCCATAACCCTGGAAGAAGTCGGCACCGGCACGCAGCGCGCGCTGGTGGGCTTCATCGTTGTCGACCTTCTCCGCGATGACCGCCAGGCCAAGCTGATGGGCATGGCGGATCAAGGATCGCAACGCCAGCGGCGCGAGGCCCAGCATGTCGATCTTGGCGAACTGGGCCCAGGGGGCCAGCGCCCATCGGGGATCGTCCAGGCTGACGATGTCGTCCAGCGCGAAGCGGTAGCCCCGGCCATGAAGGTCCTCGATGCGCTGCATCAGGGCCGTGTCCACCTCGACCGTCTCCAGCAGCTCGATGACGCCGACGTCGGGCGTCATCGCCTCGGCGATCGGACCCATCAGCGTGCGACCGTCCATGTTGACCAGCAGGTCCCCCAGCGGATGCTCCGCGGCGGTCGCGCTGGTCAGGAGCGCGCCGTCGATCAGCGCGTTGGACAGCACGGCGGCGGTCGCGTGGGCACCGAGTTCCGGGCCGACCGGGCCATCATCGCCATTCCAGCGGAACAGCAATTCGGTCGCGACGACACGACCCGTGCGATCGATGATCGGCTGGCTGGCGTAGCGGACGTGGGGTACGTGGGGTACGTGGGGGTTGGAGCGTTCGCGCGACGGGACGGGCGGCGAAGTCGATGACGCATCGCTGACGGGGATGCGGCCGGTATCGGAGGGGCGGGACATGACTTTCCGCGGAGTGGAAGAACAAGGCTTCATGCTAGGAATCGCCCACTCGACACCAAATAGCAAACACCTGTCATCCCTGACCACCGACTAGCAGTTATAGGTGGGTTGCGCTGACTGGGATCAAGGCATCGCGCGGGCGCCGCGCTTGCCCCTGGCGATCAACGTCGGGCGCGCGTGCGCTGGAACTCCGGCGCGGCGCGCGCGCAACTCATCCGCCGGCCACGGACGGACCACCGCCGCGCGGGCGACATCCGCGCGGATCGGTGGGACCGGCTCCGCGGCCGTTGGGTTTTCTTATCCGGATCACAAGGAGAAACGACATGCAGATGCGACACCCTCGTCTGGCCGTGGCCGCCCTCGCGGCAGCCGTCCTGGCAGGCTGCGCCAACATGGATGAACGCCAGCGCGGCACCGCCGGCGGCGCCGCGATCGGCGCGGTCACCGGCGCGGTGATCAGCTCGGCCACCGGCGGCAAGGCCGGCACCGGTGCGCTGATCGGTGGCGCCGTGGGCGCGGTGGCCGGCAACGTCTGGTCGCGCCACATGGAGGACAAGCGTCGCGCGATGGAGCAGGCCACGCAAGGCACCGGCGTCGAGGTGACCCGGACCGCCGACAACCAGCTCAAGCTCGACGTCCCGAGCGACATCTCGTTCGCGACCAACAGCGCGACGCTGGAGCCGCGCCTGCGCCCGGTGCTGGACGCCTTCGCCAACGGGCTCAACAGCAACCCGTCGCCGACGGTGGTGCGCGTCGTCGGCCACACTGACAACACCGGCAGCGACGCCATCAACGATCCGCTGTCGCTGCGCCGGGCCGAGAGCGTGCGCGGCTACCTGGCCGATCGCGGCGTGCGGGCCGACCGGATCGAGGTCGCCGGCCGGGGCTCGCGTGAGCCGATGGTGTCGAACGACACCGCCGAGAACCGCGCGAAGAACCGCCGCGTCGAGATCTTCCTGCGCGAGCCGCAACAAGGCTCCGGCGGCTGAACGGCGGCGCGCCCGGTGTCCACCGGGCGCGGCTGCCGACGGTCCTCATGACGGGGTCCTCATGACGGCGCCCCGGCGGCGCCGCCCACGACGCCGGCAACGAAGAATGGCCTGCCACCCCGGCACAGGGGTGGCAGGCCTTTTCGCATCGGGCCCGTTGGAATGCTCCGCGGCCCGGTGCGAGCGACGCGGGGCGCGTCAGTGCGCCGGCTTGGTGGGCTCGGGTCCCATGTGCGGGCCAGTGCGATGCAATGCGCCGCCCTCGCCCTCCCAGGTGGTCATTTCCTCGGGTTTCCCGTGCGAGGTCTTCAGGCGCTGCTCGGTGCGCCGCGCCTGCCATTGCCACAGCGCGTAGCCGGCCAGGCTGGACAGGGCCAGGGGGACGAGTCGTTTCATCAGCATGGTGTCGCTCCTCGGCGATCGATCAGCGCGCCGGCGCGCTGGCCTTGGGCTGGCGCGGCGGCGGCACGTCGGGACCCGGACGCATCGGCGCGCTGGGCGGCGCCGACGGCGTACCGGCGGCGGTCGGGTTCTCCTGCACCAGGCGTTCGATGCGCGTCAGGATGCCGCCGCTCTGCACGCTGCCATCGCGGGTGCCCTGGCCCATGACCATCATCCGGCAGTCCTCGCGGTCGGCCTCGGCGACGCGCTGGCAGCGCAGCATCGCGTTGTTGGCCAGCTCCTGCGTGCTGGCGGTGCGCAGGTTGCCGCGCATCGCCTCCTGACGGGCGGCGCCGGCCTCCTTGAGACAGGTCGCCTGGCTCTGGCCGGTCTTGCCGGCCAGGCAGTCCGCGCGCTCCTTCTCGTAGATGCGCTGGATCTCCGACTTGGAGGAGTTGCCGGCGGCGAAGGCCGGCGCGGCCACCATCATCACGGCCGACAGCACCGCGCCAGCGGTCACCAGCGCGGCGGTGGACGGCGACGAGAGGGTCTTATTGAGCTTGATCATCTTGAATCCTTTCCGGCGCGGGGCGCCACGGAGTCGGACGTCGGGAAGGGAGGATGAAGCAAGGCTAGGCCGATGCGCGGGCCGCGTCTGTCGTACCGCGCCGGTGCCGTGTGTAGGACGAGTCCGGCAGCGCCGCGACGGCGCCGCCGGGCACTTTCAAGGCGGTCCCTGCGCGGGCGCGCGCTGCGGCGTCATGTCCTACATCCGGACGTGGACCCTGCTGATCCCCGCTCGCGCCGCGGGGCGCCAACATGCCCTGCAAGCGCCGCGCCGCGGCCGTTCACCTGAAAGGATTCGTCATGTTGAAGTGGGCCTTGATCTTCGCCGTGATCTCGCTGGTGGCGGGCGTGCTCGGCTTCACCGGCATCGCCGCCGGCGCCGCCGGCATCGCCAAGATCCTGTTCGGGATCTTCCTGGTCATCTTCCTGGTGCTGCTGGTGCTCGGCATCACCGGCGTGAACGCGCTGCGAAAGTGACCCTCCCTCCGTTTTCCGCATCCAGAGGAGCCCGCCCATGAACGCCCCTGAACACAAGCACCTGCAGCTGGACGAGCAGGCCTTGCAACGCGCTCGCCAGCACCTGGACGAAGGCCCGGTCACACCCAGCTACGGCCCGTGGCGCGACGACGTGATCCGCCTGCTCAACGACGCGCTGGCCACCGAGCTGGTCTGCGTGCTGCGCTACAAGCGCCACTACTTCACCGCGCACGGTCTGAACTCGCCCCGCATCGCCGAGGAGTTCCTTGAGCATGCGACGCAGGAAGCCGTGCATGCCGACCGCCTCGCCGAGCGCATCGTGCAGCTGGGCGGCGATCCCGACTTCAAGCCGGACTCGCTGACGAGCCGCAGCCACGCCGAGTACGACGAGAGCAAGGACCTCAAGGCCATGCTGCGCTCCAACCTGGTGGCCGAGCGCATCGCCGTCGAGGCCTATCGGCAGATGATCCAGCTGATCGGCGACAAGGACCCGACGACGCGCCGCATCCTCGAGGAAGTGCTCGCCGAGGAGGAAGAGCACGCCGACGACCTGGCCGACCTGCTGAGGGATTGAGCGATGCGCCGGCGCGTCGCGGCCCTGCTGCTGGTGCTCGGCGCGAGCTTCGGCCTCGTCGCCTGCGGCACGCCGCGTCCGCCGGTCAACGGCCGCGTCCCCGAACCGCCGGCGTCGGCGCCCGCGCTGACGCGGGTCGCCGCGCAGGTGGACGTCGTCGGGCCGCGCGGACCCATGAACCAGGCCAGCCGCGAGCAGGCGCTGCGCGCGGCCGCCGCCCAGGGCAAGGCCGAGCTGCTCAAGCGGCAGATCGCCGCCATGTCCTCGTTCGGCGATGTCGACCTCTACGCCGGCAATGAAGCGTCGCTACTGGTTGACGGACCGGCCACCTTCGCCGCGATGTTCGCGGCCATCGGCCAGGCGCGCCGGCAGATCGTGCTGGAGAGCTACATCATCGAGGACGCCGACGTCGCGCAGCGCCTGGCCGACCTGCTGCTGCAGCGCCGGGCGGAAGGGGTCGAGGTCGCGCTGATGTACGACGCCATCGGCTCGATGGGCACGCAGGACGCCTACTTCGACCGCATGCGCCAGGGCGGCATCGCCGTCTGCGCCTTCAACCCGGTCAACCCGCTCAAGCGCGCCCGGTATCACAAGATCACCCACCGCGATCACCGCAAGATCCTGGTCGTCGACGGCGAGACCGGCTTCACCGGCGGCATCAACATCAGCGCGGTCTACTCCTCCGGCTCGGGCGGCTTCGGCAGCCGGGGCTCGTCGCGGTCGCCCCGGCCGGCGGCGGCTGCCAGCGGCGCCGACGGCGAGGCCGGCAAGGAGGGCAAGGCCGGCGACAACGGCTGGCGCGACACCATGATCCAGGTGCGCGGCCCGGCGACGCGGGCGCTGCACACGATGTTCCGCGAGGTCTGGGCGCAGCAGCAATGCGAGGGCACGGTCACCGCGATCGAGCCGCCGGCCGGTCCGCCGCCCGGCCGCCAGTTGATGCGGGTGATCCCGTCGACGCCGCAGGACACCGAGAACCGCATCTACACGCTGCTGCTGGGCAGCATCCGCGCGGCGCAGCGCAGCGTGTACCTGACGATGGCCTACTTCGCGCCCGGCCAGGACATGGTCGACGCGCTGTGCCAGGCCGCCGACCGCGGCGTCGACGTGCAGCTGATCCTGCCCTCACGCAGCGACTTCTCGCCGGTCATGCACGCCGGCCGCAGCCATTACGAGCGCCTGCTGAAGTCCGGCGTCCGCATCCATGAATTGCAGGAGGCGGTGCTGCACGCCAAGACCGCGGTGATCGACGGCGTCGTCTCCACCGTCGGCTCCAGCAACATGGACTGGCGCAGCTTCGTCTACAACAACGAGGTCAACGCCGTCGTGCTGGGCGAGGACTTCGGCGACGCGATGACCCGCATGTTCGAGCGCGACCGCGCCGCATCGCAGGCCATCGACCTGCGACGCTGGCAGGACCGCGGCGTCTGGCAGCGCGGCAAGGAATTCTTCTCGAGGATGTTTGAACAATGGTGGTGAAGGACGCGCCCGCGGGCGAACCGGGCGGCATGCCGCCGGGACCGGCCCCTCGACGACATCGGCACCGGCACGGGTGGGCGATGGGCCTGCTCACGCTGCTGGCGATGCTGCTGGTGGCCATCGGCGTCTGCGAATGGCTGGGCTGGCCCTTCCTGCGCCGTCCGGCGGAGCAATGGCTGAGCCAGAAGCTGGACCGCCAGGTGCGCTTCGACGGCGTCGAGGGCCAGGACTGGCAACTGCGGCTGATCGGGCACCTGCGGCTGCGGGCGCACAGCGTCACCGTCGCCGGTCCGAGCTGGAGCACGCTCGGCGGCCCCACGCTGCAGGCGCAGGATGCCGCCCTCACGCTGCGCTACAGCGACCTGCTCGCACTGCGCCATGAGGGCCAGGCCTTGCGCGTGAAGGCGCTGCGGGCCGGCGAGCTGGCGCTGCGGCTGGAACGCGATGTCGAAGGCCGCGCCAGCTGGCAGTTCGGCGATCAACCGCCGAGCGACACCCAGGTGCGAAAACGCCCCCGCGTCGACGGCATCCGCTTCGACCTGCTGGAGGTCCGCCAGGGCACGGCGCTGGTGGACGACAAGATCCAGCGGCTCTCGCTGCTCGCACGCTTCGCGCTGCGCGAGACCTGGACGACGGCGGAGCAGGCCGCCAGCGCCGCAGGCGCCGGGGCCTCGGGCGCGACCGCCCGACGCGCGTCGCCGGACTCGCCGCCCGGCGTGGCCGCCCGCGCGGCCAGCGCCGCGGCGTCGGGCACGCGCCTGGCGGTCGACTTCGGCGAGCGCGTCGCGGGCAAGCCCAAGGGAGCGTCCGCGCCCGCTGGCGAGCCGGGCCCTGGGGAAGGCGGCCGCTATGGGGTGACGGCCCATGCCGAGGGCCACTTCCGCGACCTGCCGATCAAGGCCTCGCTGCAGACCGGCTCGGCGCTGCCCTGGCTCTCCTCCGACCCGAACGCGCCGGCCGTGCCGGTCACGCTGCGCGGCAACATCGGGCAGGCGCGGCTGAGTTTCGACGGCGAGGTGCGCGACCTGCTCGTGAGCCAGGGGCTGGCGGGCGACTACACCCTCAGCGGCCCGTCGCTGGCCGCGGTCGGCGAGCCGCTGGGCGTCACGCTGCCGACCACACCGGCCTTCTCGATGCGCGGGCGGCTTACCCGCGAGGGCACGCGCTGGACCACCGCGGTGCGGCAGGCCACGATCGGCAAGAGCCAGCTCAGCGGTGAATTCCAGTACGACAAGCCCGAGAACGCCGTGCCGACGCTGACCGGCGAGCTGCGCGGCCGCGAGCTCTGGCTGGCCGACCTGGGCCCGGCCGTCGGCGTGCCGGCCGAGCCGGGCGCCCCGCGGGCGAAAAAGGCCGCGTCGCGCGTGCTGCCGGACAAGCAGTTCGACCTGCCCTCGCTGCGTGCGATGAACGCCAACGTGAACGTGAAGCTCGCGCGCTTCGAGTCCGGCTCGGCCCTGCTGCAGGCGGCCGAGCCGCTGAACGCCCGCATCGTGCTGAAGGACGGCGTGCTGGAGCTGCGCGACATCGACGCCCGCGTGGCGCGCGGCCAGGTCGCCGGCCTGATGCGCCTGGACGGCCGCGAGCCCAAGGCCCAGTGGCAGGCGCGGCTACGCGTCAGGGGCGTGCATCTGGAGCAGTGGCTGAACCTGGAGCGCAAGAACGGACAGCGCTGGGTGACCGGCGTGATGGGCGGACGCATCGCGCTGGATGGCGTCGGGCGCTCGACGGCGGAGCTGCTGGCCAGCGCCGACGGCCGCATGGTGCTGTACTGGACCGATGGCACGGTGTCGCACTTGATCGTCGAGGCTGCCGGTATCGACATCGCGCAGGGCCTGGGCCTGCTGGTGCGCGGCGACGACGCCCTGCAGGTGAACTGCGGCGTCGCCGATCTGCGGGTCAAGGACGGCATGGTGACGCCGCGGCCGATGGTGGTGGACACCAAGGATTCGGTGGTGCTGGTCGACGGCGACATGTCGCTGGCCACCGAGCGGCTGAACCTGGTCGCCAAGGTCGATCCGAAGGACCGCAGCCCGCTGACGCTGCGCACGCCCTTGAACATCCAGGGGACATTGGGCGATCCGCGACTCAGCCTGCAGAAGGCCCCGCTGCTGCGCAAGCTGGTGCCGGCGGCGGTGCTGGGCGTGGCCGTGGCGCCGCTGGCGGCGATCGTGCCGCTGATCGACCTGGGCGAGGACCCGGACGATGAAAGCCTGCGCGCGCTGTCCGAATGCAACGCCCGGCTGGCGCCCGTGTCGAAGCGGAGGCCGGGATCGTGATAATGGGCGCCTCCCATATGCCCACGCCCATGTCCACCGTTCCCGTCATCGATCCGACGCCCGGCACGCTGAACTGTTTCCTGGTCGAGGACAGCCCGCTCATCCGCGAGAACCTCGTGGCGACGCTGCAGGAGATGCTGGACCTGGCCGTCGTCGGCCAGGCCGAGGACGAGGCCGCCGCGCTGCGCTGGCTGCATGACGAGGCGGTCCCCTGCGACCTGCTGATCATCGACCTGTTCCTCAAGCGGGGCTCGGGCATGTCGCTGCTGCCCAAGGCCCGGCTGCTGCAGCCCGAGGCCAAGCTGATCGTGCTGACCAACTACGCCACCGTCGACATGCGCCAGCGCTGCGAGCAGCTCGGCGCCGACCGGGTATTCGACAAGTCCAGCGAGCTCGACGAGCTCATCGCCTACTGCCTGGACCTGGCGTCGTCGAAGGCGTGAACCGCCACTGAAGTTCGCTGGTGGGCGTGAGGCCGCTGGCGCTCAGTGCGCCCCGCCCGCGTCCACCGGCGCGCCCATCTTCGGCGGGCGCTTGGTCAGCCAGACGAAGGCGATCAGCACCAGGAACAGGATCGCCGAGGCCAGGAAGATGTCGTCCGCCGCCCGGGTGAAGGCCTGCTGGTCGACCAGCCGGTTCAGGTAGGCCAGCGCCTGGTCATGGCTGAAGCCCTGGCGCTGCAAGGTCTCGATCGCCTGCGTCTCCGGCACGTCGCCCAGCGCCAGGCGCTCCGCCAGGTGATGGTGATGCAGCGTCGCGCGGTTCTCCCACAGGGTCGTGGAGATCGACGTCCCCATCGCCCCCGCCGTGATCCGGACGAAGTTGGACAGGCCCGCCGCCGCGGCGATCCGCTCCGGCGTGATACCTGACAGCGTCAGCGTCGTCAGCGGGATGAAGAAGAAGGCCAGCGCCCCGCCCTGCAGGATGGTGGGCACCATGATGGCGGCCAGGTCGGTGTCGGTCGTGAACTTGGAGCGCATGAACAGCACGATCGCGAACACGACGAACGCGAAGCTCGCCATCGCGCGCGGGTCCCACGTCGACACCTTGCGCCCCACCACCGGCGACAGCAGGATCGCCAGCACGCCCACCGGCGCCAGCGCGAAGCCCGCGGCCGTGGCGGTGTAGCCCATGTGCTGCTGCAGCCACAGCGGCAGCAGCACGACGTTGCCGAAGAACAGCCCGTAGGCGATCGACAGCACCGAGGCGCCGAACAGGAAGTTGCGCCGCGCGAAGAGCCGCAGGTCCACCACCGGATGGTCGTCGGTCAGCTCCCAGACGATGAACACCGCCAGGCCCACGACCGCGATCACGGCCAGCGCGACGATCTGGTTCGACGCGAACCAGTCGAGCTCCTTGCCCTTGTCGAGCATCACCTGCAGCGAGCCGACCCACAGCACCAGCAGGGCCAGCCCGATGGTGTCGATCGGCAGCTTCTTCACCGGCGTCTCGCGCGTCCGGTAGATGCTCCAGGTCAGGCCGGCCGCGAACAGGCCGACCGGGACGTTGATGTAGAAGATCCACGGCCAGGTGACGTTGTCGGTGATCCAGCCGCCCAGCAGCGGCCCCACCACCGGCGCCACCAGCGTCGTCATCCCCCACAGCGCCAGCGCCGTGCCCGCCTTGTGCTTGGGATAACTCGCCAGCAGCAGCGTCTGCGACAGCGGGATCATCGGCCCGGCCACCAGCCCCTGGAACACCCGCGCCGCCACCAGCATCTCCAGCGAATGGGCGAAGCCGCACAGCCAGGACGCCAGCACGAACAGCAGCACGCTCATCGTGAACAGCCGCACCGCGCCGAAGCGCTGGGTCAGCCAGCCGGTCAGCGGCACCGAGATCGCGTTGGCCACGCCGAAGCTCGTGATCACCCAGGTGCCCTGCACAGGGCTCACGCCCAGATCGCCCGCGATGGCCGGCAGCGACACGTTCGCGATGGACGAGTCCAGCACATTCATGAAGGTCGCCAGCGACAGCGAGATCGTGCCCAGCACCAGGGCCGTGCCGGTCAGCGGCGGCGGCGCGGCCGGCGCGACCGGTGCGGCGGACGGCACGGGCGCCGGTGCCGCATCCATGGAAGTGGAATTGCTCATTGCACGCGCGTGGTGGTCGAGGCCGAGGTCGAGGTCCTGGCGGCGGCCGCCTTGCCGAGGTTGGCCGCGATGATGCGGTTCACCTGCTCGTCGGCGGCCTTCTCCTGCGCGTCGAAGATCGTCGTCTGCAGGCGCGGCGCGCTGGCGCCGGTCGCGGCGGCCAGCATCTGGCCGCCCTGCTCACGGACGTCGACCTGCACGTCCATCGACAGGCCCACGCGCAGCGGGTGCTCCTGCACTTCCTTCGGATCCAGCGCGATGCGCACCGGCACGCGCTGCACCACCTTGATCCAGTTGCCGGTGGCGTTCTGCGCCGGCAGCAGCGCGAAGGCCGCGCCCGTGCCGGCGCCCAGGCCCTGGACCGTGCCGTGGTACTCGGTCTTCTTGCCGTAGACGTCCGCCTCCAACGTCGCCTTCTGACCGATGCGCAGCTTGGCCAGTTGGCTTTCCTTGAAGTTGGCGTCGACCCAGACCTGCTGCAGGCCGACCACCGCCATCAGCGGCGCGCCGGCGGCCACGCGCTGGCCCAGCTGCACCGAGCGGCGCGCGACCCAGCCGTCCACCGGCGCGATCAGCTCGGCGCGCTGCAGCGCCAGGTAGCTCTCGCGCAGGCGGGCCGCGGCGCGCAGCACGTTGGGATGGTCCTCGACCTTGACGCCGTCGGTCAGCACCTGGTTGGAGGCCAGCTGGTCCTTCGCGGCCTGCAGCGCCGATTGCGCGGCGGCGGCCTGCGCGCGGGCGGCGGTCAGCTGCGACTGGGCATGCTCCAGCTCTTCCTTGCCGACCGCGCCGGTGGCGATCAGCGGCTGGCGGCGGGCGACGTCGGCCTGCAGGCGCTCCATGTCGGAGGCGACGCGCTTGAGGTCGGCCTCGCGCACCTTGACCTGCGCTTCCAGGCCGCTGTTGTTGGCATACAGGGTGCGGACCTCGCGGACCGTCTGGGCCAGCTGCGCCTGCGCCTGCTCCAGCGCGACGCGCGCATCGACCGGGTCCAGGCTGACCAGCTTCTGGCCGGCCTTCACGAAGTCGGTGTCGTCGGCATAGACGGCACGGACGGTGCCGCCCACCAGCGGCGTGATCTGCACGACGTTGGCCTGCACGTAGGCGTTGTCGGTCGTCTCGTAGCGGCGGCCGACGATCCATTCATAACCGCCATAGACCAGGCCGGCGACGATGACGGCGGCGGCGATGACGGTCAGGCCCTTCTTGCGGGCGCCGTTCTTGGCGGGAGCTTGCGTGTTGTTCGGGGGCGTTGCGCTCATGGTGTGCTCTGCGGAATGTCGTCGCGCGAAGGGCGCGGAAGTCGGAGGAAGGCTGGCGGCACGGGCTGCCGGCGTCCGGATGCGGGTTCGGTTGCTGCCTGCGGAAGCGTCCTGGGGGACAGGGGGTCAGCCGCGCCCGGCCGGCGCGGTCGGCGCGGGCGCCTCGGCGCGGCGGGGTTCGCTGTAACCGCCGCCCAGCGCGCGCATCAGGTTGATCTGCGCGTCGACGGTCAGCGCTTGCAGGTCGATGCGGCCGCGCTGCTGCAGCAGCTGGTTCTGCTGCGCGGTCAGCAGCGCCAAGCGACCGGTCAGGCCGGCGCGATGGCGTTGCTCGGCCAGCGCGGCCTGGCTGTCGGCGTTGGCCACCAGCGCGTCCTGCTGCGCGCCCTGCAGGCGCAGGGAATCCAGCGTCGTGACCTGGTCGCTGGCGTCGCGCACCGCGTCCAGCACGGCGGCGTTGTAGCTGGCGATGGCGGCGTCCTGCTCGGCAGCGCTGCCGCGCAGGTTGGCGCGCAGCCGGCCGCTGTCGAACAGCGGCAGGTGCAGCGCCGGGCCGGCGCCGTACTGGCGGCTGCCGCTCTTGAAGAGATCGTCCAGCCCGATCGAGTTCAGGCCGACGAAGGCCGTGAGGCTGACGCTCGGATAGAACTGCGCGCGTGCGACGCGGATGTCCTGGGCGGTGGCCTCGACCCGGGCGCGCGCGGCGGCCAGGTCCGGGCGGCGGCCCAGCAGGTCCAGGTGGGGCGCCTGGCGCCAGTCCAGCGCAGCCGGCAGCGCCGCATCCAGCGACGCGGTGGCCGTCGGCCCCTGCCCCGTCAACGCGGCGATCTGGTGACGCAGCAGCGCCTGCTGCTCGCGCAGCACGACCTGCTGGCGCTGGATGTCGGGCAGCGGCGCTTCGGCCAAGCGCAGGTCCTGGCCGTTGTCCAGCCCGGCGGCGCTGCGCTGGCGCACCAGGTCCAGGCTCTGGTCGCGCAAGGCCTTCTGCTGCTCCAGCAGGCGGCCTTGCGCCTGGCTGCGGGCCAGCGCGACATAGGCCTTGGCGACGGCGTTGGACACGCTCAGCCGCGCGGCGGCCGCGTCGGCCTGGGCGGCGCGCTGCTGGCCCAGCGCCGCCTGCAGCGCGGCATCGTGCTTGCCGAAGAAGTCGAATTCGTAGCTCAGGCCGGCCTGGATGTTGGCCAGCGTCCGCACGCTGCCCGCCAGCGGCGGCGGGTAGATGCCGTGCTCGCTGAAGCGCTGGCGCGTCGCGTCGGCCTCGAGCTCCGCCGCCGGCCGCCGGGCCGCCTCGGCGTTCTCGGTCAGCGCCGCGGCACGGGCGATGCGGGCCCGCGCCAGCGCCAGCGTCGGCGAATTCGCGATCGCCTGGTCGACCAGCGCGTCCAGCTGCGGATCGCGGAAGGCCTTCCACCATTGCGCGTCGAGCGCCTCGGCCGGGCCGGCCTCGAGGCCCAGGCGCGCGGCGGCCTCGTCGCCGTCGATCGGCCGGCCCGGCTCGGCCAGCTTGGGGATGGGCGCGCAGGCGGCGAGCACCATCAGCAGCGCCGCGCCCATGGCCAGCGCCAGCGTCGTGCGATGAAGGGATCGGGAGGTCATCGGGGGTTCCTCGGGACTGTTGTTCTTGTGAAGGGGGAGAGAGCAGCGGGAGATCGTCATCGACAAGTGCGGGTCAATCGTCCTTGTCCAGGATCGAGGTCTCGGAGCTCAGGCCCGCGTCGCGGATCGCATGGCCGTTGGCGACGACGCGCTGCAGCAGGCCGATCAGCGTGCGGAACTCGTGGTCGGTGAAGCCGGCCAGGTGATCGTTGAACACCTTGGACAGCACGCCCGGCGCGGCCGCCATCGCGTTCACGCCGACCTCGGTCAGCGACACCATCACCACGCGCCGGTCCTCGACCGAGCGCTCGCGGCGCACCAGGTTCTTCGCCTCGAGCCGGTCCAGCAGGCGGGTCATCGCGCCGCCGTCCATCGCCAGTTCACGCGCGAGCGCCGCGCTGGACATCGGGCCGTTGAAGCGCAGGCGCAGCATCGGCGCCCACTGGGCGTGGGTCAGGTCGTGCTGGCCCAGCATCTTGTCGGCCTGCAGCACCATCGACTGCTTGATCTGGCGCAGCAGCCAGCCCAGGCTGGGCTCGGAGGTGAAGCTGTCGGCGCTGTAGAAATCGGCGGGAGGCGGCAAGTTGGGGCTCATGGCTGGGCTTTCTGACTTCGGCTTTCCGGGAGGCAGGCTGCGGAAAGACTTGATGACAATTATTGCTTAGGCAATGATTGCCTCGCCAATCACTGCCTGGGATGGGCTTTCTGCGGGTGGGGACTTTTCCGCCACACCGGCCCCCTAAACTGATTCGATGTCCGCCATGTCTCCCTCCTCGACGCGCCCGGGCGCCTCGACCACCCCTGCTTCGCCCCCCGGCACCGGCCCTTCGGCTGAGGCTCAGGCAAACGCCGTGCGCAGCCCGCCCCCCTTGCGGGCGATGGCGCCGGCGCTGTGGCCCTTCCTGCGGCCGTATCGGGGGCGGATCGCCGCGGCGATCGTCTTCCTGGTGATGGCGGCGGCGGCGACGCTGGTCTTCCCGATCGCGCTGCGCCAGCTGATCGACCAGGGCCTGGTCGCCGCCGACCCGGGCGAGCGGCTGATGGCGCTGCGGGAGCACTTCCTCTGGCTGTTCGCCACCGGCGCGGCGCTGGGCGTGTTCTCGGCGCTGCGCTTCTATGCGGTGAGCTGGCTGGGCGAACGCGTCAGCGCGGACCTGCGCACCGCCGTCTACAGCCATGTGCTGCGGCAGAGCCCCGAATTCTTCGAGACCACCCAGACCGGCGAGGTCATCAGCCGCATCACCACCGACACCACGGTGATCCAAAGCATCGTCGGCTCCAGCCTGTCGATGGGGCTGCGCAACCTGATCATGGGCGTGGGCGCGGTGGCGCTGCTGATCGCCAGCAACCCGTGGGTGATGACGCAGGTGCTGGGCATCCTGGTGCTGGTGGTGGCCCCGGCGATGTTCTTCGGGCGACGCGTGCGCCGCCTGTCGCGGGCGAGCCAGGACCGCGTCGCCGACACCAGCGCGATCGCGGCGGAGATGCTCAACGCGATCACCGTCGTGCAGTCGCACGCGCAGGAGACGCGGGAGGCGGCCCGGTTCGATGCCGCCAGCGAGGCCGCCTTCGACACCGCCCGCAAGCGCACCCGGGTGCGCTCCTTCCTGGTCGCCTTCATCATCACCGCCACCTTCGGCGCGCTGCTGTGGGGCCTGTACCAGGGCACGCAGGCGGTGATGGCCGGCCGGATCAGCGCGGGGCACCTCGGGCAGACGGTGGTCTACGTGATCCTGCTGGTGTCGTCGGTGGCGGTGCTGGCCGAGGTCTGGGGCGACCTGCTGCGCGCCGCGGGCGCGACGGAGCGGCTGATGGAGCTGCTCGCCGCGCAGTCGCCGGTGGCGGATCCGGCCGCGCCGGTGGCGCTGCCCGCGTCGACCGGCCCGGCGCGCGTCGCCTTCGAGCAGGTGCGTTTCCACTACCCGTCGCGGCCGGACCGCGCCGCGCTGGACGACTTCAGCCTGCGCATCGAACCCGGCGAGACCGTCGCGCTGGTCGGCCCGAGCGGCGCCGGCAAGAGCACCGTGCTGCAGCTGCTGCAGCGATTCTTCGACGTCCAGTCGGGGGCGCTGCTGCTGGACGGCGTGCCGGTGGACCGGCTGCGGCTGGCGGAGCTGCGCGCGCGCATGGCGCTGGTGCCGCAGCAGAGCGTGATCTTCTCGGCCAGCGCGCTGGACAACATCCGCTATGGCCGTCCGGACGCGAGCCGCGAGGCGGTCATCGCCGCGGCGCGGGCCGCGCATGCCGACGAGTTCATCCGCCAGTTGCCCCAGGGCTACGACAGCTTCCTCGGCGAGCGCGGCGTGCGCCTGTCCGGCGGCCAGCGCCAGCGCATCGCGATCGCGCGGGCGATGCTGCAGGACGCGCCGCTGCTGCTGCTCGACGAAGCCACCAGCGCGCTGGACGCCGAAAGCGAGCGACTGGTCCAGCAGGCGCTGGACGAGGCGATGCGCGACCGCACGACGCTGGTGATCGCGCACCGGCTGGCGACGGTGCAGCGCGCCGACCGCATCGTGGTGATGGACCACGGCCGCATCGCCGAGCAAGGCACGCATGCCGAGCTGGTGGCACGCGGCGGGCTGTATGCGCGCCTGGCGGCGCTGCAGTTCAATGCCTGACGCCCGGCGGGGCTCCCGGGCTTCTCTAGAATCGCGCCCCATGACCGCAGACACCACCGCCGCACGCCCGGTGCGCAGCCAGTACGAAGACTTCATGCGCCACGTGTACGAGCACGGCGTCGCCAAGGGCGACCGCACGGGCACGGGCACGCGCAGCGTCTTCGGGCATCAGATGCGCTTCGACCTGAACGAGGGGTTCCCGCTCGTGACGACGAAGAAGGTGCACCTGAAGTCGATCATCCTGGAGCTGCTGTGGTTCCTGCGCGGCGACTCCAACGTCAAGTGGTTGCAGGAGCGCGGCTGCACGATCTGGGACGAGTGGGCGCGCGAGGACGGGGACCTCGGGCCGGTCTACGGCGTGCAGTGGCGCAGCTGGCCCAAGGCGGGCGGCGGCCATGTGGACCAGATCGCCGAGGTGGTGAAGCAGCTCAAGACCAACCCGGATTCGCGCCGGATCATCGTCTCGGCCTGGAACGTGGCGGAGCTGGACCAGATGGCGCTGATGCCGTGCCACGCCTTCTTCCAGTTCTACGTGGCCGACGGCAGGCTGTCCTGCCAGCTGTACCAGCGCAGCGCCGACATCTTCCTGGGGGTGCCCTTCAACATCGCCAGCTACGCGCTGCTGACGCAGATGCTGGCGCAGCAATGCGGGCTGGGCCTGGGTGACTTCATCTGGACCGGCGGCGACTGCCACATCTACGCGAATCACTTCGAGCAGGTGCGGACGCAGCTGGAGCGCGCGCCCTTCCCCTACCCGACGATGCACATCAAGCGCCAGCCGGCCTCGATCTTCGATTACGAGTTCGACGACTTCGAGCTGCGCGACTACCAGCACCACGCGGCGATCAAGGCGCCGGTGGCGGTGTGACACCCAGGGCGCGCTCCCGGTCGACCTGATGCGGTCGGCGAACTCGCGATCAAGCGCGAACTCAAGGCGTGGGGAATGGGCGCCATGCGGATCGACAACCGATTCGCATGGCAAGCGGGCGCCCGGCGATCGCCGGGCCATTGCTCATCAATACGAGTAGCTCACATACACCGCCCCCACCGGCGAGGTCGCGCGGCGCGTCAGGGGGCTCTTGCGCGCGTCGCCGAGCAGGCGCTGCGCGCCGACCATGCCGGTGATGCGCCAGTCCGATGAGAGCTTGTGCTGCCAGCTCAAGCCGCCTTCGGCCATGTGGGCGCCGGCCTTGGGCATGAACACCGCATAACCCGAGCGCGCCGACTGCGCGGCGGTCACGCCGTGATAGGTCTGCATGTACTTCTTGTCCGCCGCGTTGGCCGACACCGACAGCACCACCGTGTTCCTGCCGCCCGACAGCACCGTGGCCGCCGCGCCGAGGCTGTAGAGCGCGCCGTTGGTCCGCGCCGTGATCGGCTGCTCGGTGGCGATCTGCAGTTCGAGCCAATCAGTCACCGCATAGCCCAGCGTCAGGTGCGCCGTGGCGCTGCCCTTCACCTCGCCCATGCCGCGCAGGTACTTGCTGCCGCTGTTGCCGCCCAGTCCCTTGGTCTCCTTCTCTTCGCGCTTGCCGCGGTAGCCCAGCGCCGCGCTGTAGCTCAGGCCGCCGGTCGATCCCGCATAACCCAGGCCACGCTGCGTGCTCAGGAAGAAGCCGCTGGCATGCGCGTACTCCACCCCCAGCAACGGCGCGACGAGATGCTCGTCCGAACCGGCATAGCGCGTGGCGACGGCCACGCCGCCCTGGACGACGATGGTGGACGTCGGCGTGGATGCGGGCGCGGTCTGCGCCTGGGCCGCAACGCACAGCGGCAGCAGCAGGACGGCGGTGGCGAGGGGGGAAAACTTCATGGTTGTGGTCATGTCGATCATGGGAAAGAGGACCGCCGCTCGAGCGCTCGAGCGCTCGAGGACCGGCGGCCATGGGAAACGCTCACTCGTAGCGCTGAAAGGGGCGGCATTCGCCGGACAGGCGCATGCCGTGCTCGCGGCGATCGGTGACGCGGTAAGGGCCGTTGCACCATTCAGCCGCCGTGCGCTCGCAGGCGGCCCAGCCTTCCGGCCCGTCGCAGGTGACGACGAAGTCGCCGCGTCCATGCGCCGCCAGCAGCGGCTCGACGCTCGCGGCGCACGCGCTCAGCGCGCAGACGATCACGCAGGCCGGCGGCGCGCGCAGCTTGCGCCGCGGTCGGGCATGAGGCCCGCGCGCCGGCGGGTGGAGGTCGGATACGGCAGTCACTTCGTTGCTCCCTGAACTGCGCCAGACGGGGCCTGGAACGCGTCGGCAGTGTCAAAGCGGTCCATGAAGCCGACCTTTTCCACGCATGAAGAAAGCATGAAGCGCCGCGCGGCGCGGCGCGTGCCGGGCCGCGGTGCTGGTCCAATGGCCGGCATGAAGATGCAGCTCATCGGGGCCTCACGCGTGCGCGACTTCACGCGCGCCCTCACCCAACCCAGCCTGGTGCGGCGGCTGCTGATCGCGCAGATGCTGCTGCTGACGCTGCTGTGGTCGGCGGGCGCGGGCTACCTGCTGAGCCAGGGCGCCCGGCCGCTGCTCGACACCCGCAAGCTCTACGAGACCATCAATGCGATCGCCGACGAGCTGGCCGACGATCCCGACCGCCGCCAGCGCGTGCTCGACCGCGCCCACGAGGCGATCGTCGAGGACTACGACGCGATCAACGACCCGCTGCCGGGCTTCGTCGTCCAGCAGCACGGGCGCATCGTGTACCGCAGTCCGAAGGCGCCCGACTTCGTCCCCGAAGGGCCGCTGGACCGCCAGTTCCCGCTGCGCCTGGGCGACGTCGCCTACGTCGCCAAGACCATGCAGGCGCCCTCGGGGACGCGCACGACCATGTTCGCGCGCAACCAGGGGTGGAACGTCTTCATCACGATCTACTCCAAGGGCTTCTACCTGCTGCCCTTGCTGATCAGCCTGCCCATCCTCGTGGTGCCGGCCTGGCTGTCGATCCGGCTGGCGATGCGTCCCTGGAGCGCGGTGGCGCGCGAGATGGCCCGGCGCGGCCCGCAGGACCTGACCCCGCTCGCCTATCGCGAGGGCCATCGCGAACTGGCGGTGATGGTGGAGGCGATCAACGGCTGGATGCGACGCGTGTCCGACAGCAGCGAGCGCGAGCGCGTCTTCGTGGCCGACGCGGCGCACGAGCTGCGCACGCCCCTGGCGGCGATGCTGGTCAACGTCGAGGCGCTGCGCGCCGATGCGCGCGACGAGCGGGAGCGCCAGCTGATGGCCGGCGTGCTGAGCAGCGGCCATCGCGCGTCGCGCATGGTCAACCAGTTGCTCCGGTTGATGCGCAGCGAGGCGCCCGGCGCGGAGCGGCGCGAGCGCATCCGCCTCGACCGCCTGCTGCAGGACCGGCTGGCGGCCCTGTCGCCGCTGGCGTCGGCGCGCTCGGTCGAGCTGGAGCTGACCGCGGCGCCCGACCTGTGCGTCGAGGGCCAGCGCGGCGCGCTGGAGTCGCTGGTCGACAACCTGGTCGAGAACGCCGTCAAGTACGGACCGGCGGGCGGCACGGTGCGCGTCGGGCTCCGGCAGGCGGCCGGCGAGGCGCTCCTCACCGTGGCCGACGAGGGTCCGGGCATCCCGGCCGCGTTGCGGATGCGGGTGTTCGACCGCTTCTTCCGGGACCCCGCGCAGCGCGAGCCCGGCAGCGGCCTGGGACTGTCGATCGCCCGCGCGGTGGTGGAGGGCCTGGGCGGGCGCATCGCCCTGCACGACGCGCGGGGCGGCGGGCTGCTGGTGCGGGTCGCGCTGCCAATGCCCCGGGAAGCGCGCGGACCGCGCTGAGCCCGGCGCGCTCGGAACTTCCGCTTGTCCTACACGCGCGCGCACTCCTCTCCGGCAGAGACGCGTGCGAAGCCTGGGTACCGTTCACGGCAACGTTTCAGAGGGATGCCATGACCACCAACCCGCCGATCACCGCCGCCGACCGTCTGCTCAGCCGCCCCTTCGAGCGCCCGCTCGACCCCTCGCTTGATCGCGCCACCCCGGCGTCTCAAGCCGCACCTCGCGCCGACGAGGTCGAGCGGCAATGCTCCGCGCGGCGCCTCAGCGACGCGGCGCTGGACGCGATTGCCGAGCTGGCCGTGCTGACCGACAACACCGACGAAGCCACCCTCGAATCGGCCTGCCGCCAGGCCATCGCGCAGGATCCCTGCCACGTCGAGTCCTTCGCCCGGCTGACCACGCTGCTGAGCCGCCAGGGCCGCCATGACGAGGCGCTCGAGCTCATCGACCAGGCGGTCGGCTGGTGTGGCGACATCGCCGCGCTGTACCACTTCGCCGGGTGCGTGCTCGAGAGCGCGGGCCGCCTGCCGCAAGCGATCGCCTCGTTCGAGCAGGCCCTGGACCTCAACCCGGCGCTGGCCGAATCGCATTACCGCCTCGGCGCGCTGTGCGAGCGGCTCGGCGAGCCACGCGCGTCGGCGGCGCACTTCCGCGTCTATCGCCGCCTGGTCGACGAGAACCGCTCGAACCAACGCCTGAGCTGAAGGCGGGGCGAGATCGGTGCTGAGTCAAGCGCGCGGAGCGGGACTAGCGCCGCAGTCAGCGCCCTGCGCGAGCAGGCCGCCCGTTAGCATCCGCGCATGACCGCTTCCGCCCCATTGCCCGCCGCGGGCCCGCTGCACATCGGCATCGTCGGCTGTTCCGCCGAAGGCGCCGCCCTCTGTTACCGCACGATCTGCGCCGAAGGCGCGGAGCTGCTCGGCCCGCACGCGCACCCCGAGCTCAGCCTGCACACGCCCTCGCTGCACCGCTATGTCGAGGCGCTGGATCGCGGTGACCGCGAGGCGGTCGCGGCGCTGATGCTCGACTCCGCGCATCGTCTGCAGGCCGCCGGCGCGCAGCTGCTCATCTGCCCGGACAACACCATCCACCAGGCCTTCGACCTGGTCGAGCCGCGCTCGCCGCTGCCCTGGCTGCACATCGCGCGCGTCGTCGCGGACGAGGCGCGCCAGCGCGGTTTCCGCCGCGTGGGCGTGCTGGGCACGCAGTGGCTGGTGCGCAGCGAGGTCTATCCCGAAGCGCTGGCCGCCGCCGGCATCGAGGCGATCCGGCCCAGCGACGCGTGGCGCGACGAACTCGGCGCGCGGATCATGGACGAGCTGGTCCCGGGCCGCGTGCAGCCGGGCACCGTCGAGCGCTTCCAGCGCGCGATCGATGCGCTGCGCGAGCGCGGCTGCGACGCCGTCGTGCTGGGCTGCACCGAGATCCCGCTGATCATCGACGACGCCAACGCGTCGCTGCCCACGCTCGATTCGACGCGCCTGCTGGCGCGCGCCGCCTTGCGGCGGGCCGTCGCTCAATAGCGCTCGGGCACGAACATCTGCGGCGGCACCGGCTGGCGCGCGTAGTCGTCATGCCGTTCGCGCTCGGGCAGGCGGACCTCGGCGCGCTCCACCTCGTGGTACGGGAAGTGGTCCAGCAGGTGCTGGATGCAGTTGAGCCGCGCGCGTTTCTTGTCGTCCGCGGCCACCACCCACCAGGGTGCCTCGGGGATGTGGGTGCGTTCCAGCATCACCTCCTTGGCGCGGGTGTAGTCCTCCCAGCGCCGGCGCGACTCCAGGTCCATCGGCGAGAGCTTCCACTGCTTGAGCGGATCGTGGATGCGGCCCAGGAAGCGCAGGTGCTGCTCCTCGTCGCTGATGGAGAACCAGTACTTGATCAGCGTGATGCCGGAGCGCACCAGCATGCGCTCGAACTCGGGCACCGAGCGAAAGAACTCCTCGACGTCGGCCTCCGAGCAGAAACCCATCACCCGCTCCACGCCGGCGCGGTTGTACCAGCTGCGGTCGAACAGCACGATCTCCCCCGCCGCCGGCAGGTGCGGCACGTAGCGCTGGAAGTACCACTGCGTGCGCTCGCGGTCATTGGGCGCCGGCAGCGCGACGACGCGGCACACGCGCGGATTCAGGCGCTGGGTGATGCGCTTGATCGCGCCGCCCTTGCCCGCCGCGTCGCGGCCTTCGAAAAGGATCACGACCTTCTGGCGGGTGTGCTGCACCCAGTCCTGCAGCTTCACCAGCTCGCGCTGCAGCCGGAACAGCTGCCGAAAGTAGGCGATGCGCTCGCTATGCGCGCTGTCGCCGTCGCCCTCGTCGAGCGCGCGCAGCGCCTCGTCCACGTGGCGGTCCTCGATCTCGAGTTCCAGTTCCTCGTCGTAGCCGTCCTGCAGGTCGCGGCGGATGCGCTCGACAAGCGCGTCGTGATCGGAGGCTGGGCTCATGGTGCGGCAAGGGGCGGAGCTGGGGACCGGCCATCATTCGCGGCGCGGGTGACGGCTTCGTGACGGACCGGAGCGCGCCCGCCTTCACCGCCTTCACCGCCTCCACCGGCCCCATGCCGCGAAGCCGCAAGACCTACCTTCGTACAGGTCTTGCAGACGAGGGTCGGATGGGCGCGCGCCGCAGCGTTTGATGTGATCGCCTCCGCATTCACAGCCTCATGCGGAGACCTGATGTTCAAGAAATCCCTTCCTCCCGCCGTCACCGACGCGGCCTCCACCCCGGCCCTGCCGGGCGCGTCGACCCAGTCGACCCCGACGCCGGACGCGTCCGCGACCGCCGCCCGCGACGCGGCGGGCCGGCGGCGCTTCCTCGCCACGTCCGCTGCCGCCGGCGCGACCGGCCTGGGCCTGCTGTCCGCGGCCGGTGCCGCGCGCGCCGCCGGTGCCGCCCCGACCGGCGCCGTCACCTTCTCCGGCGGCGACACCACCGCCCTCACCACCGCCGTCCCGATCGGCGACTTCTCCGTCCGGCGCTTCCGCATCGACATCCCCGATGCCGCGCTGGCCGACCTGCGCCGCCGCGTCGCCGACACCCGCTGGCCCGACCCGGAGCTGGTGCCCGATGGCTCGCAGGGCATCCAGCTCGCGCGGCTGCGCGCGCTGTGCGACTACTGGAGCCGCAGCTACGACTGGCGCCAGGTGGAGCGCCGCCTCAATGCCCTGCCCCAGTTCATCACGCAGATCGACGGCCTGGACATCCATTTCCTCCACATCCGCTCCAAGCACGCCAACGCGCTGCCGCTGGTCATCACCCATGGCTGGCCGGGCTCGATCCTGGAGATGCTCAAGACCATCGGCCCGCTGACCGACCCGACCGCGCACGGCGGCCGGGCCGAGGACGCCTTCCACCTCGTCATCCCGTCCATCCCCGGCTACGGCTTCTCCGGCAAGCCGCGCGAACTGGGCTGGGGCCCGGAGCGCGTCGGCCGCGCCTGGGACGTGCTGATGAAGCGCCTGGGCTACACCCGCTACGTCTCACAGGGCGGCGACCACGGCTCGGTGATCTCCGATGCGATGGCGCGGCTCAAGCTCGACGGCCTGCTCGGCATCCACGTCAACATGCCGCCCACGGTGCCGCCCGAACTGGTCAAGCCCATCAACGCCGGCGATCCGCCGCCGCCGGGGCTCTCCGACGCCGAGCGCACCGCCTACCTGACGCTGAGCCGCTTCTTCGGCCGCAACGCCGCCTACGGCGCGCTGATGGTCACCCGGCCGCAGACCATCGGTTATGCGCTGTGCGACTCGCCGGCGGCGCTGGCCGGCTTCATGGTCGAGAAGATCATCGAGTGGACCGACAGCGGCGGCGAGCCCGAGCGCGTCCTGACCAAGGACGAGATCCTGGACGACGTCAGCCTCTACTGGTTGACCAACACCGGCGCCTCGGCCTCGCGCTTCTACTGGGAGAACAACAACAACAATTTCAGCGCCGCGCACCAGCGCACCACGGAGATCACGATCCCGGTCGCCGTCACCGTCTTCCCGGGCGAGATCTACCGCGCGCCGCGCTCGTGGACCGAGCGCGCCTATCCGTCGCTGGCCTACTTCAACGAAGTGGACAAGGGCGGCCACTTCGCGGCCTGGGAACAGCCCGAGCTCTTCGCCCGGGAACTGCGCGCCGCCTTCCGCCGGCTGCGCTGAACGTCGAGCGCTGAGCGCTGAGCGTCCGGGCGGCGACGGGCGACGTGCGACGGGCGGCGACAAGTGGTGAAAGGCGGAGCCGGGCTCTGCGCCCAAGGCACCTCGCCGCCCGTAAACTCGCGATCCCGGCCCGCCTCGCCTTCGCGACGCGGGCCGCCTCCCCGACGTTTCCGCCCCGCTTCGCCGCCGTTCCCCATGCCCCATCTCACCCTCATCGCCGCGCTCGATCGCGCGCGCGGCATCGGCCGCGACAACGGCCTGCTGGTCCGCCTGCCCGAGGACATGGCGCGCTTCAAGGCGCTGACGCTGGGCCACACGGTGATCATGGGCCGCAAGACCTGGGACTCCATCCCCGCCAGGTTCCGCCCGCTGGTGCAGCGGCGCAACCTGGTGCTGTCGCGCCAGCCGGGACTGCGGCTCGAGGGCGCCGAGGTCTTCGCCACGCTGGACGCGGCGCTCGATGCCTGCGGCGCCGACGAGGCCGTCTTCGTCATGGGCGGCGCGCAGGTCTATGCGCTCAGCCTGCCGCGCGCCGACGCGCTGGAGCTGACCGAGATCGACGCCCGCTTCGACGCCGACGCCTTCTTCCCCGCCGTCGACCCGCAGGTCTTCGCGCCGGTCTCGCGCGAGCGCCATCACAGCCCCGCCGACCGCGGCCACGACTGGGACTACGACTTCGTCCGCTACGAGCGCCGCCGCTGAGCGAGCGCCCCGGCCCTCGACCGCAGGCCGGTCGCGACCGAGGCCCGACCGCCTTCCCGCCCCCTTTCCCTCTTCCGACTTCACGCCCCCCACTCCCATGTCCGGCAATCACTTCCACGTCCACGGCCCGCACGACCACGAGCTCGAACACGCCGCGCACCATGAACCCAAGGGCCTGGCCGGCCAGCTGGCCGTGATCACCGCGGTGCTGGCGACGCTGGGCGCCTTCTTCTCCTACATGGGCGGCGCCACGCAGGCCAATGCGGGGCTCTTCAAGAACAACGCCGCGATCACCAAGACCGAGGCCGCCAACCGCTGGAACTACTTCCAGGCCAAGAGCAGCAAGCAGAACCTGGCCGAGTTCGCGTTGGACCTGACCGCCAGCGAAGAGCAGAAAGCCAAGTACCGCGAGAAGATCGCCCGCTACGAGACCGAGAAGAACGAGATCAAGGCGCAGGCCGAGAAGCTCGAGGCCGAGTCCACCGAATGGGACCGCCGCAGCGACGACCAGTTGCACCTCCATCACCGCTGGGCGCAGGCAACGACCGCGCTGCAGGTGGGCATCGCGCTGGCCGCGATCGCGCTGCTGACCAAGCGGCGCTGGATGGAGTACGCGACGCTGGGCGCCGGCGCGATCGGCATCGGCCTGGGCATCGCGGCCTGGCTGCACGTCTGAGCGCCGCGGCCCGGCACGACGACGCGCCGCCCGGCCCCTCAAGTTCTGCCGCGGGCGGCCGATAGCGAAGGGATCACCGTCGCCGCCACCAGAGCGACGGGACACCGCCGCCAGGGAGGCGCTTCGCATGAACTTCATCGCCTCGGCGGGCCCCGGCCTGCTGGACCGGCTCGCCGCCAGCCGCGCGGCCGCCTCGTTCCGCCCCGCGGGCGTGTCCTCGCGCGCCGCCGACGCGGCCTCCCCGGCGGCTTCAACCACGGGCACGCGCGTGACGCTGGACGCCGCGACCACCGATGCCGCCGTGTATGCGCGGCCCTCGGCGCCCGGCGCCGGACCGCGGCGCGTCTGGGCCAAGGCCGGTGACGACGGCCTGAGCGAGCTGATGTCGCGCAACAGCGGCAAGGAAGCCCGCACGCTGTCCGACCGCTGGCGCGGACTCGGCGGCGCGCTGCTCAAGCAGTTGGCCGACACCGGCGAGCGCTACCGCCAGACGCTGGCGGACGTCGTGCCGGCGCTCCCGGACGCCGGCGCGACCGATCCGGCCGCGAGCGCCGCAAACGCAGAAGGCGCCGGAAGCGCCGACCCCGCCGCCGCGGCCGCCGCCCTGCAGCAGCAGGCGCTCTCCGGCGTCGCGACCAACGCCACGACGGTGAGCCTGAAGGTGCAGACCCGTTCCGGACAGAGCGTCGAACTCAAGATCGGCGTGAACAGCGGCGAATCGGGCGGCACGCGCGGCCTGCAGGTCGAGGTCTCGAGCTCCGGGCCGCTGAGCGGCGCCGAGCGTGACGCGCTCGCCATGCTGTCCGACGGCCTGGACCGCGCCCTGGAGGGCCTGGGCGACGGCGTGCCGGCGCTGGACCTGTCCGGCCTGACGGGCTTCGACGCCAACGGCGTGCTGACCGGCCTGGCCCTGCGCATCGACCATCCCGACGCCTCGGCCGACCGGCCCGGCCAGTTGCGTTCGTTCTCGCTGCAACTGGGCGCCGAGAAGAAATCGCTGGCGCTGCGCACCACCAGCGGCGAGATGGCGCTCGAGGTGGATGCCGCCGCCACGTCCCGCACGTCCGCCGGCACGCCGGCGAGCGGTAGGCGCTGGTCGGCCATCGACCAGTTGCTCCAGCAGGTCGATGTCGCGGCCGAACGCAGCCACGCGGACGCGGCGATGACGAAATCCTTCAAGGACGCCTTCCGGCAGTTGCAGGCTCCGCCCGCGGATCCAGACGAGACGCGACGCGCCGATGACGGCCGGCGTCCCGATGCCGGCGAGCGGCGTGAGGGTCCGCAGGGCGCGGCCTCGTTGCTGGCGGTCCGCCACGCGGCGAGTGCCGGGAATGCAGGCGGCGCCGGCACTGCCGCCAAGACCACGACCGCCGTGATTGGCGGCGCCGTGGACGCCCTCGACCCCGGCGCGATGGCACCGATGAGCGACGGGCTGCGCGCGCAGACGCAGGCGCTGCGGAGCGGCCTGGCGGACTTCCAGGCCAGCTTCAGCGCCGATTCGCAGCGGACCAGCCGCATCGGCAGCGTCCAGGAGGCCGGCCATGCCGAGTACCGGATCGGCCAGACGACCAGCGAGCGGCCCAACGCGGCGACCGGCGGCCGCTCGATCACGCAGACACAGACCGAGACGCTGAGCGCCAGCTTCCAGAAGTCGCGCACCTACACGCTGGACCGCGCCGGCGGCAACTACGACGCCACCACCGTCGAGGACAGCAAGACCGTCACCACGCTGATCGACACGACGCGCGACTCGATCGCGCGCGCGATGCGCAAGACCGACGAGCAGCGGCGCAAGACCTTCACCGAGGTGGAGAACCACCGCGCCGCCTCGCACCAGGAATGGCCGGATCGGCGCAGCGTCGTGGAGCGCCTGCGGTAAGCGGCCGCGCGTGGCGTTGATCCAAGGCGTCGCGATCGCCGTATATCGACGCGGAACAACGAAGGGACGCTTCCCGTGGGGGGGTACCTGAAGGCGCCCAGACACCACGCCGCCGCCATGCCTGCCAAGCCGTCATCGCCATGAAGGGCGCCGTGCGCTCGCTGCTGCGCGAGCGCCTCGCCCCCTGAGCCATCGGGTCGGATCGGGCCGGATCGCCCTGTCCATCGGCAATGTGGGGCGACGCACCCAGCGTAACGGTCCGCCTCATCGTTGATCCATGACGGCGCGGTCGCCGTAAGACGGTCGCGTCCCCGGGCCGGTCGCGCCGACCAGGTCCGCCACAAGGTCAACCCAGGAGATCCCCATGCTGCGTCTCTTCAAATGGCTGCTCGCGGCCGCGACGGTGTCGACGATGCTCACCGCCTGCGGCGGCGACGACGACGATCCCGCGCCGATGCCGACCCTCGCCCAGGCCGCCCAGAACGGCGGCTTCACCGCGCTCACGGCGGCCGCCACGAAAGCGGGGCTGGCGTCGACGCTCGCGGACGGCTCGGTGTCCCTGACGGTCTTCGCGCCGACCAACGAGGCGTTCACGACACTGGCGACGCAGCTGGGCTTCGCCAGCGCCGATGCGATGGTCACCGCCCTGCCCGCATCGACGCTGGCCAGCATCCTCCAGTACCACGTGCTGGGGACGCGCAAGGCCGCCGCGGACCTGGCCGCGGGCGGCGCCACGCAGGCGACGCTGTACAAGTTCAACGGCAACGCCACGACGCTCAGCCTGAGCTTCACCGGCGGCGTCACCATCCAGGATGCGGCCCTCACCACCGCCCGTGTGACGACTGCCGACGTGATGGCCAGCAACGGCGTCATCCATGCGGTCGACAAGGTGCTCGTGCCTCCGGGGCTGCTGAACATCGTCCAGATGGCGCAGGTGAACCCGACCTTCGACACGCTCGTCGCCGCGGTGGTCAAGGCGAACCTGCAGGGGACGCTCAGCGGCGCCGGCCCCTTCACCGTCTTCGCGCCGACCCATGACGCCTTCGCGGCCATCGCCTCGACGGTGAACGGACTGAGCACGCAGCAGCTCACCAACGTGCTGACCTATCACGTGCTGGGCAGCGAGGTGCTGTCGGCCAACATTCCCTTCGGCACGCCGGTCACCACGGTGCTGGGCCAGTCCCTCGTGATCAACGCCGGCACGCCGCCCACCATCACCGACTCCAGCGCGACGCCGGCCAGGATCGTCGCGGTCGACGTGCGGGCCAGCAACGGCGTGATTCACGTCGTCGACAAGGTGCTGATCCCCAACCCGCTGTGATGCGGCAGCGCGCGGCGCGCCGCGATGGAAGGGGCGCCGCCATGCAGGCAGGCAGTGCATCGAGGAGGCGGCTGATGATCGGCCTCGTCCAGTTCTGCCTGTTCCAGGCCGCCTGGTTCGCGTGCGTGCTCGGCGCGGCGCATGGTCAGGTCGCGGCGGGCGTGATGGCGGTGGCCGCGGTCGTGCTGCTGCACCTGGCCGTGAGTCCCGCCCGCGCCGCGGATCTGGCGCTGATGGTACTGGCCATGCTGATGGGCCTCGCGTGGGACAGCGCGATGGTCCGGCAAGGCTGGGTGCAGTACGCATCGCCCGGCCCGCTGCCCCAGTTGGCGCCGATCTGGATCCTGGCGCTCTGGGCGCTGTTCGCGACCTTGCTCCGCGGGCCGCTCGCGTGGCTGCACGGGCGGCCGCTGCTGGCGGCGGTACTCGGCGCCATCGGGGGACCGCTGTCCTATCTGGCCGCCGTGCGCCTGGGTGCCGGCAGCTTTCCTGACCCGGCGGTCGCACTGGCCGTGCTGGGCGCGGGTTGGGCGGTCATGACCCCGGCGCTGATCGAATCGGCCCGGCGCCTGGGCAGGCGGCACCCGCCGGCACCCACCGGGCCCACCTGAGCCTCTCCAGTTGGCGTCTGCAGGGCGATGGCGCGTCGGCGCCGAAGGACTGGGTACGATGCGGCGTTGCCTGCCTCATCACCTACGAGCACCATGAAATTCGCCACCTGGAACGTCAACTCCCTGGCCGTGCGCCTGCCGCAGCTGCTCGACTGGCTGGCCGCCAATCCGGTCGATGCGCTCGTGCTGCAGGAGACCAAGCTCACCGACGACAAGTTCCCGACCCTGGAGATCGGCGAGGCCGGCTACCAGGTCCAGTGGTTCGGGCAGAAGACCTACAACGGCGTGGCGCTGCTGTCCCGCGAGCCCGCCCGGGACGTCGTCAAGAACATCACCGGCTATGCCGACGAACAGGCGCGGCTGATCGCCGGCACCGTCGGCGACGTGCGCGTGATCGGCGCCTACTTCCCCAACGGGCAGGCGCTGGACAGCGACAAGTTCGTCTACAAGATGGCCTGGCTGGACGGCCTGCGCGCCTGGCTCGCCAGTGAACTCCAGCAGCACAAGCAACTCGTGCTGATGGGCGACTTCAACATCGCGCCGGAAGACCGCGACTGCTACGACCCCGCCGCCTTCGTCGGCCAGACGCACACCTCGCCGCAGGAGCGCGCGCACTTCCAGGCCTTGCTCGACCTGGGCCTCACCGACGCCTACCGGCTGTTCGAGCAGCCGCCCAAGAGCTACAGCTGGTGGGATTACCGCATGCTCGGCTTCCAGAAGAACAAGGGCCTGCGCATCGACCACATCCTCGTCAGCGAGGCGCTCAAGCCCCGCGTCACCGCCTGCACGATCGACCGTCAGATGCGCAAGCTGCCCAAGCCCAGCGACCACGCACCGGTGATCGTCACGCTCGACTGACGGCCGGCGCGCCGGCACTCCTTCACGGCGCGCCAACCCTCTCCAGGGTCAACCCGCAATGGCTTGATCTTGCTCAAGTGACGCCCTGACCAACTCATCGATGCTGTGTCTTGATCCAAGTCAAGACTTACCGTACAGGGAACGCATCGATGAGAACGAATCTGCCGGTCACGCAACGGGAATTCCCGTTCCCCGAGGGCCGCGCGCTGGTGTCCACCACCGACCTGAAGGGCCGGATCCTGCACTGCAACGACGTGTTCGTCGCGGTCAGCGGCTTCAGCCGCGAGGAGCTGATCGGCCGGCCGCACAACCTGATCCGCCATCCCGACATGCCGGCCGAGGCCTTCCGCGACCTCTGGGCGACGGTGCAAGCCGGACGGCCCTGGTCGGGCCTGGTGAAGAACCGCCGCAAGGATGGCGACCATTACTGGGTGATGGCCAACGTGACGCCGCTGCTGCGCGACGGCCAGCCGGCGGGCTACCTGTCGGTGCGCAGCCAGCCCACGCGCGAACAGGTGCGCGCGGCCGAGACGCTGTATGCGCGGATGAACGCCGAAGGCCAGCCGGGTCGGTCGGGTCGGAGCGAACTCGCGCTGCACCACGGCCGTCTTCGCGCGCCGCTCTGGCGGCGGCTCGCGGTCGGGGTCGTCTCGGCGCTGCGCGTGGGCCAGCGACGCGCCGCCCTGCGCGCAAGCCTGCGGGTGGCGGAGCGCCTCGCGGCCGGCGACCTGGGCGCACCACGCCCTCATGCCACCGAGGCGGCCGCGCCGCCGGGACTGCTGGATCGCGCGCTGACGCAACTGCGGGTGAACCTGCGCGCGCTGGTGTCGGACACGCAGCATGAACTCGGCGAGATGCGGGCGGTGTCGGACGCGATCGCGCAAGGCAACCATGACCTCGCCCGGCGCACCGAAGCCCAGGCGTCCAGCCTGGAGCAGACCGCCGCGAGCATGCGCCAGATCACCGACGAGGTGCGCGGCAACCGCGACGCGGCCCACCGGGCGCGCGAGGTCGCCGCGGAGCTCGGCCAGGCGGCGCGGCGCAGCGACGGCAACGTGCGCTCGGTCAACGACACGATGACCGCGATCGCCGAGGCCTCGGCCCGCATCGGCGAGATCACGCAGTTGATCGAGGGCATCGCCTTCCAGACCAACATCCTGGCGTTGAACGCGGCGGTCGAGGCCGCGCGGGCCGGCGAGCATGGCAAGGGCTTCGCGGTGGTGGCGTCGGAGGTTCGCGCGCTGGCGCAGCGCAGCACGGTGGCGGCGCGAGAGATCAAGCAGCTGATCGCCGCCTCCGGCGAGAAGGTCGAGGCGGGCACGCGCCAGACCGGCGAGGCGCGCCGCAGCATGGCGGACACGCTCTCGGCGGTGGAGCGCTTCGGCGGCGTCATCGAGGACATCGAGCGCAGCGCGCAGGCGCAGCTCGACGACATCTCGCAGGTGACCGACGCCGTGCGTCAGCTCGAGCAGATCACACAGCAGAACGTGGCGATGGTCGAGGACCTGGCGCGGTCCTCGGATCGGCTGCGCGGCCAGGCCGGCGAGGTGGCGGCGGCGCTCGATCTGTTCCAGATGGGACGCTGAGCCGCGCGAGCGTTCAGGGCGCTCGGGGCGCTCTGGGCGTTGCTCGGGTTTGGAGCGCTCGGAGCGTTCAGGCGCTCATGGCGAGTCCCCATCGAGTTCGTCCGGATCGACTTCGCCCCGCATCAGCGCCGCACATTCGTCGAGCAGCGCATGCAGACGCTGCACGCGCTCGTCGCCCAGGCGCTCGTTGAGCGAGAGCTGCGCGCGTTTCCAGGTCGCCTTCATCTGTTTGCGGCGCGCGTGGCCCTCCTCGGTCGCCTGCAGTTGGCGGCTGCGCGCGTCAGGCCCGGGCAGGGTCTCCACCAGTCCCATCGCGAGCAGGGGCTGGATGTTGCGCGACAGCGTCGACAGATCCAGGTCCATGCGGCGCGCGAGTTCGCTCGGCTGGATCGGACCGAGCACCACGATGTGCGACAGCAGCGCGTACTGCGTGGTCTTCAGGCCGGTCTCGGCGAAATGGGCCTCGCAGTGGTTGGAGACCAGCCGCGTCACCTGGCGAAGCTTGAAATTGGTACAGCCCTTGGGCGAGATGGGCTCCGCCTGGGCGGTGCTCGCCGTGGCGGACGTCTTCGTGGCGGTGACGGACGGGTTCATGGGTCCCCTCACGTGGAAGCCTGCGGCTGTCGCAGGGATGCTTGACAGCAGAAGATTGTAGCTGCAACCATTGCAGCCACAAGTTTCCGGATGGTCTTCATTCACCCGACAGGAATGCACGATGAGCGCAGCTTTGACTCCCTCGCACGACGAAGCGCTGGCCCAGTGGCTGGACGAAGAAAAGGCGGTCCGCGCGATGCTGCGGCCCGAGCATGGCGTGGCCACGATGGCGGAGATCGCCGGCCTGAACGGCCTGCAGCAGATGCAGGCGATGCTCGACGGCAAGCTGCCGCCGCCGCCGATCGCGCAGACCCTCGATTTCACGCTGCTGCGCGTGACCAAGGGCGAGGTGATCTTCCAGGGCTCGCCCAAGTTCCGGCACTACAACCCGATGGGCACGGTGCACGGCGGCTGGTATGCGACGCTGCTGGATTCGGCGCTGGGCTGCGCGGTGCACACGACGCTGGATCCCGGCCGCGGCTATACGACGCTGGAGCTCAAGATCAACCTGGTGCGGGCGCTCAACGAGCGCGTGCCGGTCGTGCGCGCCATCGGCCGCGTGCGGCATGTCGGCCGCCAGATGGCGACGGCGGAGGCGGACCTGATCGGCCATGACGGCAAGCTGTATGCGCATGGGAGCACGACTTGCTTGATCTTCGATCCGCAGCCGCGCTGAACCGCCGAGCCCATCTAGGTCCTCACACTCTCACGCCCCCACGACATTTCTTTCACCCTCTCCCCGCTTGCGGGGAGAGGGAGGGGTGAGGGGGCGTCGAAGTACGACAGTGGTGTCGTGCGATGCCCCCTCACCCTAACCCTCTCCCCCTCGCGGGGGAGAGGGGACAGACAACTCAAGCGCGCAGCGCGCTCGCTTCCTTGGCCAGCTGGGTGATGCGTGCCCAGTCGCCCGCCTTCACCGCGTCGGCCGGGGTGAGCCAGGAACCGCCGCAGACCTTGACGTTCGGCAGCGCCAGGAAATCGGGCGCCGTCTGCACCGTGATGCCGCCGGTGGGGCAGAACGCCACATCGGGGAATGGGCCGGCCAGCGCCTTCAGCAGGCCGACGCCGCCCACCGCGGTCGCAGGGAACAGCTTCAGGAACTTGTAGCCGGCGTCGCTGGCCATCATCACCTCGCTGGCCGTCGACACGCCCGGCAGCAGGGGCAGGAAATGCGCGTCGCAGGCGCTCGCCACGTCCTGCGTGAAGCCGGGGCTGACCGCGAAGCAGGCACCGGCCTGCTTGGCCGCCACCGCGTCCGCCGAGGTCCGCAGCGTGCCCGCGCCCACCAGCGCCTGCGGCACCTCGCGCGCGATCGCGGCGATCGCCTCCAGCGCCACCGGCGTGCGCAGCGTCACCTCCAGCACCTTCACGCCGCCGGCGACCAGCGCGCGCGCCAGCGGCACCGCGTCCTCGACGCGGTCGATGACGATGACCGGGATCACCGGACCGTGTTCGGCCAGGCTCAGGGTGTCCTTGATGGAACTCATGGGGTTCTCCTCGTAATCGAATCCGAATCCGGCGAGGCGTCGATCCTCCGGCCTCACAGCCAGGTGACCGCGCCTTCCTCCGCCGACGTCACATTGCGCCGCATGCCGGCGAACAGCTCGCGGCCCAGTCCGGCGCCGTTCTCCACCACCGCGTCCGCGGTGATCTGCGCCAGCTCGCGCCGATCCCACTCCGCCGCCGGCACCAGCGCCGTCAGCTCGCCGCTGTTGGCGCACACCCGCACCAGGTCGCCGTCGCGCAGCTTGGCCAGCGGTCCGCCCGAGAGCGCCTCCGGACTCACATGGATCGCCGCCGGCACCTTGCCCGACGCGCCGCTCATGCGCCCGTCGGTCACCAGCGCCACCTTGAAGCCCTTGCCCTGCAGCACCGCCAGCGGCGGCGTCAGCTTGTGCAGCTCCGGCATGCCGTTGGCTTGCGGCCCCTGGAAGCGCACGACGACCACGACGTCGCGCTCCAGCTCGCCGGCCTTGAACGCGGCCTGCATCGCCTCCTGGCTGTCGAAGATGCGCGCCGGCGCCTCCACCGTGTGCCGATCCTCGGGCACCGCCGACACCTTGATCACCGCGCGACCCAGATTGCCCGCCAGCAGCTTCAGCCCGCCGGTCGGCGAGAACGGCGCGGCGGCGGTGCGCACCACCGCCTCGTCGCCGCTCCGGGCCGGCAGGTCGCTCCAGCTCACCGACCCATCTTCGGCGCGGCGCGGCAACCGCGCGAAGGCGTTCAAATCCTGCCCCGCCACCGAGGTCAGCACGTCCCCGTGCATCAGCCCGGCGCCGATCAGCTCCTTGATCACGAAGCCCGGGCCGCCCGCGGCCTGGAACTGGTTCACGTCGGCGCTGCCGTTCGGATACACGCGCGCCAGCAGCGGCACGACCGACGACAACTCGGAGAAATCGCTCCAGTCGATCAGGATGCCCGCCGAGCGCGCCACCGCGATCCAGTGGATCAGGTGGTTGGTCGAGCCGCCCGTCGCCAGCAGCGCCGCCATCGCGTTGACGATGCTGCGCTCGTCCACCATGCGGCCGATCGGCGTGTAGTCGCGCTGCGGAATGATCTTCAGCGCCTGGCGCACGGCCTCGCGGGTCAGCGCCTCGCGCAGCCCGTCATGCGGATGCACGAACGCCGCGCCCGGCACATGCAGGCCCATCGCCTCGAGCAGCATCTGGTTGCTGTTGGCCGTGCCGTAGAAGGTGCAGGTGCCGGCGCCGTGATAGGCCTGGGACTCGGCCTGCAGCAGCTCGTCGCGGCCGACCTTGCCCTGCGCGTAGAGCTCGCGGACCTTGGCCTTGTCGTTGTTGGACAGCCCGGAGCTCATCGGCCCGGCCGGCACGAACACGCAGGGCAGATGGCCGAAGTGCAGCGCGCCGATCAGCAGGCCCGGCACGATCTTGTCGCAGATGCCCAGCAGCAGCGCGGCATCGAAGACATCGTGGGACAGCGCCACCGCCGTGCCCATCGCGATCGTGTCCCGCGAGAACAGGCTGAGCTCCATGCCCGGCGTGCCCTGCGTGACGCCGTCGCACATCGCCGGCACGCCGCCGGCGACCTGCGCCGTCGCGCCCTGACGATGCACCTCGTCGCGGATGATCGCGGGGTAGTTCTCATAGGGCTGATGGGCCGACAGCATGTCGTTGTAGGCCGTGACGATGCCCAGATGCGGCGCCTTCTCGGCGACGATGCGCAGCTTGTCGTTGGCCGGCATCGCGGCCACCGCATGGGCGACGTTCGCGCAACCGAGGCGCTGCACGCCGCGCTGGCGGCCCGCCATGCGCTCGATCAGGTCCAGATAGCGCTCGCGCGAAGCGGCGCTGCGCGCCTTGATGCGCGCGGTGACGTCCAGAAGCGTCTTGTTCATGCCGACTGCCGATGTAACTCGGCCAGGGTTAGATTGGTAACCATATTACACGCCGACGGGGTCCCACGGCCCTCCGCAAGCGCTTTCCCAGGTACAAGAGAGTTACGAAAACGCTCACCCACTGCGCGGCAGTCCACGTTCCCGAAGCGCGCCCGCCGCACGACGCCTTCCGCGCTCCGCTCTCCGCGCTCCGCGCTCCGCCTCCGTTCTACGCCCTGCCCTGCGCCCACCGCTTCGTTGCAGTCAGCCCTGCTGCCGGGACGGGAGGGCGTGGGGTTTTGGCGCTGGCCGCCAAGGCCCCATGCCCTCGCGGCCAACGCACCGCCGGTTGCAGTGGGAGTGCCCCCCTATGGCAGCATTCCCCCATGATTCACGACCCTTTGGCCGAAGCCCGGCTCGAAGACCTTCCTGCCCACAGTCAAGCGCTGCTGCAAGTGGCGGAGCGTCAATGGGACCGCGAGCACGGCCTGATGATGTTCGCCTATGGCTCGCTGATGTGGAACCCTGGTTTCGAGCCCGCGCAGACGCTGGTGGCCAAGGTGCAGGGTTATCACCGCGCGCTGCGCCTGCGTTCGCTGGTGAACCGGGGCAGCGCGGAGCAGCCGGGGCTGGTGATGACGTTGTTGTCGGGTGGCAGTTGCCGGGGTTTGCTTTACCGCGTGGCGCCGCAGGACAGCGAGGCCACGCTGCATCGTCTGTGGTTGCGGGAGATGGTGGTCGGCACCTACGTGCCGCGGTGGCTGGACTGCCATTGCGCCGATGGCCTGGGCACGCGCAAGGCGCTGGCCTTCACGCTGTCGCGGCGCAGTCCGGGCTGGGTGGGTGACCTCGCCGACGACCGATTGCTGCACATCCTGCGCCACGCGCGCGGGCGCTATGGCACGACCTTGGATTACCTGACGCGCGCCGTGACCTGCCTACGGGAGCACGGCATCCACGACCGCGCGCTGGAGCGCCAACTGGCGCTGGCTCGCGCGCACGGGTTGTGAAGCGACCGGCCGCGTCGGCTTGAGCCGCGGCTCGACATCGCGAGCCGGCAGGTCTCAGCCGGAGCCGGCCTTGGCCCGTTTCAGCCGCCGAAGCTGCGCATGCCCAGGTCGCTCGGGCGCGGCATCGACGGATCCACCTTGAGCCGCTGCAGGTCCTCGACGGTATCGACGTCGATCAGCACGCCCGGATCGTCGACGTCCACGGCCTGCGCCGGATAACGCGCCAGCAGGCGGCGCGCGCCCTCATCGCCCTGCAGGCTGGTGAGTTCGGAGAAGAGTTCGGCGTTGAAGCCCACCGGATGCCCCCGGCGCCCGCGGTGCTGGGCATAGGCGATCGGATCGCGCTCGATCGCGTCGGCCACCGCGGCCAGCGTGCCGGGTCGCACCATCGGCATGTCGGCCGGCAGGATCAGCCAGCCCGGCGCGTCCCCGGTCGCGGCGACACCCGCCGCGATCGAATGGCCCATGCCCAGCGGCGCCGGACGTCCCAGGCGGTCCTGGTCGGGCAGCACCAGCATGTCGCGCGAGGCCACATGGCGTCGGACCAGAGGCGCCAACGCGGTCGAGGTCACCACGAGCATCGGCAGGCCGGAAGCCATCGTCTGGCGCAGCGTCAGCGCCAGCACGGTGTCCCCGTTCAAGACCTGTTCCAGCTTGTGGCCCTCGCCGCGAAAGCGCTGGCCGCGCCCTGCCGCGAGCACGACGACGGCGGGTCGTCGCTGATTCATGCAAACTTCCTTCTGGTTTGGTCCCGAGTCCCCCCGGCCGCCGCTCTCTGGCACGGCTCCATGCCGGGAAGCATGCCTGCCGGAAGATGGGGCTCGCACCCGGAGTTTCACGAGTGGGAGCTTTACTTAAGGATTCGCCCGATACTCCAAAGGATGGACAAACTCTCCGACCTTCGAAAGAGCTACGAGCGTGACGAGCTCGACGAGCAGCTGGCCTCGCCCGAACCGCTGCGCCAGTTCCGCGAATGGCTCCAGCAGGCGCTGGACGCCGGCGTCCCCGAACCCAATGCGATGACCCTGGCCACGGTGGGCCCGGACGGCCGGCCGTCCACCCGGATCGTGCTCATCAAGGACATCGAGGAGCGCGGGCTGGTCTGGTACACCAACTACGACAGCCGCAAGGGTCGCGAGCTGGCGGCGCATCCGTTCGCGGCGCTGCAGTTCCATTGGGTCGAGATGGAGCGGGTGGTGCGCATCGAAGGACGGGTCGAGAAGGTCGATGCCGCGCAGTCGGATGCCTACTTCGCGTCGCGGCCGCTGGACTCGCGGCTGGGCGCCTGGGCGTCGCCGCAGAGCCAGGTGATCTCGTCGCGCGCGGTGCTGGTCGCCAACGCGGCGAAGGCCGCGGCTCAGCATGGGTTGAATCCGGCGCGACCGCCGCACTGGGGCGGGTACCGGCTGGTGCCCGAGCGCTGGGAGTTCTGGCAGGGGCGCAAGTCGCGGTTGCATGACCGGCTCGTGTATCGCCTCGAGGACGGCATCTGGGTCCGGGAGCGACTGGCGCCCTGATCCTCTACTTCCACGGCCGCTGGCCCTCACCCCTGCCCTCTCCCGCAAGCGGGAGAGGGAGTGCGCAACGATGGACCTCCTTCCATACAAGCGGGAGGGCGTGCGGGGCGCACAGATGGCACCCTTTTCCCCAAGCGGGCGGAAGTGTGAAGCGCGCCGGTGGAGCTCCCTCTCCCGCTTGCGGGAGAGGGTGGGGGTGAGGGCCGGCGCCCGGGTCAGAACTTGACCTGCAACCCCGCGAACACGCTGCGCCCCGGCAGCGGCGTCAGCTCGCGGATGGTCTGCACGCTGCCGGCGTTGTAGGCCAGCTTGTTGGCCAGGTTGTCCAGCTTCAGGTACCACATCGCGTCCAAATTGCCGATGTCGAAGTGGCGCGCGATGTTCAGCCGCAGGATCCCGTAGCCGGCCGTGGGCGTGTCCAGCGCCGGCACGCGGTCCTGGCGCCTGGCGCCGCGCAATTCCGCCTGGATCAGCCACGGGCCGCGCTCCGCCTGGATCGACAGGCTGGCGCGCACCGGCGCCAGGCGCGGCAGCGGCTCGCCGGTATCGCGGTTGGTGCCGCGCACCAGGTCCAGCGTCGTGCCCAGCGTCAGGCCCCAGCCGGCCACCGCCGGCAGCGGCTGGCGGCCTTCGAGCTCGATGCCATGCATCCGCGCCCGCACGCCGCGGTACAGGTATTCGGGCACGGTCTCGGTGCCGCCGTCCTCGCCGACCAGCTCGACGCTGCGCCCGCTCGCGTCCAGCGCGATGTAGTTCGAGAAACGCGTCTGGTAGACCTGCAGGCTCCATTTGGCCTCGCCCTGCTTCCAGTGCAGGCCCAGGTCGACCGCCTTCGCGCGCTCCAGCCCGAGGTTGACGTCGCCGACCTCGAACGCGCCCGAGGCCACGTGCACGCCGTTGGCGAAGAGCTCATAGAAGGTCGGCGCGCGCTGGCCGCTGCTCAGGTTGCTCGACAGGCTGAAGCCCTGCCCCAGGTCATAGGCGCCGCTCAGCGACAGGCTCTTCGGGCTGAAGCGGCGCGTCACGGGATCACCGAAGCGTTCCTCATCACCGCCGGTCGAGGCCACGCTGACGCGCTCGGCGCGCGCGCCCGCCTGCAGGCTCCACGGGCCGGACTTGAACTGCTCGATCAGGAACAGCGCGTTGCTCCGCGTCTTGGTGCCGGGCACCAGCGCCTCCTCGCCGAGCGCGGAGAAGTCGCTCTGGTCCCACTGCCAGCCCAGCACGCCCTGCACCGAGCCCCAGCCGCCCTGGAAGGCCGCATGCGTGGCCTCGACGCGGCCGTCCTTGCCGTCGGATTCGAAGACGGTGCCGATCTCGCCACTGCCCTCCACTTCCTGATGCTTGTAGCGGCTGCTCGCGAACTGCCAGGTCACGCGAGCCAGGCCCGGCAGCGGATCGCGCCACTCGCCGGCGGTGGCCAGGCGCTGGCGCTGCATCTGGATGCGCACGTCGGGCTCGACGGTCACGCCGTACTCGTTGTGGTAGTCCTCCACCGACACGCCGGCATAGCCCTGCGAGAACAGCAGCGAGCCGCCCACCGCGCCGCTGCGGCCGTGGGCGTCGGAGTTGCGCACCCGCGTGCTGCTGCCGTCTTCGCTGGTGAAGCGCGGCACGCGCTGGTCGTCGGCGCGACGGTCGGCGGCATCGACGTGCCAGGCGAACGCGTTGCTGCCGCCGTCGAGCACGACCGCCCCGCCGCGCTCATCGGACGCGCCGCCCAGGCGCAGCTCGGCCACGCCGTTCAGGCCCGGCTGGGCCAGGCGCGGGATGCGGTTGTCGATCGCGTTGACGACGCCGCCGATCGCGTTGCCGCCGTACTGCAGCGCCGCCGCGCCGCGCAGCACCTCGACCCGCGTCAGCACCAGCGGATCGACCGGCAGCGCATGGTCGAAGCTCAGGCTGGAGGCGTCGACCGAGGCGCCGGAATTGCTCAGCATGCGGACGCGGTCACCATCCAGGCCCCGCATCGTCGGGCGGTTGCTGTTGGGACCGAAGTAGGTCGAGCCCACGCCGGCCAGGCCGTCCAGCGTGTCGCCCAGGCTCGCGCCGCGCTTGAGGGTCAGCGCGTCGCCGCTCAGCGCCTGCACCGGTGCGGCGAGCTCGCGCTGGCTCAGCGGGTTGCCGGTCACGACGACAACGTCGAGCTTGTGTTTGTGCTCGCGGGCCGCGCCACCCGCGGCGGTGTCGGCATTGGCGGCCTCACCTGTGGGAGCAGCGGCATCGGCGGTCGACGCGACGGGGGCCTGCTGGGCCCAGGCGGTGCTGGTGCCCAGCGCGAGCGCCAGGGAAATGGGAGACAGGAGGAACGGGAAACGGGGCTTGTTGGCCATGAGGACACTCTCGAGCGCCGGCGGTCGAGCACCGCGGCGCGATCAGATGCTGGCGGAGATCCCGCGGGCGCGAACGCCAGCGCCGAGGCGCGTGCCGGGCGCGCCGCCGTGCGGCGCACGGCCCCGTCGAGGGGCGTGGCGCGCAGCGCGGAACGGCGCGAGCACGGCACGAGCACGGTGCAAACGGCGCAAAGAACGTCGAGGAACGACGCCGAAGCGACGCTGAAAGGACGCGGGAAAGATCGACGGAGGTGTCAGGCGCGCGGCGGACCGCGCGCGCCCTTGCGCCACAGCTGGGCCAGCGCCGCGTCGTGCGGCGCGTCCACGTCGACCGGGAGGTCCGGCGACGGCGCGGTCCAGGCGAAGGCCTGGGCGACCGGCCCCAGCGCATGGCTGAGCTGGTCGAGCAACTGGCAGTCCGGCGTGCCGGCCGCATGGCCGAAGCTGGGCGCGGGCGTGTCCTCGCCGGCCGCCTGCGCGATCGCGATGGCGACGCGCGAGGGATGGCCGGCCGACCCGTGCAGGCTGCGGTGCACGAGGCCGAGCGCCTGGAAGCCGAGCACCGCCGCCACGCACAGCCAGATCCACCAGCGCTGCTGGCGGGTCCGGAGGGTCGCGGTCGGGCGATGCATGAGCGTGGGGTCGGTCGTGGGCGCGTTCAGCGCGCCGCGGGCACGGCCTGCGTGACGCGGTAGAACATGCCGTAGGGGTCGTCGTTGAGGACCGCCAGCTGGCCTTCGACGGTCACGACCTCCAGCGTGTAGCGCACCGGCGTCTTGCTGCGCACTTCCACCAGACCTTCAGGGCCGGCGGGCACGCAGAAGGAGCAGCTCGTCGGCACCGACGACAGCAGGAAGTGGCTCTGCTTGTCGCCCGGCTCGAGCGGCATCATGAACCCCTGGATCTTCACGGTGCGCTTGTCCAGCGCGAGCACGCCGGAGGGGAAGGTCGGGATGACCTTGCTCTTGTCCGCCTTGACCGTGACCGAGGACAGCAGCTTCCAGCTGACGACGCCCTCGACCTCCTGCAGCGGCTTGAAGGGGCTGCGGGGATCGTGGTAGCCGGGGCCCGAGCCCATCGGGATCGCGGTGCCCGGCGAGGACGCCTGGGCCCGGACCGGGTCGGCGGCGACGAAGGTGGCCGCCGCCATGCCGATCGCCACGCAGGCGAGCGCGCTTCCAGGAAGGCGCGGCATGGCGATGGCGATGACGGTTCGTGAGGACATCGGGCGTCGGGGCGTCGGCGTGAACGCGGCGTCGGCGCCGCGTGAAACGCGACATTGTGCCTCGCCTCGCCCGGCCCCCTCAACTCGCCTCGCCGATTCGCGACGCGTTGCGCCGAGCCCGTCGCGTGGGGCCGCAGCGCTCGCCCCAACTGCCCGCCGCTTGCGGTCCGCCGCTCAACGCGGCGTCTGCAGCAGCTCCGTCACGTCGAGCCGGTAACCGCGCCAGGCTGGCCAGGCCGCCGCGATCAGCGCCAGGCCCAGCGCGAGCGCCGGCACCAGCGCCTCCCAGGCCGAGACCCAGGCGCCGGAGATCCGCACCGACTGCTGCTGCGCGAGCACCGCGCCGAGCACGGCCGCGAAGCCATGGGCGAGTCCGAGCGCCAGCAGAGTCGCGAGCGAGGCCAGCATCAGCGCCTCCAGCGCGATCAGGCCGGCGACGCGGGCCGGCGTCGCACCGAGCATCCGGAGCATCGCGAGGTCGCCCTGGCGCTCGCGCACCGCGTGCAGCAGCGCCACCAGCACCGACAGCGCCGCCGCCAGCAGCAGCACACCCCCGAAGCCGCGCAGCACGTCCACGCCCACCCCCACCATGCTCAGCAGCCGCGCGGTCTCCAGCGCCGGCACCGAGGCCTGCAGCCCCGCCTGCGCGTTGACCCAGCGCGGCAGCATCACGGCGGCCAGCGGGCTGCGGTAGCGCACCAGCACCATGCTGACCTCGAGTGCGGCGTCCGCGTGAGCACCGGTGTGCTCGCGGTCGTGCTCGTGCTCGTGCTCGTGGTCCGTGGCGTGGTCGTGATCCTCGGCGCGGTCGCTGGCGTGGTCGCGGTCGCTGGCGTGGTCGTCGTGGCCCCTGCCCTTCGATTCGCGGGCCGACTTCGCCGCGTGCCCATGCGCCGCATGGGCCTCCCAGACCGAGGCCAGGTCCGTCAGCACCAGCCGGTCGACCACACCGCCCGTCGGCGCCAGGACGCCGGTCACTTCATAGGGGTGCTCGTGTTCCTCGCCGCCACCGGCCAGGCCGTGCGTGCCGTGGAACCGGTCGCCCGGCTTCAGCCCGGACTGGCGCGCCACCTCGGCGCCCAGCACTGCCTGCATGGGCCCGGTCCAGCGCCGGCCCTGGGCGAGCTCCAGCTGGTAGAGCGCCAGGTAGTCCGCCGTCGTGCCGACGATGCGATGGCCGCGGAAGCTGTCGCCCAGCGAGATCGGCACCGCCTGCGCCACCAGCGGCTGCGCCTTCAGCTGCGAGACGGTGGCGAGCGGGATGTTCCCCGTCGACTGGTCCAGGTGGAACACGCCTGCCAGCAGGATCTGCATCGGACTGCCCTTGGCACCGACCACCAGGTCGATGCCGCCGAGATCGCGCCGAAGGCCTTGCTCCAGCTGCTCGCTGACCAGCACGACGAAACCGATCGCGGCCAGGCCCAGGCTCAGCAGCATCAGGTTGAGCGCCGTCAGCATCGGACGCGCCCAGAGGTATCGCCACGCCAGGCGCGGCAGGTTCAGCGGGGACCGGCTCATGGGGTGGCGCACGACGTCGGCAGCGGCATCGCCGCGCTGCCCATGCGCGTGAGCCTCAACCGTTGCAGCGCCGGCCACTCGCTCCAGACGGCCTCGATGCGGGCGTCATGCGAGGCGATCACCAGGCTGGCGCCGTGTTCCGTCGCCACGCGACGCAGCAGCGCCAGCGTGGCGTCACAGGCCTCGTCGTCGAGGTTGGCGGTGGGCTCGTCGGCGAGCACGAAACGCGGCGCCCGCAGCAACGCTCGCGCCAATGCCACGCGCTGCGCCTGGCCCTGGCTGAGCGCATGCGGACGTCGGTCCAGCAGTGGCGCGATGCCCAGCTCGGCCAGCAGCGCCGTGATCCGGGCGTCGTCGGGCTTGAGCCCGGCGGCGACGTAAGGCAGCGCGAGGTTGTCGCGCACGCTCAGCGAGGCGCTCAGGTGCAGGCGCTGCGGCATGAAGCCCAGATGGGCGCCGCGCCAGGCGTCCCGCGCGGCCGGCGCGAGCGCGCCGACCTCCACCCCGTCCATCGCCAGGCGTCCCGCCGTCGGGGTCAGCAGTCCGGCCATCAAGGCGAGCAGCGTGCTCTTGCCGCTGCCCGACGCGCCGCGCAGCAGCAGGTGAGCGCCGCGCGGCAACTCGAAGTCGGGAAAGTGCAGGTCGGCCGCGGCGGACGCCCCGTAGCGGAAGCGCAGCCCGTGGCTCGCGATCAGCGCGGCGGCGTCCGTCGACGCCATCAGCCGGCCGCCTCGTCCTTCAGCAGTTCCTTGAACTTCTTCGCGAACTTGTCCACCTTGGGCGCGACGACGAACGCGCAGTAGCCCTGCTCCGGGTGATTGGCGAAGTAGTCCTGGTGATAGGCCTCGGCGGGCCAGTAGTTCTGCTCGGGCTGGACCTCGGTGACGACCTTGCCGCCATGGGCGCGCTGCGCCTCGTCCAGCACCTGCCGGATCACGCCCAGCTGCTCGGGCCGCGTGTAGTAGATGCCGGAGCGGTACTGCGTGCCGACGTCCGCGCCCTGGCGGTTCAACGTCGTCGGATCGTGGATGGTGAAGAACACCTGCAGCAGATCCTCGAGGCTGACGACGCGGGTGTCGAAACGCACCCGCACCACCTCGGCATGACCGGTGTTGCCGGAGCAGACCTGCTCATAGTTGGGCTGCGCGACCTGGCCGTTGGTGTAGCCGGACTCGACGCCCAGCACGCCCTTGACGCGCAGGAACACCGCCTCGGTACACCAGAAGCAGCCGCCTCCGAGGGTGATCAGGTCCTCGCCGGCCGGCAGGGAAACGGGATTCGGAGTGGTCGTCATGGCAGGTCCTCAAGGCTGGCGGGAAGTCTTCCCGCGACAGGCGGATTCAGATCGGGCGCGCGCCCCGGAAATCAAGCCCGCCAGCATAGGCGAGCGACGCCCGCTCACTGTGCGCTGAGCGCCAGATCCACGCGCGGCTGCCAGGGCTTGTCCTTGTCGGCGCCGCGCTCGTCGTCCTTCGCGTGCAGCTTCGGCGAGGCCAGGAACATGCGCGCGTTCGGCACGCCGCGCTCGATCAGCGCATCCCGCACCGCGACCGCGCGCTGCAGCGCCAGCTCCCGCAGCTGCTCGTCGGTGACGGTGTAGCTGTCCATCAGCAGCTCGCGCATCTGCTCGGCCGGGATGTCCTTGGTCAGGCCGACGAAGTTGCGCGGCTTGTTGGGCAGCTTGGCGTTGTCGTAGACGACCTTGAGCAGGCGCGCGCGCTGGGTTTCGTCCAGCGTCACCGGCGCGTCGGTCGCGGCGGAGGCCGCCGTCGCCGGGCCCACCGCCTGCCCCGCTGCCTGTGTCACCGCCGCCCGCCGCAGTTCGCGACGCCGCTCCGCCAGCAGCGCATCCTCGAGCCGCGCCGCCTGGGCCGCGCGGCGCTCGCCGGCCGGATCGACCCAGCCGGTGATGCTCAGTTGCAGCGCCGGGCGGTCCGCCAGCACCCGGGTCAGCGGCTCGAGCTTCCTCGCCGCGTCCGGCTGCAGCGCGGCCGTGCCGGGCTGGAATTCGAGCTGGCTCATCTCCGCCCCGCCGCCGCCGGACAGCAGCGAGAACGGCGACATCAGCGCCTTGGTCAGCAGGTTGACGATGAGCTTGACGACCAGCCCGCCGACGCTGAACTCCGGATCGTTGAGCGAGCCGCTGACTGGCAGGTTGACGTCGATCACGCCATCCCGGTCCTTGAGCAGCGCCACCGCCAGCTTGACCGGCAGCTTGGTCGCGGTCGGGCTGTCGATGCGGTCGCCGAAGGTCAGCTGGTTGAGCACGATCTTGTTGTCGGCCTGCAGCCGGCCGCCCGGCTCGATCTCGTAATGGACGCGCGTCGAGAGCTTGCCGCGCTCGATCGCATAACCGGCGTACTTGCCGGCATAGGGCGACAGCGGCGCGAGCTCGATGTCGGTGGCGCTGGCGGTGATGTCCAGCGCCAGCGGCGCCCCGCTCGGGTTCAGGCGGCCGCTGATGTCCAGCAGCCCGGTGCCCTCGACCTTGCCCTTGAGCTGCAGCGGCGCCATCTCCGCCGAGCCCGCCGAGAACGCGCCCAGCGTGCCGGTCAGTTCGCTCAGGTTGGCGCTGTAGTTGGGCTTGATGAACCGGTCATTGAAATCGACCTTGCCGCCGTTGAGCCGGGTCTCGGCGATGCTGAGCCGCAGCGGCGGCTGCCCGGCGGCGGACGAGGCGGCCGCGGCACCGGTGGCCGGCGCGGGCGCCGAGGTGGCCTGCGCCACCGTCGCCGCCACCGGGGCCGAGGCCGCCGCCGTGCCGGCCACGGCGGCCACCGCCTGCCCCTGCTCGGTCTGGTTCAGGTCGCGCAGGTTGAGACGCCCTTGCTCGTTGACGATCAGCCGGGCGTAGAACTCGTCGAGCACCGCCTGCTGGATCTTCAGGTCCGGCGTGCCGCCCGCCGCGAGCGCCAGGCTCAAACCACCCAGCTTCAGCCCCTGCCAGCTCAGCAGTTCCTCGGCCGAGCGCCGCCGGCCGTCCTGCAGACGGGCCTGGCGCAGGCGCAGATCGGCGATCAGCAGGTCGCCGCCAGCCGCGACCGACGGCCCCTTGGGCGTCTCGGCCAGCTCGAAGCTGCCGCGCATCGAGCCCTCGGCCCGCTGCAGGTGGATGCCGATCGACGGATCGAGGTAGGGATCGGCCCAGTGCAGCGGCAGGTGCTCGGCGCTGACTTTGCCGGACAGCTTCAGCGGCGCCAGCGCCAGTTGGCCGTCCCAGCGGAACTTCGGGACCTCGCGCTGGTTGCGCCGCGTGGCGTCGGGCCGGCGCAGGGTGGCGCTCAGCTGGACCGGCATCGGCTTGCGCAACTGCCGCCCGTCCCACTCGAGGCCGGAGAGCTTCAGCGCCAGTTCCTGCAGGCCGATCGGCCGGGCCGGTTCGTCGTCGAGCACATGCGTGGCCAGGTCCAGCAGCGTCGCGCTGCCGCCCTCGACGGTGACCTCGGCCACCTGCGCCGTCCACGGCGCGGGGACCGGTGCGGCCGCGACCTCACGGTGTTCGGGCGCATCCAGCGTCAGGCGATCGCCCCGCGTTTCTGGCGCGCGCTGGCGCGAGGCCGTCGCGGCACCCGCGCCCTGGGACGGCGCCGACGCGGCCATCCAGGCCTCCCAGCTCCATCGGCCCGCCTTGTCGCGCCCCAGATGCGCCTGCGGCGCCACCAGCGCCAGCTTGCCGGCGCTCAGCCGGCGGCCGTCGAGGGCCAGTTCCGCCTGATCCAGGCTCAGTTGCTTGAGCGCCAGCACCGGCTGTTTGCCATCGGCGATCTCCACGCCGTCCAGGCTCAGCCCCTTCAGCGACAGCTTGACGTCCTCGCCGCCGGGACCGGCGCGCACGGCGCCCTGCGTTGCGAATCGGCCGCGCACGGCCAGCGGCGTCGCCGCCTTCAGGTAAGGCGCGAGCCCGTCCAGCGCCAGGTCCTTCACGGCCCAGTCCAGCGCGATGCCGGCCGCGCCGACCTGGCCCTTGCCGGAGAACGTCGCGGGCGACGCCGCGCCGTCGGCGCCCAGGGTGGCGGTGATCTCGACCGGCGCCGCCTTCGCCGCCAGCGGCCAGTTCAGCCCGCTGCCGGTCACGCTCAGGGCGTCCACCCGCCAGCGGGCGGCCGGACGCAGCGTCTCATCGGTCCAGCCGACACGGCCGCCTTCCAGCGCCAGGCGCTGGACGCCGACGCGCCACGGCGCCGCGGCGGTTCTGGAGGCACCGGCCGCCGAGGCGGCGGCTGCGGGCTCCGGCGGCTTCGGCTCCGGCGGCATGTCCGGCAGCCACAGCCGGCCTTGCGCGTCGCGCCCCATCAGCAGCTCGGGCTGCTTCAAGGTGACCGCGCCCAGCATCACCTGCCGCTTCAGCGGCTGGACGTCGGCCAGGTCGACGGTCAGCGCCTGCCAGCGCAGCCAGTCCGCCCAGACGCCGTCGCCGGCGCCACGCTGCAGCGACAGGTCGCGCAGCGCGGTGCGGCCGCTGATCTTGACCTCGGGCGCCTGCCCGGGCGGCTGCTTGAAGTCGAGCGTCAGTTGCGTGTCGAGCCGGCCCTGCGCCAGGCGCATCGGCAGCGACTTGGGCCAGTAGGCGCGATAGGCCGACAGGTCCAGCGCGTCGAGCTTGACGGTCATGCTCGCGCTGCGGGTGTCCGCGAACGGCTGCGCCTGGCCTTCGCTCTGGAATCCCACGCCGTTCAACTGCCCGGACAGGCGCGGCTGCACATGCACCTCGACATCCGCGTCGAGCGTCGACAGGAAAGGGATGCCCAGGTGCAGCGCCTTGAGCTCGTGGACCATGCCGGCGGTCCGGTCGTCCAGGCGGAATTCGCCGTCGGTCAGTTCGATGTTGTAGAGCGCCGCCTCGGTCGGGCCGTCGTCCGGCGACGACGGCGTCTTCGGCGCCCCGGCCAGCCGGGCGAGGATGTCGTCCAGATCGGTCTTGCCGTCCGGCAACAGCGCGACGCGTCCACGCGGCGCCTCCACCGTCAGCGAGGACAGCACCGGCGCCAGGTGCCAGAGCGAGCGCGGCGACAGGGCCGCCCGGACACGACGCACCTCCAGCAGCGGCGGCGCCTGCGCCGCGGGGCCGGCGATCTTCAGGTCCTCCAGCGTCAGCGCCAGCCGCCACGGCGTGAAGCTGGCGCGGCCGAGCGTCACCGTCCGGCCGAGTTGCTCCGTCGCGATCCGCACGCCCGCCCGCTCGATCCACATCGGCAATGCCATCCACGCGACCAGCAGCAGGGCCACGAGGAACAGCACCAGGCCCACGAGCGCGCGCAGGACGCGCCGGGGCCAGACGGGAAGAGCGGAGAAGAACACGGGCGCAGCCGGCCGGGACCGGTCGAATCGTCAAGGAAGCTGATTATGCTGGCGGGCCTCAACACCTGACACCCATCCCCGGCTCCCGATGAACGACCTGATACACGCGGTCGCTGCTTTCCTCCTGCCACCCACCGGCGCCTTTCCGCTGCTGCTGCTCGCCTGGTGGCTGCGGCATCGCCGGCGGTGGTTGTCGGGCGCGCTCTTCGCGGCCGGGCTGGTCGCGGTCTGGATCGGCAGCACCGAACTGGGCGCGCTGTGGCTGCAGCAGCGCCTGCTCGGCCCGCAGCAGGCCGTGCAGATCCAGCGGCTCCAGGACATCCCGCCGCGGGACAGCGTCATCGTCGTGCTCGGCGGCGGCGCCCGCCGGCTGATGCCGGAGTACGGCAGCGCGCAGCTCAAGCCGGCGTCGATCGAACGGCTGCGCTACGGCATCTGGCTCTCGCGCCGCACCGGCATCCCGCTGATCTTCACCGGCGGCACGCCGCGCGACGAGCCCGGGGACCGCATGACCGAGGCCGCGCTGGCCGAGCGCACCGCGGCGCAGGAGTTCGGTTTCAAGCTTGCCGCGAAGGAGGATCGCGCCACCGACACCCGCGAGAACGCGCGCTACACCGCCGAGCTGCTCCGCGGCCAGCCCGTGCGCCGCGTCGTGCTGGTCACGCACGACGTCCACATGCGCCGGGCGCTGCGCGCCTTCCGGGAGGAACTGCCGCCCGGGGTCGAGCTGGTGCCAGCGCCGATGGGCCTGGCGCTGTCCGGGTTCGAATGGCGCGACCTGCTGCCGTCGCAGGACGGCACCGCCCGCGCGCGCTACCTGGGCTACGAATGGCTGGGCTACCTGGCCGGCCACTGAACGGGCCATCCGCCGGGCCGGGATCGCGCAGCCACTCCAAATAGAAACCCCCTCCTCGCCGGGCATCCCGGACGGGAGGGGGTGGGCGGACCAGCCGCCTTTGGGGCTCCGCGGCGATCTGCCGCAGGGCTCCTGGCGCGCAGAGACTGCGCCAGAGGAAGTGCCGGAAAGGCCTGACAACCTTAGGTGGGCCATCCGGCCTATTCAAGCCGCGCCCCCTAGGAATCAGGACATTCCTAGCCCCCGAACAAACGCTGATAGAGATCCGCCGCGCGGGCCTTGTGCTCGGCCGGCATCTCGATGACGCGACCCCATTCGCGACTGGTTTCGCCCGGCCATTTGTTGGTCGCGTCCAGGCCCATCTTCCCGCCCAGTCCGCTGACCGGCGAGGCGAAGTCCAGGTAATCGATCGGCGTGCCCTCGACCAGCGTCGTGTCCCGCACCGGATCCATGCGGGTCGTGATCGCCCAGATCACGTCCTGCCAGCTGCGGATGTCCACGTCCTCGTCCACGATCACGATGAACTTGGTGTACATGAACTGGCGCAGGTAGCTCCACAGGCCGAACATCAAGCGCTTCGCATGGCCCGGGTACGCCTTCTTGATCGAGATCACCGCCATCCGGTAGCTGCAGCCCTCCGGCGGCAGGTAGAAGTCGACGATCTCCGGGAACTGCTTCTGCAGGATCGGAACGAACACCTCGTTCAGCGCCACGCCCAGCACCGCAGGCTCGTCGGGCGGCTTGCCGGTGTAGGTCGAGTGGTAGATCGCGCCGTCGCGCTGGGTGATGCGGTTCACCTCGAACACGGGGAACCAGTCCTGCTCGTTGTAATAGCCGGTGTGGTCGCCGTAGGGCCCCTCCAGCGCGTGCAGGTAGCCGCCCTTCTCCTTGAGCGGGATGCCGTCCTCGCTGTGGCCGGTGAAGCCGGGCGCCGCCGGCGGGATGTGCCCCTCCAGCACGATCTCCGACGTCGCGGGCACCTGCAGCATCCGGCCGGCCTCGCCGACCTGCGTGTCGGCGACCTCCGTCCGCGAGCCGCGCAGCAGCCCGGCGAACTGGTATTCGGACAGGGTGTCCGGCACCGGCGTCACCGCCCCGAGCGTCGTCGCCGGGTCCGCGCCCAGCGCCACCGCGATCGGGAAAGGCTGTCCCGGATTCGCGATCGCGAAGTCGCGGAAATCGAGGGCGCCGCCGCGATGCGCCAGCCAGCGCATGATCAGCTGCCGGCGGCCGATCAGCTGCTGTCTATAGATACCCAGGTTCTGGCGCAACCGGGGGTTGGCGATCCGCTGCGGTCCGCGCGTCACCACGAGGCCCCAGGTCAGCAGCGGGCCGACGTCGCCTGGCCAGCAGGTCTGGATGGGCAGCTGCTTGAGGTCGACGGCCGCGCCCTCGACCACCTGTTCCTGGCAGACCGGCCGCTTGACCAGCGCCGGCTTCATGTCCCACAGCGCCTTGCCCATCTGCGCCAGCTTGCCCAGGTCGCGCATGCCGCGCGGCGGTTCCGGCTCCTTGAGCGTCGCCAGCAACTGGCCGACCTCCCTCAATTGGGTGGTCGACTCCGCGCCCATGCCCAGCGCCACCCGGCGCGGCGTGCCGAACAGGTTGGCCAGCACCGGCATGCGATGGCCGGTGGGCCGCTCGAACAACAAGGCCGGCCCTTCCGCCCTCAGCACCAGGTCGCTGAGGGCCGTCATCTCCAGCACCGGCGACACCGGATCGGTCACCCGACGCAGTTCCCCCATGCCTTCCAAAGCGCCCACAAAGTCACGCAGATCTCGGTACTTCATAACCAAAAGTTTTGATGAACAAGGCCCATACTATTGACGGGTTATTGTTGATCCATAGAATCGCGCCCTGCCCTGGCCCCCAGGGTTATCCCGGTCTTCGCCTTGGGACGGCGAAACCGGTCCGCTGCCAATGGACGCTGGATCGCCCGTCTGTCGCGCCAAGCGCCCGGAGCCCTCTGAGAGCCCTCCGAGCCGCCGACAACGCCCGAACCGGCCCATTATCGCCACCCCCAAGGGTGCGTCCGACGAGTGAACGCGATCTGCGACTCGTCCCGCACACACCGGGCGTGGTCGGAGAAAGGAGTCGCATGACAGCGCGTTCGGACCTGCTATCCCTCCCCCGCCAGGCGCGTGCCGCCCTGGTGCTGTTCATCAAGGACATCGGCCAGGGTTTGCTGGTCGTCAGCCACAACACGCTCGCCCTGGTGGGCTTCGCCGTCGTCGCCGTCGGGCTGGTCTTCGCCAGCCAGGCCGACCTGCGCCAGCAACTGGAAGGCCAGGTGCTGGGCTGGCTCAACGCCCGCCACGAGGCGCGCGTCGAGGCTTCCGGCGACGTGCTCGCGCTGATGGCCGAGCCCGAGGCGATCACCCGCGCCACCGCGGTCGATCCCAAGGAACTGACCCGCCAGCAGGCACTGGTGGCGAACTACCTGGCGCGCCGCTACCGCGTCGCGCCCGAGCCGGTCAGCCGCCTGGTCAAGGAAGCCTGGGACGTGGGCCAGCGCGCGCGCGTCGATCCCACGCTGATCCTGTCGATCATGGCGATCGAATCGGGCTTCAACCCCTTCGCCCAGAGCGCCGTCGGCGCGCAGGGCCTGATGCAGGTGATGACGCGCGTCCACGACGACAAGTACGAGGCCTTCGGCGGCAACCTGGCCGCGTTCGACCCGATCACCAACCTGCGCGTCGGCGTGCAGGTGCTCAAGGAATGCATCCAGCGCGCCGGCAGCCTCGAGGAAGGCCTGCGTCGTTACGTCGGCGCCACCAACCTGCCCGACGACACCGGCTACGCCGCCCGCGTGCTGGCCGAGCAGGACCTGCTCAAGGCGGTGGTCCAGGGTCGCAACGTCAGCCCGTCCGCGCCGCGCCCGATCCGCGAGCCGGCCTCGGCGCCGGCCACCGGCGGCGAGCAGGTCGCGATGACCGCCGTGATGCGCTGATCCAGCCACCGCGCCTCGAAAAAACGGGTTCCTCGGAACCCGTTTTTTCATTGGTGCGTCGGCGTGCCTCCAGCCAGGAACAATGTCACGACCCGCGCCGTGCCCCGCTCCGGTGCGGCTACACTGCACGCTTCGCGCAACTGGCGATCAGGGCGCCCTGTCCGGTGATGATTCCTTCACCGCGCAGGCGTCGCCCGAGGTGGGTCACCACCGGGAAGCGCGAACGGCCGGGGTCTCCTCCGGCTGTCCGTGCCGTTCGCCTGGGCCGCCGTCGTTCCGGCATCCGTCGCCGCATCGCGCCCCGCGATCGCGCCGATGCGCCGCCGGGCGGGCGGCGCCAACCCTTGAGCCGACATCAAATCATGTTTGACCGCACCCAACAGACCCTCGCCAACGTCGACGCCGAAGTCTTCGCCGCCATCCAGCAGGAGAACCAGCGGCAGGAAGAACACATCGAGCTGATCGCCTCGGAGAACTACACCTCGCCGGCGGTCATGGCCGCGCAGGGCAGCCAGCTGACCAACAAGTACGCCGAGGGCTATCCCGGCAAGCGCTACTACGGCGGCTGCGAATACGTCGACGTCGTCGAGCAACTGGCGATCGATCGCCTCAAGCAGCTCTACGGTGCCGAGTTCGCCAACGTGCAGCCCAACAGCGGCTCGCAGGCCAACCAGGGCGTGTTCTTCGCGCTGCTGCAGCCGGGCGACACCATCATGGGCATGAGCCTGGCCGAAGGCGGCCACCTGACCCACGGCATGGCGCTGAACATGAGCGGCAAGTGGTTCAACGTCATCTCCTACGGCCTGGACGCCAAGGAGGAGATCGACTACGACGCGATGGAAGCGCTGGCGCGCGAGAAGAAGCCCAAGCTGATCATCGCGGGCGCCTCGGCCTACTCGCTGCGCATCGACTTCGAGCGCTTCGGCAGGATCGCCAAGGAGATCGGCGCCTACTTCATGGTCGACATGGCGCACTACGCCGGCCTGATCGCCGCGGGCGTCTACCCGAACCCGCTGCCGCACGCGGACGTGGTGACCTCGACGACGCACAAGAGCCTGCGCGGCCCGCGCGGCGGCATCATCCTGACCAACGACGAAGCGATCGCCAAGAAGATCAACTCGGCGATCTTCCCCGGCATCCAGGGCGGTCCGCTGATGCACGTCATCGCCGGCAAGGCGGTGGCCTTCAAGGAAGCGCTGTCGCCGGAATTCAAGGCCTACCAGCAGCAGGTCGTGGCCAACGCCAAGGTGCTGGCGCAGACGCTGATCGAGCGCGGCCTGCGCATCGTCTCCGGCGGCACCGAGAGCCACGTGATGCTGGTGGACCTGCGTCCGAAGAACCTGACCGGCAAGGAAGCCGAGGCCATCCTGGGCGCCGCCCACATGACCTGCAACAAGAACGGCATCCCCAACGACCCGCAGAAGCCCATGGTCACCAGCGGCATCCGCCTGGGCACGCCGGCGATGACCACCCGCGGCTTCAAGGAGGAGCAGGTCCGCGCGACCGCTCACCTGATCGCCGACGTGCTGGACAACCCGCATGACGAGGCCAACCTGGCCCGCGTGCGCGACAAGGTGGCCGAACTGACCCGTCAGTTCCCGGTCTACCGCTGAGCGGAGCCCGCGGCGCATGCGTTGCCCCTTCTGCGGTCACGGCGACACGCAAGTCTCGGAGACCCGCGAATCGGATGAAGGCGACGTGGTGCGTCGCCGCCGGCGCTGCCAGTCCTGCGACAAGCGCTTCACGACCTACGAGCGCGCGGAGATCGCGCTGCCCATGGTCGTGAAGAAGGACGGCACGCGCGCCGACTTCGACATGGGCAAGCTGCGCGCGTCGATGACGCTGGCGCTGCGCAAGCGTCCCGTCAGCATCGAGCAGATCGACGCCGCGCTGGAACGCATCCAGGAGAAGCTGCTGAGCAGCGGCGCCCGCGAGATCCCGTCGACCAAGCTCGGCGAGCATGTGATGCGCGAGCTCAAGCGCATCGACAAGGTGGCCTACGTGCGCTTCGCATCGGTGTACCGCTCGTTCGAGGACGTCGACGAGTTCCGGCAGCTGATCCGGGACATCTGACTCCCCCAAAAGCCGGCCCCCTTCAGCGGGCCGGCTTTTCCCACCTGAAGGCGAAGCGCCGCGACGCGCGTCTCCCTAGAGTTCCTGCAACTCTTCCGGAGACCGACGTGCCCACTGCCCTTCCCCTCCCTCTTCCCGTGCCCGCCCTTCCCGTGCCCGCATTCCGCGATGGCCCCGTGCCACCGGGCGACGGTCGCGGCTTCAGCCTGATCGAGTTGCTCGTGTCGATCGCGATCGTCGCGCTCGCGGCGATGCTCGCCGGCCCCGACATGCGCGACTGGCTCTGGCGCCAGCGGCTCGCCAACAGCGCGCAGGCTGTCCTTGGCGACCTTCAGCTGGCACGCAGCGAGGCCATCCAGGGCGCGCGCAATGTGATCCTGCGCTTTGGCGGCGACGAGTCCCCGGTGACCGGCAGCGGACGCTGCTACGTGCTGCACACCGGCCCCCTCGGCGGCTGTGGCTGCCGGATGGACACCCCGCCGGTCTGCGACGCCGGTGCCCAGGCCATCAAGCAGATGCGCTGGACACGAGGCCGCGGCCAGTCGGAGGTGGTGTCCAACGTGCCGTCGATGCTCTTCAGCGGCCGCCAGGGCACCGTGTCGGTGAGCGGCACGGTCGAGGTCCGCATGGAAGGCATCGGCGCGATCCGCCACATCGTCAGCCTGACCGGTCGCGTGCGCAGTTGCGCGGCCGAGGGCACCGCGAGCCGCCTGCCGAGGTGCGCATGAGGACGCGGGGCTTCTCGTTGATCGAGATCGTGATCGTGCTGGCGATCCTGGCCGTCCTCGCCGTGCTGACGCTGCCGAGTTTCCGCGATCACGTCCTGAAGGGACGGCGCGCCGAGGCGCGGGAGGCCTTGCTGGCGCTCCAGCTGGCGCAGGAGCGCTTCAGGTCCGGCCACCCCCGTTATGCCGACCGGCTGGAGGACCTGGCGCCGTCGCCGTTGACGCGCAGCAGCCTCTACCGGCTGCGCATCGCGCAGGCGGACGCGACGCGCTACACGCTCGAGGCCATCGCGCAGGGCAGCCAGACCGGGGACCGCCGGTGCCAGGTATTGACACTCCGGCTGGAGGCCGGCGCCATCCACACCTCGGGCCGGGACGCCGGGGGCGCCGAACAGGCCGACGCCTGCTGGCCGCGCTGAAGGGGGCAAACGCATGTCCGCTCATCGTCACCCTCCGCAGCATCCCCGTGCGTCGCGAAATGCGCAGGGGATCTCGCACGGCTTCACGCTCGTCGAACTGCTGGTCGGCTTGGCCATCAGCCTGATGCTGATGGCGGGCGCCTTCACCATGGCCGGCCTTCAAGTCGGCGCCCATCACCGGTTGCTGCTGGAGCTGCAAGTGCAGCAGGAGCTGCGCGCCACCGCGGAGCTGATCCTGCGCGACCTGCGCCGTGCCGCCTTCTGGGACCGACCGCAGGAGGCCCTCTGGCAGGCCGATGCACCCGCGCCGGTCCGCAACCCCTACGCCGACCTGGACGTGGGAGAAGCCGGCACCCACGTGACCTACAGCTTCTCCCGGGACGGCAACTCGACCGGTGGGACCGGCGTGCGGGAGGTCGCCGGGTTCCGCTGGAGCGAGGGCCGCATCGACCAGTTGGTCGCGGGCCGCTACCAGCCGCTGACCGATCCGGCGCTGCTGCGCGTGCGCGCCTTCGACCTGCGGGTCGACTCGCAGGCGAAGTCGCTGGGAGACGCCTGCGCGCGCGCCTGCTCGCCGGGAACGCCGCCGCCCGCGCCGCCTCCAACCGACGGCGGCAGTGGCAGCGGTGGGGGTGGCGGTGGGGGTGGCGACGCGCCCGCTTGTGGCCCAGCGATCCTGACCCGCATGGTCGAACTGGTGCTCGACGCCGAGGCCGTTCACGATCACCGGGTCCGTCAACAGCTGACCGTGCGGGGCCTCGTGCGCAACGACGCGCTCGCGGGAGACTGCCCATGACCCGGCGCCTGCAACGGGGACTCGGCACGCTGGCGATGTGCGTCGTGCTGCTTGGCGTACTGGCGCTGGGTGCTGCCTGGGCCACGCGCCAGTTGACGACGGCCCAGCGCGTGGCCGCCAATGACCACCGCGCCGCCACCGCCTTCGAGGCGGCCGAGGCCGGCATGGCCTGGGCGATCGCGATGCTCAATGGCGGCCATGTGGACGACAGCTGCCGGCCGGCATCGCATCCAGCCGGCCCGAGCGCCGACATTGCCGCCGCCGGCACCTCCAGCGCCTCCGCGACCGACTTCCGCAGCCGCTTCCTGGAGCTCGGCGCGGACGGGCATTACCGCGCGAAGCCCAGCGCGCCAGCCACAGGGGGCGCGATGTCCCCGGCCTGCACGAACACCGGACCGCTCCGCTGGACCTGCCAGTGCGCGACCCAGCGCGACCCCGCCGGCGCATCACCCACCGCGGACGCGCGACCCCTGGATCCGCAACCACGCTTCACCGTTCGTTTCACCGACGCGGGCCCGGCCGGCCAGCTGAAGCTGATCGTGCGCGGATGCAGCGACCGCCGGGCCGACTGCGACGACCTGTCCGAAGGCCCCTCCGGCCTTGCCGAGGCCGCCCGGCATCTGGCCCTGCTCAGCGCCCTGCGGCTGCCGCCGCCGCAGGCGGCGACCGAAGGGCCGGGCAGCTTTCTGCGCGTCTTCGGCTATCCGGCGATGCGATATCGCAGTCAGCCCGCCATCGCGCGCATGCGCTGCGACGCCGACTGCGGCGCCCCGCTCGCCCAGGCCCTGGCGCGGGGACGCCGCCTGATCTGGATCGACGGAGACGCGCGCCTGAGCGAATGGCCGCCCGCTGCGCTGGACGGCACGCCCCTGGTGCTGGTCGTCGACGGCCGCCTCGACCTCTCCGCGCCGGGCAGCGCGCAAGGCGTGCTCTATGCGCGGGAGGGCATCGGCTGGCACCCGCCCGTCGGCCAGGCCGCCTCCTGGCGCGGCGCGATCGTGACCGACGGCGTCTTCGACCCGGGAAAGACTGTCACCCTGACCCACGATGCCGCGGTGCTCTATCGCGTGCATCGCCAGATGGGCAGCTTTCTTCCCGTCCCCGGTAGCTGGAGCCCCACGCGATGACCAACGCCCGCGCCCCTTTCCCGCATGACGGTCGGCGTCGTCGCCGGGGCTTCACCCTGGTGGAAGCCTTGATCGCGCTGGCCTTGCTCGCGATCGGCACGGCAGCGCTCATGGCGCTCCAGGTCCGTCTGCGACTCGTTGTCGACGACATCCGGCACCAGGAGCAGGCGCTGCGCCTGGCGCGCAACGAACTCGAGCGCTGGCGATGGCGGCCCGACGGCCCGGCCCCCTCGCTGACCTGGGAGGGCCCGGCCACCGAGTTCAAGCTCGACGCGCAGTCCGCGCCCTGGCATGAGCCGATGCCGCCCGGCAGCCTTCCGGCGGACGGTCCGGCGGACGGTTTCATGGCCGACGTCCCGCCACTGCGCGCGGTCCACCTCCGGGTCCACTGGACCGATCGCGCCGGCAGGCCGCGGTCGCTCACGCTGGACAGCCTGCTGCCGGCGGAGGATCCCGCCCTCTCGGGCCTGCTGCTGCTGCCGCCCAAGGTCGCCGCTAGACTGCGCGCCATGCAAGCGCCCCGCCCCGCCTCATCCCCGCCCCCTTTCCATGCCGACACCCGGGACAGCCGCTGGATGACCGAGGCGGTGCGACTGGCGCAGGGCGCCGTCGGCCTCAGCGATCCCAATCCCCGCGTGGGCTGCGTCCTCGTGGACGCGCAGGATCGGGTGCTCGGACAAGGGCACACGCAGGCGGCGGGCCAGGCCCATGCCGAGGTCATGGCGCTGCGGGACGCGCAGGCCCGTGGTCACGATCCGCGCGGCGCCACCGCGTATGTGACGCTCGAGCCTTGCGCCCACCACGGTCGCACCCCGCCCTGCTGCGACGCGCTGATCGCAGCCGGCGTGGCCGGGGTCGTCGTCGCGCTGGACGATCCCAATCCGCTGGTCGCCGGCCAGGGCCTGGCGCGGATGCGCGCCGCCGGCATCGTCACGGACGTGCTCACGGCGGACCATCCGGCAGCGATCGAGGCGCACGAGCTCAACATCGGTTTCCTGACCCGCATGCGCCACGGCCGCCCGTTCGTGCGAATGAAGATCGCCGCGTCGCTGGATGGCCGCACGGCGCTGTCCAATGGCGTCAGCCAATGGATCACCGGCCCCGAGGCCCGCAAGGACGGCCATGCATGGCGCCGTCGCGCCGGGGCGGTGCTGACCGGCATCGGCACCGCCCGCGAGGATGACCCGCGCCTGGATGTCCGCGACGTGGAGACCGCCCGGCAGCCGCAGCGGGTGCTGATCGACTCGCGGCTGGAGCTCTCGCCGTCCGCCCGCCTCCTGGCGCCGCCCGGCGGGCTGCTCGTTTATCACGCGCTGGCGCAGGCCGGCGAACGGGGGGCGGTGCTCGCCGGCCTGGGCGCGGAACTCGTCGGCCTGGCCGATCCGGCGCGGGGCAAGGTGGACCTGGCCGCGGCGATCCACGACCTGGGCCGCCGACAGGTCAACGAGCTTCACATCGAGGCCGGCTACAAGCTCAACGGCTCGTTGCTGCGCACCGGACTGGTCGACGAACTGCTGGTGTACCTGGCGCCGACGCTGCTCGGCGAGGGCCGGGGCATGGTCGACCTGGGCGGGCTGACGGCACTCGCCCAGGCCCCCCGCTTCCGCCTGGTCGAGAGCCTGGCGGTCGGCGGCGACCTGCGCCTGCGCCTGAGACCGGCCACGAGCGCCTAGACCCAGCCCTCCTCCGGCCCGCCAGGCCCGCCCCGCCTACAATCGCGCCCATGCCTATTTCACCGATTCCCGAGCTGGTCGCCGAACTGGCGGCCGGCCGCATGGTCATCCTTGTCGACGAGGAAGACCGTGAGAACGAGGGGGACCTCGTCCTCGCCGCCGACCACGTCACGCCGGAAGCGATCAACTTCATGGCCAAGCACGGCCGCGGGCTGATCTGCCTGACGCTGACCCGCGAGCGCTGCGAGCAGCTGCAGCTCCCGCCGATGGCCACCCGCAACGGCACCAAGCACGGCACCGCCTTCACCGTGTCGATCGAGGCCGCCACCGGCGTCACGACCGGCATCTCCGCCGCGGATCGCGCGCGGACCGTGCAGGCCGCGGTCGCCAAGGGCGCCGTGGCGTCCGACCTGGTGCAGCCCGGCCACATCTTCCCGCTGCAGGCCCAGGACGGCGGCGTGCTGATGCGCGCCGGCCATACCGAGGCGGGCTGCGACCTGTCGCGCATGGCCGGCCTGACGCCCGCCGGCGTCATCTGCGAGATCATGAACGACGACGGCACCATGGCCCGTCTGCCGGATCTGGAGGTCTTCGCCCAGGAGCACGGCCTGAAGATCGGCACCATCGCCGACCTGATCGAATACCGCAGCCGCAACGAATCGATCGTGCAGCGCATCGCCCAGCGTCCGCTGGAGACGCGCGAGGGCCGGTTCGAATGCCACGTCTTCCGCGATCGCTCCAACAACGTCCACATGGCGCTGGCGCTGGGTCAATGGCAGAAGGACCAGGAGGTGCTGGTGCGGGTGCACGAGCCCTTCTCCGCGATGGACCTGCTGGACGCCGGCCGCTGCGGCCACAGCTGGCCGCTGCCGCAGGCGCTGGCGGCCATCCAGCGCGAAGGCTCAGGCGTGGCGGTGCTGCTGAACTGCGGCGAGGACGCCGACGCGCTGCTCGCGCGGCTGCAGCCGGCGACCGGCGAGGAACCGCGCCAGACCATGGACCTGCGCACCTACGGCGTCGGCGCGCAGATCCTGCGCGAGCTCGGCGTGCATCGGATGAAGCTGCTCGGCAGCCCGCGCCGCATGCCCAGCATGACCGGCTACGGGCTGGAAGTGACCGGTTTCCAGGCCGCCCAGCCCACCCCCAACGACTGCTGAATCCGAGGACCGCATGCAAGGATCTGACAAGGGTCAGTCGACCCGACTCGACGGACGCGGCCTGCGCGTGGGCATCGTCCAGGCGCGCTTCAACGACGAACTGACGACCGCGCTGGCCCAGGCCTGCCGGGCCGAGCTGAACCGGCTCGGCGTCCAGGACGCCGACATCCGCCACGTCACCGTGCCCGGCGCGCTCGAGGTGCCGGTGGCCCTGCAGGCCATGGCCGTCAGCGGCCGCTTCGACGCGCTGGTGGCGCTGGGCTGCATCATCCGCGGCGAGACCTACCACTTCGAACTGGTCGCCAACGAGAGCGGTGCCGGCGTGACGCGCCTGACGCTCGACCACCGCCTGCCGATCGCCAACGCGATCCTGACGGTGGAGAACGAGGAACAGGCCTGGGCCCGTGCCGAGGAAAAGGGCCGCGATGCCGGAACCGTCGCCGTCGAGATGGCGCAGCTGCTGAAAGAACTCAAGTGAACACCAAGGACACCTCCTCCCCCGCCGGCAAGCCCGCGGCCAAGAACGGCGGCAAGCCGGCCGCCAGGAAGGCGCCGGCCAAGTCGGCCCGCCGCCGCTCGCGCGAGCATGCGCTGCAAGGCATCTACCAGTGGCTGGTCACCGGCGAAGACCTCGGCGTGATCGACGCGCACACGCGTGAGCAGGACGGCTTCGACAAGGCCGACCGCGGTCATTACGACAAGGTCTTCCACGGCGCGATCGAGGAAGCGGCCGACCTGGACGCCGTGCTCGCCCGCCACGCCGACCGCAAGACGACCGAGCTCTCGCCCATCGAGCACGCGATCCTGATGATCGGCGCCTACGAGCTGAAGAACTGCATCGACATTCCCTACAAGGTGGCGATCAACGAGGCGGTCGAATTGGCAAAGTCCTTCGGCGGCACCGACGGCCACAAGTACGTCAACGGCGTGCTGGACCGCGCCGCGATCGACCTGCGGCCGGTCGAGGTGAAGGCCGCCCGCGGTTGAGCGCGCGGCGCCTCAGGCGCCAGAAACTGCCAGGGCCCGGGACGATCCGTCCGCGGGCCCTTTGTCATTGCCGGGCGCCTCAGGCCGCTGGCGTGCCGAGGGGAACGCCGGGCGTCAGCAGACGTTCCAGCAGCTGCCGCACGCTGGCGATCTGGTCGCCGAACGGCAGTGCGCCGCGGCCGCGGAAGAACAGCCCTCTCGCGGTCTCGCCGCGCAGCGCCGAGGCCAGCCGCTGGTCGATGCAGAACTGACCCCAGTCCTTCAAGCCATCGCGCAGGCCGCACTGGCTCAGGCAGTCGAAGGCCAGGGTGCAGCGCTTCTTGAGCTGCGCGACGGACTGCAGGCGCGCCTCCGCGCCCAGGTACTTCTTCAGCCATGGCGTCATCACCGCCCGCGCCGGCAGGCCCGCGACGCTGCAGAACTCGACGAGGTCCTCGTCGCGCGCCTGGGCCAGCACCCGCTTGAATGACGGATGCGCATCGCACTCCAGCGTCGCGGCGAAGGGCGTGCCGAGTTGCACCGCGTCGGCGCCCAGCGATTGCAGCCGCTGGATGTCCTCGCAGCGCCGCACGCCGCCGGCGGCGATCAGCGGCACCTGGCCCTCGGCGCCCGCATCGCGCAGGAAGCGCCGGACCTCGGGCAGCACGGTCTCGAAATCGAAACGGCCGTCGCCGACATCCGCGACCCGCGCCGCGCCGAGGTGCCCGCCCGCATGGCCGGGATGCTCGATGACCACGGCTGCCGGCAGCCGCTGCCGGCGCTCCCATTTCTTCCACAGCAGCGTCACGCCGCGGGCCTCGGACAGGATGGGGACCAGGGCGGTGCGCGGATGGTCCTGCGCGAGCTCGGGCAGATCCAGCGGCAGCCCCGCGCCCACCACCAGCGCGTCGATGCCGGATTCGAGCGCCGTCCGCACCGAGGACGCGTAGTCGCTCACCGCGCGCATCACATTGACCGCCAGCAGGCCGCGCCCTTCGCAGAGCCGGCGAGCCGCCCCGATCTCACGCGCCAGCGCCTCCTGGTTGGCCTGTTCGATCACAGCCTTCTTCTCGTCGCCGTCGCGCATCGACTCGCTGCGCGCCATGAGGTCGGGGTGATGCCGGCGCAGGTCCACCGACGCGATCGTGCCCCAGGCGCCCTGCCCCGCGACGCTGCCGGCCAGCCGGTGCGCCGAGATGCCCACCCCCATGCCTCCTTGAACGATGGGCAGCAGGTCGCGGCCGGCGAGGCGCAAGGGGCGCAATCCGGCGGCGCGGATGCGGTCGAGGAGCGAAGCCATGGTCATGGTCGGGGTTCCGGAAAAAACGAAAGCCCGGATGGTGGCGGCTCGAGCGCCGATGCGCCTTGACGCGGCTCAACAAGGGCCCGGGGCGCCCGGCTGCGAGCTCGTGTTGAACTCGCTGCGCCAGCGTGGGCGGCCGACAACGGCACGCCTGGCCCATACGCGGCGGTGAAATAAAACTACGACCGCCACGCGGCACTTGGACTTGGCGCGGCCGATCCTGTCCCTTGCGCTGTCCCATTCAGCCAGGACATGTAGCGGAACTTCGGGGTTTCACTACTCAATGACGTAGTTTTACTTCAATAGCATCCGCCGACCTTTTGAAGGGGCAAGGCGATGCGCATCGGAACTGGGGCGGGTTGGCGAGCGGTGCTGGGCACCTGGGTGGTCGCCCTGAGCGGGCTGCTCAGCGCGTGTGGTGGCGGCAGCGGCGAGGCCGACACTCCCCGCGCCCAGTCAGCGGGCGCAGCCGCTTCGGCTGCGAGCGAGCTCGGCGTCACCGTGCTCGCCGCCGTTCCCGATCCCGCCGCCGGCGGCGGCGCCAGCCGCGCACGCGCCGCCGCGGTCGCCTCGCCGGACGCGCCGGCCACCTCGCTGCGCGTCCACTACCGCCGCGCCGATGGCAACGCCGCCGGCTGGCAGATCCACACCTGGAACGCGGCGCGCAGTCCCAACTGGAACGAAGGCTGGAACGCCAGCGGGAGCGACGACTTCGGCGTGTACTACGACGTGCCGCTCGCGGCCGGCAGCGGCACCGTCGGCTTCCTCTTCCACAAGGGCGACGAGAAGGACAACGGCGGCGCCGACCAGTCCCTGGTCCTGCAAGCCGGGGCCAACGAAGTCTGGCGCCTGCAGGGCGACGGCACGACCTACACCAGCAATCCGCTGGGCCAGCCGGCACCGGACCTCACGACGGTGCGCGTCCATTACAAGCGCTTCGATGCCCACTACGCGGCCTGGGGCCTGCACCTGTGGCATGGCAGCGGCCTGGACACGGCCGCCCTGCCCGCCGGCGTCACCATCGACCGCTGGAACCAGCCGGTGCCGTTCAGCGCCATGCCGGGGCATGCGGTGGGCAGCGACGAGGTGGTCTTCGACCTGCCGGTGCTCAATCCGCGGGACGACGCCAGCCGCAAGGGGCTGGAATTCATCATCCACGGCATGCCGCCCAACGAGAACGACAAGGACGGCCGCGACAACAACCTGCGCGTCGAGTTCGGCGCGCTGACGGTGCAGAACCGCGTCGGTCAGATCTGGCTGGTCGAGGGCGACGCCACCGTCCACACCGCACCGCCGGACCTGCGCCAGGTGTCCAGCACCGATGCGCGCGCGGTGTGGCTCAACAAGACGCTGGTCAAGTGGCCCCGCATCAGCGCCAGCGGCGGCGTGCGGCTGTACCACTCGGCCACCGGCCAGATCGCCGTGGCCGCCGGCGCGGCGGTGACGGGCGCCGACGGCTTCATCACGCTGGACGCCTTCACCGGCACCGTGCCGGAGGCCGCGGCCCGGCGCTTCAAGTACGTGGCCAGCGGCGGGATCTTCGCGGTGCGCCCGGACGACATCGCGCGCCTGCCCGCCCTGCATCAGCAGCAACTGGTGCTGGCGCAGGTCGACGCCGACGGCCGGGTGCTGAACGCGACGACCGCCCAGATCGCCGGCGCGCTCGACGACCTCTATGCGGCCGCGGACGAGGTGCCGGACCTGGGCGCCGTCGTGGCCAGGGGCAGCACCAGCTTCAAGGTCTGGGCCCCGACCGCGCAGAACGTCCAGCTGGTGCTGACCACACCGATCGGCGCCTCCTCGCTGACCCGCACGACGACGGAGTCCATGACCCGCGATGCCGCGACCGGCGTCTGGCACCTGAGCAAGCCCGGCAGCCTGCACGGGGCGACCTATCGCTACCAAGTGCAGGTGTTCGTCAAGGGCGTGGGACTGGTGCGCCAGCTGGTGGCCGATCCCTACTCGCGGGGCGTGACGCTGGGCGGGCAGCAGAGCGTGGTGATGGACCTCGACGCCGGCGCCACCAAGCCGCCCGGCTGGGACGCCGGCGCGCCGCCGGCGACGGTGAACGCGCCGTCGGACCTGAGCATCTACGAGCTGCACGTGCGCGACTTCTCCATCAACGACGCGACCGTGCCCGCGGCGCGGCGCGGCAAGTACCTGGCCTTCGCCGAGAGCGGCTCCAACGGCATGCGGCATCTGGCGGCGCTGGCCGCGGCGGGGCTGACCGACGTGCACCTGCTGCCGGCATTCGACTTCGCCACCGTCAACGAGAAAGGCTGCGTGACGCCCTCGCCCACCGGCGCGCCGGACGGCGAGACCCAGCAGGCCGCCGTGGCCGCCACGGCCGCCGCCGACTGCTTCAACTGGGGCTACGACCCGCAGCATTTCTCGACGCCCGAGGGCAGCTACTCGAGCAACGCGAGCGATCCGGTGGCGCGGGTGGTCGAGTTCCGCCGCATGGTGCAGGCGCTCAACGCGGCGGGCCTGCGGGTGGGCATGGACCTGGTCTACAACCACACGACCTCGTCGGGCCAGAGCGCCACCTCGGTGCTCGACAAGGTCGTGCCGAACTACTACTTCCGCTACAACGCCAGCGGCGGCATCGAGCGCTCGACCTGCTGCGAGAACACCGCGTCCGAGAACCTCATGATGGGCAAGCTCATGATCGACTCGGCGGTGATCTGGGCGCGCGACTACCGCATCAGCTCGCTGCGCTTCGACATCATGGGCCACCATCCGCGCGCGGTCATGGAGACGCTCAAGGCCCGCATGGCGCAGGCCGCCGGGCGCGAGGTGCAGATCGTCGGCGAGGGCTGGAACTTCGGCGAGGTCGCCAACGGCGCGCGCTTCGTGCAGGCGGAGATGCTGTCGCTGAACGGCTCGGGCATCGGCAGCTTCAATCCGCTGATCCGCGACGCGGTGCGCGGCGGCGGTTGCTGCGATTCGGGCGCGGCGCTGCGGGCCAACCAGGGCTACGTGAACGGCTTCTTCTATGACAGCAACGGCTGGAACGCCGGCCAGACGCGCGGCGAGCTGATGTGGCAGGCGGACCGGATCCGCGCGTCGATGGCGGGCTCGATCCGCGGCTTCCAGATGCAGACGAGCTGGGACGAGACCCTGCGGCTCGAGCAGATCGACGTCGGCGGCATTCCCGCCGGCTGGGTGCTGGAGCCGGGCGAGGTCGTCAACTACGTCGAGAACCACGACAACCTCACCCTGTTCGACAACAACGTGTTCCGCCTGCCGGCCGGCACCAGCCGCGAGGACCGCGCCCGCGTGCAGATCCTGGCCAGCGCGATCAACGCGTTCAGCCAGGGCGTGGCGTACTTCCATGCGGGCGGCGACACGCTGCGCAGCAAATCGCTGGACCGCAACAGCTACGACAGCGGCGACTGGTTCAACCGGCTGGACTGGACCTATGCCGACAACCACTTCGGCGTGGGCCTGCCGCCCGCGCGGGACAACGCCGACAACTGGTCCCTGGCGCGACCGCTGCTGGCCGACGCGGCGATCAAGCCGGGCGCCGCCGACATCGCCTGGACGCGCGACGCGTTCCGCGACCTGCTGCGCATCCGCAAGAGCTCGACGCTGCTGCGCCTGCGCACCGCGGCGGACATCCAGGCGCGGCTCAGCTTCCTGAACACCGGGTCGGCGCAGGAGGCGACGGTGCTGGTCGGGCGGCTGAACGGCGTCGGTTATCCGGGGGCCAACTTCGACGAGCTGGTCTACCTGATCAACGTCGACAAGACGGCGCATGCGCTGACACTGCCCGCGCTGGCGGGCCATGCGCTGGTGCCGCATCCGGTCCACGCGACCGGCGCGGACGCCCGCGCGCGCCAGGCCCGCTTCGACCGCGCGACCGGTCGCTTCGAGCTGCCGGCGCGCACGGCCGTCGTGTTCGTCGTTCCCGCCGCCTCAACACGCTGAACCCACGCGCTGAATCCACCCGTTGAATCCACGTGCTGAATCCCCCCCTGATTCCATCCGCCGATGAAAGTCCTCCCCATGACAAGCTCCCCTTCCGCAGCGGCCCTGGCCGCCTGGTCGCTGGCCGCGGTGATGGCGCTCGGCGCCGCCGGCGCGCAGGCAACGCCGGTCGCCATCGACGTCAGCGGCGCGCAGAGCATGGACTTGCCGGGCGATGCCGGCAACACGGTGTGGTTCGTCGACGTCGGCGCCCACGCGGCGCTGAACGCGCTGAGCTGGTCGGTCACGCTGGAGGCGTTCTCGCCGAGCGTGCTGTCGGAAATGCAGCTGAGCTTCGGTGCATCCAGCGGGCTGGAGCAGATCACCTTCGCGCCGGGCGACGGCGACCTCCTCAGCGGCACGGGCCGCTACACGGGGATGCTCGACCTGCGCGGCCTGGGTGTGAGCGCCGGCGCGGACGGCCTGCTGCGCCTGGAGTTCAGCGAGGCCTTCAAGGACTTCGCGCCCGGCGTGGCCGATGGCCGCTGGCTGGGCGGCACGCTGAGCTTCGATGTGACGACCGCCTCGGCCGTGCCGGAGCCGGCGAGCCTGGCGCTGGTGCTGGCGGGCCTGGCCGCGATGGCGGGGATCGGTCCTCGCGTGGCCCGATCCCACACGCCTCGCCGGCCCGGCTGATGCCGGCGGGGTGACCCAGGGCGAGCCGGCGGCGGTGCGCGCGCCAAAACTAGAATGGCGGCCGCACAGCACTTGCACCCAGCGATGAGACTCTCCGATCGCGTCCAGGCCATCGATCCCTTCTACGTCATGGAATGCGCCAAGCGCGCCGACGCGATTGCCCGCTCGGCGGTCTGCGATCCGGCGCAGGGCGGCCGGCCCATGATCTACCTGAACATCGGCGAGCCCGACTTCGGCGCCAGCCCCGCCGTCCGCGAGGCCGCCGCGCGCTTCACCGCCGCCGGCCGCATCCCCTACACCCATGCCAACGGCCTGCGCACGCTACGCGAGCGCGTCGCCGACTGGTACCGGCAGACGCAGCGACTCGCGATCGATCCGGACCGCATCGTCATCACCGCCGGCGCCTCGGCCGCGCTGCAGCTCGCCTGCCTGGCGCTGTTCCAGGCCGGCGACGAGGTGCTGATGCCCGACCCCAGCTATCCCTGCAACCGGCACTTCGTCGCCGCGGTCGATGCGACGCCGGTGCTCATTCCCTCCACCGCCGCCGAGCGCTTCCAGCTCAGCCTGGACCGCCTGCGGCCGCACTGGACGGAACGCAGCCGCGGCGTGCTGCTGGCCTCGCCGAGCAACCCGACCGGCACCTCGATCGCGCCGGAGGAACTCGCCCGCATCCACGCCTTCGTGCGCGAGCGCGGCGGCGTCACGATCGTCGACGAGATCTACCAGCCGCTGAGCTTCGACAGCCGCTACGCGCGCAGCGCGCTGGCGCTGGGCGACGACGTGGTGTCGATCAACAGCTTCTCGAAATACTTCGGCATGACCGGCTGGCGCCTGGGCTGGCTGGTGCTGCCCGAGGCGATGGTGGGCGCCGTCGAGAAGCTCGCGCAGAACCTCTACATCTGCCCGTCCACGATCGCGCAGCAGGCGGCCCTCGCCTGCTTCGAGCCCGAGTCCATCGCCGAATACGAGCGTCGTCGCGAGGAACTGCGTCGTCGCCGCGACCTGGTCGTGCCCGCGCTCGAGGCCATGGGCCTGCCGGTGCCGGTGCCGCCCGACGGCGCCTTCTACGCCTGGGCCGACGCCTCCGGCACGGGCCTGGGCAGCTGGGACCTGTGCATGGACCTGATGACGCATGCGCAGGTCGCGCTCACGCCCGGCCGCGACTTCGGCCCAGCTTTCGGCGAGCGCTTCCTGCGGCTGTCCTTCGCCTCCAGCATGGACGACCTGCGCGAGGCGCTGGCCCGCATCCGCGTCCGCCTCGATCAGCTGAAGGCCCGCGCCGCATGAACGCCACGCCCGACGCCTCGACGACGCCCGCCCAGTCCCCGATCTTCGAGCTGGAGTTGAAGGTGCGGGACTACGAATGCGACATGGACCATGTCGTCAACAACGCGGTCTACCTCAACTACCTGGAACACGCCCGGCACGAGCTGCTCGAAACCCGCGGGCTGAAGTTCGGCGAGCTGTCCCGGCGCGGCATCAGCCTGGTCGTCACCCGCGTCGAGATCGACTACAAGGGCTCGCTGGTCAGCGGCGACACCTTCGTCGTGCGCACCACGCTGCGGCGCCAGGGACGGATCCGCTTCCTGTTCGACCAGACCATCCATCGGCGCGCGGACGACCGCCTCATGCTCAAGGCGGTGGTCACCGGCACCGCGTTGAACGCCAAGGGCCGGCCCGAGTTCCCGCCCGAGATCGAGCAGGCCTTCGGGTAGATCCGCGCTTCACCGGCTGTCGCCCGCCTCCGAGGCGCCCATCTCGCGCAGCAGCGACCACGGATAGATGCCCCGGTCGTGTCCGTCGCTGAAGCTCAGCCGCAGCGCGTAGTGCCCTACCAGTTCCGCCTGACTCAGCGCGACCTCGGGGTCCCCGGCCGATGAGACCGCGCCCTTCAGCGCCGCTGCCCTGCAATGCGCGCAGCGGCAGGCCGCACGCAGGGTCGAAGCCGCCAGCACGAGCTCGCCATCCGGCCAACGCAAGAGCAGATGGCCGGCGTGGAGCTCGACCGCCTGGGGCGCGCCGCCGCTCATGACAGGCGCTGGCGCGCCAGCCTCGCAGCCTTGCGCACTTCCGGATCGGGGTCGGCGTCGGCCGCCTCCAGCGCCGGCAGCGCGCGCGGGTCGCCGATCTCACCCAGGGCGATCGCCGCCTCCTTGCGCAGGTTGCCAGCGCGATGGGCCAGCGCCTCGATGAGCACCGGCAGCGCCGCCACGTCGCGCAAACGGCCCAGCGAGCGCGCGGCGCGCAGGCGCACCTGCCAGTACGCGTCCGTCATCGCCTGCCGCAAGGCCACCGTGGGTTCGGTGGCCCTGCTGCCCTCGTTGCCCCAGCTGGCTTCACCGGCGTCGATGGCGCCGTTGACGTCGTTGACCTCGTTGACGGCGCCGGGCGCGTTCGCCGCGCCGCCTGCGTTGACGGCACTGGCTGCATTGACGGCGTTGATGGCGTCTGCACCGCTGCCGTGGCCGATCGCGATCTGCCCCAGCTTGCCCAACGTCGTCGCCGCCTCCTCGCGGACCTGCCAGGCCGGATCGCGCAGCGCCGCGCACAGGGCCGGCAGCACCGACGGCGCGTCGCCGGCCGCCGCGAGGCCCAGCGCTCCCGCCGCCGCGCGGCGCACCTCGGCGTCCTCGTCGCCGATCGCCAGGCGCGCGAGCGCCGGCAGCGCCGCCGCATGCTTCAACCAGCCCAGCACCCCCACGGCCTCGCGGCGCACCGCCGGATCGACATGAGCCAGCGCGGCCGTCGCCGGCACCGCGGCCGCCGGCACGCGCAGCTCCTTCAGCGCGCGCAGGGCCGCGGCGCTCACGAAGCCGTCCGCATGGCCCACCCGGGGAACGAGCCGCGCCCCCGCCTCGGCGTCCTTGAGCTCGGCCAGCGACTGCGCCGCGGCCTCGCGCACTTCCGCCTCGTCCGCGAGCGCATCGGCCAACGCCTCCACCACCTCGCCATCGCCCCAGCCGGCGAGCGCGCGCGCCGCCTCGGCGCGCAGTGCCGGGTCGGGATCGCCGCGCAACACCGTGACGAGGGCCGGCAGCAGCGCCTCGTCCTCGACGTCGGCGAAATCGAGCAGCGCGACGCGCCGCACGCCCGCGTCGGGGCTGGTCAGGCGTTGCCGCAGATCGGCGGAACGGGGATCGATGTCAGGGGAAACAAGGCTCATGGTCATCAGGTGGCGAAGCGCCATTGCGGCGGCAGGGAGGGCGACCCCAGCGGCGTGAGCCGCTCGAGCGCGGGCGCACGCGCGTCGTGCCTCAGCAGCGCGAGGCACCGGCGCTTGAGCGCGACGAAGGCGGGATCGGTGAGATGCGTGGCGCGGCGCGGGCGCTCGAAGGGAACGTCCAGCGCCTCGACGATGCGGCCCGGACGCGCGCTGAGCACCAGCACCCGGTCGGCCAGGAACAGGGCCTCGTCGATGTCGTGGGTGACGAAGACGACGGTCGGCGAGAGCCGCGCCCACAGGTCCAGCAGCAGTTCCTGCATGCGCGCGCGGGTCAGCGCGTCCAGCGCGCCGAAGGGCTCGTCCATCAGCAGCACGCGCGGATGGTTGATCAGCACGCGCGCGATCTCCACCCGCTGCTGCATGCCGCCGGACAGTTCGCGCGGATAACGATGCTCGAAGCCCGCCAGGCCGACCATCCCGATCAGCTGCCGGGCCTCGCGTTCGCGCGTGGCGCGGTCCACGCCTTTCATCTTCAGCCCGTAGGCGACGTTGTCGAGCACCGTCTTCCAGGGAAACAGCGTGTGCTGCTGGAACACCAGGCCGCGCTCCGGGTCCGGACCCCCGATGAGCGCGCCGTCGAGCCGCAGCTCACCGCGCGCGGGCCGCAAATGCCCGGCCAGCGCGCCCAGCAACGTCGACTTGCCGCAGCCCGAGGGGCCCAGCAGGCAGATGAACTCGCCGGGCGCGGCGTCGATCGTCACCTCGCGCAGGACCTCGACACGCGCATCCCCCTGGCCGACCTCGATGCTCACCTGCTCGATCAGGAGCCGGCCGCCACGCGGCGGCGCGGGCTGCACGGCTTGCACGGGCGGCACCGATTGCACCGTCTGCACTGATTGCACGGACGCTGTCATTGCGCCTCCCGCTGCGGGCGATACCACGGCATCAGTCGCCGCCCGGTCCACTGGATCAGCGCGCTGCTGCCCATGCCCAGGGCGCCGATCAGCAGCATGCCGACCACGATGTTGGGATAGTTCTGCACGGTGTAGGACTCCCAGGTGAAGTAGCCGATGCCGTACTGGCCGGCGATCATTTCCGCGGTCACGAGGCAGAACCAGCAGGTGCCCATGCCGATGGACAGCCCGGTGACGATGCTGGGTGCGGCCGCCGGCGCGATCACCTCGGCGAAGAGCCGCCAGCGGCGCGTGCCCAGGCTGCGCGCCGAGGCCACCAGCCGCGGGTCGACCGCCTCCACGCCATGGACCGTGTTGAGCAGGATGGGGAACACGGCGCCGGTGAAGGTGATGAACACCATGCTGCCTTCCGAGGACGGGAACATCAGGATGGCCAGTGGGATCCAGGCCACCGCCGGAATGGGCCGCAGCACCTCCAGCGGCGGCAGGAGCAGCTCGCGCGCCAGGCGCAGGCGCCCGATCAGCAGGCCCAGGCCGACGCCGGCCAGCACCGCCGCACCGAAGCCCAGCCCGATGCGCAGCAGGCTGCTTCCCAGGTGCGCGCCGAGCTTGGGCGAGCGCAGCAGCGCCCAAGCAGCGCTCAGCACCTCGGCCGGCGCCGGCACGTTGGCGAAGGTGATCAGGCCGAGGTTCACGCGTGTCGTCGCCGCCAGGTGCCACAGCGCCAGGCACAGCAGCAGCGACGCGATCGGCAGCCCGCCGCGCCGCCACCGCGCGGACCGGACACCGGCGGTCGCGTTGGCCGAGGATGTCGCCGGCGGTGTCACCGTCGAGGCCGCCGGGGCCAGGGAAGGAACGGCGCTCATGTCGTCACAGCGCCGTCGGCCCGGCCGCCTTCGCGCCGGCGAAGTCGAGCACGCGGCCGCGGTTGGCCGCCGCGTAGGCCGCGGCGGCGTCCTTCTGCAGGAAGGCGCTGAGCTGCCCCTTGGCATCGATCGCGTACCAACTGGTCGGTGCCAGCAGCTTGATCCGGTGGATCAGGTCGTGGACGTAGACGGCGCGCGCCTTGCCGCCGGCCGCCTCGATCCGGCGCAGGTCGGCGAGCGCGTTCTCGATGCTCGCGTAGTGGCGCACCTTGGGCTCGCCCTGGACCCAGATGCCGGCGGCGCGCTGCACGTCGGTGATCGGCCGGCCGGTCGTCGCATCGACGGCCTTCAGCGGCAGCTTGTCCCGGTTGGCGAGCCGCTGCTCGTAGTCCAGGCCGGACTGCTTGAACGCGGCGCGGATGTAGCGGTCGTCGATGAAGCTGTCCGCGTTCAGCGGCGAGTCGCGCCCCATCAGCTTGAGCGTCTCGATCGAGGTCCTCAGCGCCTGCCGGTACTCCGGCTTCCAGGTGAGGTCGCGCGTCTGCAGGCCCAGCGGCCCGTGGTAGAGGTAGTTCACCGCCGCGTCGATGCCGGTCACCTGCTCGATCAGCAGGCTGTACTTCTCCGGCTCGGCGGCGATCAGGCGGTCCGCCTCGAGGGCCGCGCGCAGGAAGGCGACGACCACCTCCGGATACCTGGCCGCATAGTCCGCGCTGACCAGCGAGCCGTGGTACGTGGGCGCGTTGGCCTGCGCGCCGTCATAGATCTTGCGGGCGACGCCGCGGTGCTCGAACAGCTCGACGAAGGGCACGAAGTCCGCATGCGCCTCGATCCTGCCGGCCTGCAACGCGGGGCCGGCGACCTCGGGGGCCTGGGTGATGATGGTCACGTCCTTCTGCGGGTCCCAGCCCTGCGCGGCCACCGCGCGCAGCAGCATGCCGTGGGCGGTGGAGGCGAACGGCACCGAGATGGTGTGGCCCTTGAGCTCCGACAGCAGCGTGACCTTGGAGTCGCGCGGCACCACGATGCCGTTGCCGCTGCCCAGCGTGCTGCCCGACAGCACCGTGATGAACACGCTGCGCTTGCCGGCCTTGAGGAAGGCCGCGCCGTTGTTGGAGCCCGGGAAGTCGGCCATGGAGCCGATGTCCAGCTTGTCGGCGACCATCTCGCTGGTGAGCGGCGCGCCGGAGGTGAAGTTCTTCCACTGGATGTCGTAGCGGACCTCCTTGTAGCGGCCGTCGCGCGGCAGGTACTTCTCCAGCAGTTTCAGCTCGCGGATCAGCAGGCCGCCGGTGGCGCAGTTGATCGTGGTGTCCTGCGTGCCGATGGCCACGCGGATGGTCTCGGCGCGGGCGCTGGCGGGCGCGCCGGCCAGTGCGACGGTCAACGCGGTGGTCAGCGCGACCGTCAGCGCTGCGGTCGGCAGGACGCTCAAGGGCTTGAAAGGCATCTCGGGTTCTCCGGTGTCAACGCAGCAGGTAGGGGATGTCGACGCGCACCGCGCCGGTCGGGCAGTCCTTCTCGCAGGGCATGCAGTACCAGCACTCGTCGAACTTCATGTAGGCCGAGCCCTTGACCAGGTCGATGGCCAGGACGTCGAGCGGACACACGTCCACGCAGACGGTGCAGCCCTTGTCGGCGATGCACTTGTCGGCGTCGACGGTCACCGGGACGGCGCTGGGATGGAAGGCAAGCGGGGCGATGGTGGTCATGCGGGAAGGGCCTCGGTGGGAGCCTCGGTGGGCGTGGCGATGCGCAACTGCCGGTAGGCATTGCGGTCGGCGTCGGCGATGGGGACGAGGTAGGGCTCGATGGCGCGCTTGAAGCTGACCATCCGGCCCTGCCCGTCCTTCATCAGCTGGGCGTGGCAGAACCACTGCGCGTCGTCGCGATCGGGGAAGTCGACGCGCGCGTGGTACAGGCCCCAGCGGCTCTCGGTGCGGTAGAGCGAGGCGCGGGCGGCCATCTCGGCGCAGTCGCGGATGGCATGCACCTCCAGCGCCCGCATCAGCTCGTGGGGCTCGCGCGCCTTGAGCCGGTCCAGGTCCTCGCGGATGGCCTCGAAGCGCTCCAGGCCGATCTCCATCTTGCGGGTCACCTTGGGCGGCTGCAGGTAGTCGTTGACCATACGGCGCAGCTTGTATTCGACCTGGTTGGGCGGCAGGCCGTCCTCGCGCAGCAGCGGCGCCCAGACGCGGCGGCGCTCGTCCTCGACCTGGCCCGCGTCGACCGCGGCCAGGCCGTGCTCCGCGCTGAAGCGGGCGCTGCTCTCGCCCGCCAGCTTCCCGTAGACGAAGGCGCCCAGCATGTAGTTGTGCGGCACGCAGGCCATGTCGCCGGCGGCGTGCAGGCCGGGCACGGTAGTGCGCGCGTGCTCGTCCACCCAGACGCCGGAGGCCGAATGACCGCTGCACAGGCCGATCTCGGAGATGTGCATCTCGACCATGCGCTCGCGGTAGTCGGTGCCGCGGCCGGCGTGGAAGCGGCCGCGGCTGGGCCGCTCGTTGGTGTGCAGGATGGTCTCGATGGCGGAGATGGTCTCCTCGGCCAGGTGGTCCAGCTTCAGGAACACCGGGCCCTTGCCGCCCTGCAGCTCGCGGTGGAACTCCCACATCATCTGGCCGCTCCAGTAATCGCATTCGATGAAGCGCTGGCCCTCGGCGTTGGTGGTGTAGCCGCCGAAGGGACCGGTGACGTAGGCGCAGGCCGGGCCGTTGTAGTCCTTGATGAGCGGATTGATCTGGAAGCACTCCAGGCCCGACAGCTCCGCGCCCGCGTGGTACGCCATCGCGTAGCCGTCGCCCGCGTTGGTCGGGTTCTCGTAGGTGCCGAAGAGATACCCCGACGCCGGCAGCCCCAGCCGTCCCGCCGCGCCGCAGCTCAGCACGACGGACCTGGCGCGGATCACGTGGAAATCGGCGGTGCGGCAATCGAAGCCCATCACGCCGGCGATGCGGCCGTCCTCGGCGGTGAGCAGCCGCGTCGCCACGACGCGGTTGGTGATCTCCACGCGGGCGCGCTTGAGCTGCCGGTACAGCACCTTCTTGATGTCGTGCCCTTCCGGCATCGGCAGCACGTAGCTGCCCATGTGGTGCACCTTCCTGACGGCGTAGTCGCCGGTCTCGTCCTTCTCGAAACGCACGCCCCAGCGGTCCAGCTCCTCGATCATCGCGAAGCTGCCCTGCGCGTAGGCCATCACCGTCTTCTGGTTGACGATGCCGTCGTTGGCGATGGTGATCTCGCGCACGTACTGCTCCGGCGTGGCGTGGCCGGGAATGACGGCGTTGTTGAGGCCGTCCATGCCCATGGAGATCGCGCCGCTGCGCTTGACGTTGGCCTTCTCCAGCAGCAGCACGCGCAGCGCCGGATTCGCCTGCTTGGCCTTGACGGCCGCCATCGGTCCGGCGGTGCCGCCGCCGACGACGACCACGTCGCATTCATGTTCGAAGGTCTGCATTCAGCGCTCCTGGCGGTGACGGTCGACGCGCAGCCGGTACTGGAAGGCGTCGGCCCGGAAGTGGAGGTATTCGAAGTCGATCGGGCGCCCCTGCGCGTCGTGGGTGAGCCGCTCGATGCGCAGCACCGGCGCGCCTTCGCTCATGCCGAGCGCCTCGGCCAGCTCGGCGTCGGCGAGCGTCGCGTCGATCTTCATGTCGGCGTGGCCCAGCGGCAGCCCGCATTCGTTCTCGAGGATCAGGAAGATGTCGCGGGTGACCAGGTCGGCCTGGGCAAGCTTGCGACCGATCGCGGCCGGCACGTAGGTGAGCTCCAGCGACACCGGCGCACGGTCGAGCAGCCGCACGCGCCGGATCTCGGCCACCGGCGCGCCGTCCTCCAGGCCGAGGCGCCGGGCGACCTCGCGCTCGGCCGCGATGAAGCGCAGCCCGCGCAGCTGGTTGAGCACCTCGTGGCCCTGGGCCGACATGGACTCGGCGAAGCCCATCAGGCTGCTGACGTTCTGGAAGGCCTTGGGCCGGGAGACGAAGCTGCCCTTGCCCTGCAGCGTGTAGATCAGCCCTTCGCGCTGCAGCGCGCCCAGCGCCTGGCGCAGCGTGATGCGGCTGACGCCGAAGGCGGCGCCGAGTTCGCTCTCGGACGGCAGCTGGGACAGCGGCGCGTAGGTGCCGTCCAGGATCCGGGCGCGCAGGGTGTTCTTGACCTGCGCATGCAGGGGCGCGCTGGGCAGCGCGATGAGTTCGGCCGTGTTCGGTTTCATCCAGGTTCAACCTGTCATGACGAGTTGGCGCGAAGCGTAGGCAGGCGGACCGGTGGCGCGAAGCAAGATTCCCGCATATCGATATCGGGTGGCGCGAGCAGGCGCAGGCCGCGGTGCATGGGCGCGTGTCGTCGGGCGCGAGCGTCACGCCCATCGATGGGCAAGCACGAAATCGGCATGTGGCTGGCGGGATTTCGCATTTGCCGGGGCGGGAGGCCGGCCAACATAGTCGCGCCCTGTCCTGTCACCACGCCTTGAATCACCGATGCACCCGTTGAGCGCGAAGGGCCGCGGCCCGGCCCCTGCGCATGCGCCGCACCAGGAAGAGATCCACCGCCCGTCCCGCGCCGTCGCATGGCTGCTGGGACTCGCGAGCCTGGCCGCCCACGCCCAGGAAGCGCCCGGCACGGTGCTGGCGTCGGACGACTTCCGCCACGGCACCAGCGCCTGGCGCATCGAGCGGCAGGCGCCCGACAGCCTCGTGCGCGCCGAGGACGGCGTGCTGGATCTGCAGGCGAGCGCGGGACTGACGCTCTGGTATCGCCAGCCCTTCAGCGGCGATTACGAGATCCAGCTCACCGCGACGCCGCTCAAGGCGTCGTTCCCGGGCCTGCCGGACCGGGTGTCCGACCTCAACCTGTTCTGGAACGCCACCACCGCCGAGGGCGGCGATCCCGGCGCGCGGCAGGCCGATGGCGCGCTCGCCAGCTACGACGCGCTGCGCCTCTATTACCTCGGCTTCGGCGCCAACGGCAACCGCAGCACCCGCCTGCGCCGCTATGACGGCACCGCCGCCAGGCCGCAGGTCGCCGGCTATGCCGACCCGTCGCTGGCCACCGCCGACGACCGCCTCGGCGCGCCGCCCGCGTTCGCGCGCTTGAAGGACGGCGAAGCGGTGCGCCTGCGCATCCAGTCGCGCGCGTCGCCGGGCCAGGCGGCCGAGCTCCGTGTTCTCGCCGATGAGCAACTGGTGTTCGCGTGGACGGATCCCGCGCCGTACCGCCACGGCTGGCTCGCGCTGCGCACGACGGCCAGCCATCTGCGGATCAAGGACTTCCGCGTCCTGCGGCTCTGAACAGTCCTCCCGCCCGCGCCGTCGCGACGCCGCTTCCACGAATCCTTCGCGCCGTCGTGACAACGTTGTCGCCCCTCGTCTCATTCATCTCTTTCGTCTCTTTCCACAACAAGAACCCAGGTCCCTCATGTCGATTCCCGTCCCGTCCCTTTCGCGTCCTCCGCTCGTCGCGGCCCTGTGCGCCGCCGGCCTCCTGCTGGGCGCCCATGCGGCACAGGCCGCCGCGTCCAGCGACAACGTCAACACCAACGCCAACGCCAACGCCACTGCCGGTGCGAATGCCAGCGCCAAGCTGAACACCACCGTCAACGACAGCAACACCGCCAGAGCCACGTCCAACGTCACCGAGCTCGACGCGGTGCAGGTCACCGGCCGCGCGAAGAAGGAGCAGCATCCGCAGCGCCCGGCCTCGGCCGTCTCGCGCGTGCGCGGCGAATCACTGGCCGAGCTGCATGTCGAGGACATCCAGGACCTGCAGTACGTGGTGCCGGGCCTCTACATCCAGAGCACGGACTCGAACGACACGCAGCTCACCATCCGCGGCGTGGGCGACGGCGGCGGGCAGACCAGCGGCGACCAGAACATCGGCATGCCCAGCAGCGTCGCCACCTATGTCGACAACGTCTACTTCCCGCGGCCGGGCATCATCCGCTCGCTGACCGACATCGATTACGTCGACGTGTTCAAGGGCCCGAGCGGCACCGTGTTCGGCCAGAACGCGACCGGCGGCGCGATCGACATCCACACCAAGGGCCCCGCCTTCCAGCGCGAAGGCGCGGTCAGCGTCTCGTACGCGGAGCGCAACACGTCCAAGCTGACGGCGGCCCTGTCGGGACCGCTCAGCGACAGCGCCGCCTACCGCGTCACGGCGCTGTACGCGCACAGCGACGGCGCGGTGAAGAACCTCGCCGACGGCGGCCACCTCAACGGCTACGAGCGCAAGGGCCTGCGCGCGCAGGTGCTGCTGCGGCCCAGCGCCAGCTTCGAGCTGAAGCTGACCGCGGACTACGGCGCCGAATCGGCCACGCCAGCCCGCGTCTACAAGTCGGTGGCGGACAGCTTCCCGGCCACGGCGCGCAAGATCGGCGCGAGCTACGTGGCCGGCGGCCGCGAGACCATCGTCGACGACGTCACCACCACCGCCGCCGAGCAGGGCGGCGTGTCCGCCGAGGCCAACTGGAAGCTGGACGGCGGCTACAAGTTCCGCTCGGTCACGGCCTGGCGCCATTACCGCTATGTCCCGCAGTTCGCCGACGAGCTCAGCGTGCGCATCTACGCCAACAGCGGCACGGCGGTGGACGACTCGACCTTCACCCAGGACCTGCGCCTGGAGTCGCCGCGCGGCGAGTTCTTCGACTACGTCGTGGGCCTGAGCTACTTCCGCGACAACCAGGACACCGAGGCCCACACCCGCTACGCCAGCACGGACATCGTCAACACCTACGCGGGCAACGGCTTCAAGGGCCTGGACATCGTCCGCAACGGGCACCTGGAAGACGAGATGAGCTCGGCCTACGGCCGCGGCACCTTCCACCTGAGCGATCGGCTGGACCTGCAGCTCGGCGCGCGCGCCACCTACAACGATCGCGACGCGAGCTTCGTCCGGCTCAACCGCGCCGCCTTCGATTCCGGCGACCTGCGCGTGCACAAGGTGCTGCCGTCCGCGTCGGCCAGCCTGAAATTCCAGATCGACGACGACTGGAGCAGCTACCTGTCCTACGGCTACGGCCGCAAGGCCGGCGGGATCAATGTGTCCGCGGGCGCCGCCAAGAAGGCCGGCCTCGACACGCTGCTGCTCAAGCCCGAGACCACGCGCAACGTGGAGATCGGCGTGATCGGCGCGCTGGTGCCGGACCGGCTGACGCTGCAGGCCGACGTGTTCCGCACGCAGGTGAGCGACTTCCAGACGCAGGCCTACGACGATGCCAACGCCACCAGCTACCTGATGAACGCGGGCGACTACCGCAGCCAGGGCGTGGAAGTGGCGCTGCGGGCGCAGCCGCTGGAGCGGCTGGACGTGGTGCTGAGCGGCATCGTCAACGATGCACGCTACACGGATTACCGCCGCGCGCTGTGCCCGCCCGAGATCACCGCCACCTTCTGCGACCTCACCGGCCAGCGCGTGTTCAACGCGCCCAAGCAGGTGCTCGCGCTGTCGGCCCGCTACAACTGGTCGCAGGGCGACTTCAAGCCCTACGCCTCCGCGCGCTACACCTACCGCGGCTGGACCTACGGCTCGGTCGACAACGCCGCGTCCGCGCGCGTGCCGGGCTACGGCCTGGCGGCCTTCACGCTCGGCGTGAAGCGCCCCGGCGCCGGCGGCGACTGGGACGCGGCACTCTGGATCACGAACGCCTTCAACAAGCTGTACTACACCCGTCTCAATGGCGGCAGCACGGTGATCGGTTACGTCGGCGACCCGCGCACCGTCGGCATCACCCTCGGCTACGCCTTCCGCTGAGCCATGCCGATCAGCCGACGCCATCTGCTGCGGGGGCCTGCCCTGCTGGCGCTGTCCAGCGCCGCCGCGGCCGCGACAGCCGCCACCGCGGCAAGCACGCCAGCCGGTACCGGCGGGACTGCCCTGCCCGCCCCACCCCGCGCGCTCCCCCGGGCCCTGTCGGACGCGGGGGACGTCCCCTTTGCCCCGGCGGCGCCGACGCCGCTGCCGCATGACCTCGACCCCCACGCGCTGCGCTGGCTGGACGGCGCGGCGCCGACCGGGCATGCCGGCACGGACTGGGGTTGGCCATGGCCGCGCGGCGAGGCGCGGCGCGGCCAGGCCTTCGCGCTGCGGGACAGCGAGGGTCGGCTGCACGCGCTGCAAGGCTGGCCGCTGGCCTGGTGGCCTGACGGCTCGGTGAAGTGGTCCGGCCATGCGCTGCCACCCGCCTTGACGCCGCCGGGCGAGGCCACCAAAGCCTGGCGCATCGTTGCGCTGCCACCTGGCAAGGCGGCGCCCTCGCCCATCACGCCGCTGCGCGTGAAGGAGACGGCCGATGCGGTGATCGTCGACACCGGCGTCATCCGCTGCACTGTGCCGCGGCGCGGCGTCACGCTGGTGGCCTCGATCACGCGCGGCGGCGTCGACCTCCTGCGCGAGCTGCGCCTGGTGGCCGATGCCGATGACGCGCCCGATGACGAAGGGCCGACGCGCCGCACGCGGCGCAGCCGCGGCGAGGTGGAGACCGTCGACATCGAGCAGCGCGGGCCGCACCGCGCGGTGCTGCGCTTGCGCGGCCGCCATCGCGTGCTCCCGGACACTGCCGCCGATACCGCACCGGCCATAGCTACTAGCACCAGCACCACGGCCACCGGCTCCGCTGCCGATGCCGCCGCGCGCGCGTGGCTGCCCTTCGACCTGCGGCTCTACCTGTACGCTGGCGGCGACGCGCTGCGCATCATGCACAGCTGGGTCTTCGACGGCGACCCGCAGCGCGACTTCCCGCGCGGCCTGGGCCTGATCGCCGACGTGCCGCTGCGCGACCCGCTGCATGACCGTCACCTGCGTTTCGCCGGCGCGGCCGAGGGCCCGGACGCGGGCCTGTGGGCCGAGGCCGTGCGCGGCTTCACCGGGCTGCGCCGCGACCCCGGCGCCGAGGTCCGCGCCGCGCAGCTCGAGGGCCGCGCCTGCCCGCCCGACAGCACCTGGCAGCGGACGGTGCGCGAGCTCCAGGATCACATCCCCGCCTGGGGCGACTTCAGCCTCACCCAGCACTCGCCGGATGCCTTCCAGATCCGCAAGCGCACGCGGCCGGGCCACACCTGGATCCATGCCGCCGACGGCGCGCGCGCCGCCGGCCTGGGCTACGTGGGCGGCCCGGGCGGTGGCCTGGCCTTCGGACTGCGCGACTTCTGGCAGCGCCATCCGGCGCAGCTGGAGGTGCGCGGCGCCCACACCGACACGGCGCAGGTGCGGCTGTGGTGGCACAGCCCCGACGCGCCGGCGATGGACCTGCGGCCTTACCACGACGGCCTCGGGCAAGACACCTTCGAGCAGCAGCGCCAGGGCCTCGAGCTGACCTACGAGGACTACGAGCCGGGCTTCGACACCGCGGTGGGCGTCGGCCGCAGCCACGAGATCACGCTCTTCGCGCTGGCCGCGACGCCATCGCGCGAGCGCCTGCTGCAGCTGGCGCGGCTGGTGCAGACGCCGCCGCGGCTCGTGGCCGCGCCGCGCCGCTACCTCGACACGCAGGTCTTCGGCCCGCTGTGGTCGCTGCCCGACCGCGGCACGCCGGCCAAGGCCGCGATCGAGGACCGGCTCGACAGCCTCTTCGACTTCTACCGGCGCGAGGCGGAGCAACGTCGCTGGACCGGCTTCTGGGATCACGGCGACATCCGCCACACCTATGACGAGGACCGCCACGAGTGGCGCTACGACGTGGGCGGCTTCGCCTGGGACAACTCGGAGCTCTCGCCCGACCTGTGGCTCTGGTCCGCCTTCCTGCGCAGCGGGCGGGCGGACATCTTCCGCTTCGCGGAGGCGATGGTGCGCCACACCAGCGAGGTCGACACCTACCACCTCGGCCGCTTCCAGGGCCTGGGCACGCGGCACGGCGTGCTGCACTGGAGCGACAGCGCCAAGCAGCTGCGCATCAGCACCGCCGCCTACCGTCGCCACTACCACTACCTCACCGCCGACGAACGCATCGGCGACGTGCTGCACGCGCTGCGCGACGCGGACCGCACGCTGATCACGCTCGATCCGGGACGCAAGCTGGGCGCGCGGCCGAGCGGTGCCGGCGACGGGCTGCTCGGCGTCGGCACCGACTGGGGCGCGCTGCTGGCCAACTGGCTGACCGAGTGGGAACGCAGCGGCGACCCGCGCTGGCGCGACCGCATCCGACGCGGCATGCAGAGCGTCGCCGCGATGCCGCATGGCTTCTTCAGCGCCGCCACCGCGGGTTATGAACTCGAGACCGGCGCGCTGATCGATGTCTCGGGCGGGCGCGTCGGCGCGAGCCATCTGAGCGCGGTGTTCGGGCTGACGGAGATGGTGGCCGATCTCATCGCGCTGGTCGACGTGCCGGGCTTCGAGGACGCCTGGCTGCAGTACTGCGCGCTCTTCAACGCACCGGTCGAGGAACAGCGCCGCGCGCTGGGCGCGCCGCACGGTGGAGCCCGGGCGCTGTACGTGGGGCACTCGCGCCTGACCGCCTACGCGGCATGGCGCCGCCGCGATCCGGCCCTGGCGCAACGCGCCTGGCGCGAGTTCCTGAGCGATCCCCGCTCCGGGCCGCTGGCGACGCGGCGCGTCGATGGTCCCGCCGTGCTCCGCCCGGTGGTCGAGGCGCCCGGCCTGAGCACGAACGACGCCGCGCAATGGGCGCTGGCGGCGATCCAGAACCTCGCCCTCATCGGCGATGCCCTTCCCGAGGCGTCTCCCTGAGGCGCTTTCCCGTCCCCGGCCGACGCCTCGACATCGCGCGGGCGGCCTTCATCCACGAGGAGCAAGCATGTTGAATCCCCGATCCTGGCGCGCCTGGCTGGCGCGGGCCGCCGTCGTCGCGAGCGCGCTCGCCCTGCCCCATGCGGCGATGGCCGCGTTCAGCCTCACCACCCGCTGGGACAGCGGCAGCGCCTCCAAGGTCCAGTTCGAGGTGGACACCAACGCGGGCCTGGTCCTGCGCGTCATGGCCTATGACAACGGCGCCAGCACGCAGTCCGCGGGCGACATCTCCAGCCTCGTCTACAACGGCGTCCAGTACCAGGATCCGGCGCGCGGCTCCCAGCTCAACTCGGGCTTCGACGGGCTGTACAGCAATGTCTCGGCGGTGAGCGTCTCGGCGGAGATGCTGTCTGCCAGCGGCGCGTCGACGCCGGCCTCGACGGCGCAGAACGGCGCGCTCACCGGCGGGGCCTACATCAAGATCACGGTCACCAGCAACAGCGGCAAGGGCGGGCTGCTCAAGCACTACTACCTGATCAAGGCGGGCGAGCCCCGCGTCTACATGGCCACCTATTTCACCGAGGAGCCCGACACGCTGAACATGGTGCGCTACATCGTGCGCGTGCCCATCGGCGCGCTGTCCAGCGGCCCGCCGGCGGGCGTGCCCGGTGGGCAGACCAGCGCGGGCACCTGGCCGCAGGACCTGCGCGGCACCGACACCACGGTGGAGTCGGGCGACGTGTTCGGCTTCTCCGCGAGCAGCGCCTTCGCGGGGCAGACGCGCTCCAAGCACTACGCCAACCAGCGGCTCAAGGACTGGCAGTACTTCGGCGGCCGCAACAGCGCCGGCACCGTCGGCTTGTGGCTCTACCGCGATGGCCAGGAGGGCGGCTCGGGCGGGCCGTTCTACCGCAGCCTGCTCAACCAGATCACGACCACCACCAACGAGCTGACCTACATCGTCAACTACAGCGAGGGCCAGACCGAGCCCTTCCGGCTCGGCGTGCTCAACGCCTACACGCTGATCTTCACCGACGGCAGCGCGCCGGCCGCGCCCGACACCAGCTGGTTCTCCGTGGCGGGCCTGCAGGGCTACGTGCCGCCGTCCGGTCGCGGCGGCATCGCCGGCGTGGCCTTGACCGGCACCGTCGCGGGCAACGCCTACACCGTCGGCTTCGCCAACGACAAGGCGCAGTACTGGGCCTCGGCCGACCTGGCCAACCGCGGCTTCTTCAAGGCCACCGGCATGCTGCCCGGCGCCTACACGCTGACCGTCTACAAGAACGAACTGGCGGTCTACAGCACCGGCGTGCAGGTCACCGCGGGGAGCACCGCCTCCTTGAACACCATCGCCATCGACGGCGATCCGGAAGCCACGCCCGCGCTCTGGCGCATCGGCCGCTGGGACGGCGCACCCACCGAGCTGCGCAACGGCGCCCAGGTCACGACGATGCACCCGTCCGACGTGCGCCTGGCCAGTTGGTCGCCAGGCGCCTTCACCGTGGGCAGTTCGGCCGACACGGCCTTCCCGGCGTATCTCTGGCGCGACGTGAACAGCGGCCAGGTCGTGCGCTTCACCCTGACCAGCGCCCAGGTCAAGGACGCGACGCTGCGCATCGGCATCACGACGGCCAGGGCCAACGGCCGGCCATCGATCAGCGTCAACACCTGGAGCTCGGACACGCCGGCGGCCTCGACGCAGCCCACGACGCGCACGCTCACGGTCGGGACCTATCGCGGCAACAACACCACCTACCGCTTCGCGATTCCCGCGAGCGCGCTGGTCGTCGGCACCAACACGCTGACGATCAACGTCGCCGGCGGCGGCTCGGCCACCGGCTACCTGAGCCCGTCGTTCGCGGTCGACGCGATCGATTTCGTCCAATGAGCGCGGGGCGTCGCGGGCCGAGCCGCCGCGCGCTGCTGGCGCTGGCGGCGGGGCTGGGAGCGGCGTCGTGGCGCGGGGGTCGGGCGGAGGCGTCGGCCGCCGGGCCCGCGCCGAGGGATCGTGGCAGGACCCTGTTCATCGTCGGCGACTCCACCGTGCGGAGCGCCGGACGCCATGGCCAATGGGGCTGGGGGGAACGGCTGGCGCCGTGGTTCGACCCCGGCGAGCTGACGGTGGCCAACCACGCGATGGCCGGCCGCAGCAGCCGCAGCTTCCTGCGCGAGGGACGATGGGCCGAGGTGCGCTCGCTGCTGAAGCCGGGCGACGCGGTGCTGATCCAGTTCGGCCACAACGACCTCGGCCGCGTCGGCGATCCCGCCGCCAAGCAGCGCGGCGTGCTGCCGGGGATCGGCGACGAGACCGTGGAGGAAGCGCTGCCCGACGGCGGCGTCGAGCAGGTCCGCAGCTTCGGTGCCTATCTGACGGCGTACCTGCGCGACGCGCGGGCCGCCGGCGCGGTGCCCGTCGTCGTCTCTCCGGTGCCGCACCGGGACCACTGGCGGGACGACGTGGACTTTGCCGACATCGGCGCCTGGGGCCGGGAGGTGGCGCGGCGCGAGGGCGGGTGGTTCATCGACCTGACCGGGGCCGTCACCGAGGCCTACCGCGCGCTCGGCCAGGCCGAGGTGGACCGGCTCTTCGCCGACGCCAACACCCACACCAACGAGGCGGGCGCGACGCTCAACGCCGAATGCGTCGCGCGCTTGCTGGGCGCCCTGCCGGACGCGGCGGAGGTGCCCCGACCGCGGGCACGGCCGCGCGCGTAGTCCCAGGCCGAAGACCGCGGCGTTCAGGTGCGCCTGGTCTCCCCCTCGCACCGCTGACACGCTTCTTTGCATGTGGCTGGTTCGCCGTTTGCCAAGGAGGCCGCCAGTCTTGTCACAATTCCCCCTTTCGATCTCGACCCGACCCTCGACCGGCCACCGCTCACCGCCGGCCTCCGCGCGCCTTCGCGCCGGGTGCCGTCCCGCGATCACCCTTCGTTGACCTCATGAACCAAGACCTCTCCATCATTTCCCTGATCGCCCATGCCAGCCTGACGGTGCAGCTGGTGATCGCCGCGCTGCTGCTGGTGTCGCTCGCGAGCTGGAGCGTGATCTTCAGCAAGCTGATCGCGCTGGGACGCGTCAAGGCGCGCAACGAGGGCTTCGAGCAGGAGTTCTGGTCGGGCAAGAACCTCAACGACCTCTACACCAGCGTGTCCAACCGCCCGGACGGCGCGCCGCTGGAGCGCATCTTCGCCTCGGGCATGCGCGAATTCCTGAAGCTGCGCGAGAAGCGCGTCGTCGATTCCGGCGCGCTGCTGGACGGCGCCCGCCGCGCCATGCGCGCCAGCTACCAGCGCGAGCTCGACGCGATGGAATCGCACCTGTCCTTCCTGGCGTCGGTGGGCTCGGTCTCGCCCTACGTGGGCCTGTTCGGCACCATCTGGGGGATCATGCACGCCTTCGTGGGGCTGTCCAACCTGACCCAGGTCACGCTGGCCACCGTCGCCCCGGGCATCGCCGAGGCGCTGGTCGCCACCGCCATCGGCCTGTTCGCCGCCATCCCGGCGGTGCTGGCCTACAACCGCTTCGCCCGCCAGATCGACCGCAACGCCATCACGCTGGAAACCTTCATCGAGGAGTTCTCCAACATCCTGCAGCGCAACGCCGGCCAGCCGGCGCCGGCCGCGCAGCGCTGATCCGGAGGAACGGCCATGCCCGCGATGTCCTCCCGCGGCGGCTCGCGCCGCCGCACGATGAACGAGATCAACATGGTCCCCTTCATCGACGTCATGCTGGTGCTGCTGATCATCTTCATGGTCAGCGCGCCCCTCATCACCACCGGCGTCGTCGACCTGCCCAGCGTCGGCACCGCCAAGACCCAGCCGCAGCACGTGATCCAGGTGATCGTGGGCACCGACGAGCAGCTCAAGATCAAGCTCGACGGCGACCAGGATCCGTCGCCGGTGCCGCTCAAGGCGCTGGCCGCGCGCGTCCGGGACGCGCAGAAGGGCGACGCGGCCACGCCGGTCGTGATCTCCGCCGACCGCAACGTGAAGTACGAGGCCGTCGTCAAGACGATGGACGTGCTGCAGCGCGCGGGCATCCAGCGGGTCGGGCTGGCCGTGAAGAACGGCGCCCCGGCCGATCGCTGAGATCGGGAAGCGGCCCCAGACGATGAGCAACGCGATGGACATCGCCTCCCGATTCCACCCCGAACGCGATCCGCTGCGCCCGCCGCCGGCGCCGGGCCTGGGCCGCGGCTTCAGCTTCGCGGTCGTCGCGCACGTGCTGCTGGTGGTGGCGCTGAGCTTCGGCGTGAGCTGGCGCTCGACGCCGGTGCCGGCGCTCGAGGCGGAGCTGTGGTCGGCCGTGCCCCAGGCCGCCGCGCCCAAGGAACAGCTGCCGACCGACCCTCAACCCGAGCCGCCCAAGCCGCAGCCCGAGCCGCCGAAGCCGCAGCAGCCCACGCCCCAGGAGGTCCAGGCGCAGCGCGACGCGGACATCGCGATCGCCAAGGCCAGGGAGCGCAAGCAGAAGGAAGAGCAGGAGCAGCGCGAGGCCGAGGAAAAGCGCAAACAGGACCAGCGCCGCAAGGACGAGGCCGAGCAGAAGGAGCGCGACCGCAAGGCCAAGGAAGAGCAGGCGAAGAAGGACGAGGCCAAGGAGAAGGCCGACAAGGCCAAGACCGAGAAGGCCCGCAAGGACGCGGAAGCCCGCGCCGAGGCGCAGCGCCAGGAGAACCTGCGGCGCATCCAGGGCATGGCCGGCGCCAGCGGCGGACCGACCTCGACCGGCACGGCGCTGAAGAGCTCCGGCCCGTCGGCCAACTACGCGGGCCGGATCAAGGCCCGCGTGCGGCCCAACATCATCTACGCCGACCCGGGCGGCCCGTCCAACCCCGAGGCCGAGGTCGAGGTCCGCGCCGGCCCGGACGGCACGATCGTGGCGCGCAAGATCGTCAAGTCCAGCGGCCTGCCGGACTTCGACGGCGCGGTGCTGCGCGCGCTCGACAAGACGGAGAAGCTGCCGACGGACACCGACGGCACCGTGCCGCGGGTGATGATCATCACCTTCCGACCCCGCGAGTGAACCGCAGGGGGAACGCGACGCCATAGGCGTCGGCGCCCCCGCCCTGCTCGACCGTCTCGACCCGCGCCATCCAGCCGCGCGTCATCGCCACCGGCAGCCAGGCGCTGAAGTCGAAGGCGGCGCCGGCCAGCTGGAGCGCGCGCTCGAGGTCGTGCCCGGCCTGGAGCGCCTCGAACCAGCGCAGCGCGGCGGCGTCGATCGCCATCGCGCGGCCCTGCCAGCCGTCGCGCCAGACGACCACCGCCTCGCGCGCGCCGATGCCGAAGCTCTCCGTCGGCAGCTCGAGCAGCCCGCGCAGCGAGGGCGCGTGGCAGCGATGCAGCGCCACATGGTCCGCCAGCACCAGCCGCACCGCCGCGGCGGGCAGTCGTCCCAGCAGCACCAGCGAGCCCGGATCCCGCCCCGGCTCCGGCAGGCGCTCGACCTGATGCAGGTTCCATTCGAGGCGCGCCAGCGCGGTCCACAGCGGTGGCAGCCCGACCGCCTCGGCCTCGGCGAGCAGGCCGATGAGCGCCTCGCCCCAGGTGCCGAGGTCGCCCTGGACCGGCGGATGACGGCGCCAGCAGGTCCAGGCCAGCGAGGCGAAGCTGCCTGCCTGGTGGGCCTCCATGCGCTCGCGCAGGCGCGGATAGACCCCGGCCAGCACGCGCTCGGCGCGGAGGCCGGCCTGGACGCGGTACAGCCGCAGCGCCTGGGCCAGGCCGCCCGGCAGCGCCGGCAGCGCATGCAGGCCGGCCGGCGCCAGGGCCAGCGCCTCGCCCTCGGAGGCCGCGAGCAGGGTGTCGGCCAGCCGGCCCTGGCGTTCGATCAGCTTGCGCTGCCCGTTCTGTTCGTCGCTCTCATGCCGCGTCATCGTCGGACTCCTGGAACTGGATGGGGAAGCTGTCCCGGCCGCGCCGGTCCTGCCGGGGCGGCGGCGGGGCGATCACCTCGCGGTCGAAGGCCTGCTGCTCGCGGCGCGCCCGCGCGACCTCCTCCGTCAGCGTCGCCAGCGGCGGCGCCGGGCGGCCGCGGTCGATCACGGTCGGGCGTGCGCCGATGCGGCCCAGCGCGTGGCGGTAGAGCGACCAGACGTCCTCGCCGACCGGATCGCCCTGCCCGCCGAAGGCCACGCCCTGCGCCTGCGCATGGCCGGCCAGGTGGTACTGGCCGACGACGGCCGGATCGATCTCGTCCAGCCAGGCGATGCCGGCCCGCACGCTCGCCTCGTCCCGATGACCGCGGTTGATCGCAGTGACGACCAGGCTGTCCAGATTGACCAGCACCCCGCAACCGGTGCGACGCGCCAGCGCATTGAAGAACGCGGGCTCGCTCAGCGTGTCCTCGTCCCACGCGAGGCAGGCCGCGATCGGCTCGATCAGGATCTGCCGCCCCAGCGCTTCCTGCGCCGTGTCGACATGGTCGGCCAGCAGCGACAGGCTGCGTTCGCTGAAGGGAATCGGCAGCCGCGCGTGCAGGTGGATGGGCGCTCCGGGTCGATGCACGCGGTTGAAGCAGGCGTATTCGGACACCGCGCCCGGCCGCACCGCGTCGACCAGGTCCCTCACCTGCCGCAGGTGGCCGCCGTCGATGCCGACCGCCGAGCCCAGCCCCAGGCCCGCGCCGTGCAGGCTCACCGGGAAGCGGCGCGCGGCGTCCAGCAGCAGCTGGCGGGCGGCGCCGCCGGGCGACAGGAAGTCCTCGGTGAGGACCTCGAGGAAATCGATGCCGGGCGCGCCGCGGACCATCACCTCCTGGTAATGAGGCTGCCGCCACGCGACGCCCACGGCGACCGGCCACAAGGGGGCGCCGGACCTCACGATGCCGCCTTCGCGCCGCCACAGCCCTCGGCGCCGCCGGACCCGGGGCCGACCCCGCTCGTCACGCGGGCCGGCGCCGCCGGGAGGTATTGCCAGTCGCTCGGCAGCTGACCGATCGCTGCCTCGACTGACAAATCCTCGTGATTGTTCTGACTCGCCTTGATGAGGCCATACCACCTCTTGGTGTCGCGACCGTCAGGCGCATGGGCCGAGGTGCCCGCCGCCAGCGCGGCCGTCAGCGCGGCGAGGATGATGTGGCGTGTGGTCATGAACAACTCCGATGGGACGGGGCCTGGCCCCGCGAGGGTGGATGGATCGGCGCGTCGCCGGATCTCGTCGATCCGCCGGCCACGCGCCGGGGCCCTCAGTTGTCGACCTCTCCCGCGCGTTTGGCGTCGGGTCGGAGTTCATTGACAAGGATCAAGCGCATTGACGCCCTCGCCCCACGCCGACGACACGCTGCGACACGCCGTCCGCGCCCGTCGCCGACGGCCTCAGCCCAGCGCCGCCATCCCCGCCTGGTGCCAAGCCTGCCACGCGGTATAGAGCGCCGTGACCCACAGCAGCAGCCCCACGCCGCGCAGCAGCAGGCGTTGGCGCCGCAGTCCGGCGGCGTCGGCGGTGCCGAGCCGGCGACGCCCGCCCGCGGCCAGCCAGGCCAGCCCGCCGTAGACGCCGATCTGCGTCGCGGCGGTGACGATGCCGATCGCGCCGAGCTGCAGGGCCAGCCCGCCGCGCTCGGGATGCACGAACTGCGGCAGCACCGCCAGGCTGAAGAGGTAGGCCTTGGGATTGAGCAGGTTGGTCAGCATCGCGCCGAAGAAGGCCGAGTGCGCGCGCGGCCCGTCCGCCGGCCGCGCCTGTGTGGCGCTGGGTTCGGCGCGCATCAGGCCCCAGCCCAGCCAGCCGAGGTAGATCGCGCCGGCGACCAGCATGATCGTGAACGCGCCGGGCAGCGCCTGCACCAGCAGGGCCAGGCCCATCGCGCCCATCGCGAGGTGGCAGAACGCCCCCGCGACGATGCCGCCCAGCGCCGCCAAGCCCGCGCGCAGCCCACCCGTCAGGCTGTGCCCGACGACGAAGGCCATGTCCATGCCCGGGATCAGCACGATGCCGAGCACCAGGGCGAAGTAGAGCGTCAGGTCGGCGGGATTCATTCGAGGGTCTCCTGGTTGGAGGGCGGCTGTGGCGCCCAGGCTGCGCACGAGGCGCGAATGGCACGCAGCCTAGGGCCGATATAGGACGGATCCAGCCCTATATCGAACGCAGGCACCGTAGACTCGCTGGCATGTCGCTCCCCGCCTCCCGGATCCTGGCCCTGCTCGAACTGCTGCAGTCGCGCGGGCAGCTCGACGGCGCCGCCATCGCCGCCGAGCTGCAGGTCGAGCGCCGCACCGTGCGGCGCTACGTCGTGGCGCTGGAGGCGCTGGGCATCCCCGTCGACCGCGAGCGGGGCCGCTTCGGCGGCTACCGCCTGGCGACCGGCTTCCGCTTGCCGCCGCTGATGTTCAGCGAGGACGAGGCGCTGGCCCTGGGCCTGGGACTGCTCGCCGCGCGGCAACTGGGACTGGCCGACACCGCGCCGGCGGTCGCCAGCGCGCAGGCCAAGCTCGAACGCGTGCTGCCCGCGGCGCTCAAGCAGCGCCAGCGCGGCATCGCCGAGCGCGTCGCCCTCGACCTGCAGCCGGCCGTGCCCGCCAACCCCGCGGCGCTGTCGGCGCTGGGTGCGGCGGCCCTGGCGCAGCAGCGCGTGGCGATGCGCTACCGCGACATGCAAGGACGGCTCAGCGAGCGGCCGTTCGATCCCTATGGACTGGGCTACCGCGGCGGGCGCTGGTATGCGGTGGGCCATTGCGGGCTGCGGCGGGCGCTGCGCTCGTTCCGGCTGGACCGGATCGAATCGGTCGATCCGCTGCCGCAGAGCTTCGGCCGCCCGGAAGGCTTCGACGTGCTCGCGCACCTGCACGCCTCGCTGGTCGAGATGCCACGCGCCCATGCGGTGCGGGCGCTGGTGCAGGCGCCGCTGGAGGCACTCACGCGCCAGCCGCTGGCCGCGATCAGCAGCCTGGAGCAGCAGGAGGACGGCGTGCTGCTGCGCTGCCAGGCGGATGAACTGCCCTGGATGGCGCTTTCATTCGCCGCCCTGCCCTTCCCGTTCCGCATCCTGGAGCCCGATGCGCTCGCGCGTGAGATCGCCTCGCATGCGAGGCAACTCCTGACCCTCGCCGGTCAGGCGCCGGCTCTCGACTGAGCCAGCCCTTCAGTCGAGCTGCCCGCCGCCGAGGCGGGCTTCCTCGGCCGTCACGGCCAGTTCGAGGGCCAGGCGCGTGGCCGCGACCAGCGTCGGCAGCGGCAGGCTGGGCGCGCCGGGATGGCGCGCCGCCTGCTCGGGCAGGTAGGGAATGTGCATGAAGCCGCTGCGAACAGCGCGTTCCTTCACCAGATGCTGCAGTCCGTAGAACAGGTGATTGCAGACGAAGGTGCCGGCGGTCTGCGACACCGACGCCGGAAATCCCGCTTCCCGCAGCCCCGCCACGATCGCCTTGATCGGCAGCGTCGAGAAGTAGGCGGCGGGCCCGCCCGGGACGACTGGTTCGTCGATGGGCTGGGCGCCGGCGTTGTCGGGGATCCGGGCGTCGTCGACGTTGATCGCCACCCGCTCCAGCGACAGGTCGCAGCGCCCGCCGGCCTGGCCGATGGCCAGCACCACCGACGGCTTCACCCGCGCCAGCGCCTCGTCCAGCCGCGTCAGCGCCTCGCCGAAGACGCAAGGCAACTGGACCGCCACCACGCGCGCGCCGCCGATCACCTCACCGTTGAGCGCTCGCGCCAGTTCCCAGGAGGGGTTGATGGTCTCGCCGCCGAACGGCTCGAACCCGGTCACCAGCAGGTTGTTCATGGTCGGCGAGTCTAGCCGGGCGGACGGCTGGGGCCAGCGACGATCCGGGGCCGGATAGGCAGGCACGCCACCTGCTTATCCGAGTAGTGGGCCCACCACAAACGAGTTACTCTCCCGCCCTATATCTGCCTAGACACAGAACTCCGCGGAGACCGCCTGATGACCGACCCGTCCGTGCCGCTGCAATGGCCTCAAGCCCAGCCGTCCGCCTCGCCGGCGGCTGAGGCGGCACCGCTGTTCGAGTGGCCGACGCCTCCCTTCGCCGCCTATCCCCGGCCGCGCACCCAGCGCGAGCCGCAGGCCTGCGAGATCCTCGGCCTGAACGGCAGCCGCACCGTCGGCAAGGTGATCCTGATGGTGCCGGGCGAACGCCTGGCGCAAGTCGTGGTGCCGCCGGCGCGCAACGCGATGCCGCTGAAGTTCTCGCAGTTCAAGGCGCTCAAGCTGCTGCACGCGATCGAGGTGCCACCGCGCGATCCGGCCACCGCCAACGACCCGCTGTCGCTGGACCAGCGCCCGCGCAGCGAGTTCAAGCTGGTCTACCAGGGCGGCGAAGAACAGAAGGGCACGACCATCGGCCATCACGAGACCGACCTCGGCCTGTTCCTGTTCCCGCCGGTCAGCGACACCAGCGACTGGGTGCGCTGCATGTTCGTGCCGCGCGAGGTGCTGGTCAGCTTCGAGGTCGGCGAGCGCATCGGCGACCTGCTGGTACGCCAGCAGGTGGCGACGCAGGAGCAGGTCGACGACGCCGCCGGCGAGCAGCGAGACCTGCGCGACCGCCGCGTCGGCGACATCCTGGTGGCGCAGCACATCGTCTCGGCCGAGCAGCTGATGCTCGCGATCGAGCAGCAGGCCAAAATGCCGATGGTGCGCATCGGCGAAGCGCTGCTCGCGCTGGACCTGGTCACGCAGGCGCAGCTCGACGAGGCGCTGGCGCAGCAGAAGCAGGACCGCTCGGTGCCGCTGGGCGAGTTGCTGGTGCGCAAGGGCATCGTCACGCGCGCGCAGCTGCAATCGGCGCTGGCCCGCAAGATGGGCTATCCGCTGGTGGACGCGGACAACTTCGCGATCGAGCCGGACGCGGTGCGCAAGCTGCCGTTCTCGGTGGCCAAGCGGCTGGAGGTGCTGCCGCTGGTGCTGCGCGACGGCCGCCTGATCGTCGCGATGGAAGACCCGACGCGGCGCGACTGCATCGACGAGGTCGAGTTCATCACCCAGCTCAAGGTCGTACCGGCGCTGGCGCGGCTGGGCTCGCTGCAGTTCGCGATCCCGACCTCCTACGAACGCTTCGGCGGCCAGCCGATCGTCAATCGCGACGGCGGCCTGCCGCCGCTGTCCATGGACTTCGAGCTCGACAGCTCCGACAAGCTGATCGAGACGCTGGAGCGCGAGGGCCAGGAGCAGGTCGCGCGCGAGGCCGCGCGCGAGGAGGAGAAGGAACGCCAGATCGAGCAGAGCGACAACTCGCTGGTCCGGCTGATCAACACGATGATCATCGACGCGCACAACCAGAACGTGTCGGACATCCACATCGAGACCTATCCGGGCAAGGAGAAGGTCAAAATCCGCTTCCGCAAGGACGGCGTGCTGCAGCCCCACCTGGAACTGCCGCACACGTATCGCAGCGCGATGATCGCGCGCATCAAGATCATGTGCGACCTCGACATCTCGGAGCGCCGCAAGCCGCAGGACGGCAAGATCAACTTCGCGAAGTTCTCGGAGCGCCACAAGATCGAATTGCGCGTGGCCACGATCCCCACCAACAACGGGCTCGAGGACGTGGTGATGCGGATCCTGGCCTCGGCCAAGCCGATCCCGATGGAGAAGCTGGGCTTCTCGGAGCACAACCTGCGCGAACTCAAGGCGGCGTCGGAGCGGCCCTACGGCATGGTGCTATGCGTGGGCCCGACGGGCTCGGGCAAGACGACGACCCTGCACTCGGTGCTGGCCAACATCAACACGCCGGAGCGCAAAATCTGGACGGCCGAGGATCCGGTCGAAATCACGCAGGCGGGGCTGCGGCAGGTGCAGGTCAATCCGAAGATCGACTGGACCTTCGCGAAGGCGCTGCGCGCCTTCCTGCGCGCGGACCCGGACGTGATCATGGTCGGCGAGATCCGCGACGAGGAAACCGCCGAGATCGCGGTCGAGGCCTCGCTGACCGGCCACCTGGTGCTGTCGACGCTCCACACCAACAGCGCGCCCGAAACCGTCACGCGCCTGCTGGACATGGGCATGGACCCGTTCAACTTCGCCGACTCTTTGCTCGCGGTGCTGGCCCAGCGGCTGGTGCGCCGCATCTGCCCGGCCTGCCGCAAGTCCGAGCCGATGCCCGAGGCGACGCTCAACGAACTGCTCGACGACTACCTGCATGTGTTCTCGGCCGAGAACCGGCCGGCGCGCGAGTCGGTGCTGGCCGAGTGGAAAGGCGCGTACGGACAACCCAACCTGCTGCATTACCACTCGCCCGGGTGCGACAAGTGCGACCACACCGGCTTCAAGGGCCGCGCGGGGCTGCATGAGTTGCTGACCGTCTCGCGGCCCATCCGCCGGTTGATCCAGACCGGTGGGCGGGCGGAGGAACTGATGCACCTGGCGATGGCCGAAGGCATGCGGACGCTGCGTCAGGACGGCATCGCGAAGGTGCTGCAGGGCGTGACGACGCTCGGTGAGGTTCGGTCGACCAGCAATCAGTAGAAGTCGCCTGCAACGGCCCGGGCGTTGGCCGCGATGGCATGGGGCTGTCGGACCGTTGGTCCTCCAGCGCTCTCCCGCGTCGCTCAGTCCACCGGACTGAGCTCGGTCGGGTTCGCCCTTGGCGTCAAGCGCCAAAACCCCAAGCCATCCCGTCCCCGATCAGCACCGTCCTTCGACGGATTTGCGACCGAGGACGCCGGATCAGGCTGCGGCCAGTTTCAGGATGGGCGCGGCCATCCGTTGCGCCGCGCCACGATGCGCGGTCGCGAAGGCAGTCGCCGCGTCCGCCATCTCTTGCCGCTCGTTGGGCTGCGTCAGCAGCGCGAGCGCTTGCGACACGCCTTCCGTCAGCGTGGCCACGCGGCGCGCGGCGCCGGCCTGCAGTGACAGCTCCGCTGCCTCGGCGAAGTTGAAGGTGTGCGGGCCCATGAAGAGCGGGACGCCGCAGGCGGCCGTCTCGATCAGGTTCTGCCCGCCCAGCTTCTCGAAGCTGCCGCCCAGTAGCGCGACGTCCGCCAGGCCGTAGTACAGCGCCATCTCGCGCATCGAGTCGCCCAGCCACACGTCCGCCACGCCCGCGCTCAGGGGCGGCGTCGCGATGTCGCTGGTGCCGAAGGCGCTGCGGCGCGCGAGCGTCAGGCCGGCGTCCGTCACCATCGCGGCGATCTCGTCGAAGCGCTGCGGATGACGCGGCACGATCAGCAGCAGCGGTGAACCCGCTGGCGCCCTCGCCGCCCGTGCCGACTTCCAGGCCGCGAGCATCGCGGCCTCCTCGCCCTCGCGGGAGACCGCCAGCATCACCACCGGCCGGTTCAGGCCGGCGCGCCAGGTGCGTCCGCGCGCGAGCAGGGCCTCGTCGGGCTGCAGGTCGAATTTCAGGTTGCCGCTGACACGCACCTCGGCGACGCCGGCCTGGCGCAGCCGGTCGGCGTCCTCGGCGGTCTGCGCCAGCGCCAGGCGCAGGCTGCGCGCCGCGGGCGCCAGCAGCGCCTTGAACTTCTCGCCGCGGCGCAGGCTGCGCGCGGAGAGCCGTGCATTGGCCAGGACCATCGGCACGCCGGCCTTCAGCGCCTCGTGCTGGACGTTGGGCCAGATCTCGGTTTCCATCAGCACGCCGACCGCGGGCCGGGTGCGCCGCAGGAATCGCCGCACCGCGCCCGGCGTGTCGAAGGGCAGCCAGCGCTGCGTGTCGCCGTCGCGCAGCAGCGCGCGGCCGGCTTCCCGGCCGGTCGCCGTGGTGTGGGTGAGCAGCAGCCGCAGGCCGGGCCGCTCCCGCCGCAGCTGCTCGATGAGCGCCGCGGCGGCGCGTGTCTCGCCCAGCGAGACCGCATGCACCCAGATCGCGCCGGGTTCGATCGCCGCGCCGAAGCCGAAGCGTTCGGCGGGATGCGCCGCGTAGAGAGGCTCTTGGCGGCCGCGCAGGAACAGGCGCAGGAAGTACGCCGGCGCGGCAAGCCTCAGCACCGTGCTGAAGACGCCGCGCGCCAGGCGCTCCTTGAACGAGTCCGGCGTCACCGGCAGCGAGCGCCGCTCAATGGCCGGAGGTGAAGGTGATGTCCGGCTTCACGCGCGTGAGCTGCGCCAGGACTTCCTTCTGGATGCGCTCGAGCGCCTCCTGGGTGTGGCCCTCGAAGCGCAGCACCAGCACCGGCGTGGTGTTGGACGCGCGCACCAGGCCGAAGCCGTCGTCGTACTCGACGCGGATGCCGTCGATCGTGACGATCTCCTTGGCATTCGGGAACTCGGCGATCTCCTTGAGCTTGGCCACGACCTCGTGGTGCTCGCCTTCCTTGCAGGGAACGTTGAGCTCGGGCGTGTTGACGCTGTTGGGCAGGTCGTGGAGGACCTTGGACGGGTCCTCGCTGGGCGAGAGGATCTCCAGCATGCGCGCCGCCGTGTACATCGCGTCGTCGAAGCCGTACCAGCGCTCGGCGAAGAAGATGTGGCCGGAGAGTTCGCCGGCCAGCGGTGCGCCGGTCTCCTTGAGCTTGGCCTTGGCCAGCGAGTGGCCGGTCATCCACATCAGCGGCTTGCCGCCGTGCTCGCGGATCCACGGAGCCAGGCGCTGGGTGCACTTGACGTCGAAGATGATCTCCGAGCCCGGCAGGCGCTTGAGGATGTCCGCGGCGATCAGCATGATCTGGCGGTCCGGCATGATCATCGTGCCGTCCTTGGTGACGATGCCCAGGCGGTCGCCGTCGCCGTCGAAGGCCAGGCCCAGCTCGGCATCGGTGGCATGCACGACGCGCTTGAGGTCCTCGAGGTTCTCGGGACGCGAGGGGTCCGGATGGTGGTTGGGGAAGTCGCCGTCCACCTTGGAGAAGATGTCGATGACCTCGCAGCCCAACGCGCGCAGGATGGCCGGGGCGGTCGCGCCGGGGATGCCGTTGCCGCTGTCGACGACGATCTTCATCGGACGCGCCAGCTTCGCATCGCGGACGATGCGCTGGGTGTACTCGGCGATGATGTCCATCGAGGCCACGCGGCCCTTGCCGGTGGCGTAGTCCTCGGCCTCGATGCGGCGCTTGAGGTCCTGGATCTGCTCGCCGTAGACGGCGGCGCCCTTGAGGACCATCTTGAAGCCGTTGTAGTCCTTCGGGTTGTGGCTGCCGGTGACCTGGATGCCGGAGTTGCAGCCATGCTTGCCGCGCGTGGCGGCGACGTAGTACAGCATCGGCGTGGTGACGGCACCGATGTCGACGACATCCAGCCCGGTCGACTTCAAGCCGCGGATCAGCGCATCCACCAGCGACGGGCCGGACAGGCGGCCATCGCGGCCGACGGCGACCGCCTTCTCGCCGAGCTTGAGCGCCTCGGTGCCGAAGGCCTTGCCGAGGTGCTCGGCCAGCGCCTCGTCCAGCGTCGTGCCCACGACACCGCGGATGTCATAGGCCTTGAAGATGGATGCGTGAACTTGCATGTGCGTCCTTGCAGGAATGGGTGATGGTTCAAAAACTGGGGCGCATTGTAGGCAGGCCCCATGCGGCGTCCGTGTAACCCGGTGCACGCAGGCAATTCGCGGACCAAGGGGGCGCGCGGCCGGGCCCCGGCGGCCCGCAGGGACATGTCCGAAAACGGCCAGATCCGGCGCAGGCCGGCTCCTATCATCCTGGCCATGGACTTCCTCCTCGACCCCGACCACTGCTACCCCGCGCTGCTGGCGCGGGATGCGCGCTTCGACGGCCAGTGGTTCGTCGGCGTGACCTCGACCGGCGTGTACTGCCGGCCGATCTGCCGGGTGCGCACGCCGCGCCGGGAGAACTGCCGCTTCTTCCCGAGCGCCACGCTGGCCGAGGCCGCGCGCTTCCGCCCCTGCCTGAAGTGCCGCCCCGAACTGGCGCCCGCCGCACGCCCCTGGAGCACGATGGACGCCGCCGAGGTGCTGGCCCGCGAGGCGGCGCGCTGGCTCGACGAATGCGCGCCGGAAGAGGCCTCGCTGCCCGCGCTGGCCGCCCGCCTGGGCGTCAGCGAACGGCATGTGCGGCGCGTCTTCACCGCCGTGCACGGCGTGGCGCCGCTGCAGTACCTGCAGACGCGCCGACTGCTGCTGGCCAAGCAGCTGCTGACCGACACCCGGCTGCCGATCGCCGAAGTCGCCCTGGCGGCCGGTTTCTCGAGCCTGCGCCGCTTCAACGCCGCCTTCCAGGAGCATTACCGCCTGAGCCCGACCGCGCTGCGCAAGGGCGGCGCCGAGGCCGAGGGCGCCCGGCCCGAGCGCGCGGCGGAGACCACCGAACTGCGCCTGGACCTGCGGCCGCCGCTGCTCGGCACCGAGCTGCTGCGCTTCCTGGCCGCCCGCGCGGTGCCTGGCGTGGAGCAGGTCGACGTGGCCGGCTTGTCGCTGGCGCGCAGCGTGCGGCTGACGCGGGCGGGCCAGCCCGACCTGCTGGGCTGGGTGGCGCTGCGCCTGAGCCCGGACGGCGCCGAGCGCCCGCAGGTGCGGGTGTCGCTGAGCCCCTCGCTGTGGCCGGCGATCGCGACGCTGATGCCGCGGCTGCGCCGCTGGCTGGACCTGGACGCCGACCCGCAGGCGATCGCCGCGGCGCTCGGCGAGACCCTGGGCCCGGCCGCCGAAGGCCTGCGGCTGCCGGGCTCGCTGGACCGCTTCGAGCTGGCGATCCGCGCGGTGCTGGGCCAGCAGGTGACGGTCGCCGCGGCGCGCACCCTGGCGACCCGCCTGATCGCGCGTTTCGGCGAGCCCCTGCCCGAGGCCGCCGATGCGCCGCCCGGCGTGACGCATGCCTTCCCGACGCCCGCCACGCTGGCCGCCGCGACGGTGGACGAGATCGCCACCCTGGGCATGCCCGGACGGCGCGCGCAGGCGCTGATCGACCTGGCGCGTCACTGGCCGACGCTGGCCTTCGCGCAGGGCCGCGGCACGGTGGAGGACGCCATCGCCGAGCTGGCCGCCCTGCCCGGCCTGGGCCCCTGGACCGCGCACTACATGCTGATGCGAGGCTGGAGCTGGCCGGATGCCTTTCTGCCGGGCGACGTGGTGCTCAAGCAATGCCTGGAGCAACGCGCCGGGCAGCCGTTGCGACCGCGCGAACTGGTCGCCGCCGCCGAGCATTTCGCCCCTTACCGCAGCTACGCCGTGTTGCAACTGTGGCGGGAAGCCGCGCTCAAACCCCGCAAAGGAACCACGCCATGAAGACGTCCACCGTCACGCACACCGCCTGGACCGAGGCCGACACCCCGCTGGGCCGCCTGCTGATCGCCCGCAATGCCCAGGGCCTGTCGGGCCTCTGGTTCGAGGATCAGAAGTACCACCCCGGCACGATCGACGCGCCCCGTGACGACGCCGATCCGCTGCTGCGCGAGACCGTGGCCGCGATGACGGCCTACTTCGCCGGTCGCGACGCGGCCTCGACGCCACCGCCGCTGCCGCCGATGGCACCGGCCGGCACCGCGTTCCAGCAAGCCGTCTGGCGCGCGCTGCTGGACATCCCGTCCGGCCTCACCGTGACCTATGGGGAACTGGCCGCGCGCCTGGGCCGGCCGGAGGCGGTGCGCGCGGTCGCGGCGGCGGTCGGGCGCAATCCGGTGTCGGTGCTGATCCCGTGCCACCGCGTGCTGGGCGCAGACGGCAGCCTGACCGGCTACGCAGGCGGGCTGCATCGCAAGGAGGCCCTACTGACAATCGAGGGCGGTCTTCCGGCTACGCTTCGCCCCTCGCCGTCCGGCCCGCCGGCACGGCGCCACGACAACAACACACCAGGGGTATCCGCGTGAAGCGAAGCGATCTGATCGAACTGCTCGTCCTGGCCGCCATCTGGGGCGCGTCCTTCCTGTTCATGCGGCTGGCCGCGCCGGAGTTCGGCGCCGTGGCCACCGCGGCGGTGCGCGTCGCCGGCGCGTCGCTGTTCCTGCTGCCGCTGCTGGGCCTGCGCGAGGGCCTCGGCGACCTGCGTACCCACTGGAAGGGCCTGCTGCTGGTGGGCGTGCTCAACAGTGCCTTCCCGTTCGCGCTGTTCAGCTATGCCGCGCTGTCGATCAACGCCGGCCTGTCGAGCATCCTCAACGCCACCACGCCGATGTGGGGCGCGCTGGTGGCCTGGGCCTGGTTCGGGCAGCGCCTGGACGGCTCGCGGATGCTGGGCCTGGCGCTGGGCTTCGCCGGCGTGGTCCTGCTGGCCTGGGACAAGGCCTCGTTCAAGCCGGGCGGCAGCGGCTTCGCGATCGTCGCCTGCCTGATCGCCGCGCTGAGCTACGGCGTCGCCGCCAGCGCCACCAAGCGCTACCTCACCGGCGCGAGCCCGCTGGCCGTGGCCACCGGCAGCCAGTTCGCCGCCGCCCTGCTGCTGGCCGCGCCGGTCTGGTCGATGCGACCGGCCGCGATGCCCAGCGCGCACGCCTGGGGCGCGGTCGCGCTGCTGGCGCTGCTGTGCACCGGCGTCGCCTACATCCTGTTCTTCCGCCTGATGAAGCGGGTGGGGCCGACCAACACGATCTCGGTGACCTTCCTGATCCCGGTCTTCGGCCTGCTGTGGGGCTGGATCTTCCTGGGCGAGACCCTGAGCGCCAGCATGGCCGCCGGTTGCCTGGTGGTGCTGCTGGGCACCGCGCTGGCGGTGGGCGTGCTCAGGCTGCCTTCGACGACGCCGCCAGCGACGTCCTGAGGATCCGCTCCGACAGCCCCGGCGCCGCGCCCGCGCAGGCCCGGGCCAGCACCAGTCCGCCGACCATGGTGGCCAGCAGCCCGATCGCGCGGGCCTCATCCTCGGCGGTCGGCGTCTCGACCACCGTGCCATCGGGCCGGTGAGTCGCCAGTTCGTGGACATAAGCGCCGATGCCGGCGCTCATGGACTCGCGCAGCAGGCCGCCCTCGCGCGCCGCGTCCACGCCCAGCGCCGCCATCGGGCAGCCGCCGCCCGGCGCATCGCGGTGCGCGGCGCTGAAGTAGCGCTTCAGGAACGGCCCCAGGTCGCCATCGTGCTTCTCGAGCTGCGTCGCCAGCCGGGACAGCGAGGCCTCGAAGGCCTGGTCGCAGGCCTCGGCCGCGAGCTCTTCCTTCGACGCGAAGCGCCCATAGAAGCCGCCGTGCGTGAAGCCGGCCTCGCGCGAGATCTCCGCCAGACCGACGCCGGCGATGCCGCGTTCCCGATACAGCTTGGACGCCGCGTCGACCAGCGCCTGGCGGTTGGCGGCCGATTGCTCTTTGGTGACTTTCATGATGCTCGGCATTGTAGGAAGCGCGCTCGGCCAGCGCGGCGACGGCACGCCGGAATCCTCGATTTTGAGTAGGGGCATCATTAAATCTGCGCTCGACTTCGGGAAGGCCGATACCATGCCGGCCATCATCAAAAACCGTCCCGACGGCGCCCCTTGGCGGCCCGGCGCGGACGCCGGTACCGAAGGAACCGCATGCCCGCCGCCGCCCTGTTCCACCGCCTGACCCATCGCGGTCTCCATTTCAGCTGGGTGATCGCCGGGCTGACCTTCCTGACGATGCTGTTCATGTCGGCCGCGCTGGGCCTGCCCGGCGCGATGCTGCAGCCGCTGGCGCAGGAATTCGGCTGGTCCACCAGCCAGATCTCGTCGGCCCTGGCGCTGCGCTTCGCGCTGTTCGGCCTGATGGGGCCGTTCGCGGCGGTGCTGATGGAGCGCTTCGGCGTGCGGGCCGTGGTCAGCGTGGCGCTGGCGCTGGTCGGCGGCGGGATGCTGATGGCCGGGCTGGTCACGCAGCTCTGGCACCTGGTCGTGCTGTGGGGCGTGGTGCTGGGCCTGGGCAGCGGCATGACCGCGCTGGTGCTGGGCGCGGTCGTCTCCAACCGCTGGTTCGCGTCCCGCCGGGGACTGGTCATGGGCATCCTGACCGCGAGCGCGGCGACCGGCCAGCTGATCTGCCTGCCGGTCGCCGCCTGGATGATCGAGCGCTGGGGCTGGCGCGCGCCGCTGCTGCCGCTGGCCGTGCTGTGCCTGGGCGTGATGGCGCTGGTGCTGCTGTTCATGCGTGACCGGCCGTCGGACCTGGGGCTGGCGCCCTATGGCGCCGAGCCGGCCTCGGCGACCCCGGCACCGGCCGCCCCCGCCGCGGCCGCCGTGACCTGGCGTACGCCGTTCGTCGCGCTGCGCGAGGCGTCGACGCAGCCCACCTTCTGGCTGCTCTTCGGCACCTTCTTCATCTGCGGGCTGTCGACCAACGGCCTGGTGCAGACGCATTTCATCTCGCTGTGCGGCGACTACGGCCTGGCGGCGGTGCCGGCGGCATCGGTGCTCGCGATGATGGGCGTGTTCGACTTCATCGGCACCATCGCCTCGGGCTGGCTGAGCGACCGCTACGACGCCCGCAAGCTGCTGTGCTGGTATTACGCGCTGCGCGGGCTGTCGCTGCTGTGGCTGCCGAGCGCGGAGTTCACGCTGTACGGGTTGTCGCTGTTCGCGGTGTTCTACGGGCTGGACTGGATCGCCACCGTGCCGCCGACGGTGCGCCTGACCGCCGAGCGCTTCGGCGCGGCGAAGGTCGGCATGGTGTTCGGGTGGATCTTCGCCGGCCACCAGATCGGCGCCGCGGTGGCCGCGTACGGCGCGGGACTCAGCCGCAGCCTGCTGCTGAGCTATGCGCCCGCGCTCTACGTGGCGGGCGCCGCCTGCCTTCTGGCGGCGGGCATGGCGATGACGATCCGGCGCCGGACTGCGGCAGGCTGATGGCCCTCACCCCTCCCCGGCCAGCAGCGCCTGCAGCCCTGCCTCGTCGAGGATGGTCACGCCGAGCTCGCGCGCCTTGTCGAGCTTGGACCCCGCCTCCTCGCCCGCGATCACGTAGCTGGTCTTCTTCGACACCGACCCGCTGACCTTGCCCCCCGCGGCCTCGATCAGCTCCTTGGCCTCGTCACGCGACAGCGTCGGCAGCGTCCCCGTCAGCACCAGCGTCTTGCCCGCCAGCGGCTGCGGTCCCGCCGGCGCGGCGACGGCGCCATCGCTCTCGGGGAAGCTCACACCCGCGGCGATCAGCTGCGCGACGACCTCCCGGTTGTGCGCCTCGGCGAAGAAGGCCGCGATGCTCCTGGCGACGATCGGCCCGACGTCCTTCACCGCGAGCAGCTGCTCCTCCGTCGCGTTCATCAGCGCATCCATGTTGCCGAAGTGCTTCGCCAGGTCCTTGGCCGTGGTCTCGCCCACCTGCCGGATGCCCAGCGCGAAGAGGAAGCGCGCCAGCGTCGTGTGCTTGCTCTTCTCGAGCGCGTCGATCAGGTTCAGCGCACTGCGGTCGCCCATGCGCTCCAGCGCGGTGAGCTTGGCCACGCCGAGCTTGTAGAGCCCCGGCAGGCTCGTCACGAGGCCGCCGTCGACGAGCTGGTCGACCAGCTTGTCGCCCAGGCCCTCGATGTCCATCGCGCGGCGGCCGGCGAAGTGCAGCATCGCCTGCTTGCGCTGCGCCGGGCAGAAGATGCCGCCGCTGCAGCGGTGGTCGATGCCACCCTTCTCGCGCACCACGTCGCTGCCGCAGATCGGGCAGTGCCTGGGCATGCGGAAGTTGGGCACGTAGCGCGCGCGCCTGGCGTCCACCTTGCCGACGACCTCCGGGATCACATCGCCGGCGCGCCGGATGATCACCTGGTCGCCGACGCGGATGCCCTTGCGACGCATCTCGAAGAGGTTGTGCAGCGTCGCGTTGCTGACCGTCGTGCCGCCGACGAAGACCGGTTCCAGCTTGGCCACCGGCGTCAGCTTGCCGGTGCGCCCGACCTGGATCTCGATGCGGTCCAGCTTGGTGACCTGCTCCTGCGCCGGGTACTTGTGCGCGACCGCCCAGCGCGGCTCGCGCGACACGAAACCGAGCCGCCGCTGCAGCTCGCGGCTGTTGACCTTGTAGACGACGCCGTCGATGTCGAAGGGCAGCGCGTCGCGCTTCTCGCCGATCTCGCGGTGGAACTTCACCAGCCCTTCGGCGCCGCGCACCACCGCGCGGTCGGCGTTGACCGGCAGCCCGTAGGACTGCAGCGCGTCCAGCATCGCGCTGTGCGTGGCGGGGATGTCCCAGCCGCGCGTCTCGCCGATGCCGTAGGCGAAGAAGCTCAGCGGCCGCTGCCGCACCAGCGCCGGATCGAGCTGGCGGATCGCCCCCGCCGCCGTGTTGCGCGGATTCACGAAGGTCTTCTCGTTGTTGGCGCGCTGCCGCTCGTTGAGCTTCTCGAAATCGTCGCGGCGCATGTAGGCCTCGCCGCGCACCTCCAGCACCTCGGCCTTGGCGCCGTCGCCCCGCAAGCGCAGCGGGATCTGCTGGATCGTGCGCACGTTCTGCGTCACGTCCTCGCCGGTCTCGCCATTGCCGCGCGTGGCGGCCTGCACCAGCACGCCGCGTTCGTAGCGCAGGCTGATCGCCAGGCCGTCGAACTTGAGCTCGGCCGCGTACTCGACGGGCGCGGCCTGCTCGCCAAGGTCCAGTTCCCGACGCACGCGGGCGTCGAAGTTCTCGGCCCCGCTGGCCTCGGTGTCGGTCTCGGTGCGGATGGACAGCATCGGCACCACGTGCCGCACCGGCTCGAAGCCTTCCAGCACCGCGCCGCCGACCCGCTGCGTCGGCGAATCCGGTGTCAGCAGCGATGGATGCGCGGCCTCGATCGCCTGCAGTTCCTGGAACAGCCGGTCGTACTCGGCATCGGGCAGCGCGGGCGCGTCCAGCACGTAGTACAGGTGGGCGTGATGGTGCAGCTGGTCACGGAGTTCGCCGGCGCGGACGGCGGCCTGGTCGAGGGGAAGCGAAGCCGCGGAGGCAGTGGAAGCGGGCTGGGCAGTCATCCGCGCATTGTGGCGCAGGCCGGTCGCGCGGCCGTTGGTCAGGCCGTCCCTGGACACGCTGCCGGAGGGCCGGCGGCCGGGGGTCAGGCGCCCGTGTCGGTCGCCGGCGGTGCCGCGCGGGCGATCATGACCTGGTCGACGCGGTGGCTGTCGACGTCGACGACCTCGAAGCGCCAGCCGTGCCATTCCACGACGTCGGTCCGCTTGGGGATGCGCCGCAGCATCACCATCAGGAAACCGGCCAGCGTGTCGTACTGGCCCGGGTGCGGGAAGTCGTCCACGCCCAGCGCGCGCTGCACGTCCGGGATCGGCGTGATGCCGTCGGCCAGGAAGCTGCCGTCGTCGCGGCGGATGATCTGCTGCTCCTCCTCGTCGGTGGAGACCAGCGAGCCCATCACCGTGCTCATCACGTCGTTCAGCGTGATCACGCCCACCACCAGCGAGTACTCGTTGACGATGACCGCGAAGTCCTCATGTGCCTGGCGGAACTGGGTCAGCACCTCGGCCAGCGTCAGCCGGTCCGGCACGATCAGCACCTTCTTGACCAGCGCCGGCTCGGCGCGCAGCGAGATCACCTCGCCGCGCAGCACGCGCTGAAACAGGTCGGTCGCGTCGACGTAGCCGACCACCTGGTCGATCTCGCCATCGCAGACCAGGTAGGTCGAGTGCGGCGAATCCGCGATCCGCGTGCGCACCAGCGCCTCGTCGTCGTCGAGCGAGAAATAGACGACGCGCTCGCGCGAGGTCATCGACGACTCCACGGTGCGGGTCTCGAGCTCGAGCACGTTCTCGATCACCTGCTGCTCCGCGGCCGCGACGACGCCGGCCTGCTGGCCCGCGGCGGCCATGGCGAGGATGTCGTCATGGGTGATGGTGTTGTCCGGCGTCATCGGCCGGCCGAGCAGCCGCAGCAGGCCGTCCGTGACCAGGCCCAGCGCCCAGGCGACCGGCCGCAGCAACACGGTCAGGAACAGCATCGGCCGGATCAGCGCCAGCGCGACGCGCTCGGGTTCGTTCATCGAGAGCCGCTTGGGCAGCAGGTCCGCCAGCACGACGAACAGCGTCGTGACGCAGCCGAAGGACAGCGCGAAGGCCACGCGCTGCGCGGTATCGATGTCGATCAGCGGCCGCAGCAGCGATTCGAAGTGGGGCGTCAGCGCGCCCTCGCCGACCACGCCGGCCAGGATGGCCAGCGTGTTGACGCCGATCTGCACCACGGTGAAGTAGTGGCCGGGCTGCTCCTGGACCTTCAGCACCTGCGCGGCCCGCGGGTCGCCCTCGTCCGCCATCTGCCTGAGCTTGAGCCGCCGCGACGCGGCCAGCGACAACTCCGCCATCGAGAAGAACGCGCTGGCGGCGATCAGCAGGAAGATGAGGAACAGGCTGGAACTCAAGGCAGCTTTCGCAGTGGGCAAGCCGCCAGTGTAGCGGGCGCCCCTGCCCCGGCGCCCCGGCGCGAAGGCGCGGCAACGAGGGCCGGCGGCGCATCACGGCAGGTCCGGCGAACGCACCGCCACCACCAGCACGCCGGGCCGGTCGCGGGCGTCGCGCTCGCAGCGCAGCCACCAGACACCGCCCTTGCGCAGCCGCCAGGGCGTCGTGTCCGCGAGCCGGTCCAGCGGCACGCCGCCGACCAGGTGGGCGAGCGCCAGTCCCAGCGTCGGCTGGTGACCCACGACCATCACCGGGGCCGTCGCCTCGGCCCAGCCGGCGGCCTCGAGCAGCGCCCGCACGTCCCGCTTGGGCGCGAGCGCGTCGCTGGACACGACCTTGCGGCGCAGGTCCTGGACCGTCTGGCGCGTGCGCACCGCCGGGCTGACCAGCACGCGGGTGTCGCGCGGCAGGTGCCGGTCCAGCCAGTGCGCCATCTCGCGGGCCTGGCGTTCGCCGCGGCCGGTCAGCACTCGCGACAGGTCGTCCATGCCGGGCGCGGCGTCGGCGGCCTCGGCGTGGCGCCACAGGATCAGGTCCATCGAATCGGCCATCGGGCGGGGCTCTCCAGCGCAGGGTGCGGGTGCGGATCGGATGCGGATGCGGATGGATGGCAGCGGCAAGCGCCGCTCCCAGCACCGCCGGTTCGCGTCCCCCATCGCCGTGGCGCTCCCCGCCGTCCAGGCAGGGCCGATGCGGGTGCGCCGCTTGCTAGGCGACGCCTAGACTCGACTGCCCCTGTCCCGACAAGGGAATTCCTGCCGATGCCTGTTCTGCCCGCCGGTCCCGCCGGTATGCCCCCCGAGGGCCGCAACGACGCGGCCGCACTGGTGCCCTCCTCCCCGCCGCAGCCCGGTGCACCGGCCGCGCCGCGCCGCGAGCACTTCCTGGACGGCGGCGGCGAGATGGGCGCGCGCATGCGGGCCCTGGACTGGACCCGCACGCCGCTCGGTCCGCCGGACGGCTGGCCGCGCGCGCTCAAGACGGTGCTGCGGATGATGCTGGACTCCCGCTACGCGATGTGGCTGGCGTGGGGCCCGGAGATGACCTTCTTCTGCAACGACGCCTACCTGCCGACGCTGGGCCTGAAGCGCGAGTGGGCGCTGGGCGCGCGCTCCGAGCGGGTCTGGGCCGAGGTCTGGGACGCCGCCTACAGCCGCATCCGCCATGTGCTGAGCACCGGCGAGGCGACCTGGGACGAAGGCCTGCTGCTGTTCCTGGAGCGCAGCGGCTTCCCGGAGGAGACCTATCACACCTTCTCCTACAGCCCGGTCCACGACGACGAACTGCGCGTCAACGGCATGTGGTGCGTGGTCACCGAGGTCACCGACCGCGTGATCGGCGAGCGCCGCTTGCGGGTGCTGAAGGACCTGGCCACGCGCACCGTCGGCGTGGAGCAGCAGGACGACGTCGCGCGGCGCTCCTGCGAGGTCTTGTCCGACTACCCGCTGGACCTGCCCTTCACCGCGCTGTACCTGACCGAGCCCGGCGGACAGTGGGCGCGCCGCGCCGGCTGCACCGGACCGCTCGCCCACGACGCGGCCGGCGAGGCGTCGCATCGCGGCGCCGCCGAGGCCTTGCCCGAGCGGCTCGACCTGGTCGATCCGCCCGACGGCTGGCCGCTGCGCGCGCTGGTGGACGGCGCGCCGGCGCAGGACCTGCCGTCGATGGCGGCCCTGGGCGTGTCGCTGCGGCTGCCGGAGTGGCCGGAGCCGCTCGAGCGCGCGGTCCTGCTGCCGCTCAAGAGCGCCGGCCGCGAGCCGGCCGGTTTCCTGCTGGCCGGCGTGAGCCCGCGCCGGCCGCTCGACGAGGCCTACCGCAGCTTCCTCAACCTGGTCGCGGGCCAGCTCGCGGCGGCGCTGGCCGATGCCTCGGCCTACGAGGCCGAACGACGCCGCGCAGAGGAGCTCGCCCAGTTGGACCGCGCCAAGACGGCCTTCTTCTCCAACATCAGCCATGAGTTCCGCACGCCGCTGACGCTGATGCTGGGCCCGCTCGAGGACCTGGTGACCGCGCCCGACCTGAGCGGACCGCAGCGCGAGCGCCTGGCCCTGGTGCTGCGCAACGCGTCGCGCCTGCAGCGCCTGGTGAACACGCTGCTGGACTTCTCCCGGATCGAGGCCGGCCGCGCGCTGGCACGCTTCGAGGCCACCGACCTGGCGGCGCTGACGCGCGACCTGGCGAGCACCTTCCGCTCCGCCATGGAACGCGCCGGACTGGCCTTCGAGGTCGACTGCGCGCCGCTGGACCAGGCGGCCTGGGTCGACCGCGAGATGTGGGAAAAGATCGTCCTGAACCTGCTGTCCAACGCCTTCAAGTTCACCCTGCGCGGGCAGGTCACGGTACGCCTGCGCGGCCAGGGCCATGACCCGCGGCTCGCGGTGCTGGAGGTCGCGGACACCGGCGCCGGCATCCCCGCGGAGGAACTGCCGCGGGTCTTCGAGCGCTTCCATCGCGTGGCCGGCGCCGAGGGCCGCACCCACGAGGGCTCCGGCATCGGCCTGGCGCTGGTGCAGGAGCTGGTCAAGCTGCACGGCGGACGGATCGAGGCCTCCAGCGTGCAGGGCGAAGGCTCGCTGTTCCGCGTGCTGCTGCCGCTGGGCCGGCAGCCCGCATCGCCTGCGCGGGCGGGCGGATCGGCGCCGCTCCCCGTCGCCGCGGCGGCCACCACGACCGGCGCCAATGCCACCGCCAATGCCGTCACCACTGCAGCCGCTGCTGCCACCGCCATTACCACGGGCGTGGCCACCACGACTGGCGCTCGCGCTTTCGTGGAAGAGGCGTTGCGCTGGCTCCCGGCGCCCGAGCCGGTGGGCGAAGGCGAACCGGGCCGCGTCCAGGCGGGCGGTTGGGCCTCGGCCGACCCACGTTTCGCGGAGACCTTCGGCGCGCGGGTGATCGTGGCCGACGACAACGCCGACATGCGGGCCTACCTGCGCGACCTGCTGTCGCCCTGCTACGCGGTGGAACTGGCGGCCGACGGCCTGGAGGCGCTGGAGGCGGCGCGGCGCGAGCCGCCGGACCTGGTCCTCAGCGACGTCATGATGCCGAAGCTCGACGGCCTGGCGCTACTGGCCGCGCTGCGCGGCGACGCGCGGCTGGGCGGCGTGCCGGTGGTGCTGCTGTCGGCCCGGGCCGGCGAGGACGCCCGCATCGAGGGCCTGGATGCCGGCGCCGACGACTACATGATCAAACCCTTCTCGGCCCGCGAGTTGCTCGCGCGGCTGGGCGCGCTGCTGGAACTGCGCCGGATGCGGCAGGCGGCGGAAGCGGCCTTCCGGCTGCGGACGGCGCAGTTCGAGACCCTGCTCAATGCCGCGCCGATGGGCGTCTTCCTGGTCGAGCACGACGGCACGGCGCTGCGCATCCGCGAGGCCAATCCGACCGGGCGCGCCACCTTCGGCGATCCGCCGGACCTGATCGGCTCGCGCTTCGATGCGCAGGTCGAGCGCCAGTGGGGCCACCCGCTGGCCGACCAGATCCTGGCGCTGTTCCAGCGCACCCTGGAGACCGGCGAGCCGTACCACACCCCGGAGTTCGTGCAGGAGCGCAGCGACCTGGGCGTGACCGAGGCCTACGAGTGGCAGATCAGCCGCATCCCGCTGGCCAGCGGCGCGCCGGGCGTCGTCTGCTACTACCGCGAGATCTCCGCCCACCTGAGGGCGCGGCGGCGGCTGGAGGCGGCGGATCGCCAGAAGGACCAGTTCCTGGCGATGCTGGCCCACGAGCTGCGCAACCCGATCGCGCCGATCCGCAGCGCCGGCGACGTGCTGAGCCGGCTGGGCCTGCCGGACGAGCGCTCGCGCAAGATGGTCGACATCATCCGGCGGCAGGTCGAGACGCTGACCCGGCTGGTCGACGACCTGCTCGACGTGTCGCGCATCACCCAGGGCCGGGTGGAACTCCAGCTCGGGCCGGTGCTGCTGCCCGAGGTCATCGCCCAGGCGGTGGAGACGGTGGAGCCGCTGATGCGGGAGCGCCAGCACCGGTTCTCGGTGACGGCCGGCGGCCCGCCGCTGCGAGTCTGGGGCGACCAGGCCCGCTTGATCCAGTGCGTGGCGAACCTGCTGACCAACGCGGCCAAGTACACCGACCCGCTGGGCCGCATCGAGCTCTCGCTGCGCGAAGAGCGCGGCCCCGACGGCGCCCCGGGCCAGGCGCTGATCACCGTCAGCGACGACGGCATCGGCATCCCGCCCAGCCTGCAGCTCACCATGTTCGACCTGTTCGTCCAGGGCGACCGCACCCTCGATCGCTCGCAGGGCGGGCTGGGCATCGGCCTGTCGCTGGTCAAGCAGCTGATCGGCATGCATGGCGGCCAGGTCGGCGTGCACAGCGAGGGCAGCGGCACCGGCGCCCGCTTCGAGCTGCGCCTGCCGCTGATGGACGCCAAGGCGCTCAGGGCAGTCCCAGCAGCTTGAGGCCGCGCGTCAGCGTCTGCCGCGTGCCCCAGTAATCCTGCCAGGGATCCTGCTTCTGGAAGCTGAGCCGGTCGCGCGCGTTGGCGATGGTCCAGTGGTCGGCGCGCTTGAGCTCGCCCAGCTCGTCCCAGTCGATCGGCATCGACACGCCCAGACCGGGCCGCGCGCGGGCCGAGAAGGCGCAGGCGGTGGTCTGCCCTTCCCCGTTGCGCAGGTAATCGGGAAAGATCTTGCCGACGCGGTTGCGCGGGCCGCTCTTGGCCGAGAACTTCTTCGGGAAGGTCTCGGCCAGGTGACGCACGACGGCCTGGCTGAAGGCCTTCACCGTGGCGTGGTCGTGGCGCCGGTCGAGCGGCACCACCACATGCAGGCCCTTGCCGCCGCTGGTCTTGAGCCAGCTCAGCAGGCCCAGTTCCTTGAGCAGCGCGCGGGTGATGCGCGCCGCCTCCACCACCGCGCCGAAGGCCACGCCCTCGCCGGGATCGAGGTCGACGATGAGCCGGTCCGCGCGGTCGAGCCGGTCGTCCTGCGCGTTCCAGGTGTGGAACTCGATCGCGTTCATCTGCGTCATCTGCATCAGCGCCGCGGCGTCGGGGATCACGATGAGCTCGTCGCCCTCGACATGCTTCTGGAAGAACAGCTGGCCCTCGATGCCGTCCGGCGCCCGCACGATCGCCACCGGCCGGCGGCCCAGATGCGGCTGCATCCATTCGATGACGCTCTCGTAGTAGCGGACCAGCTCGATCTTCGTGTGGCCGGTGGAGGGATCGATCACCCGGTCCGGATGCGTGATGCGCAACTGGCCCGATGGCGCGGCAGCGATGGCCGACTGCTGGCCCTTCGCTGCCGGTGAAGCGCGCTTGGCAGCCTGCGCCGATCGGCTCGGCTTCTCCGCCTTCTCCACCTTCCCCGCCTTTTCTGCGCTCTCCGCCTTCGCGGCCTTGTCTGCCTTCACGGCTTTGCCTGCCTTCCCGGCCGCGCTCGCCGCGTCCGACTTGCCCGCCTTCGTGCCCTTGGCCGCCGGCGCGGGCTTGACCTCCTCGGCGGGCTTCGCCGATTCGCGGCCCACGTCGCGCGGCGCCTTGTCCACGCGCACGCCCTGGAACGAGGCGTGACGGACATGCCCGTCGGGCGTCCACTCGGCGAAGGCGACCTCGACCACCACCGTCGGTTTCACCCACCGGGCCACGCCGCCGCTGCGGCCGCTGAGCTTGGCCCAATGGCTGCGGGCGATCGTGGCCTCGTCGAAATGCGGCTGCTTGACCTCGATCGCCGCCAGCTGCCCGTGCAGCTCGCCGGCGAGCTTGAGCGACCAGCCCGTGCCCACGCGGCCCGCGTACCGCAGCGTGCGGCCTTCGTAGTAGCCCAGCAGCAGGCTGCCGAGCGCCTTCGCGCCGTCGGACCGGTCGGTGAAGCCGACGACGACGAACTCCTGCCGCTGCTGGCACTTCAGCTTGATCCAGGCGTCGCTGCGCGCGGACACGTAGCTGCTGTCGGGGCGCTTCAGGATCAGCCCCTCGAGCCGCATCTGGCAGGCCGCGGCCAGCATCTCCTCGGGCGGCACCGCGAAGTCCTCGCTGAAGCGCAGCGGCCCGTCCTCCTGCCCCGCCATCAGCGCGCGCAGCACCGCGCGGCGGTCCCGCAGCGGCACCTCGCGCAGGTCGTGGCCGTTGAGGAAGGGCACGTCGAAGAGGAAGTAGACGAGGTCCGCCTGCGCGCGGCGCTTCGGATGGCCGATCGCGTTCTGCAGCAGGTTGAAGTCGGGCGCGCCGTCGTCGCGCAGCACGACGATCTCGCCGTCCAGCCAGCCGTTGTCCAGCCCCAGGCCGGCGACGGCCTCGGCCAGCGTGCCCAGGCGATCGGTCCAGTCGTTGCCGCCGCGGGTGATCAGGCGCACCTTGCCCTTGTCGACCCGCGCCATCAGGCGGTAACCGTCGAACTTGGCCTCGGCGATCCATTCGCCGGGCGGCGTGGCGCTCACCAGCGTCGCGAGCTGCGGCGGCAACTCGGCCGGCAACCGCGCCTTGCGCGCGCGGCTCAGGTCCGGGGTGACGGCGGCCGCGTCCGCTTCACCGGCCTCGCGCTCCTCGATCAGCCCCAGCGGATGCTGGATCACGCTGTCGGGCAGCGCGAGGGTGACGTCGTAGTCCGCATGCGCGCGCTCGCGGCCGTCGTGCTTCTTGATCAGCAGCCATTGCTCGCGCTTGGCGGCATCGCGGGAGGTCCGCACCAGCTGCCACAGTCCCGCCAGCTTCTGTCCATGCAGGCGGAAAACCAGCTTGCCGTCGCGCAGGCCCTGCGCCGGATCGCCCTCGGGCTCCCAGGTGCCGTTGTCCCAGACGATGACCTCGCCGGCGCCGTACTGCCGCGGCGGGATGGTGCCCTCGAAGCCGCCGTAGGACAGCGGATGGTCCTCGACATGGATCGCCATGCGGCGCTCCTTGGGGTCGTAGGACGGTCCCTTGGGCACGGCCCAGCTCAGCAGCACGCCGTCGAGTTCCAGCCGGAAGTCGTAATGCAGGTGACTGGCCCAGTGCTTCTGGATGACGAAGGACAGCGCCTGCGGTCGCGCCGCGCGGCGCGGGGCGGTGCCGCTTCGCCGGCCGCGGGCGGCACGCGCGGACGCGGCGTCGTCCGGGGTGTCGTCCGGCTCGGGCGTGATGCGGAAGTCCCGCTTCTGGCGGTAGCGGGACAGCGGGTCCTGGCGGGTGGCGCTGGGCATGGCGGATCGGCGCCGGCCTCAGGCCGACTTCTTCCTGGACTTGCCACCCAGGCTGCGCTTGAGCAGCTCGGTCAGGTCGACGACGTTGCCGCCCTCCTCGCCCGCCTCGGGCGCGGCCTCGAGCGGCGTGACGGTCTCGGTCTCGCCCTCCTCGACCTTGCGCGCGATCAGGTCGCGGATCGCGGCGGTGAACTCGTCGTGGTAGTCCTCGGGATGCCAGTCGCTGCTCATCTCGTCGATCAGCTGCCGGGCCATCTGCAGCTCGCTGGGCTTGAAGCCGTGCGCGGACTTGCCTTCGGCGGGCAGGTTCAGGTCGTCGCAGGGGCGGATCTCGTTGGCCCAGCGCAGCATGCCGATCATCAGCGCCGGTCCGGCGGGCAGCAGCGCGGCCAGGTGCTCCTTGCTGTGGATCACCAGCCGCGCGATCGCGATCAGGCCGGCGTCCGACATCGCCTCGCGCAGCAGCGCGTAGACCTTGCCGGACTTGCCGATGGGCTCGAGGTAGTACGGCTTCTCCAGGTAGACGAAGGACACCTGCGTGGCCGGCACGAAGGTCTCGATCTCGATGGTCTGCGTGGTGGTGGGATAGGCCTTGCGGATCTCGTCGTCGGAGACCAGGACGTAATCGCCGTTGTCCTGCTTCACGCCCTTGACGATCTGCGTCTTGTCGATGTCCTTGCCGGTGCGCTTGTTGATGCGCTTGTAGCCGACCGGATCCATGCTGCGCTTGTCCAGCCAGTCGAAGTCGACGCGCTGGTCGCGCGAGGCGGGATACAGCGACACCGGCACGTGCAGCAGGCCGAAGCTGATGGCGCCCTTCCAGATCGCACGCCGGGCGGCGGGCGCGTCGTCGCTGTCGCCGCGCGCCGCGCCGCGTCCCGAGGACTTGCCGTGCGCGGCATGGTCGGCATTCGAGGCGCGCGTGCGACGCGCGCCCGCGCCGGAGCGACCGGACGCACGCGGCGGCGCCTTGCGAGTGGTGCGGGTCGTGGAGGAAGAGCTTCGAGACGGCATGGGGACCTCGGCGGGGCAGCGTCCTGGGAATGCCGGAGCGGCAAATGACGCGCCCGAGCCGGCGGGCCGCGGCGGGCACCCGGCTTGCTCTGAACTGGGGATGGAAACAGCGTCCCTGCGAGACCACCATGACCCCGGAGACCCACGCCATGCTGCCTGTCCGCCCGTCCCCCGAGATGCCCGATGCGGCGACGCATGCCGCGCCGTCGACGGCCGCGGGGCGTCGCTTCGCTGACCGGCGCGACGCGGGACGCGAACTGGCGCTGCGGCTGGCCGCCTATGCGCACCGGGACGACGTGACGGTGCTGGCGCTGCCGCGCGGTGGCGTGCCGGTGGCGGCGGAAATCGCGCGGGCGCTGGACGCGCCGCTCGACATCCTGGTGGTGCGCAAGCTCGGACTGCCCGGCCAGCCCGAGTACGCGATGGGCGCGATCGCGTCGGGGGACGTACGGGTGCTCAACACGCAGGTGATCCAGCAGCTGGCGATCAGCTACTCGGCCATCGACATCGTCACGCGGGCGGAGATGCGTGAGCTGCACCGGCGCGAGCGGCTCTACCGCGGCGACCGGCCGATGCCGGCGATCGAGGGTCGGCAGGTGATCCTGGTCGACGACGGCATGGCCACCGGGGCCACGATGCGCGCGGGCGTGCAGGCGCTGCGCGACCTGCAACCGGCACGCATCGTGGTGGCGGTGCCGGTCTCGGCGGCTGAAACCTGCCACCTGATCTCGCAGGACGCGGACGAGGTCGTCTGCGGCCAGACGCCGGAGCGCTTCCGCTCGGTTGGGCAGTGGTACGAGACCTTTGAGCAGACGACGGATGAAGAGGTGCGGCGCCTGCTGGCCGTGGCAGCGGAGTCCGCCACCATGGCGAAGACTTAAGGCTGAGCACTCGGATGCTGATACGCGCGGATCAACACGACACTGCCGGGATCCACCAACTCCAGGTCGAGGTCCCGACCGTTGAACGGAGGGACGCGGAATGACGAATTCGCGAGTTGCATCAAGTCCTCCGATGCTGCAGTTCGTCCTTCACCGCGCCCAGGACGGCGCCCAGCCGGAACTGGTCCGGCTGGAGCATGAGCCATGACGCCTCGGGGTCGGGCATGACGTCATAGAGACGATGTCCAAGCAGTACCTCCAGCGGCGTTGTCCAGGCGAGCATGCGGGTGGGCGTTCGAAAGAACGATGCGATATCACGATTGCCCATGAAGGCGGTCCCCGCGTCGATGGCCCGGTAGAAGGCTCCCAGTACTTGGCTCAGCGGCATCCCCGCCACGCCCTCCAACCCTTGGAAGAGGCCATACAAGGGTTGGGGTCGCGACGCATCCAGGATGCTGAACAACTGTCGAGCCTCTTCCAGCGCCGCAACGGCTTCAGGTTGCACCTTGAGCAAGGCTGCCAGTTGCGCCCGGGTCCCATATGTCGCGGCAATGAAGAAAACGCGCTGGTCGACCTCAGGGGCGGGGTCATTGGGCAACGTGAGCGCGTTGCAGCCGCTGGCGACCAGCCACGGGCGTGGTTTTGCGGCCGCGAGTCCTTGAACTTCCATTGCTTCATAGCGCCTCGTTACCGAGGCCGCGTCCATCAACACAGAGGTCCACCACTGTGCCGATCGCGCGTCCGTCACACGATGACCGAAATCCCTGCCAACCGAGTCCATGCCTAGAAGAACGCGCAGTCACGCCCACTCGAACTTGTGGGCGACGCCGCCATGCGGCGCTCCCATGCAAACGGGCGCCCGAGGGCGCCCGTCTTCGTCGTCGGCGAGAACCGCCGGAATCAGCTGAACAGCCGCCGCGCCACCGGACTGCCTGCCGCGAGGTCGCGCGCGGCCAGCGACTTGTAGAGCTCCGCCAGTTCCTGCCCGATGGACTGGAACGCATGCAGGTTCAGGACCTGGTTGCGGTCGTCGCAGATGTCGGCCTCGAAGTCGCGCGCCAGGTTGCGCGCCGATTCCTGCCAGGTCGCGAACGGCTCCAGCGCCTCCGGCGTCTGCAGCACGTCCAGCGACAGCGTCAGCTCGCGCAGCGACGAGGCCTGCGGATCGTCCGCCAGCGCCGCCTGCGCATCGAAGTTGAGCGTCAGCAGCGGCGGCGCGCCCTCCTCGGCCGACGGCAGCACCAGCCGGCCCGGCATCGCGCCCGGCACGAAGCCGTGGCGCAGCGCGCCCTGCTGCACGAAGCCCAGGGTCCAGGCCGCGCCGCGCGCGCGCAGCATGATCGCCAGCTGCGCGTCGTGGCTGGCCGCGAACTGGTCGAGCTCGCGCGCCCGCGCCACCACGTCCAGCATGTCGGGGAACTCCGGCATCGCGCCGATGCCGTCCGCGAAACCCTGGATCTTCTGCACGAACTCCGAGTACTCGATCTCGTTGAGCGCGCCGCTGCGGTTGGCCATCTGCAGCCCCGCCTGGAACTCGCCGTAGCGCTGGCCCGGATGCGGCAGCTCCCACTCGCCGCTGTCCGCGTTCAAGCCCTCGATCTGGAAAGGCTTGGTCCCGGCGCGCCGGCTGCCCGGCAGGTGCGACAGCGCCATCTCGCCGCTCACCGGCGAGTCCGGCGCCAGCGTCGCGATCGCGTCGATCAGCGCATCGATGCGGGTCGAGGCCTTGCGCGTGCGGGCCACCGCCGGGACGGTCTCGTCCAGCGTCCGCAGGTCCGGCAGCGGCTCCCCGTCGGCGGCGCCGTCCAGCGTCACCGGCGCCTGGCCCGGCGCGGCACCGCCGGCGCCCAGGCTGGGCTCCTGACGGTCGCCCACCGGCGCGAGCGGCTCCGCGCGTCGCGGCCCCGCCTTGCGCGCGCTCCACCAGCCCTGCGCCAGCAGCCCCACCAGCACCACGCCGCCCAGCGCGGCCAACAGCGTCGTCAGGTTCCAGTCCGTCGTCATCGCTCGTTTGCTCCTGCGGCCTCGCGCGCCTCGTGCGCCGCGATCACCGTCGTCATCCTCATTGCTCGGCCATCGCCAGTGCGGATTCCATGTCCACCGCCACGATGCGCGACACGCCCTGCTCCTGCATCGTCACGCCGATCAGCTGCTTGGCCATCTCCATCGCGATCTTGTTGTGGGAGATGAACAGGAACTGCGTGATCTTGCTCATCTCCGACACCAGCCGCGCGTAGCGCTCGGTGTTGGCGTCGTCCAGCGGCGCATCGACCTCGTCCAGCAGGCAGAACGGCGCCGGATTCAGCTGGAAGATCGCGAACACCAGCGCGATCGCCGTCAGCGCCTTCTCGCCGCCCGACAGCAGATGGATGGTCGAGTTCTTCTTGCCCGGCGGCTGCGCCATCACCTGCACGCCGGCGTCCAGGATCTCGTCGCCGGTCATGACCAGCTTGGCCTGGCCGCCGCCGAAGAGGCTCGGGAACATGCGGCCGAAGTGCTCGTTGACCTGGGTGAAGGTGGCGCCCAGCAGGTCGCGGGTCTCCAGGTCGATCTTGTGGATCGCGTCCTCCAGCGTGGTGATCGCGCTGGTCAGGTCGGCGAACTGCGAGTCCAGGAAGGTCTTGCGCTCGCGCGCCGCGCCCAGCTCGTCCAGCGCCGCCAGGTTCACCGCGCCCAGCGCCGCGATGTCGCGGTTGATGCGGTCGATCTCGCCCTGCAGCCCGTACAGCTTCACGCCGCCTTCCTCGATGCCCTTGGCCAGCGCCTCGAGGTCGACGTTCTGCGCCACCAGCTGCTCCATGAACTGCTGACCGCCCAGCGCGGCGGCCTGCTCGTCGAGCTGCAGCCGGGTGATGCGCTCGCGCAGGGGATCGAGCGCGCGTTCGATCGTCATGCGCTGCTCCTCGCTGCGCTTGAGGCGCTGGCTGAGGTCGTCGTAGTTGGCGCGCACGAGGGCCAGCGCCTGCTCGCGCTCCATCTTCAGCGCCAGCGCGTCCTGCAGCCCGGCCTGCGCCGCGGCGTCGTCCAGTTCGGCGCGCTCCTGCGCCATGTTCTGCACCGTCTGCTCGTTGACCTGCACCTGCTGGCGCGAGGTCTCGATGCTGCGCTGCAGCTCGCCGCGCTTGGCCGCCAGCGCACGGGCGCTGAACACCGCCTCCTGCGCGCGCCGCTCCAGCACGCGCTGATGCTCGCGCGCCTCGGTCAGCTTGCGCTCGGCGTTGATCACCGACTCGTCGAGCTCGGCGTGCTTCTCCTGCGTCGTCGCGAGCTGCAGGTCCAGCTCCTCGAAGCGCGCCTCGCCCTCCATGCGGCGCTCCATCAGCGCCTCGGTCTGGGCGTCGATCTCGCCCAGCTCGTCATCGAGCTGAGTGCGGCGCGCGACGGCGGCCTCGGTCTGCTGCGCCAGGCGCAGCAGCTCGACCTGCAGTTGATGGGCACGGGCCTGCGTCTCGGAGGCTTCGCGCCGCACCACCGCCAGGCGCTGCGACGCATCGGTGTAGACGGCCTCGGCGCGGACCGCCTGGGCGCGCGACTCGTCGGCGATCAGCGTCTGCGCGCGCTGCTCGCGCTCCAGGTTCTCGATCTCCTGCGCGCGCGCCAGCAGGCCGGCGGTTTCGGAGTCCGGCGCGTAGAAGCTGACCGCGAACTGGCTCACCGCGTGGCCCTCGCGGGTCATGATGAGTTCGCCGTGGCTGAGCTTGGGGCGCTGCGCCAGCGCGTCCGCGATGGACTCCGCGGTGTAGATGCCCTCGAGCCAGTCGTTCATCAGCGCCTTCAGGCCGCTGGACTCCAGCTTGAGCTGGTCGGTCAGCGGCGGCAGCGCGCGATGCGTGTTGGCGATGTCGCCGCTGGGCAGCGAGTAGAACGCCAGCCGCGCCGGCGGCGGATCGGACGCGAAGGCCTGCACCGTCTCCAGCCGGCCCACCGCCAGCGCGCCCATGCGCTCGCGCATCGCCGCCTCGAGCGCGTTCTCCCAGCCCGGCGTGATATGCAGCTGCGTCCACAGGCCCTTGATGTCCTGCAGCCCATGCTTGGCCAGCCAGGGCTTGAGCTTGCCCTCGGTCTGCACCTTCTCCTGCAGCGCCCGCAGCGCGGTCAGCCGCGCGACGATGTCGGTCAGCTTCGCGGCCTGCTGCTGCGATTCCTGCTGGGCCTGCTGGCGCGCCTCGTCGGCGGCAGGCGCTGCTTCCGCGAGTTCCGCCAGCCGCGCGTCGGCCACCGCCTGTTGCTCGTCGGCGGCGACGGACAGCCGCTTCACCTCGTCGAGTTTGTCGTGCTGCGGCGCGGCCAGGCCTTGGCGTTCCTGAGCGAGGCGCTCGCGGCGGCCGCGCAGGCCCTTGAGCTGCTCGTCGACGCTGCGGCTTTCCGCCGCCAGCACCTGGATCTGTTGCTGCACCTGCGTGACCTGGGTGCGCTGCTCGTTGGCGCGCGCCTGCGCGGCGCGCACCTGGTCCTCGACCTCGGGCAGCTTCATCGCCTGGTCCTCGGCCTGGGCGGCGAGGATCTCGCTCTGCTCCTCGGCCTGCGCGATCTGGGTGGCGACGTCATCCAGCTCCAGCTGCGCCTGCTCGGCGCGCTCCTGCCACTGCTGGTTCTGCGCCTGCAGTTCGACCAGCCGCTGCTCCAGCCGCTGGCGGCCCTCGACGACGTAGCGGATGCGCTCCTCGAGCCGGCTGACCTCCATCTGCGCCTCGGCCATGCGGCCCTGCGCCGCATGCAGCTCGTCGCCGGCGCCGTAGTGGGCCTGGCGGATGGTCTCGAGTTCGGCCTCGAGCTGGCGGAGCTCGGCCATCTTGGCCTCGAGCGCGTTGACCGCCTCCGCGTGCTCGGTCTTCACTCGCGTGGCCTCGCCGGCCGCGTCGCGGTGCTTCAGGAACCACAGCTGGTGCAGCTTCAGCGTGCCCTGGTCCTGCAGGTGGCGGTAATTCGCGGCGACCTCGGCCTGGCGCTCCAGCTTCTCGAGGTTGCTGTTGAGCTCCCGGAGGATGTCCTCGACGCGGGTCAGGTTCTCGCGCGTGTCCTTGAGGCGGTTCTCGGTCTCGCGGCGGCGCTCCTTGTACTTGGAGACGCCGGCGGCTTCCTCGAGGAACATGCGCAGTTCCTCGGGCTTGGATTCGATGATCCGGCTGATCGTGCCCTGGCCGATGATGGCGTAGGCACGCGGCCCCAGGCCGGTGCCCAGGAACACGTCCTGCACGTCGCGCCGGCGCACCGGCTGGTTGTTGATGAAGTAGCTGGACGTGCCGTCGCGCGTCAGCACGCGCTTGACGGCGATCTCGGTGAACTGGTTCCACTGGCCGCCGGCTCTCGCGCTGGTGTTGTCGAACACCAGTTCCACGCTGGAGCGGCTGGCCGGCTTGCGGTTGCCCGAGCCGTTGAAGATCACGTCCTGCATGGACTCGCCACGCAGTTCGCTGGCCTTGCTTTCGCCCAGCACCCAGCGCACCGCATCCATGATGTTGGACTTGCCGCAGCCGTTGGGGCCGACCACGCCGACCAGCTGGCCGGGCAGCTGGAAGTTCGTCGGATCGGCAAAGGACTTGAAGCCCGAGAGCTTGATCGAGTTCAGTCGCATCGGGGTGTGATCACCGGGCCGCCACAGCCTGCGCGTGATCTAAGCCTTTGATTTGATTGTGGAAACGCCCCTTGACGGGGCGCTCGATTCGCGGCGGATGATACCATCGCGCCCTTCGTCTTTTCCCCAGCCCCATGGCCAAGAACCCCTCCGCCAAGCCGGCCGCCAAGGCCGGCGCCAAGGCCGCCAAACCGACCGCCAAACCCGCCGTCGCGCCCAAGATGCGCGAGATGCCGCCCAACCCGCCCAGCCGGCCCAGCAAGGAGATCCACGTCTTCCCCAACCCGGCCCCGGAGCGCGACTACGTCATCCAGTTCCAGATCCCCGAGTTCACCTGCCACTGCCCGCTGACGGGCCAGCCGGACTTCGCGCACTTCACGATCGACATGATCGCGGACCAGTACTGCGTCGAGCTCAAGAGCCTGAAGATGTACTTCTGGAGCTACCGCGACGAAGGCGCGTTCCACGAGAAGGTGACCAACACCATCCTCGAGGACATCGTGAAGGTGACCAATCCGCGCTTCATCCGCATCACCGCCAAGTGGTACGTGCGCGGCGGCATCTACACCAACGTCGTGGCCGAGCACCGCAAGAAGGGCTGGAAGCCGCTGCCGGCGGTGGACCTGCCGGCGCACGGCTTCGAGACCGGCCTGCTGCGCTGATCCGCGCCTCGCATCCCGCACCAGGTCCCGCCGGATGGCCCTCGCCTACGACAGCGCCACGCAGTTCGTCGCGGTCGCGCTCAAGCGCAGCCGCATCGACGGCTACGGCGTGTTCGCCGCCGAGGACATCCCCGCCGGCACGCGGCTCGGATTGCTGACCGGCGAATCGATCACGGTGGCCGAAGCCCGGCGCCGCGCGCAGGAAAGCCGCCGGCTGATGCTGGTGGAGCTCTCGCCGGCGCGGGCGATCGACGCCAGCCGCTCGCAGGACGCGATGCGCTTCACCAACCACAGCTGCCGGCCCAACGCCCGCATCCAGGTCGAGGACGGCGAGGTCAGCTTCTTCGCGACCGAGGACCTGCGCCCCGGCGACGAGATCACCGTCGACTACGGCGTGACCCACCACGAGGGCCGTCTGCCCTGCCGCTGCGGCGCGCCCGGCTGCCGAGGCTCGCTCTGAGCGTCAACCCAGCGTTGTCCAGCCGAGTACGGCCGCCGCGAGGGGCCCGCCTATGATTCCGCGCATGAGCACGTCCCCCGCCTCGCCCCTGGCCGATCCCGCGACCCCTCCCCCGGTCAACCCGCGATTGGCGCTCCTGAACCCCTACCCCTTCGAGCGCCTGCGCGCCCTGACCCAGGGCATCGTCCCCAACCCCGATTACCGCCCCATCTCGCTGGGCATCGGCGAGCCCAAGCATCCGGCGCCCAAGCTGGTCGAGGACGCGCTGATGGCCAACCTGAAGGGCCTGTCCAGCTACCCCGCCACGGCCGGCGAGCCCAGGCTGCGCGAGGCCATCGCGGGCTGGCTGCAGCGTCGCTACGCGCTGAGCCTGGATCCGGCCACGCAGATCCTGCCGGTCAACGGTTCGCGCGAGGCGCTGTTCGCACTGGCGCAGGTCGTGATCGATCCGAGCCGCCCGGGCGCGACCGTCGTCTGCCCGAATCCGTTCTATCAAATCTATGAAGGCGCCGCGCTGCTGGCCGGCGCCACGCCGGCCTTCGCGAACTCCGACCCGGCGCGCAACTTCGCCGCCGACTGGTCGCAGATCGACGACGCCACCTGGGCCCGCACGCAACTGCTCTACGTCTGCTCGCCAGGCAATCCGACCGGCGCGGTGATGCCGCTGTCGGAGTGGCAGACGCTGTTCGAGCTCAGCGACCGGCACGGCTTCGTGATCGCCTCGGACGAGTGCTACTCCGAGATCTATTTCCGCGATGGCCCCGACGCCGCGCCGCTGTCGGGCCTGCAGGCCGCGGTCCAGCTCGGCCGGCCGGACTTCCGCAACCTCATCGCGTTCACCAGCCTGTCCAAGCGCTCCAACGTGCCGGGGATGCGCTCGGGCTTCGTGGCCGGCGATGCCGCCTGGATCAAGCGCTTCCTGCTCTATCGCACTTACCACGGCTCGGCGATGAGCCCGCTGATCCAGGCCGCCAGCATCGCCGCCTGGAACGACGAGGCCCACGTGATCGAGAACCGCGCGCAGTACCGCGCCAAGTTCGCCGCGGTCACGCCGCTGCTGGCCGACGTGCTGGACGTCGCCCTGCCCGACGCGGGTTTCTACCTGTGGGCGGCGGTGCCAGACGGTAACGATATTGGCTTCGCCCAGGGCCTGCTCGCTCAATACAATGTCGGCGTTCTGCCCGGCAGCCTGCTGGCCCGAGACGCCCACGGCCTCAACCCGGGCGCCGGCCGCATCCGCCTGGCGCTGGTGGCCGGACAGGCCGAATGCCTGGAAGCCGCCCACCGCATCGTCTCCTTCGCGAAGCAACTCAAGACCTCCGCCTGATCCGTCCCGCCGCGCGGCACCGCGCGTGCCGCCGGACGTGTCCCACCGACCCGAATCGATCGAATCCTCGAGATCCCCACCATGACGCAAGACCTGCAATCCATCATCGACCTGGCCTGGGAAGGCCGCGCCAACCTGACCTCGGCCAACAGCCCGGAAGTCCGCGCCGCCGTGGACGAGGTCCTGGCCCGCCTGGACGCCGGCACGCTGCGCGTGGCCGAGCGCAAGGCCGTCGGCGAATGGACGGTGCACCAGTGGGTCAAGAAGGCCGTGCTGCTGTCCTTCCGCCTGAACGACAACCGCCAGATGGGCGCCGGCGACATGACCTTCTTCGACAAGGTCCCGACCAAGTTCGGCGGCATGAGCGACGAGGCGCTGCGCGCCACCGGCGTGCGCGTGGTGCCGCCGGCCGTGGCCCGCCGCGGCAGCTTCATGGCGAAGAACGTGGTGCTGATGCCGTCCTACGTGAACATCGGCGCCTACGTCGACGAGGGCACGATGGTCGACACCTGGGCCACCGTCGGTTCCTGCGCCCAGATCGGCAAGAACGTCCACCTGTCCGGTGGCGTGGGCATCGGCGGCGTGCTGGAGCCGCTGCAGGCCAATCCGACCATCATCGAGGACAACTGCTTCATCGGCGCCCGCTCCGAGATCGTCGAAGGCGTGATCGTCGAGGAGAACTCGGTGATCTCGATGGGCGTGTACATCGGCCAGAGCACCCCGATCTACGACCGCGAGACCGACACCGTCTCCTACGGCCGCGTGCCGGCCGGCTCGGTGGTCATCAGCGGCAGCCTGCCCAAGAACGACAAGTACAGCCTGTACGCCGCGATCATCGTGAAGAAGGTCGACGCCGGAACGCGCGCCAAGACCTCCATCAACGAGCTCCTGCGCGCCTGAGCCCCCCACTGAAGAAAAGCATTCGTCCGGAGGAGACCGCATGAGCACGGGAAACATGGAGCGCATCCTGCGCCTGATGGCCGAGAAGGGCGCGTCCGACACCTACCTGTCGGCCAACATGCCGGTGCTGATCCGGATCAACGGGCAGATGCTGCAGCTGTCCGACCAGTTGCTCACGCCGGCCCAGCCGCGGGCGCTGATCTCCGAGGTCCTCGACCCGCAGCACCTGGCCGAGCTCGACGCCAACGGCGAGCTCAACATGGCGGTCTCGATTCCCAAGGTCGGCAGCTTCCGGCTCTCGGGCTTCCGCCAGCGCGGCTCGATCGCGGCGGTGTTCCGCCACATCCCGCACGTCATCCCGACGCTGGACAGCCTGTCCCTGCCGCCCGTCCTGGGCAAGCTGATCACCGAGAAGCGGGGTCTGATCCTGATGGTCGGCGCCACCGGCACCGGCAAGAGCACCACGCTCGCGTCGATGCTGGAGCACCGCAACCAGACGATGACCGGTCACATCCTCACGATCGAGGATCCGATCGAGTACCTGTTCACCAACAAGCGCTCGCTGGTCAACCAGCGCGAGGTCGGCCGCGACACCGCCTCGCTGAACACCGCGCTGAAGAACGCACTGCGCCAGGCGCCGGACTGCATCCTGATCGGTGAGATCCGCGATCGCGAGACGATGACCGCCGCGATCTCGTACGCGCTGTCGGGCCATCTGGTGGTCGCCACGCTGCACGGCAACAACAGCTACCACGCGCTCAACCGGATCATGTCCTTCTACACGCCGGAGTCCCGCCCGGCGATGCTGAACGACCTGGGCGCGGGCCTGAAGGCGGTGATCTCGCAGCGCCTGGTGCGCGCCGCCGCCGGCGGCCGCGTGCCGGTCACCGAGATCCTGCTGAACACCAAGCTGATCGCCGAGCTGATCGAGCAAGGCGACTTCGCCGGCGTGAAGGAGGCGATGGAGAAGTCGATCGCCGAAGGCTCGCAGAGCTTCGAGGAGCACTTCGCCAAGCTGATCACCGAGGGCACGATCACCCGCGAGGAAGGCCTGGCCTTCGCCGACTCGCCGACCAACCTGCTCTGGCGCCTGCAGAACGACGGCCCCGGCGTCAAGCCCGGCGGCCCGGGCGCGTCGAAGAAGGAAGAGCCGGCCGAGGACACCGCCAACTTCACCTCGATCACGCTGGACGTGCAGCCGGGTTGATGCCCGCCCACCCTGATCCCATGGACGACGACACCCTTGCGCTGCTCGAGCAGCTGATCGCCCGCGCGTCGGTGACGCCGCAGGATGCCGGCTGCCTGGAGCTGATCGGCGCCCGGCTGGAAGCGGCCGGTTTCGCGCTCGAACGGATGGACAGCGGGCCAGACGACTTCCGCGTCAGCAACCTGTGGGCGGTGCGCCGCGGCGCCGCGGCGGAAGCGCCGGTCCTGGTCTTCGCCGGCCACACCGATGTCGTCCCCACCGGCGATCTGGCCAAGTGGAGCAGCGATCCCTTCGTGCCCACGGTGCGCGACGGTCGCCTCTACGGGCGCGGCGCGGCGGACATGAAGACCTCGCTGGCGGCGATGGTGGTGGCGGCCGAGACCTTCGTCGCCGCGCATCCGGAACACCGCGGCAGCGTCGCCTTCCTGCTGACCAGCGACGAGGAAGGCCCAGCGCGCGATGGCACGGTCGTCTGCGTCGAGCGCCTGCGCGCCCGCGGCGAGCGGCTGGACTACTGCATCGTCGGCGAGCCGACCTCGGTCGAGCGCCTCGGCGACACGGTCAAGAACGGCCGCCGCGGCTCGTTGTCGGGCAAGCTGCGCGTGATCGGCATCCAGGGCCACGTCGCCTATCCGCAGCTGGCGCGCAATCCGGTGCACCAGGCCGCGCCGGCGCTGGCGGAACTCGCGGTGACCGAGTGGGACGGCGGCAACGCCTACTTCCCGCCGACGACCTTCCAGATCTCCAACATCGCCGCCGGCACCGGCGTGGGCAACGTGATCCCCGGCGAGCTGGTGGTGGACTTCAACTTCCGCTTCTCGACCGAATCGACGCCCGACACGCTGCGCCAACGGGTGCACGCGCTGCTCGATCGCCATGGGCTGGAGTACACGCTGGACTGGTCGCTCTCAGGCGAGCCCTTCCTGACGCCGGTGGGCGCGCTGTCGGCCGCGATCAGCGCGGCCATCGAGGCCGAAACCGGCGTCACCACCGAACTCTCCACGACCGGCGGCACCTCGGATGGGCGATTCATCGCCAAGCTGTGCCCCCAGGTGGTGGAATTCGGACCGCTCAATGCGAGCATCCACAAGATCGATGAATACGTGCCGCTGGACCAGATCGCGCCGCTGACGCGCATCTACCGCCGCACGCTGGAGAATTTGCTGCTGTGACGCTGTTGGAATTGATCGAGGCCCAGGCCGCCCGCCTCACCGAGGCGGGCGTTTCATTTGGGCATGGCACCACGAACGCCTTCGACGAGGCCGCCTGGCTGAGCCTGTGGGCGCTGGACCTGCCGCTGGACGCGCTGGACGCGCATGCGGGCGAGCCCGTCGACGACGCGGGCCGCGAGAAGGTGGAGGTCCTGGTCGAGCAGCGCATCGCCACCCGCAAGCCGGCCGCCTACCTGACACGCGAGGCCTGGCTGCAGGGCGTGCCCTTCTACGTCGACGAGCGCGCCATCGTGCCGCGCAGCTTCATCGCGGAGCTGCTCGCCGACGCGACCATCGATGCCTGGCTGTCGGACCAGACCACCCGCGTGCTGGACCTGTGCACCGGCAACGGCAGCCTCGCCGTGCTGGCGGCGATGGCCTGGCCGGAGGTGTCGGTCGACGCGATCGACCTGAGCGCGGACGCGCTCGCGGTCGCGGCGATCAACGTCGAGCGCCATCAACTCGGCGACCGCGTGCGGCTGCTGCAGGGCGACGGCCTGGCGCCGGCGCAGGGCGCGTATGACCTGATCCTCTGCAATCCGCCCTATGTGAACAGCGCGTCGATGGCCGCGCTGCCCGACGAATACCGCGCCGAACCCGAACTCGCGCTGGCCGGCGGGGCCGATGGCATGGACTTCATCCGCCGCCTGCTGGCCGATGCGCCGGCACGGATGAACGAGCATGCGGTGCTGGTCCTGGAGATCGGCAACGAGCGCGCGTTCTTCGAGGCTGCCTTCCCGCAGCTCGAAGCGGCCTGGCTCGAGACCTCGGCCGGCGAGGACCAGGTGCTGCTGTTGACGCGCGAGGCGCTGGTGGCGGCCGGCTTCGGCGCCGAGGGAGCGTCCGCATGATCACCTTGCGCAACGTCGTGCTGCGCCGCGGCACCAAGGTCGTCCTGGACGATGCGAGCGTCGTGCTGCAGCCCGGCGAGAAGGTCGGCCTGGTCGGCCGCAACGGCGCGGGCAAGTCCAGCCTCTTCGCGCTCCTGACCGACCGGCTGCACAGCGACAAGGGCGACGTCGAGATTCCGCGCCACTGGGCGCTGGCCGAGGTCGCCCAGCACATGCCCGAGACCGACATGCCGGCCACCGAGTTCGTGCTCGAGGGCGACATCCGCCTGATGGCCGCCCGCCAGGCGCTGGCCGACGCCGAAGCGGCCGACGACGGCCACGCGATCGCCGATGCCTACGCGCAGCTGATGGACGCCGGCAGCCTCGATGCCCCGGCCCGCGCGCAGGCGCTGCTGATGGGCCTGGGCTTCAAGGGCACGCAGGTCGATGCGCCGGTGAACAGCTTCTCCGGCGGCTGGCGCATGCGGCTGCAGCTGGCGCGCGCGCTGATGTGCCCGTCCGACCTGATGCTGCTGGACGAGCCCACCAACCACCTGGACCTGGACGCCCTGGTCTGGCTGGAAGCCTGGCTGCAGCGCTATGAAGGCACGCTGATCATCATCAGCCACGACCGCGAATTCCTGGACGCGATCACCAAGGTCACGCTCCACCTGGACGATGCGAAGCTGCATCGCTACGGCGGCAACTACACCGCCTTCGAGTCGATGCGCGCCGAGCGCATGCTCCAGCAGCAGCAGGCCTTCGACAAGCAGCAGGAGCGCATGGCGCACCTGCAGAAATTCATCGACCGCTTCAAGGCCAAGGCCTCCAAGGCCAAGCAGGCGCAGAGCCGCGTGAAGGCGCTCGAGCGCATGGAGAAGCTGGCACCCGTGCTCACCGCGTCGGACTTCAGCTTCGAGTTCCGCGAGCCGCTGAACCTGCCCAATCCGATGCTGATGTTCGACACCGTGTCCGTGGGCTACGACACGGACGAGGGCGAGAAGGTCATCGTGCGCGGCATCGACCGCTCCGTGCTGGCGGGCCAGCGCTTCGGCATCCTGGGCGCGAACGGCCAGGGCAAGTCGACCTTCGTGAAGACGGTGGCGCGCATGCAGCGCGCGATGGGCGGCACGATCACCGAGGGCAAGGGCCTGTCGATCGGCTACTTCGCGCAGCAGGAGATGGACGTGCTGCGGCCCGACGAAGGGCCGCTGATGCACATGATCCGGCTGGCCAAGGAGGTCAGCCCGAATGCGCGCGAACAGGAGCTGCGCGACTTCCTGGGCCAGTTCCGCTTCGTCGGCGACATGGTCAACCAGGAGGTTGGCAGTTTGTCCGGCGGCGAGAAGGCGCGGCTGGTGCTGGCGATGCTGGTGTGGCAGCGCCCCAACCTGCTGCTGCTGGACGAACCGACCAACCACCTGGACCTGCAGACGCGCGAGGCGCTGTCGATGGCGCTCAACGAGTTCGAAGGCACCGTCATGCTGGTCAGCCACGACCGCGCGCTGCTGCGCGAGGTCTGCGACGAGTTCTGGCTGGTGGCCGACGGCAAGCTCGCGCCCTTCGATGGCGACCTCGACGATTACCAGCGCTGGCTGCTGGAGCAGTCCAAGGAGGCCGCGAAGCTGGCGAAGGAACAGGCCAAGCAGGCGATTCGCGAGGCCCGGGCCACCGGCAAGGCCGAGGCACCACTCGCCGCGGCCGCACCGGCCCCGGCCGTCGCGCCGCCACCCGCCGCGGCGCCCGCGCCCTCGCCCGTCAAGCGCGAGGACCGCAAGCTCAGCGGCCAGGCCCGTCAGAAGCTCAACGAGCAGACGCGCCCGCTGCGCAAGGAGATGGAGCAGATCGACGCGAAGATGAAGGCCTGGGCGGAGGAACGCGCGGCGCTGGAAGCGCAGCTCTCCAACCCCGGGCAGACGCCCGCACAGATCGCCGACGCGGGCAAGCGGCTGAAGGCCATCAGCGATGAGATCGACGAAGCCGAGATGCGCTGGCTGGAGCTGAGCGAGCAGGTCGACGCCGTTCAATCGGCCGGCTGAGCGCAAAGGCTCAGCGATCTGCGCAGGGCTTTGCCCTCACCCCTCCCTCTCCCGCAACGCGGGAGAGGGTGTTCTCACCGAGACCTTCGAACGGGTGGCCTCGAATGGATGTCGTCGGACGGGTGGGGCTCCTTCGCGTCCCCTTTTTCCGTGCTGGCGGCGCTCGTCCCAGGCACCGATAGTTCGCCTCAACGGCGGACAAAGACCATTTCAATTGCGTGCAATTGAATTGCTCGCTACATTTCATCCCATGCCGAAGACGAACCCTTCCAGCCCCCAGGACGCTGCCGCCGTCAGCACCGCTGGCGGCCAGCCCTCGATGCCCGCCGGCACCGACTGGCTGAAGCTGGACGTTCAGCTCTGCTTCGCGCTGTATTCGACCTCGCTGGCGATGACCAAGCTCTACAAGCCGCTGCTGGCGCCGCTGGGCCTGACCTACCCGCAATACCTCGTGATGCTGGTGCTGTGGGAGACGGAGGGCCTGGGCGTCTCGGAGCTGGGACAGCGTCTGAGCCTGGATTCCGGCACGCTCACACCGCTGCTGAAGCGGCTCGAGGCCAGCGCGCTGATCGAGCGCCAGCGCGCCCGCGGCGACGAGCGCCGCGTCGAGATCCATCTGACCGCCGCTGGCCGCGCACTGCGCGATCAGGCGGTAGGCATTCCCGAGCAACTGGCCTGCGCCAGCGCCTGCGGGCCGGCCGAGCTCGAATCGCTGACACGCCGTCTGCAGGCCTTGCGCACCAAGCTGCTGACCCACCTCGCCGCAGATTCCGCCGCAGATTCCGCCGCCGATCCCGCCGCGCTCACGGAGAGCGACGGCGAGGACGGCAACCCCTGACCCCAAGCGTTCTTTCCCCTCACCACCAAGGAGCCCCACATGGCCATCGAAAAAGCCCTCTACACCGCCACCGCCACCGCCACCGGCGGCCGCTCCGGCACCGCGCAATCGTCCGACGACCGCCTGAAGGTCCAGCTGTCCACGCCCAAGGCGCTGGGCGGCGACGACGGCGCCGGCACCAACCCGGAACAGCTGTTCGCCGCAGGCTATTCCGCCTGCTTCATCGGCGCGATGAAGGCCGTCTCGGCCCGCAACAAGGTCGCCCTGCCAGCCGAAGTCTCGATCACCAGCGAAGTCGGCATCGGCCCCCACGCCAACAAGCCGGGCGCCTTCGGCATCGCCGTGGCGATGAAGATCTCGGTGCCGGGCATGGACCGCGCGCAGCTGGAAAAGCTGGTGGCCGACGCCCACGAGGTCTGCCCCTACTCGAACGCCACCCGCGGCAACGTCGACGTCACGCTGACGATCGTCTAAGCCTTCCGCGGCGCCCGGTCACCACCGGGTCGAGCACAAAGAAAAGCGCCGGTCATGCCGGCGCTTTTTCATTCATGGGTCCAGCCGTCGACGCTTCGCTCCGTCGCGACCGACGAAGCCACTCGCGACGGCTGTGGTTCAGCGTTGCAGCAGGCTGAGCATCAACTCGACACGCGCCGCCCACGGCGACAGCGCGGCGGCGGGCTCATCGCCGGCGCCCACGATGCGTCCCTGCGCGCACCGCGTCGTCCGCCACACCGGCACGCCGGCCTCCTTGAGCGCGCGCACCGGCGCCTCGAGCACCTGATTCACCGTGCCGTTGCCCGTGCACGCCAGCACCAGCCCCTGGAGACCGGCCGCTCGCCAGGCTTCGAGCGACCGCGCATCGGCGCCCGCATGGCTGGCGAGCACCTCCACCCAGGGCCACTGGCTCGCGTCCTCCGGCAACAGCGCCGCGCCGAGCGCCTCGCCCCCCGGCCAATCGCGGAAGCGCCGCACGACGCCCTCCTCCACCACGGCCAGCGGCCCGGCGTCAGGCCCGGCCTCGAAGGCGTCGAGCCGGTAGCTGTGCGTCTTGCGCAGCTCGAGCCCGGACCAGACCTGCCCCGCCACGACGGCGATGACGCCTCGCACGCCTTCGCTCTCGGCAACGGCCACGGCGTCCAGCAGGTTCTGCGGACCATCCGCCTGGATGGCGGTCGCCGGCCGCATCGCGGCGGTCAGCACGACCGGCTTCTCCGGCGCCAGCACGCGCTGCAGCAGATAGGCGGTCTCTTCCAGCGTGTCGGTGCCGTGCGTGATCACCACGCCGCGGACCTCGGGCCGGTCCAGGTGCTCCCGCACCCGCTTCGCCAGCCGCGCCCAGGTGGCGTGATCCATGTCCTTGCTGTCGAGCTGGGCCAGTTGTTCGGCCTCCAGCGACTTCGCCGCGAGCGCCGGGACCGCCTTCACCAGCGACTCCACCGACAGCGAACCCGCCTTGTAGCCGACGTTGTCCGTGGCGCTGCCGGAGGCGCCGGCGATCGTGCCGCCGGTGCCGATGATCACGAGGGTCTGGGGCGCGCTTTGCAATTTGTCGTCTCCTGTATAAAAATCCAGATGCTGGATGGATTCTCAGGCGGCTTTCGAACCCTCGAAGCCGTTTTGCATTCCAACCAGTCCTCCATGGAATAAAGGCCTGTGCTCGTGGATACACCGCCCAAACTCACCGCCCGCCAACAACAGATCTTCGATCTGGTCCGCGACAGCATCGAGAGCACCGGCTCGCCGCCCACGCGCGCCGAGATCGCGCAGCAACTCGGCTTCAAGTCCGCGAACGCCGCCGAGGAACACCTGCAAGCGCTCGCCCGCAAAGGCGTCATCGAACTGGTGGGGGGCACCGCGCGCGGCATCCGCCTGCCGTCGACCGCGCTGCGCCAGGTCAACCGCGCCCGGGAGCACAGCCAGTTCGCCCTGCCGCTGGCCAGCCTGGCGCAGCTGACGCTGCCGCTGGTCGGCCGCGTCGCTGCCGGCGCGCCCATCCTCGCCGAGGAACATGTGGAGCAGCACTATAGCGTCGACCCCTCGATGTTCTCGAAGGCGCCGGACTTCCTGCTGCGCGTGAAAGGCATGAGCATGAAGGACATCGGCATCATGGACGGCGACCTGCTCGCCGTGAAGAAGACCAGCGAAGCGCGCAACGGCCAAGTCGTCGTCGCGCGCCTGGGTGACGAGGTCACCGTGAAGCGCTTCCAACGCCATCCGGATGGCATCCGACTTCTCCCGGAGAACGCCGATTTCGCCCCGATCGAGGTTACGCCGGATGAGCAGTTCGCCATCGAAGGCCTGGCGGTGGGATTGATCCGCTCCGGCGGGTTTCACTGAGCGGGTACGAGTGCCGCATGGCTGCGCGAAAGACGCACACGAAAGCGGCTTCGGCCGCTGAATGCCTCACGCTGCGGCAAATTCCCAACATCGGTCCTGCGATGGTTCGGGATTTTGAATCGATGGGGATTCGGCAGCCCGCGGATCTCATCGGCGCCGATGCATTTGCGCTCTATCAGCGGATTTGCAAACTGACCGGCAAGCGCCACGATCCCTGCGTTCTGGATACCTATATGGCGGCCGTCGATTTCATGAACGGTGCCTCGCCCAGAGATTGGTGGAGTTATACCGCCCAGCGCAAGCGCGAGTATCCGGACCTCTGAATATTCCGTGGGCGTGACCCGCCTTAACCAGAATGAGACCGGAACGGGCAAAGAAAAAACCCTGCCGATTTGTATCGACAGGGTTTCAATATTGGCGGAGTGGACGGGGCTCGAACCCGCGACCCCCGGCGTGACAGGCCGGTATTCTAACCAACTGAACTACCACTCCAGATACGACGCTGTTGAGCGCGTCGATATCATTCGCGAACAAGTTTCGCTGCAAGCCAACGGATCCATTCAGAACCGCGATGCAGCCAAGCCTTGCCAAACTTGGCGTCCCCTAGGGGATTCGAACCCCTGTAATCACCGTGAAAGGGTGGTGTCCTAGGCCTCTAGACGAAGGGGACTGAACCTTCTTGCTGTGACTCGGTCAGTGCGTACCGGCAACCCAGACTCCCAAGGAATCTGGTGGAGGTAAGCGGGATCGAACCGCTGACCTCTTGCATGCCATGCAAGCGCTCTCCCAGCTGAGCTATACCCCCGAATGCTGACGCATCGAATCGGTACGCTGCCCGAGCCTCAACTGTGTTGGCGGAGTGGACGGGGCTCGAACCCGCGACCCCCGGCGTGACAGGCCGGTATTCTAACCAACTGAACTACCACTCCAGATACTCAGAATCTTTCGATTCCTTCGCATCAAACTGGTCTCGCTTTGATTCGATCAATGACTTGATCGCTTCTCTGCGTCGATTTCGTTACTATACCTGATTTTGACAACGCTTAAATCGAGTTCCGAAGAATTTTCGATTTTCACGTTCAATCTCAGTCAGTAACCAAGCTCGAAAACTTGGCGTCCCCTAGGGGATTCGAACCCCTGTAATCACCGTGAAAGGGTGGTGTCCTAGGCCTCTAGACGAAGGGGACTGAACCTTCTTCCTTGAACCGCGCGCCACGCAAACCGAAGTTTGGTGGAGGTAAGCGGGATCGAACCGCTGACCTCTTGCATGCCATGCAAGCGCTCTCCCAGCTGAGCTATACCCCCTTTGGGGATTCGAACCGATTCGATTCAACTACTTTTGAATCTCATCGGGGAGCTCGCGCTCCCCGTTTTGATTCGCCGTCTGCTGCTTCGAAGTTCGTTTCGAACAACGCGCTGTTCAAGCGAGAACGAGAGTATAGAACGAGTTTTAAACGGAACGCAAGCGGTTCAACAAAATTTCTTTGTCGAAGAGTTCCAGCACCGCATCGACCGACGGCGTCTGCGCGCGGCCGCAGGCCAGCACGCGCACCGGGATGGCCAGTTGCGGCATCTTCAGGCCGTGCGCCGCGATCGTTTCCTTGATGGCGGCGCTGATGGAAGCCTTGTCCCAGCTGGCCAGCGCCTCGAGCTTGTCGGCGAACGCGAGCACGGCCGGCTTGACCGCGTCGGTCAAGTGCTGCACGCGGTCGGCCTCGCTGGGCGTCACCGGCGACACGTACATCGCCAGCCAGTCCGCCAACGCGACCGTCGTGCTGCATCGGTCCTTGAACAGGCCGCACATCGCCTCCAGCCGCTGCGGCGCGCTCAGGCCGCGCTTGGCCAGTTGAGCGCTCACCAGTTCCGCCAGACGGGCGTCATCGGCCAGCTTGATGTAATGCGCATTGACCCATTCCAGCTTGGCCGGGTCCCACTGCGCGGGGCTCTTGGAAATGTGACTGCCGTCGAACCACGACACCAGCTGCTCGCGCGAGAACAGCTCGTCGTCGCCGTGGCTCCAGCCCAGGCGCGACAGGTAGTTCAGCATCGCCTCGGGCAGATAACCGTTGTCCTCGTAGGCGGTCACGCTGACTGCGCCGCGGCGCTTGGACAGCTTCAGCCCGTCGTCGCCCAGGATCACCGGGATGTGCCCGAAGGCCGGCAAAGGTGCGCCCAGCGCATTGAACAGGTTGATCTGCCAGGGCGTGTTGTTGATGTGCTCGTCGCCGCGGAAGACATGGGTGATCTTCATGTCCCAATCGTCGACCACCACCGCGAAGTTGTAGGTCGGCACGCCGTCCGGACGCAACAGGATCAGGTCGTCGATCTCGCGGTTGTTGATCGTGATGGTGCCCTTGACCAGGTCGTCCCAGCTGACATCGCCGTCGATCGGATTCTTGAATCGGACCACCGGCGACACGCCGGCCGGGATCACCGGCAGCGTCTTGCCTGGCTCCGGGCGCCAGGTGCCGTCGTAGCGGCGCTTCTCGCCGCGCGCTTCCTGGCCGGCCTTCATCGCGGCCAGCTCTTCGGGCGAGCAGTAACAGCGATAGGCGGTGCCCGCGGCGATCATCTGCTCGATCACCGCGTGGTAGCGCTCCAGGCGCTGCATCTGATAGACCGGGCCCTCGTCGTAGTCGAGGCCCAGCCACTTCATCGACGCCAGGATCTGGTCGACCGAATCCTGCGTCGAACGCGCGACATCGGTGTCCTCGATGCGCAGCACGAATTCGCCGCCGTGGTGACGCGCATAGGCCCACGAGAACAGCGCGGTGCGGGCCGTGCCCAGGTGCAGGAAGCCCGTCGGCGACGGCGCGATGCGGGTGCGGATGGGAGAGGTCATAGCGAGTTCAAACCACGGGCCAGGTCGGCCTTGATGTCTTCGATGTCTTCGAGGCCCACCGCGACGCGGATCAGCCCCTGCGTGATGCCGGCCGCCTGGCGTTGCGGCTCGGTGAGCCGGCCGTGCGAGGTGCTGGCCGGATGGGTGATGGTGGTCTTGGTGTCGCCGAGGTTGGCGGTGATGGAGCAGATGCGTGTCTGGTCGATCACGTGGAAGGCGGCGGCGCGACCACCGTCCTCGGCCGCCCGGGCGCCGCCCTTGACGATGAAGGACACCACCGCCCCGCCCTGCCCGCCTTGCTGGCGCATCGCGAGCTCATGCTGCGGGTGCGACTTCAGGCCCGGGTAATAGACGCGCTCGACGCCGGGATGGGCCTCCAGCCATTCGGCCAGCCGCGCGGCGCTGGCGGTCTGCGCCCTCATGCGCACCGACAGCGTCTCCATGCCCTTGAGCACGACCCAGGCGTTGAACGGCGACAGCGACATGCCCACCGAACGCATCACCGGCGTGAACACCTCGTCCACATGTTTCGACGACGCGCAGATCGCGCCGGCGATCACGCGGCCCTGGCCATCGAGGTACTTGGTGCCGGAGTGGATGATGAAGTCCGCGCCCATCTTCGCCGGCTGCTGCAGCGCGGGGGATGCGAAGCAGTTGTCGACCGCGAGCAGCGCACCGTGGCCGTGCGCGATGTCCGCCAGCGCGGCGACATCGCAGACCTCGGTCAGCGGATTGGTCGGGGTCTCGGCGAACAGCAGCCTGGTGTTGGGCTGCAGCGCGTTCTTCCATTCCGTCAGGTCGGTCTGCGAGACGAAGGTCGTCTGGACGCCGAACTTGCCGAACTCGCCCTGCAGCAGCTTGATCGTCGAGCCGAAGACCGAGCGCGAGCACACGACGTGATCGCCGGCCTTCAGCAGGCCCATCACGAGCAGCATGATCGCGGACATGCCCGAGGACGTCGCGATGCAGGCCTCGGTGCCCTCCAGCGCCGCGAGCCGGCGCTCCATCATCATCACCGTCGGGTTGGAGAAGCGGCTGTAGACGAAGGCCTCCTCCTCGTTGGCGAAGCGGCGCGCGGCGGTGGCCGCGTCCGGATGCACGAAGGAGCTGGTCAGGTACAGCGCCTCGGAGTTCTCGCCCCAGGGCGACGGCGGCAGGCCCTCGCGGACAGCGAGCGTGTCCAGGCGCGCGTCGGCCGGCAGGTCCACGCGCGGGATGCCCCCTTGCTTTTCGTTGGCCATCATTGGTCTCCGCCGCTCTGCAGCGCGAGGCGGCTGCGCGCCGGCAGGTCCTCCTCCTCGGGCTGCGACTTGCGCTGCGCCTGCAGCGTCGCGAAGTCCTCGGCCGACACGTCGCCGGTGATGTACTGGCCGTCGAAGCAGGAGGCCTCGAAGCCGTTCAGACCCGGACGCAGCTGGGCGACGACGCGCTTCATCGCGTCGACATCCTGGTAGATCAGCGCGTCGGCGCCGATGAACTGGCGGATCTCCTCGATCGAGCGGCCATGAGCGATCAGTTCCTCCTTCGTCGGCATGTCGATGCCGTAGACGTTGGGGAAGCGCACCGGTGGCGCGGCCGAGGCCAGGTAGACCTTGTTGGCGCCGGCCTCGCGGGCCATCTGGACGATCTCCTTGGAGGTCGTGCCGCGCACGATGGAATCGTCGACCAGCAGCACGTTGCGGCCCTTGAACTCCAGGCCGATCGCATTCAGCTTCTGGCGCACCGACTTCTTGCGCGTGGACTGGCCCGGCATGATGAAGGTCCGGCCGACGTAGCGGTTCTTGACGAAGCCCTCGCGGTACGGCTTGCCGATGCGGTGCGCCAGCTGCATCGCCGACGGGCGGCTCGATTCCGGGATCGGGATGACGACGTCGATCTCGCTGGGCGGGATCGTCGAGATCAGGCGCTGGGCCAGCGTCTCGCCCATGTTCAGGCGCGCCTGGTAGACCGAGATGCCGTCCATCACCGAGTCCGGGCGCGCCAGGTAGACGAACTCGAACATGCAGGGGTTCAGCGTCGGGTGCTCGGCGCACTGCTGCGTGTGAATGGTGCCGCTGGTGTCGATGAACAGGGCCTCGCCGGGCGCGAGGTCGCGCGTCAGCGTGTGACCGGTGCCCTCGAGCGCGACGCTCTCGCTGGCCACCATCACCTCGCCGTCGCCCGACTGGCCGAAGCACAGCGGCCGGATGCCATAGGGATCGCGGAAGGCGAGCAGGCCATGGCCGGCGATCAGCGCGATCACGCCGTAGGAGCCCTTGATGCGCTTGTGCACCGTGCCCACGGCCTTGAAGATCTGCGCCGGCGTCAGCGGCAGGTCGCGGCCGGCCATCTCCAGCTCGTGCGCCAGCACGTTGATCAGCACCTCGGTGTCGCTCTCGGTGTTGATGTGGCGGCGATCGACCTCGAACAGCTCGTCCTTCAGCGCATGCGCGTTGGTCAGGTTGCCGTTGTGGACCAGCACGATGCCGTAGGGCGCGTTGACGTAGAACGGCTGGGCCTCTTCCTCGGAGTAGGCATTGCCGGCGGTCGGGTAGCGGACCTGGCCCAGGCCCACGTTGCCGGGCAGCGCGCGCATGTTGCGGGTGCGGAAGACGTCGCGCACCATGCCGCGCGCCTTGTGCATGAAGCACTTGTGGCCCTGCATCGTGACGATGCCGGCCGCGTCCTGGCCGCGGTGCTGCAGCAGCAGCAGCGCGTCATAGATCAGCTGGTTGACCGGCGCCTTGGAAATCACACCGACGATGCCGCACATGGGAGGTCCTTCAAAGCTCTGGAAACGGGAGGAAAGCGAAGACCCGGGCGCTCGTGACGCTCAGGCCGGAATGTAGTCGTGCAGCGCCGCCGGCAACAGCGGCCGCAGCTGCGTCAGCGCCGCCTGCAGCCAGGGCGCGGCCTGCGATTCGGTCCAGGCTTGCGAGCGCACCGCCGGTGTCATGCCGACGATGACGGTGGCCAGGAGCGCCAGCAGCACCGCGCGCAGCACGCCGAAGGCCGCGCCGCCGAGCCGGTCGATCACGCCCAGCGGCGTCGCGTGAATCAGCGCCCGGACCAGCTTCGCGCCCAGGCCCCACACCAGCAGGACGAGGATGAAGCCCAGCACCAGTCCCAGCGCATGGATCAGCGCCGGGCCGACCTTCTCCGGCGGGATGAAGCGCTCGATGAACGGGGCGACGAAGGGCGACGCCAGGTAGGCCACGCCCCAGCCGGCGATCGTCATCAGCTCGAACACCAGGCCGCGCCAGGCGCCCAGCAGCACCGAGATCGCCAGCAGGCTCAGCAGCGCGATGTCGACCCAGTTCATCGCGGTGCTCCGCGACGGGCAACTGGCGATCGGGGCGCGAAGCGTTCATGGCCGGGCATCGTCCTGGTCTCCGTGCCGGCCCGTCAGAGCGTCAGCACGGCCGAGGAGAGACCACCGCCGCGCACCTTCGCCGCGACCTTGTCCGCCTCGTCCCGCGAATTGAACGGCCCCACCCGCACGCGGATGCGCTTGCCGTCGGCGGTCTCGACCGCCTGCGTGTAGGTCTTCAACCCGAGCCGCTCGACCTTGGCGCGCACGTCCTGGGCGGCCTTGCCGTCGGCGTAGGCACCCACCTGGACGATGAAGCGCCCGCCGCCGGCGGCGGCATCGGGCTTGCGGTCCGACGCGGACCGGCCTTCCAGCAAGGCCTGCGCGCGGGCGGCGTCGGCCGACCGGGTGTCGGGCTTCGATTCGGGCTTGGCTTCGGGCTTGCGCTCCGGCTTGGCCTCGGGCTTCGGCTCGGGCTTGCGCTCCGGCTTGCTGCTTTCGGGCTTGCTGCTTTCAGGCTTGGACTCGGCCCGCGTGTCGGGTCTGGACTCCGGCTTGGGCTCGACGCGCGCCGGGCGTGCCGATTCGGCCATCGTGGCGCGTTCGTCGGGCTGCGTCGCCATGCGCGTCGGCGGCATCGCCTGCGCGACCTGCTGCTCCGGCGTCGCGGTCTGGGGCGGCGGCACCGCGCGGTCGGCGGCGGCCTGCTCGGCGGACTCGGTGATGATGCCGCGACCGGCATCGCCATCGGCGGCCGGGGGACGCGCGGTCTGGGCGGTCGGCGCCGGGATGTTCAGCGGCGCGGCGCCGTCCTTGCGCGGGATGTCGATCGGCAGGTCCACCGGGATGGGGCGGGGCTGGGTCTCGAACAGCAGCGGGAACACGATCACCGCCACCCCCACCAGCACCGCCGCACCGATCAGGCGCCGCCGGGCCCGCAGGCGCAGTTGCTGGACGTCGTCCACCGCCTCGGCGCCACCGCGGGCACGGCCACGGCCACCGTCGCCGGCGCGCCCCCGCTCGGCACCGCGGTCGCCGGCCTCATTCGCTTCGCCGCGCTTCAGGAAGGAAAGAAATCCCATGTACTCGGAAGACCTGGTTGGTGCCGCGCCGCCCCGGAGCGGAAAGTGGTCCTGGCGCATCTGCGGACAGGGCCGCCGACTTCAATCGCGACAGATTCGAATGCAGCGTTGCGATGCGTTCAACGCGCGGTTGGCGCGGCATGGGCGGTCCCTCAGGGCGCGGCTTCCGGCTGGACGCCGCCGCCCAATCTCGGGATGCCGTGCTTGAGGATGCCGCCCACGGTGAAGAACGAACCAAAGACCAAAATTCTATCAGCGGGGTCCGCCTCGGCCGCCGCGGCGGCCAGCGCCGAGGCGGGGTCCGGATGCAGAGAACTGCCCACTTCCTTCGGCGTCTGCAGCGCGCCGGCGGCGCGGGCCTCGTCGAAGCGCTGCTGGAGCGCCTGGGCGGTCGCCGCACGGGCGATCGGCAGGTCGCAGAAGTGCCAGTGGTCGATCAGCGGCGAGATCCGCGCCAGGATGTTGGCCAGGTCCTTGTCGGCCATCGCGCCGAACACCGCGCGGGTGCGCGGGTAGAAGCCCATCTGGTCCAGGTTCTGCGCCAGCGCCGCCACCGCGTGCGGGTTGTGCGCCACGTCCAGCACCAGCATCGGCGAGCCCGGGATCACCTGGAAGCGCCCCGGCAGCTCCACCAGCGCCAGGCCGGCGCGTACCGCCTGGGCGGAGATCGGCAGCCGCTCGTACAGCGCCTCGAACACGGCCAGCACGCCGGAGGCATTCAGCAGCTGGTTCACGCCACGCAGCGCCGGATACGACATGCCGCTGTAGCGGCGCGAGCGCCCCGCCCACTGCCACTGCTGCCGGTCGCCCGAATAGGTGAAATCGTGGCCCAGCTGACGCAGGTCGGCCCCGATCGAGGCCGCATGCGCGGCGATCGAGGCGGGCGGCATCGGGTCGGAGACGATCACCGGCTTGCCCGGGCGCATGATGTGCGCCTTCTCGCGGCCGACCGATTCGCGGTCCGGGCCCAGGTATTCGGTGTGGTCCAGGTCGATGCTGGTGATGACGCTGCAGTCGGCATCGATCGCGTTGACCGCGTCCAGCCGCCCGCCCAGGCCGACCTCCAGGATCACCAGGTCCAGCGGCTCCGCGGCCAGGCGGTGCAGGATCGCGAGCGTCGTGAACTCGAAATAGGTCAGGGTCAGCTCGCCGCGCGCGCGCTCGACGGCCTCGAAATGCGGCAGCAGCGACGCGGCATCCACCGGCGCCCCGCCGACGCGGCAGCGCTCCTGGAAGTGCACCAGGTGCGGCTTGATGTAGAGGCCGACGCGGTAGCCGGCCTGCAGCGCGATGCTCTCCAGCATCGCGCAGGTCGAGCCCTTGCCGTTGGTGCCGGCGACCATGACGACGGGCGTGTCCGCGCCGAAGCGCAGGCCCAGCCGGTCGCGCACCTCGGCGACCCGGGCCAGCGTCATGTCGATCTCCTTGGGATGCAGCCGCTCGCAGCGCGACAGCCACGCCTCCAGCACCGGCTGGGCGTCGCCGCCCGGGGCCAGTTGCGGGATCGACAGGTCGTTCGGGGAAGAAGTCATCGGAATGTCCAAGGCTCAAATGAAGACGGCCAGACCGGGAGGGGTCTGGCCGTGCTGAGGACCGGAACCGCCGCGGGCGGTTCGGCGGCGCGCCGTCAGGCGACCGCGTCGGCGCTCTGGCGCTGCAGGATGGCCAGGTTGCGGGCCACGACCTCGCGCAGCTTGCGGCGGTCCACGATCATGTCGATCGCGCCCTTCTCCATCAGAAACTCGGCGCGCTGGAAGCCGGCGGGCAGCTTCTCGCGCACGGTGTTCTCGATCACGCGCGGGCCCGCGAAGCCGATCAGCGCCTTGGGCTCGGCGATGACGATGTCGCCGACGAACGCGAAGCTCGCCGAGACGCCGCCCATCGTCGGGTCGGTCAGCACGCTGATGTAGGGGAGCTTGGCCTTGGCCAGGCGCGTCAGCGCCGCGTTGGTCTTGGCCATCTGCATCAGCGAGAGCAGCCCTTCCTGCATCCGCGCGCCGCCGGTGGCGGTGAAGCAGATGAAGGGGGTCTTCTGCTCCAGCGCGGTCTCGACGCCGCGCGCGAAGCGTTCGCCGACCACGGAGCCCATCGAGCCGCCCATGAAGTCGAACTCGAAGCAGGCGGCGACGACCGGGATGCTCATCACCGCGCCGCCCATGACGACCAGCGCGTCGGTCTCGCCGGTGTTCTCCAACGCTTCCTTGAGGCGGTCGGGATACTTCTTGCTGTCCTTGAACTTCAGCGCGTCGACCGGCAGCACCTCCTGGCCGACCTCGTAGCGCCCTTCCCCGTCCAGGAACGCGTCCAGGCGGGCGCGGGCGCCAATGCGGTGGTGGTGGCCGCACTTCGGGCAGACGTTGACGTTCTGCTCGAGGTCGGTCTTGTAGAGCACCGTCTCGCAGGACGGGCACTTGATCCACAAGCCTTCCGGCACCGTGCGGCGCTGGTCGGGGTCGGTCTGCTGGATCTTGGGCGGAAGAAGTTTCTCAAGCCAACTCATGGCGGGCTCCTATGTCTGTCGCGAAACGCGAAAGCGGGGCAGATTGCCCCGCTCAGGCGTCCAGCGCGGCGCGGATGTCTCGGATGAAGGCCGCAGCCTGGATCGCGACATTATCCCTGGATTGCAGCTCGATCAGCTGAACCAGGGCCGAACCGATCACCACCGCGTCCGCATGCCGGGCCACGGCGGCGGCCGTCGCCCCGTCACGGATGCCGAAACCCACGCCCAGCGGCACCTTCACGTGCCGGCGCAGGCGCGGCATGGCATCGGCGACGGCGCCGGTGTCCAGGTGGCCGGCGCCGGTCACGCCCTTGAGCGAGACGTAATAGACGTAGCCGCTGGCCAGCCGGCCCAGACGCTCGACGCGCTCGTCGGTGGAAGTCGGCGCCAGCAGGAAGATCGGATCCAGTCCCTTGGCCTTGAGCGCGGTGGCGAAGGCCTCGCACTCCTCGGGCGGATAGTCGACCACCAGCACGCCATCGACACCGGCGGCCTGGGCCTCGGTGACGAAGCGCTCCAGGCCGAAGCGCTCGACCGGATTCGCGTAGCCCATCAGCACGACCGGCGTGTCCGCATCCTGCTGGCGGAAGGCGCGCACCATCTCCAGCACATGGGTCAGCGTGATGCCCTTCTGCAGCGCGCGCTCGCTGGCGCGCTGGATGACGGGGCCGTCGGCCATCGGATCGGAGAAGGGCACGCCCAACTCGATGACGTCGGCGCCGGCCTGGGCCATCGCCAGCATCAGCTCGACCGTCACGTCGGCATACGGATCGCCGGCGGTGACGTAGGGAATCAGCGCCTTGCGGCCCGCGGCGGCCAGCCGCTCGAACGTGGCCTGGATGCGGCTCATTGGGCACCTCCCTTCACGGCGTGGCCGGCCATCGAGGGCCGGTCGAAATACTCGGCGCCCGACAGGTCGGCGACGGTGCCGATGTCCTTGTCGCCGCGGCCTGACAGGTTCACCAGCAGATGCTGGTCGGGGCGCATCGTCGGCGCGAGCTTGATCGCATGCGCGAGCGCGTGGCTCGATTCCAGCGCCGGGATGATGCCCTCGGTGCGGCACAGCCGATGGAAGGCGGCGAGTGCCTCGGCATCAGTGGCGCCGACGTACTCGGCGCGGCCGATGTCCTTCAGATAGGCGTGCTCGGGCCCGACGCCGGGATAGTCCAGGCCGGCGGAGATCGAATGGGTCTCGATGATCTGCCCGGCATCGTCCTGCAGCAGGTAGGTGCGATTGCCATGCAGCACGCCCGGCGAACCCGCGCTCAGCGTGGCCGCGTGCTTGGGTGTGTCGACGCCCTGCCCCGCCGCCTCGACGCCGATCAGGCGCACGTCCTGGTGTGGGATGTAGGGATAGAAGATGCCGATCGCGTTGCTGCCGCCGCCGACGCAGGCGATGACCGCATCGGGCTGCTTGCCGGTCATCTGCGGCATCTGGACCAGGCATTCGTCGCCGATGATGCGCTGGAAGTCTCGGACCATCATCGGATACGGATGCGGGCCGGCCACGGTGCCGATGATGTAGAAGGTCGACTCGATGTTGGTGACCCAGTCGCGCATCGCCTCGTTGAGCGCGTCCTTGAGTGTCTTGGAGCCGGACTCCACCGGCACGACGGTCGCGCCCAGCAGGTTCATCCGGTAGACGTTGGGCGACTGGCGCTTCACGTCCTCCGAGCCCATGTAGACGACGCACTCCATGCCATAGCGGGCGCAGATCGTGGCGGTGGCCACGCCGTGCTGGCCGGCGCCGGTCTCGGCGATGACGCGCTTCTTGCCCATGCGGCGCGCCAGCAGCGCCTGGCCGATGGTGTTGTTGACCTTGTGCGCGCCGGTGTGGTTCAGGTCCTCCCGCTTGAGGAAGATCTGCGCGCCGCCCAGCTCACTGCTCAGGCGCCGGGCGTGATAGATCGGGCTCGGACGGCCGACGAAATGGGCCAGCTCGTACTGGAACTCGCGGATGAACTCCGGATCCTGGCTGTAGCGGGCGTAGGCCTCGTTCAGTTCGTCGAGCGCATGGATCAGCGTCTCGGCGACGAAGCGGCCACCGTAGTAGCCATGGGCGTTGGCGGTCGGCACGGGGCCGAAACGGCCTTGCGCGTCGGGCTGCGCATAGCCGGCCAGCGGTCCCGTGACGAACGGGATCGAATCGGGGATGGTCTTGGACATGAGGGGTTCTCTATGAGGATGCCCGCGCGCTTCGAAGCGGAATCAGGCCGACTTCAGGCGGTCGGCCTCGCGCACGGCATCGCAGAACTGGCGGATCTTCACGGCGTCCTTGAGGCCCTTGGCGGCCTCCACGCCGGAGCTGACGTCAACGGCCCAGGGCCGGACCTGCCGCACGCCATCGATCACGTTGGCTGCACTCAACCCACCAGACAAAACGACCGGAGAGGGAACGCTTGGAGGCAGCAGTGACCAATCGAAGACCTTTCCGCCTCCACCGTAGCCGTCGACGAAGGCGTCGACCAGCACGGCCTGGGCGCGGGAGAAACGAGTCGCGAAGTCTAGCAAATCGAAGCCCGGCGCCATGCGCGCCGCGCGCAGATAGGGGCGCGACCAGCGGTCGCAGTCCTCGGGCGACTCGTCGCCGTGGAACTGCAGCGTCAGCGTCGGGATCGCGGCCAGCGCCGCTTCGATCGCCGCGGGCTCGGCGTTGACGAACAGGCCCACCGGCGTCACGAACGGCGGCAGGCGCCGCGCCAACTCGGCGGCGCGCGCGACGCTCACGGCGCGCGGGCTCTTCTCGTAGAACACCAGACCGATCGCGTCGGCGCCGGCCTCGACGGCGGCATCGACATCGGCTTCGCGGGTCAGGCCGCAGATCTTGATTCGGGTTCGGCTCATGGGACGCCAGTCTAGGCAGGTTCTCGGACGGCGAGGACTCCGCTCACGGCAACCAGTCCATCGCGGCGGTGTGCCGCGGCAGGTTCAGGTGGTCGTCGTAGGTCGGGCCGACGAAGTACAGCCCGTCCGGCGGGAAGGTCGGCGCCGCCGCGTCGCGCGAGCGCGCCGCCAGCACCTCGTCCATCCACGCGGGCGGTTTCTGTCCGGCACCGACCGCGACCAGGCAGCCCATGATGTTGCGGATCATGTGATGCAGGAAGGCGATGCCGTCGAACTCGAAGCGCCAGTAGGCGCCGCGCTTCTCGATGCGGATGCCGTGCAGGATCTTCACCGGCGAGGCGGCCTGGCACTCCGACGAGCGGAAGGAGCTGAAGTCATGCTCGCCGACCAGGCGCGAGGCCGCTTCGCGCATCGCCTCGCCATCCAGCGGGCGGAAGGTCCACCCCACCCCGCCGGCCTGGATGGACGGACGCACGTTGGACTCCAGCAGCAGGAACCAGTAGCGGCGGCCGCGCGCCCAGTTGCGCGCATGGAAGTCCTCGCCGGGAAAGGCGGCCCATTGGATCGCGATGTCGCGCGGCAGGTAGCGGTTGACGCCACGCACCCAGGAGAAGGCTTCGCGCGCCACCGGCGAGTCGAAGTGGACCACCTGGTTGAGCCCATGGACGCCGGTGTCGGTGCGGCCGGCGCAGATGGTGCGGATCGGTTGCGCGACGAACTGCGCCAGCGCCGCTTCCAGCGCGTCCTGCACCGTGCCGCCGCCGGGCTGGCTCTGCCAGCCCTTATAGGCTTCGCCGCGATAACTCACGCCCAGCGCCACGCGCATGCAGGTCTCCGAACTCGAAAGGAAGCCGCCAAAAAGAAAAGGCGCCCGGCCAGGCCGAGCGCCTTGTCGTGAACCGGCCGCAGTTTAGCGAAGCTGGTCCAGCATCTGCTGAGCGCGGTCGCGCACCGGACCGGAGGCCTTGCCGACCAGCTCCTGCAGCACGTCGCGCGCGCCTTCGGTATCGCCGATCTGGCGGAACTCCTCGGCCAGCTCCAGCTGACGCTGCAGCGCCTCGTCGTCGTTCGGGTCGATGCTGTCCAGGTCGACGCCCAGGTCATCCAGGCTCATCGTGTCCGGGGTCGACCGGGTGTCCGGCAGCGCGTCCAGGGCCGGCAGGTCGATCGAGGCGATGTCCTGGGTCTCGAACGACTGGCCCGCCTTCCCATGGCTCGCCGGCGCGTCGGACGGCAGGTCCAGGTCGATGCTCGACAGGTCGAAGTCCAGCGACGACGGATCGTGCGCGGGCGCCGGGGCCGGCGCGCCGCCCAGGTCGTCCAGGTCACCGAGGTCGAACTCCAGCTCGCGGGCATTGGACGGGGCCGGAGCCGCCGGCGGCGTGCTCAGGTCCAGATCCATGTTCATCGGCGCCTGGCTGGCGGACGACGGCAGCGCCTGCGTGGCGGCCATGGCCGGTGCCGGTGCGGGCGGCGACGCCAGGTCCAGGTCGAGGTCCAGGTCCATCAGGCTGGACGGACCGCTGTCGCGCGGCGCGGTGGCGGCGGCGGTCGCCGCGGCACGGGCGATCGCGCCGCTACCCGGGTGCGCGAGGCCCGCGGCGGGCAGCGTGCTGGCGTTCATCGGCTCGGGGCGCTCATCGTCGCTCTCGAACATCGTCGGCGCGCCGCCGGGCTGGTACAGCGGATTCTCCGGATCGACCTGGCGGCCGAGTTCCTGCACCTTGGTCCAGTCCTCGCCCTGCCCCTTGGTCTCGGCGTAGAGCTGCACGGCCAGTTGCTCGAAGCCCTTGATGTCGCGGCGCTTGCCGTAGACCTCGAGCAGCTTCAGGCGGATGGCCAGGCGTTCGGGATTGGCGCGCAGCGCTTCCTTCAGGATTTCCTCGGCCTGCAGGTCGCGGCCGTAGGCCAGGTAGACATCGGCCTCGGCGACCGGGTCCACGTCGCCGATCGCGTCGAGCTGGCTCAGCGAGTAGCTCATCGACGACTGGCCGGTGGTCGACGCGTCACGGGTGTCGACGCGCTGGCCGCCGCTATGGCCGAAAAAAGAATCCGGCGCCAGGCGGCTCTCGGCGAAGGCGGTCTCCGAGCGGGAGGCCGCGTCGCGGCGGGCGCGCCAGCGGTTGTAGCCGATGCCGCCGGCGATCACCGCCAGCGCCGCGACCAGCGCGGGCAGGTAGTCGCCGAGCGAGTCCAGGAAGCCGGGCTCCTCCGGTTCCGGGTGCGGCGCGGGCACGGCGCGCGGCGCCGACGCGGCGACCGGACGCGAGGCCGGCGCTTCGGCCACGGCGGCCGAGGCCGGCGCGGACGCGGCGGCGGGCGCCTCCGAAGCGGGCGGCACGTTCGCGGCCACGCTCACCGGCGGCGTCACCACCGGGGCGGGCGCTGGCGCGGGAGCGGGGGCAGGCGCCGGAGCGGGCGCGGGGGCCGGTGCGGCGGCGGTTGTCGTCGGCGCGGACGGCTTCGCGGCGGCGGAGAGCTTCTTCAGCTCCTCGACGTTGCGGGTCAGCTCGGCGACGCGCGCCGCCGAATCCTTCTTCTCGGTGTCCTTGGACACCTTGGCCTCGCCGCCGGTGGCGACGTTGGGCTTGCTCAGGGTCAGCTTGTCGGGCGTGGCGGAGGTCGCCGGCTTGCGGTCCTCGACGGCCGCCTGCACCGAGCCCTTGGCCTGGCGGGCGTTCTCGTCGGGCTTGAGCGTCGGCGCGGCTTCGGCCAGGCGCTGGCGGTAACCGCCAAAGTCACTGCTCTGCGCCTGGATGACGCGGCGCGCCTCCTGCGGCGTGATCGACTGGACCGACTCGCTGCCCGGCACCGACAGCACCGCGCCGGACTTCAGCCGGTTCATGTTCTGGCCGATGAAGGCGTCGGGGTTGCTGCGGTACAGGCCGACCAGCATCTGGTCCAGCGACACGCCCGCGGGCTGGGTGCGCGAGGCGATGCGCGACAGCGTGTCGCCCGGCTTGACGGTGTATTCGGAATCGCCCGTGGCCGGCGCCGGAGCGGCCGGTGCAGCGGACGGGGCCGGTGCGGGACGCGGCGTGCGCGCGGTCACGGCCGGCGCGGGCGGCTGGCTGACCGGGGTGGCCGGCGCGGAAGACACCGGCGCCTGCGTGCGCGCGGTCGCCGGCGACGGCGCGGGCGCCGAGATCACCGGCGAGGTGGTCGGTTCGGCCGGACGCGCGACGTTGTTGCTCGGCGGATCGAACAGCAGCGTGAACTCGCGGGTCAGGCGGCCGCTGGACCAGTTCACCTCGAGAATGACGTCGACGAAGGGCTCCTGCACCGCGCGGTCGCTGGACAGGCGCAGGTAGGGGCGTCCGTCGGAACGGCGGGCCAGCTGCACCTGCGTGTTGGCCAGCACCGCGTTGTAGTCCAGGCCCGAGGCGCGATAGGACTCCGGCGGCGCGACGCGCAGCTTCAGCGAACTCGCTTCTTCAGGGCTCAGGCTGCTGACGTCGATCTCGGCGCGCAGCGTTTCGCCGAGCGCCGACTGGACCGTCAGTTTCCCCAGTCCCAGACCCCAGGCGGAGCCCGCCGCCAGTCCCAACGCGGTGACCGCGGCCACCTGGCTCAGCGCAAAACGCGCATATGCGCTCGCATGTTTTTTCAAGGCGTCCCCCAAAGCAACAAAGCGGCCCACCCGGAGGACCGCTCGTCATGACGTATTGTTGTTGTGCGACTCATGCGCCGCGCAGGCTCCCTGCCCATCCCGCGGTAGAAAATCACAACGGTGGCAAGCATATACGCATCGTTGCTGAGGTAGCTCATGAATAACATCCATGAGCCAGCCTCGATTCACAGGTGGTTACGGCCTTGTCGCTAGAAGGCAACGCGAGCGCCGTGCTCGCTTTCCCTCATCGGAGCGAAAAAAAGCGGTGGCACGCCACCGCTTCCCGACCCCTGGCTCAGCGATCCAGCAGGATCCTCAGCATCCGGCGCAGCGGCTCCGCCGCGCCCCACAGCAACTGGTCACCGATCGTGAACGCGCCCAGGTAGTCCGGGCCCATCGCCAGCTTGCGCAGGCGGCCCACCGGGATGGTCATCGTGCCGGTCACGGCCACGGGCGTCAGGTCCTTGATCGTGGCCTCGCGGGTGTTGGGGACGACCTTCACCCACTCGTTGTCGGCGGCGATCATGGCCTCGATGTCGGCCAGCGGCACGTCCTTCTTCAGCTTGAAGGTCAGCGCCTGCGAGTGGCAGCGCATCGCGCCCACGCGCACGCAGAAGCCGTCGACCGGCACGGCCGGCGAGCCGAAGCCCTCGCCCTGGCCGAGGATCTTGTTGGTCTCGGCCATGCCCTTCCACTCTTCCTTGGAGGTGCCGTTGCCCAGGTCCTTGTCGATCCAAGGGATCAGCGAGCCGCCCAGCGGCACGCCGAAATTGGCGGTTTCCTCGGCCGACAGCGAACGCTGCTTGGCGATGACCTGGCGGTCGATCTCGAGGATCGCGCTCTTGGGGTCGTCCAGCAGCGGACGCACGGCGGCGTTGAGCGTGCCGTACTGGGTCAGCAGCTCGCGCATGTGCTGCGCGCCGCCGCCCGAGGCCGCCTGGTAGGTCTGCGTGGACATCCACTCGACCAGGCCGGCCTTGTACAGCGCGCCCACGCCCATCAGCATGCAGCTGACGGTGCAGTTGCCGCCGATCCAGTCCTTGCCGCCCTTGGCCAGCGCGTTCTTGATCACCGGCATGTTGACCGGGTCCAGCACGATCACGGCGTTGTCGGCCATGCGCAGCGAGGACGCGGCGTCGATCCAGTGGCCGTTCCAGCCCGCGGCGCGCAGCTTGGGGTAGATCTCGTTCGTGTAGTCGCCACCCTGGCAGGTGATGATGATCTCGCAGCGCTTGAGCTGCTCGATGTCGAAGGCGCTCTGCAGCGCGGTCTCGTTCTTCGCGAACGACGGGGCGGTGCCGCCGGCGTTCGAGGTGCTGAAGAACAGCGGCTCGATCAGGTCGAAATCGCGCTCCTGCGCCATGCGGTCCATCAGCACGGAGCCGACCATGCCGCGCCAACCCACCAGTCCAACCAAAGTCGTCATTTGCGTTCCTTGAAGAGGCCCGGCACTGCTGGCCGGGCATGTCGCCCAAACACCGTCACAAACCCTGGGGAGCCTGCCCGGCTCGCTTCGCCGGGTTTGTGAGTGGGGGCGAGACGAACCGGAGCGGACTAGCTCTTGATGGTTTTGGTCGTGGTAATGGTGGTCGTGCCCTTGCTGGACGCAATGGCGGCGACGACGGCATCACCCATCTCGCGCGTGCTCACCTTCTGGGTGCCCTCGCTCCAGATGTCCGCGGTACGCAGACCCTGGGCCAGCACGGACTGAACCGCCGACTCGATGCGAGCGGCGGCTTCGGGCTGGTTGAGGGAGAACTTGAGCATCATGGCAGCGGACAGGATTGTAGCCAGCGGATTGGCAATCCCCTTTCCTGCTATGTCTGGCGCGCTGCCATGACTCGGTTCGTACAGGCCTTTGTTGTTCTTGTCCAACGAGGCACTGGGCAGCATGCCGATCGAGCCGGTCAGCATGGCGGCCTCGTCCGACAGGATGTCGCCGAACATGTTGCCGGTCACGACCACGTCGAACTTCTTGGGCGCCTTGACCAGCTGCATCGCGGCGTTGTCGACGTACATGTGCTCGAGCTCGACGTCCGGATACTGCTGATGGACCTCGGTCACGACGTCCTTCCAGAACTGGAAGGTCTCCAGCACGTTGGCCTTGTCCACCGAGGTCACCTTGCGGTTGCGCTTGCGCGCGGCCTGGAAGGCCACATGGGCGATGCGCTCGATCTCGGGACGCGAGTAGCGCATCGTGTCGAAGGCCTCCTCGGCGCCGGGGAAGTGGCCGTCGACGGCGGTGCGGCGGCCGCGCGGCTGACCGAAATAGATGTCGCCGGTGAGCTCGCGGATGATCAGGATGTCCAGGCCCGCGACGAGTTCCGGCTTGAGGCTGGACGCATGGGTCAGCTGCTCATAGCAGATCGCGGGACGGAAGTTGGCGAACAGGCCCAGCGCCTTGCGCAGGCCCAGGATCGCCTGCTCGGGGCGCAGCGCGCGCTCGAGCTTGTCGTACTTCCAGTCGCCGACGGCGCCGAACAGCACCGCGTCCGCCGCCTGCGCCAGCTTGAGCGTGGCCTCGGGCAGCGGATGGCCGGCGGCCTCGTAGGCGGCGCCGCCCACGGGCGCGCTTTCCATCTCCAGCGGCAGGTCCAGGACCTTCAGGACCTTGACGGCCTCCGCGACGATTTCGGTGCCGATGCCATCACCGGGCAGGACTGCGATCTTCATGGGGTCCTCAGCGAGTAATTCGGTTGTTGAGCCACGGCTTGGTGGCGATGCGTTCGGCCTCGAAGGCCTTGATCTTGTCGGCGTGACGCAGCGTCAGGCCGATGTCGTCGAAGCCGTTGAGCAAGCAGTACTTGCGGAACGGCTGCACGTCGAAGGGCAGCTCCTCGCCATCGGGCTTGACGACGACCTGGCGCTCCAGGTCCACGGTCAGCTGGTAGCCCGGGAAGGCGAAGACCTCGTCGAACAGGCGCGCGACCTGGCTCTCGGGGAGCACGATCGGCAGCACGCCGTTCTTGAAGGTGTTGTTGAAGAAGATGTCGGCGAAGCTGGGCGCGATCAGCGCGCGGAAGCCGTACTGCTGCAGCGCCCAGGGCGCGTGCTCGCGGCTGGAGCCGCAGCCGAAGTTGCCGCGCGCGATCAGGATCGAGGCGCCCTGGTAGCGCGGCTGGTTCAGCACGAAGTCCGGATTGGGCTTGCGCGAGGCCGGATCCTGGCCCGGCTCGCCGTGATCGAGGTAGCGCCACTCGTCGAAGAGATTGGGGCCGAAGCCGCTGCGCTTGATCGACTTCAGGAATTGCTTGGGGATGATCGCGTCGGTGTCGACGTTCTCGCGATCCATCGGGGCCACGAGGCCCTTGTGCACGGTGAACTTGTCCATGTGTTGCTCCTGCGTCCGGGCGCTCAGGCCAGGCGTCGCACGTCGACGAAGTGACCTTCCATCGCGGCGGCCGCGGCCATCGCGGGGCTGACGAGGTGGGTGCGGCCGCCGGCGCCCTGACGACCTTCGAAGTTGCGGTTGCTGGTCGAGGCGCAGCGCTCGCCCGGCTCGAGCCGGTCGGCGTTCATCGCCAGGCACATCGAGCAGCCCGGCTCGCGCCATTCGAAGCCCGCGGCCTTGAAGATCTGGTCCAGGCCTTCGGCCTCCGCCTGCGCCTTCACCAGGCCGGAGCCCGGCACCACCAGCGCCAGCTTGACGTTGCTGGCCACGCGGCCGCCCAGGCGCTTGACCACGGCCGCGGCCTCGCGCATGTCCTCGATGCGGCTGTTGGTGCAGCTGCCGATGAAGACCTTGTCGATGCGGATGTCGTTGATCGCCTTGTTGGGCTCCAGCGCCATGTACTGCAGCGCGCGCTCGATGGCGCCGCGCTTGACGGCGTCCTTCTCCTTCTCGGGATCGGGCACGCGATCCTCGATGGACAGGACCATCTCGGGCGAGGTGCCCCAGGTCACCTGCGGGCGGATCTGCGTCGCGTCCAGCTCGACGACCGCGTCGAAGGTCGCGCCTGGATCGGAGTGCAACGTGCGCCAGTACTGCACGGCCTGGTCCCACTCGACGCCGGTGGGCGTGAACGGACGGCCCTTGACGTACTGGATCGTCGTGTCGTCGACGGCGATCAGGCCGGCGCGCGCGCCCGCCTCGATCGCCATGTTGCAGACGGTCATGCGGCCTTCCATCGACAGCGCGCGGATTGCGCTGCCGGCGAACTCGATGGTGTAGCCCGTGCCGCCGGCGGTGCCGATGCGGCCGATGATGGCCAGCACGATGTCCTTGGCGCCGACGCCCGGCATGACCTGGCCCTCGACCTTGATCAGCAGATTCTTGGCCTTCTTGGCCAGCAGCGTCTGCGTGGCCAGCACGTGCTCGACCTCGGAAGTGCCGATGCCATGCGCCAGCGCGCCGAAGGCGCCATGGGTCGAGGTGTGGCTGTCGCCGCAGACGACGGTCATGCCGGGCAGCGTGGCGCCCTGCTCCGGGCCGATCACGTGGACGATGCCCTGGCGCTTGTCGCTCATCTTGAACTGCGTGATGCCGAAGCGGTCGCAGTTCTTGTCCAGCGTGTCGACCTGCAGCCGCGAGACCGGGTCGGCGATGCCCTGGCTGCGGTCGGTGGTGGGCACGTTGTGGTCGCTGACGGCCAGGTTGGCCGACAGGCGCCAGACCTTGCGGCCGGCCAGGTCCAGGCCCTCGAAGGCCTGCGGGCTGGTGACTTCGTGGACCAGGTGGCGGTCGATGTACAGGACGGCGGTGCCGTCCTCCTCGGTGTGCACCACGTGCTCGTCCCAGAGCTTGTCGTAGAGGGTGCGTGGCGCACCAGCGTTGGCGATGTTGGCGGTCATGGGATGGCTCTCCATCACTTCAGGAATGGCGCTTCACCGGGAAGCGCCCTTGGAAACGGGGGTCGACGAGGTCGCGGGCGAGGCCGGGGTAGAGGCCGGGGTCGAGGCGGACGCTTCGCCCCGGGCCGCCGGGCACAGCGCGTCGACGAAGCGCTGCACGACGGTGGGCAGCCGCTCCTGGCGGGCCACGCCCAGCACGTAGTCGCGCTGGGCCCAGGCTTCATCGAGCGCCAGCCGGCGGACGTCGAAGACCTGGGCGAAACGGCGCGCCGGAGCGTCCGGCAGCACCGCGACGCCCATGCCGGCCTCGACCAGCTGGGCGATCGCATCGAAGCCGCGCACCTGCAGCCGCGCCTTCAGCGTGCGACCGCGGGTCATGGCCTCCTGCATCATGAGTTCCTGCGCCGCGGCCCCGCTGTGCAGGCCGACGAGGTCGTGATCCAGCAGGTCGTCGAAGCTGACCGACTCGCGCCCCGCCAGCTCGTGCGCCGCCGGCACCAGCACCGCCAGCCGGCCGGTGCGGTAGGACCAGGTCTGCAGCCGGTTGTCCAGCAGCGGCGTCGTGAAGACGCCCACGTCGGCGCGGCCTTCGGCCACGGCGGCCTGGACTTCGGCGCTGGTCTGGTCCTCGAGGCTGATGCGGATCTGCGGATGGGCCTGGGAGAACGCGGCCAGGTCGGGCGGCAGCGCCTCGGCGATCGCGCCGGCGTTGGCGGCGATGCGCAGGTGGCCCTTGATGCCGCGGGCGAATTCGACGACCTCGCTCTCCAGCGCGTGCAGCGACGCATGCAGCGAGCGGATGTGGCGGACCAGCGCCCGGCAGGCCTCGGTGGGCTCGACGCCGCGGGCGCGGCGCTCGAAGAGCTGCACGCCCAGCCGGGTTTCCAGGTCGGAGATCCGCTTGCTGGCCGCGGCCAGCGCCAGATGTTCGCGCTCGGCCCCGCGGGTGATGGAGCGGGTCTGTTCGATCGCCAACACGAGGTTCAGGGTGGTGAGGTCGAGGCGCATGGTGGGGCGGCGGCTGGGTTGCACTGTAGCCTTCGCTCAGAGAGCAAGACTCTGGGCGTTCATGATAATTCCTTCGCCCGAAACGAAAGCTCAAAAATTTTCAGCCACGGCCGTTACCGTTGTTTAGCTTGTATTGGTCTGCCTCAGGTCCTATGGTGGTCCTGCTTTGGTGTGGTGTCGGGCCACTTCATCGAGGCATTCCACTTCTCAATCAGGAGACTTGCATGCAATCCCGAGCCCGAACCGCTGGCGCCTGGTCGCTGGCCGCGTTGTCGACCACCGTGACCGCGCTGACCGCGATCGTCGCCCCGAGCACCGCGTTCGCCCATGGCGCGCCCGAATTCCCGATCTCGCGCCAGTACAACTGCTTCAAGAACCCCTCTTTGCCGGCCTGCCAAGCGGCGATCGCCTATGGCGGTGAACAGGCGATCTATGACTGGAACGGGGTCAACCAAGCCAACGCCAACGGCAATCACAAGGCGGTGGCGCCGGACCTGAAGATCTGCGCCGGCGGGCAGGAGAAGTTCAAGGGCTTCGACCTGGCGCGGGCGGACTGGCCCGCCACGGCCTACTCGCCGGGCGCGGATGGGAAGTACGAGTACCGCTACAACGCGACCGCGCCGCACCGCTCGCTGAACTGGACCTTCTTCCTCACGCGCGACGGCTGGAACCCGGCGACATCGCCGCTGCGCTGGTCGGACCTGGAGCAGGTGCAGCAACTTGGCCCGGACCAGATCGTCACCAGCGGCAAGACCATCTACACGATGAAGCTCACGCTGCCCAAGCGCACCGGCCGGCATGTGCTGTTCTCGGCCTGGCAGCGCTCCGACAGCACCGAAGCGTTCTATGCCTGCTCCGACATCGACTTCGGCGGCGGCACGACGCCTCCGGGCACACCCTCGGACCTGAAGCAGATCGGCCAGGTGTCGGCGGCGCAGGACCTGCCGTCGGGCAGCACGGTGAAGCTGCGCGTGTTCAACGGCGCGGGCAACGACCTGGAGACGACCTCGATCACGCTGACCGCGGCGGCGACGAAATCGGCGTGGCTCGGCCAGATCGCGACGAAGGTCAACCAGAGCTCCGCCTATCTCAAGATCGGCACGCTGCAGGGCGGCGTCGTGGTCGTGCCCGGCGGCGCGACGGTGATGGACGTGTACCTGCAGAACGCCAATTCGGGCGCGAGCTACGCGATGGACGCCCTCCTGCCGACGACGCCCCCGACCACGCCGCCCGGCACGACCTGGACCGAAGGCGCGAGCTACACGGTCGGCCAGGTAGTGAGCTACCAGGGACGCTCCTACCGCTGCCTGCAGGCGCACACGGCCTACGTGGGTGCGGGCTGGACGCCGGCGAGCTCGCCCACGCTGTGGCAGGCGCTCTGATGACCGCGCGCTGAGTCCTCCCCGCGCCGGACCGAGGCCCGGCTCGGACATTCCGAGGCCCCGCCCCGGTCCGGCGCCGGGTGCCTCGGAAGGCCCGCGGGCCGAGAGTGGCTCCACCCTTTCACGTGGAGGCTCTCACCATGGCACTGCCCACCCCGGCCGACCGCCGGCCGCTCCCGTCCTCGACCCGGGCCGCCGCGGCTCATCCTGGCACCTCGACCGGCCGCGCGCCCGCAGGACCGCCCCGCGAGCGCTGGCGGCGGCCCGCCCGGCCGCCATGGCCGCGATGGGGCCTCTGGCCGCTGGCGCTGGCGATCGCCACGGCGCTGCCGCCGGCGGTCACCTACGCCTTCACGCAAAGCGGTGCCGGGGTGGTCCTGGGCAACGGCATCCCGATGGGCCATGAATGGCTGACGCGGCTGGCGGCGCTGGAGCTGACCGGCGGCGATCCCATCATGCCGACCGACCCGCAGGACCCGCGGCGCAACTGGACGCAGGGACGGGCGAAGAACCTGGACCTGAGCGGCGCGTCGACGCAGGCCGAGCTGGCCCGGCTGCGCGCCCTGCCCTATCCGGACCAGCGCTACCAGTCGACTTACCGGTTCGTCTTCGACGCCATCCTGGGCGAGCGCTGGGTGGACCTGGGCGGCACCAATGTCGCCAAGGGTCATCTGGACCAGTTCAACTGCTTCGACGCGGTGGCGCAGGAGCCGCCGGACGTCCAGTACGACCACTTCATGCGCCGCTACGACGACCGCAACGGCGACGGCGGCGTGAATGCCGCGCAGCAGTCGCGCCAGCGCTTCGTGCGGTACTTCGTGGCGGCCGCGATGGCGCCGCGCGCGCAGATGCGGACCTGGGACGGCGGCGCCTACAGCACGTCCTACACCGTGGACCGCAACTACTACCTGATGGGCCGGGCGGCGCACCTGCTGCAGGACTCCTTCAGCACCGAGCACACGGTCCGCGACCCTGGCTCCAACCTGGAGCGCCTGCTGCAGGTCAAGAGCTACCTGTGCGCGGCCGGCTCCGAACAGCACACCCATGACAACGGGCAGTTGCTGACCTACGCGAGCGGCGACGTCATCTGGCGTCCCGGCACGCAGCTGCAAGGCGGCTGGTCCGGCTACAAGCCCAGCAACATGAAGGTGCCGGCGCTGGTCGCGCTGGAGGCCAGCAAGGACCTGTGGGCCGCATTCATCCGCACGATGGGCACGCCCTACGGCCAGCGCGAGGCCAAGGCGAATGAGGAGGCCGAGGCGATCGCCAGGAACTGGATGAGCTTCGACGACCAGGCGATGCAGGCCTGGTACGACGAGCCGGCCCACCGCGACGCCACCTACGTGCTGGCGCAGAACCAGCGCGGACCTGGTCGCAGCGTGGCGGACTGCATGCGCGGCCTGGGCGAGCCCTCCGGCGACCAGATGGTGCGCGTGCGCCAGCTCGAGGAGGCTCGCAGGCAATGCCTGTTCAACATCGAGGCGCAGGACGGCTATGGCGACCTGGCCGATCCACAGCTGCGCCTGCCCTTCTATTGGCGGTGGAAGGACCAGAGCTGGCTGCCGGCGCCTGAGAACTGGCAGCCGCCCATCCCCGCGGCGGACAGCGGGAACCGGGTGCGCCTGCGCAGCCTGGCCAACCAGCAGACGATGACGGCGCCCGACGGACTGGTCGACAACGCCTGGCTCTACAACCGGGCCGGGACGCCGGTGGAGTTCGTCCAGGTGTCCGGCGCCGGGGGCGCCTCCTGGTTCCGGGCGGCGGACCAGAGCGACCTGTTCCTGAGCTATCGCGCCGCGACCGGCGCGGTGAAGCTGTACGCGTCGCCGGCCGAGGCCTCGTTCAGCGTGGCCCCGGCGCGAGCCGGCATGGGGCTGCGCAACCTCTACTGGAACCAGTATCTGTGGCTGTCCGGCGAGTCGCCCTACCTCACCCGCAGCGGCGATCCCAACCAGCCCAGTGGGCAGTGGTCGCTGGACCCGTCGCCGCCACGCTGAGCGGCCGGCGCAGGCGCTTCAGTCGAGGAGGCCCAGCATGGACTTGCCCACCGCCTCCGCCACCTCGATGCCGTCCACGCCGGCGGACATGATGCCGCCGGCGTAACCGGCGCCCTCGCCAGCCGGGAACAGGCCGCGCACGTTCAGGCTCTGGTAGTCCTTGCCGCGCGTGATGCGCAGCGGCGAGGACGTGCGCGTCTCCACGCCGGTCAGCACCGCGTCGTTCATCGAGAAGCCGCGGATCTGGCGCTCGAAGGCGGGCAGCGCCTCGCGGATCGCGTCGAGCGCGTACTCGGGCAGGCTGCCGAAGCCCTTCTGCTGCAGATCGGTCATCGTGACGCCCGGCTTGTAGCTCGGCTCGACGCCGCCCAGCGCGGTGCTGCGCTGGCGCTTGATGAAGTCGCCCACCAGGCCGGCCGGCGCCTTGTAGCCGCCCTCGCCCAGCTCGTAGGCGCGCGACTCCCAATAACGCTGGAACGCGAAGCCATCCAGCGGATTGACGGTGCTGCCGTCCTTCTTGCCGTCCTGGCGGTAGTCCTCGGGCGAGATGCCGACGACGATGCCGGCATTGGCATTGCGCTCGGCGCGGGAGTACTGGCTCATGCCGTTGGTGACGACCCGGTCCGGCTCCGAGGTCGCCGCCACCACCGTGCCGCCCGGGCACATGCAGAAGCTGTAGACCGAGCGGCCGTTCTTCGCGTGATGGACCAGCTTGTAGTCCGCGGCGCCCAGGAGGGGATGGCCGGCGTTGGGGCCGAAGCGCGCCTTGTCGATGATCGACTGCGGATGCTCGATGCGGTAGCCGATCGAGAACGGCTTGGCCTCCATGTAGACGCCGCGGGCGTGCAGCATCGTGAAGGTGTCGCGCGCGCTGTGGCCGAGCGCGACGACGACATGGTCCGCGCGAATCTGCTCGCCCGAGGCCAGCGTCACGCCGCGCACCTGGCGCTGGCCATCGGCGCCGGGCTCGATCAGCAGGTCGGTGACCTTCTGCTGGAAGCGGATCTCGCCGCCCAGGCGCTCGATCTCGGCCCGGATCTTGATGACCATGCTCACCAGGCGGAAGGTGCCGATGTGCGGCTTGCTGACGTAGAGGATCTCCTCGGGCGCGCCGGCCTTGACGAACTCCGTCAGCACCTTGCGGGTGAGGAAGCGCGGGTCGGAGATCTGGCTGTAGAGCTTGCCGTCGGAAAAGGTGCCGGCGCCGCCTTCGCCGAACTGGACGTTCGATTCCGGGTCCAGGACGCTCTCGCGCCACAGACCCCAGGTGTCCTTGGTCCGTTCGCGGACCTGCTTGCCGCGCTCCAGCACGATCGGCCGCAGGCCCATCTGGGCCAGGATCAGCGCGACGAAGATGCCGCAGGGGCCGAAGCCGATGACCACCGGACGCGGCCGCTCGCCGGCGTGGAAGTCGGCCGGCGCATGGCCGACGAACTGGTAGCGGGTGTCCGGCGACGGCTTGATGTGGGCGTCGCCGCCGTGGCGCTGCAGCAGCGCGGCCTCGGCGGCGGCGTCGCCGACCTCGCAGTCGACGGAATAGATCAGGACCATCGCGGTCTTCTTGCGCGCGTCATAGCTGCGCTTGAAGACGGTGAAGGCGGTGAGTTGCGCGTCGGGGATGCCGAGCCGCTGCAGGACGGCGGCGCGCAGCGCCTCCTCGGGGTGGTCGAGGGGCAGGCGGAGTTCGTTGATGCGGATCATGGCGATTGATCGGGCAGCAGGGCGAGGTCGCGGCGGGCGGCCGGACGTCGCAGAAAACAAAACAGGCCCCGCCGGGAGGCATGGGCCTGTTGTCGAGTCGCTGGGGTCTTGCTCCCCGCGACCTCAACCCGAGTGCGGACGCTTGCCCGGGTTCTTCTTCGAGCGGGTGTGCGAGCCGCGCTCGAGGCTGCTCTTCTGGCCGCGGTGCGTGGTGACGGTCACGCCCTTGGGCGCGGCGGGACGGGGGGAAGCCTTGCGGTCGGCTTCGGTGACGATCTTGTTGCCCATGTTGGCTCCGGTAATGAACGAGAGACACCTGCCCGAAGTCACAGACTCGCCGGCCTCGGGCCCGAGCGGGCGACCGGTTGCCTTGAGCAGCGTCGGAAATACGGTGAAGGGCGGGAGTTTACACGCGTCGCGCGCGGCTCGGCGCGGCGGCGCGGGTGCCCGGCTCAATCCAGCCCGTGACCGCCGGCATCCAGGGCGGGCGGGCGCAGCAGGTCGGCGTCCACGCCCATGACCTCGCTGGCGCGCTCGACCGCCTGCCAGAGCGCGGCGGGCATCGCCAGGATGTCCTCCGGCGTGTCGGAGCGGGCGATCCAGGCATCGATTTCCTGGTGCTGTTCCCGCGTGATCAGGTCGAGGTTCAACATCTCGTCGATGGTCTTCACGGCGGCCTCCTTCAGTCGTGCGGGTCTCAACGGCGAGTCCGGCGAGTCGCTCGCGCCAGGGTACCAGCCTCCCGCGACGCCCAAGCGGCAGTCGATCACGCATATCGCCCTGTCCATGCGCGTCCGTGCGCCGATCCCGCCAGGTCCACCGCCGTGCCGGGTCCGCCGATTGCCCGTGTTCCGACCCGCGAACGGAAAGTCGAAGGGATACGGCCATGAAACACCTCCGCATCGCCCTCATCACGGCGTCGGTGACCGTCGTCGCCGCGGCGGCCATCGCCCAGACGCAGGAACCGCCGCCCTCCTCGGCCGCGAGCCGCAAGCAGTCCGGCGTCGTGGGCCCACCGCTGGACGCGGCGCAGATCCAGCAACCGGCGGCGTCGACAGCCACGCCCGCTCCCACGCCCGCCCCTGCGGTCGCGCCGGCTCCTGTGGCTCCTCCGCCCGCCGCCGACACGCCCGAGCCCCGGCCGGAGGCCGCGGCCCCGTCCCGCGCCGAGCGCCCGAGCGCGCCCTCCAGCCGCCGGGCCAGCGGTCGCGTCACCGAGGCCGCCGAGCCCGCCGGCGCGCTGCCGATACGGCCCGACCGGAACTGACCGGCCGGCGCTTCGTCCTCGACGCCCCGTGCCTGGTCATACCGCGCCGCCCCGTCTCCCCTCCCCACCCGACGCATGAAGCCAGCCGCGCCCTCCCCCGATTCGCAAGCTCCCGCGCCGCCCACCCCTCCACGGGACCCTCGGCCCTCCGACGAGGACGCCGTCCCGCTGCTGCTGCGCGGCTTCTCGGTGGTGCATGCCGCGCTGGCGCTGCTGTTCACCGTCATGGCCTTGCTGCTGCTGGCCATCGCGGCGAAAGAAACCTGGATGGCGCTGCACCTGGACTGGAACGACGAGGCCGCGCAGTTGGTGATCGAGGCGATGGGCGTGCTGGCGGCCGCCGTGGTGGCGCTGCAGATCGCGCAGACGATCACCGAGGAAGAGGTGATCCGCAGCGCCCACATCAGCGCGCCCACGCGGGTGCGGCGTTTCCTGTCGCGCTTCATGGTGGTGATCGTGGTCGCGCTCGCGATCGAGGCGCTGGTGGCGACCTTCCGCTCGGCGCATTCGGACTCGACGCTGCTGCTGCACGCGGCGGCGATGGTGCTGGCGGTGGGTGCGCTGCTGACGGGCTGGGGGCTGTTCATCCGCCTGAACCGCGCCGCCGAGGAACTCGAGCCCGAGGCGATGCAGGAAGCCAAGCGGGAGGATCACAAGCTCAAGTGAGCGGGTCGCCCACCGGGCCGCCTGCCCCGCCGCCCCGAGGCCCAGTTGCTCAATCGTTCTCGAACGGCATCGTGTCCAGGAAGTCCTGCGCCTCGACCTTGCGGGCGACCAGGCGCGCGCAGCCCTTGAGCCGGGAGAGGTCCTCGGTCTGCAGGCCCGGGTTCGGGTGCGCGCTGAAGCAGCACACGGTGCCGAAGATGCGGCCGTCGGACAGCACGACCGGCGCGCTCAGGTGGGCGCCGATCGGGATCGGCGTCGGCGGCAGCTGCAGCGCCTCGGCCAGCGCCGACGCGTTCGTCATCAGCTGCGGCGCGCGTCCCTCGACGATGCGCTGGCAGTAGCTCTGCTCCAGCGGCGCCGAATCGCCCACCTGCACGCCAATCTCGGACTCGCCGTCGACGAAGCGGAACACCCGCTCGCCCTCCAGGAACTCGGACACGAACACCACGTCCATGCCCAGTTGCTCGCGCAGGCCGCGCAGCACCTGGGTGATGCGCGCGTCGAGCTCCGGATCGAAGCCGTCCGAGGTGGCGGCGAGCAGCTCGGAGATGGCGACATCGAGGGACTGGGCGGTGAACGGACGGTCGTACATCGGGGCGAAGGGTTGGAAGGAAGACGGCGGAGACAGGCGGTCGATGCTACTCATCCACCGCGCGGCGTCCCCGCGGCGCCAAGGCGCGCAGGTTACCGCGTGTAGCAGGACCTCGCGGCCTCAGGTGCCGCGCGTCAGGCGATACAGCCCCACGTCGACGCGTCCGGCCAGGAATCCCGCCTCGCAGTAGCTCAGGTAGTAGGTCCACAGCCGCTGGAACGGCAGGTCGAAGCCCTGCGCCTCGATCGCCGGCCACTCGGCCAGGAAGCGCCGGCGCCATTCCGCCAGCGTCCTCGCGTAATCGCGGCCGAAGCGGGCCTCGGTGTGGAAATCCAGCCCGGCGCGCGCCGCCTCCCGGGCCATGCGCTCGGGTGTGGGCAGCATGCCGCCGGGGAAGATGCAGCGTTGGATGAAGTCCGGACTGGCGCGATAGCGCTCGAAGTGCGCCTCGTCGATCGTGATGGCCTGCAGCACCGCCCGGCCGCCCGGCTTCAGCCGGTCCCGCAGGGTGGCGAAGTAGGTCGGCCAGTAGGCCTCGCCGACCGCCTCGATCATCTCGATGGAAACGATGCGATCGAAGCGCCCCTCGATGTCGCGGTAATCCTGCAGGCGCAGGTCGACCTGCGCGGCGACGCCCCACCCGGCCGCGCGCTGCCGCGCGAAGGCGAGCTGCTCGGTCGACAAGGTCACGCCGACGACCTCCACGCCGCAGCGCCGGGCGAGCGTCGCGGCCAGCGTGCCCCAGCCGCAACCGATCTCGAGCACCCGTTGACCCGCGCGCAGGTCCAGCAGCTCGACGATGCGGTCGAGCCGCCGCGCCTGCGCGGCCTCCAGCGACCCGTCGGATGGCGTCGCAGCCAGGCCTGCGCAGGACGCGTCCGCCGCGGCGAGCTCGTCCCCGTCGTACATCGCGCTCGAGTAGAGCATCGAGTCATCCAGCCACTTCGCGTAGAACCGGTTGCCCAGGTCGTAATGGGCGGCGATGTTGTGGCGGCTGCCGCGCCGCGTATTCGCATTGGCGCGATGGCGCCACCGCGAGAGCCAGCGCGCCGGGCCGCGCGTCGCGGTCACGCCGCCCAGCGCCGCCTCGTTGGCAACGCCGAACATCAGCAGCGCGGTCAGGTCGGGCGAGCTCCAGTCGTCGTCGCGGTAGGAGAACGCCAGCCCGAGGTCGCCCTCCATCAGCAGGCGCAGCACCGGCCGCCACCGATGCAGGCGGAGTTCCGCGCGCGGTCCCGGCGCGGGGCCGGTGACCTCGAGCCGCCGGCCATCCGGCCAGATGAGCGTCAGGCGGCCATGCCGGACCCGCGCCAGCCACCGCCGCAGCGGCGCCTGCCACGCCGGGAGCGGATCGCCCGCCAGCGTGGCCGCCGACGACGGCACGTCGCGGGGCGCGGTCAGGATCGAACTGGTGTCGTGATGCATGAGGGTCTCGTGGGTCGGTCTCGGGAAGTCGGTCATGGCAAGGACGAAGGAACGTCTTCCCGCCGCACCACGGTCAGCGGCGAGGCCGGCGCGGCGGGCCGTTCATGCAGCCGCGCGCCCTTGAGCCACAGCCGCAGCGCCTCCCAATGGATGCCGGCGACGACCTTCAGCGTCAGCAGCGGATAGGCGACGAGCAATCGCAGCAACCGGGCGTCGGTCAGCGGCGCGCGGTGCGCGTCGAGCCGGGCATGCAGCACCGCGGCGCCGTCGGTCTCATGCACGCTGACGCCGATGGACATCGACTCGCGCGGCGGCTCGATGCGGAAGCGGTAGTGCAGCGCCATGCCAAGGAAGGGCGACACGTACAGCCGCTTGTCGCTGCGCTGCTCGATCAGCGGCGCGGCGCGCTGGGCCGGATCGACTTCGATCAGGTAGCTGTGCCGTTGGCCGAAGGTGTTGTTGACCTCGTAGAGGATCGCCAGCGGCGTGCCGTCCGGCGCGTCGCAGAACCACACGCTCAGCGGATTGAAGGCGTAGCCGAGCAGGCGCGGCATCGTCAGCAGCCGGACTGCGCCACCGGCGGGCAGGCCGGCCGCCGCGAGCTGCGCATCGATCCACGCGCGCAGCCCGGCCACGTCGCCGGCGCGGCCGTCGCCGTGGTCCGACGGACGGAAGCTGAAGAGGTTGAACCGCCCCAGCGAGAACCAGCGCAGCCGCGCATCGAGCGCCGGCAACTCGTCCAGGTCCAGCAGCAGCGAGAACATCCGGTAGCTCAGCCGATGACGCAGCGGTCGCAGCCGCTGGTGCATCACCCGGCCGAGGTAGAGCGCGGAGGCGCCCGGGGCGCTCGCGCCGTCTAGTGCGCTCATGCCACCACCCCGGCCCGGTCGGCCAGCCCGGCCGCGCCGCGCGGCAGGTGGATGCGGCCGGATTCGTCCGGCACCGACCAGGGCCGGCGCACGCCGCCCAGCGCCTCGGCCACCGCCAGGCCCGCCTGCAGGCCGTCCTCGTGGAAGCCCGATCCGAACCAGGCACCGCAGAACCAGGTGCGCTGCCGGCCCTGCAGCGACCAGAGCTCGCGTTGCGCGGCTATGCCGGCCGCGTCGAAGCGCGGATGCTCGTAGACCTCGGTGCGCAGCAGGTGATCGGGATGCGGCGGGACGGCCGGATTCAGCGTCACGAACAGCGGTTGCGCATCCGGCCCCTGCGGCAGGTGCGGCTGCAGCCGGTTCATCCAGTAGGTCACCGTCGGCGCCACCTGCCCGCTTTCACCTTGGCGCGAGGCGAGGTAGTTCCAGCTCGACCAGACCGCCCGGCGGCGCGGCATCAGCGCCGGATCGCGGTGCAGCACGGCCAGGTTGCGCGTGTAGGGAATGGCCCCGAGCAGGCGCCGCTCGGCGGCGCTGGGGGCGAGCAGCATGCGCAGCGACTGGTCCGCGTGCGTGGCCAGCACGACGTGGTCGAAGGGCGCGGTCCAGGCGCCGCGCCGGGTGCGCAGGCGCACGCCGTCCGGCTCGCGCGCGACGGCGATGACCGGCTCGTCGCGGTGGATGCGGTCGGCGAAGGACTGCGTCAGGCGTCGCACGTACTCGCGGCTGCCGCCCTCGACGGTGCGCCACACCGGCCGCCCGCTGACCCGCAGCAGGCCGTGGTTCTCGCAGAAGCGGACGAAGGCGGCCACCGGATAACGGCCGATGTCGGCGGCCGTCGAGGACCAGATCGCGGCGCCCATCGGGTACAGGTGGTCGTCGCGGAACGCGCGGCCGTAGCCGCGCGCGTCCAGGTAGTCGTCCAGCGCCAGGTCGCCGCTGGCCTGGGCGTCGCGCGGGGCTTCCCGGTAGAAGCGCAGCAGGTCGCGCAGCATCGACCAGAAGCGCGGACGCAGCAGGTTGGCGCGCTGGGCGAAAAGGCCGTTCAGGTCGGTGCCGGCGTATTCCAGCGCGCCGCCGTCCAGGCTCACCGCGAAGGACATGTCCGACGCGCGCGTCGGCACCGCCAGGTGGCGGAACAGCGCGCTCAGGTTGGGATAGGCCGGCTCGTTGTAGACGATGAAGCCGGTGTCCACCGGCACGCTCGCGCCCCGGTCCGGCGCGTCGACCGTGTGGCTGTGGCCGCCGATGCGGCCGTCCGCCTCGAAGACCTGGACGTCGTGGCGCCCCGACAGCAGCCAGGCGCAGGACAGCCCCGAGATGCCGGCGCCGACGACGGCGATGCGCAGCGGACGGCCGTCCGGGGGGCTGGGGAAGTCGGGCGGGAGGGTGTCTGGGCCGGGCATCGTCGCGTCCTGGGGTTTGGCGCTTCTACGCGAGCCGATCGGATTTGGATCGCCGGCCCGCGAACCGGCGAGCCTGCCCCGGCTTTCCCTGGGGCGAGGGTCGCCCGCATGGCGGTGGTGGCTCGGCCCGGCGATGATCCGATCCGCCGTCCGTCGCGTATCAGGGCCCATGGGTACCCCGCATCGCGACGATCCGACCTCCGCCCCGGCCTCCCCGCCGGGCGAGGCGGCGTCCCCGTCCGCCTTGCCGAAAGCCCGCCACTTGAAGATCGTCCCGCTCGATCCGGACCGCCGGTCCGCGCCCCCGCCGTCCGAGCCGGACTGGGCGGCGCTGATGCGTCGCGTCGCCGAGCAGCACGATCGGGAGGCCTTCGGCCGGCTGTTCTCGCATTTCGCGCCGCGGCTCAAGAGCTACCTGATGCGCACCGGCAGCAGCGACGCCGCCGCCGAGGAACTGGCGCAGGACACGCTGGTGACGGTGTGGCGCAAGGCGGCGATGTTCGATCCGGCGCAGGCGGCGGTGTCGACCTGGATCTTCACCATCGGGCGCCGCCTGCGCATCGATGCCGCGCGGCGCCACCTGCTGGACGGCGCCGGCGACGAGTGTTTCGAGTTCGACCGCCTCCAGGCCGACCAGCCCGACGTGGCCGACCACGCCGACGCCGCGCGCCAGGGCCAGCGGATCCGGGAGGCGCTGTCGCGCCTGCCGCCGGAGCAGGCGCAGGTGCTGCGGCTGTCCTTCTACGAGGACGAACCGCATGCGCGGATCGCCTCGGAACTGGGATTGCCGCTGGGCACGGTGAAATCGCGCATCCGGCTGGCGGTGGCGCACCTGCGCCGGCTGCTGGATCCCTGAGCCGCCCGCGCGATCGCCTCGCCCCATCAATCACGCCACACCGTTCCCATCACGCCAGCCATCACCAATCACCGCCCTTCCCCTTCTGACCGCCTGACCATGCGCCCGCCCGACATCCACCATCACCCCGCCGACGAGCTGCTGCTGTCGCTGGCCGCGGGCACGCTGCCCACGGGCATCCGGCTGGTGACGGAAATCCATCTGGAGCTGTGCGCCGCCTGCCGCGAGCGGGTGGCGATGCTGCGGGCGGTGGGCGGGGCGCTGATCGAGGAGGAAGCGGCCGCGCCGATGCGGGACGACGCGCTGGCGCGGGCTTTCGCGCGGATCGACGCGATGGACGCGATCGAGGCCGTGGCCGGCGCGGACGGGGTGGCCGTTCCCCGCAAGGTACCGGCGCCGCCGCCACTGCCGACCGGTGCAGTGTGGCCTCGGGCGCTGGCCGACTGCAGCGCGACGCGCTGGCGCTGGATCGGCCCGGGCATGCGCTGGAGCAAGGTCAGCGTGCCCGGTGCGCCGCAGGCCAATGTCTTCCTGCTGCGCATCGGGCCCGGCAAGTACCTGCCGCCGCACACGCACCGCGGGACCGAGCTGACGCAGGTCATCTACGGCCGATTCCACGACGGGCGCGCGCTGTTCGGCCCGGGCGACTTCGACCTGGCCGACGGCGAGGTCCACCATCAGCCGGTGGTGCAGGAAGGCAGCGAATGCATCTGCGTGGCCGCCGTCGACGGCCGGCTGCACTTCGACGGCTTCATCGCCCGGTGGTTCGGGTCGCTCGTCGGGATGTGAGCGCGGCCGCCGCGAGGGCGGCGATGCCGGACGACACGCCGCTGACGACGGCGCCCCACGCCAGGTCGATGACGGTGATGAACCAGGGCCAGTCGCGCAGCGTGGCCTGGTTGGTGAAGTCGTAGGTCGCGTAGGCCAGGAAGCCGAAGCAGGCGCCCTGCGCGAACGCGAGCCGCGGACGGCCACCCCGCAGCGCGGGCGCGACCGCGAAATGCACCAGCCCGGCGACGAACAGCGGATAGAAGATCGCCACCGCGCGCCAGTCGACGGTGGCGGCCATCAGGTGACCGATGGCCGGCTGGTAGAGCGCGGCGGTCATGGTGCCGAGCCAGACGGCATCCATCGCCAGGAAGACGGCCAGCGTCGCGAGGTAGGCCAGCGGCCAGCGCCAGGCGGGCACGGCGGCAGGCAACGGGCGAGTCGTCGTGGTGGATGCGTTCATCGCGATCTCCTGGAGGGTTGGTTCACGGCAGCCGATAGCTCAGCACCCGTCCGCCCTTGACCACCGCATCGAGCCCGATCCAGCGGCCATCGGACCGATCTCGCCACAGCGTCAGCTGCTGGCGTTCCGCAGGCTTGCCGGCGGCGGCGGGTGGCGTGGCGGTGAGGCGCCAGCGCATCGCCTCGACCTCGCGGCCGGCCACCGCAAGCGAGGCATCGGGCAAGCGCTCGATGCGGACCTCGTCGATTTCGCCCGTCTGCGGATTCAGCAGGCGCTGCTGCCGCACCAGCGCCGGATGCCAGTAGGCGTAGCTCATCAGGCAGTCCGACTCGGCGACGGCCGATGCCGATGCCGATGTCGATGCCGACGGAGCCTGCGACGATGGCGATGCGGTCGACGGCCCTCGCGCATTGAAGGTCTTGTTGACCTCCACCGGCTTGCCGTCATCGTCGGTGCGGCTCTGGATCGCCTGCAGGCAATCACCGCGCCAGCGCTCGCTGGCCTCGTGGCGGTAGCGGAAGACCGTGAGGCCGAGCAGCTTCACGTCGAAGCGGGCGAGGCTCCGCACGGTACGGGCCCCGGGCTCGCCCTCGACGACGAAGCGATGGGTGCCGATCGGCTTGCCGTCGAGGCGGACTTCGAAGTCCCAGGCGCCGCTCGCGGTCGTGCGCGCGTCGGCCCCTCGAGGCGTGGGCGTCGCGACAGCGCCCGACGCCGACGCGCCGTCTGCGCCCGGCGTGCCGTCCGCGCCGATCGCAGCGCCGCCAATCCAGGCGGCCGCAAGGACGGCGACGCGCAGGCCGAGCCTCGGCATGAGCGTTCGGCCCGCCCTCATCGAGCGCCGCTCCGTTTCGGCGGCCACGGGATGAAGGCGCTGGTGCGGGCGATGTAGTCGCGATAGGCGGGACGCCGCTCACCGATGTCCTGCTCGAGCAGCGTCACGCCGCTGACCTTGAGCAGCAGCACCGTCATCAGCACCGGCGATGCGAGGCACCAGGCCGCGGTGGCCCCACCCGCTGACACGGCCATCAGCCCCAGCCCCCACCACACGCAGCTTTCGCCGAAGTAATTGGGATGCCGCGAATAGCGCCACAGCCCGCTGTCGAGCACGCGGTCGCGATGCCCCGGCGCGCGGCGGAAGCGGCTGAGCTGAGCGTCGGCGATCGTCTCGATGAGCAGGCCGCCCGCGGCCAGCGTGGCGCCGACGGTGTCCCAGGCGGACCACACCGACCGGCCGCCGCCGCTGGCCGCGAGCATCGGCCAGGACACGACCCAGCCGAGCACCGCCTGCAGCAGGAACACCAGCCACAGGCTCTTGAGCCCGAAGCCTGGCTGGTTGCGCGCGCGGATGGCCTGGTAGCGCGGGTCCTCGCCATGACCCCAGTTCCGCACGGTGACATGGACACCGAGCCGCAGCGCCCAGACCAGCGTGATCGCCAGCATCACCTGCGCCCGGGCATCACCGCCGAGGCTGACGACATAGCAGGCCGCCGGCGCGGTGATGAAAGCCGACCACACGCGGTCGGCCAGGCTCGCGTCGCGCCGCGTGAGGCTCACCAGCCAGGTGGGCAGCGCGATGGCGACGGCGATCGACAGGCCGATGCCGGCCGCGACGGCGAGTTCGACAGCGGAAGGCGCCATGTCCATCCCCGCCCTCAGCGCCGAGGCGCGAAGAGGTAGTGGCTGACCCACCACTGTTGCCCCTGGTCGTAGGCGAACAGTTCCTCGACGGACAGCAAGAAGAGCCGCCAGCGCTGCCACCACATGGAGGCGTCGGCGGGGCCGTAGACGCGCTCGAAGAGCGGCATCAGCTCGCCCCGGTGCGCATCCAGGCGCTCCAGCCAGGCCGCCGCGGTGCGCGCGTAATGGCGGCCGTCCCAGCGCCAGCGCTGCTGCAGCGCCAGGTCGTCCTGGCAGAGCAAGGCCAGGTCGTCGCTGGGCATCATGCCGCCGGAGAAGAAGTGCCGGCTCATCCAGTCGGTGTCATCGCGGACCTCGAAGGCATAGGGCGCCTCGCGATGCGCGAAGACATGCAGGAAGAAGCGGCCATCGTCGCGCAACCAGTTCGACACCTTGCGGAAGGCGCGCGGCCAGTTGCGCAGGTGCTCGAACATCTCGACCGACACGATCCGGTCGAAGCGCCGGTCGAACTGGCCGTCCTCGCCCCAGGACGAGAAGTCGGCCGTCTGCACCTGCAGGTTGCGCAGGCCCAGCCGCAGCGCCTGCGCTTCGATGAAGGCCCGCTGCGAGGCCGAGTTCGACACCGCCAGGATCTGCGCCGCCGGCAGGTGCTGCGCCATCCACAGGCTCAGCGAGCCCCAGCCGCAGCCCAGCTCCAGGATCGTCTGCCCGTCGGCGAGCCCGGCGCGCGCCGCGGTTTCCGCCAGCGCCGCCTCCTCGGCCGCCGCCAGCGTGTCGACGCCTTCTGGCCACCAGCAACAGCTGTACTTGCGCCGCGGTCCCAGCATGGCCTCGAACAGCGCGGGCGGCAGCTCGTAATGCTGCGCGTTGGCCTGCTCCGGCAGCACCGCCAGCGGCGCGGCGCGCAGCCCGGCCAGGAAGTCCTGCGTCAGCGCGGCCGCCGCCTCGGGGTCCTGGTGGTGCGCCTCGTCGAGCCGCAGGCGCAGCAGGCGCCGGATGCCCAGCCGCACCGCGGCCTCAGGCAGCAAGCCGCGCTCGGCGAGCCGGACGGCGATCGAGGAAATTGCAGGCGCCATGGCATGCCCTTCGGGGATTGGTCTGCCGCTTGTACGCCGGGCCGGACGACTTGGATCTCCGGTGCGCACGTGCGCGATGCCGGTTGGCGGGCCGTGTGGTCCAAGGCGACGGCCATCCCGCCGCCGGCCTGAGGCGCGGCGCCCACCACCGCCCGCTGGCCCTCCCCGCCTCAGCCCGCCACCACCCGTCCCTTGCCGTCGCGCTTGCCGCGCAGCATCTCGTGGTCCGCGCGCTCGATGAGTTCCTGCGCGCCGGTCGTGTCGTCGGGCGAGAACACCGCGACGCCGACGGTCGCGCCCACCGCGACGATCGCGCCGGAGCTCAGCGCCACCGGCTCGCCGATGGCGTCGACGACGCGTGCCAGCACCGGCCGCCAGTCGTCGCCGTCCACACAGGTCAGCACCAGCACGAACTCGTCCCCGCCCAGGCGCGCCGCCGTGTCCAGCGGCCGGATGTGGGCCAGCAGCCGCCTCGCCACCGTCTCCAGCAACTGGTCGCCGGCGTCGTGCCCGTGCTCGTCGTTGACGGCCTTGAAGCCGTCCAGGTCCAGGTAGCAGATCGCCACCCGCTTGCGTTCCCGCCGCGCCACCCCCAGCGCCTGCTCGATCCGGTCGTGCAGCAGCACCCGGTTGGGCAGCTGCGTCAGCGCGTCGTGGAAGGCCGCGTGCGCCAGGTGCTCATGCGCCGCCTTCATCGGCGTGATGTCGACCGCCATCGCGAAGATCTCGGTGACCGACAGCGGCGCCGCGCCGAAGTCCACCCACACCGCCTCGCCACCCTTGCTGCGCATCCGGATCTGCGACCGGTAGTGGCCGTGCTCCGCCAGCGCCGAATACACCTGCCGCCCGACCTCCTCGTACTGCGCGTCGTCCCAATAGAAGACCCGCGCCGGCGCGCCCTGCAGCTCGCCGGGCCCGTAGCCGAGGATGCGTTCCAGCGCGCGATTGCGCCAGGTGATGGTGCGGTGCTCGATCTTGGCCATGGCCACCAGGTCGCTGTCGAGCATCGCCGCCTGCTCGCGCTGCAGGCGCCGCGCCTGGGTGACGTCGCGCCCGGACGAGAACACGTAGAGCTCGCCACGGATCTCGGTGACGCTGAGCTGCAGCTCGACGTCGATCACCTGGCCGTCGTCCCGGCGATGCTGCACGTCCACGCGCTGCCGGTCGCCCGCCTTGATCTTCGCCAGCCAGGCATTGATCGCCGCCTCGTCCTGGTTGACGTCCCAGCTGCCGACGTGGCGCCCCATCAGCGAGGCGCGGGTGGACTTGAGCATCTCCGCGAAGGAGTCGCTCATCTCCACCAGCCGCCCTCGCCCGTCGATGATGTGGATCCCATCCGCCGAGACCCGCATCAGCGCCTGGATGCGCTTGCCCTGCTCGACCAGCGCCGTCATGGCCTGTTCCTCGCGGCGGTTGGCGCGCCGCACATGCCAGGTGGCGAGCGCCACCAGCAGCCAGGCCAGCGCCGCCAGGGACGCCACCGTCCAGGCCTGTTCCCGCCAGGGCTTGAAGAAGCGCTCGTTGTTCACGCCGGCGTAAACGACGAAGGGCCAGTGATCGAGCGCGCGGTAGGCGCTGGTGCGGTCGCGGCCGTCGATGCTCACCGTGGTGACCACGCTGCCCTGGCGGGGATTCGCCGCCAGCATCTCGCGCATCCGCGCCGAGACCTTGGTGTCGCCGACCTCGCCCTGCACCGGACTGCCCGGCGCGATGCGCGCGACCAGCCGCAGGTCGTCGCGGCGCAGCGTCATCGCGTCCAGCGGCGCCAGCTCGTAGCGCTCGAAGAGGTGGCGGAAGTGGTCGACGCCGACGCTCACGTAGAGGACGCCCGCGAAGCGGCCTCGCACGACCAGCGGCCGCACGAACGCCACCACCCAGTTGCCCGACACCCGCGAGACCAGCGGACCGGTCACCAGCGTCGCGGGCTCGGCCAGCGCGCGCGCCTGGAGGAAATAGTCGCGGTCATGGACGCGCGTCGGCGCGCCGGCGGGCAGGCGCGTGCCCCAGCGGACCTCGCCGCTGGCGTCGGCGGCGCGGAAGGCCTCGATGCCGTGCAGCAGGCCGAAGCGCGCATGCAGCACCTCGTTGAGCACCGCGTCGGGGGCACCGCCGGGCGCGGCCATCAGCCGCTCGAGCTCGGCGCCGGTGGCGCGCAACACCGCGTCCACGCGGCCGATCTCGGCCTCGACGTTGAGCTGTGCGACGGCGGCCAGGCCTTCGGCGACATCGCGCGCCTGCGTCGCATAGGTGCGATGGGACGCGTCCAGCACATGCCAGACCAGCGCCGCGAGCACGAGCGCGACGGTCAGGTTGGCGCCGACGAGCCAGGCCGTCATGCGACGCCGGCGTTTGGTGGCACCGTCGACAAGGAGTTGCGGATCGGTCAGCGGCATGGCTTGCGAAGCATCGGCTCCGGCGCGCCGGGCGGGGGCTGAGCCCTGTCCCGGCTGGTCTCCCTGCGAGGTGGCCGGTCCCTTGGTCGGCCTGAGGGCCAGTCTACTGAGCCCCGGCCCCGTGACGCGATGCCCGTAAACCCGGGAATGCGGGGGTGTTACAACCCCTCCATCGCCCGTTCCTGGGCCTTGTCCTTGAGCGTGCCGCCTTTGGGCGCGAGCAAGTCCCGCGCATTGGGGATGCCGGAGCCGGCCTGCTCGGGCGGCGGCGGGGCCTTGTAGGCCGGCATCACCGACACCGTGCCGCCCTTGACCTTCTGCTCGGCGCTGCCGCGCGGGCAGGCCTCGTTGGTGTAGAGCACCTGGCCGTCGACGACGCAGCGGCGCACGCCGCCCGGGGTCGGGGCCGAACCGCCACCGGCCCCGGGCGGCGTGTCGTTGCCGGTGCGCAGCTTCGGCAGCTCGACCTTGCCGGCCTGGCGCTCCAGCTGGCGCGTGGCATCGCGCAGGAACGGGATCTCGTCGCGCTTCTTCCAGCCGATGACGCCGAGCACCACGGCGACGACGATGAGCAGCACTGCCCGCATGAAATCTTCTCCCTGATGTCGCGCACTGCGGCGCGTTGGTTGGCGGCCGGTCCGCGCGGTGCGGCGGCTGCGCATGATATCGACGGCTCCGGTCACTGCGGCGCTGGCGCCGGCAATCCACATGACGCGCTGAACGGGCGTTACGGCCGCCCACCGTAACGCCGCTTGCAGCGCCGAGGCGCAGCGCGGACGCCTATCGTCCTGGATCCAGGCCGCGATCGGATCGCGGTCGCATTGCCAAGGGGCTCCATTGATGCAACTTTTCCTGCGCGCCGCACGCCGGCCGACGATCGCGACCCTGTGCGCCCTGGCGCTGACCGTCACCAGCGTCACCAGCGCCACCACGCAAGCACCCGATGCCGCCGCGATCCGCGCCTGGGTGGATGAGGCCATCCGCCCCGCCATGGCGCGTCACGACATCCCCGGCATGGCCGTCGGCGTGACGGTCGACGGTCGCTCCTACGTCTTCAGCTACGGCGTGGCCTCCCGCCAGTCGGGAGCGCCGGTCAACGATCGGACGCTCTTCGAGATCGGCTCGATCAGCAAGACCTTCACCGCGACCTTGGGCGCCCAGGCCGCGGCGGAGGGCCGCCTGTCGCTGTCCGACCATCCGGGCCGGACGCTCCCGGCGCTGCGCGGTCATCCGATCGATCGCGCGACGCTGCGGCAGCTCGCCACCTACTCGGCCGGGGGCCTGCCGCTGCAGATCCCGGAGGAGGTCGTCGACGAGGCCTCGATGCAGGGCTACCTCCAGCAGTGGCGGCCGGCCTTCGCGCCGGGAACGAAGCGGCAGTACTCGAACCCGAGCATCGGCCTGTTCGGCCGGGCCGTCGCTGGCGCGCTGGGGCGTGACTTCGCCACGGCGGTGGAGTCGGACCTGCTGCCCCGGCTCGGTCTGCGCGAAACCTTCATCCGGGTGCCCGCAGCCGCGATGGCCGACTACGCCTGGGGCCACGACCAGGCGCGGGCCGTGCGCGTGACGCCGGGCGTCTTCGATGCCGAGGCCTACGGGATCAAGACGACGGCGGCGGACCTGCTGCGCTTCGTGCGGCTCAACATCGACCCCAGCGGCCTGGCACCCAGCACGCGCCAGGCCATCGAGGGCACGCAGGTCGGGATGTTCCAGGTCGGGCCCATGACGCAGGGGCTCGGCTGGGAGCAGTACCCGTGGCCGGTCGCGCTGGATCGCCTGCAGGCGGGCAACGCGCTGGGCCGCGCGGTCAGCGAGGTGACGCCGATCGCGGCGACGCCGTCGGGGCCGCGCCTGTTCAACAAGACCGGCTCCACCCGCGGCTTCGGCGCGTACGCGGCGTTCGTGCCCGAGAAGCGCCTGGGCATCGTGCTCCTGGCCAATCGCAACTGGCCGATCCCGGACCGCGTGAACGCGGCCTGCGACATCTTGCGGAAGCTGGAGGAAGCGCCGGCCCATTGATCCAGAGCCCTGCTCAACGCGCCGTGGCCTGTGCGTGAGCAGCGCTGGCCAGCATCCTCTCGCGCCATCGCCCGAGAGCACCCGCTGAGCGATCGCCGTCCTAACGTGTCGGTGCCGGTGCCGACGCGCCCTTGGCCGCGGCGCGCACGGCGGCCAGTTCGCGCATGAGCCACGCCTTGCTCTCGACCGGCGAGGCGCCCGCACAACGCACCAGGTAAGGCTTGCCGCTCATGCTGCTCTTCGAGGCACCGAGCTCGATGAACTGTTCCGCTGTTTTCACGAGCTGCTTGTCCTCGAGGTAGGCGAGCTTGCGTTCCAGGTGCCGCTTCGCGTCGGACGCCGAGTGCCAATCGCCGTTGCGATTGAACTCGCAGGACGAGGCTTGCAGTCGCCCCAGCAAGGCGGTGACCTCGGCCTTCGCCGCCGAGGGCAGTGGATCGGCCCGGCCGGCGATCGGCGCGGCCAGCGCCAGGGCGAGGAGCATCGGGATCAGGGGAGTGCGCATGGGACAGGGGGTCGGGTCAGCGAGAGGCGGCGATCTTGCCACGCGACCCGCCTCGCGGACGGCGGGCTGAGGCACACTTCGCCGCCAACCCGTCGTCCCCCTCCAGCTGTCCGGCCCCCGCGCATGACCCGTCCGAACGATTCCACCGCCACGGTCGCTTCGCCCCCGGACCGCCCCGCCCCCGTCTCCTTCCGGGAAGCCTTCCTCTTCTGGCTGAAGCTGGGCTTCATCAGCTTCGGCGGCCCGGCCGGGCAGATCGCGATCATGCATGCCGAGCTGGTCGAGCGTCGCCGCTGGATCAGCGAGCGGCGCTTCCTGCATGCGCTCAACTACTGCATGCTGCTGCCCGGCCCCGAGGCCCAGCAGCTCGCCACCTACATCGGCTGGCTGATGCACCGTGGCTGGGGCGGCATCGTCGCCGGCGGACTCTTCGTGCTGCCGTCGCTGTTCATCCTCGTCGCGCTGTCGTGGATCTACGTCGCCTTCGGCACGCTGCCGGCGGTCGCGGGGATCTTCTACGGCATCAAGCCCGCGGTCACCGCGCTCGTGCTGCACGCGGCCCACCGCATCGGCCGCCGCGTGCTGCGCAACGGCTGGCTGTGGAGCATCGCGGTCGCGGCGCTGGTGGCGATCCTCCTGGACCTGCCCTTCCCGCTCATCGTGCTGGGCGCCGGGATCGCCGGCGCGATCGGCGCGCGCTTCGCGCCGCAGGTGTTCTCGCCCGGTGCCGCGCACGCCGCCGCGCAGGCCGGCTACGGCCCGGCGCTGATCGACGACGACACCCCGACGCCCCCGCACGCCCGCTTCACTCGCGCTCGCCTCGCCCGGGTGCTGATCGTGGGCCTGGGGCTGTGGCTCGCCGCGATGGGCGCCTTGATCGCCGTGTATGGGCTCGACGGCGCGTTCACGCAGATGGGGCTGTTCTTCACCAAGGCCGCGTTGATGACCTTCGGCGGCGCCTACGCGGTGCTGCCCTACGTCGTGCAGGGCGCCGTCGAGCACCACCACTGGGCCACCGGGCCGCAGATGATCGATGGCCTCGCGCTGGGCGAGACCACGCCGGGGCCGCTCATCATGGTGGTCGCCTTCGTCGGATTCCTGGGCGGATGGAAGGAACAGGTCTTCGGACCGGACGCGCTCTTCGCCGCCGGTGCCGCGGCGGCGACGCTGGTCACCTGCTTCACCTTCCTGCCCTCCTTCGTCTTCGTGCTGGCCGGCGGCCCGGTCATCGAGGCGACCCACGGCGACCTGCGCCTGACCGCGCCGCTGACCGCGATCACCGCGGCCGTGGTGGGCGTGATCGTCAACCTGGCGCTGTTCTTCGCCGGCCACGTGTTCTGGCCGCAGGGACTGGGCGGTCCCTTCGACGCCACGTCCGCGCTGATCGCCGCCGGCGCGGCCGTCGCGCTGTTCCGCTTCAAGTGGGGCGTGATCCCGCTGCTCAGCGCGTGCGGCGCGATCGGGCTCGCGCTGGCGCTGGCGATGCCGGCGGCGTGACGGCGGCGGCGTCGAGTGCCTCGCCCATCGACGCCAGGAAGCCTTCCCGGTCGAAGCACTGCCCCTGGGCCCAGTTCTCCTCGCAGGTCCGGCCCAGCCGCTCCAGCTCCGCATCCTGCGCGTCGAGTTCGGCGCGCATGCGGGCGATCTCCTCGCGCCGCCGCTTCAGGCTGGCCTGCACCAGTTCATGCGGCAGCCGGCCATCCACTTCCTGCGCCAGCGCCTGCCGGATGCCGTCGAGCGAGAAACCCAGACGCTGCGACAGCTGGATGAACTGCAGCCGCTGCAGCGTCTCCGGGCCGTACTCGCGATAACCGTTCAGGCCGCGCTCGCCCTCCGGCAACAGCCCGCTCGCTTCATAGAACCGGATCGCCGAGGGCTTGATCCCGAGCTGTTTCGCCAGTTCCCCAATCCGCATTCAAAACCCCTTGACCTTCAACTCAGCTTGAAGCTTACGCTGGCGGCCTTCTCCCTTTCAAACCGCCCCTTTTCTCCGGGCGTGTCCCTGTCCATGTCGATCGCTGCCTCCTCCGCCCTGCACTTGCCGCTGGTCCTGCCGAACGGCCAGACCTTGAAGAACCGCATCGCGAAGGCCGCGATGGAAGAGATGCTGGCGGAGCCCGGCCAAGTGCCCGGCGCCCACAGCCAGGCGCTCTACCGCCGCTGGGCCGAAGGCGGCGCCGGGCTGCTGATCACCGGCAACGTCATGGTCGCGCCCGACGCGCTGACCAGCCCCGGCGGCCTGGTGCTCGAGGCCGGCACGCCGCTGGACGCCTTCCGGGCCTGGGCCCGCGCCGCACAGGCCGGCGGCACCAAGGTCTGGATGCAGATCAACCACCCAGGCCGACAGGTGTTCGCGGCACTGGGCAATCCGGGTTACGCGCCGTCCGAGGTCGCGCTCGAGATGGGCAAGCACGGCAAGCTGTTCGCACCGGTCCGCGCGCTGACCGCCGCCGAGATCGGCGCCATCGTGCACCGCTTCGCCGACACCGCCCGCGCCGCGCGCGAGGCCGGCTTCGACGGCGTGCAGGTCCATGCCGCCCATGGCTACCTGCTGTCGCAGTTCCTGTCGCCGCTGGCCAACCGCCGCGACGATGGCTACGGCGGCCCGATCGCCCACCGCGCCCGCCTGCTCATCGAGGTCGTGCGCGCCGTCAAGGCCGCCGGTGGCCCCGGCTTCGCCATCTCGGTGAAGCTCAACAGCGCCGACTTCCAGCGCGGTGGCTTCGACGAGGCCGACGCTCGCGCGGTCGTCGAGATGCTGAACGCCGAAGGCATCGACCTGCTCGAACTGTCCGGCGGCAGCTACGAGAGCCCCGCGATGCAGGGCCGCACCGCCGACGGTCGCACGCTGGCGCGCGAGGCCTATTTCCTGGAGTTCGCGCAAGACCTGGCCCGGCACGCGCGCATGCCGGTGATGACGACCGGCGGCATCCGCCGGCGCGCCGTCGCCGAACGCGTGCTGGCGGGCGGGATCGCGGTGGTCGGGCTGGGCACCGCGCTCGCGTACGAGCCGGACCTGCCGACACGCTGGATCAAGGCCGAGGCGGTCGCCGAGCCCGTCACCGTGACCTGGAAGAACAAGGTGCTGGGCAGCCTCGCGACGATGGCGCTGGCACGGCGGCAGCTGGCGCGCATGGCCTCGGGCGCATCACCGTCGCGGCGCCTGTCGCCGCTGGTGACCTTGCTGATGGACCAGTGGCGCGCCTCGCGGCTCACGCGGCGCTATCGCGCCTGGCGGGCGGCCACGGCCGTGCCGCAGCGCTGATCGGAGCGACGGGGCCAGGCGCCCCACGGACCCGCAAGAGCCCGCACGGGTCCGCACGGGTCCGCACGGGAAGCATCGCGGCGCGCGAGCCGGACACAATGGCGGCCTCGACATCCTTCGCCGCCTGTTCGGCGCCTGCTCGTCGCCATGTCGTCTCCTTCGCCCCCTGTCCCTCCGACGCTCTCCCCGTCGCGCCCGGATCCGGCGCCACTCCCTCGGGAAATCACGGACCGGTTGCAGCGCGCCGCCCGCCGCTTCCGCGCACCGGCGCTACCGGACTCGCTGGCAGAGGCCCGGACCCACGGGACCGCGACCGCACTCGCCACCTCGATCGAGCGCGCGCGGCAGGCCCTGGGCGCCGGCTCGGCACCAGGCGACGACGTTCGCGCGCTGTTCCTCGACGCCCTCGCGCGGCACATCGCCGAGGCCATGCAGCCGGAGCACGGCGATGCCGCGCTCCAGGCGATGGTGCTGCGCCATCGCTCGCCCGCCGTGCGGGAGTTCGCCTCGCTCAATGCGCATGCGGAGGCGGACCGGCGGCAGATCCGTTCGGCGGCCAATGCGCTGGCCCATCCGGCGAAGCTGCAGGACCACCCCGCCGGCGAGATCCGGGACGGCTTGCAGCGCATGCGGCAGGCGAGCGCCGCGGCGGACTGGTCCGACGTCGACGACGAGATCATGGACCTCCTGGGCTTGCCCGAGGTGCAGGACGAGCCGGTGCTGTTTCGCAGCCTGGAGCGGATCGTCAGCGATGACGCGCTCAGGCGGCTTCTCCGGATCGAGGCGCTGGGCCAGCGGGACGAGGTGCAGCGATATCGCGCACTGTGGGCTCGGCAAGGCCCCGCGGCGGGCACCGGGCAGGCCGCCTCGGCCGGCAGCGACGCGCAGCGCCGCGGCGATGCCGTGGAAGCGCTTGCCGCGCAGGCGCTCGAGGTCCTGGCCGCGCGTCTGAATGCGGGAGAGGACCCGCCGCGCTACCGCGTGGCGACTTCCTTGAAGGTGCCGTCGTCGATCCCCGGCGATCCGCGGCGCGCCAAGAGCGAATGGGACGTGGCGCTGCTGCGGCGCCACGACGCCGGTACCTGGGACCTGCTCCTGCTGGTCGAGGCCAAGGCCTCGGCCGATGCCGCGACCACCGACCTGCCCCGGCTGCTGCGCGGCCTGCGACTGCTGGCGCAGGCGGACCCGCAGTCGACCTATGCCTTCGCCTCGCATCAAGGCGAGATCTCCTTGCGGGGCGCCTCGCTGCGCGCTCTGCCGACCGAGGAAGACGACCTGGCCCGCGCGGTGCTCTATTGCAGCGACGCGCCGGCCGAGCAGGCACCGCGGCTGCTCAGCGCCGCGAGCCGCATGCAGTTGCTGTCGGCGCCGGCGAGCCTGGACTTCGCCGACCGGCTCGAGCGCGGCGTCCCGGTGGAACCCCGCCAGCTCAAGGCGGTCTGGGACCAACTGCTGACGGCGCCCGCCTTCAAGCCGGTGCTGCGCCAGCATGCGACGCTGCGGACCGTGCGCGAGCTCATGCTCCATCCGAGCGACCTGATGGCGGTGGCCCAGGACACGCCGGACTCGACCTAGTCCACCGACCGTGCAGCCCGGCTGCGAAACAATCCCGCGATCCCGCAGCCCCGCCCTGCACCTCCGCACTCCCGCACTTCCGCGATCCCGCGTTTCCAACCGAGAGAACGACCCGCCATGCCCCGCGCCTTCCTGCCCTCCTTCGCCCGGCGACTGCCGAGCCGGTCGACCTGCCTGGCCGCCTTGAGCGGACTCGCCTGCCTGACCGGCCTGGCCGTGTCGCCCGCCGCCGTCGGCCAGCCGGTGATGGCGCGCGAGAACCTCAACGCCACGCTCTGGTTCCAGACCGCGGTCGAACGCCAGGCCGCCACGCTGGCGGTCTACCGCGCCGCGACGGCCCGGCTGGGCGCGGCGCGTCGGGCCACGCGCGAGACAGCCTCGCTGGAACAGGCCGCGCAGGGCGGCTTCTCGCGCAAGCCGCCGGCCATCGTGCTGGACGTGGACGAGACCGTGCTCGACAACTCGCCCTATGAGGCCTGGCAGATCCGCGACGGTCGCAGCTACGAGGAAAGCAGCTGGGCCGCCTGGGTGGCCAGCGCCCAGGCCGCCGCCATTCCCGGCGCGCCCGAGTTCATCGCACGGGCGCGCGCGACCGGCTTCCGGGTCGTCTTCATCACCAACCGGCGTTGCCCGGCCGACGGCCCCTTCGGCCCGGACGGCCTCCACGCCGCCTGCCCGCAGAAGGCGCAGACGATCGCCAACCTGAGCCGCGTGCTCGGCCATGCGGTCGCGCCCGCCGACGTGATGCTGCGCGGCGAGCGCGCGGAATGGGCAGCCTCGGACAAGACGCCGCGCCGGGAGGCCGTCGCGCGCACGCACCGCATCGCGATGCTGGTCGGCGACGACCTCAACGACTTCGTCCCGCGCGCCCGCTACGTCGAGCAGGACCACGCCGCGCGCTGGGGCACGACCTGGGTCCCGATTCCCAATCCGACCTATGGCTCCTGGGGCGATGCGCTGTCGCTCACCCAGCGCTACGCGGCCTTGAAGCCGTGGGCCGGTCCCGCAGCCGCCGAGCCCGCTACGGCAGGCACAACGGGCTCAGCGGGCACGGCGAACTCAGCGGGGACTGCGGCCGCGGCAGCCGCGGCGGCTTCCGCCGCCTCGGCTCAATAGCCGGATTCGATCCCCGGGCTCGATACCCGGGTTCGATGCCCGCCCCGACAACCGCGCTCAATAACCGGCGGCCAGCCCCGTATTGCGGCGCGGATCATTCGCGCCGTAGAACCGGTTGTTGCCCACCGGTTTCCCGTTCAGCGACGGCGCGCCGACGATGATCGCCGCCAGGTGGTTGGCCGGATGCGGCGCGCCCAGCTTGTGGCCCATGCCCTCGAGGATCCGGCGCGTGTCCGGCGACAGCGTGTAGGGCTCCACGTTCGTCAGGTCCGGCATCCACTGGTGGTGGAAGCGCGGCGCGTCCACCGCCTCCTGGACGTTCATGTCGTAGTCGATCGCGTTGATCATCGTCTGCAGCACCGCCGTGATGATGCGGCTGCCGCCCGGCGTGCCCACCACCATCACCGGCTTGCCGTCCTTGGTCACGATCGTCGGGCTCATCGAGGACAGCGGCCGCTTGCCCGGAGCGATCGCATTGGCCTCGCCCTGCACCAGGCCGTACATGTTGGGCACGCCCACCTTGGAGGTGAAGTCGTCCATCTCGTTGTTGAGCAGCACGCCGGTCTTCGCGGCGGTGACCTTGGCGCCGAACCAGTCGTTCAGCGTGTAGGTCACCGACACCGCGTTGCCCCACTTGTCGGCGATGGAGTAATGCGTGGTGTTGCTGCCCTCATGCGGCGGCACGCCCGGCTTGAGGTCCTGCGACACCCCGGCCTTGGCCGGATCGATCGCGGCGCGGATCTTGGCCGCGTAGTCCTTGTCCAGCAGCCGCTGCAGCGGGTTCTTCACGAAGTCCGGATCGCCGAGGGTGCTGTTGCGGTCGACGTAGGCATGCCGCATCGCCTCGATCTGGTAATGCACGCCCTGCGCCGAGCCCCAGCCCAGCTGCCGCAGCGGATAGCCCTCCAGGATGTTGAGCATCTCGCAGATGATCACGCCGCCCGAACTCGGCGGCGGCGCCGACACCACGTGGTAGCCGCGGTAGTCGCACTCGACCGGCGCCAGCTCGCGCGTGCGGTACTGGTCCAGGTCGGCCTGCGTCAGGATGCCCTTGCCGGCCTGGCTCGACTCGACCAGCGCCTTCGCCACCCAGCCCTTGTAGAAGCCGTCGGTGCCCCTGGCCGAGACCTCGCGCAGCGTCTTCGCCAGGTCCTTCTGCACCAGCTTGTCGCCGGGCTGGAAGGCCTTGCCCTTGTTCAGGAAGATCGCCGCGGACGCGGGATCGGCCTCGAAGTCCTTGGTCGCCGTCTGGAACATGTCGACGTCGCCCTGGTCCAGCGCGAAGCCGCGGTCCGCCAGCGCGACCGCCGGCGCGATCAGCGTCTGGCGCTTCATCGTCCCGTACTTCTCGCGCGCGTACTCGAGGCCCGACACCGTGCCGGGCACGCCCACCGCCAGGTGGCCGTGGGTGCTCAGGCCCTTGACGACGTTGCCGTCCTTGTCCAGGTACATGTTGGCCGTGGCGGCCAGCGGCGCCTTCTCGCGGAAGTCCAGGAAGGTCTTGCGACCGTCGGCGAGCTGGATGGTCATGAAGCCGCCGCCCCCCAGGTTGCCCGCAGCCGGGTACACCACCGCCAGCGCATACCCCACCGCCACCGCGGCGTCGACGGCATTGCCACCGTCCTTCAGCACGTCGACGCCGACGCGCGTGGCCAGGTGCTGCGCCGTCACCACCATCCCGTTGGGCGCGGCCACCGGCGCGGCGGAGGCCGCATACGACGGCGCGACCGGCGCGAACGCGAACGACGCGGTCGCCGCCGCGGCGCAGACAAGCAATCGGAAAGTCTTCATGAACCTGATTCCTCAACAGATGCGACCGCGCGATTCGACACCGGCCCCGGCATCGCCCGCAATCCCACGAGGCGTCAGGTCGTTACTGGAGAGGGTCTTTCAGCGCGTCGGGCACCGGCAGTGCGACGATGTCGATGCCTTCGTCCGCCAGTTCACGCGCCTCGTCGGGCGTGGCGCGACCGCGGATGCCGCGCTCCTGGGCCTCGCCGTAATGGATGCGGCGGGCCTCGGTGGCGAAGCGGTCGCCGACGTCCTCGGTGTTGGCCATCAGCGTGCGCACCGCCTGGATCACCTGCTTCTGCAGCTCGGCGGCGATCACCGGCGCGCCGGGCGGCAGCACCGGTGCGGTGGGCTCGGGGGACGGCGCCGCCGGCGCGCGCGGCCGGGCCGGCGCAGGCTCGGCAGCGGAGAGGTTCAACCGCGGGGCGCTCGGCATCTTGCGCACCTTGGCGCTGTTGCACAGCGGGCAGCTCAGCAGGCCGCGCTGCTGCTGCGATTCGAAGTCGTTGGCCGACGCGAACCAGCCTTCGAAGGAATGGCCTGTCTCGCAGGCCAGGTTCAGGACCAGCATGATGGGCCGATGCTAGCGGCTCGCCGCCCCGGCCGCCGGCATCCAGTCCAAAGGCCATGCGCCGGCGCGCCAGCGCTGCAGCCACAGCAGGCAGGTCAGGGTCTTGGCGTCGGTGACGCGGCCGTCGAAGGCCATGCGGTCCAGCTCGTCCTCGCCCACGGCCAGCAGGTCGAGGAACTCCTCGTCGTCCAAGCGGCGCTCGCCGGCAACCAGCCCGCGCGCGAAGAAGACCTCGATGCGCTCGTCCGAATAGGCGATCGCGTTGTGCATCACGCCGGCGTAGGCCCACTCGCGCGCGGTGTAGCCGGTCTCCTCGACCAGCTCGCGCATCGCGCAGCGCAGCGGGGGTTCCAGCGGATCCAGCTTGCCGGCGGGGAACTCCAGCACCACGCGGCCCATCGGGTAGCGGTACTGGCGCTCGAGCAGCACGCGGCCGTCGTCCAGCAGCGGCACGATCACGGCGGCGCCGGGATGGCGGATGTACTCGCGCGTCGCTTCGCGGCCGTTGGGCAGCGCGATGCGGTCGCGCTTGGCATGAAGGAAGTTGCCCCGCAGGATCCAGTCGGAACTCAGCGGGGTCTCGCGCAGATGGGGATCGGCGTCGGTCGCCGGGGGAATGCCGACCACGCCGTCGGCATCGGGTCGAAGGGCCTCAGGCAGCTTCTTCGTCATCGAACTCTCGCACCTTGGACCGCGAACGGCGCAGGTAGCGCCACACGAAGCCCGGGAATCCCAGCGTCACGAACAGCGCCAGCGCCGCCGCGTAGAACTCCCAGCCCTGCGGCGCGCGCTGACCCAGCCGGGCCTCCAGCCCGAAGCCGACGGCCAGCGTCGCCAGCGCCAGCAGGAAGAGTTCCAGCAGCCGCCAGCCGGCGGCCTTGGGATCGCGGCGCGGCCCGACGAGCAGGATGCGCGAACTGAGGTAAGGCAGGTTGGCCGCGACCAGCGCGACCACCAGCACCACCCACACCGAAGCGCCCTGCTCCATCCCGGGTCCGCTCAGCGCGCGCTCAGTGCGCCAGCGCGCGGGTCACGGCCTGGCCGCACAGCGCCAGCAGGCCGCCGGGCAGCAGGCCGAAGGCCAGCACCGCGATGCCGTTGAGCGACATCACCAGGCGCGCGTCGGCCGGGGCGTTCAGCGGGGCGTGGTCGGTCGGTTCATCGAAGAACATGACCTTCACGACACGCAGGTAGTAGAACGCGCCGATCAGCGACAGCACCACCGCCACCACCGCCAGCCACAGGTAGAGCGACTGGCCGGTCGTGACCATCGCCTGCAGCACGGCCAGCTTGCCGTAGAAGCCCACCGTCGGCGGAATGCCGGTCAGCGAGAACATGTAGATCGCCATCACCAGCGCATACCAGGGGCTGCGCTTGAACAGGCCAGCCAGGTCGCTGATCTGCTCGGACTCGAAACCCTGGCGCGCCAGCAGCATGATCAGGCCGAAGCTGCCCAGCGTCGTCAGCACGTAGGTGATCGCGTAGAACATCGCCGAGCTGTAGGCATTCAGCGCATGGTTGTCCGGCTGGCCGTTCACCACGCCCGAGGCCAGACCCAGCACGACGAAGCCCATCTGCGAGATCGTCGAGTACGCCAGCATCCGCTTCAGGTTGCTCTGCGCGATCGCGGCCAGGTTGCCCACCACCAGCGAGGCCACCGCCATCACCAGCAGCATCTGCTGCCAGTCCGTGGCCAGCGGCAGCATGCCCTCCACCAGCAGGCGCAGCGCGATGCCCAGCGCGGCCAGCTTGGGCGCGCCGCCGATCAGCAGCGTCGCGGCGGTCGGCGCGCCCTGGTAGACGTCCGGCACCCACATGTGGAACGGCGCGGCGCCCAGCTTGAAGCCCAGGCCGGCGACGACGAACACCACGCCCAGCACCAGCACGCCCTTGTTGACCGTGCCGCTGGAGATGACCTCGAACACGCGCGGGATCGACAGCGAACCGGTGGCGCCGTACATCATCGACAGGCCGTACAGCAGGAAGCCCGAGGCCAGCGCGCCCAGCACGAAGTACTTCATCGCGGCTTCGGTCGAGATGGTGTGGTCGCGGCGCAGCGCGGTCAGCGCGTACAGCGACAGGCTCATCAGCTCCAGGCCGAGGTAGATCGACAGGAAGTTGTTGGACGCCACCATCACGTTCACGCCCAGCAGCGCCAGCAGGCTCAGGGTGAACAGCTCGCCCTTGAGCATCTCGCGCGACTCGGCGTAGGGACGCGCATAGACCAGCGTGATGATCAGCGCCAGCGCACTGACGCCGCTGAGCAGGTGGCTCAGCGGATCGACGACCAGCAGGCCCTGCATCGCCTCGGCCGGCGCGTTGCCCATCGCGGCGAAGTGCATCGCGCCCACCACCGCCAGGCTCAGCTGCGTCAGCCAGTAGGTCGGCGTGCGGCGCGGGTCGGTGACGAACAGGTCCACCAGCGCGACCACGCAGGCCAGCACCAGCAGCAGGATTTCGGGATAGACCGCGACCCAGTTCATGTCATTCATTGTGTTGGGCCCTTATTGGAGCTTGGACACCGCGACGTGCTTGAGCAGCGCGTCGACGGATGGGTGCATCACGTCGGTGAACGGCTTCGGATACACGCCCATGTAGAGCGTCGCGATCGCCAGCACGCCCAGCATCAGGAACTCGCGGCCGTTGATGTCGGTCAGGTTGCGGACGTTGTCGTTGGTCACCGCGCCGAAGTAGACGCGCTTGATCATCCACAGCGTGTAGGCCGCGCCGAAGATCAGCGCCGTGGCCGCCAGCAGGCCGATCCAGAAGTTGTGCTGCACCGAGCCCAGGATCACCATCCACTCGCCCACGAAGCCCGCGGTCGCCGGCAGGCCGCAGTTGGCCATGCCGAAGAACACCGCCAGCGCCGCGAACTTGGGCATCGTGTTGACGACGCCGCCGTAGTCGGCGATCTCACGCGAATGCACGCGGTCGTAGAGCACGCCGATGCACAGGAACATCGCGCCCGAGACGAAGCCGTGCGAGATCATCTGCACCAGGCCGCCGGAGATGCCCAGCTCGTTGAAGATGAAGAAGCCCAAGGTCACGAAGCCCATGTGGGCGACCGACGAATAGGCCACCAGCTTCTTCATGTCGCGCTGGACCATGGCCACCAGGCCGATGTAGATCACCGCGATCAGCGACAGGCCGATGATGAACCAGTCGTAGTGACGGGCCGCGTCAGGCGCGATCGGCAGCGAGAAGCGCAGGAAGCCGTAGGCGCCCAGCTTCAGCATGATGGCCGCCAGCACCACCGAGCCGCCGGTCGGCGCCTCCACGTGCGCGTCCGGCAACCACGTGTGCACCGGCCACATCGGCACCTTCACCGCGAAGGCCGCGAAGAAGGCGAAGAACAGCAGCGACTGCGCCGACATCGGCAGCGGTAGCTTGTGCCAGTCCAGGATCTCGAAGCTGCCCGACTGGCTGTACAGGTAGAGCAGCGCGATCAGCATCAGCAGCGAGCCGGCCAGCGTGTACAGGAAGAACTTGAAGGCCGCGTACACGCGCCGAGGTCCGCCCCAGACGCCGATGATGATGTACATCGGGATCAGCGTGGCCTCGAAGAACACGTAGAACAGCATGCCGTCCAGCGCGCAGAACACGCCGATCATCAGGCCCGACAGGATCAGGAAGGCGCCCATGTACTGGTGCACCCGCGTCTCGATCACTTCCCAGGCCGCGATCACCACGATGATCGAGATGAAGGCCGTCAGCGGCACGAACCACATCGAGATGCCATCCACGCCCAGGTGGTAGTGGATGTTGAAGCGCTCGATCCAGGACGCGTTCTCGACGAACTGCATCGCGGCGGTCGAGGTGTCGAAGCCAGTGATCAGCGGCAGCGTCACCAGGAAGGAGGCGACCGACGCGACCAGTGCCATCCAGCGCACCGCGCCGGCGTTGTTGTCGCGTCCGAGCGCGAGCAGCAGGCCACCGCAGACGATGGGCAGCCAGATGGAGAGACTCAGCAACATTCTTATTCTCCGCCCGCGTCACAGACCCAGCAGGGCCTTGAATTGGGGCCACATGGAAGGCCACAGCTGCCAGGTCATCAGACCCACGACACCCAGGATCATGACCAGCGCATACCAGTACAGGTGGCCGGTCTGGATCAGGCGCACCAGGCCGGCGATGCCGCCCACCGTGCGCGCGGAGCCGTTGATCAGGACGCCGTCGATGACGCCCTGGTCGCCGGCCTTCCACAGGCCGGTGCCGAGGGCGCGGGCCGCGCGGGCCAGCACGTTCTCGTTGAACCAGTCCATGTAGTACTTGTTCTCGAGGATCGTCACGATCGGGCGGAAGGTGCGCGCGATCGCGGCCGGGATCGCCGGGCTGATCATGTAGAACCAGTAGGAGACGGCCACGCCGGCCACGGCAAGCCACAGCGGCAGCGTCTGCAGGCTGTGCAGCGCCATCGCGAAGGCACCGTGGAACTCCTCGGCCAGCTCGTGCATCGCGTGGTGGAGCTCGTGGTTCACGACGATCGCGTCCTTGAAGAACTCGCCGTGCACCATCGGGCCGATCGTCAGGTAGCCGATCACCACCGACGGGATCGCCAGCAGGATCAGCGGCACCGTCACCACCCAGGGCGACTCGTGCGGCGTGTGGTCATGCCCGTGGCCGTGGTCGTCGTGGTGGTCGTGCTCGCCCGGGAAGGGCTTGTGGTGGAAGTGCTCCTTGCCGTGGAAGACCAGGAAGTACATCCGGAAGCTGTAGAACGCCGTCACGAAGACGCCGGCCACCACCGCGAAGTAGGCGAAGCCCGCGCCCGGCAGGTGCGAGGCATGGACCGCCTCGATGATCGAGTCCTTCGAGTAGAAGCCCGAGAAGAACGGCGTGCCGATCAGCGCCAGCGAGCCCAGCAGCGAGGTGATCCAGGTGATGGGCATGTACTTGCGCAGGCCGCCCATGTTGCGGATGTCCTGGTCATGGTGCATGCCGATGATCACCGAGCCCGCGCCCAGGAACAGCAGCGCCTTGAAGAACGCGTGCGTCATCAGGTGGAACACGGCGACCGAGTAGGCCGAGGCGCCCAGCGCCACCGTCATGTAGCCCAGCTGCGACAGCGTGGAATACGCGACCACGCGCTTGATGTCGTTCTGGATGATGCCCAGGAAGCCCATGAACAGCGCGGTGATCGCGCCGATGATCATGACGAAGTTCAGCGCGGTGTCCGACAGCTCGAACAGCGGGCTGAAGCGCGACACCATGAAGATGCCGGCCGTCACCATGGTCGCCGCGTGGATCAGCGCCGAGATCGGGGTCGGGCCTTCCATCGAGTCCGGCAGCCAGACGTGCAGCGGGAACTGCGCCGACTTGCCCATCGCGCCGATGAACAGGCAGATGCAGGCCACGCTCAGCATCATCCAGGGCTCGCCGCCGAAGGGGTTGGCGAAGCCGATCCTGGCCAGCTCGGCCGACTTGGCGAAGGTCTCGGTGTAATTCAGCGAGCCGCCGTAGGCCACCAGCAGGCCGATGCCCAGGATGAAGCCGAAGTCGCCGACCCGGTTCACCAGGAAGGCCTTCATGTTGGCGAAGATCGCCGTCGGCTTCGTGTACCAGAAGCCGATCAGCAGGTAGGACACCAGGCCCACCGCTTCCCAGCCGAAGAACAGCTGCAGCATGTTGTTGGACATCACCAGCATCAGCATGCTGAAGGTGAACAACGAGATGTAGCTGAAGAAGCGCTGGTAGCCGGGGTCTTCCTCCATGTAGCCGATGGTGTAGATGTGCACCATCAGCGAGACGAAGGTCACCACGCACATCATCATCGCGGACAGGCCGTCGATCATGAAGCCGACTTCCATCTTCAGGCCGCCCAGCACCATCCATTCGTAGACGGTCTGGTTGAAGCGCGCGCCGTCGAGCACCGCGCTCAGCGTCATCGCCGAGAGGATGAAGGCGATCAGCACGCCCAGGATGGTGACGACGTGGGCGCCGCGGCGGCCCACCTGCTTGCCGAACAGGCCCGCCACGATGGCGCCCGCCAGCGGGGCCAGCGGCACCGCCAGCAGCAGGTTCTGGGAGAGTGTTGCAGACATTGTTTTTCTCGCTTCCCTCGTCAGCCCTTGAGGGCGTCCAGCTCTTCCACGTCGATGCTGCTGCGGTTGCGGAACAGCACGACCAGGATCGCCAGGCCGATCGCCGACTCGGCGGCCGCCACGGTCAGGATGAAGAACACGAACACCTGGCCGGCCATGTCGCCCAGGTAGTGCGAGAACGCGACGAAGTTCATGTTGACCGCCAGCAGCATCAGCTCGATGGCCATCAGCAGCACGATCAGGTTCTTGCGGTTCAGGAAGATGCCGATCACCGACAGCGCGAACAGGAACGCGCCCAGGATCAGGAAGTGGTTCAGGCTCAGCGCACCCATCACGCGGCTCCTTCGTTCTTGTCAGCCGCCGCCACGGACGGGGCTTCGACGGTGGGGGCGACCTTCACGATGCGCAGGCGGTCGGCCTTCTTGACCTTGATCTGCTGCGAGGCGTCCTGGTGGCGCGAATCCTTGCGGCCGCGCAGCGTCAGCGCGATCGCCGCGATGATCGCCACCAGCAGCAGCACGGCGGCGATCTGCAGCGGGAACAGGTAGTTGGTGTAGATCTCGATGCCCAGCAGCTTGGTGTTGCCGAACTGCGCCATGCCGGCGATCTCGGGCGCGTTCTCGACGCCACGGAAGCCGCCCATCAGCACGGCCGCGATCTCCAGCGCGATCAGCGCGCCGACGAGGCTGGCCACCGGCAGGTGCTTCCAGATGCTCTCGCGCACGGCGGTGGACTCGAAGTCCAGCATCATCACGACGAACAGGAACAGCACCATGACGGCGCCGATGTAGACCAGCACCAGCGTGATGGCCAGGAACTCGGCCTTCAGCAGCATCCACAGGCAGGAGGCACTGAAGAACGACAGGATCAGGAACAGGGCCGAGTGAACGGTGCTCTTGGCCGTGATGACACGGAACGCGGAGCCCAGCAGCACGGCCGAGAAGACGAAGAACAGCGCGGTAGTGATATCCATGCGATTTCCTGCAAGCAGGCCGCCGGCCGCGGCGCCCTCCCCCTCGCTCGCGCGAGGGCCCGGGCAGCCGCTCGACCGGTCAGCGGTACTTGGCGTCGGCCTCCTTGCTGGCTGCGATCTGCGGCTCGTACCGGTCCCCCACCGCCAGGAGCATCTCCTTGGTGAAGTAGAGGTCGCCGCGCTTCTCGCCGTGGTACTCGAAAATGTCGGTCTCGACGATCGAGTCGACCGGGCAGCTCTCTTCGCAGAAGCCGCAGAAGATGCACTTGGTCAGGTCGATGTCGTAGCGCGTGGTGCGGCGCGAGCCGTCGGCACGGACGTCCGATTCGATCGTGATCGCCATGGCGGGGCAGACGGCCTCGCACAGCTTGCAGGCGATGCAGCGCTCCTCGCCGTTCTCATACCGGCGCAGCGCGTGCAGGCCGCGGAAGCGAGGAGACAGCGGCGTCTTCTCTTCCGGGAACTGCACCGTGATGTTCTTCGAGAGGAAATGCCGGCCCGTCAGGGCCATGCCCTTCAGCAGCTCGGTGAGCATGAAGCTCTTGACTAGGTCCTTGATCACAGCAGATACCTCGGATTACTTCCAGATGTTGAACGGCGACTGGATCCACAGACCCACCACGACGAGCCACACCAGGGTGACCGGAATGAAGATCTTCCAGCCCAGACGCATGATCTGGTCATAGCGATAGCGCGGGAAGGTCGCGCGCACCCACAGGAAGCAGGTCACGACGAAGAAGGTCTTGGCGAACAGCCAGAACCAGTTCCAGAAGGCCATGGTCTGCTGGATGAAGGCCGGCGTATCCATGCCCAGCAGCGACCAGGAGATCGGCGCCGACCAGCCGCCCAGGAACATCAGCACCGCCAGGGCCGACACCAGGATCATGTTGGCGTACTCGGCCAGGAAGAACATCGCGAAGGACATGCCCGAGTACTCGATCATGTGACCGGCCACGATTTCCGATTCGCCTTCGACGACGTCGAACGGATGGCGGTTGGTCTCGGCCAGGCCGGAGATGAAGTACACGAGGAAGATCGGCAGCAGCGGCAGCCAGTTCCACGACAGGACATTCACGCCGTGCGACGCGAACCACCCATGCTCCTGGCTGGTGACGATGGCGCTGACGTTCATCGAGCCCGTGACCATCAGCACGACGACCAGGCAGAAGCCCATCGCGATCTCGTAGGACACCATCTGGGCCGAGGCGCGCAGCGCGCCCAGGAAAGCGTACTTCGAGTTGGAGGCCCAGCCCGCGATGATCACGCCGTAGACCTCCAGCGAGGTGATGGCCATCAGGAACAGCAGGCCGGCGTTGACGTCGGCGATCGCCGCGCCGGGGCCGAACGGCACGACGGCCCAGGCCGCCAGCGCCGGCATGATCGTCATGATCGGGCCGAGGAAGAACAGGCCCTTGTTGGCGGCGCTCGGGACGATGATCTCCTTGAAGATCAGCTTCACGGCGTCGGCGATCGGCGTCAGCAGGCCCATCGGACCGACCCGGTTCGGGCCCGGACGGATCTGCGACCAGCCGATGGCCTTGCGTTCCCACAGCGTCAGGTAGGCGACGCAGCCCAGCAGCGGCAGCAGCACGGCGATGATCTTGAGCAGGCTCCAGACCACCGGCCAGACCATGCCCAGCATCGAGGCGCCGGCGTTGTAGAAGTTTTCCATGGTCGTCTCGTCCTCAGGCCTTGGTCACGGCGATCGCGCCGGTGAATGCGCCCAGCGCGGCGGTCTCGGGGATGCCGGCGGGAATGCGCACCACGTTCGCGGGCAGCGACGCGTCCAGCTGCGCGGCCAGCACGGCCTCGCCGCCGTCCTGCGACACGCGCACCTGCGCGCCCTTCTCATTCAGGCCGAGGCTGGTCCACAGCGCCTGCGGCAGCGAGGCGACGGCCGCGTCACGGCCGTCGCGGGTCAGCTGCAGCGAGGTGGCGCGGCGCACCAGCGCGTCCGTCGCGTAGATCGGCACCGTCGTCAGGCGCTCCAGGCCCTGCACCGGGGCGGCTGCGGCGGACTGCGCCGACACGCCGTTGGACAGGCGGTTCGTCAGGTCCAGCTCGGAGCCCAGCGCCGCGGCGCGGACCTGCTCGGAGCTGTCGAACTCGAAGCCCTGCAGGCCCAGCAGGTTGCCCAGCACGCGCAGGATCTTCCAGCCCGGACGGGTCTCGCCGCGGGCCTTGGCCACGCCGACGAAGCTCTGCAGGCGGCCCTCCGCGTTGACGAAGCTGCCCGAGGTCTCGGTGAACGGGGCCGTGGGCAGCAGCACGTCGGCGAACTCGACCACCGGGCCGGTCTTGAACGGGCTCAGCACGACGACCATCTCGGCCGCGTTGACGGCCTTGGCGGCGGCGGCGGCATTCGGGCCGTCCAGCACCGGGTCGGTGTTCAGCAGCAGCAGCGCCTTGGCCGGCTGGTCGTTCAGCAGCTGGGCCGCCGAACGGCCGCCCTGCCCCGGCTGGGCCTTGACCAGCTGGGCGCCGACGGTGTTCGCCGCGGCCGACAGCACGCCGACGCTGGCGCCGGTCTGCTCGCCGATCCAGTTCGCCAGCGACAGCAGCGTCGCGGCCTGCGGATGCTGGATCGCGGCATTGCCCAGCAGCACGGCCTTGCGCTCGCCCGACAGCAGCGCGTCGGCGATCGCCTTGGCGGCGTCCGTCGCTTGGCCCTGGCTCGCTTGCGCCGGAGCGCTGACGCCCTTGGCGGCGCCGATCGCGGTGGCGACGTTGGCCAGTTCAGCGGCCCAAGCCGACGGCGCGGCGACGAGCGTCGAAGCGACCGTCATCTTCCAGTCTTCGACCGAGCCCCCCAGCGCGACGATCTGCGCGCCGCGGCGGGCGGCCTGGCGCAGGCGCTGCGCGAACAGCGGATGGTCCTTGCGCAGCGACGAGCCGACGACGAAGGCGCGATCCAGCGCCGACAGCGACGCGATCGAGGTGCCCAGCCACAAGGCCTTGCCCTCGCCCGCGCGCAGCGCCGGATCGACCACGCGCAAGCGCGTGTCGATGTTCTCGCTGCCCAGGCCGCGCACCAGCTGCGCCAGCAGGTGCAGCTCTTCGACGGTGCTGTGCTCCGAGCCCAGCGCCGCGATGGACGCGCCGCCCTTTTCGGTCTTGATCTGCTTCAGGCCGTTGGCGACGTACTCGAGCGCCGTGGTCCAGTCCACCGGCTTCCATTCGCCGCCCTGCTTGAGCATCGGCGTGGTCAGGCGCTCGTCGCTGTTCAGCGCTTCATACGAGAAGCGGTCGCGGTCAGCGATCCAGCACTCGTTGACGGCCTCGTTCTCCAGCGGGACGACGCGCAGCACTTCGTTGTTCTTGACCTGGACGATCAGGTTGGCGCCGGTCGAATCGTGCGGGCTGACGCTCTTGCGGCGCGACAGCTCCCAGGTGCGGGCGCTGTAGCGGAAGGGCTTGCTCGTCAGCGCGCCGACCGGGCAGATGTCGATCATGTTGCCCGACAGCTCCGAGTCCACGGTGCGGCCGACGAAGGTCTGGATCTCGCTGTGCTCGCCGCGGTGCGCCATGCCCAGTTCCATCACGCCGGAGATCTCCTGGCCGAAGCGGACGCAGCGCGTGCAGTGGATGCAGCGGCTCATCTCCTCCATCGAGATCAGCGGGCCCACGTTCTTGTGGAACACCACGCGCTTCTCTTCGGTGTAGCGCGAGGAGCCCGCGCCGTAGCCGACGGCCAGATCCTGCAGCTGGCATTCGCCGCCCTGGTCGCAGATCGGGCAGTCCAGCGGGTGATTGATCAGCAGGAACTCCATCACGCCCTGCTGGGCCTTGATGGCTTTCTCGCTCTTGGTGCGGACGATCATGCCCTGCGTGACCGGGGTCGCGCAGGCGGGCAGCGGCTTGGGCGCCTTCTCCACGTCGACCAGGCACATGCGGCAGTTGGCCGCGATGCTCAGCTTCTTGTGGTAGCAGAAGTGCGGGATGTAGGTCCCGGCCTTCTCGGCGGCATGCATCACCATGCTGCCTTCGGGCACTTCGACCTTCTGGCCGTCGAGTTCGATTTCAACCATAGTTCTTCTCAGCGGCTCCGATCAGGCGTGCGCCGGCGACTTCGCCGTGGCGGACGGGGACGACGCGGCGGGCGCCTTGTTCTGCTGGGCCTGTTCGATCATCGCGATGAACTCGCCCTTGAAGTGCTTGAGCATCGCGCGCACCGGCATCGCGGCGGCATCGCCCAGCGCGCAGATGGTGCGGCCCTGGATGTTGTCGGCCACGGAGTTCAGCAGGTCGATGTCCTCGACGCGGCCCTTGCCGTGGGCGATGCGCTCGATCACGCGGTGCATCCAGCCCGTGCCTTCGCGGCAGGGGGTGCACTGGCCGCAGGACTCGTGCGCGTAGAAGTAGGACAGGCGCAGCAGGCTGTTGACCATGCAGCGGGTCTCGTCCATCACGATGACGGCGCCCGAGCCCAGCATCGAGCCGGCCTTGGCGATGGAGTCATAGTCCATCGTGCACTGCATCATGATGTCGGCCGGCAGCACCGGGGCCGACGAGCCGCCCGGGATCACCGCCTTGAGCTTGCGGCCGCCACGCATCCCGCCGGCGAGCTCGAGCAGCTTCTCGAACGAGGTGCCCAGCGGGATCTCGTAGTTGCCCGGACGCTCGACGTCGCCCGAGATCGAGAAGATCTTGGTGCCGCCGTTGTTGGGCTTGCCCACTTCGAGATAGGCCTGCCCACCGTTGCGGATGATCCAGGGCACCGCGGCGAAGGTCTCGGTGTTGTTGATCGTCGTGGGCTTGCCATACAGGCCGAACGAGGCCGGGAACGGCGGCTTGAAGCGCGGCTGGCCCTTCTTGCCTTCCAGCGATTCCAGCAGCGCGGTTTCCTCGCCGCAGATGTAGGCGCCGAAGCCGTGGTGCGCGTGCAGCTGGAAGCTGAAGTTGCTGCCCAGGATGTTGTCGCCCAGCAGGCCGGCCGCGCGGGCCTCTTCCAGGGCCGCCTCGAAGCGCTCGTAGACCTCGAAGATCTCGCCGTGGATGTAGTTGTAGCCAACCTTGATACCCATGGCATACGCCGCGATCGCCATCCCTTCGATGACGATGTGCGGGTTGTACATGAGGATGTCGCGGTCCTTGCAGGTGCCCGGCTCGCCTTCGTCGCTGTTGCAGACGAGGTACTTCGCGCCCGGGAATTGGCGCGGCATGAAGCTCCACTTCAGGCCGGTCGGGAAGCCGGCGCCGCCGCGGCCGCGCAGGCCCGAGGCCTTCACTTCGGCGATGACCTGGTCGGCGGTCAGGCCCTGCCCTTCGCCCTGGGCCAGGATCTTGCGCAGCGCCTGGTAGCCGCCGCGCGCTTCATAGTCCTTCAGCGACCAGTTCTTGCCATCGAGGCCCGCGTAGATCTGCGGGGTGATGTTGCGGTCGTGGAAGCAGGTTTCCTTGCCGGTGGCCTGCCACTTCGAGAGGTCGATGTTCGCGATGTTGGTCATCGTCCAGGTCCCTCAGTTCTTGTTGGCCGCGTGGTGGGCTCTGAGCGCATCCACCAGCTCGTCCAGCCGTTCGGCGCTCATGAAGCTCAGCATCTGGCGGTCGTTGACCAGCATCACCGGCGAGTCGGCGCAGGCGCCCAGGCACTCGCTCTGCTGCACGGTGAAGACGCCGTCGGCGGTCGTGCCGCCGGCCTCGACGCCCAGCTTCGCGCACAGGTGGTCCAGCGCCTTCTGGCCGTCGCGCAGCTGGCACGGAAGATTCGTGCAGACGTTCAGCTTGAACGCCCCCAGCTTGCGCTGGTTGTACATGTTGTAGAAGGTCGTGACCTCGTAGACGGCGATCGCCGGCATGCCCAGGTAGTCCGCGATCGCGTCCTCGGCCTCGCGGGACACGTAGCCCTGCTCCTGCTGGACGATCGACAGGCAGGCCATCACCGCCGATTGCGCCTGTTCCGCCGGGTACTTGGCGACTTCGCGCGCGAAGCGCGACTTGGTCGCGTCGCTCAAGACAAATTCAGTGCTGCTCATCGCTTCACCACTCAACGGTCAATTTCACCGAACACGATGTCCATCGTGCCGATCACGGCCACGGCGTCGGCAATCATGTGGCCCCGGGCCATCTCGTCCAGCGCGGCCAGGTGCGAATAGCCCGGCGCGCGGATCTTCAGCCGGTACGGCTTGTTGGCGCCGTCGCTGACGATGTAGATGCCGAACTCGCCCTTCGGATGCTCGACCGAGGCGTAGGCCTCGCCCTCGGGGACGCGGAAGCCTTCGGTGAACAGCTTGAAGTGGTGGATCAGCTCTTCCATGCTGGTCTTCATCGCCACGCGGCTGGGCGGCGCCACCTTGTGGTTGTCGGTGATGACCGGACCCGGATTGGCCTTGAGCCACTTCACGCACTGCTGCACGATACGGTTGGACTGGCGCATCTCCTCGACCCGCACGCAGTAGCGGTCGTAGGTGTCGCCGTTGGTGCCGACCGGGATGTCGAAGTCCATGCGGCCGTACACGTCGTAGGGCTGGGTCTTGCGGGTGTCCCAGGCGATGCCCGAGCCGCGCAGCATCGGGCCGGTCAGGCCCAGGTTCAGCGCGCGCTCCGGCGACACGACGCCGATGCCCACCGTGCGCTGCTTCCAGATGCGGTTGTCAGTCAGCAGCGTCTCGTAGTCGTCGACGTTGGCCGGGAAGCGGTTGCAGAAGTCCTCGATGAAATCGAGCAGCGAGCCCTGACGGTTCTCGTTGAGCTTGTCGATCGCCTTCTGGTTCTTGATCTTGCTGACCTTGTACTGCGGCATCGAATCCGGCAGGTCGCGGTACACGCCACCCGGACGGAAGTAGGCCGCGTGCATGCGCGCGCCCGACACTGCCTCGTACATGTCGAAGATGTCCTCACGCTCGCGGAAGCAGTAGATGAGGATGTTCATCGCGCCGCAGTCGATGCCGTGCGCGCCCAGCCAGAGCAGGTGGTTCAGGATGCGGGTCAGCTCCGAGAACATCACGCGGATGTACTGCGCGCGCTCGGGGACCTCCAGGCCCAGCATCTTCTCGATGGCCAGGCAGTACGCGTGCTCGTTGGCCATCATCGACACGTAGTCGAGGCGGTCCATGTAGGGCAGCGACTGGATGAAGGTCTTGGACTCGGCCAGCTTCTCGGTGGCGCGGTGCAGCAGGCCGATGTGCGGGTCGGCGCGCTGGATCACTTCGCCGTCCAGCTCGAGCACCAGGCGCAGCACCCCGTGCGCGGCCGGGTGCTGGGGACCGAAGTTCAGGGTGTAGTTCTTGATTTCGGCTGGCATGCTCACAGGCCCCCGTAGTTGTCTTCGCGGATCACGCGCGGGGTGATCTCGCGCGGCTCGATCGTGACCGGCTGGTAGATCACGCGCTTCTGCTCGGGGTCGTAGCGCATCTCGACATGGCCCGTCACCGGGAAGTCCTTGCGCATCGGGTGGCCGATGAAACCGTAGTCCGTGAGGATGCGGCGCAGGTCCTCGTGGCCCTCGAAGATGATCCCGTACAGGTCGAAGGCCTCGCGTTCGAACCAGTTGGCGGCGTTCCAGATCGGCGTCACCGCGGCCACCGACGGGAAGTCGTCGTCAGGCGCGAAGACCTTGACGCGCAGGCGCCAGTTCTTGTTGATCGACAGCAGGTGCGAGACCACCGCGAAGCGCGCGCCGTCGTAGGCGCCGTCCTTGTAGGCCGAGTAATCCACGCCGCACAGGTCGATCAGTTGCTCGAAGCGCAGCTCCGAGTGATCGCGCAGCAGCTTGGCGACATTGAAGTAGTCCTTGGCCGCGACGGTGATCGTGATTTCGCCCAGCTCGCGCTTGAGCGCGACGATCTGCTCGCCGAGCACGGATTGCAGCGCCGCCTGCAGGGTGTCGAGTTTCATGGTCATGGGAGTCAGCCTGCTTCCGCTCAGCGAGCGATGGTGTTCTCGCGACGGATCTTGGCCTGCAGCTGCAGGATGCCGTAGAGCAGCGCCTCGGCGGTCGGCGGACAGCCCGGGACATAGACGTCGACCGGGACGATGCGGTCACAGCCCCGCACCACCGAATAGCTGTAGTGGTAGTAGCCGCCGCCGTTGGCGCAGCTGCCCATCGACAGCACCCAGCGCGGCTCGGCCATCTGGTCGTAGACCTTGCGCAGGGCGGGCGCCATCTTGTTGCACAGCGTGCCGGCCACGATCATCAGGTCGGACTGGCGCGGGCTCGGACGGAACAGCATGCCGAAGCGGTCGATGTCGTAGCGCGCGGCGCCCGCGTGCATCATCTCGACCGCGCAGCAGGCGAGACCGAAGGTCATCGGCCACAACGAGCCGGTCTTGGACCAGTTCACCAGCTTGTCCAGCTGGGTGGTCATGAAGCCTTCCTTCAATACGCCTTCGTTACCCATATCGAATTTCCAATCTTTCGAGATCAGCGGAGAAGGATCCTCGAGCCCGCGACCGTCGCCTTGACGCCGCGTTGACGCGTTGCCCTTCCCTAACGGACACGCGCCCGAAACGGGCGCCGTGTCCTGATGCGTTCACGGGCCCGGCGCGTCGCCGCGGGCCCGCGGTCGGGTCGTCACTCCCAGTCGAGCGCGCCCTTCTTCCATTCGTAGGCGAAGCCCACGACCAGGATGCCCAGGAAGATCATCATCGCCCAGAAGCCTTCCGGACCGATCTCGCGCAGCGAGACCGCCCAGGGGAACAGGAAGGCGATTTCCAGGTCGAAGAGGATGAAGAGGATGGCGACAAGGTAGTAGCGCACGTCGAATTTCATGCGCGCGTCCTCGAAGGCCTCGAAGCCGCATTCGTAGGGGCTGTTCTTTGCCGCGTCAGGGCGACGCGGGCCCGCCAGGAACCCCAGGACTTGCGGGGCGATACCCACTCCGCAACCGACCAGGATGAAAAGGATGACGGGCAGGTATTGTTCCAGGCTCACGGCTTGCTCTCGTTTTGATGCCGGGATCGAGATACTGCCGCAGTGGGCGGCAATTCCAATTCCCAACGTGTCACCGAAGATTGGCGGGCCAGGGCCGACCAACGATTCGGCAAAAGCAACGGGCGCGCCGCCAGCGATTATCCAATCGCTCACGGACCGCGCCCGCCTAGGACTCCGGAAATTCGCACACGCCTGTCGCGTGGAGATTCCCCCGAATCCTTCAACCTGCTTGATCTGCTTCGATCCGGCTTTCCGGCTAGATCACGAAGACCATGGCAGGCCGATTTATCTGGTGCCGACGGCGAGACTCGAACTCGCACAGCTTTCGCCACTACCCCCTCAAGATAGCGTGTCTACCAATTTCACCACGTCGGCTGGTTGTCACCCTTCAGTGACTTTGTCTTGACGGCTCGCGTTTCAGACAGCCTCGAATTCTATAGCGCTTTCTGAGCGACAAAAAGAAACCGAAGCAATTTTGTCGAGGAGCTTGCGCTTGCCGCCCATCTCTGTCAGTTCGAGGCGCCCGAGGCCGCCGCCGAAGGCGCGGCCTGAGGAGCGATCGACGCACCGGGCAGCGCCGCGGCCGATGCCGGGGATGCCGGGGTGGCGGCACGTTCCAGCAGTTGCTCGCCCGCCGTCGGGCCGGCACCGATACCGCCCTCGCGGTGGCTGCCCATGTAGGCCAGCGCCAGCGTCGCCACGAAGAAGATCGTGGCCGCGACCGCGGTCGAGCGCGACAGGAAGTTGGCGCTGCCGGTCGCACCGAACAGCGAGCCCGAGGCCCCGCTGCCGAACGAGGCCCCCATGTCGGCACCCTTGCCGTGCTGGACCAGCACCAGGCCGATCATCGCCAGTGCCGCGATCAGCTGCACCACCAGCACCAGGTTCATCATCACTTGCATTGCTTCTTTCTCCAGGAACCTTGAACGCCGGGCTTCAGCCGGCGGCGCGGCAGATCGCCGCGAAATCGGCCGCCTTCAGCGCGGCGCCTCCGATGAGGCCGCCATCGATGTCGGGCTGCGCAAACAGTTGGACGGCGTTGTCGGGCTTGACGCTGCCGCCGTACAGGATCTGCATCTGATCAGCCTTCTGCGTGGCCGCGCGCAACTGCTGGCGCAGCAGCGCATGGACCTGCTGGGCCTGCTCCGGCGTAGCCGTCAGGCCGGTGCCGATCGCCCACACCGGCTCGTAGGCCACGACGATCTCGCCGATGCAATGCGTCAGCGTGTGGATCACCGCCGCCAGCTGGCGCTTGACGACCTCTTCCGTCTTGCCGCCCTCGCGCTCGGCCAGCGTCTCGCCGACGCAGACGATGGGCGTGACGCCATGCGCCAGCGCCGCCTTGGCCTTGTCGGCGACCAGCTGGTCGCTCTCCGCGTGGTAGGCGCGGCGCTCCGAGTGCCCCACGATCGCGAAACGGCAACCCAGGTCGGCCAGCATGGCCGAGGACACCTCGCCGGTGTAGGCGCCCTGCTCGTGCGTGGACACGTCCTGCGCGCCGTACGCCATCTGCGTGCCGGTCAGCGCCAGCGCCGTCTCCGTGATGTACGGGAAAGGCACGCACACGGCCACCTGGGCGCTCCACGGACCCGCTTCCTTGAGGCCCGCCAGCAGCACGGCGTTCGACGCACGGGTGCCATGCATCTTCCAGTTGCCGACCACCAGTTTCTTGCGCATCAGATCAACTCCCTTGAAACCGAAAAATCCCGCGAGCGCGCTGGACGCTCACCAGCTCAGCACGATCTTGCCGACGTGCTCGCCCGATTCCATCAGCGCGTGCGCCGCGGCCGCCTCGGACGCCGGCAGCTGCCTGAAGATCACCGGCGCGATGGCACGGCACTCGAGCAGCGGCCAGACCCGCTCGCGCAGCGCGCGGGCGATGCCGGCCTTGAACGCGATCGGGCGCGGACGCAGCGTCGAGCCGGTGATCGTCAGACGGCGACGCAGGACCTGGCCCGCGTCGAACTCCGCCTTCACGCCGCCCTGCACCGCGATGATCACGGCACGGCCGTCATCCGCCAGGCACTGCACGTTGCGCGCGACATAGCTGCCGGCCACCATGTCCAGGATCACGTCGACGCCACGACCGCCCGTCGCCGCCTTCACCGCCTCGACGAAGTCCTGCTCGCGATAGTTGATCGCGACGTCGGCGCCAAGCGCCTGGCAGGCCTTGGCCTTGTCCGCAGTGCCGACGGTGACCAGCACCGTCGAGCCCAGCGCCTTCGCGATCTGGATCGCGGTGACGCCGATGCCCGAACTGCCACCATGCACCAGCAGGCTTTCGCCAGGCTGCAGGCGGGCGCGCTCGAAGACATTGCTCCAGACGGTGAAGAAGGTCTCCGGCAGGCTGGCGGCCTCGGCCATGCTCCAGCCCTTGGGGACCGGCAGGCACTGGACCACCGGCGCCACGCACAGCTCGGCATAGCCGCCGCCCGCGACCAGCGCACAGACCGCGTCGCCGACCTTCAGGCCAGCTTCGGCCAGCGCCTGCGCATCCCCCGCTTCGACAACACCCGCGACCTCCAGGCCAGGCAGATCGCTGGCACCCGCCGGCGGCGGATACGCGCCCTTGCGCTGCAGCACATCCGGACGGTTGATGCCATAGGCCTGCACGCGGATCAGGCACTCGCCAGCCCCGGCGACGGGGTCGGCGCGCTCGATCAGCTGCAGGACCTCCGGTCCGCCGGGCTGTGTGATGGCAATGGCCTTCATGGCAGGTCGGGTCGCGGTGCGTCGAAGCCGGGCCGATTACTCGGCCGAGCCTTCGCCGTGAGCCGGAGCGACCGGCGCCGCGTCGCGGTCCAGCAGCGCCTTCATCGACAGCTTGATGCGGCCCTTCTCGTCGGTCTCCAGGACCTTGACCTTGACGATCTGGCCTTCGCTCAGGAAGTCGGTGACCTTCTCCACGCGCTGGTGGGCGATCTGGCTGATGTGCAGCAGACCGTCCTTGCCCGGCAGGATGTTGATCAGCGCGCCGAAGTCCAGGATCTTGGTGACCGGGCCTTCGTAGACCTTGCCGATCTCCGCTTCGGCGGTGATCTGCTCGATGCGCTTCTTGGCCAGCTCGGCCTTGTCGCCATCGGTCGAGGCGATGGTGATGGTGCCGTCCTCGGCGATGTCGATCTGCGTGCCGGTCTCTTCGGTCAGCGCGCGAATGGTCGCGCCGCCCTTGCCGATCACGTCACGGATCTTCTCCGGATTGATCTTCATCGTGTACAGGCGCGGAGCGAACTGCGAGATCTCGGCGTTGGCCGAGCCCATCGCGTCGACCATCTTCTCCAGGATGTGCAGACGCGCTTCCTTGGCCTGCGCAAGGGCGACCTGCATGATCTCCTTGGTGATGCCCTGGATCTTGATGCCCATCTGCAGCGCGGTGATGCCCGAGGTCGTGCCGGCCACCTTGAAGTCCATGTCGCCCAGGTGGTCCTCATCACCCAGGATGTCGGTCAGCACGGCGAAGCGGTTGCCGTCCTTGATCAGACCCATGGCGATGCCCGCGACGTGCGCCTTCAGCGGCACGCCGGCGTCCAGCAGCGACAGGCAGCCGCCGCAGACCGAGGCCATCGACGACGAACCATTGGACTCGGTGATCTCCGAGACCACGCGGATCGAGTACGGGAAGTCTTCCTTGCTCGGCAGCACCGCGACCAGCGCGCGCTTGGCCAGGCGGCCGTGGCCGATCTCGCGGCGCTTGGGGCTGCCCACGCGGCCCGTTTCGCCGGTGGCGAACGGGGGCATGTTGTAGTGCAGCATGAAGCGCTCGGAGTACTCGCCGGCCAGCGCGTCGATGACTTGCGCGTCGCGGTCGGTGCCCAGCGTCGCGGCGACCAGCGCCTGCGTCTCGCCGCGGGTGAACAGCGCCGAGCCGTGGGCGCGCGGCAGCACGCTGTTGCGGATCTCGATGGCGCGGACGGTGCGGGTGTCGCGGCCGTCGATGCGCGGCTCGCCGGCCAGGATCTGGCCGCGCACGATGCGGGCTTCGATCTCGAACAGCAGGCCGTCGACCTCCACGCCGTCGAAGGCGACGCCTTCAGCGGTCAGCGCGTCCTTGACCTTGGCGTAGGCGCTGCGGCAGGCCTCGGTGCGGGCCTGCTTGGAGCGGATCTGGTAGGCGGCGCGCAGCTCTTCCTCGGCCAGCGCGGTGACCTTGGCGATGAAGCCCTCGTCCTTGGCCGGGGCGACCCAGTTCCAGGACGGCTTGCCGGCTTCGCGGACCAGCTCGTTGATCGCGGCGATCGCGATCTTGCCCTGGTCGTGGCCGTAGGTGACGGCGCCCAGCATGATGTCTTCGCTCAGCTGGTCGGCTTCCGATTCGACCATCAGCACGGCCGCTTCGGTGCCGGCGACCACCAGGTCCAGCTTCGAGTCGATCAGCTGGGTCTTGCCCGGGTTCAGCACGTACTCGCCGTTGACATAGCCCACGCGCGCGGCGCCGATCGGGCCGTTGAACGGGATGCCGGAGATCGCCAGCGCGGCGCTGGTGGCGATCATCGCGGCGATGTCGGCCTGGACTTCCGGGTTCAGCGAGACGGTGTGGATGACAACCTGGACTTCGTTGAAGAAGCCTTCAGGGAACAGCGGACGGATCGGGCGGTCGATCAGGCGCGAGGTCAGGGTTTCGAGCTCGCTCGGACGGCCTTCACGCTTGAAGAAGCTGCCGGGGATCTTGCCGGCGGCGTAGGTCTTCTCGATGTAGTCGACGGTCAGCGGGAAGAAGTCCTGGCCGGCCTTGGGGGCCGACTTGGCGACGACGGTCGCCAGGACCACGGTGTCCTCGATGTTCACCAGGACGGCGCCGCTGGATTGACGGGCGATCTCGCCGGTCTCCATCACGACTTGATGCTGGCCCCATTGGAAGGTCTTGGTGACCTTGTTGAACATGCTCATTCGAGTTCTCCTCAGTTCAGGGATGCGCCGCTCGCGGTGCGGCGCGGAACCGGGAGTGAAGCTGGGTTTGGCGGGATGCCATTCCAGAGCGCCTGCTTGCCCGGCCCCTGCCGGCAAGCGCATTGGAATGACACAGCAGCGCCACGTCAGCCCGACTCCATCGTCTTCTCAGGCGGCCTGCCCTGCGGGCGGGCGGCCTGACCGGCGACTGGACCGGCGGCGGGCCGTCCGGAACGCTCCGGCAGCGGCTCGCAGAAACGACAAAGAGCCTGTTGGAATCGGACCAATCAGGCTCTTTGCATGCACGCGCGACTTACTTGCGCAGACCCAGCTTCTGGATCAGGGCGGTGTAGCGGTCAGCGTCCTTGTTCTTCAGGTAGGCCAGCAGGCTCTTGCGCTGGTTGACCATCTTCAGCAGGCCGCGGCGGCCGTGGTGGTCCTTGGCGTGCAGCTTGAAGTGGGGGGTCAGCTCGTTGATGCGAGCGGTCAGCAGGGCGACCTGGACTTCGGGGGAGCCCGTGTCGTTGGCGCTGCGGGCGTTGGCCTTGACGATGTCGGCCTTGTTCAGATCGGCGATGGACATGATGCGTTCCTTGTTCCGGAATGGTTCGGAAGGTCCGCCGGGCATGGCCGATGAAGGCTGCGAGTGCGCTGACGGTTTCCGAGGATTGACTTGCGGTCACAGGTGAAACCGACCCGTGCCGTGCTGGCAGTTTCCCTGGGCGAGCCAGGCAAAACAGCGCGCAGTATATACGAATCGGGCATCGAAGCGGCGCTCGCACAGAGCCGCCGACCCTGGCGCCCCGCCCCGCCCCACCGCGGCGGCGGCGATCAGTCCGGGCGGCGCATCCGGCAGGTCGAAGGCTGCGCCGCCTGCGACGCATCCAGATAGCGCAGGGTGCGGAAGCCGTAACCCGATCCCTCGTTGTCGTGCGGCACGCCGGCCTCCCCGGCGCGGCGCATCACGCTGACGTACAGCGGCTGCTGGAGCTGATGATCGGTTGCCCGCATCACGCCTTCGTGGGCGATGCCCAGCGGCCGGCCATCGAGCGTCAGCCCCTCGAGCGCCGTCGCCACCGCCTGGGGCGAGGTCGTACCGGCCCGCTCCATCGCGGCGACCAGCATCTCCACCATCAGCTGCATGCGGGCATGCAGGTAATCGTGCTCCGGCTTCGGGAAGCGCTGGCGGAAAGCGGCATAGAAGCGCTCCGCGTCGGGAGTGCCGACGTTGGGGTGCCACTCGGCCACGGCCAGCACCCGGTCGACGCCCGCCTCGCCGAGCACGCCCGGCACGCCCAGCGCATTGCCGTAGAAGGTGTGGAAACGCGCCGTCAGGCCGATGTCCTTGGCCGCCTTGATCAGCAGCGTCAGATCGTTGCCCCAGTTGCCGGTCAGCACCGCCTGGGCGCCGCTGGCGCGGATCTTGGTCGCGTAGGGCAGGAAGTCCTTCACCCGGCCCAGCGGATGCAGTTCGTCGCCGACGATGCGCAGGTCGGGCCGGCGTCTGGCGAGCATCGCCCTCGCCTGCTCGCGCAGATGCTGGCCGAAGCTGTAGTCCTGGTTGATCAGGTAGATCGTCTTCAGCGCCGGGTCCTGGGCGATCACCTCGACCAGCGCGGCCAGCCGCATGTCGGTGTGGGCATCGAAGCGGAAATGCCAGAAGCTGCACTGCGCGCCGGTCAACGCGGGATCGACGGCGGCGTAGTTCAGGAACAGCGCGCGGCGCGTCGGCTCGCGCGCGTTGTGCTTCTCCAGCGCCGCGATCAGCGCACCGGCGACCGCCGAGCTGTTGCCCTGCAGCACGACCGGGATGCCCTGGTCGGTCGCGGCGCGCAGCATGGACAGCGACTCCTCGACCGAGCCCTTGCTGTCGAATCGCACCAGCTCCAGTCGCCGAGCGCCGCCAGGCAGCCGCACGCCGCCGCGCGCGTTGACACGCTCGGTGGCCCAGACCAGGTTGCGGAACACCGCTTCGCCGCCATTGCCCAGCGGACCGGACAGGCCCTCGATCAGCGCGAGCCGGATGGGCGCCGCCGGCTCGCCCTTCGGGAGCGACGACACGGAAGACCCAGCGGACCCGGAAGACGGAGATAGAGACGGGGACGAGACCGAGGACGAAGCGCTCGGCCCCGTCGTCACGCGGGTCGCTCCCGCGGCGCTCGCGATGCCAACGGCCATCACGGCGCCCAGCAACAGCGCCGCCCGCCTCGCCAGGCGCCTCACAGCGCGGCCGGGCCGTTCAGTTGCGACAGGTCCCAGCGCGGGCGGACCTCGAAGCCGCCGCCGCGCGTGAGCGCCGCCATATCGCGCTGCAGGCGCAGCGCGGCGGCGAGCGCGATCATCGCGCCGTTGTCGGTGCACAGGTGCAACTCGGGATAGTGCACGCGCACGCGGCGCTTGTCGCAGACCGCGTTCAACTGCTCGCGCAGCCGCTTGTTGGCGCCGACACCGCCGGCCACGACCAGCCGCTTCAGCCCGGTGTCCTTGAGCGCGAGCAGCGCCTTCTTCACCAGCACCTCGACGATCGCGGCCTGCGTCGACGCGGCCAAGTCGGCACGCTGCGCCTCGGTGATGCCGCCGGGCTGCGCCTCGAGCTTGCGCACCTGCGTCAGCACCGCCGTCTTGAGGCCCGCGAAGCTGAAATCGGGCTTGCCGCTGTGCAGCAGCGGCCGCGGCAGCGCGAAGGCCTCGGGATCGCCCTGCTCCGCCAGCTTCGACAGATGCGGGCCGCCGGGATACGGCAGGCCGAGCAGCTTGGCCGACTTGTCGAAGGCCTCGCCCGCGGCGTCGTCGATGGTTTCGCCGAGCAGCTCGTAGCTGCCGACGTCGTCGACCCGCATCAGCTGCGTGTGGCCGCCCGAGACGAGCAGCGCGACGAAGGGGAACTCCGGCGGATCCTCGGACAGGAACGGCGACAGCAGGTGGCCCTCGAGGTGATGGACGCCCATCACCGGCCGATCGAGCGCGGCGCCCAGCGAGGCCGCCACGCCCGCGCCCACCAGCAGCGCGCCGGCCAGGCCGGGCCCCTGGGTGTAGGCGACGACGTCGATGTCCGCCAGCGACAGGCCGGCGCTGGCCAGCACCTCGCGGGTCAGCGGCAGCACGCGGCGGATGTGGTCGCGCGAGGCCAACTCCGGCACCACGCCGCCATAGGCCTGGTGCATCGAGATCTGGCTGTGCAGCGCATGCGCCAGCAGCGCGGGCACGCCGTCGCCCGAGGCGTCCACCAGCGCCACGCCGGTTTCGTCGCAGGAGGATTCGATGCCGAGGACACGCATGGACTCAGCCGCCGCTCAATGGTTCTCTTTGGCGTGGTTGATCGAGTACTTGGGGATCTCGACCGTCACGTCGGTGTTGGACAGGATGGCCTGGCAGGACAGGCGCGAGTTGGGCTCCAGACCCCAGGCGCGGTCCAGCATGTCCTCCTCGTTCTCCTCCATCTCGGACAGCGAGGCGAAGCCCTCGCGCACGATCACGTGGCAGGTGGTGCAGGCGCAGACCTGGTCGCAGGCGTGCTCGATCTCGACGTGGTTGTCGAGCAGCGCCTCGCAGATCGTCGTCCCGGACGGCGCCTCGATGGTCTTGCCCTCGGGCGCGTATTCGGGATGGGGAAGGATCTTGATGACGGGCATGGGATGTCCTTGAAGCTGGCGGTGTCGGCTCGCGCTCAGACCTGATCGATGCTGCGGCCGGTCAGGGCCTGCTGGATGCCGCGGTTCATGCGCGCGGCGGCGAAGGCCTCGGTGCCCTTGGCCAGCGCCTGGACGGCGGCATCGATGGCATCGGCGTTCGCGGCCGCGTCGTCGACCTGCGCCTTGGCGAGCAGGTCCGACTGCAGCGCGGCGATCTCGGCGCGCTCGGCCTCGCTGAGCAGGTCGCCATCGGCACGCAGCGCGGACTGGGTCGCGAGGATCATGCGCTCGGCCTCGACGCGCGCCTCGCGCAGCTTGCGGGCGGCCATGTCGGATTCGGCGCTGGCGAAGCCCTCGCGCAGCATCGTGGCGATCTGCTCGTCGGCCAGGCCGTAGCTCGGCTTGACCTGCACCGCCGCCTCGACGCCCGAGCCCAGCTCGCGAGCGGACACGCTCAGCAGACCGTCGGCATCGACCTGGAAGCTCACGCGGATGCGGGCGGCGCCCGCGGCCATCGGCGGGATGCCGCGCAGCTCGAAGCGCGCCAGCGAGCGGCACTCGCTCACCAGTTCGCGCTCGCCCTGCAGCACGTGCACGGCGAGCGCGGTCTGGCCGTCCTTGAAGGTGGTGAAGTCCTGAGCCTTGGCGACCGGGATGGTGGCGTTGCGCTCGATGATGCGCTCGACCAGCCCGCCCATCGTCTCCAGGCCCAGCGACAGCGGGATCACGTCCAGCAGCAGGATCTCGCCGTCGGCGCTGTTGCCCGCGAGCTGATTGGCCTGGACCGCCGCGCCGAGCGCGACGACCTCGTCGGGATTCAGGTTGGTCAGCACCTCGCGGCCGAAGAGCTCGCTCACGACGCGGCGCACGATGGGCATGCGCGTCGAGCCGCCGACCATCACCGTGCCCTGCACCTCGTCGGCGCCGACCTTGGCGTCGCGCAGCACGCGACGCACCGCCAGCAGCGTCTTGTTGACCAGCGGCAGGGCCAGTTCGTCGAACAGGGCGCGCGACACCTCGACGCTCAGCGCGCCGGCATCGAGCGCGGCGCTCAGCGTGACGCGTTCGGCATCGGTCAGCGCCTCCTTGGCCTGGCGCGCGGCGACCAGCACGCGGCGCTTGTCGGCGGCGCTGGTGACGCTCAGGCCGGCCTGCGCCAGCGCCCAGTCCGCCAGCAGGCGGTCGAAGTCGTCGCCGCCCAGTTGCGCGTCGCCGCCGGTCGCCACCACCTCGAACACGCCTTTCGTCAGGCGCAGCAGCGAGATGTCGAAGGTGCCGCCGCCCAGGTCGTAGACGGCGTAGAGCCCCTCGCTACCGTTGTCCAGCCCGTAGGCGATCGCGGCGGCGGTGGGCTCGTTGATCAGGCGCAGCACGTTCAGGCCCGCGAGCTGCGCCGCGTCCTTCGTGGCCTGGCGCTGCGCGTCGTCGAAGTAGGCGGGCACGGTGATGACGGCGCCGAACAGGTCGTCGTTGAAGGTGTCCTCGGCGCGCTGGCGCAGCGTGGCCAGGATCTCGGCGCTGATTTCGACCGGCGACTTCAGGCCCTCGCGCGTGGCCAGGCTCAGCATGCCCGGCGTGTCCTCGAAGCGATACGGCAGCTTGTCGCGGTTGGCGATGTCCTCGACGCGGCGCCCCATGAAGCGCTTGACCGAGACGATGGTGTTCTCCGGGTCCTCGGCCTGCGCGGCCAGCGCGTCGTAGCCGAACTGGCGGCGGCCCTCGGGCATCACGCGCACCGCCGACGGCAGGATCACGCGGCCCTGATCGTCGGGCAGGCACTCGGCGACGCCGTGGCGCATCGCCGCCACCAGCGAGTGCGTCGTGCCCAGGTCGATGCCCACGGCGATGCGCCGCTGATGGGGATCGGGCGACGCGCCGGGTTCGGAGATTTGCAGCAGGGCCATGGTGTCGTGTCTTGTTCTTCGGAAGTCGAGGCGGCGGGCGGCGATGCGCGCGCGGGCCTCAGGAATGCTCGAGCGCCTCCAGGCGCTGGTCGATGTCGGCGCGGAAGCGCGTCAGGAACATCAGCGCGCGCACCGATTCGGCGGCGGCCGCGGCGTCGCCCTCGTCGTCGAGCTGGCGGCCGGCCTGGGCCAGCAGCGCGCGCTCGCGGCCGGCGACCTGCTGGTCGATGGCCAGGATCGCGTCGGGCGTCTTGGCCTCGTCCAGCGACTCGCGCCATTCCATCTGTTCCATCAGGAAGGCGGCCGGCATGCGGGTGTTCTCGTTGGCCTGGATCGGCGCGCCACGCAGCTCGCAGAGATAGGACGCGCGCTTGAGCGGATCGCGCAGGCGCTGATGCGCCTCGTTGACGCGCAGCGACCACTGCATCGCCAGGCGCTGCGAGGCGGCGCCGTCGGCGGCGAAGCGGTCCGGATGCACCTTCGCCGCCAGCGCCTTCCAGCGCTGCGCGATCTCGGCGCCGTCCTGCGCGAAGCGCTGCGGCAGGCCGAACAGGGTGAAGTCGTCGTCGTCGAGTTTCACGATGTCAATGAAAAAAGCGCGGCCGAGCTGCCGCGCCGATGAAGCGGTGACCGTCAGCGCGCGGAAGACATCGCCGGGCCGCCCCAAGATGTCTTGCTGCCCCCTCGGGGGGCGGGACGGGCGTACACGCCCGTCCGGGGGCCGACAGTCAGACGCGGAAGGATTCGCCGCAGCCGCAGCGGTCCTTCTCACGCGGGTTGCGGAACTTGAAGCCCTCGTTCAGGCCCTCGCGGACGAAGTCCAGCTCGGTGCCGTCCAGGTAGGGCAGGCTCTTCGGGTCGATCAGCACCTTGACGCCATGGCCCTCGAAGACGACGTCCTCGGGGGCCACTTCATCGGCGTACTCCAGCTTGTAGGCCAGGCCGGAGCAGCCGGTGGTCTTGACGCCCAGGCGCACGCCGACGCCCCGCCCGCGCTTGGCGATGTAGCGCGTGACGTGCCGGGCGGCGGCTTCGGTCAGGGTGACGGACATCGCGCGGACCTCAGGCGGTGGCGGTCGCGGCGTCGGCGGTCTGGCCGTGCTTGGCGCGGTAGTCGTCCACGGCGGCCTTGATGGCGTCCTCGGCCAGGATCGAGCAGTGGATCTTCACCGGCGGCAGCGCCAGTTCTTCCGCGATCTGGTTGTTCTTGATGGACAGCGCCTCGTCCAGCGTCTTGCCCTTGACCCACTCGGTGACCAGCGAGCTCGACGCGATCGCGGAGCCGCAGCCGTAGGTCTTGAACTTGGCGTCCTCGATCAGGCCGGTGGCCGGGTTCACCTTGATCTGCAGCTTCATCACGTCGCCGCAGGCCGGCGCGCCGACCATGCCGGTGCCCACCGATTCGTCGCCCTTGTCGAAACCGCCCACGTTGCGGGGGTTCTCATAGTGGTCGATGACCTTGTCGCTGTATGCCATGACTGTTCTCCAACGTCGTTGTTCGGGTGTCCTGCGGATCAGATCAATGAGCGGCCCACTGGATGGTGCTCAGATCGATGCCTTCCTTGTACATGTCCCACAGCGGGGACAGCTCGCGCAGCTTGGCGACGCGGTCCTTCAGCAGCGAGACGGCGTAATCGATCTCTTCCTCGGTCGTGAAGCGGCCGATCGTCATGCGCAGCGAGGAATGCGCCAGCTCGTCGCTGCGGCCCAGCGCGCGCAGCACGTAGCTGGGCTCCAGGCTGGCGGACGTGCAGGCCGAGCCCGAGGACACGGCGATGCCCTTGATGCCCATGATCAGCGACTCGCCCTCGACGTAGTTGAACGAGGCGTTGACGTTGTGGGGCACGCGGCGCTCGAGGTCGCCGTTGATGAAGACCTGCTCGATGTCCTTCAGGCCATCCAGCAGGCGCTGCTGCAGCGCCTTGATGCGGGGCAGCTCGGTGGCCATCTCCTCGCGGGCGATGCGGAAGGCCTCGCCCATGCCGACGATCTGGTGCGTGGGGAGCGTGCCCGAGCGCAAGCCACGCTCGTGGCCGCCGCCGTGCATCTGCGCTTCCAGACGCACGCGCGGCTTGCGGCGCACGTACAGCGCGCCGATGCCCTTGGGACCGTAGCTCTTGTGCGAGGCCAGGCTCATCAGGTCGACGGGCAGCGTCGCCAGGTCGATCTCGACCTTGCCGGTGGCCTGCGCGGCGTCGACGTGGAAGATGATGCCCTTCTCGCGGCACAGCGCGCCGATGGCGGGGATGTCCTGGATCACGCCGATCTCGTTGTTCACGAACATCACCGAGATCAGGATCGTGTCCGGGCGGATCGCCGCCTTGAGCACGTCGAAGTCGATCAGGCCGTCTTCCTTGACGTCGAGGTAGGTCACCTCGAAGCCCTGGCGCTCCAGTTCGCGCGTCGTGTCGAGCACGGCCTTGTGCTCGGTCTTGACGGTGATCAGGTGCCTGCCGCGGGACTGGTAGAAGTTGGCCGCGCCCTTGATGGCGAGGTTGTTGGACTCGGTCGCGCCGGAGGTCCAGACGATCTCGCGCGGATCGGCGTTGATCAGCTTGGCGACCTCGCCACGGGCCTTCTCCACGGCTTCTTCCGCTTCCCACCCCCAGGCATGGCTGCGCGACGCCGGATTGCCGAAATGCTCGCGCAGCCACGGGATCATCGCGTCGACGACGCGCGGGTCCACCGGCGTGGTGGCGCCGTAGTCCATGTAGATGGGGAAGTGCGGGGTCATGTCCATGGGAACGTTCTTCTTGTCGACTACTGAATCGGGTTGACGCGGACCGGAGCGGAGCGGAGGGCCGGGATCACTTGCTCATTGCATTGCCGAGCGCGAAGACGGAATTCGGCGCGGTGATGCGGATGGGCTTGACGACGGGGGTGCTGGAGATGGCGCGCTTGACGGGCGCTTCCTCGACGGTGACGCCCTTGGCGAGCTGGTCGTCGACGAGCTTGCGCAGCGTCACGGAGTCCAGGAACTCGATCATCTTGTTGTTGAGCGCGGTCCAGAGGTCGTGCGTGATGCAGCGGCCGTTGTCGTCGCCCATGCAGTTTTCCTTGCCGCCGCAGCCGGTGGCGTCGATGGGCTCGTCGACGGCGACGATGATGTCGGCGACGGTGATCTCATCGGAACGGCGGCCGAGCGAATAACCGCCGCCGGGGCCGCGGGTGGACTCGACGAGCTGATGGCGGCGGAGCTTGCCGAACAGCTGCTCCAGGTAGGACAGCGAGATCTGCTGGCGTTGGCTGATTGCCGCCAGCGCGACGGGGCCGCTGTTTTCGCGCAGGGCCAGATCGATCATCGCGGTGACGGCAAAACGACCTTTGGTGGTGAGACGCATCGAACTTCTCCTTGGCGCCCGTGTCGGGCTTCAGGACATGGAGGCGGCGGCTCGGCTGACGCCGGGTCGACTCACGAAGCAGGGTTTCCCCCTGCAATGTCCGAGCATTTTACTCAATTAAGAAGGAGCTTGCTCGGGTTACCCCCGACTGGCGTCGAGGGGGCCGTTCCAGGCCAGGCGCGGAACGGCGGTTTGCGCTAGAGGCCAGATGTCCAGCGGCCGGGCGGCCGGCCCGGGCGGGCCTTGGCATCCCGCGCCGCCGGATTCTCAATGACAGCGCCAATAACCCTTCCTGCAGGCGGGGTCTTGCGAGCGATCTCAGGCCCGTGCGGTCCGGGCCCGTCTGAGGTCGGCGTTCGCCAGATCGGCGAGCGGCGAAAGCAACGTCCGGTCGAACTCCTCCAGCGGCAGCCCGTCCCGAACCCGCCGCGGCCAGTCGGCATGGCTCAGCGCGCCCCGTCCCAGGGCGATGAGGTCCGCCTCCCCGCGCGCCATCATCCCTGCGGCGCGGGCCGGATCATGCAGCGATCCATTGGCGATCACCGGCACCGACCCGTACCGCCGCGCCAGTGCCGCGAGGCTCGCACCTTCTCCGAAGGCCGGCTGCCAGGCCTCGAACTCGGTCGTGTGCAGGTAGTCGATCGGCGCCGCCGACAAGGTCCGGAACACCTGCGCCGCGTCGGCCTCCGCGCCGCGCCACTTGTGGCCGAAGTCGTTGACCTTGCCCTGCGACACCCGATAGCCGACCGGGAACCCCGCGCCCACCGCCTCCCGCACGGCGGCGATCACCTCGACGCCCAGCCGCAGCCGCTGAACCAAGGCGCCGCCATAGCCGTCCTCGCGCCGATTGGTGTGCTCGGTGAGGAACTGGTCCAACAGATACCCATTGGCGCCGTGCAGCTCCACCCCATCGAAGCCGGCCTCCCTGGCCCGCACCGCCGCCGCGGCGAACCCGTCGATCGCCGCGGTGATCTCCGCGAGCGTCATGGCTTCGGGCATGCGATACGGCCCCTCCCCTCTATAGAAAGACATCTGGACGCCCGCCGGCTGCACCGCCGAAGGCCCCTTCGCCACGGCCCGGTGCGCGTTGCCCTGGGAGATCGCACCCGCGTGCATCAGTTGCGCCACGATGCGTCCGCCTGCGGCATGGACGCTCTCCACCACCGGTCGCCAGGCGTCGCGCTGTGCGTCGTCAGCCAGCCCCGGCTGGAACAGATATCCCTGCGAGTACGCGCGGTCGGTATAGACCCCTTCCGTGATGACCAGCCCAAAGCCGCCCGCCGCGAAGTCGGCGTAATACCGCGCCATGCGCGGCGTCGCCTGGCCGTCGGCGGTTGCGCTGACGCGCGTCATCGGCGCCACGGCCCATCGATTCGCAAGCCGCAGCGGCCCCAGGTCAACGGGGTCGAACAGGTTGGACGCCTTCATGTCAGCGCCCCTGCGCACCGGGCACTTCGGCGATCGCCTCGATCTCGATCATCGCCTCCGGCGCGTAGAGCGCCTTGATCTCGGCGATGGTGTCCGCCGGGTACGGCATCGAGAAGAACTCGCGCCGCAGGGCCACCACATCGTCGAAATGGCCCATGTCGGTCACGAAGATGGTGACCTTGATGACGTCCTTCAGCCCCGCGCCGCCGGCTTCCAGCGCCCGACGCAGGTTCGCGAAGGCCTGGCGCCCCTGGGCCAGAAAACCGCCCGCCACGATGCGGCCGTCTTCCCCGGCGCCGGCCTGACCGGAGATGAAGAGCAGCCCGCCCGCCTTGATGCCTTGCGACAGCAGGTAGGGCTCATAAGGATCGGGATGGGTGATGACGCGTTCCAGCATGATTGCATTCCTTTCATTCATCGAGGCCGACGAAGCGCCGGCCTCGGGGTGAACAATAGGGAAGCACCTAGCGGGCGACAAAGGTTCAATTGTCAGCCGTAAGATGAGCAGAGCTCATTCATCAGCACCCTCCGATGGATCGTCGATCACTTCCGCTGTCCGCACTGCGCGCCTTCGAGGCGGCCGCGCGCCTGGGCAGCTTCAAGGCCGCCGCCGAGGAACTCGCCGTGACGCCGACGGCGATCAGCCATCAGATCCGAGGACTGGAGGAGCAATCCGGCGTCGCGCTCTTCGAGCGCCAGGTGCGCCGCGTGACCCTGACCGAAGCCGGCGCCCAGCTCTATCCCGTGCTGCGCGACGGCTTCGACGCGATCCAGTCGGCGCTTGAACGCCTGACCCAGCCGCGCCGCCGGCCGCAGGTGGTGATCTCGGCGACCAATGCCTTCACGGTGAAGTGGCTGGTCCCGCGCATGTCCGACTTCCGCCTGCGGCATCCCGGCATCGACCTGCAGCTGCAGGCGTCGGATGAGGTGGTCGACCTGCGCTCGACGGCGGTCGACATCGCGATCCGCTACGGTCGCGGCCCCTATCCCGGTCTCAGCACCGAGCCGCTGTTTGCGGACCACTTCGCGCCCGTCGCCAATCCGCGGCTCGGCGTGAGCTCGATCGAGGACCTGGCGCGCGTGCCGCTGATCTGCTTCGATTGGAAACGGCCGCAGCCGGAGAACCCGACCTGGGAGCGCTGGTTCGCCGCGGCCGGCGTCCCGGGCCGGTCACCGGCCGGGCAGCTGCGTTTTTCGGACGAAGGCCATGCGATCCAGGCGGCGGTCGCCGGCCACGGGATCGCGCTGGTGAGCCAGGCGCTGGTCGCCGAGGAGCTCGCCGCCGGTCATCTGATGCAACCGTTCGGGCCGGTGATCGATGGTCACACCTATCACCTGGCCGTCAGCAGCGAGCGGGCGCCGTCGACCAGCACGCAGGCGGCCATGGTCTGGCTGAGACAGCAGGCGGCGGCGGGATCGTGAGCGGCCGGGCCTACCCGGGACCGGCAATTGCCCTCTTCGCGACTCCACACCTGGGAGCCCCCCATGACCCTCACGCAAATCGAGACTGTCCGCGCCGCACGCCTGCAGCTGATCGACCTAGGCGACGAGAAAACCGCCGCCCTGCTGGCGTGGGCCCTGGAGGAGCCGTCGACGCCGCGCCCGTCGACCGAGCCTCCGCCCCAGCGGGACCTGCCGCCCACGGCTTGAAGGGTCGGTAAGGCTTGCCGGCAAGACGCCGGCGTCTATCGATCCTCGCTTTGCTTCGTTCCGATCCCTGGCCGGGATCCCTAGGCTGCGGCGCTCAGATGCCTTGCGCTCCACGCGCCCGCCGCCATGACCGTCCCGCCCGCCCCGACCGTTTCCGGATCCACCCGCCGCCGCTGGCTTGCGCAGGCCGCCGCGCTCACCGGCGCGGTCGCCCTGCCCGCCGCCCCCGTCAGCGCGGCCGAAACCGCGACCCTGCGCATCGGCTACCAGAAGTCCAGCACGCTGACGCTGCTGCTCAAGTCGCGCGGGGTGCTCGAGCAGGCGCTCGCCCCGCGGCAGGTCGCTGTCTCCTGGCATGAATTCACCTCCGGCCTGCCGCTGCTGGAGGCGCTCAACATCGGCGCGCTGGACCTCAGCGCGGACGTCGCCGACGCCGTGCCGCCGTTCGCGCTGGCCGCTGGCGCCAAGCTCACCTACTACGCCATCGAGACGCCCTCGCCGACCGCCCAGGCCATCGTCGTGCGCAAGGATTCGCCGATCACCAGCGTCGCCCAGCTCAAGGGCAGGAAGGTGGGCTTCGCCAAGGGCGCCGGCGCGCATTACCTGCTGCTCGAGGCGCTGAGCCAGGCCGGCCTGTCGATCCGCGACATCGAGCCCGCCTACCTCACACCCGCCGACGGCCGCTCCGCCTTCGAGAACGGCGCCATCGCCGCCTGGGTCGTGTGGGATCCCTTCCTGGCGGCGGTGCAACGCCAATCGGGCGCTCGCATCCTGGTCGACGGCACCCGCATCGCGGCCTACCGGCGCTTCTATCTCGCGGCGACGCCCTTCGCGCAGCGGCACCCGGAGGTGCTGCAGCGCGTCTACGAGGAACTCCAGCGCGCTGGAGAATGGGTCAAGAAGAACCCCGCCGCCGCGGCCGATTGGCACGCGCCTGCGCTTGGCCTGGACCCCGCCATCGTCGCCGCCGCCAATGAGCGCCGCAGTTATGCGGTGCGTCCGATCGACGCCGAGTCGCTGTCGGAGCAGCAGCGCATCGCCGACGCCTTCAGCGGCGCGCAGATCCTGCCTCGGCGCGTCGCCATCCAGGAATCGCCGGTCTGGCGCCCCGCCTGACCGGCCCGCCCGACCGCCCGACCGCCAGGAGCCCGCCGCCATGACCGTCCTGCATCCCACCGACACGATCGCCACGACCGCGTCCAACGCCACAACCGCTCCGGCCGCTTCGGCCGCCTCGTCGCCCGCATCCGCGGCCGCGCCGGTCCTGCACCCGCCTCAGGCGCCCCGCCATCCGGCGCCGCTGCCGACTCGCACGGTCGCCGACGTCCGCGCCGCGCTGCTCGCGCGGGTGGAGATCGCGCTGCTCGACGTGCGCGAGGAAGCGGCCTATGCCGAGGCCCATCCGCTGTGGGCCGCCAACCTCGCCGCCTCGCGGCTGGAGCTCGACGCCTGGGGGCGCCTGCCGCGGCGCGGTGTGCCCATCGTCGTCTATGACGACGGGGAAGGCGTGGCGGCCGCGTCGGCGCGCAAGCTGCAGGCGCTGGGCTACACCGACGTCGCGCTGCTCGCCGGTGGCCTGGGCGCCTGGCGCGAAGCCGGTCTCGAGCTGTTCCGCGACGTCAACGTGCCGAGCAAGGCCTTCGGCGAGCTGGTCGAGGCCCGGCGCCACACCCCCTCGATCCCGGCCGACGAACTCCAGCGTCGCCTCGCGCGCGGCGACCGGCTCGTCCTGCTCGATGCCCGGCGCTTCGACGAATACCGCAGCATGAGCCTGCCCGGCTCGATCAGCGTGCCTGGCGGCGAACTGGTGCGACGCGCCCGCGACCTCGCGCCGGACCCGACGACCCTCATCGTCGTCCACTGCGCCGGCCGCACCCGCAGCCTGATCGGCGCGCAGTCGCTGATCGACGCCGGCGTGCCCAATCCTGTCGTCGCGCTGCGCAACGGCACGATCGGCTGGACGCTCGCGGGCCTGGCGCTCGCGCAGGGCCAGGGGCGCTCGCACGAGGACGTGCCGCTCGGCGACCTGGACGCGGCGCGCGAGGGCGCCACGGCACTGGCCCGCCGCGCGCACGCGCAGCGCATCGATGCGCGCGTGCTCGCCGACTGGCTGGCCGATCCGCGCCGCTCCACCTACCGCTTCGATGTCCGCGGCGCCGACGAATACGCACGCGGCCACCGTCCGGGCTTCCGGCACGCGCCGGGCGGCCAGTTGATCCAGGAGACCGACCACCACGTGCCGGTGCGCGGCGCGCGCATCGTGTTGAGCGACGACGACGGCATCCGTGCCTCGATGGCGGCGGCCTGGCTGGCGCAGATGGGCTGGGAGGTGGCGGTGCTGCCGCCGGATCCCGCGGCGCACACCGAGACCGGCCCGGACCTGCCGCCGCAGCCGCTCTCCCCGACCGTGGCCACGGTGACGCCGGCCGAGCTGGCCCGTTGGCGCGACGAGGACGCCGACCGCGAACAGCCGGACACGGTGGTCATCGACGTCGCGCCGAGCATCACCTACATCGTCCGGCACATCCCCGGCGCCTGGTGGAGCCCGCGGGCGCGGCTGGCCGAGGCGCTGCGCACCGTCATTCCCGCGGCGCGCCGCGTCGTGCTGACGGGCAACCTGGGCGTGCTGCCGCGCTTCGTCGCTGCCGACCTCGCCGCGGAACTGGCGGCCGAGGGTCGCGAGCTGCTGGTGCTGGAGGGTGGCACGACGGCCTGGTACGACGCGGGCCTGCCGATCGAATCCGCCAACCCGCGCCTGGCCTTCCCGCGCGACGACCGTTACCGCCGCCCTTACGAGGGCACCCACCATCCGCGCGACGCGATGCAGGCCTACCTCGACTGGGAGTACGGTCTCCTCGCGCAACTGGACCGCGACGGCACGCATTTCTTCCGCGTCATCGAAGACTGACCGAACGACATCACGGCGCACGCCCCACCCACAACAAGCGCTCAACCCGGGGTCAGCGAGCGCCGGTGGGGCCGGAAGGCTGCTGGGGGTTCCCGAACGGGATGCCCCCTGCTGCCTGGAGAGCCCGCGCTCCCCGTCCCGCAGTCGAGGACCGCCCCCGCCGCCCTTCCCACAACAAGCGCTCACCCCGAAGGCAGCGAGTGCCTATGGGGCCGGAAGGCTGCTGGGGGTTCCCGGACGGGATGCCCCCTGCTGCCTGGAGAGCCCGCGCTCCCCGTCCCGCAGTCAATCGAAGCCCTTCCGCCCCATCAGACGCCAGCGCACTGCTCCCGCACCGCGCTGCGCCCCGGGGTCACTTGCCCTTGCCCGCCGAAATCGGCACGACGTTGTCGTGCACCGCCGCGCCGAAGGCCTGCTCCTTGAGTTGCGCCAGTTGATCGCGCAGCCGCGCCGCCTTCTCGAACTCGAGGTTGCGCGCATGCTCCAGCATCTGCTTCTCCAGCTGCTGGATGCGCTTGCTCAGATCCTTCTCGCTCATCGCCTCGACCTCGGCGGCCTCGGCGATGACCTTGGCGTCGTCGCGGCCCGGCTTGTCGCTGTAGACGCCGTCGATCAGGTCACGGATACGCTTGACCACGCCGCGCGGCGTGATGCCGTTGGCCTCGTTGAACGCGATCTGCTTGGCGCGGCGGCGCTCGGTCTCGCCGATGGCCTTCTTCATCGACTCGGTGATGCGATCCGCATAGAGGATCGCCTTCCCGTTCACGTTGCGCGCCGCCCGGCCGATGGTCTGGATCAGGCTGCGCTCGGCGCGCAGGAAGCCTTCCTTGTCCGCATCCAGGATCGCCACCAGCGAGACTTCCGGAATGTCCAAGCCTTCGCGCAGCAGGTTGATGCCGACCAGCACGTCGAAGGTCCCCAGCCGCAGGTCGCGCAGGATCTCGACCCGCTCGACCGTGTCCACGTCCGAGTGCAGGTAGCGCACCTTCACGCCGTTGTCGCTGAGGTACTCCGTCAGCTGCTCGGCCATGCGCTTGGTCAGCGTGGTGATGAGCACGCGCTCGTTGATCTCGATGCGATCGCGGATCTCCTGCAGCACGTCGTCCACCTGGTGCGTCGCCGGTCTGACCTCGACCACCGGATCCACCAGCCCCGTCGGCCGCACCAGCTGCTCGACGACCGCGCCCGCCTGGCGCTTCTCGTAGTCGCCCGGCGTCGCGCTGACGAAGATGGCCTGGCGCATTTTGCGCTCGTACTCCTCGAACTTCAGCGGCCGGTTGTCCATCGCCGACGGCAATCTGAAGCCGTACTCGACCAGCGTGCTCTTGCGCGCCCGGTCGCCGTTGTACATGGCGCTGAACTGGCCGATCAGCACGTGGCTCTCGTCCAGGAACATCAGCGCGTCCGGCGGCAGGTAGTCGACCAGCGTCGGCGGCGGATCGCCGGGAGCGGCCTGCGAAAGGTGGCGCGTGTAGTTCTCGATGCCCTTGCAGTGGCCCACCTCCTGCAGCATCTCCAGGTCGAAGCGCGTGCGCTGCTCCAGCCGCTGCGCCTCGACCAGCTTGCCCTCCTTGATGAAGAAGGCCACGCGCTCGCGCAGCTCCTCCTTGATCGTCTCGATCGCGGCCACCACGCGGTCGCGCGGCGTCACGTAATGGCTGGACGGATAGACGGTGAAGCGCGGGATCTTCTGCCGGATCTGGCCGGTCAGCGGATCGAACAGCGTCAGCCCCTCGACCTCGTCGTCGAAGAGCTCGATGCGCAGCGCCAGCTCCGAGTGCTCCGCCGGGAAGACGTCGATGGTGTCGCCGCGCACGCGGAAGTGACCGCGGGTGAATTCCATCTCGTTACGCGTGTACTGCATGCGCGCCAGCTGCTGGATGATGTCGCGCTGGCCGAGCTTGTCGCCCACCCGCAGCGTCATCACCATCTGGTGATAGTCGCTCGGGTTGCCGATGCCGTAGATCGCCGACACCGACGCCACGATCACCACGTCGCGCCGCTCCAGCAGGCTCTTGGTGCAGGACAGCCGCAGCTGCTCGATCTGCTCGTTGATCGCGCTGTCCTTCTCGATGAACAGGTCGCGCTGCGGGACGTAGGCCTCGGGCTGGTAGTAGTCGTAGTAGCTGACGAAGTACTCGACCGCGTTCTTCGGGAAGAACTCGCGGAACTCGCTGTACAGCTGCGCCGCCAGCGTCTTGTTGGGCGCGAAGACGATCGCCGGCCGGCCCAGCCGCGCGATCGTGTTGGCCATGGTGAAGGTCTTGCCCGAGCCCGTCACGCCCAGCAGCGTCTGGAAGCTTTCGCCGTCATTGACGCCTTCCACCAGCTGCTGGATGGCGGTGGGTTGGTCGCCCGCCGGCGGGTAAGGCTGGAACAGCTGGAACGGAGAGCCTTCGAAAGAGACGAATTCGCCCTTCGGCGGCGCACCCACCTCGGGCGTCTGCGCCTCGGGCGAAGCGGACTTCTTCCCCTTGGCGGCGGGGGTTGAGGGCGTGGCGGCGGTGGATCGGCTCATCAGGGTTTCCCAGGGGCAACGCTTGTTCCCTGCCTACAATCGGCGGGCTTCGCTGGGCGCGCGGGAGGCGCCTCGGGCGTCAGGACGCGACAGCGTAGCGCAGCCGGACGGGTTTCTCCCGTCGTGCCCTTCCCGCTCTTGCCAACGCACTGTCAGGAAAGCCTCCATGTCCCTGTTCGCCGCCGTCGCCATGGCCCCCCGCGACCCCATCCTGGGTCTGAACGAGCAATTCAACGCCGATCCGAATCCCGCCAAGGTCAATCTGGGCGTGGGCGTCTATTACGACGACAACGGCAAGCTCCCGCTGCTGGCCTGCGTGGCCGCCGCCGAGGCGCAGATGCAGGCGGCCCCCAAGCCGCGCGGCTACCTGCCCATCGACGGCATCGCCGCCTATGACGCGGCCGTGCAGGGCCTGGTCTTCGGCGCCGACAGCGAAGTCCTCAAGGCCAAGCGCGTCGCCACCGTGCAGGCCCTGGGCGGCACCGGCGGCCTGAAGATCGGCGCCGACTTCCTCAAGCGCCTGAACCCCGGCGCCAAGGTGCTGATCTCCGATCCTTCCTGGGAAAACCACCGCGCGCTGTTCACCAACGCCGGCTTCCCGGTCGAGACCTATCCCTACTACGACGCCGCCAACCGCGGCATCGACTTCAGCGGCATGCTGGGCGCGCTGAACGCGGCCCCGGCCGGCACGGTCGTCGTGCTGCACGCCTGCTGCCACAACCCGACCGGCTACGACCTGACGCCCGCCCAGTGGGCGCAGGTCGTCGAGGCGGTCAAGGCGCGCGGCCTGGTCGCCTTCCTCGACATGGCCTACCAGGGCTTCGGCGAAGGCATCGCCGAGGACGGCGCCGTGATCCAGCAGTTCCTGGCCGCCGGCCTGGACTTCTTCGTCTCGACCAGCTTCTCCAAGAGCTTCTCGCTCTATGGCGAGCGCGTCGGCGCGCTGAGCGTGGTCTGCGCCTCCGCCGAGGAAGCGACCAAGGTCCTGAGCCAGCTCAAGATCGTGATCCGCACCAACTACTCCAACCCGCCGACGCACGGCGCCCAGGTCGTGGCCACCGTGCTGTCCACGCCCGCGCTGCGCGCCCAATGGGAAGAGGAACTGGCCGGCATGCGGGTGCGCATCAAGCAGATGCGCGAGGCGCTGGTCGCCGAGCTCCAGGCCGCCGGCATCACCGACGACCTGAGCTACGTCACCCGCCAGAAGGGCATGTTCAGCTACAGCGGCCTGTCCGCCGAGCAGATGCAGCGCCTGCGCTCGGAGTTCGGCGTCTACGGCGTCGATTCGGGCCGCATCTGCGTGGCGGCGCTCAACAGCAAGAACCTCAAGCCGGTTGCCGCCGCGATCGCCGCGGTCAAGAAGGTCTGACCCTTCCTCGCCGCCACACTTCGATGCGCTGATCGCACGATCGGCGCTCGAACCCAGGGCCGGTACCGCCGCAAGCGGGCCGGCCCTGCGCATTTATGGCGAAATCCGCCGGTTCGAAGTCCCTGCCGCGGCCCCCGACGGCACGCCGGCGACACACACTTCCGATGGCCGGGACCTAGAATTGCTGCGTTGCACAACGGGTGCCAGCTTTCGCCTCACTCCCCCTCGAGAGGTCCGCCAGATGCTCTACCAGCTTTATGAAACCCAGCGCGCGTTGCTGAGCCCGTTCTCCGAGTTCGCCAGCGCCACCGCCAAGCTCTACAGCCATCCGCTGTCGCCGTTCGCGCACACGCCGCTGTCGCACCGGATGTCCGCCGGTCTGGATCTCATGCACCGGCTGGCCAAGGAGTATGAGAAGCCGGAATTCGAGATCACCAGCGTCGAGGTGGACGGCATCGACGTCGCGGTGCAGGAACTGGTGGCGCTGGAGAAGCCCTTCTGCCGCCTGCTGCGCTTCAAGCGCTACACCGACGACCCGGCCGTGCTGGCCAAGATGAAGGCGCAGCCGACGGTGCTGGTCGTGGCGCCGCTGTCCGGCCACCACAGCACGCTGCTGCGCGACACGGTCAAGCAGCTGCTCAAGGACCACAAGGTCTACATCACCGACTGGACCGACGCCCGCATGGTGCCGCTCGAAGCCGGTCCCTTCCACCTCGACGACTACATCTACTACGTCCAGGACTTCATCCGCCACGTCGGCGAGGACTGCCACGTGATCTCGGTCTGCCAGCCGACGGTGCCGGTGCTGGCGGCGATCTCGCTGATGGCCTCCAAGGGCGAGACCACGCCGCGCTCGATGACGATGATGGGCGGCCCGATCGACGCCCGCCGCAGTCCGACCGCGGTCAACAACCTGGCGATGAACAAGAGCTACAGCTGGTTCGAGAACAACGTCATCTACCGCGTGCCGACCAACTTCCCGGGCGCCGGCCGCGAGGTCTACCCCGGCTTCCTGCAGCACACCGGCTTCGTGGCGATGAATCCGGACCGCCACCTGAGCTCGCACTACGACTACTTCCTCGATCTGGTGCGCGGCGACGACGACAGCGCCGAGTCCCATCGCCGCTTCTACGACGAGTACAACGCCGTGCTGGACATGCCGGCCGAGTATTACCTGGACACGATCAAGACGGTGTTCCAGGACTTCGCGCTGGTCAACGGCACCTGGGATGTCGGCGGCGACCTGGTGCGTCCGCAGGACATCACCCAGACCGCGCTGCTGACCGTGGAGGGCGAGCTGGACGACATCTCCGGCGCCGGCCAGACCAAGGCCGCGCATGAGCTGTGCAGCGGCATCGACGCGAAGAACCAGTTCCACTACGACGCGATCGGCGCCGGTCACTACGGCATCTTCTCGGGCCGTCGCTGGCGCGAGAAGGTCTACCCGGTGATCCGCGACTTCATTGCCAAGTACGATGCGGCCCCGTTGCACCAGCCCGCCGCGGCCAAGCGCGCGCCCCGACCGGCGACGCGCCGTCCGCGCAAGCCGACCGAGTGAACCCCGCCCCGTCCGATTCCGCCTCCGCTGACCCGTCCGCCCCCCCGTCTGCCGGCGTGGTGGACGCTGCCTTCGACGCGCTCGTCGAAGGCCTGAACCAGGCCTTGCCGCAGACGCAGTGCACGCGCTGCGGCTATCCCGATTGCCATTCCTACGCGCATGCGATCGCGCGCGGCGAGGCCGCCATCAACCAGTGCCCGCCCGGCGGCGCCGAGGGCATCGCGCGACTGGCCGCCCTCACCGCCCGCGAGGCGCTGCCGCTCAACCCCGAGCACGGACTCGAGGGTCCGCGCCGGCTCGCGGTCATCGACGAGGACTGGTGCATCGGCTGCACGCTCTGCATCAAGGCCTGCCCGGTCGACGCGATCGTCGGCAGCAACAAGCTGATGCATCACGTCATCGACGCGGACTGCACCGGTTGCGAACTCTGCATCCCGGTCTGCCCGGTGGATTGCATCTCGCTCGCCGAAGTGACGCCGGGGCGCAGCGGCTGGTCCGCCTGGAGCCCGGCGCAGGCCGAGCGCGCCCGCGAGCGCTATCGCTGGCACGAGATCCGCGTCGAGCGCGAACGCCGCGAGCACGACGACCGCCTCGAGGCCAAGGCGCGCCACAAGCTGGATCACCTCGAGTCGGAAACCCGGCTCACCGACGCGGCCCAGATCGATCGCAAGCGGGCCGTCATCGAAGCCGCGCTGGCGCGCGCCCGGGCCAAGCGCGGCGCCTGAGCCGCCCCGCATCGCCCTTCCCCGTCCTCCGTCCGCTCGCACGCCCTGCCCGCATAGCCCGCTCGCCATGAACCAGACCCAGATCCGCGAGTTCTTCGAGATCCTTCGCACCGCCAACCCGTCCCCGCAAACCGAACTCGAATACGCCAGCGTCTTCGAGCTGCTGGCCGCGGTGCTGCTCTCGGCCCAGGCGACCGACGTCGGCGTCAACAAGGCGACGCGCCGTCTGTTCGTCGTGGCCAACACGCCGCAAAAGATCCTTGAACTGGGTGAGGAGCGGCTCGCCGAGTACATCAAGACGATCGGCCTCTACAAGACCAAGGCGAAGAACCTCCACGCCACCTGCCGCATCCTGGTCGAGCAGTATGGCGGCGCGGTGCCGCAGAGCCGCGAGGCGCTGGAGTCGCTGCCCGGCGTCGGCCGCAAGACGGCCAACGTGGTGCTGAACGTCGCCTTCGGCGAAGCGACGATGGCGGTGGACACGCACATCTTCCGTGTCGGCAACCGCACCGGCCTCGCGCCCGGCAAGAACGTGCTGGAGGTCGAGCAGCAACTGCTGGCGCGCGTGCCGCAGGAATTCCTCGTCGACGCCCACCACTGGCTGATCCTGCATGGGCGCTATGTGTGCCAGGCGCGACGGCCGCTGTGCGAGCGTTGCGCCGTCGTCGCGCAATGTGACAGTGCGCCGATGGCTGCGGCGCGTTGAGCGAACCCGGCCCCCTACAATCCGCGCGTCCATCCGTCAGGGAAGCCATGTCCAGCATCACCGACCTCGTCGACCGCGTGGAGCGCCTGCTGGTGCGCCACGAGGAATTGAAGCGCACGAACACACTGCTCGAGCAGCAGGTGCAGGCGCTCACGCTGGAGCGCGACAGCCTGCGTTCGCGCCTGGCCGCGGCGCGCGGGCGCATCGATGCGCTGCTCGACCGCCTGCCGGTGGAGGCGGCCGATCTCCTCGACGGCAGCGACGGATCCGAGGCCACCGACTCTCGAAAGACGGGCGCATGAAGCAAATGGAAGTCACGATCATGGGCCAGAGCTACCTGCTCGGCTGCCCCGAAGGCGGCGAGGCCGCGCTGCAGAAGGCGGTCGCCCGGGTCGACAAGGAAATGTGCGCGATCCGCGATGCGGGCCGCATCAAGGCGCGTGAGCGCATCGCGGTGCTGGCGGCGCTGAACCTGGCCTATTCGCTGACCGAAGTCGGCGCCTCGCCCGCGGCTGGCGATGCCGCCGAGGCAGGCGCTGGCGACAGCGGTACGAGTGCCGGACAGCTGCCTGCACCGGATCTTGAAACGCTGATGAAGCGGCTCGATGAAGCCCTGGTGCAAGACGGGCAACTGCTGTGATCGCCGCGGCTCGCCGCGTAGAATCCGCTCCGTCCACTGCGTTCGCGTGAGTTTTATATTTCCTTGAACCGATGCTCTCGCGAGCAAGGGCTTGGAACATTACCTGGCTGGTGTGAGCGTCTCGCGTCAGATGAACCCGAAGCCATGTTGACCTCGCCCACCTGTACCCCTAGGGTTCAGGAATGCGGCTCACGGCTCGCCGTGGACACCTCTTCCCGAAACCGCGCCTGACCGCTCAGAGCGCGGTTTTTTCATGGTCGACGGCCGGCGCCGCGGCGCCGCCGATCTCGCGGGGTTTCACCTTGAGCACTGCCCAGCCCTCCCAGCCCACCGGCGACGCGCCGCAGTACTGGCTGATGAAGTCCGAGCCGGACGAGGCCTCGATCGATCACCTGCAGGCCGCCGGCGAGCTGCCCTGGACCGGCGTGCGCAACTACCAGGCGCGCAACTTCATGCGCGATCAGATGCGCATCGGCGACGGGGTGCTGTTCTATCACTCGTCCTGTCCGGAGCCGGGCATCGCCGGCTTCGCCGAGGTCAGCAGCACCGCCTATCCGGACGCCACGCAATTCGATCCGGCCAGCCCCTACTTCGACCCGAAGTCCAAGCCTGAAGCGCCCCGCTGGTCGCATGTGGACGTGCGCTTCGTGCGCAAGACGCGGCTGCTGAGCCTGGCGGAGATGAAGCGCGATCCGGTGTTGTCGCAGATGCGCACGCTGCAGCCGGGCAACCGCTTGTCGATCACGCCGGTCACGGCGGCGGAGTGGCGACACCTCCAGGCCCTGCTCGCCTGAGCGGCGGGCGACGGGGCGGGCGCGGCGGGCCCCCTCAGCCCATGCCGAACGGGATCGACGCCAGCACGACCTGGTTGCCGCCGCGGCGCTGGGCTTCCTTGACCGCCATCTCGGCGGCGCCCAGCAGTTCCTCCTGGCGTGACGCGGTATGCGGGAAGCTCGCGACGCCCATCGACAAGGACAGCCCGATGTCCTGGCCATGCAGCACGACGATCTGCGCATGGCACTGGCGGCGCAGCTGTTCCATGCGCGCATGCGCCGTCGCCAGGCCCACGCCCGACAGCAGCACCGCGAACAGGTCGTCGCCGATGCGGCAGGCCGCGTCCATCGCGCGGGTGTTGGCGCGCAGCATGCGCCCCAGGCCCTCGAGCAGGCGCTGGCGCGCCTCCTCGCCCAGTCCGGTCTCGGCCGTGACCGGATCCAGCGCGATCAGCACCAGCGTGAATTCGCGGTGCTCGCGCGTCGAGAGATCGATCTCGCGCAGCAACTGGTCGTCGAACTGCGCGCGCATGTAGAGCCCCGACACCTCGTCGCGGCCGCTGCCCTGCTGCAGCTCGCGGCGCATCTGCTCGAGCGACTTCTGCTGCTGCTCGAGCTGCTGCAGCGCGCGCTGCAGATGCGTTTCGCGATGGCGTTCCTCGGTCTTGTCGCTCCACAAGGCCATCACGTGCTCCTGGCCCAGCGGGAAGCGCATGACCATGAACTCGCGGCGGCGGCCGCCGATCTCGAGGCGGTGCTCGGAACTCACGACGCCGCGCTGGGCCAGCGTGGCCTGCTCGGAGCGGCGCATCGCCTGGACTTCGTCGCCGCGCATCAGGTCGGCGTCGGTCGCGCCGACGATGCCGGCCTCGATCCGGCCGAACAGTTCGCCCATGGCCGGGCTCGCGAAGACGTAGCGACCGGTGGCCATCGACTTCACGGTCAGGCAGGCGCCGGTCGGTTCCAGCAGGCCGAGCAGGCCGGCCGCGACATGTGCCTGGGGCGTTCCCGACGACGCCAGCCAGGCATCGAAGCTGGCGGGCGCGGGCGTCGCGGCGGCGTTTAATTCCATGGGTCGGGCCGGGCCGGGGATTCCCCTGGCGGTCGAATGGTGGTGGATCGAATGTAGATGGGTGCCGGTCGCCCGGGCAAGTGCCGACCACGATCGCGGGGGCTCTCTCCCCCTAAGCTTGGGGTCAGGCATCCTAGCGTGCCGCGAGAGAGGACCACGGCGATGCACTTCCCCCAGCGCGCCGACGCGAAGCGCGCGCGGCGGCAGCGCGTGAAAAAGTCACGCCCGGGATGAAGCCGTCGGCGCGGGACGTGATGAGCGCGGGGCCCGCCGCATCGCGCTCGCAGGCGTCCGGGCACGTCGACCCGCTTCAATTTGGCGGACCGTCAAAAATGAGGCTAGAATCCGCGTTTTGCTGGCAAACCCTGCGCGTCGATTCGGAAGTGGAATCCGGATACTCCGCTTCGAAGGCAAGCCCTTCCTCGCGAACACCGAGCGCTATTTGAAGGAATTTCATGACCACCATTCGCGTCAAAGAAAACGAGCCGTTCGACGTGGCCCTGCGCCGCTTCAAGCGCACCATCGAGAAGCTGGGCCTGCTCACCGAGCTGCGCGCCCGCGAGTTCTACGAGAAGCCGACCGCCGAGCGCAAGCGCAAGAAGGCGGCCGCCGTGAAGCGCCACTACAAGCGCGTGCGCAGCATGCAGCTGCCCAAGAAGCTGTACTGATCGAAGGATCGGACCGCTTCGGCACCGGGGACCCTCGCTGAGCGCTCCCCACTGCCCGAACAGCACAGAAAGCCCGCGCAGGACGCTGCCGCGGGCTTTTTTGTCTCCGCGCCGCACCGGTCCGCGACGGCCGATGATCCCCGCGAGACCGCGAAACGCATTTCGAGAGAGAAGCAAGGAGCCCTCATGAGCCTGAAGGAACAGATCACCGAAGACATGAAGACGGCGATGCGCGCCAAGGACAGCGAGCGCCTGGGCACGATCCGCCTGCTGCTGGCCGCCGTGAAGCAGAAGGAAGTGGACGAGCGCGTGACGGTGGACGACGTGATGCTGGTGAGCATCGTCGACAAGCTGATCAAGCAGCGCAAGGACTCGATCAGCCAGTTCACCGCCGCCGGCCGGCAAGACCTGGCCGACAAGGAAACCGCCGAACTGAAGGTGCTGGAGGTCTACCTGCCGCAGCGCCTGAGCGAGGACGAGATCAAGGCCGAGGTCGCCGCGATCGTGGCCGAGCTGGGCGCCAAGGGCCCGGCCGACATGGGCAAGGTGATGGGCGCCGTGAAGGGCAAGCTCGCGGGCAAGGCCGACATGGGCCTGGTCTCGGCCGCGGTGAAGGCCGCACTGGCGGGCTGAGCCCCTCCCTCCCCGGCCCGCTTCCGATTCAACGACAGGAGCCTCCATGGAACTGACCGTCCAACAACTGACGCCCGATTTCTGCGTCGCGCCGCAGCTGACGCCGGACACGATGGCCGCGCTGGCCGCGGCCGGCTTCAAGTCGGTGATCAACAACCGCCCGGATTTCGAGGGCGGCCCGGACCAGCCCACCAGCGAGCAGGTCCGCGTCGCGGCCGAGGCGGCGGGCCTGGTCTATCACCACCTGCCGGTGCAGGGGGGCTACCAGTCGCCGGAGGAGATCGCCGCGATGCGCGCGCTGCTCGACGAGGCGCCCAAGCCGGTGCTGGCGTTCTGCCGCTCCGGCGCGCGCTCGACCCGGCTCTTCGCCTCCGCGATGCAGCTCGACGCCTGACGGATCCCGAACACCGCGCCCCATCGGAGCGCCGCCGCAGGCCCCGGTCCCCGACCGGGGCCTTCTTTTTTCGCCCTTCAGCTTTCCTCAGGGCTTTCCCGGAACAGCGTACGAAATCAGGTCGCCGTCAGCGCTCGCTGGCTACAGTCCGCGTCTACGACAAGAAACGAGCCCTCCCCGTCGCGGGCTCACATGGAGACCTGGATTCCTCGATGAACGCCCTGCTTGCTTTCGCCAAGGGCATCGACTGGCTGACGGACCGGTTCGGCACGCTTGCCGCCTGGGCCGTCCTGCTGTCGTGCTTGATCAGCGCCGCCAATGCGGTGATTCGCTACGGCCTGGACATCAGCTCCAACGCCTTCCTCGAGATCCAGTGGTACCTGTTCGCCGTCTGCGTGATGGGCGGCGCGGCGCAGGTGCTGCGCCTGAACGAGCATGTGCGGGTCGACATCCTCTACGCGCGCTGGCGCGGCCACGGCAAGGTCTACATCGACCTGTTCGGCCTGATCGTCTTCCTGATCCCGGTGATGGCCTACGCGGGCTGGCTGTCCTGGGACTTCTTCCTGGGCAAGCTCATGACCGGCATGCGGCCGGACGACACGATCACGACGCTCGGCCTGGGCGGCTACCTGCACAAGCTGTTCACCAGCGGTGAGGTGTCGGGCAACGCCGGCGGACTGATCCGCTGGCCGGCCGCGCTGACCTTGCCGGTCGGCTTCGGGCTGGTGTTCCTGCAAGGACTTTCGGAGGTGATCAAGCGCCTGGGTTACCTGGCCCATCTCGTCGAGATGGACACCCACTACGAGAGGCCGCTGCAATGATCACGATGGAGCAGTTCCCCCCGCTGATGTTCGCGGGGCTGATCATCATCATGCTGATCGGCTTCCCCGTGGCCTTCTCGCTGGCCGCCCTGGGCCTGGCCTGCGGATTCTTCGCGGTCAGCCAGGGCTGGTTCCCGCCGGAGTTCATGACGGCGCTGCCGCAGAACGTCTTCGGCATCCTGTCCAACGACCTGCTGCTGGCGATCCCGTTCTTCACCCTGATGGGTGCGCTGCTGGAGAAATGCGGGCTGGCCGAGGACATGCTCGATTCGATGGGCCAGCTCTTCGGCCCGGTGCGCGGCGGGCTGGGCTACTCGGTCATCATCGTCGGCTTCATCCTGGGGGCGATCACCGGCACGGTGGCCGGTCAGGTGATCGCGATGGCGATGATCTCGCTGCCGGTGATGATGCGCTACGGCTACAACATGCGCTACGCGACCGGGGTGCTGGCGGCGTCGGGAACGATCACGCAGCTGGTGCCGCCCTCGCTGGTGCTGGTGGTGCTGGCGGACCAGCTCGGCAAGCCGGTGGGTGACATGTACAAGGGCGCCTGGGGCCCGTCGATCCTGCAGGTGCTGATCTTCGCGCTCTACACCTTCGCGCTGTCGCGGCTCAAGCCGGAGCACGTGCCCGGCGTGCCCAAGGAAGCGCGCACGCTGGACGGCTGGGCGCTGTGGAAGAAATGCCTGCGCGGCATCATCCCGTCGGCGGTGCTGATCTTCGCGGTGCTGGGCTCGATGGGCGGCCTTCCCGGCATCAACACGGCGATCTGCACGCCGACCGAGGCCGGCGCGATGGGCGCGGTGGGCGCCTTCATCCTGGCGGCGTCGCACCGGCGCCTGAACTGGCCGGTGGTCCGCGAAGCCATGATCGGCACGATGCGCATCACCGCGATGGTGGTGTTCATCCTGATCGGCTCGCGCACCTTCTCGCTGGTGTTCCAGGGCGTGGAAGGCGGCAAGTGGATCGAGCACATGCTGACCAGCCTGCCAGGCGGTCAGATCGGGTTCCTGATCGTGGTGAACCTGTTCATCTTCTTCCTGGCGTTCTTCCTGGACTTCTTCGAGATCGCCTTCATCATCCTGCCGCTGCTGGGCCCGGTCGCCGACAAGATGGGCATCGACCTGGTGTGGTTCGGCGTGATGCTGTGCGTGAACATGCAGACCAGCTTCATGCATCCGCCCTTCGGCTTCGCGCTGTTCTACCTGCGGGGCATCTCGGATTCGCTGTTCAAGACTGGCGCGCTGCCGCGGCGGGTGCTGTCGAGCGACATCTACCTGGGCTCCATCCCCTGGGTGGTGATGCAGCTGATCCTGGTGGCGATCGTCATCTTCTTCCCGGTGACGGTGACCGCTTTCCTGGACAAGGCCGAGGCGGTCGACATGGACAAGGCCACCGAGATGCTGCAGGGCATCGATGCCGGGCAGGCGGAACGCGTCGACCCGAATGCGGACACGAACGCGCTGTTCGGACTGCCGCCGGAAGCGGCGTCGGCGGCCTCCGCGCCAGGCGAACCGGCCTCCGCGCCGGCGTCCGAGGCCGAGGACCCGATGGAGGCCGTGCGACGCTCGCTGGAAGAGAAGAAATAGCGGCGCGCGCCTCAGCGCGTGGACGGCGGCATGTTCGAGGCCTCCTTGATGCGCTGCCACGCATCCTTCACGGCGGGTTTGGCGCGCGCCCAGTCGAGCGACGACCCTTTGCGCTGCTCGCCCCAGTCGCGATGCAGCTCGGCCTCGAAATCATCGAAGTCTCGGTCGGGATAACGCGCGAACGCATCGACGCCATAGGCATACGCCGGGCCGAAGTCGTCATGGGTGTCGCCTTGCTGGATGTACGGCCGCTTGGCGTAGTTGTCGCGCCAGTAGGCGGCCTCCTGCTCGCGGTCGTAGGCGTGGTCTCGTCGTTCGTCGAAGTCGGGCATGAGGAACTCCTGCGGTCTGGATGACCGTGGACGGCAAGTCCCATGCCCTGCCCGCTTCCCGCTGGCGGGCCGGCGCCGACGCCGGCCCGGCCCTCACTGCGACGAGACCATCTTGAGCCCGACGATGCCCACGGCAATCAGCCCGATGCAGGCCAGCCGGGCCGGCGAGGCGGATTCGCCCAGCAGCACGATGCCCGCGATCGCGGTGCCGACCGCGCCGATGCCGGTCCAGATCGCATAAGCCGTGCCGACCGGCAGGTGCTTCAGCGCCCAACCCAGCAGCACCACGCTGGTCACCATCGCCAGCACGGTGCCCACCGTCGGCCACGGCCGGGTGAAGCCCTCCGTGTACTTCAGGCCGACCGCCCATCCGATCTCGAACAGCCCCGCCAGGAACAGCACACCCCACACCATGTCGAACTCCTTGTTGAGGGCCTCCGCGTTGAGCTTGGCCGCCCCTGCGCCGAGGCCTTGATTCACGATGGGACGAACTGTATGTTCGCCATCCTGATAGTTGAAGTCAGCATCCATCAGCCCAGCTGACAGATCAACCTCTCAACCTCTCCCAAGGATCGCCATGGCCTTCGACCTGGACAATCTCCGCGTCTTCCTCGCCGCGATCGACCACGGCTCGTTCTCCGCCGCCGCCCGTGCGCTGGGCCGGGTGCCGTCGGCGGTGAGCATGACGATCGCCCACCTGGAGGCCGAACTCGACCTGCCGCTCTTCGACCGCGCCGGCCGCGAACCCGTCCCCACGCCTCAGGCGCTCGCGCTGGTCCCGCAGGCGCGCCGGCTGGCCGAGCAGTTCGGCCAGCTCAACCGGCACGCGCTGTCCATGACGCAAGGCCTGGAGCCGTCGCTGGTGATCGCGGTCGCGCCTGAACTGGTCGCGGCGACGCCGTGGAGCGACGCGCTGACGACCTTGTCGGCCGAGTTCCCGTTGCTGGAGATCGAGGTGCTGACCGCGCCGCAGGCGGACGCGCTGGCGATGCTGAAATCCGGGCGCGCGCAGCTGGCGCTGGTGTTCGAGCGCCAGGGCCTGGACCCGTCCGAGCAGTTCCAGGAAGTGGCCCGCGAGACGCTGGTCGCCGTCGTCGCCGCCTCGCATCCGATGCTTGCGCGTGAGGCCTCCGCGTTGCGCGACGAACACCTGATCGCCGAGCGCCAGATCCTGGTCGCTGGCCGCGATGCCTGCGACGTCGACAAGCGGATCTCGGTCTCGCGGGTGCAGTGGCGCACCGACAGCCCGGTCGCGGCGCTGCGCATGGTGTCGGCCGGGCTGGGCTGGGCCTGGTTGCCATCCGGTTTCGTGCGCGCGGCGCTGGCCTCGGGCGAGCTGGTCCAGATTCCCGCCGGCAACTTCACCACCGCGCTGCAGCTTTACGTCGACGTGGTGTGGACGCAGACCCGGCCCCTGGGCTTGGCGGCGCGGCGCTTCGTCGAGTTGCTGAACGGCCGCTCAGGCTGCTCGGGCGCGATCGCGAGCGACCGCGCCGCGCCGGCAGTATCTGCCGCGGCCTTCAGCGCCTTCAGCGATAACGCTCCGGATCGGGCGAGTCGGTCGGCTGCGCCACCACGCGCCGGAAAGCGGCGTTCATCGGCAGCTTCAGGTTGATGCCGGAGGGCGGCAGCGGGGACTCGAACCAGCGTCTGTAGATCGTGTGGATCTCGCCGCTGCGGTACAGGCCGACCAGCACGTCGTCGACCATGGTCTTGAACATCGGATCGTCGCGATTCAGCCCGATCGCGTAGGGCTCGACCGTGAGCGCCCGGTCGGAGATCACGTAGTCGTCGGGCGAGACCGCCGACCCCTGCTGCGCCAGCAGGCTGCGGATGATGACGTCGTCCATCATGAAGGCGTCGGCGCGGCCGCTGCGCAGCAGCTGGAAAGCGTCCGGATCATCCAGCCCCGCGACGATGCGGATGCCCAGCCCCAGTTGCTCGTTGACCTTGGCCAAGTGCTGGATGCTGGTCGTGCCGATGGTGCTCACCACCGGCCGGCCGCGCAGGTCGGACAGGCTCTGCACCTTCTCGCCATGGCGCGTCATCAGCTTGGTCTCGGCCACGAAGATCGTCACCGAGAAGGCCTGGCTGCGCGCCCGCTCCGCGGTGTTGGTGGTGATGCCGCACTCCATGTCCAGCGTGCCGTTGCTGACCATCGGCATGCGCGTCGCCGAGCCCACCGCCACGCGCCGCACTTCCAGGTCAGGCAGCTTCAGCCGCGTGCGCAGCGAGGCGATCACGCGCTCGCACAGCTCGACGGAATAGCCGGTGGGACGCAGCTGCGCGTCGAGGTAGGAGAACGGCGCCGATGCCGGCCGGTAGCCCAGGACGATGACGCCGGTCTCGCGAATGCGGGCCAGCGTCGGCCCCTCGGGCGGCTGCGCCGGACGCACCACCGGCGCCGGCTTGGCGGCCGCCGCCTGCGCGACCGGCGCGGCCACGCCCAGGCCAAGGCTCAAGGTCAAACCCAGGACCGCGCCGAAACACCGCCCGCGCATCCGCGCGACAGCCTGCCCAGCGCGCACCAGGCGCGTCGTGAAAGAGGCTCGCCACGCCGCGCCCATGCTCAGTCCTCGCGGCCCTCGCCGCGGCGGGCCGCGGCCTCGCCCTCCTGACCGAGCGCCTCCGCGTCCAGCCGTCGCAGCTCGTCCATCCGGGCGCCGATCTTGATCTCCAGGCCACGCGGCACCGGCTCGTAGAAGCGCTGGTCCTCGAGGCCGTCCGGCAGGTACTGCTCGCCGGCGACATAGGCGCCGGGGAAGTCATGCGCGTAGCGGTAGGCCTTGCCGTAGCCCAGCTCCTTCATGAGCCGCGTCGGCGCATTGCGCAGATGCACCGGCACCGGCCGCGAACTGTCCTGCTTGATCAGCGCGCGCACCTGGTTGTAGGCGTTGTAGACGGCGTTGGACTTGGGCGCGATCGCCAGGTACACGACCGCCTGCGCCAGCGTCAGTTCGCCCTCGGGCGAGCCCAGGCGCTCGTAGGTCTCGGCGGCATCCAGGCAGATCCGCAGCGCGCGCGGGTCGGCGTTGCCGATGTCCTCGCTGGCCATGCGGATCAGGCGGCGCGTGATGTAGCGCGCGTCGACGCCGCCATCGAGCATGCGCACCAGCCAGTACAGCGCCGCGTCGGGGTTGGAGCCGCGCACCGACTTGTGCAGCGCCGAGATCACGTCGTAGAACTGGTCGCCGCCCTTGTCGTAGCGCCGCAGCTGCTCGCCCAGGGTGCGCTCCAGCAGCGCCTCGTCGATCTCCGCCGTGTCCGCCGGCGTCAGTTGCGCCACTGTCTCCAGCGTGTTGAGCAGCCGCCGCGCGTCGCCGTCGGCATAACCGATCAGGCGCTGGGTGGCGGCCTCGCTGACCGGCGGCGCGCCCAGGGCCTCGCGCCCGCGCGCCAGCAGCTCGCGCATGTCCTGCTCGTCGAGCGACTTCAGCACATGCACCGTCGCGCGCGAGAGCAACGCCGAATTGACCTCGAAGGACGGGTTCTCCGTCGTCGCGCCGATGAAGCTGAACAGGCCGGACTCGACATGCGGCAGGAAGGCATCCTGCTGCGCCTTGTTGAAGCGGTGGACCTCGTCGACGAACACGATCGTGCGCCGCCCCTGCCCGGCTGCGGCCAGCGCGCGCTCGACCGCCTCGCGGATGTCCTTGACGCCGCCCAGCACCGCCGAGATCGCGATGAACTGCGCGTCGAAGAACTGCGCCATCAGCCGCGCCAGCGTCGTCTTGCCGACGCCCGGCGGGCCCCACAGGATCATCGAATGCGGCCGGCCGCTCTCCAGCGCGACGCGCAGCGGCATGCCGGGCCCCAGCAGGTGGCGCTGGCCGACGACCTCGTCGAGCTGACGCGGCCGCAGCCGCTCCGGCAGCGGCGCGTGCTTGCCCGGCGTCGCCATGGCCGGCGGCCCGCTGGGAACGGGATCGAACTCGTCCGGGAAGAGCGACGCGTTGCTCATCGGTGCAGGCTCGAAGCTCGGTCAGGGTTGGCGCGCGATGTCCGTACCCGGCGGCGGGGTGAAGCGGAAGCGCTCGGCCGACACCTTGGCATTGGGCTCCACCGCGCTGAACTGCATCACCGATTGCTGGCCGAAGCCGTCGACGATCTCCAGCGCCGACAGCTCGCGTCCCTTGAAGCCCAGCTTCAGGCTCTGCAAGCCGCTGTCGTTGCGCCGCGGCGTCGCCTGCACCCAGTCCAGCCCGTTGGCCGCCGGCAGCGCCTTCAGCGTGAAGTCCCGCGACAGGTCGCCCCCGGCGAGCAGCGCCACCGGCGTCGCGCCCAGCGCCTGGTCCATCTGCCGCACCGTGGCCTGCTGCAGGTCCGGGTCGTAGATCCAGACCTCCTTGCCATCGGCCACGATCAGCTGCTCGGCCGGCTTCGCATAGGCGAAGCGGAACTGGTTCGGCCGCTGGAACTCGAAGGTGCCGGTGGTGGTCTTCTTGCGCTTGCCATCCGGTGCGGTGACCGTCTGCGTGAAGCTGGCACGGCCACTCTTCACCTCGGCCACGAACTGCTGCAGCGCGCTCACGCCGTCGGCATGAGCCAGCGCGGCGGCCCCCAGCAGCGCCGCGCCCGCGACCGCGCGGGTCGCGCGAAGGCCGCGGAGCGACAGGGAACGGAGCGATTGAAACGAATGGAGCGGATGGACCATGGGAGGCTCGTCGACGATGGCGTGGATGCTTGAACGGAGCGGGAGGTTCGAGAGGCGCTGGAGGCAAGGAACGCGGTGGCCGGCGCCGTTCATTCCTCCCGCTTGGGCACGATGATGTCGCGGTTGCCGTTGGTGGCCATCGACGACACCAGGCCCGATTTCTCCATTTGCTCCAGCAAGCGGGCGGCCCGGTTGTAGCCGATGCGCAGGTGGCGTTGCACCAGCGAGATCGAGGCCCGCTTGTGCTGCAGCACCACGGCCACCGCCTGGTCGTACATCGGATCGGATTCGCCGTCGCCGCCGGCGGCCAGCCCGGGCAGGCCATCGCCGCCGCCGTCCCCGTCGAGCACGCCGCCTTCGAGGATGCCCTCGATGTAGTTCGGCTCGCCGCCCTGCTCCTTCAGGTAGTCGACGACGCGATGCACCTCGTCATCGCTGACGAACGCGCCGTGCACCCGCACCGGCAGCCCGGTGCCCGACGCCATGTAGAGCATGTCGCCCATGCCCAGCAGCGCTTCGGCGCCCATCTGGTCGAGGATGGTGCGCGAGTCGATCTTGCTCGAGACCTGGAAGGACAGGCGGGTCGGGATGTTGGCCTTGATGAGGCCGGTGATCACGTCCACCGACGGGCGCTGCGTCGCCAGGATCAGGTGGATGCCGGCGGCACGGGCCTTCTGGGCCAGGCGCGCGATCAGTTCCTCGATCTTCTTGCCGACCACCATCATGAGGTCGGCCAGTTCGTCGATGACGACGACGATGTGCGGCAACCGGTCCAGCGGCTCCGGCTCCTCGGGCGTCAGGCTGAACGGGTTGGGGATCTTCTCCTCGCGCTCGGCCGCGTCGGCGATCTTCTTGTTGTAGCCGGCCAGGTTGCGCACGCCCATCTTGGACATGAGCTTGTAGCGCCGCTCCATCTCGTTGACGCACCAGTTCAGCGCGTTGCCGGCCTGCTTCATGTCGGTCACGACCGGCGCCAGCAGGTGGGGGATGCCCTCGTAGACGCTCATTTCCAGCATCTTGGGGTCGATCAGGATCAGGCGGACGTCGCGCGCCTCGGCCTTGTAGAGCAGCGACAGGATCATCGCGTTGATGCCCACCGACTTGCCCGAACCGGTCGTGCCGGCAACCAGGCAGTGCGGCATCTTCGCCAGGTCGGCCACGACCGGCATGCCGACGATGTCCTTGCCCAGGCCCATCGTGAGCGGCGACGCCGCGTCGGCATAGACCTGCGAGCCGAGGATTTCCGACAGCCGGATCGTCTGGCGCCGCGCGTTGGGCAACTCCAGCGCCATGTAGTTCTTGCCGGGGATGGTCTCGACCACGCGGATCGACACCAGGCTCAGCGAGCGCGCCAGGTCCTTGGCCAGGCCCAGGATCTGCGCGCCCTTCACGCCGGTGGCCGGTTCGATCTCGTAGCGCGTGATCACCGGACCGGGCGAGGCGGCCACCACCCGCACCTCGACGCCGAAGTCCTTCAACTTCTTCTCGATCATGCGGCTGGTCATCTCCAGCGACTCGGGCGTGACGGTCTCGATGCGCGGCGGCGGCGCATCCAGCAGGTCGACCTGCGGCAGCTTCGCGTCGGCCGGATCGGTGAACAGCGTCTGCTGGCGCTCCTTGATCACGCGCGTGGACTTGGGCACCTCGACCACCGGCGGCTCGATGACGATCGGGATGTGGTGCTCCTCCTCGACCAGCCGCTCGACCTCGACGATGGCCTCGCGCTCGCGCTTGGCTTCCTTGCCGACGCGCTTGTCCTCGGCGATCTCGCGGCGGACCTCGCGCTTCTCGATCAGGCGTTCGATCGAGGCGCCGATCTGCTCGGACAGCTTGAGCCAGGAGAATTTCAGCGCCAGCGACACGCCGGCCACCAGCGCGGCGATCCACACGACGCCCGAACCGGCGAAGCCCAGCAGCTTCATGCTGGCCGGCCCCAGCAGGTAACCCAGGACGCCGCCGGCATGGCCCGGCAGGTGCGACTCCCAGCCGTACAGGCGCGTCCACTCGAGCGCGCAACTCGCCGCCAGCAGCAGCGCCAGGCCGCCGATCGCCGGCAGGCGTTCCTTCAGCGTGGGGAGCGGGCTGCCGTCGGCGCGCAGCAGGCGGGCCAGGCCGCTCAGCCAGGCGCGCAGCGACACCAGCATCAGCCACCAGCAGGAGTAGCCGAAGCCGAAGAGCATCAGGTCGGAGATCCAGGCGCCCAGCGATCCGACGCGGTTGTGCGTCGGCCCGGCGGTGCCGGCGGTGCTGAAGGCGGCGTCGGCGCGGTCATGGCTGACCATCGCGAGCAAGACCAGGCACCAGACCAGCGCGCCGACCAGCAGCCACAGCGGCGTGCGCAGCGGGCTGGGCGGCGTGGGCGCCACCGCGGCAGCGGCGGCGGCCTTCTTGGACTTGCGCGCCGGCGCGGGGCGCTCGGGCGACGTGGCGGCGTCGTCACCACCGCCCAGCAGGGAACCGGGAAAACTCATCCCGTGATTGTGACGCAAGCGCCCCGCGTCCCGGACGCGGGGTCACATGCCATGGTGAAGAAACGTTGACGCCTCAATCGTGCTGCAGGCGTTCCTTGATGACCACCGAGCCGTTCTCGAGCGTCTCGATCACGCCCTTGTCCTCGAGGTCCTTCATGACGCGGCTGACCATCTCGCGCGACGCGCCGACGACCTTGGCCATGTCCTGACGCGACACCTTGCCGCGGATGATCTTCACGCCCTTCTCTTCCTCCGCCATGTCCAGCAGCGTGCGTGCGACGCGGCCGTAGACGTCGAGCAGCGCGAGCGACTCGATCTGCCGGTCCGCGTTGCGCAGGCGCGCGACCAGGCCGCGCAGGATGCCGTAGGCCAGGCTCGACGGCTCGGGCAGGCCACGCGCGAAATCGGCGCGGCCCAGCACCAGCATGTCGGTCTGCACCTCGGCTCTGACGGTGGCCGAATGCGGCTCGTTGTCGATGAGGCTCATCTCGCCGACATAGTCGCCGGGCTGAAGCACCGCGAGGATCACCTCGCGGCCGCGGCTGTCGGCGGTCAGGACGCGGGCCCGACCGTTCAGCAGGATGAAGAGCGCGTTGGATTTGGTGCCCTGCTCGACGATCAACTCGCCGCGTTTGAAGCGCCGCTTGACGACGCTGTCCGCGATGGACTGGGCCTGGTCGGCGGTCAGCAGGGAGAACAAGGGAACCCTGCGGATCAGATCCAAGTTGGACAACATGGCCATGAAGGGATGCCTCCTGTCGGGGGTTAGGGTCAATCGTGGTTGTCAGGATGGCAGAGGGACCCGCCACCTAGAATGGATGCATTGTGCCAATTTGTTCACGGCTGTTCATAGGGTCAACGCTGTAACGGCCGTAGGCTGTCGACCCTTGCGTCCGCTGTGCGCATCCCCAATTGCCTGTCATGAGCCAAAACACCCGACACGCCCAACTGCTGATCCTCGGCTCCGGTCCCGCCGGCTACACCGCCGCCCTGTATGCGGCCCGCGCCAACCTCAAGCCGCTGCTGGTCACCGGCATGGCGCAAGGGGGCCAGTTGATGACGACCACCGAGGTCGACAACTGGCCCGCCGACGTGATGGGCGTGCAAGGCCCCGAGCTGATGCAGCGCTTCCAGCAGCATGCCGAGCGCTTCCAGACCGAGATCGTCTTCGACCACATCAACAGCGTCGACTTCTCCAAGCGCCCCTTCACGCTGACCGGCGACAGCGCCGTCTACACCGCCGACACGGTGATCCTGGCCACCGGCGCCTCGGCGCAGTACCTGGGCCTGCCGTCCGAGGAGTCCTTCATGGGCCGCGGCGTCAGCGCCTGCGCGACCTGCGACGGCTTCTTCTATCGCGAGCAGGAGGTCTGCGTGGTCGGCGGCGGCAACACCGCGGTCGAGGAGGCGCTGTACCTGTCCAACATCGCCAGCAAGGTCCACCTGATCCACCGCCGCGACAAGTTCCGCGCCGAGCCCATCCTGGTCGACAAGCTGATGGACAAGGTCCAGGCCGGCAAGATCGAGCTGCACCTGTTCCACACGCTGGACGAGGTACTGGGCGACGCCAGCGGCGTGACCGGCGTGCGCATCAGGAGCACGCAGGACGGCGCGACCACCGACGTCAAGCTGCAGGGCTGCTTCATCGCCATCGGCCACAAGCCCAACACCGAGATCTTCGCCGGCCAGATCGAGATGAAGGACGGCTACATCCGCACGAAGAGTGGCCTGGAGGGTTTCGCCACGATGACCAGCGTGCCTGGCGTCTTCGCCGCCGGCGACGTGCAGGATCACGTCTACCGCCAGGCCATCACCAGCGCCGGCACTGGCTGCATGGCCGCACTCGACGCCCAGCGCTTCCTCGAGCAGGAAGCCCGCTGAGCACCGCGAGTCCGCGCGCCATTCAGGCGACACCCGCATTCCAGCCGGCCCGCTCTTTCGCGGGTCGGCTCGTTTCTGCTACACTCGCCGTTTTCCTGCGCCGACAACCTGTGAAGGATCTCGACGCGGGGAAGATGGGAAACCGCCACCCTATGGCGAGGTGAGGCCGCCGCCCGCGATCCGACAGCAAGGTCGGGACGATTGGGACGGTCGCCGGATGACAAGTATCGGAGTGTCCTCATGGCACGCGTCTGCGAAGTCACGGGCAAGAAGCCCATGGTCGGGAACAACGTTTCCCACGCCAACAACAAAACCAAGCGCCGGTTCCTGCCGAACCTGCAATACCGCCGTTTCTGGGTCGAAAGCGAAAACCGCTGGGTCCGTCTGCGCATCAGCAACGCCGCGCTGCGTCTGATCGACAAGAAGGGCATCGACGCCGTGCTGGCCGACCTGCGTGCCCGCGGTCAAGCCTAATCACTGAACCAGGAGCGACACCATGGCATCCAAAGGCGGACGCGAAAAGATCAAGCTGGAATCCACTGCCGGCACCGGTCATTTCTACACCACGAACAAGAACAAGAAGACCACGCCCGAAAAGCTGGAATTCATGAAGTTCGACCCCAAAGCGCGCAAGCACGTGCTGTACAAGGAAACCAAGCTGAAGTGATTCAGCTCGCGAGGGCTGCGACAGCACCGCCCTCACCTTGAAGAAAACCCGCCAATCGGCGGGTTTTTTCATTCTGGAGCGCGGGCGACGCGCCGCCCAACTGAGCCGTCCCGCGCCGCTCAGGGCGTCACGCGCGCCAAGCGGTCCTTGCCCAGCAGATCCCTGGCCATCCAGTCGTCGATCATCTTCTTCTCATAGCGCAGCGGCTCGGAGTCGAAGTAGCGGTTGCTTGCGTTCTGGTAGTCCATGTCCTTGATGTCCGCCTTGCCGGACTTCAGGACCTTGCCGTTCTCGCTGAGCGTGTAGGTGAAGCTCATCCGGGGAATGGTGACAGTGCGCAGCACCCGCAGGCGGTCGACGCGGGCCGCCGGCTCCAATTCCCCGGCCAGGTCGATGTCGGTCACTTCAATCTTCAGTTGCTTGCCCGGCAATTCGCGGGCGGCCAGCGCCTTGAAGTGATCCTCCAGTTGCTTCATTGCCGTGGTGCGATCCACGTAGTTGAAGCCGATGTCCGAAAAATTCTCCGGCTTGATGAAGCTCACCTCCGCCTGCGCCTGGGCCACCGACGCCATCGCCCCAAAACTCAGGGTCATCAGGCTGACCAGCGCGATGCGCTTGAACGGGATTGCGGCAATCATGTCAGTCTCCTTGTGTGAGGGTCCCAACAAATTATGGGCGCCCCAATGAAAAAAGGCGCCCGGTAAGGGCGCCCTTTGCATTCCTTCATCCGTCGACCGGTGACAGCCATCACCAAGACGGCCTCACCGCAGGCGACACGCGTGCCAGTCGATCAGGCGCGCACTGCGCGCAGCCCCATCGCGAAGGCCTTGAGTTCCGCGATACCGCTTTCCTCGGCCTTGCGGCACCACGCCTGGAGGTCATGCACCAGCTGCTCGGCCGACACGTTCGTGCGAGTCCACAGCTGACGCAGTTCCTCGCGCATGGTCACCAGCTTGTCCAGCACCGGGCTGGCGGCGCGAGCCCCATCCAACTGCGCCTGGAAGACCGCCGGGATCTTCTCGGCGTCACGATGTAGCCAGCGCTTGGCCAGCTTGAACTGGTGGAACTTGACACTGTGCTGCTCGCCCGCCGCCTTGAGCTTGGCCAGCTCGTCCTTGCAGGCGCCGCGCAGGCCGCGGGCATAACGCGCCATCACCTCGTAGCGATTGGCGATGATGGCTTCCAGCGTGTCCTTGTCCGCGACGGCCTTGATCTCGCCCGTCTTCATCTGCGGCGCGGTCTTGCGGACCTTCGCCCAACCGATCATCTCCATCGCGCGGATGTAGCCCCAGCCGATGTCGAATTCGAACGGCTTGACCGAGAACTTGGCCGACGTCGGATAGGTGTGGTGGTTGTTGTGCAACTCCTCGCCACCAATGATCAGGCCCCACGGGGAGACATTGGTCGACGCGTCGGTCGCCTCGAAATTGCGGTAACCCCAGTAGTGGCCGGCGCCGTTGATCACGCCGGCGGCCCAGAACGGGATCCAGACCATCTGGACGGCCCAGACCGCCAGACCGGCCACACCGAACAGCGCCAGGTCGATGATCATCATCAGGGACACGCCCCAGACCGAGCGCCCGCTGTAGACATGGCGCTCCATCCAGTCGTCCGGCACACCATGGCTGAACTTCTTGATGGTTTCCTCGTTCTTCGCCTCGGCGCGATACAACTCCGCGCCTCGGGTCATCACGGTCTTGATGCCGCGGGTGACCGGGCTGTGGGGGTCTTCCTCGGTCTCGCACTTGGCGTGATGCTTGCGGTGGATCGCCACCCACTCGCGGGTGACCATGCCCGTGGTCAGCCACAGCCAGAAGCGGAAGAAGTGGGAGGGGATCGGCCCCAGGTCGAGCGCGCGGTGCGCCTGGGCGCGGTGCAGGAAGATCGTCACCCCGGCGATGGTGATGTGCGTCACCACCAGCGTGAAGACCACGATCTGCCACCAGCTGGCGCCGGTGAAGCCGTCGATCATCCAGTTGAGGACGGCATCGTGCACAGACATCAATACGTTCATTCGGTCCTAACCCTGCTCGCGAGGAGCCAGTTGTCCACAGGAAACCACGATTGTAGGCGAGGCCCTCTAGAAATCGCCCAAATCAGACCGGCTTTCCCGCCTGCTTTTGACGCACCAGAGTTGGAATGGCCTGACATCGTGATCCATCGAACGAACTCGTAGGGCCTCGAACGCCAGCGATCCGGTTCGCAGCGTGGTTCGCCCCGGCGATTAGTTCGTCATAAGAATTACGGCATCACAATCGGCCCGCCCGCCTTACTTCTTGCGTTCCCAGACGGCCGCAAAGAATCCGTCGCTGTGATGGCGGTGCGGCCACAGGCGCAGGTAACCGTTGTCGGACAGCGCCGTGGCCTGCTCGGCGTCGACCTGCGCATGGGCCAGAACCTCCTGGGCCGGCTGCAGCGTGAAATCGGGATGGGCTTCGGAGAAGACCTGCGCGACCGCCTCGTTCTCGGCATCCAGCAGCGAACAGGTCGCATAGACCAGTCGGCCGCCCGGCTTCAGCAGGCGGGCGGCGCTGTTCAGGATCGCCACCTGCTTGTCATGCAGTTCCTTGACGCTGTCGGGCGACTGGCGCCACTTCAGGTCGGGATTGCGGCGCAAGGTCCCCAGGCCCGAACACGGCGCGTCGACCAGCACCCGGTCGATCTTGCCGGCCAGGCGCTTGATCCGGTCGTCGCGCTCATTGCTGATCTGGACTGGATAGACGTTGGACAGCCCGCTGCGCGCCAGCCGCGGCTTGAGCTTGTCCAGCCGGTGCCCGGACACGTCGAACGCATACAGCCGGCCGGTGTTGCGCATCGCGGCGCCCAGCGCGAGTGTCTTGCCGCCGGCGCCGGCGCAGAAGTCGACCACCATCTCGCCCCGCTTGGCCTCGGTCAGCAGCGACAGCAACTGGCTGCCCTCGTCCTGGACCTCGACCTGGCCGCTGGTGAAGACGTCCAGCTTCTGCAGCGCGGGCTTGCCGTCCAGGCGCAGGCCCCAGGGCGAATACGGCGTCGGCGTCGAATTGAAGCCCTTCTCCTTCAGCGCCGCCTGCACCTCCTCGCGCTTGGCCTTGAGCAGGTTCACGCGCAGGTCCAGCGGCGCGGCGGTGTTGACGGCGTCGGCCAGCTGCCAGAACTGCTCGTCGCCCAGGCGCGCCTTCAGCGGCTCGACCAGCCAGTCGGGCAGGTTGTGACGCAGCTTCTCGGGCAGCTTGGCGCGGTCGATGGACCCCACCTGCTTGAGCCACTGCTGCTCCTCGTCCTTGAGCGCGCCGCGCAGGAACGCTTCGTTGCCGGCCCAGGCGAGGATCGCCAGGCGCCGCGCCATCGGACCGCGGCCAGACTGGGCCAGGTGCTGCAGCAGCGGGCGCTGGCGCAGCACGGCGTAGGCGGTTTCGGCGATGGTGTGGCGCTCGCGCTGGCCGAGGGCCTTGTTGGCGCGGAAGAAGTCGGAGACCAGGGCGTCGGCCGGCTTGTCGAACAGCAGCAGGCTGTCCACCAGTTCGGCGCAGAGTTCAAGAAGGGCATTAGGATGCATCGCCGGATTATCCCCGAGCCTTCCCGCATGAGCGACGCCCCGCCCTCCCCCCACCCCAGCGCCGCACCCACCGCGCTCCCCTCCAGCCATGGCGCCGGCGACCCGCTCGCCCCGCTGCCCGAGGCGCCCCCCGGGCGCTACCGCCATTACAAGGGCGGCGAGTACGAAGTCCACGGCGTCGTGCGCCACAGCGAGACGCTGGAGCCGCTGGTGCTCTACCGGCCGCTCTACGGCGACTCGGGCCTCTGGGTCCGCCCCCACGCGATGTTCTTCGGCAGCGTCGAGGTGGGCGGCCGCGCCGTGCCCCGCTTCGCCCGGATCGGCGACTGAGGCCCTCGCCCGCCATGCCGCTGCTGCACCAGATTCAGCGCCGCCCGCGCCTGCTGATCGGCGCGGCGACGGGCGCGCTGCTGGCGGCCTCCTGGCCGATGGAACTGGCCTGGCACACCCGCCTGCTGCTGGGCTGGAGCGCCGGCGTCTGGACCTACCTGCTGCTGATCGGCTGGCGGATGTTCCACACCGACGCCGAAGACGTCGAGGAGCAGGCCCGCGCCGTCGCCGACAGCGTGCCGACGGTGCTGGCGCTGGCCATCCTCGGCGGTGCCGCGAGCATGGCGGCGATCGCGCTGGAGCTCGCCCAGGTCAAGGAAGCGGGCCTGCTGAAAGCCTGGCCGCACCTGCTGGTGGCGTCGGCGACGCTGACCGGCTCCTGGCTGCTGCTGCCGGTCGAGTTCGGGCTGGCCTACGCTTCGCTGTTCCATTGCGGGCCCAAGGCGCCGCACGGGCTGGAGTTCCCCGGCGACGAAGAGGCGCCCGACTACATCGACTTCCTCTACTTCGCCGCGACAGTGGCGGCGACCTCGCAGACCTCGGACGTCGTCGTGAGTTCGCGGCCGATCCGGCGGCTCGTGCTGGTGCAGGCGGTGCAGGCCTTCGTGTTCAACACCGTCGTGCTGGCGCTGACGATCAACTTCCTGGCCGGCATGCTGGGCTGAACGCCCGGCCGGCCCGGCGTCAGCTGAACATCTGCGACTCGCCGCCGGCGTGGCGCACGCGGGCGCCCTCGACGGCCAGTTGGCCCTCGACGAACCAGCGCACCGCGCTCGGGTACATGCGGTGCTCCAGCCGCAGCACCCGAGCCGCCAGCGCCGCCTCGTCGTCAGCGTCCAGCACCGGCACCACCGCCTGCGCGACGATCGGCCCGTGGTCCAGCTCCGCGGTCACGAAGTGGACCGTCGCGCCGGCCACGCGGCAGCCGGCCTCGATGGCGCGCTGGTGCGTGTGCAGGCCCGGGAAGGCCGGCAGCAGCGAGGGATGGATGTTGAGCATGCGCCCCGCGTAGTGGGCGGTGAAGCCCGGCGTCAGGATGCGCATGAAGCCGGCCAGCACGACCAGGTCGGGGCTGAAGCCGTCGATGACGCGCTGCAGCTCGGCGTCGAACGCGACGCGCGCGGCGTCGCCCTTGCCGAAGGCCTTGTGGTCGACGACCGCAGTGGGCACGCCATGCGCCTGCGCGAACGCCAGCCCGGCGGCGTCCGGCCGGTTGCTGATCACCGCGGCGATGCGCGCCGGCCATCCGCCGCCGGCGCAGGCCTGCACGATGGCCTCCATGTTGGAGCCGCGGCCGGAGATCAGGATCACGATGTGCTTCATGGGCCGGCAGTGTAGCCAAGGGCATGGGCATGACCGGCCGTCGCGCGGGCCGCGCCTCCCTACAATCGCCCTCCCGCCGCTCGCCCGGACGGCCGCCCGCCCCGCCTCGCGGTGCGACCGTCCCGCGCCGCGGCCACCGCCCAGCCCGCCGCCATGACCGACCATCCGCCTCCCCTCCCGCGCCAGCGCGTGCTCTCCGGCATGCGCCCCACCGGCGCGCTGCACCTCGGCCATTACCACGGCGCCCTGAAGAACTGGGTGCGGCTGCAGGCGGCCTACGACTGTTTCTTCTTCGTCGCCGACTGGCATGCGCTGACCACCCATTACCAGCACCGGGAAGGCCTGGAGCAAAGCGTCTACGACATGGTCGTGGACTGGCTGGCCGCCGGCATCGACCCGGCCCAGGCGACGCTGTTCATCCAGAGCCGCATGCCGGAGCACGCCGAGCTGTTCACGCTGCTGGCGATGAGCACCCCGTCGAGCTGGCTCGAGCGCATGCCCAGCTACAAGGACCTGGTGGCGGAGAACCGCGAGCTGGCCACCTATGGCTTCCTCGGTTATCCGCTGCTGCAGGCGGCGGACATCCTGATCTACAAGGCGGCCTTCGTGCCGGTCGGCGAGGACCAGGCGCCGCACGTCGAGGTGACGCGCGAGGTCGCGCGGCGCTTCAACCATCTCTATCGCCAGCAGGCGGCGCCGCTGTTCCCCGAGCCCCAGGCGCTGCTGACCGAGACCTCGCGCCTGCCCGGCCTGGACGGCCGCAAGATGAGCAAGACCCACGGCAACGCGATCGCGATGCGCGATGCACCGGAGGTCGTCGCCGAGAAGGTGCGCACGATGCAGACCGACCCGCAGCGGGTGCGCCGCGGCGATCCGGGCGAGCCCGAGCGCTGCCCGGTCTGGGCCTTGCACAAGGTCTATGCCGACAGCGACACCCGCGCCTGGGTGGAGTCCGGCTGCCGCAGCGCGGGCATCGGCTGCCTGGACTGCAAGCAGCCGCTGATCGAGGCGATCCACGACGAGCAGGCCCCGTGGCGCGAGCGCGCCGACGAGCTGCTGGCCGACCCGAAGAAGGTGCACTGGATCGTCGAGGTCGGCACGGAACGTGCCCGTGCAGTGGCGCGCAAGACGCTGCGCGAGGTGCGCGGCGCGATGGGCATCGACTATTGAGATGGCTGAGATGGCTGGCATCCACATCACCGACATCGAATCCGCCATCAACTGGTGGCGCCAGCGCGCGCCGGGCGACGGCGTGTCGCTGGGCCCCGAGCTGCGCGCCCTGGCCGAGGTCTACGCGCTGATGGTCTTCCACCACGAAACCGAGTGCGACGAGGACTCGATGCCCGCCCCGGCGCTCGGCGCCTGGATGCGCTGGTACGACACGACGCCGGACGCACCCTGCATCGCGATCTGCTCGACCAGCCAGGGCGACGAACTCTGCAAGGGCTGCGGCCGCAGCTTCGACGAGGTCCAGAACTGGCCGGTGTTCACGCCGGGCGAGAAGCGCGCGACCTGGCGGCGGATCACGCTCGAGGGCACGGCCTGGCGCTTCAACCGCTATGCGGAGCGGGCCATCGAGCGGCGCGGCGACGCGACGCCGCTCGAGCCGGGCGCGCCGGAGCGGGACACGGCCAGCGGGGAGTCCGTTTGACCGACACCGCGGACGCCGACCACGCCGCGAACGCCGGCGCACGGGCAGCCCTGGATGGACGGCTGCAGAGCCTGCGCCAGATCCTGCCGCTGGCCTGGCCCGTGTTCATCGGCCAGCTGGCGGTGCTCGCCTACTCCACCATCGACACCCTGCTGGTGGCGCGGCATTCGGCGATCGACCTGGCGGCGCTGGCGGTGGGCTCGGCGGTCTACACCTCGGTGTTCGTCGGGCTGATGGGCGTGGTGCTGGCGATCTCGCCGGTGGCGGGGCAGCTGTTCGGCGCCAGGCGCATGACCGAGGCCGGCGACAGCCTGCATCAGGCCGCCTGGCTGGCGCTCGCGCTGACGGTCGTGGGCGAGTTGATCCTCTGGTTCCCGCAGCCCTTCCTGGCGATTTCGCAGGTGAGCCCCGAGATCGCCGTCAAGGTGCGGGACTACCTGCGCATGCTGGGCATCGCGCTGCCGGCCGCGCTGCTGTTCACGGCGTATCGCGGCTTCAACACGGCGGTGTCGCGGCCCAAGGCGGTGATGGCGCTGCAGATCGGCGGGCTGCTGCTGAAATTCCCGGCCAGCGCGCTGCTGATCGCCGGCTTCTCGGTCGGACCGCTGCAGGTGCCGCCGCTAGGGGCGGTGGGCTGCGCGATTGCGACGGCGATCGTGATGTGGAGCCAGCTGCTGATCGCACTGGCCGTACTCAAGCGCGATCCGTTCTATGCGCCGTTCGGGTTCGCCGGGACGGGGCTGCACCGGCCGCGCCGGGCGACGCTGGTCCGCCTGGTCAAGCTCGGTGTGCCGATGGGCGCCTCGGTGCTGATCGAGGTCACCGGCTTCACCTTCATGGCGATTTTCATCGCGCGGTTGGGCACGACGCCGGTGGCCGGCCATCAGCTCTGCGCGAACCTGGTCGCGATGATGTTCATGCTGCCGCTGGCGCAGGCCAACGCCTGCAGCACGCTGGTGGCCCAGGCGCTGGGGGCCCGCGACTACGCGGCCGCGCGGCGGCTCGGCTGGCATGGGTTGGAGATCGCGCTGGTCATCGCCTTCGTGCTGGGCGGTGTGATCTTCGCGCTGCGGGAGCAGGTGCTCGGGCTCTACACCAGCGACGCAGCCATCGTCGCCGCGGCGCTGCCGCTGCTGGGCTGGCTGTGGCTGTTCCACGTGTCGGACGCCGGACAGACGGTCGCGGCCTTCGTGCTGCGCGCGCATCACATCGCGACCGCGCCGATGCTGATCTATGCGTTCGCGATCTGGGGACTCGGACTGGGCGGGGGCTACTGGCTCGCCTTCGGGGAGCATGAGGTCGAACTGCCGGCCGTCATGCAGGGCGCGCGTGGGTTCTGGAGCGCGGCGTCGGTCGGGTTGGCGGCGGCCGCGCTGGGATTGGGCCTGCTGCTGGCACTCGTGCATCGGCGGGAAGTCAGAGAGGCTTGAACTTCCCGGAGCGGGCTGCGTGGATCGTCTGAGATCCTGCGACGAGCCCCCACGAGCGCTCAGTTCAGCGGCAGCGTGATCACGAAGCAGCTGCCGCCGCCCTCCCGGGCGTCGCAGCGCACCGTGCCCTGGTGGGCGGTGGCGATCTGCTTGACGAGGTTCAGCCCCAGGCCCACGCCGCCGGACACCTCGGCATGGCCAGGCAGGCGGAAGAAGGCCTCGAAGATCCGCTCGCGCATCGGCTCGGGCACACCCGGGCCGCGGTCGCAGACCTGCAGCTCGATGCGGTCCTGGCCGGCGCGACGCACCTTCAGCTCGACCACCGGGCCGCCATAGCGACGCGCGTTCTCCAGCAGGTTGCGCAGCGCGCGACGCAACAGGCGATCGTCACCGCGGAGCGTCAACTGGCCCAGGCCCTCCTCGACCTCCAGCTCGGCGCCGCCCTGCGCGGCCGATTCGGCGGCGATCGCGAGCAGGTCCACCGGCTCGAGCCGCAGCGACTGCGCGCCGCCCTCCAGGCGGCTGGCGAGCAGCACTTCCTCGACCAGCGCATCCAGTTCGGCGATGTTGGTGTTGATCTCGTGGCCGAGCCGCGCCCGCTGCGCCGGCGAGGCGTCGTCCAGCATCGAGAACGCCATCTTCAGCCGCGCCAGCGGCGAGCGCAGCTCGTGGCTGGCGTTGGCCAGCAGGCTCTTGTGGGACCGCAGCAGCGTCTCGATCTGCTCGGCCGCCCGGTTGAAGCTGGTGGCCAGCGCCGCGACTTCGTCCTTGCCGTTGTCCTGCACGCGGAAGCTCAGGTCCCCGGAGCCGAACTGCTCGACGCCCGACTTCAGCGATTCGAGCCGCCGCGTGAGCCGGCGCACGACCGGGTACGCGCCGCCGGCCACCGCCAAGAACAGCACCGCGAGCAACACCGCCAGCGCCTCGCCGCTCGGGCGCGGCACCCAGCCCGGCACCCAGGAGGCCGCGTTTTCCTCGCGGCGCTGCTGCTCGAGCCGGTCCAGCATGCGCTGGCGCATCTGGTCCATTTCGGTCCGGCCTTCCCGGCGCCCGGGATCGCGCAGCTCGGGCGGCGGACCGTCGACGAAGGGATCGCGACGCTCGCGGAAGACGCGGCGGGGTCCGCTCGCGGCGCGCGCCTCGGCCTCGAGCTTGTCCTGCCCCATCGGGCCGGACGCGCCGGGCGGCCGCGCCAGGCGCAGGAACAGCAGGTGACGGCCGTCATCCAGCGGCACGCGTTGCACCCGGGAGCCGGGCAGGTCCTCGCGCCGCTCGAACATCGGCGAGGCGCCGATGCGGCGCCCGCGCGCATCCTCCAGCGCCAGGGCCATGCGCAGGCGCTGGCCCCAGTCCTCGACGGCATCGGCCTGTTCGTCGACGGAGGCGGTCGACGGCGGCAAGGCGCGCTGCACCAGCACCGCAAGCGCCACCAGCCGCTCGGAGGCTGCCTGCTCGAAGGTGCCGCGCTCCTGCTCGATGCGGCCCTGGAACAGCCAGGCCGAGCCCAGCGCGAAGGCCAGCAACACCACCACGACGGTGACGTAGATGCGGAGGTACAGCGCCTTCACTTACTCGAGGCCTTCGGCGTCCTGCTTGCGTGCGAACACGTAGCCGGCGCCGCGCACCGTCAGCACCCGTCTCGGGTTCTTGGGGTCGTCCTCGATCACCGAGCGGATGCGGGAGATGTGCACGTCGATCGAGCGGTCGAAGGCTTCCAGCGGATGGCCCTTGAGCGCATCCATGATCTGGTCGCGCGACAGCACGCGCCCCGGACTCTGGGCCAGCACGACCAGCAGGTCGAACTGGTGGCTGGTCAGGTCGCAGGCGTTGCCGTCCAGGCGCACCTGGCGCGCCGCGAGGTCGATCTCCAGCCGCCCGAAGCGCAGCACCTCGTCCCCCATCGCCTGCGGCTCGGTGCGGCGCAGCAGCGCCTTCACCCGGGCCTGCAGCTCGCGGGGCTCGAAAGGCTTGGGCAGGTAGTCGTCGGCACCAAGCTCCAGGCCCAGGATGCGGTCCATCGGCTCGCCGCGGGCCGACAGCATCAGCACCGGCAGGCGGCGCCAGCGCTTGTCGCCGCGCAGCTGGCGGCAGAACTCGAGGCCATCGCCGTCGGGCAGCATCAGGTCCAGCACCAGCAGCTCGAACTGGCCGGCCTCCAGCTCCGAGCGACCTTGCGCCAGCGAGCCGGCGAAGCTCACATCGAAGCCGGCGCTGCTGAGGTAGTCGCCCAGCATCGCGGTGAGCCGGGCGTCGTCGTCGATCAGGAGCAGTCGTGGATTCATCGGGCGTTGCGAGGCGGCCACCGACCGGGCCGGATCGGCCAGGCCGCGCGCCGCGGACTCATCGAAAGACTGAAGCATAGCCGGCCTCTCGCGTTCAGCGTTCGGTGAAAGGCTGCGGCACCGGGTTGTCCGGATTCGCACCCTGGCGGTCCTTGCGATGCTGGCCGCGATCCTTCATGCGCTGCTTCATCTTCTCGCGCTGCTGCTTCTTGAGCTCGGCGATCTTGGCGCGCTGCTCAGGCGTGAGCACCCGCGACGCGTCGATCATCGCCAGCGTGAGGCGCTTGGAGGCGACCTCGTGCTGCGCGGCGATCTGCTGGCGCAGTTGCTCGACCGCGTTGGCGTCGACGGTCGGCGCGGTGAACAGCGCTTCCATGCGCTCGTGCAGTTGCCGGCCGGTCTCGCGCTGGCCCTTCAGGTCGTTGTGGGCGGCTTCGAAGATCTGCTTGAGCTGGGCGCGCTGGGCGTCGGTGACCCCGGCTTCCTTCAGCAGGCGCCCCTGCATCGCGAAGCCACCGAAGTCGTGGCCGCGATGCATCGCATGCGGCGGAGGCGGCGTGTCGCCCGGGGCGGGTTGGGCCTGCGCCGCCAGCGCGCCCAGGCCCAGGCTCGCGGCCAGCGCCAGCATCGTGAGGGGTCGGGTAATGCGTTTGACCATCTCGGAATCTCCAATTCGTTTGGGGGTGAGGAGATGGTCGGCGGCGCGCGTCAATCGCCCATGGGTGCGCCGTAAAGATTCGTGAAATGAATCGCCCCCAATGAAAAACGCCCGCGACGCCTCTTGAAATCGAGGCCTCGCGGGCGCCTGGCGCGATCCGTGCCAGAGGGCGCGGATCGGGGGATGGGATGCCAGATCGATCAGGTGATCGGCTTGAAACGCACGCGCTTGGGACGCGCGCCTTCCTCGCCCAGACGCTTCTTCTTGTCGGCTTCGTACTCGTGGAAGTTGCCGTCGAAGAAGAACCACTGCGAGTCGCCCTCGCAGGCCAGGATGTGGGTGCAGATGCGGTCCAGGAACCAGCGATCGTGCGAGATCACCATCGCCGAGCCGCCGAACTCCAGCAGCGCCTCCTCCAGCGCGCGCAGGGTTTCGACGTCCAGGTCGTTGGACGGTTCGTCCAGCATCAGCACGTTGCCGCCCTGGGCCAGGGTCTTGGCCAGATGCAGGCGGCCGCGCTCACCGCCGGAGAGCTGGCCGACCATCTTCTGCTGGTCGTTGCCCTTGAAGTTGAAGCGGCCGATGTAGGCGCGCGACGGCATCACGAACTTGCCCACGACGATGTTGTCCAGGCCGCCCGAGACGTCTTCCCACACCGTCTTGTTGGCGTCCAGGCTCTGGCGGCTCTGGTCGACGAAGGCCAGCTTGGCCGTCTTGCCGATCTTGACCGTGCCCGAATCCGGCTGCTCGACGCCCTGGATCATGCGGAACAGCGTCGACTTGCCGGCGCCGTTGGGGCCGATGATGCCGACGATCGCGCCCGGCGGGACCTTGAACGACAGGTTGTCGATCAGCACGCGGTCGCCGAAGGACTTGGTCACGCCTTCGAACTCGATCACCTCATTGCCCAGGCGCTCGGCGACCGGGATGAAGATTTCGTTGGTCTCGTTGCGCTTCTGGTATTCGACGTCGCTCAGTTCCTCGAAGCGGGCCAGGCGCGCCTTGCTCTTGGCCTGGCGGCCCTTGGCGTTCGAGCGCACCCACTTCAGTTCTTCCTTCATCGCCTTGGCGCGGGCGTCCTCGGACTTCTGCTCCTGCTCCAGGCGGCGTTCCTTCTGATCCAGCCAGTCGGAGTAGTTGCCCTTCCAGGGGATGCCGTGGCCGCGGTCCAGTTCCAGGATCCACTCGGCGGCGTTGTCCAGGAAGTAGCGATCGTGGGTGATGGCCACCACGGTGCCGGGGAAGCGCTGCAGGAACTGCTCCAGCCACTCGACCGATTCGGCGTCCAGGTGGTTGGTCGGTTCGTCCAGCAGCAGCATGTCGGGCTTGGACAGCAGCAGGCGGCACAGCGCGACGCGGCGCTTCTCGCCGCCGGACAGCACGCCGATGTTGGCGTCCCAGGGCGGGAGGTTCAGCGCGTCGGCGGCCAGTTCGAGCTGCAGGTCGGTGTTCTCGGAACCGGCGGCGGCGATGATGGCCTCCAGCTCGCCCTGCTCGGCCGCCAGTGCGTCGAAGTCGGCGTCCGGCTCGGCATAGGCGGCGTAGACCTCATCCAGGCGCTTCTTGGCGGCCAGCACGCCGCCGATACCTTCCTCGACCGCTTCACGCACGGTCTGGTCGGGGTTGAGCTTGGGCTCCTGCTCCAGGTAGCCGATCTTGATGCCGGGCATCGGGATCGCCTCGCCCTCGATCTCCTTGTCGACGCCGGCCATGATCTTCAGCAGCGTGGACTTGCCCGAGCCGTTCAGGCCCAGCACGCCGATCTTGGCGCCCGGGAAGAAGGACAGCGAGATGTCCTTGAGGATGTGGCGTTTCGGGGGAACCGTCTTGTTGACGCGGTTCATCGAAAAGACGTATTGAGCCATGGCGATGGTTGTTCAGCGTTTCGTGGGTTGACCTGGGGCCCCTCGGGCGCCGGGGATCGCGGGGCGATCCAGGGGCCGGGGCGTGCATGGGCGGTGGTGGCTCGCCCGGGCAATAGGCCGGCATTGTCGCAGCTTCCGCCCATGCCCCTAAACTCGACCGCCCTCCCGTTCACACCGAGATGACCACCATGCCGTTCCGTTCCATCTCCGTCCCTCCGCGCGCGCCGCGCGCCGCCAGCGCCCGGGCCGCCCGCGCCGCGCTGGGCGCGCTGCCGCTGGCGCTGGCCCTGATCGCCGGCGGCGCGCAGGCCCAGACGCTGCGCTGGGCCAGCCAGGGCGACATGCAGACGGCCGATCCGCATTCGCAGAACGAGATCGTCACCAACGCGATGAACGGCCAGGTCTACGAGCGGCTGGTCTCGCGCGACCGCCAGCTCAACCTGGTGCCGGGCCTTGCCACCGAGTGGACCCAGCTCAAGCCGACGCTGTGGCGGCTCAAGCTGCGCCAGGGCGTGAAGTTCCACGACGGCTCGCCGTTCACCGCCGACGACGTCGTGTTCTCGATCAACCGGGCGAAGGACCCGTACTCGCAGATCAGCGTCTACGCGCAGGCGGTGGGCACGCCGCGCAAGATCGACGACTTCACCGTCGAATTCCAACTCGACAAGGTCAACCCCATCTTCCTGCAGCACCTGGACACGCTGTTCATCATGAGCAAGCGCTGGTGCGAGCAGCACAACGTCGTCAAGCCGCAGAACTTCAAGGACAAGCAGGAGACCTACGCCGCGACGCATGCGAACGGCACCGGCCCCTACCAGATGACGGCGCGCGAGCCTGGCATCCGCACCACCTTCAAGCGCAATCCGGCCTGGTGGGGCCAGTTCGACGGCAACGTGCAGGACGCCGTCTACACGCCGATCGCCAACGATGCGACGCGGCTGGCGGCGCTGGTCTCGGGCGAGATCGACTTCGTGCTGGATCCCTCACCGCGCGACATCCCCAAGCTCAAGCAGACGCCGCAGGTGAAGGTCCAGGAAGGCCCGGAGAACCGCATCGTCTTCATCGGCATGGATCAGGCGCGCGACAAGCTGTTGTACGGGAAGGTGCCGGGCGACAAGAACCCGTTCAAGGACCTGCGGGTGCGCCAGGCGCTCTACCAGGCGGTGGACATCCAGACGCTGCGCACCAAGCTGATGAACGGCCTGAGCCTGCCCACGGGCGGGCTGACGCCCTCGCCGCTGGGGGCGTTCAACGACCCGCAGCTCGAGACCCGGCTGCCCTACGACCTGGCGGCGGCGCGCAAGCTGATGGCCGACGCCGGCTATGCCAACGGCTTCGAGGTCACGCTCGACTGCACCAACAACCGCTACATCAACGACGAGCGCATCTGCCTGGCGCTGGCCTCGATGTGGTCGCAGCTCAAGGTGAAGGTCAAGGTCAATGCGCAGCCGCGCGTGCTGATGTTCCCCAAGCTGGAGAAGCTGGACACCAGCCTCTACATGTATGGCTGGGGCGGCAGCATCACCGATGCCGAAGTCGCGATGACGCCGCTGATGCGCAACCGCGGCGAGAAGTCGGTGGGGCAGTACAACTTCGGCAACTGGACGGACGACAAGTTCGACCAGCTGGCCGCGCAGTCCAGCGAGGAAGCCGATCCGAAGAAGCGCGAGGAGCTGATCAAGGCCGCGCTGCGGGAGTTCCGGTCGCAGGTGCACCTGATCCCGCTGCACCGCCAGATGATTCCTTGGGCGACACGCGCCAACGTGACGGTGGTCCATCGCCCGGACAACTGGTTCGAGCTGCGCTGGGCGTCGGTTGCTGGGAAGTGACCGTCGGTCCCTCGGGCGAACGGAAAACTTTGGCACTTCCGCCGCCGCTGGCCCTCACCCCTCCCTCTCCCACTTCGCGGGAGAGGGTGTAAGAGATCCTCACCTCAACGGCGGATCGAACAGATACCCGATCCCCCGCACGGTGCGGATCAAGGGCGAACTGGGGTCGTCGTGCAGCTTCTGCCGCAGCCGCGAGACCATCAGGTCCACGCTGCGCTCCAGCGCGGTAACGCCGTCGCCGCGCGCCAGATGCAGCAGTTCCTGCCGCTGCAGCACGCTGTGCGGTCGCTCCAGGAACGCGCGCAGCAGCTTGTATTCGCTCTGCGACAGCACCACGCAGAAGCCCCCCGGCCCGGTCAGGCGGCGGGTCATCGGCTCGAGCCTGAATCGTCCGAACATCAGCACCTCCGCCGCATCCCCTTCACGCGGCCGGAGCAAGGCCTTGATGCGCGCCTGCAACTCGCGCGGCTCGCCGTCCTTGGCCAGCACCGCATCCGCGCCGCGCTCCAGCGCCAGCACCCGCTCCAGCGTGCTGTCCTGCTGCAGCAGCACGATCACCGGCAACCGCGAGCGCTGCCTCAAGCGCGTCAGCGCGCCCCAGCCGGCCTCCCGCGCGTCGCTCGGATCGATCAGGGCCAGGTCCACCGGCAGCAGCGGCACGCGGTCCAGCAGGGCCGGCTCGCTGCTGTCGGTGACGCGAAAGCCCCAGGCCCGCATCAGGCCGGCGAATCGCAGGCGCGCATGCGGGTCGGGGTCCAGCAGCAGCAAGTGGGTGCCGGCGGCGGGATCGGGAAACAAGGCGCTCATGGACAAGGGGACAAGTGGAAACACTGGCGCAAGACTATGCCGCCGCAACCCCGTCCGAAGGCCGATCAGCACGGGCCTCGCGGCCCTTTTTACCCGCGGTTTACCGCGCCGAAACACGACTGCGGGCGCCGACATGCGCGGCTGAGCGACGGCTGTCACCGAGCTTGCGCGAAGCTGTCCGCGGCCCGTGTCGATCCCGTGAGCAACCCGTGCGGAACTTGCATCCTTCCCACTTCGGGCGGGACCCTTCCCCCGGTGGAGGGACACCCCTCGGCTACAATCCCGCCCATCACCGCGGCTCAGTCTTGCCGCGGTTTTCATTTCTGAGCTCACGCTCTCCCACGGCAGCCGAAGACTGGCGCCAGGCCTCACCGGCCGGCGTGCTGCACACAAAGCCCGTCCGGGCACGAACAAAGCAGCTTATGAGTTTTGACGCACTGGGGCTCTCCCAGCCCCTGCTCCGCGCGATCGCCGATGCCGGCTACTCGACCCCCACCCCCATCCAGAGCCAGGCGATTCCCGCCGTCCTGACCGGCGGCGACCTGATGGCCGGCGCCCAGACCGGCACCGGCAAGACCGCCGGCTTCACCCTCCCCGTGCTCGAGCGCCTGTCCGCCGGCAAGCCGGTGCGCGACGCCAAGGGCCGCATCGCCATCCGCGCCCTGGTGCTGACGCCGACGCGCGAACTGGCCGCGCAGGTCGAGGAAAGCGTGCGCACCTACGGCAAGTACCTGCCGCTGACCAGCATGGTGATGTTCGGCGGCGTCGGCATGCAGCCACAGATCGACAAGCTGCGCAAGGGCGTGGACATCCTGGTGGCGACGCCGGGCCGCCTGCTGGACCACGCGCAGCAAGGCACGCTGGACCTGTCCAAGGTCGAGATCCTGGTGCTGGACGAAGCCGACCGCATGCTGGACATGGGCTTCATCCACGACATCAAGAAGGTGCTGGCGCTGCTGCCGGCCAAGAAGCAGAGCCTGCTGTTTTCGGCGACCTTCAGCGACGAGATCAAGGCGCTGGCCGACCGCCTGCTGGACAACCCGGGCCTGATCGAAGTCGCGCGCCGCAACGCGACGGCCGACACGATCGCCCAGCGCATCCATCCGGTCGACCGCGACAAGAAGAAGGAACTGCTGGCCCACCTCATCACCAAGCACGACTGGCATCAGGTTCTGGTGTTCACGCGGATGAAGCATGGCGCCAACCGCCTGGCCGAGTTCCTGGACAAGCAGGGCATCACCGCGATGGCCATCCACGGCAACAAGAGCCAGGGCGCCCGCACCAAGGCGCTGTCGGAGTTCAAGAGCGGCGACCTGAAGGTGCTGGTGGCGACCGACATCGCCGCGCGCGGCATCGACATCGACCAGCTGCCCCACGTCATCAACTACGAGCTGCCCAACGTCGCCGAGGACTACGTGCACCGCATCGGCCGCACCGGCCGCGCGGGCGCGCAGGGCGAGGCGCTGTCGCTGGTGTGCGTCGACGAGGAAGGTTTCCTGCGCGACATCCAGAAGCTGATCAAGCGCGAGATCCCGCGCGAGGTGGTGCCCGGCTTCGAGCCGGACCCGAACGCCAAGGCCGAACCGATCGTGATGGGCCGCATGGTCCTCAACGGCGGCGTGGGCAAGTCCTCGGGGTCGCCGCGTCCGGCCGGCGGCGGCGGTGGCCGTCGTGGCGGCGGTGGCAATGGCGGTCGCCCGCAAGGCCAGGGTCGTCCGCAGGGCGGGGGCCAGGGCGGACGTCCGGCCCAGGGCGCGCAAGGCGGCCAGCGCAGCGGCGGCTCGGGCAGCGGCCAGGGCCAGCAGCGCCAGGGTCACGGCCAAGGCGGCCAGGGTGGCCAGGGACAAGGCCAGCGCGCCTCATCGGGCCAGAACGCCGGCGGCCAGCGCCACGGTCAAGGCCAGGGCCAGGGCAGCCGTCATGGCAGCCAGGGCAACCGCCCGGCCGGCGCGGCACTGACGCGCCCGAAGTCGACCTCCTGATCGGCCTTCAGCCGGCAGACCACGGCGCCATCATCGGCGCCGTTTTCCTTTCCGCCGTCACCGGCGGCTGCGCCCCGCCCGGCTTGGGCATACTCGCGGCCACTCCCCATGAAGACCGCGCCCATCGTCCCCGCCCGCGTCGACTTCTCCGGCGCCGTGCCCCATGCGCCGGAGTTCGGCGACCTCTACCACGCCCCCTTCGGCGCCTTCGAGCAGGCGCGGCAGGTCTTCCTGGCCGGCAACGGCCTGCCCGGCCGCTGGGCCGGCCGCACGCGCTTCGTCGTGCTGGAGACCGGCTTCGGCCTGGGCAATAACTTCCTGGCGACCTGGGCCGCATGGCGTGACGATCCCTCGCGCTGCGAGCGCCTGGTCTTCCTCAGCCTGGAGAAGCACCCGCTGACCCGCGAGGACCTGGCGCGCGCCCATGCCGCTTCGCCGGCGCCCGAGCTGGCCGCGCAGCTGATCGAGGCCTGGCCGCCGCTCACGCCCAACCTGCACGTGCTCGACTTCGAGGACGGCCGGGTGCGGCTGATGCTGGCGCTGGGCGACGCGCGCGAATGGATGCCGGAGCTGGTGGCGTCGGTCGACGCGTTTTTCCTGGACGGCTTCGCGCCGGCGAAGAACCCCGAGTTGTGGGACGACGCCGTGCTGCGCCAGACCGGCCGGCTGGCCGCGCCCGACGCCACGGCCGCGACCTGGAGCGTGGCGCGGCCGGTGCGCGACGGACTCATGGCCGCGGGTTTCCAGGTGGAGAAGCGGCCCGGCACCGGCGGCAAATGGGCGACGACCGTCGCGAGCTTCGCGCCGCGCCACCGCGCGCCGGAGCCACCCGGCCGCGCCGCGCCGCATCCTGCGCCGCGCGACGTGGTGATCGTCGGCGCTGGCCTGGCGGGCGCGGCCTGCGCCCGGGTGCTGACGCGGGAGGGCCTGCGGGTGACGGTGCTCGAGGCCGGTCCCACGCCGGCCGGCCAGGCCTCCGGCAATCCGGGCGGGCTCTTCCACGGGACGATCCACGCCGACGATGGGGTACACGCGCGCTTCAACCGGGCCGCGGCCCTGGCCACCGAGCGCGAACTGCGCCGGATCACCCCCGCCCTGCCCTGGCTGCAATGGGGACTGCTGCGGGTCCAGCGCGCGCCGCAGGCGCTCGACGAGATGCGCGAGCTGCTCGTGCGCAGCGGCCTGCCGGAGGCATACATCCAGGCGCTCGACGCCGACGCCGCCGCCGCTCTGGCCAAGCTTCCCCTGGGCCGGCCCGCCTGGCACTTTCCGGGCGGTGGCGCGGTGTCCCCGCCGGCGCTCGCGGCGGCCTGGCTCGCGGAGGCGGCGGGCCGTCCCGGTTTCTCGCTGCGCCTGAGCGCCGTCGTGGCGGGCCTGCGGCGCGACGACGTCAGCGATCGCTGGATCGCGCTGGGGGCGGATGGGGCGACGCTGGCGACCGCCGACGCGGTCGTGCTCTGCGGCGGCACCGCCAATGCCGCGCTGATGGCGGAGTGGTCGGCCGGCCCGGCGTGGCCCTGGATCGCGCAGCGCGGGCAGTTGAGCACCCTGCCGGCGGATCGCTCGCCATGCGCGCTTGCCCTGCCGGTGGCCGGGCTCGGCTACGCCTTGAGCCTGCCCGACGGCACGATGTGCTTCGGCGCCAGCGCCGATGCCAACGACCCCGAGCCCCAGCTTCGCGCCGCGGATCAGGCGCAGAACCTGGCGCGCCTGGCCGAGTTGCTGCCCGGTGCCTTGAGCGACGCGCCGACACCACCCTCGCCCGCCATCGACGCGCGCGATGACGATCCGCCGCCCCTTGCGGGCCGCGTGGGGTGGCGCAGCCTGGTGCCGGACCGGCTGCCGATCGTCGGCGCCGTGCCGGCGCAAGCGCCCGTGCAGCGCGCCGAGCAGGTGCGCTTCTGGCCGCGGCATCGCGGGCTGATGGTGCTGGGCGCGCTGGGCTCGCGCGGCATCACCTCGGCGACGCTGTGCGCGGAGCTCATCGCCGCGCAGCTCACCGGCGCGCCGTGGCCGATGGAGGCCAGTCTGGCCGAGGCCGTCGACCCCGCGCGCTTCGGCGCGAAGCAGCGCAGAAGCAGCGGCTGAAACAGCGGTTGAAGCGGGTCACCGCCGGGTTGGCGTCTGGTCACGGTCGCGTCGGCAACTCGACCGGGTCGAGGGGTCACGGCGTCACGGCCGGGTCGGCAACTCGGCCGGCTCCGCCGCCACGGCGGCCACGGCCTCGCGGCCCCGCGAGAAGGACGAAAAGTGCGGCGACATGACGGTCACGAAGGCCGCCGCCGCGGTGATCGCGCTCAGCCCGATGCCCAACCCCCACTTGATGGCACTCGCCACTGTCTGGTGCATTTCCGCGCGCAGTCCGCCGATCGAGTCCTTGATCTCGGCGCGCAGCGTGCCCACCTCGTGCTTCAACTCGCTGCGAAGCGCGCCGATCTCCTGCTTCACCTCGCTGCGCAGGTCACCGATCTCCTGCTTCATCTCGCTGCGCAGGGCGCCGATCTCATGCTTCATCTCGCTGCGCAGCGCCCCGACCTCCTGCGCCAGTTGTTCCCGTGTCGCCAGCGTAGGCAGCACCGTGTCCATCCGCGTCTTCAAGGCCTGGACCTGGATCGCCAGCTCCACCGTCCCGCCACCGCTGCGATCGCCTCGCAGCCCACTGTCGATTCCTTGCATTGCCTTCTCCAGCTTCGATGACGAGTCCTGCTCGTCCCAGGCGACGACTCTGCCACCGGACGCGGCCGTCGACTTGCCAACCTTGGGGGAGCCGACGGGGGAGTGAGATCCCTCTTGCGGAGGATCAAGCGGGAACGACCGCGCGGTGGCTCGGATCGGACGGGGCGGCAGCCCGCGCCCGGGCGTGACGGATGACGCACCGCAGGCCCATTCGCCGGGCCGCGTCCCCGCCGTCATTCAAGTTCCGGGCGCCGGCGTCGATATGGAGCGGAAACGCCGTCAAAGGCGTCCCGCGCCCGCCAGGGCGCGGGTCCATCAACGCATAGCCATCTTTGGGGGACATCCATGATTCATCTCGTCGCCGGCCGATCGATCGGCCAGCGGCTCGGCGTGGTGCTGGGCCTGGTACTGCTGATCGCCTTCGTCGGCTCGGGCCTGAGCTACCTGGCACTGGGCCGCGTGGCCGCCGAGACCGACGTGATGCTCAACCAGGACCTGGCCGCCGAGCGCGTCGCCTCCGACTGGTACCGCAACATCACCAACGGCGTGAACCGCACCAGCGCGATCGCCGTCAGCGCCGACCCCAGCCTCGCCCAGTTCTTCGCCGCGACCTCGGCCGAGTCGACCCGGCAGTCGGGCGAGCTGCAGAAGCGGCTCGACGGCTACATGGTCACGCCGGACGAGCGCCGGATGTTCGACACGCTCAGCGAGGCCCGCAAGGGCTACCTGAGTTCGCGCGACGCGGTGGCCGCCAGCAAGAAGAGTGGAGACGCCGAGAAGGCGCGCGAGATCTTCGACCGCGACTTCCAGCCCGCCGCGGGCCGGTTCCAGGAAGCGATCCAGGCCATCGTGCAGCACAAGCGCAGCCTGCTGGACGAGGCCGCCCTGCAGCTCGACGCGACCAACCGCCGCGCGCGCACGGCGCTGCTGGTGTTCTCGCTGGTCGCGCTGGGCCTGGGCGCCTGGTTCGCGGTCGCACTGACGCGCTCCATCACCCGCCCGCTGCAGGGCGCGGCCGAGGTCGCCGACGCCATCGCCCACTTCAACCTGACCCGGCCGGTGCCGGCCGGCGGCCGTGACGAGACCGGCAAGCTGCTGGGCTCGCTGGGCGGCATGCAGGCGCAGCTGCTCAAGCTGATCGGCGACGTGCGCGGCTCCGCCGAGAGCATCGGCACCGCCAGCGCCGAGATCGCCACCGGCAACCACGACCTGAGCGCGCGCACCGAGCAGACCGCCTCCAACCTGCAGGAGGTCGCGGCCTCGATGACGCAGCTGACCGGCACCGTGCGCCAGACCGCGGATTCGGCGATGACGGCCAACCAGCTGTCGAGCTCGGCCGCGGAGACCGCGCAGCGCGGCGGCTCGGTGATGGGCCAGGTGGTGGCGACCATGGGCGAGATCAGCGAGAGCTCGCGCCGCATCGCCGACATCATCGGCACCATCGACGGCATCGCCTTCCAGACCAACATCCTGGCCCTGAACGCGGCCGTGGAAGCCGCCCGTGCCGGTGAGCAGGGCCGCGGCTTCGCGGTGGTCGCCAGCGAGGTGCGCTTGCTCGCGCAGCGCAGCGCCGAGGCCGCCAAGGAGATCAAGACGCTGATCGGCGCCAGCGTCGAGCGCGTGGAATCGGGCTCGCGCCTGGTCGAGGACGCCGGCGGCGCGATGACCGAGATCGTCGCCAGCGTGCAGCGCGTGGCCGACATCATCGGCGAGATCAGCGCCGCCTCGCGCGAGCAGAGCGACGGCATCCAGCAGGTCAACGCGGCCATCGGCCAGCTGGACCAGATGACACAGCAGAACGCGGCGCTGGTGGAGGAGTCGGCCGCCGCGGCCGAGAGCCTCAAGGAGCAGTCGCAGCGGCTGGCCGGCGCGATCTCGGTGTTCCGCCTGCGCTGAGGTCGACCGCGTCGCCGCCGGCTCCCTGGCTCCGGGAGGCTGGCGGGTCAGGCGTCGATCAGAAGGTCAAGGTCTTCACGCCCTGCGCCGTGCCCAGCAGGCACACGCCCGCCTTGTTGCGGGCGAAGACACCGACGGTGACCACGCCGGGCCATTGGCTGACTTCGGCCTCGAAGGCGGCGGGATCGGTGATCCGCAGGCCCTTGACGTCCAGGATGCGGCAGCTGTTGTCGGTCACGCAGTCCTGGCGCAGCACCGGCTCGGCGCCCATCGCGCGGAAGCGGCGCGCGATCTGCGCGGCGGCCATCGGGATCACCTCGACCGGCAGCGGGAACGCGCCCAGCACGTCGACCAGCTTGCTCTCATCGGCGATGCAGACGAAGGTCTGGGCCAGGTCGGCCACGATCTTCTCGCGCGTCAGCGCCGCGCCGCCGCCCTTGATCATGTGGCCCTGGCGGTCGATCTCGTCGGCGCCGTCGATGTAGACCTGCAGCGACTCAACCTCCGACGCGTCCAGCACCGGAATGGCCAGCGCCTTCATGCGCTCGGTGCTGCGCACCGAGCTGGACACCGCGCCGGCGATGCGCACGCCGCTGGCGGCCAGCGCATCGATGAACTTGTCCACCGTCGAGCCGGTGCCCACGCCCACCACCGTGTCCGGCGTCACGTACTGCAATGCGGCCTGGCCGACCAGGGTCTTCAATTCGTCTTGGGTCATGGAGGGGCGAGCGACGGCTCGTCGTAGAGGGCCGGAAAACTGGCGGGAGAGGAAAGGGGGGATTATCTCCGCCGCTCAAGCGGGCGACGACCGCAGCCCGTACACCTTCCCGTCGACGAACAGGTACTCCGCCCGCAGCACCGCCGCCCCCTGCTCGCCCGGGGCGGCGAAGCCGATCACCGACACCTGGGTGCCAGGTCTGATCTCTTCGACCTGCCAGGCCTCCAGCCGCGTCAGCGGCGCCAGCTCGACCTCCCAGCGCCGGTCGCGCCGCGTCGGCAGCTGCGTCTTCGCGAGCAGGGCCTCGCCGTCGACGGCGGTCGTCTGCTTGGGCAGGACTCGCTGCTTCAGGTCGGCCGGCAGCACGAGCCGCTCCGGCACCTCCAGATCCAGCTCCGCATGCGGATTGCGCCAGGTCACCCTGGCCGCGCGGCCCTCCAGGTACAGCGGGCGGTCCTGGTCGAAGCCGCTCCACCCATGGTGGGCGCGGACGGCGGCGGGCATCAGGGGCGCGGCCGCGAGCGCGGCCAGCAACAGACGACGTTCCATCGAAGCCTCCTTGAAGGGCGTGAAGGACCTGAAGGACGCGCTGGCGGGAAGGACGTCAGACGAAGGCGATCCAGCGCCCGCAGATGATGACAGCGACCCAAATCCCCAACGACAGCAGGCATTGCCAGCGGCCCAGGCGGTCCTGCGCCCGCACGCCGCCGCGCCAGTGGAACCAGGCCGCGTTCAGGCCCGCCACAGCGATCAGCGCGAGCTTCACCCGCAGCGCCGGATTGACCCACAGCTCCTGCGGCTGGGTCGCGAACATGGCTGCGCCAGAGACGGCGCACAGCGCGAAGCCCGCCAGCGCCGTGGGAATCGCCAGTCGCGCCAGCGCGCCGGGATCGAGCTCGCGACGCGCGCCCAGCGCGCGCAGTTCAAAGACGAGCAGGCCGCCGAACAGCGCGCCCAGCCCGATCAAGTGCACGACCGAGAACGCGGGGTAGGCCCAGGGATGGGCCGCCAACGCCGTCAGCGTGTCCCACACGGCTCGGCACGCCGCTCACGCGCCTTGGCGGTCGCGGCGCTGGCGCACCGCGGCGGCCAGCGAGCGCAGCAGCGGCTCGGTCTGGCTCCAGCCCAGGCAGGCATCGGTGATGGACACGCCCGGCAGCAGGTCCGCCTTGGTCTGGCCCGCGAGCAGGTCCTGGCGGCCCGGCTGCAGGTGCGATTCGATCATCACGCCGGTGATGCGCGCGTCGCCACCGGCGATCTGCGCGCCGACATCCTGGCCGACGTCGATCTGGCGCTCGTACTTCTTCGACGAATTGGCGTGCGAGAAATCGATCATCAGCTGCTCGCGCAGGCCCGCCGCCTTCAGCACCTCGGCCGCCGCCTGCACCGAGGCCGCGTCGTAGTTCGGCGCCTTGCCGCCGCGCAGGATCAGGTGGCAGTCGTCGTTGCCGCGGGTCTCGAAGATCGCGGCCAGGCCCATCTTGGTCATGCCCATGAAGGCGTGACTGGCGCGCGCGGCCAGCACCGCGTCGGCGGCGATCTTCACCGAGCCGTCGGTGCCGTTCTTGAAGCCCACCGGGCAGGACAGACCCGACGCCAGCTGGCGGTGGCTCTGGCTCTCGGTGGTGCGCGCGCCGATCGCGCCCCAGGCGATCAGGTCCGAGATGTACTGCGGCGACAGCAGGTCCAGGAACTCGGTGCCCGCCGGCAGGCCCAGCGCGGTCACGTCCAGCAGCAGCTGGCGGGCCAGACGCAGACCCTCGTTCATGTGGAAGCTGCCGTCCAGGTGCGGGTCGTTGATGTAGCCCTTCCAGCCCACCGTCGTGCGCGGCTTCTCGAAGTAGACCCGCATCACGACCAGCAGGTCCTGCTTCAGCTCCTCGCGCAGGTCCTTGAGCAGGCGGGCGTAGTCCATCGCCTGGCCGTGGTCGTGGATCGAGCAGGGCCCCACCACGCACAGCAGCCGGTCGTCCCGGCCGTGGAGCACGTCGCTGATCTCGCGCCGCGCCGTCTCGACGACCTCGAGCGAGGCCTCGGGCAGCGGCAGCTCGTCCAGCAGCAGCGCCGGCGAGATCAGCGGGCGGACCGCGTCGATGCGGGTGTCGTCGGTGCGGGTGGCGTCGCGGGTGGAATCGGCGGAGCCGACTTCGCGGTCGTGCTGCGGATGGTCGAGGTGCTTCATGGCGGCGGCGCGTGCCCTCTCGGACACGGAAACGCGAAAAAGGAAGCGGCGATTATCCGCCGCCGCGCAATCCCGGACATCAACCGCCCCGCTTCATCGACGCCAGCCCCACCGCCGCGGCCGCGACGACGAATCCGGCCAGCGACAGCGCGCCCAGGTGCTCGTCCAGCAGCGCCACGCCCATCAGCGCCGAGACGCCGGGGATCAGGTAGAACAGCCGCGCCACCGCCGCCGCCTGGCCGCGCCGGATCATCACGAACATCAGGCTGAAGGCGCCGATCGAGTTCACCAGGCCCAGCCACAGCGTCGCGCCGATCAGCTCGGCGCTCCAGTCCGCCACGCCGGGCTCGCGCCACAGCGCCAGGGCCGTCACCGCGAGCGCCGAGACCGTCATCTGGATGCCGCTGCCGGTGCGCAGGTCCATGCCGGCGCAAAAGCGCTTCTGGTACAGCGTGCCGGCCACCAGCCCCACCAGGCCGAGCAACCCGGCGCCATAGGCCTGCCAGGCGCCACCGCCCAGGGGGCGATCCGCGATGACCAGCGCCACGCCCGCCAGGCCGCCCAACATGCCCAGCCACTGGCGCGCGCTCAGGCGCTCGGCCAGCCACAGGTGCGCGCCCAGCGCGGTGGCCAGCGGCATCAGGCCGATCAGCAGCGCGGCCACGCCGGTGGGCAGCCTCCAGGCGATCGCGCAGTAGACGCCGGAGAAGTGCAGCACCTGCATCAACAGCCCGACCACGCCGAGGTGGATCCAGGCCCGCGGCGTCTTCGGCCACGGCGCGCCGGTCGCCGCCGACACGCCGAGCAGCACCACCGCCGCCAGCCCGAAGCGCAGCGCGAGCAGGGTGAACGGACCGGCGTGCGGCAGCGCCAGCTTGCCGGCGAGGTAGCCGGTGCTCCACAGCAGGATGAAGAGCGCCGGCAGGCTCAGCGCGACCAGCGCGCCGAGCCGATCCGCGCCCGCGGTCGACGGGGTCGGCAGAGCGCCGTGGGTGGCAGTCGTCATGGCCAGTTCCTTTCCGAAGATCAATGGACGCACTCTAGAAACGCGCCGCTTCGGACACAATCCGCTCTACTTTCGTTTTAGAGTTTCCAGATCGAGAACAATCGGAGACCGCCATGGGACGCCTGGAAGACCTGCAGGCCTTTGCCCGCGTTGTCGACGCGCGCAGCTTCTCGGGGGCGGCCAAGCTGCTGGGCGCGACCAAGTCCGCCGTCAGCAAGCAGGTCGCGCGACTGGAGCAGCAGCTGGGCACCCGGCTGCTGCATCGGACCACCCGCAGCATCAGCCCCACCGCCGAGGGACGCGGCGTGTACGAGCGCGCGCTGCGGTTGCTCGAGGAGGCGCAGGCGCTGGATGCCGAGCTCGCCGGCCAGCGCGAGCAGCCCCGCGGCGTGCTGCGCCTGAGCACGTCCACCGCGTTCGGCAACCTGCAATTCACTGCGCTGCTCACCGAGTTCTGCGCTCGCCATCCGCAGTTGCAGGTGGTGCTGGGGCTCAACGACCGCTACGTCGACCTGGCCGAGGAAGGTTTCGATCTGGTGCTGCGGCTCACCGGCCGGCCGAGCCCCGGCCTGGTCGCACGCAAGCTGGCGGACATCCGTTTCGTGCTGTGCGCATCGCCGGCCTACCTCGCGGCGCAGGGCACGCCGACCTCGGTCGCCGAGCTGGCGGACCACCGCTGCCTGCGCTTCGGCTACCTGCACGCGCCGGAGCGCTGGCGCTTCCGCCACCCGGAGCGGGGCGAGGCCGAGGTCGAGATCTCCGGCGCGCTGCGCTTCGAGAGCGGCCTGACCGCCAACAGCAGCGAATCGCTGCGCGTGGCCGCGCTCGCCGGCATGGGCCTGGCGGTGCTGCCGACCTACGCCATCGACCGCGACCTGCGCGCCGGCCGCCTCACCGCCCTGCTCCCGGGCTGGACGCCGCTGGGCGGGCCGGCCGAGGCGGACACGCTCTACGCGGTCTATCTGCCCAGCCGCTTTCCGAGTCCCAAGGTCCGGGCGCTGATCGATTTCTGTGTCGAGCGATGGGGGGACGTGCCGCCCTGGGATCGCTCCGACCACCCGCCGGACGCCCCGTGAAACCGGCTCGGGCGGCGTGCCCGTCCGGGCCCGGGCCCGTTGGAGCTAGGGCGAGTCCCCCATCACCGTTCGCACGCGGAGCCTAGGCGCGGCCGGCCCGGCAAGGGCGCGATGAGACAATGCCGCCCCATCATGGCCCTCATCCCCTACGGCTTCGCCCGTCCCTTCCTGTTCGGCCTGGATCCCGAACACGCGCACGAACTGACCCTGGGCAGCATCGCCCGACTCCAGAACACGCCCGCCCAGTGCACCTGGGCGCAGGCGCGGGTCGCCGATCCGGTGACCGTCGCCGGCCTGAAGTTCCCCAATCGCATCGGTCTGGCCGCCGGCCTGGACAAGAACGGCCGCTGCATCGACGGCCTGGGCGCGATGGGCTTCGGCTTTATCGAGGTGGGCACCGTCACGCCCAAGGCGCAGCCGGGCAACGACAAGCCGCGCATGTTCCGCCTGCCGGCCAGGCAGGCGCTGATCAATCGCCTGGGCTTCAACAACGAGGGGCTGGACGCCTTCATCGCCAACGTGAAGCGCTCGCACAGCTTCCGCCACCACGGCGGGCTGCTGGGCCTGAACATCGGCAAGAACGCGGTCACGCCGATCGAGCGCGCCGTCGACGATTACCTGATCGGCCTGGAAGGCGTGTTCCCGCACGCGGACTACATCACCGTCAACATCTCCAGCCCCAACACCAAGAACCTGCGCCAGCTGCAGAGCGACGAGGCCCTGGATGCGCTGCTCGGCCCGCTGCAGGCGCGCCGGCTGGCGCTGCAGGACGAGAGCGGCCGGCAGGTGCCGCTGTTCGTGAAGATCGCGCCCGACCTGGACGAGGACCAGGTGGCGGTGATCGCCGCGAGCCTGAAGCGCCATGGCATCGATGGCGTGATCGCGACCAACACGACGATCGCCCGCGAGGCGGTGCAGGGCCTGCCGCATGCCGGCGAAACGGGCGGCCTGTCGGGCGCGCCGGTCTTCGAGGCCAGCAATCGCGTCATCCGCCTGCTGCGCGCGGCGCTGGGCAGCGGCTACCCCATCATCGGCGTGGGCGGCGTGCTCAGCGGCGAGGACGCACGCGCCAAGCTGCAGGCCGGGGCCGACCTGGTCCAGCTCTACACCGGCCTGATCTACAAGGGCCCGGCCCTGGTGCCGGAATGCGCCCGGGCGATGGCGCGGCTCTGACGCCGCCCCGCCTCCCGCACGACCGAAGCGCTCCCCAGGAGCGCTTCTTTTTTGCGCTCGTCCCACAAAAACCTGCTACTGCAAATGCGAATTACATGCATCTGAGTCGTTGACAAGACGATAATGCCTCGCATTTGCAACAGCGCTTCATGCCCTCGGCCGCCATGACCGACCTCGCTCCCACGCCCCCCCGCGCGCCCGGCCGGCTCCCGCCGCTGGCGCTGCTGTCGCGCATCGGCGCGGCAGTGCTCGGCGGCTATGCGTTCTGCTGGGGCTTCATCGCCGTCGTCCATGCCGGGCTGTATGGCCTGGGCATGCCCTTCCACGACGCCGAACACCTGGCCGCGATCCTCGGGGTGCTGCTCTATCTGGTGGCCTTCCTGTGGACCTTCGCGGCGCGGCGTGTCGGCCGGTGCTGGGCGGTGCTGCTGGCGGGCGGCGGGCTGATGACCGGGGCGGCGGCGCTGATCCAGCGCGCGCTGCTCGCCTGACACAAGGAGCGACCCGTGTTCCAGAACTTCCGGCTCTCGATGGCCTGGCTGCACACCTGGTTCGGCCTGGTGCTGGGCTTCGTGCTGATGGTGGTGTTCTTCTTCGGCTCGCTGTCGGTGTTCGACCGCGAGATCGACCGCTGGGCGATCCCCTCGTCGCGTTTCGCGCCGCAGCCGATGCCGTCCTTCGACACCATCCTCAAGCCCGCCTTCGAGCGCATGCAGCCGGACAAGGACGCGATCGCGCTGCTCGACGGCCGCGTCGACGGGCCGCTGCCCGAGCGCTTCGAGGTCGTGCGCAACTGGGGCGCCTACACGACGCACCGCGATCCGGTGGTGTCGGTGTTCGCCGGCTTCGAGGTGCCGCGCGCGAAGGACCCGGACGAGACCGTCTTCGCCAGCCACGCGCTGGACCCGCGCACCGGCGCCGTGCTGCCGCAGGGGCAGTTGCGCGTGGGCAGCGAGTTCTTCTATCCGCTGCATTACAGCCTGCACCTGAAATGGAAGGACCTGGGCACCTGGATCGTCGGCTTCTCGGCCTTGATGATGCTGGCCGCGCTGGTCAGCGGCGTTGTGATGCACCGCAAGATCTTCCGGGAGTTCTTCACCTTCCGCCGCCACAAGACCGTGCAGCGCAGCGTGCTGGACCTGCACAACCTGACCGGCGTGGTCGCCCTGCCCTTCCATTTCTTCTTCGCCTTCACCGGGCTGGTGATCTTCGCGGGCATCTACTTCCCGGTGGCCCACACGCAGCTGCATGAACTGCACGAGCTGCACGAGCGCGTCGAGGCGCGCGAGACCGGCCTGCCGCACGAGCGCGCCGGCGTGGCCGCGCCGATGGCCTCGGTGGACGCGATGGTGGCGCAGGCGCAGCGGCGCTGGCAGGCCAAGGGCATGGCGGGCGACGTCGGTTTCGTCTACGTCAGCCATGTGGGCGATGCCAACGCCTACGTCAGCGTCTATCGCGCCGGCACCGACCGCGTCGCGCTGACCGGCGAAGGCGTCCACTTCAAGGCGACCACCGGCGAGCTGCTGCGCGAGGATCCGCCGCGCAGCGCGGTGGACAGCGTCAACGAGTTCCTGACCGGGCTGCACCTGCAGCACTTCCGTCACTGGCTGCTGCGCTGGCTGTATGTGCTGGGCGGGCTGCTGGGCTGCGTGTGCATCGCCACCGGCTTCCTGTTCTTCGTCGAGAAGCGCAAGCAGCAGCATGCGAAGGCGGGCAGCGCGGGCAGCCGCGTGGTCGATGCGCTGGCGGTCACCACGGTCACCGGCATGCTGGCGGCGACGATGGCGATGCTGGTGGCCAACCGGCTGCTGCCGGAGTCGCTCGCCGACAAGGGCGACTGGGAGCGCACGGTGTTCTGGAGCGCCTGGGGCCTGGCGATGCTGCACGCCTTCGCCCGTGGCGGCGCGCTCGCGCGCGCGCGGATGAACCCGGCCTGGCGCGAGCAGTGCGGCCTGATCGCCGCCGGCGCGGTGACGGCGGTCGTCGCCAATGCGGTCACCACCGGCGACCACCTGGGACGCACCCTCGCGGCCGGCTACTGGCCAGTGGCGGGCGTCGACCTCTGCCTGCTGGCGACCGCCGCCGTGGCGATCCTCGCGGCCAGTCGGCTCGGTCGGCGGGCGAAGGCCACGGCCACTGGCCACTCGCCCGCCGTGCTGGCGACCGCGGAGGCGCGCCATGGTTGAACCGACCTGGCTGCTCACCGGCGCCGCCGTCAGCGCCGTGCTCGGCTTCGGCTGGCTGGCGCTGGCGATGGACACGCATTGGGAACAGGTCCATGGCGATGTCGCCCCGCCGCCTTCGCTGGCGCGCGCGCTGCGCGTGGCGGGCGCGCTGGCGCTTGCCGCGTCGCTGGGGCTGTGCCTCGGGGCGGACCATCCGACGATGGCGGTGCTCGTGTGGCTGATGCTGCTGGCCGGCGGCGCGGTAGCGATCGCGGCTACCCTGTCGTGGCGGCCGCGCTGGCTGCGAGCGCTGTGGCCGCGCCGCGTCGCGGCGCAATGAATTTGAGCCGCCCCAATGAAAAAAGCATCGCGCCGGGAGGGCGCGATGCTTCGCAGGGAGACCTCGCTCGAGCGAGGACGCCGCGTCCGATGACGCGGCGGGGGCTCAGGCGCGACGGCGGCGGGCGGCGACGCCCAGGGCGCCGATGCCGGCCAGCATCAGGGCGTAGGTGGCCGGTTCCGGCACCGCGGCCGCGACGGCATTGACCGTCGTCGACAGCACGGCGATGTTGCCGAAGCCGCTGCCGCCCAGCGAGCCGCTGGCGATCAGCTGGTAGGTGCCCGCGGCCAGGTTGGCATAGCGGAAGCCGCCCGCGCTGGCATCCAGGTCGCTCACCGCCAGGCCGGCGCCGTTCAGGCCGGCGAAGCTGAAGCTCACCGACTGCAGGGGCAGCGTGAAGCCGCTGCCGAAGTCGATCGAGGTCGCGGCGAACACCGAGCCCGTCACATCAGACGCTTGCGTCAGGGTGAAGTTGCCCAGGACCACGTCCGAGAAACTGCCGTTGGTCGGCGTGACGAACACCGGATCCAGCGTCGACGCGGCGGCGGCGCCACCGATCAGGGCCGCGGCCAGCGCCACGGCGAGAGACTTGAACTTCATGCTGCTCCCATCCCGAGAAACGAGTTGATTCGTGAGGAAGTTTGCACTGCAGCATGCGTTCGTGTCTTGCACAAACCCGCGACTTTTGTTGCGGTGCGTCACAGCCGTAAGAAACAGGGGACACGCTTGTCCCCTGCGTGCCTGAACCGGGCATGCCAGCGCACGTCGTCGGTGCCTGGACCGGCGTCCGGACCGCCGCCCCGGCCGGCGCTCAGCCCGCCGTCACCCGCATCGGCTTCTGCATGACATCGCAGGCCTTGCCCTTCTTGGCGCGCTTGCCGGCGTAGGACGCCAGCGCCACGCCCTTGAGCGGCTCATTCTCCTTGGCCTTGCCGCCGCGCGCGGTGCCGCTGACCAGCAGCTGCGTCGTGAACGCGGCCACGCTCACCAGCGCGTCCTTCGCATCGAGATCGATCAGCGTCAGCCCGCGGCCGCCCTTGGGCTGGTGCTTGAGCTCGTCGATCGCGAAGGTCAGCAGGCGGCCCGCCATCGACAGGCAGGCCACCTGCACCCCGGCGACTTCGCCGACCGGCACCACCGCCGGCGGCAGCGGCCGCTCCTCGCCTTCCAGGCTCAGGAAGCCCTTGCCGGCCTTCTGGCGGCCGACCAGGTCGCCGACCTCGGCCACCAGGCCGAAGCCGCCGGTGCCCGCGAGCAGCAGCTTCTGCGTCGCCGCGCCGGCGAAGTAATGGGCGATCTGGCTGCCGGATTCCAGCTCGATCAACGTCGTGATCGGCTGGCCGTCGCCGCGGCCGCCCGGAAGCGCCGAGACCGGCACCGAATAGGCCCGGCCATTGCTGCCCAGCACCACCAGCGGATCGACGCTGCGGCACGGGAACACGCCGTAGAGCGAGTCGCCCGACTTGAAGGCCAGCGCCGCCGGATCGACCTCATGGCCCTTGAGCGCGCGCACCCAGCCCTTCAGGCTGACGACGACCGTCACCGGCTCGTCGACGATGCGCACCTCGGCCACGGCGCGCTTGTCCTCCTGGATCAGCGTGCGGCGCTCGTCGCCGTACTGCTTGGCGTCCGACTCGATCTCCTTGACCACCGTGCGGCGCAGCACCGACGGATTGGACAGGATTTCCTCGAGCTTGCCGGCCTCCTCGCGCAGGCCCTTGAGTTCCTGCTCGATCTTGATGAACTCCAGGCGCGCGAGCTGGCGCAGCCGGATCTCGAGGATGTCGTCGGCCTGGCGCTCGCTGAGCTCGAAGCGCTCGATCAGCGCCGGCTTGGGCTCGTCGGAGTGACGGATCAGCGCGATGACCTCGTCGATGTGCAGCAGGATCTCGTGCCGGCCTTCCAGGATGTGGATGCGGTCGCGGACCTTGTCCAGGCGGTGCTGCGTGCGGCGCGTCACCGTGTTGAGACGGAAACCGATCCACTCGGTCAGGATCTTGCGCAGCGTCTTCTGCACCGGGCGGCCGTCGTCGCCGACCATGGTCAGGTTCAGCGGCGCCGAGGTTTCCAGGCTGGTGTGCGCCAGCAGCGTGTTGATCAGGTCCTGCTGCTCGATGGTGCGGCTCTTGGGCTCCAGCACCAGGCGCACCGGCGCGTCCTTGTTGGACTCGTCGCGGGCCTTGTCCAGCACCGCCAGCACCGAGGCCTTGAGCTGCAGCTGCTCCGGCGTGACCGTCTTCTTGCCGGTCTTGACCTTGGGGTTGGTCAGCTCCTCGATCTCCTCGAGCACCTTGGCCGTGCTGACGCCCTGCGGCAGCTCGGTCACCACCAGCTGCCACTGGCCGCGCGCGAGGTCTTCGATCTTCCAGCGCGCGCGCAGCTTCAGGCTGCCGCGGCCGGTGTTGTAGGCGGCGCGGATCTCCTCGGCCGAGCTGATCAGTTGGCCGCCGCCCGGGTAGTCGGGGCCCTGGATCGCGGCATAGAGCTCGTCGTCGCCGGCGTCCGGGCGCTTGAGCAGCAGCACCGCCGCTTCCGCCACCTCGCGCAGGTTGTGGCTGGGCACTTCCGTGGCCATGCCCACCGCGATGCCCGACGCGCCGTTCAGCAGCACGAAGGGCAGGCGCGCCGGCAGCTCGCGCGGCTCGTTCTCTGAGCCGTCGTAGTTGGGCTGGAAATCGACCGTGCCTTGGTCGAGCTCGTCCAGCAGCAGCCGCGAGTAGATCGACAGCCGGGCTTCGGTGTAGCGCATCGCCGCGGCGTTGTCGCCGTCGCGGCTGCCGAAGTTGCCCTGCCCGTCCACCAGCGGGTAGCGCTGGCTGAAGTCCTGGGCCATGCGCACCATCGCGTCGTAGGCGGCCTGGTCGCCGTGCGGGTGGTACTTGCCCAGCACCTCGCCGACCACGCGGGCGCTCTTGACCGCCTTGGCGCCGGTGGCGCCGGCGAAGCCCAGGCCCAGCCGCTCCATCGTGTAGAGGATGCGGCGCTGCACCGGCTTCTGGCCGTCGCTGTAGGTGGGCAGCGCCCGGCCCTTCACCACCGACAGCGCGTATTCCAGGTAGGCCTGCTGCGCGTACTGCGCCAGCGTCAGCGCGTCGCCCGACGGCGCCTGTCCGCCACCCGGCTGGCCCGGCGTCTCGAAATCAAAGGTCTCTTGCGTCATCTCTCTCATGCCGGCCTGCGCCGGTCGTTCGAATCTTCTTGGGAAATCCTCGGTCGCCGCGCCCGCTCACTCGAGCGGCGTGGCGACCATCGTCAGTTGCCGGGCCCGGGCGCCGAGGCTGCGCTGCAGCAGCGCCCAGTACAGCTCCAGCACCAGGTGCACATGGGCCTGGGTCTCGTCGATGTCGGGCATCTGCCCGCCGGCCCGCCGCACCGCGCCTTCCCCGGCGTTCCAGGCCGCCAGCGCCGCGTCCAGCCGGCCGAAGCGCCGCGTCAGGTCCGCCAGCATGCGCGCGCCGATCATCACGTTGGTCCGCGGCTCCAGCAGGTGCAGTGGCCGCCGCAGTTCCTCCGCGGTGGCGTAGCGCTGGGCCGTGGCCGGCGTGATCTGCATCAGCCCGGACGCGCCGCGCGGCGACACCGCTTCCGGCCGGAAGCCGGACTCGACCGCGATGATGGCCTTCAGCAGTTCGGCATCCACGCCGGTCGCCGCCGCGGCCTCGCGCAGGTAGGGCTGCACCGCCTTGACCTCGGGCGCGATGTCCAGCCAGGTCAGCATGCGCTGGCCGTGGTCGGTCTTGCCGGGCACGCGCTGGATGCCGCTGAGCGGCGACATCACCGGCTGGAAGCGGCCATCGACCTGCGTCGGCGCGAAGTGCGCGATGCCGTCGGCGTCCACGTAGCCCCACAGCTCCGCATGCGCCGGCGTCAGCTTGGCCGCGAAGGCCACGGCGATGCTCAGCGCCAGGCGCTTGCGCAGCCGCACGCCGCGCGTCGTGGGGCCGCGGCCGTGGCTCATGACGGCTCCAGCCCCTGCGCCACGCGCGCCTCGAACTCGCGCTTGAGCAGCGACATCACGATCAGGTCGTCGAAGCCCTCGCCCATCACGCCCTGCGCGTCGGGCAGCGGCTCGGCGCGCACGCATTCGCGCAGCCGGCCCTCCTCGACGTAGCCCTCGCTGCGATACAGCGCCTGGGCCCGCGTATTGCGGCCCTTCACATCCAGCCAGAAGCGGTGCGCGCCCAGCTGCGCGAAGGCCATCTTCTTGAGCAGCCGCACGCACACCCGCCCCACGCCCTGCCCCTTCGGACCGAGCACGATGCGCTTGAGCTCCACCGAGCGGTTGGGATTGCGACAGCCCTGCAGGATCACGAAGCCGGCGCGCTCGGCATCCAGCTCGACGATGAAATGGCGCGCGTCCGGAAAGCGGATGGCGCCCTCGTGCTGCGTGCGCTCCCAGGGCGTGATGAAGGGCCGGTTGCCCGCGTCCTGCTCCACGCCGACGACGAAGTCCAGGTCGGACAGCATCGTCGGGCGAAGGGTGACGCGGTGGTCTTGCATCACGGTGCTGGCCATGTCGGCCTCAACGCCCGCCCGGCCGCCCGAAGGGCGTTGAGCGCCCCCTCGAGGGGCAGCGAACGAAGTGAGCGTGGGGGCGCATCGTCCGACGCCCGCCCGGCCGCCCGAAGGGCGTTGAGCACCCCCTCGGGGGGCAGCGAACGAAGTGAGCGTGGGGGCATAGGGTCCTCAGACGTCGACCTCGATGGCGTCGCCGTGCAGCTCCATCAGCTCGCGGCGGGCGGCCGCCTCGCCCTTGCCCATCAGCTTGTTGATGGCGCCCTCGGTGTCGGCGAAGTCCAGATCGCCGTACTGCACCTGCAGCAGGCGGCGGGTCTCGGGATTGAGCGTCGTGTCCCAGAGCTGCTCGGCGTTCATCTCGCCCAGGCCCTTGAAGCGGCTGATGCTCCAGCTGCCCTCGCGCGCGCCTTCCTTGCGCAGCTTGTCGAGGATCGCCGTCTGCTCGCCCTCGTCCAGCGCGTAGAGCTTGGCGGCCGGCTTCTTGCCTCGCGCCGGCGCGTCGACCCGGAACAGCGGCGGCCGCGCCACGTAGACGTGGCCGGTGGCGATCAGCTTGGGGAAGTGGCGGAAGAACAGCGTCAGCAGCAGCACCTGGATGTGGGCGCCGTCGACGTCCGCGTCCGAGAGGATGCAGATCTTCCCGTAGCGCAGGCCGGACAGGTCGGGCTCGTCGTTCTTGCCGTGCGGGTCCACGCCGATGGCCACCGAGATGTCGTGGATCTCGTTGTTGGCGAACAGCCGGTCGCGCTCGACCTCCCAGGCGTTGAGCACCTTGCCGCGCAGCGGCAGGATGGCCTGCGTCTCCTTGTCGCGGCCCAGCTTGGCGGAGCCGCCCGCCGAGTCGCCCTCGACCAGGAACAGCTCGTTGTGCAGCAGGTCGGTGCTCTCGCAGTCGGTCAGCTTGCCAGGCAGCACGGCCACGCCGGAGCTCTTGCGCTTCTCGACCTTCTGCGCCGCGCGCTGACGGGTCTGCGCCTGCTTGATGACCAGCTCGGCCAGCTTCTTGCCGTGCTCGACATGCTGGTTGAGCCACAGCTCCAGCGCCGGCTTGACGAAGGCCGACACCAGCCGCAGCGCGTCGCGCGAATTCAGCCGTTCCTTGGTCTGGCCCTGGAACTGCGGGTCCAGCACCTTGGCCGAGAGCACGAAGCTGGCGCGCGAGAACACGTCCTCCGCCATCAGCTTGACGCCCTTGGGCGCGAGCGCGTGCATCTCGATGAAGCCCTTGATCGCGCCGAACAGGCCGTCCTTCAGGCCCGATTCATGCGTGCCGCCGGCCACCGTCGGGATCAGGTTCACGTAACTCTCGCGCATGACCTGGCCCTCCTCGGTGAAGGCCACGCACCAGCTCGCGCCCTCGCCCTCGGCGAAGTTCTCGCTCTCGGAGGCGGTGGCGAACTGCTCGCCCTCGAACAGCGGGATCAGCGGATCCGCCGGCAGCGACTGCATCAGGTAGTCGCGCAGGCCGCCCTTGTAGGTCCAGGTCTGCGTCTCGCCGCTCTTCTCCTGCGTCAGCGTCACGGTGACACCGGGCATCAGCACGGCCTTGGAGCGCAGCAGATGGACCAGCTCGTTCTTGGGCAGGTCGGCGCTCTCGAAGTACTTGGCGTCCGGCCAGACGCGCACCGTCGTGCCCTGCTTGCGGTCGCCGGCCTTGAGGTCGGCCTTGCGCGTGGCCACCGGCTCGACGACGTCGCCACCGGAGAAGGCCAGCGTCGCGACCTGCCCTTCGCGGTAGACCGTCACCTGCAGCCGCTTGGCCAGCGCGTTCGTGACCGACACGCCCACGCCGTGCAGGCCGCCGGAGAAGCTGTAGGCGCCGCCCGAGCCCTTGTCGAACTTGCCGCCGGCGTGCAGCCGCGTGAAGACGATCTCGACGACCGGCACGCCTTCTTCCGGGTGCAGCCCGTAGGGGATGCCGCGGCCGTCGTCCTCGATCGTGATCGAGCCGTCGGTGTGCTGGATGACGGCGATGCGCTTGCCGTGACCGGCCAGGGCCTCGTCCGCCGCGTTGTCGATGACCTCCTGGATGATGTGCAGGGGGTTGTCGGTGCGGGTGTACATGCCCGGACGCTGCTTGACGGGCTCCAGTCCCTTGAGGACGCGGATCGAGCCTTCGCCGTAGCTGCCCGGTGGGTTGACTGCTTTGGTTGCCATGGGGCGGGATTCTATGCAGCGTCGGTGACGCTCCCTGACGCCGGATGGCAGGGGTCGCTCCCATGGGGGTTTCCCCTCGGAAGCGGGGCCTGCGCTGCAAGGCCGCGCGCATGCCGCACGGCGGGTGCGCGGCGGCACGTCCGGTTACCGATCGGACGCCGGCGAGCGGGAGGCGCTGTCGTAGCATCCGCCGCTTCCCGGCTTGTCGGGCCCCGCTACCGGGGGTCCGCCGCACTCCCCCACCGTCGCCCTCCCCGGTTTCATGCCCGCCCCGTCCCGCCCCCTCCACGCCGTCCGCCCCGTGCGGGCCTTGCTGGCGCCGCTCGCCGTGGCCCTGAGCGCGCTGCTCGTGGGAGGCCCGGCCCGGGCGGAGGACTTCAAGGCCAGTCCCGAGATGGCGATGGAGCTGCGCCACGCGCGCTGGTTCGACGGCGAGAAGCTGCAGAGCGGGACCCTCTATGTCGAGGACGGCCGCTTCGTCGAGAAGCGCCCGCGCAAGGTCAACCGGCTGCTGGAACTGCGCGGCCAGACGCTGGTCGCGCCGCTCGCCGACGCCCACAACCACAACCTGCAGGGCGCCTGGGGCCTGGACAAGTTCGGCCAGGATTACCTGCGCGACGGCGTGTTCTACGCCGCGATGCTGTGCGCCGATCCGGCCGCGATCGATCCGATCCGCGCCCGGATCTCGCAGCCGGAAACGCCGGACGTGCTCTTCGCCACCGCCTGCATCACCTCGTCGGACGGCCAGCCGCTGGCGATGCTGCAATCGGGCACGCCGCCGATGACGCTGGACCAGATCGTCGACAAGGCGGTGCTGGTGATGGACACGCCCGACGACGTGGCCAGGAAGTGGCCGCTGATCGCCGGCCGCCACAGCGACCTGGTGAAGGTCATCATGAGTTACCACGACCGCCCCGAGCTGCGCCAGCAGCCCGAGTTGCGCGGCCGGCTGGGCGTGACGCCCGAGGTCGTGGCCGAGGTCGTGCGCCGCGCCCATGCCGAGCAGCGCCGCGTGGTGGTCCACATCGAGAGCGTCGCCGACTTCGCCGCGGCGGTGCGCGCCGGCGCCGACTTCATCGCCGAGCTGCCGGGCTACTTCCCCCAGCACGGCGAGGCGCCGGAGACCCACCTGATCCCGCCCGAGGTCGCCGCGCTGGCCGCCGAGAAGCAGGTCGGCATCGTCACCGCCACCGTCGCGACGCGGCTGTTCCAGCCGGCGCCGGAGCTGCTGGCGCGGATCGAGGCGGTCCAGAAGCAGAACCTGGAACGCCTGAAGGCGGCCGGCGCGCGGCTGCTGGTCGGCTCGGACCTGTTCACCGGCAATGCGCTCAACGAGCTGCACCACCTGGACCAGCTGGGCGTGCTCGACAAGGCCGCGCTGCTGCGTCTGGCCACCGTCGACACGCCGCGGGCGCTGTTCCCGCAGCGCAAGCTCGGCTGCTTCCAGCCCGGCTGCGAGGCCAGCTTCCTGGTGCTGATCGGCAATCCGCTCGAGGACCTGGACGCGCTGGACAAGCCGCTGCTGCGCATCAAGCAGGGCCGCGTACTGACCCAGCTGGACGACGTGGCCGCCACCGCCGGCGAGGAGAACAACGCCCTCAACGCGGCCCCCGGCAAGAAGAAGGCGACCGGCAAGAAGGCCGGCACCCGCGGCACGAAGAAGTCGACCCCGGCCAAGGGCAAGGCCAAACCGGCCTCGGGCAAGTCGGGCTGAGCGCGACCGACCAGCCCGCCCCTTCATCGACCATGCGCGCCTGAGCGCCATCCACCCCGCCCGATCGGGCGAATCGCGCCGACCCGGCCGCCCCTCGCGGGGGATGTGCGTCATTCAGGTGTCAGCCAAGCCGACCCGAAGCCATTACATTGCCCGGATGAGCGCGATCCCGACCTCCCCCTCCTCGTCCCGCACCCTGTCGCTGCAGCAGGTGCTGATCTGCGGCGCCGCGATCGTCACGCTGTCGATGGGCATCCGCCACGGCTTCGGGCTGTGGCTGACGCCGGTGACGATGGACCGCGGCTGGACGCGCGAAGCCTTCTCGCTGGCGCTGGCCGTCCAGAACATCGCCTGGGGCGCCGCCGGACCGTTCGCCGGCATGCTGGCCGACCGCTTCGGCGCGCTGCGGGTGCTGGTCGCCGGCGCCTTCCTCTACGCGGCCGGCCTGGCGCTGATGGCCGTCTCCACGACCGCCGCCGGCTTCCTGGGCAGCGCCGGCGTGCTGATCGGGCTGGCGCAGTCGGGCACCACCTACGCGGTGGTCTACGGCGTCATCGGCCGCAACGTCGCGCCGGAGAAGCGCTCCTGGGCGATGGGCGTCGCGGCGGCGGCCGGTTCCTTCGGTCAGTTCCTGATGGTGCCGGTCGAGAACTGGCTGATCGGCTACAGCGGCTGGCAGAACGCGCTGTTCGTGCTGGCGATCGCCGCCTGCCTGATCGTGCCGCTGGCCTTCGGCCTGCGCGAGCCGGCCCGGGACGCCGCCCACGGCGCGCACCACCAGAGCATCGGCCAGGCGCTGCGCGAGGCCTTCGGCTATCGCAGCTTCCAGCTCCTGATGCTGGGTTACTTCGTCTGCGGCTTCCAGGTCGTGTTCATCGGCGTGCACATGCCCAGCTACCTGAAGGACCACGGCCTGACGCCGCAGGTCGCCACCAACGCGCTGGCGTTGATCGGGCTCTTCAATGTCTTCGGCACCTATGCGGCCGGCACGCTGGGCCAGAGACTGCCCAAGCGCTACCTGCTCTCGGCCATCTACCTGCTGCGCTCGATCGCGATCCTGATCTTCCTGAACGTGCCGCTGACGCCGGCCAGCGTCTATGTCTTCGCCGCCGTGATGGGCGTGCTGTGGCTGTCCACCGTGCCGCCGACCAACGCCATCGTGGCGCAGATCTTCGGCGTGCAGCACATGTCGATGCTGGGCGGCTTCGTGTTCTTCAGCCACCAGATCGGCTCCTTCCTGGGCGTCTGGCTGGGCGGCAAGCTCTACGACGCGACCGGCTCCTACGACGTCGTCTGGTACCTGGCGATCGCGCTGGGCGTGATGGCGATGCTGGCCAACCTGCCGGTGCGCGAGTCCGCGATCACGCGCCGCCCGGTCCCGGCCGCGGCCTGAGGCCGGCCTCCGGGAACCCCACCATGACACGGCGCGCGCTCCGTCGGATCCTCGCCGGGCTGGGCGCCGCGGCGGTGCTGGCGACGGTCTTCCTGGCCTACACGCAGCCCTCGCTGATGCAGCAGCTGGGCGATGCGATCTGGGCCTGCTTCTGAGCGCCGGCCGCGGACGAAGCCGATGCGCACCGGCAAGGGGCCACGACAGACCGCGGACCACCGCGGCGGCGTGGCGGGCACTCGGGTTCTGGATCTGACAAGGAGAACGGAGACAACATGGTCGTGATCATCACGGGCGCCTCGGACGGCATCGGCGCCGAACTGGCGCGCCAATGGGCGCGGCGCGACGGCGCCAAGCTCTCGCTGGTGCTGGCCGCGCGCAGCGTCGACAAGCTGGAACGGGTGGCGGCGGAATGCGAGGCGCTCGGCGCCCGCACGCTGGTGCAGCGCTGCGACGTGGAGTCCCAGGAGGACTGCCAGGAGCTGGTGCGCGCCACGCTCGGCGCCTTCGGCGCGATCGACGTGCTGGTGAACAACGCCGGCATGTCGGCGCACGCGCTGTTCGACCAGGTCAAGGACCTGGCCTGGTATCAGCGGCTGATGCAGATCAACCTGTGGGGCTCGGCCTGGTGCACCCAGGCGGCGCTGCCCGCGCTCAAGGCCAGCCAGGGCCGCATCGTCGCGGTCTCCAGCCTGGCCGGGCTGCTGGGCATCCCCGGTCGCACCGCCTACAGCGCCAGCAAGTTCGCGATGACCGGCTTCTTCGAGGCGCTGCGTACCGAGGTCGCGGCCAGCGGCGTCAGCGTGACCATCGCCTATCCCGGGGTCGTCAACACCCAGATCCGCTACCGCGGCTTCAACGCGCAGGGCCAGGCCTCCGGGCTGAGCAGCCTGGACGAACGCGGCGCGATGACCGTCCAGGAATGCGCGCGGCTGATCCTCGACGGCACCCTGGCCCGCGAGCGCGACATCGTCATGACGACCAAGGGCAAGCTGGGCCGCTGGCTCAAGCTGCTGGCGCCGGCGATGGTCGACCGCATGGCGCTGAAGGCGCTGAAGAAGGAACAGCGGCCCGCATGAGCACGACGACGTTCCTCGGCAGCCCGTCGCGCCCGGCCGTGGGCGGCGGCCACGGCACGGGACTGCCCAGCGACTGGGTGCTGCGCTGGTCACAGGCCTGGCGCGACCGCGACGGCCTCACCGCGCTGGACCTGGCCTGCGGCTCGGGCCGCCACCTGCGCCTGCTGGCGGGCGACGGCGTGGCGGTCACCGGCGTCGACCGCGACACGACGGCCCTCGCGGGGCTGGCCGGACTCTCCGGTCGCGTCGAGCTGATCCAGGCCGACATCGAGCAAGGCCCCTGGCCGCTCAAGGGGCGCGTGTTCGACCTCGTGCTGGTCACCAACTACCTGTGGCGGCCGCTGCTGCCGCGCATCGTCGAGGCCGTCGCGCCCGGCGGCTGGCTGATTTACGAAACCTTTACCGACGGACAGCAGACGATCGGCCGCCCCGCGCGGCTCGAGTTCCTGCTGCGTCCGGGGGAACTGCTGGACGCGGTCGACGGGCTGCGCGTGATCGCGTACGAGGATGGCTTCATCGAGTCGGAGCCGCCCGGCCCTGCGGCCGGCGGCGTCAACGGTCGTTACGTGCAGCGCGTTGCTGCCGTTCGCGACAACCGGCCCGTCGCCAGCGCGCCCACGGCGGACGCCACGGGGGCCGCGCCTGGGGTCTACCCGCGATACCGGTTGCGCTGAGCGCGGAGCCCCGGAAGCGCCCCGGCGCTTCAGTAGAATCCGCCGATCACGAGGAATCCTCAATGAACGCAATTGTTGGCAGCATCGTCGCGTTGGTCACGCCGATGCATGAAGACGGCCGCATCGACTTCGACGGGCTGCGCAGCCTGATCGACTGGCACATCGACCAGGGCACGGACGTCATCGGCGTCGTCGGCACCACCGGCGAGTCGCCCACCGTCACGATGGAAGAGAACCGCGAGGTCATCCGCGTCGCGGTCGAGCATGTGAAGGGCCGCAAGCCGGTCCTGGCCGGCACCGGCGCCAACGCCACCGCCGAAGCCATCGAGCTGAGCCGCTTCGCCAAGCAGGTCGGGGCCGACGCCACGCTGTCGGTGGTCCCCTACTACAACAAGCCCTCCCAGGAGGGCATCTACCAGCACTTCAAGGCGATCGCGGAAGCGGTCGACATTCCGATGATGCTGTACAACGTGCCCGGCCGGACCGTGGCGGACATGGCGCCGGAAACGGCCATCCGCTGCGCGGCCCTGCCCGGCGTCTTCGGCATCAAGGAGGCCACCGGCAACATCGAGCGTGCCGCCTGGCTGATCAAGCATGCGCCTCCCGGCTTCAGCATCTATTCCGGCGACGACGGCACCGCCATCGCGCTGATGCTGATGGGCGGCCGCGGCTCGGTCAGCGTCACGGCCAACATCGCCCCCAAGGCGATGCACGAGCTGTGCATGGCCGCGATCGAGGGCCGCCTGCGCGAGGCCACCGCGCTGCATTTCCAGCTGCTGCCGCTGCACAAGCAGCTGTTCTGCGAGCCCAGCCCGGCCCCGGCCAAGTGGGCCTTGAACAAGCTGGGCCGCAGCAGCAACCATCTGCGCCTGCCGCTGACGCCGCTGACGCCGGCGGGCCAGCAACTGGTCGAAGCTGCCCTGCGCGAGGCCGGCCTGCTCTAATCACCGCCGGCCGGCGCCGCCGGCGGCTCCTTTTCCTTCAGCGGCCGCGGGCCGCAGCGACCTACCTCGGAGATCTCCAGCGTGACTCGTTCCCTTCCTGAATCCGGCGCTCCCACCCCGGTGCGCGTGGCCTGCCTGATGGCGCTGGCCTCGCTGACGGCGTGCAGCACGTTCGAGAGCATCACCACCAGCGACAAGGTCGACTACCGCACCCAGGCCAAGCAGACCACCGGCCTGGACGTGCCGCCGGACCTGACCCAGCTTCCGAAGGAAAACCGCCCGACCGGTCCGATCAGCGCCGCGCAGATGGCCGCCCAGCCGAACGCGCAGCGTCAGGCGATTGGCGCCACCGCCGGAGCCCCCGTGGCGCTGGACAAGGCGGGCAACGTCGAGTTCCATCGCCTGGGCAACGCGCGCTGGCTGCACAGCGCGCTGCCGCCGGAGCAACTCTGGCCACAGGTCAAGAGCTTCTGGCAGGAGCGCGGCTTCACCATCGAATCCGAGGACCAGAACGTCGGCGTCATGGAGACCAACTGGGCCGAGAACAAGGCCAAGCTGCCCCAGGACTTCATCCGCAAGGCGCTGGGCTCGCTGCTGGATTCGCTGTACTCGACCGGTGAGCGCGACAAGTACCGCACTCGCCTGGAACGCAACGAGCAGGGCGGCACCGACATCTACGTGACGCACCGCGGGCTGGTCGAGATCTACACGAACTCGCAGCGCGACGAGACCGGCTGGCAGCCCCGCCCGTCGGATCCGGAACTCGAGGCCGAAATGACCTCGCGCCTGATGCTCAAGCTCGGCGGCAAGGAAGAAGACGCCAAGACCATGGTCGCGAATGCGCAGCAGCCGGCGCCGAGCTTCGCCGAAGCGCCGCGTGGCGCCGCACCGCGCTCGCTGGCCGACGTGCCCGACCAGCTGCAGATCAACGAAGACTTCGACCGCGCCTGGCGCCGCGTCGGCCAGTCGCTGGACCGCCACGGCTTCACGATCGAGGACCGCGACCGCAAGCAAGGCCTGTTCTTCCTGCGTTATGCCGACCCGAACCAGGCCGGCAAGGAAGAGCCCAATTTCTTCCAGCGCCTGTTCGGCGCGAAGAGCGCCTCCAGCGCCGTTCGCTATCGCGTGTCGGTCAAATCGGATGGCGGCAAGTCCACCGTCCAGATCCAGGACGACAAGGGCCAGCAGCAGACCGACGAATTGGCCAAGCGCATCCTCCAGTTGCTGATGGAAGACGTCCGCTGATCTGGCCGACGGGCAACCGCACGCCCTCAGTTTGCGCAAAACAAAATCGCCACCCTCGGGTGGCGTTTTTCATGGGCGCGAATATCCAGTCAAATACCAGCGCGCGGGCGGGCGATGTTCGCGCCGATACCCTGCGCCATGGAGGCGCCAAAGAAAAAGCCGCATGGGCGAACCCATGCGGCTTTCTCAGGACGAGAGATCGTCTTAGTTGCTGGCGGCCGAAGCGGGAGCAGCAGCGTCCGAGGCAGCAGCCGAAGCTTCAACGGCCGGGGCCGAGGCTTCAACGGCGGGAGCCGAAGCTTCCGGAGCGGGCGTCGCCACCGGAGCGGCAGCTTCTTCCTTCTTGCCGCAAGCGGTCAGGGCAACAGCGGCCAGCAGGGAGGCCATCAGAATCGACTTTTTCATACTTGTCCTCAAGTAACTTTTAGACGAACAATCAATTACCGGTAATTAATGAAGTCGTACATGATGACCAGTACGAACTTCAGCAGACCAAGACGCGAGAAACCTCGAGCGCTTCCCTCGCCTAGCCGGCAATTATAGCCACCAGTTTGTAATCGTCTTACAACCCTAGGGTGCTGCTGGCGAACGAATCGGCAGACCGTTGCTCAATTGCGTCAAACCATTCGCGCGCCATGGCTTCTTCGCGGGCATCACGCAGCGCCAGCGACGCCCGCGCCGGCGTCCACAACTTCAAGGTCAGCAATCCGGGTGCCAGCACCACGCCTTGCGGCGCCGGGGTGCTGCGGTCGCCCAAGTCCGCCGGATCGAAGGCCCGCGCCTGCACCACATGGTCGTGCAACTGGCGCCACTGGACGAAACGCGGATGGACGCGGCGCAGCGCTTCGTAGTCGAGGGCCGCGAGCAGGCGCAGCCGGCGGTGCGGCAGCGCCCAGCGATGCAGGGCATCCAGGAGCTCCGGATCGGACAAGGGCCAGGCGGCGAAGTCGGTGTCGAGCCAGCAGAGTTCCCGCCCGCCCTGCGACGCGGCGAGCAGCAGCGCTTGCCGCAGCAATTGCCGGACTTCCTCGACGGTTTCCACGAGGCCCGGTCGGAGGTTTTCCAGGATCAGGGGTTCCTGCGACATGTCGAGCTCCTCAGGAAATCAGGGTAGGCGACCATGGGGCGGCGACGATCATGCCCGTTCAACCGGGCAGGATCCAACCGTCCTCGGTCCACTGATCGAGCAGGTCGCGCGCGCCTTCGCTGAGGCGGGCCACCTCGGCCACGGACAGCGTCCGCCGATCCGCCAGACGGCGCATGAGGGTCGCGTCGCGCCCGCCGGCGCGGAAGGACTGGCCATTGATGAACACGTGCGCCGCGTCGTACATCATGCGCGTGCGCGGGCTCAACCTGGCGCCCTGCCCTGGCGGCAACGCGTCTCCCGGCTCGAAGAACACCCGCGGCTTCGGCTCCGTCAGCGCCTCGCCCAGCGCCCGCTCCAGCGCAAGCGGCTGGGCCACCGCCTTGAGCACCGCTTCGCGCGCGAAGGCGGTCAGCGCCTCGGGGATTCTTCCCGGTTCGGCGGTGGCCGCCTGGCGGGGATCGACATACATCCGGTCACCGCGCGGCGCCTCCTCGTCGTCGGTCAGGCGCACCAGCAGTTCATTCGCCAGTTCGCCTCGCCAAGGCGAGCGGAAACCGACCGACGCCGTCATGCAGTCGCCGCCGACGGCGACGCCATCGTGCGCCCAGCCCGGCGGGAGGTAGAGCATGTCACCGGGCTCGAGCACGAAGTCCTGCTCCGGCTCGAAGTCGGCGAGCACCTTCAGCGGCACATCCTCGCGCAGCGCGCCGGAGGTCGACACGCCCAGGCGGCCGATGCGCCAATGACGACGACCGCTGACCTGGATCAGGAAGACGTCATAGGAATCGAAATGCGGCCCCACCCCGCCGCCCTCGCTGGCGTAGGAGAGCATCAGGTCATCGAGGCGGGCCTCGGGCACGAAACGGAACCGGCCGAGCAAGTCGTGCGCGGCGTCGACATGCAGGTCCAGGCCTTGCACCAGCAGCGTCCACTGCGGCTTGCTCCAGGCCGGCAGCTTCGGAATCGGTCCCTGGCGCAAGGTCCAGCGATCCCCGGGCTGCTGCGCGACCAGACGGGATTCCACCTCGTCGCTGGCGGCCAGCGCGGCCAGGCCGGCACGGTCGATGGGCGGCTGCACGCCTGGCAGGGCCTGACGCACCAGCAGCGGCTGCTTCTGCCAATGGCGCTTCATGAACTGCGCCGGGCTGAGGCCGCCGAGCAGCGGCAGTCGGGCGTCGATGTCGAGCCCCGACGAGGCGGCGGCCGGCGCCGGCGGGCGCTTCGAGGAGGACGTGGGCTTGGAAGTCATGGGCAGGGATTGTCTGAGAGAATCGCGCGATGCAAATCACTGCCCCCTGCGTCGTCTCCTTGACCTGGAGACTGGAGGACGCCCAAGGCCAATCCGTCGAGGTCCTGGACCCGGCGATGGAGTTCTTCTACGGCGGCGAGGACCTGTTCGCGAAGGTCGAGGAAGCGTTGGTCGACAAGACCACCGGCGACGAAGTCAGCGTCGCGCTCGAGCCCGAAGATGCCTTCGGCGATTACGACAGCGATCTCGTCTGCTTCGAGCCGCGCGAGGTCTTCCCCGAGAACGTCGACGTCGGCATGCAGTTCGAGGGCCTGCCCGAAGGCTCCTCGACGCCCGACATGCCCGCGGACCGCATCTACACCGTCACCGAGGTCTATCCGGAGCACGTGGTGCTCGACGGCAACCATCCGCTGGCCGGCGTCGGCTTGCGCATCCATGTGACCGTCTGCGACGTGCGCGAGGCGACTGAGGAGGAGATCGAAGCCGGCACGCTCGGCGACTCGGGCTTCTCGGTCGTCAGCGGACCGGACCCGGACGAGCCGCTCCACTGAGCCTTGCAAGCCGCCCTGCAAGCCCCGCACCGCGGGGCTTTTTACTTCTGCGCGTCAAAAGGGGCCGCAGCGCTCGAGCAGGGTCGGTCGAGTCGGCGGGGGGATCGACTCGCGTGAGCAGAGGCGGCGATAGAGATCGAACACCTTGGCTTCGAGTTCGGCCGGGCTGCTGCAGGCGCGAGCGCCGATCAGCCGGGCGCGATAGTTGTGGATCTGCTCACGCACGGCCTGCGACCAGCTCCGGGTGTGCGGCGACAGATCGAAGGTGCTGGTGCGCAGCACATGCAGCCAGCCGATCAGGACCTGCTCGGGCAGGTCGGCCAAGGCCTCCGTCAACGAGGCGGGCGGCCGCAGCCGGTTCAGGTAGAGCCGGTGAAGCATCAGCAGCCGGACGACCAGCGCCGGATCGGCCGCCGCGGCCATGGCCAGCGCGTCGTGCGGCGCGCCCAGGCGGGCCAGGCGGAACAAGCGCGCCAGGACATCGAGATCGCAGCTGGGCAGCGCCCGCGGAAACTCCTCCTGAGGCGGCCCCAGCAGGTCCCCCTGGAAGTAGCGCACACCCCGGGCCTTGAGCCGCAGGTAGTCGGCCGGTTCGGTCAGCCGATCGGCGATCAGCGCCACCCCGGCCTGGCGCGCCAGGTCCTGGATCGGCGCCCACGCATCGAGCGGCGCCAAGGACACGTCCAGCTTCAGGAACGCGACCATCGGCAGCCAGGCCAGGCGCGGGTCGTCCGGCGAAGCGATCCCCGCCAGCGCGAACTGGTAGCCGCGGGCATGCAGTTGCGCGATGCGGCGCGTGGTCGACGCCTGCACCGGCACATCGGTCGGCAGCTGGATCGCGCCGAGCGCCCCGCAGAGCACGTCGGCGACCGGACTGAGCAGGGCCGCGGCATCCATGTCCACGAACAGGCAGCCGGGCCGCCGCTGCTGGATCAAGCCGCCGTCGAGCAGCGCCCGGCTGAGCAGCAGGCTGGTGGCGCCGGGGCTCGGCGGTCGCGGGGGCCGGCGCTGCCCCTCCTTCCAGCGGAAGGCGAGTTCCAGGCCCATCGGTTCGACCGAGCCATCGATCACCGCCTGGCGGGCGAAGTGGACCTGCGGCGGCTGCGGCGCCATCAGGCGTTGGACCAGCGTGACGCCACTGCGGGAAGGACGGGAGGAAGGCATGGCCGGGGCTTCGTCGACTGGCCCGCGATTCGGGCCGGGACGCCAGTATTTCCAGGATCGGCCTGGCGTTCGATGGCTCAGCCCGGTGGGAATGCAGCCGCGCCCAACTGAGAGCTGTCGCGGACCGACTCGTTTCCCGGCCGAGCGTCGCCGGGCACGCGCAGCGGCAGCCGCAGCAGCGTGCGGGCGCCGCGTGGCGTGCGCTCGAAGTCGAAGCTGGCACCGATGCGCCGGGCGCGACGCTGCAGCCCGGCCAGACCCGTGCCGCCGCGCAGGGCGGAGGCGCGACGACCGGTCGCGTCGGCCGCCTCGCCCCGCCGGTCGCCGGACTGGCCGTTGTCTTCAATCACCACCTCCAGCGATTCCGCCTCGACGATCGCCATGCGGATCGACAGGCGGCTCGCGCCGGCGTACTTGATGGTGTTGGCCACCGACTCCTCGACGATGCGCATGAGCTGCTTCGACAAGTCGGCCAGCAGCACGAGCTCCAGCCCCTCGGGCACCTCGTATTCGACCTGGAAGTCGGCGCGCGTGAGCGCCTCGTCGAGGCCGCTGCAGTAGGTGAACAGGATGTCCTGGAAGGCTCGCTGCTCCCGGACCTGCGTCACCGAGATGATCTCCCGCAGGTCCGTCAAGGCCTCCAGCAGCCGCCCTTCGAGCCGTTCGTGGTCGATGGCGCGGTCACGCACGCTGAACAGCGTCGTCACCAGCTTGGAGCCGATGCCGTCGTGCAGGTCGCGATAGATGCGGTCGCGCTCGAGCTGCATGGCGGCTTCGTTCTCCATCTCGCGCTGGCGGTTGTGGCTGATCAGCAGTTCGCGTTCGCGTTGCTGCAGGGTCTCGGTCAGGATGCGGTTGTGGTCGCGGATGCGCTTCACGTTGGCCTGGAACTTCGTCAGCAGGATCTGGGCGACGACGAACAGCAGCAGCGGCACGCTCAGGTGGCTGAGGAAGATCGGCGCCACCAGCAGGTGCGTCATCGACCAGCCGGCTTCCGGCATCGGGATCGAGATCAGGTGCTGCACCGCGTTGTGATCGCGCAGCGCGAACACCTGCGCGAGCACCGATTGGAAGAGCAGCGACATCGCCGTGCGCGAGCGGGTACGGGCGATGTGCAGCGCCAGTCGCGAACAGGCGTACAGGTGAAAGCAAAGCATGGTGGGCAGCCACCAGAGGTCCAGCCATTCCCGGCCGCGCAGCCCGAGCAGCGGATAGGCGAGCGCCGCGAACGCCGCCGTGCCGAAGAGCGCCGCGCGGCCGCGCCAGCCCAGGGGCTCGCCGACGAAGGCGAAAAGAAAGAGCGTCAGCACCGCGATCACGCCGCCCATGCAGGCGTACTGCGCCCAGGTCCACAGCGGCAGCCACGCCGCCGGGACATAGGGCAGCAGCACGAGCGTGAACAGCACCGACCACAGCACCGTGGTGGCGCCCGCGTGCAGGAACACGGCGCCGTCCTTCCTGCTCGCCAGCCAGGCCCCCAGCATGAACATGCCCGCCAGCAGGCAGAAGACGTTGGACGCATTGGCCAGCGACGAGCCGATGAACAGGGTCAGCTCATGGATGGTGGAGGTGGCGTCCAGGTCCCCGATGTAGATCGGCGCGAGCTGGATCTGCGGATCCCAGGTCGTCAGCTCGACCGTCAACTGGTTGCCCTCGGGCTGCAGCAGTCGGCGCGCCAGCGGCACCTGGAGCGGCCGGTACCACTTGTAGCGTCCGCTCGCGTTCGACTTCGGCAGGCCCGCGACCCAGACCCCGTTCAGGTAGACGTCCATCCCGTCGAGGGCCTGGCTGATCACGAGGCTGGTGCCGGGGATGCGTCTGCCGCCGATCACGCCGCCGTCGGCGTCGATCTCGCAGCAGGCGGTCGGCCGCTCGAGGTAGCGGTCCAGGTCGATGCGGAATCTCACCCGCTTGAATCCCCCCGCCTGGCTCACGTCCTCGAGATGGGGCAAGGCCACCCGTGGCGCCTGGACCAGCACCCGCCCGGCCAGGCGCGGCGCCTCCGGGCCCGCATCGCGCGAATCGGGCGCCGCGGCGACGACCTCGAGGGCGCGGATCGCGTCGACGTGGTAGACGCGCGTAGCGACAGTGCTGGTGGCGATCACCAGCAGCGCAATGATGAAGAAGCTCAGCCAGAAGAAGACCGTCTTCAGCGAGCCGCGGCGGGGGCTATTCATCGATCAGTCCATGCAGCCGCGCCGCGTTGGCCGCCATCGCGCGGGACTTCACGCCCAGCTTGCGATAGACGCTGCGCAGGTGCTGGTTGACGGTGTGATGGGAGATGCTCAGCCGGCGACCGATCTCCACGATGGGCAGCCCCTCGATGAGCAGGCGCAGGACCTCCCATTCGCGCTCGCCCATGCCGAGATCGCGCAGCACCTTCTCGCGATCGACCTGGGGCCGCACGTTGTTCTCCAGCATGGAGATCCGCTCGACCACCAGTTGGGCCACCGCCGGGCTGAGCGGCGCCTGCCCGTTGTGCGCGCTGACCAGCTTCTCCACCAGCGACGGCTGGATCTCGTCCTTGAGCAGGTAGCCCCGGGCGCCCGCGCGCAGACTGCGCATCACGTGCTTGCTGTCGCCGAAGGTGCTCAGCACCATGCTGCGGGATTCCGGACACCTTTCCCGCACCAGCTGGATCAGCTCCACCCCGTCGGCGTCCGGCAGTCCCAGGTCGATCAGATAAAGATCGGCCCGGTTGGCCAGAATCGCGGCCATCGCTTCGCCGCGATTCCTGGCGACACCGACCACTTCGCAGAAACTGCTATTTGAAATCACGTCCACCAGCCTTTTCATGACAGCCGGATCGTCCTCGATGATCACGACGGCGATACTCATTCCTCGACTCCTTCTCTCGTTATCCCAATGCCATGGGCGGGCACAGTTTCGCGAGCGGCAGGAAACGAGCAATCACCGAAGCAAGTAAACAAAAACTGCTGGGTGACTGGAGTCAGTGGTGATCGACGATTGGCGGTGGATGGCGCTCCCAATCCGGCTCGGGAGGAGCGCAAGCGCGGCGCCGTCGGGCTCGCAGCCAGGCGTCGGCCGAGGCGGCGAGGCAGGCGATCAGCAGCATCAGTCCGCCGCTGATCAACAGATAACCGATGACAGTAAGTTCAAATGAGGGATTCCCGGGTATCGACCGCGTGGATTTCTCGGCCAGCAGGCACCCGGCGCCGGCGAAGGCCAGACCGATGGAGATCGCGTACATATTCTTCATGACAGCAGTCCGTCTGCAGGTTTCGGCCGGCAGTGTGTCCGAGTACGCCTCACTTGCTAATAACTCACAAATGTGAGTGATCAGCCTAAATTTGCTATTCGACGAGGATGGTCGTGAGAAAGATCATGATTGGCGAATATTTCCAACGCCGGCATTCAGCCGCCGAGTATCAAAAGACCCTGTCAAGGCTTTGAATACCGTCCATTGACGGATTCGGTGAATTCCGAAATATCCAATGACAACGGGCGCCCGAAGGCGCCCGTCAACTGAGGAATGGACCGGTCCAGGCTCAGCGCAGGAATCGGCCTCGCGGATCGATGATGGCGATGTCGGCGTAGTTGGTGCCGGTGTGATCGGTGGCGCTGAAGTTGAGTTCCATGCCGCCCAGGTCGTAGCGCGACATGTTGTTCAGCGCGCGCAGCAGGCTGGCGCGGCTCGCGTCCTTGCCGGCGCGCTTGAGCCCCTCGACCAGCACCTTGGCGCTCGCGAAGCCCTCCATCATGGCCGGCGTGACCAGGCCGCCGCTTTCGGCCGGCTTGGCCTTCACCAGGTCGGTCAGCTCCCTGACCATCGCCAGGTTGGTGCTGCGCTCGCTCGGGAACACCTGCGACACGATGACGCCGGCGGCGTTCTGGCCCAGCAGCTGGACGAAGCCGTTGGACGCGTTGTTGGACAAGGTGGCGCCGAGGATGCGCGAGCCGGCGGCGCGCAGCGCGTTGATCGTGTCGGCGGTGATCTGCTGCGAGGCCACCAGCAGCACGACCTGCGGATCGGCGGCGATCAGCTGCTTCACCACGCCGGCGATGTCCGGCTTCTCGCGCTCGTAGGTGAAGTGGGCGACCGGCTTCATCTTCCGATCGTTGAAGCCGGTCATCGCGCCGGCAACGCCATCGGCGCCGAAGGTGTCGTTGACCTGCACCAGCGCGATCCGGGTGTTGCCCATCTCGAGCAGCAGCTGGACGGCGCGTTCAGCCTCGCGCTGGTAGGTCGAGCGCACGTTGAAGACGTAAGGATGCACCGGCTTGTGCAGCAGCATCGCGCCGGTCGACGGCGCCACCAGCGGCACCTGCGCCTTGTCCAGCAGCGGCATCACCGCCTGGGTGTGCGGCGTGCCACGGGTGAGGAAGAGCGCGACCGCGCCCTTGTCGATCAGCGTCTGCGCGTTGGCCGCGGCGCGCTTGGGATCGAAGCCGTCGTCCAGCGACTGCAGGTCGATCTTCTGGCCGTTGACACCGCCGGCGGCGTTGACGTGGTCGATGTAGAGCTTGGCGCCCAGCGTCAGTTCCTTGACGCTGGCGGCGACTTGGCCGGTGAAGCCGGCCGTCTGGCCGATCAGGATGTCCGCGCGGGCGGCGGTGCCCAGTCCAAGGGCCAGCACCGCGGTGGCGGCGGTGGCGATGGTCGCGACCAACCGGCTCAGGGGCCGGCTCCGGGAAGGCTTGCTCATGGTGATCTGTCCCACCGGCGCGCGGTGACGGCCGGCTGTGTCTCCTGCACACCGGCGGTCAGGTCGACGGCCGGCCCCTCGGCGCCGCCACCCCCGTGTTCAGGGGGGATCAGCGCCCGGCGCGCATCTTAGCCACGATGTCCGCCACGCGCCCCTGCAAGGCCTGGGTGTCGAAAGTCAGAACGTTGCGATTCGACAGCACCTGCCGGCCGCCCACCCACACGTCCGTGACATGTTCACGCCCGGCGACATAAACCAGCTGCGCATCCGCGTGATAAACCGGCTGGCATTCGATCGAGTCCAGCGCCACGGCGACGACGTCGGCCAGCTTGCCGGCCTCCAGCGTGCCCAGGTCGCTGGCCCGGCCCATCGCCTTGGCGGCGCGCACGGTGGCCATCTCCAGCGCGGTCCGCGCCGACACCGTCAGCGGATCGCCGGTCACGCCCTTGGCCAGCAACGCGGCGGCGCGGATCTCGCTGAACATGTCCTGGCGGTTGTTGGAGGCGGCGCCGTCGGTGCCCAGGATGGTGTTCACGCCGGCCGCTTCCAGCGCCTTCACCGGCGCCACGCCCGACGCCAGCTTCAGGTTGGAGCTCGGGTTGTGAACCAGGTGCACGCCCTGCTTCGCGACCAGGTCGATCTCGTCGTCGCTCAGGTGGACCATGTGCACGGCGATCATCTTCGCGTTCAGCAGGCCCAGCTTGTTCAGGCGCGCCAGCGGACGCTCGCCGTACTGCTTGAGGCTGCCGTCGATCTCGTCCTGCGTCTCGTGGATGTGGCAGTGCATCTGCAGGTCGTACTTCTCGGCCAGCTGGCGCAGCTGGATGAAGGTCTCGTCCGAGACCGTGTACGGCGCATGCGGCGCGCTGGTCCAGTCCAGCAGCTTCTCGCCCTTGAACTGCTCGTAGGCGGCCAGGCCCTTCTCGATGTAGTCCTGCGCGTTGGCGGCGTAGCCGGTCGGGAAGTCGATCACGTTGATCGACACGCCGGCGCGGATGCCGCTGTCCACCGCCGCGCGGGCCATCGCGGTGGGGAAGAAGTACATGTCGTTGAGGTAGGTCACGCCGCCGCGCAACGCCTCGGCCGCGGACAGCAGCGAGCCCTGGTAGGTCCAGTCCTCGCTCACCCACTGGCGCTCCAGCGGCCAGATGTGGTTGTTGAGCCAGTCCATCAGCGCCAGGTCGTCGGCCACGCCGCGCAGCAGCGACATCGCCGAGTGCGTGTGGGCATTGATCAGGCCGGGGATCAGCACGTGGTGCGGCAGCTCGACGCGCTCGGCATCGGCGTAGCGCTGGAGCGCCTCGTCGCGCGGCAGGACGGCGGCGATGCGCTCGCCCTCGATCGCCAGCGCATGCTGTTCCAGCACCGGGCTGTCGGGGGTCATGGTGATCAGCCAGCGGGGCAACAGCAGCTTCACGGCTTGGGTCGTCATCAGGTTCTCCTTGGGGCGCGGGTCGGCGCGCCGTGCATTGTCTTGAAACTCGAAGGCGTGGCGAAGGCCGCCGCCGGCGTCAGAAGATCTCGTCGAACAGCGCCAGCACGCGCGCCGCGTCGACCGCGACGCAGACCTGCTGCGACGGGTGGCCGCTCCACGGCGTGCCGCTGCCGTGCTCGTTGCGCCAGTCCTGGATGGTCTGGCCGGTGGCGATGCCCTCCAGCACGACCCGCACCGGTCCGGCGCGCAGGGTGAAGGCCTCCGGGACCAGCAGCAGGGCCGCGGCGCTCGCGTCATGGGCATAGATGCCGCCGATGCCGTCACGCGCGTCGTAGAACTGCTGGTAGTGCCGCGTGGCCTGCCAGAGCAGGTCGCCGGCGCCCTCGCCGCGGCCGCGCAGCCTGGCCAGGTCGGCCTCGCGCATGATCGCCTCCTGCGTCACGTCCAGGCCGACGATGGTGACCGGCCAGGGCGCGGTGAAGACCTGGTCGGCGGCCTCGGGGTCGGCCATGATGTTGGCCTCGGCCACCGGCGTGACGTTGCCGCCATGCCCCTTCAGGCCGAAGGCGCCGCCCATCACGATCACGCGCCGGACCTTGCCGGCGATCGAGGGATCGTGGGCCAGCGCCAGCGCCAGGTTGGTGAACGGGCCGACGGCCACCAGCGTGATCTCGCCGGGGCGCGCGTTGACGAGGTCGCAGATCAGGCGATGCGCCGGACGCGGATCCAGCGGGCGCGTCGGCGCGGGCAGGCCGGCGGCCATGCCGCCCAGGCCGTCGTCGCCGTGCACGTGCGCGGCGTCCTTGCGGCGGCGCTTGTCCAGCAGCGGGCCGGCGGCGCCGGCGGCGACCGGGATGTCCTGGCGGTAGAGCGCGGTCAGGCCGCGCGCGTTGCGGGTGGTGGTCTCGACCGGCGCGTTGCCGAAGGCCGTCGTGACGGCCAGCAGCTCGAAGCGCGGATGACGCGCCAGCAAGGCGAGCGCGAGCGCGTCGTCGATGCCGGGGTCGGTGTCGAAGATGACGGGAATGCGGGCGGAAGCCGGGTTCGTGCTGTCCATGGGAATACTGCGCTCCAGGGTCAGGGGTTGCCGTCGGCGGAGTGTGCCGCCTTCGCGACGAGCGCGGCGAGCTCGGGCAATTCCGGCAGTTCCGAGCGGTGGGGCATGGCCTGCTGGACGCCGGCGCGGCTCACCGCGAGCGCGGCGGCCGATTGGCCCAGCGCCACCGCGCGCGCCGCGACCAGCCCTTCGGCCAGCCCGACCGCGAGGCCGCCGACCAGCGTGTCGCCCGCGCCGACCGTGTCCACCGCGTCGACGCGCGCGGCGACCAGATGCAGCCCCTCGGGATGCGCGTCGCACAGCAGCCAGGCACCGGCGGCGCCCAGCGTCACCAGCACGTGACGCGGCCCCAGCGTGCGCAGATGCGCCGCGGTCGCGCGCGCGATCGTCAATTCGTCGGCATCGCCGGGCAGCGTCACCGCGCGCGCCAGCTGCAGCGCTTCGGTCTCGTTGACGACCAGCCAGTCGCTCAGCGCCAGCAAGGCGGCCGGCAGCTCCTGCGCCGGCGCGGCGTTCAGCACCGTGGTCACGCCGGACTGTCGGGCGATCTCGAAGGCGCGCTGGATGGCCGGCACCGGCACCTCCAGTTGGGCGACGACGACCCGGGCCTGGCGCAGCAGCGCCCCGCCCTGCTCGACGTCCGCCGGCGCCAGGTCCGCATTGCTGCCGGGCACGACGACGATGGCGTTCTCGCCGCCCTCGCTGGCGACCATGATCACGGCCACGCCGGGCCAGGCGGCCTCGTCGCGGCGCACGGCCTGGGTGTGGACGCGTTCCGCCTCCAGCGCGCCCAGCAGGTCCTGGCCATGCTGGCGCATGCCGACGCGGCCGATCAGCGCCACCTCAGCCCCCAGGCGCGACGCAGCCACCGCCTGGTTGCCACCCTTGCCGCCGGGGGTGCCCGCGAAGGCCTGGCCAATCAGGGTCTCGCCCGGCGCGGGCAGCCGCGCGGCGTGGGCCACGAGGTCCATGTTGACGCTGCCGACCACCACGACGGTGGCCGCAGCCTGGGCTGAAGTCATGAAAGCTCCGGAGACGACGGCGCCGCGGTGCTCTCGCGCAGCACGACCTGCGGCACGAGTTGCAGGTCCTTGAACGGCGCCTGGGGATTCTCGATGCGCTCGGTCAGCGCGCGGCCGGCCTCCCGGCCGAGCTCGCGGATCGAGCAGCCCACGCTGGTCAGCGCGGGATAGACGTAGCTGCCGAGCTCGATCGCGTCGAAGCCCACGACCGACAGCTGGCGCGGCACGACCCGGCCCATCTCGGCGGCGGCGCGCAAGGCGCCCATGCCCATCAGGTCGTTGCAGGTGAAGACGGCGGTGAGCTCGGGCTGTCGCGTCAGCAGCGCCTTGACGGCCTCGTAGCCGCCGGCGGTGCTGAAGTCGCTTTCGGCCAGCCATTCGGGGCGGGCCACCAGGCCGCGCTGCTCCATGGCACTGCGCCAGCCGGCGACGCGCTCGGTGGTGACCTCGAACTCGCCCGGGCCGCTGACGCAGCCGATGCGGCGATGGCCCAGTTCCAGCAGGTGGCGCACCACCTCGAAGGCGCCCAGCTGGTTGTTGACGCTGACGCGGTCGGCGCGCGCGCCCGGCACCAGGCGGTCCACCGTCACCACCGGCACGCTGGCATGGCGGAAGGTGCTGGCCAGCGCCTCGGTGTCGCCGGCCGAGCTCAGCAGCAGGCCGTCGATGCGCTTCTCGAGCAGCGTGCGCAGGTAGGACTGCTGGTGCTTGGGATCGTTGTCGGAATTGCAGAGAAAGACCGAATAGCCCGCCTGGCGGCACCACTCCTCGGCGCCGACGACCAGTTCCGCGAAGAAGGGATTGCGCACGTTGGGCACCAGCACGCCGACGATCTTGGTCTCGCTGCGCCGCAGCGAGCGGGCCACCGCGCTGGGCAGATAACCGATCTCGTCGACCGCCGCCAGGACGCGCGCCCGCGCCTCGGCGCTGACCGGCCGCGTGTTGTTCAGCACATGCGAGACCGTGGTGAAGGACACCCCCGCCAAAGCGGCCACATCCTTGATGGTGCTCATCGGTAGATTCGGTCCCCTGCTCGTGCCAAACTGGCGTGTTCCGTCAATTGCAAACGTTTGCAGAGCATACCGCAAGCTTGACGGAAGCCGTGCTCGGGCGAACCCCGCGCATCAAATATTCAAAAGAAAAGCCCCTGGCCTCGGGCGCAGGGGCTTCGCAGCGACGAGCCGCCGGGGCGACTCGCGGTCCCGATCAGCGCTGGGCGATCGGCTTGACGTCGCGCTTGGTGGCGCCGACGAACAGCTGGCGCGGACGGCCGATCTTGTACTCGGGGTCGCCGATCATCTCGTTGAGCTGCGCGATCCAGCCAACGGTGCGGGCCAGCGCGAAGATCGCGGTGAACAGCGGCACCGGGATGCCGATGGCGCGCTGCACGATGCCCGAGTAGAAGTCCACGTTCGGGTACAGCTTGCGGGCGACGAAGTATTCGTCTTCCAACGCGATCTTCTCCAGCTCCATCGCCAGCTTGAACAGCGGGTCGTCGTGCAGGCCCAGTTCGTTCAGCACTTCGTGGCAGGTCTCGCGCATCAGCTTGGCGCGCGGGTCGTAGTTCTTGTAGACCCGGTGACCGAAGCCCATCAGCTTGACGTTGCTGGACTTGTCCTTGACCTGCTTGATGAAGTCGCCGATCTTGGCCACGCCACCCATCTGCTGGATGTCGTTCAGCATGTTCAGGCAGGCCTCGTTGGCGCCACCGTGCGCCGGGCCCCACAGGCAGGCCACGCCGGCCGCGATCGCCGCGAACGGGTTGGTGCCCGACGAGCCGCACAGGCGCACGGTCGAGGTCGACGCGTTCTGCTCGTGGTCCGCGTGCAGCGTGAAGATGCGGTCCATCGCGCGCACCAGCACGTCGTTGGGCTTGTACTCCTCGCAGGGCGTGGCGAACATCATGCGCATGAAGTTGCCGGCGTACGAGAGGTCGTTCTTCGGATAGATGTAGGGCTGGCCGATCGTGTACTTGTAGGCCATCGCCACCAGCGTCGGCATCTTCGCGATCAGGCGGATCGCGGCGATCTCGCGGTGCTCGGGGTTATTGATGTCGGTGCTGTCGTGATAGAAGGCCGACAGCGCGCCCACCAGGCCCGTCATCACCGCCATCGGGTGCGCGTCGCGGCGGAAGCCGCGCAGGAAGAACTGCATCTGCTCGTTGACCATCGTGTGGTTGGTCACGCGGCTGACGAACTCTTCCTTCTGCGACGGGGTCGGCAGTTCCCCGTAGAGCAGCAGGTAGCAGGTCTCGAGGTAGTCGCAGTTCACCGCCAACTGCTCGATCGGGTAGCCGCGGTACAGCAGCTCGCCCTTGTCGCCATCGATGTAGGTGATGGTCGAGTTGCACGACGCCGTCGACAGGAAGCCCGGGTCGTAGGTGAACTTGCCGGTCTGCGCGTAAAGCTTGCGGATGTCGATCACATCCGGACCGATGGTGCCCTTGTACAGGGGCAGATCCATTTGCGGGCTGCCGTCGGAGAACGACAGGGTGGCTTTGACGTCAGACGGGGTCATGGGCATTCCTTATGACTTCGGGGGGTTCTTGTTACTGAGGGGTCCGCAGCAGCGCCAGCACGGCATGCACGTCCGGCCGGTCCAGGTCGTCCGCCGGTTCCTTGCGGGCCAGCAGCAGGTCCAGCAGGTCGTTGTCGGACAGGTCCATCAACTGCCGCAGGCCTTCCGCGTGGAAGACGGTCAGCGCGCCTTCATGACGTTGGAAGAACCGCTCGATGAAGAGGTCATTCTCCAACAGCCCGCGGCGGCAACGCCACTTGAGCTTGGAGAGATCCCTCTCATCGATGAGGGTGTTGGTGTCCACGGCGTTCATGCGTGTGCGCGCTGCTGTCTCGCGGTGCGGGCCTCAGACGGCGCGACGCACCATCAGTTCCTTGATCTTGCCGATCGCCTTGGTCGGGTTGAGACCCTTCGGGCAGACGTCGACGCAGTTCATGATGGTGTGGCAGCGGAACAGGCGGTACGGATCCTCGAGGTTGTCCAGGCGCTCCGCGGTGGCCTGGTCGCGGCTGTCGGCGATGAAGCGGTAGGCCTGCAGCAGGCCGGCGGGACCGACGAACTTGTCGGGGTTCCACCAGAAGCTGGGGCAGCTGGTCGAGCAACTGGCGCACAGGATGCACTCGTACAGGCCGTTGAGCTCGTCGCGCTCCTCGGGGGACTGCAGACGCTCCTTCTCGGGCGGCGCTTCCTCGTTCACCAGGAACGGACGGATCGAGTTGTACTGCTTGAAGAACTGCGTCATGTCCACGATCAGGTCGCGGACGACGGGCAGGCCCGGCAGCGGCTTCAGGACGATGACGTCCGGCAGCGAGCGCAGGTTGGTCAGGCAGGCCAGGCCGTTCTTGCCGTTGATGTTCATCGCGTCGGAACCGCACACGCCTTCGCGGCACGAGCGGCGGAACGACAGCGACGGATCCACTTCCTTGAGCTTGAGCAGGGCGTCCAGCAGCATGCGTTCGTTGCCGGCGAGCTCCAGCTCGATGGTCTGCATGTAGGGCTTGGCGTCCTTGTCCGGGTCGTAGCGGTAGATCTTGAAGGTGCGCTTGATCATTTGAATGCTCCTGCGGCGCTCAGAAGGTACGAACCTTCGGCGGGACGCTCTCGACGGTCAACGGTTGGAGGTTGACCGGCTTGTAGGTCAGGCTGTTGGTCTTGGAGTGCCACAGCGTGTGCTTCATCCACTCCTTGTCGTTGCGGCCCAGCGGGAATTCCGCATCGTCCGGACCCCGCTCGTAGTCGTTGACGGTGTGGGCGCCACGGCATTCCTTGCGGGCGGCGGCGGACACGATGGTGGCCTGCGCGGCCTCGATCAGGTTGTCCACTTCCAGCGCCTCGACGCGGGCGGTGTTGAAGACCTTGGACTTGTCCTTCAGCGTGATGTTCTTCACCCGCTCGCGGATGGCGCCAACGGCGGTGACGCCCTCGTCCAGCAGCGCCTGGGTGCGGAACACGCCGGCGTGCGACTGCATCGCGGCGCGCAGGTCGTTGGCGACGTTCTGCGCGTACTCGCCGCCGGTGTTGGATTCCAGGCGGGCCAGGCGCGCCAGCGTCTGGTCGGCGGCGTCCTTGGGCAGCGGCTTGTGGGCCTTGCCGGCGGCCTTGAAGCCCTTGTGCGCCTCGACGATGTGGTTGCCGGCGGCGCGGCCGAAGACCACCAGGTCCAGCAGCGAGTTCGTGCCCAGGCGGTTGGCGCCGTGCACCGAGACGCAGGAGCACTCGCCCACCGCGTACAGGCCGTTGACCACGCTCTTGTGGTCCTCGCCCTTCTGGACGACGACCTGGCCGTTGACGTTGGTCGGGATGCCGCCCATCTGGTAATGGATGGTCGGCACGACCGGGATCGGCTCCTTGGTGATGTCGACGTTGGCGAAGTTGTGGCCGATCTCGAACACGGACGGGAGCCGCTTGAGGATGGTGTCGCCGCCCAGATGGGTCATGTCCAGCACGACATAGTCCTTGTTGGGACCGCAGCCGCGACCTTCCTTGATCTCCTGGTCCATGCAGCGCGAGACGAAGTCGCGCGGCGCCAGATCCTTCAGCGTCGGGGCGTAGCGCTCCATGAAGCGCTCGCCGTTGGCGTTGCGCAGGATCGCGCCCTCGCCGCGGCAGCCTTCGGTCAGCAGCACGCCGGCGCCGGCCACGCCGGTCGGGTGGAACTGCCAGAACTCCATGTCCTGCAGCGGGATGTCGGCGCGCGCCGCCATGCCCAGGCCGTCGCCGGTGTTGATGAAGGCGTTGGTCGAGGCCGCGAAGATGCGCCCTGCGCCGCCGGTGGCCAGCAGCACGGTCTTGGCTTCGAGGATGTGGATCTCGCCCGTCTCCATCTCCAGCGCGGTCACGCCGACCACGTCGCCCTCGGCGTCGCGGATCAGGTCCAGCGCCATCCACTCGACGAAGAAGTTGGTGCGGGCCTTGACGTTCTGCTGGTACAGCGTATGCAGCAGCGCGTGGCCGGTGCGGTCGGCCGCGGCGCAAGCGCGCTGGACCGGCTTCTCGCCGTAGTTGGCGGTGTGGCCGCCGAACGGACGCTGGTAGATCGTGCCGTCCGGGTTGCGGTCGAACGGCATGCCGAAGTGCTCGAGCTCGTAGACCACCTTCGGCGCTTCACGGCACATGAACTCGATGGCGTCCTGGTCGCCCAGCCAGTCCGAGCCCTTCACGGTGTCGTAGAAGTGGTAGTGCCAGTTGTCTTCCGACATGTTGCCCAGGCTGGCACCGATGCCGCCTTGAGCGGCCACGGTGTGCGAGCGGGTCGGGAAGACCTTGGACAGCACGGCCACGTTCAGGCCGGCGAGCGACAGCTGCAGCGACGCGCGCATGCCGGAGCCGCCGGCTCCCACGATGACGACGTCGAATTTGCGCTTGGGCAGCGAGGTTCCGATTTGCATTTCTTACAGCCTCCAGAGCACTTGGATCGCCCAACCCGCGCAACCCGTCAACCACACCAGCGTGAACACATGCAGCGCCAGCCGCACGCCCACCGGCTTCACGTAATCCATCCAGATGTCGCGCACGCCGACCCACGCGTGATACGCCAGCGAGACGATCAGGCCGAAGGTCAGGAACTTCATCCATTGCTTGCTGAAGATGCCGGCCCACAGGTCGTAGCCCAGCGGCTGGCTGGTGAACAGCACCTGCGCCAGCAGCACGAGGGTGAACAGCGCCATGAGCAGCGCGGTGGCGCGCTGGGCCATCCAGTCGCGCAGGCCGTAATGCGCACCGGTGACGATGCGCTTGCTTCCGTAGGTTGTCATTGTTGATTTGCCTCTTGGGTCAATCGTCGGGATTCATCCCGGTCGCGCGAGCCGAGCCGCGCGCCGGCGGCGGGATCAGTACAGGCCGAAGAGCTTGGCGCCGAGCGCGATCGTCAGCACGATGGACAGCACCAGCGTCACGATGGCGCTGCTCTTGCCTTGCTGCTTGCTGACGCTGTGGGTCGCATCCATCCACAGATGGCGCACGCCCGCGATGAAGTGGTGGAGGTAGCCCCAGATCAGGGCCAGCGCGACCAGCTTGATGAACCAGCCCGGCAGGAAACCGATGCCCGAGACGAAGGCCGCGGTGAAGGTTTCGTAAGAGATCTCCGACGTGAGGCTGGTGTCGAACATCCAGATCACGAACGGGAGCAGGAAGAACATCAGCAGGCCGCTGATGCGGTGCAGGATCGAGACGATGCCCGCCGGCGGCAGGCGATAGCCAACGATCTGCGTGACATGGATGTTGGTGTAGACCGGTCGATTCTTCTTGGTGGCTTGGGTGGCGTCCGTCATGTCCGACCTTGTAATCAATGTGAAACCCGAAGATTTTATGGCAACGCAACACCCCGGAAGGGTGTCCTGGGCGCATGTCGTTTTCATGCGGTGCCATGAAAACGTCATCGCCGCAACGCAAATGCATCAGTTCAGGTCGTTGCGATAGAAGTGATGAGTAGTGTTGTAGAGGCCGCGGCGCAACTCCACCGGCTTGTCGCCGTAGGTGAAGGCCAGACGCTCGACGCTCAGCAGCGGACTGCCGGGCGCCACCTGCAGCAGCGCGGCGGCGTCTTCCTCCGCCGCGACCGCCCGGATCTTTTCCTGCGCGCGAATCATCGGCACGCCGAATTCGGTTTCAAGCAGGCTGTAGAACGGCCCGCGATGCTCCAGCAGCCGCTCCGCCGTCAGCCCCTTGAACAGGGCGCCGGGCAGCCAGATGTCGTCCAGCACGACCGGCTGGCCGCCGCTGTGCAGCAGGCGGCGGATCTCGATGACCGGGTCGCCGGCGCGCAGCTGCATCAGCTTGGCGATGAAGGCCGGCGCGCGCTGGCGCTTGCAGTCCAGCAGCTGGCGCCCGAGCGACGCGGCGGCATCGCCGTCGGGCGTGAGGCGCAGGAAGCGGTATTGCTGCTGCTGTTCCGCATGGGTGGCGACGAAGGTGCCCTTCCCTTGCTTGCGGACCAGCAGGTTGTCGGCCGCGAGCTCATCGACGGCCTTGCGGACGGTGCCCTGGCTCACCCCGAAGCGGGCGGCCAGGTCCATCTCGCTGGGGATGGTCTCGCCCGCCTTCCACTCGCCGGCCTGCAGGCCCTTGAGGATCAGCCCCTTGATCTGGCGATACAGCGGGCTGAACGACGGCGCGGCTTCCGCGCGCGCCAGCTCATTGAGCGGCGTGACGGGGTGAACCGGGGCGGCGGGGGGCGACATGGGGCGCGATTCGAGCACAACTGCGGTGCGAGCGTCCATCCTGCGAGGGGAGTCCGAGGAGATTAGTCTTATATAAGACACAAGAGTGTCAGTTTCACGCAATGGTCGCCCGCTAATTTGGGGGCGACTCCCCACACCGGTGGGCGAAGAAGACCCTATCGCGATCCGTGCCGCCACCGTGCTGGCCTACACTTGCCGCCGCTGGCGCGGACCGCGCCTCCCGCATCATTCACTCGCACTTCCCCGGAGACTTCTGATGAGCAAGAAACCCGTTCGCGTCGCCGTCACCGGCGCCGCCGGCCAGATCGGCTACGCCCTGCTGTTCCGCATCGCCAGCGGCGAGATGCTGGGCAAGGACCAGCCCGTCATCCTGCAGCTGCTGGAGATCCCGGACGAGAAGGCCCAGAACGCGCTCAAGGGCGTGATCATGGAACTGGAAGACTGCGCCTTCCCGCTGCTGGCCGGCATCGAGGCCCACAGCGACCCGATGACCGCCTTCAAGGACACCGACTACGCGCTGCTGGTCGGCGCCCGTCCGCGCGGCCCGGGCATGGAGCGTTCGGACCTGCTGGCCGCCAACGCCCAGATCTTCACCGTGCAGGGCAAGGCGCTGAACGCCGTGGCCTCGCGCAACGTCAAGGTGCTGGTGGTCGGCAACCCCGCCAATACCAACGCCTACATCGCGATGAAGTCGGCCCCGGACCTGCCGGCCAAGAACTTCACCGCCATGCTGCGCCTGGACCACAACCGCGCCGCCTCGCAGATCGCCGCCAAGACCGGCAAGCCGGTCGCCGGCATCGAGAAGCTGGCCGTGTGGGGCAACCACTCGCCGACGATGTACGCGGACTACCGCTACGCCACCATCGACGGCCAGTCGGTCAAGGCCCTGATCAACGATGAAGAGTGGAACCGCACCACCTTCCTGCCGACCGTGGGCAAGCGCGGCGCCGCGATCATCGCCGCGCGCGGCCTGTCGTCGGCCGCCTCGGCCGCCAACGCCGCCATCGACCACATGCGCGACTGGGCCCTGGGCACCAACGGCAAGTGGGTCACGATGGGCATCCCGTCGGACGGCTCGTACGGCATTCCGAAGGAAGTCATGTTCGGCTACCCGGTGACCGTCGAGAACGGCGAGTACAAGATCGTCCAGGGCCTGGAGATCGACGCCTTCTCGCAAGAGTGCATCAACAAGACGCTGAACGAGCTGCTGGAAGAGCAGAACGGCGTCAAGCATCTGCTGTAAGCCGCGCGAGGGTCCGCAGGGGCCCGCGCACCGCTTCCGCTGAGCGACACTCGACGGGCCGGCCTTTCGCAAGAAGGCCGGCCCTTCTTCCTTCCAGAGTTCAACCCCTCCCGCCGTCATCGCATGAGCACGCTCCTCCACCCCGCCGACGCCCTGTTCGAAGACGGCCAGGCGCCCGTCGTCCTGCCGGTCGTCGACCATTACTGCGGCGTCGAGGCCCGCATGATCAAGAGCCTGGAGCTGCAGGCGCGGATGGGCCCGGTCTTCGACATCACGCTGGACTGCGAGGACGGCGCGCCCGTCGGCGGCGAGGCCGAGCACATGCTGCTGGTGCTGCACCTGCTCAACGGCTCGCTCAATGCGCATGGCCGCGTCGGCGTGCGCGTGCATCCGTTCAACCACCCGGCCTTCGAAGCGGACGTGGAGGCGGTCATCGCCGGCGGCGGCGAGAAGCTCGCCTTCCTGATGATCCCCAAGCCCGAAGGCATCGCGGACCTGGACCGCGCCATCGCCTTCATCGACGACTGCCTCAAGCGCCACGCGATCCGCAAGCCGCTGCCGCTGCACACGCTGATCGAGACCCACGGCGCGCTGCGCGACGTGATGGCGATCGCGGCACACCCGCGCATCGAGTCGCTGTCGTTCGGGCTGATGGACTTCGTGTCGGCGCATCGCGGCGCGATCCCGCGCTCCGCGCTGACGGTCGAGGGCCAGTTCACCCATCCGCTGGTGCGGCGCGCCAAGCTGTCCATCGCAGCGGCCGCGCATGCCTATGCGAAGACGCCGTCGCACTGCGTGGTGACCGAGTTCAAGAGCGAGCGCGCGATCCAGTCCGCCGCCGAGCGCGCGGCGCGCGAGTTCGGCTACACGCGGATGTGGAGCATCCATCCGAACCAGATCCAGCCCATCATCGATGCCTTCGCGCCGAGCGTGGCCGAGATCGACGAGGCCATCGAGATCCTGCAGGCCGCCCAGGCGGCGCAATGGGCGCCGATCCAGCACCGCGACATGCTGCATGACCGCGCCAGCTACCGCCTGTTCTGGCACCTGCTGCAGCGCGCGCATAGCACCGGACAGAACCTGCCGACGGAGGTCGCGCAGGCCTGGTTCGCGCCGCGGCCGTCGCCGCTTTGACGCGTCGACGCCGCAGTGGCGGGCCGGTCGCGCGTCGGGCGCAACAATGTGCAATCGCCCATCCGTGCAGCACTTCACGCGCCGCGGACCACCACGGCGAAAAAGCGGCGTCACGCCTCGCGCCGCGACGCGCACAACCGGTGAAGACCCTAGCGTCGATCAACGGTTTGACACATTAAATGCGGGTTTTGCGGGACGAGGCCGCGGTGACAATTGCGCATCGCCGCCTGTCGGCGTTTGTTTTTCGGCCACCTGCATCGGCTGGTGTTTCCAGGCCCCTCTTCCCCATTCCCAGAATGCGACTGACCGCCCTCCTCCTGTCCGGCGCCGCTGCCGCCGCGCTGACCCTGACCGCCGGCCTCGCCGCCGCTCAGCCCGACCCGAATGCCGGCAGCAAGGCCGCACCGGCCAAGGCCGCGAAGCCCGCCGCCGGCAAGTCGACGGCCAAGAAGCCCGCCGCCAAGACCCCGCCGCCCCCGCCCCCGCTGCCGGAGGCGAACGAGGAGCAACTGGCCGCCGCCAAGCGCGCCTACCTCGGCCTGTACGAGTGCGAATTCAAGCAGTCCGTCACCATCGCTCCCGATGAGAAGCACGCCGGCTACATCAACGTCGGCTTCAAGAAGGACACCTTCACGATGAAGCCGGTGCTGTCGTCGACCGGCGCCCTGCGCCTCGAGGACGTCACCGGCCGCACGCTGATGGTCCAGATCGCCAACAAGTCGATGCTGCTGGACGTCAAGGCCGGCCAGCGCCTGGTCGACGAATGCGTCCACCCGGAACAGCGCGCCGCCATCGAGGCCGCCCGCGCCGCGTCGGCGCCCGCCGGCCCCGGCCTGGGCATCGCGCCGAGCGCGAACTGAGCCTCGCGCCCCGACGAAGCCGCCCTCGAGGCGGCTTTTTCACGCCCGTCCGCCACCGCTTCCCCCAGCGCGGACCTCGGGCTTGCGCACGCCGGGCTGGATTTCGCGAGCCGAAAGTACGTACAATTCATGCATACTTTCCGATTCATACCGCACCGGCGACCGGCCGCGGGCGGTCATGAAATCGCCAAGGCCGTCGCCTAATCTCCCAGGATCGCCAGGAGCCCGCATGGAAGCCACCGTCGCCGAACGAGGTCAGATCACCCTGCCCAAGGCCGTGCGGGACGCCCTGGGACTGACCAAGGGCACCACCCTCAAGGTGGAACTCGACGGGGCCCGCATCATCCTGCGCAAGAACGTCGACGACGCCATCTCCCGCGCCCGCGGCCGTTTCAAGCTGCCCGAAGGCACCTCGACCGACGACGTCATGCGTGACCTGCGCGGTCGCACGCCGGACCAGTCCTTCGACGAACCCACCGACGCCTGATCCGATGATCGCCGTCGACAGCTCCGTTCTCATCGACCTCCTGGGCGACGCCCCCGGCGCCGACGCCGCCGAGGCCGCGCTGCGCCTGGCGCTGTCCAGCGGCCCGGTGGTGCTGTGCGACGTGGTGTTGGCCGAAGTCACGGCCGGTCTCGGGCACGGCTCGGAGGTGATGGACGCGCTCGAGGAGATGGGCCTGCGCTTTCTGGCCATCGACCAGCGCGCGGCGATCCGCGCCGGCGAGATGCAACGCAAGTTCAAGCAACGGCTGGCCGACAAGGGGGCGCCTTCCGGCGCGCCCGAGGCCGCCGCCACGCGGGCGATGCCCGACTTCCTGGTGGGCGCGCACGCGATGTTGCAGTGCGACGGCCTGATCACCCGGGACCAGGGCTTCTTCCGAGACTATTTCAAGGGCCTCAAGGTCATCGTGCCCAGCGCGCCGTGACCGCCGAGACCCGCTCTTTCGACCCAAGCAGAGACCACACTGGAGTTCGCATGCTGCAAGCCTATCGCCAACATGAAGCCGAACGCGCCGCGCTCGGCATCCCGCCGCTGCCGCTCGACGCGAAGCAAGTCGCCGAGCTGATCGAGCTCATCAAGACCCCGCCGGCCGGCGAGGAGGCCTTCCTGCTGGACCTGCTGACCCACCGCGTGCCGCCAGGCGTGGATGACGCCGCCAAGGTCAAGGCCAGCTTCCTGGCCGCCGTCGCGCACGGCGACCTGAAGGTGGGCCTGATCTCCAAGGCCAAGGCCACCGAACTGCTGGGCACCATGGTGGGCGGCTACAACGTGCATCCGCTGATCGAGCTGCTGGACGACGCCGAAGTCGCCGGCGTCGCCGCCGACGGTCTGAAGAAGACCCTGCTGATGTTCGACTACTTCAACGACGTCGCCGCCAAGGCCAAGGCGGGCAACGCCAAGGCCAAGGAAGTGATGCAGAGCTGGGCCGACGCCGAGTGGTTCACCTCGCGTCCGGAAGTCGAGAAGAAGATCACCGTCACCGTCTTCAAGGTGCCGGGCGAGACCAACACCGACGACCTGTCGCCCGCGCCCGACGCCTGGAGCCGTCCGGACATCCCGCTGCATTACCTGGCGATGCTGAAGAACACCCGCCCCGACGCGGCCTTCAAGCCCGAGGAGGACGGCAGGCGCGGCCCGATGCAGTTCATCGAGGACCTGAAGAAGAAGGGCCACGTCGTGGCCTACGTCGGCGACGTCGTCGGCACCGGCTCGTCGCGCAAGTCGGCGACCAACTCGGTGATCTGGGCCACCGGCCAGGACATCCCCTTCGTCCCCAACAAGCGCTTCGGCGGCGTGACGCTGGGCGGCAAGATCGCGCCGATCTTCTTCAACACGCAGGAAGACTCGGGCTCGCTGCCGATCGAGGTCGACGTGTCCAAGCTGGAGATGGGCGACGTCATCGACGTGTTGCCCTATGACGGCAAGCTGGTGAAGAACGGCGAGACCGTGGCCGAGTTCAAGCTCAAGAGCGACGTGCTGTTCGACGAAGTCCGCGCCGGCGGCCGGATCAACCTGATCATCGGCCGCTCGCTGACCGCCAAGGCGCGCGAGTTCCTGGGCCTGCCCGCCTCCACCCTGTTCCGCCTGCCGCAAGCCCCGGCCGCCTCGAGCGCCGGCTTCACGCTGGCGCAGAAGATGGTCGGCCGCGCGGTCGGCCTGCCGGAAGGCCAGGGCGTGCGTCCGGGCACCTACTGCGAGCCCAAGATGACGACGGTCGGTTCGCAGGACACGACCGGCCCGATGACCCGCGACGAGCTGAAGGACCTGGCCTGCCTGGGCTTCTCGGCCGACCTGGTGATGCAGTCCTTCTGCCACACCGCCGCGTATCCGAAGCCGGTGGACGTGAAGACGCACCGCGAGCTGCCCGCCTTCATCTCCAACCGCGGCGGCGTGTCGCTGCGTCCGGGCGACGGCGTGATCCACAGCTGGCTGAACCGCCTGCTGCTGCCCGATACCGTGGGCACCGGCGGCGACTCGCACACCCGTTTCCCGATCGGCATCTCCTTCCCGGCCGGTTCGGGCCTGGTGGCCTTCGGCGCCGCGACCGGCGTGATGCCGCTGGACATGCCGGAATCGGTGCTGGTGCGCTTCAAGGGCGAGATGCAGCCGGGCGTGACGCTGCGCGACCTGGTCCACGCGATCCCGCTGTACGCGATCAAGGCCGGTCTGCTGACCGTGGCCAAGGCCGGCAAGAAGAACATCTTCTCGGGCCGCATCCTGGAGATCGAGGGCCTGCCCGACCTGAAGGTCGAGCAAGCCTTCGAGCTGTCCGACGCCTCGGCCGAGCGCTCGGCCGCCGGCTGCACGATCAAGCTGAATCCGGCGCCGATCAAGGAGTACCTCACCTCCAACATCGTCCTGATGAAGAACATGATCGCCGACGGCTACGCGGACGCGAAGACGCTGCAGCGCCGCATCGAGAAGGTCGAGGCCTGGCTGGCCAAGCCGGACCTGCTGGAAGCGGACAAGGACGCCGAGTACGCCGCCGTCATCGAGATCGACCTGGCCGACATCACCGAGCCGATCGTCTGCTGCCCGAACGACCCGGACGACGCGAAGGTGCTGTCCGAAGTCGCCGGCACCAAGATCGACGAGGCCTTCATCGGCTCGTGCATGACCAACATCGGTCACTTCCGCGCGGCGGCCAAGCTGCTGGGCGGCCAGCGCGACATCCCGGTCAAGCTGTGGGTCGCGCCGCCGACCAAGATGGACCAGAGCGAGCTGATCAAGGAAGGCCATTACGCCGCCTTCGGCACCGCCGGTGCGCGCACCGAGATGCCGGGCTGCTCGCTGTGCATGGGCAACCAGGCGCAGGTCCGCGAGGGCGCGACGGTCATCTCGACCTCCACGCGCAACTTCCCCAACCGTCTGGGCAAGAACACCAACGTGTTCCTGGGCTCGGCCGAGCTGGCCGCGATCGCGTCCCGCCTGGGCCGCCTGCCGACCAAGGCGGAGTACCTCAAGGAAATGGGCGTCATCGATGCCGACAAGGCCAGCGTCTACCGCTACATGAACTTCGACCAGATCGAGGAATACGCGGAGACGGCGAAGTCGGTCGCCTGATCGGCCGGACCATCGCGGACCCCGGTCCGCGGCGACGCGGCGACGCGGGGGACGTCGAGTCCCCTGCCCCGCCAACGACAAGGGCCCGGAGGTGCGAACCTCCGGGCCCTTGTTCATGGTGAATCGACGGCGCGGACGGCGCGGGTCCGGTCCGGACGTCCAGCGGCCGCTGCTGCGCTGCTGCTCAACCGCCGATCACGCCGCAGGCGATGCGCGCGCCACCACCGCCCAGCGGGGCCGGATGGTCGGCGTGGTTGTCACCGCCGGCATGGACCATCAAGGCATGGCCCTTGACCTCGTCGAGCTTGGTCAGTCGCGGCGACAGCACCGGATTGATCGCCTGCCCGTCCTGCGCGACGAACAGCGGCGGCAGGTCGCCCAGGTGGCCGTCGCCCCAGGGCTCGCCATGGCGCTTGCTGCCCTTGGGATCGAAGTGCCCGCCCGCCGCGCCGGCCGGCGTCACCGTGCCGTTGGTCGTGGCGGGCCCGCAGGACGGGTTCTCATGCACATGGAAACCATGCAGGCCGGCGGGCAGCCCCGTGAGCTGCGGATAGAAGGCCAGGCCATACGGCGTCTCGACGATGCGCACCGTGCCCGCCGAGGCGCCGGCCCCATCGGGCTGCGCGATGGCGAGGTTCACCGTCAGTTCGGCGGCATGCGCGGCCGTCAGGGTGGCACCGGACACGATCAGGCCCAGGCACAGGGACTTGGCGACTTTCATTCGAAACTCCTCTTCGGATGGACGGGAAAAGCGACCGGGCCGACGACGGCCATCGGTCGGGGCACCGGCCGGCGGGGAAGACCGGCGATGCGCCCTGGGGTCGAATGATCGTGCAACGGCGCGTCGCGCGCACGCTAACGAAGCGACGCAGCAGCCGCGCAACACGCAGGGCAGCCAATCGTCGTCCGATGCTCACCGCTTGCTCACCCCGCGCTCACCCGGCCTTCACACCCGCCTCGGGATGAAGGCGAAAGCGCCACGTCAGAGCTCCACCTCGGAGCACCACGTCAGAGCACCCCTCGCAGCGCCTCGGCCCTCGCCAGATGCACCCGCACGCGGCTCTCCAGCCAGTTGTGACGGTGGCTGCCCGGCGGCGGCGCCAGGCGGTCGAGCAGTTGCGCGTAGCTCGCGCTGAGCGCCTCGAAGCCGCGATCCAGGCCGTCTTCATCGCGCGGGGCGATGGCGCCGGGCACGAGCGCCTCGATCGCCGGCGGCAGGCAGCAGCCCATCGCGGCCAGTTGGTGGGTCCGACGGAATTCGCCGGCCAGGCCGTCCACGAGCACGTCGGGACGCCGCACGCCGATGCGCCGCAGCCGCTGCTGCGCCGCCGGTGTCGCGCAGGACTGGCCGAGCTCGCGCAGTTGGACGAGCACCCGCACCCACAGCCCGCGCAGCGCCTGGCATGCCGCGTCGGCGCCCTCGACGCCGCCTTCGGACCGGCCGCTCCGCGCCGCGAGCACGCAGCGCTGGGCCGTCATGGCCAGCGCCGGGTCCAGGCGCGCAGCCCCGGCGCGACGCTCGCTTCGCGGTGCCAGTCCTTGCCGCCCGGGGCGGCGGGCCATCGCTTCGCCGCATCGCGGACGAGGTCGATGACGGCATCGAGGACAACATCGATGACCATGGCTGTCTCCTGCGGCCTGCGCCGTCTGCTTGTCGCGTCCCGGCCCGTCGAGGGACCGGGACCGGCGGCGAGGCTCCCCGCGCCGGACCTGCCGGCCGGGGGCGCCCCGCCGCCCCTTCATGGCGCGCTCATCGCGCCAGTCTTGTCACCCGCCGCTCAGGCGAGGTCGAAGCGGTCCAGGTTCATCACCTTCGTCCACGCGGCGACGAAGTCCCGGACGAACCGGCCCTGCGCGTCGGCGCTGCCGTAGACCTCGGCCAGCGCGCGCAACACCGAGTTCGAGCCGAACACCAGGTCCACGCGGGTGCCGGTCCAGCGCGGCTGCCCGGTCTCGCGATCCAGGCCTTCGAACACGTCGGGGTCCTGCGCGCTCGCGCGCCACTGGGTCGACATGTCCAGCAGGTGGACGAAGAAGTCGTTGGTGAGCACGCCAGGCCGGTCGGTGAAGACACCGTGCGACACGCCGCCGACATTGGCGCCGAGCACCCGCAGACCGCCGACCAGCGCCGTCATCTCGGGCGCGCCCAGCGTCAGCAGCTGCGCCTTGTCGACGAGCAGCTCCTCGGCCGAGACGGTGAAGCGGGCCTTCTGGTAGTTGCGGAAGCCGTCGGCGACGGGCTCCAGCACCGCGAAGCCCTCGACGTCGGTCTGCGCCTGCGAAGCGTCCGTGCGGCCCGGGGTGAACGGCACCACGACCGCATGGCCCGCGGCCTGGGCCGCCTGCTCGATCGCGGCAACACCGCCCAGCACGATCAGGTCGGCCAGCGAGACGCGCTTGCCGCCCGTCGCCGCCGCGTTGAAGTCGCGCTGGATGGTCTCGAGCGCCGACAGCACCTTGGCCAGTTGCGCCGGCTGGTTCGCTTCCCAGTCCTTCTGCGGCGCGAGGCGGATGCGCGCGCCGTTGGCGCCGCCGCGCTTGTCGGAACCGCGGAAGGTCGAGGCGCTGGCCCAGGCGGTCGACACCAGCTCGCTCACTGTCAGGCCGAACGCCAGGATCTGGGTCTTCAGCGCCGCGATGTCGGCCGCGTCGATCAGCGCGTGGTCGACGGCCGGCAGCGGGTCCTGCCAGAGCAGGTCCTCGGCCGGCACGTCCGGGCCCAGGTAGCGCGACTTCGGGCCCATGTCGCGGTGGGTCAGCTTGAACCAGGCGCGGGCGTAGGCATCGGCGAAGGCGGCCGGATCCTGATGGAAGCGGCGCGAGATCGGCTCATAGATCGGATCCATGCGCAGCGACAGATCGGCCGTCGTCATCATCGGCGCGTGCTTGCGCGACGGATCGTGCGCGTCCGGGATCATGTGCTCGGGCTTGACGTCCTTGGCCACCCACTGGTGGGCGCCCGCCGGACTCTTGGTCAGCTCCCACTCGTAGCCGAACAGCATGTCGAAGTAGCCGTTGTCCCAGGTGGTCGGATTCGGCTTCCACGCGCCCTCGATACCGCTGGTGGTGGTGTGCACGCCCTTGCCCGACTCGAACTGGTTGATCCAGCCCAGCCCCATCGCCTCGATCGGCGCGGCCTCCGGTTCCGGGCCGACCAGCTTCGGATCGCCGGCGCCGTGCGCCTTGCCGAAGGTATGGCCGCCGGCCACCAGGGCGACGGTCTCCTCGTCGTTCATGCCCATGCGGCCGAAGGTGTCGCGCACGTCACGGCCCGAGGCCACCGGATCGGGCTTGCCGTCCGGGCCTTCCGGGTTCACGTAGATCAGGCCCATCTGCACCGCGGCCAGCGGCTTCTGCAGCTCGCGCTCGCCGGTGTAGCGGCTGCCCGGCTTGTCGCTGGTGGCCAGCCATTCGGTTTCGGCGCCCCAGTAGACGTCCTCCTCCGGCGCCCAGATGTCCTCGCGTCCGCCGGCGAAGCCGAAGGTCTTGAAGCCCATCGATTCCATCGCGACGTTGCCCGCCAGGATCATCAGGTCGGCCCAGGAGATCCGCTGCCCGTACTTGCGCTTGATCGGCCACAGCAGGCGGCGCGCCTTGTCGAGGTTGCCGTTGTCGGGCCAGCTGTTCAGCGGCGCGAAGCGCTGGTTGCCGGCGCTGGCGCCGCCGCGGCCATCGGCCGTGCGATAGGTGCCGGCGCTGTGCCAGGCCATGCGGACGAACAGCCCGCCGTAGTGGCCCCAGTCGGCCGGCCACCAGGGCTGGGAATCGGTCATCAGCGCGGTCAGGTCGCGCTTGAGCGCCTCCAGGTCCAGGCGCTTGAATTCCTCGGCGTAGTTGAAGTCCTCGCCCATGGGATCGGACTTGGCCGAAAGCTGTCGCAGCACCGACAGGTTGAGCTGGTTGGGCCACCAGTCGCGGTTGGTCCGCGCCACCGGCGCGCTGCCATGCCCCATCACCGGGCACTTGCCTTGTTCACTCATCGCTTCTCCAGTTGTCTTGCTGCCGGCACCGCGTCGCCAGGATGTCGAGCCCTCCTCGACGCGGTGCTTCCTGTCCCCTGGAATGTCAGGGGTGGGGCGAGTATTTGCTATCGACAATCAGAGAGCCATTTGCAATTCCTAATGGCCTGGATAGCGGCAAGCTTGGAGAAGCCGGGCCTTGGTCACAGCCCCCGCACCATCTCCACGTGCGCGATCCCGGCTTCCTCGAACACCGGCCCGCGGCGCTGGAATCCGGCGCGCGTGTAGAACCCTTCGGCGCTGAGCTGCGCGTGCAGCAGCACCTCGCGGTAGCCCTGCTCGCGGCCGGCCTGCATCAGCGCGTCCAGGACCTGACGGCCGACGCGGCTGCCGCGCATCGGCGACAGCACCGCCATCCGGCCGATCTTGGCCACGCCCGGCACATGCTCCAGCAGCCGGCCCGTGGCCAGCGGCCGGCCCAGCCGGTTGTAGGCGACCGCGTGCGTGCAGCTCTCGTCGGCGGCGTCCCACTCCATGTCGGCGGGGATCTTCTGCTCCTCGACGAACACGGCCTGCCGGATGCGGTGCGCGTCCGCGCCCAGCGTCGCCCAGTTGCCCACGCGCGCCTCGGTCATCGGCTCGCCGCGCTCGAAGCCCAGCAGCAGCTCGCGCAGCGCCTGAGGCACTGCCTTGGGCACGCGCGCCACCGGATCGGCGAAGACATAGACCAGCTCGCCATGCACCAGGCACTCGTCGCCGCGGAACACCGCGCAGCTGACCGTCAGCGAGGTCGTGCCGACGCGCTCGGTGCGCACGCCGATGTCCAGCAGCTCGTCGTAATGCGCCGAGCCCAGGTATTCGATCGTCGACTTGCGCACGAACAGGTCGCCCTCGAGCGCCTGCATCGTCGGCGCGTAGGGCAGCGCCAGCGCGCGCCAGTAGCCGCCCACCGCGGTGTCGAAGTAGGTCAGGTAATGGCCGTTGAAGACGATCTGCTGCGCGTCGATCTCGGCCCAGCGCACGCGCAGGCGTTCGAAGAAGCGGAAGCGGTCGCGCGCGAGCGCGGAGGCGTTGGTGCTGCTCATGCGGAGGCCCCGGTGGGGGTCGTGGAGGTCGTGGAAGTCACGGGGGCGGTGGCCGGCGCCGGCAGGCCGAAGGCGGTCCGGAGCGCATCGGCGCAGGCGTCCAGCGCCTGCTCGGCTTCGGGGATGCTGCGACCCATCTTGATGAAGTCGTGGGTCACGCCGCGGTACAGCTCCAGCCGCACCGCGTTGCCGCGGGCGCGCAGCAGGTCGGCGTAGGCGATGCCCTCGTCGATCAGCGGATCGGCCTCGGCCAGGATGAAGCAGGCGGGCGCCAGGTCCTCGTGATCCTCGGCCTGCAGGGGCGCGAAGCGCCAGTCCTCGCGTCGCTCGGCCGGGATGTACTGGTTGAAGAACCAGGCGATGGTGTCGGCGTCCAGCAGGTGGCCCTTGGCGAAGCGGCGGTGCGAGTCGGTGTCCGCATGCGCCGTCGCCCCCGGCGTGATCAGCAGTTGCAGCGCGAGCGGGACGCCCAGCTGCGCGCGGATGTCGCGGGCATGCAGCGCGGTCACCGCGGCCAGCGTGCCGCCGGCGCTGTCGCCGCCGACGGCGATGCGCGCGCGGTCCAGGCCCAGCGACGGCGCGGCCTGCGCCAGCCAGGCGAGCGCGGCCCAGCAGTCGTCGACGGCGGCGGGGAACGGGTGGTCGGGCGCCAGGCGGTAGTCCACCGCGACGACCGCCGCGCCGCTGCGCAGCGCCAGCTGGCGGCACAGGCTGTCGTGGGTCTCCAGGCTGCCGATGACGAAGCCGCCGCCATGGAAATACAGCAGCACCGGCAGGCCGCGCGGATCGCGGGCGGCGGCATCCTCGCGCGTGACCGGGGCGTACAGGCGCACCGCGATGTCGCCGGCGGGACCGGGGATTGCCAGGTTCTCGATGCGCGGCAAGGGCGCCCGCGGCAGGTCCAGGATCTCCGCGCCCATCAGGTAGGCGATGCGCGCCTGCTTGGGCGAGAGGCTGTGGAAGGACGGGCGGTTGGCGCGGTGGATGCGCTCGAGCACCGCGGCCATCCGCGGTGTCAACAAGGTGCTACTCAACGGGAACTCCAGGGCGTAGGCTCAGCCGTTCGCCGAGCCGCAATCGCGGGATTTTCCCAGACAACGCGCGCCGTCGCCGAAGCGGCGCCAAGACCCGCCTTCCCCCTCGTCCACCTCCCGGCAGAAGGACTCCGCCCATGGCCCTGATCCAGTACCTCACCCACATCCATCTCGAGGTCGGCGCGCGCCGCGTGCTGGGCGCGGAATGCGCCCGTGCCGGCATCACGCGGCCGCTGATCGTCACCGACAAGGGCGTGCGCGCGGCCGGCGTGCTGGACCTGGTGATCGAGGCCTGGACCGCGTCCCCGATCGACGCCGCCGCCCTGCCCGTCTACGACGGCACCCCGCCGAATCCGACCGAGGCCGCGGTGCGCGAGGCCGCCGCGCTCTACCGCGCCCACGGCTGCGACGGGCTGATCGCGATCGGCGGCGGCTCCAGCATCGACCTGGCCAAGGGCGTCGCGATCGCGGCCACCCACGAGGGCCCGCTGACGGCGTACGCGACCATCCTCGGCGGCGCCGGCAACATCGGCCCGCAGGCCGCGCCGCTGATCGCCGTGCCGACCACCGCCGGCACCGGCTCCGAGGTGGCTCGCGGCGCGATCATCATCGTGGACGACGGCCGCAAGCTGGGCTTCCACAACTGGACGCTGATGCCGCGCTCGGCCGTCTGCGATCCGGAGCTGACGCGCAAGCTGCCCGCCGTGCTGACCGCCGCCACCGGCATGGACGCGATCGCGCACTGCATGGAGACCTTCATGTCGGCCGCCTTCAATCCGCCGGCCGACGGCATCGCGCTGGAGGGCCTGCGCCGCGGCTGGCGCCAGATCGAGCGCGCCACCACGCATCCCGACGACCTCGACGCCCGGCTCGACATGATGGCGGCCAGCACCATGGGGGCGCTGGCCTTCCAGAAGGGACTGGGCTGCGTGCATTCGCTGAGCCACGCGCTCGGCGGGCTGATGCCCAGGCTGCACCACGGCACGCTCAACGCGGTCTTCCTGCCGGCGGTGATCCGCTTCAACGGCATGCACGACTCGATGCGGCGCGACGACAAGATCGCCCGCATGGGCCATGCGATGAACCTGCAGGAAGGCACGCCGGCCGACGAGCTGGCTGGCGCGGTCAAGGCGATGAACCAGCGGCTCGGCCTGCCCTCGGGCCTGCGCGAGATGGGTGTGACGAACGAGCTGTACGACCAGATCGTCGAGCGCGCGCTGCATGACCACTGCCACAAGACCAACCCGCGCGAGGCTTCGGCCGGCGATTACCGCCGGATGCTGGACGAGTCGATGTGAGCCGCAGGCTAGCCTCGGGGGCTTTGACAAACAACCTACCAACTAGTAGAGTGCGACCCAGTTTCACGCGACGGCCTCCGCATTCATGACCATCGAGCTCTCCCCGAAAGCCGCCGAGATCGCCGCCCACACGCGGGCGCTGCTGGTCGCCGGCGGCTACAACAGCTTCAGCTATGCCGACCTGGCCGAGCGGGTGGGCATCACCAAGGCCAGCATCCACCATCACTTCCCGAGCAAGGCGGCGCTGGTGCAGACGGTGGTCGCGCGTTACCGGGAGGAAGCGCGGCAAGGGCTCGCCTCGCTGGAGCGGCAGTTCGACGATCCGCTGTCCGAGCTCAACGCCTATGCGGACTACTGGGCCGGCTGCATCCGCAGCGGCGAGCATCCCTTCTGCATCTGCGCGATGCTGGCCACCGAGATGCCGACCATTCCCGAGGACGTGGCCGCCGAGGTACGCGCCCATTTCCACGACCTGAACGCCTGGCTGGCGTCGGTGCTCACCCGCGGCGTCGGGGCCGGCCAGTTCCACCTGCTCAACAGCCCCGCGATCTCGGCGCGCTCGTTCATGGCGGTCGTGCACGGCGCGATGCTGGTGGCGCGGGCGCTGGACGACCCCAAGTCCTTCGCCGCCATCGTGCAGCCGGCGATCCTCAAGCTGACCCAGCCCGCCTGACGGGCGATTCACCGCGGGCGGCTTCGGCCGCCCTTCTTTCGCGCCATCAATCTACCAACTAGTAGATCGCACTTTCATCACCTGCTTCAACGAGGTCCCCATGCCCCACCCGCTTTCATCGCTCGGCATCGCGCACACCCTGATCAGCCTGATCCCGCTCGTCGCGGGCCTGCACGGCTTCGCGCGCAGGCGTCGCATCGAGCCCTCCACGCGCTCCGGCCAGGTCTATCTCGCCGGACTGACGCTGTCGGTGTTCACCGCCTTCGGGCTGTCGAGCGTCACCGGCATCAATCCCGGTCACGTGCTGGGCGTGCTGGCCCTGCTGGCGGCGTTCGGCGGCACCTGGGTCGCGCCGCGGCTGGGTGTCCTCGGCCGGCTGAGGCCCTATGCGCAGACCTTCGGCCTCTCGTTCAGCTTCTTCCTGCTGCTGGTGCCCGGCATCAACGAGACGCTGACACGGCTGCCGGTCGCGCATCCGCTGGCCACCGGTCCGGACGATCCGGTGGTGAAGGCGGTGCTGCTGGGCTGGCTGCTGGCGTTCGCGGTCGGCTTCGCGCTGCAGGGGCTGGCGATCCGGGCGGAGAACCGCGCCGGCAGCCGGTGATGACGAGCTGGACCCTCGCTCGACCACGCGCGAGCGCGCGGGGCGGCGCTCAGTTGCCGGGCCGGCTCCTGGACTTGTAGCTGGAGCCCGGCGGCGTCCAGAACACCGCGCCGACCGAGGTCTCGTTCAGATGCGGCGGCAGGCCGCGCGCCTCGAGCTGCTCCCGCACGCCGTCCAGGCCGGTCTCGGAGTCGATGATGTAGCCCTCCTCCAGCACGTCGCCGTAGTTGGCCTCGGTGTTGCTGACCGCCAGCTCGACCAGGTCGCCGAGCTCGCCGCCGTCGAGCGACCAGACATGCACGTCCTGGTCGGTGGCATAGGTCTTGATCCGCCACGCGGCGCCGTTGGAGGCGAAGAACTGGATGGTGTCGAAGGTGTCCTCGGTCGCCGGCTCCTCGGAGTTGGCGACGTAGCTGCTCTGGATGGCGAGACGGAAGAGGATGAGCTGGGTGGTCATGCGCGGCGGTAGGCGGGAGCGATGAGGCTGGATCGTACCGGGCGCCCGTGCGGCCGCGCGCCGCGCCGCCGTGTCGTCGCGCCGCTGTGGCGTCATGGCCTCGTGGCGCCGTCAGCGTCCCGGATTACGCTCGGGGCCATGACTTGCCCTGGATCGCTCTCCCGCCGCGGCCTGCTGCAGGCCGCTCTCGTCGCCGGCTGCGCGCCGGCGCTGCTGCGGCACGCCGATGCGGCCGCCGAGCCGCTGTTCGCGCTCGGCGTCGCCTCCGGCAGTCCGCGCGCCGACCGCGTGGTGCTGTGGACGCGGCTCCTCGGCGAGGCCCTGCCGGCGACGGTGCCGGTGCACTGGGAGCTGGCGCAGGACGAGGCCTTCCGGACCGTGGTCGCGCGCGGCATCGAGCACGCCGAGCCCGGCACCGCCCACAGCGTGCATGCGGAGCCCGCCGGCCTGCGCCCGGACCGCTGGTACTGGTATCGGTTTCGCGCCCTGGGGCAGCAGAGCCCGGCTGGCCGCACCCGCACCGCGCCGGCGGCCGACGCGATGCCGGCGGCCCTGCGCTTCGCCATCGCGTCCTGCCAGCGTTTCGACCACGGCGAGTACGCGGCCTGGGGCGACATGGCGAGGCAGGACCTCGACCTGGTGCTGTTCCTGGGCGACTACATCTATGAATACGCCACGCCGCACGATGCCCGCGTGCCGCGGCGCCACCATGGGCCGCAGTGCCGCAGCCTGGCCGACTACCGCGACCGCTACGCCCAGTACAAGCGCGACCCGCAGCTGCAGGCGATGCATGCGAACGCGCCCTGGATCCTGACCTGGGACGACCACGAGGTGCAGAACGACTGGGCCGGCGACGTGTCGCAGGACCTGGCGCCGGACTTCCATCAACGTCGCGTCGCCGCGGCGCAGGCGTACTGGGAGCACCAGCCCTTCCCGGCATCGATGCGGCCCAAGGGCGTGGACATCGCGCTCAGCCACCGCGTCGACTGGGGCCGACTGGCGCGGCTGATCACCCTCGACGATCGCTCCTGGCGCGATCCGCAGGTTTGCCCCAAGCCCGGCCGCGGCGGCTCCAACACCGTGAACGTGAAGGGCTGTCCAGAGCTCCTGGACACGCGCCGCACGCTGCTGGGCGGGCCGCAGGAGCAATGGCTGCGCGACAGCTGGGACGCCACGCGGCCGTGGAACCTGCTGGCGCAGCAGACCCTGATGGCGCGCTTCAACCGGCAGGATCCGGCGCAGGGGCCGGGGCGCTACTGGACCGACGGCTGGGACGGTTATCCCTTCGCGCGCGAGCGCCTGCTGCGCGACCTCCAGGCGCGGCGCGTGCCCAACACGGTGGTGCTGGGCGGCGACGTCCACGCCAACTACGTGGCCGACCTGAAGCTGGACTGGGACGACGAGCGGGCGCCTGTGCTGGCCAGCGAGTTCTGCGGCACCTCGATCTCCAGCCACGGCGCGGAGCAGTCGCAGCTGGACAAGGCCCTGCCCTTCAATCCGCACCTGCGCTACGGCCGCAGCGACCAGCGCGGCTACATGCGTTTCGAGCTGAGGGTGGACCGGCTCGATGTCGAGCTGCGCGGCGTGGCGTCGCCGTGGGATGCGAAGAGCCCGGTGTCGACCGCGGCGCGCTTCGTCGTCGAGGCGGGGCGACCGGGCGCGCAGGCAGCCTCCTGAGGCGCAGCGACGGGACGCCGATCGCCCCCGCGGCGTCGCCGTGCTTCCTCGGCGCGCGAAACAAACTCGGTACACTCCGCCCCGCTCGCGGCCCGGGAGCGATGGTCCGCCCCACCCGCCGCCAGCGCCCTCCGCCACCGACGCGGAGCGCGAGCCAGCCAGGCCCGTCCACGACGCGGCCATCCGCACAGCCAGCCAACGCCTCGATCGCGGCCTCGATGCCGCCGCCGGTCCCGTCCTCGCGGGGCCGGCTGATCTGCCGTGTCTTGCTCGCTGACGCCATGCAACGCGGATTCCTCCACCCCGTGCGCCGTGCGTGTCCCGCGCCGGCGTCCCGTTGCCGTCGACGTCCATGTCCTTCCGTCTCCATCGTCGTTCCACGCTGCCGCGCCCGTGCGCGCCCGCCCAGCATCCCGTCGCTATCGCCGTGTTCATCGCGCTGAGCGTGCACGGCCCCATCGCCCTTGCCCAGACGCCGTCGGCGTCCGCGTCCCAGTCCGGCGGCCCTGTGGCAACCAGTGGCCCTGTGGCACCCGGCGGCACCGCCGCGCCGGCCGCGCCTGCCGATGCCGCCTCGGAGGCCGAGCCGCGCCGCATGGACTCGGTCGTGATCTACGGCAGCGTCCAGCGCGACACCGGCTTCGCGCCGACGCAGGGCATCACCGCCGGCAAGGCCGAGATGCGCCTGCTCGAGACCCCGCGCTCGATGAGCGTCGTGACCCGCGAGGTGATGGACTCGCGCCAGATCACCAACCTGCAGCAGGCGCTGCAGACGGTGCCCGGCGTGAGCCCGGTGAACTTCGGCCGCCGAGGCTTCGACGACATCAACATCCGCGGCTTCCGCTCCACCGAGTCCATCCTGATCGACGGCCTGGTGCAGAGCCCCGGCATGTGGACGCGCCTGACCAGCTACGCCTACGAGCGCTTCGAGGTGCTCAAGGGCGCGTCCTCGATCCTCTACGGCCAGGTCCAGCCCGGCGGCCTGGTCAATGCGGTCAGCAAGCGGCCCGAGACAGTACGCCGCCTCGATGGCGGCATCGACATCGGCAGTTTCAACAGCCGCACGCTGTCCGCCGACATCAACGAGCCGCTCTCCGCCAACGGCCGCACCGCACTGCGCATCACCGCGCAGACCTCCGACGGCGACGACGCCACCGACCAGGTCTGGCGCAAGGACCGCTGGATCTCGCCGTCGCTGTCGATCGACTTCGGCCGTGACACCGAGGTCGTGATCTTCAGCAGCTACTCGCACAGCCAGTGGATCCGCCAGCAGGGCACGACGCCCTACGGCACGCTGCTGCCCAATCCCAACGGCACGGTGGACCGCCGGATGTTCACCGGCGATACCGCCTTCGGCGGCTACGACGTCGAGCAGAAGACCCTGGGCTACAGCCTGGAGCACCGCTTCGATCCGGCGCTGACGCTGCGCCAGGGCGTGCGCTACGAGGAGGAATCGGGCACCGGCAACTTCGTCGCGCTGCAGGCGCTGCAAGCCAATCGCCGTCTGCAGAATCGCTCGGCGACGCGGCAGTACCTGGACTACGACCTGCTCGCCACCGACACCTCGCTGCTCTACCGGGCGGACACCGGGCCGGTCGCGCACCAAGTGGTCGTCGGCCTGGACGCGCGCCGCGGCCACAGCCGCCAGGGCTCGCGCGCCTGCACGATCGCGCCGCTGGACCTGTTCAATCCGCAGTACGGCATGCCGGCCACCTGCCCCGCCAACCTGACCGCCTTCGCGCCGTCGACGCTGACGGTGGCGGGCCTCTACCTGCAGGACCAGATGAAGTTCGGCGCCGGCTGGACCGCGCTGGTGGGCCTGCGCCGCGACCATTCGCGCGAGCGGCTCGAGGACCGCGTCCGCAACACGCAGTCGCTGAAGACCGACGCGGCCACCGTCGGCAGCGCCGGTCTGGTCAAGGAGTTCCTGCCCGGCTGGTCCACCTACGTCAGCTGGTCCGAGTCCTTCCTGCCGGTCAGCGGCCAGGACTTCGACGGCCGGGGCTTCGTGCCCGAGACCGGCAAGCAGTGGGAATGGGGCCTGAAACACGAATCGGCGGACGGTCGGCTCACCGGCTCGCTGGCGGTGTTCGACCTCAAGCGGCGCAACGTCACAACCTCGGATCCGGTCAACACCGGCTTCAGCGTGCAGACCGGCGAGCAGCAGTCGCGCGGCGTTGAACTCGAGGTGGGCGCCCGGCTCAAGGACGGACTGAGCCTGACCGCCGGCTACGCCTACACCGACGCGCGGGTCACGCGCGACAACAACGCCGCGATCCTCGGCAAGCCGATCAACCTGCAGCCGCTGCATGCGGCGACGCTGTGGGCGCTGTACAAGCCGACCGGGCTGCCGAACTGGACCTTGGGCCTCGGAGGTCGCGCGGTGAGCCGCCAACGCGGCAGCCTGCCCTTCGCGCTGCCCGGCTACGCGGTCGTCGATGCGAGCGTCGGCTACGCCGGCCCGGCCTGGCGCGTCAATGCGGGCTTGAAGAACCTGCTCGACAAGGACTACTTCGACGGCGCCATCAACGCCAACGTGGTTTCGCCGGCGCTGGGCCGCACCTGGACGCTGAGCCTGCAGCTCAGCTACTGAGCTACTCAGCTCTTGAGCCTGGCGAGCGCGGCAACGCTGGGCGCGGCGGACCAGGTGCTCGCGGATCAGCCCAGCGTCAGTTCCCAGGTCTCGCCCACGAGATCCAGGCCGAATCCCTGGAAGGGCTCGCTCGCGACCAACTGGTAGCCCGCCTTGCGATAGATGTGCTTGGCGGCATCGAGCTGGCTGTTGGTCCACAGGCGCACCTGCCGGTAACCGGCCTCGCGGGCGAAGCGGTGGCACTCGGCGACGAGGCGATCACCCAATCCGAGTCCGCGCGCCGAGGGCTCCACCAGCAGCAGTCGCAGCTGCGCCACGCCGTCGATCGGCGCGCCGGTCGCCTCGTCGCGGGCCTGCACCAGCGCGACGCTGCCGATGTTGGTGCCGTCGCGCTCGGCGATCCAGCAGGCCTCGCGACGCGGGTCGAAGCGCTCGAGGAAGTCGGCGGCGATGCGCGCCACCAGCGCCTCGAAGCTCATGTCGAACTGGTACTCGCGCGCATAGAGCGCGCCATGCCGCGCGACGATCCAGCCCATGTCGCCGGGCCGGTGCGGACGCAGCAGGAAGCCGCCCGTCGCCGGCTTCGCGCCCGGCTCCTCGAGCAGCGACTGCACCCGCCGCAGCGCCTGCAGCAGTTCCACCTGCTGGGCCTCGCCGAGCTGGCCCAACAACTCGCCCACCTGCTCGCGCGAGCGGCGATCCAGCGGCTTGAAGGCCTTGCGGCCGGCCGGGCTCAGCGTCAGCAGCGACTGCCGGGCGTCCGCCTCGCTGCGCGACGCGCGCACCAGGTCGCGCTCCTTCAGATGGCGCAGCAAGCGGCTGAGGTAGCCGGCGTCCAGGTCCAGCAGCCGCCCCAGCTCGGTCGCGGTCATCCCGGCCCCGGCGTCCAGATGCGCCAGCTCCCAGAGGATGCGGCACTCGGTGAGGCTGAACTCGGAGTCCAGCAGCCCTTCGTCGAGCACGCCGATGCGGCGCGTGTAGAAGCGGTTGAAGCGGCGGACGGCTTCGATACGGTCACTGTCGGTCATGGCGCGCATGCTGCGCCATCTACTTGCTTTTGGCAAGCAATTGATTGCCAGCGGACCTCACACGTTGGGCGGAGCGCCGCCACGCTTCGGCAGCTCCCCGGCGCGGCGCAGGTCCTCGATCCACGCGGCGATCGCCGCGTCACGATCCGGCCCGCGATCGCGCAGCAGCGCCGACGGATGCAGCGTGATCAGCACGCGCCGGCCATCCTCGCGCGCGAGCCACTGGCCGCGATTCGCCAGCACCGGCACCGCATGCCCGAGCACCGCACGGGCCGCCGTCGCGCCGAGCGCCACGATCGCGGCCGGGTCCACCGTGGCGATCTCCTGCTCCAGCCACGGCGCGCAGGCCTGCACCTCGCGCTGCGCCGGCGACTTGTGCATCCGCCGTTTGCCGCGCAACTCGTACTTGAAGTGCTTGACCGCGTTGGTCAGGTAGAGCTGGTCGCGCGGCCAGCCCAGTTGCTCGAGCGCCTCATCAAGCAGACGCCCCGCCGGGCCGACGAAGGGATGCCCCTGCAGATCCTCGCGATCGCCGGGCTGCTCGCCGACGAGCATCAGCCGCGCCGCGACCGGTCCTTCACCAAACACCGTCTGTGTCGCGCCCTGCCACAAGGGACAGGCTTGGCACGCCTTCGCCTGCTCGGCGAGCTGCGCCCACTGGGCCTGCCTGACGGCGCGAGCGACGCGGGCCATGTCGCTTCCGGCCCACTCAATGCCTCGGCGTGCGATCCCCGTACGCCGGACGCGCCGGCCGGATCGCCGGCGCGCTGCTGCCGGCGACGAAATTGCCGGGCCGGGCGGTCAGCAATACCGCCAGCAGGTCGGTCACCTTCAGCGGCTTGTAGAGCAAGCGGTTGAAGCCCGCCGCGCCGGCGCTCTCATCGGTGATCTCGGGGCCGCCGCCGGTCAGGCAGACGTACATCACGTGGCGGCCGGCCTCGGCGTCGATGAGCTTGGCTTCGGACACCACCTCCAGGCCATTCATGTCGGGCATGTCGAAGTCGACGAACACCAGCTCCGGCTTGAACAGCTTGAGCAGCCGCAGGCCGACCCGGCCGCTGTAGGCCACCGCCGTCGCGCAGCCGTAGCAGCGGAACAGCTCGCTGAGGCTGCGCGCTCCCTCCGGGTCGTCGTCAATGACGAGCACCCGCAGCGCATGAGGCGATGGTTCGGACATCGAGGTGTTCTCCCAGAGTGCAACACGACGCAACAGCCCTACCCGCGCGACAAAGCGCGTCCGGCCAAAGCCGTCCGTCGATGACCGATGAGGGCAAGCCGCGTGCCCGCACCCCCTCGCGCCAACACTCCTAAACCCAGCCCCCATGAGGGTGTACGCCCGGCTAAAGTCCACCGGTTGAGCCGCGTCGAGACGGCCGGGAGATGACCATGAGCGTCTTGGAAGAAGGGGTGGCCGTGGTCCCGGCCGAACACCTGAATGCGATGCTGCTTGCGCTCCACGCGCTGCGGCGTGGCGACCCCGACGTCCGGTTGCCGTTCCACTGGACCGGCGTCGCCGGCAAGCTCGCCGATGCCTTCAACGAGGTGGTCGAGCAGAACGCGTCGATGGCCGCGGAGCTCTCCCGCCTGCGGCAGGTCGTCGGCAAGGAAGGCCGGCTCAAGCAGCGCGCGGCCCTGCCCGAGATGCGGGGCTTCTGGGGCCAGCAGATCGACTGCATCAACGCGCTGATCGACGACCTCGTCCATCCCACCAGCGAGGCCGCCCGCGTCATCGGCGCCGTCGCCGAGGGCGACCTCACGAAGTCCATGGCCCTGGAGGTCGACAACCGCCCGCTGCAGGGCGAGTTCCTGCACACAGCCAAGACCATCAACCGCATGGTCGAGCAGCTCGGCGACTTCTCCGCCGAGGTGACCCGCGTCGCGCGCGAGGTCGGCACCGAGGGCAAGCTCGGCGGCCAGGCCAAGGTCAAGGGCGTGGCCGGCACCTGGAAGGATCTGACCGACTCGGTCAACTCCATGGCCGGCAACCTCACTGACCAGGTCCGCAACATCGCCGACGTGACCACCGCCGTCGCGCAGGGCGACCTCTCCAAGAAGATCGAGGTCGACGTCAAGGGCGAGTTCCTGACGCTGAAGAACACCATCAACACGATGGTCGACCAGCTGCGCTCGTTCGCGTCGGAGGTGACGCGCGTGGCCCGCGAGGTCGGCACCGAGGGCTCGCTCGGCGGCCAGGCGCGGGTCGAAGGCGTGTCCGGCACTTGGAAGGACCTGACCGACTCGGTCAACTCGATGGCCGGCAACCTCACCTCGCAGGTGCGCAACATCGCCGACGTGACCAAGGCCGTGGCAGCCGGCGACCTGTCCAAGAAGATCACCGTCGACGTCAAGGGCGAGATCCTGGAGCTCAAGAACACCGTCAACACGATGGTGGACCAGCTGCGCTCCTTCGCCGCCGAGGTGACCCGCGTCGCGCGCGAGGTCGGCACCGAAGGCAAGCTCGGCGGACAGGCCGACGTGCAGGGCGTGGCCGGGACGTGGAAGGACCTGACCGAGTCGGTGAACTTCATGGCCGGCAACCTGACCTCCCAGGTGCGCAACATCGCCGAGGTGACCACGGCCGTGGCCGCCGGCGACCTGTCCAAGAAGATCACCGTCGACGTCAAGGGCGAGATCCTGGAGCTCAAGAACACCGTCAATACGATGGTGGACCAGTTGCGCTCCTTCGCCGCCGAGGTGACCCGCGTGGCGCGCGAAGTGGGCACCGAGGGCAAGCTCGGCGGCCAGGCCGACGTGCAGGGCGTGGCCGGCACGTGGAAGGACCTGACCGACTCGGTCAACTCGATGGCGTCCAACCTGACCTCGCAGGTGCGCAACATCGCCGACGTGACCAAGGCCGTGGCCGCCGGCGACCTCTCCAAGAAGATCACCGTCGACGTGCTGGGCGAGATCCTCGAACTCAAGACCACGATCAACACGATGGTGGACCAGCTCTCGTCCTTCGCCGCGGAAGTGACCCGCGTCGCGCGCGAGGTCGGCACCGAGGGCCGCCTCGGCGGCCAGGCCACGGTGCGCGGCGTCTCGGGGACCTGGAAGGACCTGACCGACAACGTGAACTTCATGGCCGGCAACCTGACCGGCCAGGTGCGCGGCATCGCCAAGGTCGTGACCGCCGTGGCCAACGGCGACTTGGCGCAGAAGCTGACCGTGGAGGCCAAGGGCGAGATCGCCGCGCTGGCCGACACCATCAACTCGATGACGGACACGCTGGCCATCTTCGCGGACCAGGTGACCACCGTGGCGCGCGAGGTGGGCGTCGAGGGCAAGCTCGGCGGCCAGGCCAAGGTGCCCGGCGCCTCCGGCACCTGGAAGGGCCTGACGGAGAACGTCAACGAGCTCGCCGCCAACCTGACCACCCAGGTGCGCGCGATCGCGGAGGTCGCCACCGCCGTGACGCAGGGCGACCTGACGCGCTCCATCACCGTCGAGACGCAGGGCGAGGTCGCGGCGCTGAAGGACACGATCAACGAGATGATCGTCAACCTCAAGGACACGACCCAGAAGAACACCGAGCAGGACTGGCTCAAGACCAACCTGGCCAAGTTCAGCCGCATGCTGCAGGGCCAGAAGGACCTGGTGACCGTCGGCCAGTTGATCCTCAGCGAGCTGGCGCCCGTGGTCGGCGTGCAGCAGGCCGAGTTCTACGTGCTCAACATGCGCGGCGAGATGCCGCGCCTGAAGCTGATCGCCAGCTATGCCTCGGGTGGCCTGGCCACGCATGGCAAGGAGCTCGCGCTCGGCCAGGGCCTGGTCGGCCAGTGCGCGCTGGACCAGGAGAAGATCCTGCTGGCCAACGTGCCCAGCGGCGCCTTCCGCGTCGCCTCCGGTCTGAGCGAGACGGCGGCGATGGAAGTGCTGGTGCTGCCCGTGATCTTCGAGGGCCGCGTGCGCGGCGTGCTTGAGCTGGCCTCGCTGGAGCGCTTCAACCCGACCCACCAGGCCTTCCTGGACCAGCTCACCGAATCCATCGGCATCGTGATCAACACGATCGAGGCCAGCACCCGGACCGAGGACCTGCTGATCCAGTCGCAGTCGCTGGCCGAGGAACTGCAGCGCCGGCAGCAGGAACTGCAGCAGACCAACGGCGAGCTGCAGGAGAAGGCGCAGCTGCTGGCCCACCAGAACCAGGAGGTGGAGCGCAAGAACGCCGAGGTCGAGCAGGCCCGGCAGGCGCTGGAGGAAAAGGCCGAGCAGCTGGCGCTGACCTCCAAGTACAAGTCGGAATTCCTGGCCAACATGTCGCACGAGCTGCGCACGCCGCTGAACTCGCTGCTGATCCTGTCCGACCAGCTCTGCAAGAACAGCGAGGGCAACCTGACGCTCAAGCAGGTGGAGTTCTCCAAGACCATCCATGCGTCGGGCAACGACCTGCTGATGCTGATCAACGACATCCTGGACCTGTCCAAGATCGAGTCCGGCACCGTGGCCGTGGACGTCAGCGAGCTGCGCCTGGACGAGCTGCAGCGCTCGGTGGAACGCAGCTTCCGCCACTTCGCCGAGTCCAAGCACGTGGGCTTCAGCGTCGAGATGGAGCCGCCGCTGCCCAAGTCGCTGGTCACCGACGTCAAGCGGCTGCAGCAGATCATCAAGAACCTGCTGTCCAACGCCTTCAAGTTCACCCACCAGGGCCAGGTCACCTTCGCCGTCACCGCGGCCGCCGACGGCTGGTCGGCGGACAACGAGGTGCTCAACCACGCGGGCCAGGTGATCGCGTTCTCGGTGGCGGACACCGGCATCGGCATCTCGGCCGACAAGCAGCAGATCATCTTCGAGGCCTTCCAGCAGGCCGACGGCTCGACCTCGCGCAAGTACGGCGGCACCGGCCTGGGCCTGGCGATCAGCCGTGAACTCGCGCGGCTGCTGGGCGGCGAGATCAAGCTGGTGAGCGCGCCGGGCCGCGGATCGACCTTCACGCTCTACCTGCCGCAGCACTACACGCCGGCGCGCACCGCCCGTCCGCGCCCGGCCGGCGCGAAGCCGGTGGTCGATGCCGTCGACGTGGTGGACACGTCCCCTGCAGCCGATGCGGCGAAAGCGGACGCCGCGACGGCGGGCGCCGACGACGCGCCGCGCTCGCGCGCGGCGATCACCGCGGCGGAACTGGCCGAGGCCGCCGTGCAGCGCGCCGCTGCACGCCGCGCGCCGGCCGGGCGAGCCCGTCCGGCCCCGTCCGACGCCGCCGAACCGCCGCCGCTGGAGCCGCAGCGCCCGCAGATGGACGCACCGCCGGACAGCATCGTCTTCGCCAATGTCGCCAAGGACGATCGCGAGGACATCGCCAGCGGCGACCGGGTGCTGCTGATCGTCGAGAACGACCTCGCCTTCGCCGACGTGCTGCTGGAGGCGGCGCGCCAGGGCGGCATGAAGGGGCTGGTGGCCACCACCGGCGCCGGTGCGCTGGCGATGGCGCAGGAGTTCCGGCCCAGCCTGATCTCGCTGGACATCTTCCTGCCCGACATGCAGGGCTGGCGGGTGCTGGACCGGCTCAAGTCCGACCCCGACACCCGGCACCTGCCGGTCTGCGTCGTCTCCACCGACGACGCGCGCGACCGCGCGCTGCAGGCCGGCGCGCTCGGCTTCCTGTCCAAGCCGCTGCAGTCGCGCGACGACGTGGACGTGGCGCTGCGCGAGCTGCAGCGCTACCTGGACCGGCCGCAGCGCCGGCTCGCCGTCGCGATGCCCGACGGGCCGGAGCGGATCGCGCTGCTGGCGCCGCTGGCGCATGACGTCGAGACGATCTTCGTCCGCTCGGCCGAGGAGGCGCGCGAGCTGCTGCCCGGCGTCGACGCGCTGCTGGTCGACGCGGCCAACTGCCCCTTCGGGCCGCAGGACGTGCTGGATGCGCTGGAGCGCCGGCCCGGCACGCTGCCGCTGCCGGTGGTGGTACTGAACGCCGAGCCGCCCGCCGGCGCCGAAGCGTCCGACGAGCCGGGCGTGGCGCGACGATGGTCGCGGCCGCATGGCCTGGCGGTGCGCACCGCCGTCGGCACCGATGCGGCGCTCGCGGCCCTGGCGATGGCGCTGCACCGCGCGGCGGCCGACATGGGCGACCGCGAGGGCCAGGCGCTGCGCGACGCGCAGGAGGCGCGTTGCCCGCTGGCCGGCAAGAAGGCGCTGATCGTCGATGACGACATGCGCAACATCTTCGCGCTCGCGACCGTGCTGGACAGCCACGGCATGGTGATCGTCTCGGCCGACAACGGCCGCGAGGCGATCCGCCTGGTGCAGGAGGATCCGTCGATCGACATCGTGCTGATGGACATCATGATGCCGGAGATGGATGGCCTGGAGACCATGCAGCAGATCCGCCGCCTGCCGCGCGGCCGCGAGCTGCCGATGGTGGCGGTCACCGCCAAGGCGATGAAGGGCGACCGCCAGAAGTGCATCGAGGCCGGCGCCTGGGACTACCTCTCCAAGCCCGTCGACCCCGCCAACATGCTGACGGTGCTGCGGGGCTGGCTATGCCGCTGAGCGCCCTCTTCGACGGCTACGCGACGCCCGACGCGGCGGAGCGCGCCAGCATCCTGATCGTCGACGACCTGCCCGAGAAGCTGCTGGTCTTCGAGACCATCCTGGCCGACCTCGACCAGCACCTGGTGATCGCGCGCTCGGGCAGCGAGGCGCTGCGCGAGGTGCTGCGCCAGCAGTTCGCGGTGATCCTGATGGACGTGAACATGCCGGGCATCGACGGCCTGGAGACGGCGCGGCTGATCCGCGGCTACCGGCGCTCGGCGCACACGCCCATCATCTTCGTCACCGCCTACGCCGACGAGCTGCAGACCGCGCAGGGCTACTCGCTGGGTGCGGTCGACTACATCCTCTCGCCCGTCATTCCCGACGTGCTGCGTAGCAAGGTGCGGGTCTTCGTCGACCTGTTCATCATGCAGCAGCGCCTGCGACAGCAGGCGCTGGAGCGCATCGCGATCGCGCGCGCCGAAGCGGCGCAGCGCGCCGCCGAGGAGAACACGCGGCGCTCGATCTTCCTGGCGCAGGCCGGGCGCGAGCTGGCCGACTCGCTGGACGCCGAGGTCGCGATGCGGCGCCTGCTTGCGCTGCTGGTGCCGCGCTTCGCGCCGCGCGCGCTGCTCTGGCTGCGCGACGCGGGCCATGGCCACGAGCGCGTGCTGCGCTGCGACGCGCCGATCGCGGCCGGCGAGCCGGCGCTGTTCACCGAGGGCCGCGAACAGATGCTCTCCGAGGTCCTCTACAACGCGACGCGCAACGCGCTCGAGCAGATGGTGCCGGCGCTGCAGCCCGGCGGGTCCGGCGCCGGAGCGGCCGCCCTGCCCGCGGCGCCGCCCGCCTTCGCGACGTCGGTGCTGCCCGAGGACGACGAGCCGCCGCCGCGGGCGCTGCTGCGCCGCGACACGGCCAGCGGCGTCGTGCTGCCGCTGGTGGCGGGCGAGCGCGCGCTCGGCGGGCTGCTGCTGGTCGAGCCGCACCAGCCGCCCGACTGGCCGACGCTGGAGGAGCTGGCCGGACGGGCCGCGATCGCCTTCGAGAACGCGCGCCTGTATGGCGCGCTGCAGGCCGAGATCGTCGAGCGCCGGCAGGCCGAGGCCGGGCTGCTCGAGGCCAGCCGCCGCAAGGATGAATTCCTCGCGATGCTGTCCCACGAGCTGCGCAATCCGCTCGCGCCGATCCGCAGCGCGATCGAGGTGATGCGCGCGCTGGTGGTGCCGCAAGCGGGCGAGGAGGCTGCCGCGCGCGCCGATCGCGACGCCCGGCTCGCCCAGGCGCTCGCGGTGACCGACCGTCAGGCGCGCCACCTGACGCGCCTGGTCGACGAGTTGCTGGACGTCGCCCGCATCAGCCAGGGGAAGATCGTGCTCAAGACCGAGACGCTGGACCTGCGCGATGTCGTGCGGCAGAGCCTGGAGGCGGTGCAGTCGCTGGTGGACCTGCAGCGCCAGGAACTGCGCCTGCAGTTGCCCGACCGGCCGGCGCGGGTCCGCGGCGATGCCGCGCGGCTGATCCAGGTCATCACCAACCTGCTGCACAACGCCAGCAAGTACACCGGGCCCGAAGGCCGCATCGAGCTGACGTTGGCGCGCGACGAGCCGGCCGATGGCGACAGCGATGACGACGGCCGCGCCGCGGCGTCGCGCGCGCCGGGCTTCACGCTGACCGTGCGCGACAACGGCCGCGGCATCCCCGCCTCGCTGCTGCCGCACGTCTTCGACCTCTTCGAGCAGGGCCCGCGCGGCCTCGATCGCAACCAGGGCGGCCTGGGCGTCGGGCTGACGCTGGTGCAGCGCTTGGTGCAGCTGCATCACGGCGAGGTCGAGGCGCGCAGCGACGGCCCCGGCCACGGCTCCGAGTTCGTGGTGCGCCTGCCCGCGGTGCAGGCGGACGAGGCGATGGACACGGTGCCGCCGGAGCCCGCAGCTGCGGCCAGCACCGCTCCGACCGGCGGCGCGGGGGCCGGTCGCGGCACGTCGGCGCCGCAGCCGCAGCCGCAGCCGCAGCCGCAGCCTCAGCAGCATGACGAGCCCTGCCACGTGCTGGTCGTCGACGACAACCGCGACGCGGCCGATTCGATGGCGGTCTTCCTCGAGCTGGCCGGCTTCGACACGCAGGTGGAGCTGGACGGCGCCCGCGCGCTGGATCTGGCCGCCGCCAGCGCGCCCGACGTGGTGCTGCTGGACATCGGCCTGCCCGGCCTGGATGGCTACGAGGTGGCCCGCCGGCTGCGCACCCTGCCCGGCGGCGATCGCTGCCTGCTGATCGCACTGACGGGGTACGGCCAGCAGGACGACCGTCGGCGCGCGCACGAAGCGGGTTTCGATGTGCACCTGGTCAAGCCGGCGGACCCGGATGCGGTCGTCGAACTGATCCAGGAATGGCGGCTGCGTGCGCCCGCGGCCCTGCATTCCGAGGCCACGACGCGCTGAGCCCGCGCCATGGCGCCATGAAAAAAGGGGCTGCTCCCCGCAGCCCCTCTTCCGGTTCATCGACCCCGCGTGAGCGGGGCCGCCGCGCGGCGATCAGCCGTGCTTGGCATCGAAGAACTGTTCGTCCTCCGTGGAACCCTTCAGCGCCGCGGTCGACGCCTGCGCCTCGATCGTGGTGGTGACCGCGTCGAAGTAACCCGTGCCGACCTCGCGCTGATGCTTCACCGCGGTGAAGCCCTTTTCGGCGGCGGCGAATTCAGCCTCCTGCAGCTCGACGAAGGCGCTCATGTTGTTGCGCGCATAACCGTAGGCCAGGTTGAACATCGAGTAGTTCAGGCTGTGGAAGCCGGCCAGCGTGATGAACTGGAACTTGTAGCCCATCGCGCCCAGTTCGCGCTGGAACTTGGCGATGGTGGCGTCGTCCAGGTTCTTCTTCCAGTTGAAGCTCGGCGAGCAGTTGTAGGCCAGCAGCTTGCCGGGGAACTTCGCATGGATGGCCTCGGCGAAGGCCTTGGCGAAGGCCAGGTCGGGCTTGCCGGTCTCGCACCAGATCATGTCGGCGTAAGGCGCGTAGGCCAGGCCGCGGCTGATGGCCTGGTCCAGGCCGTTGCGGGTGCGGAAGAAGCCTTCGACGGTGCGCTCGCCGGTGCAGAAGGGCTTGTCGTTGTCGTCGATGTCGCTGGTCACCAGGTCGCCGGCCTCGGCGTCGGTGCGGGCCAGCAGCACGGTGGGCACGCCCATGGTGTCTGCCGCCAGGCGCGCCGCGACCAGCTTGGCCACCGCTTCACGCGTCGGGACCAGCACCTTGCCGCCCATGTGGCCGCACTTCTTGGCGGCGGCGAGCTGGTCCTCGAAGTGCACGCCCGCGGCGCCCGCGTCGATCATGCCCTTCATCAGCTCGAAGGCGTTCAGCACGCCGCCGAAGCCGGCTTCCGCGTCCGCCACGATCGGGGCGAAGTAGTCGATGTCGTTCTTGCCTTCGCTCCACTGGATCTCGTCGGCGCGCTTGAAGGTCGCGTTGATGCGCTTGACCACCTTCGGCACCGAGTCCACCGAGTACAGCGACTGGTCGGGGTACATCTCGCCATTGCTGTTGGCGTCGCCGGCGACCTGCCAGCCGGACAGGTAGATCGCCTTCAGCCCGGCCTTGACCTGCTGCATGGCCTGGTTGCCGGTGAGCGCGCCCAGCGAGTTGACGAAGGGCTCGGTGTTGACCAGGTTCCAGAGCTTCTCGGCGCCGCGCTTGGCCAGCGTGTGCTCGATCGGCAGCGAACCGCGCAGCCGCACCACGTCGGCGGCGGAGTAACCGCGCTGGATGCCCTTCCAGCGGGGGTTCTCGGCCCAGTCCTTCTCGAGGGCGGCAATTTGTTGTTCGCGGGTCAAGGTCGTCATGGTGAGCTCCTGTGGGGAATGAAGTTGCTGGAGAAAACGAAAACCGATGGGCTCAAATCTAGGCGCCTTGACCGCCGCCGTGTCGGCGTATGTCTTATATAAGACTGAATTTTTTATCCATACAAATCAATCACTTGCGAACAAGAAACCGGATGGTGAGAGTGACTCTTCCATCATGAGAAATCTTGCGGCGCTGCAGCACGGGAGCTTTTTGCATGCCGACAAACTCTTTTCATGATCTGAAATCACCCGGGCGGCGATGGGAATCCGCAAGCCGGAAATCCGGCCAAGAAAAAGGGGCGCCCTTTTCGGGGCGCCCCTTTTGCGGAGACCGGTCCGGTCAGTCGAGCTTGAGCTTCTGCGTCTCGACGACCTTCTTGTAGACCGCGTATTCGGCCTTGATCTGCTCGCTGAACTGCTCCGGCGAGTTGCCGATCACGATCGAGCCGGTTTCCTCGATGCGCTTCCTGACCTCGGGCATGTCGACAGTCTTGCGCGCGGCCTCGTTGATCTTGGCCACGACCTCCTTGGGCAGGTTCTTCGGGCCGAGGATGCCGTAATAGGCCATGCGGTTGACCGGCTCCAGGCCCAGTTCCTTGAAGGTGGGCACGTTGGGCAGCACGGCCAGGCGCTGCGGCGCGGCCACGGCGATGGCCACCAGGCGGCCGTCCTTGATGAACGGGAGCGCGGACGGCAGGTTGTCGAAGATCATCGGCACCTGGCCCGCGACGGTGTCGTTCAAGGCCGGGCCGGCGCCGCGGTACGGGATGTGGGTGACGAAGACGCCGGTCAGGCTCTTGTAGAGCTCCATCTGCAGGTGGCCGATGCCGCCGGTGCCGGAGGTCGCATAGCTGTACTTGCCGGGGCTCTTCTTCAGTTCGGCGATGAAGGCCTTGTAGTCCTTGGCGGGGAAGGACGGATGAACCGCGATGACGTTGGGCGTGGCCGCGAGGTTCACGATCGGCGTGAAGTCGGTCAGCGGGTTGTACGGTGTCTTCGGATTGATCGCCGGGTTGGTGGCCGTGGTGGACACGGTGGCCACGCCCAGCGAGTAGCCATCGGGCGCGGACTTGGCGGTGTCGTTGGCGCCGATGATGCCGCCGCCGCCGGCCTTGTTCTCGACGACCATGGTCTGGCCCAGCGGACCGGCGATGTGCTGCGCGACCACGCGCGCCACGATGTCGGTGGTGCCGCCCGGCGCGAACGGGACGACCAGCTTGACCGGCTTGGTGGGATAGGACTGGGCCAGCGCCGCGGCGCAGGACAGCGTCAGCGTGCCCAGCAGCAGGCCGCGTTGGAGGATCGAGCGACGGTTCATGAGCTCCTCGTCTTCTGAAGGATTGGGGGATCGGGACAGCTTAAGTATCTCGTCGGCGCGCCCGCGCTAGCGGAACTACGTAGAGACCTCGCCGGCGGGGCGGGAAAGCGCTGGCACACTCGGACGCCCCCTTCGAGTCTTCCGATGCTGCTGCTGTTGCCTGACTTCCTGCTGATCGTCGCCGGCTTCGTGCTGTGCCGGTACACGCCGCTGGACCGCCCGGTCTGGGAAGCGGCCGAGAAGCTGGTGTACTTCCTGCTGTTCCCGGTGCTGCTGTTCAACTCGATCTCGCGCAGCAGCCTGTCGCCGGGCGACACGATGGCGCTGATGGGCGGCGGGCTGGGCGTGATGCTCAGCGGCATCGCGCTGGCCTTCGCGCTGCGCTGGGTGCCGGGCGTCGACGCGAGAACGCATGCTTCCGGCGCGCAGGTGGCCTTCCGCTTCAACTCCTTCGTCGCGCTCGCGCTGGCCGAGCGGCTGCATGGCGCGCAGGGCGTGGCGTGGATCGCGATGATCGTCGCGGTGTGCGTGCCGGTGGCCAATGTCGCGGCGGTCTATCCGCTGGCCCGGCATGGCGGGCACGGCTACCTGCGCGAGCTGGCGCGCAATCCGCTGATCGTGTCGACGCTGGCCGGCCTGGCCGCCAACCTCACCGGGCTGCGCCTGCCGGAGCCGGCGGCGATCTCGCTGCAGAAGATCGGCCTGGCGGCGCTGCCGCTGGGGCTGATGGCGGTGGGCGCGGGACTGCGGCTGGGGGCGCTCAAGGACGCGCCGTGGCTGGCGAGCGCCCTGCTCGCGATCCGGCACCTGGTGCTGCCGGTGATCGCGCTGGCGATCGGCCATGCGCTCGCGCTGCCCGCGCCGCAGGCGGCCCTGCTGCTCGCCTTCGCGGCGATGCCGACGGCCTCCAGCGCCTACGTGCTGGCCGTGCGCATGGGCGGCAACGGCCCGTTCGTGGCGGGGCTGGTGACCGTCTCCACGCTGCTGGGGATGATCGTGCTGCCGCTGTGGCTGGCGCTGGGGACGGCAGCGCAGTGAGCCGGCTCAATCGCCGGGCCGCGGCGTCAGCGCCCAGGCCACGGCCCGGCGCGCCAGCGCCGCGGTGGCATCGATGACGGGCGCGCCGGCCGCCGCGGCGTCCAGCACAAGGGGGATTTCGGTGCAGCCCAGCACGATCGCCCGCGCGCCGCGTGCGCACAGGGCCTGCGCGGCCCTCGTCAGCCGCTGCGCCGCCGAGTCCATGGCTCCGGCCTTCACGTCGGCGATGCCGGGCATCACCAGCTCCAGCATCTCGCCCGCCGTGGGCAGCAACCAGTGGACGCGGCGTCCGTCCGGCGAAGCCCGGTTCAGGTAGAGCCCGGACGCGAGCGTCGCATCGGTCGCCAGCAGGCCGACCTTGCCGCCATCAGGCACGCGCGCCAGCGCCTCGGCGATCGCCGCGTCGACCAGGTGCAGCATCGGCAGCGCCAGCGCCCGTTCGAGCTCATCGAACCAGAGGTGCGCCGTGTTGCAAGGCACCACCACCACGCCCGCGCCAGCGGCCACCAGCCGGCGCCCGCTGTCGACCATGGCCGCGAGCGGCGACTCGCCCTCGCCGCGGAATGCGGCCGTGCGGTCCGGCACCTGCGGGATGCTGCTGACGACGACCGGCACGTGCTCCTGGTCCGTCGCCGCGGGCGTGGCCTCGAGCATCTTGCGCATGAAGTCCACCGTCGCCAGCGGGCCCATGCCGCCCAGGATGCCGACGATGCCCGCGGCACCGGGCGCCGCGACCGGACGCCGGATCGCCTCGACGGCCATCGGCGCGGCGGGCAAGGCTCCGCCCGCGCCGCGCGCCAGGCGCGGTGTGTCGTGCGTCATCGCGGTCTTACAGCGCCGGCTTGTCGGACAGCGTCTTGAGGTTGTCCTGCAGCTCGCGGCTCATCGGCGCATTGAGGTTGATCCCCTTGGGCGGGATCGGCGACTGGAACCACTTCTTGTAGAGCGACTCGAACTCGCCGCTCTTCATCAGCTGCGTCAGCGTCGCATCCACCAGCTGCTTGAAGGCCGGATCGTCCTTGCGCAGCATGATCGCGTAGGGCTCGACCTGGACCGCGTCGCCGACCACGGCCAGCTCCGCGGGATTGATCGCGCTGGCGCGCAGGCCGTAGAGCAGGATGTCGTCCATCGCGAACGCGTCGGCGCGGTCCGACTGCACCAGCAGCGCCGATTCCGCATGGTCCTTCGCGCTGATCAACTCGAAGCCCAGTTGCTTCTCCGCGTTGAGCTTGCGCATCACCTGGAAGTTGGTCGTGCCCGTGGTGGACACCACCTTGCGCCCCTTCAGGTCGGCGAAGGACTTGATCGGCGAACTGCTCTTCACCAGCAGCCGCGTGCCCGTGTAGAAGTAGTTGATCGCGAAGCTCACCTGCTTGGCGCGCTCACTGTTGTTGGTGGTGGAGCCGCATTCGATGTCCACCGTGCCGTTAGCCAGCAGCGGGATGCGGTTCTGCGAGGTGACCGACTGGGTCGCCACCTTCAGGTCGGCGCGGCCGGTGGCCTTGCGGACCTGCTCGACGATCCGGCCGCAGATCTCCCAGCCGAAGCCGGTCGGCTGCGCGTCCGCGCCCAGGTAGGAGAACGGGATCGAGGAATCCCGGTAGGCGACCGTGATGACGCCGGAGGCCTTGACCTTGTCGAGCGTGCCGCCCGTCTGGGCCCACGCGCCCATCGGCGCGACGAGCGACAGGGCGACGACTGCACTGGAAACGAACACCTTCATGGGAATTCCTTTCTCGGGGACGCGGGGGTTGCAATGCCGTGAACGATATTGAACCTCAGCGCCCAACGGGCATCGCGGTTGCGCGTCATCCTATAAGCTGGCCTTATGTTCCCCGCGGAGACGGCGTCATGCGCCTGAAGCACATCGAGGTCTTCCACGCCGTCATGCTGACGGGATCGGTCAGCGCGGCCTCGAAGCTGCTTCATGTGACACAGCCGGCGGTGACGCAGTCGCTGCAGCTGGCCGAGCTCCAGCTGGGCTACGCGCTGTTCACACGCCAGCGACGCCGCCTCGTACCCACGCGCGAAGCGCAGGCGCTCTACCCGGAGGTGCAGGCGCTGATGTCGCAGCTGGAGTCGGTACGGCGCATGGCCGGCGCGCTGGGCAGCGGCGAGGGCCAGGGCTTCCGCATCCTGATCGTCCCGTCGCTGGCGGTGAAGGCCCTGCCCGAGGCGCTCAAGCGCTTCCGCCGCCGTTACCGCGACCTGCCCATCAGCGTGCGGACGATGCATTCGAACGACATCGCCCGCGCCATGGCGCTGCAGGAGGGCGATGTCGGCATCGTCTACGGGCGGCTGCCCCACCCCGCCCTCTCCGATGAACTGGTGGCGACCGGCCGGCTGGTGTGCGCCTCGCCGCGCAGCCGCACCGGCGCCGACCGCCGCACGACCGTCGCGCTGCAGGACCTGCTGCGCGAGCCCTTCATCCGCATCGACGAACGCGACCCGCTGGGCGCCGTGCTGGCCGATCAATGGGCGCGGCTGGAGCTGTCGCCGCGGGCCGGCATCACCGTGCAGACCCACCACATCGCGATGATCATGGCCGAACAGGGATTCGGGCCGGCCATCATCGATTCGTTCACCGCGCAGGCCAGCGCGGGCGACCTGCACATCCGGACGCTGCTGCCGGAAGTGCCGGTCGAGGTGCGCGCGGTGCAGCCGCAGGGCTTGCGCTCGCCGCAAGCCGTGTCCGACTTCATCGCCGCGTTCAGGCAGGCGGTCGAGGGCTGAGGTCCTGCGCCAGGGCCCAGTCGATGTGCTCCGCCAGCAGCGGCGACGCGCCAGCGCGCGCCGCCTCGAGCGCCGCCCGCATCGCCGCCCGCAGCGCCGGCGCCAGGTCTTGCCGCAGCGCGTTGCCCAGCGCGACCGCGATGTTGCGGCGCCACCGCGCGTGGCCGATGCGGCGGATCGCCGAGCCTTCGGTGCGCTTGAGGAAGGTCGCCTCGTCCCAGGCCCACAGCGTCAGCAGCGAGGCGTCCCCGAGCGGCTCGCGCCATTCGAAGTCGGGCAGCGGGTTCCTGCGCGCGAACTTGTTCCAGGGGCAGGCGAGCTGGCAGTCGTCGCAGCCGTAGATGCGGTTGCCGATCGCGGCGCGAAACTCGACCGGGATCGGGCCGTCCTGCTCGATCGTCAGGTAGCTGATGCAGCGCCGCGCGTCGAGCCGGTAGGGGGCGATGATCGCCCCGGTCGGACAGGCATCCAGGCAGGCGCGGCACTGGCCGCAATGCGCGCTGACCGGCTCGCTGGGCGGCAGCGCCAGGTCCAGGTAGATCTCGCCGAGGAAGAACATCGAGCCGCTGTCGCGGTGCAGCGTCAGGGTGTGCTTGCCGCGCCAGCCGATGCCCGAGCGGCTGGCGAGTTCCACCTCCAGCACCGGCGCCGAGTCGGTGAACACGCGGTGCCCCATCGGGCCGACGCGCGCCTGCAGGCGGTCCGCCAGCTGCTGCAGGCGCTGGCGCAGGACCTTGTGGTAGTCCCGGCCGCGGGCGTAGAGCGACACCTGCGCCCGCGCCGGGTCGGCCAGCGCGGCCCACTCCCGCGCCTGCCATTCGGGGCCGATGGCCTCGGGCAGGTAGTCCATGCGCGCGGTGAGGATGCTGATCGTGCCGGGCACCAGTTCGGCCGGGCGGGCGCGCTTGAGGCCATGCGCGGCCATGTACTGCATCTCGCCATGGAAGCCGGCGTCGAGCCAGGCCTGCAGCCCGGCCTCCGCATCGCTCAGATCGACGTGGGCCACCCCAATCTGTGAGAATCCGAGCTCATGCGCCCAGGCGCGGACCTCGACCATCAGCGCAGCCAGCGCGTCGGGGTCGCGGGAGGGGCTCGAGGAGGCGTCGGAGGGCGCGTCGGGCCGCGGGGTGTTGACCAAGGAATTCATCGCTGTTGAGCATTCTAGAAACCCGCCCATTCCGTTGGCCCGACGAGGCCGCCTGCGAGCGCTTCGCGCAGGCGCTGGCCCGCTGTCCGCAGATCGCGGACCTGGGCATCGAGCTCGACGGCGGCCTGGGGGCCGGCAAGACCAGCCTGGTGCGCCACCTGCTGCGCGCGCTGGGCGTCACCGGCCGCATCAAGAGCCCCAGCTACGCGGTGGTCGAGGACTACACGCCGCCCGGCCTCGGCGGCCTGCCCGCCCATCACTTCGACTTCTACCGCTTCAGCGATCCGCGCGAGTGGGAGGACGCGGGCTTCCGGGACGTCTTCGCCGCGCCGGGGCTCAAGCTCAGCGAATGGCCGTCCAAGGCCGCCGGCATGCTCCCGCCCCCGGACCTGCGGCTGGTGCTCGCGGTCAATGACGACGACAGCCGGGACGTCCACGCCGAGGCGCACACGCCGCGCGGCCAGGCGCTGCTCGCCGAGCTGGACCGGCAACTGGCCGCCTCGACCTCATCGTCCACCGCGCCCGCCGCTTCCGATGCGCCTGGCACGAACGGCGCCCCGTATTGACATCGATTCGAACGAGACCGACACGCCTCACATGAACGGAGACCTGACCGGCCTGCCTGCCGCCCCCCTGCCGCACGACGCGGTGGCGGCCCCGTCCACGCCCGTGACCGCGCCCGCGTCGCGCGACCGCCGCAAGGCCCTGCGCCGCATGGGCGCGGTGGTGCTGAGCTTCCCGGCCCTGCCCGCGCTGGCTGCGGGCGTCACCGGCGCCGCCACCATCGTCGCGGTGCGCGTCTGGCCGGCGAGCGACTACACGCGCGTGACCATCGAGTCCGACCGCCAACTGGCCGCCAGGAGCTTCATGGCCGCGAATCCGGACCGGCTCGTCATCGACATCGATGGCCTGGAACTGAACGCCGGCCTGAAGGAGCTGCTCGGCAAGGTGAAGCCGGACGACCCCTACATCGCCGGCGTGCGCGTGGGACAGAACCAGCCGCGCGTGGTGCGCATCGTGCTGGATCTGAAGCAGGCGGTGGCGCCGCAGGTGTTCACCATCGAGCCGGTGGCGGCTTACAAGAACCGCCTGGTGCTGGACCTGCATCCGACGCGCGAGCGCGATCCGCTGCTGGACCTGGTGCGCGAGAAGGAAGCGGCCGAGAGCGCCGCGGCGCAGTCGGTCAACGACGCGCTGGGCGAGCTGATCGGCCGCATCGACCGGCCGCAGACGGCGGCCTCGAGCGCCGAGAGCGCCGCCAGCGCGGCGGCCCTGCCCCCGCAGCGGCCGGCCAGCGCCGTCGCGCGGATCGAGACCCCGCCGCCGCCCGCGCCGCCGCTCAAGGAGGTGGCGCCGGAGATGAGCCAGTCCAAGCTGGATCGCCTGATCGTGATCGCGATCGATCCGGGCCATGGCGGCGAAGACCCCGGCGCGATCGGCCCCACGGGCCTGCGCGAGAAGGACGTGGTGCTGGCGATCGGCAAGAAGCTGCGCGACCGGCTGAACGCCAACCCGCGCATCCGCGTGATGATGACGCGCGATGCGGACTTCTTCGTCCCGCTGGGCGAGCGGGTGCGCAAGGCGCGGCGGGTGCAGGCCGACCTGTTCGTGTCGATCCATGCCGACGCCTTCATCACGCCGAAGGCGCGCGGGGCCTCGGTCTTCGCGCTGTCCACCAGCGGCGCGAGCTCGACGGCGGCGCGCTGGATGGCGGACAAGGAGAACGCGGCCGACGTGATCGGCGGCGTCAACAGCAAGGCGGTGAAGGATGCCGGCGTGCTGCGGGCGATGCTGGACATGAGCACCTCGGCGCAGATCAAGGACAGCCTGAAGCTGGGCGGCGAGGTGCTGGGGCAGATCGGCAAGCTGGCCAAGCTGCACAAGGGCAGCGTGGAGCAGGCCGGCTTCGCGGTGCTGAAGGCGCCGGACGTGCCGTCGATCCTGGTGGAGACGGCGTTCATCTCCAACCCCGAGGAAGAAGCCAAGCTGCGCGACCCGGACTACCAGGACGACCTGGTCAAGGCGCTGGCCACCGGCATCGCGCGCTACTTCGCAAAAAATCCGCCACTGGCGGCGAGACATCGGGCGTTGTGAACGCGCTCAGGCGCGGCGCCGCGCCTTCGCCTTGCCGGACTCGGACTTGATCGCCAAGGGTGCGCCGTCGGACGACAGTGTTCCCAGGCCATCCAGGACGATCACCACACCGGCGGCCGTGCGGATCGTGAGTTGAAGCTCCGCCCCCATGGCGGAGACGTATTTCCGCAGCGTGGACAAGAGCATGTCGCTGCGCTTCTCCAGCTGCGTGACCGCGTTCTGCCTGATCTGAAGCACATCCGCCAGTTCGGTCTGTGTCTTCTCCAGGGCGCGGCGCGCGTCGGCCAAGGTGTCGGCGTAGCGGATCATGTCGTCCGCCATTTCCCGCCCCTTCGTCTCGACCCAGGCCCGATCATCCGGCGGCAGGTCCGCGATGACGCTCTTCAAGGTGCGGCCCATCTTCAACTCCTTTCAGGCTTCTCAATTCCATTGACCGCGCTGGCAAGCAGGTCTGCAAACCGACGATCCGCCACCTGGATAAGCTGCTTGTAGAACGCTGACTGGCTCTTGCCCTGTTTCGCACCCGCCACCAGGACGCAGGCGCGCCTGTCGGGATCGAAGGCGAAGGCCGCCCGCCAGACCTCCCTTCCCGCCCTCGCGGTGAAGCGCAGTTCCTTCATGTTGGCGAACTTGGACCCATGGAGAACATCCACGTGCGGCCTGCCCGCGTGCGGTCCAGCACGCTCCACAGCCCGCATCGCGGCGATCAGTCCCAGGCGCACGGCCCGATCCAGATGCTCGAACTCGGCGTCGAACTCGTCATGGAAGTAGACCTCCCACTCTTGCCCTGTGCAGTCAATCGAGGCGCTCACCATAATCCTTGCGTGATATCACGTCAAGGTGATGGTAGAGCCCCTCGTGCCAGCTTGCGGCGCTTCTCCCCCATCGCGCTCGGTGCTCCACCCGCAAGGGGGACCGACGTCCGTTCGCCGTAAGCAGCGCTCAATCCGCGATGACCGTTGTCCGCGGCCAGCGTTCGACGTAGCGTTTCGCCGCGGTCCTGTCCCGGAAGTTCTGCTCGCTGGCGCGCGTCGGGTTGCGGCGCACGACCATGTTGAAGAGGTCGTCGAGCCCATGGGGCGCGATCACATGGATCGTGTCGTCCGCGTCGAGCCAGAGCGCCACCGAGGTCGCGTACTCGGGCCAGCTACCGACGGCTTCCTCGAGCGAGCGCAACGGCGCCACGGCGTGGCCGAAGTACGACTCGAACCAGAGGTGCACCGCGGCCTGATTCGTCACTTCCCACGGCAGCCCCGGTAGGCGCTCAGACAACCGGCGCTGGAGTTCGGCATCCCGTTCGCCACGCGGGTCCACGGGATCGAAGAACGCCACATCGACATCGGACAGCGCCGAGGGCTGCCGATGCCCGCTCAGCGCATCCCACACGAGGTTGCGAACCGCGCCGGCACCGATGCACCAGGACGCCAGGCCCAGCGAGCCCACGGCGCGCAGCGCGTCCATGAGCCAGCCGCTGCCGCGCGCGAGCTCGACGAGCCGCGCGCGGTGGTCGACGCTCACTTGCCCAGCTGCGTCGGCATCGGCGGCGCCACGGTGCGCTGGATCGGCTGCCACGTCTTCAGGCGCTCCATCACGTTCGCGACCGCCGCCTCGAGCTGAACGTCACGGCCGGCATTGACCGCCACCGGGTCCAGGTCCACATCGATGTCGGGCGAGACGCCTTCGTTCTCGATGCGCCATTCGCCTTCCGGCGTGAAGAAGCGGAAGAACGGCACGACCAGGAAGCCGCCATCGATCAGGCTCGGATTGGCCGAGATCCCGATCAGCCCGCCCCAGGTCCGCTTGCCGATCAGCGGCCCCAGCCCCGTGCGCTTGAACGCATACGGCATGAAGTCGCCGCCGGAGCCCGCGTCCTGGTCGATCAGCATCGCCTTGGGCCCGTAGATCGCGCCCGCGGGCGTGTCGTAGATCAGGCCATCGCGGTCCTTCCAGCTGCCCAGGTAGGCCCGGTTCAGCAGCTCGGTCACGTAGTTGGCCGCCTGGCCGCCTCCATTGCGGCGGTCGTCGACGATCAGGCCCGGCTTGTCCACCTGCGCGAAGAACATCCGGTTGAAGTGCTGGAAGCCCGGGCCGGCCGTGTCCGGCATGTAGACGTAGGCGATCCTGCCGCCGCTCAGGCGATCCACTTCCTCGCGGTTGTGGTCGATCCAGGCCCACTGGCGCAGGCGGCTCTCGGTCGAGATCGGCTCGACCGTCACGCGCCGCGCGCCCTGCCCGCCCGCGTTGGCCGACACCGTCAGCTGCACCTGCTTGCCGACCGTGTTCTCCAGCTGCTGGTACAGGTTGTGGGTGCCGTCCACCGGCTGGCCGTTGACCGCCAGCAGGTAGTCGCCTTCCTTGACGCCCAGTCCGGGCGCGGCCAGCGGTGCCTTCAGGTAGGGATCCCAGCGGTCGCCCTTGAAGATCTTCTTGATGCGGTACTTGCCGTTCTCGAAGCTGAAGTCCGCGCCCAGCAGGCCCACCGCGACGCGCGCCTCCTGCGCCACGTCGCCACCGCCCACGCGGTTGTGGCCCACCTGCAGCTCGCCGATCATCTCGACCAGCAGGTCGTTCAGGTCCTCGCGGCGCTGCACGCCGGCCACCAGCGGCGCATAGCGCTGATAGACGCCTTGCCAGTCCAGACCGTGGAGCTTGGGGTCGTAGAAGAACTCCTTCTCCATCCACCAGGTCTCGTCGAAGATCTGGCGCCACTCGGCGCGCGGGTCGATGCGCGTCTTCAGGCCCGACAGGTCGATGCTCTTGGTGTCGACCTTCTCGCGGGCATCGGCGATTTCCAGTCGGCCGCCGCCCAGGTTCAGCAGGAGCTTCTTGCCATCGGGGCTGAGGCTGTAGTCCTCGACCTGCGGCTTCACCAGCTTGGCCTTCTTCTCCTCGAAATCGAAGCGGTACAGGTCGCCCTTGCGGCCGTTGCCGCCCTCGGCGTCGATCGACACGCCGGGCTGCTTGCGCTCGAGGTAGAACAGCGCGCCGTCGTCGGCCACGCCCAGGTCGTCGTAGCGGGCCGTCGCGACCGGCAGGCCGACGATGCGGTCCTTCAGGCCAGCGAAGTCGATGCGCACCGGCTTGGCCTTGGGCTTGACGTCCTTGGCGTCCTTGGCGTCGTCCTTCTTGTCGGACTTGTCGGCCTTCGCGTCCTTGTCGCCCTTGTCGCCCTTGTCGGACTTTTCGCCCTTGTCGGACTTGTCAGCGTCCTTGGCCTCGTCCGCCTTGCCCTTGCCGTCCTTGCCCTCCTCGTCGCCCGCCTTGGGTTCGAGCGGCGACTTGCCGTCGGCACGCAGCACCGCCGCGTACAGCCCCATGCGCAGCGAGCGCTCCTGCGTCGACATGTCCAGGCCCACCTGGGCCGGCCCGGAGTTGATCGAGGCGGCGAAGAACAGCACGTCGCCCTTGGTCGAGAACGCCGGCAGGTTGGCGTGGCTCAGGCCGTCGGTGACGGTGTGCTGCTGGCCGGTCTGGAAGTCGACGATGCGGACCTGGCTGAAGAAGTTCTTCCCGACCACCGTGTAGGCCAGGTAGCGACCGTCGGGCGAGAAGCTGATGTCGAAGCCGGCGCGGCGCTCGCTGGTGTCGATCTTCGCGAGCCTGCCCGACTGCGGGCCGCTCAACGGCAGCTGGTAGAGGTTGAGGTGGTTGTCCTGCAGCACCAGCCGCGCGCCATCGGGCGACCAGTCCAGCAGCGTGTAGTAGCCGATCTCGGGCAGCAGGATCTTGCGCGTGGGCTTGTTGGCGGCCTGGTCGCCGAGCTGGTCGCGGATCACCACCTGGTGACGCATGCCGGGCTCGTCGGAGACATAGGCGACCTGCTGGCCGTCGGGGCTCCAGATCGCATCCTTCTCGCGCACGCCGGAGGTCTGGGTCAGGTTGCGCACGACGCCGTCCTTCACCGGCACGGTGAAGACCTCGCCGCGGGCGCTGATCACCGCGCGCTTGCCGGTGGCCGACAGCGCCGCCTTGGTGACGGTGCGGGCCGCGTCCTTCCACTGCACGCGGGCCTCGTTGCTGGGCTCATTCAGCGCGATGCTCAGGATGCGCGCGGTGCCGCCCTCGAGGCCGATCTCCTTGAGCTGCCCGCCGGCCTCGTAGACGATGCGCCCGTCGCGGCCATCGGCGCTGCGCACGTCCCAGACGGTTTCCCGCGTCAGCTGGCGCAGCGCCTTGGTCCTGGTGTGGAAGGCGAAGAGGTTGGCCGCGCCGTCGTTGCGGTCGGAGATGAAGACGACCTCGTCGCCCATCCAGATCGGATTGCTGTCGGTCGCGTTGACATGCGGGATCTGCTCCCAGGTCTTGCCCTTGGGATCGAGGATCCAGATCGGCGGCGTGGTGCCGCCGCGGCTCTGGCGCCAGCCGCTCGGGCCCGAGTAGGCCGCGCCGTTGGGGCGGTAGGCCAGGCGCGTGCCGTCGGGCGACCACACGCCTTCATAGGCGACGGCCTCCATCACCTTCTGCTCGAAGCCGCCTTCCAGCGCCACCTCGAACAGCTGCTTGCTGCGGGTGTTCAGCACCTCGCGGTTGGAGGCGAACAGCACGCGCCTGCCATCGGCGCTCCAGCCGGTGACCTGGTCCGCGGACGGATGCCAGGTCAGGCGCCGCGGCTGACCGCCGCTGGCGGCGATCACGTAGACATCGGTGTTGCCGTCGTATCCGGCGGAGAACGCGATCCACTGCCCGTCGGGCGAGAAGCGCGGCGCAAACTCCGGCGCGGCATGACCGGCCAGGCGGCGCGGCTGGCTGCCGTCGCGGTTGGCGATCCACAGGTCGCCGCCGTAGACGAAGGCCAGGTGGCGCGCCGAGACGGCGGGCTCGCGCAGCAGCATCGTCACGGCGGGCGCCGGCGCGGCGACGCTCGCGGCGGAAGAAGCGGAAGCCGTCGCGGCCTGCTGGGCCTGCGTGGGCGCCGCCGCGATGGCGGCGGTCAAGCTCAGGGCCAGGGTGGCGGCCTTGCTGAGAGTGCTGAGTTGCATGGGCTTGTCGGCGGTGAAAGGCAGCGGGCGAGGATAGCCCCGTGAATTTCCCGTGACGAAGCTCACCCCCGGGGTTTGCGCGCGGGGTGCGTCGGTGTTTTCCCGGGAGGGTGGCTGGTGGGGGGACCGCCCAACTGCCGAGGTCGAGCGCTTGGGCTGGGGGGGCCGCCTACCTGCCGAGGTCGAGCGCTTGGTCGCTGGGGCGTGGGGCCCTGGCCGCAAGGGCCAGAACCCCACGCCCCACCGCCCCCCGAACGGCTCACTGTCCGCGACGCGGCTCGCTGCGTGCGTCGAGCTGTGCGCTGTTTGGGGGTGCGGTTATGCGGCGGAGGTGGACTTCGCGCGCGAGGCCTTCCATCCGCCGTAGAGGGCGATGAGGCCGGGGATGATGATCATGGCCCAGATGATCTTGGAGAGATGGGTCTGGACGAAGGGGATGTTGCCGAAGAGGTAGCCCGCCAGCGTCAGGCCCACCACCCAGATGACGCCACCGGCGACGTTGTAGGCGGTGAAGCGGCTGCGGGTCATCTCGGCGACGCCGGCCACGAAGGGCGCGAAGGTGCGGATGAATGGCATGAAGCGCGCCAGGATGATGGTGACGCCGCCGTGCTTCTCGTAGAACTCATGCGCGGCGTCGAAGGCGCGCTTGTTGAAGAAGCGGGACTGCTCCCACTGGAATACCTTGGGCCCGAAGTAGCGCCCGATCGTGTAGTTGCACTGGTCGCCCAGGATCGCGGCCACCAGCAGGACGGTGATCGCCAGCGGCAGGTTCATCATCCCGGTGCCGCACAGCGCACCGACCACGAACAGCAGCGAATCGCCCGGCAGGAAGGGCATCACCACCAGGCCGGTCTCCACGAAGACGATCAGGAACAGCAGCGCGTAGACCCACATGCCATAGGCGGCCACGAACTCGGCGAGGTGCTTGTCGACATGCAGGATGAAGTCGACGAGGAAGTGCATCAGATCCATGGGCGCGGATTATGGCGGGCGGTTCCATGACAACCGGTGACGAAACGCGAGCGTGACCGACTCGAAATTATTGCCAGGCCCCGGCGGGAGCCGCTGGAGCGAGTCAGCGGCCCACCAGTCGGTGCGATGCGACAAACGCCAATCGACGGCACAGCGCCTCCGCCCAAAGAATGGCGTCACCTCCGGAGGTTCTTCAACGGGCATCGACGGGTGCCCATTCTGTTGAGCAACCTAAAGGACTTGAAATGAGCTACGCAACAGGCATCGAGGAACTGAGCATGGACCACCCACTGCTGAACGGCGCCACGGGCGGCGAAGTGGGTGCCACAGGCATGGGAGACAACCTTCACTACACCGGCGAGGAGAGTTGGTTCGACTGCATGATGGCGGAAATGACCGGCCGCGGCGGTTCGCAGAAGACGCCGCTGCAGGCATTCGCGGTCTGCACGTTCTGATCGAACGATTGGGGAATCCCGCAGGGGTTCCCCAATTTCATTGGAAATGACGCATGCGGATCGTTCAAAAGTGCCTCCATGCCATCGGCACAGTCGTTGAAATCTCCGTGATTTACGCGGCGCTCCTCTACGCTGTTGGCGCCGTATTCAGCCTTCCCTGGCGAAGCTGGCTTGATGACGCGGTCTGGGCAAGAGCGACTCCGTTTGTCATCACCGGCATCGGCATCATGGCGATCGTGCCGGCGCTGCGCCCCAGATATGGGCTGATCGCCTCCGGCCTGAACACCGGCCGAGCCCAACGAAACGACAGGAGATTCGCCGCCTTGGCGCTGCTCACTGCACCGCTGTGCATGCTCCTTGACGTCGAGCGATTCTCGGATTGGCGCGCCTTGGACCTGATCAGCGCATCCGCGCTGGTCGGCTCCACCCTGGCCGTGCTGTCTATTGCATTGATGGAGGAATTCATCCATCGCTATGTGCTGCTGGGTCGTCTGATCCGCGTCGGCATTCCCGCCGTGCTCGCGGTGGTGATTCAAGCTGGGTTGTTCCTGCTGGTCCATGGGAAAAAGGCGATGACCAGTCCGGAAACGATGTCGTGGTACCTCGTCGGCGGCGCGACGCTGGGAACGCTCTACCTGGCAACGCGGTCTTTCCTCCTCGTCGTGCTGCTCCATGCCGTGGTGGACATCTGCGTGGCTCAGACGGGTCCAGCCAATTACTGGATGACGCACCGGATCGTGGAGTCGATGGCGCTGGACTGGCCCCGCCAGGCGACGCTGGTGTGGGGAATCGGTGTGATCACCTACTGGGTGATTCGTTGGCGGGGTGGCCGCCCGCCAGGACCGGAGCGCATTTCCCGCTCCTCCTACAATCGCGCCCCATGGATGACACCCTCGCCCCGATGGCGGACTCCGCGGCCGATCCGGGCCACGCCGTCTCCGGCGCGCGCCGCGCGATCCGCGAACTCCCCGATGAACTGATTTCCCAGATCGCCGCCGGCGAGGTCGTCGAACGCCCGTCCTCCGTCGTGCGCGAACTGGTCGACAACGCGCTGGACGCCGGCGCCGGCCAGATCCAGCTCAAGCTGATCGCCGGCGGCATCCGCTCCCTGATCGTCGAGGACGACGGCCACGGCATCCCCGATGGCGAACTGCCGCTGGCCATCAAGCGCCACGCCACCAGCAAGATCGGCAGCCTGGGCGACCTCGAGGCCGTCGCCACCATGGGCTTCCGCGGCGAGGCCCTCGCCGCCGTGTCCTCGATCGCGGAACTGGCCATCATCTCCCGCTTCCACGGCGCCCCGCATGCCTGGCGCCTGGAAGCCCGCACCGGCGAGCTCAGCCCCGCCGCCCGCGCCAGAGGCACCTCGGTCGAGGTCCGCGAGCTGTTCTTCAACACCCCCGCCCGCCGCAAGTTCCTCAAGAGCGAGGGCACCGAGCTGGCGCACTGCCTGGAAGCGCTGCGGCGCCACGCCCTCGCCCGCCCCGACGTCGGTTTCGCCGTCTGGCACGAGGGCAAGCTGGTCGACCAGTGGCGCGCGTCGCCGCTGCCGCAGCGGATCGCCGAAGTCCTGAACGAGGAATTCATCGCGCAGAGCCGCGAGGTCTTCGCCGAGGTCGGCCCGATGCGCATCCACGGCCGCGTCGGCCTGCCCGAAGCCGCCCGCAGCCGCGCCGACATGCAGTACGTCTACGTCAACGGCCGCTACGTGCGCGACAAGCTGATCGCCCATGCGATCCGCTCGGCCTTCGACGACGTGCTGCACGGCCATCGCCAGCCCAGCTACGTGCTGTTCATCGACGTCCAGCCCGAGCTGGTCGACGTCAACGTCCACCCCACCAAGATCGAGGTCCGCTTCCGCGACGGCCGCGAGATCCACCAGCAGGTGCGCCGCGCCGTGGTCGCCGCGCTGGCGCTGTCCCGCGCGGAGGACGGCGCGCCGGCCTTGGCCGAAGGCGCTGCCGCCGGGCCGGCCGCGGACCCGGGCCGCCAGCGATGGACCGGCACGCCGGCCTGGGAGCGGCCGATGGACGGCGCGACCGCCGTCTCCGGACCCTCGTCCAGTGCGTCGTCCGACACGGACGCGCCCGGCGTTCGCGCCTACGAGCCGCCCGCGCCGTATCACGCCCCCTCGGCCCGCTTCGCCGGCCCGGAAGGCTGGCGCGCGCCGATCCCGACCCGCGCGCAGACCGCGCTCGCGCTGGAGCAGGCCGAGGCGCTCTACGCCGGCGCGCCGGCGGCCGGGCTGCCGACGGCGCCGGCCTCGTCCGCCGCCGCGCTGCTGCGCGATGCGCCACCGATGCCGCTGCCGACCAGCCAGGCCGGCGAATGGCCGCTGGGCCGCGCGATCGCGCAGATCCAGGGCATCTACGTGCTGGCCGAGAACGCCCAGGGCCTGGTGATCGTCGACATGCATGCGGCCCATGAGCGCGTCGTCTACGAGCGCCTCAAGGCCGCGCTCGGCGAGACCCGCATCGACTCCCAGCCGCTGCTGATCCCGGTGACCTTCGCCGCGACGCCGGCGGAGATCGCCACCGCCGAGGCGCAGGCCGAGACGCTGCGCCGGCTCGGGCTGGACATCTCGCCGCTGTCGGCCAAGGTGCTGGCGGTGCGCGAGCGGCCGGCGCTGCTGGCCGGCGGCGACGTGGTGGAGCTGGCCCGCGGCGTGCTGGCCGAGCTGGCGCAGTTCGACGCCAGCCATGCGATCGAGCGCGCCCAGCACGAGATCCTGGCCACGATGGCCTGCCATGGCGCGGTGCGCGCCAACCGGCAGCTGACGATCGACGAGATGAACGCGCTGCTGCGCGACATGGAACGCACCGAACGCGCCGACCAGTGCAACCACGGCCGCCCGACCTGGCGCCAACTGACCCTCCGCGACCTCGACGCGCTGTTCCTGCGCGGACGCTGAGCCGTCGCCGCTCGCCCCGCCCGCTTTCCCGTTCGCATCGGCGATCCACCCTTTCACCAGAAGCAGTACCGACATGGCCACGCTCAAGCTCAACAAGAACAAATCGGCCGACGCCAAATCCGCGGACGGTCCGGACAAGGGCCCCCGCCGCGCGCCGCTGCGCGGCCAGGGCGTCAACAAGCCGCGCCCGACGCTGGCCAAGGCGCAGGCCGAACGCGCCGAACGCGAGGCTGCGTTCCAGCAGCGCCGCGCCGAGGAAGGTCGCCAGGAGCGCCGTGATCCGCGCGGCGACGACCGCCACCGCGACGCGCGCGGTCCGCAAGGCCGCGATGAACGCCGCGGAGGCCCTGGCCGCCCGCAACGCGAAGGCGGCTACGGCGATCGCGCCGACCGCGGCCCGCGCGAGGACCGCGGCGGTTTCGGCGCCCGCCCTGACCGGGGCGGCGACGAACGCCGCGCCCACAGCGACCGTCCCCAGGGCGACCGCGGTCGCTACGGCGACCGTCCGCACGGAGATCGCCCCCGCTACGAAGACCGCTCGCAAGGGGATCGTTCCCGCTACGGCGATCGCCCGCGTGACAACGACCGCCCGCGCCAAGAGGACCGTTCCCGCTTCGAGGGAGACCGTCCGCGCCGCGACGACCGCGGCGAGGGCCGTTACGGTGACCGGCCCGCCCGCCCGCAAGGGGACCGCGGCTACGGTGACCGCAGCGACGGGGATCGTGGTTTTGGGGAGCGCGGCCATGGCGAGCGCGGCTACGGCGACCGTCCTCAGGGCCCACGCGCTTTTGGCGAGCGTTCCCAGGGAGACCGCCCTCAGCGCGACCGTCCCTTCGGGGACCGCCCGGCGGGGGACCGCGGCTACGGCGACCGCCCGCGTCGCGATGAGCGCGGCGGCGACCGGGGCGGCGACCGCTACGGCCGTGGCGCCGAAGGCTCTCGCTACGGCTCAGGCCCCGGCGCGAATCCCGGCTTCCGTCACGGCGAGGACCGGCCGCGCCGCGCGCCCGCTGGCGATCGGGGCGCCGCCCATCCGGGCGACGTCCACGCCCGCGCCGAACGCGAGGAGCGCGCCGAGCGCACCGACCGTCCGCGCCAGCTGGACGCGCCGCGTCAACCCGCGCCGGTGCGCCTGGCCGATCCCGACGCCGGCGAGCGCCTGTCCAAGCGCATGAGCGAGCTTGGCCTGGCCTCGCGCCGCGAAGCCGACGAGTGGATCGAGGCCGGCTGGGTCACCGTCGACGGCGAGCCCGCGACGCTGGGCCAGCGCGTCGGCCCGGACGCGAAGATCGAAGTCGATCCCGCCGCCCGCGAGCAGCAGGCGCAGCGCGTGACCATCCTGCTGCACAAGCCCATCGGTTATGTCTCCGGCCAGGCCGAGGACGGCTACGAGCCGGCGTCGGTGCTGGTCAAGGCCGACACGCACTGGGGCGAGGATCCCGCCAAGATCCACTGGGCACCCGGCCACGGCCGCAACCTCGCGCCCGCCGGCCGGCTGGACATCGACTCCACCGGCCTGCTGGTGCTGACGCAGGACGGCCGCATCGCGCGCCACCTGATCGGCGAGGACTCCGACGTCGAGAAGGAATACCTGGTGCGCGTCGCCCTCGAGCACGGCGACGCCGGGCAGCATCCGCAGCACCAGCTCGATCCGAAGGCGATCGCGCTGCTGAACCATGGCCTCGAGCTGGACGGCGTCCAGCTCAAGCCGGCCAAGGTCAGCTGGGCCAACGAGGACCAGCTGCGCTTCGTCCTGCGCGAGGGCCGCAAGCGCCAGATCCGCCGCATGTGCGAACTGGTCGGCCTGAAGGTGCTGGCGCTCAAGCGCGTGCGCATCGGCCGCATCCCGCTGGGCCAGCTTCCGCCGGGCCAGTGGCGCTACCTCGCGCCCTGGGAGCGCTTTTGATCGAAGCGCCGGCCGCGATGGCCGCAACGGCCGCCGCGGTCGCGCCCTGCCCGCCGCCGGCATTGCGGCCGCTGTGCCTCGCCGGGCCGACGGGCTGCGGCAAGACGGCGGCCGCGCTCGCGATCGCGGGCAGCCAGCCGGTGGAGATCATCAGCGTCGACTCCGCGCTGGTGTACCGCGGCATGGACATCGGCACCGCCAAGCCGACGCCGGAAGAACTCGCCGCGGTGCCGCATCACCTGATCGACATCCTCGAGCCGACCGCGAGCTACTCGGCGGCGCAGTTCGTCCGCGACGCGCTGCGCCTGGTGCCCGAGATCCAGGCCCGCGGCGCGCGGCCGCTGCTGGTCGGCGGCACGATGCTTTATTTCAAGGCGCTGTTCGACGGCCTGTCCGAGCTGCCGCAGGCTGACCCGGCGCTGCGCGCGCAACTCGATGCCGAGGCCGCCCGCGAGGGCTGGCCTGCGATGCATGCACGGCTGGCGGCGCTGGATCCGGACACCGCCGCCCGCCTGGCGCCGCTGGACGCGCAGCGCATCCAGCGCGCGCTCGAGGTCTGCCTGCTCAGCGGTGAGCCGATGTCGGCGCTCTACCGGCGCCAGCGCGCGCAGGGCGTCGACTGGCCGCTGATCTCCCTGGAGCCCTCGGATGCGGCACGCGCCTGGCTGCATCAGCGCCTCGCGCAGCGCTTCGAGCTGATGATCGAACAGGGTTTCGTCGACGAGGTGCGGCGCCTGCGCGCCCGCGGCGACCTGCACCTGGGGCTGCCGTCGATGCGCTGCGTCGGTTATCGGCAGGCCTGGGAACTGCTCGACGCCAACGAGGCCGCGCCCGACCTCGCGGCCCTGCGCGAACTGGGCACCGCCGCGACGCGGCAACTCGCCAAGCGCCAGATCACCTGGCTGCGCAGCATGTCGGCGCGGCGCGTGGTGGCGGCGGAAGCGCCCGACGCGCTCGAGCAGCTGATGGCGCTCGCCGACGACACCGCCACTGCCGGCGCAGACTGAGCTCGACGATGGACGTCCCCCTCCTCACCGCCACCGGCCTGACCAAGCGCTACGGCGCGCAAACCCTGTTCGAGCACCTCTCGCTGACGCTGCATCGCGGCGAGATGCTGGCCCTGCTCGGCGAATCCGGCAGCGGCAAGTCCACGCTGCTGAACGGGCTGGCGGCGCTCGAACCGCTGGATCGCGGCCAGGTGGTGCTGCAGGGCCGCGACCTGCTGGCGCTGGACGAATCCGGCCAGGCCCGACTGCGCCGCGAGCAACTCGGCTTCGTGTTCCAGGCCTTCCATGTGCTGCCCCACCTGAACGTGCGGGACAACGTCGCGCTGCCGCTGCTGCTGCAGGGCAAGCCCGACGCGCGCCGCGTCGAGGAGATGCTGGACGCGGTGGGCCTGGGCGCGCAGGCCCGCCACCTGCCGCGCCAGCTGTCCGGCGGCCAGTTGCAGCGCGTGGCCATCGCCCGCGCGCTGGTGCACCGCCCGGTGCTGGTGCTGGCCGACGAGCCCACCGGCAACCTCGATCCCGCCCATGCCGACCAGGTCATGCGGCTGCTGCGCCAGCAGTTGCGCGACCAGGGCGCGGCCTGCTTGCTGGTGACGCACTCGGCCCATGCCGCCGAGCTCGCGGACCGGCGCCTGCGGCTGGAGGACGGCCGCCTCGTCGAGGCCTGAAGGCGCGACGCCGCGCCCGCCGATTGCCCGTCCCCACCGCATGAGCGCCCCGACCGTCTCCCCGCCGCGCGACACCGGCCGCCACGCCCCGCTCGCCGGCCTGCGGCGCGCCTGGGGCTGGTGGTGGCAGCTGTCCTGGCCCGCGCTGCGCCTGCAGTGGGGCCGGCAGCTCGCCGCGCTGCTGACGATCGCGCTGGGCCTGGCGCTCGCGGGCGCGGTCCACTGGATCAATGCCTCGGCCCTGGCGCAGTTCGAATCGGCCGCGCGGCAGAGCAGCGCGCAGGCCGATGTCGAGCTCGGCGCCACCGCCGGCGCCGCGCCGCTGTCCGACCGCTTCTTCGCCGAGCTCGCCGCGCGCGAGGACATCGCCGCGATCGCGCCCCGGCTGGACGCGAGCATCCGGCTGCAGGGACGCGACGGCCAATGGCAGCGGGTGCGGCTCATCGGCCTGGACCTGTTCCAGATCGGCGCCTTCCATCCGCAGTGGCTGCCGCGACTGGACGGCGCGGACCTCGGCCGCGCGCTGCGCGAGCCTGCGCTGCTGGTCAGCGACGCCGCCTGGACGCGGCTCGGCCTGGAGCCCCCCGCCGCGCTGCGCGTGGACCTGCCCGGCGAGCCCGCGCCGCTGCCGGTCGTCGGCCGGGTGCCGGATCGCCAGCAGGCGCTGGTGATCATGGACATCGCCTGGGCCCAGCAGCTGCTGCATCGCCCGGGCCAGCTCGACGCCATCCTGCTGCGCATGGCCACCGGCCACGCGGTGCCCGCGGCCTGGCCGCCCGGCGTGTCGGCGCACGCGCCCGAGGACCAGGCCCGCCAGCAGGCCGACGACGCCCGCCGCCTGACGCGCGCCTACCGGCTCAACCTGGGCGTGCTGTCGCTGATGGCGCTGTTCGTCGGCGCCTTCATGGTCTTCGCGGTGCACAGCCTGTCGGTGGCGCAGCGCTTGCCGCAACTGGCGTTGCTCGGCGTGCTGGGCATGAGCGCAAGGCAGCGCCTGGCGCTGCTGGTGTCCGAGGCGCTGGCGCTGGGCCTGGCCGGCGCGGTGCTGGGCCTGGGCCTGGCGATCGGGCTGGCGGAACTCGGGCTGCGGGCGCTCGGCGGTGACCTGGGCAGCGGCTTGACCGGGCTCAGCGGCGGCCGGCCCGCGCTGCGGCTCTCGACGGCGTCGATCGTGGGCCTGCTCGCGCTCGGCCCGCTGGTCAGCCTGGGCGCGGCGGCGCTGCCACTGGCGCGGCTGCGCCGGCTGCCCGTCGCCCAGGTGCTCAAGGGCCTGGGCAGCGGCGGCGACACGGGCCGCTGGTGGTGGATCGGTCCGGCGCTGCTGCTGGCCGCGCTGCCACTGGCGGCGATGCGGCCGGTGCTCGGGCTGCCGCTGGGCGCCTACGCCGCGATGGTGGCGCTGCTGCTGGGTGCGCTGGGCAGCGTGCCCTTCGTGCTGCGCGCGATCACCGGCCTGCTGCGCGGCTGGGCGGCGCGACGCGCGCTGCCGCTGCTGGCGGTGGAGCGCGCCCGCGACCAGGCCGGCGAGGCGGGCCGGCTGATCGCCGGCGTGCTGGTCGCGCTGGCGCTCGCGGTGGCGATGCTGGTGATGGTCGCGAGCTTCCGCCAGTCCCTGGACCAATGGCTGAGCGACATGCTGCCGGCCGATCTCTACCTGCGCCAGACTGCTCGCGACAGCGCCCAGCAGGGCCAGCCGATGCCGCCGGGGCTGGCCGCCTCGGCCGCCCGGCTGCCCGGCATCGACCGCGTGGCGGCGCAGCGCACCCGCGACATCGGCTTCACCGTGCGCGGCATGACGGGCAGCACGACGCTGCTGGCACGGCCGCTGGACCACCGCCTGCCGCTGCAGGGCGAGGCGGTCGCGCTGCCGGACGGCGTGCAGCCGGTCTACATCAACGAGGCGATGCGCGACGAGCTGCGCCTGGCGCCCGGCGACCGCTTCACGCTGCGGCTGGAGGGCCGCCAGTTGCCGGTCGCGGTGAAGGCGATCTGGCGCGACTACAGCCGCCAGACCGGCGCGGTGCTGATGGAGCGGCGCGACTGGGAACGGCTCAGCGGCGACGCGGCGATCACCGAGCTGGCGCTGTGGCTGCGGCCCGGCGCCGATCCGGTGGCGGCGCAGCAGGCGCTGCGCGAGGCCTCGGGGGCGCCGGACTCGCTGGAGATCGCCTCCGCGGGCGAGCTCCGCCGCTTCTCGCTGGCGATCTTCGACCGCAGCTTCGCCATCACCTACTGGCTGCAGGCGGTGGGCCTGGGGCTGGGGTTGTTCGGCGTCGCGGCCAGCCTGTCGGCGCAGTTGCTGGCGCGCCGGCGGGAATTCGGCCTGCTGCTGCACCTGGGATTGACGCGCGCGATGCTGCGCCGACTGGTGCTGGCCGAGAGCCTGCTGCAGGCGGTGGCCGGCGCGCTGATGGGACTGGTCGTCGGCCTGGCGATCAGCGCGGTGCTGGTGTTCCGGCTCAATCCGCAGAGCTTTCACTGGAGCATGGACTGGTCGGTGCCGGCGGGCCGGGTCGCGGCGCTGCTCGCGGCCAGCCTGGTCGCCACCGGCGTGACCGCCGCCTGGGCCAGCGCCCGCGCGCTGCGCGCCGGTCGGGGCGAGGCGCTGCGCGCGGTGCGGGAGGACTGGTGATGATCGGACGACGACCGCTGCTGGGCGCGCTCGGCGGCCTCGGCGCGATAGGGCCGGCCCGCGCGCAGGCCGCGTTGGCCGATGACACGCTGTCCGACGCGCCGCTGCGGTTTCCCCGCGACCATGGCGCGCACCCCGAGGCCCGCATCGAGTGGTGGTACGTCACCGGCGTGCTGCGGGTCAACGGGCGCGCCGGCGAGACGACGCGGCCGGACTTCGGCTTCCAGCTCACCTTCTTCCGCGTCCGCCATGCGCTCCAGCGTCCGCTGTCGTCGGCCTTCGCGCCGGACCAGGTGATGCTGGGCCACGCGGCGATCTCGGACCTCGGCCGCCAGCGGCTGCTGCACGACCAGCAGGTGCTGCGCCACGGCTTCGCCAACGCGCGCGCCGACACCGACGACACCCGCGTGCGCCTGGGCGGCTGGCAGCTCCGGCGCAGCGACGGCCCCGATGGACGCAGCCGTTATGCGCTGTCGATGCCCGGCGAGCGCGCGGGCTTCGCGCTCGCGCTGACGCTGGACGCGCCGCAGGCGCCGCTGCTGCAGGGCCGAGCGGGCTGGTCGCGCAAGGGCCCGGGCGCGCAGCAGGCCAGCCGCTACGTCAGCGAGCCGCAGCTGGCCGGCAGCGGCCGGCTCGCGCTGCGCGACGGCGGCACGCGCACGGTGCGCGCCAGCGCCTGGCTGGACCACGAGTGGAGCAACCAGTACCTCGGTCGTGGCGCCGACGCCGCGCCGGACCGGGCGGTCGGCTGGGACTGGCTCGGCCTGAACCTGGACGACGGCTCGTCGCTGACGCTGTTCCAGATGCGCGCGCACGACGGCGCGGTGATCCGGACCGGCGGCAGCTGGCGCGGCGCGCAAGGCGGCGCGCCGGTCGACTTCGACCAGCAACTGCGCTTCGAGCCGCTGGCCTTCTGGAAGAGCCCGGTGAGCCGGGCCACCTACCCGGTGCGCTGGCGCATCCATACGCCGCGCGGCGTGCTGCTCGTCGAGGCGGCCTACGCGGCCCAGGAGATCGACACCCGGCTCAGCACCGGCTTCCCGTACTGGGAGGGCGTGGCGCGCGTGAGCGACGAGGCCGGCCGCGGGCTGGGCTGGGGTTACCTGGAGATGACCGGCTACGCCGGTCGGGTGCCGCTGTAGCGCCACCGACCACGGACGGACCGCGGGCCGATGGCCGCGGGATGGCGGACGACGGACGACGGCGTCAGGCCGGGCGCGTTCCGCTGTAGCGGTTGCGGCCGGAGGGCATCGCCGCGTAAGCGCGCACGCAGTTGCAGCCGGCGCCGCGCGCCATCGCCAGCGCCTGGCGCGCCTGCTGCAGCAGCTGGTCGGCGCCCTGCTGCGGCTCGCGCCGCCAGTCCTGCCAATGGGCCAGGCCCAGGCTCGCGCTCAGAGGGAGCGACTGGCCCTGCCAGCGATAGTCCAGCGTCGCGACGCGGGCCCGCAGCCGGTCGGCCGCGTCCAGCGCGCCCAGCGGATCGGTGCACGGCAGGTAGGCGGCCCAGACGCCGCGCGGCAGCGGCAGCAGCCAGTCGCCGCCGCGCAATTGCTGCCGCATCAGCTGGTCCAGGCGCTCGTCCAGCGCCTGCAGGCATTCCTCGCCGTGCTGCTGCTGCAGGCGGGTCCAGGGATCAAGTTCCAGCAGCATCAGCACGCCGTCGTGGCGATGGCGCTGCGCCCGGGCGGCCTCGCGTTTGAGGCCGTCCATCAACTGCGCCTCGTCCGCCGCGGCCACCCGCGCGGGCGGGTCGCGGCGCGCCACCCAGCGCCGCCTCAGGAATGCCCACCAGGCCCCGGGGCCCCTGTCCGAGTCTTGAGCCATGCTGCCCGCCTTCGCCGGAGATGAGGATTGATTGCAGCACAGGAGCAAGCCGCGCGCCGCCCCCTTGAGCGAGGGAGGATAGGCGCTTGCGCGGCGACGCGTCGCGGCAGATGTAACGAATCCGGACGCGCCGCAGGGACGCCATGCCGCCGCGCGGCGGCTGCTCTAAAGTACCCGGCTGTGTCCACGCCCAGCGGCCCCGCCGCCCCGCCCGTGCACGACGCTCCAGCGCACGACCTCGCGTCCCCGCTCCCCGCCCCAGCGCCCACGCCCGCACCATCCTCCGGGGCCGGCGACCTGCCGATGCCCGCCGTCGTCGGCGCGCTGCTGGTGCTGCTGGCCGGGCTGGCGCTGACGCTCAGCGCGATGCTGTGGAACCGCAACCGCGTCGTGGCCGAGGCCCATCGCCTACTCGACGCCCAGATGGAGCGGCTGGAGCGCGACATCGTCCAGCGCTTCGTCCAGCCGGTGTACGGCCTCAAGGGCGCGCGCGGCGCACTGGCCGCGCTGGGCGGGCGCGTCGACCGGCAATCCTTCCGCGCCTACGTCCAGTCGCGCGACCTGACGCGCGAATTCCCCGGCGTGCGCGGCTTCGGCTTCGTGCCGCGGGTCCAGCGCGCCGACCTGCCCGCCTTCATCGCCGCCGAGCGCGCCAACGGCGCGCCGCAGTTCACCGTGCGCAGCCGGGGCGACGCGCCCGACCTGTTCGTCGTCGCGCACATCGAGCCGCTGTCGCAGAACTACGCGGCCTGGGGCTTCGACCTGGGCTCGGAGGCGATCCGGCGGCGCGCGATCGAGCGCGCCATCGCCACCGGCGAGGCCACGCTGTCGGCGCCGGTGCCGCTGGTGCAGGACCACGCGCACGGCCCCGGCATGCTGCTGCTGGTGCCGGTGTTCCGCGATGGCGCCGATCCGATCGACGCCGCCCAGCGGCGCCAGGCGCTGCTGGGCCTGCTCTACGCGCCGCTGGTGGCGCAGGAGATCCTGCACGGGCTCAAGGAAGGCCTGGCGGCGGCGCCGATGGATTTCCGCCTGCTGGTCGACGACCACACCGCGACCGAGGACCTGCTGCTCGACTCCAGCACCGGCATCCAGCCACTCGATGCCGCGCCGAGCGCGCAGCCCGCCTTCGACCTCCGCGTGGTGGCGGCCGAGCGTCGGGTGGAGATCGCCGGCCGGGCGTTCCGGCTCGAGGCCGCGCTGACGACCGCCTACGAGCGCGCGGTGATCGACGCGGCGGGCTGGGGGCCGGGCCTGATCGGCCTGCTGCTGACCGCGCTGCTGGCGGCCACGACCTACCTGCTCGCGGCCGGCCGCGCTCGGGCGCAGGCGCTGGCCGACGCGATGACCGAGGACCTGCGCCGCCTGACGCTGGACCAGCAGGCGATGCTGGACGCCGACGTCATCGCCATCGCCAAGCTGCGCGGCCGACGCATCGTCTGGAAGAACCGCGCGCTGGAACAGCTCTTCGGCTACGGCGCCGACGAGATGCTCGGCCTGCCGGTGCGCGAGCTCTATGTCGACGAGGACACCTTCGCCGCGCTGGGCCGCAATGCCTATCCGGTGCTGAGCCGCGGCGGCCACTACCGCAGCCAGCTGCAGATGCGGCGCAAGGATGGCAGCCTGGTCTGGATCGACCTCAACGGCGTGGCGCTGCCGGGCGAGCGCGACGTGGACACGACGCTCTGGATGATGGCCGACATCACGCAGAGCAAGGCGCACGAGGCGCGCGTCGAGCGGGCCGCCTTCCATGACGCGCTCACCGGCCTGCCCAACCGGGTGCTGCTGGCCGACCGGCTGCGCCAGGCGATGGCCGTGGCGCAGCGGCAGTCGCAGAAGATGGCGGTGGCCTACCTGGACCTGGACGGCTTCAAGGCCATCAACGACGCCCACGGCCACGACGCCGGCGACGAGGTGCTCCAGGTCGTCGCGCAGCGGCTGTCCAGCGGCATCCGGGGCTCGGACACGGCCGCGCGGCTGGGCGGCGACGAGTTCGTCGTGCTGCTGACCCCGCTGCCCGCGGTGGCCGACAGCCGGCCGGCCTGCGAGCGGCTGCTGCGCGAGATCCTCGCCCCGGTGCGGCTGTCCAGCGGCGTGACGGTGCAGGTCGGCAGCAGCTTCGGCGTGGCGCATTACCCGCTGGACGGCGTCGACCCGGAGGTGCTGATGAGCCGCGCCGACCAGACCATGTTCGAGTCCAAACGCGCCGGCCGCTGCCGCATCCGCTGGCTCAACGGCGCGTTGCCGCCGGAGGAGCTCGACCTCTCGGCGCTGCGGCGCACGGCCGAGGAACTGGCCGCCGAGGCCGCCGGATGACCGGCGTCATGCCCGCTGAACCGCTGAACCGCCGTACAGTCGCCCGATGACCTCACTGACCACCGCCCGGCTCCGCCTGGAGCCCATGACCGATGCGCACCTGCACGGCCTGTTCGAGATGAATCGCGACCTGGACGTGATGCGCTACATCACGGGCAAGCCCGACACGCTCGAGGACACGCAGGCGATGATCGACCGCGTCAAGGCGCGCTGGGCCGAATGGGGCTACAGCTGGTGGACCTTCTTCGAGATCGAGACCGGCGAGATCGTCGGTGCCGGCTGCATCCAGCACCTGGGCCGCGACGCGGCCAATCCGCACGAGATCGGCTGGCGCCTGCGGCGCGACCGCTGGAACCGCGGCTACGGCTCGGAGGCCGCGCGCCGCATGGCCGCCTTCGCCTTCGACGACCTGCGCGCGCCGCAGCTGGTGGCCGTCTGCGACCCGGCCAACGAGGCGTCCTCGCATGTGATGACCAAGCTCGGCATGCGCTATCGCGGCGTCGAGCGCTGGTACGACAACGACGTCGCGGTCTACGGCATGACGGCGGCGGAATGGCGCGCGGCGCAGGCCGCGCGGACCGGGCCGGCCAATTCAGCCGATCAGAGCCCGCCGACGAAGTAGCGCTTCAGGCCCGACAGGATCATCTCGACCGCGATGGCGGTCAGCACCAGGCCCATCAGTTTCTCCAGCGCCGAGACCACCGAGTCGCCCAGCAGCTTGCGGATGCGGTCGGCCAGGATCAGCGCGAGGAAGGAGATGACCATCGCGGTGAACAGCGCGCCGATCCACTCGGCCACCCGGTCCGGCTGGCGCGAGGCCAGCAGCAGCACCGTGGCCATCGCGGACGGGCCGGCCAGCAGCGGCACCGCCAGCGGGAAGATGAAGGGCTCGCGGCCGGTGTCCACGCCGTAGGCCGACTCGCCGGCGTGGCTGAAGATCATCCGGATCGCGATGATGATCAGGATCACGCCGCCGGCCACCTCGAGCGAGCGCTCCGACAGGTGCATCAGGCGCAGGAAGCCCTCGCCCAGGAACATGAAGGCCAGCAGCACCGCGAAGGCGATGCCGACCTCGCGCAGCGCGACCTTCAGCCGGCGCTCGCGCGGCACGGCCCGCATGATGGGGATGAAGATCGGCAGGCTGCCCAGCGGGTCGAGCACCAGCAGCAGCAGGATGAGGGCGGAGAGGAAGCTGTGATCCATGGGGCGCGATTCTCGCCGATGACGGCGTCGCGTTCGCTGCGGGCAGCGCGCTCTCACGCACGCTTCGTTCACGCGAATCCCTAGAATCGCAACAATTCCTCATCACGACCTCGCCGATGAACAAGTTGGACAAGAAGCCGCCTCGATCCGTTCCCGCCCCGGCGATCAGCGCGGGCCGGCTGGCCGCGGCGCCGGCGCGCCCCCGCCCCCTCGGGCCGGTGACGCTGGACGCGATCGACCTGCGCATCCTGGAGGCGCTGCAGCGCGACGGCCGCATGTCCAACGTGGACCTGGCGGCGCAGGTCCACCTGTCGGCGCCGCAGTGCTTCCGCCGCGTGCGCGCGCTGGAGGAACGCGGCGTGCTGCGGGGCTATCGCGCCGACGTGGCGCCGCTGGCGCTCGGGCTGGGCGTCACCGCCTACGTCAGCCTGAACATCACCGCCCAGGCCTTCGCCCGCGTGCGCGAGATCGAGTCGCTGATCCGCGACTTCCCCGAGATCCTGGAGTGCCACACCGTCTCGGGCGACTCCGACTACCTGCTGAAGGTGGTGGCGCGCGACCTGCAGGCGCTGTCCAAGTTCCTCACCGACAAGCTGATGCAGCTGGACGGCGTCGCGGACGTGCGGTCGATGATCTGCCTGGAGGAGATCAAGCCGCCAGCGGGCCTGCCGGTGGACTGAGGCGGCGTCGGCGCGACCGGCGCTCAGCCCCGCGGATGGTGCGCCGCGTGCAGCGCCTTCAGCCGCTCCCGCGCCACGTGCGTGTAGATCTGCGTCGTGGACAGGTCGGCATGGCCCAGCAGCAGCTGCACCGCGCGCAGGTCCGCGCCATGGTTCAACAGGTGCGTGGCGAAGGCATGCCGCAGCGTGTGCGGCGAGATCGGGCTGGTGATGCCCGCCACCACCGCGTATTTCTTGACGATGCGCCAGAAGGTCTCGCGCGTCATGGCCTGGCCGAAACGGGACAGGAAGAGGTCATCGGTGTTACGCGCGCTCAGCAGCTGCGGACGCGCCTCCTGCAGGTAGCGCATCAGCCAGGCGTGCGCCTCCTCGCCGAAGGGCACCAGCCGCTCCTTGTCGCCCTTGCCGGTCACGCGCAGCACCGCCTCGCGCAGGCCGACATGCACGCTCTTGAGCGTCACCAGCTCGGTGACGCGCAGGCCGCTGGCGTACATCAGCTCGAGCATCGCCCGGTCGCGCAGCCCCTGCGCGGTGCCGACGTCGGCCGCGTCCAGCAGCGCCTCGACCTGGGTCTGGTGCAGCGTCTTGGGCACGCGCAGCGGCTGCTTGGCGGCGCTGAGCTTGAGGGTGGGATCGCGCTCCAGCCGGCGTTCCCGCAAGGCCCAGCGGAAGTAGCGCTTGAACACCGACAGCCGCCGGTTCGCGGAGGTCGCCTTGCCGCCCTCGTGTCGCGCGCTTGCGTAGCCGAACAGGTCCTGCTCGCGGGTCTCGTCCAGCGACAGACGCGGCTCGGCCGCCAGCCAGTCGGCCAGCAGCTGCAGGTCGCGGCGATAGGCCAGCTGCGTGTTGCGCGACAGGCCCTCCTCGATCCAGAGGGCCTCGATGAAGGCGTCGATCGCGCGCTGGCTGCGCTCGCGCTCGGCCGAGCGCAGGGCCGGCTCACCGGGCGAGGCTTCGGGGGGGCGTGGTGCGGATGGGGTCGATCGGGACGAGGACATGCCGCGCATGATGCCAGCGCGAGGCCGCCGAAAAAAAGGGGCCCGCGCCACCACGCGCGGGCCCCACGGAGCAACCGCCACAGGCAGCGGTTGGTTGGGAGAACGGTTCAGGTCATCAGCCGATGCGCACCGGCACGAAGATCTTGTCGGCGCCGCGCTGCACCAGCAGCGCGACCGACTTCTCCGCACCCTTGACCGCGCCGCGGACCTGCTCGACCGACTGCACCGGCGTGCCGTTGACGGCCAGCAGCACGTCGCCCGGACGGACGCCGGCACGCGCCGCGGCGCTGCCCTCGCCCACTTCCTGGATCAGCAGGCCGTCACGGGTGCCGAGCTGGCGGCGCTCCTCGGGCTGCAGCGGACGCAGGGCCAGGCCGAGCTTGGCGTGGTCGCCATCGGCGTCGCCGCCGGCCTTGGCCAGCTTCGCGCCCTTCTCGTTCGCGTCGCCGAGCGTGGCGGTGATGGTCTCGCGCTTGCCGTTGCGCCAGACCTCGATGTCCACCTTGTCGCCGGGCAGCGACTGGTCCACCAGCGCCGGCAGGTCGCCGCTGGAGACGATGCGCTGGCCCTTGAAGCCCAGGATCACGTCGCCCGAGCGCAGGCCGGCCTTGGCGGCGGGGCCGTTCTCCTCGACGTTGGCGACCAGCGCCCCTTCGGGGCGGTCCAGCTTGAAGGAATCGGCGAAGCCCTGGTTGACCTCCTGCACCATCACGCCCAGCTTGGCGTGCTGCACCTTGCCGCCCTTCTCGATCTGCTGGCGGACCTTGTTGGCCACCTCGACCGGAATGGCGAAGGACAGGCCCTGGTAGCCGCCCGACGCGCTGTAGATCTGCGAGTTGATGCCGACCACCTCGCCGCGCGCATTGAACAGCGGGCCGCCGGAATTGCCGGGGTTGATCGCGACGTCGGTCTGCAGGAAGGGCACGCGGCTCTCGTCCGGGCCCAGCGAGCGCCCCTTGGCGCTGATCACGCCGGCGCTGACGCTGTTCTCGAAACCGAAGGGCGAGCCGATCGCCAGCACCCATTCGCCGACGCGCAGGTCGCGGGTCGCGCCCAGGCGCACCGTCGGCAGGTTCTTGGCCTCGATCTTGAGCACCGCGACGTCGGTCGACTTGTCGCTGCCCAGCACCTTGGCGCGGAACTCGCGGCGGTCGGTGAGCTTGACCACCACTTCCTGCGCGTCCTGCACGACGTGGGCGTTGGTCAGGATCACGCCGTCGGCGCTGACGATGAAGCCCGAGCCCTGGCCGCGGATCTCGCGGCTGCCGCCCTCGCCGCCGCCATTCGGGCCGCCGGGCATGCCGGGCACGCCGAAGCGGCGGAAGAACTCGTAGAACGGATCATCCGGATCGATCTGCGGCACGCGCGCGGCGCGCGTCTTCACCGTGCCGGACACGCTGATGTTGACCACCGCCGGCCCTTGCGCCGCGGCGATCTGCGCGAAGTCGGGCATGCCCGCCGGCGGCGGCGTGAAGTTCGCCGCCGGCGCGGCCGCGTTGGCCAGCGGCGTCGTCACCGCGGCGACCTGCGCCTCACCGGCCTGCGCCGGCGCGGTCGCCGCCGAGTCCGAAACCGAGACCGGCATCACCTTGGCGTTGCGCATCGCCAGCGCACCGCCCGCGGCACCCAACACGCCAGCCGCGGCCAGCGCCCACACGAGCTTCTTCACCGGAATCATCTTCTCCACTTGTTGAGCCATCTGAACCTCCAGATTCGCTGCCGGCGGTCGGCCCGGAGGCCTTGCGCCGATTCGATGGCTCGAAGTGTGAGGAGCTTCGCTTAGGTCGCTCTTAATCGCCGTGGCCCCGCCGTGAAGCGGCGGTGGCGAGCGCCTTTCAGGCGTGCGGCAGCGCCGGCGGCACCGCGGGCGGCAAGGTTGGCGCCGCGGCCGGCGTGGCGCGCGAGAGCGGCATCGCCAGCTCCACGCGCAGGCCGCCCAGCGCGGTGCTGTGCCCCAGGCGCAGGCTGGCGCCGTGGTCGTCGGCGATGCTGCGCACCAGCGCCAGGCCCAGGCCGCTGCCCGGGGCCTGCTGGGCCTGCGCCTCGGAGCGGTAGAAGCGGTCGAAGACCCGGCCACGCTCGGCGTCGGGAATGCCGGGCCCATCGTCCTCGACCACCAGCAGCGCCATGCCGCCGCTGCGCTCCAGGCTCAGGTCGACGCGGCTGCGTCCGTACTTGATGCCGTTGTCCAGCAGGTTGCGCAGCAGCATGGTCAGCGCCTCGCGGTGACCGTCCACCAGCACCGCATCGCAGCGCTCCATGCCCAGGTCGATGCCACGGGCCTGCGCGAGCGTCGCCGCGTCGATCACGCCGTCGCGGCACAGCGCATCCAGCGCGATCGGCTGCGACGGCGCCTGCGCCCTGGCACTGTCCTGCCGCGCCAGCGCCAGCAGCTGCTCGATCAGATGGGACGCGCGGTCGATGCCCTGCCCGAGCTTCTCCAGCGCCTGCGCGCGGGCGGCGTCGTCCGGCGCGCGCCGCAGCGACTGCAGCTGCAGCTTCAGCGCCGCCAGCGGCGAGCGCAGCTCATGCGCCGCGTCGGCCACGAAGTGCTGCTGCTGCTCGAAGGCCTGCCGCACGCGGTCCAGCAGGCCGTTGAGTTCGGTGACCAGCGGCTGGATCTCAGCGGGGAGGTCCTCGTCGTCGACCGGCGCCAGGTCCTGCGCCGCGCGGCGCGACAGCTGCTGGCGCACCCGCTCCAGCGGCGCCAGCGAATGCGAGACCACCCACCACACGACCAGCGCCAGCATCGGCAGCATCAGCGCCGTCGGCAGCACCGTGCGCCACGCGAGCTGCCCCGCCATGCGCTGGCGCACCGCGATGTCCTGCGCGACCTGCACGACCTGGAACCGGCCCTGCACCGCGAAGACCCGATAGCGCTTGCCGCGCAGCGCGACATTCGAGAAGCCCAGCACCGCGCGCTGCGGCAGCCAGTCCGGGCCGGCCGAGCGGTACAGCGGCGTGCCGTCCAGGCCCCAGACCTGCACGATCAGGTCGATGCTCTGCTCCTCCCCCAGCGGCAGCGGCAGGCCGGTGCCCATGCCCGCGCGCAGCGAGAGCGCCACCTGCTGCATCTGGTAGTCGAAGATCTCGTCGGTCTCCATCAGCGCGTTGCGATAGGCGCTCATGCCCTGGATCAGCGCGCTGGTCAGCATCGCGCCCAGCAGGAACAGCAGCAGCCGGTAGCGCAGCGAGCGGGGCAGCAACGCGAACCGGCCGCGCCGCGGCGCGTCGGGCTCCAGGCCCGCGTTCATTCCTTGGGCACGCGGTAGCCGACGCCGCGGACGTTCTGGATCAGCTCGGCGCCCAGCTTCTTGCGCAGGCCGTGGATGTAGACCTCGACGGCGTTGCTGCTGATCTCGTCCTTCCAGCCGTACAGCTTCTCCTCGAGCTGCTGGCGCGACAGGACCATGCCGGGGCGCGCCAGCAACGGCTCCAGCACCGCCCATTCGCGCTGCGACAGCGTCACCGGATGGCCGTTGGCGGTGACCTCGCGCGTGGCCGGGTTGATGCTCACGCCCATGTGCTCATAGACCGGCTCGGCGCGGCCGGCGGCGCGGCGCAGCAGCGCGCGGATGCGGGCCAGCAGCTCGTCGAGCTCGAAGGGCTTGAGCACGTAGTCGTCCGCCCCGGCATCGAGCCCGGCCACCCGCTGCGCGGTGGCGTCGCGCGCGGTGGCGATGAGCACCGGCACCGTCTGCTTGCGCCCGCGCAGGGCCTGCAGCACGCTCATGCCGTCGCGCTTGGGCAGGCCCAGGTCGAGCAGCACCAGGTCGTAGGTCTGGGATTGCAGCGCGGTGTCGGCGATCTCGCCGTCGCGCACCCAGTCCACGGCATAACCTTCGGCGCGCAGCAGCCCGAGCAGCTGCTCGCCGATCATGAGGTCGTCTTCCACCAGCAGGAGTCGCATGGGCGCGATTGTGCACGTCCGGCTGGACCGGGTCATTTCCATGACTACAATGCGCGCCTGTCAGGAGAGAGCCCCCTCGCGGGGGCCGCCGAAGGCGCAGTGGCACTGGCGATCCCACGCTGCGAACGCTCAGGCAAAAGGACTGACGAAACGCCCGAGACATCGGGCGTCCTCACTGGAGAGAGGCGGGGCGGACCACCGGTCGAGCCCGTCCACCGAAGGGGCAAGCCACCGGTCAACCACCGGCGGCCAATCTCTCAGGTAAAGCGGACAGCGAGGGCATCTCCCCCACCCGGACGTGATCGGTTCACAGTCGGGTGGTCATGACGAATGCCCTCGGAGCGAGACATGTCCGCCGATCAGAACCTGAACACGCCCCTGCACAAAACCCCCCTGCACGCGCTGCACCTGGAACTGGGCGCCAAGATGGTGCCCTTCGCCGGCTACGACATGCCGGTCCAGTACCCCGCCGGCGTGATGGCCGAGCACAAGCACACCCGCGCCAAGGCCGGCCTGTTCGACGTCTCCCACATGGGCCAGGTGCTGCTGGTGGGCGACGACGCCGCCGCCGCGCTCGAGACCCTGGTGCCGGTCGACATCGTCGACCTCGGGATGTTCAAGCAGCGCTACGCGCTCTTCACCGCCGACGATGGCGGCATCCTCGACGACCTGATGGTGGCCCGCCGCACCGACGGCCTGTTCGTGGTCGTCAACGCCGGCTGCCGCGACCAGGACATCGCCCATATGCAGAAGCATCTGTCGGGCCGCTGCGAGGTGCGTCCGCTGCCCGACCAGGCGCTGCTCGCGCTGCAGGGCCCGCAGGCGGTGACCGCGCTGTCGCGCCTGAACCCGGGCGTCGCCCAGCTGGTCTTCATGACCGGCGGTTTCTTCGAGCTGGACGGCATTCCCACCTTCGTCACCCGCTCGGGCTACACCGGCGAGGACGGCTACGAGATCTCCGTCGCCGCCGATCGCAGCGTCGAGCTGGCCCGCAAGCTGCTGGCCCAGCCCGAGGTGATGCCCATCGGCCTGGGCGCGCGCGACTCGCTGCGCCTGGAAGCCGGCCTGTGCCTGTACGGGCACGACATCGACACGACGACCACGCCGGTCGAGGCGTCCCTGACCTGGGCGATCCAGAAGGTGCGCCGCGCCGGCGGCGCGCGTGCCGGCGGTTATCCCGGCGCGGCCGTGATCGACCGCCAGTTCGCCGAAGGCGCGGCGCGCAAGCGCGTGGGCCTGGTGAGCGCCGAACGCATGCCGGTGCGCGAAGGCGCCAAGCTGGTCAACGCCGACGGCCAGGAGATCGGCGTCGTCACCAGCGGCACGCTGGGCCCGACGGTCGGCAAGCCGGTGGCGCTGGCCTATGTGCAGACGCCGTACGCCGCGCTGGGCACCGAGCTCTTCGCCGAAGTCCGCGGCAAGCGCACCCCGATGACGGTCTCTTCCACGCCGTTCACGCCCAACGGATACTTCCGCGGCTGATCCGCGATCCTCCTGGGTCACCTCGTCCCCCGTTCCCTCGAGCCGACGCGAGTCGTCCTCGGGATTCCCGTTCCAACCATCCGATTGCACGGAGCCTCTCCATGAGCATCAAGTACACGCCCGACCACGAGTGGGTCGACACCACCGACGGCATCGCCACCGTGGGCATCACGGTCCACGCGCAGGACGCGCTGGGCGACGTCGTGTTCGTGGACCTGCCGGACGTCGGCAAGTCCTTCGCCGCCAAGGAAGTGGCCGGCGTGGTCGAGTCGGTCAAGGCCGCCGCCGACGTCTACGCCCCGGTCTCGGGCGAGATCGTCGAGGTCAACGAGGCGCTGCGCGCCGACCCGTCGCTGGCCAACACCGACCCGCTGAAGTCGGGCTGGTTCTTCAAGGTCAAGCTGTCCAACCCGGCGGAACTCGACGGGCTGATGGACACCACGGCCTACGACGAGCTGGTGAAGAACTCCTAATCGTCGCCCCCTGCGCGCAAGGCCTCGTCAGGCCTGTCGCCGCCGCTGGCCCTCACCCCTGCCCTCTCCCGCAAGCGGGAGAGGGAGCCCGGCAGGCCTTGCGCCGCAAAGAACTTCATCTCCAGGATCGCCCCGCCATGTCCGCCCTGCCCTCCTTCGCCGAACTCGAGAACGCCGTCGAGTTCCACGCCCGCCACATCGGTCCCGACGCGCACGACGAAGCGCTGATGCTGTCGGCCATCGGCAGCGCCTCGCGCGCCGCGCTGATCGACGCGATCGTGCCGGCCGCCATCAAGCGCGCCGCGAAGATGGACCTGCCGGACGCCGTGACCGAAGCGCAGGCGCTGGCCGAGCTCAAGGCCATCGCGGGCCGCAACCAGATCCTCAAGTCCTTCATCGGCCAGGGCTACCACGGCACCCTGACCCCGGGCGTCATCCTGCGCAACATCCTCGAGAACCCCGCCTGGTACACCGCCTACACGCCCTACCAGGCCGAGATCTCGCAAGGCCGCATGGAGGCGCTGGTCAACTTCCAGACCATGGTCTGCGACCTGACCGGCCTGGCCATCGCCAACGCCTCGATGCTGGACGAGGCCACCGCCGCCGCCGAAGCGATGACGCTGGCCGCGCGCGTGGGCAAGAGCAAGAGCCAGACCTTCTTCGTCGCCGATGACGTGCTGCCGCAGACGCTGGAAGTCGTGCGCACCCGCGCCGAGCCGCTGGGCATCACCGTCCAGGTCGGTCCCGCCGAGGACGCCGGCAAGGCCGAGTGCTTCGGCGCGCTGGTCCAGTACCCCGGCGTGACCGGCGTGGTGCGCCCGCTGCAGGCGATCGCCGACGCGGTCCACGCGCACGGTGGCCTGCTGGTGGCCGCGGCCGACCTGCTGGCGCTGACGCTGATCGCCGCGCCCGGCGAGCAAGGCGCCGACATCGCCGTCGGCACCACCCAGCGCTTCGGCATGCCCATGGGCGCCGGCGGCCCGCACGCCGCCTACATGGCCTGCCGCGACGAGTTCAAGCGCTCGCTGCCGGGCCGCCTGGTGGGCGTGTCCGTCGACGCGCACGGCAAGCCCGCCTACCGCCTGTCGCTGCAAACGCGCGAGCAGCACATCCGCCGCGAGAAGGCCACCTCCAACATCTGCACGGCGCAGGTGCTGCCGGCCGTCGTGGCCAGCATGTACGCCGTCTATCACGGCCCGCAGGGCCTCAAGCGCATCGCGCAGCGCGTGGCCGCCTACACCGCCGTGCTGGCGCAGGGCCTGAAGGCGCTGGGCCTGACGCTGGCCCATGAGACCGCCTTCGACACGCTGCACGTGAAGACCGGCGCGCACACCGGTCCGGTGCTGGCCGCCGCCGTCGCCGCCGGCATGAACCTGCGCCGCGCGAGCGAGGACAGCATCAGCCTGACGCTGGACGAGACCACCACCCGCGCCGACGTGCAGGCGCTGCTGACCGTCTTCGCCGAGGGCAAGCCGGTGCCGGACGCCTTCGCCGCGGCCGGGGCGCCGACCACGCTGGTGCCGGCCGCGCTCTCGCGCACCAGCGCCTACCTGACGCATCCGATCTTCAACATCCACCACTCCGAGACGGAGATGCTGCGCTACATCCGCCTGCTGTCCGACAAGGACCTGGCGCTGGACCGTAGCATGATCCCGCTGGGCTCGTGCACGATGAAGCTCAACGCGACCAGCGAGATGATCCCCATCACCTGGCCCGAGTTCGCGCAGGTGCACCCCTTCGCGCCGCAGAGCCAGTTGCAGGGCTACGCCCAGCTGGACCAGCAGCTGACGTCCTGGCTGTGCCAGGCCACCGGTTACGCGGGCGTCTCGCTGCAGCCCAACGCCGGCTCGCAGGGCGAGTACGCCGGCCTGCTGATCATCAAGGCCTGGCATGAGTCGCGTGGCGACGCGCATCGCAAGATCTGCCTGATTCCCGAGTCGGCGCACGGCACCAACCCGGCCTCGGCGCAGATGGTGGGCATGCAGGTCGTCGTCACCAAGTGCGACAAGGAAGGCAACATCGACCTGGCCGACCTGAAGGCCAAGTGCGAGCAGCACAGCGCCAACCTCGCCGCGATCATGATCACCTACCCTTCGACGTACGGTGTCTTCGACACCCACGTCAAGGAGATCTGTGCGCTGGTGCATGAACACGGCGGCCGCGTCTACGTGGACGGCGCCAACATGAACGCGCTGGTCGGCATCGCGGCGCCGGGCCAGTTCGGCGGCGACGTGTCCCACCTGAACCTGCACAAGACCTTCTGCATCCCGCACGGTGGCGGCGGTCCGGGCGTCGGCCCGGTCTGCGTGGTCGAGGACCTCGTGCCCTTCCTGCCGGCGCACCGCTCGGCCGGCCTGGGCGAGAAGACCGCCATCGGCGCCGTCTCCGCCGCGCCGCTGGGCAACGCGGCGGTGCTGCCGATCTCGTGGATGTACATCCGCATGATGGGCGAGACCGGCCTGAAGGCCGCGACCGAGACCGCGATCCTGTCGGCCAACTACGTGGCCGCGCGCCTGTCGGACCACTACGACATCCACTTCAGCGGCAACATCGACGGCGTCAAGGGCGGCGGCGTGGCCCACGAGTGCATCCTGGACCTGCGCCCGCTCAAGGACAGCGCCGGCATCTCCGCCGAGGACGTCGCCAAGCGCCTGATCGACTACGGCTTCCACGCGCCGACGCTGTCCTTCCCGGTCGCCGGCACGCTGATGGTCGAGCCGACCGAGAGCGAGTCGAAGTTCGAGCTGGACCGTTTCATCGCCGCGATGATCCAGATCCGCGAGGAGATCGCGAAGGTCGAATCCGGCGCCTGGTCCAAGACGGACAACCCGCTGCTCAACGCGCCGCACACCGCCGAGAGCCTGCTCAAGACCGAGTGGACGCATGGCTACAGCCGCGACGACGCGGCCTATCCGGTCCCGGCGCTGCGTCACGTGAAGTACTGGTCGCCGGTGGGCCGCGTGGACAACGTCTACGGCGACCGCAATCTCGTCTGCTCGTGCCCGCCCCTGTCGGCCTACGCTGACGAGTGATCAGGGTGAATCAAGGAGGCCGCTGACGCGGCCTTCTTTTTGGCCTAGCTTCTTTCAAGGCCGCACGGTCGGCGCGTCACGAGCGCGCAGAACCGGACGGCGCAAGCCCGCAAGGGAATACCCACGAGGTCCGCCATGGCAGTTTCCGTTTTCGACCTGTTCAAGATCGGCATCGGGCCGTCGAGCTCGCACACCGTCGGGCCGATGCGCGCCGCGCGCATGTTCGTGCAGCGCCTGCGGCACGAGGGCGTGCTCGAGCGCACGGTGCGCGTGGCCACCGCGCTGTACGGCTCGCTGGGCGCGACCGGCAAGGGCCACGGCTCGGACAAGGCCGTGCTGCTGGGCCTGGCCGGCCATGAGCCGGACACGGTCGACATCGAAAGCATTCCCGGCATCCTCGACGCCATCCGCAACGACAAGCGCATCGCGCTGGGCGGCGACCATGTCGTCGCCTTCGACGAGGCGCGCGACCTGGTGATGTACCGGCGCCAGAGCCTGCCGCTGCACGCCAACGGCATGCGCTGCATCGCCTACGACGCCGAAGGCAACGAGCTGCAGAACCGCGTCTACTACTCCGTCGGCGGCGGCTTCGTCGTCACCGAGGAAGTCCTGGCCGACGGCGCCAAGCAGAAGCAGATCGCGCCGGACACCACGGTGCTGCCCTACCCGTTCAAGACCGGCGCCGAGTTGCTCGCGCTGACCGAACAGGAAGGCTGCTCGATCGCCGAGATCATGCGCCGCAACGAGCGCCACTGGCGTCCCGACGAGGAGACGCGCGCCGGCCTGCTGAAGATCTGGCGCGTGATGCAGGAATGCGTGCAGCGCGGCTGCCGCACCGAGGGCATCCTGCCCGGCGGCTTCAAGGTGAAGCGACGCTCGGCGGCGCTGTACCGCGATCTGGTCGCGCATCCGGAGGCGGCGCTGCGTGATCCGCTGCAGGTGATGGACTGGGTCAACCTGTACGCGCTGGCGGTCAATGAAGAGAACGCCGCCGGCGGCCGCGTCGTGACCGCGCCGACCAATGGCGCGGCCGGCATCGTGCCGGCGGTGCTGCACTACTACGCCCGCTTCGTGCATGGCGCCAGTGAGGACGGCATCGTCGACTTCCTGCTGACCGCCGCGGCGATCGGCATCCTCTACAAGGAGAACGCCTCGATCTCGGGCGCCGAGGTCGGCTGCCAGGGCGAGGTGGGCGTGGCCTGCTCGATGGCCGCCGGCGCGCTGTGCGCGGTGATGGGCGGCACGCCGGCCCAGGCCGAGAACGCCGCCGAGATCGGCATGGAGCACCACCTGGGCCTGACCTGCGATCCGGTCGGCGGCCTGGTGCAGATCCCCTGCATCGAACGCAACGCGATCGCCTCGGTCAAGGCCATCAACGCGGCGCGCATGGCGCTGCGCGGCGACGGCACCCACCATGTCAGCCTGGACAAGGTCATCAAGACCATGCGGGAGACCGGCGCCGACATGATGACCAAGTACAAGGAGACCGCGCGCGGCGGCCTGGCGGTCAACATCGTCGAATGCTGACGCGCCGGCGGCGACGCGTCAGCCGTCGTCGCCGACCGTGAACGAGGCCGGAGTCGAGCCGGCGTCGCCGTCGTCCTCCAGGCCCGCGCCGCGGGCGTCCTGCACTGCGCTGAACAGCAGGCCGATGGTCATGGCGAGGCTGCACAGCAACAGCGCGGTCTTGAACAAGCTGGTAGGTTCGGTCCTCGCGGCCTTGGCGTGCTTGGTGATGCTCATGGCGGTCTCCTTTGGATCTGACGCATGGTCCGCCCGTCGATGCCGCCGAGGCAGACGCCGATGACGCATCGCCGGGTCCCGCAATGCCGTCAGCGCGCGTCGGCGATCGACCGACAACGAGGATGTAGAAATCCGTCAGCCCCGATCGTCGTGAAGCGAAACCCCGTCTGTCTTCACGAAGCCGTCACGGGTCCTGCCACCCCCTCTGAATGGATGCGAATCCGCCATGACTGCTCACCTTGATCCGAAGCGGCGCCGCTGGCTGGCGCTGGGCGTGCTCTGCCTGGGCGTGCTGATGATCGTGCTGGACACGACCATCGTGAATGTCGCCCTGCCCTCGATCCGCGCCGACCTGCACTTCACCGAGACCTCGCTGGTCTGGGTGGTCAACGCCTACATGCTGACCTTCGGCGGCTTCATGCTGCTGGGGGGCCGGCTGGGCGACCTGTACGGCCACCGGCGCATGTTCCTGGCGGGGCTGGCGCTGTTCACCGCCGCGTCGGCCGCCTGCGGCCTGGCGCACACCCAGGGGCTGCTGATCGCGGCCCGCGCGGTCCAGGGGCTGGGCGGGGCGGTGGTGTCGGCGATCTCGCTGTCGCTGATCATGAACATGTTCACCGAGCCCGCGGAGCGGGCCAAGGCCATGGGCGTCTACGGCTTCGTCTGCGCCGGCGGCGGCAGCATCGGCGTGCTGCTGGGCGGCCTGCTGACCAGCACGCTGAGCTGGCATTGGATCTTCCTGGTGAACCTGCCGATCGGCGCGGTCGTGATCGGCCTGTGCCTGTGGCTGATCGAGCGCGCCGGCCCGACGGCGCCCGACGAGACCCTGGACTGGGCCGGCGCCGTGACCGTGACGCTGTCGTTGATGCTGGCGGTCTACGCCGTCGTCAACGGCAACGAGGCCGGCTGGACCTCGCCCCGCACGCTGGGCCTGCTGGGCGTGGCGGCGGCGCTGATGGCGGCCTTCCTGGTGCTGGAGACGCGGGTGGCGCATCCGCTGATGCCGCTGTCGCTGTTCCGGCTGCGCTCGGTGGCGGTGTCCAACGTGATCGGCGTGCTCTGGGCGGCGGCGATGTTCGCGTGGTTCTTCCTGTCGGCGCTCTACATGCAGCTGGTGCTGGGCTACGACGCGATGCACGTGGGCCTGGGTTTCCTGCCGGCCAACCTGATCATGGCCGCCTTCTCGGTCGGCCTGTCGGCGAAGCTGGTGATGAAGCTGGGCCTGCGCAAGCCGCTGTGCGGCGGGCTGCTGCTGGCGGCGCTGGGGCTGGCGCTGTTCGCGCGGGCGCCGGCGGACGGCGGCTTCTGGCTGGACGTGCTGCCCGGCATGCTGCTGCTGGGCCTGGGCGCCGGAGTGGCCTTCAACCCGGTGCTGCTGGCGGCGATGAGCGAGGTCGCGCCGAGCGAATCGGGCCTGGCCTCGGGCATGGTGAACACGTCCTTCATGATGGGCGGTTCGCTGGGGCTGGCGGTGCTGGCCAGCCTGGCGGCGTGGAAGACGGCCGAACTCGGCGCGCTGGGCGCCGCGCTGCCAGCGGCGCTGGCGGGCGGCTACCGCGTCGCCTTCGCGGTCGGCGCGGTCTTCGCGGCCTCGGGCGGGCTGCTGGCCCTGCTGCTGCGCGAGCCCGCGCCGCAACCGGGCATGGCGGCGCCGGCCGGCCACGCGGGCTGAGGCCTCACTTGTCCAGCAGCGGCCAGACGTACTTCACCGGCACCGCGTAGCTGATGCCGCTGGGCGCGCTGAGCGCCGATTCGCGGGTGCCCTTGAGGGCCACCATGTTGACCACGCCCACCACCTTGCCGGTGCGGATGTCCAGCAGCGGCCCGCCGCTGTTGCCCGGATAGGCCGTGGCGTCCAGCTGCAGGAACTCCAGCGCGCCTTCCCTCAGCTGGCGCACCGCGCGCTCGGACAGCGCATTGGAACTGGGCGCCGGCAGCGCGGCCCGGGTGATCGCGGCGATGCTGCCGCGGTGCGTCGCCATCGTCACGCCCAGCGCGGTGCCGATCGGATACCCCATCAGCGCCACCGCCGCGCCCTCCCGGACCACCGGCCGGTCGCCATCGACCTCCGCCAGCGACAGCACGTCCACCAGCGCGCCCTTGTCGTCGGCCAGCTCCAGAATCGCCAGGTCGCGCGCCGCGTCGCGGCGCAGCAGCTTCACCGCCCGCAGCTGCGGCTGCCCCGACGCATTGCCGGCCGCCGGCACGGTGATCATCAGGTCCTTCTCGACCGGGTTCGGGACCACATGCGCGCAGGTCACGATGCGGCGCCCGTCCCCCACCGCGAAGCCGGTGCCGCGGAAGCCGAAGCGCGGGTTGTCCGTCGCCGCGAAGGTGCCCACCGCCACCACCGCCTGGCGGCTGCGGTCGATCAGGTCCGGCAGGGTGTTGGACATCTCCTGCGCCCGGGCCGTGCCCGTGCCGGCCAGGCCCCAGGCGCCGAGCGCGCCACCCGCGCCCCAGGCCAGCAGCTCGCGGCGCGCCACGACGCGGGCGCGTCCGGGAGCCCGTGCGGCATCGGTCGCGTTCGGGGGCGTCGTCGAGGGGATCCGGTCGGTACTGCGGGTCATGCGGCAAGGTCCTTCGAAGTGATGCCCATCTCCAGCGTGGAGACGAAGCTGCGCCAGTGGCGGTCGGGTTCGTCGATGCGGAAGCCGTAGAAGCTGCCCTGGTCCGTGTCCTTGCGGCGCACGGCGCGGCAGGTCACATGGGCCGTCTCGCTGTGGCCCAGCTCGATCTCGACCGTGCCGTCCACCTGCAGCGGGAGTTCATGGTCGCACTCGGCCTGGAAGCCGTGGGCCGAGACCTCGATCACGTCGAGGTCGAAGTGGCCCATCTCGCTGTCGTTGGCGGCGCGGATGTCCAGGTGGCCGGGGCAGCGGATCGAGTAGCGCGGGTACTGTCGCAGCGAGCGCCCCAGGTCCTGCCCGCCGCCGCTGAGCATCGGCAGCACCGCGCGGAACTGCGCATCCTCGCGGTACACCGACCACAGCAGCGCCTTCTTGCGGTCGTCCATCTGCGCGAACACCGGCACCACGCGGTTGAAGAAATGGTCCAGCAGCGCCGGCGTCATGACCGGGTCGTTGGTGGTGTGGAAGCGGCGCTCGGGCAAGCGGATGTTGGGCAGCCGGTGGCGGAAGAAGTAGTGGTGCAGGTTCTTCACCGGCTTGCGGCCGCGGTAATGGCGCTCGAACAGCGCATCGGCCTCGTGCAGGTCCAGCGTCGCCCCGACCGCCGGCGCGCCGTTGGCAAAGTCGTACTCCGCCACCGTCTGCTCCTTGAGCCGCCGGAAGAACAGCAGCGCCTCGTACAGCTCGATCTTGTCGGGGTTCACCGCGATCACCAGGTGCCGGGTATCGAAGTACTCGGTGCAGTACTGGTGCATGAACTTCATCAGCGGGAACAGGATCGCGCCGCCGGTCTTGCGGAAAGCCGGCGCCACCGCCAGGGCCGAGATCTCAGCGATCTTGCCGCCCTTGGCCCGCACGCCCTCGAGGTCGAAGACCGACTGCAGCGGGAAGCCGAACACGCCCTCGCGCACCATCGAGATGGTGCCCACCACGACGCCGTCGTACTTGGCGCACAGCGTCGTCGTGGTCGGGAGGGCGTGATAGACCGTCACGCGCAGGCCGCTCGGGTCGGGTTTCATGAAGCCGCTGCCGACGTAGGCGTCGTGCAGGATGCGGAAGCAGGCGTCGAGTTCCTCCTGCGTGTCCGCCACCTTGAGCTCCAGGCGCTCCGAGGGCGACGGGTCGCAATCCACCATGCGGCGGTAGATCGCGAAGCGCATCGGCTTCGGCAGCGAGGAGAAGATCCGCCGCAGCCCCTGGTGGAACCGCTTGCGAAGACTGGATCGTCGAATCTGGCTCATGACCGTCCCCTCCCCGGGTGCGGTGTCTCCGCCGCCTCTCGGCCCGCGCGGGCGTCCGACCTCGTGGTCGACCGCCTCAGCGGATCGCGGCCTGCAGCTTTCGCACCTCGGCTTGTTGCTCGAAATTCGGTCCCAGGTCCGCCAGGCGCTTGAGTTCCGCCTCGGCATCGCCCTTGTTGCCGCCGGCCACGTACAGCTGCGCCAGGCGCAGGCGGTACGCGGGCACCGACGGCGCCTGCTTCACGGCTTCCTTCTGCACCTCGACGGCCTTGGCGTTCTGGCCCTTGGCGGCGAGGGCCTCCGCCAGCGTGTCCATGTAAGGCGGCACGTTGGGGCGGAGCTTGTTCGCTTGCTCGGCAAATTTCAAGCCCTCGTCCGCCTTGCCGGCCCGCAGGCGCAGCCAGGCGATGTTGTTGGCCGCCGCCGCGTTCATCGGATTGGCGGCCAGCACCGCCTGATAGCGCTGCTCCGCCTCGGGATAGCGGCCGCTGTTGAGCGCCACGTCGCCCAGGTGGTACTGGAACAGCTCGTCGGTCTTGTACTTGGCCAGGTAGGCGGCGGCGTAACGCTCGGCCTCGTCCTTGCGGCCGGACTCGATCAGCGTGCTGTGCAGCACGATCGCCAGCTCGGTGTTGGCGGTGGTGGCGCCGGCCTCGGCGGCCAGCTGGTCGGCCTTGCGGTAGGCGGTCACCGCGGCGGGGAAGTCGCGCCGGCTGCGCGCCACGTCGCCCTCGAGCTTCCAGCCCAGGCCGAACTTGGGCTGCGCCTGCTGCAGGCCCTTGACCGCGACGAGCGCCAGGTCCGGGCGGCCCATCTGCAAGGCCTTCTCGACCACCTTGCGCGCCAGCTCGCCGTCGCCGGGCCCGATCGCCTGGGCCCGCTTGAGCGCCGCGGCCGCGGCCTCCTTGTCGCCGGCCAGCAGGTGCAGGTCGGCCAGGCGCAGCGGCCCCAGCGGCGAGCGCGGTTGCAGCGTCGCGACCTTGTTGAAGCTGCTGATGGCCTGCTGGCGGTCGCCGGTGGCGGCCTGCACCTGGCCCAGCAGGTCGATCAGCGCCGGATTGTCCGGGCTGGCGGTGACGCCTTCCTGGGCCAGCGACAGCGCGGTCTTGAAGTCCTTCTGCTCCATCAGCAGGCCGACCGCCGCCTGGCGCGGCGTCGGGTCGTCCGGATGCTGCCGGGCGAGTTCGGTCAGGCGCTTGATCGCCACGTCCTTCTCGACCAGCTTGTGCGCCAGCTTCAGCCCCATGGTGGCCATCTCGGCGCGCAGGTTCTTCGGATCGGCCTTGAGCACCACCTCGTAGCGCTTGACGGCGTCCTCGGCCTTGCGGTCCTGCAGGTCCATGGTGGACAGGCTGTTGGCCGCGGTCATCGAGGTGGGCTCGCGCCGGACCGCCTCGTCGAAGGCTGCGCGCGCGCCGGCGCGGTCGCCGCGCAGCAGCGCCATGCGGCCGCGCAGCTCGGGCGCGGTCGAGGACTTGGGATCCTTCTTCTCCAGCGCGGCGATCGCCTGCGTCGCGCCCTCGTAGTCCTTCTTGCGCGCCAGCACGCTGATCAGCGCGATGTCGGCGGAGGTGCCCTTGTCCTCGGCCGAGAGCTTGCGCAGCGCCGCCACGCCGGCAGCTTCCTGGCCCTTCTGGATCTGGCCCAGCGCCAGGCCGACACGGCTGCGCACGTCGTTCGGATTGACCTCCGCGGCGCGGGCGAGGAAGCGCTCGGCCTCGGCGCCCTGCCCCTGCTTGAGGCGGATCTCGGCGGCCAGCGCCAGCACCTCGGCCGACGGCGCCTTGCCGTCGAGCGCCGGTTGCAGCGTCGTCATCGCCTGCTCGGCGTCGCCGCCGCGCAGCTGCAGCTGGGCCAGCGCGACGCGGGCCGACTGCGCCTCGGGCGAGGCCTGGATCAGCTTGCCGTAGTTCGCCTCGGCCTGGCGCAGGTCGCCGTTGGCCTGCGCGACGCGACCGGCCAGGAACAGCGCGCGCTCGTTGTTCGGCGCGACCTTCAGCAGCGCCTGAGCCAGCGCGGTCGCCTCCTTCACCTGGCCCGCGTCCATCGCGAAGACGGCCGCGTAGTAGAAGGTCTGCGCATGCTGCGGCGCGGCCGCCTTCATCGCGGCCACCGCGTCCTTGGCCCCGGCCTTGTCGCCGGTGCGCATCAGCTGATTGATCAGGCCGGCATGGGCGCCGACCAGCTTCTTGTCGAACTCCAGCGCCTTGCGGAAGCTGGCGATCGATTCGGCCGCCGGCGCGTCGGCCAGCACCTGCAGCTCGCCCTTGAGCTGCCAGGCCTCGGCCGCCTGCGGCGACTTGGCCAGCACGCGCTCGACCTCCTCGCGCGCCTCGGGCAGCTTGCCCTCGCTGGTGAGCAGCCGCACGTTGACCAGCCGCACCGCCACGCTGTCGGGCGCCGCGCGCACGGCGGCGTCGGCGGCCTTGCGGGCGTCGGCCAGCTTCTGGCGGGCGACGTAGGCGCCGACCAGCGTGGTCTGCAGGTCGGCCTCGTCGGCGGCGGTCTGCAGGTGACGGCTGCCGTACTGGCCGATCAGCTCGTCGACCTTGCCCTGCATCAGCAGCAGCCGGGCCTGCAGCGCGATCAGCGCATCGCCGCCGAAGCCCTGCGAGCGCGCCTTCTCCGCCTCGATCGCCGCGCCGGCGACGTCGCCGCTGTCCAGCAGCGCCTTGGCCAGCAGGTAGCGGGCCTCCGCCAGCGACCCGTCCTTCTGCAGTGCGTTCTTGAGCTGGATGATCGCGGCCTTGTGGTCCTTCTTCTCCAGGTGCGTCTTGGCGGAATTCACCAGGTCCTGCGCGGATTCGCCGAGGCAGGCCGACAGCAGCAGCGCCGAACCCAGCGCCAGCGCGGTCGCGCCGCGCTGCAGGGCCCGCGGCAGGCCGGCCTGCGCGATGCGGGAGGAGCCAGGGATGGAAGCGGTCGGTGCGCGGTGCGCGGGCTTGCGGGACATGCGTGTCTCTTTCGCTGTCGGTGGGTGTCGGAGGATCGGTGCGGTGCTCAGGCCTTCATGGCTTCATGCTTTCACGCCGAGACGGGACATCAGGTCGTACAAGGTCGGCCGGCTGACCCCCAGCAGGTCGGCGGCCTTGGCGATGTTGCCGTCGGTGCGGGCCAGCGCGGCCACCACGGCCTGGCGCTCGGCGCGCTCGCGCACGGCGCGCAGGTCGAGTTCGGGCTCCTCGGCGGCGGCCTCGCCGCCGGTGGGCAGCGGCAGGTTGAGGTCGTCGGCGGTGATGCGGTCGCCGTCGGCCATGATGGACGCGCGCTTCATCACGTTCTGCAGCTCGCGCACGTTGCCCGGCCAGCGGTGGCCCTCGACGGCGCGGATCGCGTCATCGGCCAGGCGCAGGATGGGGCGGCGCTGCTCCGACGAGAAGCGGCGCAGGAAGGCATGGCTGAGCAGCACCGCGTCGCCGACGCGGTCGCGCAGCGGCGGGATGTCGACCACGATCTCGGCCAGGCGGTAGAACAGGTCCTCGCGGAACAGGCCCTGCGCGATCTTGGCCTTCAGGTCCTGGTGCGTCGCGCCGACGATGCGCACGTCCACCGCGATCTCCTGGCGCCCGCCCAGCCGCTCGATGCTGCGCTCCTGCAGGAAGCGCAGCAGCTTGGCCTGCAGCGGCATCGGCAGGTCGCCAATCTCATCCAGCATCAGCGTGCCGCCATGCGCGGTCTCGATCTTGCCGACGGTGGTCTTGGTCGCGCCGGTGAAGGCGCCGCGCTCGTAGCCGAAGAGCTCGCTCTCGAGCAGCGCCTCGGGGATGGCCGCGCAGTTGATCGCGACGAAGCGGCCCTTGCGCTTGGAGGCATCGTGCAGCGATTGCGCCAGCACCTCCTTGCCGGTGCCGCTCTCGCCCAGCAGCAGCACGGTGGCGTCGCTGCCGGCCACCCGCTCGACGGTGCGGCAGATGCGCTGCATCTGCGGATCGCGCGTGAGCAGCCGGCCGGTGGGCTCGCCGTCCTGCTGCGTCAGCAGGCGCTGGTTCTCCTGCTGCAGCTCGTGCAGGCGCATCGCGCGCTCGACGGTCAGCACCAGCACGTCGGGATCGACCGGCTTGGCCAGGAAGTCGTAGGCGCCCATGCGGATGGCCCGCAGCGCGTTGCTCTGGTCGTTCTGGCCGGTGAGCACGATGACCTTGGTGCCGGGCTCCAGCTCGATCAGCTTCTCGAGCAGGCGGAAGCCCTCGGAGGTGGAGTCCTGGTCCGGCGGCAGGCCCAGGTCCATCGTGACCACCGGCGGCTTGTGGCGGCGGAACTGCAGCACGGCGCTGGCGACGTCGTCGGCCGTGACCGACTCGAAGCGGTCCATCGACCACTTGAGCTGCTTCTGCAGCGCGAGGTCGTCCTCGACGATGAGCAGCGAAGGGGGCTGGGCGCTCATGCTCGCTCCCTCCGCCGCGCGGGGCCTTGCGGGAGGGACGCGGTGGGGCCGGCGAACGGCGCTGCGGCGGGGCTCATCGCGCCTCCACCAGGCCGGCGTCGCTGCCCGACTGGGCGAAAAACAGCGGCAGCAAGATGGTGACCTTGGTGCCTCGTCCGGGCGCGCTTTCCACGTTGATCTTCCCCCCTAGTTCCTGCAGGTACTGGTAGCTCTCGTAGGCGCCGATGCCCATGCCCGCCGCCTTCGTCGTCTGGAACGGCTTGAACAGCCGTTGATCGATGAACTCCTGCGACATGCCGCAGCCAGTATCTTCCACTTCCACCTGCGCGTGGCTGCCCACGCGCTGCAGCCGCAGCGTGACGCGGCCGTCGATCGGCGTCGCGTCCAGCGCGTTCTGCACCACGTGGCCGAGCACGCGCTCGATCCGTTCCTCATGGCCGCGCGCGCTGACCTCGTCGCGCAGCTCCAGTTCCAGGCCGCGGCCCTTGCCGACCGCCGCCGCGGCCAGCCGCCGCGCGATCGCCGTCAGCGCCACGCCGCCGGCGCTGCCGTGATGCGGCTTGTCGCCCTCGCGCAGCTGCAGCATCAGCTGGCGCATCTTGTCCAGCGAGTTCTCCACCGTGTCCAGCATGTCCTGCTGGAACTCCGGGTTGTCGCGCAGCCGCTTGGCGTTCTTCATCATCAGCGACAGCTGCGTGACGATGTTCTTGAGGTCGTGCACGACGAAGGCCGACATGCGGTTGAAGGCCTCGAACTTGCGCGCCTCCAGCAGCGCCTCGGCCGCCTGCATCTGCGCCAGGTAACTGGCGGCCTGCTGGGCGGCGGTGCGCAGCAGGTCGCGCACTTCCCAGTTCAGCTCCAGCCGCGTGCGCGGCTGCCCCAGGATCACCCAGCCGGTCAGCGTGCCCGCGTTGATCAGCGGCACCAGCAGCCAGTGGCGCGCATCGCCGGCCAGCGCGGCCGGCAGCGGCGCGTGCTCGTAGGCGCCGGGGTCGCGACGCCATTCGTCCAGGTCGACGATCCAGGCGCGCTCCTGCAGCAGGTGCAGCAGCGCGGCGTCGGCGGCCAGCGGCTGGCGGTCGTCGTTGAGGTTCCAGCGCGCGGCCTGCTGGTATTCGCCGTCGGCGCCGGCCGCGGGCGCGCGACGCAGCCACAGCGCGCCCGAGGGGCTCTCCACCAGGTGCGCCAGCCCGCGGATCACCGACTCGCCCAGCTCCGCCGGCGAGGCGCTGGCCGACAGCATCGCGGTGAAGCGCAGCCACTCCTGGCGGTAGTCGTAGCGGTAGCTGAAGAAATGCTTGCTGATGTAGACGCGCAGCTTGGCGCGCAGCGAGCCCGACAGGCCCATCGTCAGCAGCGCCAGCACGCCCACTGCGAGCAGCACCTGCTGCAGCGCGCGGCCCCACTCGCCGCCGGTGTAGCGCACGTAGTAGCCGATGCCCGAGACGCCCAGCAGGTAGACGCCCACGATCAGCAGCGTGGCCGAATGGAAGGCCGCGGTGCGCGAGACATGGAGCTTGTCCAGCCACTTCTTGTGGCGCCGGCTGGCCAGCCACAGCAGCGGCACGGCCAGGCTGTGCACGGCGGCGCGCACGCTCAGCGCGTCGCCGTCGAACTGCTGGAAGAGCGAGGCCTGCGAGAACACGAACACGTCGAACGCGAAGACCGCGCCCAGGCCCAGGCAGACCGGCTTGGCATTCCAGCGCGCGTCGCTGTGGATGTTGCGCAGCATCTGCTCGAGCAGCACCAGGCCGAAGACGCCCAGGCCCAGCCAGGCCATCGTCATCGGACGCTGCATCTGGGCCAGCGGCGCGTCGCCCCAGTAGCGCCACAGCGGCAGCGCGACCGCGGCCGCCACGCCGGCCCAGGCCAGCCACTGCAGCGGCCGCGCGACGCCGGCGCTGCGCGCCTGGCCGTCGTCACCGCGCGATTCGATCAGCGCCAGGATGAAGGAGAACCACGCGCCGTAGCGCAGCGCGTCGCAGATGGGCAGCAGCACCAGCGCGGGCCACTGGTGGGACCCGAGCCAGCCCTGCTCGACCGCCGCGTCCAGCCCCGCCCAGACGGCGCTGAGCAGCAGCGCGGCCTCGAGCCGCAGCGCGCGGCGCCGGTGCTGGCCGAACTGCGGCAGCACCACGACCGCCAGGGCCAGGTGCGCCAATACCGCGACGATCCCGGACGCGGTGCCGAGGTTCAGGGTGTCTGCCCACATGGATCAGGGTCCCGGCGCGCGGGCCGCGTTCCGAGGCGGGCGCGGGAACGGGACGCCGGGAGCGGGTCGCTCCGCCGTCGCGCTCAGCGCGCCCCCCGGCCCGTCAGGACCACCGCCACCGTCTCCAGCATGATCAGCAGATCGAGGAACAGCGTGTGGTTCTTGACGTAGTACAGGTCGTACTGGAGCTTCTCCAGCGAGTCCTCGATGGTGGAGCCGTATTCGTAGCGCACCTGCGCCCAGCCGGTCACGCCCGGCTTCACGCTGTGGCGCACCGCGTAGTACGGAATCTGCGCGACCAGCTCGTCGACGAAGAAGGGCCGCTCGGGACGCGGGCCCACCATGCTCATCTGGCCGCGCAGCACGTTGATCAGCTGCGGCAGTTCGTCGATGCGGACCTTGCGGATGAAGTTGCCGACGCGGGTCACGCGGGCATCGTTCTTGGTCGCCCACTGGGGGCGGCCGTCCTTCTCGGCGTCGTTGCGCATGCTGCGGAACTTGATCACCTTGAAGGTGGCGCCGTTCAGGCCCACGCGCTCCTGCGTGTAGAAGATGCTGCCGGGCGATTCCAGCTTGATGAGCAGCGCGGTGACCGCCATGATCGGCGCCGTCGCCACCAGCAGCACCAGCGAGGACACCAGGTCGAAGGCGCGCTTGACGGCGCTGCGCAGCACGCCCTGGTTGAAGCCGTCGCCGAAGATCAGCCAGCCGGCGTGGACGTGGCTGATCTTGATCTGCGCCAGCGTCTTCTCGAAGTAGGTGGCCAGGTCCACGACGCGGATGCCGTAGAGCTTGCAGTCCAGCAGCTGGCGCAGCGGCATGGAGCCGCCGCGGCGCTCGGACAGCGCCACGACGATCTCGTCCACGCCCAGGCGCATCGCGGCGTCGGTCAGGGTCTCGCCGGCGGCCAGCAGCTGGTGGGCGGGCACCTGCGGATCGATCTCGTTGGGGCCCGGCAGGAAACCGACGATCTGCGCATGCGGATCGGCGGCACGCAGGCTCTCGCTGACGGCCAGCGCGGCGTGGCCGCTGCCGAAGATCAGGATCTTGGTCCGGCCCGCGCCCTGCACGCCGGAATGCGCCGCGTAGACGCGGTGCACCATCACCAGCGCGACGGCCAGCATGGCGGTCGTGGTCAGCAGGTCGCGGTGGGAGACGGTGGCGGGGATCAGGCTGAACAGGCCGTAGGCCAGCGGCAGGCCGATCAGCAGCGCGAACAGCGCGCGGGCGCAGGACTGCGTCAGCGAGCGCTTGTGGGATTGGGAGTAGAGGCCGGACGCGGAGTTGATGACGAACATGCCGCCGGCCAGTGACAGGCCATAGGACGCCGCGAAGCTCATCATGTGCTCGCCGCTGCCGTGGCTCAGCGCGACCGCGAACACCGCCGCGACGATCAGGCCCAGGTCGAACAGCACCTGGATCAGGGTACGACGATGGAGGTAGTGGTTAAAAATTCGAATCATGCCCGTCCCCAAAGCTGGTCACGGCATCCTCTTGGGACGCTGTCGCCGACCCGGGTGAACCTCTCTGGACCGCTCGTCGCGAACGCCTCCTCCAGAGGAGGACCCTGTTCGCTGCGGGGGGCATCATGCCTGCGCCCCCCAGGCTTGAAAGCCCCCTGTTTGCAGGGGCGTCCGCCTTGCAATCCGACCCGGTTGAACCCGTCTCCCGTCGACCGCCGCCGGATCCCCGAATCGATCCCTCGGCACGCTGACGCAGGCCATTGTCGGTAGCGCCTCGGAGGCGCAAACCCCCTGACTGAATGCTTTGGGGGGCTCTCGTGCGGGAATGCACGCGAGTGAGGGGGTGATCCCTCGATCAGGGGACAGCGCCATGTCGCATGGCCACGGACGAAAAAAAACGCCCACCGAAGTGGGCGTCCTTCAACCTTGCAGCGCTTGGAGGATCAGCGCACCACGGCGATCTGCTCGCGGTTGCCACCCTTGTAGGTGTACAGGGTCAGCGCGCCGTTCTTGATGTCGCCCTTGGCGTCGAAGGCGATCGTGCCGGTCACGCCCTTGTAGTCCGAGGTCTTGGCCAGCACGGGCAGGTAGACCTTGGGGTCGGCGGACTTGGCCTTGACCATGGCGTCGACCATCACGTTGACCGCGTCATAGACGTACGGAGCGTAGATCTGGACGTCGACCTTGTACTTGTCCTTGAACTTGGTCTTGAAGGCGTCCAGCGACTTCTTCGATTCGCCTTCCACGCCGCCCGCTTCCGCGCAGACGACCTGGCTGTCGCTGATGGTGCCGGCGGACAGCTTGGGCAGTTCGGCCGTGCAGATGCCGTCGCCGCCCATGAACTTGGCTTCGATGCCCAGCTGCTTCATCTGGCGCAGCATCGGGCCGGCCACGGCGTCCATGCCGCCGAAGAAGACGACGTCGGGCTTCTTGCCCTTCAGGGAGGTCAGGATGGCGGTGAAGTCCGTGGCCTTGTCGTTGGTGAATTCACGGCCGACGACCTTGCCGCCGGCGGCCTTGACGCCCTTCTCGAATTCGTCGGCGACGCCCTGGCCGTAGGCGGTGCGGTCGTCGATGACGGCGATGGACTTGCCCTTGAGCTGCGTCACCGCGTACTTGCCCAGCGTGCCACCCAGGTGCACGTCGTCAGCCACGACGCGGAACGCGGTCTTGTAGCCGTTGCGGGTGTACTTGGGGTTGGTCGCCGACGGCGAGATCTGCGGGATGCCGGCGTCGCTGTAGATCTTGGACGCGGGGATGGTCGTGCCCGAGTTCAGGTGGCCGACCACGCCGTTGACCTTGGAGTCGACCAGCTTCTGGGCGGCGGCGGTGCCTTGCTTGGGATCGCCGGCGTCGTCTTCGGCCAGCAGTTCGAACTTGACCTTCTTGCCGCCGATCGTCACGCCCTTGGCGTTCAGCTCGTCGATGGCCATCTTGGCGCCCAGTTCGTTGTCCTTGCCCAGGTGCGCGATCGCGCCGCTGGTCGGACCCACGTGGCCGATCTTGACCACCGCATCCTGCGCCATCGCGGCGCCGCTCGCGGCAATGGCGATTGCGCCCACGATCACATTCAGCTTGGATTGCATCTAGGAACCTCCGACTCGGGATATGTGGAATGACGTTGAGTTCTCAACGCGAGCGACCATACCCCGAAAGGCGGAGCCGTTTCCATAGTGAAAATGCTGTGAACGCGGTCACGGCGCAGGCGTTGTCGCGCCCCTGTCACCGGGGCAAACCCGGATGGTTTTCACAGGAGTGCGAAGGCGCACACAGCCCCTGCGCGAAGAGTGCGGAATTCCGCCCACTCGACGCCCGACAAGCCCCGCCAGCGCCCTGTCCATGGGCGTCACGGCACCACGCCCGCGCGCGGCGGCACCACCGCGGCGCGATCGGTCGCGGTGAACGTTCGTGGTGATCGACGCCGGCGTTCAAGCCGACATCACGTGATGATTCAGCGTCAGGCCGAGGGCCTTGTAGGCCTTGAATCGCGCGCGTCCCGCGGCGACCTGTTCGGCATCGGTGGAGACCAGCTCCAGCACGCGCTCGAAGCGCTCGAGCCCCGGCGGCACGCCTGGCTCGAAATTCAGCAGCACCCGGCATGTGGCCAGCGCGTCGAGCTGGTCCGAGAGCAGGATGGGGGTGCGCTCGCGCAGCAGTTCCGGCGTGTCGCCGCGCAGCAGCAGGTGGGGCAGGAACTCGCCGGGATCGAAGGTCCAGAGCGTCTGGTCGAGTCGCTCGAGCAGCCGCATCGGTCCCCAGACCCCGACGGTCAGCCCGGCCGCCTGCGTCTTGCGCAGCAGGCGGCAGGCGTAGACCTGTCGGTCGGGCACGCCGGTATAGAAGTTGACCTCCGTCACCGGACCCGCCCTTCCCTGTTCAGCTTCCGAGGAACGCGGCGCGCTCAGCGGACCTGCGACAGCACGAAGTGCGTCAGCAGGCCGACCGGACGGCCGGTGGCGCCCTTGGCGCCGCCGCCCTTCCAGGCCGTGCCGGCGATGTCCAGGTGGCCCCAGCGGTACTTCGAGGCGAAGCGCTGCAGGAACTTGGCCGCGGTGATGGAACCGCCCTCGCGGCCGGCCACGTTCGCGACGTCGGCGAAGTTGGTCTTCAGGCCGTCGGCGTAGTCGTCGTCCAGCGGCAGGCGCCAGCACGGATCCAGCGCCGTCTCGCCGGCGGCCGACAGCGCGGCCGCCAGTTCGTCGTCGCTCGCGTACATGCCGGAGCGCACGCCGCCCAGCGCGATCACGCAGGCGCCGGTCAGCGTCGCGACGTCGACCACGGCCGCGGGCTTGAAGCGCTCGGCATAGGTCAGCGCGTCGCACAGGATCAGGCGTCCTTCGGCGTCGGTGTTCAGGATCTCGATGGTCTGGCCCGACATCGAGGTCACCACGTCGCCCGGCTTGACCGCGCGGCCGCTGGGCATGTTCTCGCAGGCGGCGATCAGCACGACCAGGTTGATCTTGGGCTTGAGCTCGGCCACCGCGCGCAGCGTGCCCAGCACGGAGGCGGCGCCGCCCATGTCGAACTTCATCTCGTCCATGCCGGCGCCCGGCTTGAGCGAGATGCCGCCCGAATCGAAGGTGATGCCCTTGCCCACCAGCACGATGGGCGCCTGCGTTCTGGCGGCGCCTTCGTACTTGGCGACGATGAAGCGCGGCGGCACGTCGGAGCCCTTGGCCACCGACAGGAAGGAGCCCATGCCCAGCTTCTCGATGCCCTTCTGGTCCAGCACCTCGACCTTGATGCCGTGGCTCTTGGCCAGCGCCTTGGTCTGGTCCGCCAGGTAGGCCGGCGTGGCGACGTTGGGCGGCAGGTTGGCGCATTCACGCGCCGCCGCGATGCCGGCGCCGATGGCCTGGCCGCGCGTCAGGCCGGCCTTGACCGCCTTGGCCTCGTCCTTGCCGTGCAGCAGCGCGATCTTCGTCAGCTTGGACGCGGCGGGCGCGCTGGGCTTGGTTTCGCGGTAGACATAGACGGCGTCCTGGGCGGCCAGCACGGTCTGCTCGGCCAGGGACTCGGTCAGCTCGGCGCCGAAGCCGGCATAGGCCACCGAGGCGCCGGTCGCGCCCTTGCCCTTGAGCTGGCCCAGCGCCGCGGTCAGCGCGGAACGCGCCGCCTTGAGCGTCGAACCGCTGGCGGCCACGATCAGGCGCGGGGCCTTCAGGCCGGCGGGACGGACCAGGGACAAGACCTGACCCGCCTTCAGCTCGAAGTCGCCGAGCTTGATGGCGTCCTTGACCAGGGCGGAGGCGGTCTTGTCGAGCGACGCCGGCAGGCTGTCGCCGGCGACGATCAGCACCAGGGCGTCGGCGCCGTGCGACGACAGGGCGTCGAGGGACGCGAGCTGAGAGCGAAAGTCCATAATACCGAGAAGTAGATAAAGTGCCCGGATGTTATTCGATTCATCAGTACGCAAAGAACTCGCCCGCAGTTTCGGATTGGCCTTCGTGGTCATCCTGACCATCGTCGTGACGATGCTGCTGGTGCGCTCCCTCGGCATGGCGGCCAAGGGCACGGTGGCACCGCAGCATGTGCTGCTGTCGCTGGGCTACCTGGCCCTGGCCCAGCTGCCGGTGATGCTGAGCCTGTCGCTGTTCGTCGCCGTCGTCATGTCGCTGGGGCGCATGTACAAGGAATCGGAGATGACCATCTGGTTCGCCAGCGGCCTGGGCCTGACGCGCTTCGTGCGGCCGGTGCTGACGATGGCCTCGCCGGTGCTGGTGGTGGTGACGGTCTTGATGACCATCGTCTGGCCGTGGAGCAACGAGAACAGCGCCCAGCTGCGCGAGCAGTTCGAGCAGCGCAGCGACCTGTCCCGGGTCGCGCCGGGGCAGTTCCAGAGCTCCAACGACGGCTCGCGGGTGTTCTTCATTGAACGCGACCCGGCCGACGAGGCTGCAGCGCGCAACGTCTTCATCATGAACAACACCGAGCACCTGGAGTCGGTGACGACCTCGGCGCGCGGCGCGCTGCAATACAAGAACAACCAGCGCGTCCTCGTGCTGGAGCACGGCCAACGCAATGACGTGGACCTGCGCAACGGCGACAAGTCGGTCGCGCGCTTCCAGCAATACCAGGTGGTGGTCGACGACGAGGTGATGCGCGCCGACGGCAAGCGCGCGCCGAAGACGCGTCCGACGCTGGACCTGCTGGTCGACCGCTCGCCGCAGAACGACGGCGAGCTGGCCTGGCGCTTCGGCATGATCCTGGGCTGCGTCAACCTGGTGCTGCTGGGCATCGGCATCTCGGCGACCAACCCGCGCCGCGCCAGCAACTGGAACCTGCTGTTCGCACTGCTGGCCTTCATCGTCTACTTCAACCTGATCAACCTGACCCAGACCTGGGTGGTGGGCAACAAGATGAAGCTGGGGCCCGCGATGCTGGCGCTGCATGGCGGCGCCTTCGTCGTGACCATGCTGCTGCTGCTCTGGCGCGAACAGGGCGCGCGCCTGGGCGCCCCGCGCAGTGGCGTGCTGCCGGCACCGCCGGAGAACCCGGCCTATGCCGAGACCGTGCTGGGCCCCGTCCCGGCGGGCGTGGTCATCGCGCCGGCCTCGATGTCCTCGTCCACGCCGGGAGTGCCCACATGAGAACCGTGCGGCGGCTGCTGTACCGCGACATCCTCAGTTCCTTCACCCTGGTCATGGCCGGGTTCCTGGCGCTGTTCTTCTTCCTGGACTTCATCGACGACCTGGACCGCTTCCAGCGCCTGGGCCTGGGCCTGGGACTGGCGGTGTGGTCCAGCGTGCTGAAGCTGCCGGGCCGTTTCTACGAACTGATGCCGATCGCGGTGCTGATCGGCACCATCTTCAGCATGGCGCGGCTGGCGCAGTCCAGCGAATTCACCATCCTGCGCACCGGCGGCCTGGGGCCGCAGCGCGCGCTGGGCCTGCTGAGCGTGATGGCGCTGGCCTTCGCGGTGCTGGCCTTCGTGGTGGGCGACTTCGTCAACCCCTGGGCGGACCGCCAGGCGCAGCTGCTCAAGTCCACCGCCAGCGGCGGCGTCACGAACGCGCAGGGCGCGTGGATGAAGGACCGCATCGGCGACTTCAGCTACGCCGTGCACGTCGGGCGGGCCCGCTCGAACGGGACGATGGAGGACGTGCTGGTCTTCGAGTTCGACAGCAAGGGTGCGATGGCGACCCGGCTGACGGCCAAGAGCGCCACCGTCGACGCCACCGGCCGCTGGCAGATGAACGAGGTGCGGCTGACGCAGTGGTCGCGCGTGGCGACCCCGCTGAGCCAGCCGGCCGCCAACGCGCCGCAGCCCAAGGACCCCGCGGCGCCGCAGGACAAGCTGTCCGAGAACCCCGCCATCCACGAGGTCCTGCTGCCGCGCTTCGACTGGCAGAGCCAGTTGCCGGCGGGCGTGGTGTCCGCGGCGGTGCAGCCGACCTGGAACATGTCCACGCTGGAGCTCTACCGCTACACCCGCCACCTGTCCTCGCAGGAGCAGTCCTCGGCGCAGCCGGAGATCCAGTTCTGGCGCAAGGCCTTCTATCCGTTCGCCTGCATGGTGATGGTGGCGCTGGCGCTGCCCTTCGCCTACCTGCACTTCCGCTCGGGCGGCATCAGCGTCAAGGTCTTCGGCGGCATCATGCTGGGCATCAGCTTCGTGGTGCTGAACGCGATCACCGGCCACCTCGGGCTGCTGCGCGACTGGACCCCCTGGCTGGTGGCGTCCGCGCCCAGCCTGCTCTACCTGGGCATCTCGATGGCGGCGTTCTACTGGCTGGTGCGCTATCGATGAAGGGCGGGAGCGACGCCCGCCGGTCCGGCACCCGCCGGCCCCTTCCCCCGGCCGCGACCCGGCCGCTTCAACCGACGGAGGACTGCTGATGGACGGTCTGCTGCTCTTCGCCCACGGCGCCCGGGATCCGGCCTGGGCCGCCCCGTTCCAGGCCATCGCCGCCGAGCTGCAGACGCGGCGGCCGGACCTGCCGATCGCGCTGGCCTACCTGGAGCTGATGGCCCCGGATATCGCCACCGCCGCCGGCGCCCTGGCCGCGCGCGGCTGCAGCCGCATCCAGATCGTGCCGATGTTCCTGGGCGCCAGCGGCCATGTGCGGCGGGACGTGCCGCCGCTGGTCGAGTCGCTGCGCGCGACGCACCCTCGGGTGCTGTTCGTGCTGCACGACGCGATCGGCGAACAGCCCTCCGTCATCCGCGCGATGGCGGGCGCGACGCTGGACCTCATCTCCGGCGTCACCCTGCCCGCCGATCCGCTCGACCCTTCCACCCCGACCGTGCTGCCCCAGGCCTGACGCCTGCGATGACCACGCCATGAACCTGCACCAGTTCCGCTTCGTCCAAGAGGCCGCGCGCCGCAACCTCAACCTGACCGAGACGGCCAAGGCGCTCTACACCTCGCAGCCAGGCGTCTCCAAGGCGATCCTGGAGCTCGAGGAGGAGCTCGGCGTCGACATCTTCTCGCGCCATGGCAAGCGGCTGCGCAGCATCACCGAGCCGGGGCGCCAGGTGCTGAAGTCGATCGAGATCATCATGCGCGAGGTCGGCAACCTCAAGCGCATCGGCGAGGAGTACTCCAAGCAGGACGTCGGCACGCTCTCGATCGCCACCACCCACACCCAGGCCCGCTATGTGCTGCCGGGCCCCGTCACCCAGCTGCGCCGGCAGTTCCCGCAGGTCAACATCGGCCTGCACCAGGGCAGCCCGGACCAGGTCGCCCGGATGCTGATCGACGAGACCGCCGACGTCGGCCTGGCCACCGAGTCGCTGTCGCAGTTCGAGGAGCTCGTCACCCTGCCCGCCTACGAATGGCAGCACGTGCTGGTGATGCGCGCCGAGCATCCGCTCGCGCAGGTCGAGCGCATCGACCTGGAGCAGCTCGCCCAGCAGCCGCTGGTGTCCTACCACCCCAGCTTCACCGGCCGCACCCGCATCGACCGGGCCTTCGCGCAGCGGCATCTGACGCCCAACATCGTGCTCGAGGCGATCGATTCGGACGTCATCAAGACCTATGTCCGGCTGGGACTGGGCATCGGCATCGTCGCCGAGATGGCGGTGCGCGAGGACCCGCCTGGCGGCGAGCTGGTCTCGCGGCCGCTGGGCCACCTGCTGGGCCAGAACGTCGCGCGCATCGCCTTCAAGCGCGGCGCCTACCTGCGCAACTACGTCTACAGCTTCGCCGAGCTGCTGTCCGACCGGCTCAACCGCACGCTGCTGCAGCGCGCGATGAGCGGCGAGGCCAGCGACTACGACCTCTGACGCGCAACAAGCGCCCACCCGACGCCTTCCCCCGATCCGATCACGGCCACCTCCAGCGCCTCCCCCGCTTCCGACCCGCCCCTTCATCGATCCCACCATGCGTGTTCACACCCCCGTTCCCGCGAGCCGCCTGCCCCAACTGGGGGTGACGGTCTTCAGCGTCATGTCGGCGCTGGCGCAGCAGCACCAGGCCGTCAACCTGGGCCAGGGCTTCCCGGACTTCGACGGCGATCCGGCCTTGCTGGACGCCGTCGACGCCGCGATGCGCGCCGGCCACAACCAGTACCCGCCGATGCCCGGCGTGCCGGCGCTGCGCCAGGCGATCGCCGCCAAGATCGAGACGCTCTACGGCCATGCGTATGACCCGGACAGCGAGATCACCGTCACCGCCGGCGCGACGCAGGCGATCCTGACGGCGCTGCTGGCGGTGGTGCATCCCGGCGACGAGGTGATCGTGCTGGAGCCCGCCTACGACAGCTATGCGCCCAACATCGCGCTGGCCGGCGGCGTGCGGGTGGCGGTGCCGCTGGATCCGCAGACCTTCCGCCCCGACTTCGACCGGCTGCGCGCCGCGCTCACGCCGCGCACGCGGGCGATCATGATCAACAGCCCGCACAACCCCAGCGGCGCGGTCTGGAGCGCGGACGAACTGCGGCAGCTGGCCGAGCTGCTCGACGGCACCGAGGTGCTGGTGATCAGCGACGAGGTCTACGAGCACATGGTCTACGACGGCCACACGCACCAGAGCGTGTCGCGCCTGCCGGAGCTGGCGGCGCGCAGCCTCGTCGTCTCCAGCTTCGGCAAGACCTACCACGTGACCGGCTGGAAGGTGGGTTACGTGGCGGCGCCGGCAGCGCTCACGGCGGAGTTCCGCAAGGTGCACCAGTACAACGTGTTCACCGTCAATTCGGCGATGCAGCACGGCATCGCCGCCTACATGCGCGATCCGGCGCCCTACCTCGGCCTGAGCGACTTCTACCAGCGCAAGCGCGACCGCTTCCGCGCCGGACTGGCGGACTCGGGTTTCGTGCTGCGTCCCTGCCCGGGCAGCTATTTCCAGTGCGTGGACTACGGCGGCCTGCGGCCCGAGCTGGCCGCGCTCGACGACATGGCGATGTGCCAGTGGCTGACCCGCGAGATCGGCGTCGCGGCGATTCCGCTGTCGGCCTTCTACGGCGGCGGCAGCGACGCGAAGGTCATCCGCTTCTGCTTCGCGAAGAAGGACGAGACGCTGGACCTCGCGCTCGACCGCCTGAAGCGGATCTGAGGCCGGGCCGGCCGCTGGCGGCCCGCAACGCGCGTCAGCGGCCCTTGGCGTCTCTCGGCGGCTCGTCGTCCACCAGAGACAGGTCCAGGTCGACCGACTGCGTGAGCACCGACCGCGGGGCCGGCACGCCCGGCGGCGGCGGTGGCGACTGCCAGACCATGGTCGCCATCTGGTCCGCGTGCGCCGTCGCATCCAGCGGCAGCACGACATCGATCGACTGCCCGTCGACCTCGTGCTCCGCGCGGTCCCGGGCCACGGCGTACAGCAGCAGCAGGTCGCGGTAGGCCGGCAGGCCCAGGTCGCCGCTGTACTCCTGATGCTTGGACAGCAGGTCCTGCAGCAGGCTCATGCTGCCCTCGGCGTCCACCCAGGCGGCCTCGAGCCGATCGATCAGTTCGTCATGGGCCTCCAGCCCCTCGCCCTCGTTCAGGTCGTCGCTCCACGACGGCGCGCGCGCATGGAACTGCTCCGCGAAACGCGTACCGACGCGATCGAAGGCCTCGCGGTCGCCGCGGCGCTGGTAGAGCTCCATCAGCTTGAGGAAGGGCAGGCCGCTGGCCGCGTCGCGCTGGTTCAGGCGCGAGGACAGCAGCTCGATGGCCGCGTCGTCCTGGCCCAGGACCATGAAGAAATCGACCTGCTGCTCCAGGTCGATCAGTTCCTCGACGGTCACCAGGCTGCCGACGCCGCCCAGGTCGGCGGTGAACGGCGCGGGCCGCGTGTCGTCGCGATCGAACTGCAGGCTCAGCGGCTCGACCGCCTCCATGGCCTCGAGCGCGGCCAGCGCCTCCAGCGCGTCGTCGGCGGCGGTGGTCGGCGCCCGCGTCGAGGCGCGCGCCGGTGGCGGCGTCAGCGGGCCGGGCCGGGTCGGTTCCTCGACGGCGGTGAGCGGCATCGGGATCGTCGTTGGCGCCGACGAGGCGGGCGGCCCGTCGGTCGACAGGTGCGACATCAACGGGGCCGGCGAACTGTGCGGATCGGTCGGCGTGAAAGGCGACGGCCCCGTGGGCATCGGCGGCGGCACCGTCGCGACGCCTCGCATCTCCGCCTCGGCGTCCTGACGCGAATCGGTCAGCCAGTGCTGTTCCGCCTCGCGCCGCTGCATGCGGTTGCTGCGCCACAGCAGCAGGCTGCTCGCGGCCAGCGCCAGGCTCAGCAGGCTCAGCCCCAGCACCCAGGTCGAGGACGATCCACCCGTCTCGGCGGCCCGCTCGCGCGCGGCCTGCAGGTCCTGGCGCAGCGTGTTCATCGCGGCGAGCGTGCGCTTCTGCTCCGCCTGCAGGTCGGCGATCTGCTTCTGCATCGCCAGCACCTGCTGACGGGCCTCCTCGGCGGCGCTGGCCGCGCTGGCGGCGGCCTCGGCCGCCAGCAGCGCGGGCGCGGGCGACTGCAAGGCCTCGGCGGGTTCGAGGCTCAATCGGGGCGTGGACGGCCGTGTCGCGCGATCCTCGCGGCGAACGGCGGCCGGCGCCGCGGCGCGACCGTCGCGCTCGGGGCCAGGACTTGCCTGCGCGACGCGACGCGCGGCGCGGCGCGGGCGCTCGGCCACTGAAGGCCTGGGCGTCGCGGCCGCGGCCAATGCCGGTTCGCCCGCACTGACGGGCGCCGAGACACGGGGCGCCTCGGTCACGCGGGCGGGCTGCCCTTCCCGCTGCGCCTGCAGCGCCGGCGACACCAGCGGCACGGTCGTCGCGCCGGTGTCGGCCATCGGTTCGGCATTCAGGCCGGGCGGATCGATGAAGGCGGTGTACTGGCGCGTGAGCCGCGCGCTGCAGCCCACGCTCAGCTGCACCGAGACGATGGGCTCGTCAATGCGCTGAACGCTGCGCAGCCGCACGCCGGTGGGACGTCCGGGGTCGCCCTCGATCTGCCAGTGCAGGCCCGAGGCGGACAACGGGTTCTCGCCCGCGCTGACCTCGGCGCGCACGCAGTCGGGCGTGAGGCTCTCGCCGGGATTGAGCTGGACGGGGAACAGCAGGTTCAAGGGCTGCCCCAGCGACGAGGCCGCCTGCGGTCGGCCCACGCCGAGACTCCACGCGGGCGCCGACATCACGAGGATGGCCAGCACGAGAACGCTATGCGACGGCAACACGCCGCGCGGGTCGTGATGATCTCGATCCATGCCCGCTGTCATTGCTGTTGGAGTGCGTTTCACTCTAGCACGGCGCTCCCCGGGACAAACCCGGAAAAGCGCCCCTCCTTCGCCCGCGACGCGCATCGCCCGCGCATCATGCGCGCATCGGCGCGGCGCCATGGGGCGCGCCGCGGGTCCCTCACAATAGGCCGGATGAGGTCGCGACACACGCGGCCCGTCCGCATCTTTCAGGAGACGGCTGGCCTGTCACGCCAGCGACAAAGCATGAACAGCTCGGTTCTTACAATTTCCGAACGCAACAACATCGAGTCGGGGCCGTGGTTCTCCAAGCTGTCACTGCCGTTGCGCAGCGACATTCTGGCGCGCGCCACCGTGCGTCGCCTCGCCGACGGCGCGCTGATGTCGGTGCGCGGCGAACCGGCCGAGGAATGGATCGGCGTGGCCAAGGGCGCGGTGCGCGTCAGTTCGGTGTCGCTGTCAGGCAAGCAGGTGACGCTGACCTATGTCGAGCCCGGCATCTGGTTCGGCGACATCGCCCTCTTCGACGGCCTGCCCCGCACGCACGACGCCAGCGCCCATGGCGAGACCACGCTGCTGGTGATCCGCAAGCCCGACTTCAAGGACCTGCTGCAACGCCACACCGAGCTGTACGAGGCGCTGCTGCGCCTGAACTGCCGGCGGCTGCGGCTGATGTTCGACCAGGTCGAGGACCTCAACACCCGACCCCTGGCCTCGCGGCTGGCCAAGCAGATCCTGCTGCTGGCGCGCAGCTACGGCGTGTCGCAGGGCGAGGAGGTCCGCATCGGCCTGCAGCTGGCGCAGGAAGACCTCGCGCAGTTGCTGGGCGCGTCGCGCCAGCGCGTGAACCAGGAGCTCAAGGGCTTCGAGCGCGAAGGCGCGGTGCGCGTCGAGCCGACGCGGCTGGTGGTATTGAGCAAGGAGAAGCTGTTGGCCATCGCCAACCGCTGAGCGCCCGGCGACCGATCCCCCGGTCCCCGGAGCGCGTGTTTCGCATCTCACGACAACTCCAGGAGACCTTGTGGACGACGCATTCACCGGCACCCGCGCCCCGACGCATCCGATCGACGCCCAGGCGCTCGCCGCCTGGCTGGCGCGCGAGATTCCCGGCTTCACCGGCCCGCTGACGATCGAGCAGTTCAAGGGCGGCCAGTCCAACCCCACCTACCAGTTGATCACGCCCGGCGGCAGCTACGTGATGCGGGCCAAGCCCGCGCCGGTGGCGAAACTGCTGCCCTCCGCGCACGCGATCGAGCGCGAATTCACCGTGATGCGGGCGCTGGCCGGCACCGACGTGCCGGTGCCGCAAATGCTCGCGCTGTGCGAGGACGAGTCCGTCATCGGCCGCGCCTTCTACGTCATGGCCTTCGTGCAGGGCCGCGTGCTGTGGGACCAGACGCTGCCCGGCGCGTCGAACGCGGAACGCGCCGCGATCTACGAGGAGATGAACCGGGTCATCGCGGCGCTGCATCGCGTCGACTTCCGCGCGCTGGGCCTGGAAGGCTACGGCAAGCCGGGCAACTACTTCGAGCGCCAGATCGGCCGCTGGAGCAAGCAGTACCAGGCCACGATCACCGGCCCGAACGAGGCGATGGACCGCCTGATCGACTGGCTGCCCGCGCACATCCCCGAATCGGCGCGCGACGAGCGCGAGGTCTCGATCGTGCACGGCGACTACCGGCTGGACAACCTCGTCTTCCATCCGACCGAGCCCCGCGTGCTGGCGGTGCTGGACTGGGAGCTGTCGACGCTGGGCCACCCGCTGGCGGACTTCAGCTATCACTGCATGTCCTGGCACATCCGCAAGACCGGCGCCGCGCGCGGTCTGGGCGGCGTGGACTTGGCGCCACTGGGCATCCCGGGTGAGCTCGACTACGTGCGCCGCTATTGCGAGCGCACCGGCCGCGCCGATCCGCAGCTGGTGATGAAGGACTGGAACTTCTACCTGGCCTACAACCTGTTCCGCATCTGCGCCATCCTGCAGGGCATCGCCAAGCGGGTGGAGGACGGCACCGCCTCGAGCGCGCAGGCCCGCGAGGCCGCGGCGGGCGCCAAACCGATGGCGGAGCTGGGCTGGGAGATCGCGCAGAAGCTGTCGCGCTGAGGCCCCCGACCTTCTGCTTTGGGAGCAGAGGATCGCGAGTTCCCGGGCAGGCGAATTTCCAGGCTACAATCTGCGGCTTCGTCGGGGCGTAGCGCAGTCTGGTAGCGCATCTGCTTTGGGAGCAGAGGGTCGCGAGTTCGAATCCCGCCGCCCCGACCATTTCTCCAGAAGAGCCGCAAGGAGCAATCCTCGCGGCTCTTCGTTTTTTCAGAGTGGCGACGCGCGGCCGCGCTCTGGCGCTCTGGATCAGCGCCTCGCATCCAGCGGCACCGCCGCGGTCTCCACGAAGATCGACGGCCGGAAGCCCTCCGCGCGCCCCTCCGTCGACTTGTCCGGCTCGGCCGCCAGCACCTCGATCGCGAGCGCCGTCATCGGCTTCGCGAACAGGTAGCCCTGCAGCTCGTCGCAGCCCATGGCCACGAGCTGGTCGCGCTGCGCCGCCGTCTCCACGCCCTCGGCCACGACCTTCAAGTGCAGCACGCGGGCCATCTCGATGACCGCGCGCACGATGGCCTGCGCCTGGACGCTGGTGGCGACATCGGCCACGAAGGCCCGGTCGATCTTGAGCTCCTGCGCCGGTAGCTGGCGCAGCGCGGCCAGGCTCGAGTAGCCGGTGCCGAAGTCGTCGATCGACACATGCACGCCCAGCGCGCCCAGGCGCTTGAACGCGCGGCCGGTGACCGTGGCGTGCTCCATCGCGACCGATTCGGTGATCTCGCAGGTGAAGCGCTCGGGCCGCAGGCGATGGCGCCGCAGGCCTTTCTCGAGGCGCCCGATGAATTCGTCCGAGCGCATCTGGTAGCCCGACACGTTGATCGCGACACGCATGCGCAGGCCCATCTCGCGCCAGCGCGCCGCCTGCGTCAGCGCGGTGTCGGCCACCCAGTCGCCGATCGGATCGATCAGGCCGTAGCGCTCCGCGATCGGGATGAAACGCGACGGACTCACCATGCCGAGCGTCGAATGCCGCCAGCGCAGCAGCGCTTCCACGCCGGTCACCTGCAGCGTGCGCGCATCCATCTTCGGCTGGTAGACCAGCTCCAGCTCCCGGTTCTTGATCGACTCCCGCAGCTCGCGCGCCATCGTGAGCTCCTCGCGCAGCTCCTCCTCCTGGACCGCGTCGAAGAAGGCGTGGCCGTTGCCGCCCAGGCGCTTGACCGAGCGCATCGCCGTCTGCGCGCGGCGGATCAACCGGATCGAGTGGCCGTGCTCGGGCGACATCGCCACGCCTACCGACAGGCTCACCGTCAGCGGTGTCGCGCCGACCAGGACCGGCTCGCCCAGCGCCTCCAGCACCTGCCGCACCAGGGCGTCGGTCTGCGATGCCGGGACCTCGCTCCACAGGGCGAATTCATCCCCCGCGAGCCGCCCGACGAGGGACCGCTTGCTGGCGAGCTGCCGCAGCCGCTCGGCGGTGCGCACCAGCAGGTGGTCGCCGTGGTCCTTGCCGTGCTCTTCGTTGATCAACCGGAAGCCATCCAGGCCGATGTAGAGCAGGCTGCCCTCGCCGCCGCGGCGCTGCAGCGCGTCCAGCAGCGCGGCGAACTCGTCCTCGAAGCGGCGCGCCGGCAGCAGCCCGGTGAGCCGGTCCCGACGCCGGGCACCGGACGCGCGGCCCAACCTTCCCTGGACCGCCATCAGCAGGACCAAGGTCAGGGCCACGCCCAGCAGGACGCCCAGGAGAACCCACATCAGCGTCAACAGCGGCTCCAGATGCAGCAAGGAGGAAGTGGGGATGCTAGGCGCTGAACGCACTTTCGTGCGGCGGCAGCACCGGAATGCGGGGGCCCGTCCGATCGGCGCGCGGTCCGGGCGTGAAGAACTCGGCGTGGCGCGGGCGTCGTCCGCGCCGACGGACACGGGGTTCGCAGCCTCAGCGCGACACCCCACCCGTCAGGGCGATAGGCGGGTGGCGATCAGGGGAAACCCCATGCGAGGGCTCGTGTCAGCGCGATGTCAGGCAGGGACAATGCGCGCTGTTTTTTTGTTTCAAAAGAGCGTCCTTCCTGGTCACGAGCCTGGAGCCGGGCGCGGCAACGGGCAACCCCGGAAGAGGATCGAGCACAGCATGGCGCTACAGCATTTGACCGACGAGCAGGTGCAGACCTGGTCGCGCGCGCAGAAGGACGAGTGGTGGTTCAAGAACGTCTTCCGCGGCGACATGGCGCAGCTCTCGCTGCGTTCGGGCTTCACCGGCTTCATGCTGGGCGGCATCCTGGCCGCGACCTCGCTGTACATCGGCGGCAAGACCGGCATCAGCGTCGGCGTGGGGCTGACCTCGGTGATCCTGGCCTTCGCGATGTTCCGCATCTTCGCGTCGCTGGGCTGGGCCAAGGACTACACGATCCTGGAGAACAACTGCACCCAGTCGATCGCCACGGCCGCGGGCTACGTGGTCTCGCCGCTGTTCTCGTCGCTGGCGGCGTACATGCTGTTCGTCGACCACATCGTGCCGTGGTGGCAGATGATGATCTGGATGATCGTCATCGCGGTGCTGGGCGTGCTGGTGGCGTTCCCGATGAAGCGGCGCTTCATCAACGAGGACCAGCTCCCCTTCCCCGAGGGTCGCGCCTGCGGCGTGGTGCTGGACTCGCTCTACACCGGCGAGGGCGGCGAAGGCATGTACAAGGCCAAGCTGCTGGCCAAGGTGGCGGCGGGCGCCGCGATCTACCAGGCGCTGATCAGCGATGGCTGGATGAAGCTGCTGCAGTTCAAGCTGCTGCGCATGGACAAGTGGGCCGGCATGACCGAGCCCTGGACCTTCCATGAGCGGCTGGACCAGTACTACTACGGCATGGCGGCCAAGGCAGAGATCTGGATCCCGAAGATCCTGGGCACCGACATCCGCGCGCTGGGGCTGCGCCTGACGCTGGACGCGGCCATGCTGGGCGTGGGCGGGCTGATGGGCATCGCGGTGGCGACAAGCTGCCTGCTGGGCGCGTTCGTGAACTTCGTGGTGCTGGCGCCGATCATGATCCAGGCCGGCGACATCGTGCAGCGCGTGGCGCCCAACGGCGCGCCGATCCCGATCTCGCGGGCGGAGATCGTCAACCAGTGGTCGATGTGGTGGGGCGTGGCGATGATGGTCGCGGGCTCGCTGACGACGCTGCTGGCCAAGCCCGACCTGTTCGTGGCGGTGTTCAAGTCCTTCCGCCGCAAGCCAGGCCAGGCCGGCGGCGGCAGCGACCTGCTCAAGGACATCGAGGTGCCGCTGTGGATCTCCTTCGTCGGCGTGCCGGTGATGGGCGTGCTGACGGCCTACATCGCGCACCTGTTCTTCGGCGTGCCGGTGGGCATGGCGCTGATCTCGCTGCCGCTGATCCTGGTGCTGACGGTGATCTGCACGAACTCGATGGCGCTGACCTCGTGGACGCCGACGGGCGCGCTGTCCAAGATCACGCAGTTCACGATGGGCGCGATCGACCGGACCAATCCGGCGTCCAACCTGATCCCGGCGGGCATGACCTCGGAGATCTCGTCGAACGCGGCGAACCTGCTGAGCGACATCAAGCCGGGCTACATGCTGGGCGGCAAGCCGCGTCACCAGGCGATCGGTCACGTGATCGGCGTGGTGGCGGGGGTGCTGTTCTGCGTGCCGCTGTTCTTCCTGCTGTTCGTGCCGAAGAACGCCGAGGGCCTGCGTTCGACGTCGACCATCATTTCCGAGCAGTTCTCGATGCCGGCGGCGGTGCAATGGCGCGGCGTGGCGGAGATCATCGCCAACGGGCTGCACAGCCTGCCGGCGTCGGCGCTGATCACGATGGCGATCGCGGCGGTGTGCGCGGTGGTGATCGAGCTGATCAAGATGGCGACCAAGGGCAAGTTCCCGCTGTCGTCGGTGGCGATCGGCCTGGGCGTGGTGCTGCCGCCGGAGTCGACCTTCGCGATGTGGGTCGGCGCGATGATCTTCTTCGTGATGGCCAAGGTCCACAAGACGCCGGGCACGGCGGGGTGGAAGCGCTGGGTGGACGGCTGCGAGCCGATCTGCGCGGGCCTGATCTCGGGCGCGGCGCTGATGGGCATCGGCAACGCGATCGTGAACGTGCTGATCTGATCTTCAGCTTGTCGAGAGTCGATCGACCATGGATCGACTTCGAACCGTTCCCCGGCCGCCGGTAACGGCGGTTCGCATGGCACAATCCGGGCCCTTCGGAGGCGTGGGAACGCCCTCCCGGGGCCCGAAGTCCGTTCTGGACGAAGGCATCGATCGGTCTACCGATTTCCGTCTGCCCGTAGCTCAACTGGATAGAGCAGCTGCCTTCTAAGCAGCAGGTCGGGGGTTCGAGTCCCTCCGGGCAGGCCAGCCATGCGTCAGAGCATTGCGTAGGCAAAGCCACTACGCCGCATTCCTGGATGTGCGACTGATGCGGGCATTCGCGGGCAAGCACACTGCCCCCGCTGCTTCTGGCTTTGCTTCTCGGTAAAGGGCTGTCAGCGTCAAGGCTGATCATGACCCTCGTGGGCCACCGCATTCTCATCGTCGACGCCAACGTCGACGCCGCGACTCGTCTTTCGCTTCACCTGCAGCGCCACGGCTGTGAGGTGGCCACCGCTCCAACGCTCGAGAGCGCAGTGCCGATCGCATCGGTGCTCGGACCGAAGGTCGTCATGGTGGATGACCAGTTCGGCGTTTCGCGCTTGAGAAGTCTCCGCGGCGTTCTGCTGGGCACCGAAACCTGCGACCACACGACGAAGTTCGTCTGCCTGGTTCGAACGCAGGCAGCAGCGCAGGTGATGTTGCTGACCGACTTCGATGCCGCTTTCGCGAATCCCGTCAGAGCGGACGACCTCGTGGCCTACATGACCGAGGCGCTGGTCACGCCTGCCTCGCGCGCAGCCAGCCAGATCTAGCAACCGCCCCCTTCGAAAGGGCTGCTGGCGCGTTGCGCTCCCTTAGCCGCGCGGCTTGTCGTAGACGGGAGTGAACTCGGGCGCTGCGGAATCCAGCTTCCCGTACAGCCTTTCGCTATCGTCCTTCCACCAATATTCGGTGTACTGAGCTGGTGCCTTCCACTCGTGAATGGCGATCAGACCGAGCAGGGAGCAAGGGTTGTCGGCCATGAAGTCCCAGCCATTCTTCTCGGCGCAGTACATGTCGGTATCGACATCGCGCCAGAGACGAAATCCCTTCTGCTTCAACACATTCAATGCGGTGTTGTAGACATTCGAATATTCAGAAAGCGCCGCCATCGCTTTTCTCCGGCAATCAAGCCCTCACAGCAGCAGCGTGCTCGTCAGCCGCACTGGCTGGCAGAAACCAATCGAAAGATCGGACTCGAGGCAACCGGCTCAAGCGTTCTCCAAAACTTCAATTGTTGACTCCAACACCCGAACGATGTCGTATGCAGTGATCTCCACGATGGCCAACGGCGATGTGACCGCCTCGTCCTCATCAATCGTCCGGGAGGCCAGATAGAGCCGATTGCGATACGGAATCAGAAAACTGAGCGAACTGTCGGTAGTCGCACCCAAATCCAGCACGCGACATGCACCGAACAACTCGCCTTCATCGGCCGCCAGCCGCTGATAAGCCTCCTCCAATGAATGTTGGAGGAACAGCGGCTCGTATTTCGCGTAATCGATCTTACGTTTCAGCGCATCGGCCGCCCTTCGAAGCGAAGTAACGAACTGCGGCACATAGGCGGCGTTATCGACCTCACTGATATTCTTCCCACCAATATAAATATTCACGATACGCATCGGCCGACTGGACGTCTCCGCCGGTCCGATCTCCATCGCGAATCGCGCAGCGTCGCCAATCATCTTCATTTGCAAATCATCCACAACCGGAAAACAGCGCCTTGACCTTCGGGTCCACGACCTTTCCGAGCTTCTTGCCCTTGTTCGTCTCACCATTGGTCGACCCGGCCCAATGGAAATGAAAGTCCCCGCTGTCCTGAAACTGGTGGAAGTTTCCAGCACTGTCCTTCGCCCAGCGGTTTCCTTCGAAGTACACGCTATTCTGAAAAAGCTCCACGTGATTCGGTGGCAAGACGCTTTTGCCGGGATTGTAATCCACGTTGCCGCGAAGAGGCGATTTTCTATTGGGATCGTGATGCCCAGGATTTTCGTAATAGTGCCAGCCGACCAAGCGGCCTTTCGTCGAGGGTTTCGACCCCTCCACCAGATAGGCAATATTGTCGCCATACTCGATCCGGGAGTTGATCGGATGGCCGTGCTTGCCAATCTGCCCTATTTCCAACGGGGAAAGACCAAGCGGATCGATCCAGCCCAAGGAATTGGCGGCCAACCTGTACAGGTTGGAGCCGGCTGAGAGCTTGAGCAGGTCCGGCGAGACAAAGGCGCCGCTCAGCGGATCGAAATAGCGGCAGAGGTTGTAGTGCAGCCCGGTTTCCACATCCTCGTACTGCCCTTGCAGGCGGATTGGATTGGCCACGTCGCCCAGTAGGAGCTCAGCCCGGCCCCACGCCTCGTATCGCGCTGCCCAAACCACGCGCCCCTTGTCATCGGTCAATCGGTTCGGGCTGCCATTCGGATCGGTGTGATAGCGATAGCTGACCTGCTTGTCGACCATCGCCAACGGCACAAAGCTGCCTGGGTAGTAGAGGTATTCGCGCCGCTCCCCCACCTTCCCTTCAGCGACAAGTCCGTCCCCCTCCCACCCGAACCAGCTTTCGTTGGTTCCACTCCGCTTGAACACCCGCCGCCCCATCGGGTCGTAGCCGTAGACGGTCTCGGCCTCGTCCGGCTCCGCGTCACCGAAGGTCGCTCGTCTGCGACTGCGCACCAGCCGCTGATTCGCATCCCACGCCAGCGCCAGCGTCTTCGGCTCCTCGCCGTCCAACTGCCGCTCATCGCGGCGCTCGATCAGGTTGCCCGCCGCATCGAAGCGGTAATGCACGCCCTCGCACCAGCCCTCGCGCCGCCAGGTGCCGTCCCGCTTCACGCCCGTCGTCAACCGATCCCCGGCCGGGTCCTGGAAGAACTTCTTCAGCCTCCCCTGCGGATCGATGTGCTCGACGATCTGTCCGAGCGGGTCGTAGCGGAACTGGTCCAGGCCGTACTGGCTGTCCTTGCGGTGCGTGAGATTGCCGGCCGCGTCGTAGGCGTACTGCGTGCTGAAGAGCCACTCCGACTCGCGCCGCACGCCCTGACCGGTGAGCCGGCCCTCGGCGTCGTACTGGTACTGCCGCTCGAGGCCCGGTGCCAGCGTCTCCTTCACCACCTGCCCGTTCTCGTCCCGCTCGATCGTGATCGGCGGTTCGTCGTTGATGCGGATGGCCGTGGGCTGTCCGAGCGCGTCGTACTCGTAGACCACCGTGTTGCCGGCGCTGGTCTCGCGCCGGATGCGACGGCCCAGCAGATCGAAGCCGTTCTTGATGACGAAGTCGCCCTGCTGCTCTTCGAGCAAGCGCCCCTCGACATCGAGCACCCGCTTCACCGTCACATGCTCATTGGCGCAACCGGTGAGGTTGCCATTCGCGTCGAAGTCGAAGGTCTCTTCGAACTGGCGTCCCGCCGCGAATGGATGCTCGAAGCGCTTGCGCCGGACCCGGCCAAGCTTGTCGGTCGTGAAGTCGATGACACGCCCCAGCGGATCGACGCTCTGCTTCAGATGCCCGGCCACATCGAAGACATACCGCGTCGCCTGCCCCCAGTAGTCCACTTCCTCGACCACGCGCCCGAGCGCATCGCGCCTGAGCTCATACATCTCACCGCGCTGGTTGCTCACGCCGATGAGCTGCTCTTCCGTGTCGTAGTGGTAATGCACCACGTGGCCGTCAGGCTGATGGCGCTTGGCGATGAGTCCCTGACCGAAGTACTCGAAGCCCGTGCGCGCCCCGTTCTCGTCCTCGTGATGCGTCAGGTTGCCCTGGGCGTCGTAGGCGCAACGGATGCGCGCGCCCGTGGGCAGGGTCGCCTCGACGAGCCGCCCCTTGCGGTCGTAGCGATAACGCGTGGCACGGCCCAGGGGATCCGAGCGCTCGAGCACATTGCCCAGCAGGTCGCGCTGGAGCCGGGAGACATGTCCCAGCGCATTCCTCACGCTGACCAGCTGGCCATCGGTGTCATAGCCCAGCCGCGTCGTCGCCTTCAGCGCGTCGCTCACGCTGAGCAGCAAGCCGTCCGCGCTGTACTCGTAGGCCGTCACCGCGCCGAGCGGACTCGTCTGCTCGGCCAGCAGCCCACGTTCATCCCATCGCTGACGCCAGCTCGCGCCATTGGGATCGGTGATCGCCACCGGCTTGTCGCGCGCGTCGACCTCGATCGACATCGCGCTGCCGTCCGGCCGCGTGAGCTTCAGCAGGTTGCCGCGCTCGTCATAGGCGTATTCGGTCCGGTGATTCGCCGCGTCCACCACCGCCGTCGTGCGGCCCACCTCGTCGTACTCGAAGATCGTGCGGCCGCCCAGCGGATCGATCTCCAGGATCGGCAGGCCGTGCTCGTCGCACTGGACCGTGGACACATGCCCCAGCGAATCGGTGATCCGCACCTCGCGGATCGCGGGCCAGTAAGCGAACTGGTAGTCGTACAGCCCGCCGTCGCCCCACGCGCGCACGACCTGCCACTCCTCGCCGCCTTCGCCCTCCTCGCCGCGCTTGTCGTACTCGTAATGGAAGGACAGCCCCGTCCGGTTGGTGTGCCGCACCATGTGGCGGCCGTCGTAGGCGAATCGGTAGGGATGATCCAGTTCATCGCGGACCGCCGTCAGGCAGCCCTGCGCATCGTGCTCGTAGCTGACGAAGGTGTGGCTGAACTCGGCCTCGGCCACGTACAGCGAGAGCGACCGGATGAAGCGCCCGGCGTACTCGACCAGCAGATGTCGTCCGCCCGATTCGCGGATCGCGCTCAGCCGGCCCTCCACCCATTCGTAGAGCAGCCAGTTGCCGCACAGGTCGCTGACGCGGCCCAGCGGCACTTCCCGCAGCTGCCCGGTCACGGGGACCGTCAGCGACTTCGGGAAGTGATAGGTCAGATCGCCCTTGGTGCGCACCCGCCACTCGTCACCGTGGTCGCTGAGCCGCGCGCCATCCATCAGCTCCAGCACCGCCGCCGCGTCGCCCTGCGCGGCCGGCAGCGCGGGGAAGAGTGCCGGCCCGGCATCCGGATGGAAGAACACCACGCTGCCGTCGGCCGCATCGATCTCCAGCCGCGCATCGGCCGGGCTCTCCCAGCCGACGCCGCACGCCCCCACCCGCTCGCGGCCCGAGGCGTAGTTGCGCACCCAGTCCATCGGGACGCGCCAGGGCAGGCTGAAGTCCACCTGCTCGACGCTGACCTCGCCGGTCAGGATGTTCACCGGCTCCGCGCGCAGCACCTTGCACTTCAGGAAGCCGGGGTCCATGTTCTTGAAGAGCTTCTGCCGGAACTTCTTGAAGCCCGCGCCCATCGCCTTGCCGAGCCGGGACTTGGCCAGCTTGCCCAGGCCCGCGAAGGCGCCGCGCGCGATCATGCCGGCCATCGAGATCGTCGGCGCGCCGCCCACCTTCACCGTGTTGGGGATCGCCAGGTTGAAGCTGGTGGGCAGCAGGTTGGGCAGCTTGAGCTTTTTCTTCTTCGGCCGCGGCGGGCTGGGCATGCCCGCGATCTGGCAGCCCAGCACCGGCAGCGCGAGGTAGGACAGCGGATCGCCGTCGGCCACCACGGTGGCGCTGCCCATGAACAGCTCGTCGTCCTTGTCCGGAATCATCGGCGCGAACGGGAAGCCGGGCGGGATGTGCACCACGATCGCCGAGGTGCCGGCCGTCGCGCGCTTCATGCCCATCACCTTGACGGTCGCGCCGATGAAAGGCAGGTAGTCGAAGGGATCGAACACCACCGACAGATGCGGCGTCGGCAGCGGCACCGGTCCGGCCGGCGTGGTGCACAGATGGATGTCGATGCCCAGCTGCGGGTCACCGTGCTTGGCGGAGAGATTCATGCGGCGGATCCTTGGGCGGTCGACGGCGCCGCGGCGGGGCTGATGGCGCCTGGCATCGCGATCGGCCAGGACGGACCGAACAGGCCTCGCGCCTGTTCGAACAGCTCGAGGAAGGCGGCGCTGCCGCCGGCCGCCTCGCCGTCCGCCCTCGCCTGCGCCGCATGCTGCAGCGCCTGCTCCCCGTCGAGGTGCTCGCGCTCGACCCGGCGCAACTCGGCCACATCGGCGGACGACTCCAGCGCCGCGGCCTGCTGGTCCAGACGCCCTCGCCGGCTCAGCTGCTCGCGGTCGAGGTCGCGCCGGATCGCCTCGATGCGGCCAGCGCGCTCCGGATCGACGAGCCGCAGCAGCTCGAAGCAATGCAGCGGCAGCGTCGTCATCGGCCGCGAGGCGGGCCGCAGCCCCTCGCCGACGGCCAGCGCCGGACGCCCGAAGGCCAGCGCCGCGTCAGCATCGCCGGCACGCGCCAGGCAGAAGCTGCCCATGCGCAGCGCCTCCAGGCGCATCAAGGGATTGGGCAGCGCGGCGGCCAGTTGCTCGGCGGCCTGGTAGCACGGCACCGCCGCGCGCGGCTCGCCGGCCGCGATCAGCGCCGCGGCCTCGCCGAACCAGGACTGCAGCACCAGCTGACCGCCCGCCGGATGCCCCGCCTCGCGAGCGGCTTCGGCGGCAGAGCGCGCATGGCGGTAATGGTTGACGGCCTCGTCGCAGCGCCGCTCCTTGAGCATCACGCCGGCGGTGAGCAGCCGCACCGCCACCTCCTGGTCGGACCAACCCTGCTGGCGCGCGAAGGCCAGCGCATCCCGTGCCTTGAGCTGCACCTGGTCGGCGGAGCCCTTCTCCGCGAGCGCGAACAGTCCCGTGAGCAGGCTGCGGAACACGCCGCCCGGTCCCACCGCGGGCTCCTGCGCGAAGGTTTCCTGCGCCACCGCCCACGCATCGAGCGCCAGCGGCTGCACCAGCACATCAGGACGATCCTCGCGCGCCAGCCGCTCCAGGCGCGGCGCGCCATCGGCATCGGGCACCAGCAGGCGCACGCCATCGGGCACGCCGGCGTCGAGCGCGCGGGTCACCCAGGCGGCCCAGGCCTCGTCGTCGGTCACGCTCGCGGGCGAGAGCACGGCGACGAGCTGCCCGAACACCGGGTGATGCCCGGCCAGCGCGGCCAGCGCGCGCATGAAGGCCGCGGCGGTGTCGGGGACCTCGTCCGGCTCGAAGCGCCAATCGGGCGTCTGCCCGGCCTGGCGCAACTCGTCGTGGCTCGCGGCGTACTGGCCGGCCAGCGCTTCCTTGAGCGCGCGCGAATAGGCGATGGACTGCTCGAACGGCGCATCGAAGACGACGAAGGTGTCGCCGCCGACGCCGCCGGTGGCGTCGCCCGCGGGCGCATGCCGCTGCATCTCGAGGAAGGCGTCGAGCAGGCGCCTGCCGCCGTCCGGCACCTGCCACAGCAGCAGGCGCTTGTCGGGCTGGTCGACGAACGCCTGCCAGTGCTGCAGCAACTCGGCGAGCCGGCGCTGCACCGGATTGATGGCCATGGCCATCCTTTCTTCAGCAGTTCAGGGAGATTTCCGTCCCGTTGACCGACACGCCACTGGCGTCGACCTTGATGACGGAGCCGCCGGCGCTGATCGTGATGCTGCCGGCGTCGATGACGACGGTCGACGAGCCCACGCCCAGGGTCAGCGCGCTGGCCGAGGTGTAGCTGCCCGCGCCGGTCGCATGCAGGGCCATGGTCTCGGTGGCGCCCTGCGTCAGCGGGCCGCTCGCCTGGACCGCGAGCGGGCCGGTGACGGCCTGGCTGTAGCCGCCGGTGACGGACTGCGTGTAGCCGCCGGTCACGGTCAGGCGCTTGCCCGCGCTCACCGTCTTTTCCTCGCCCGCGGTGACCGTCTCGACGAACTGGCCGTTGACGGTGTTCTCGCGCTTGCCATTGACGGTGTTGGTGACATCGCCATGCACGGTGCGCGCGGTCACGCCGGTGATCGTCTGCGTGTAGCCGCCCGCGGTGACCGTCATCTCATGCCCGGCGTTCACCGTCTCGGCCAGCTTGCCCACCACGCTCATCGTGCGGTCGGCATTGACGGTCAGGGTGTCGTTGACCGACACGGTCGTCGTGCGGTTGTTGTTGACCGTGTTGGTCTGGTCGTGCAGCACCGTCGTGGACATGTCGTACTGCGCATGCAGGGTCATCTGCTCCTGTCCGGCGGTGTCGTTCATCGACAGCTCGTTGTAGCCGGCGCCCTTGTGCGTCCTGGACTTGATGCCGCTGACCACCGCGCCCTCGGGCAGGGTGTAGGGCGGCATCTGCTCGGCGTTGTAGAGGCGGCCGACGATGAGCGGCTGGTCCGGGTCGCCCTCGAGGAAGTCGACGACGACCTCCTGCCCGATGCGCGGGATGGAGACGCCGCCCCAGCCCTTGCCGGCCCAGGGCTGCGACACGCGGATCCAGCACGAGCTGCGCTCGTCGCGGCGGCCGCGCCGGTCCCAGTGGAACTGCACCTTCACCCGGCCATAGGCATCGGTGTGGATCTCCTCGCCGCCCGGCCCGGTCACGGTGGCGGTCTGCGGCCCCGGCACGATCGGCTTGGGCGTGCGGCGCGCCGGCCGGAACTGCTGCGCCGCCGGGATCGCGGCGAACTCGCAGCGCAGGTCGGTTTCGCCACTGCCCGATTCGCTCGCTGCCTGCCGGACGATCAGGCGGGTCGACGTGATCAGGTACTGGCCGTTCTGGTCATCGCGCGGATGCCGCGTCATCGCCAGCAGCCGGCCGACGCACACGCCCTGCGCATTGGTGCTGCCCGCGAGCAGGCTGAAGGCGCTGTGCAGTTCGTCCAGGCGGTCTTCCGCGTACTGCGCGCCGTCGGCGGACTGCAGGTAGCCGCCCGGGAAGTCGAAGATCTCGCCGTCGGCCAGGTCGTGCGCATGGGCCCGCGACTGCTCGGTCAGCAGCGAGGTCGAGGGCCGCTCGAAGTCGTAGTCGGTGAGGACGACCTTGCCGGGCTGCATGCGCTGCTCGCTGGTCCAGCGGCCGATGTGCTCCAGCAGCGGCGGCGCCTGCTCCACGTTGCCGTAGAACGGCAGCGACTCGCACCCCGGCGCGCTGTCGTGCGCGCTGGCCGCGTCGCAGAGCACCAGCTTGTGGCCGCGCTCGTCGTGCTCGACGTGCCAGTAGATGCCTTCGTGCTCCAGCAGCCGCGCGACGAAGTTGAAGTCCGTCTCGCGGTACTGCACGCAATAGGTCCAGGGGCGGTACGGCCGCATCAGCTTGAACTCGAAGCGCGCCGCCGCATGGTCCTGGAACACCGCGGCCACGATGTCGGGCACGCTCATGTCCTGGAAGATGCGGCAGTCCGCGGTGCGCGTGAGCAGCCACGGCCAGGGCCTGAGCGTCATTTCGTAGACGGCGTGGCGGCCCTCGAAGCCGCCCTGCGCGAAGCGCGCGACATGCCCGCTCAGCCGGCGTGGCGCCGCATCGCGCAGCGCGATGACGACGGCCACCGGCTTGCCGAGCAGGTCGCCGGCGGCGATGTCCAGCCGCTCGCTGAGCAGGCGGAGCTGGATCTCGCCGAGCTCGCTCAAGGCCTCGGTGGCGTGGCACTCGTGCACGCGGAAGGTGCCGTCGGGCAAGGGGGATTCAAGCCGGAGGGAAGCGGTCATGTCGCGCGGTGCTCGGTGGGGCCTGCATTAGAGGCAGCGGCCCCCGAGGGGGTAAAGCGACGAAAGTCACCAGCGGCCGGCACGCCAGCGCAACGGCACCGCCAAGGGGTGACCTTCCGCATGGGCGCGCCGCGGCGCCCGCGGACCTTCCACGCGTTGCGACGCGTTGCGATTCTTTCCGTCGTTTGCACCGCATACTCGCCACCGTCCGCCGCTTCCAAGCCCCTCGATGCTGTTGTCCGCGCTGCGCCAGTTCCTGACCTTGCTGCTGTCCCTGCTTCTCGCCGCCGCGCTGCTGGCCGCCTGGGGCCTGTTGATCGAACCCCGCTGGGTGGCCGCCCGGGAAGTCCAGGTTGCGGTGCCCGATTGGCAAGGCCCTCCGGGGCTGAAAGTCGCCGTCGCCTCGGACTGGCACATCGCTCACGAGTTCCGCCACGTCATGACGATGGCGCGCGCCCAGGCGGTGGTCGACGCGATCAATGCCGCGGCGCCGGACGTCGTGCTGCTGCCCGGCGACTTCATCCACGGCCGCGGCGAGGACGGCACCACGCCGGAGCAGATCGCCGCGATCCTTGGACGGCTACGCGCCCGGCATGGCGTGTACGCGGTGCTCGGCAACCACGACTGGTGGACCGACGGCCCGCGCTTCACGCGCGCGCTGCGCGCCGTCGGCATCCGGGTGCTGCTCAACGAGGCCGTGCCGCTGCCGGGCACGGCGGTGTGGGTGGTGGGTGTCGGCGACCGCATGTCCGGACACAGCGACCCGCGTCGCGCCGTGCGCGGCCTGCCGCGCGGCGCGCAGGCCCTGGTCCTGATGCACGACCCGGCCAGCGCGCTGGACCTGCCGCCCCTCCCCGGGCTCACCGTGGCGGCTCACACGCACGGGGGTCAGGTGCGCGTGCCGTTCTACGGCTCCGTCGTCGCGCCCCACGGGTGGCCGAAGGACAAGACGCGGGGCTGGGTCGACGTCGGCCGGCAGCCGGTCTACATCACCAGCGGCCTGGGCGTGAGCATCTACCCGATCCGGATCAACGTGCGGCCGGAGTGGGTGATGTTCACGATGGGCTCGACCGGCGCGAAGGCGCGTTGACGCGTCACGCGTCGACGAGCCGCTATGCCACCCACAGCGCGCGGGCGGCCGGCGCCGGCGCTGATGCCGACGCGCCGCGCGGGGGCCCGCCCGCCGGCCCTGCGGCCACGCCGAAATGGAGACGGCCCTTGCCGGCGCGCTTGGCGGCATACATCGCCTCGTCCGCGCCGCGCATCACCGCCGCCGTGTCGCAGGTGCCGAGCGCCAGCACGATGCCGATACTGGCGCTGATGGTCACCCGGTGTCCGCCGCCGATCGCGATCGGCCGCTCGATCTCCGCCAGGCAACGCTGCAGCACCGCGCGCGCGCCGGCCGCGTCGCCGCTGGCGGGCAGCACGATCGCGAACTCGTCGCCGCCCAGGCGGGCCACGATGTCGTTGGCGCGCAGCGTCTGCTGCAGCCGCTCGGCCACCTGCCGGAGCACCTCGTCGCCGGCCTCGTGCCCATGGCGGTCGTTGACCGGCTTGAAGCCGTCCAGGTCGAGGTAGCAGACCGCCAGTCCCCGGTCCGCCCGCAGCGCGGCGGCCTGGGCGTCCACGAGCTTCTCCTCGAAGAGCCGCCGGTTCGGCAGCCCGGTCAGCGCATCGCGGAAGGCCATGCCGTAGGCCTTCTCCTCGCTCTGCTTGAGCGCGTCGATGTCGACCAGCATCCACAGGCTCTCGTCCTCGGAGACCAGGCTGCCGCTCAGGTCGATCCACAGCGGCGTGCCGTCCTTGCGGCGCATCTGCACCTGCGTGCGGAAGCGGCCGCCGGCCCGCAGCGCCGCGTAGCCGACCCGGCCGATGTGGTCGAAAGTGGCCTCGTCCAGGTAGAGCTCGCGCATCGACTGGCCGCGCAGCTCGCCCGGCGCATAGCCCAGGATCCGGCCCAGCGCCCGGTTGTCCCAGAGCACCACGCGATCCCTCAGCCGCGCCATGCCGATCAGGTCGTTCTCGAGCATCAGCGCCTGCTCGCGGGCGGTGCGGTCGGCGGCCAGCCGGCCGTCATGCTCGCGCTTCTGGCCGCGGTAGAGCAGCACCGAGATGCCGCCGATCAGACCCACCATCAGCGCGACCAGCCCGGCGAGTTCCGCGCATTGCCGGTACCAGGCGCCGAGGTACTCCCCGGTGCTCAGGCCGGCGTACATCGTGAACGCGTAGCCCGGCACGCGGCGGTAGGCGGTGATGCGCTCGACGCGATCCAGCGCGGTGGGCGTCACGTACCAGCCGCGGTCGGGACTGCGCTTGAGGTTGGCGCGCAGGGCGTCGGAGACGATGGCCTCGCCCAGGCCCTTGACCGAGCCGGGCTCGGACACGGAGTGGCGCGCGACCAGCAGGAAGCTGTCGTTCGTGCGCATCGCCATCGCGCCCGAGCGGCCGAGTTCCATGCCGGAGAAAAGCTGGGCGAAGTGGGCCGAGGTCAGCTCGGTCAGCACGATGCCGTCGAACTGGCCGTCCGCGTTGATCAGGCGACGGGCGGCCACGATGCACCACTCGCCGGTGACGCGGCAGCGCAGCGGCTCGGACACGACGGTGGCGTCCCGGGCGCGCGCCCGATCGAAGTAGTTGCGGTCGCCCAGGCGGATCGGCGTCGCGGACGGCGCCTCGTCGTGGACCAGCACCTCGCCCGTCGCATCCGCCACCCGTAGGGCGCTGACGTGCCTGAGCAGCTCGCGCTGCTCGTCGAGCATCTGCGCCAGGACGCGGGTCCGGTCGGCGGCGTGCGCCGTCTTCGCATAACGCTCGGCCATCGTGGCCAGCGCGTTGTCGATCAAGCGCAGCTCGGCGGCGACCTCGCCGCTCATGCTCGCGGCCAGGTTCTCCGCGGTCCGCTGCGCCGCACTTTCGTCGCCTTCCCGGGCATTGCGCAAGCTCAGCCAGGCGGCCGCGCTCAGGGTCAGCGCCAACGCCAGGTTGCCCGCCACCAGCCAGCGGCGCAGCCGGGCCGGGGAAGTCGTTCCAATCGTGCGTCGATCGAGCATGGGGGTCCTTTGGGGCGGAGCCCCGGGCATGGCGATCCAGGCCGGCGGGTCCGTATCGCCGTTGTACGGGCGCCTCGATCGGTGCGCCATCCAGCACCGGATGAACCTCGTGTAGGGCGATCCACGACGGGCGTTACCCTTTCGCCTCCGTTCGCTGTCCATTTCCGCCCTCTCCCTCCCCCGCTTCCGCCCCTGTCCCGTCCCGAGCGCCGGCGGCCACGGAGCACCAGGAGAAAACTCACGATGCACATTCCCACCCTCGAATCGGAACGCCTGGTCCTGTCGCCCCCGGACCGCCGCTGCGAGGACGCCTACCGGCGCTTCTATGCCGATGCCGACGCGTCGGGCGCCTACGGCGGCCCGCTGGCGCCGGCGGCCATCTGGTCGCGGCTGGCCTTCGACATCGGCGTCTGGACGCTGCAGGGCTTCGGCGTGTGGGCGATCCGCCGCCGCGACGAGGACGCGGTGCTCGGCATGTGCGGTTTCTGGCAGGGGCAGGGATGGCCGGTCGAGCTCACCTGGTGGCTGCTGCCCGAGGCGCGTGGACAAGGACTCGCGCTGGAGGCTTCCCGGCTGGTCGTCGCCCACGCCCATCGCGTCTGGCAGTGGCCTTCGGTGCAGACCTACATGCGCGACGACAACCACGCCGCCCGCGCCCTGGTGGCCCGTCTGGGCGGACGCCTGGTCGAGCGACGCGCCTTCCCCGATGGCGAGAGGCGCGATCTCTTCGAGATCCCTCCCGCCGCCTGAACGCGAGCCCTGCCCCTCGCCGAACGGCACCGCACGCCGAGGCCGGGCGCCCCTCGGGCGCGTGATAGCCTCGCGCCCCATGTCCCAAGACCCCACTGTCGACGCAGCGTCCCCGACGGACGCCGCCGGCGACACCGAGCTCCCCGGCAGCACGCGCGCCCGCGCCTCGATGGCCGAGGTCCTGCTGCTGGCCAGCGTCTTCGTCATCGCCGCCTGCGGGCTGGTCTACGAGCTCGCCGCCGGCGCGCTCGCCAGCTACCTGCTCGGCGACTCGGTGCTGCAGTTCTCAACCATCATCGGCGCCTACCTCTTCGCGATGGGCCTGGGCTCCTGGCTGTCGCGCTACATCGACCGCCAGCTGGTCGCGCACTTCCTGCGCCTGGAGCTGCTGGTGGGCGTCATCGGCGGCCTGATGCCGGCGGCGCTGTTCACGGTGCACAGCCTGCTGCCGCCCTCGCAGGCGCTGGCCTTCCGCGTGCTGCTCTACGGCCTGGTGCTGCTGGTGGGCACGCTGGTCGGGCTGGAGATCCCGCTGGTCATGCGCATCCTCAAGCGCCACTTCCGCCAGCGCTACGCGCTCAAGGAACTGGTCTCGCAGGTGCTCACCTTCGACTACCTCGGCGCGCTGCTGGTGGCCGTCGCCTTCCCGCTGCTGCTGGTACCGCAGCTGGGCCTGGTGCGCACCGGCCTGTTCTTCGGGCTGCTCAACGTCGCCGTGGCGGTGTGGGCGCTGTGGCTGTTCCGCGCCGAGCTGCGCGCCTGGCGCTCCCATGCGCTGACCTGCGCCGTGGCCATCGCGCTGCTGGCCGCCGCGATGGCCGGCGCCGACCGCCTCAGCACCTGGGCCGAAGACCGCTTCTACGGCGAGCAGATCGTGTTCAAGGAAAGCAGCAGCTACCAGCGCATCGTCGTGACGCAGGGCGCCGGCGGCACGCGGCTGTTCCTCAACGGCAACCTGCAGTTCCACTCGCGCGACGAGTACCGCTATCACGAGGCCCTGGTCCATCCCGCGATGGCCGCGCAGGGCGCGCCCCGCCGCGTGCTGGTGCTGGGCGGCGGCGACGGCATGGCGGTGCGCGAGATCCTGCGCTACCCGAGCGTCGAGCACGTCACGCTGGTCGAGCTGGACCCGCACATGACCACGCTGTTCTCGACGATGCCGCTGCTGCGCCAGCTCAACCAGGATGCGCTGCGCAGCCCCAAGCTGGAGATCGTCAACGCCGACGCCTTCGGCTGGCTCGAGGCCTCGCAGGCGAGCTTCGACGTCATCGTCATCGACTTCCCCGACCCCAGCAACTTCGCGCTGGGCAAGCTGTACACGGCCAGCTTCTACCGGCTGGTGGACCAGCACCTCGCGGCCTCCGGCTATGCGGTGATCCAGGCGACCTCGCCGCTGGTGGCGCCGCGCGCCTACTGGACCGTGGTGACCACGGTGGAGTCGGTGGGCCTGACGGCGACGCCGTACCACGCGCATGTGCCGAGCTTCGGCGAATGGGGCTATGTGCTGGCGAGCCGCCGGCCGTGGTCCATGCCCCGGCAACTGCCGCCGGGCCTGCGCTTCCTGAGCCTGGAGAGCCTGCCCGCGCTGATGAGCTTCCCGCCGGACATGGCGCGCCCCTCGGGCCTGGAGGTGAACCGGCTGTCCAACCAGGTGCTGGTCCACGAGTTCGAACGCGAATGGGGCAAGCTGCATTGAAGCGGCGCGACCTGCTCGTGCGCGCGACGGCGGCCGCGCTGCTGCCGATGCTGTCCGCCTGCGGGCGCGATGCGCGCCCCGTCGCCGATCGCCTGGCCGAGCGGCTGGCCGGGCTGCCCGGCGGCTGGACCGGCGCGAACTGGGAGCGCGGTCATCGGCTGCGCGGCGCCCTGCCCGACTGGTCGACCGCCACCGCGCCGCCCCGGCGCGCGCAGGTGCTGGTGCTGGGCGCCGGCATCGCCGGCCTGGCCTGCGCGCGGCGGCTGCGACTGCGCGGCGTTGACGTCGCGCTGCTCGACGTGGAGGACGTCCCCGGCGGCAACAGCCGCGGCCACCGCATCGGCGCCGGAGCGGCGCTCGGCGAGGGCCTGCGCTGCCCGCTCGGCGCGCACTACCTGCCCACGCCCGGGCCCGAGGCCGTCGAGGTGCGGGCGCTGCTGGAGGACCTGGGCCTCGCGCGCGAGGAACACGGCCGCTGGGTCTATGAGGAGCGCTGGCTGTGCCACAGCCCGCAGGAGCGGCTGTGGTGGCGGGACCAATGGGTCGACGGCCTGCTGCCCCCCGCGGAGTCGCCCGAGGTGCAGGCGCAGTACCGCCGCTTCGGCGAGCTGGTCGAGCAGGCGCGGCGCGAGGTCGGCTTCGCGATGCCCAGCACGCATCACGCCTGGACCGCGGCGCACCAGTCGCTGGATGCCAGGACCTTCGCCACGTGGCTCGACGAACACCAGCTGACCGCGGCGCCGCTGCGCTGGTACCTCGACTACTGCTGCCGCGACGACTACGGCGCGGACGCCACGCAGGTGTCGGCCTGGGCCGGCCTGCATTACTTCGGCAGCCGCCATGGCTTCATGAGCGGCGAGGAGCGCGAGGCCGTGCTGACCTGGCCGCAAGGCAACGGCTGGTTGTCGGAGCGCCTGGCCGCGCCGCTGGCCGAGGCCTTCCACGGCGGCCGGACGGCGCTGCGCGTGCGCGAGGAACGGCATGGCGTGCAGGTGCTGGCCTGGAACGAGGCGGCGCGACGCGCGGAGCGGTGGGAGGCCGACCAGGTCGTGATGGCGATGCCGCTGTTCATCGCCGCGCGGCTGGTGGAGCAGCCGCCGGCCGTGCTGACCGAGGCCGCGCGCGGCATGCGCTACGCGCCGTGGCTGGTCGCCAACCTGCTGCTCGACGCGCCGCCGCTGGAGCGGCTGGGCGCGCCGCTGTCCTGGGACAACGTCGCTTATGGCGGCGAGGCGCTGGGCTACGTCAATGCCGGCCAGCAGGACCTGGATCCCAGCCGCGGACCGCTGGTGCTGACCGCCTACCGCGCGCTGCGCGAGTCGCAGCGCCGCGACCTGCTGCAGGGCGACTGGCGCGCCTGGGCCGGTCGCGTGCTGGCGGATCTCGCGCCGCTGCACCCCGACCTGCCGGAACGGCTGCAGCGCATCGAGCTGATGCGTTATGGCCACGCGATGAGCATCCCGCATCCGGGCCTGCGCGGCTCACCCGCGCTGGCCGCGCTGCGCGAGCGGGCGCAGGGCCGGCTGCAGTTCGCGCATGCGGACCTCGCCGGCTACTCCGTGTTCGAAGAGGCGTTCACGCAGGGCGAGGCGGTGGCGGCGCGGATCCAGGCCGGGGCGTCGCGCTGAGCGCGGATCATCCGCCCGTCACCGGCGGGAAGAACGCGACCTCCGACCCGTCCTTCACCGGCGTGTCCTCGGACAGGATCTGCTGGTTCAACGCGCAGCGGATCGCCCGCCCGCGCGCCAGCGCCTCGGCATGCGCCGCGTCGCTCGCGATCAGCGCATCGCGGATCGAGCCCAGCGTCGCGCCGGCGTGATGCGCGATGCGCTCGTCGGTCCCCAGGGCCTCGCGCAGCGAAGCGAAGTAGCGCACGGTGATCGTCATCTCGGTCAGCTTGTCGAAGGAAATCGCGGTCCGGCCGCAGCAGCGCGGTTGGTCAGAACAGCTCGTTGAACGGCAGGAAGCGCAGCAGCTGTCCGGGCTCGACGGTGCTGCCCGGCGGCAGGTCGATCAGACCGTCGGCCCAGGCGGCCGAACTCATCACGCCGGAGCTCTGGTTGCCGAACAACTGCAACCCGCCCGCGTCGCTGAGCTTCGCGCGCAGGAACTCGCGGCGCTTGTCGGCCTTGGTCCAGGTGAACTCGGCCGGCAGCAGGAAACCGCGCGGCGTCAGCTGCGTCGCGCCCTGCAGGCGCAGGAGCACCGGCCGCACGAACAGCAGGAAGGTCACGAAGCTCGACACCGGATTGCCGGGCAGGCCCATGAACCAGGTACGGCCGCCCTGGCTGGTCACCTCGCCGAAGGCCAGCGGCTTGCCCGGCTTGATCGCGATCTGCCAGAGGTCCAGCCGGCCTTCGCGCTCCAGCGCGGGCTTGAGGTGGTCTTCCTCGCCGACGGAGACGCCGCCCGAGCTGAGGATCAGGTCCGCATCCTTCGCCGCGTCGCGCAGCGCGGCGCGCGTGGCGTCCAGCGTGTCGGGCACGATGCCCAGGTCCCGAACCTCGCAGCCCATCGCCAGCAGCAGCGCATGCAGCGTCGTGCGGTTGGAGTTGTAGATCTGGCCGGGGCCGAGCGGCTCGCCGGGCAGCACCAGCTCGTCGCCGGTGGAGAACAGCGCGACGCGCGGCCGGGACGCCACCGTCAGCGCCGCCGCGCCGGCGGTCGCGGCCAGGCCCAGCGAGGCGGCATTGAGCCGCATGCCGGCGCCCAGCACCGGCTGGCCGAGGCGCAGGTCCTCGCCACGGCGGCGGATGTGCAGGCCCGCGACGAGTGGCGCGTTGATACGCACCCGGCCGAGGCCGGCGCCGCTCTCGGGCAAGGCCTCGCACATCTCCTGCATCAGCACCGCGTCGGCGCCTTCCGGCACTGTCGCGCCGGTGAAGATCCGCGCCGCCGTGCCGGGCTGCAGCGGTGACGGCACCGAGCCCGCCGCCACGCGCTGCGACACCGGCAGCACCGCGCCTTCGCCGCCGAGCGCGGCCACGTCGGCCGCGCGCATCGCGTAGCCGTCCATCGCGCTGTTGTCGTACGGCGGCACGTCCAGCGGCGACACCAGGTCCTGCGCCAGCACGCGCCCGCGCGCCAGCGGCGTAGCCACCGATTCGGTCCGCCCCAGCGGCGTCACCTGCGACAGCAGACGCTGCAGCGCGTCCTCCATCGGCAGCATCGGCGCGCGCTGCGCCACGGCGCCAGCGGTCGGAGCGGGCTTGGCGTCAGACATGGTCGACGATGAACTGCTTGACCTGGTCGACGGAGACCGGCAGCACGGTCACGCGCTTGGGGCGCGACTCCAGGTCGTCCAGCGCGGCGGGCCGCGGCGGCACCAGGCCCAGCGCTTCCTCGATGGTCGCGGCGAACTTGGCCGGCAGCGCCGTCTCCAGCACCAGCATCGGCACGCCGGTCTGGCGCTTGTCGAGCGCCACCTTCAGGCCGTCGGCGGTGTGCGTGTCGATGATCACGCCGTACTGCGCATGGCATTGGCGGATCGTCGCGACGCGGTCTTCATGGGTGCTGCGGCCCGAGACGAAGCCGTAGCGCTCGCCGATGCGCGCGCGCTCCTCGGCGGTGATCTCGAAGCAGCCCTTGGCCGCCAGCTCCTCGCCGAACAGGCGGTTCACGCGCGCCGCGTCGCGATCCAGCAGGTCGAACACGAAGCGCTCGAAGTTGCTGGCCTTGGAGATGTCCATCGACGGGCTGGAGGTCTCCAGCGTGTGCTCGGCGCCGCGCGGACGGTAGACGCCGGTGCGGAAGAACTCGTCGAGCACGTCGTTCTCGTTGGTCGCGACGACCAGTTGCTCGACCGGCAGGCCCATCATGCGCGCCACGTGGCCCGCGCAGACGTTGCCGAAGTTGCCCGAGGGCACGGTGAAGCTGACCCGCTCCGCGTCGGTCTTCGTCGCCTGGAAGTAGGCCGCGAAGTAGTAGACGACCTGCGCCAGCAGCCGCGCCCAGTTGATCGAGTTGACCGTGCCGATGCGATGGCCGCGCTTGAACGCGAGGTCGTTCGAGACCGCCTTGACGATGTCCTGGCAGTCGTCGAACACGCCCTGCACGGCGATGTTGTGGATGTTGGGTTCCTGCAGGCTGAACATCTGCGCCTGCTGGAACGGGCTCATGCGGCCGTGCGGACTGAGCATGAAGACCTGGATGCCGGCCTTGCCGCGCATCGCGTACTCCGCGGCGCTGCCGGTGTCGCCCGAGGTCGCGCCCAGGATGTTCAGCGTCTCGCCGCGGCGGCCCAGTTCGTACTCGAACAGCTGGCCCAGCAGCTGCATCGCCATGTCCTTGAAGGCCAGCGTCGGCCCGTTGGACAGCGCGACCAGCGCCAGCCCCGGCGCCAGCGGCTTGAGCGGCGTGATCTGCGGCGTGCCGAAGACGGCCTCGGTGTAGGTGCGATGCACGATCGCCTTCAGGTCCGCGGCCGGGATGTCGTCGATGTAGAGCGACAGGATCTCGAAGGCCAGGTCGGCATACGACAGCCCGCGCCAGCGCGCGAGCGTCGCGGCGTCGATCCGCGGATAGGCGGTGGGCAGGTACAGCCCGCCATCGGGCGCGAGGCCTTCCAGCAGGATGTCGCAGAAGTGGCGCTCGGTCTTGTCGCCGCGGGTGCTCAGGTACTTCACGCCAGCTCTTCCTTGCGCAGCTTCACGATCGGCGCGAGCACCGTCTCCAGCGCCTGCATCTTCGCCAGCGCCTCGCTCATGCGGCCTTCCTGCGTGTCGTGCGTCAGGATGATCAGGTCGGTCTGGCTCTCGCCTTCGGCCGATTCGCGCTGCAGCACCGCATCGATGCTGATCTCGTGCTCGGCCAGGATGGTCGTGATGCGCGACAGCACGCCCGCCTGGTCCGCCACGCGCAGGCGCAGGTAGAACGCGGTCTGCACCTGCTCCATCGGCAGGATCGGCGTGTCGTTCATCGCGTCCGGCTGGAAGGCCAGGTGCGGCACGCGGTGGTCCGGATCGGCCGTGGCCAGGCGGGTGATGTCGACCAGGTCGGCGATCACCGCCGAGGCGGTCGGCTCCGCGCCCGCGCCCTTGCCGTAGTACAGCGTGGTGCCGACCGCATCGGCCTGCACCAGCACCGCGTTCATCGCGCCCTCGACGTTGGCGATCAGGCGGTTCGCCGGGATCAGCGTCGGATGCACGCGCAGCTCGATGCCACGGTCGCGGCGGCGCGCGATGCCCAGCAGCTTGATGCGGTAGCCCAGCTGCTCGGCGTACTTGATGTCGGTCGCCTGCAGCGCGGTGATGCCTTCGACATGGGCCTGCTCGAACTGCACCGGAATGCCGAACGCGATCGCGCTCATGATCGTGGCCTTGTGCGCGGCATCGACGCCCTCGATGTCGAAGGTCGGATCGGCCTCGGCATAGCCCAGGCGCTGCGCCTCCTTCAGCACCGTCGCGAAGTCCAGGCCCTTGGAGCGCATCTCCGACAGGATGAAGTTGGTCGTGCCGTTGATGATCCCGGCGATCCACTCGATGCGGTTGGCGGTCAGGCCCTCGCGCAGCGCCTTGATGATGGGAATGCCGCCGGCCACCGCGGCCTCGAAGGCGACCATCACGCCCTGCTCCCGCGCGGCGGCGAAGATCTCGCTGCCATGCACCGCCAGCAGCGCCTTGTTGGCCGTCACCACGTGCTTGCCGGCCTTGATCGCATCCATCACCAGCGTGCGCGCGATGCCGTAGCCGCCGATCAGCTCGACGACGATGTCGATCTCCGGATTCGCGATCACTTCACGCGCATCCGCCACCACGGTGCAGGCGTCGCCGACGATGCTCCTGGCGCGCTCGACGTCCAGGTCGGCCACCATCGCGATCTCGATGCCGCGACCCGCGCGGCCGCGGATCTCTTCCTGGTTGCGGCGCAGCACCTGGAACGTGCCGCCGCCGACGGTACCAATGCCCAGCAGGCCAACTTTGATCGGGTTCATCGTCATGTGTCTTTCAGGAGGTCGAGGGGTCAGCGGCCGTGGCGTTTGCGATAGGTGCCCAGGAAGCGCTCGATGCGGCCGACGGCTTCACGCAGGTCGTCGGTGTTGGGCAGGAACACGAGCCGGAAATGATCGGGAGACTTCCAGTTGAAGCCCGTCCCCTGGACGATCAGCACCTTCTCCTCGGCCAGCAGCTCGTAGGCGAACTGCTGGTCGTCCTCGATCGGATAGATCTTGGGGTCGAGGCGGGGGAACATGTAGAGCGCGGCCTTGGGCTTGACGACGCTCACGCCCGGGATCTGCGTCAGCAGCTCGTAGGCGAGGTCGCGCTGGCGCGCCAGGCGGCCGCCCGGCGCCACCAGGTCCTTGATCGACTGGTAGCCGCCCAGCGCGGTCTGGATCGCGAGCTGGCCCGGCGTGTTGGCGCACAGCCGCATCGAGGCCAGCATGTTCAGGCCGGTGATGTAGTCCAGCGCATGGCGCTTGTCGCCGGAGACCACCATCCAGCCGGCGCGGTAGCCGCAGCTGCGGTAGTTCTTGGACAGCCCGTTGAAGGTCAGCGTCAGCACGTCGTCCGACAGCGACGCGATGCTGGTGTGCACGTTGCCGTCGTACAGCGTCTTGTCGTAGATCTCGTCGGCCAGGATGATCAACTGGTGCTGGCGCGCGATCTCGACGATCTCGCGCAGCAGGGGCTCCGGATAGAGCGCGCCGGTCGGGTTGTTCGGATTGATCACGACGATCGCCTTCGTGCGCGGCGTGATCTTGGACTTGATGTCGGCGATGTCGGGGAACCAGTCGCTGGATTCGTCGCAGACGTAATGCACCGGATTGCCGCCCGAGAGCGCGACCGCCGCCGTGTACAGCGGGTAGTCGGGCGCCGGCAGCAGCACCTCGTCGCCGTTGTCCAGCATCGCGTTGAGCGCCATCACGATCAGCTCGGACGCGCCGTTGCCCAGGTACACGTCGTCGACCGCGACGCCGCGAATCCCCTTTTCCTGGCAGTAATGGACCACCGCCTTGCGCGGCGCGAACAGGCCCTTGGAATCCGTGTAGCCGGCCGCGTCGGGCAGGTTGCGGATCATGTCCTGGACAATTTCGTCCGGCGGCATCAGGCCGAAGGCGGCGATATTGCCAATGTTCAGCTTGATGATCTTCTGGCCCTCTTCCTCCATCTGCCGGGCCTTGTCCAGCACGGGTCCGCGGATGTCATAACAGACATTGGCCAATTTGCTGGACTTGGTGACGGTTCTCAAGATGGCTCCTGGAATACACAGGGGAAAATCGGGACCGTCGATTTAAACACAGGGTTATCGCGGGTAATCGCACGGCCGCGCGGCGCCACCCTCCGTCGCTGCCAGAATCAGCCTCAATGAAATTTCAACCCGACCAGCCGCTGGGCGGCAACATGATCTCCAAGCACGACCTGCACCACGTGTGGGTCAATGGTGTCGAGCAGGCGCACAGCGTGCTCGTCCCTTGGCAAGGGCAGCCCGAGGACTGGGACGTCACCCGCTTCGAGGACCTGACCGAAGCGCACTTCGAGCGCATCCTCAAACGCAAGCCCGAGCTGGTGATCTTCGGCAGCGGATCGAAGATCCGCTTCGCGCGGCCGGCGCTGTATCGCGCGCTGATCGACGCCCGCATCGGCATGGAGACCATGGACATCGGCGCCGCCTGCCGCACCTACAACGTGCTGGCGAGCGAAGGCCGCGCCGTGTTGGCCGCGCTGCTCATCGAGCCTTGAGCGCGTGCCGGCCGCGACCGGCCGCGGCTCCCCATCCGACCTCCCTCTCTCTGGGAGCGCATTGGCTCGTCCAGGTCAGCCGGGGAGAGAGACGACCCTTTCAACGTATAATCGCTGGCTATGCCCGCCCGGGCACATCTCTCTGAAGAACGCCACATGACGCCAGCGCTCAACAAACCCCTCCCGGACATTGAAGCTCTTGCCACGGGAGGCGTGAAGTTCACACCCCAAGCCTTTCTGGGCAAGGTCGTGGTGCTGTACTTCTACCCGAAGGACAACACCCCGGGCTGCACCACCGAAGCGATGCAGTTCCGCGACCATCACAAGGACTTCGTGAAGGCCGGCGCCGTCGTGCTGGGGGTGTCCCGCGACAACATGGCCTCGCATGACAAGTTCAAGCAGAACCTGGAACTGCCCTTCGAACTGATCGCCGACACCGAGGAAAAGCTCTGCCACATGTTCGGTGTGGTGAAGAACAAGATCATGTACGGCAAGAAGGTCAAGGGCATCGAGCGCTCGACCTTCCTGATCGATGCCCAGGGCATCCTGCGCGAGGAATGGCGCGGCATCAAGGTCGCCGGCCACGTCGACGAAGTGCTCAAGGCCGTCAAGGCGCTGAAGAAGGAAGCCGCCTGATCGACGCCGCGAGCCGGCCAGGGTCGCGGAATCTCGCATCGGACCACCGATTCCGCTGCCTCGCATCCCGGGTTTGCGCTGACTCGCGCGAGGCGCCGTCTGACAGCAACGCCGCCATCTGTCCGTCATGGGCACGCGCGGCGAGTTGTGCATAATCGGCCGCATGCCCCTGTGCCTGATCGCAGCGATTGAATCCCCAAGGACGAGCCGCACCGCCCCCGGTGCGGCTTTTTGTCTTCTGGGGCCCGCTGGCGAGTTCGAGGCCCCCGATGCCGCCGATACCTCCGGCATCGCCACCGCCCGTCAGGCCTGGGGCATGACCCCTGGTCCGCGTGGACCCAGGCTCATCACGCCAGCCCGCCACCCCCGCACATGCCACTGCCCAAGCCTCCGACCAAGCGCGCCAGCCGCCTAGATTCCGACGCCTACGCGACCGACCTGTCGCCCAGCAAACGCCCTCCCGCGCTCGAGGCCAAACCGTCCGCCACCATCGCCGCCCACAGCGCGGCGAGTCTCGCCGAGACCGCCCTGCCGGCCGCCGCCCCGGCCCTGCCGCCCGCCGCCGCGCGCTCGCGCGCCGAGCCGGTCGAGGCCCGCGGCGGCGGATCTCCGTCGCTGGCGCTGGTGCCGCCGGCGCCGGCCAAGGCCCCCGCCAGGAAGACCGCCACCGGCCGCGCCAAGGCGCGCAAGCCGGCGGGCGAGGCCAAGCTCTTCGTGCTCGACACCAATGTGCTGATGCACGACCCGATGTCGCTGTTCCGTTTCGAGGAGCACGACATCTACCTGCCGATGATCACGCTCGAGGAACTGGACGGCCACAAGAAGGGCATGACCGAGGTCGCCCGCAACGTGCGCCAGGTCAGCCGCGACCTGGACGCGCTGGCCGCCTCGCTCAAGTCGAGCTCGATCGAGGAGATGTCCAAGGGCCTGCCGCTGGACCAGACCGGCCACCGCGAGGCCGGCGGCAAGCTCTTCTTCCAGACCACGCTGTTCGACACTCCACTGCCCCAGGGCCTGCCGCAAGGCAAGGCGGACAACCAGATCCTGGGCGTGGTGCAGGCGCTCAAGGCGCAGCAACCCGGCCGCGAGGTGGTGCTGGTGTCCAAGGACATCAACATGCGCATCAAGGCCCGCGCGCTGGGCCTGCCGGCGGAGGACTACCGCAACGACAAGACGCTGGAGGACTCCGACCTCCTCTACACCGGCGTGCAGGCGCTGCCGGCGGACTTCTGGGAGCGCCACGGCAAGACGATGGAGAGCTGGCAGCAAGGCGGCACCACCTTCTACCGGATCAGCGGCCCGCTGGTGCCGACGCTGCTGGTGAACCAGCTCATCTACCTGGAGGCGCCCGGCGCCGCGCCGCTGTACGCCAAGGTGCAGGAGATCACCGGCAAGACCGCGGTGCTGCGCACGCTGAAGGACTACGGCCACCAGAAGCATTCGGTGTGGGGCGTGACCGCGCGCAATCGCGAGCAGAACTTCGCGCTCAACCTGCTGATGGATCCGGACTGCGACTTCGTCACGCTGACCGGCTCGGCCGGCACCGGCAAGACGCTGATGACGCTGGCCGCCGGCCTGTCGCAGGTGCTCGACGAACGCCGCTACAGCGAGATCATCGTCACCCGCGTGACCGTGCCGGTCGGTGAGGACATCGGCTTCCTGCCGGGCACGGAAGAGGAAAAGATGGGCCCGTGGATGGGCGCGCTCGACGACAACCTGGAAGTGCTGGCGCGCGGCGACAGCACTGCCGGCGAGTGGGGTCGCGCGGCCACCAACGACCTGGTGCGCAGCAAGATCAAGATCAAGAGCCTGAACTTCATGCGCGGGCGCACCTTCCTCAACAAGTACGTGATCATCGACGAGGCCCAGAACCTGACGCCCAAGCAGATGAAGACGCTGATCACGCGCGCGGGTCCGGGCACCAAGATCGTCTGCCTGGGCAACCTGGCGCAGATCGACACGCCCTACCTCACCGAAGGCAGCTCCGGCCTGACCTTCGCGGTCGACAAGTTCAAGGGCTGGGCCCACAGCGGCCATGTGACGCTGGCCCGCGGCGAGCGCTCCAGACTCGCGGACTTCGCGTCCGAGGTGCTCTGAGCCCTTCCCTGCCTCATGACGACAAAGCCACCCCTTGGGGTGGCTTTTTCTTGCCCGCGAATCGGGGATGGAGGGCGCGCGATCAGTCCTCGGGCGTGAGCTTGGACCGCGCGGTCTCCTCGGCCGCGCCCTCGTCGCGGCGCAACTGGTGGAAGATGAACGCCGCCATCGCGGCCATCGCGCCCAGCGCCAGGTAGGTGCCGTGGAAGGCCGGCACGATGGCGGCGCCCTCGGTGCGCGCCAGGCCGTGCGAGAACAGCAGCAGGAAGGCGCTGGAGGTCGCCACGCCCAGGCTCATCGACAGCTGCATCACCACCGCCAGCAGGCTGTTGCCCGCGCTGGCGGTGCGCTCGTCGAGGTCGCCCAGCGTCAGCGTGTTCATCGCGGTGAACTGCATGCTGTTGACCATGCCGAACAGGCCCAGGTGGATCGCCAGCCAGACATGCCCCACGCCGCGCGGAATCAGCGCGAAGCTGGCGATCAGCACGCCCAGCAGCAGCGTGTTGACGATCAGCACGCGGCGGTAGCCGGCGCGCTTGATCAGGCGGATGGCCAGCGTCTTGGTGAACATCGCGCCCAGCACCGAGGGGATCATCGACAAGCCGGCCTCGCTGGGCGAGAAGCCCAGCCCCACCTGCAGGAACAGCGGCGTCAGGAAGGGCGTCGCACCGCTGCCCAGCCGCGCGAACACATTGCCCAGCAGCCCGATGCGGAAGGTCGGCACGGCGAAGAGCGCGGGCGAGAACAGCGGCTCGTCGGCGCGCGTCGCATGCAGCCAGTAGGCCATCATGCAGGCCACGCCCGCCACCAGCATCACGAAGCACACGGCCACGCTGACCACGTGCTCGCCGAAGCCCTGCAGCGCCAGCGACAGCAGCATCAGCCCCACGCTGAACAGCCCGTAGCCGCCCCAGTCGAAGCGCCGGCCCAGCGGCCCCTTGATCTGCGGCATGTAGCGCTGGCAGGCCCAGGCGCCCGCCACGCCGACCGGCAGGTTGATCAGGAAGATCCAGTGCCAGCTGGCGTACTGGGTCAGCACGCCGCCCAGCGTCGGCCCCAGCAGCGGCCCCACCAGCCCGGGCAGGCTGATGAAGGTCATCACCGCGAGGAACTCGCCTTTCGGGAAGGCCCGCAGCACCACCAGCCGCCCCACCGGCACCAGCAGCGCGCCGCCGACGCCCTGCACCACCCGCGCCGCGACCAGCACGTGCAGGCTGGGCGACACCGCGCAGGCCAGCGAGCCCAGGCTGAACAGCCCGATCGCCCACAGGAACACCGTCCTCGTCCCGAAGCGGTCCGCCAGCCACCCCGAAGCGGGGATCAGCAGGGCCACCGTCAGCAGGTAGGCCACGACGGCGGATTGCATCCGCAGCGGGTCCTCGCCGAGGTCGCGGGCCATGCCGGGCAACGCGGTGTTGAGGATGGTCGTGTCCAGCGTCTGCATGAAGAACGCGAGCGCGACGACCCACGGCAGCCAGCGGCGCGTGGCGTCGTCAAGGACCGGTCGGCCGAGCGCGTCCAGCGGTGTCGTCGAGGTGGGAGGCATGGGCGGCATCCGGCAAGTATCGAACCGGGCCAGCGTAGGATGTGCGCCTATCGCGGCGCTCATCCGGCCGCCCACGACCCATGCGCTTCTACGTTTCCGATCTCGACGGCACCCTGCTCGATCCGCAGGCCCGGCTCTCCGACACCACCCGGGCCGGCCTGACCGAGCTGCTGGCCGAAGGCCTGGCCTTCACCGTCGCCAGCGCGCGGCACGTGGTCTCGATCGCCCGCATCCTCGAGGGGCTGCCGATCTCGCTGCCGGTGGTCTCGTCCAACGGCGCCTACATCAGCGACCTGCGCACCGGCCGCCATGAACTGGTCAACGCGATGGAGCCGGCGCTCGGCCAGGCGATCTTCGCGCTGGTGCGCCGCCACGGCCTGATGCCCTTCATCGCGACGCACGGCGCCAAGGGCGACCAGCTGTTCTGGCAGGAGGTCCAGAACGAGGGCCAGCAGCGCTTCGTCACCGAGCGCCAGCGCAACGCCGACCCGCGGCTGCGCCATGTGGACCGGCTGCAGGACCAGTTGGCGGACCCGCTGGTGACGCTGCTCGTCGTCGGTCGCGCGGAGCCGCTGGAGGCGCTGCAGGCCGAGATCCTCGCCACCTGCGGCGACCTGGTGACGACGCACCTGGCCGAGGACATCTACATGCCGGGCTGGCCCTGGCTGAACGTGCACGACCGCCGCGCCAGCAAGGACCAGGCGATCGCATCGCTGGCGCAGCGCTACGCGCTGCATGAGCGCGAGCTGGTGGTCTTCGGCGACCAGGTCAACGACCTGACGATGCTGCGATCAGCGCACCATGCGATCGCGGTCTCGAATGCCAGCGACGACGTGAAGCTGGCCGCCCACCGCATCATCGGTGCGCATCACGAGGACGCCGTGGTGCATTTCATTCGCGAGGACTGGCGCGCCCTGCCGGGCCGCTGACGCGGTCAGCCGGCGCCCGCGACCAGCTCGCGGATCTGTTGCAGGGCGGCGGGATCGTCCAGTGTGATGAGGTCGCCCGGATCGCGCTGCTCGCACACCGCCTGGATCGCGCGCCGCAGCAGCTTGCCCGAGCGGGTCTTGGGCAGCAGCTGGACGAAGCGCACCCGCGAGGGCCGCGCCACCGCGCCGAGCTGCTGGTCGACGCGCTTGAGGATCTCGCCCTCGAGGGCCAGCGCTGCCTGCGGCGTCGCGGCGCGCGCCGGATCCTTCAGCACCGCGAAGGCCATCGCGACCTGGCCCTTGAGCGCATCGGCCACCCCGACCACCGCGACCTCGGCCACCGCCGGATGGCCGGCGATGCACTCCTCGATCTCGCGCGTGCCGAGGCGATGGCCCGCGACATTGATCACGTCGTCGCTGCGGCCGAGGATGAAGTAGTAGCCGTCCTCGTCGCGCAGCGCCCAGTCGAAGGTCGAGTAGACCTGCCGGCCGGGCACGCTCGACCAGTAGGTGCGCACGAAGCGCTCGTCGTCGCGCCAGACGGTCTGCATGCAGCCCGGCGGCAGCGGATACGCGATCGCGAGCAGGCCCTTCTGATTCGGCGCCTCCAGCACCGCGCCGGTCTGCTCGTCCAGCAGCTGCACGCGGTAGCCGGGCATCGGCACGCCCGGCGAGCCGAACTTCGGCGCCGCCGGCTCGACGCCACGCGCCAGCGTCAGGATCGGCCAGCCGGTCTCGGTCTGCCAGTAGTTGTCGACGACGGGCTTGCCGATGGCGTCGGCGATCCAGCGCGCGGTGGGCTCGTCCAGCGGCTCACCGGCCAGGAACAGCGCCCGCAGCGAGGACAGGTCGTGCCGCGTCAGGCAGGCCGGGTCCTGTTTCTTGAGCACCCGCACCGCGGTGGGCGCGCTGAACATCACCGTCACCCGGTATTGCTCGACCAGCCGCCACCAGACCGCCGCGTCGGGACTGACCGGCGTGCCCTCGTACATCAGCGTCGCCATGCCGGCGATCAAGGGCCCGTAGACGATGTAGCTGTGGCCGACGACCCAGCCGATGTCGCTGGTCGAGAAGAAGGTCTCGCCCGCGCGGCCGTCGTAGATGAGCGCCATGCTGGTGGCCAGCGCGACCGCATGGCCGCCGACATCGCGCTGCACGCCCTTGGGCCGCCCGGTCGTGCCGCTGGTGTAGAGCGTGTAGCTGATCGCGTCCGACGGCAGCCACTCGCAGGCCACGCGCGTGCCCCACAGGCGCTCCCGCAGCGCGGCGTGATCCAGGTCACGGTCCGCGACGCGCTCGAACGGGCTCAGGCCGCGGTCGATCATCAGCACCTTCGCCGGCTTGTGCGCGGCCAGGCGGATCGCCTCGTCCAGCAGCGGCTTGTAGGGCACGATGCGCCCGTTGCGGCTGCCGGCGTCGGCGCTGACGATCAGCACCGGCTCGGCGTCGTCGATGCGGTTGGCCAGCGCATGACTCGCGAAGCCGCCGAACACCACCGAATGGACCGCCCCGAGGCGGGCGCAGGCCAGCATCGCGAACGCCGCCTCGGGAATCATCGGCAGGTAGATCAGCACCCGATCGCCGGCGCGCACGCCCTGCCCGGCCAGGATCGCGGCCATCACCTCGACCTCGGCCTGGAGCTCGGAGAAGGTGTAGACCCGCTCCTGACCGACCTCGCTGGAGACCCAGATCAGCGCCGCGTCGCCCGGCCGCGTGGCGGCATGGCGATCGACCGCGTTGTGGCACAGGTTGGTCCGCCCGCCGACGAACCAGCGCGCGAAGGGCGGGTGGCTGGTGTCGCAGACCTGGTCGAACGGGCGTTCCCAGTCGATGCGCCTGGCCTGCTCGGTCCAGAAGCCGTCCGGATCGTCGATCGAGCGCCGGTACATCGCCGCATAGCTGTCAGTCATCGGGGTCTCCTCATGTCGAATGCGCGACTTCCGCACGGATCCTCGCACCGCGAGCTTTGCTGAAACTTTCGTTCACAACGTTTGGCGGAGGGCCTGTGGTCCAATCCGGGTTTTTCCTGGGAAGGGTCTCGTGGCCACGCCCGGACTTTCCCTAGCCAGGCGCTGCCCCACGGGCATTCGCGCTTGACCGGTACGGAGATGGTGCCTAGTCTCCGCGCCCAACAACGATGAGAACTGTTCGTCCCTCCCGCTCGGCTCCCTCTCGCAATTCGCTCCAGCGCGCCATGGCCGCACTGGGGCTGATCTGCGTCCTGGCGAGCGGAAGTTGCTGGGCGCAACAGTCGACCTCGTCCACCACCGACAAGCCCAAGGCGCAAGCCAAGGCGGCGCCGGCCAAGCCGGCCGCGAAGAAGAAGCCCGAAGCGAAGAGCGCGAAGACCGCCGCCAAGGCCTCGAAGGACACGAAGGCCGCCAAGCCGGTCGCGTCGAAGAACGGCGCCAAGGATCCCAAGGCCAAGGCCGAGGACGACAAGGCGTCGACCGCCTCCGAGGCTGTCACGGACAAGGCCATCGCGGCCAGGCCGGAGGCGAAGGTCGCGGAAAAGACCGCAGACAAAGCCGCAGAGAAGACTTCGGAGAAAACCGCGCCGGCCAGATCCGAGGCGAAAACGCCGGACGCCAAGGCCGATGCCCGCGCCGAAGCCGCGCCGCCGGCCGGCACGATGATGGGCGCCTACGGCCAGAGCCTGATGCGCACGCCGGCAGGCACCGCCGCCGCCACGACCGCCGTCGCTGGCGCGACCGCGGCGCTGGTTGCCACCGCACCGGCAACGCCTGCCCCCGTCGCCACCACCAACGCGTCCGCGCTGCCGCCCACCGCCCTGATGGGCGCCGCGGTCGGCAACGCCAACGCCAATGCCAGCGACTCGGTCGCCCGCTTCCTGCAGCAGCGGGGCATCGTCGCGCAGGCGCAGCAGATGTCGCCGAGCGCCGATCCGGCCGCGCCAGGCCTGCTGAACCAGGTGCGCGACAAGGCCTCCGACCTGGTCCTGTCGGCGATGAACTTCCTGGGCGTGCCGTACAAGCGCGGCGGCAACTCGGTCAGCAACGGCTTCGATTGCAGCGGCTTCACCCGCCACATCTTCGAGATGAGCGTGGGCCTGGTGCTGCCGCGCCGCGCCGACGAGCAGGCCAAGCTGTCCAGCCTGGTCCCGATCAAGAAGGAAGACCTGAAGCCGGGCGACCTGGTCTTCTTCAACACGATGCGCGCGACCTTCTCGCATGTCGGCATCTATGTCGGCGAAGGCAAGTTCATCCACTCGCCGCGCGTCGGCGGCGCGGTCCGCGTCGAGGACATGCGCGAGGCCTACTGGGCCAAGCGCTTCACCGGCGCCCGTCGCGCCGACCTGAACCAGGCCAACGCAGGCACCTGAACCCGCACCCGCCGCAGTCGCGGCGGTTCTTGCGCCCGCTTCCCAACGACGCTTCCCCGAAGGCAAGCCCTGACACGGCGCCTTTGGGATCCCGGCTATGCTGCGCCCCAGCGCTGACCGCCGCGATCCACCTTGTCCGCCGTCCTCGATCCCGCCTCGACACCGCTGCTGCGAGCACCCGACCAGATGGGGCAGGCCCTGCTGCTGGCCGTGCTGCTGCACGTGCTGCTGCTGCTGGTCGTGGGCAATGCGCCGGGCGGCGCCGCCAAGCCCGGCGAAGGCATCTGGGGCCCGCTGAACGTGCGCCTGCAGGGCGACCGCTACGAGCCGGGCTCCGGCGCACCCGCGGTCGTGCTGCCCGAGCGGGGTCCGGTCGGCGATGCGAAGCAGCCGCGCTCCGGCGGCGCGGTCCGGGAGACGCCGCCGACGCCCGAGCAGCGGAAAGCCCCAGGCGCCGCTCGCCAGGGCCAGTGGCGGCAACAGCCCGGCGATGAATTGACGGGGGACGCCCCCGCGGATCGCAGCGCACCGCCCGCGGCGCCGGCACCGGCACCGGCACCGACACCGACACCAAAGCCCGCCCCGACACCGGCGCCACCGCCGCCCACGCTCACGACGCCCGCACCGACTCCGGCGCGCGTGCCGGCGCCCTCGCCCACACCGGCCCCGCCGCCCGCTCCGCCCCCCTCTCCGGCCGCGGCGCTTGCGCCTTTGCCCGAGCCGGCCCCGGCGATCACCACGCTCACGACGCCCGGCGAGGCGATGACCGCGGCACCGACGCCGATCGCGCCGGCCCGCGAGGCCACGCCACTGCGCCCCGCGGCACCGACGGACGCGCTCCAGGCCCCCTCGCCGACCTTGCAGCTGCCAGAGCGGCCGGCCCCGATCCTCAGCGAGACGCCGACCACGGTGCGGCGGATCGAGCGCGCGCCGATCGAGCGCTCGGCGCCCGCGCCGCTCCCGCCGGAACTGAAGGCACCTGCCGAACTGCCGCCCTTGACCGCCGCGCCAGCGCCGGTCCCGCGACCGGCACCCAGCCCCGCGCCCGCACCGCCGCCGATGCCGGCGCCGGCCGCCGCGGCAACGCCCACGGCGACCGCACCGCCGACTCCTGCGCCAACGCCGACGGCCCCGCCCACGCCCACGCCCACGCCCACGCCCACGCCGACCCCGGCGCCCGCGGCAACGTCCACGCCGTCGGCCCAGACGACGCCTCCACAGCCAAGAGCGGCGACCACGCCGTCGCCCACTCCGGCCAACCGCGTCTCGCTGGACGGCTCGACCACAGCGACGACGACGCAGCCCAGCGTCGGCGCGCCAGACGCTGGCGCGCGCGTCGGTCACGACGTGGCGACGCCCGCCTCGACGCCGCCGAACGCTCCCAAGCTGAACCTCGACATGAATCCTTCGCGCGGCCCGATGCGGCCGCGCGGCTCGCCGTCCGGCGTGATCCAGGCGCTGCCCAAGCCGCCCGAGGACAAGGACCCGCTGGCCGAGGAGATGCGCAAGGCCGGGCAGCAGGACTGCCGCAAGGCATACGCGGACAAGGGGCTGCTGGCGGTCGTCCCCCTGGTCCGCGACGCCGCGCGCGACAAGGGCTGCCGCTGGTGACCTCCGCAGCCGGCGGCGGTGCGAATGCCGCGCCAGTCCCCGCCCACTTGCAGTCCGCCCTGGAATCTCTGCTATAGTCCGAGTCTTCGTTGGGGGGGTAGCTCAGCTGGGAGAGCGTCGCGTTCGCAATGCGAAGGTCGGGAGTTCGATCCTCCTCCTCTCCACCAACAGATCCGGCCTCAGAGGGAAACCTCTGGGGCTTTTGTCTTTGAGGGCTCATTGCCTTTTCCTCCAAAGGCAATCTAACCGGCCGTTCGGGCTAATCACGACGCGGCGGAAGCGCCGAAGAACACTGGCATCTAGTGACCAAAGGTGGTCGCCACTAATCCCGAACGCCGCGCCGAAGGAGCTTTGACGGGCGGTCAGAAAAAGCACTTCAGCGTCGCGCTTCGCGGCCTAAATTAGGCTTGAAGCGTCCTTGACTTCCTGTGCCAGTCAGAAGTAAAGGTCGGGCAATCGTTTCATACGGTACTCGACCGGCGGCACGCGACCCAGCGCCTCATGCGGCCGATGGTGGTTGTAGCGCTGAAGCCAAACGGTAGTCACGGCCCGCACTTCGGCCAGCAAAACCAAGACGTAGCAGTCCAGCACCACGGTGCGGTAGGTCTTGTTGAGGCCTCGACATAGGCGTTCTGGGTAGGCTGGCCGGGTTGGATGTGACGCAGCTCGATGCCGTTGGCGGCGGCCCAGTCGCATAAAGCCCGGGCGATGAACTTTGGCGCGTTGTCCAGCCGGATCGACGACGGCGCGCCGCGCACCTCGACCAGTTCGCTAAAGGCCCGGATCACGCGTGCTGCCGCAGACTCGTGTCGACCTCGATGTGCAACGTCTCGCGGTTGAACTCGTGGATGACGTTGAACGTCCTGAAGCGCCGGCCCGAGCGAGCGCATCAGCCATGAAGTCGCAGCCCAATATGCTGGTTGGGTTCGCGCGAGCCGCTCAAGGGCCGCTTGGTGCGCGCCGGCAATCGCTTCTTGCCACGTCTGGGCAGATTGAGCTGCAGATCACAGTACACGCGCCACATCACCGCCTTTCCCCAAGGCTTGCCTTGGTGACGAGCACCGTTGTAGATCAACCCGAAGCCATGCCGCAGGTTGATCGCGATGTGCCGTTCGAGAAACTCGATCACCCCGGAATCGTCGCCAGCCACTGCCCGTAGCGCAACTTGGATCTGGCGATCCCGCTTGCTCGACAGGCTTGAAGCTGACTCAAGCCGCGGTCGGACATCCGCGCCTGCACCACCTGCTCGCGACGCTCCGGGGTTAGAGCTTTCGCTCGACGACATCCTTGAGCGCGCTGTGCATCAGCGCCAGCTCCGCGTACATGCGTCTGAACTGCGCGTTCTCGCCCTACAACTCCCGCAATTGCGCCAGGCTCTATACGTTCATGCCGGCGAAGCGGCTCTTCCACTTGTAGTACGTCGGTTCGCTGATGCCGTGCTTGCGACACGTCTCGCCAACCTTGCCAAGCTCGACCTCCTTGAGGATGACAACGATCTGGCTGTCAGTGAATCTGGATTTCTTCATGCAGAGGCTCCATGGGGTTGGATCGCTACTTCCAGCTGGACCAAGATTTTGAGGAGCCTTCAGCGCACCAGTATCTATTCCTGCACGAGCCTTGATGTGCCCCCATCAGGTGGCCGCCAAGCTGATAAAGCATTTGCACGCCACTGGGACAAGAGAACAGAGTTGAACAAAGCCCCTCTCATCAATTTTGATTAGATTTGAGCGCCCTCCAGCTTTACACACCTAAGCAAACCTGCTGTCATGCCCCCTTTCGACTTGAGAGGATCGACATGTACATCAAGTCCATTTGTATGATGTTGACGATCTTGCTGCCAAGCGCAGCAATCGCCCAATCTAATACAACCTCTATCACAGACGCCGCTTCTGAACTAAATAAAAGGTTAGCTGGCTTTCCTGTAACGAAGCAACGAACCATTTCAGAAAAGAAGACAGTCTGCTATAGCGAACCGTGCTTCAATAAGTTTCTTTCCACAACACCAGAACCATCGGGCGCACGCTGCCGCGAATGTGTCGAAATTGAAGAGCGTCGTATTGAAAATTTTTCGACACCAGCGAGTGTTTCTAGCGCAGAGATTCAGAGACTTGATGACCTATCCATACAAGAAGAACTTATCACTTCACTCCCAGACAAGGTGATTATTACTTCCGATGACTTGATAAATTGCTCAAGCGTCCAATATAGCGCCCAAAGGACCTTAACTCAGACTATTCAAACGGGATTTGCAGTTACGGTGACTAAAACCACCTCCGCCGCAAAAGCACTGCAAGGCTCGCTAAGCATTAAACTGCCTGGCGACACAACCATCGGCGGCAGTTCGACTTTTACCGCACAAATCCAAACCGCCAATGCCACGCAGGAATCACGATCCGAGACAACAAATCAGTCCCAAACCATATCCGCTTCAGTACCCGCAAAAACTAAACTGAAAATAGAATATCGAACGTTGGTTAGGAAATTGAGATTACCATTTTCAGCCAAAATGATTGCCGACGGTCAATTAGAACCTAATCTCTCAAACTTATTCAAGGCTTCTGATCTTCTGCCAGACCCGAGCTTGAGGACGTTCCCTTTCGAAGGGTACATTACAGTTGAGGCGGCAACTGCAGGAAAGGTTACCCAGTCGCAATACGAACCCACTGTGGCAGACTGTCAAGGAACAACTCCAAGCGAGGAGATACGAATTCGTTCGACAACCACTTCGCTAGGCAGCAACGAAAAATCTTCCGTTGTTACTTTCAAAGCTGCGCTACCGGGGACCCGACCGAGCTCGAATATTATTAATAAGAGTATTTTTGCGAAAGACCTCTTAAGTTATCCTGGCGCGTGGTGTCAGACGCAGGCATGCAATCTTCCACTGGATGGATATCGAAAGGTTTGCTATCGCGACGCAAATCTTTACTGCAATGATTGCAGAGACGAGCCAGATTCAGTGTGCGCACCGAGCCTAAGCGGCTCGATCCAGTCCAAATAGTCATTGCGACGACCTTCAACCTACCTACTACGTTACCCCCGCCTGCCTTCAGAATCCAGATATCAAGCTCCCGTGCTCCGAGTTTCGACTTCAACTCGCAGCTGATGTTGGCCGCTTCCCCGGTGACCGGCAAGGGCGTCGAGCATGTGGTCTCCCCGCCAATTTCCTCATCGCTATGCGAGAGGAGTGTCACCCATGGCCTATCAATAACCAATCAGAGCCGGCATTAACTTCGGCTCGGGCTACAACCTGCGCGAGCACACAACCACCATGGGCAGCGAACTGAAGCGAGCCGGCGTTCCAATGACCAGCAGCGTGAAGCCCATCAAGGTAAGCCCCTTACGTCGGACCCGAGTGAAGCGCCTCATTGAGGTCGCGGCACCGCCCTGCAAAAAGTCCGGAGCAATTCCGCAGAGGCAACCGCGCTGACCCTCTGGACGCGAATGACGGGATTCCCACGCGCGATCATGGTGGACATCGCCTACCGGACCGGTGAGCCACGAAAATATTGGGAAGGCGTGAGCCGCGCTGGCTGCTGAGAACATCCAGAAGATCTGGGAAGACATCCGCGCCTACCACCGGAACAAGAGCGGCCTTATGGTTAAGGCGCCCGACTCAACTGCGGGCCTCGACGCTGGTCAGCATCACCGACCGAACTGCATCGGTGATACATGGCGGCCCTGTACCCGGGGGCAATATCGAGCAATCTCCCGATGACCAAGAGTGCGTGGGAAAACTAGGGAATTGGGCGATTGAGAAGCGTCGCCAGCACAGCAAGGTAACTAGCCCAGCACGTTACGCGACGACATGAAACCGTAGTCGAACGAATCACAGATGGCCAAGTGCAGCAACTTTGCGAGAGCACCCATCGAAGCAGCGGCATCGTTCTCCGACCGAACCCCCACTTGTCCGCGAATCCAACTTGATGCCGCCGATTCCTCACGGATCAATTTCAAAAAGGGGTTCGAAGATATCCTTCCGTGATTGCCAAAGTATGCGGAGTCCCGGTAGTTCCAGCGATTTCTAATATCACTCGGAATCTCCCATCCGCCCCTACCTTCGCACATATTGGAGAACTTAAGTATTTCGAGCCACGCCGCACTAGACTTTGGAACGCTTGGTAGCACTTGATCGTTGAGCAATCGCCACGCAGCCTGGTGTGGCCTTTCACCCGACGATGTATATCCGATCTCCGAATAATCTGCAGAAATTACACCTTTGAAATTTCGCCTCTCAAATAGCTTTGCCACGTATGGTCCGGCCATTTTTCCGCAAACCGTTCTTGCTTCGTCGCTCGTAAGTGACAGAGCATGACTACGGCATAGACGCAGCGCCTCAATAGCTGCAAAGAACGAACAATAGTATGCAGAGACCACAGCCCAAGCAACCTTCCCCTCGTTTACCAACACTGTGGTACTTTCCCATTGAGCCTTTACACGTTCATACCCAAAATAATAGTCTCGCACAATTGAACGACACACATCATGCGGCAAGGCCACCACTTTGAAAGAGTCATTGGAGATCGCTTGAATGCAAAAAAGGGGATCTTCCAATATTCGTGTTTTTAACGAGTCTTCGAATTGAAGATCCTTGATGTATAGTTGCCCGGCCTCCTGCAATATCGACGCAAGATTCGCTCGCAATACTCTTCCCAATGCGTCGGCGCTACGCATTTTTAGAGCAGATCGTCAGACACTTTAGCCGTCGTGAGCGAAACGTCTAGCATCAATGATATTTCCTTGGCAAGCATGGCAATTGCATCTTCGTTACTTCCACTGTGCGTCTCAAAATTAAGATCCTGCAAAAACCTGAAAATTTGTGAGAACGCATTCTCGCTATAATTTCGATGATACATTAGAGCAATCTCGCAGGCCTTCTCAAAGACTCGAAATATTGCCTGAAAGAATGCAGATTGATACAACCGTTTACCCTGATCAACCTCAAACAAGTTATCGGCAACCCCCGCGAGGTAGTTATTAAGAAGCTTCTTCTTTTTGTCATAATCAAACTTCTTAAGCGGGTCCTTATCCAATATTCGATCAAGAGCCGCCTTGAAAGGCACGTGGGAGATATATCCAACACTGCGCTGGGTTGCAGACAGGTGACCGAAGAGAGGCGATTCTGGGTCCGAATTAAAGTCCTCAAACAGACGTAGACGAATAGCATCAGAGGATTCCTCCTCGACCAAAAACTTCGTCAACTCGATGCGCAGCGTCTTTGAAACCCCTTTTTGATTTCCGTTGATATCAATAAAATATTGAACTTCTTCGGGATGAGTTAGATTAGTGAGAATGCATACGGGGACGCGGATCTGGCAACCATGGTCGGCTTCAGCTTTCACAGACCCATATAAGCGATGCTGCCCGTCAATAACCAAGAAGAACCCCTCTTCAGCGGGAAAAGAAAGCTTTCCAGTGTCCGCATTGAAGTTAATTCTTTCAGGATCCTGTGCGCTCAAAATTATGGCACCGGGAACAACCTTCCCTTCCTTAATGTATTCAGCGATTCTTTTTACTCGATGGGCGTCTAACGCTCTTTGAAAACCAGCTTCCTGATCCTCATCCACGCGAGATACGCGCGTAAATGGAAATATTTCACTTGGCTTAAGTGCCAGAGAAAACAAGCCAACCTCCCCGTGTGAAAGGTTGAAGGCGGCGAACGCCTTTCTCGCAACAGCCCTTTTACCTGCGACTCGTCGTCCTGTAACCATCTTTCCCTCCGCGTAGCTGCGTGCCGTGAGATTACCATTCTGATGGAACCAAAAGCGCCGTGTTGTGCGCCGAAGGCATAGAGTGCGCCACTTGGGGTCTCGCTGCACAGACCTTCCTATATTGCTAGTTCCTTTTTCTGACGGAGGCTGCGTATTTCAGTAAGGGTGGCGCCTCCACCCTGCGCGCGCCGGCAGCCACGAAGCTCCAAGGGAAGGCGGCGCGCGCGAAGTTCGATGGCGACGAGCGTCAGCCGCGCAAGCGCATCGTCTGAATCGCCGCGGCGACGCTCGCCCCCGCCGCGCTCAACCCACCGCCGGCACCGCCGCAAAGCCCAGCATCACCCGCGTCCCCGCCCCCGGCTCGCTCTGCACCTGAAGGCTGCCACCGAGCAGCCGGGCGCGCTCCTGCATGCCCAGCACCCCGAAGCCGTCCCGGCGGGCGAGCGGATCGAAGCCGATGCCGTCGTCGCCGATGCTCAACAGCCAGCCGGCGCCTTCGCGCGCCAAGCGCAGGGAGGCGCGGCTGGCCTGGGCATGGCGTCGCACGTTGGTGAGCGACTCCTGGGCGATGCGGAACACCATCGTGGCCATCGGCAACGGGATCTCGCGCGTGTCCGGATCCACCTGCAGGCTGCAGGGCAACGCGGTGTTGGACGTGAACTCAGCCGCCAGCCATTGCAGCGCCGCTTCGAGACCACCATCCAGCGCCGAAGGCCGCAACTGCGACACCAGACCGCGCACCGTGCTCACCAGCCGGTCGACACGACCCAGCAACAGGTCCGGATCCAGGGAATGCGCCGAACCGCCGGCGTTCTGCCGCATCTTCGCCACCGACACTTCCATCTTCAGCGCGGCCAGTTGCTGGCCCAGCTCGTCATGCAGCTCGCGGGAGACGCGCAATCGCTCCTCCTCCAGGGCATGCGCGTTGTACTCGCCCAGACGGAGCAGCGCCGCCTCCGAGTCCGCCAGGGCCGCGGTGCGTTCCGCGACGGCGGCTTCCAGTTGCCGTTGCCGCTCGCGATCGCGCCGGCGCGACCATCGGATGGACAGCCACCACAGCAGCATCAAGGACACGGCGGCCGCGGCGCGTGCCTCGCGCGAGTTCCACCAGGGAGGAAGCACGTCGAACGCAAGGCGCATCACCGGCCCCGGTGCTTCCACGCTCGTCAGCCCGCCGGCGCGCACCTCCAACGTGTGCTCGCCGGACTCGAGCGCGCCCAGGTCGATCACGGCGCTCTGCGAGGTCCGCCAGGGCGACTCCGCGCCAAGGCGGTATTCGATCCGCAGCGAACGCGCCCGGGAGAAGCCAGCCGTCCCCACCGCGATGCGCAGCGTGCGGTCCCGCCACGGCACCGGCTCCAACGGCGGCACCCGGGTGCTCGTGCTGCCGAACACCATGTCCTCCAGCCGCAGCGCGGGCAATGGCGCTTGCGTGTTCCCCGGCAGCAGGTGCGTCAACCCGGCGCCGGTGCCGATCCAGATGCTGCCGTCGGCGTCGGCCAGGAAGGCCGGCGTCACGTCGTTCCAGACCAGGCCGGTGCGGCGATCCAGCCGCGACCAGTCGCCCCCGGTTGAGCGGATGAAGACCCCCTGGTCGGTGCCCATCCACAGCCGCCCGTCGAGGTCCGCGTGGAGGCTGGCCGCGGCCGCGCCCCCGAAGGCGGACTTGGGCAGGAACTGCAACTGGCGCGCCGTGGCCCCCGACAGCGCGTGGATGCCCAGTCCCGACGTGCCTCCCGCCCACACCGTGTGGTCCAGCACCATCGCCTGCAGCGCGTCGATCCAATCGCCCTGCGCGTCCGCCACGGGGGTCCAGCCCTCCGGCTGGTGCCGCCAGAGATCCCGTCCGCTGACGACGAAGTCCTCCCGCGCGCCGTCCGACAGGACGCGGATGTCATAACGCGGATCGAAGCGCCCGGCGCCGATCTTGTGGCGGCGCAGGCGCCCCTCGGACAGCTCGATCAGCTCGAGGCCGTCGCTGCCGGATGCGTAGACCCGGCCCGCCCCCTGCGAGATCGTCTGCAGTCCGGTATCGCCGGCAACGACGCGCCCCTGGTCCTCTCCGGCCTTCACGCGGATCACCTGGCCGGCGTCCACCCACCACAGGTCCCCCGCCTGGTCCACCGCCAGGCGATGGACCAGGCCGGACGGCCGGGTCGTCGGCAGCTTCACCTTGCGGAACCTGCGGGCCGCGGCGTCGAACCAGGCCACGCCGTTCGCGGTCGCCGCCCAGAGCCGGCCCTTTCCGTCGCGCGCCACGTCGAGCACGGCCGGCGCGGGCAGGCCCGAGGCACCGGTCCAATGCTCCGCCCGGCCGTAGCCGACCCAGCGATGGACGCCGCGCGCATTGGTGCCCAGCCACAACGACCCTTCCGCGTCGAACATCAGCCCGCGCAGCGGTGTCTCCGGCAGGCCGTCGTCCTGGGTCCACTCGCGCCAGCGTTCACCGTTCCAGGCGGCAAGGCCGCGGGTCGTCAGGACGAGGATGAGGCCGTGCTCGTCCTCGGCCAGGCCGTTGTCGCCATACACCCACTGCCGCGGTGGCGCCGCCACGACGGCGAAGCGCGTCGAGCCGGGCGCCAGCCGGGCCAGGCGCCGGCTGCTGCGGGCCCAGAGACTGCCATCGCGCGACACGAGGAGTTGGCCCCACACGTCTTGCGGCAGACCCTGCACCGGCCCCCACTGCTGCACGCGGCCATCGCGCCACTCGCACAGCTGCGAGCCGCAGCCGAACCAGAGCGCCTCGCCGCGTTGCCGCATCGGGAGCAGTTGCTCGGGGCGGGACTGCAGCTGGGGAATGGCCATCCGCTGAACCATCAGCGAGCTGCCCAGCGCACCCGCGGCGGTGGCGGTCCAGAGGAGCCGGTCTTCATCGATGGCGTAGACCCTGCCCTGCCGGTCCAGTTCCAGCTGCTGGCCGGAGGTGACGTGCAGGTGCTTGCCGTCGGGCTTGAGAAGCTCCGTCCAGGCGGGGCCGTCCTGCCCGTCCTTGCGCCCGTCGTCGCGCACGAACACGCCCCCTTCCGTCAGGAGCCAGAGGCGGCCGCTGACGTCCACGCGAGCCCCGTACGAATACCCTCCCGCCTCCTTCGGCAGCGGTTCCGCATGGATGCGGAAACCGTCGAACCTGAACAGCCCGTTGGCGGTGCAGATCCACAGCCTCGCCCGCGGGTCCTGCACCAGGCACTGCGAGGTGAGGTTGGTCAGGCCCTGGTCTTCCTGGTAGGACTCGAGCACGATGCGCTCGGCCCGCGCGCCCGCGCCGGCCAGCACGAGCCCCGCGGCCAGGGCGGCAAGGGCCCACCCCGCGATGCGCCTGCGCATCGCGGGGGCCTTGGACGGGTCCGGGCTGACGGAACGGCTGCAGGAATCCGGGGGTCGCATGGACGAAGAAGCGCGAAAACCTTCAATCCTGCGCCTGAACTTGGCATCGTTGTCGGCCATTCAGCGACGGCCGATCGTGCGTGATTCATTGGTGATGCCTTGGACAGGACGTCGTCAGGATCCGGCGCGGATCAGGCTTGCGCGATGGACGCGAACCGCCGTATCAGTTGCGCCAGCGAGTTCATCCCGAGCTTGGCGAACAGGTTGGCCCGGTGGGCCTCCACCGTGCGCGGCGACAGGGTCAACGCGCGCCCGATCTCCTTGTTGGTCAAGCCTTCGACGATGAACCCGAGCACCTCGCGCTCGCGCGGCGACAACTGGGCGTAGCACTCGCGCGCCTGCCGATCGGCCCGGTGCCGCTCGCGCGAGCGCACGTGCTGCCGGACGGCACTCTGCAAGGCCTCGATCAGCACCTCGTCGTCGACGGGTTTCTCCAGGAACTCGGCGGCACCGGCCTTGAAGGCACGCCGGCACATCTCCACGGTGCCGTGGCCGGTCAGCAGGATGACCGGATGGTCCACGCCGCCCGCCAGCAAGCGCTCCAGCACGGTCATCCCGCCGATCACCGGCATGCGCAGGTCCAGGACGATGGCGCCGATGCCCACGCGATCGAACTCCGCCAGGAACACCTGCGGATCCGCCCAGGCCCGCACGCGCAGTCCCACCGTGCCGATGAGCTGGCTCAGGCCGTCGCGCACCGCGGCATCGTCGTCCACCAGATGGATCAGCGGAGAGAGGGACGAGGCGTTATCGGTCATGGCTAGCCGCGGCGCTGGACAGGGTCAGGATGAACTCGGCCCCGCGCGGTGCCGACGGCGCCTGGGGCGCCATGGTCAGGCGCGCGCCCATGGCCTGCGCCAGGCTTTCGCACAGCGTCAGGCCCAGCCCGAGCCCGCCCGGACGCGTGGAGTAGAACGGCTCGAACAGGCGCCGACGCGCCTCCGGCGCGATGCCGGGACCTTGATCGCGCACCGACAGCGTGGCCTGTCCGTGCTCCGCCGCCGTCATGGCGATGCTCAGGCGACGCTCGCCAGGCGGCACCTGCTCCAGCGCCTGCAGCGCGTTCATCAGCAGGTTGTGGATGATCTGCTGCAGCGAGATCGGCTCCGCGAGCACCGAAGGCAGCCCGGGGTCGGTGGAGACCGTGGTCGCGATCCGGCGCTCCGCCAGGTCGGGCTCGAGCAGGCGCAGCACGTCCTGCGTGGCGGCGGCCAGCGACAAGGGCTGCACGTCGGCCGCCAGGTCCGGGCGTTCCACCAGCCGGCGCAGCCGCCCCACCACCGCCGAGGCGCGATGGGCCTGCTCCACGGCGCGGACCATGGCGGTCCGGGCGGCGTCGAGTTCGGGCGGATCTTCGACCAGCAGCCGTTTCGCCGCCTGCGTGCTGGACAGCAGCGCCGTCAGCGGCTGGTTCAGCTCATGCGCCATCCCCGCCGCCAGCTCGCCCAGCGCATTGAGGCGGGCGACCTGGCCCAGGCGCAGCAGCTCCTCCATCCGCCGACGCGATGCGCGTTGGCGCCATGCGGCCAGGCCGCCGGCCCCCACGCCCGCCGTCAGCGCGCACCAGGCCAGGATGGCCAGCCAGGGCAGCTCGCGCAGTTCAACCGTGCGGTGGGCCACGACGTCCAGGGGCTGGCTCCGCACCATGAGGCGCTTGTGGAAGTCGTAGGTCCATCCCACGCTGGCCTGCCGAGGGCGGCCCGGCTGCACCACGAAGGCCGCGTCCCCCAGTTCCAGCGTGACGCGGACCGGGCTGGAGGCGACATCCATGGGCCACTCGTCATAGGGCACCGTGGCCTTCAGGTCGATCTGCAGCGCGTAGCTCGCCGGGGACCCCGCCATCACCAGGTAATAACGGCCCGAGCGCAGATCGGCCAAGGCCATCTCGGGCCGGCCCGACGCGCGCGAAGCCGCCTCCGCGGCCGCCAGCGGGGCCGCCAGCAGGGCGGGCCAGGCACCGGCGGCGGTCCGCTGCAGGACGGTCAGGATCTGCGGATACACCGACGCGAGGCGCGTGACCGGCGCCCCGCCTTCGACGGCCGTGGGCTGCAACAGGGTCAGCGTGGCCATCACCGCGTCGTACTGGACCACCCGCTGGCTGATCCGGCGGTGTGCGATCCGCCCGTCGGTCTCGAAATCGGCCCGCAGTTCCTGCAGGCGCGCATGGGCGAGGAAGGCCGCGCCCGCGCACGCCACCACCATCCACACGAGCAGGGCCGCCACACCAAGCCTTGCGGGACCACCGCGTCCAGTTCCGATCATGGCCGGCATTCTGGGGCCGGGGGCGGCCGCCGTCGCGCACTGCGTAGTTGTACGGAGGCGCGCGCGTGGCCGACCGAATGGGCGGGAAGAGGCGGCCTTTCTACAGTCCGCTCACGGCGCCACAACGGGTGGTGCCGGCCCCCACCGCAGAAGGTCGTTACCGGAAAACATATGCAGCATTCCCTCGCCAAAGTCGCCGTCACCCTGTCGCTGATCGCCGTCGGCGCCGCCCATGCCGAAGGCCTGCGCGATCGCAAGGACATGTCGCTGGAGCTCGCGACGCAGATCGCGGCGCAGGCCGTGGCCACCTGCAGCGCCAACGGCTATGCCGTGAGCGCCACGGTGGTGGACCGCGCGGGCACCGTGCGCGCCGTCCAGCGCGCCGACGGCAGCGGCCCTCACACGATCGATTCCAGCCGCCTGAAGGCCTACACCGCGGCGTCGGCCCGGGAAAACACGCTGACGATGATGGAGCGCGCGCAACGGGTCCCCGCGGCAGCGAACCTCGCGCACATCCCCGGCTTCCTGCTGCTGGGCGGCGGCGTGCCCGTGAAGGTGGGCGACGAGGTCATCGGCGCCGTGGGCGTGGGGGGCGCCCCCGGCGGCCAACTGGACGAGCAATGCGCCCTGGCGGGCATCGCCAAGGCCTCGCGCCTGGACCGCTGAGCCAGGGACCCGCCACTCTGCCCACATGGCGACGCGGCGGGCATCGGTGATGTCCTGGAGAGGATTCCGCCACTGGGGCGTCACCTGGCGTGAAGAAGATGCGCCGGCTTTCCGAGCATCCACCAAGGACTCCCCATGCACCTTCGTCTGCTTCCCCTCGCCCTCGCCTCGCTGCTCGCCTGCGGCGGCGCCTTCGCCGCCAGCGGCAGCTTCAGCACCCTCGCCTACAACGTCGCGGGCCTGCCCCAGGGCGCCTCCAGCGCGGCGGGCGACCGCGCCACCGCGACCAGGAAGATCAGCTGCTACGTCAAGGCCTTCGACATCGTCAACGTGGAAGAGGACTTCAACTACCACGCCGACCTGTACGACGCCTGCGACGACCACGCCTTCCGCACCCCGACCAGCGGCGGCGCCGGCGTCGGCAGCGGCCTCAACACGATGAGCCGCTTCCCGTTCGACGATCTGGCGCGCGTGCGCTGGAGCGATTGCAACGGCGTCGACTGCCTCACGCCCAAGGGCTTCACGATGGCGCGCACGCGCCTGGCCGAAGGCGTCTACGTCGACATCTACAACCTGCACGCGCAGGCCCAGGTGGAGACCGCGGACCTGGCCGCGCGCCGCAAGAACGTCGAGCAGATGCTCGCCTACATCGAGTCGGAATCGGCCGGCAACGCGGTGATCGTCTTCGGCGACACCAACACCCGCTACACGCGCGGTGGCGACAACATGGGCCAGTTCCTGCGCCATGGCTTCACCGACGCCTGGATCCAGGGCGTGCGTGGTGGCAGCGTGCCGCCGGTGGGCGACGCGCTCCTGTGCGAGCCGGCCGTCACCAGCGCCAGCTGCGAGGTCGTGGACAAGGTGCTGTTCCGCGGCAATGGCCTGATCACGCTCACGCCGTCCGGCTACGCGGTACGCACCGATGCTGTGGACGCGAACGGCACCGAGCTGTCGGACCATCGTCCGGTCTCCACGCAGTGGAAGTGGAGCACCGCCGACAACCGCCGCCTGAGCGACACCGTCGGCGGCCCGCACGGCACCAGCTTCAACGACGTGAACCTGCTGCCCGCCAGCCCGGCGGTGCGCCAGCTCAAGATCCGCAGCGGCAGCCGCGTGGACCGGGTCGAGGTGGTGCTGTCCAACGGCTTCCCGCTCGGACACGGCGGCACCGGCGGCAACGAGCAGGCGCTCACGCTGGCCGATGGCGAGGTGCTGACCTCGGCCAGCCTGTGCGCCGATCAGTACAAGGGCCAGACCCGCATCTTCTCGGCCGCCTTCACCACCAGCGCGCACCGCACGCTGGCCGGTGGCAGCACGAGCGGCAGCTGCACGACCTTCACCGCGCCGTCGGGCTGGGCCATCGTCGGCTTCCATGGCCGCGATGGCGATGAGGTGGACAAGCTGGGCGCGGTATACGCGCCGGTGGTCTCGAACACCGGCGCCAAGGCCGCGGCCACGCGCCTGGTGAACGTCCAGTCGGGCCTGTGCATGGACCTGAACCAGTCGCGGGCCGCGGACGGCAACGCCGTGCTGCAGTCCAGCTGCAGCGGCAGCGTCAGCCAGACCTGGAACTACGACGCCACCACGGGCCTGGTGCGCAGCATGCTCGACCCGCACTTCTGCCTGGACAACGGCGGCGGCTATGCCGACGGCGCCGCCCTCGTGGTGGCGCAGTGCACCGGCAGCGCCAACCAGCGCTTCAGCTTCGACGCCGCGAGTGGCCGCTTCACGCTGCGCACCGCGCCCGACCAGGCGGTGGATGGCACCGGCACGGCGGGCAGCGCCCTCAAGACCAGCCGCTACCAGGGCGCCAGCAACCAGCTCTGGAAACAGAAGCCCTGAGCGCCCGAGGCGCTCGAGCGCCTCGCCACGACGAGGCACGCGGCCACGGCCCGAGGGCACACGGCCGCGACAGGCGCTCGGGCGCCTTACTTCACGGAGCGGGCCAGCAGCCGGACGTAGGCGGTCTGGTAGCCGTTGGACGGCTCGCAATGCAGGTAGGCCGCGCGCCGGTCACGTCGGCGCGGCCACGTCTTCCGGTGGCTTGACGGGAATCCAGACCTCGAAGGTCGTGCCTTCGCCGGGCACGCTGCGCACCTCGATCCGCCCCGCATGCTTCTGCACGATGGAGTAGGACAGCGACAGCCCCAGCCCGGTGCCCTTGCCCACCGGCTTGGTCGTGAAGAAGGGCTCGAAGATGCGGCGCCGCACCTCCTCGCTCATGCCGGTGCCGGTGTCCTGCACCTCGACGCGGACCCAATCGCCCTCGGCCCGCGTGCGCAGGCGGATCTCGCCGCGCTGCGGGATGGCATGGGCCGCGTTGACGATCAGGTTCATGAAGACCTGGTTCAGTTGCGCCGCGATGCAGCGCACCGGCGGCAGCTGGCCGTAGTCCTTCTTCACGTCGGCCTTGTACTTGACCTCGTTCATCACGACGTTGAGCGTCGACTCGAGGCCCGCGTTGAGGTCGGCGTCCTGCCACTCGGCATGGTCCACGCGCGAGAAGTCCTTGAGGTCGTGCACGATCTTCTTGACCCGCACCAGGCCGTCGTCGCTCTCGTCGAGCAGCTGCGGCAGGTCCTCCTTGACGAAGGCCAGGTCGATGCGCCGGTCCAGCTCGCGCAGCGCGCGGTCGACGGCCTCGGGCAGCGTGCCGGGCGCCTGCGCCTGCATCGTGTCGAGCAGCTCGAACAGCGGCTCCACGTAGCCGCGCAGCGTGCTCATGTTGGAGCTGACGAAGCCGATGGGGTTGTTGATCTCATGCGCCACGCCGGCCGCGAGCTGGCCGATGGAGGCCATCTTCTCGGACTGCAGCAGCTGGTTCTGCGCCTCTTCCAGGCGGGTGTTGGTCGACTTGATGCGCTGGTAGTTTTCCTCAAGCTCGCGCTGCACGCGCCGCACCTCGCTGCGGTCCTGCAGCAACCACCAGGTCTGGGCCAGGCGGTCATGCGGATTGGCCACGTAGGCGATCATCTGGATCCACAGCGGCCGGCCGCGCGCGGAGACCATGGGCATCTCGTGCTGCAGCGACTCGCCGCGGGTGAGCACCGGATAGGCGATCGACGCCAGCGACTGGAAGTCCTCGTCGCTGGCGAAGAAGGAACGCGTCGGGATGCCGCTGGGCGAGGCGCCGTCGAGCTCGAACATCTCGTTGAACTTGCGGTTGCCGCGCACGATGCGCTGGTTGAGCGTGGTGACGATGCCCACCGACGCGTTCTCCAGGAAGGCCTCCAACTCATGGTGCGTGAGCAGCAGCTCGGCGGTGCGCTCGCTGACCAGCTCCTCGAGCTCGGCGCGATGGCGGCGCAGTTCCTCCTCGGCGCGGCGCCGCTGGGTGACGTCCTGCAGCGTCTCGATCGCGCCGATGACGCTGCCATGCGCATCCCGCAGCGGCGCGGCGGTGAAGAACAGCCAGCGCCCGCCGCCGTCCATCTGCGGGAAGAAGGACTCGACCTCATAGGCGTCGTCCACGGTCTCCGAGCGGCGGCAGCGGCCCTCGTACAGCGGGACGCCCTCCGCCTCGATGGTGCCGGCGATGATCAGGTCGGCCAGCAGCGGGCGCTCGTCCGGATAGAAGGCCGACCAGGCGTCCTGCCGCCCCAGCATGTCGAAGCGGTCGCGGCCGGTGAGCTTGGCGCAGGCGGCGTTCCAGTGCGTGACCCGGTGCTCGGCGTCGAGCACGAAGCTGGCGACCGGACTGTTCTCGATGATCTGGTGCAGCACGCGCCCCACGTCGAGCAGGCTGGTCTGCACATGGCGCATGTCGCTCAGGTCCTGCACCGTCATCACGTTGAGCCGGCGTCCGCGCAGACTGACCGGTCGCGCGGTCAGCTCCAGCGACCGCGTCGAGCCGCTCGCCGTCAACGCCTCGATCTCGATGGCCGGCGGTGGATCGTCCTGCGCGATGGCCTGCAGGCCGTAGTGGCGCAGCGCCTCGCGCTGCTCGGGCGCGGCCCAGCCCTCGAACGGCATCGCCGCCATCGCGGCCGCGTCGTAGCCCAGCAGCCGCAGCATCGCCGCGTTGGCGTGGACGATGCCCGCCAGGTCATGCACGAGCACCGGCGTGGTCACCGCCTCCCAGGCGGCCGCCAGCTCGGCAGAGAAGTCGGCCGGCAGCTCGCCGGCCGCCGCCGGCTCGGCGAGCGGCGCTGCCATCGGCGCAGGCATCGACGCGGGGATGGCGGCGCTCATAGCTTCACGTCGCCCGGATCCTCCAGGATGAAGGATCCGTCGTCGGCCCAGTTGACATGGGTGATGCCGGGCTCCAGGCGCTCGAGCCGGCGCAGCTCCGCCTCCTGCGCGCTGATCTGGCCCTGCTGGGTGCGGACCAGGTCGGCCAGGCGGCGGTTCTCGATGACCAGGTCGCGGACCTGCAGCACCTGCCGCACCGCGCTGAGCAGTTCGAAGTCGGCCCAGGGCTTGGCGATGAAGCGCGCGATGGCGGCCTCGTTGACGGCCCGCACCAGCGCGTTCAGGTCGGCGTAGCCCGACAGGATGATGCGCTCGCAGTCGGGCTGCAGCGTGCGCAGCGCCGTCAGGAAGTCCACGCCGTTCATCTCGGGCATGCGGTAGTCGGAGATCGCCAGCGCGTAGACCTGGCGCCGCGCCTGCTCCAGCGCCAGCGCGCCGTTGGCGCATTCGTCGACCTGGTAGCGGCTGCCGTCGGGCGCGCTCAGGCCATGGCGCAGCAGCCGCTGCAGCGCATGGAGGATGCCGGGCTCGTCGTCCACGATCAGGATGCGTTCAGCCATGGGAGGCTCCTTGCGGGACGGTCGGGGCGGTCGGCGCTGTAGGCGCATTCGGTGCGGTCGGCGCGCTCGGCGCGGCGGCCGGCCGCGCGCGCACCGGCCCGGCGTCCTCATCCGGCAGCCGGATGTAGAGCGCGAGCCGCACCCCCTCGCGGCCGGCGAACTCGCGGATCTGACGCACCAGGCGCGCGTCGAAGACATGCCCCGCCGCCAGCAGCAGCGTGCCCTTGGGCGTCAGCAGGTCGCGCGCGAGCACCATGCCGGGCTCCACGTCCTGCGGGCTGACCTGGCGGTCGCGCGGCTTGTCCTCGGGCTCGTCGGTCAGGGCGAGCTCGAAGGCCTCGACGATCTCTTGCTCGTAGCGCGTGCCCGCGCCGCCGCGGATCAGCTGCAGCGCCTGCGCCGGGGAGAAGTGCTGCTCGGCCATGCGGCCCGACTGCGCGGCGCAGTAGTCGCTGGCCACGCTCAGCGCCTGCGAGGCCAGACCCACCGCGTTGCCCGACAGGCCGTCGGGGAAGCCCTTGCCGTCGATGCGCTCATGCTGCGAGCGCACCAGTCGCGCCACATGCTGCAGCTGGCCCAGCGGCAGCAGCGCGGCCTCGCCGTTGAGCGTGTGGCGGCGGTAGCGCGCGATCTCCTCGGCGTTCATCGTCGACACCGGCTTGCGCAGCAGCGCGTCGGGGAAGCCGATCTTGCCGATCTCGTGCAGCAGGCCGGCGCTGTGGACGTCTTCCTCCACCCGCGGTCCCAGGCCCATGCGGCGCGCCGTGCGCCGCGCCAGGTCGGCGACCTGGCGCGAGTAGCCCGCCAGCCCGCCCTCGCGCAGCTCCAGCAGGCCCGAGAAGACCTGGATGGAGAGCAGGAAGTTCTCCTTCACCTGCTCGAAGGATTTCTCCAGCATCGCGTTGACCTGCTCGATCTCCTGCGTGCGGGCGCGCACCCGCTGCGAGAGGTCGGCGTTGAGCGACTGCAGCTCGGCGTTCTGGGTCTTGGTCAGCTGCAGCAGCGCGCGATTCTCGAGTTCGAGCCGGCGGCGCGCCAGCGCGTCGTCGATCGCCAGGAGCAGCTCGCGGTCGTCCCAGGGCTTGGCGATGTGGCGCTGGATCTGGCCGCGGTTGACGGCCGCGACCGTGGCCTGGATGTCGGCATAACCGGTCAGCAGGATGCGGCCCACCGAGGGCCAGCGCTCCCGCACCTGCTCGAGGAACATCGCGCCGTCCATCTCCGGCATGCGCATGTCCGACACCACGACATCGACGGGTTCCTGGGCGAGGATCTCCAGCCCGGCCGCCCCGCCGGACGCGAGCAGCACGCGATAGCCCTGGGGCCGGACCAGCCGGCGCAATGCGCTGAGGATCGACGGCTCGTCGTCCACGAACAGGACGACGGGCTGCGCGGTCTCTTCGGTCATCTGTCGTCTCCCTGATGTGACCTGTCGCCGAACGCCCGACGAGTTTAGGCCGGGTCTTGCGTCGCGAGCCGTCGGCCGCCGTGCGATGACCCCGACGTCATCCGGGGCTTGGGGCGTGGGGGCCAGCGGAAGTCGCACCGCCGCCCTGCGCGCGCACGCCACAGCGTCGCCGCACCCCCAGGCGCATCGACACCTGCCCGGGCGGGCGGCAAAAGCCATGCCTGTTCAATGACTTGAACGAAAGACTTGAAGCGGCACTTCGCCAGCGCGAGCGTCGTCATCAGCGCCGCGCGTTCCTGAGCACGGCGTGCAGCGTTGCGCAACCGGGCCCGGGGAATCCCCTGAATCAGCGGTGGGACTCCGCGCCGCGCGATTGCGACGACGGCCGCGAGGGGTCTAGTATTGGCCGCTCCCACCCGGCCTCCGCGAGCCTCGCGCTCCGAGCCGGGAGCCCGCCGCGAGCTGCGGCCAACCGCCAACAGGAGCACCCCATGCTTGAACTGATCGGCGCGATTCTGGTGGGCGCCTTCGCGCTCACCTTCGGGGTCCTGTGCGTGGGCCCCATGGTGCTGCAGTCTGACGACCAGTAAACCCTGACGGGCACAGGGCTTGCCGCTGGGCAGGCCATGAAGTTCACCGTCCTCACCGTCAATCTCCACAAGGGTTTCGGTTTCTTCAACCGCCGCTTCATCCTGCACGAGTTGCGGGAAGCGGTGCGGGCCGTGTCCGCCGACGTCGTCTTCCTGCAGGAAGTGCTCGGCGAGCATGAACTGCACGCGGCCCGTGTCCCGACCTGGCCCCAGGCGCCCCACTACGAGTTCCTGGCCGACAGCCTCTGGAGCGACTTCGCCTACGGCCGCAACGCGGTCTATCCGCAGGGGCATCACGGCAATGCCCTGCTGTCGAAGTTCGCCATCACCCATCACACCAACCATGACGTGTCGGTGGAAGGGCCAGAGCGCCGGGGCCTGCTGCACAGCGTGCTCAAGCTGGAAGGCGGCCGCCAGCTGCATGCGATCTGCGTCCACCTGGGCCTGCGCGAGTCGCATCGCCAGCGCCAGGTCGAGCGCCTGTGCCAGCTGATCGACAGCCTGCCGCCGGAAGACCCGGTGGTCGTGGCCGGCGACTTCAACGACTGGCGCCAGCGCGCCCACCGCATGCTGAGCCGCTGCGCGGGACTGGCCGAGGTCTTCGTGAAGTCCTACGGCGCGGCCGCGCGCACCTTCCCGGCGCGCTTCCCGCTGCTGCCGCTGGACCGCATCTACGTGCGCGGCGCCTCGGTGCAGCATCCGATCGTGCTGCCGCGCCGGCCCTGGTCGCACCTGTCGGACCATGCGCCGCTGGCCGCGGAGATCCGCCTATGAAGCGTCCGGACTGGACCGAGGGCAACCGCATCGAGCTGCTCGAGAACGGCGAGGAGTACTTCCCCGCCGTTTTCGCCGCGATCGAGTCGGCCCGCGAGGAAGTGCTGATCGAGACCTTCATCCTGTTCGAGGACAAGGTCGGCCTGGCCTTGCGCGAGGTGCTGATCGCCGCCGCCCGGCGCGGCGTGCGCGTGGACATGACGGTGGACGGCTTCGGGTCGCCGGAGCTGTCCGAAGGCTTCGTCCGCGGCCTCACCGAGGCCGGCGTGCGGCTGCACGTCTTCGATCCGCCACCGCGCTTGTCGCGCCGCCTGAAGCCGTTCCGGCGGCTGCATCGCAAGATCGTCGTCGTCGATGGGACGACCGGCTTCATCGGCGGCATCAATTTCTCGGCCGACCACCTGATCGATTTCGGTCCCGAGGCCAAGCAGGACTACGCGGTGCGCGTCCACGGCCCGGTGGTGACGCAGCTGCGCCGCGCGACGCTCGAGATCCTCGGCACGACGACGACGAAGACTGCAACAACGGAGACGACGACGGCGCCGTCGGCCGGCCCCGCCGCGCAGCGACGCTGGTGGCCCGGCCGGGCCCGCGAGCCGCGCGCGATGTCGTCAGCTACGCCCGGAGACCGCGCCGCGCGCGCGGGCCCGGCCAAGGCGGTCGTCGTCACCCGCGACAACCATCGCCATCGCGACGACATCGAGCGCATGTACCGCATGGCCCTGCATGCGGCGCGGCACGAGGTGATCATCGCCAACGCCTATTTCTTCCCCGGCTTCCTGCTGCTGCGGAGCATGCAGCGCGCGGCGCGGCGCGGCGTGGCGGTCCACCTGGTCCTGCAGGGACAGCCCGACATCCCCTGGGCGCGCTGGGCCGCGCGCATGGTCTACGACCAGCTGATGCGCGCCGGCGTCCACATCCACGAGTACTGCGAGCGGCCGATGCACGGCAAGGTCGCGCTGGTGGACGGCGCCTGGGCGACGGTGGGTTCCAGCAACCTGGATCCGCTGAGCCTGTCGCTGAACCTGGAGGCCAACCTCATCGTCGAGGACCGCGAGTTCAACCGCGCGCTGCGCGACAAGCTGCAGCCGCTGATGCGCAGCCACTGCCGGCTGCTGAAGCTGGAGGAGACCAACGCGCACCGTTGGTGGTGGCGACTGGGCATGGGCGCGCTGGTCTTTCACGTGATGCGGCATTTCCCGCGCTGGCTGGCGCGGCTGCCGCGACAGACGCAGCCGCTGTTGCCGGTGGCGGAAACGCCGGTGGTGGTCAGCGCGCCGCAGACACCGGCGATCGAGGCCTGGCAATGGCACGCCACGAAGCAGTTGAGCAAGGAAACCGCGGAGTGAGCCGGAACGGCCGCGGCCACGCGGCGCCGGCGCGCCGGCGCTGGCGCGGCCTGGGCGGCTGGCGCGGCTGGGGGCGCTGGCTCAGCGCCGCCTTCGCGATCGCCGTCGTGGCGCTGCTGGCCTGGGCGGCGCGCCAGATCGACTGGCACGAGGTCGGCGACGCGCTGCGGCAGCTGCCTGTGGGCGTGCTGGCCGCGGGCGGCGCGCTGTGCGCGCTCAGCCACCTGATCTACAGCGGCTACGACCTGATCGGCAAGCGCTGGACGCGGCACCCGGTGCCGGCGCGGCGCGTCATGCTGATCACCTTCATCAGCTATGCGTTCAATCTCAACCTGGGCTCGCTGGTCGGCGGCGTCGCGATGCGGCTGCGGCTCTATGCCCGCGAGGGCTTGAGGCATCCCGTCCCGGCCAAGGTCCTGGCGCTCAGCATGGCCTCCAACTGGCTCGGTTATGGCCTGCTGGCGGGCGGCCTGTTTCTCTTCGGCTGGCTGGCCCCGCCGGCGGACTGGCGCATCGGCGCAGCCGCGCTGCGCGGGCTGGGCGCGCTGATGTGGGCCGTCGTGCTGGGCTACCTGGCCTTGTGCGCCTTCTCGCCGCGCCGCGAGTTCCGCTTGCGCGGCCACCACTTCTTCGTCCCCAGCCTGCGCATCGCGCTGATGCAGCTGCTGATCGCCTCCGCCAACTGGCTGACCATCGGCGCGGTGCTGTGGGTGCTGTTGCAGCAGGACGTGGACTACGGCCACACCCTGGCGGTGCTGCTCGTCGCGGCGGTGGCCGGCGTCATCACCCATGTGCCGGCCGGGCTGGGCGTGCTGGAAGGCGTGTTCGTCGCCTTCCTCGGACCCACGCTCGGCGACGGCCAGGTGCTGGCGGCGCTGATCGCCTACCGCGCGCTGTACTACCTCGCGCCGCTGGCGGTCGCGGCGATCGCGTATTTCGTGCTGGAGGCGAAGGCGCGGCGCTGAACCGCCGCCGGAACGATGCCGCCTCTGTCCAGGCATCCGAGCGGATGCCGCCTCATCGACCAGGAGCCTGTCATGTCTGCCACCTCGCACTTCACCGTCAGGGTCGGGGCCATCGGCGCGATTGCGCTGCTGCTGACGGCGCTGTCCCCCGCCCGCGCCGATGACGACGCCGGCAAGGGCACTGGCAATGAGCGGCCCGGCAAGGTCAGCACCGCCATCGCCAAGGGCCTGGGCAAGATCCGGCTGGATGGCGACATGCTGGCGCTGCTGAAGGCGCATGAAGGGCTGAAGCCCAAGGCGATCGAGAAGCTCGACGTCCGCGCCGCCCGCGCGAATCCGACCGTGGCGGATGCGGTCCAGGCGCTGCTGCGCCAGAACCAGCGCAGCACCGATCCCGCGCAGCTGGCGCCCGGCATCACCAGCGTCGACGCCACCGTGCAGGGCGCGGCCGGTCCGCTGCCGGCGCGCTTCTACACGCCGGCCGGGCCCGGGCCCTTCCCGGTCGTCGTCTATTTCCACGGCGGTGGCTGGGTCCTCGCCGACAAGCAGGTCTACGACGCCAGCGCGCGCGCCATCGCGCAGCAGGCCCAGGCGCTGGTCATCTCCGTCGATTACCGCCGCGCGCCGGAGGCCCGGTTCCCCGCCGCCTGGGACGACGCGCTGGCCGCCTACCGCTGGACGCTGGCCAACGCAGCCAATCGCAAGGGCGACACCAGCCGCGTCGCGCTGGCCGGCGAGAGCGCCGGCGGCAACCTCGCGCTCGCCACCGCGATCGCCGCGCGCGACGCCGGCCTGCAAAAGCCCGCTCATGTGCTGGCCATCTATCCGCTGACGCAGAGCAGCCTCAACACCGAGTCCTACCTGGAGAACGCGCTCGCGCAGCCGCTCAACCGGGCGATGGTCCAGTGGTTCCTGGACCAGCTCCTGGAGGACAAGGCGCAGCTCAAGGACTGGCGCCTGAACCTGATCGACGCCCGGCTCGCTGGCCTGCCGCCGGTGACGCTGATCAGCGCCCGGGTGGATCCACTGCGATCCGACAGCGCGAAGATGGAGGACGCGCTCAAGCGGGCCGATGTCCTGGTCGAGCGCCGCGACTATGAAGGCGTGACCCACGAGTTCTTCGGCGCCGCCGCGGTCGTGGAGAAGGCGCGCAACGCGCAGACCTTTGCAGGCGAGCGCCTGCGCCGGGCTTTCGGGAATTGAAGACCGGGCGGGCCCGGTCCACGGAAGACGCGGCCGATAAGGCCCGCCCTGCTCAGGGTCCGTTGCCGTTGGCGTAGGGCAGCAAGGCCTCGACCAGCGGCTTGACCAGCTCGCGCAGCAGCAGGCCCAGTCCGCCCGCCAGCGCGATGCCCACCATCGCGATCGCCAGGCGCGCGATCAGGGGCCGATGCCCGGTGCGCACGATGAAGGACAGGCTGAACACCAGGCTGGTGAGCGATGCCAGCACCGCGCCGTTGGCCGCGACGTCGAAGCCGATCGCGCCCTGCGCCGCCATGCTCGCCGCGGCGGCCACCGCGCTGGCGCTGGACAGCAGCCCGCCGATGACGGTGACCGCATAGAAGCCGGCCTCGCCGAACTCGCGCTGCATCAGCCGGCCCACGATGTGCAGCGCCAGGAACAGCAGCCCGTAGCGCAGCGCCACCGGCAGCGAGAACGGCAGCTCCAGCTTGATGTCCGAGACATCCTCGGTCGGCGTGCCGTTGCGCTGCAGCAGGCTCAGCACCACGAAGCCCGCCGCCGACAGCACCATCATCCCGAAGGCCGCCGCCGCGTTGACGAAGGCCAGCGGCGTGAGGATCAGCAGCAGCACCGCGTTGCGCAGCACCATCGCGGCCACCGCCACCAGCACCGCGCGGTACGCGCCTTCGGCGAAGCGGCCAGCCGTCTCGCGGACCCGCGTGGCCATCTCGACGACGGTGAAGTTGCTGTTGACCAGGCCGCCGAAGAAGGCCGACAGCTCCGCGCCCTTGGAGCCATACATCTTCCACAGGATGTAGTTCACGAAGCCGATGCTGGCGATCAGGATCACGGTGACCCAGGCGGCGCGCGGCTCGATCAGCCGCCACGGACCGACCGCGCCGGCCGGCAGCGCCGGGTAGATGACGATGGCCAGGATCGCGAGCAGCAGGGCCGAGCGCACCTCGCCCTCGGTCAGGCCCATCGACAGGCCCGAGAGCCGCTCCTTCCAGGCCAGCAGCGCGGTGGTGCTCACCATCACCGCCGCCGGCGTCACCGTGTGGCCGAGCCCGCACAGCACGCCCGCCATGCAGGTCACCAGCATCGCGGCGGAGGTCGTCAGCTCCGGCCCATGGCCGCCGCGCATCGTGTGCACGTTCAGCGGGATCGCCAGGCCGGCGGCCAGGATCAGGCTCAGCAGCGCGTAATGCTCGCCCAGCGAGCCGCCCAGCGCGCCGAGCAAGGCGATGAAGCCGAAGGTCCGCAGCCCGGCCTCCTTGCCGCGCCGCTCCCGCTCCAGGCCCAGCAGCAGGCCCAGCGACAGGGCCAGCGCCAGGCGCAGGAGGATCTCGAGGTAGGGCCACTCCGCGTTGGGCAGTGGCGTGGCGATGGGCAGCGGCAGTGTCATCGGGCCAGGGTACCCAAGGACTGAACGGGCCTCAAGCCTCCAGCGCGGGGACCGCCTCACCCTGCCCCGCCGCCTCACCCTGCCCCGCCGCCTTGCCCGGTCCCCGCCGCGCTGTCATGTGTTCGCGGACCCTCGCTCCGAATCGCTTCAGGGAAGCCTCGTGGAACTCTACGGCGGTGATGCGCGCGGCACCCTACACCGCCCAGCGCAACATCGGCGCGGGCACCGGCACCGCCGCGTGGTCGGGCGGTGTCTCGGGCTCGCGGTCCGGCGCGCTCAGCACGCGATCGAGCAGCCGCTGCTCCAGCGCCGCGAAGGCCGCATCGCGACGGCGCGGTCGCGGCAGGTCGATGCGCAGGTCCAGCGCCAGCCGGCCGTCCTCGATCAGCAGCACCCGGTCCGCCAGCGCGACCGCCTCGGCCACGTCGTGCGTCACCAGCAGCGCGGTGAAGCCGTGCCGCGTCCACAGCGACTCGATCAGCCGCTGCATGTCGATGCGGGTCAGCGCATCCAGCGCGCCCAGCGGCTCGTCCAGCAGCAGCAGCTTCGGCGCGTGCACCAGCGCCCGGGCCAGCGCCACGCGCTGGCGTTGACCGCCGGACAGCCGGGCCGGCCATTCGCCGGCGCGGTCGGCCAGGCCCACCTGCGCGAGCGCCTTCAGCGCGCGCTCGCGGGCGTCCTCGCCTTCCAGGCCGAGGGCGACGTTGTCGACCACCTTGGCCCACGGCAGCAGCCGCGCCTCCTGGAACATGAAGCGCGTGGCCGACGCCTCGCCGGCCGCGAGCGTCCCCGCGCTCGGCTGATCGAGCCCGGCGAGCAGCCGCAGCAGCGTGCTCTTGCCGCAGCCGCTGCGGCCGATGACCGCGACGAACTCGCCGGCCTCGACCCGCAGGTCCACGCCGCGCAAGACCTGGCGCTCGCCGAAGGACTTGCCCAGGCCCGCCAGCGTCACCGCCTCGCCACCGGCCGCGGCGTCGCGCGGCCCGGCCAGGTTGCGGCGCGCAAGCGGCGGCAGCGGCGCGTCCGCCTCGGCCGGCAGCGCCGCGGGCTGGGAGTCCTGCGCATCGGCCAGGATGTCGATCTCGGTGACGCTCATCATGTCTTGCCCGTCATGTCTGATAGCCCGGATGCCAGCGCAGCCAGGCGCGCTCCAGCGCCTGAGCCGCGACGTCGGCCAGCTTGCCCAGCAGCGCGTAGATCAGGATGCCCACCAGCACCACGTCCGTCTGCAGGAACTCGCGCGCGTTCATCGTCATGTAGCCGATGCCGCTCTGCGCCGAAATGGTCTCGGCCACGATCAGCAGCACCCACATCAGCCCCAGCGAGAAGCGCAGCCCCACGAGGATGGAGGCCGTCGCCCCCGGCAGGATCACCCGCCGGTACAGCGCCCCGCCGCGCAGGCCGTAGGAGCGCGCCATCTCGATCAGGTCGCGGTCCACGCCACGGATGCCGTGGAAGGTGTTCAGGTAGACCGGGAAGAACACGCCCAGCGCCACCAGGAACAGCTTGGCCGTCTCGTCGATGCCGAACCACAGGATCACCAGCGGGATCAGCGCCAGCGGCGGGATGTTGCGCAGCATCTGGAGCGTCGTGTCCAGCGCCGTCTCGGCCCAGCGCTGCGAGCCGGTCAGCAGGCCCAGCAGCAGCCCCAGGCCGCCCCCGATCGCGAAGCCGAGGAAGGCCCGGCCGGTGCTCACCACCAGGTGCCGCCAGAGCTCGCCCGACAGCGCCAGCTCCCACGCCGCCCGCGCCACCGCCGAAGGCGCCGGCAGCACCCGCGTCGACAGCCAGCCCGCCTGCGCGCTCAGTTGCCAGAGCGCCAGCACCGCCAGCGGCACCAGCCACGGGAGCAATCGCCTGAGCGCCGCGGCGGACGCGGCCCGCCACGCCTGCGGTTGGCGTGGCGCTGCCCGCCCGCCGGCGCTGTCTCCGATCGCGGCACCCACCCTGCCCGGCGCGCGTGGCGCCTCGATCACGGCCGCCCCCATGTCAGCTCGCGGCGGCCAGCTTGGCCGGACCGGGGACGTAGCTGTTGGCGACGATCTCGCCGAAGGGGCCGGTCAGCTTGGGCGCGCTGAGCTTCTCGCGCAGCGCCAGCGGCAGCAGCGGGAACACCAGCTCGGCGAAGCGGTAGGCCTCCTCCAGATGCGGATAGCCGCTGAGCACGAAGTACTCCAGGCCCAGCGCGGCGTATTCCTTCAGTCGATCGGCCACCTGCTGCGGATTGCCGACCAGCGCCGTGCCCGCGCCGCCACGCACCAGGCCCACGCCGGCCCACAGGTTGGGCGAGATCTCCAGCCCGCTGCGGATGTCGTCCTTGTTGAACCGACCCTGGTGCAGCTCGGCCATGCGGCGCTGCCCCACCGAATCCATCGCGGCGAACTTGGCCTGCGCCGCCGCGATCACGTCCTCGTCGAGGTGCTTCACCAGGTCGCCGGCGGCGGCCCAGGCCTCTTCCTCGGTCTCGCGGACGATGACATGCAGGCGGATGCCGTACTCAAGGCGGCGCCCCTTGGCCTGCGCGCGCTGGCGCACTTCGCCCAGCTTCTCGGCGACGGCAGCTGGCGGCTCGCCCCAGGTCAGGTAGGTGTCGACCTGCTCGGCCGCCAGCTCGATCGCCGGTCCCGACGAGCCGCCGAAGAACACCGGCGGATAGGGCCGGCTCACCGGCGGGTACAGCAGCTTGCCACCCTTCACCCGCAGCTGGTCGCCGTCGAAGTCGACGGCCTCGCCCTCGTGACTGGCGCGCAGCACCTCGCGCCACACGGTCAGGAACTCGGTGGACAGCGCGTAGCGCTCTTCATGCGGCAGGAACAGGCCGTCGCCGGCCAGTTCGTCCGGATCGCCGCCGGTGACCAGGTTGACCAGCAGTCGCCCGCCGGAGAGCCGGTCCAGCGTCGCCGCCATCCGCGCGGACTGCACCGGCTGCACCAGCCCCGGCCGCAGCGCGACGAGGAACTTCAGGCGCCGCGTCGCCTCGATCAGGCTGGCCGCGACGATCCAGCTGTCCTCGCAGCTGCGGCCGGTGGGCAGCAGCACGCCCTCGTAGCCGAGGCTGTCGGCCGCGATCGCGACCTGGCGGTAGTAGTCGAAGTCCGCGACGCGGGCGCCCCTGGAGGTGCCGAGGTAGCGCGAGTCGCCGTGCGTGGGGATGAACCAGAGGATCTTCATGGGGGGACCTTCTCTCGTCGTGCCGCTCACTTGGCGGCGGTGCGGACCGACTTCGGCAGCGCGTCGGCGATGCGGATGGGCTTGGGGATCAGCTTCAGCGCATGGAAGGCGTCGGCGATCTTCTGCTGCTCGGCGGCGATCGCCGGCGTGATCGGCTGGATGCCGTAGGCGAAGCGCGCGGCGGCGAGCTCGGTGGTCGCGACGTCCAGGCCGATCTGCGGCGCGAGCAAGGCCGCCACGGCGGCGGTGTTGGCCTCGGACCAGCGGTCCAGCCGCGCCAGTTCGTCGACGATCGCCTGCACCACCTGCGGATGCTTCTCCGCGTAGCCGCGCGCGGCCAGGTAGAACTGGTGGTTCGCGACCACGCCCTTGCCGTCGGCGATCACGCGCGCGCCGAGCTGCCGCTCGGCCGCGGCGAGGAAGGGATCCCAGATCACCCAGGCGTCGACGGCGCCGCGTTCGAAGGCGGCGCGCGCGTCGGCCGGCGGCAGGTAGACGACCTGGATGTCGCTGTACTTCAGGCCCTGCTTCTCCAGCAGCTTGACCAGCAGGTAGTGGACGTTGGAGCCCTTGTTCAGCACCACCTTGCGGCCCTTGAGATCGGCCAGCGTGCGCACCGGCGAGTCCTTGGGCACGACCAGCGCCTCGGCCGCCGGCGCGGGCGGCTGGTTGGCGACATAGACCAGGTCCGCGCCGGCGGCCTGCGCGAAGATCGGCGGCGCCTCGCCGACGGTGCCGAAGTCGATGGAACCGACGTTCAGCCCCTCGAGCAGCTGCGGGCCGGCGGGGAACTCGGTCCACTTCACCGTGATGCCCAGCGGCGCCAGGCGCTTCTCCAGGTCGCCCTTGGCCTTCAGCACGGTCAGCGTGCCGTACTTCTGGAAGCCGATGCGGAGCTCGGTGGGATTGGCCGGCGCCTGCGCGTGCGCGGCGCCGGCATGCAGGCCCAGCGTCGCGGCGAGCGCGGCGGAGAAGGTGACGGCGCGGATCAGCGCCGCGCGGCGGTCAAGGAACAGCGTCATGAGGAGGTCGCGGAGTGGAAGGTTGTTGGAGAGCGCCGGCCAAGGCCGACGTTCAGAGGACCAGGGCGGGACGCGCGACGGGCGCCGCGCGCTCGGGCGCGGGCACGCGATCGATCACCTGCGAGGCGCCCACCAGCAGGCGGCGGGCGATGTCATCGCCGACGCGGTACTCGCCGGCGGCATCCTTGGCGATCTGGGCGTCGCTGGCATAGACGCCATCGATGTGCGAGCGGGCCCCGAGCGCGGACAGCACCGGCAGCAGGCCGTAGTCGAGCGCCAGCAGATGGGCGAGGCTGCCGCCCGTCGCGAGCGTCCAGACCGTCTTGCCGGCCAGGCCGTCCTGCGGCAGCAGGTCGAGGAAGACTTTCAGCAGCCCGCTATAGGCCGCCTTGTAGATGGGGGTCGCGATGACGATGGTCTTCGCCTCGGCGACCGAGGCGAGCGCCTCGCGCAGGGTCGCGTCCCCGATGTCCGCATGAAGCAGCGCCTGCGCGGGCAGATCGCGCAGCTTGAGGGTGCGGGTCGGGAGCCCGTGGTGATGCAGGCGCTGCGCCGCGGCGCTCAGCAAGGCGCCGGAGCGCGAGTGGACACTGGGACTGGCGGCGATGAGCAGGACGGACATGGCGGTCGGGGGATGAAGCAGGGACCGGGTCATTCTGCGAATCGGCCGTCATTCCCTGAACGAAGCAGAACGCCGATGGATAGGCGTAAAACGGCTATCGCCAGACGCCCGGGCACGACGCACCGAAGCCCCTCGCCCGCTTGCGGGAGAGCGGTGGGGGTCAGGGCCGATCACCCCGGTGGTGCCAACGCCGACAACACCTGCCCCCGCAGCGCCCCCAGTTCGGCGCTCCCACGCCCCCGGGGGTGCGGCACCCCGACGGGAATCTCCCGCACGATGCGCCCCGGCGCTGCCCCGAGCACCAGCACCCGATCGGCGAGCAGCACCGCCTCCTCGATGTCATGCGTCACGAGCAGCAGGCTGGTGCCATGAGCCCGCGCCACCTCCCGCACAAGGTCCTGCAGCTTCATCCGCGTGAACGCATCCAGCGCCGAGAACGGCTCATCCAGCAGCAGCACGCGCGGCCGCGTGTAGAGCGCCCTCGCGATCGCCGCCCGCTGTGCCTGGCCGCCGGACAGCTGGCGCGGCAGCGCGTCCTCCAGTCCGGCCAAGCCGACCTCCTCGAGCAGCCGCCTCACCCAGGCCTCGTCATGCCCTTGCCCGAGATCGAACCCGACGTTCTCCGCCACGGTCAGCCACGGGAACAGCCGTGGTTCCTGGAAGACGACCCCGATGTCCCGATCCGGCCCCTGCCGCGCCCGCCCACCGAGCCGGACCTCGCCGCTGAAATCGGGATCCAGCCCCGCCACGATGCGCAGCAGCGTGCTCTTGCCGCAGCCGCTCGCGCCGACCAGCGCGAGCACCTCCCCCGCCGCCAACGCGAAGCGGACGTCGGACAGCACCGGCGTTTCGCGCGGCGAGGCCTGTGCCCCGCCACCTTGGCCATTCCCGCGAACCTTGCCGGCCGAGCCGACCACGCTGGCCGCACCGGCGAATCGCTTCGCCCTCACCTGCACTTCGAGCACGCTCATGCCGGGCCTCCAAAGCTGTCGCGCCAGTGCAGCGCGCGTTGTTCCACCGTGGCCATCAGGCTGTCCGTGAGCTTGCCCAGCAGGGCCAGCAGCACGATCGCCGCCAGCACCAGGTCGGCCCGCCCCGTCTCACGACCATCGGTCAGCAGGTAGCCCAGGCCGCGGCTCGCCGCGATCAGCTCGGCCGCGACCATGAACATCCACGCCAGGCTGAGCCCGTTGCGCAGGCCGGTCAGCAGCGCCGGCAGCGCCGCGGGCAGCAGCACGCGCCGCGCCAGCGCCGCGCGGCAGAACCCGCGCAGCCGGGCGACCTCGACCAGCTTGCGGTCCACGTCGCGGAAACCCGCGGACACGCCCATGTAGACGGGGAAGAACGCGCCGATCGCGATCAGCGCGAGCTTGGACGCCTCGTCGATGCCCAGCCAGAGCAGCAGCAGCGGCACCCAGGCCAGCGACGGGATCGCGCGCAGGGCCTGGAAGCTCGGCGTCAGCACCGCCGCCGCCGTGGCCGACAGGCCCACCAGCGCGCCCAGCAGCACCGCGAGGACCGCGCCCAGTGCGAAGCCGCCAGCCACGCGCAGGCTGCTGGCGACCACATGCGGGACGAGCTGGCCATCGCGCGCCATCTGCGCCAGCGCGGCGCCGACATCGCTCGGCGCGGGCAGCAGGTGCGGCGCGATCCAGCCGAGCCGCACCGCGGCCTCGGCCAGCACCAGCAGCGCCACGGGCGGCAAGGCGCCGAGCAGCCAGGCCGGCCACCGGCCGGCGGCCGCATCCGTCCCGCCCGCCGCATTCGCAACATTCGCCGCAACTGCCGCAGCCGCCGGCTGCTCCGGCAACACCGGTCCGAGCGAGGCCACGGCCCGCGCGATCAGGTCGGGATCGGCGCTCATCGCGGCCCGCTCGCGCCCGCTCACGCCTTCACCAGCCCGGTGGCGAAGCGCGTGTCGACCAGATCGGCGATCGTGCGATTCAGGTCCACGCCCGGCTTGACCAGCTGCTCCGCCGTCAGGATCGGCGCCGCCGCCTGCAGCGCCTTCAGATGCTCGTCCGACGGCTGGGGACGCGAGAAATCGCTGCGCAGCTTCACCTGCAGCAATGCCACCGGCAGGCTGACCTTGGCCTCCTCCGACAGGATCTTCGCGGCGTCCGACGGATTCGCCAGCGTCCAGGCCCGCGCGCGTTCGTACGCGGCGATCACGCGGCGCACCGTCTGCGGGTGCCGGGCCAGGAACTCCTCGCGCACGTTGAGGAAGCCATAGGTGTTGAAGCCGACGTTGCGGTACAGCAGCTTCGAGCCGGCGTCGAGCTCGCTCGCCGCCATCAGCGGATCCAGCCCGGCCCAGGCGTCGACGCGCCCCTGCTCCAGCGCCGCGCGGCCGTCGGCATGCTGGAGGGCGACATGCTCGATGTCGCCGCGCTTGAGGCCGACGGTGTGCAGCGCACGCAGCAGGAACAGATAGGGGTCGGTGCCTTTGGTCGCCGCGATACGGCGTCCCTTCAGGTCGGCGAGGGACCGGATGCCGGAGTCGCCGCGCACCACCAGTGCCGTCCATTCCGGCCGCGAAAAGATATAGGGCGTGCGGATCGGATTGCCGTTCGCTCGCGCCAGCAGCGCGGCCAGGCCGGCGGTGGAGCCGACGTCCAGGCTGCCCGCGTTCAGGTACTCCAGCGCGCGGTTGCTGCCGGCGCTCAGCACCCAGCGCACCGCGGTGCCGTCCTTGGCCAGGTCCTCCTCCAGCCAGCCGAAGCGGCGCAGCACCAGGCTGGTGGGCGAGTAGTAGGCGTAGTCGAGCCGCAACTCCTTCGGCGCCGCGGTGCCCTGCGCGCGCGCGCCGACGCTGGTAAGCCCGGCGAGGCCAGCGGCCAGGCCCGCGCCCAGCGCCAGGGCGTCGCGCCGTGTCGGCGGCAGCGCTTGCTTTGAATCGTTCCTTCGGCTCATGCGGCAGGCTCCGTCAAGGGAATGGTCAGGGAAGTGAGAGACAGATCGGCGGCCGCATCGACAGCGGGGGCAGCGGCGTGGCGGGCGGTGTCGTGGCCCGCGGTGTCGTGGCCCGCAGTCGGACGCCCGTCCTGCGGCGCACCGAGCCGGACCTGCCGCCCCGCGTGATTCGCCGGCAGCCGGTCTCCGCGATCGAAGAGCCGGGCGCGCAGCGTCGGCGCCGTCGCGTCGGCGTCGTCGGCACCGGGCCCGTGCTCGGGTGGGTAGCGCCCGCGCCGGCGCAGCTCCGGCACCACCAGCTCGACGACATCGCGGAAGGTCTCATGCGCCAGCGCATAGGCCAGGTTGAAGCCGTCGAGGCCGGTGGCCGCCTGCCAGTCGAGCAGTTGATCGGCGACCTGCGCCGGATCGCCGACGAACACCGGTCCCCGCCCGCCCAGCCCGATGAACGCGGCGGCCTCGCCGACGGTCCAGCGCCGCGTCGGGTCCGCGCTGCTGAACGAGGCCAGCGCCGTGCGACCCGCCTGCGTGTCGAGGTAGTCGATGGTCGCGTCCAGCGGATAGCGGCTGAAGTCGACGCCGGTCCAGCCCGACAGCAGGGCCAGCGCGGCCTCAATGTCGACATGGCGCTCCAGGTCCTTGAGCTTGGCCTGCGCCGCTTCGGCCGTCGGCGCGGTGACGATCAGCGCCTGTCCGTAGATCAGCACGTCGCCCGGTGCACGGCCGGCGGCCACGACGGCCTCGCGCAGGCCGTCCACGTAGCCCTTCACCACCGCCTTGCTGGGGCCGCTGACGAAGATGCACTCCGCATGCCGGCCGGCGAAGGTGCGGCCGCGGCTCGACGTGCCGGCCTGGAACAGCACCGGCGTGCGCTGCGGCGACGGCTCGCACAGATGCACGCCGGGCACGCGGTAGTGCGGGCCGCGGTGGTGGATCGCACGGACCTTGGAGGGGTCGGTGTAGACCCGCCCCGTCTTGTCCCGCCGCACCGCGTCGTCCGCCCAGCTCAGTTCCCAGAGCTTGTAGACGACGTCGAGGTACTCGTCGGCCAGGTCGTAGCGCTCGTCGTGCGCGCGCTGGCCGTCCTGCCCGAGGTTGCGCGCCGCGCTGTCGAGATAGCCGGTGACGATGTTCCAGCCGATGCGACCCCGGGTCAGGTGGTCCAGCGTCGACATGCGCCGCGCGAAGCTGTACGGCGGCTCGTAGGTGAGCGCGACCGTGACGCCGAAACCGAGCCGCCGCGTCACCGAGGCCATCAGCGGCACCAGCGCCAGCGGATCGTTCAGCGGCACCTGTACCGCATGGCGCAGCGCCGCGTCGGGCGTGCCGCCATGGACGTCGTAGACGCCCAGCACATCGGCCAGGAAGACGCTGTCGAAGCCGCCGCGCTCGAGCAGGCGCGCCAGCTCGAGCCAGTAGTCCGGATCGGTGTAGCGATGGGACTCGTCGCGCGGATGCGTCCACAGGCCCGGGGACTGGTGCCCGACCGTGTTCATCGCAAAGGCGTTGAAGCGCACCGGCTTGGGCGCGCCAGGGTCCGGCGCGGCGCCCTTCGCGTGCGCGCTCATTGCAGGAACGCGGGCCGCGCGTAACCGGGGAACTTCTGCAACAGCACCGTCTTGAACTCCGGTGCGCGGAATGCGTCGTTCAGCGCCTTCGCCCAGGGCTGGCCCTTGTCCTTGCCCTTCACCGCGACGACCAGCATGTAGTGGTCGGGCGTCTTCTCCAGCAGCAGCGCGTCGCTCAGCTTGAGCCCGCTGGAGATCGCGAAGTTGCCGTTGACGATCGCGTACTCCGCGTCGTCCAGCGTGCGCGGGATCTGCGCCGCCTCGATGGGCTGCAGCTTCAGCTGCAGCGGGTTGGAGGCGATGTCCTTCTCGGTCACCCGGATCGGATCGGCGCCCGGCTTCAGCGTCAGCAGCTTCTGCTCGGCCAGCAGTGCCAGGCCGTGCGCCAGGTTGGCCGGGTCGTTGGCCAGCGTGATGCGGTCGCCCGGCTTCACCTCGGCCAGGCTCTTGCGCTTCTTCGAATAGATCCCGAACGGCGCCATCGGCCCCTGCACCACGTCCACGATGTCCAGCCCGCGGTCTTCGCGGAAGCGGTTGAGGTAGGTGATGTGCTGGAAGAAGTTGGCGTCCAGCGCGCCCTGGGCCAGCGCGATGTTGGGCTGCACGTAGTCGTTGAACTCGACCAGCTTGACGGTGTAGCCGCGCTTCTCCAGCAGCGGCTTGATGCCCTGGCGCAGCACCTCGATGTTGGAGCCGGCGGTGGCGCCGATCGTCAGTTCCTTCTTGTCCTGCGCGTGGACGAGGGGCGTGGACAGCGCGGCGGCGCTCAGCGCGAGGGCCAGCAGCGTGCGGCGGGCAACGGTCATCGGGAATCCTTGGAAGTGGACGTGAAGTGAATGGGGATGGGGACGGCCGCGCCCTGGCGCGGGCTCGCTCAGCGCTTGTCGAGCCGCCGCGCGACGCGGTGGCCAGTGAACTGGATCAGCTGCACGAGCGCGACGAGGATGGCCACGGTCAGCACCATGACGTCGGTCTGGAAGCGGTAGTAGCCGTAGCGGATCGCGAGGTCGCCGATGCCGCCGCCGCCGACCACGCCGGCCACCGCCGAGTAGGACAGGAAGCTGATCGCCAGCACCGTCAGCGCGCCCACCAGGCCGGCGCGGGCCTCGCGCACCAGCACGCGCAGCACGATCTGGCTCTCCGAGGCGCCCATCGCCTGCGCCGCCTCGATGACGCCGCGCGGCACCTCGCGCAGGCACTGCTCGACCAGGCGCGCGAAGTACGGGATCGCGGCGAAGGACAGCGGCACCGCCGCCGCCAGCGGTCCGATCGAGGTGCCGGCGATGACGCGCGTGATCGGCACCAGCGCGACCAGCAGGATGATGAACGGGAAGCTGCGCACGGTGTTCACCAGCGCGTTGACGATCCGGTGCACGAGCGCCGCGCCGCGATGGCCGGACAGCGACTGGCCCGGGCTCAGCAGGAAGAGCAGCACGCCCAGCGGCCCGCCGAGCAGCACCGCCGCGCTCAGGCCGATCGCCAGCATCAGCGCGGTCTGGCCGAGCGCGATCCCGATCTCCGGCAGCAGGCCGACGAGGTTCTCAAGCATGGCGGACCTCCCGGCGCCCGAGGGCGGCGATCACCGCGGAGGTCTCGAGCGCCGACTGGTCCAGCGCGGCCAGCCTGGTCTCGCGCCGCTGCAGCCGCACCAGCTCGAGCCCGAGCGCCGATGTCGCGTGGCGCGACGCGTCGGCCACGTCGAACTGCTCGACCAGGCGACCGTCCGCGATCACCGCGGCGCGCTGGCACAGCGCCTGCACCACCTCCAGCTCGTGCGTGACGATCACGATCGTCACGCCCAGCCGCGTGTTGATGTCGCGCAGCGTGGCAAGCAGCTCGCCGGTCGTCGCCGCGTCGAGCGCGGAGGTCGGCTCGTCGCACAGCAGCACGTCGGGTCGGGGCGCCAGCGCCCGTGCGATCGCGACCCGCTGCTTCTGTCCGCCGCTCAGCTGCGCCGGGTAGTGGTCGGCCTTGTCGGCCAGCCCCACCAGCGCGAGGCTCTCGGCCACGCGCGCATCGATCTCGCGGCGCGAGTGCCCCGCGTGCAGCCGCAGCGGGAAGGCGACGTTCTCCGCCGCGGTCGCGTTCTGCAGCAGGTTGAAGTGCTGGAAGATCATCCCCAGCCGCTGGCGCTCGCGCCGCAGCTCCACCGGCTTCAGGGCCGTCAGCTCGCGGCTGCCCAGATGCACCCGTCCGGCGTCGGGACGCTCCAGCAGGTTGATCAGCCGCAGCAGCGTCGACTTGCCGGCGCCGCTGCGGCCGATCAGGCCGAGGACCTCGCCGGCGTGCACCGACAGGCTGGCCTCGCGCACGGCCTCGAAGCGCCGGCCGTCCGGCAGCGCGAAGGACTTGGACACGCCGTCGAGGCGGATCAGCGGCTCGCTCATGGGCATCTCGATCAGGAGTAGGCCGTCGGATCGGGGATCCGGCCGTCGAGGAAGAAGCGGCCGAGGTCGCGCAGCTTGTAGTCGACCGGGTCGTGCAGCGTGTGCACCCGCGCGTTGCGCCAGAAGCGGTCGAGGCCGAACTCGGCGGCGGTACTGCGCGCGCCGGTCAACTCGAACAGCTGGCTGCCCACCTCGACGCCGGCGCGATGCGCCAGCACCTTGGCCTCCGCGACGGCGAGCGCGACCTCGCCCCGCTCCTGCGCCGTCAGCGCCTCGCCGCACTCCAGGGCGCGGCGCAGCAGGTCGACCGCATCGGCCGCGACGGCCTGCGCCGCGCGGACCTTCAACCACAGGTCCCCGTAGCGGTGCTGCACCAGCGGATCGTCGACCGCGCGGGCCACGCCGGAGGCGGACCACGGCCGGGCGCGCGTCGCGGTGTAGCGGCGCGCCTCGTCGAAGGCGCCTTCCGCCAGGCCCAGGTAGAGCTGCGCCATGATCAGCTGCGCGATCTGGGAGCGCAGCGTGGCGCGCGGCGTCGGTCCCTGGCCGGGGACCTGCAGCAGTTCCTCGTCGTCCAGGCGCACCGCGTCGAAGCGCACCGTGCCGCTGTCGGTCTGGCGCTGGCCGAAGGCATCCCAGTCCTGCTCGACCCGCACGCCCTCGCGCCGCGTCGGCACGATGCCGATCAGGAAGCCGCCGTCGGCGGTGGTCGCCGACACGGTCAGGCGGTCAGAGCCGAGCGCGCCGGAGCAGAAGCCCTTCGCGCCCTGGAGGCGCCAGCCGCCGCCCTCGCGCACGGCGGTCAGCCGCGTGTCGGCCGGGTTCAGCGCGTTGCCCCAGAACAGGCGCTGCTCGACGGTCTCGCGCAGGTGGCGCGCGCCGTGGGCCGTCGCGGCCGGCCCGCCGTACAGCGACACGCCATAGAGCTGGAGGTGGTGGAAGGCCAGCACATGGGCGAGCGCGCTGTCGACGCGGGCCAGCCGCCGCACGACCTCGTAGAACTCGGGAAGGCCGCCGCCCAGGCCGCCGTGCGCCTCGGGGATGGTCAGCGCGAGCAGGCCGCTGGCGCGGATCAGCTCGCGCTGCTCGGCGGCGTGGCCGCCTTCGCGGTCGCGTCGCACCGCCGTGGCGGCGAGCTGCTGCACCACTTGATCCAGGCCCGGACCCAGCACCTGGGCGAGCGAGGCCGCGGCGGGGACGGTCGTGGCGGTGGCGGCGGTCGGGGGAAGGTCGTCGGGACGACGGAGCACGGGAGCGGTCATCGGGGGCACTCGGGGCGCGGCTAGCGCGATGGCGCCGAGTGTTCCCGTCCGGCCGTGCGGACCGAAGCGAGAAATTCGTCTGTGCTTATGCGGCGCTCAGGCCGCGCCGCTCAACCAGGTGCAGGCCGTCTTCGCCGCCTCCGCGTTGCTCTGGATGCCGACCTCCTGCGCCATCGCCCGCATGGCCTGGGCGCAGCGCTCGATGTGGCGGCGGTCGGGATGCCAGGGCCCCGCCGCGCTCCCGCTGCTCTGCAGGTTCGCGTTCTTCGTGTAGACGACGCGCCAGAGCGTCTGCTTGAGGTCGCTGGCATTCATGGCGCGCAGTATTCCGACACCGTCCCCCCTCGCGGCAGAGGCCATCGCCGCCAGCGCCTGTCGGCAATCGCCCGACAATCGCCCGACAACGGGGCGCGGCGTGCGGAAGTGGCGCCCCGGGCTTGCCCCAGGGCAGTGCGTCCGCGCGGGCTGTTAATCTGCCATTCATGAACCTGCTGCTCGCCGAAGACGATGCGATCCTGGCCGACGCCCTGTGCGAACAGATGCGCGCCAGCGGCTTCACCGTGGAGCACGCGCCCAATGGCGCCGTCGCCCAATACCTGCTGGCCAAGCAGCAGTTCGACGTGGTGGTGCTGGACCTGGGCCTGCCGATGGTCAGCGGCATCGACGTGCTGCGCCAGCTGCGCCAGACCGACGCGTCGCTGCCGGTGCTGATCCTGACGGCGCTGGACAGCCTGGAGGACCGGGTCGCCGGCCTCAACGCCGGCGCCGACGACTACCTGACCAAGCCCTTCGACTTCCCCGAGCTGGAAGCCCGGCTGCGCGCGCTGCTGCGCCGCAGCCGCGCGCTCAAGGCCAGCACCGAGCTGGGCCAGCTCAGCATGCAGCGCGAGACCCGCAGCGCCCAGGTGCGCGGCGAGATGCTGGAGTTGAGCCCGCGCGAGTTCGACCTGCTGGACCTGCTGCTGACCCACCAGGGCCGCGTGATCACGAAGGAGCAGATCAACCAGGCCTGGTCGGGCGACCGCGCCGCGCCCAGCGCGAGCGACGGCGCGGCGACCAACGCGGTGGAGGTCTACATCCATCGCCTGCGCCGCAAGCTCGAGGGCGCGCAGGTGGCGATCCGCACCGTGCGCGGGCTCGGCTACCTGCTGGAGCTGGAGCGGGCCTGAGGTCCCGCCCCGCCCTGCCCTGACCCGTGCCTCGCCCGCCGTCCGCCACCACCCGCGCGCCATGAGCCCCTCGCGGTTCTCGCTCAAGCGCCAGCTGCTGCTGTGGCTGCTGCTGCCGCAGGTGGTGCTGTGGCTGGCCGGTGCGGTCTTCAGCTACCGGCTCGCCGGCCGCTACGCCAACGAGGCCGTCGACGCGACGCTGCTGCAGGCCACGCGCTCGCTCGCGCGCCAGGTCAAGCCGATGGGCAACGGGCTGCTGATCGACTTCCCGCGCGCCGCGCAGGACGTACTCGAGGCCGACCCGAGCGACAAGCTGCTCTACACCGTCAGCTCGCCGCCGGGCCAGTTCATCCTGGGCAACCGCAACCTGCCCAGTCCGCCGGCGATGCCGGCCAGCCCGCCGCTGGGCCAGGCCCAGTTCTACGACGGCGAGATCGAATCCGACGGCGCCCGCGCCGTCTCGCCGGTGCGGGTGGCCGCGCTGTACCTGCAGTTCGGCGAAAACCCCCGCGCCCAGCAGACCATGCTGGTGCAGGTGGCGCGCTCCAGCGCCAACCGCGAGCTGCTCGCGCGCCGGCTGCTGATCGACACGATGCTGCCGCTGTCGGTCCTGATCGTGCTGATGAGCATGATCGTGTGGGCCGGCGTCGGCGCAGGCCTGGCGCCGATCGCGCGGCTGCGCCGGCTGGTCGAGGGCCGCAAGCCCAACGACCTGCGGCCCATCGAGCTCGATGCCGCGCCGCAGGAACTGCGCTCGCTCGCGCAGGCCATCAACGATCTGCTCGAGGCCGTCAGCCACAACGTCGAGGCCCAGCGCCGCTTCATCAGCGACGCCGCCCATCAATTGCGCACGCCGCTGGCGGGCCTCAAGAGCCAGAGCGAACTCGCCCTCGCCGAGGCGCCGCCCGGTCCGCTGACGATGCGGCTGGCGCGCGTGCATGAAGGCGCCTCCCGCAGCGCGCATCTCGTGAACCAGCTGCTCGCGCTCGCGCGCACCGAGCCGGAGTCGCTGCAGCGCCAGACGCCGGTGCGCTTCGACCTGGGCCGCCTGGCCCGCGAGGTCACCGCCGAGCTGGTGCCGCGCGCGCTGCAGCAGAACGTGGACCTGGGCTACGACGGGCCGGACAGCGATCCGGAGTGCACCTCCCCATCGCAGCTCGATGATCGGCATGGCGCGGGGCCGGAGACCGACGACGCCGACGGCGCGCCCGGGCGGCCGGTGGCGGTCGTCGGCATCCCGCTGCTGCTGCGCGAGGCGCTGGTCAACCTGATCGACAACGCCCTGCGCTACGCCGGCCGCGGCGCGCGGGTGACGGTGCAGGTGCACGAGGCGGGCGATCACGCGGAACTCGTCGTCACCGACAACGGCCCGGGCGTCCCCGAGGCCCTGCGTGAGCAGGTCTTCGAGCGCTTCTTCCGCGCCACCCACGAGGGCAATGGCTGCGGCCTGGGCCTGGCGATCGTCAAGGAGATCGTCGAGCGCCACGGCGGCCGCATCGGGCTGTCCACCGCCCGACCGCGCGGACTGCGCGTCTCGATCCAGCTGCCGATCGCGGCCTGACGGCCACGGCAGCCACTGCGACCGCCTCAGGCGTCTCAGGCGCCTCGGCCGCACCGCCATCCGCCCCCACGCACCAGCCCGGCCCCGCCGAGCGCTGTTCGCCCGCCTACACGGATTTCACGCACCACGGCGCTAGTGGTAAGCACCAATATAGTTTCATTAATGGAAAATTAAAGTTCAGCCCGCATGCAAGAAAGATAAACGTCCGATTAACGGAGCACGCCCGGAGCGCCGTTCCTCGAACCCACACCGGAGACTGAACATGACCTGCACCCCGCGCGCCGCGCGCATCCCTGGCGTTCGCGCCACGCTCTCCACCGCCGCCGGCCTGCTGCTGGCCGCGGGCTCCGCCCAGGCCCTGGACTACACCGGCTACCTGCGCGCCGGCCCGGGCGGCACCACCGACGGCGGCGCCAGCCGCGCCTGCTACGCCCTCAATGGCGGCACCAGCGGCATGAAGTACCGCCTCGGCAACGAGTGCGACATCTACGGCGAGTTCCAACTCGCGCAAGGCTTCAAGAAGGACGGCATCGACTACAAGGTCGTGCTGATGACCGACTACTGGAACCCGCATTCCGACGCCGACGACGCCAAGCACCTGCGCCTGGCGCAGATGTATGTCGAGGCCAAGGGCTTCGACTTCCTGCCCGAGGCCACCGTCTGGGCCGGCAAGGAACGCGGCCGCCGCGGCGACGTCCACATCGTCGACACCTACTTCACCGAGATGGCCGGCATCGGCGCCGGCATGAAGGGCATCCCGGTCGGCCCGGGCAAGCTCGGCGTCGCCTACTACACCAACGACAAGGACACCAACCAGCGCCCCGGCCATCGCGGCAACGTCGAGTACGTCGACATCCCGACCAACACCGACGGCACGCTGGCCTTCTTCGGCACGGCCACCAAGTCGCAGTTCGCCGGCGGCACCAACGGCTGGGGCCTGGCCGCCAAGCATGTGCAGAGCAAGCTGTTCGGTACCTCGCTGAACAACGTGCTGTGGGTGCAGTACGCGCAGGGCTCGACCGGGCTGAACTCCAACTTCGGCAACCAGACCGACACCTCCGCCGCGAAGAAGTTCCGCGTCGTCGAGTCGGTCAACTTCCAGCAGGGCGCCTGGGGCGGCATGGGCATGCTGTTGTGGGCCAACGAGAAGGACAACGCCGGCAAGGCGACGGTGTCCACCTCCATCGGCGGTCGCGTGTCTTATGGGGTCACCCGCAACTTCAAGCTGCTCACCGAAGCCGGTGTGTCGCAGTACAAGCCCGACGGCGGCCAGCGCGCCCGCCTGACCAAGGTGACCTTCGCGCCGACGCTGTCCACCGGCCCGGCGCTGATGGATCGCCCCGAGTTCCGCCTCTATGTCACCCACGCCAAGTGGAACAAGGCCGCCGGCAACGTGACCGGCGTGGCCGGCTACGACGGCGAGACCTCCGGCACCAGCTTCGGCGCGCAGGTCGAAGTCTGGTTCTGACACCCCACCGATGACGCGCCCGGGGGCGGCAGCCCGCTCCCGGCCTGGCATGACAACATTCGCTCCAACTTCCCGACGACACGGAGACAACAGAATGACCAAGCTCAAGCAACTTTCCCAGGCCGCGGCGCTGTGCGCGCTGATGGCCGCCGGCGCGGCGCAGGCCGGCGAGGTCGAGGTCCTGCACTGGTGGACCAGCGGCGGCGAGGCCAAGGCCGCCACCGCGCTCAAGGCCACGCTGCAGAAGCAGGGCCACACCTGGAAGGACTTCGCGGTGGCCGGCGGCGGCGGCGACTCGGCCATGACGGTGCTGAAGTCGCGCGTGGTGTCCGGCAACGCGCCGGCGGCCGCGCAGATCAAGGGCCCGTCGCTGCAGGAATGGGCGGCCGAAGGCGTGCTGACCAACATCGACGCCGTCGCCGCGGCCGGCAAGTGGGACGAGGTGATCCCGCCGGTGGTGGCCAACATCATGAAGTACAAGGGCCACTACATCGCCGCGCCGGTCAACGTGCACCGCGTGAACTGGCTGTGGGCCAACCCCGAGGCGCTGAAGAAGGCCGGCGCCAAGCTGCCCACCACCTGGGACGAGTTCTTCGTCACCGCCGAGGCGCTGAAGAAGGCCGGCATCATCCCGGTGGCGCATGGCGGCCAGAACTGGCAGGACTTCACCGTCTTCGAATCGGTGGCGCTGGGCGTCGGCGGCGTGGACTTCTACAAGAAGGCGCTGGTGCAGCTCGATCCGGCCACGCTGACCGGGCCGCAGATGGAGAAGGTGCTGACCACCTTCAAGCGCATCAAGGACTACACCGACAAGAACGCCCCCGGCCGTGACTGGAACCTGGCCACCGCCATGGTGATCAAGGGCGAGGCCGGCATGCAGCTGATGGGCGACTGGGCCAAGGGCGAGTTCATCGCCGCGGGCAAGGCGCCGGGCAAGGACTTCACCTGCACCGCCGCCCCCGGCACGCAGAAGGCCTTCACCTTCAACATCGACTCCTTCGCGCTGTTCAAGCTGAAGAACGCCGCCAACGAGAAGGCCCAGCAGGACCTGGCCACCGCGATCATGTCGCCGGAGTTCCAGGAGCTGTTCAACCTGAACAAGGGCTCCATCCCGGTGCGCACCGGCATGAAGATGGACAAGTTCGACGACTGCGCCAAGCAGTCGGCCACCGACTTCGCCGCCGATGCCAAGTCCGGCACCCTGGTGCCGTCGATCGCGCACGGCATGGCGGTGCCCGCGGCCGCCGAGGGCGCGATGAAGGACGTCGTCAGCCAGTTCTGGAACAGCGACAAGATGACGGCCAAGGACGCGCAGGCGCGCCTGGCCGCGGCGGCGAAGACCAAGTAAGCCGGGGGGCCGCGAAGACCCTCACCCCTGCCCTCTCCCGCAAGCGGGAGAGGGAGTCTTCCGGCTCCGCTCGTCGGGCCTTGGGCCTTGGGCCTTGGGCCTTGGTCCTGGTCCCTGGTCCCTGGTCCTGATCCTCGGTCCTCGGTCCTCGGGCCTTGATCTTTGGCCGTTTGCCTTCCATCCTTCCCACGCGCCACGCCGGCGCCCTGCAGGTCCGCACCGCATGTCCGCCTCCCGAGCCCCCCGCAGTCCCTGGCTTCCCAAGCTGGTGGTCGCGCCGACCTTCCTGATCTCCTTCCTCTTCATCTACGGCCTGATGGCGTGGAACGGCTACCTGTCGTTGTCCGCGTCGCGGCTGCTGCCGAACTACGAGTTCGTCGGCCTGGACCAGTACCGCGCGCTGTTCGACAACGAGCGCTGGTGGCTCGCGCTGAGCAACCTGGGCCTCTTCGGCGCGCTGTTCATCGGCGGCGCGATGGCCGTGGGCCTGCTGCTGGCCATCCTGCTGGACCAGAAGATCCGCGGCGAAGGCGTGCTGCGCACGGTCTACCTGTATCCGATGGCGCTGTCCTTCATCGTGACCGGCACCGCGTGGAAGTGGATCCTCAACCCCGGCCTGGGCATCGAGCACCTGATGCAGCAGTGGGGCTTCGAGTCCTTCAGCTTCGGCTGGCTGGTCGACCCGGACATGGCCATCTACTGCGTGGTCATCGCAGGCGTGTGGCAGTCGGCGGGCTTCGTGATGGCGCTGTTCCTGGCGGGGCTGCGCGGCATCGACGACTCGATCATCAAGGCCGCGCAGGTGGACGGCGCATCGCTGCCGCGGATCTACTGGCGCATCATCATCCCGACGCTGCGCCCGGTGTTCTTCTCGACGCTGATGGTCGTGGCGCACATCGCGATCAAGAGCTTCGACCTGGTGATGGCGCTGACCGCGGGCGGCCCCGGCTACGCCACCGACCTGCCGGCGACCTTCATGTACACGATGGCCTTCTCGCGCGGCCAGATCGGCCTGGGCGCGGCCAGCGCCACGGTGATGCTGGCCACGATCGCGGCCATCGTCGTTCCCTACCTCTATTCCGAGCTCCGCTCGAAGCAGTGATCCCGCACGGGACGAGCGACGCGACATGAGCCACACCCTTTCCCCCTCCCCGGCCGGATCCCGGCACCTGACCGCGCAGCGCCTGCTGCTGTGGGCCGTGCTGCTGGTCTTCGCCTTCTTCTTCCTGCTGCCGCTGTACGTGATGGTCAGCACCTCGCTCAAGAGCATGGACGAGGTGCGGAGCGGCACGCTGCTCTCGGTGCCGCTGAGCCCCTCGCTGGACGCCTGGTCCAAGGCCTGGCACAGCGCCTGCACCGGCACCGACTGCGGCGGGCTCAAGCCCTTCTTCATGAACTCGGTGCTGATGGTGGTGCCGGCCGTGCTGATCTCGACGGCGCTCGGCGCGATCAATGGCTACGTGCTCACCAAGTGGCGCTTCCGCGGCAGCGAGCTGCTGTTCGGGCTGCTGCTGTTCGGCGTGTTCATGCCGATGCAGGTGGTGCTGCTGCCGATGAGCCAGGTGCTGGGCGCCTTGGGCATCGCGAGCTCCGTGTGGGGCCTGATCCTGGTCCACATCCTGGCCGGCATGCCCTCGACCACGCTGTTCTTCCGCAACTACTACGCCGGCCTGCCCGACGAGCTGATCAAGGCGGCGACGCTGGACGGCGCCTCGTTCTGGCAGATCTTCTGGCGCATCGTCGTGCCGCTGTCCACGCCCATCCTCGTGGTGACGCTGATCTGGCAGTTCACCTCGATCTGGAACGACTTCCTGTACGGGGTGGTGTTCTCCGGCGCGGACAGCAAGCCGATCACGGTCGGGCTGAACAACCTGGCCAACACGTCCAGCTCGGTCAAGGAATACAACGTGGACATGGCCGCGGCGTTGATCGCCGCGCTGCCGACGCTCGTGGTCTACATCGTCGCGGGCAAGTATTTCGTGCGCGGGCTCACCGCCGGCGCCGTCAAGGGTTAAGAGGAGTCAACGCATGGGCGCGCTCGCCATTTCTCAGGTCCGCAAGAGCTACGGCTCGGCCGACATCCTCAAGGGCATCGATCTGTCGATCGAGGCCGGCGAATTCCTGATCCTGGTCGGCCCCTCGGGCTGCGGCAAGTCCACGCTGCTGGCGATGATCGCCGGGCTGGAGCATCCGACCTCGGGCTCGATCCACATCGGCGACCGCGACGTCACCTACGCGCCGAGCAAGGACCGCGACATCGCGATGGTGTTCCAGAGCTACGCGCTCTATCCCAACATGAACGTCGCGCAGAACATCGCCTTCGGCCTGGAGATGCGCAAGGTGCCCAAGGCGCAGCGCGACGAGACGGTGCAGCGCGTGGCCAAGATGCTGCAGATCGGCCACCTGCTGGACCGCAAGCCGGGGCAGCTGTCCGGCGGCCAGCGCCAACGCGTGGCGATGGGCCGGGCGCTGGCGCGCGATCCCAAGCTCTTCCTGTTCGACGAGCCGCTGTCCAACCTGGACGCCAAGCTGCGCATCGAGATGCGGGCCGAGATCAAGCTGCTGCACCAGCGCACGAAGACCACCACCGTCTACGTCACCCACGACCAGGTCGAGGCGATGACGCTGGGCGACCGCATCGCGGTGATGCGCGACGGCCTGGTGCAGCAGTTCGGCACGCCGGAGGAGATCTACACGCGGCCGGCCAACCGCTTCGTGGCCGAGTTCATCGGCTCGCCGACGATGAACTTCGTCAGCGCGCAGCGCGGCGCCGCCGGCCTGGCGGCCAGCGGCCAGGCCATGCCGGTGAACGCGGCGCAGCAGGCGGCGATCGGCGCCACCGGCGAGGTGCTCTACGGCGTGCGCCCGGAACACATCCGGCTCGCCGACGGCAACGATGGCGGCCTGCCCGGCGTGCTGAAGATGAGCGAGCCCACCGGCCCGGAGACCTACCTGCTGGTCGACACCCCGACCGGCCCGATGACCGCCCGCGTGGCGGGCAATCCCCACCTCAATGTCGGTGACGCGGTGCGGCTGCAATGGACGGCGGAGTCGGCGCACCTGTTCGACGCGAAGGACGAGCGCCGTCTGGCGTGATCGGTCCGGCGGGCCGGCCGTTCAGCCGTTCAAGCCGCTCCGGTCGTCCGGGCGTTCGGGTCGCTGGAGCGGCTCGGGCTGTTCGGACCCGGCGGCCGCAGGCGCAGCCAGACCGTCTGCGCCACCAGCGCCGCGGCGAGCCCCAGCGCGACCCAGGCGGAAGTGTCCGCCCCCGTCATCGGCGAGGCCCGCTGCTTCAGGTAGACCCCGACCAGGCCCCAGACCGCCGCCGCGGCGAAGGCCAGCGCCGCGGGTCCGGTGCCGGGCGCATGCAACCGCGCATTCGCCACCAGCAGCAGCAAGGCGGCGAGCGCCCACAGCACCAGCGTCCACGGCAGTTGATCGACGGTGGGCAGCAACTGCTGCGCGACGATCACCTGCGCGGTGTTCAGGAACGCCGCCAGCGACAGCCATCCGGCATGCAGCGCCAGCGGCAGCACCGCGAGCCATGAGGGCGCGCCGCGCGGCACCGCCCGCGCCAGCAGCATCAGCGCCCACAGCAGGCTGATCAGCGCCAGCCAGATGATGGCCAGCGCCAGCCAGAACCATTGCCGGGAGAACACGATCATCCAGCTCGCGGTGAGCGCGAAGCCGGCGACCACCAGCCAGTGGCAGCGATGGGAATCGCGATGCCCTTCCCGGTCGGGCACCGGCCGGCCGCGCAGCAGCCAGGCCGCGGCGACGAGGTCGAGCAGGAAGATCACGCCCCAGATGGAGAAGGCGTAGCCGTCGGCGACGAGCAGGGTCGGATAACGATCCGAGATCGTGCCGTTGTCGGGGCCGAAGACGCCGCGCTGCGTGGCCCAGGCCACGAGGGGCATGGCCAGGGCGGCGAGGAGGACAAGCACTTGATGCATGGCAGTAGGCGGGGAGTTTGCTCCGCTCGGGCAATGCGCGTACCCCCGGGACCACGTGGCCCCGGCCATTCACTGTTTTTGCATACAGCTATGATGCCGCCCCATGTGTGCCGCCCTTGCCGACGCCCCGCCCCGCGCGGCCGACGTCTTCGCCGACCTGAATCCCGAGCAGCGCTCGGCGGTCGAGCACGGCCTCGATGAACACGGCGTTCCCGGGCACGGCCCGCTGCTGGTGATCGCCGGTGCCGGCTCGGGCAAGACCAAGACGCTGGCGGCGCGCGTCGCGCGCCTGATCCAGTCGGGCGCGGACCCGCAGCGCCTGCTGCTGCTGACCTTCTCCCGCCGCGCCGCCGGCGAGATGGAACGCCGCGCCGGCCGCGTGCTGCATCGCGCGCTCGGCCTGGGCGCCACGCAGGCGCCGCCGCGCTTCCCCTGGGCCGGCACCTTCCACAGCGTGGGCGCGCGCCTGCTGCGCGAATACGCCCATCGCATCGGCCTCGCGCCCAACTTCACCATCCTCGACCGCGCCGACGCCGAGGACCTGATGGGCCTGCAGCGCCAGACCCTCGGCCTGGCCGAGACCACCGAGCGTTTCCCGCTCAAGGCCACCTGCCTGACGATCTATTCGCGCGTCGTCAACAGCGAGGCACGGCTGGACCAGGTGCTGCAGGACCACTTCCCCTGGTGCTTCCCGGTGCATGACGGGCTCAAGCGCCTGTTCAAGGCCTACGTCGAGGACAAGCAGCGCCAGCAGCTGCTGGACTACGACGACCTGCTGCTCTACTGGGCCGAGCTGATGAGCGACGACGGCCTGGCCGCCGAGCTCGGGGAGCGCTTCCAGCATGTGCTGGTCGACGAGTACCAGGACACCAACCGGCTGCAGGCGACGATCCTGCGCCGGCTCAAGCCGCGCGGCGAGCACCTGACGGTGGTGGGCGACGACGCGCAGGCGATCTACTCGTTCCGCGCGGCCGAGGTGCGCAACATCCTCGAGTTCCCGGTCCAGTTCGACCCGCCCGCGCGGGTGATCGCGCTGGAGCGCAACTACCGCTCCACGCAGCCGATCCTGGACGCGTCCAACGCGGTCATCGCGATGGCCCGCGAGCGGCACGAGAAGCGGCTGTGGACCGACAAGGCCTCGACCGAGCGGCCGCAGCTGGTGACGGTCGACGACGAGGCGCGCCAGGCCCAATGGGTCGCCGACAAGGTGCTCGAGCGCCGCGAGCAGGGCCTGCGGCTGAAGCGCCAGGCGGTGCTGTTCCGGACCTCGAGCCACGCCGCGCCGCTGGAGCTGGAGCTGACGCGGCGCAACATCCCGTTCGTCAAGTTCGGCGGCCTGAAATTCCTGGAGAGCACGCATGTGAAGGACGTGCTGAGCGTGCTGCGCTGGGCCGAGAACCCGCGCGGTCGGCTGGCGGGATTCCGCGTCGCGCAACTGCTGCCCGGCTTCGGGCCGGCGAGCGCGCGTCGGCTGATCGACGCGATGTCGCCCGCGGCGGACCCGGTGCAGGTGCTGCGCGCATTCGAGCCGCCCCGCGCCGCGGCCGCGTCATGGTCGGCGCTGCGCGATCTGCTGGCCGGGCTCATCGGCGATCCGCAGTGGCCGATGGACCTGGAGTCGGTGGTGGAGTGGTACGCGCCCCACCTGGAGCGGCTGCACGACGACGCGCCGGTGCGCCTGGCCGACCTGGAGCAGGTCGCGCGCATCGCGCAGGGCTACGGCTCGCGGGAGCGCTTCCTGACCGAGTTGACGCTGGACCCGCCCGAGGCGAGCAGCGACGAATCCGGCGTCCCGCTGAAGGACGAGGACTACCTGATCCTGTCGACCATCCACTCGGCCAAGGGGCAGGAATGGAATGCGGTCTACCTGCTGAACTGCGTGGACGGCTGCCTGCCGTCGGACCTGAGCACGGGGGCGCAGGCGCAGATCGAGGAGGAACGGCGGCTGCTGTACGTCGCGATGACGCGGGCGAAGGAGCACCTGGCGGTGATGGTGCCGCAGCGCTTCTACGTCACGCAGCAGACGCGGCACGGCGACCGCCACCTCTACGCGAGCGTGTCGCGCTTCCTGCCCGGCAAGGTGGTGCGCCACTTCGACAAGCTGGGGCCGGCCAACCAGACGCAGGCGGCGCTGCCGGAGCTGGTCAAGCCCGCGATGGACGTCGCGGCGAGGCTGCGCAAGGTCTGGGACTGAGTTCCTCCTCGTGGGGGTTGCAATCCCTCATCGGTGCGCCCCCGTCGGCGACGTCGCGCGCAGGCCACTGGCTCGACGTCGCCCTGCCGACGTGCTCCTAGCATGGTGGCATGCCGTACCCCCTCGCCGCCGCAGCCGCGGTCTTTTCGACCGCGTGCCCACCCAGCCTGATCCCGTCATGGATACAGGACATCAACACGTGAACTGGACATGACCATGCGAATGGAAGATCTCTCATTGGCCCTTGTCGCCACGCTGCACGACCTCACCGCCGCCCGGGCCTTGGACTGGCGCCTCGTGCAGTCGCCCATCCAGCCTGCCCCCGGAGCCGTGGCCAGTCCCAGCCAGTTCGAGGTGGTCCACAAGGGCGCACGTTTCCTGCTTTTCGAGGAGGAGCAGCACCGGCTGCATCCGGACCTGGGCACCGACGTCTGGCTCAAGCGCCATGTGCTCGCGATGTACGACGAGCAGGGACGCGAACTCTGGCACGCCGCCGATGCGTTCCTCGGCGTCAGCCATCTGCACCGGGCCGTCAGCAGCCAGGTGCTGCGCATCGACGAGGTCCTGAAGACCTTGATCGAGCCGGACACCCTCCGACGGTATGCTGGCCTGCATCGATCTCCATTCATGGTGCCCTCCAGCGCGATGTTCAAGCACAGGCGCCGACGGGCCTGGCTTCAACGCCTCTGGCTTTCGTTCCTGGAGCGCTTCTACTGGCGGGACCTTCTGGGCGCCCGCGAGCGGCTGGTCCGTCGCAGGACAAAAGGCGCGGCGCACGCGTAACGCACGTTACGGCAGGCGCCGATGGACGCCCGGCGCGCAGCACTTAAACTTCCCGCCGGTCAATGCCTGACCCCGACGCCCTCCCCGGCCCCGCCCGCCTGTCACGCCTGCCGTCCACCGCCGTGTCGATCCGCCACACCGTCCTCCGCACCCTCGCCCACACCAACTGGCGCCTCGCGCTGCCGGCCCTGGCCCTGACCTGCGGCAGTCTGATCGTGCAGGCCGCCAGCGACGACCCCGAGGTCGTCGTCCCCACGACCGCGCCCACCTCGGCCGCAATCGGACCGACCGGCGTCGTGACGCCCGCGGTGCCGGCACCGACGGCCTCGGCGCCGTCGGCCGGCCAGGCACCGCAGACCGCCGCGGCTCCGGTGTCGCCCGCCACGCCGGTCGACGAACCGCTGATGAAGCTGCCGGTCAACGCCCGCCACATGCTGGTGATCGACGACAGCGGCCGCGTGCTGATGGCCAAGGATGCCGACACCGTCGTGCCCATCGCCTCGCTGACCAAGCTGATGACGGCCATGGTGGTGCTGGACGCCAAGCAGGACATGAACGAGGAGATCCGCATCGACGACGCCGACGTCGACCGCCTCAAGCACAGCCGCTCGCGGGTGCGCGTGGGCGCGACCATGAGCCGGGAGGCGGCACTGGAGCTGGCGCTGATCTCGTCCGAGAACCGCGCGGCTTCGGCGCTGGCGCGCCACTTCCCCGGCGGGCTGCCGGCCTACGAGGCGGCGGTCGCCGCCAAGATCCGGGCGCTGGGCCTGTCGCACACGGCGCTGGCCGATCCGACCGGACTGTCGCCCCACAACACCTCGACGGCCGCCGAGGTCGCCCGCATCGCCGCCGCCGCGGCCCGCTACCCGGCGATCGCGCGCATCAGCAGCGACAAGTCCAGCGAGGTCGAGGTCAACGGCCGGCCGCGCGAGCTGCGCAACACCAACCACCTGGTCGGCGCCAAGGGCTGGGACATCCGCCTGTCCAAGACCGGCTACACCGAAGAAGCCGGCCGCTGCCTGGCGATGCGCATGAAGAGCGGCGGCCAGACCATCACCGTCGTGCTGCTCGACGCGGACGGCTCCGCGCAGCGCCTGCGCGACGCCGCCGCGATCCGCAAGTCGCTCGCCAAGATCGCCGCGGTCTGACGAGGCCGCGTCCCTGCGGACGCTGGCCAGTCGTTCACCGCCGCATTCGATCGCCTCCGCCGGCTGGGACCGGCGATACAAGGAGTTCCCATGAATCGCCGCCACTGGCTCGGCGCCGCCAGCGCCTGGGCCGCCGCATGGCCGCTCGCCGCGCAAGCGGACGCGCCACCGCCCGCCGATCGCCTGCCCTTCGCCGAGCCGCCAAGGCCCGCGCGCATGCGGGTGTCGGCGGACCGCATCGTCGACATCACCGTCTGCACCCGCCCGTTCCGGGCCCAGGGGCCGCGCATCGAGGCGCAGCGACTGCACGGCAAGACCGTCATCCACCATTACGGCCACGGCGGGGCGGGCTGGTCGCTCTCCTGGGGCTCGGCGACGCTGGGCGCGCTGCCGCTGATCCGCCGCACCGGGGAGCGGCGCATCGCCGTGATCGGCTGCGGTGCGGTGGGCCTGACCACCGCGCGCGTCGCGCAGCGCGCCGGACTGCGGGTGCGCATCTACTGCCGCGAGCGTCCGCCCGAGGTGGCCTCCACCTTCGCTACCGGCATGTGGTCGCCCGACTCGCGCGTGGTCACGGCCGAGCATGCGACGCCGGCCTTCAACGCGATGTGGGAACGCATGGCCCGCCACAGTTTCCGGGCCTGGCAGGACCAACTCGGGTTGCCCGGCGCGCCGGTCGAATGGCGCGACGGCTATGTGCTGTCCGACCTGCCCTTCGACCAACCGCTGCCCGCCGGACAGGGCGGCCATGGCGGCCCGGCCGAGCCCGACTATCCCGAGCTGCTGGACCTCATCCCCGACCTGCATCCGCGCTCCGCGCCGCTGAGCCCGGCGCAGCACCCGTTCTCGGTGCCGCATGCGCGCCGCTTCACCCAGATGACCTTCAACATCCGCCCCTACCAGCGGCTGCTGATGGAAGACTTCTTCCGCGAAGGCGGCGAGATCGTCACCCGGGACTTCAACGACGCGCGCGATCTGGCCGGCCTGCCCGAGCGCACGATCGTCAACTGCACCGGCTACGGCGCGCGGGCGCTGTTCCGCGATGACACGCTGATCCCGGTGCGCGGCCAGATCGCGCGGCTGGTGCCGCAACCGGAGGTGGACTACATGGTCGCCTGGCGCGGGCACAACCTGATGGTCGTGCCGCGGCGTGACGGCCTGCTGGTCCAGGCCCAGGGCGAGCACGACTTCAACAACCCGGACCGCAGCATTGATCGCGCGATGAGCGAGGCCGCCGTCGCGCGCTTGGCCGCTCTGTTCGTCTGAGCCGCGTCGCGGACGTTCCCATGAAACGCGTTCGTGACGTGATGCGTTGAGGTCGATCAAGGACCTCGGACCTTTGACCTCGCCGCCACACCGGGCTGTGCCGACGCCAACCTAGCATCGCTGGTTCCTCCCCTCTCAACAGGAACCCGCGCATGCATCACCGCTCTCCCCATCCGACCGCCAAGCCACAGCCCTCTTGGCAGCCTGATTTCCCGCTGCTCATGCATCGTCTGGATGAGCATTCGGTCCACATCCACGAACTGCGCGGCGACGTCCGTGAGCTCAAGACCTCGATCGACGCCGTGCGCATCGAGTCGCGCGACCAGGTGGATGCGCTGCGCAAGGATTCGCAGCAGCAACTCGACACCTTCCGCAGGGAGTCGCAGCAGCAACTCGACACGTTCCGCAAGGATTCGCAGCAGCAGCTCGACACCTTCCGCAGGGAGTCGCAGCAGCAACTCGACGCCTTCCGCAGGGAAACACAGCAGAGCCTCCAGGAGCTGCGTGCCGAGATCGTCAGCACGGTCCACTCCTGCGTGACCGCGGCGGTGGCTCCGCTCTGCGAGCGCTTCAACACGCTGAACGAGCGCGTCAACAACGCCGGGCTCGCGTCGGACGCGCGCCTGCTGAAGTGGTTCGCCGGCTCGGCGGCCAGCTCCTCGGGCTTGGCGATCATCGTCTCCCGGATGCTCTCGTGAGCCCGCCCGCGGCCCGACGCCACGCGCCCTCCTCCGTCACCGCCAGTAGGCTTCGTCCTACCCGCCCCATGACCCGTCGGAGCTACCGTCTAACCATCTCGGCAGACCGGGTTCCGACCTCATGGCGTCTCCCTCCACTCCCGCGACGGACCTGCCGCCGTCCGGCCCTCCGGGTGCTTCGAGCGCCCGTTCACCTTCCGCGGCGACCGCCTCCGCGACGACCGCTCCCGCGCCCTCCACCACGGCGGCGCCCAAGCGCCGGCGCCGTCGGCCCCCGCGTCTCTCCGCGGCCGCCTGGCGCCAGTTCCTGCAGATCGCCAAGCCCTACTGGCTCGGCGACCAGCGCAAGGCCGCCTGGGGACTGCTGCTGCTCCTGATCGTGCTGATGCTGTGCGAGACCCAGCTCGCCGTGCTGCTCAACGCCAAGACCGGCGAGCTGACCTCGGCCCTGGCCGAACGCAACCACTCCCGCTTCTGGACCGCGGTGCGCGACAGCCTCATCGTCCTGGCCTTCGCCGTGCCGGTGTACGCCTTCTACTACTACATGCGGGACGCCTTCTCCAACCACTGGCGCCGCTGGCTCACCGGCCGTTTCCTCGACGGCTACCTCGACGGTCGCAAGTACTACGAGATCGGCACCGGCGCCGCCGGCGACATCGACAACCCCGACCAGCGCATCTCCGAGGACATCAACACCTTCACCGGCCGCTCCACCCACTTCCTGCTGCTGATGCTGGGCTCGGCGATGCAGCTGGTGGCCTTCTGCGCGGTGCTGTGGTCGCTGTCCAAGGTGCTGGTGGCCTTCCTGGCGGTGTACGCGACGGTGGGCACCTTCCTGGCGCTGTATGTCTTCGGCTCGCCGCTGATCCAGCTGAACTTCTGGCAGCTGCGCCGCGAGGCCGACTTCCGCTTCGGCCTGATGCGGCTGCGCGAGAACGCCGAATCCATCGCCTTCTACCGCGGCGAGCCGCAGGAGCGCGCCCACATCGAAGGCCGCTTCGAGTCCGTCTACCAGAACTACTGGAAGCTGATCCGCAAGCAGCGCTCGCTCAACCTCTTCCAGCGCGGCTTCAGCCAGCTGACGCTGGTCGTGCCCAGCGTGATCCTGGCCGAGCGCGTGCTGTCGGGCGACCTGGAGGTGGGCGCCGCCGTCCAGGCCGCCGGCGCCTTCGCGGCGGTGCTGACGGCGGTGTCCCTGATCGTCGACAACTTCGAGAGCCTGAGCCGCTTCGTCGCGGGCATCGACCGGCTGCATGCGCTGTCGGACGTGATGCATCAGCGCAAGCCCCGGGCGGAGCGCCAGCGCGAACGCATCGTGACGAGCCACGCGGACCAGCTCGCGCTGCGCGACCTGACGCTGTACACGCCGCACTTCGACCGGCTGCTGGTCGAGAAGCTCAACGTCGCGCTGCAGCCCGGTGAGAGCCTGCTGATCACCGGCGTCAGCGGCTGCGGCAAGAGCTCGCTGCTGCGCGCGATCGCCGGCCTGTGGCGCTGCGGCGAGGGCACCATCGAGCATCCGCCGCTGGAGGAGGTCTTCTTCCTGCCGCAGCGCCCCTACCTGCAGCCGGGCACGCTGCGCAGCCAGATGATCTATCCCGACACGGCGACCGAGCTGGACGACGAGGCGCTGCGCGCGATCCTCGACGAGGTCGGCCTGCCGGAGCTCGCCGAGCGCGTCGGCGGCCTGGACGCCACGCAGGACTGGGACAAGCTGCTGTCCATGGGCGAGCAGCAGCGGCTCGCCTTCGCGCGCGTGCTGGTGCGCCGGCCGCGGATGGTGATCCTCGACGAGGCGACCAGCGCGCTGGACAGCGGCAACGAGCGCCGCCTCTACGAGCGGTTGTGCCGCGACGGTGTCACGCTGGTCAGCATCGCCCACCGCCACGGCGTGCTGCGGCATCACACGCACGTGCTGCGCCTGACCGGCGGCGGCGCCTGGCAGCTGCACGCGGCCGAGGGCTACGACTTCGATGCCGCTGAAGCCGAAGCCGAGGCCGCCGCCGCGCAGGCCGCCCGGAGCGCCCCGGCCGCCGTCCCGGTCGCCGCGCCCGCGTCGGACGCCGTGACCGCGACGCGGCCCGCCTCGGCGCCGTGCGCCAAGGAGCCGCCATGAGCGCCGACACCTGGACCGAGATCGTCGACACGCTGCGGTCCGAGTTCTCGGACCTGCCCGATGCCGCGCAGATCACCCGCATCGCCGTGCGGCTGCTGCTGGCGGCGCTGCTGGGCGGCATCCTCGGCTACGAGCGCGAGCACCACGGCAAGGCCGCGGGCATCCGCACGCACATGCTGGTCTCGCTGGGCGCGGCGCTGTTCGTGCTGGTGCCGCAACAGGGAGGCATGCCGATGCCCGACATGAGCCGCGTGCTGCAAGGCGTCATCGCGGGCATCGGTTTCCTGGGCGCGGGAGCCATCCTCAAGCTCAAGGACGAGGAACAGGTCCACGGCCTGACCACCGCCGCCAGCATCTGGATGACGGCCGCCATCGGCATCGCCTGCGGCCTCGGGCGCGAGGCCACCGCGGTGTTCAGCATGCTGCTGGCGCTGCTGATCCTGGCCGTGCTGCCGCTGTTCACCCGGCCGTATCCCCGCGATGACGGTGGGCGTCGCGAAGACGCGCGCGGCGACGACCGGCGAGCGTCGCCGCGTGACGACTGATCGTCGCCACGGACCGGGGACGCGGCGGCTGGCGCTACAGCGAGGGTTCCGACACCGCTGCCGCCGGCGCGCCCGCTGGCGCCCCCTCGTCGCGCGCGGTGCGCCGCATCTCCGGCAGCTTCACCGCGTGCGGCACCGGCTGCGGCCGCTTCGTCAGCGAGCCGCCCAGGCGCGTGCTCAGCTTCATGCGGTTGTTGATGGCCCAGCCGCTGGCATCCAGGATGGGCCCGAGGCTGCGCTGGCGCAGCTTGAGCCAGGCGATCAGCATGCTCGGCCCCGAAATGGACAGCACGATGCCCAGCACCGCGAGCGGGATCCACCAGCCCAGGTCGACGAAGCGGCCGAAGATGCCGACGATCACCGTGCTGATGCTGCCCAGCGCGACCCCGATCGCGGCGACGGTGCCGACGTCCACCCGCCGCCCCGGCACCGGCAGCCCGGCCGGCAGTCCGGCCGGCGGAACGCCCGCCGCGCCAGTCGTCGCCGGCGCGGCCGCGGGCTGGTCCACCGTGGCGATGCGCCCGGCCCACTGGCCCAGGCGCCCCTGCTGCGTCGAATCGCTGGCGGCGGCGCGCTTGGCCACCTGCTCCTCGACCAGCCGCACCAGCTTCTTGTAGGGCGACAGGAAGGCCTGGCCGACGCTGATCGGGTTCTCGATCACCTTGACGATGCGCGCGTCCCAGTCGTGGCCCTCGCGGTCGTAGAACAGCCCGTTGCGGCCGACGAAGAGGAAGTCGACGTCGCCCGCGCTGACCACCGCGACGATGGTGCGTTTCTGGTTGAGCCGCACGCACTCGCAGTACGCGAGGTAGGCCTTGGCCAGGCCCGCGATGGGCGCGTGCCGGGCGGGATCCACGACCTCCACGGCGAGCTCGCAAGCGCGACCGTCGATGAACAGCGTGCCGGCCTGGAAGACCGCGCCGCGCCCTTCGTAGAAGTCCTCGAAGGAGACGAAGTTGCGCGCCAGCCGCAGCAGATCGCGCTGGAGCAGCAGCAGCTTCTCGAGGTCGTTGAGCGCCGCGTGCCGGGGCGCGGCCGCGCGGTCCTCCACCACCTGCGCCAGCAGCCGGGCGCGGGCCGCCTCCGGCTGAGCGCCCGCCAGCGCGCTCAGCACCTCCACGCCGAGCGCGGCCACCGGCCCGGTGGGCTGGCGCTTGAGCCATTCGCGGCAGGCCTGGACCTGCTCCTTCAGCGCGCGCCAGTCCGCTTCGACGAGTTCGTCGGCATCGCGTCCGAGCAAGGGCCGCACCGCCTGCTCGCGCAAGGCCGCCAGCGCCGCGCGCCAGGCGGGATTCGCGCGCGCGTCGAGCGGCAGCGCCGCGCCCGCCGCGACCGGCGCCGCCGGCAGCTGCTTCAGCGGTCCCGACTCCAGCGACAGCAGGCCGGCCGCATGCTGCTTGAGCTGCTCGGGTTCGGTGGCGTTGAGCGTCGCGGCGACGCTGGCGTCGTAGCTCGCCAGCCGGCAGCGGGCGAAGAAGTCCTCCACCTTGTCGTGGACCGCCTGCACCGCCATGGCCGCGGCGCGTCGACCGGCGCAGTCAGCCTCGCCCTCGGCATGCCAGGCCTGCACCGCGGCGGCCTGGTCGAAGAAGGCCTGGATGCGCGTCTCGTCGATCCCGGGCTCGCCGCCGGCATCGGCGACCGCGCCCAGCGCGTCGGCGACGGCCTGCGCCAGCGCGCGGTCGGTCGGGTCCTCGAAGGCCGCGACCGGCACGATGCCGTCGCCGTTGTGCCGCTCCGCGACGAGGTGCGACTGGCGCTCGCGGATCTCGTCCAGGCCGATGTCGGACCGCTCGGCCGGTGCGGCCTGTCCCGCCAGCGCCAGCGTACGTTGCAGTTCCTCGGCGAGCGCCCGTCCCTCCTCGGTGTCGGACAGCGACGCCGCCGCCAGCCGCGATTCGCCGCGCAGCAGCGGCTGCCAGTCCTTGAGCCGCGCGCCGACCCATTCGCAGGCGGCGATCAGCTCCGGCGCGCGGATGCGGCCATCGCGATCGAGATCGATCAGGTCGAGGGTGCGTTCGTCGAATTCGAGGCCGCGCGTGGGACAGGCCAGCGCGACCCAGCGCTTCTGGTCGAGGTCACGGAGATGGAGGAGGTCGTCGGCGGTATCGATGCGTGCCTGATCGGCGCCGCCCGCCCGGAAGAATCGCCAGGGGTGTGTCATGGGTGCGCAGGATGCGGCAAGCGACATGCCGCCGCCGGCACGCCGCCCTGCGCCCGTGCGAGTGCCGGACCGTCCCCCGCATCCGCGACTCGGGAATGACAGTTGCCGCCCGGTGGGTTAGGGTCGCCGGGTCGGAGGCGCTCCGGAGCTCAGCATGGACCTCGATACCGTCTCATACGTCTTCCAGAGTCTGGAGGGCACATTCACGATCAAGCCGCGGCTGTCACGGCGTTGGCGGGTGAAGCACGACAGCATGCCGTGGGGGGATTCCTTCGCGACGGCGGAGGAAGCCGCGAAAGCGCTGGCCGAGCGTTTCGCCGTGCCAGCCAACCTGCAGGAATGGACCGAGATCGGCGACTTCCACACCGACGTCGGCGGCTTCCAGCCCTGACACGCCACGTCGCCTGCCTCATCACCCCCTCATCACCCCCTCGCCACCCCGGGCGTCATCCGCCTCGCGCGCGCCGCGCCGCTGAAGGCTCCCTCTCCCGCTTGCGGGAGAGGGTCAGGGGTGAGGGTCGGCCCACACCGCGCCCCCCCCGACGGCATGACACCTGGCCCCAGGCGGCAGCCCCTCCACGGTGGTCCCGGTGAACGCGCCGAACGCCGGCAGGATCATGAGCCCCTCCACCTCGCAGAAGCACGGCAGCCGCTGACGTTCATGCGCGCGGCCATGCAGCGTCATCGCGGGATGCAGGTGACCCGCGAGCACATAGGCCTGCGCCACCCGCCGCGGGTGATGACAGGCCGCGAAGGGCCCGAGGCGATGCGGCTCATCCGCGAGCTCGAATCGCAGCGTCGCCGGCGGATCCCCCGCATGGCTGTCGTGGTTGCCGCGGATCAGCAGGCAGTCGAGCCCCGCATGGCGTTCGCGCCAGCGGTGCGCCGGATCCAGCACCCCGGCCTGCCGCGCGGCCGCCGCGTGAAGGAAGTCGCCCAGCACCACCAGCCGGGCGGCCCGCACGCCGTCGACCAGCGTGCTCAGCCGATCGAGGTTGTCGCGCGTGGTGCCCGCGGGCACCGGCTGGCCGAGCGCGCGAAAGCTCGCGGCCTTGCCCAGATGCACGTCGGCGACGAAGACGGTGCGCGCCGCCGGCCACCAGAGCGCGCGCTCGGGCAGCAGCCAGACGCGCTCGCCGGCCAGCGTGGTCGCGAGCGCCCCCGCCGGCGCATCGATGTCCGGCGTCATCGCCCTCGCCTCGCGCGCTCGCCGCGCGGCCGCCGACGCGCCGGCGGCGCCTCGCCGCGAGCTTCCAGCGCGAGCGACTCCTGCACCGTCGCGATCGCGAACTGCGGCGAATCCTGCTTCGCGAACACCGCCAACGCGCGCTCGGCCGGCTCGCGCGCGGTGCCGACCGCCTCCCCGCCGGCGCTGCGCTCGAGCTCCGAGACCATCCGCGCGATGCGATCCCCCAGCGACTCGTTGCTGAGCTTCTCGCGGAAGCGCTCGACCATCAGCGGAAACGCCAGCGGCGTGGGCTTGCGCAGCGCATGCACCTGCAGGGTCTGCCCCGCCATCCGGCCCAGCGCCTCGGCCAGGCGGCGCACGTCGAGCTCCTGCGTCAGCAGCTCGCGCTCGGCCTGCGCCAGCAGCAGGTTGCCGGGGTCGTGCTGCTGGAAGACCTCGAAGAACAGCGTGGCGGAGGCCTGCAGCTGCCGGTTGCTGCGGCGTTCGCCGGGATGGCTCTGGAAAATCAGCCCGGCGATGCGCGCGATCTCGCGGAAGCGGCGGCGCGCCAGTTCGGTCGCGTTCAGGCTGGCCAGCACCTCGTGCAGCAGCGTCTCCAGCGGCGGCACGCTGAGCAGGCCCGGCAGCCGCTCGGCCCAGTCGATGGGCTTGGCGCTGAGCAGCTCGATGCCGTAATCGTTCAGCGCGATCGAGAAGGTGCCGGTCTCCGGCTGCGCCGCGCGCCAGGCGATCAGGCCGGCCAAGCCCAGGTGCACCTGCCGGCCGGCGAAGGGGTAGAGGAAGAGGTGCCAGCCCTCGCGCGACTTCAAGGTCTCCGCCACCAGCACGTCGGGCGCGGGCACGCCGGACCAGCGCCGCTGGATGTCGATCAGCGGGCGCACGCAGGCCATCTCGGGCGAATCGAAGCGACCCGCGTCGGCCTCGGCCAGCTCGCGCAGCACCGCATCGGCCAGCGTGCTGGACAAGGGCATGCGGCCGCCGTTCCAGCGCGGCAGCGCGGCCCGTCCGGCGGTGGCGCGCCGCACCAGCGCCGTCATCTGCTCGACCCGCACCAGCTCCAGCAGGCGGCCGCTGAACATGAAGGCATCGCCCGGGCGCAGCCGCGCGATGAAGCTTTCCTCGACGCTGCCCAGCTTGCCGCCGCCCAGGTACTGCACGCTGATGGACGCGTCGCTGACGATGGTCCCGATGTTGACGCGGTGGCGTCGCGCCAGCCGCGCGTCCGGCACGCGCCAGACGCCGTGCTCGTCGGGCACGACGCGGTGGTAGTCCGGGTAGGCGGTCAGCGAGGCCCCGCCCTGGCGCACGAAGTCCAGCGCCCAGCGCCAGTTCGCGTCGTCGAGTGCCTCGTAGGCGACGGTGCCGCGGACCTCCGCCAGCAGCGCGTCCGGTTCGAAGCCGCCACCCAGCGCCACCGTGACCAGGTGCTGCACCAGCACGTCCAGCGGCTCGCGCGGACTGTGCCGGGCCTCGATGCGGCCGGCGCGCACCGCCGCGCGCGCGGCGGCGGCCTCGACCAGCTCGAGGCTGTGCGTGGGCACCAGCGTGATCCGCGACGGCCGGCCCGGCGCGTGGCCGGAGCGCCCCGCGCGCTGCACCAGCCGGGCCACGCCCTTGGCCGAACCGATCTGCAGCACGCGGTCGACCGGCAGGAAGTCCACGCCCAGGTCCAGGCTGGAGGTACACACGGCGGCCTTGACGCGGCCCTCCTTGAGGCCGAGCTCCACCCACTCGCGCACCTCGCGGTCCAGCGAGCCGTGGTGCAGCGCCAGCACGCCGGCCCAGTCGGGGCGCGCCTCCAGCAGCGCGCGATACCAGCGCTCGGCCTGCGAGCGCATGTTGGTGAAGACCAGGCAGCTGGCGCTGGCCTCGATCGCCTCGACCACCTGCGGCAGCATGCGCAGTCCCATGTGGCCCGCCCAGGCGAAGCGCTCGGCGGTGGCGGGCAGCAGCGTGTCGATGACCAGGGTCTTGTCGGTCTCGCCGTGGACCAGCACGGCGTCCGTGGCGGCGCCCTCGGCGCCCTTGGCGGCCGTGCCGAGCAGCGTCCGCAGCGCCTCGTCGAGGTTGCCCAGCGTCGCGGACAGGCCCCAGGTCATCAGGGCCGCGTCGCGCCCGGCGCCGCGCTCGGCCCGGAAGCGACGCAGGCGCGCCAGCGCCAGCTGCGTCTGCACGCCGCGCTTGTTGCCCATCAGCTCGTGCCATTCGTCGACCACCGCCAGCCGCACCTGGCCGAGCTGCTCCCGCGCGTCGGCCCGCGACAGCAGCAGCGACAGGCTTTCCGGCGTCGTCACCAGCACGGTGGGCAGCCGCCGGTCCTGCGCGGCGCGCTGCGCGGAGCTGGTGTCGCCGCTGCGCAGCCCGATCGTCCAGCCCGGGCAGAACGCCGCCATCGGTCGCGTCAGGGCTCGCAGCGTGTCGGCGGCGAGGGCGCGCATGGGCGTGATCCACAGCACCGTCAGCGGCGGCGCGACGGCCTTGCCGCCGTGCTGGCGCGCCTCGCCGCCGATGGCCTCGCGCAGCGTGGCCAGCGCGCCCAGCCAGATCGCCAGTGTCTTGCCGCTGCCGGTGCTCGAATGCAGCAGCCCGCTGCGGCCTCGCGCGATCTCGTCCCAGACCTGGCGCTGGAACGGGAACGACCGCCAGCCTTGCTCGGCGAGCCAGGCGTCGATCGACACGCTCACGGTGCGGCCTCGTCGGCGTCCTCGAGCAAGCCCTGCTCCGGCGCTGCGCCCATTGCCGGCGGCGTCCGCGGCGCCGCGCGGACGAGGGCCGCGTCGCCGCCGCCAGCGGGCAGCAGCGCCTGCAGCGTCTGCAAGGTGTCCGCCTCCTCGACCGGCTTGTCCTCGCGCCGGCGCAGCATGCGCGGGAAGCGCACCGCGATGCCGCTCTTGTGCCGGCCGCTGCGGGCGATGCCCTCGAAGCCGAGCTCGAACACCATCGTCGGCGTGACGCTGCGCACCGGGCCGAAGCTCTCGATCGTGGTGCGGCGGATCGCCGCGTCGACCGCCTGGATCTCCGCGTCGGTGAGGCCCGAATACGCCTTCGCGAACGGCACCAGCTGGCGCGCCGGATCCTCCTGCGGGCCGTTCCAGACGGCGAAGGTGTAGTCGGTGTAGAGGCTCGCGCGCCGGCCATGGCCGCGCTGCGCGTAGATCAGCACCGCATCCACCGACAGCGGATCGATCTTCCACTTCCACCAGACGCCGACGTCCTTGGTGCGGCCGACGCCGTAGCGCGCGTCGCGCCGCTTGAGCATCATCCCTTCGACGCCCAGCGCCCTTGCTTGCTCGCGCTGGCGCGCCAGCGCCGCCCAGTCCGCGCCGCTCACGAGCGGGCTGAGCTCGAGCCCCGGCAGCGGATGCTCGGCCACCAGGCGCTCCAGCCGCGCGCGGCGCTCATGCTGCGGCAGCTCGCGCAGGTCCTGGCCATCCTGCTCGAGCAGGTCGTACACGCACAGCGCCACCGGCAGCTCGCGCAGCAGCTTCGCGCCCAGCGTCTTGCGGCCGATGCGCCGCTGCAGCTCCGCGAAGGGCATGGCGCGGCCGTCGCGCCAGACGAGGATCTCGCCGTCGAGCACCAGGCCCTCCGGCAGCGCCGCGCCCATCGCGGCGAGCTCGGGAAAGCGCTCGGTGACCAGCTCCTCGCCGCGCGACCAGATCGCGACCTCGCCACCGCGCCGCACCAGCTGCGCGCGGATACCGTCCCACTTCCACTCGACCAGCCAGTCCGCGGCCGGCCCGATCGCCGCGTCGAACTGCTCGACCGGCAGGGCCAGCGGATGCGCGAGGAAGAACGGATACGGCTGCAGGCCGCGCGCGCCGCCCTCGCCGGCCGTGGCCTGCGCCGGCGCGACCAGCGCGGCATGGTCCGCCGCGGTCGGCCGCGCGCCGACATGCGTGTAGCCCATCAGCCGCTGCGCGACCAACTTGGCATCCACGCCGCCGACCGCCGCCAGCGCCTGCGTCACCTGCAGCTTCGACACGCCGACGCGGAAGGCGCCCGTGATCAGCTTGAAGTAGACGAAGCGCTGCTCGACCGCCAGCGAGGCCCACTGGCTCTGCAGCGCCAGCGCGAGCGCCTCGGGCGGCTGGCCGCGCAGCGGCAGCAGGTGCTCGGTCATCCAGACGGACAGCGGGCGCTCGACCACGTCCGTCGGCTCGGGCAGCAGCAGCGCGATGGTCTCGGCCAGGTCGCCGACGGCCTCGTAGCTCTCGTCGAACAGCCACTCCGGCAGGCCGGCCGCCAGCCGCGCCTGCTCGCGCAGCAAGCGGGTCGGCACCAGCTGCCGCGGCTTGCCGCCGGCCAGGAAGTACACCGCCCAGGCCGCATCCGCTGGCGGCGCCTCGCGCAGGTAGGCCTGCAGCGCGGCCTGCTTGGCCAGGCTGGACGTCGAGGCATCCAGCTCGCGGTACAGCGCGGCGAAGGCCTTCATGACGGCGGGGCTCCGTCGGCGGGTTCGGCTGGCTCGGCAGTGTCGGCTGGCTCGGCGGTGTCGGCGGTGTCGGCGGTGTCGGCGGTGTCGGCGGTGTCGGCGACGGCATCGTCCTCCTGGCCGTATTCGGTCGCGAAGGCCTGCGCCTGCAGGCCCTGCTCGTTGAGCCATCGCACCAGCACCGGCACGCTGCCGTGGGTGACGAAGACGCGCTCGGCGCCGGTGCCGCGGATCGCGGCCATCAGGCCCGGCCAGTCGGCATGGTCGGAGACCACGAAGCCGCGGTCCACGCCGCGCCGCCGGCGCGTGCCGCGCAGCTGCATCCAGCCGCTGGCGAAGGCGTCCGCCGGATCCGCGCCGAAGCGCTTCATCCACGGCGAGCGCGCGGCCGACGGCGGCGCGATCACCAGCGCGCGCGACAGCGCCGCCTTGTCGAGCGCCGGGTCGGCCGCATGGAAGGTCGGCGGCAGGGGCACGCCGGCGGCGCGGTAGACGGCATTCAGCGGCTCGACCGCGCCATGGCTGACGATCGGCCCGATCGAGGCATCCACGCCATGCAGCAGCCGCTGCGCCTTGCCCAGCGCATAGGCGTAGAGCACCGACGCGCGTCCCGCCGCGGCATTGCGCCGCCACCAGTCGTCGATCTCGGCGAACAGCGCCGCCTGCGACGGCCAGCGGTAGATGGGCAGGCCGAAGGTGGACTCGGTGATGAAGGTGTCGCAGCGCACCGGCTCGAACGGCGCGCAGGTGCCATCCGCCTCCAGCTTGTAGTCGCCCGAGGCCACCCAGACCCGGCCGCCATGTTCCAGCCGCAGCTGCGCCGAGCCCAGCACATGGCCGGCCGGATGCAGCGACAGCCGCACGCCGTGGTGCACCACGGCCTCGCCGTAGGCCAGGGTCTGCAGGGTGATGTCCTCGCCGAGCCGGCGCCGCAGGATGGCGGCGCTGTCGTGGTGGGCCAGGTAATGGGCATGGCCCCAGCGCGCGTGGTCGCTGTGGCCGTGGGTGATCACGGCGCGGTCCACCGGCCGCCACGGGTCGATGTAGAAGTCGCCGGGCGGGCAGTAGAGCCCCTCGGGGCGGGCGACCACCAGGTCGCCCTGCCCCGACCCGTCGCCGGTCGCTTCGATGCTGGATGGCAGGCCCATGTCGGCCGATGCTAGCCAGGACCGGCGCCGGCCGCTGTAGGACGAGCCCGCGTCCGGCCCGACGGCCATCACCCGCCCGCCATCCGGGCGCGGCGCTGCGTCCTGCGCCGCACGTCGGTGAAAGCCCGGCCTTCCCGCGCCAGTTCAGGGCTTGCGCCCCGCGCCGCCTCCCCTACACTGCCCCGGCGTTCATCCATCACGGCCCGGCGGCCTCCGACCGGGCCTTCCAGGGAGGGAAAGGGATGGGTCGTGTGTCCGACTGGCTGCTGAGACATCGCCGGACCGCGTGGCTGCTGGCGGCCGTCGTGGCGCTCGGGCTCGGCATCGCCGCGAGCGAGACGCACCGGCGCTCGCTCGAACACGACTTCCGGCACGCCCTGGCCAATGCCGCCCAGCGCGAGGCGCTCGCCCTGCAGGGCCTGACCCTGACCGGCAAGGGCATGGGCGCGGTCGTGCTGGCCGGCCAGCTCAATCCCGACCTCAAGAACGCCGCCGCGCTCACCGACACCGACGCCGCCCGCCGCAACCGCCCCGCCTTCGAGACGCTGGAGGTCATCGGCACCAGCGTCGGCGCGCAGCTGGCCTACGTCGTCAACACGCACGGCCGCATCATCGCGGCCTGGGACGACGAGGGCGTGTCCCCGATCGGCCTGGACGTGGCCTTCCGCCAGTACTACCGCCAGGCGATGCGCGGCCAGCCCAACGTCTTCGCCGGCATCAGCATCACCACCGGCCAGCGCGCCTTCTGGCTGGCCGCGCCGGTCTATCGCCAGCCCGGCCAGAGCGGCGAGATCATCGGCGTGATCGCCGCCCGCCAGTACGCCGACACGCTCGACCGCTTCCTCGACACCCGCAGCTACGCCGGCGCGCTGCTGGTCTCGCCGCAGGGCGTGGTGCTCGCCGCCAGCCGGCCGGAATGGCGCATGAGCCTGGACGGCGCCGCGACGGCCGAGCGCTCGAAGACGCTGACCGCCAGCGGCCAGTACGGCAAGCTCTTCGAGGATCCGGCGCGCGCGCACAGCCTGCCCTTCGAGCCGCGCGCGCCGACGGTCTCGGTCGGTGGCGCCCGCCACGCCACCGCCCAGGCCGAGGTCGCCTGGAACGACCCCTCTGGCCCCTGGCGGCTGGTGCTGCTGGGCGACCTGGACGCGCTGGAGCCCACCGCCACCCGCGTGGGCATCGCGGCGCTGGTGGCGCTGCTGGCCTTCGGGCTGCTGGCGGCCTCGCTGCGCAGCCTGGCCCACGGCGCGGCGCGCGACCGCAAGGACCTCGAGCTGCAGGCGCACCACCGCCAGCTCGAGGCCCTGCTGGAGGACCGCGAACGCGCCCAGGACGCGCTGCGCCAGGCCAAGGAGGATGCCGAGGAGGCCACCCGGGCCAAGTCGGACTTCCTGGCCAACATGAGCCACGAGATCCGCACGCCGATGAACGCGATCATCGGCATGTCCCACCTGGCGCTGCAGACCGGGCTGGACGCGCGCCAGCGCAACTACATCGAGAAGGTGCACCGCTCGGCCGAGAACCTGCTGGGCGTCATCGACGACATCCTGGACTTCAGCCGCATCGAGGCCGGCAAGCTCAGCCTCGAGGAGGTGCCCTTCCGCATGGAGGACGTGCTGGACCACCTGGTCAACCTGATCGGTTTCCGCGTCGAGGACAAGGGGCTGGAGCTGCTGCTGAACGTGCCGCCGGACCTGCCGACCGCGCTGATCGGCGATCCGCTGCGGCTGGGCCAGGTGCTGGTCAACCTGGGCAACAACGCCGCCAAGTTCACCGACCGCGGCGAGATCATCGTCGGCATCGAGTCGGTCGCGCTCGGCGCGCGTGAGGCGGCGGCGCTGGACGCCCTCGCCACGCCGGAGGTCGAGCTGCACTTCCGCGTCCGCGACACCGGCATCGGCATGACGCCCGAGCAGCAGGCGCGGCTGTTCCAGAGCTTCAGCCAGGCCGACAGCTCCACCACCCGCCGCTACGGCGGCAGCGGCCTGGGGCTGGCGATCTGCAAGCAGCTCGTCGAGATGATGGGCGGCCGCATCTGGGTCGAGTCCGCGCCGGGCCAGGGCTCGACCTTCCACTTCACCGCGCGCTTCGCGCTCCAGCCCGAGGGCTCGGACCTGCCGGCGCGGCGCGCGCTGATGGCGCACGAACTGGCGCGGCTGCGCACCCTGGTGGTCGACGACAACCGCGCCGCGCGCGAGATCCTCTCCACGCTGGGCGCGAGCTTCGGGCTGGACGTCACCACCGCCGCCGACGGCGCGGAGGCGGTGCGCGACGCCGAACAGGCCCAGGCCGAGGGCCAGCCCTTCGCGCTGGTGCTGATGGACTGGCAGATGCCGGTGGTGGACGGCCTGGAGGCGACGCGCCAGCTCGGCGACGGCCGGCTGCAGGCGCCGCCGGCGGTGGTGCTGGTGACCTCCTTCGGCCGCGACGACTCGCTGACCGCGGCACTGGCCGGGGCCGGCACCCAGCGCCGGCCGGTGCTGCTGACCAAGCCGGTCACCGCCTCGTCGATGCTCAGCGCGATCGGCGAGGCCCTGGGCCATGCCGACCTGCCCGCGCCCGCGGCGCAGCGCCGCCGCGACACCGCCCGCGAGGCGATGCGCCGGCTCGCCGGCGCGCGCGTGCTAGTGGCCGAGGACAACGAGCTCAACCAGGAACTCGCGGCCGCGCTGCTCGAGGACGCGGGGCTGCATGTCACCCTGGCCGCCAACGGACGCGTCGCGCTGGACCTGCTGGCCGCGACGCCCGACGGTTTCGACGGCGTGCTGATGGACTGCCAGATGCCGGTGCTGGACGGCTACGCCGCCACGCGTGCGCTGCGGGCCGATCCGCGCTGGCGCACGCTGCCGGTCATCGCGATGACGGCCAACGCGATGAGCGGCGACCGCGAGAAGGTGCTGGCCGCCGGCATGAACGACCACATCCCCAAGCCGCTCAATGTCGACCTGCTGTTCGAGGTGCTGGCGCGCTGGGTCCGCCCGGCCATGCCGGCCTCGGACCTGCCGATGGACACCCGCTCCGGCGCGGGCCGGCGCATCGACACGCGGCGGGCGCTCAGCCAGACGCTGGGGACTGCCGAGGAAGGCCCGGGCGGCCAGGCCGCGCCGGACGGCTCACGGGACCCTCGCGGCAACGATCGTCCGGCGGGCCGCGATGCGGACGCCCCATCCGCCCCCGCGTCCGCGGCCTCCTCGTCCACCGCCTCAACCTCCGCCGCAGCCGCCGCCGCTTCGCCCAACGCCGCGGCCGCCACCGTCGCCGGGCGAGCCGACGGCCTGCCGCAGATCGCCGGACTCGACGTGCAGGCGGGACTGGCGACCGCCGGCGGCCACCTCACGCTCTACCGCAAGCTGCTGCGCACCTTCCACGACTCGCAGAGCGACTTCGCCGCGCGCTTCGCCGAGGCGGCCAGTGCCGGCGACCACACGACGATGACGCGACTGGCGCATTCCCTGCGCGGCGCCGCGGGCACGCTGGGCGCGCGGCCCCTGGCGGCGGCGGCCGGGGCGCTCGAGCAGGCCTGCGCGCAGCGCCAGCCCGCGGCCGAACGCGACCCGCTGCTCATCCGCGCGCAATCGCTGCTGGCCGCGCTGCTGGTCTCGCTGGGTCGCCACCTGGCGCGCGAGGCGATGCTGCAGGCTGCCCCACCGGTTGCCCCCTCGGCCACGGCGCCGGCGGTGCTCGACGCGGCGGCGCTGGCCGGGCTCGACGCGCTGCTGGCGCGGCTCGAGGCCCTGCTGGAGGACAGCGATTCCGGCGCCGCTGACGCGGGGCAGGAACTGGGCGCCCTGCTCGACCGCCTGCCGCTGCCGACCGCCCGGCTGCGGACGCTGCGCCGCGCGGCCGACGCCGCGCAGCGCTTCGACTTCGATGGCGCGCTCGTGCTGGTCCGCGCCGATGCCACCGGCCGCCGCGGTCCCGCGAGCCAGGCCGACACCGATCCCACGTCGTCCGGGAGCCCCGCATGACCTCGCACCCCGCGCCGCCCTCCGACCCGACCGACGGCGCCACCGTGCTGGTCGTCGACGACACGCCCGACAACCTCGCGCTGATGAGCGAGCTGCTGCGCGACCGCTACCGCGTCAAGATCGCCAACAACGGCGAGAAGGCGCTGCGCATCGCCGGCGCCGAGCCGCGGCCCGACCTGATCCTGCTCGACGTGATGATGCCGGGCATGGACGGCCACGAAGTCTGCGAGCGGCTCAAGGCCGACCCGGCCACACGCGACGTGCCGGTCATCTTCCTCACCGCCCGCTCCGACGTGGCCGACGAGACGCGCGGACTGGCGCTGGGCGCGGTCGACTACATCACCAAGCCGATCAGCCCGCCCATCGTGATGGCGCGCGTGCGCACACACCTGCGGCTCAAGGCCAGCGCGGACTTCCTGCGCGACAAGGCGGCCTACCTGGAGGCCGAGGTCGCGCGCCGCACCGAGGAGCTGGCGGCGATCCAGGACGTGACCATCCTGGCGATGGCCTCGCTGGCCGAGACGCGGGACAGCGACACCGGCAACCACATCCGGCGCACCCAGCATTACGTCAAGGCGCTGGCGCAGGCGCTGCGCGGGCATCCACGCTGGCAGGCGCTGCTCACGCCGGAGTACATCGCCACGCTGTTCAAGTCGGCGCCGCTGCACGACATCGGCAAGGTGGGCATCCCCGACCGCATCCTGCTCAAGCCGGGACGCTTCACGCCGGACGAATTCGAGATCATGAAGTCCCACCCGGCGCTGGGCCGCGACGCGATCGCGCAGGCCGAGGCCCAGCTCGGCACGCCGGTCGCCTTCCTGTCCACGGCCAAGGACATCGCCTACGGCCACCAGGAGAAATGGGACGGGTCCGGTTATCCGGAGGGCCTGCGCGGCGAGGCCATCCCGCTGTCGGCGCGGCTGATGGCGCTGGCCGACGTCTACGACGCGCTGATCAGCCGCCGCGTCTACAAGGACGCGATGCCCCATGGCGACGCGGCCGCGATCATCGTCGAGGGCCGCGGCAGCCATTTCGATCCGGAGGTCGTCGACGCCTTCCTGCGCATCCAGGACGAGTTCCAGGACATCGCGCGCCGTTTCGCCGACGACGACGAGACGCTGCGCCGCAAGCAGGACTGGATCGAATCGACGATGGCCGCGCCCGAATGACCCGACATCTGCCCCCGCAGTCCGCCCCACCGCAGTCCCCTGCCGCAGTCCGCCATCGCATGTCGTCGAAGAATCTCGGTGATCGGGGACGGTGATGCGTGGGGTACCGGCGCTTGCCGCCGGTGCCCCATGCATCGGCGGCCAACGCCCGGGCCTCCGCAGGACGGGAGCGTCCCGCAAACGCGCCAGCGCTCCATAATCCCGCGCCATGCGCCGCACGCCCATCCTCCTGCTTGCCACCCTCTTCCTCGCCACCGGGGCCTTCGCCCAACAACCGCGCCCGGTGACGCCGCGCGGCCCGCTCGACGCCCAGGAGCAGAACAACATCGCGGTGTTCCGCAAGGTGTCGCCATCGGTGGTGCACATCACGACGCTGGCGCAGCAACGCGACTTCTTCTCGCGCAACGTGACCGAGGTGCCCAGCGGCACCGGCTCGGGCTTCCTGTGGGACGAGCGTGGTCACATCGTCACCAACTTCCATGTGATCCGCGGCGCCTCGGCGGCGAAGGTCACGCTGTCGGACCAGACCGCGTATGACGCGACGCTGGTCGGTGTCGATCCCGACCGCGACCTGGCGGTGCTGCGCATCGCCGCGCCGCGGGAGAAACTGCAGCCGGTGCCGATGGGCAGCAGCCGCGAGCTGCTGGTGGGCCAGACGGTGTACGCGATCGGCAACCCGTTCGGGCTGGACCAGACGCTCACCCGCGGCATCGTCTCGGCGCTGAATCGCGAGATCGAGTCGATGACGCAGCGCACGATCCGCGGCGCGATCCAGACCGATGCGGCGATCAACCCAGGCAACTCGGGCGGGCCGCTGCTCGATTCGGCGGGCCGGTTGATCGGCGTGAACACGTCGATCTTCAGCCCCAGCGGCGGCAGCAATGGCATCGGCTTCGCGATTCCCGCCGACGAGGTGAACCGCGTCGTGCCGCAGCTGATCCAGCATGGCCGCGTGATCCGCCCGGCGCTCGGGCTGACCGCGGGCACCGAGCAATTGCGCCAGGTGCTGCGCCTGCCCAAGGGCGTGGTGCTGATCGGCCTGCAGGCCGGCGGTGGCGCGCAGCGGGCGGGCTTGCAGCCCTTCATGCGGGGGCGCGACGGGCGCATCGTCGGTGGCGACGTCATCACCGCGGTGAACGGCAAGCCGGTGGCCGACCTCGACGAGCTGCTCAGCGAGCTCGAGGAGCGCCGGGTCGGCGACAAGGTCACGCTGACGGTGTGGAACGGCGGCAAGACGCGGCAGGTGCAGGCGGAGCTCGGCAGCGATTGACGGGCCACCGCCCCTACCCCATCCGGCGATAACCCTGCCGCCGCCCCGGTCCGGGACCCACGCCTAGACTCCGCGGCCATGCATCCCCGTCTCTCGATCCTCGACCTCGCCCCCATCGTCGAGGGCGGCACCGCCGCCCAGGCGCTCCACGACAGCATCGCGCTCGCGCAGCACGCCGAGCGGCTCGGCTACACGCGCTACTGGGTCGCCGAACATCACAACATGGACGGCGTCGCGTCCTCGGCCACCGCGGTGCTGATCGGGCAGATCGCGGCAGCGACCTCGACGATCCGGGTCGGCTCGGGCGGGATCATGCTGCCCAACCACGCACCGCTGACCATCGCGGAGCAGTTCGGCACGCTGGCGACGCTCTTCCCCGGCCGCATCGACCTGGGGCTGGGCCGCGCGCCCGGCACCGATGGCCCGACGATGCGCGCGCTGCGCCGTCACCTGTCGACGGCCCACGAAGACCGCTTCCCCGAGGACGTGCTGGAACTGACCGCCTACCTCGCGCCCGAGCAGGAGGGCCAGGTCGTGCGCGCGATCCCGGGTCAGGGCACCGAAGTGCCGATCTGGCTGCTGGGGTCGAGCCTTTATGGCGCGCAGCTCGCGGCCTACCTGGGCCTGCCGTTCGCGTTCGCGTCACACTTCGCGCCGGCGATGCTCATGCAGGCGCTCGAAATGTACCGGGCACAGTACCGGCCCAGCGCCCGGCATCCCCAGCCCTACGCAGCGGTCGGGCTGAACGTCATCGTGGCCGATACCGATGCCCAGGCGCAGCGCCTGTTCACCTCGCTGCAGCAGCGCTTCCTCGGCATGCAGCGCGGGCAGCGCGGACCACTGCCGCGGCCAGTCGACCAGATGGCCGACCTGTGGACCGCGGGCGAGCAGCTGGCGGTGGAACGCATGCTGTCGGAATCCATCGTCGGGTCGCCGCGGACAGTGCGTGAAGGACTCGCGGCGACGCTCGAACGCACCGGGGCGGACGAGTTCATCGTCGCTTGCGCAGTCCACGATGCGGCGGCGCGCAGGCGGTCGTATGAGCTGCTGGCGGGGGTGGTGGCGGGGTGAGAGGACGCTCTCCGCCTGCCCTCTCTCTGGGTCCGCATGGGGGAAAGATTTTCCCGGCTCCGCCGCGAAAACCCTTCCCCCATACACCGACACATCAGCCTACTTCCACGGTTTGGCGGTAGGGGCGTGCGGGAGAGCCCGGAAGGCGTGACGCGCAGGTCGGAGCAGCCAATGAAAAGGGCCACGCGTGAGCGTGGCCCTTTGTCTTGCGCGTCGATTGATGCGTCGATTGATGCGTCGTTTGGCGCGTGGGGTTCAGGGGGCGTGTTCAGCCCACCCACTTGCGGGCGTTGCGGAACATCCGCATCCAGGGGCTGAACTGGCCAGCGTCGCCACCGGTCCAGCTCATCTGGATGTTGCGGAAGACACGCTCCGGGTGCGGCATCAGCGCAGTGAAACGACCATCCGCCGTGGTGACCGCGGTCAGGCCCTGCGGACTGCCGTTGGGGTTGAGCGGGTATTGCTCGGTCGGCTGGCCGTCACCATCGACATAACGCATCGCGCGCAGCACCTGGTCGGGATTGCCGCGCTGCGAGAAGTCCGCGAAGCCCTCGCCGTGCGCGACCGCGATCGGCAGGCGGCTGCCCGCCATGCCGGTGAAGAAGATGCTCGGCGAGTCGACGATCTCGACCTGCGCCAGGCGGGCCTCGAACTGCTCGCTGCGGTTGCGGACGAACTTGGGCCAGTGTTCGGCGCCCGGGATCATCGGCGACAGCGCCGCCAGCATCTGGCAGCCATTGCAGACGCCCAGCGCGAAGCTGTCCGGACGGGCGAAGAAGGCCTCGAACGCGGCCTTCAGCACCGGGTTGAAGAGGATGGAGCGCGCCCAGCCCTCGCCCGCGCCCAGCGTGTCGCCGTAGCTGAAACCACCGCAGGCGACGAAGCCCTTGAAGTCCTTCAGGTCGACCGCGCCGGCCTGCAGGTCGCTCATGTGCACGTCGTAGGCGTCGAAGCCGGCCTGCGCCATGGCGTAGGCCATCTCGACATGCGAGTTGACGCCCTGCTCGCGCAGGATCGCGACCTTGGGGCGCACGCCGCTGGCGATGAAGGGGGCGGCGACGTCCTCCTTGACGTCGAAGGTCGGCAGCCAGTGCAGGCCCTTGCCGGGCGTGCCGGCCAGCGCATGCTCCTGGTCCGCGCAGGCAGGGTTGTCGCGATCGCGGGCGATGCGCCAGGACACCTGGTCCCATTCCTGCTGCAGCTCGTTGAGCGGCGCGGCGAAGACCTTCTTGGCGTCGCGCCAGACCTCGGCCTGCTTCGTGTCGTTGGTCTTGCCGACGACATGCGAGATCTTCGACAGGCCGTGCGCGCGCAGCGTCTGCAGGACGGCGTCGCGGTCGGCGGTGGGGACCTGCAGCAGGACGCCCAGTTCCTCGTTGAACAGGGCCTTGAGCGTCAGTTCCTCGCGGCGCGCGCTGACCTGCGAGGCCCAGTTCTTGGAGTCGCCCATCTCGGCGCGGCTGTCGCTGATGCCGTCGCCCTCGGTGACCAGCATGTCGACGTTGAGGCTGACGCCGCGCTGGCCGGCAAAACCCATCTCCAGCGCCGCGGCGAAGAGGCCGCCGTCGCTGCGGTCGTGGTAGGCCAGCAGGCGGCCCTGGCCGCGCAGCTCGTTGACGGCGGCCACCAGCGCCTTGAGCAGCGCGGGATCATCGAGGTCGGGCACCTCGGGGCCGAACTGGTTCAGGGTCTGCGCCAGGATCGAGCCGCCCATGCGCATGCGGCCCTGGCCGAGGTCGACCAGCACCAGCGTGGTGTCGCCGTCCCGCAGTTGCGGCGTGAGCGTGCCCCGCACGTCGGCCAGCGAGGCGAAGGCCGTGACGATGAGCGAGACCGGCGCGGTGACCTGTTTGGTGACGCCGTCCTCGGACCAGCGGGTGCGCATCGACAAGGAGTCCTTGCCCACCGGGATGGAGATGCCCAGCGCGGGGCACAGGTCCATGCCGACAGCCTTGACGGTGTCGTAGAGCGCGGCGTCCTCGCCGGGCTCGCCGCAGGCCGCCATCCAGTTGGCCGAGAGCTTCACCCGCGGCAGCTCGATCGGCGCGGCCAGCAGGTTGAGGATGGCCTCGGCGACCGCGACACGGCCGGACGCGGGCGCATCGACGGCGGCCAGCGGGGTGCGCTCGCCCATGCTCATGGCCTCGCCGCTGAAGCCCTTGAAGTCGGAGAGCGTGACCGCACAGTCCGCCACCGGCACCTGCCAGGGGCCGACCATCTGGTCGCGGTGGTTCAGGCCGCCGACGGTGCGGTCGCCGATGGTGACCAGGAAGCGCTTGCTGGCCACCGTCGGGTGGCGCAGCACGGTGCGCGCGGCCGTGGCCAGGTCGACGCCGTCCAGCGAGAGCGCGCCGCCCGAGCGCGCCACGCGCGTCACGTCGCGGTGCATCTTGGGCGGCTTGCCCAGCAGGACGTCCATCGGCATGTCGATGGCGCGCTCGCCTTGCGGGCCGTCCTCCAGCACCAGCTCGCGCTGCTCGGTGGTGACGCCGACGACGGCGAAGGGGCAGCGTTCGCGCTCGCACATGGCGGTGAAGAGCGGCAGGCTTTCCGGCGCGATCACCAGGACGTAGCGCTCCTGGCTCTCGTTGCACCAGATCTCCTTGGGCGCCAGGCCGCTTTCCTCGAGCGGGACCTTGCGCAGGTCGAAGATGGCGCCGCGGCCGGCATCGTTGACCAGTTCCGGGAAGGCGTTGGAGATGCCGCCCGCGCCGACGTCATGGACCGCCAGGATGGGGTTGCGCTCGGCCAGGCCCCAGCAATGGTTGATGACTTCCTGCGCGCGGCGCTGGATCTCGGGGTTGCCGCGCTGGACCGAGTCGAAGTCCAGGTCGGCGGTGTTGGTGCCCGCGGCCATCGAGCTGGCGGCGCTGCCGCCCATGCCGATGCGCATGCCGGGGCCGCCGAGCTGGATCAGCAGCGAGCCAGCGGGGAACTGGATCTTCTTGGTGAGGTCGGCGCGGATCGCGCCCAGGCCGCCGGCGATCATGATCGGCTTGTGGTACCCGCGGCGGATGCCGTCGACGTCCTGCTCGAAGACGCGGAAGTAGCCGCCCAGCGCGGGCCGGCCGAACTCGTTGTTGAAGGCCGCGCCGCCCAGCGGCCCCTCGGTCATGATCTGCAGCGCGCTGGCGATGTGCGCGGGCTTGCCGACCGGGTCTTTCTCCCACGGCTCGCTCAGGCCCGGCAGATGCAGGTTGGAGACCGAGAAGCCGGTCAGGCCGGCCTTGGGCTTGGCGCCGCGACCGGTGGCGCCCTCGTCGCGGATCTCGCCGCCGGCGCCGGTGGACGCGCCCGGATGCGGGGAGATGGCCGTCGGGTGGTTGTGGGTCTCGACCTTCATCAGCACGTGCGCGGTCTCGGCACGGGCCTCGTACTTCGGCGCGCGGCGATCGCCGGCCGCCATCCAGCGCTCGATCGCGTGGCCTTCCATCACCGCGGCGTTGTCGGCGTAGGCGATGACGGTGTGCTGCGGCGACACCTTCTCGGTGTTGCGGATCATGCCGAAGAGCGACAGCGGCTGCGCTTCACCGTCGATGGTGAACTGGGCGTTGAAGATCTTGTGGCGGCAGTGCTCGCTGTTGGCCTGCGCGAACATCATCAGTTCGACGTCGCTGGGGTCGCGGCCCAGCTTCTGGAAGGCGGCGACGAGGTAGTCGATCTCGTCGTCGGACAGCGCCAGGCCCCAGGCGCCGTTGGCTTCCTCCAGCGCCGCGCGGCCGCGGGCCTGCACCGGCACGTGCGCGAGCGGCTGGGCCTGCTTGTCGTCGAAGAGGTGGGCGGCGTCCTCGCGCGACAGCAGCACGCTTTCGGTCATGCGGTCATGCAGCAGGTCGGCGCAGGCCAGCAGTTCCTCCTGGGTCAGCGGCTTGGCGCCGCCGGTCAGCCCGGCCAGCAGCCCGGACTTGAGCGTCAGGCGGAACTCGGTGACGCGCTCCACCCGGTGCAGGGCCAGGCCGCAGTTGTGGGCGATGTCGGTGGCCTTGGACGCCCAGGGGCTCAGCGTGCCCAGGCGCGGGGCGACGACGATCAGCGCGCCCTCGGTGGCGCCGTCGTAGCGGTCGCCGTAGTCCAGCAGCGAAGCCAGCTTGTCGCGGCCTTGCGCGTCCAGCGCCGCGTCGGTCCAGACCCAGTGGACATGACGGGCATGCACCGCGGTGATGCGGTCGCTGACGGCCTGCAGACGCGCCAGCAGCGCCGCGGCCCGGAAGGACGAGAGGGCATTGCCCCCCTCGAAGTGAATCAGATGCTTGGAGGAGGTGGTGCTGGCCATGGGATCCCAGGGGGTTGCGCCGCGCGCGCCGCGGCGGTGAAGCCCGGCATTCTAGCCAGCGCCGCCGGACGACCCGGGTTTACCCCGGCCGGCGCGCGCCTTCGGCGGCCCTCCCGGACCGACCTTGGAGCGCCCTCCCCGTCCGCCTTCAGCGGCACTCGCTGAGGCGGTCCAGCGCGATGTGCAGCTGGTGCTCGGTCAGCTTGCCCCGCGAGGGCTGCACCCAGGCCCCCGGCGCGCCGGTGGTCAGCGCCTTGATCGCCACCACCTTGACCGGCTCGGGCTGCACCGGCCGCTCACGGTCCAGCGACCACCAGCCATCGGCCACCGTGCAGTTCATGCCGACTTCCACCACCGGGGCGGCCCGGGCGACGACCGGGCCCGCCATGACGCTCATGCCCAGGGCGCCTGATGCCAACAGGCTGACAAAAACATTCGATCTCACCGCAACTCCCTGATATCTCGTTCGAGTGAGCGAATGTATCGATGTGACGTGACGTAACCGCCCAGAAACTCCGGAATTCGCCCGCGGCGGTGCCCCTCATTCAGGGGATGCCGGTCGCGCCGGAGGAAAAAGTGACGCCGCCGTGCCCCCCCGACGGGGCCGGAAGGCTCATCCCCAGGGCGCCGGGGCTCTTCCATGCGGCGGATGGCGGCCGTCATGGCTTGTCGCTACATTGATCGGCTTTCGGACCCGACGGCCGCCTCCCATGAAGCTGGCGTCCCCGGGTCGTTCATCGCCACTGGAGACCACCATGTCCCGCAAGACCCCCATCGAGCACTACCGCAACATCGGCATCTCGGCGCACATCGACGCCGGCAAGACGACGACGACGGAGCGCATCCTGTTCTACACCGGGGTCAACCACAAGATCGGCGAGGTGCACGACGGCGCCGCGACGATGGACTGGATGGAGCAGGAGCAGGAACGCGGCATCACGATCACCTCGGCCGCGACGACCTGCTTCTGGAAGGGCATGGACCTGTCCTACCCGGAGCACCGCATCAACATCATCGACACCCCCGGGCACGTGGACTTCACGATCGAGGTGGAGCGGTCCATGCGCGTGCTGGACGGCGCGGTGATGGTGTACGACTCGGTGGGCGGCGTGCAGCCGCAGTCCGAGACCGTCTGGCGCCAGGCCAACAAGTACAAGGTGCCGCGGCTGGCCTTCGTGAACAAGATGGACCGCATCGGCGCGGACTTCTACCGCGTGCGCCAGATGATGGTGGACCGGCTCAAGGCCAACCCGGTGCCCATCGTGCTGCCGATCGGCGCCGAGGACCAGTTCAAGGGCGTGATCGACCTGCTCAAGATGAAGGCCATCGTCTGGGACGAGGCCTCGCAGGGCATGAAGTTCGAGTACCAGGAGATCCCCGCCGACCTCAAGGCCAAGGCCGAGGAATGGCGCGAGAAGATGGTCGAGGCCGCCGCCGAGGCGGACGAGGAACTGATGAACAAGTACCTCGAGAGCGGCGAGCTGAGCGAGGACGAGATCAAGCGCGCGATCCGCCAGCGCACCATCGCCGGCGAGATCCAGCCGATGCTGTGCGGCACCGCGTTCAAGAACAAGGGCGTGCAGCGGATGCTGGATGCGGTGATCGATTTCATGCCTTCGCCGATCGACATCCCGCCGGTGCACGGCACCGATGACGACGAGCGGGACACGACCCGCAAGGCCGATGACAACGAGAAGTTCAGCGCCCTGGCCTTCAAGCTGATGACCGATCCGTATGTGGGCCAGCTGACCTTCGTGCGGGTGTATTCGGGCATCCTGAAGTCGGGCGACTCGGTCTACAACCCGACGCGCGGCAAGAAGGAGCGCATCGGCCGCATCCTGCAGATGCATGCGAACCAGCGCGAGGAGATCAAGGAGATCCTGGCCGGGGACATCGCGGCCTGCGTGGGCCTGAAGGACGTGACCACGGGCGAGACGCTGTGCGATCCGGAGGCGATCATCACGCTCGAGAAGATGGTGTTCCCGGAGCCGGTGATCTCCCAGGCCGTGGAGCCCAAGACCAAGGCCGACCAGGAGAAGATGGGCATCGCGCTGGGCCGGCTGGCGGCGGAGGATCCGTCCTTCCGCGTGCGCACCGACGAGGAATCGGGGCAGACCATCATCTCGGGGATGGGCGAGCTGCACCTGGAGATCATCGTCGATCGGATGAAGCGCGAGTTCAGCGTCGAGGCCAACGTCGGCAAGCCGCAGGTGGCGTATCGCGAGACGGTGCGCAAGAAGGTGGAGGACGTCGAAGGCAAGTTCGTGCGGCAGTCCGGCGGCAAGGGCCAGTACGGCCACGTGGTGCTGACGGTGGAGCCGCTGGAGCCGGGCAAGGGCTTCGAGTTCGTCGACGCCATCAAGGGCGGCGTGGTGCCGCGCGAGTACATCCCCGCTGTGGAGAAAGGCGTGATCGACACGCTGCCCAACGGCGTGCTGGCGGGTTATCCGGTGGTGGACGTGAAGGTGACGCTGACCTTCGGCTCGTACCACGACGTGGACTCGAACGAGAACGCGTTCAAGATGGCCGCGTCGATGGGCTTCAAGGAAGCCTGCCGGCGCGCCAGCCCGGTGATCCTGGAGCCGATGATGGCGGTGGAGGTCGAGACGCCGGAGGACTACGCGGGCACGGTGATGGGCGACCTGTCCAGCCGCCGCGGCATGGTGCAGGGCATGGACGACATGGTCGGCGGCGGCAAGATCATCAAGGCGGAGGTGCCGCTGTCGGAGATGTTCGGCTACTCCACCTCGCTGCGTTCGGCCACGCAGGGCCGCGCGACCTACACGATGGAGTTCAAGCACTACTCCGAGGCGCCGAAGAACGTCGCGGACGCGATCATGACGGCGCGAGCCAAGTGAACGCGCCACGCGCGTTGCAGTAAAGGGACGGGCCGCATTCGCGGCCCGATTTCATTTCTGCGCCTGATCTCGCCTTTGCCACCCAACATGCCAGCCATGGCTTGCAAATTCTCGATTTCCGGCCTGTTTTGCAAGGCATGGCTGACACGCTCAATGAATCTGGTGTTCGCCAACGCTTGCAGAATGAGTCGATGCAACCGAAAGCGAGAGTCATGCTCGAGACCGCAAGCTTCCCCGAAGACGTCGGACTGATCCTGAAGGCACGCCGCGAAGCGCGCGGCATGTCCATATCGGCGCTCGCGCGAGATGCCTTCAGAGTTCGGGAAGTGATCTATCGACTCGAAGCGGGTCAGGAATCCTCCGTGAGCTCGCTCATGTGCGTCACGCGGGCGCTCGGCCTGCGCATCCGCTTTGAGAAGGCGGGGATGCCGACGATGGAAGAGTTGGCGGAACGCTTCGCACGGGATGACGACGACTGACGGTCACGTCGCTTTGGATATCCCACCGCGTTGGCGCGCTGCGCCAGGCACGCCCCTTCATCAAGAGATCGGCCCGAGTGAGCCGCTACGAATCAGCGCGCGATTCCCCATCACCAGCGCACAAGCGGCGGCTCGCACTTCTTCCGCTGATAAATGGGGCAGCGCGATGATCATGTCGGCGATCGTCATGTGCGACCGGACGGTCAAGCAGCCGAGAACCTCGCGGATGCGGAGATCGCGAGGGGCCTCCGCGCCATTGACGGAAAGAAACTGCCGATCAACATCCACGCGCAGCATCGAATTGATCTGAAGCTCCGTCTCATCGTCGATCGGGTAACGACGCGGTGCGACGAAATGCTCCAGGTGGAACGGCGTAGACAGGCGCTCGCTCGCGACGAGGTCGCGCTGGAACTCTTCGAACGTCACTGGATTGGCGATGACTTCCGCCACGACGTCGCCGACACCCACCAAGTTGTTGCTTGCCGTATCGTCCAAGCGGGCGGACTTGCGACAGACGAAGTGATCCCGCAAATGCCTCTGACAGCACCAGACGGCATAGTCGGCCAGAGTCGGTCCATGGGTTCCGATGGCGACGTGGCAGGTTTCCTCGCCCATCGGCAAGGCCTCGTGCCACCAGCCACGGGGAACGTAGAGGACATCTCCTGCCTCAAGGACGTCGTCGAAAACCGGCATGGGCGGACAGAACTCCTTGAGGTGGCGGCTGGTCTGATGCCGCGTCGGCAAGGGATGCGTCGGCTCGTACAGCTTCCAACGCTTGCGCCCGAACAACTGCACGGCGAAGACATCGTGCGTGTCCCAATGCTTGCCGAAACTGCCATTGCCATCAAACGCCACGTAGCCGTTCGCAATGGTGGGAGCGCCGCAGAGCTCGGACACGCTCATGCATAAGCGCCGAATCGTCGACGACACGAGCTCCAACCGATTCATCACCAGGGTTCCGCCTTCGCCCATGAGGCGATAGAGAGCCTCCTTGTTGATCCGTCGGCGGTTAACACCGAGTTCGGAGTAGGTCTCGACGAATTTCGTCTCGTCCACCGGGCCGTTCCGGAACAGCCGGACACCATGCGCGCCCGGGTCCATGACGTACAGCAACTCGTTGACGTCCTTCCAACCGAACACGACCTCGCGCAATGCTGCGCGCTGGTGGTGGAAGCGGGTTTCGAAGCATCGCGCGAAAAACTCTTCACGAGTCAGGTTCAGATCGATCATGACGGTGTTCTGAGTGAGCGGCGGTCGACTCCTCAGACCGCCATGCTAGGCAACAGCCGCAGGCCAGATGGCGGCTGCAAGCATGGCGGTCGAGACCCGACCACACGGCGATCAAGAATGGGGGCAATCAGTACTCGCCATCACCGTCTTCGCCCGGTGGCGGATCCTTGGGAAGCGCCAAAGTAGGCTCCGATACGGTCACAGAGCCGCCGCGCATGCCCGCCTCGATGTGATCCCAGCCCACCCAGGGCGGAATCTCCACGGCTTCGCCGCTTCCAGCGCCTGCGCCGCCCCCTCCGCCGTCAGGGGTCTTGACCTGCATATCGAAGCAGGTGCTGTTGAAGATCTTCACGCCCGGAGAGCCAGACCAGTTGGTGTAATTGTTTCCGTCGTGGTGCTTCAAATAGATGTACTGCTCTTGCGTCAGGTAACCGCGCTCTGCCGGTTGCAATGCGTTGTAGCGTCCCGAGTACTTGTTGATGTCGTCGTAGAACGCGTTGATTTGCGCGTCGATGCTGTTGCGGCTCCCGACATGGTTCAACCCATTCCAAGTCACCGTGTCGTACTGATAGAGCCCGATGTGGTCCCCACCTGGACGGGAAGCGCCCAAGTTGGTTCCCATGCTGGATTCGATGAATGCGGCCTTCAGGGCGAAGTTGATCATCTCGTCGCTGAAGCCTCGTTTGTCTCCTGCTGTGATGATGCGGGCAGCAATGTCCTTTTGGGCCGCGCTCAGATTCGATGCGTTGGGGCATGCCATGGCGAGGTCCTCAGCAGCGCGTCAAGTCGAAGGCCGGGTAGCCGACCACTGGCAGCTTTGCGACCCAGTGGCGGATGGCACTGTCAAAGGCGTTCGTGTTCCCTTTCGCTTCCAATTGATCCCTCCTCCACTGCTGCACTTCCTGGCAAATTAGCTCCGGGTCTTGCGTTGCGATCAAAGCGGCCAACAAGACTGGAAGGAACTGCGACAAGTCCTGACTTGCCCTGATTCCGGAGTAGTAGTCCAGGTATTGCTGCTTCACGCCGAGGCCAAAGGTCGGGACGAATCCAAAGGTGCTGTCGTCAGCACGCAGTGCATACACGTAGGGGAAGTACAGCGGACCGACGAGCTCGCCCGGGAACTGGTCCCGGCGGGCTACCAGCGCGGTGAGGACACCTCGCGCATCTGCCTTCATCGGCGCCGGGTCGTCAAAGGCGTCGAGCGTGGCGCTTTCCGGCCCGGCGCTCCCGATGCGGAAGACGCGGTGGGTGTAATGGCGGCCGCCCAGGTGCCCGCATAAAGCCACATATTGATCCGTGACCAAGGCAGCGGCTGGCACTTTCCCGCAGCCGGGCTCCAATAGCGACTGCTCCTTGTATATCGGCGCTCCGCTACCTGCTCGCGTAATCTCGATCACCGACTGGGGCATGAGATCCGCGGCCTTGGTGCTGCGCTCCTGAGATTGCGTTTTGAACTGAATCCGGTAGCCGCCAAGTTGAGCGCTTGTGCCGGCAGTCCCCGACAAGGGGGCGCCCGCGGCAAGCGCTATCAGCGCGGCAATTCGCCGCTTTCCGTTCTTTGGACTGGACATCTCGTCATCTCCTGCATGGTGAGGCTCTGCTTGCAGAGCGAGGTTTGAGAAATGGCTGCTTCAAATGGCTCCGATGGGCCTCGAGCCATCGCCCTGTTTCAGCGCATGGTCAGCGTGTCTTCCCAATGGCGGACCAGCGGCTGAATGAAGAACTGGATCAATCGACGGCGTCCCGTCGTGATGTCGGCCTGTACCGTCATGCCTGGCTTGACACGAATCCGCGGATCGATCCCGCCCTGTTGAAGCTCCGTCGTGATGCGTACTCGGTAATAGGCCGACGGGGTGGCGCCGCTGCCCATGACGCTCCCCACGGCGTTCTCGGAGTCCGGACTAATCTGATCCACGACGCCCGACAGCGCGCCGTATTGCATGAACGGATAAGCGTCCAACTTGATCTTCACCACCTGGCCCGCCTGCACGAAACCCACGTCGGCGCTGGACAGGTTCGCATCGATCACGAGCGGCATGCCTTCCGGGACAATGGTGGCGAGCGTCTGCGCGGCAGTCACCACACCGCCTGCGGTGGTGACACCCACCGACTGGATCTGCCCATCAATCGGTGATCGCAGTTCCTTCAATCCCTGAATGCGTTCGATCTTCCTGGCCTCGGCCCGCAGCAGCGTCAACTCATTGCGCTTGCCATTGAGCTCTTCGACCAACAGACTCTGGTGCTCGTCCTTGACGAGCCGCAGCCGCTTCTGCGCCACCTGCAGTTCGCCCTCAGCGGCTGCGGCCTTGCTTCGCTGCATCGCAAGGTCGTTCTCCTTGTCGAGCAGCGATTGCCGCGTCGATTCGTAGTTGAATCGGGAGACGACCTTGCCCACATGCGGCCTGAGCATCTGTTCCTGCTCGCGGGTATAGGCCGCGATCTCCTCGAGATTGCCGACCATCGCCCGGGCCGAAGCCAAGCTGTTGCGAGCGCTGTCAACGTTGACCTCAGCCTGGGCGATCCGGCTCCCAAAGCTCGACACGCGGGCCATGCGCAGTTGCTCCTGCAGGGCAACCGCCTCAGGATGCTGGTCACCTTCCGGATAGACGGGATCGCGGCCAGCGATCTCCGCCTCGATACGGGCGAATTCGAGCGTCGCGAGGGCGAGCCGGGCACCGACGGAGCGCTGTTCCGACTCGCTGATCGTCGGGTCGAACTCAAACAGCAGGTCCCCCTTCCGCACCGACTGGCCTTCCGTGCCATGGATGCCAACGATGACGCCCGCCTCCGCCGCCTGAACGACCTTCAATCGGCCTTCTGGCATGACCTTGCCGGATGCTGTCGACACGATGTCGACTTCGCTCAGCCACAGCCAGACCAACAGCATCAGCGACACGACCAGGATGCTCGTGAGTAGCACCCTGTGCGATTGCGGCAACTGCAGGCCTTCGACTTGCTCTACATCCACTCCATCGACGTCCGCGGGTGCGACGGCCCAATCGCCCTTGGCTTGCATCAGATCCACGCCAGCTTAAGTTTCACGGTGCTCAGGCGACGGCGGCGAGCACGGTCTCTTCTACTTGACCGTAGAGCGCGCGATAGGAGCCCCCACGCTCCATCAGTTCCGCATGCGTGCCGCTCTCCGAAAGATGTCCCCCTGCCAGGACATGAACCATGTCGACGTGTCGTATCGACCGCAGACGGTGGGTGATATGGATCAGGGTTCGCCCCTTCAACAGGCGTGAGAGGTTGTCGTGGATCTGGAGTTCCGTGGCGTAGTCAATGGCGCTTGTGGCCTCGTCGAGGATCAGGACGTCCGGCTCGTGCAGAAGCGCCCTGGCCAGGGCGATGCGCTGGCGCTGCCCTCCGGACAGCTGAACACCAGCACTGCCGACAAGCGTTTGATAGCCCTCTTTCAGTTCAGCGATGAACACGTCGGCCACCGCGGCGCGTGCGACCTCGGCGATGCGCTCAAGACTCGCCCAAGGGGAATGAATCGCAATGTTCTGGGCGATCGTTCCATTGAAGAGCTCAGTGTCCTGAGGCACCAGCGCCACGCGACGTCGCAACGCGGACAAATCGATGTTGCGAATGTCGACGTCGCCGTAACGGATCCGGCCCTGCTCCGCGATGTGCAACCGCAGGAGCAGCTTGACGAGGGTGCTCTTGCCGGAGCCGCTCCGGCCCACCAACGCCACGGTCTGGCCGAACGGAATGTGCACCGACAGGTTCCGAAGTACCGGCGTTTGGCTGCCGGGGTAAGCGAAACGGAGGTCGGCAATCTCGATGCTGCCCGGCCGAGGCGCAAGGATCAACGCGCGATCACCCGACGTCTCCTCGCCGGGAGCGTTCATGATGTCCCCCAGGCGCGACATCGAGTGCTGGACCTGGCACAGGTCCTGCCATAGCTGCGACATCCGCATCATCGGATGCAGGACACGAGCGGATAGCATCTGGAAGGCAATCATCTGCCCGACGCTGATCCGGTTCTGCAGTGCCAGATCGGCCCCGACCCAGAGGATGCCCAGCGTCGACGCACGTTGAATGAATGTGCTGGCCGCGGCGGATGCGCCTTGCGCGTTCGCCGAGCGCAAGGTCGCCAGTACGTTGAGGGCGAATGCCGATTCCCAACGCCGCTGCATGACGGGCTCAGCCGCCAGGGCCTTGATGGTGCCGATCCCAGCAAGGTTCTCGACCAAGGCACTCTGGCACTCGGTGGCCGCCCTGGAATGCTCTGACATGCGGCGGGTAAGTCCAGGCTTCGTCAGGAAGGACACCGCCATCATTGCCAACGCGGTGACGACCGTGATGCCGGTGAGGGTCGGGCTGTAGCAAAGCATCAGCGGCAGGAATACCACCAGAAATGTGACATCCACGAGGCTGGTCGCCGACGGGCCAGTGATGAACTGGCGAACGGTGTCGAGTTCCTTGAACAGCCCGAGCACGTGCCCGCTGCTGCGGCTCTGGAAATAGTGCATGGGCAAACGCAGCAGCTTCTGCTTGATGCGAACGCCCAGCTCCAGATCCACCTTGCTCGCGACGTGGGCCTGGAGCTGGGTTCGCAGCAGCATGAGCACGAATTCGAAGACCGTGAGGATGCCCATGCCCACTCCCAGCACGTACAAGGCGGAGATGTTGTGGTGGACCAGAACCTTGTCGATGACGACCTGGCTGAACAACGGCATCGCCGTCGCGAATATCTGCATGACGAGCGAGGCGACGAGTATCTGAACCAGCAACCCTCGCATCTGGTTCGCCCGACGGGTCAACCACGACAATCCAAAAACCCGATGGATTTCGGGCATGTCGCGCCGCTCCTTCAGCGCCAAGACGCGCCCAGTAAAAGCGTCGGAAAAACCATCAATCTGAAAGCGATGGACGCCTCCTGACACGCTATCAACGGCGATGAACTCAAACTCATTGCGCGCGACCAGTGCCGTCCAAGTGCCTCCGAGACGCTCTGCCATCACCGGGAGGTGCAGTTTCTTCCACTCAACTCCCGTCAGTTTGAATGACTGGATTTTCAGATGATGATCGGGCGCGAGGACACGCACCATTTCAGAAGGCGCAAGGCTCGTATCAAAGCTCTTCGCTTGAGCGAGATCTGAAACCGCAACCCGCATGCGGTATTTTTGAGCGAGGTAACAGAAGCAGGAGAGCGCTGAATATTGCGCGTCCGTGAGAGCCAGTTTCGTCATGCCCTGAATTTGAATTCCGAGTCGGACGAAATCTACGCAATGACATTAGAAATTTCTCTTCGGACTGATACTTAGCTTACTCAAGTCAGTCAAACGCCAAAAATGGGTGGCAACACCCCCTTCAGGAACTGGGGGGCACCTGACGTGTCCATGTTTTTTCCGCCCCTCGCACGTCCATTCGTCATGCCCTCGCAAACCCTCCCGGGTTTGCCAGGGGTCGACGAATATGCTCCCGGCACTCTCATCCCAGGGTGCCCCAATGCCGACCAAGACGCTCACGAAGCCGACCTCGCTCACCAGCCTCTTCCCCGTCACGCCCGCCCGCGCGGGCGTGATTGCTTTCGGGCTCGCGCTGCAGGCCGCGGCGTTCGCCGCCGATGCCCCCGCCGCAGCGCCAGCGCCCGCCGCCGCGGCCTCCGCCCCCAAGTGGAACGTCAACCAGCCCCGCGGCGAGCAGCGCATCGCCAAACTCGACGTCCGCTCCGGCACCTGGATGTCCGTCGACGTCAGCCCCGATGGCAAGCGCATCGTCTTCGATCTGCTCGGCGACCTGTACGTGATGCCGATCGACGGCGGCGAGGCCACCGCCCTCACCCACTCGGTCGCCTGGGAGATGCAACCCCGCTTCTCCCCCGACGGCCAGCAGATCGCCTTCGTCTCCGACGCCGGCGGCGGCGACAACATCTGGGTCATGAACGCCGACGGCAGCAACGCCCGCGCGATCTCCACCGAAGACTTCCGCCTGCTCAACAACCCCGTCTGGCACCCCAGCGGCAAATACATCGCCGCCCGCAAGCACTTCACCGGCACCCGCTCGCTGGGCAGCGGCGAGATCTGGCTCTATCACGTCGACGGCGGCAAGGGCCAGCAGCTCAACGAGAAGCCGAACTGGCAGAAGGACCTCGGCGAGCCCGCGCTCTCGCCCGACGGCAAGTTCCTCTATTACTCGCAGGACAGCACGCCCGGCCGCCAGTTCGAATACAACAAGGACAGCACCGGCGAGATCTTCCGGATCTACCGCCAGGACCTGACCGACGGCACCAGCGAGCCTTTCGTCACCGGCCCCGGCGGCGCGATCCGCCCCACGCCCTCTCCCGACGGCAAGTACCTCGCCTTCATCCGCCGCCTGCGCGACGCCTCGGGCAGCCGCACCACGCTGTTCCTCAAGGACCTGAAGACCGGCCGCGAGTTCCCCGCCTGGACCGGCATGGAGCGCGACCTGCAGGAGTCCTGGTCCGTGCACGGCGTCTACCCCGGCATCGCCTGGACACCCGATGCCCGCCAGCTCGTCGCCTGGGCGCAGGGCAAGCTCTGGCGCATCGATCCGTTCAAGGGCTCGGCCGCCGAGATCCCCTTCCATGTGAAGGACGAACGCCAGTTCACGCCCGCGGTCCGCTTCTCGCATGAGGTCGCGCCGGCCAGCTTCGAATCGAAGATGCTGCGCTGGGTGAAGGTCTCTCCCGACGGCAGGCGGGTGGTGTTCTCGTCCGCGGGCTACCTCTACACGAGCGAGCTGCGCGACGGCCAGCCGGTCGGCGAAGCCAAGCGCCTGACCTCGCAGACCGAGCGCTTCGAATACTTCCCGGCCTTCTCGCGCGACGGCCGCCAGCTGGTCTACCTCGGCTGGAGCGACGCCGACCAGGGCCGCGTGCGCGTGCTCGACCTGGCCAGCGGCCGCGACACCGTCGTCACGCCGGAGCCCGGCAAGTACCTGGCGCCGGCCTTCTCGCCCGACGGCCGCACCATCGCGTACCAGAAGGCCAAGGGCGGCTACCTGACCTCGCCCTGGAACAGCCTGGAGCCCGGCATCTACGTCGCACCGGCCGATGGCAAGGGCCAGGCGCGCCGCGTCACCAAGGACGGCGAGGCGCCGCAGTTCGGCGCCGACAACGACACGCTCTACGTCACCCGCAAGCAGACCACCGGCGAGGTCGATGCCAATCGCCAGCTGATCCGCCTGAACCTCGTCGAACGCAGCGAGATCGCGGTCGCCAAGAGCGAATTCGCGACGCGCTTCACCGTGTCGCCGGACGGCCAGTGGCTGGGCTTCACCGAACGCTTCCACACCTACGTGACGCCGCTCGCGCCGGCCGGCAAGCTGCAGACCGTCGGCCCCAAGGCCGAGGCGATGCCGGTCAGCAAGCTCGACGTCAATGCCGGCGACGACCTGCAGTGGTCCGGCGACGGCAAGTCGCGGCCCTATGCGCTGCATTACGCGCTCGGCAACGAGCTGTTCACCGTGCCGCTGGCGCAGGCGCTGCAGCCGGGCTTCAAGCCGGCCGAGCGCGGTGCGACTATCCAGCTGACGCTGAGCGCCGACAAGCCCAAGGGCCGCATCGCCATCGTCGGCGCGCGCGTCGTCACGATGAACGCGGCCAGGCCCGATGAAGTCATCGAGGACGGCGTCATCCTGGTCGACGGCGACCGCATCGCGGCGATCGGGCCGCGCGCTTCGGTGACGATCCCGGCGGGGACGGAGACGATCCAGGCCGCCGGCAAGACGGTGATCCCCGGCCTGATCGACGCCCACTGGCACGGCACGATGGCCGAGAGCGAAATCATCCCGCAGCAGAGCTGGATCAACTACGCGTCGCTGGCCTTCGGCCTGACCACGCTGCACGACCCGTCCAACCGCACCAGCGACATCTATACCCAGTCCGAGATGCAGCGCACCGGCCGCGTGGTGGGGCCGCGGATCTTCTCGACCGGCACGGTGCTGTACGGCGCGAAAGGCGACTTCTCCGCCGTGATCAACAGCCTGGACGACGCCCTCACCCATCTGAAGCGGCTCAAGTCCGCCGGCGCGATCAGCGTCAAGAGCTACAACCAGCCGCGCCGCGACCAGCGCCAGCAGGTGCTCGAGGCCGCGCGCGAGACGCAGATGATGGTCGTGCCGGAAGGCGGCTCGCTGTTCCAGATGAACATGAACATGGTCATCGACGGCCACACCGGCATCGAGCATGCGCTGCCGGTGGCCAAGGTCTACGACGACGTGAAGCAGCTGTGGCCGCAGACGCAGGTCGGCTACACGCCGACGCTCAACGTCGCCTACGGCGGCCTGGACGGCGAGCACTACTGGTACGCGCGCACCGACGTGTGGCGCCATCCGCTGCTGAGCAGGTTCGTGCCCAAGGCCGTGCTCGAGCCGCGCAGCGTGCGCCGCGAGACGGCGCCGGAGGAGGACTTCAACGTCATCCAGGTCGCGAAGACCGCGACCGAGCTGCAGCGCGCCGGCGTGCCGGTGAACATCGGCGCGCACGGCCAGCGCGAAGGCCTGGGCGCGCACTGGGAGATGTGGATGATGGGCCTGGGCGGCATGTCCTCGCTCGAGGCGATCCGCACCGCGACGCTCAATCCGGCGCGCTACCTCGGGCTGGACAAGGACATCGGCTCACTCGAGCCGGGCAAGCTCGCGGACCTGGTGATCCTCGACGGGGATGTGCTCAAGGACATCCGGCAGAGCGACCGGATCTCGCAGGTCATGCAAGGCGGCAAGGTCTTCGACATCCCGTCGATGAACGAGGTCTGGCCCGCGAAGAAGGCGCGCAAGCCGTTCTTCTTCGATGGCGCCAATGCGAGCGTGCCCGTCGACGCCGAGGCGGCGGGCGTGGAGCACGGGCACGGTCACGAGGATTGACCTCGGACGGCCAGGCGCGGGCTCTCCACGGGGCATGGGGCCTCCCGTCCGGGAACCCCAAGCCCCATTCCGGCCCCACACACGCTCGCTGACTCCGGCCTGCGATTCGCAGCGTGGGCTGCGCGGGGTGGTGGCGCGGGTCAGGCCTTGCCGGTCGAGCCGAAACCGCCCTCGCCGCGCGAGGAGGCATCGAAGTCATCGACCACGCGGAAGGTCGGCTGCACCACCGGCACGATCACCATCTGCGCGATGCGCTCCATCGGCTGGATGGTGAAGCTGTCCTTGCCACGGTTCCACACGCTGACCATCAGCTGCCCCTGGTAGTCGGAGTCGATCAGGCCCACCAGGTTGCCCAGCACCACGCCATGCTTGTGGCCCAGCCCCGAGCGCGGCAGGATCATCGCCGCCAGGCCGGCGTCGCCGATGTGGATCGCCAGGCCCGTCGGCACCAGCACCGTGTCGCCCGGCGCGAGCGTGATCGGCTCGTCCAGACAGGCGCGCAGGTCCAGGCCGGCGCTGCCGGTCGTCGCGTAGGCGGGAAGCTGCTCGGCCATGCGGCGGTCGAGCACCTTGAGATCGATGGTGGTCATGGGGTCAACGGGGAAGAGAGTCGGATGCCGCCACGGCCCATCGCGGCCCTCGCCCCCGGAAGGGCCGGGGCAGCGTGAGCGCTTCGGGCGACGCGCGCGTCGGACGGCGCACCGCGCGCGGCGGAAAGTCAGGCAGTGTAGGTGGTGAGCCGCTGCGCGATCTCGCGCACCAGCTCGCGGGCCAGCGTCAGCTTGTCGGCGCGGGAGAGCTCGCGCTCGCCGCGCGCGTCGACCAGCGTCAGCGCGTTGTCGTCCTGGCCGAAGGTCGCGGGCCCGACGTTGGCCACGATCAGCGGCACGTTCTTGCGCTGGCGCTTCTCGCGCGCGTGCTTGATCAGGTCCTGGCTCTCCGCCGCGAAACCGACGCACAGCGGCGGCTGCGGCAGCGCGGCCACCGTGGCCAGGATGTCGGGGTTCTCGGCCAGCGCCAGCGCGGGCGCGACCGCCTCGCCGGCCTTGGCGTTCTTCTTGATCTTGTGCTCGGCCGCCTGCGCCGGCCGCCAGTCCGCCACCGCCGCCGTGGCGACGAAGACCTGGTGCGTCGCCGCGCGCGGCAGCACCGCGTCCAGCATCTCGCGCGCGCTCTGCACGTCGATGCGGCTCACGCCCAGCGGCGTGGGCAGGTGCACCGGACCGGCCACCAGCGTCACCTCGGCACCGGCCTCCGCCGCCGCGCGCGCGATGGCGAATCCCATCTTGCCGCTGGACCGGTTGGTGATGCCGCGCACCGGATCGATCGCCTCGTAGGTCGGGCCCGCGGTGATCAGCAGCTTGCGGCCGGCCAGCACCTTGGGCTGGAAGTGCGAGACGACGTGCTCGAGCAACTGCTGCGGCTCCAGCATCCGGCCATCGCCGACCTCGCCGCAGGCCTGGTCGCCGCTGCCGACGCCCAGCACCTGCGCGCCGTCCGCCCGGACCTGCGCCAGGTTGCGCTGCGTGGCGGGATGGGCCCACATCTCGCGGTTCATCGCCGGCGCCAGCAGCAGCGCGCAGCGCTGGGCCGGGCGCGCCAGCGCGGTCAGCGACAGCAGTTCGTCGGCGCGGCCCTGGGCCAGCTTGGCGATCATGTCCGCGCTGGCCGGCGCGATCAGCATCACATCGGCCTCGCGGGTGAGGTTGATGTGCGCCATGTTGTTCTCGGGCCGCGCATCCCATTGGCTGGTGAAGACCGGCCGGTTCGACAGCGCCTGCATCGTCACCGGCGTGATGAAGGCCTCGGCGGCCTGGGTCATCACGACCTGCACCGTGGCGCCGGCCTTGACCAGCAGCCGGGTGAGCTCGGCGATCTTGTAGCAGGCGATGCCGCCGGACAGGCCCAGCAGGATGTGCCGACCGGCGAGGGAGTTGGATTCGGACATGGGGCGGAACTCTACCAGCGCGCCCCTTTTGACGGCCTTGAATGGCCTTGCGGGCCGGTCCACGCCTGACCTTGGTCACGCAGCGATGCACCGCGGCCGCGCGGTCGCGGGGCCAGCGGCGCGATTCAGCCCTTGCGCTTGAAGACCAGGTCCCAGACGCCGTGACCCAGCTTCAGGCCGCGGTGCTCGAACTTGGTGAGCGGGCGGTAGTCCGGCTTGTCGGCGTAGCCGTCGGCGCGGGACGAGGCATTCACCAGGTCCGGATCGGCGCTCAGCACTTCCAGCATCTGTTGGGCGTAGGGCTCCCAGTCGGTGGCCAGGTGCAGGTAGCCGCCCGGCGCGAGGTGCTTCACCAGCTTGGCGACGAACGGCGGCTGCACCAGGCGGCGCTTGTTGTGCCGCTTCTTGTGCCAGGGATCGGGGAAGTAGATGTGCACGCCGGCCAGCGAGCCCGGGGGGATCATCTGGTCCAGCACCTCGACGGCGTCGTGCTGGAAGATGCGGATGTTGGGGATGTCCTGCTCGCCGATCAGCTTCAGCAAGGCGCCGACGCCGGGCTCGTGGACCTCGCAGCCGATGAAGTCGACATCGGGCAGCGTGCGGGCGATCTGCGCGGTCGGGCCGCCCATGCCGAAGCCGATCTCGAAGACCACAGGCGCCTTGCGGCCGAAGGTGGCTTCGTAGTCGAGCGCTTCGGGCTTGAACGGCAGCACGAACTTGGGGCCGAGTTCCGCGAGCGCCTTGATCTGCCCGGTGCCCATGCGGCCCGCGCGCACGACGAAGCTGCGGATGCGGGCGCGCGGGTGGTTGGCGCCCTCGCCCGCCGGCGATTCGCTGGCGTCGTCGCTGTCGATGGGATCGTCGATGGGGTCGATGGAATCGGGCATGGCGGGAATCAGGGAACGAGGGGCGGGATTCTACCGATCGGCATCGCCCCGCAGTCAGCCCAACTCAGCCATGACGAGCGGTGCCGGCGTCCAGTGCGGCGCGTCCTCGATGGTGACTGCCGCCAGCACCTGCGCGATCCCGCGTTCAGCGGAGGCCTCGTCCGCCGCGTGGACGAAGGCGATCGGATCGCCCGCCGACACCAGGTCGCCCGATTGCGCGAAGCGATCCAGCCCGGCCCGCATGTCGAGCGCGTCGCCCGGCAGGCGCCGGCCGCCGCCCAGCTCCACGATCACCAGCCCGATGTCCCGCGTCTTCATCCCGACGACCCGCCCCGCGCGCGGCGCAGGCACCGCGCGCACGACCGGCGCGGCCGCGAGATACGCATCCGGCCTCTCCATCAGGTCCGCCGGCCCGCCCAGCGCCGCGACCATCTTCGCGAAGCGCTCCGCCGCCGCGCCGCTGTCCAGCGCCGCCTGCAGCTTCAGGCGCGCGGCCGCCGTGTCAGGCGCCAGCCCACCCAGCACCAGCATCTCGGCGCACAGCGCGAGCGTCAGTTCATGGGTGCGGGCCTCGCGCGGCCCGTCGCCCTTCAGATAGTCGATGGCCCCGCGCACCTCCAGCGCGTTGCCCACTTCCCGGCCCAGCACCTGGTTCATGTCGGTGATCAGCGCCCGCGTGCGCAGGCCTGCGCCACCAGCCACCTCGACGATGCTGCGCGCCAGCTCCTGGCCGAACTCGGGGGTCGCCGCGAAGGCGCCGTTGCCGCACTTGATGTCCATCGCCAGGCCCTGCAGGCCGGCCGCCAGCTTCTTCGACAGGATGCTCGCGGTGATCAGCGGCACGCTCTCGACGGTGGCGGTGATGTCGCGCACCGCGTAGAAGCGCTTGTCGGCGGGCGCCAGGTCGCTGGTCTGGCCGATGATGGCGCAGCCCAGCGTGCGGACGATGCGGTCGAAATCCGCCGGCGCCGGCGTGGTCGTGTACCCGGGGATGGCCTCGAGCTTGTCGACGGTGCCGCCGGTGTGCCCCAGGCCGCGGCCCGCGATCATCGGCACGTAGCCGCCGCAGGCCGCCACCATCGGCGCGATCATCAGGCTCAGCTTGTCGCCCACGCCGCCGCTCGAATGCTTGTCCAGCACCGGCCCCGGCATGTCGGGCCAGCGCATCACGCGGCCGCTGTCCATCATCGCGCGCGTCAGCGCGACCGCCTCGTCCCGTCCCATGCCGCGCAGGAACACCGCCATGCCGAGCGCGGCCACCTGGCCCTCGCTCCAGCTGCCGTCCACCAGCCCGCGCACGAAGTGCCGGATCTGGGCCTCGTCCAGCGCGCGCCCCTCGCGCTTGGCCCGAATGATTTCCTGCGCCAGCATGATCGCCGCGTCCCTTCGATGTGTGGTCGTTGTCTCAGCGCCCCTTGTCGGCCGGGGCGTCGCTTCGTGATGGCCATCGCGGCAAGGTCGCGGCTTCGTCGCGATGCGCCGCTCGCCGAGCCGCTTCTTTGTCGCGTCTTTGCCGCTTCTGCGCCCGTGCGTCGCCGCGTCAGTAGGCCGCGCTGACGGCCGCGCTGTCCTGCCCGGCCAGCACCGCCTCGATGTCGCCCAGCAGCCCGCTGGCGCCGAAGCGCATGCGCTGGGCCGTCAGCGCGCTCACGCCCAGCGCATCGGCGGCAAGCTGCAGGTAGCCGCGCGCATCCGCCACCGAGCGGATCCCGCCCGAGGCCTTGAAGCCCGCGTTGCCCAGCCCGCTCGCCGCGATCTCGCGCAGCATCGTCGCGGCCGCCTCCGGCGTGGCCGATACGGGGCTCTTGCCGGTGCTGGTCTTGACGAAGTCGGCCCCGGCCATCAGCGCCTGGCGCGTGGCCTCGGCGATGCGCGCCGGCGAGCCCAGCTCGCCCGATTCGATGATCACCTTCAAGGTCAGCGGGCGCGTCGCGTGACGGACCTCCGCGAGGAACTCCGCCACCTCGGTCGATTGCCCCGCCATCAGCGCCTTGTACGGCAGCACCACGTCGACCTCCTGCGCGCCGGCCTGCGCGATCGCGTCGACCTCGGCCAGCACGCGCGGCAGGTCGAGGCTGCCGTCGGGGAAATTGGCGACCGCCGCGACCCGGATGTCCGCGGGCAAGGCGGCACGCGCCTGCGCGACGAAGCGGGGCCAGACGCAGACCGCGGCGACGTGGCCGCGCTCCGGCGCGCCGATGGCGCGGGCGCACAGCGCGTCGATGTCGGCCGCGGTGTCGCCATCGTTCAGGCTGGTCAGGTCCAGGCATTGCAGCGCCAGTCGCGCCGCTTGTTCAAGACTCATCTCGGTCTTCATCTACTGCTCCCAGGGCTGCGTCACGCAGCGCGCGGCGTTGGCTGACCGGCGCACGGCGCCGCGCGCCCCGTGCTCCGGACGGAGGGGCGATCACGGCCTCGCGAGGCCGGACCGCCGGCCCGATCTTGCGCCTTCCGGGCGGATCAGCCCTTGAGCGATGCCAGCGTCGCCAACGAGGCCAAGTACTGGCCCAGGAAGGCCGCCGCGCGCTCGCCCGAGGCCTTGGCCTGCTGCAGCGTCAGCGCGTGCGTCAGCGCCTCGTCCGACATGCCCGCGGCCATGTTGGTGATCAGCGCCAGACCTGCGACGCGCAGCCCGGCATGACGCGCCAGGATGGTCTCCGGCACGGTGCTCATGCCCACCGCGTCGGCGCCCCAGGCGGCGAACATGCGGATCTCGGCCGGCGTCTCGAAGTGCGGACCGACGGCCCACACGTACACGCCCTCGGTCAGCACCATGTTGACGTCGCGCGCGACCTTGAAGCCCTGCTGGCGCAGCTCGGCGTCGTAGGCGACGCTCATGTCGCAGAAGCGGTCGCTGCCCGGCAGGCCGGTCAGCGGCGAGCGCTGCGGCGCATTGATGTGGTCCGAGATCAGCATCAGGCTGCCCGGCGGCTGGTGCGAGCGCAGGCTGCCCGACGCATTCGTCAGCACCAGCACCTTCACGCCCCAGGCCTTCAGGCTGCGGATCGCGCCGGCCATGCCGGTGCAGTCGCCGCTCTCGTAGGTGTGCGCGCGACCGCGCAGCATCGCCACGCGCTGCTGGCCGACACGGCCGACGGCGATCTCGGCCACGTGGCCCTCGACCTTGGGCTGGGGGAAGGCCGGCAGCTGCGCATACGGCAGGTGCTTCGCGTCCTGCAGCTGGTCGACGGCGCCGGCCCAGCCGGAGCCCAGCACCACGGCCACTTCGGGGCCTTGCTCGCCGAAGGTGGCCTTCAGCGTGGCGATGGACGTGGTGATGGCGGCGTCGAGCTCGGCGCCTTGCAGGGGCATGGACATGGTTCTCTCCTGTCGCGGCCGGCATGGCCGCGTCGATGTCAGTTCTTCAGATGGTCGGGACCGAAGCTCGCCGGCAGCAGCTGCTCCAGGGTCCAGTGCGCGCGCACGCCCGAGGCGTCGCCCGCGATGACGATCAGCTCCTCAGGCCGCGCGAACTCGCGCAGCTTCTGGCGGCAGCCGCCGCAGGGCGTGATGATTTCCGAGCCGGCGCCGGTCACCATCACCGCGCGGGCGATGCGCCCGCCGCCCATGATCATGTGGCCCAGCGCATTGGTCTCCGCGCACCAGCCTTGCGGATAAGCGGCGTTCTCGATGTTGCAGCCGGCATGGATGCGGCCGTGCTCGTCCAGCACCGCGGCGCCGACGAAGTACTTCGAGTACGGCGCATGCGCATGCTGGCGCGCGTCGAGCGCGGCCTTCAGCAGGCGCTCGATGACGTCGGCGGGCAGCGGGATCGAGGCGATGAGGTTCTGCGCGCTCATGTTCAGCGCTCCTTCACGTAGGGCTTGCTCAGCGCCTTGGGCGCGATCGCCTGGCCGATGAAGCCGGCCAGCAGCACCACCGTCAGGAGGTAGGGCAGCGCCTGGATCAGCTGCACCGGCACCTCGCCGATGCCCGGCAGCGACACGCCCTGCAGGCGGATGGCGACGGCGTCGAGGAAGCCGAACAGCAGGCAGGCGCACAGCGTCGGCACCGGCTTCCACTTGCCGAAGATCATCGCGGCCAGCGCGATGAAGCCACGGCCCGCGGTCATGTTGGGCGAGAACGAGGCGTTCTGCGCCAGCGTCAGGTAGGCGCCGCCCAGGCCGCACAGGATGCCGTTGAGCGCCAGCGCGGTGTAGCGCAGCCGCGGCACGGACACGCCGGCGGCGTCGACCATCGCCGGGTTCTCGCCGGCCGCGCGCAGGCGCAGCCCCGGGCGGGTGCGCTCCAGGAAGAACCACACCACGACGACCAGCGCGAAGGCCAGGTAGACCAGCGCGTTGTGGCTCAGCAGGCCGTGGCCGATGACCGATGCGGCCCAGCTCCCCGGGGTGGGCTCGGCCCACTGCGGCAGCAGGCCGGTGATGCGCTGCTCGGCGGCGATCGGCGGCGTCTGGCCGCCCTGCGCGAACCAGGCGATGCCCAGCACCACCGTCAGGCCGGCGGCCACCATGTTCAGCGCGACGCCGGAGACGACCTGGTCGCCCCGATGCGTCACCGTGGCGAAGCCGTGGACCATCGACATCGCGATCGCCACGCCGATCGCGGCCAGCAGGCCCAGCGTCGTCGAGTGCGACACGCTGGCCACCGCGGCCGCGGCGAAGGCGGCCGAGAGCATCTTGCCTTCCAGGCCGATGTCGACCACGCCGGAGCGCTCCGACAGCAGGCCCGCGAGCGCGGCGAACAGCAGCGGCGTGGTGACGCGCAGCGTCGACGCCAGCACCGAGCCGATCAGCACCTCATCCATGGGACTTCCCCTCCGCCGCGCGCTGCTTGCGCGCGAACGCCGCGTAGAGCTTCGCGAACATCGGCGCGCTCACCATCGCCATCGCGCCGGCGAACAGCACGATCAGGCCCTGCACCGTCACCACCATCTCGCGGCTGAAGCCGGGCACCTCGAAGGAGACCTCGACGCCGCCCTGGTACAGCGTGCCGAACAGCAGCGACGCCAGCACGATGCCCACCGGGTGGTTGCGGCCCATCAGCGCCACGGCGATGCCGGTGAAGCCGGCGCCGGCGACGAAGTCCAGCGTCAGCTTGCCCTGCACGCCGGCGATCTCATTGACGCCGACCAGACCGGCCAGCGCGCCCGACAGACCCATCGCCGCCAGCACCTGCCAGCGCGGCCGGATGCCGGCGTAATGCGCGGCGCTCGGGTTGGAGCCAACCGCGCGCAGCACGTAGCCGGCGCGGCTCTTCCACAGGAACCACCAGACGAAGACGCTGGCGGCCAGCGCCAGCAGGATGGACAGGTTCAGCGGCGAGGACGGCCACTCGATGCCCAGCTTCGCGAGCAGCTCATGGACCGCCGGCATGCGCGCCGAGTCGGCGAAGGCATCGCTCTCCACCGACATCGAACCCGCCGGACGCAGCCAGTTCACCAGCAGGTAGCCGTTCAGGCCGGCGGCGAGGAAGTTGAACATGATGGTCGTGATGACCACATGGCTGCCGCGCCAGGCCTGCAGGTAGCCGGGCACCGCGGCCCAGACCATGCCGAACAGCGCCGCCGCGAGAATCGCCAGCGGGATCATCACGAAGCCCGGCAGCTTGGGCGCCAGCCACAGCGACAGCAGCGCCACGCCGATGCCGCCCAGCGTCGCCTGCCCTTCCCCGCCGATGTTGAACAGCCCGCCGTGGAAGGCGACCGCCACGGCCAGGCCGGTGAAGACGAAGGTGGTCGTGTAGTAGAGCGTGTAGCCCAGGCCGCGCGCGCTGCCCAGCGCGCCCTCGAGCAGCACCGACAGCGCCTGCACCGGGCTGGCGCCGATCAGCAGCACCACGCCGCCGGCCACCGCCAGCGCGATCAGCAGGTTCCACAGCGGCAGCAGGACCAGGTCCATCCAGCGCGGCATCTGCAAGGCTTGGGCGCTCATGCGGCGGTCGCCGCGGCCGCGGCGTTCTCGTGGGAGGGGGAAGCGGACATCAGCAGGCCCAGGTTCTTCTCGGTGCAGGCATCGATCGCGAGCTCGCCGGTGATGCGGCCGGCGTTCATGACGATGACGCGGTCGGCCAGCGCCAGGATCTCGTCGAGCTCGCTGGACACCACCAGGATCGCGCAGCCCGCGTCGCGCAGGCGGCGCAGCTGGTTGTGGATGAATTCGATCGCGCCGATGTCCACGCCGCGCGTGGGCTGGCCCACCAGCAGCACCGCCGGCTGCTGGCCGATCTCGCGCGCCAGGATCAGCTTCTGCTGGTTGCCGCCGGAGAACTTGGACGAGCCCAGTTCCGGATTGCGCGGCCGCACGTCGAAGCGTTCCATCATCTCGGCCGTCTGCGCGCGCAGGTGGCGCTGGTCCATGCCCAGGCCCAGCGGGCCGGCGCAGTACTGGTCCTGCTCGTGGTAACCGAGCGCGGCCGTCTCCCAGGCCGGGAAGCTCAGCACCATGCCGAGCGCGTGGCGGTCCTCGGGAACGTGCGCCAGCTTGAGCTCGCGCGCGGTGCGCGGGTCCATCCACGCGGCCGCCTGGAAATCGCGCCCCGCGACATGCAGCGCGCCGGCGTCGGGCGCGCGCATGCCGGCCAGCACCTCGAGCAGCTCGCTCTGGCCGTTGCCCGACACGCCGGCCACGCCGACGATCTCGCCCGGGCGCAGCGCCAGCGTGGCGTTGCTCAGCAGATGCACGCCGGAGCCGGTGTCGCTCGCCACGGTCAGGCCCTCGGCCTTGAGCACCGGCTGCTCCGACTGCGGCTTGGCCGCGCCGCCGTCACGGCCCAGGTTGACCTTGCGGCCGACCATGCTCTCGGCCAGGTCCTCGGGACTCGTGTCGCCGATCGCGGTGGTCTTGACCACGGTGCCGGCGCGCATCACGGTCACCGCGTCGCACAGCGCCATCACCTCGCGCAGCTTGTGCGTGATCAGCAGGATGGTCGTGCCGCGCTCGCGCAGGCGGCGCAGCACCTCGAAGAGCTGGTCCGTCTCCTGGGGCGTCAGCACCGCCGTCGGTTCGTCCAGGATCAGGATCCGGGCGCCGCGGTACAGCGCCTTGAGGATCTCCAGCCGCTGCATCTCGCCCACCGGCAGGTCGGCCACGGTGGCGTCCAGGCGCACCGTCAGGCCGGTGTCGCGCATCAGCGTTTCGAGCTCGCGGCGCACCTGCCGCTTGGCGCGCGACAGGAAGAAGGCCGGCTCGGCGCCCAGCATGACGTTGTCCAGCGCGGACAGCGTGTCCACCAGCATGAAGTGCTGGTGCACCATGCCGATGCCCAGCGCGATGGCCTGATGCGAATTGGCGATCGAGACGCGCTGGCCGTCGACCTCGATGTGGCCCTCGTCGGCGTGGTAGTAGCCGTAGAGGATCGCCATCAGCGTGCTCTTGCCGGCGCCGTTCTCGCCGACCAGGCCATGCACCGTGCCGCGCTCGACGGCCAGGCTCACCGCCCGGTTGGCCTGCACCGCGCCGAAGCGCTTGGAGATCTCGCACAGACGGACCGCGGGCGCGGCGGCGCCGCGTGGGGACTGTGTCATGTCAGGGACGCTCGCTCGCGAGGGGTCAGTTCTTGCAGGCGTTGTCGGCCATGTAGTCGGCGACCTTGATCTTGCCGGCGATGATGTCGGCCTTGTAGCCGTCGAGCTTGGCCTTGACCGCGGGCGCGATCAGCTTGGCGTTGTTGGCGTCGACGGCGTACTCCACGCCGCCTTCCTTCAGGCCCAGCACGCTGATGCCGGGCTTCCATTCCTTGAGCACGTTGTAGACGGCCACGTCCACGCGCTTGACCATGGAGCTCAGCATGGTGCCGGGCTGCAGGTGGTTCTGGTTGCTGTCCACGCCGATGGCGAACTTGCCGGCGTCCTTGGCGGCCTGATAGACACCGACACCGGTGCCGCCGGCCGCGGCGAAGACCACGTCCACGCCCTTGGCGAACTGCGCCTTGGCCAACTCGCCGCCGCGGGTCGGATCATTCCAGGCCGAGGCGGTCGTGCCGGTCATGTTCTTGAAGACCTCGACCTTGCCGTTGGCGGCCTTGGCGCCCTGCTCGTAACCGCACTCGAACTTGCGGATCAGCGGGATGTCCATGCCGCCGACGAAGCCGACCTTGCCGGTCTTGCTGGTCAGCGCGGCCAGCGCGCCGACGAGGAAGCTGCCTTCCTGCTCCTTGAACAGCACCGACTGCACGTTGGGCTGGTTGACCTTCTCGTCGATGATGACGAACTTGGTCTTGGGGAAGTCCTTGGCCACCTGGTTCAGCGCCGAGGCCTGGGCGAAGCCCACCGAGATGATGGGGCTCGCACCGCGCTCGGCCATGCGGCGGATCGCCTGCACGCGCTGGGTCTCGTTGCTGATCTCGAACTCGAGGTACTTGCCGCCGGTGTCCTTCTTCCACTGTTCGACGCCGCGGTAGGCGGCCTCGTTGAACGACTTGTCGAACTTGCCGCCCATGTCGAAGATCACCGCCGGGGTGGTCTGCGCGGCCGCGGCGCCGGTCGCCAGGGCCAGCACCAGGCCGGCGGCGATCGAGGTGACGGTCGGGGCGAACGACAGGAAGGACTTCATCATTGCGATCTCGATGCGAAGGGGTGAGGAGCAGCCGGGCATTCTAAGAAGGCGCGAGTGTAAGCCACGTCAAGGAAAACGCTAAACGTTTGCGGGCTCATCAAATCAGGGGCCGCCTCACTAAGTCAGGCCATTGCGTCCAGCTGAAACGCGGGCTAGTGGCTAGCAGTTCCCGTGCCGGCTCGCGCGGATCGCCAAACGCCCTCGGATTGACCGAAACATCACCCCGGCTCGGTCGAGCAAGTTGAGAATTACTATCATTTAGAATGTTTCGCTTCGCAAGCCCGCAGGCTCCTCCCGAGATCCCCACGACATGAGCGCTGTCCTTCCCGTCCCCACCCTCGCGCAGGCCGTCCTCGGCCAGGCGCACCGCGTCAAGTCGCTGCAGGCGCCGGCCCATGCGCCGGAATGGAAGCAGATGCTGGAGGAGCTCGGCTTCGTCGCCGGCGAGCACGTCGCCGTGCTGGCCCACGCGATGCCCGGCGCCGACCCGCTGGTGGTGCGCATCGGCCAGTCGACCTTCGCGCTGCGCCGGGCGGAGGCGGACTGCGTGCTGCTCGAGGGCGGCACGAGCGGCGGGCTCACCGCGCCCATCGACGCAGCGACCGATGCCGCGACCGGCCAGGCGGGGGCCGCCCATGCGTGAGGCCGTCGTCCACATTCATCCGGCCGGGCCGCTGCTGGCGCTGGTGGGCAATCCGAACTGCGGCAAGACCGCCCTCTTCAACCGCCTGACGGGCAGCCGCCAGAAGGTCGCCAACTACGCCGGCGTGACGGTCGAGCGCAAGGAAGGCCGGCTCAAGACGGCCGCCGGCAAGCTGCTGCGGGTGCTGGACCTGCCAGGCACCTACTCGCTGTACCCGCGCTCGCCGGACGAGCGCGTCACCGTCGACGTCCTCGCCGGCCGCGCGCAGGGCGAGAAGCGGCCCGACCTGATCGTCTGCGTGCTGGACGCGACCAACCTGCGCCGCAACCTGCGCCTGTTCCTGTCGGTGCAGCGCCAGGGCCTGCCCTGCGTGGTCGCGCTGAACATGGCCGACCTGGCCCAGCGCCGCGGCATCGAGATCGACACGGCCAGGCTGTCCGCGCTGCTGGGCGTGCCGGTGATCCGCACGGTCGCCACCGACGGCCACGGCCTGGACGACCTGCGCGCGGTGCTGGACCAGCCCGAGCTGTGGAAGACCGCCAGCCCCGTGCCCGAGGGCGAGGACAACGCCCGCATCGGCCACATCCTCAAGGAACTCGGCCTGGACACGCTGCAGGGCGAGCTGCCCAGCGACAAGGTCGACCGCGTCGTGCTGCATCCGGTCTTCGGGCCGATCCTGCTGGCGGTGCTGCTGTTCTTCCTGTTCCAGGCCGTGTTCGCGTGGGCGGAAGCGCCGATGGGCTGGATCGAGGCCGCCACCGGCTGGCTCGGCGGGCAGGCCGGCGCGCTGCTGCCCGAAGGCCACCTGCGCAGCCTGGTCGTCGACGGCCTGATCGCGGGCGTCGGCGGCGTGCTGGTGTTCCTGCCGCAGATCCTGATCCTGTTCTTCTTCATCCTCATCCTGGAGGAGTCCGGCTACCTGCCGCGCGCCGCGTTCCTGCTGGACCGGCTGATGGGCTCGGTGGGGTTGTCGGGCCGCAGCTTCATCCCGCTGCTGTCGAGCTTCGCCTGCGCGATCCCCGGGATCATGGCCACCCGCTCGATCGCCAATCCGCGCGACCGGCTGGTGACCATCCTGATCGCGCCGCTGATGACCTGCTCGGCGCGGCTGCCGGTGTATGCGCTGCTGATCGGCGCCTTCATCCCGCAGCGCGAGCTGTGGGGCGGCATCGAGCTGCAGGGGCTGGTGCTGTTCGTCCTGTACTTCGCCGGCATCCTCGCGGCGATGGCGGTGGCCTGGGTGCTCAAGCGCTTCACCGACGCGGGCCGCCAAGTGCGTCCGCTGATGATGGAACTGCCCAGCTACCACTGGCCGCATGCGCGCAACGTCGCCATCGGGCTGTGGCAGCGCGCGGAGATCTTCATCAAGCGCGTGGGCGGCATCATCCTGGCGCTGACGCTGCTGCTGTGGGTGCTGTCGACCTTCCCCGGCGCGCCCGAGGGCGCCACCGGCCCGGCGATCGAGTACAGCTTCGCCGGCTACCTGGGCCGCGGCCTGGCGACGATCTTCGAGCCGATCGGCTTCAACTGGCAGATCAGCCTGGCGCTGGTGCCGGGCATGGCGGCGCGCGAGATCGCGGTCAGCGCGCTGGGCACGGTGTACGCGCTGTCGGCCACCGGCGACGACGCCACCGCGCAGGCGCTGACGCCGCTGATCTCGTCGACCTGGGGCCTGCCGACCGCGTTCTCGCTGCTGGCCTGGTTCATCTTCGCGCCGCAGTGCATCTCGACGCTGGCCGCGGTCAAGCGCGAGACCGGCGGCTACAAGATCCCGGCCGTCATGCTGGCCTACCTGTTCGGCCTGGCCTACCTGGCGTCCTGGCTGACCTTCCACATCAGCCGCTGGCTGCTGGCCTGAGGGCGGCCGGCGCGCGCCCTGCGGGCCCGGGCGGGCTATGCTCGCGCCCCATGACGCACCGCCCCACCCTTCGCGCGCTGGCCGTGGCCGCGCTGACCACCGTTGGCGCCTGGAACGCCCTGCCCGCGCTCGCGGCCGATCCCGCCGCCCAGCCGACCCGCAACGTCCTGCGCCCCGAACCCGACGCGTCGGCTACCGCCGACGCGCGCTTCCAGCGCCTGGCCAACGACTACATCGAGGCGCTGTGGCGCCTGGATCCGGACGCCGCCATCGCCGCGGGCCGTTATGAATACGCCGACCGCCTGCCCGCGCCAGACAGCGCGATGCGCGCGCGCACGCTGGCCTTCGCGTCGGACTGGCTCCGGCGCTTCGAGGCCGTCGACGCGGCGACGCTGAGCGCGGCCTCGCGCACCGACCTGGGCCAGTTGCTCAACAAGCTGCGCAGCGACCGCTTTCAGCTGACCGAGCTGCGCGAGTACGAGTGGAACCCGTCCTTCCTCAACATCGCCGGGCCGATCGACTACATCCTCGCCACCGACTACGCGCCGCTGCCGGCGCGCCTGAAGACGATCTCGGCGCGACTGACGCAGGTGCCGGCCTATTACCGGGCCGGCGCGGCGCTGCTGAAGCAACCGACGCTGGAGCACACGCAGCTGGCGATCGACCAGGCGCCGGGCGTGCTGAGCGTGCTGGACGAAGTGGCCAAGGCCGCGCAAGGCCCGGACGCCGCGTCGCTGACCGCGGCCGAGCGCCAGCAACTCACCGTCCGCATCGCCGCGGCGAAGGCGGCCGTCAACGGCTATACCGCGCGGCTGAAGCAATGGCTGGCCGAGGGCAAGGCCAGCGGCAAGGCGCGCAGCTTCCGGCTCGGCCAGGCGCTGTACGAGAAGAAGTTCGGCTACGACATCCAGTCCACGCATTCGGCCGAGCAGATGTACCAGCGGGCGCTGCAGGCGCGCGAGGCGCTGCTGACGCAGATGGCGCAGCTGTCGGACCAGCTCTGGACGCAGACGATGGGCGACGCGCCCAAGCCCGAGGACCGCTTCGCGCGCATCGGCGCGGTGATCGGCAAGCTCAGCGAGCGGCACGTCAAGCGCGAGGACTTCGTCAAGGAGATCCGCGCGCAGATCCCGCAGCTGGAGCGCTGGATCAACGACCACGACCTGTTGACGCAGGACGCGAGCAAGCCGCTGATCGTGCGCGAGACGCCGGTGTATCAGCGCGGTGTCGCCGGCGCCGGCATCGAGGCGCCCGGGCCCTATCGCCCGCAGGACCGCACCTACTACAACGTCACGCCGCTGGACGACCTCACGCCCGAGCAGGCCGAGAGCTCGCTGCGGGAATACAACCACTGGATCCTGCAGATCCTCAACATCCACGAGGCCGTGCCCGGCCATTACACGCAGCTGGTCTACGCCAACAAGTCGCCGTCGCTGGTCAAGACCCTGTTCGGCAACGGCGCGATGGTCGAGGGCTGGGCCGTCTTCGGCGAGCGGATGATGCTGGAGTCCGGCTACGGCGGGAACGCGCCGGAGATGTGGCTGATGTGGGGCAAGTGGAACCTGCGCAGCGTCACCAACACGATCCTGGACTACAGCGTGCACGTGCTGGGCATGACCGAGGCGCAGGCGCTGGACCTGCTGCAGCGCCAGGCCTTCCAGACCGAGCGCGAGGCGCGCGAGAAGTGGCGCCGCGTGCAGCTGAGCTCGGTGCAGCTGACGAGCTACTTCAGCGGCTACAGCGACATCATGGAATTGCGCGAGCGGCGCCGGCAGGCGCTGGGCAAGGACTTCAGCGTCAAGGCCTTCAACGAGCAGTTCCTGAGCTACGGCAGCGCGCCGGTGTCGGTGATCGCGGAACTGATGTCGCAGCCGGACGCCGCGGCGCCCAAGGCACAGCCATGAGCGCGAGCGGAGCGGATGCGGCCGCGGAGGTCCGGGTCCTGGAGGCCCGGGTCACCGAGCTCGAGATCAAGGCCAGCTTCGCCGAGGACCTGGTCGATCACCTCAACGCGCAGGTCGCGCGGCAGCAGGAGCAGATCGACGCGCTGGTGCGCGAGATCGCGCAGCTGCGCAAGCAGGTGCCCGAGGGACGAGGCGATGGCGCGGGCTCGCTGCGCGATGAGCTGCCGCCGCACTACTGAGGTCCTTCGACGGCCGCTGACCCTCACCCCTGCCCTCTCCCGCAAGCGGGAGAGGGAGTCAAAAAGCGTGCTCAGGCGGTCGGGCGCGCGGGAATGTTGAGGCCGCGCTTGACCGCGTCGCGGGCCAGGAAGGCCGCGAGCACGCGCTGGACTTCCTTGAACTCGCTGAAGCCCACCAGCTCGCCGGCGCCGTAGAAGCCGACCAGGTTGTTGACCCAGGGCCAGATCGCGATGTCGGCGATCGTGTACTCGTCGCCCATGATCCAGCCGCGGCCGGTCACGCGCTGCTCGAGCACGCCCAGCAGGCGCTTCGATTCGTTGAGGTAGCGATCGCGCGGGCGCTTGTCCTCGTAGTCCTTGCCGGCGAATTTATGGAAGAAGCCGACCTGGCCGAACATCGGCCCGATCCCGCCCATCTGGAACATCACCCACTGCAGCGTCTCGTAGCGGCGTGCCGGGTCCTGCGGGATCAGCCGGCTGGTCTTCTCGGCCAGGTAGACCAGGATCGCGCCCGACTCGAATAGCGGCAGCGGCGCGCCGCCGGGGCCGTCCGGATCGATGATCGCGGGGATCTTGTTGTTCGGGTTCAGCGACAGGAACTCGGGCGAGAGCTGGTCGTCGGTCTGGAAGCTGACCAGGTGCGGCTCGTACGGCAGGCCCAGTTCCTCGAGCGCGATCGAGACCTTCACGCCATTGGGCGTGGGCAGCGAGTAGAGCTGCAGCCGCTCGGGATGCTGCGCGGGCCACTTCTTCGTGATGGGAAAGCGGGAGAGGTCCGTCATGAGGGTTCCGTCGATCGTTGGATGAAGGGGACGGGCGATTCTCGGCGCGGCCTCAGAGACCCTGCGCGACACAGGTCAATGCGGACCGTGCTGCAGGGCCGTCGTGGTTGACGCGCCTCAGCGCAGCGGCGCGGCGAACCGGTCCCAGCGCGGCGCCCAGCGGCCGGTGATGTCGGCCGAGACCAGCACGCGGTGCGCCTGCCCGATGATGAGCCGGCGCGGCACGAAGCCGATGAAGCGCGAGTCCTCGCTGTTGTCGCGGTTGTCGCCCATCATGAAGAACTGGTCGGCGGGCACGACCACCGGGCCGAAGTCGCGCCGCGCGCGGACCTCCGGCAGGAACTGCACGACGCGGCGCTGGTCGCCCCATTGCTCGATCTCGCGCAGGCCGCGCACCGCCACGCCGGGCACCAGCGTCTCGTCCACTTCCTCGACCGGCGCGTAGGTCGCGGGCTGACCGTTGAGGATCAACCGGTCGCCGCGCAGCTCGACCGTGTCGCCGGGCACGGCGACGATGCGCTTGATCAGCCGGGTGCCGTCACGCGGCGAGCCGAAGGTGACCACGTCGCCGCGCCGCGGCTCGCCGGTGCGCCGCAGCGAGATGTCGGTCAGCGGCAGCTTCCAGTCGTAGGCCACGCGCTCGACGAAGACGACGTCGCCTTCGAGGATGGTCGGCCGCATCGAGCCGCTGGGCACCGGGTTCCAGTCCGCGATCGCGGTGCGGAAGAACAGGAAGCCGACCAGGAACAGCAGGAAGCCACGGTTCTCGCGCAGCAGCTCGCGCAGACGGGCGATCGGGGGATGCTTCGGGGACGACATGCGGCACGCTCCGGGTCTCGGTGGATGAGCGCCCAGTGTGGGTCGCGCCGATCGCCGCCATCGCCCGCGCTGCGGTGGATGGCGGGAAATCGCGGGCGGATGGCGGTGAGCGCGCGATCGACAGCACGCGCTCGACAGCACGCGCTCGACCGCCAGCGTCAGCGGCCGCCGGCCACGCAGGCCGGTGCCTTGTCTTCCCAGCTTTCGACCCTCGCCTCGGTGAGCTTGGGGTCGGTGGTGACCAGCGAATCCAGCTTGATCGGCGCCGGCGGGAGGCCCGCCAAGCCGTTCGGGTGCGTGGCCACCTGCCAGACATCGGTCCGGCTCAGCAGCTTGAAGGCCCAGTCGTCGGCCGACCACTCGCTCGCCAGGCTGAGCATCGACGGCGCGGCGTCGCCCCGCGTCGGCCCGGCCATCTGCGTGCAGACGGCAGCCCGGCGCACGATCGCCTCCGCCGTCGGCCCATGCCCCATCCGCAGCCAGCTGCCCTGTCGATAGAGCTCCCAGGCCGCCCGGTCGCAGGGCTCCCCGCGCGTCGCGACCAGCAGCCCATCCTCCGGGTCGAGCACCACCTCGTCCTTGCCGAAGAAATACGTCATGTCGGCGGAGCCGCCGTCACGCGAGCTGACGATCACCACCGCCAGTCGGGTCAGGCGCTTCAGGTGCTCGCGGTCCTGGCACTTGGGTGGCGGCGCCTCGTGGGCGCAGCGGTTCAGCAGCTCGACCTGCCCGATGCTCAGCGCCTTCCAGTGCGCCTGCGACGCGGCGGCGAAACGGTCGGCGCAGCTCAGCGGCTTGGGCGCGTTGGGATCCTCGCCGCGCATCCACAGCAGGGACATGACCAGGCCCGCCGTCAGCAGCGGCGCGATCAGCAGCAGGAAGGCTGGGGACCTCAACCATTGCAGCCACTCGCGCCAGGTGGTGCGCGACGGCGGCGGTGGATCGCCGAGCCGGGGCGGCGGCGCTTCCCGCGGCGCCGGCGCGGCCGGCTCGCCGACCGCCAGCGCGTGCCAGCGTCCGAGCTCGCCCGGCTGGCAGCAGATCTCGCGCACGGCGCTGTTCCAGTCGAACTCGCGATGCAGCGGTACCGCGTCGATCAGCGCCGGGCGCGGCTCCTCCGCCAGCCACAGCCAGATCGTGCGGGTGCGCTCGTCGAGCAGCAAGGCCGCGTCGATCCATCGATGCATGCCGGCTTCATCACCGCCCGCCGGCAGCAGCGGCTGGCGTTCCGACCAGCGGAAGGCCTCGATGGCGGCGAAGAGCAGCAGGCCGGAGCGGCGGCGCAGGCTGCGGCTCAACAGCGCGCCGACGACGCGGCGTTCAAACGCCTCGCGGACCGCCAGCGAGGCCAGCGCCTGCGACGCCAGCGCATTCCGCAGCAAGCCGACCGCGGCGGCCAGCGCGCGGGCGTCGACGCGCCAGAACGCCGCAAGGAAGTCCTCATAGGCGCCCCCGGCGACCCGCTCCGGATCCACCTCCAGGTCGGGTTGGGGTTGGGGTGGCTCGATCTCGTGGAACCCGCGCCCTTCGCGCAGGTGCGCGATCGCCGCCTCGTAGTGACCCCGCAAGGCCTGGAACCCTTGGGGGTCGCGCGCGCGGTCCAGGCGCTTGAGCCGGGCGGCGTAGGCGGCCTTGACGTCCGCCTCCGTGGCCCGCTCGTCCAGGCCGAGCGCGACGAAGTAGCTGGGCAGGAAGACCGGCATCAGACCCCCAGCGGCGAGTCCGCCTCGATCGCGCGCACCAGGCGCTGCAGCATCTCGCCGCCCTGCTCGATGCGACGCGGCTCCTGCGAGTCGAGGTCGAGCTCGAAGCGCGTGATCGCCGTGCCCAGCTGCTCACGGTCCTCGCGGCCGACCTGCATGAACAGGCGCTCGGCGCGGGCGACGAGCGCGCGCACCTCCATGCGCTCGCGCGGATGCAGCTTCAGCTCGGACAGCGCCTTCAGCCGCTGCGCCACCTCCTGCGGCGACAGCCGCTCGTCGGAGTTCTGGATCACCAGGCGCTGCGGCTCGCCCGCGGAGCGATCGGCCAGCATCGGCGTGGCCTCGACCTCGAGCAGGCCGTCGATGTCGTAGGTGAAGCGCACGTCGATGTGGGGCCGGTGCTCGGCGCTGAAGCGCGGCAGGTCCACGTCGAACTGGCCGAGCAGGATGTTGTCCTTCACCAGCCGCGCCTCGCCCTGGTACACGCGGACCTGGATGGACTTCTGCTGCGGATGGATGGGCGAGAACGACTCGACGCGGCTGGCCGGCACGACGGTGTTGCGCGGCAGGATCGGCGACATGAAGCCGGCCGTCAGCCGGTCGGCGCTCACCTGCCTGGCGCTCTCGATGCCCAGGGAATACGGGCAGACGTCGGTCATCACCCGCTCGGCCAGTTCCGCCGCATTGGCCTTCAGCCCGGCTTGCACCGCCGCGCCCAGCGCGACGACCTCGTCCGGGTTGATGCTGGCGTTCGGGAACTTGCCGAACATCCGCGTCACCAGCTGCCGCACCGCGTGCAGGCGCGAGCTGCCGCCGGCCAGCACGATCGCCGACAGGTCGGCGGTGCCGATGCGGGCGTCGCGGATCGCGGTCTCCACCGGCTGGCGCAGGCGCTCCAGCACGGGCTGGATCAGCCGCTCGAACTCCTCGGCGTGCAGCGTCAGGTCGACGGTGTGCGACTCGTGCTGGAACGCGATCGGCACCGCGCCGGACGGCCCCAGCGCGCGCTTGGCCGCTTCGCAGCGCGCCTTGAGCCTGGAGACGAAGCGCTCATCGCGCAGCAGCGCATCGGGCAGGCCGGCCGCGCTCATCACCCAGCGCTCGAGGCAGGCGTCCACGTCGTCGCCGCCGAGCTGGTTGTCGCCCGCCGTGGCGCGCACCTCCATCACGCCGGAGAACAGCTCGAGGATGGACACGTCGAAGGTGCCGCCGCCGAAGTCGAACACGAGGAACTGGCTGTCTTCCTGCTCGTTGAGGCCGTAGGCCAGCGCGGCGGCGGTCGGCTCGTTGAGCAGGCTGACCTCGACGAAGCCGGCGATCAGGCCGGCGTTGCGCGTCGCCGCCCGCTGCGCGTCGGAGAAGTAGGCCGGCACGGTGATCACGGCGCGGTCGACGTCCTGTCCGAAGCAGGCCCGCACGTCGGCGCGCAACGCGCGCAGCACCATCGCCGAGAGCTCCTCGGCGCGGAACTTCCGGTCGCCCAATGCGTAGCTGGTCGCCGTGCCCATGCCTCGCTTGAAGCTCGCCACCGTGCGGTCCGGATGCGATTGCAGCCGCTCGCGCGCCGCGACGCCGACCAGCACGCTGCCGTCCTCGTCCAGGCTCACCACCGACGGCGTGAGCGTCTGGCCCAGCGCGTTGGGGATCAGGTGGGAGGCGCCGTCGCGCCAGTAGGCGACCAGCGAGTGGGTGGTACCGAGGTCAATGCCGACGAGGTCGGGGACGAACGCAGAGGCGGTCATGGATCGAGGACGAGACAAGGGGGAAATCGGTGCGGGCCGTGCCGCCGTGCACGCGGTAGTCCGCGAGCGACGCGCCACACTATCCACCGGCCAGGCGACGCCCCATCGCCCTCGCGGGGGGTTGACGGGACAAGGCGACAGCGCGCGTGACGAATTGCGCGGATCGCGGCGGCCCCATAATCGCGCCCCATGCGCAAGCACCTCCTGCACTGGTTGCTCCCGCTGCTCATGCTGCTGTCGCAGCAGGGCGCGGTGTGGCACGGCATCGGTCACCTGACCGATGCGCGGGGGCATGCGCCGGCCGGCGCCACCGCCGCGACGGTCGCGCATGGCACCGACGCGCAGGACGGCCAGCCCCATGCCGACGCGGAGCCGCTGCCCGTCGACCCGCTGTGCGAAACCTGCCTGGCCTTCGACGACCTGGCCGCCTCGGCGCGCGCCGAAGCGCCCGTGTTCGCGCTCGCCGAGGCCACCCACGTCCAGACGGCGCCCGCCGAGCTCGCCCCGCGCGCGCTCCCCGCGCCGCCGCCGCGCAGCCGCGGCCCGCCCCTGGCGATCTGAATCCCCGCCTGACTGCGACGCCCGTCGCCCGCGCCTGAACGCTTTCTTGAAGCGCAGGCGGGGCGCCCGGCGCGCGCTCGACCGATTCCAGATTTCCAGAGAAACACCATGACTCAACCTCCGCTGCGCGTCCTCGCGCTGTCCCTGTCGCTCGCCTATCCGCTGCTGCTGGCCCTGCCCGCACGTGCCGACGACGCTGCCCCCGCCGCGTCTCCCATCCCCTCCTCCTCGCCCTCCTCCGCCAGCGCCGATGCGACGCCCGCCGCCGGCCAGGCGCTGCCCACGGTCCAGGTCCAGGGCGCGCGCAGTCGCCTGGATGCCGCGCGCAACGGCCTGTCGCCCGACACCGGCAGCACGATCTACAAGTTCAGCAAGGCCGACATCGGCCGCCTCCCGCAAGGCGACGACACGCCGCTGAACCAGGTTCTGCTGCAGGCCCCGGGCGTGGTGCAGGACTCTTATGGCGGCCTGCACGTGCGCGGCGACCATGCCAACCTGCAGTACCGCATCAACGGCGTCGTCATTCCGGAGGCGATCAGCGGCTTCGGCCAGACGCTGGAGACCCGCTTCGCCGACCGCATCAGCCTGCTCACCGGCGCCTTGCCGGCGCAATACGGCTACCGGACCGCCGGCATCGTCGACATCACCACCCAGGGCGTCGGCGACGACGACAAGCCCTTCGCCGGCAGCGCCGGCATCACGCTGGGCACGCAGCGCTCGCGGGAGCTCGATCTCTCGGTCCACGGCACGCAGGGCCGGCTCAGCTACGAGTTCAGCGGCTCCTTCCTCGGCAACGACCTGGGCATCGAGAACCCGACGGCCTCGCGCGACGCGCTCCACGACCGCACGCACCAAGGCAAGGCCTTCGGCCTCGTGTCCTACCTGCTGGGCGACGACAGCCGCATCACCGCCATGGCCGGCGTCACCAACAACCGGTTCCAGATTCCCAACTCGCCGGGGCAGTCGACCGCGTTCGCGCTGGACGGCACGCCGGACAAGGACTCGAGCACGCTCGACGCGCACCAGCGCGAGCGCAACCGCTTCGCCGTCGTGAGCTACCAGGCCGCGATCGGCGACACGGTCGACTACCAGGTCTCGCTCTTCCACCGCTACACCGACGTGCATTACTCGCCCGACGCCGTCGGCGACCTGCAGTACCTGGGCGTCGCGGCGGACATCCTTCGCCGCAACGAGGCCAACGGCGTGCAGGCCGACATGAGCTGGCGCCTGGACAGCGCGCACACGCTGCGCAGCGGCCTCTTCGCCCAGCGCGAGCACGCCAGCACGCGCAACGACGCGCTGGTCTTCCCCGCCGACGACGACGGCAACGCCACCAGCGCCACGCCGATCGGCATCGCCGACAGCGGCCGCCTGGGCGGCCACCTCTGGGGCGCCTACCTGCAGGACGAATGGAAGCTGGACCGCACGCTGACGCTGAACTACGGCGCGCGCTACGACCAGGTCGACACCGTCACCAAGGAACACCAGCTGAGCCCGCGCGTGGGCCTGGTCTGGGACGCCACGCCCGCGCTGCGCCTGCATGCCGGCTACGCGCGCTACTTCACGCCGCCGCCGACGGAGAAGATCGACACCACCTCGGTCAGCGCCTTCGCCGGCACGACCAACGCGTTGCCGTCGGACGCCAACACCGCGGTGCGCTCCGAGCGCTCGAACTACTACGATGCCGGCGCGGTCTGGCAGGTCACGCCCAAGCTCACCCTCGGCGTGGACGGCTACTACCGCGCGGTGCAGCACCTGCAGGACGAGGGCCAGTTCGGCAACGCGCTGATCTATTCCGCCTTCAACTACGCGCATGGCCGCATCTACGGCGTGGACCTGACGGCGAACTACAAGGAGAAGGACTGGTCCGCCTACGCCAACCTGGGCACCACGCACGCGCGGGCGAAGCAGGTCGAGACGGGCCAGTTCAACTTCGAGCAGGACGAGCTCGACTTCATCGCCAGCAACTGGGTGCACCTGGACCACGAGCAGAAGCTGAGCGCTTCGGCCGGGGTCAATGTGCGGGTCGGCGACGGTTATGCGGTCGGCGCCAGCGCGTTGTTCGGGTCGGGCCTGCGTAACGGTTTCGCCAACACCACGCACCTGCCGTCCTACACCACGGTCAATGCCGACCTCAGCAAGCGCCTGGACCTGGGCGGCGGCGGTCCGGTGGAGGCGCGGCTGTCGGTGGTGAACCTGTTCGACAAGGTCTACCAGTTGCGTGACGGCTCCGGCATCGGCGTCGGCGCGCCGCAGTACGGCCAGCGCCGCACCGTCTACGTCAGCCTGACAAAGGAGTTCTGAGCCCACGGGCCGCGCCCGCGCCGCCGGGCGCGGCCCCTGTCGCCTGGATCGGGCGAAGGTGGTTTGGCGCACGGCGAAGCGGTCGTGGTCTTGGTAGGCTGCGGTGCATGACTGCACCGCCGCCCGACCGCACCGCCGCCAGCGCGACAGCCACCGCGCCCTCCCCCCGCCCTCACGACGACATGCTGGGTGTCTCGAAGCGGGAGGCGCCGGGGCCCCTTGAAGCGAATGCCGAGCGTGAGGAGGCGATTGAGCGGAAAGGGGCCCCGGCGCCTTCCGCTGGTGCTCGGTCGCCGCAGGAGGCCTTGGAGCCGCCCCCAACCGAAGCCGACGAGCCGACGAGCGACGATCCTCCTTCCGCCGTCTGGGACCGCCGCTACGCCGCCCACCCGCTGAGTCGTCAGGAGGCGTGGCTCACTGGCTGGCAGCATCGGTTGCCGGGCGTGCGACGCGCGCTGGACATCGGCTGTGGCGATGGTTGGGAGACGGCTGCCTTGTTGGAGCTGGGCGTCGACGTCACTGGCATCGACATTTCCGCCGAGGCGCTGGCGCGTTGCCGGCGGCATTCGCCGCGGGCGCGCCACCTGCTGGCGGATGTGAGGGCGATGCCGATGCTGCGTGACGGTGAGTTTGACCTGGCCGTTGCACAGCTGTCGCTGCATTACTTCGACCGCGAGGACACCCGCCGCGCGCTGTGCGAGATTGCGCGCGTGCTGGCGCCGGAGGGCAAGCTCATTGGCTGCGTGAACGCGGAGGATGACTGGCACTACGGCGCGCCGGACGATGCCTCGAGCTGGGCGCTGACGCCGGTCGATGGTGTCGCCAAGCAGTTCTTCACTCGCGCGAAACTCGAGGAGGTGCTCACGGCCTGCTTTGAGATCGAGCACCTGGACAAGCGCACGCTGAGCCGCTACGGCAGACCGAAGTCGGTGTGGGAGTTCTTCTGCCGCCGCAAGCGTGATCACGGCGAGATGGATGCGCTGCCCTCGCCCGCGCTCGATGCATGAGCGCGTGGCCGCTCAGGGACGCGGTGAGCCCCCCGGCGCGCCGAACCACTCCAGCCGATAGGTTTCGCGGTACGACAGCGCGTCGTCAATGCCGGCCGTCGCCGACAGCCCCTGCAGCAGCGCGGTCGTCACCGCGACCGGCTGCGCGACGCGACCGCTCGGCGGCTGACCGGCGAAGCCCCGCCGCAGCTCGTCGGCCAGTTGCCAGCCTTGCAACCCGGTCGGTTCGGCGATCGTGGCGAACTGCATCGAGCGGCCCGACCGGATGCGGCTGAGCGCGGTGCGCGAGCCGTCCCCGGCCGCGATGCCGACGATGTCCGACCGCCCCATCGCGCGCAGCGGAAAACTCAGCGAATCCATGTAGACGTCGTTGATCGCCAGCACATGGGTCCAGCGCGCGCCATGGCGCTGCTGCAGCCGCGTCAGCGCCGCCGGCATCGCGCGCGAGGCGTCGGAGATCGGCATGTCCTCGACGCCAAGCACCTCGCAGCGCGCGCAGCGCTGCAGCACCTCGACCATGCGCCGCGTCTTGACGTTGGCGATCTCGAAGCGGCTGTCGCTGAAGATCACCACCCCCACGCGCGCCCGCTCGGACTGGACCACCAGCTCCACCGCCTTCTCCGCGACGGCGGCCGGTTCCGTCGTGACGTTGGCCTGCAGCAGCGGCGTGGCGCCCGGGCGGGCGGCTGCGTGCCAGCCCACCAGCATGGGCCTGGCGGCGCTGGCCTCGGTCGGCATCAGGTCCGCGATGTCGGTCTCGTTGAAGCCGCCCAGCACGATGCCCTCGGCGCTGCTGGCGACCGCGCGCTCGAAATGCGCGCGCACCTTGGCGCGTTCACCGTTGCCGTTGCTGACGGTGAGCGTCCAGCCCAGTTCGCGGCAGGCCTCCTCGAAACCGCGGAAGACGGCGGCGATGCCGCCGTTGCGGAAATCCTGCGCGATGAAGGTCACCCGGCGCGGCGCTTCCTTGCTCGCCCCCGGCGAGGCGGTCGGGCCGGACGAGGCCTGCGCCGCGGCGGCCAGTGCGAGACCGGCCACCACCGCGACCGACAGGGTGCGGCGGCGCAACCCGGCAGGGCGGCGGACGTTCATCGATAGGTCTCCTCGGGGCGCGATCTTGCTCCCGTCGGGACCGTCGCGCCATCGGGCAAGCGAGGGGGGCTGAGCGCGGTTCAAGCAAGGCCCGCTCGCCACGCCCGGACCGCGCGCCGGACCGCACCTCGGGCTGCCCCTGCGACCGCGCTCAGGCCGGGGTCTCGGCGCGGCGCTTGTAGAGCGCGAGCAAGCCGTCCACGAAGTCCCGCCCGAGGAACTCCGCCACGGCCACCGCATAACCGTTGAAGCTGGAGGTGACGCGAAAGTGGGACTCGATGTCCAGCCGCGTGCGGCCGGCCGGCAGCGGCGTCAGGGTGAAGCGTGTCTCGCCGAGGTCGAAGTAACGTCCGCCGATGACGACATGCTCGTCCATCGTGCCCGGCGGGAACGAGTCCGGTGAGAACTCGTAGCGCCACGCCAGCCGCCGTCCCTCGACGCGCTCGGTCACATGGCCGAGGAAATGCACGCCGCGCTCCCAGCGCGACACGCGGACCTCGCCGTGCGGGGTCATCTGCTGGATGCCCTCGACGGGCCGCGGCACACCGATCAGATGGATCCAGGTGCGGGGAAACTCATCGCGCCGGATGTCCCGCGCGGCGACGATCTCCGCCCAGAGACGCTCCGGCGGCGCCTCGACGACCACCGACCGGTCGATGCGCTGCCAGCGCTCCGCGGTCAAGGGGCCGTCGAACGCGGCGACCAGCAAGGGCAGGACCGCCAGCACGCCCAGTTGCAGTGTCCCCAGGCGCGTGTTGCGCAGGACCAGGTTCATCACCACGCCACCGATCGACGCCATCGCGAGAAAGAGCGGCGTCATCAGCACCACGCAGATCGCGCCCTCCAGCAGCGTCACCATCGCGCCGATCATCATCAGCGCCGTGGCCGCCCAGGGCGCGAAGGCCGCCTGTGTCCAGGTGGGCCGCGACGCGCGCATGCCGTAGATCGTGATCGCGCCCACCACCATCGGCGTCAGGTGCACGAAGCCCAGGCTCATCACGTAGCCGTCGTCCCGGGAAAGCCCCAGCCATGGCGCCCAGACCTGGACCTTCCCGAACAGCACGCGCATCAGCAGCCCGTACAACGCCCCTACCAGCACCGCCACCCAGCCACGGCGCCCCCAGGTGTGGGGATGACGCGTGATCGCATCCAGTGCTGTCGCGCCGGCGCCGGGCGCCGGCTCATTCTGTTGGTCCTGCATCGTTCATTTCCTCCCGCGGCGCATTCTGCCCAGCCGAAGCCCCTCCCTCTAACCCCGGCAAATCTTTTCGCTTGCAATTCATTCGCATGCAAAGTAAATTTCGTCTCCATGGCACGCACCACCTCCACCAAGCAGCAGACCACGACCGGCACGTCCGCCGTCTGTGTCCCGCAGCAGATCGACGAACAGCTTTGCTTCGCGATCTACTCGACGATGCTGGGGCTGAACAAGGTCTACCGCGAGCTGCTGAAGGACCTCGAGATCACCTACCCGCAATACCTCGTGATGCTGGTGCTGTGGGAGCGCGACGGCCTGACCGTCGGCGAGATCGCGGAGCGGGTCTTCCTCGACTCCCCGACGGTGACGCCGCTCCTCAAGCGCCTGGAGGCCGCCGGCCTGGTCAGCCGCGATCGTTCGCCGCAGGACGAGCGCCAGGTGCTGATCACGCTGACCCCTGCCGGCCGCGGCCTGCGCCAGCGCGCGAGCCACCTGCCCCAATGCATCGTCGATGCCTCGGACACCGAACTGGCCGAGCTCATCGACCTGCGCGACCGCCTGCTCGCCCTGCGCGAGCGGATGGCCCGCAAATCCGGCTGAAGCCGCCCTCATCTCACCCTTCTCTCACCGTCAACAACCGTCCGCATGCTCACCATTTAATTCGCACACAAACTATTAGCAAGCAATCAGACATCCACCCGATTGCCCTCCGCATCCCACCACCGCGCCTTGTCGCGATCCCCTGAAGGAGCCACCACCATGAACGCCCTCTCCACCCTCGCCCGTCAATCGCGCCGCCAGTTGCTGGCGCTCTCGACCCTGGCCATCGCCGCCGCCGGCGCGGTCGCCACGCCCGCGCTGGCCGCCGGCGCCAAGGCCGCGCCCGCGCCGGTGGCGAGCGCGCAGCCGTCCGGCAGTTTCATCACGACCAAGGACGGCGTGCAGCTCTATTACAAGGACTGGGGTCCGAAGAACGGCCAGCCCGTCGTCTTCAGCCACGGCTGGCCGCTGAACTCGGACAGCTGGGAGTCGCAGATGATCTTCCTGGCCGACCAGGGCTATCGCGTGATCGCCCATGACCGCCGTGGCCACGGCCGCTCCAGCCAGCCCTGGGACGGCAACGACATGGATCACTACGCCGACGACCTGGCCGCCGTGATCGAGACGCTGGACCTGAAGAACGCGGTGCTGGTCGGCTTCTCCACCGGCGGCGGCGAGGTCGCCCGCTACATCGGCCGCCACGGCACGGCGCGCGTGGCCAAGGCCGTACTGGTGTCGGCCGTGCCGCCGATCATGGTCAAGTCCGACAAGAACCCCAACGGCGTGCCCAAGGAGGTCTTCGACGGCATCCGCGCGGCGCAGTTGGCCAACCGCTCGCAGCTCTACAAGGACATCCCCAGCGGTCCGTTCTACGGCTTCAACCGCCCCGGCGCCAAGGTCTCGCAGGGCCTGATCGACAACTGGTGGTTCCAGGGCATGCAAGGCGGCCACAAGAACACCTATGACTCGATCAAGGCGTTCTCCGAGACCGACTTCACCGAGGACCTGAAGAAGTTCGACAAGCCCACGCTGGTCATCCATGGCGACGACGACCAGATCGTGCCGATCGACATCTCCGGCCGCGCGTCGGCCAAGCTGATCAAGGGCGCGAAGCTGATCGTCTACCCCGGCGCGCCGCATGGCCTGACCGACACGCACAAGGAGCGCGTCAACGCCGACCTGCTGGCCTTCATCCGCCAGTGATCCTCGACGCGGCGTGACCCGCCGCTGCCCTTCCCCCACCTTCGGGGGAAGGGCCACGCGGGATTTCGGCTGGCGTGACGTTTGGTACGCTCGGTGATCTTTCCGATGGACGGCGCCGCGAGGCGCCGGCTCGTGGACCTCGCCGATGCCGATCCCCCTTCCCCCCTCCTTGTCGCTGCCCCGCGTTCACGTGCTCGAACTCCAGGCCAGCGACGAGGACCTGCTGCAGCGGTTCTATGAACGGAACCCCCTCTACTTCGAGCAGGTCAACGGCGCCCCACCCCGTCCGGACGAGGCCCGCGAGGAAATCCGCGACCTTCCCCCCGAAGGATGGAGCTTCAGTGCCAAGCGCTTGCTGGGTTATGCGGACGACCAGGGCGAACTGGTCGCGATGGCCTCGCTGGTGTCCGACCTGATGGCGCCGCGGGTCTGGCTGGTGGGACTGTTCATCGTCGCCACCGAATTGCATGGCTCGCCGGCCGCGCGCGAGATCTACGCCGAACTCGAACGCTGGATGCGGCGCCGCGGCGCCGCGTGGGTGCGGCTGGGGGTGGTCGTCGGCAACGACCGCGCGGAACGTTTCTGGGAGCGCCAGGGCTTTGCCGAGGTGCGCCGGCGCGATGGCATCAGCATGGGCCAGCGCGTCAACTCGCTGCGGGTGATGGTCAAGCCGCTGGATGGCGGCCGCATTGCCGACTACCTCGAGATGGTGCCGCGCGACCGCCCGGGCGAGGCCTGAGGTGCGGCGCCGCCGACGGCGCTGACAGCGGCGCGCTGACCACCAATGAATCAGGGCCCCAGTGGGGCCCTGTGTCGTTGGCGGCGACGGGAAGGTCCCGTCGCGAGGTCGCTCACTCGCCGAGGTAGGCCGCGCGCACCTTCGGATCGTTCAACAGCGCCTTGCCGTCGCCCTTCATCGTGATCGCGCCCGACTCCATCACGTAGCCACGGGTGGCCAGTTCCAGCGCGCGGCTGGCGTTCTGCTCGACCAGCAGCACGGTCACGCCCTGCTGGTGGATGTCGTTCACGACCTCGAAGATCTTGTCGACCATGATCGGCGACAGGCCCATCGACGGCTCGTCCAGCAGCAGCAGCTTGGGGCGCGCCATCAGCGCGCGGCCCATCGCCAGCATCTGCTGCTCGCCGCCGGACATCGTGCCGGCAAGCTGCGCGCGGCGCTCCTTCAAGCGAGGGAACAGGCCGAACACTTTCTCGATGTCGGCCTGGATCTCGTTGTCGTTGCGAATGAACGCGCCCATCTGCAGGTTCTCGGTGATGGTCATGCGCGTGAACGTGCCACGACCTTCCGGCACCATCACCAGGCCCTGCTTGGCCAGGTTCCAGGCGCCCTGGCCCTTGATCGAGCGCCCCAGGAACTTGATGTCGCCCACGGCCACCGGCTGCAGCCCGGTGACCGCCTTGAGCGTGGTGGTCTTGCCTGCGCCGTTGGCGCCGATCAGCGAGACGAGCTCGCCCTCGCGCACGTCGAAGTCCACGCCCTTGACTGCCTGGATGCCGCCGTAGGCCACCTTGAGGCCCTCGACCTGGAGGAGGATGTTGTCTGCCATCTTTTCGATTTCCGTAGGTCGGGATCAGGGGGCCGCGTGCGCTTCCTGCGCCGCGTGGGCGCCGAGGTAGGCCTCGATCACCTTGGGGTTGCGCTGCACTTCCGCCGGCGTGCCGGAGGCGATGAGCTTGCCGTAGTCCAGCACCGACACGTGGTCGCACAGGCCCATCACCAGCTTCACGTCGTGCTCGATCAGCAGGATGGTGCGGCCGTCGTTGCGAATGCGGTCGATCAGCTCGCGCAGCACCACCTTCTCGGTCGCGTTCATGCCGGCGGCGGGTTCGTCCAGCGCGATCAGCTTGGGATCGGTCGCCAGCGCGCGCGCGATCTCCAGCCGGCGCTGGTCGCCGTAGGACAGCGTGCGGGCCTTGAAGTCGGCATGCCGCTCGATGCCGACATAGGCCAGCAGTTCGCGGGCGCGGGCGGTGATCTCGGCCTCTTCCTTCTTGAAGCCGGGTGTGCGGAACACGGCGCCCATCAGGCCCGAATGGGTGCGCACATGGCGGCCCACCATCACGTTCTCCAGCGCGGTCATCTCGGCGAACAGCCGGATGTTCTGGAAGGTGCGCGCGATGCCGGTCTTGGCCACCTGGTGCACGGCCTGCGGCTTGTAAGCCTGGCCGCCCAGCTCGAAGGTGCCGCCATCGGGCACGTACAGGCCGGTGATCACATTGAAGAAGGTCGTCTTGCCGGCGCCGTTGGGACCGATCAGGCCATAGACCTGGCCCTTCTTGATCTCGATGCCCACATCCGACAGCGCCTGCAGGCCGCCGAAGCGCTTGGACGCGCCGGCCACTTTCAGTACGGTTTCAGTCATTCTTTCTGGCTCCTGGCACGGATCAGGCGTTGATGGCGCTGCCGGCGTTCGCGGGCGGCTGCGCCCCGGGCGGCAGCGGCCGCGACTTGCCGTGCTCGGGCGACGGCCACAGGCCGCGCGGACGCATGAGCATGATCACGATCATCGCCAGCGCGATCAGCAGCTGGCGCAGGATGGCCGCGTCCAGGCGGCCGTCGGTCATCTCCTGCAGCGGACCGGCAACGTAGCGCAGCACTTCCGGCAGCGCCGCCAGCAGCAGCGCGCCCAGGATCACGCCCGGGATGTGGCCGATGCCGCCCAGCACGACCATGGCCACGATCATCACCGACTCCTGCAGGCTGAACGACTCCGGCGAGACGAAGCCCTGGAAGGCGCCGAACATCGAGCCGGCCACGCCGCCGAAGGTCGCGCCCATGCCGAAGGCCAGCAGCTTCATGTTGCGGGTGTTGATGCCCATGGCCTTGGCGGCGATCTCATCCTCGCGGATGGCCATCCAGGCGCGGCCGATGCGGGAGTTCTCGAGCCGGTAGCAGATCACCACCGACGCGATCACCAGCGCCAGGAACAGGTAGTAGTACATCGACACCGAGTTGACCTCGATCCCGAAGAAGGTGTGGTTCTGGCTGAACTGGAAGCCCAGGAAGTGGACGCCGTCGATCTGGCCGATGCCGCGGGGGCCGTTGGTGATGTTCAGCGGGTATTCCATGTTGTTCAGGAACACGCGGATGATCTCGCCGAAGCCCAGCGTCACGATGGCCAGGTAGTCGCCGCGCAGCTTCAGCGTCGGCGCGCCCAGCAGCACGCCGAACAGCCCCGCCAGCAGCGCCGCCAGCGCGATGGCCAGCAGCAGCGGCAGGTGCAGCCCGTTGGGGAAGGCGGCGGCGATGTGCTCGAAGTTCTCCGCCAGGTGCGGGCTGTTGAGCAGCGCGAAGAGATACGCGCCCACCGCGTAGAACGCGACGTAGCCCAGGTCCAGCAGGCCGGCGTAGCCGACGACGATGTTCAGGCCCAGCGCCAGCAGCACGTACAGCAGCGCCAGGTCGATGATGCGCACCGGGCCGTTGCCGAAGGACTGCGCGAACAGCGGCAGCACCAGCAGCAGCACGCCGGCGATCAGGAAGGTGATCAGCTTGGATTTGTTGTGCATGTGAGGCTCCTCAGGCGCGATCGGCGACGCGTTCGCCCAGCAGGCCCGACGGACGCAGCGTCAGCACCAGGATCAGCGCGATGAAGGCGAAGATGTCGGCGTAATGGCTGCCCAGCACGCCGCCGGTCAGGTCGCCGAGGTAACCGGCGCCGATGGCCTCGATCAGGCCGAGCAGCACGCCGCCGACCATCGCGCCGGCGAGGTTGCCGATGCCGCCCAGCACCGCGGCGGTGAAGGCCTTCAGGCCGGGCATGAAGCCCATCGAGTGCTGCACGGTGCCGTAGTTGGCGGCCCACATCAGGCCGGCCACCGCGGCCAGCGCGGCGCCGATGATGAAGGTCAGCGAGATGACCGCGTCAGGCTTGACGCCCATCAGCGCGGCCACGCGCGGGTTCTCGGCGGTGGCGCGCATCGCGCGGCCCATCTTGGTGTGGTTCACCAGGAACAGCAGGCCGCCCAGGATCACGACCGTGGTGACCAGGATCAGCACCTGCGTCACCGTGATCACCGCGCCACCGATCTGGATCGGGTCGGTGGGCAGCAGCTGCGGGAAGGGCTTGGGGTTCGGTTTCCAGATGATCATGGCCAGCGTCTGCAGCAGCAGCGACATGCCCATGGCGGTGATCAGCGGCGCGAGTCTGGGGGCGTTGCGCAGCGGCCGGTAGGCGATCTTCTCGATCGCGAAGTTGAGCAGCGTGCAGACGACGATCGCGCAGGCCAGCGCGATGATCATCAGCAGCCAGCCCGGCAGGCCCAGGCCAGCCAGCGCCGTGACGACGGTCCAGCTCACCAGGGCGCCTGCCATCAGCACCTCGCCGTGCGCGAAGTTGATGAGGTTGATGATCCCGTAAACCATCGTGTAGCCCAGCGCGACGAGGGCATACATGCTCCCGAGCACCAGCCCGTTGATGATCTGCTGAAAAAGTATCTCCATAAGGCCCCAGCATGTTGTTGGACACGGCTCGCGCCGCGTGACGGCGCTTGCGGGTGCAACCCGCGTGCCAATCCGTCCGTTTCAAGGGTATTCACCGACGCGGGCGCCACCATGCGCACCCGCCGGGCATGTCTCCCCAGTCTCGGCGACGCAACGAAGTGCGGAAATCCGCACAAACCGCCTAGCCAGCCGGGCGAATCCTCGCCAGTCGCAAAAAAGCCGGTGCGCCGGGTGCAAGGCGCGCGCCAACTTGGGCACACTGGACGGCGATTTTTCGTCTCCCATGGAACCGGTCGTCACCTCCTCCTTCGCCACCTCCTCCGCCCGCCAGCGGCTGGCGTACTTCCTGGGCCGGCCGACCTTCTACCTCTACCTGACCGGCGTGCTGATGCTGCTGGGGCTGCTGCTGGGCCACCGCCTCAGCGAGCGCGCCAGCCTCGACCAGCTCAGCGCCCTGGCCACCGAGCGGCTGGAGCTCTACGCCTCCAACCTGCAGACCGAGCTGGGCCGCCATGCCTACCTGCCCAGCCTGCTGGCCATCGACGGCGACGTCACCCGGCTGGTCGAGCATCCCGACGACGAGGCCCTGCGCAAGTCGGCCAGCCTGGCGCTGGCGCGGGTCAACGTGCGCGCGGGCACGACGCAGATCTTCGTCGCCGATCCCGAGGGCCGCGTGCTCGCCTCCAGCGAGCCGCTGACCCCGCCGCTGCGCCTGCAGCAGGCCATCGAGCAGGACCGCCACCACTTCTTCGCCTCCGACGCCGGCCAGGCGGGGCTGAGCGGCTCGACCAACTTCTTCCTGCTGCATCCGCTGCGCCGCCACCAGCAGCTGCAGGGCGTGATCGTGGTCAAGCTCAACCTGGCGCCGCTGGAATCGACCTGGGTCGACCTGGGCCTGCGCTCGCAGGGGGAGCGCATCCTGGTCTCCGACGACCAGGGCGTGGTGATCATGAGCTCGGTGGAGGAATGGCGCTACGCCGTGCTCAACCGCGCCGACGCGTCCGAGCGCGACCGGCTGCAGGCCAGCGCGCGTTATCCACGCGTTGGTCCGGACCTGGGCCTGCCCGGCGCGCTGGAGGCCTACAACAGCCTGCTGGTGCGCGCGCCGGCGCCGGCCAGCACGACGCTGCTGGCGCAGGAGCGCCAACTGTTGCCGCTGGGCCTGCGGCTGCTGGCGCTGTCCGACCTGTCCGAGGTGCGGCGCCAGGCGCGGCTGGCGGCCTGGAGCGGCGCCGCCTTCGGCGCGGCGATCGGGATGCTGCTGCTGTACCTCGCGTCGCGCCGGCGCGCGCTGCGACAACTCTTCCAGGCCAAGACCGAATTGCAGAACGCGCACGCGCAGCTGGAAAGAATCGTCGACGAACGCACGGCGGAACTCCGCCAGATCAACGAGGAGCTGCTCGATCAGATCGCCCAGCGCAGACAGGCCGAGGGCGAGCTGCTGCAGACCAGCAAACTCGCGGTGCTGGGGCAGATGTCGGCCGGTTTGTCGCATGAGGTCAACCAGCCGCTGACGGCCCTGCGCGCGCTGGCACGGAATTCGCAACGGCTGCTGGAGGCCGGCCGCCTGCAAGCGGTCGCGGACAACCTGCAGACGATGGACGACATGGTCGAGCGCATGGGACAGATCACCCGCCAGCTCAAGAGCTTCGCCCGCAAGGCGGAGCCGGCGCGCACGGCCGTGTCGCTGCTGGCCTGCGTGAACAACGCGCGGCTGCTGCTGGAACACCGCACCCGCGCGCTGGACCTGGCGGTGGAGGTCGACGTGCCGCCGGGGCTGCGCGTCAGCGCCGAGTCCAACCGGCTCGAGCAGGTGCTGGTGAATCTGCTGGGCAACGGCATCGACGCGATCGCGTCGGAGCCACCGCCCGACGGCCCCGAGGACCCGCGCCGGCTGCGCGTGGCGGCGGTGCCGGCGGACGAGGGCCGGCGCGTGCTCGTGCAGGTGCAGGACAGCGGGCCGGGCCTGAGCGAGACGCTGCTGCCGCGGCTGTTCGAGCCGTTCTTCACCACCAAGCCCGCCGGCGAAGGCCTGGGGCTGGGGCTGGTGATCTCGTCCAAGATCGTCCACGAGTTCGGCGGCGCGCTGCGGGCGCACCGGCTGGACCAGGGCATGATTTTCGAATTCGACCTGGAGGTCGACACCTGGCAGGCCGAGGAGGGTCAGTATGTTTGAGGGCTACAAGGTCGTGTTCGTCGAGGACGACCTGCCGGTGCGGGTCAGCCTGACCCAGACGCTGGAGCTCGAGGGGCTGAGCGTCGTGCCCTGCCGCTCGGCCGAGGAGGCGCTGCCGCACGTGCAGCCCGGCGCGCAGGTGATCGTGATCACCGACGTGCGGCTGCCCGGCATGGATGGCCGCGCGCTGCTGGCGCACGTCCAGGCGACCGATCCCCAGATCCCGGTGATCCTGATCACCGCGCACGGCGACGTGAACATGGCCGTGCAGGCGATGCGCAACGGCGCCTACGACTTCATCGAGAAGCCCTTCGCGCCGGAGCGGCTGCTGGACACCGCGCGCCGTGCGCTGGACCTGCGGATGCTGCGCCACTCCGCGGACGAACTGCGCGCGCAGCTCTCGGCCGCCAGCGGCATCGAGGCGGCGCTGCTGGGCAAGTCCCCGGCGATGCAGCAGCTGCGGCGCCAGGTGCTGAACCTGGCCTCCACCTCGGCCGACGTGATGATCCTCGGCGAGACCGGCACCGGCAAGGAGCTCGTCGCGCGCTGCCTGCACGACCAGAGCCCGCGCCGCGACCGGCACTTCGTCGCCATCAACTGCGGCGGCCTGCCCGAGGCGCTGTTCGAGAGCGAGCTGTTCGGCCACGAGTCCGGCGCCTTCACCTCGGCGGGCAAGCGCCGCATCGGCAAGATCGAGCATGCCAACGGCGGCACCCTGCTGCTCGACGAGATCGAGACCATGCCGGTGCCACTGCAGATCAAGCTGCTGCGCGTGCTGCAGGAACGCCGCGTCGAGCGGCTGGGCTCCAACGAGGAGCAGGTCATCAACGTGCGCTTCATCGCCGCGAGCAAGGCCGACCTCAAGGAAATGGGCGAGCGCGGGCAGTTCCGCAGCGACCTCTACTACCGGCTCAACATCGCCACGCTGGTGCTGCCGCCGCTGCGCGAGCGCCGCGAGGACATCCCGCTGCTGTTCGAGCACTTCGTCGCGCAGGCCTGCAAGCGCTATGAGCGCGAGGCGCCCGAGCTCACGCCGGACAAGCTGCGCGAGCTGATGGCCCACGACTGGCCCGGCAACGTGCGGGAGATCCGCAACGCGGCCGACCGCTTCGTGCTCGCGCTGGACGACCTGGACTCCACCGCCGCGATCCAGGCGGTGCCCAACCTGGCGCTGGCGCGCCAGATGGAGATGGTCGAGAAGGCGCTGATCGAGCAGGCACTGCGCCGCTCCGGCGGCAAGGTGCCGGCGGCGATGGAATTGCTGGGAACGCCGCGCAAGACGCTGTACGACAAGCTGCACCGGCACGGGATCCAGCTCGACGATTTCCGTTGACACGTCGAACGAGGGGGAACCCCCTCACCCTAACCCTCTCCCCCTCTGGGGGCGAGGGGATGAATGTGCCCCTTGTGCGTGCGAGAGGACGGGGGGAGTTTCACCCTCTCCCGCTTGCGGGAGAGGGAGGGGTGAGGGTCTTCTCACTCCCCACGGCGCTCGGTGCTTGTTGAAGCGCTCCCTTCCTGCCATCTCTCTGCGCCAGCATGGGGGAGAGATTTTCCCGGCAGGCCGCGAAAACCCCTCCCCCATACCCCGACACGTCACCGTCCTGCGACGGCCCCGCACCGAGGCCTTCCCAGACGGCGTCGCGCCAGGTTCAGGCAGCCTGACGCACGCCCTGCTGCGCCTCGTCCAGCACCGCCTTGAGCTGCTGGATGGTGGCGGGCTTGACCAGGTAGGCGCTGGCGCCGCGCCGGATCGCCTCGGCGGCATCGCCCGGATCCGAGGTACCGGTCAGCATGACGATCGTCATCGGACCACCGCTGAGCGCCTCGCTGACGAAGTCCATGCCCTGCCCGTCCGGCAGTGCCCGGTCCAGGATCAGCGCGTCCGGCCGCCGCGCGGCAATGCGGGCGCGCGCCTCGGCCAGGGTCGCGGCGGTGGCGGCGGTGTAGCCCTCCAGCTCCAGAAGGATGGCCAGCGTCTCGCTGGATTCGAGGTTGTCGTCGACGATGACGGCGTACGGTTGCATGGCAAACCCTGCGGCAAGAGGTCCATGGAGAAGTTCCCGTACATGCGCGCCAGCGGCGCTCGACGGGCAGGCATGGCCCTCTGTTGGCAATTCCCGTGCCCTCGCCGTCTTCGGCGCGCCGAGGAACGAACGACGCTTCAGGCTGCCACCGGAATGGGGGGACGGCGATTCCACCCCGGGTCGGGACGGATCTTTGCCCTGCGCCTTTCTGACCATAATCCGCGCCTTGGCGACCGGGTCCGGCCCTCGCGCCGCCCCCGCCGTCCGCGCGCCCGACCGCCCGCCGAGTTCCATGACGACGACCGACGCTCCCATTTCCACCGAGTTGCTGCCCCGCCTGCGCCGCTGCACCGCCCCCCTGCACGACGAGATCGAGGCGCTGCTCCGGCTCGGGGCGCCGATGCCGCTCGCACGCTACGGTCGGATCCTGCGCGGCTTCCATGAATTCCTTCAGCTCTGGGAACAGCGCGTGCGCCACGCGCTGCCCGAGTCGCTGCGGCCGTGGTTCGACGCGCGCCGGCGCGCCCCGTTCGCCGCGCACGACCTGGCCGTGCTCGCGCTCCCCCACGACGACACGATGCGCGCCGCGGCCCGGGCCTCGCAGCACCGGCTGCGACTGGACAGCCCGGCCGCCGCCTTCGGCTCGCTGTACGTGCTGGAGGGCTCGGCGCTGGGCGGCCAGGTGCTGACGCCGATGCTGCTCGCGCGGCACGGCCTGACCCCGGAGCGCGGCGCCGCCTATTTCCACGGCTTCGGCGAGCGCACCGGCGCGATGTGGCGCGAGTTCCGACAGCTCGCCGATGCGCAGGCCGGCGCCGAGGAGACAGATCGCAACGCCGCCTGCCGCGCGGCCGTCCAGACCTTCCAGGCGCTGATCGAGACCTTCGAGTCCGTGGGCGCCGCGGCGCCGGACCTGCCGGTCGCAGCGACCGCTCCGACCGCTCCGTCGATGTCATTCGTTTCGACCGCCGCGGCCACGTCGGTCGCAACCCCGCAATGAACGGGGACGTCGCCACCTTGGGCCAGGGGCCGTCGCCGACGTCGATGGACCGCCAGATGGCGCAGTGCGCCAATGAGCCGATCCGCATCCCCGGCGCGATCCAGCCCCACGGCTGGCTGGCCGCGGTGGACTGGCGCGATGGCGCGCTGGTCGCCTACAGCGAGAACTGGCGCACGCTGCTGCCGGAGTCGGGCGACCTGCTGCCGGCGCGCATCGAGGGCGTGCTCGATCCGGTACGCGCGGCCCGCCATGCGTGGATCGACGGCGAGGGCCCGGTGTCCTGCGGCACGTTGGTGATCGGGGGGCGTCGCCTGCATGTGTCGGGCCATCGGCTCGGCGAGCGCGGTTATTTCGAGCTGGAGGCCGACGTCGAGGAGAGCGGCAACCGCGCGCCGATCTACAGCCTGGCCCGGCACCTGGTGCCGATGATGCAGCGCACCGCCGCGGTGGACGAGCTGTGCCGGGTGGTGGTCGCGGAGATGAAGCGCCTGACCGGCTTCGGCCGCTGCCTGGCCTACCGCTTCGATGCCGAGGGCCATGGCGAGGTGCTCGCCGAGGCGCTCGACGGCGGCTACGACGCCTATGCCGGCCACCGCTTTCCGGCCTCGGACATCCCGCCGCAGGCGCGCGAGCTGTACCGCCTCAATCACATCCGCCTGATCGCCGACGCCCATTACGAGCCGGTGCCCGTGCGCTTCGTCGACGGCCGCGACGGGACGGCGCTGGACATGTCCCAGGCCGCGCTGCGCAGCGTGTCGCCGGTCCACCTCGAATACATGCGCAACATGCGGACGCTGGCGTCGATGTCGGTGTCCATCATCGTGCGCGGACAGCTGTGGGGGCTGGTGTCCTGCCACGACCACGCGCCGCGCCAGCTGTCCTGGCAGACGCGCATGGCCTGCGAGCACCTGGGACAGCTGCTGTCGCTGCAGATCGAGGCGAAGGAAGAGAACGAGCAGGTCACCGAGCAGCTGCGCCTGCGCCAGCTGACGCTGGCGATCGTCGCGCACCTGGCGGACAGCGACGCGACGCTGCAGCGCCTGGTGGAGGAACCGGGGCCGCTGCTGCGACTGGGCCGGGCCTGCGGCGCGGCGGTGATCCTGAACGACAGCTGCTGGTCGGTGGGCGAGACGCCGGACCGCGAGACGCTGCTGACGCTGGGCCAGTGGCTGGCCAATCGCGCCGACCCGGTCTGGCACAGCGACCGCCTGGCGCTGGACGTGCCGCCGTCGCTGGCGACGGCGCTGGCCGGCACCGCGGGCGTGCTGGCGATTTCGATCTCCCGGCTGCATCGCCATCACATCGTGTGGTTCCGTCCCGAGATCGTGCAGACCGTGGTGTGGGCCGGCAATCCGCACAAGACGCCCACGACGGAGCGCGACACGCGGCTGCATCCGCGCCGCAGCTTCTCGAGCTGGAAGGAGCAGGTCGGCGGCCGTTCCCTGCCCTGGACCTCGGGCGAGGTCCATGCGGTGCAGGAACTGCGGCAGGCGCTGATCGGCGTGGTGCTGCGCCGCGCCGAGGAGATGGCCGAGGTGGCCATGGAGCTCGGCCGCGTGAACAAGGAGCTGGAAGCCTTCTCCTACACCGTGTCGCATGACCTGCGCGCGCCGATGCGCCACATCGCGGGCTTCGTCGACCTGGTGCTGGAGATGGAGGGCCAGGGGCTGTCGGCCCGCTCGCAGCGCTACCTCGCGCATGTGAAGGAGGCCTCCGCCCATGCCGGGCAGTTGGTGGACGCGCTGCTGGACTTCTCGCGGATGGGACGCTCGGCGATCAAGCACGCGTCCATCCACACCGGCCCCATGATCGACGACCTGGTGGCCGAGCAGAACGCGATGAACAAGGACCGCCGCATCGACTGGGTGATCCAGCGGCCGCTGCCGCGGCTGTGGGGCGACCCGGTGCTGCTGCAGGTGGCCGTGCGCAACCTGGTGGCCAACGCGGTGAAGTACACGCGTCCGCGCGAGGTCGCGCGCATCGAGATCAGCGCCGTCGAGGACGAGACCGGCGTGGGCCTGAGCATCGCCGACAACGGCGTGGGCTTCCAGATGAAGTACGTGGGCAAGCTGTTCGGCGTGTTCCAGCGGCTGCACCAGAGCGAGAGCTTCGAGGGCACCGGCATCGGCCTGGCCAGCGTGCGGCGCATCGTCGAGCGCCATGGCGGCCAGGTCGACGCCTGGGGCGAGCCCGAGCGCGGCGCCCGCTTCAGCTTCACCCTGCCCACGCGCGCGATGCAGGAGGCCCAGGCGCCCGAGGGCGACGCGGCGGCCGAGACCAACACCGACACCCACGGATCACTGTCCCCCGGCGGCGCAGGGGCGCCTCGCGCCGCCGATTCCCTCTCTCCTGATTCCTGAAGCCGAACGCCATGCTCAAGCCCATCCTGCTTGTCGAAGACGACGCCCGCGACCTCGAGCTGACGCTGGTCGCGCTCGAACGCAGCCAGCTCGCCAACGAGGTGATCATCGTGCGCGACGGCGCCGAGGCGCTGGACTACCTCAACCGCGAAGGCGCCCATGCCGACCGCGCGGAGGGCAATCCGGCGGTCATCCTGCTCGACCTGAAACTGCCCAAGGTCAACGGGCTGGAGGTGCTCAAGGCGGTGCGCGCCACCGAGGCGCTCAAGAGCATCCCGGTGGTGATGCTGACCTCGTCGCAGACGGAGTCGGACGTGGTGCAGAGCTATGCGCTGGGGGTGAATGCCTACGTGGTCAAGCCGGTGAACTTCAAGCAGTTCGTCGCCGCGATCGCCGACCTGGGCGTGTTCTGGGCGGTGCTGAACGAGCCGCCACCGGGCTCGCTGCGCGCCGCGCGGCGTTATGAATGAACCGATGGCAGATTCCGCGCCCCTTCCCCCGCCCGGCGCGCCGACCAGCGCCGCAGCCGCCGTCGCGGCTGACGCGCCGCCGCTGGAGATCCTGCTGCTGGAGGATTCCACCTTCGACGCGGAGCTGCTGCTGGCCTCGCTGGAGACCACGCATCCGCGGGCGCGCGTGACCTGGGTGAAGGACGAGCCGGGACTGCTGGGCGCGCTGGAGACGCAGCGCTTCGACCTGATCCTGTCGGACTACCAGCTGCCGGGCTTCACCGGCGCGGAGGCGCTGGCGCTGGCGCAGCGGCTGGTGCCGGGCACGCCTTTCATCTTCGTGTCGGGCGTGATCGGCGAGGAGAACACGGTGGAGCTGCTCAAGCGCGGCGCCACCGACTACGTGATGAAGGGCCGGCTGGCGCGGCTGCCGGTGGCCATCGACCGCGCGCTGCGCGAGGTGCGCCAGCGCGACGCACAGCGCCAGGTCGAGGCGCAGCTGCGCGAGGCCGACGCGCTGTATGCGCGGGTGGTGGATTCGCTGCAGGACCATGCGGTCATCCTGCTCGACGCCGAGGGCCGGATCCGCGACTGGAACCGCGCCGCCGGCACGATCTTCGGCCATGCGCTGGAGGCGGTGCAGGGCATGTCGGCGGAGATCCTGCTGACGCCGGAGGACCGCGCCGCGGACGTGCTCGAGAACGAACTGGCGCTCGCGCTGACGCAGGGCGCGGCCCGGGATGACCGCTGGCTGATGCGCCAGGACGGCACGCGGCTGCGGGCCGAGGGCGTGGTGACGCCGCTGTTCAGCGCGTCGGGCGCGCTGACCGGGTTCTCGAAGATCATCCGCGACTCCACGCCGGCCTACGAGGCGCAGCAGGCGCTGCGTCAGGGCAAGGAGGAGGCGGAGCGGGCCAACGAGCTGAAGGACCAGTTCCTGGCGGTGCTGTCGCACGAGCTGCGCTCGCCGCTGAGCGCGATCACCGGCTGGGCGGACATCCTGTCGAATTTCTCGGACGCGCATCCGATGCTGGGCAAGGCCGCGGCGGTGATCCGGCGCAATGCGCAGCTGCAGGGCCGGATGATCAACGACCTGCTCGACATGAGCGCGGTGGCCGCCGGCAAGCTGGTGCTGCAGACGGCGCCGCTGGACCTGTCGGCGCTGGCCTCGGAGTCGGTGCTGGGCGCGCTGCACGAGGCGCAGGGCAAGGGCGTCGCGCTGAACTGCGCCGCGCCCGAGCCGGTGTGGATCGCCGGCGACGCGCAGCGGCTGGCGCAGGTGCTGACCAACCTGATCGGCAATGCGATCAAGTTCACCGACGGCGGCGGACGCGTGGACGTGCAGGTCGAGGTCGCGGACGGCGAGGCGCTGCTGCGCGTGCAGGACACCGGGCGCGGCATCTCGCCGGAGTTCCTGCCCTACGTCTTCGACCGGCTGCGGCAGGAGGACGGCTCGTCGACGCGCAAGGTCGGCGGCCTGGGCCTGGGCCTGGCGATCGCGCGCGCGATCGCGCAGTTGCACAAGGGCCGCATCAGCGCCGCCAGTCCCGGCCCGGGCGGCGGCGCCTGCTTCGAGCTGCGCCTGCCGATGCTGGCCGACCAGGCCCTGCCGCCGCCGCCGAGCGCGGCGCCGGTGGAGCTGTCGGAGGAGACGCTGTCGGGCGTGCGGGTGATGCTGGTCGACGACGAGGAGGATGCGCGCGAAGTGGGCCAGGTGGCGCTGAGCCGGCTGGGCGCGAAGGTCAGCGTCGCGGGCAGCGCGGCGGAGGTGCTGTCGCGCCTGACGGACGGCGAGCGCTTCGACCTGCTGGTGTCCGACATCGGCATGCCGGAGATGGATGGCCGCTCGCTGATCCGGGCGGTGAGGCAGCTGCCGGGCGGCAGCGCGGAGGAGTTGCCGGCGCTGGCGCTGACGGCCTTCGCGATGGTCGCGGACCGGCAGGAGGGGCTGGCGGCGGGGTTCCAGGGGTATGTCGCCAAGCCGATCGAACTCGGCGCGCTGACGCGGACGATCCAGGAGGTGTTGGGGCGAAGGACAGGGGCGGATTGAGGGGTGCGAGGAGAATCACTCGCCATGCAAGCGCCCTCCCCTTCGCCCGCACCTCGCTCGATCCTGGTCGACATGCCGCGCGGAAGCGGTCCGCACCCCGCCGTGGTGCTGGCGCCGGGCGTCGGTTATCACCTGCGCATGCCCTTGATGGAGGCCGTCAAAGTTGGCGCTTCGCCGCGATGGGCGGACTTGCTCCTTCTAATTTGGTGTTCGCGGCGCCTGTCTCAGGATCGGTAGTCTCGCAATGAACTCGCTGCCACGGCCGCGGCCTTCGCTTCTGACCTCAATGGTTCCTCCGTGCAGGGAGACGATCTCCTTCACGAGGGCGAGGCCGATTCCCAGGCCATGCCCCCGCCCGGAGTCCGCGCCGTCAGCCTGCGTGAACATGTCAAAGATGCGAGGCTGAAGCTCCGGCCCAATACCGCAGCCTGTGTCCAGCACTTTGATCAGGAAGTGAGTTCCGTCGACGTTGACCAGCACCGACGCACGACCACCACGAGGAGTGAACTTGATCGCGTTGTTCAACAAGTTGGTGACAACCTGATGGATACGGCCACTGTCGACCTGTACTCGCACCATCACCGGCGGAAGAACGCTGAGAAGCTCGACGCTGGCGGCGACCGCAGACGGGCGACATGCTTCGATCGCCTCCTCCACCAACGGCTGCAACAGCACGTCTTCGTAGCGCAGATTCAACCGGCCTTCGCCCACTCGCGTCATGTCGACCAGATCCTCGACCAGTCTCTCGACGAACGCGACCTGCCGACGGATCACCTTCGCTGCCTGTTCGATCTGCTTGGGATCGACCGACAACGCAAGCAGTCTTGTGGCAAGGCCGATCGGCTGCAGCGGATTGCGCAACTCGTGCGCAATCGTCCCGATGAAGACCGTTTGATCGTGATGCTGTCGCTCCAGGCGCTGCACTTCATTCTCGAGCCATTGAGTTCGAAGGCGTAGGTGGGTGGCATCACGAAACAGCTTGGCGAATCCAAGATGACGGCCGTGCTGACGCCTGGAGAAGGTCATGCCGCTGGCCCAGAAGGCCGATCCATCCTTGCGCGCGTGCCATCGCTCATCCTCAACGGCTCCCAGCATTGCTGCGGCATTGAGTTCGTGGCGATGCAGCTCCGCCCTCACGTCGTCGTCAACAAACAACATCGAGAAGCCGCGGTCCAGCACCTCCTCAGCCGAATAGCCGGTGATGCAGTAGCTCCCCTCGCTCCATCCGGTGATTCGCCCCAAGGGATCCAGCAGAACGATCCCATATTGGGAGATGTGCTTGGCAAAGCCATCCACGAGTTCACCGACCTCTTCAGCGTTCCATGCGCCATGCGCGGTGCGAAGCAGTGTCATATGTTCCAGTCCTCATGAGGGAGCAACTCCTCCAAGGCCTCGATCGACACGGGCTTCAGCAGCGTGTGGTCGAAGAGGTCGGCGGCGTCGCGCAAGCTCTGAGCCGAACCCGAGATCCCGATCAGCAACGCGTTGATGCTCGAGTCCCTTTTGATCGCCTGAGCGAGTCCGATACCTCCGATGCCTGGCATCTCGATGTCCGAGATCACTGCGTCTGGCGGGTCGTCCCGGATCAAGCAGAGCGCTTGCTCCCCCGATAGCGCCGTCCGCACGCTGAATCCGAGCCCCGCGAGCAGCAAGCCAAGCGACGTCGACATGTCAGGTACGTCGTCGACCACCAGGACGGACCGTGGAGGCGGTGGGATGGTCATCCGACTTCCTTGTTGAACGAGATACGCCGGCCCCCGGGCATGCCGCGACCCCGGCCATGCTCAGACTCCGAGCTGCCTTGGGAAAGACACGGAAAAGCACGTACTCCGAGCGCTTTCAAGCGGCCGCGATTGCCGCATCGATTGCCATCGAGACCGCCCGTATCACGGCCTCGCGCTCGGATTCGTCGTCTGCGCGGTAGGTGGAACCTTCCAGTTCGAAAACCCGCTCGGAGCGATTGATCGTTGCATTCCAAACCAGCAGTGCTCCGCTCGCGCTGAAGTCAACGCACGCCTTCGCCAGCCCTGTGGCGGAGGCGCTCACCCGACACTCGTGCCGGAAATCCACGGACTTGAAGAGTCGCATTGGTTGCTCCCTGTTTGTGACGTCGGCGTGCGGGATCAGCGGAACCTTGCGTTCAGCGCCTGACCGATCGACGACACGACGGTCTGGGATTCGGTCTCGCCTTGAGCTCTTTGAACGCATCCCGTCATCTCGAAGAACTGAGGCGCGATGTAGAAGGTGGCGCTCCAACTCAGGAACTTCCCGCTCGCGCCAAAGTCGGCACATACCCTGATGACGCGGCCGCTGACAGGCACCGTGTGCTTGAAGTCGACAGTCGTGAGTTGGTTCATCAGCGCCTTCCTCACGGCATTCCCGGCGGCACGGCGAGGGGTGGGGCGATGCTTCGATCGGGCGGGCGATGGGGCAACAGGCCATGACTTGACCGCGGCCGCCGATGATCGAATCCGATCATGGCAGCCAATCCTCGGAATGCCGCAGTGGGTCCAGCGCGTCACGGATCCGCTCGATCGTTCCGTGCTTCGGATCGTTGGGCAGGTCGATGAAGAGCGCGCGCCTCGGTGGGGCGTGACGCCGCCTGAAGATCAGTGTTCCCAGCTCGGAATGGGACGGGCAGACGTAGATGACATCGAAGGACGAAATCTGCAGCCCGCCAATGTGGGCAAGTCCGGCTTTGACGAACATGTCGCGCTTTCGAAAGAGCTCCCTGGCGGAGCGACCTGGTCGTCGTTGATGGCGGCCACGCAAGCTGGCCGACGCGACGCCGCGCGCATGTCAGTGCTGAGCATTCAAGCATGGATGGCGAGCCGGCGGGAAATATGTTTCTGATCCCGGCCTAGGCTTGGATCGTCACTTGCTGCGTTTCACGACATGGCTCTACCGGAGCGGGAGGCGACCATGAAGCGCAGGTCCAAACCCAAGCAGCACGCCGCCGGACGCGATCAGAAGGACAGCCTCCCCACTGCCGAGCGCGCCGAACTCCAACGGCAAGGAGCCAAGGCCGCCGCGCGAGGTGAGGAGCGTGATGTGAATCCCATGGACAAACAGGTGAATCGCCCCTCGGCAACAGGGGAGTGCCTGGACCTGTGGCAGAAGCGAAAGGACGCCTGGCAGCAGGGGCACGATGTGCAGTCCCAAGCTGACGATCAGGCGAGTTCCCATTCCTCCAGACAGGAAGAGAGTGATGAGCACTGAAGCCGAATCAGTTCTGCGCCTTGCGCAGGTCAAGCGCGAAATCAGGGCGGCCGAGCACACCCTCGATGCCTGGCGCCCGCCTCTACGACCCGCGATGAAGTCCGTTGATCCGCTGCTGCTCGCTGTGGTCCGGCTTAGCACCTTGCAGGGCGGTCGAGCCTTGACGCGCGCCACGGGCTTCCTGCAGCAACGCGGCGAGGAGGTCTTTCTGGTCACCTGCCGGCACGTGTTCATCGATCCGTCGAGCGGTCACTATCCCGATCTGATACAGGTTGATTTCCACACGGACGGCAACAATCTGGCGACAGTCGCGAGTGCTGCCCTTCCTCTGTATGAAGCGGGCACCGCAGCGTGGAGACAGGGAAGGGACGCGGCGGGAGACGTCGACGTCGCGACTCTCAAGCTCCGACGGGAACAGATGCCGGACAAGGCGGTCTGGCACGCCTTTCCCTCTGAAGAGATGCCGGAGCTGGAACGGGACATCGGCTTGGGTACGCCGGTGCTGATCGTCGGGTTCCCCATGGGGTTTCACGATGAATTGCATCACCTACCGGTGGCTCGATCCGGCATCGTGGCCTCCCCCTACGGCTGGCGCTTCGGCGGAGAGGGATATTTCCTGACGGATGCGCGGACGCATCGAGGTCTCAGCGGAGCCCCGGTCGTGACGCGGGATGCGTCCCAGCCGGGGTTTCCCTGGCGGCTGCTGGGCATCCACTCCGCTCGTCTGGAAGGGCGAAACAGGGAGGCGGCCTTTGACGAGACCCTTGGACTGAACTGCAGCTGGTATCCGGACATCCTGCGCGTGCTCACGACCGGCTGACCGCAGATGGCCATATCGGCACGTGCACGCGCGATGCACAAGGGAACCGGTCGCCCTCGCCCCTGGCTTGGCTGGAAGAGGAGATGCGTTGCGGCAGCGCCGGTCAGCCGCGCGCGGACTGCGGCAGATCCGCATCTGAGATTCCACGCCGCGCCTGACCGGCCGCATCTGGTACAGGACGTGCAGTGGCATCGTCGTCGGGAGGCACGTCGCTGCCTTCAGGCAGCTCGTGCGGCTTGCCCTCAATGTCTTCTTGCGTCGAACGCTTCTTGCCGTCATTGCCGGTTCGCTCGGCGCCGGAGTTCGATTCGTCCGATGCATCGCCGGTGCGAACGCCCTCCGGCGATTGGTTCGCAATGGAATCACCGACGGGATCGTCGTTCTCGTTCTCATGCTTCGAGGCCGTAGGACGAGTGGACTCGGAAGCCGATGTACTGCTGTTCATGATGGCGCCTTGATGTAGGGCGGGATGGCCCGCTGTCCTCTGGCAAATCGCGCTCCGCGCGAGTTGCGCCATGAGCCGGACGATCTACCGCCACGTCGCGTGCGATGCTCGGTTCGCGGCGCGGTCAAGCTCCAAGCAGCGTCTTCGGCCCGAAAAGATAAACCGCGCAGCCTTCGGATCCGTGCTTCAATGGCGAGCACTGACATTCGCGTCCCTCGGTAGTCCGACTTTCGCGTCAGCGAGCACCTGTGGCCGCCCCGGCGCCCGCACGTTCCCCTGCGGAGCTGGATCGAAGGATGCGATATGTTCGTCAAGGCCGAACTGGCCAATATCTGCAGTGTCGACCTTGCGTCATTCGACGTGATCTACATCTGCCCTCATCGTTCGGAACTTGGAACGCTCATCTTTCGCAGGCGCCACACCCCGCCGCGACGCGCCCTGTTCATCGAACTTCCCCGCTGTCCGTCGCCTGGTCTGGTCCAGTTCATCCGTGATGAGCTCGACCCCCGGCACCTCCAGGACGAATGGCTCCCGTGAGCAGCCCCGCCTCCACCATGCCCGCGAGTCCCTCTGCGCCCCGTGCGCCGGCGCCGCGCGAGTCACAAGGACACTTCATGACCGCAGAATTCATACGCGCCACTCACCTTTCAGAGCTTCGCGATCCAGCGCTTCCCGCTGACATCGATTCGGTCCCGCGGCACGTCGGCCGGGCCTACGCGCAGCGGGAGCGCTCGGAGCGCTTCGTCTCCGGCACCCACGTGCATGGACAGACCGTCATGAGCTACAAGCTCTACACCCCCCCGGGCGACGTGCGCGTGGCTCGACCGCTGCTGGTGATGCTGCATGGTGGCAAGCAGGGACTCGAGGACTTCGTCCTGAGCAGCCAGATGAATGAAGCGGCCGGGCGGCTGGGCTGGATGGTGCTGTACCCCGAGAAGCCGACACGCAACGGCGATCAGGCAAGCTGGAGCTGGTACATGTACAGCCATCAGCAGCGGGGACGCGGCGAGCCCGCCCTGCTCGCCAGCCTCACGCGCAGCGTCATCGCGCAGCATCGGATCGACACACAGCGCGTGCACGTCGCCGGGCTGTCGGCGGGTGGGGCCATGGCGGCAGTCCTTGGCCAGACGTATCCTGACCTGTTCGCCTCCGTGGGCATTCACTCGGGGCTTCCTTACGGCGCCGTCGACGACGCCAGCGGCGCGCCTTCGCTCCAGCGGTACGGGCGCGCGGATCAGCAGCCACGCGTCGAACGCTCGCTGAGGGATGGCGCGCCGCCCACCATCGTCTTTCACGGCATGAGAGACATGACCGTCCATCCCAGCAACGGCGTGCGCATCTACGAGAACGCCATTGCCGGGCGGCCAGGCGAGCATCGCTTCGAGAACGGTCGCGAGGGCGGACGCGCCTACACGCGCCGCACCCACGTCGCTCCCGACGGCCGCACCAACGCCGAGTTGTGGCTGATCGAGGGCGCCGGCCACGCTTGGTCGGGTGGGGATCCGCAAGGTCTGCAAGCCGACTGGCAGGGCCCCGCCGCCTCCGAGCAGATGCTGTGCTTCTTCATACGCCACCCCGCCTCGCACTGAGCCTGCGGCTTTTGCGGACGCCGCGGACCCGAGTTCAATTGCGCCGACTTTGGCAACCCCCTGCAGCCTTGCTGCGGCAGGCCGCACGCTGGCCTGTTAACCGATCGAACGAGATTCCGAACAACTTCATCCCCATGGGCAAGTACGTCGTTTCGCCCACGACACACGCCGCCGGCGGCGGCCGCTTCAGTGCCGCCTTCGCGATCAAGCGTGCGGACGGCAACGGCACGTATTGCCGGGTCTTCCGTTTCGACAGGACCTTTGCGTCCCGTCATGCCGCCCAGCTCTTCGCGGTGACCCAGGGCTGGATCGAGTCCACTGGCGAGAGCCAGCAGGCCCGCTGAACCTCCGACCGAATGCCGTTCCTGCCTCAGCGCAGGCTCCAAGCCGGTCGCCCGCACTTCACCGAAACGATGGGGCAGATCCCATCGGTGAATCGATCAAAAACAAGGAAAGGCTCTTTGCATGAGCAGCAAGATCTACGTGGGCAACCTGCCCTACTCGGTGACCGAATCCGCCCTCCGAAGCAACTTCTCAGAGTTTGGCGATGTTTCCTCGGCCAAGGTGATGATGGACCGTGACACGGGCATCTCAAAGGGCTTTGGGTTCGTGGAAATGAAGTCCGCCGAAGGTGCCGCGGCGGCCATCGCGGGGTTGCACGGTGTGTCGGTACACGGACGCTTGATCGTGGTCAGCTTGGCACGCCCACGCGACGCGGACAAGCGTGCGGAGCCGTCGCCACGGGGAGAGTTCCGCGCGACCAAACGTCCCGTCACCGGATATGGGACGGGCGGATTCGGCGGCGGTCGCTACTGAATCGACCTCTCATCCCGTGCTGGCCAAGGACGGCTTCGAGTAGGCTTTGCTCCATGCGAAATCCCGCCCGAATCGACGAGATCCTGTCAGCGTTGCGAGCCGCCTGGAAAGAGTCACCCGACCTACGCCTTGGGCAGTTGATCGTCAACGCCGTTCGTCCCATCGACCCCTGCCCTGAGGTCTTTCACGCTCGGGACGAGGATCTACTTCGAAGACTGATGGACTATCGCGCGATGGTGCGCGCGGCCAAGCAAGACGCGGATTCGGGACGAAACTGACGACCAGATCCGGCCGCCCGCGACGGTCCGCTTCCGGCTGGTCAGCGACACGCCCCCTCCAAAAACAACAAGCCGTGCCCTCCCGGACACGGCTCGCTTCAATCAGGCCTGAGCTCGCTCAGAACCGCTGCGACTGCATGAAGTCGTCGAAGCCCGCTTCCGCGAAGCGGAACCACAGGTTCTGGTCGCGCCGGAAGTTGGCGTAATCCTCGTACACCTTCTTCCAGTTCGGGTTCTTCGCCGACAGCTCGCTGTACAGCGCCATCGACTCCTTGAACGCCAGGTCCATCGCATCCTTCGGGAAGCGCATCAGCTTGGTCTTGGCCGCCACCAGCTGCTTGAGCGCCTGCGGGTTCAGCACGTCGTACTTGGCCTGCATGTCCACGTGGGTGTAGGCCGAGGCCGCCTCGACGATCGCCTTGTACTCCGCCGACAGGCCCTCGTAGGCCTTGGTGTTGATGTAGAAGTCGACCTGCGGGCCACCTTCCCACCAGCCGGGGTAGTAGTAGAACGGCGCGACCTTGTTGAAGCCCAGCTTCAGGTCGTCATACGGCCCCACCCACTCGGCCGCATCGATCGTGCCCTTCTCCAGCGCCGAATAGAGCTCGCCGCCCGGCAGGTTCTGCGGCACGCCGCCCATGCGCTCGATCACCCGGCCGGCGAAGCCACCGATGCGGAACTTGAGGCCCTTGAAGTCAGCCGCCGACTTGATCTCCTTGCGATACCAGCCCGCCATCTGCGCGCCGGTGTTGCCGCCGGGGAAGTTGATGATGTTGTAGTTCCGGTAGAACTCGCGCATCAGCTTCAGGCCGTTGCCGTGGAAGGTCCACGCGGTCATCTGCCGCGAGTTCAGCCCGAACGGGATCGACGCGCCGATCGCGAAGGTCTCGTCCTTGCCGAAGAAGTAGTACGGCACCGTGTGGGCGATCTCCACCGTCGCGTTCTGAACGCCGTCGACGACGCCGAAGGCCGGCATCAGTTCGCCGCCCGCATGCACGCTGATCTGGAACTTGCCGCCGCTGAGCTCGCTGACCTTCTTGGCGAAGACCTCGCCGCCGCCGTAGATCGTGTCGAGCTGCTTGGGGAAGCTCGAAGCCATGCGCCAGCGGATGTTGGCCTGCGCATGCACGATGGCCGGGGCCGCACCGGCGGCCAGCACGCCGGCCAGGCCGGCATTCTTGACGAAGGAACGACGCTCCATGAAGTCTCCTGTTTCGCTGCTTTCGTTGGTATGGACCACCCTCCCGGGGCGGCCTTGGGCGCACGCAGGATTAACCACCGCCGGGCTGGCGTCAACCTGACAAGCCCGGGGGGCGCCCAGGACGGCGGCGCGAAAAAACAGAAGCGGCGCCGAGGCGCCGCTTCATCGGAAAACGGAGCAGCCCGGGCCGTTCAGGCGCCGGCCAGCTTCATGCGCTCGATCAGGATCGATCCCACCGTCTTGCTGCCCAGCGTGTAGGTATCGGCGCCGATGCCGACGATCTGCTGGAACATCTCCTTGACGTTGCCGGCGATGGTGATCTCGTGAACCGGATGCGCGATCACGCCGTTCTCGACCCAGTAGCCGCTCGCGCCGCGCGAGTAGTCGCCGGTCACGTAGTTGACGCCCTGCCCCATCAGCTCGGTCACGAACAGCCCGGTGCCCAACCGGCGCAGCATTGTCGGCAGGTCGTCGCCGGGCGCGGTGGCCTTGCTGCGCATCGTCAGGTTGTGGGAGCCGCCGGCGTGCCCGGTCGTGCGCATGCCCAGCTTGCGCGCCGAGTAGGTCGACAGGAAGTAGCCCTTGAGCACGCCCGCCTCGACCACGGTGCGGGCCTTGGTCGTCACGCCTTCGTCGTCGAAGGGCGAGCTGCCCTTGCCCTTGAGCACATGCGGGTCCTCGACCACCTCCACGTGCGGTGCCAGGACTTGCTGGTCCAGGCTGTCGAGCAGGAAGCTCGCGCGACGGTACAGCGCGCCGCCGCTGGTGGCCTGCACCAGCGCGCCCAGCAGGCCGGCGGCGACCGGCGCCTCGAACAGCACCGGCACGCTCGCCGTTCTGACCTTGCGGCCCTTGAGGCGGGCCAGCGCGCGCTCGGCGGCGTAGCGGCCGATCGATTCGGGCGACGACAGCTCGGCCGCGTCGCGCATCGAGCTGTACCAGGCGTCGCGCTCCATGCCGGCGCCGCGGCCGGCGATCGGCGCCACCGACACCGAATGCCGCGAGCTCGCATAACCGCCGCGGAAACCGCGCGAGTTGCCCGAGAAGAAGTGCGACTGCTGCGCCGACACCGCCGCGCCTTCCGAATTGGTGATGCGCGGGTCGGTCTTCAGCGCCGCGTCCTCGCAGCGCAGCGCCAGCTCGGCCGCCTGCTCGGCGGTGATCGCCCAAGGATGGAACAGGTCCAGCGACGGCCGCGCGGCTTCGTCCAGCGACAGGTCCTGCTCGTCGGGCAGGCCGGCGAACTCGTCCTCGGCGGTGAAGCGGGCGATGTCGTAGGCGGCGCGCACGGTGTCGCGCAGCGCCTGCGGCGAGAAGTCCGAGGTGCTGGCGTTGCCTCTGCGCTGGCCCAGGTAGACCGAGATGCCCAGCGACTTGTCGCGGTTGCGCTCGACGTTCTCCAGCGCGCCGCGCCGCACGGACACCGACATGCCGCTGCCCTCGGACACTTCCGCGCCGGCGTCGCTGGCGCCCAGGCGCTTGGCCTCGGCCAGGACGTCCTCGATCAACTGGCGGAAATGGTCCTGGCTGTAGGCGAATCCTTGCTCGGCTTGACTCATGAATGCGGTCTCTGTGAAAGCAGCGCGGCCTGGGGAGATCCGAGGCCGCGGCGGGGTGGCGACTATCATACGGGCGCTGTGCCCCGCCCCTTCCGGTCGGGGCTTCTCGCTTTCTTCCCCCATGCACCCCGATCACGACGACCACGACGACCGCGCGGACTTCGACGACTTCGAAGACGACCGCCCCAGCAAGAGCCAGCTCAAGCGCGACATGGACGCGCTGCAGGCGCTGGGCGCCGAACTGCTGACGCTGCCCGAGAAGCGCGTGGCCGCGCTCGACCTGCCCGAGGCGCTGATGGACGCGATCAAGGAAGGCCGCCGCATCGTGGCCGGCACCGCCCGCAGCGGCAAGAAGCGCCATCTGCAACTGATCGGCAAGCTGATGCGCCAGGTCGATCCGGCGCCGATCAGGGAGGCCGTGGCCGAGTTCAAGCTCGGTCGCGCGCAGGATTCGCTCGAACTGCACCAGGCCGAGCGCTGGCGCGACCGCCTCGTCGAGGACGACAACGCGCTGCAGGGCTTCATCGACAGCTTCGAAGCGGTCGACGTCCAGCAGCTGCGCAGCCTGATCCGCGCCGCCCGCAAGGACCGCGCGCAGGCGGTCGAGCAGCGCAACGGCCGCGCCTGGCGCGAGCTGTTCCAGTTCATCAAGGCGCACCTGCTGGCCGCCAAGGGCGGGTCGCGCGACGAAGACACCGCGGACGATGGTGACGACGAGGGCGACGATGAGTGACGCCGCCCCGGTCGACGCCGCCGCGCTGCCCCCGCCAGAGCCGGTACGGATCGGCATCGTCTCGATCAGCGATCGCGCCTCCAGCGGCGTCTACGAGGACAAGGGCTTGCCCGCGCTGCAGGACTGGCTGCGCTCCGCGCTGATCAATCCGATCGAGTTCCAGCCGCGGCTGATCCCCGACGAGCGCGAGCAGATCGCCGCCACGCTGCGGGACCTGGTCGACGAGGCCGCTTGCGACCTGGTGCTGACCACCGGCGGCACCGGCCCCGCGATCCGCGACGTCACGCCCGAGGCGACCATGGACGTCGCCGACCGGGTGATGCCGGGCTTCGGCGAGCAGATGCGGCAGATCTCGCTGCACTTCGTGCCCACGGCCATCCTCTCCCGGCAGGTCGCGGTGATCCGCGGCCGCGCGCTGATCATCAACCTGCCCGGCCAGCCCAAGGCAATCGCCGAGACGCTGGCCGGCCACGCCGCGGCCAGCGGCATCTTTGCCGCGGTGCCCTACTGCATCGATCTGCTCGGCGGCCCCTATCTGGAAACCCGCGACGCGGTCTGCGCCGCGTTCCGTCCCAAGACCGCGCAGCGCCCACCGCGTCCGGCGTGACCGCGACGACGGCGGCCGCCGCAGGCCCCGCCCCGCCGACGCTTCAACCGCTTCCACGAGAAGCCCCAACGAGAAACGACACCCCATGAAGATCACCAAGGACACCATCGCCACCGTCGAGCTGAAGGTCGCCAACAAGCTCGGCCAGGTCATCGAGAAGACCGACGAGCCGATGGCGCTGCTGATCGGTGGCTACGGCAACACGCTGCCGGCCATCGAGACCGCGCTGGAAGGCCAGGAGAAGGGCTTCGCCACCACCATCGAACTGACGCCGGAGACCGGCTTCGGCGAGCGCGACGAAAGCCTGCTGATCACCATCCCCAAGAAGGACTTCCCGCCCGGCGTGAAGGTCGGCGGCCAGCTGCAGATCCGGCAGGCCAAGGAGGGCGAGGAGGAACCGGCTGCGGACGACGGCTTCCACGTCTTCACCGTCGTGAAGATCAAGGGCGACACCGTGCACCTGGACGGCAACCATCCGCTGGCGGGCCAGCACCTGAAGATCAGCGTCAAGGTCAAGGACGTGCGCGCCGCCACGCAGGAAGAGATCGAGCACGGTCACGCCCACGGCGATCACGGCCATCACCACTGATCTCTCTCATTCCCTCTCCCCCGCGAGGGGGAGAGGGAGTTGGAGAGAGCCGCGTCAGCGACTCACTTCACCAATCTCGACAGCTCGGCGGCGTCGAAGTTCTCGGCCTGCTGGGCCTCTTGCGGCACGCAGTCCTTGCGCTCCGCCTCCGACAGCTTCGCGATCGCCTGCCACAGCAGCGCGATCTGGTGCTCGTGCCCCGCCGCGTTGTCGATCAGGCCCTTCATGGCCTGCGCGACCGGGTCGTCGCCCTGCGTCACGCCGTAGGCCGAGAACCCCATGCGGGCCGCGGCCTCCTCGCGCTGCGCCTCGACCTTGGCTTCGATGATCCGGGCCGGGTTGCCGACCGCCGTCGCGCCCGGCGGCACCGGCTTGGTCACGACCGCGCCGGAACCCACCCGCGCGCCCTCGCCGACCGTGAAGCCGCCGAGGATGCAGGCGTTGGCGCCGACGATCACGCCGCGCTCCAGCGTCGGATGCCGCTTGGCGCCCTTCACCAGCGAGGTCCCGCCCAGGGTCACGCCCTGGTAGATCGTGACCTCGTCGTGGATCTCGGTCATCTCGCCGATGACGATGCCCATCCCGTGATCGATGAAGACCCGCCGGCCGATGGTCGCGCCGGGGTGGATCTCGATCCCGGTCAGGAAGCGGCCGATGTGCGAGGTGAAGCGCCCCAGCCACCGGAAACCACGGGTCCAGAACCAGTGCGCGCAGCGATGCACCATCAGCGCATGCAGACCCGGATAACAGGTCAGTACCTCCCAGGCCGAGCGGGCGGCGGGGTCGCGTTCGAGGATGCAGGCGATGTCTTCGCGAAGACGCTGGAACATGGTGGGGGAACCCGATGCAAGCCCGCGTGGGGCTCGGTGATGAGGGTCGGCCAGTTTAGCGGCGGGCCTCAACCTTGCCCGCCTCAGGCCTTATGGGGAGCGCGTCCGGCTACTCGTCTCCCCCGAGTGCGGGGGGCGTGTCCGCCGCGGGGCGGGTCTTCTCGATCGCCCGGGCGATGCCGCGCAGGATGTGGACCTCTTCCTGCGTCAGCCCGGCGCGGTTGAAGAGCTGGTTCAGCCGCGGCATCAGTTTCTTCGGCGCGGCGGGATCCAGGTAGCCCAGGTGAATCAGGCTGCCCTCCAGATGGGTGAGCAGGCCCTGCACCGCCCGCGCGTCGGCCAGCTGCGGATCGGCGGTGCGCGCCGCGACCTCGTAGCCGCCCAGCGCCTGGCGCCAGTCGTAGGCCAGCAGCTGCACCGCCTGGGCCAGGTTCAGCGAGCCGTAGTCGGGATGCGTCGGGATCGACAGCACCGCATGCGCGCGATAGACATCCTCGTTGCTCATGCCGTAGCGCTCGGAACCGAACAGGAAGGCCACCCGATGGGGGTGGCCGGCGGGGTCGGCGGGGTCGGCGGGGTCGGCGGGGTCGGCGGGGTCGGCGGGGTCGGCGGGGTCGGCGGGATTGGCGAGTCGCGCGAAGAGCTCGCGCGGCTGGTGCGTCGGCGGACCGAAATCGCGCGGCGTCATCGCGGTGGCGCAGACGAAGGTGCAGCCGTCCAGCGCGTCCTCCAGCCGGTCGACGATGCGGGCGCGGGCGAGGATGTCGGCCGCGCCGCTGGCCATCGCGACGGTCTCCTCCTGGCTGAGCACGTCCGCGAAGCGGGGACGCACCAGGACCAGGTCGCGGAAGCCCATCACCTTCATCGCCCGGGCGGTCGAGCCGACGTTGCCGGGATGGCTGGTCTCGATCAGCACGAAGCGTGTCGGATCGGACGCCAGGGGGGTTGCGTTCAGGCCGGAGTCAGCCGGGGGCATAGGGGAAACCACGAGTCTGTGCCAAAATCGCGCATTATCCGCGCCGGACGTTGGTCGACATCGACGTCCGGCGCTTGCTCTTTCCCTTCGCCAGTCCACTTCTTCCACAGGAATCGTCCCGCATGACGCAAGCCGCCCTCCATCCCATGCTCAACGTCGCCATCAAGGCGGCGCGTACCGCCGGCGCGATCATCAACCGCGCGTCGCTGGACCTGGACATCCTGAAGATCAACACCAAGTCGCCCAATGACTTCGTGACCGAAGTGGACCAGGCCGCCGAGCAGGCGATCATCGAGACGCTGCTGCAGGCCTACCCCGACCACGGCATCCTGGCCGAAGAGTCCGGCCGCGAACACGGCGCCAAGCACTCGGAGTTCCAGTGGATCATCGACCCGCTGGACGGCACCACCAACTTCATTCACGGCCTGCCCTTCTATTGCGTGTCGGTCGCGCTGGCGCACCGCGGCGTCGTGCAGCAGGCCGTCGTGTACGACCCGACCCGCAACGACCTGTTCTACGCGACGCGCGGCCGCGGCGCCTTCCTCAACGACAAGCGCATCCGCGTGTCCAAGCGCACCCGCATGAGCGATGCGCTGATCGGCACCGGCTTCCCGTTCCGCCGCGGCGACAACTTCAAGCGCTACCTGAAGATGTTCGAGGAGATCTCGCAGCAGGTCGCCGGCGTGCGCCGCCCCGGCGCCGCGGCGCTGGATCTCTGCTACGTGGCGGCCGGTCACTACGACGGCTTCTTCGAGACCGGCCTGAACCCGTGGGACGTGGCCGCGGGCTCGCTGATCATCACCGAGGCCGGCGGCCTGGTGGGCAACTTCACCGGTGAGCCGGACTTCCTGCACCAGCGCGAGATCGTCGCCGGCACGCCGCGCATCTACGGCCCGCTGGTGCAGATCCTGGCGCCCTACTCCCGCGTGATCTCGCAGGACGACCTGGACGCCGACGCGGCGGCCACCGAGACGCCGGCCGACAAACCCGCCCCCAAAAAGAAGGCCGCCGCGGAAGGCGACGCCCCCAAGAAGCGGGGCCCGGTCCGGATCAAGAAGTCGGACGACGGCGCCGAGGCCTGACGCCATCCCCGATGCCATCGGCCTGAACAGCCGCCGCGGCGTTTCTGACGCCAGTCTCGCGAAGCCCTCCCTTGGAGGGCTTTGTCGCTTTTGGCGCAAGTGCATCGAGCCGCCCGCGCCGCATCGGACCTAGCATGGCCTCCTGCCTCTCTCGCCGCGTGCGGCCATGCCCTACACTCCCTTCCCAGCCACCCAACGCGACGCCCTCCCACCGAGGGCGTTGTCCATTTCCCTCCTCCGATGAGCAGCGCCGCGACCGACGATTTCAGCCAGCACACGCCGATGATGCAGCAGTACTTCCGCATCAAGGCCGAGCATCCCGACACGCTGGTGTTCTATCGCATGGGGGACTTCTACGAGGTCTTCTTCGACGATGCCCGCAAGGCCAATGCGCTGCTGGACGTCACGCTGACCACGCGCGGCCAGAGCGGCGGCGAACCGGTCGTCATGGCCGGGGTGCCGGTGCATGCGCTCGAGTCCTACCTGGGCAAGCTGATCCGGCTCGGCGAATCGGTGGCGATCGCCGAGCAGGTCGGCGAGGTCGGCGCGACCAAGGGCCCGGTCGAGCGCAAGGTGGTGCGCGTCGTGACGCCCGGCACCATCACCGATTCGGAGCTGCTGGCCGACAAGCAGGACGCGATCCTGCTGTCGCTCTCGACCCAGGGCAAGACCATCGGCCTGGCCTGGCTGTCGATGACGCAGGGCGAGATCGGCCTGGCGCAATGTGGCGAGCGCGAACTCGGCGCGTGGCTGGCGCGCCTGTCGCCGGCCGAGGTGCTGGTCGACCGCGAGAAGCATCCGCAGGCGGTGCTCGCCGCGCGGCTGCCGATCACCAACCGCCAGGCCTGGCAGTTCGACGCGGCGCTGGGCCTGCGCAAGCTCTGCACGCAGCTCGGCGTGGCCAGCCTGCAAGGCCTGAACGCCCAGGACCTGCCCGCCGCGCACGCGGCCGCTTCCTGCCTGCTGGCCTATGCCGAGAGCACCCAGGGCAGCCGCGCGCTGACGCATGTGAAGCGGCTGCAGGTGCTGCGCGCCACCGACCTGCTGGACCTGCCCCCCGCCACCCAGCGCAACCTGGAACTGACGCAGACGCTGCGCGGCGAGACCTCGCCGACGCTGCTGTCGCTGCTGGACACCTGCCGCACCGGCATGGGCAGCCGCGCGCTGCGCCACTGGCTGCTGCATCCCCAGCGCGAGCGCGCCACGGCCCATGCGCGCCAGGACGCGATCGCCGAGCTGATGACGACAGGCTTCGAACCGCTGCGCGAAGCGCTGCGGCAAGTTTCCGATGTCGAGCGCATTGCGGCGCGCATCGCGCTGCGCCAGGTGCGTCCGCGCGAACTGGCCGGCCTGCGCGCCACGCTGCAGATCCTGCCGGAACTGGCGCAGACGGTGCCCGCCGGCGCCGCGCTGCTGGATCAGCTGGGCGAAGGCCTGCGCGCCTCGCCGCACATCGCCGAGCTGCTGACGCGCGCGATCGCCGAGGAACCGGCCGCGCTGATCCGCGAGGGCGGCGTCATCGCCAAGGGCTTCGACGAGGAGCTCGACGACCTGCGCGCCGTCCAGACCAACTGCGACGATTTCCTGATCGCGCTGGAGACCCGCGAGCGCGCCCGCACCGGCATCGCCAACCTGCGCGTCCAGTACAACAAGGTGCATGGCTTCTACATCGAGGTCACCAACAGCGGCCTGGAGAAGATCCCGGCCGACTACACCCGCCGCCAGACGCTGAAGAACGCCGAGCGCTTCATCACGCCGGAGCTCAAGGCCTTCGAGGACAAGGCGCTGTCGGCGAACGAACGGGCGCTGGCCCGCGAGAAGATGCTGTACGAGCTGGTCATCGACCAGCTGTCCGAGGAAATGCAGGCGCTGGGCCGGCTGGCGCGCTCGCTGGCCGCGCTGGATGTGCTCGCCGCGCTGGCCGAGCGGGCCGCCACGCTGAACTGGTGCCGCCCGGAGTTCGTCTCGCATCCCTGCATCGACATCCAGGGCGGCCGCCACCCGGTCGTCGAGGCACGACTGCGCGAGACCGGCGCCGGCGAGTTCATGGCCAACGACTGCCGGCTCGACGCCCGCACCAAGCTGCTGGTCATCACCGGCCCGAACATGGGCGGCAAGAGCACCTTCATGCGGCAGGTCGCGCTGATCGCGCTGCTGGCGGCAATCGGTGCCTACGTGCCGGCCACCGCCTGCCGGCTGGGGCCGATCGATGCGATCCACACCCGCATCGGCGCCGCGGACGACCTGGCCAACGCGCAGTCGACCTTCATGCTGGAGATGACCGAGGCCGCCGCGATCCTGCACGCGGCCACGGAGCAATCGCTGGTGCTGATGGACGAGATCGGCCGCGGCACCTCGACCTTCGACGGCCTGGCGCTGGCCGGAGCCATCGCGACCCACCTGCACGACAAGTGCCGCGCCTTCACCCTGTTCGCGACCCACTACTTCGAGCTGACCGAGTTCCCGGCCAAGCACCCGCAGGCGGTCAACATGCATGTGTCGGCGGTCGAGAGCGGCGAGAACATCATCTTCCTGCACGAGATCCAGCCCGGCCCGGCCAGCCGCAGCTACGGCGTGCAGGTCGCGCGCCTCGCCGGCATGCCCTCGCCGGTGGTGCGTCAGGCCCGCGCCGCGCTCGAGGCCCTGGAGGCCCGCGCCACCGAAGGCGAGACGCAGATCGACCTGTTCGCCCCGCCGCCCGAGCCGGCGCCCGGCGCCTCGGCCGCGGAGCCCTCGGAGCTGCTCGACGCGCTGCGGGACCTGGATCCCGACGCGCTCAGCCCGCGCGAGGCGCTCGCGGCGCTCTACCAGCTCAAGACGCTGGCGACGACGCGCGCCTGAGCCGCCGGCCGCCGCAACGCCCCGTCGCCCCACGCCATGGCACCCTCCCGCACCCTCGTCTTCTCGCACGCCAACGGCTTCCCCTCCGGCTGCTACCGCGTGCTCTTCGAGGTGTGGCGCGACGCGGGTTGGACCGTGCACGCGCTGCCGCGCATCGGCCACGACCCGCGTTATCCGGTCACCAGCAACTGGCCGCACCTGCGCGACGAACTGCTGCAGTTCATCCAGGACCAGGTGAAGCCGACCGGACCGGTGATGCTGGTGGGGCATTCGCTCGGCGGCCTGCTGTCGCTGCTGGCGGCGTGTCGCAAGCCGGCGCTGGCCCAGGGGCTGGTGATGCTGGATTCACCGGTCGTCGACGGATGGCGCGCGCACAGCCTGCGGGTGGCGAAGTCCGCCGGCCTCATCAAGAAGGTGTCGCCCGGCAAGATCTCGCACCAGCGCCGCTACGAATGGCCCAGCCGCCAGGACGTGCATGCGCATTTCGCGTCCAAGAGCAAGTTCGCGCGCTGGGATCCGCGCGTGTTGAAGGACTATGTCGACAGCGGCTTCGACGACCACGCCGACGGCCAGGTGCGACTGGGCTTCACCCGCGAGATCGAGACCCGCATCTACAACACGCTGCCGCACAACCTGCCGCGCATCCTCAGACGCCACGCGCCGAAGTGCCCGGTGGCCTTCGTCGCGGGCACGCAATCCGAGGAACTGCGCCAGGCCACGGCCGCTGGCTCCAAGGCCCTGGCCAAGGACCTGTTCCGCTGGTTCGAGGGCACCCACCTCTACCCCTTCGAGCGTCCCGACGACACGGCCCGGCTGGTGCTCGAGTTGATCGACGAAATGAAGGGCAGGACGGCGTCGCTATAATCGCGCTTTACCACCACGGCGTTTTGAGGTCCGGTACGACGCATCCGGACGCAATCAGGCGCTGCAAGACAATGACCAAGTACGTCTTCGTCACCGGCGGTGTCGTGTCCTCCCTCGGCAAGGGCATCGCATCGGCCTCTCTCGCGGCCCTTCTCGAGTCCCGCGGCCTCAAAGTCACCCTGATCAAGCTGGATCCCTACATCAACGTGGATCCGGGCACGATGTCCCCGTTCCAGCACGGCGAAGTCTTCGTCACCGACGACGGCGCCGAGACCGACCTGGACCTGGGCCACTACGAACGTTTCATCACCACGCGGATGAAGCGCTCCAACAACTTCACGACCGGACAGATCTACATGTCGGTCCTGGAGAAGGAGCGCCGCGGCGACTACCTCGGCAAGACCGTCCAGGTGATCCCGCACATCACCAACGAGATGCAGGAATTCATCCGTCGCGGCGCCGGTCACGGCACCGCCGACGCGGTGGACGTGGCGATCGTCGAGATCGGCGGCACCGTCGGCGACATCGAATCGCTGCCCTTCCTGGAAGCCGCCCGCCAGATGAGCCTGAAGATGGGTCCGACGAACGTCGCGTTCGTGCACCTGACCTACGTGCCGTGGATCGCCGCCGCGGGCGAGCTCAAGACCAAGCCCACCCAACACACCGTGCAGAAGCTGCGCGAGATCGGCATCCAGCCCGACGCGCTGCTGTGCCGCGCCGACCGCCGCGTGCCCGACGATGAGCGCGAGAAGATCTCGCTGTTCACCAACGTGCCCGAGTACGGCGTGATCTCGATGTGGGACGTGAACACGATCTACAAGGTCCCGCGCGTGCTGCATGAGCAAGGCCTGGACCAGCTGATCTGCACCAAGCTGCAGCTCAACACCAAGTCCACCGACCTCAAGCGCTGGGACATGCTGGTCAACGAGGTCGAGAACCCGAAGACCGAAGTCACGATCGCGATGTGCGGCAAGTACACCGACCTGTCGGACAGCTACAAGTCGCTGAACGAGGCGCTGCGCCACGCCGGCATCCACAACCACGCCCGCGTCAACATCGAATACGTCGACTCCGAGACGCTGGACGCCGAGCACGTCAAGCAGCTCGACAAGTACGACGCGATCCTGGTGCCCGGCGGTTTCGGCAAGCGCGGCGTCGAGGGCAAGATCCTCGCCGCCCAGTACGCCCGCGAGCACAAGACGCCCTACCTCGGCATCTGCCTGGGCATGCAGGTCGCGACCATCGAGTACGCGCGCCACAAGGCGCAGCTGGACGGTGCGAACTCGACCGAGTTCGAACCCGACGCGCCGCACAAGGTGATCGCGCTGATCGACGAATGGCAGGACGCGGATGGCTCGATCCAGAAGCGCACCGCGCAGTCGGACCTCGGCGGCACGATGCGCCTGGGCGCGCAGAGCTCGGACGTCAAGCCCGGCACGCTGGCCTACGAGATCTACGGCCCGGTCGTCAACGAGCGCCACCGTCACCGCTATGAAGCCAACGAGCAGTACCTGGACCAGCTGCAGGATGCCGGCCTGGTGATCTCGGCGATCACCCAGCGCGAGAAGCTGACCGAGATTGTCGAGCTGCCGCGCAACGTGCACCCGTGGTACATGGGCGTGCAGTTCCACCCCGAGTTCAAGTCGACGCCGTGGGACGGCCACCCGCTGTTCATCGCCTTCATCAAGGCCGCGCTGGAACACAAGGCCAAGGTCGGCCACGAGGTCAGCGCTCCCGCGGCCGCCTGACGCCTGACGTCAGAGGCCGTGCCTCCGGCGACTTCCCGATCCACGACGAAAGAGACACCGCCCATGCCCGCCTTCATCATTGCCGACGTGACCGTGACCGACGCCGACCAGATGGCGAAGTACCGCGAATGGAGCACGAAGGCGATGCAGGAGCATGGCGCGGAGGTCCTGGTGCGCGGCGGCACGATCGAAGTGCTGGAAGGCGACTGGACGCCGAGCCGGCTGGTCGTGCTGAAGTTCCCGGACCGCGCGGCGGCCCGGCGCTTCTACGAGTCCGAGACCTACCAGCATGCGAAGTCGCTGCGCCAGCAGGCCGGCGTGATGCGCATGGTCGTCGTCGACGGCGTCTGACCCTTCGCCATGCCCCGCACCAGCCATCGCGCCCATTCCCCGTCCAGACGGGCGATGCGGCCCGGTGGCTTTTTTTCGCCCCTCTTTCGTCCCCCATTCAGGCCGCAGCTTGTTCAGCACAGGTAACCCGTTGCTGGCACCATGCGCGCCGACCGAGTTTTTTCACTTCTGGAGACTGTTCCCATGAGCGCCATTGTTGACATCGTCGGCCGCGAGATCCTCGACAGCCGCGGCAACCCCACCGTGGAATGCGACGTGCTGCTGGAATCCGGCGTGATGGGCCGTGCCGCCGTGCCGTCGGGCGCGTCGACCGGTTCGCGCGAAGCCATCGAACTGCGTGACGGCGACAAGTCGCGCTACCTGGGCAAGGGCGTGCTCAAGGCCGTCGAGCACATCAACACCGAGATCTCGGAAGCCGTGCTGGGCCTGGACGCCTCCGAGCAGGCCTTCCTGGACAAGACCCTGATCGACCTGGACGGCACCGAGAACAAGAGCCGCCTGGGCGCCAACGCGATGCTGGCCGTGTCGATGGCCGTGGCGCGCGCCGCCGCGGAAGAGTCGGGCCTCCCGCTGTACCGCTACTTCGGCGGCATGGCCGGCAACCAGCTGCCGGTGCCGATGATGAACGTCATCAACGGCGGCGCCCACGCCAACAACTCGATCGACCTGCAGGAGCTGATGATCATCCCCGTGGGCGCGCCGTCGTTCCGCGAAGCGCTGCGCTGGGGCGCCGAGGTCTTCCATGCGCTGAAGAAGATCATCGACGCCAAGGGCATGTCCACGGCCGTCGGCGACGAAGGCGGCTTCGCCCCGAACGTCGAGAACCACGAAGCCGCGATCCAGATGATCCTGGAGGCGATCGACAAGGCCGGCTACACCGCCGGCGAGCAGATCGCGCTGGGCCTGGACTGCGCCGCCAGCGAGTTCTACAAGGACGGCAAGTACGTGCTGGAAGGCGAAGGCGGCATCCAGCTGACGGCCGAGCAGTGGACCGACATGCTGGCCACCTGGGTCGACAAGTACCCGATCATCTCGATCGAGGACGGCATGGCCGAAGGCGATTGGGACGGCTGGAAGCACATCACCGAGAAGCTGGGCGACAAGGTGCAGCTGGTGGGCGACGACCTGTTCGTCACCAACACCAAGATCCTGAAGGAAGGCATCGACAAGGGCATCGCCAACTCGATCCTGATCAAGATCAACCAGATCGGCACGCTGACCGAGACCTTCGCCGCCATCGAGATGGCCAAGCGCGCCGGCTACACGGCCGTGATCTCGCACCGCTCGGGCGAGACCGAGGACTCGACCATCTCCGACATCGCCGTCGGCCTGAACGCCGGCCAGATCAAGACGGGCTCGCTGTCGCGCTCGGACCGCATGGCCAAGTACAACCAGCTGCTGCGCATCGAGGAAGACCTGGGCGACGTCGCCGTCTACCCCGGCCGCGCCGCGTTCTACAACCTGCGCTGAGCCTGTGCGCGGCCTGACCCCCTCGGGGTCCGGCCGCCTGGCGACGAAGAAGGGCGAGTCCATCGGGCTCGCCCTTTTGCATTGCCGGATGCGTCGCGAACGCCACGGATCCCCGTGAATCCGGGGCTCGCGCGGGCGGCCTGGGCACGGGCCGCCACGCGAGGCGGCTACACTCGCGGCCTGTGAAAGCCCTGGCCATCGTCCTCACCGCCTTCCTTGTCGCCATCCAGGCCCAGCTCTGGTTCGGCAAGGGCGGTCTGGCCCGTGGTGTCCAGCTGCGCGCCGAACTGCGCGAGCAGGCCGAGGCCAATGAGAAGGCCCGCGCGCGCAACGCGCAGCTGCAGGCCGAACTGCTCGACCTGCGCGAAGGCCTCGAGATGGTCGAGGAAAAGGCCCGCATGGAACTGGGCATGGTCAAGCCGGACGAGGTCTTCGTCCCGCTGCGCCGCTGAACTTCCCCACTTCCTGCATGCTCTCGCGGATGGATGCGCTGCTCGGGCCGTTGTCGGCCGCCCTCGATCAATCGCTCAACCTGGCCCTCGCGCCGGCGTTCACCGCGCTGGGCAGCCCTATCAGCTGGCTGGAGCTGGTCGCCTTCGTGCTCGCGATCTGGATGGTCGTGTGCAACATGCGGGTGCAGGTGCTGGCCTGGCCGCTGGCGCTGACCAGCTCGCTGCTCTACTTCCTGCTGTTCTGGAGCGGCAAGCTCTACGGCGAGGCCTCGCTGCAGCTGCTCTTCGCCGCGCTGGCGCTGTGGGGCTGGTGGCAATGGCTGCGCGGCCGCACCGCCGAAGGCGACACGCTGCATGTGCGCACGCTCGGCCCCAAGGGCCGCCTCGCCGCGCTGCTGGTCACGCTGGCCGCCTGGCCGCTACTGGGGCTGTTCCTGCAGCACCGCACCGATTCCCCCCTCCCCTATTGGGATGCCCTCCCCACGGTGGCCAGCATCACCGGCCAGTGGCTGCTGGGCCGGAAGTACCAGGAGAACTGGCCCGTCTGGGTGATGGTCAATCTGGTCAGCATCGGGCTCTTCGCGCTGAAGGGCTACTGGCTGACGGTGGTGCTGTACGCGGTGTTCGTGCCGATGTCGGTGGCCGGCTGGCGCGCGTGGCAGCGACAGCTGCGGCCGGCGACGGTCGCCGCCTGATCCCGCGGACGACCACCGCCGTCCTCGCAGGCCCTCCCCCATGACGCTGCACATCGCCCTGGTCGGCGCCGAGAGCACCGGCAAAAGCCAGCTCGGCGTGGACCTGCTCGATCACCTGCGGTCACAGACGCGGCTGCGCTGCGCGCTGGTGGGCGAATTCCTGCGCGAGTGGTGCGAGCGCGAGGGCCGCACCCCGCGCCCCGACGAGCAGCGCTCGATCGCCGAGGAACAGTGGCGCCGCGCCGAGGCCGCCGCCGCCGACCACGACCTGGTCCTGCATGACACCACGCCGCTGATGACCGCGGTCTACAGCGAGCAGCTCTTCGGCGACACCTCGCTCCATCCCTTCGCGCTGCGCATCCAGGCCCGCATGGATGCGACCCTGCTGATGGCGCTGGACCTGCCGTGGGTCGGCGACGACCTGCGCGACGGTCCCCATGCACAGCAACCCACCGATCGCCTGCTGCGGCGGGCGCTGCGGGACGCGGGACTGGGCTACAGCCTGGTGTCGGGCGCCGGTCCGGAGCGGCTGCGGCAGGCGCTCAACGCGCTCGGGCCGCTGCTGCGCCCGCACCTCGGTCGCGAGGACGGACTCTTCGGCCGACTGCTGCAGCGCGGCGAACAGCTGGGCGGCGACTGGCGCTGCGAACGCTGCGACGACCCGGCCTGCGAGCACGCCGCCCGCCTTCTGGAACGCCAGCCGCGCGCCTGAACGCGGCCCTCACGATCGGGCCATGCCGGCGAGGCACAATCCGCCGCGTTCCGGACCGCAAACATTTGCGATCCTCTGATCCGGCGCCCCAGGAGCCTTCCCGATGACCCGTCCTTCCGTGCGCCGCCCGCTGGGCGCGCTGTCGATGCTGCTGAGCGCGGCGCTGCTCGCCGCCTGCGGCTCGCTGAGTTCCACCGCCCCCCAGGCGCCGCTGCCGCCCACGTTGGACGCGCCGGTGACGCCGGCCAAGGCCGCCACCGGGACGGTCGCCGTCAAGGTGCTGGCGATCAACGATTTCCACGGCAACCTGCTGCCCCCGGCCGGCGGCATCAAGCTGCCGGACCCGCAGGATCCGGCCAAGACGGTCACCCTGCAGGCCGGCGGCGCCGAACGCATGGCGACGCTGGTCGCGCAACTCAAGGCGAAGAATCCCAATCACGTGTTCGTGGCCGCCGGTGACCTGGTCGGCGCGAGCCCCTTGCTGTCGGCGCTGTTCCATGACGAATCGACGATCGAGTCGCTGGGCCTGATGGGGCTGGACATCTCCTCGGTCGGCAACCACGAGTTCGACCAGGGCATCACCGAACTGCTGCGCAAGCAGCGCGGCGGCTGCCACCCGAAGGACGGCTGCAAGGGCCCGACCGAGTTCAAGGGCGCGAAGTACCAGTACCTGGCCGCCAGCACCATCGACGAGAAGACCGGCCAGCCGGTGCTGCCCGCCTACGCGATCAAGCGCTTCGACGGCGTGCCGGTGGGCTTCATCGGGCTGTCGCTGAAGGGCACGCCGGAACTGGTGAGCCCCACCGGCATCCGCGGGCTGCGTTTCGACGACGAGGCCGAGACCATCAACCGCCTGGTGCCCGAACTCGAGCGCCAGGGCGTGCATGCGATCGTCGTGCTGATCCACGAGGGCGGTTACCCGAGCGGCGGCATCAACGACTGCCCCGAGATCTCCGGGCCGATCGTGGACATCGTCAAGAAGCTGGACAAGCGCGTCGGGCTGATCGTGTCGGGCCACACGCACCGCGCCTACAACTGCCGCATCGACGGCCGCCTGGTCACCAGTGGCGACAAGTACGGCACCCTGGTCACCGAGATCGACCTGACGCTGGACCGCGCCACCGGCACCCTGACCGAGGCCCGCGCCAACAACGTGGTGGTGCGTCCGGACACCGCCAGGGACCCGCGCCAGACCCTGCTGATCGGCAGCTACCAGCAGGTGGCGCAGCCGCTGATCGAGCGCCGGGTCGGTTTCCTGGCGCAGGCGCTGAGCAAGGAAGGCGATGACCGCGGCGACGGCGGCGGCACCACGATGGGCCAGCTCGTGGCCGATGCGATGCTGGCCGCGACGCGCGCGCCGGAGAACGGCGGCGCGCAGGTCGCCTTCCAGAACGTCGGCGGCGTGCGCACCGGCCTGATCCATCGCCCGGACGACAGCGTCACCTTCGGCGACCTGTTCGCGGCGCTGCCGTTCTCGAACGCGCTGGTGGTCGTGGAGATGTCGGGCGCCCAGTTGCAGCGGGCGCTCGAGGAACAGTGGTGGGCCGGCGACGCCAAGTGGCTGCCGCTGCAGACCTCGCAGGGCTTCAGCTACCGCTGGGACAAGCGCCGCCCGGTCGGGTCGCGCGTGGTGCCCGGCAGCATGACGCTGGACGGCCGCGTGATCGCGCCCGAGCAGAAGGTCCGCGTCGCCATCAACAACTTCCTGCAGGTCGGTGGGGACAGCTTCAAGACCTTCACCGAAGCCCGCTTCCTGCAGACCGGGCCGATGGACGTCGAGGCCCTGGAGGCCTACTTCAAGGCGCAGGGCAATGGGCGGGTGAAGGCCACCGCGCTGGATCGCGTGATCCGCGTGGACCAGGATCCGCGCTGACGCTCACTGGACCTGTCTGGAGCCCGGAGCCTGGTTCTGCGGGTCGGTGAAGAGCTCGCCGACATCGACCGCGTCGAAGACGTAGTGGTTGCCGCAGAACTCGCAGCCGATCTCGACGCCGCCCAGCTCCGCCAGCACCTCGTCCACTTCCTGGCGGCCCAGTCCCAGCAGCATGCGGCCGACGCGCTCGCGCGAGCAGGTGCAGGCGAAGCGCGGGTACTGCGGGTCGAAGCGGCGCACCGTCTCCTCCCAGAACAGCCGGCGCAGGATGGTGTCGCTGTCCAGCGTCAGCAGCTCCTCGGCCGTCAAGGTGGCGGCCAGCATGCTGATGCGGTTGTAGGCCTCTTCCATCTCCTCGCGCACGACGCCGGAACTGGCGCCCGCCTCGAGGTTGCCCTCGCCTTCGATGGGCAGGCGCTGGATCAGCAGGCCCGCCGCGAGCTGGTCGTTGGCCGCCAGCACCAGCGTGCTCTCGAGCTGCTCCGACTGGCGCATGTAGTGCTGCAGCACATCGCTGAGCTTTTCCAGCGGCTGGCCGTCCGGCCCGCTCAGCGGCACCACGCCCTGGTAAGGCTGCTGGCCCGGCAGGCGGTCCTTGGGATCGAGCGTGATCGCGCAGCGCCCCTGGCCGTGGACGTTGAGCATCTGCTGCAGCGTGGCGTCATCCGGCACGGCCTCGCGCGTCTTGGCCGTCGAGCGGAAGCTCATGTCCGGCTGGACCTCGACCACCGCCAGCTTCAGCGGCCCGTCCCCCATCACCTGGAAGACCAGCGCGCCATTGAACTTGATGTTGGCCTGCATCAGCACACCCGCCGCCGTCATCTGGCCCAGCAGGTCGCGCACCGCCGGCGTCAGCGGCTCCTTGCGCCGGCCCAGCAGCTCCTTCCAGCTCTCGTCCAGGCGGACCAGCATGCCGCGCACCGGCAGGCCTTCGAAGAGGAACTTGTGGAGCTCGCTGGGCGCGGGCTTGGTCGACGTGGTCATGGGACTCCTTTGAATTCGGGTGATCTGGGGGCGGAACGCGGATCGTCAATGCGGACCAGCTCTTCGGCGTAGCGCCGCCCGTTGCGCACGTAATGGGCCGCGCTCATGGCCAGGCCCTGGATCTGCTGCGGGGTGAGCTCACGCACGACCTTGGCCGGCGAGCCCATGATCAGGCTGCCGTCGGGGAACGTCTTGCCCTCGGTGACCAGCGAGCCGGCGCCCACCAGGCAGTTCGCGCCGATGCGCGCGCCGTTGAGCACCACGGCGCCGATGCCGATCAGCGCGTTGTCGCCGACGGTGCACCCATGCAGCATCACCTGGTGGCCCACCGTGACGTTGCGCCCGAGCGTGAGCGGCATGCCGGCATCGGCGTGCAGCACGCTGCCGTCCTGGATGTTGCTGCCGGCGCCGATGGTGAGGTGGTCGCTGTCGCCGCGCAGCACCGCGTTGAACCAGATGCTGACCTCGTCCTCGAGCGTGACGCGGCCGATGACCTGCGCGCTCTCGGCGACCCAGACGCCGGCGCCGAGTTCCGGCGTGTGCTCGCCGAGGCGGTAGACGGCCATGCGTTTCTCCAAAAGGGATAATTCTACGAATGGAACTTCGAACCCGCGCGCTGCAGGTCCTTCTGATCGCGGACCCGCAGGCCAAGGCGGCCGCGGCTCGCGAGCTGCACGCCGCCGCGACGGCCATGACAGGCACACCGTCCGCCTCGCCCGCCGCCGACGGCGCGCCCATCACCCCCAGCCCCGACTGCGGCACCAGCCCCGCCCTCGCGCCCGAGGTCTGGCTCGACACCAGCGCCATCCTGGTCCCGGAAACCGAGCCCCCCGGCCGTCCGGCCCGGCCCCGGCTGGTGGCCGCGCTGCAGGTGGCCTCGCGGTCGCCCTACACGCCGGAGGGTCGCGCGGCGCTGCTGCACGCGATCGCGCACATCGAGTTCAATGCGATCAACCTGGCGCTGGACGCCGTCTGGCGCTTCCCCGACATGCCGCGCGCCTACTACCTCGACTGGCTGCGGGTCGCGGCCGAGGAGGCGCTGCACTTCACGCTGCTCGACGAGCACCTGCGCGGCCTGGGCCGCGCCTATGGCGACTTCGACGCGCACGACGGCCTGTGGACGATGGCGATGCGCACCGCTGGCGACGTGCTCGCCCGCATGGCGCTGGTGCCGCGCACGCTGGAAGCGCGCGGGCTGGACGCGACGCCGCCGCTGCAGGCGAAGTTCGCCAAGGCCGGCGACGCGCGCGCGGTGGAGATCCTCGGCGTGATCCTGCGCGACGAGGTCGGCCATGTGCGCATCGGCAACCACTGGTACCGCCACCTGTGCCGCGAGCGCGGCCTGGATCCGGTCGCGCTCTACCCCGAGCTGGTCGAGCGCCACGAGGCCCCGAAGCTGCGCCCGCCCTTCAACCTCGAGGCCCGCGGCGCCGCCGGCTTCAGCGACGAAGAACTGGCCTATCTCCGCTCATGAAGGCTGGCGCGAAGCTGCGCCCCGGCCCGTCCTCCGCCATCGTCGACACTCCGCCCCATGACCCGCATCCAAGCCAACCTGCTGCTGACCCTCATCGCGATGATCTGGGGCTCGGCCTTCGTCGCCCAGGCCCACGGGATGGAGAGCATCGGGCCGATGATGTTCACCGGCATCCGCTTCCTGATCGGCGCGCTGGTGGTGCTGCCGCTGATCGTGCGGGAACGCCGCGCGCCCGGCGCGACGGTGCTGCGCGGCGGCGACGCGCTGAAGATCATGGGCCTGGGCGCGCTGCTGACCACCGGCGCGGCGCTGCAGCAGATCGGCATCCAGTACACGACCGTCACCAACGCCGGCTTCCTGACCGCGCTGTACGTGCCGCTGGTGCCGCTGCTGGGCTGGCTGCTGCTGCGCCACCTGCCGCACTGGTCGGTGTGGCCGGGCGCGCTGGCCTGCCTGGTCGGCGCCTTCCTGCTGTCGGGCGCGCATGAACTGGACATCGGCCTGGGCGACGCCTGGGTGATCGCCTCCGCGCTGCCCTGGGCGGTACACGTGCTGCTGGTGGGCATGGTCGCGGACCGGATGAACGCGCCGTTCACCGTCGCCGGCGGCCAGTTCCTGTTCTGCGGCGTGGTGGCGCTGGCCTGGGCCCTCGCCTTCGAGTCCTGGAGCTGGGCCGGCATCCAGGCCGCCGCCGGGCCCATCCTCTACACCGGCGTGCTGTCGGTGGGCATCGCCTTCACCGGGCAGGTGGTGGCGCAGCGCTATGCCCATGCGGCGGACGCCGCGATCATCCTGTCGTCCGAGACGCTGTTCGCCGCCGTCTTCGGCTACCTGATGATGGGCGACCGGCTCAATGCCGCCGGCCTGCTGGGCTGCGCGCTGATCCTGGGCGCGATGCTGCTGATCCAGCTGCTGCCGATGCTGCGCGTGCTGCGGCCGCGCGCTGCCTGAACGCCCGGCGTCGCGCTCAGTCCAGCGGAAAGGCGCTGGTCTTCTTCACCGTGCGCAGCACCAGCATCGAGTTGGCCTTGGCCACGCCCGGCAGCTGCATCAGCACGTGGGTGTGCAGGCGTTCCAGGTCCTCGGCGTCCTTGTAGGCGAAGCGCAGCAGGTAATCGTTGGTGCCGGCGACGTAGAAGCAGTCGAGCAGCTCCGGCGCATCCTTCACCGCCTGCTCGAACTCGGCCAGCGCCGCCGGGGTCATGCGCTCCAGGTTGACGATGGTCCAGCTGGTGCCGGGCTTGCCGATCGCCTTCGGATTCAGCAGCGCGACGACGCGGTCGATGACGCCGCTGTCCTCCAGCCGCTTCACGCGCCGCAGGCAGGCCGACGGCGACAGGTGGACCTGCTGGGCGAGGTCCTGGTTGGAGATCCGCGCGTCGCGCTGCAAGACCGCGAGGATCGCGCGGTCGATCGCATCCAATTGCACTTCCTTGAGCATGGGCGGCATTGTGTTCGACGAATGGCGTTCGCGGCCGCATTGGATTGCGCCGTCGCGGGTTTACCCGCCGCCGGAACGCTCACCGATTGCGCGCCGGCTTGCCTAGACTGCCCCGATCGATCACCCGCGCCGAATGCGCCGCCCCGGGAGCCCCGCCATGTCCACCCCCACCCGTCCCGACCTCGACGCCTACTGGATGCCGTTCACCGCCAACCGGCAGTTCAAGCAGTCGCCGCGCCTGCTGACCCGCGCGGACGGCATGTACTTCACCGACGACCAGGGGCGCCAGATCCTGGACGGCGTCGCCGGCCTGTGGTGCGTGAACGCAGGCCACAACCGGCCGCGCATCGTGCGGGCGATCCAGGAACAGGCGGCGGAACTGGACTTCGCCCCGCCCTTCCAGATGGGCCATCCCAAGGCCTTCGAGCTGGCCTCGCGGCTGGCGGGCATCGCGCCCGAAGGCATGAACAAGGTGTTCTTCACCAACTCCGGCTCGGAGTCGGTGGAGACGGCGCTGAAGATCGCGCTGGCCTACCACCGCGCCCGCGGCGAAGGCCAGCGCACCCGCCTGATCGGCCGCGAGCGCGGTTATCACGGCGTCAACTTCGGCGGCATGTCGGTGGGCGGCATGGTCGCCAACCGCAAGATGTTCGGGACGCTGCTGGCGGGCGTCGACCACCTGCGCCACACCCACGACATCGCCCGCAATGCCTTCAGCGTCGGCCTGCCGGCGCATGGCGCGGAACTGGCCGACGACCTGGAGCGCCTGGTGGCGCTGCATGACGCGTCGACGATCGCGGCGGTGATCGTCGAGCCGGTGGCCGGCTCGGCGGGCGTGCTGATCCCGCCGCAGGGCTACCTGCAGCGCCTGCGCGAGATCTGCGACCGGCACGGCATCCTGCTGATCTTCGACGAGGTCATCACCGGCTTCGGCCGCACCGGCCAGGCCTTCGCGGCGCAGACCTTCGGCGTGACGCCGGACCTGATGACGGTCGCCAAGGGCCTGACCAACGGCTGCGTGCCGATGGGCGCGGTGCTGGCGCAGCAGCGCATCCACGACGCCTTCATGACCGGGCCGGACCACCTGATCGAGTTCTTTCACGGCTACACCTACTCGGCGCATCCGCTGGCCTGCGCGGCGGGACTGGCGACGCTGGACACCTATGCCGAGGACGGCCTGCTGACGCGGGCCGCGGAGCTCCAGGGCTACTTCGCCGAGCAGCTGCATGCGCTGCGCGGCGAGCCGCATGTGATCGACGTGCGCAACCTCGGGCTGGTGGGCGGCGTCGAGCTGTCGCCGCGCGCCGGGGAGCCGACCCGACGCGCCTTCGAGACCTTCCTCGACTGCTGGCAGCAAGGCGTGCTGATCCGCACCACGGGCGACATCCTGGCGCTGTCGCCCCCGCTGATCGCGGAGCGCGAGCACCTGGACCGCATGATCGACGCGATCCGCGTGGCCTTGCGACGCCTGAAGTAACCCCGCCCCGAGGCCGGGCGCGCCCGCCGCGGCCTCGGGCATCATCCCGCCCCATGTCCAGCGTCACGACCGATACGCCTGCCGCGCCCGCCGCGGCGCTCACACCGCCCGACAGCCCCGCGCCGCACGGCCGACACGGCCCACACGACCCTCACGGCCTTCCCGGCCATCCGGGCCATCACGTCCCCTGGCTCTCCTACCTGAGCCTGGCCGCCAGCACCAGCGTGATCGGCAGCTACGTCGGGCTGTCCAAGCTGCTGGTGCTGGTCTTTCCGGTCTTCCTGCTGGCCTTCCTGCGCTTTGGCATGGCCGCGGTGTTCATGCTGCCGTGGCTGCGTCGCGGGCCGGCCGAGGCACCGCTCTCCCGCCGCACCCGATGGCTGCTCTTCCTCGAATCCTTCTTCGGCAACTTCCTGTTCTCGATCTGCCTGCTGTTCGGGATGAAGCACAGCTCGGCGGTCGTGGCCGGGGTGATCATGGCCGGCATCCCGGCCACGGTCGCGCTGATGAGCTGGCTCTTCCTGCGCGAGCGCATCGCCCCGCGCACGCTGGCCGGCATCGCGATGGCGGTCGGCGGCATCGCGCTGGTGGCGCTCAGCAAGCACGGCGACGGCGCCGGCGCGCCGACCTCGGGCTGGGGCGCGCTGCTGCTGGTCGGCGCGATGTGCTGCGAGGCCAGCTACGTCGTCATCGGCAAGCGCCTGACCGCGGACCTGCCGCCGCGCCGCATCAGCGCGCTGATCAACCTCTGGGGCCTGGTGCTGGTCACGCCGCTGGGCCTGTGGCAGGCGATGGACTTCGACTTCGGCGCCGTCGCGGTGAAGGACTGGGGCCTGCTGCTCTTCTACGCGATCGCCGCCAGCACCATCACGGTCTGGCTCTGGATGAAGGGCCTGCAGCACGTCAGCGCGGCCAAGGCCGGCGTCTTCATGGTGTTCCTGCCGGTGTCGACGGCGCTGGTGGGGCTGGTCTTCCTCGGCGAACGCATGAACGCCATCCAGCTGGTGGCCTATGCGCTGGCGCTTGGCGGCGTGATGCTCGCCACTTGGCCGGCGCGCCAGACCAGTCGAACCCAGGGATTCCACCGGTCTTAGTCCAGTTTTACTACCAATGTAATACCATTTAGGGATTCACCCGCTAAGATGGGCTGATCGAACTTGCCGGAAGCGCTCGCTTCCGAACCGCCCATCCCCGCCGATGAACGCGAACGCCCCTTCCCCGGCCCTCACGCCTCCGCTTCCGACCGTCGTCGCCGCCACCGCCAGCCAGGCGGACTGGGAGTCCTGGATCAGCAGCTGGTATGCCCTCCTGGGGCAGCCACTGCGTACCGGTGTCAGTCCTTTGGCGCCTTCGGGCGCCCGCGGCGCTGCCGATGCCTCGGCCCATCCGTCCCCGCACGTCCTGGTCTTCGCACCGCATCCGGACGACGAATGCATCGTCGGCGCGCTGCCGCTGCGCCTGCGCCAGGAAGCCGGCTGGCGGGTGACCAACATCGCGGTGACCCTGGGCAGCAAGCAGCAACGCCGTGCCGAGCGCTGGGCCGAACTGGGCGCCGCCTGCGACGTGCTGGGCTTCGACCTGCGCCTGCTGGCCGCCGACGGCTTCGAGCAGGTCAAGCCCGAAGCGGCGGCCGCGCGCACGGCGCTGTGGCAGGAACAGGTCAGGCTGGTCGCCGAGTTGCTGGCGGCGGAGCAGCCGGCGCTGATCCTCGTGCCGCATGCGGGCGACGGCATTCCGACCCACATCGGCGTCCACCTGCTGGTCACCGAGGCGCTGACCCAGGCGCGGATCTCCACCGTCTTCGCCCACACCGAGTTCTGGGCGACACAGCCGGCGCCGACCACGCTGATCGAGACCGGCCAGCGCGACACCGCCCGGCTGGTGCGCGCGCTGGCCTGCCACCACGGCGAGATCGCGCGCAATCCGTATCACCTGCGCCTGCCCGCCTGGATGGCCGACAACGTGCGCCGCGGCGGCGAGCTGCTCGCCGGCGCGGGCGAGGCGCCGCCGGACTTCGCCTTCGGCACGCTGTACCGGCTGACGCGCTGGGTCGACGGCGCGCCCGCCGGCGACCTGCCCAGCACGCACTGGTCCTGCGACACGCCGCTCGACGCGAAGGCGCTGCTCGGCGGTTGAGCGCCGTCCGCGCCCCAACCTGAACTCATCGCCGGTCGCGCTTTCGGCATGCGCGGCGCGCACGCGCGTCCACGCGGCGGGCCTATGCTCGATGCTTCCCTCTTTCGAGCTCCCTCCCTCACCCCATGAGCGACGCCCGCACCGCCCCCCCGACCCACCTCCGCGTCCACCAGTTCGCCGGCCTGAAACCCGGCCCGAAGCTGCTGGTGACAGCCGCCGTGCATGGCAACGAGGTCGCCGGCGTCGGCGCGATCGAGCGCGTGATGCGGATGCTCGACGAGGGCCGGCTCACGCTGCTCAAGGGCACGCTGACGATGATCCCCATCGTCAACCCGCTGGCGCACCGGCTGCAGCGCCGCGAGGGCGAGCGCAACCTCAACCGCAACCTGCGCGTGAACCCGATTCCGCAGGACTTCGAGGACCGCATCGCCAATCGCCTGTGCCCCTGGATCGCGGCCAGCGACGTGATGCTGGACCTGCACAGCTTCAACAATCCCGGGCCGGCCTTCGCGATGCTCGGCCCGCGCGACAACGACGGCGAGCTCGAGCCCTTCCGCCACCAGGCCGCCGAGAGCGCGCTGGCGCTGGCGGTGGGCACGTCGCGCATCGTCGAGGGCTGGCTCTCGACGTATGCGCTCGGCCTGAAGCGCCGCGCCGAGAAGGCCGCCGACGGCTCGCGCCGCATGGCGCTGCAGCAGGATCCGCATTACGGCGTCGGCACCACCGAGTACATGCGCAGCACCGGCGGCTACTGCATCACGCTGGAGTGCGGCCAGCACGCCGATCCCCAGGGGCCGGAGGTCGCCTTCAAGGCGATCCTGCGCACGCTGGCGCTGCTGGGCATGGTCGCGCCGGAGGCGGTGGATCCGGCCGATCCGAAGCGGCCGGTCGAGCTGCTGCAACTCTACGAGGTCATCGACCGCGAAAGCGTCGACGACCGCTTCGAGCGCCAGTGGGCCAGCTTCGACCCGATCGCGGAAGGCGAGCGCATCGGCACGCGCGCCGACGGCACGCCGGTGCTGGCGCCCTTCGGCGGCCGCATCGTGTTCCCCAACAACAACGCCGAGCCCGGCCACGAGTGGTTCTACCTGGCAAAGCCCAGCGACCGCGTGTTGACTTGAGCTTCTGGCTAGAGTCGCCGGCATGAACGATACCCCCGCCGCCACCGCCGCCACCCTCCCCCCGCTGCGCATCGACTTCGTCTCCGACGTCGCCTGCCCCTGGTGCGCGGTGGGATTGAAGTCGCTGGAGACCGCCCTCGCCCGCCTGCCGGACGTGGCCGTCGACCTGCACTTCCAGCCCTTCGAGCTCAACCCCCAGATGGCCCCGGAGGGGGAGGACATCGAGGAGCACCTCACCCGCAAGTACGGCTCGACCAGCGAGCAACGCCAGCAGATCCGGGCGCACCTGCGCCAGCGCGGCGCCGACGTGGGATTCACCTTCACCGAGGGCGCGCGCAGCCGCGTCTGGAACACCTTCGACGCGCACCGGCTGCTGCACTGGGCGGGCCTGCAGTCCGCGCAGGCGCAGCGCGACCTGAAGCTGGCGCTGCTGACCGCGTACCACACCCATGGCCGCAATCCGGGTGACCGCGAGACGCTGCTGGCGGCGGTCCGCGAGATCGGCCTGGACGCCGCCGAGGCCGCCCGCGTCATCGACAGCGGCGAGTTCGCGGAGGACGTGCGCGAGACGGAGTCGCTGTGGCTGGGCCGCGGCATCAGCTCGGTGCCGGCGGTGGTGATCAACGAGAAGTACCTGATCCAGGGCGGCCAGCCGCCGGAGGCCTTCGAACAGGCGCTGCGCCAGATCGCCGCCGAAGCGGGGCAGGCCTGACCGGCACGCCCCGTCGTCCTGGAGCACGCGCACGGGTCGTCACGCAAGGGGGTTGATCCGCGTCCGGACCGGCCGCCGGATTTGAGACAATCCGCCCATCGTTTGAACGGGGCCACGCGTCGTCCGCTTGGCCCCGTTGTCATTCCTGGCGCGTGCGCGCGCCGTCACCGCCTGACGCAGTTTCCAGATGTTCAAGAACCTGATCGTTTACCGCCTGTCCAACGACTGGCAGCCCAATGCCGAGAAGCTCGAGGACGCCCTCGAGAACGAGCGTTTCGCGCCCTGCGGCGCCACGGAAGCCCTGTCTGCCGGCTGGGTGCCGCCGCGCGGCGAGCCCGGCGCCCGGCTGCTGGAGGAGATCGACGGCCACTGGCTGCTGAGCCTGCGCATGGAGAAGCGGGTGCTGCCCGGCTCGGTGGTGCGGGAGAAGGTCGAGGAGATGGTCGAGCGGATCGAGCTCGAGACCGGCCGCCGGCCCGGCAAGAAGCAGCAGCGCGACATGAAGGAGCAGGCCACGCTGGAGCTGCTGCCGCGCGCGTTCACGCTGCAATCGCACCTGCGGGTGTGGATCTCGCCCAAGCAGGGCCTGCTGATGGTGGATGCGGGCTCGATCGGCAAGGCCGACGAGCTGATCACGCTGCTGGTGAAGGCCGATTCGTCGATCAACCTGCACCTGTTGCAGAGCGCCGAATCGCCGGCCGCCTGCATGGCGGCGTGGCTGATGGACGGCGTGCCGCCCAAGGACTTCGTGATCGACCGCGATTGCGAGCTCAAGGCCGCCGACGAGATGAAGGCGGCGGTGCGCTACGCCCGCCACAACCTGGACACCGACGAGGTCAAGGCGCACCTGACCAGCGGCAAGATGCCCACGCGCCTGGCGATGACCTGGAAGGAGCGCGTGTCCTTCACCCTGACGGACACGATGCAGATCAAGGGCATCAAGTTCCTGGACGTGGTCTTCGACGGGCGGGACAAGCCGGCCAAGGACGAAGCCTTCGACGTGGACGCGGCGCTGGCGACCGGTGAGCTCGCGCAGCTGATCCCCGACATGATCGAGGGCCTGGGCGGCGAGCTGGACTTCATCGGCCAGTCGGCCAAGATCGCGGCCGAGCACGCGCCGGGCGGCGCGAAGGCGCCCGCGCCCGCGTCGGCTTCGCCGGCCAAGGATGAGGACCTGGCCACCGAAGCGGCGCCCTGGGATTGAGGCACCGCGCGCTGCGACGACCCTCACCTCTGCCCTCTCCCGCAAGCGGGAGAGGGAGTGTTCAGCGCGCAGTCCGCCGCCCGCTCCCAAGTTAACTCTCAGGGAGCAGCCCTCGACCAGATTTCCCCTCGTCAGCGAGCCATCCCCTCGCCCCCGGAGGGGGAGAGGGTTAGGGTGAGGGGGCTCTCCCTCAAGCGGGAACGGTGGTCCGCAGGGAAACGCCGCTCAGAACAGGTCCTGCTGTTCGCCCGCCTGCTGACCGGTGGCCCGGGCCTCGATCGCCAGGATCTTCAGCTTGGTCGCCACGCCGCCTGCCGCGGAGAACCCCGTGAGGTTCGCCGCCTTGCCCGCCGACGGGGCGCCCATCACGCGATGGCAGGGCACGATCGGCGCGAACGGGTTGTGCCCCTCCGCGCGGCCGACGGCGCGCGCCGCGCCGGGCTGGCCCAGCCGCATCGCGACCTCGCCGTAGGTCAGCGTCTGCCCGACCGGAATGCGGCGCGTCAGCGCCAGCACCTCGCGATCGAAGGCCGGCACCGCGCTGTCGTCGAGCTCGACCTCGAGCAGGTCGCGCGCCTCGCCCGCGAGCAGCGCCCGTACGCCCTCGCAGGCCGCTTGCACCGCCGCAGGCAACTCCCCGAACGCCGCCACCTCGCGCGCCGCCGGAAAGCGCACCCACATGCGATCGCGGGTCAGCGACGGCGTCTCCTCCGGCAGCTGCGATCCGACGACGCCGCGCTCGGTCCACGCGATGCCGCAGTGGCCGAGCACCGTCGGATAGCAATGGAAGAACACCTGCGGAGCCATGGCGCGATCCTGATCCGCGTCGCGGTCAGCCCGTGGCAGGAGCGGACTCGACGGGCGGCTTGAACGCCGGATGCTGGCTGGCGATCTCGGCGGCTTGCAGCCGGGCCTCGGTGGCGAGGCGGGCCACCTCGCGCGGCGCCATCGCCTTGAGCTTGTGGTCGGACCACACCTGGCGCCAGCGGCGCGCGCCGGGCAGGCCGTTCCACAGTCCCAGCGCGTGGCGCATCGCCTGCGACCACGGCCGACCGAGCGCGACCTGGCGGTCCAGGTAGGCCAGCCACTGCTCCTCGACCTCCTCGCGGCGCGTGACCCGCGGCTGCGCCTCGCCGAAGAAGCGCTGGTCCCAGTGCGCCATCTGCCAGGGCTCGTGATACGCCTGGCGGCCGATCATCACGCCGTCGACATGGTTCAGCTGCTCGGCGATCTCGTCGTCCGACTTCAAGCCGCCGTTGATCGCGATCGTCAGCCGCGGGAACTCGCGCTTGAGCCGATGAACCAGCTCGTAGCGCAGCGGCGGGATGTCGCGGTTCTCCTTCGGCGACAGCCCCTGCAGCCAGGCGTTGCGCGCATGGACGATGAAGACCTCGCAGCCGGCCTCGGCGACCTGGCCGACGAAGTCCCGCACGAAGTCGTAGCTCTCGATCCGGTCGATGCCGATGCGGTGCTTGACGGTGACCGGGATGGAGACGGCATCGCGCATCGCCTTGACCCCATCGGCGACCAGCGCCGGCTCGGCCATCAGGCAGGCGCCGAACGCGCCGCGCTGCACGCGCTCGCTCGGGCAGCCGCAATTCAGGTTGACCTCGTCATAGCCCCACTGCTCGGCCAGCCGGGCGCAGGCGGCCAGGTCGGCCGGCTCGGAGCCACCCAGCTGCAGCGCGACCGGATGCTCCTCCGGATTGAAGTCGAGGTGGCGCGGCTGGTCGCCGTGCAGGATGGCGCCGGTGGTCACCATCTCGGTGTAGAGCAGCGTGTGGCGCGTCAGCAGCCGATGCAGGAAACGGCAATCGGCGGTCGTCCAGTCCAGCATGGGAGCGACGGACAGGCGCCAAGGGGAGAACGTCGGGGACATGGGCGCGGATTATCCCGGAGCGCGAATCCCCACACGCCCGGGCGCTGCGCCCGCCTTGCCAAGGAAGCACGCCGCCGTCGTACCATGCCGACCGCTCATGTACCCGTCCCCTCGCCCGCTCCGGAGCCTTCGGCGTCTCCGCGGCTTCGTCCTCGCGCTGTTGATCTCGGCGTGGCTGCCCCTGCCGCGGGCCCTGGCCGCGACCGAGACCGCGGTGCCGGCGAAGGTGGCGAACAGCGCGAAGACCACCAGCGCCCAGTCGTCCAAGCGGAACTCGGCGTCGTCCACGCGGACTCCCAAAACCTCGAAAGCCGCGCCAGTCGCGAAAACGACGAGCGTCGCGAAGACGTCGACGGACCCGAAAGCCCCGAAGACATCAAAGGCTTCGAAGCCGTCGAAAGCCTCGAAGGCTTCGAAGGCCTCGACGGGCTCGAAGGCCGCCAGACGCTCGACGTCGACCGGCATCGCCAAGCCGGGCGCCGCCTCGACAGCGACGGCGCTGGCGGCGACGGCTGCGGCGACGGCATCCATCTCCACGGTCGCCACCGCCGCGCCGGCGGTGAACGCCGAGGCTGCGGACATCGACGAACTGCGCGCACGTCTGGCCGCTCGCACGGTGCTGCTGATGCGGCGCGTCGAGGTCGACGATGTCTCGATCGAGGTCTGGTCTAACGCCATGCCTCGGCGCTTCTACGTGGCCGTCCTGCAGCACGGCGAGCTGCGGCGCACGCTGGTGTCGTCCGACGAGGCCGAGGCTTGGCGACGCTTCGACAGTTTCCGGCGCATGGCCGCCGCCGGTGAAGTCGGGCGCCCGGTGCTGCTCGGCCGGATGACCGAGGCCGCGCTCCCCGAGCCGCTGCTGCCGGCCGTGCCGCTGACGCCGATCTCCGACGGCCCGGACCTGCGCTTCTTCGGCAGCGCGGTGGAGACCCTGCGCCGCCAGCGCTTCGGTGACGAGGTCGTGCGCCTGGTCTGGAGCGCGGAGACGCAGGAATATTTCGCCGCCCTCACCCGCCACAGCACGGTGGTCATGATGCTGCGCAGCCGCGACGCCGACGACGCCACCCGCGCCTACGACAACTTCCTGCGCCAGGCCGAGGCCCGCGCCACGCTGCTGCCGGCCGCCGCCGCTGCGGCGGCGGTGTCGACGCCGGCATCGGCACCGGCTCGCTGACGCCTCACCGGCCCAAGGCCCGCCCGGTCGCCCTCAGCCCTTGCGCCGCTGACGCGCGATCAGGCCCAGGAAGACAAGGCCGGCCGCGACGCTCGTGTGGCCGCTGTAGCTCACCAGTCCCAGGCCCCACCCCTGCGCGCCGACGACGACCGCCAGGCTCGCGAGCAGCAGCGCCCAGCCGATGATCCGCAGCGCGCGCGTCGCGTCTCGCGACAACGTCCGCTCAAGGACGTCCTGCTGGGCGCGCTCCGTCGCCATCGCCAGCGCGGCGAAGGCCCCGACGCAGATCAGCAGGCTGGCGAAGTGCGTCATCGCGCGCCCTCCACCGCCGCGGTGGTGTCGGCCGCTGGTCGTGCCGGCGTTCCGATGGCCCTCGCCCGGCCTGGCCGCGCGCCCTTGAGCCGATGCCGCGCCACACGCCTCGCCAGCCCGGCGAGCAGCGCCGCGAAGGCCAGTCCCACGAGCTCGACGCCGGCGAAGGCCCAGTCGCCCTGCGCCAGGCTGCGCCACAGCGGGCGATCCGTCGTCAGCGCATTGAGCACCGGCAGCAGCGCCAGGGCCGCGGCGCCCAGCGCGAACAGCTCGATCCAGGCGCGCCGGGGCGGCCGCAGCACCCCATGCGCCAGCGCCAGTGCCCAGACGATGAAGACGACGTGGATCTCCCACTCGCCGCGCCGCGACAGGTCCAGCGGCAGCAGGCGGTTGGCCCAGAGCATGGCCGCCATCGCCAGCGGCAGGCCGGCGATCGCGGCGATGTTGAGCCGCTCCACGATCCGGAAGCCCAGGTGAGGCCGCTCCGGATCGGCCAGCTTCTGGCGTCGCTTGACCGTCCACATCACCAGGCCAGTGCCCACCATCGCGGTGCCGGCCAGGCTGACGAGGAAATACAGCCAGCGCGTCGCGCCATCGCCGAAGCGCCCCAGGTGCAGCCCGTACATCACGCCCCGCGTCTCCGCCGCCGCGCCCACGCCCTGCTTCTCCTCGACCACGCGACCGGAGACGCCGTCGAACAGCAGGTACTGGGGGCTCATCGACAAGCGCCCGCCCTCGCCGCGCGCGATCGCCACGCGCGCCGCCGCGTCGCCCGGATTGGCCGCGGTCACCCGCGCCACGCTGCCCGGGCCCCAGCGCCGCTCGGCCTCGCGCACCATCGCCTCGATCGACGCGAGCGGCGCCGCCTCGCCGGACGGCTTGGCCGGCTGGAGGAAGGCATTCATCTCCGAGGTCAGCTGCCGCTTCATCGCCGGCGACTCGATGCCGGCCATTTCAGGCCACGGCATGTAGAGCGTCATCAGCGTCACCAGCCCGGTGTACGTGATCATCAGGTGAAAGGGCAGCCCGAACACCGACAGCGCGTTGTGCGCGTCCAGCCAGGACCGCTGGCCCTTCCCCCATCGGAAGGTGAAGAAGTCGGTGAAGATCTTCTTGTGGGTGATCACGCCGCTGACGATGGCCACCAGCATGAACATCGCCGCCAGCCCGGCGAGCCAGCGCCCCCAGGCCACCGGCATGTAATGGAACTGGAAGTGGAAGCGGTAGAAGAATTCACCGCCCGGCGTCTCGCGGGCCGCGACCTTGAGGCCGGTCTGCGGATCGAAGTTGGCGTCCTTGAAGGCACGCTTGGCGCCATCCTTGGGCGGCACGCGCCAGAAGGCGTTCGCGATCGGGTGGCGCTCGTCGGGCAGGCGCAGGCTCCACTGGGTCGTGCCCGGCGCGACGGTCTCCAGCGTCTTGGCGATGCGTCCCGCCACGACGGCCGCTTCCGGCTGGTCGGCCTGGTGCGCGATCTCGGGCCGCATCCATTGCGACAGCTCTTCCTTGAAATAGCTGACGGTCCCGGTGAGGAACATCGCGAACAGGAGCCAGCCGAGCAGCAATCCGGTCCAGATGTGCAGGTCGGACATCGTCTGCCGGAGGCCGCGTGGCGCGGGCGGGACGCGCGCTCCGGTACCGCTGGCGGCGTCGGGCGTGGCGTGAGGGGAAAGGTCAGGGGCGCTCATGGCGAGACGGCCGGCGCGGCGCCATGCCAGACGGACCACGCCAACGGCAGCAGCGGCAGCGCGGCCACCAGCAGGCCGATCCAGGCGCGGGTGGCGCTGCGCACCGCGAAGACCCACACGACCGCGGCCGCGTAGACCGCGAAGCTGCCCAGCATGCCGCCGATGACGGCCTGGATGCGGCTGACGGGCAGCGCCAGCACGGCGACGCTGGCCAGCGCCGCGAGCGCGTAACCGCCGCCCACCGCCGCGACGATGCGCGAGATCAAGGGCAGCACGGCCCGCAGCCGCGCCAGCCCGCCGGCGGAAGAGGCGCCGACGCGGCGCGCGGAGGGGGTCGGTGAGACGGTGACGTTCATGTCATCAGTGCGAACAGTTCTCAAATGAGAATTCCTCGCATCATAGTGGCGGAAACGCCTGGAAACGCGGTGCGGTCGGCTCGACTGGCGCTCCTCGCCCTATCCTTGTGGCGCTCCGACCCGCCCGGGCCGAGACAGGCACAAGGGAGACAAGACATGCGAATTTCCGTTCGAGGCGGCCGGCGGCCGCTGCTCGCGCTGACCCTGGGAATGGCCGCGCTGCTGGCCGGCTGCAACGGCGACGGCGACGACGGCGGCGAGCCCGCCGCCACCTACCGCGCGGAAATCCGCCGCACCACGATGGGGGTGCCGCACATCAAGGCGCCGGACTGGGGAGGTGCCGGCTACGGCTACGGTTATGCGCAGGCCCAGGACGACCTGTGCACGATCGCCAATTCGATGCTGACCTTCCGCGGCGAGCGCTCCCGCCACTTCGGCGCCGACGCGACCATCCCTTTCCAGGGCACCATCGGCCAGCCGCGCAACCTCGATGCCGACTTCTATCACCGGCACGTGCTCAACGACGCGGTGATGCAGCGGCTCATCGCCGCGCAGCCGGACAAGCTCAAGCAGCTCGTGGCGGGTTTCGCCGCCGGCTACAACCGCTATGTCCGCGAAATCAAGGCCGGCGCCGAGTCTGGCGCCCACGCGGCCTGCCGCAACGAGGCCTGGGTCGTGCCGATCAGCGACACCGACGTCTTCCGGCGCCTGTACGCGGCGCACTTCGCGGCGGGCTACAGCAACTTCGTCGCGCCGATCGCCAACGCGACGCCGCCGGCCGCGGCCAGTCCGGCGACGGCTGCGGTGACAGCAACGGCGACGAAGGCGGCGCGCCCCTCCGGGCGGCTGCAACTGGCCATGGACCGCCTGCCGACCTTCCAGGTCGGCGGCCATGACGGCGTGGGCAGCAACATGATCGGCTTCGGCACCGCGGCCACCGGCGACGGCAGCCCGCTGCTGTTCGGCAATCCCCACTGGTACTGGCGCGGCCCGGATCGCTTCTACCAGGCGCACCTCACCATTCCGGGTGAACTCGACGTCGCCGGCACCTCCTTCCTGGCGGTGCCCGTCATCCAGATCGGCTACACCGACCACATCGCCTGGAGCCACACCGTGTCGACGGCGCGGCGCTACGGCCTGTTCCAGCTGACGCTGGTGCCCGGCGACCCGACCAGCTACCTGCGCGACGGCGTCGCGACGAAGATGACCGCCCGCGAGATCACCGTGCAGGTGAAGCAGGCCGACGGCAGCGTCGCGCCGGTCACGCGCACGCTCTACGAGTCCCAGTACGGCCCGATCGTCAACCTCGGCGCGCTCAACGCGGCGCTGGGTTGGAACAGCAACACCGTCTTCGCGATCCGCGACATCAACGCGGAGAACTTCCGCGTGTTCCGCGTCTGGCTGCGCTGGAGCCAGGCCAGGACGCTGGACGAGGTGGCGACCATCCAGCGCGAGGAATCGGCCATCCCCTGGGTCAACACGGTGGCCGTGGCCCGGGGCGGCTCTCAGGCCTGGTACGCCGACATCGGCGCGATGCCCAACGTCGCGCCGTCGCAGCTCAGCAGCTGCGCGACCGCGCTGACGACAGCGCTCAGCGCGGCCCTGCCCCGCACACCGGTGCTCGACGGATCGCAGAGCATTTGCGACTGGCAGACCGATGCCGATTCCAAGCAGCCGGGGGCGCTTGGCACCTCCCGCATGCCCAGCCTGCTGCGTGACGACTACGTGCTCAACAGCAACGACAGCTACTGGCTCGCCAACGCGGCCGCGCCGCTCACCGGTTATCCGGACATCCTCGGGCCGGCCGGCACCGCGTCGATCAGCTTCCGCTCGCGGCTGGCGCACCTGCTGGTCCAGGACCGGCTGGCCGGCAGCGACGGCCTGGCCGGCAACAAGGCCACCAGCGAAACCGTGCGCGCGATGGTGATCAACAGCCGCGCGCTCACCGCGGAGCTGTTCAAGGACCAGGCGCTGGCGATGTTCTGCGCGCCGGCGACGACGATCGCGGTGACTGGCGACTCCGCCACCGGCGAGACCTTCAGCCCGGCGCGCAACGTCGACCCCGCCGAGGCCTGCGCGGCGCTGCAGGCCTGGGATGGCAAGGGGCTGGTGGACTCGCGCGGCGCGCACCTGTGGGACGAGTTCTGGACCCGCGCGTCGCGGGTGCCCGAGGCCTCGCTGTTCCAGGTGCCCTTCAGCAGCGCCGATCCGCTGCGCACGCCGCGCGACCTGAATCCCGCGCTGCGGTCCACGCTGCTGCAGGCCTTCGGCGCGGCCATCCTGCGGGTGCAGGCCAGTGGCTTCGCGCTGACGGCGACCCGGGGCGAGACGCTGTTCGCGACCCGCGGCACCGAAAAGATCCCGATGTTCGGCGGCTGCGGCGCGCAGGGCTACTTCACCGTGGCCTGCGCGCTCAGCCGGCTCGACCAGGGCGGTTACGACCTCAACACGGCGACCAGCGCCAACAGCTACATGCAGGTGGTGCGTTTCCCGAGTGAGGGCGTCGAGGCCTACACCTTCCTCACCTTCTCTCAGAGCGACGATCCGGCGTCCCCGCACTTCAGCGACTACACGCGCGCCTACAGCGCGGGACAGTGGCAGCGGATGCCGTTCTCCGAGGCTGACATCACGAAGGACCCGGCCTTGGTGACGAAGACCATCAGCGAGTGACGGCGCCGGAGAGCTGTCCCCCTGGCCTGCGCCAGCAGGTCATGCGTGGTGATGCCCATGGATTGCACCTTCGTGAACGCCGTCCCCGGCGACTTCGGGGCCCTCGGCGAGGGCCCCCTCGTCCTCCTGCCCAATGAACGAGAAGAGAAAACCGTCCCGGCAGAGATCGAGATCGATCCAGCGCGATCGCACGGCGTCGTTCAAGGTGTCGGCGACTTCCTGCGGCAGATTCGCCACCACGGATCGCGCCCGCGCCAACTGCTCGTTCATCGTCATCGCTGCAACTCCTGCTTGCGGGACTCATCCCGGGAAGGCCAGCAGTTTCGGCGCGAAGACGCGTTTGTCGATTCCCTCGGAAGAGCGTTTCGTTGGGGGGACTCAGACGAGTAGGCCATCCCCCCTGCGCTGACGGGCCGTCCCGGCGCGTCAGCGCAGCGTCAGTCGGCGGCGGCCGGGGCGCTCAGTCCAGCGCCCGCAGCGGATGCTCCGCCGCCGGCCAGGGGCTGCGGAAGAAGGCCTCGACGTCGGCACGGCACACGTCCTCGACCCGCGCCGGATTCCACTTCGGCGCATGGTCCTTGTCGACCGCCAGCGCGCGCACGCCCTCCACCGTCTCGCTGGCCGGGCCGGGCCGCAGGTGGAAGCAGTGGTGCACCAGGTCGCGTTCCATGCGCAGGTCGTCCGCCAGGCTCATCGCGCGCGCCCTCCGGATCTGCTCCAGCGTCACCGCCATCATCAGCGGTGAGCGCTTGCCCAGCGTCGCCAGCACCTGCTGCGCCCAGGGATCCGCATCCGCCGCCAGCGACGCGAACAGCGCCGGCACCGACGCCGCCGAGAAATGGCGGTTGATCAGCGCCCGCGCGTTCCAGTGCTCGGCCACCGGCGCCAGGTCCACGCGCTCCATCACCGTCGCCACGACATGCTCGGCGCTGTCCTGCGCGCCGGTCTTGAAGGCCGCGATGATCGCCGGCAGCTCGCTGCTGCGCACGAACACGTCGCCCAGGCCCAGCTCGATCGCATCGCCCGCGCCGATGACCTGGCCGGTCAGCGCCAGCCATTCGCCGCTGTGCCCCGGGCAGCGCGACAGGAAATAACCGCCGCCCACGTCCGGGAACAGGCCGATGTTGGTCTCGGGCATCGCCAGCTTCGAGTGCTCGGTCAGCACCCGCAGCTTGGCGCCCTGGCTGATCCCCATGCCGCCGCCCATCACCACGCCGTCCATCAGCGCGATGTAGGGCTTGGGGAACTGGTGGATCAGGTGGTTGAGCGCGTATTCCTCGGTGAAGAACGCGTCCAGCGCGGCGTCGCCCGCCAGCGCGGCCTGGTGGAAGAAGCGGATGTCGCCGCCGGCGCAGAAGGCCGCGGGCTTGCCCTCGCGCCCCGCGCCCAGCACCGCCACGGCCTGGATGCGCGGATCGTCGCGCCAGGCGCTCAGCAGCACGGTCATGTCGCGGATCATGGCCAGCGACAGCGCGTTGAGCGCCTGCGGACGGTTCAAGGTGATCAGGCCGAGGCAGCCATTGACCTCGGCCAGGACCAGTCCTTCGGATTGCAGCGACGGAATCACAACGACATCTCTCCACTCTTGGAAGCGGCCGGGCGGCGCCAGGCGCCCAGCAGCTCATTGCCAATCAACGCGGCCAGCACCATAACACCGCCGAGCAGCGCCGCCGGGGACGGCGCCTCCCCCGCGATCAGCCAGGCCCAGAGCACCCCCAGCAGCACTTCCATCAGGCCCAGCAGCGCCACCTCCGCCGCCGGCAGCACCCGCGTCAGGCGCACGACGATCAGGCAGGGCACGGCGAGCTGGAACACGCCCAGCCCGGCCAGCAGCAGCAGGTCGCGGCCGGAGGCCTCGAAGGGCCAGGCCAGCGGCAGCGTCGCGGCGGCGGACAGCATCGCGCCCAGCCACACGGCCGGCAGCAGGTCCGTCGCGCCGTCGCCGGCCCGCGCCTGCAGCAGCGTCCAGTTGCTCGCCGCCGCCACCGGCACGGCCAGCGCCACGCCCATGCCCAGCCAGGCGTGGGCGCCGGCGCGCATCTCGCTCGCGAACATCCAGGCGATGCCGGCGCTCGCGATCCAGATCGCGACCCAGGTCCGCGCCGCCAGGCGCTGATGCAGGAACACGCGCGCGAACAGCGCCGTCAGCAAGGGCCCCAGCGCCATCGTCACCAGCACGTTGGCCACGCCGGTCATCGTCAGCGCCAGCATGAAGGCGGTGTACATCACCGCCCAGCACAGGCCCGAGCCCAGCACCGACGGCGAGCGCCGCAGCCGCGGCAGCGCCTGGCGCCAGTAGTCGCGCCCGCGCAGCATCGGCAGCAGCAGCGTCAGCGCCAGCGCGTTGAAGGCGCTGCGCCAGAAGGTCACCTCGAAGCCGCGCGCCGAGTCCAGGTGGCGCGACACCGCGCCGGCGCTGCTCCACAGCAGCGTCACCAGCAGCATCAGCAGGACGGCGGATCGATGGCGCATCGGTCGTTCCAGGCGCGGGCGCGTCATTCGTCGCGGTAGATGCCCACGAGCGGCTCGCCGCCGGCCTCGACCCAGCCGCGGTACATGCCCTCGGTGTTGAAGCCCAGCCAGACATTGCCCAGCCCGTCGACGGCGATCAGGCCGCCGTCGCCGCCGACCTGGGGCAGCTCGTCGAAGACGACGCGCGCGCAGGCCTCGGCCAGCGGCAGTCCGCCGATGCGCATGAGCGCGCCGACCTCGTGCGCGGCGGCGGCGCGGATGAAGGCCTCGCCCGTGCCGGTGCACGAGACGGCCACGCTGCGATCGTCGGCATAGCAGCCCGCGCCCGGGATGGGCGAGTCGCCCACGCGTCCGGGCCGCTTGTTGGTCATGCCGCCGGTGGAGGTCGCGGCGGCCAGGTGGCCGGCGGCGTCCCGCACGACCGCGCCGACGGTGCCGAACTTGGTCCGGTCGTCGATCGGGCCGCCGGGCTCCGGCGCAGCACCAGGCGTGGCCGGCGTGGTGGCCGGCGCATCGTCCGCCATGGCCGACTGCCCGTCGTGATCCAGCACCTGTCCCTGTGCGAGCGCCCTCGCCTGCCGCAGCTGCGCCAGGCGCTGCGGCGTGCCGAACCAGGTCGGCTCGACGCGCGCCAGGCCCTGGTCGAACGCGAAGGTCTCGGCGGCCGGGCCGATCAGCAGCACATGGCCGCTGTGGTCCATCACCGCTCGCGCCGCGAGCACCGGGTTGCGCACCCGCGTCACGCCGGCGACCGCGCCCGCCGCGCGGTCGCGCCCGTCCATCACGCTGGCGTCCAGTTCATGGCGCTCGTCGGCGGTGTAGACCGCGCCCTTGCCGGCGTTGAACAGCTCGCACTCCTCGAGCCGGCGCACCGCCTCGACCGCGACGTCCATCGCGGCGTCGCCGCGCGCGAGCTGCCGGGCACCGTCGGCCAGGATCGCCGTCAGCGCGGCGCGGTAGGCCGCTTCCATCGCGGCGCTCATGCGGTCGCGGCGGAGGGTCCCGGCGCCGCCATGGAGGGCGAGCACGGGGCGCGGCAGGGCGGTCGGGAAGGCAGCGGTCATGGCGTGGCGGCGGCGGAGCGGGAACCGGGAAGCCGCGCATTCTCGCGCGGCTCGGGCATGTCCCTGGGCTTGTCCCGGTCGGGACAGGGCAAAAGCGAACGCTCGTGCTAAAACCCCGCGCAGCTCACCGACAGCGCCGACCGCGCCCACCACGCGCCAGAGCGCCGGCCCGACATCGAAGACCGCAGGAGACACGCATGGACCTCAACTTCACGCCCGAGGAGCAGGCCTTCCGGGCCGACATCCGCCGCTGGGTGGCCGAGCACCTCCCTCAGGACATCAGCCACAAGGTGCACAACGCGCTGCGCCTGAACAAGGACGATCTGCAGCGCTGGGCCCGCATCCTGGGCAAGCAGGGCTGGCACGGCTGGGCCTGGCCCAGGCAGTTCGGCGGGCCGGGCTGGAACGCGGTGCAGCGCCATCTCTTCGAAGAGGAATGCGCCCTGGCCGGCGCGCCGCGCGTGGTGCCCTTCGGACCGGTGATGGTGGCGCCGGTGATCATGGCCTTCGGCTCGCGCGAGCAGCAGGAGCGCCACCTCCCGGGGATCATGAGCGGCGACGTCTGGTGGAGCCAGGGCTACAGCGAACCGGGCTCGGGCTCGGACCTGGCCTCGGTGAAGACCCGCGCCGAGCGCCGGGGCGACAAGTACATCGTCAACGGCCAGAAGACCTGGACCACGCTGGGCCAGTACGGCGACTGGATCTTCTGCCTCGTGCGCACCGACGCCTCGGTCAAGCCGCAGGCCGGCATCTCCTTCCTGCTGATCGACATGAAGTCGCCCGGCGTGACCGTGCGGCCGATCATCATGCTCGACGGCGAGCACGAGGTGAACGAGGTGTTCTTCGACAACGTCGAGGTCCCCGCGGAGAACCTGGTCGGCGAGGAGAACAAGGGCTGGACCTACGCCAAGTACCTGCTCGCGCACGAGCGCACCAACATCGCCGACGTGAACCGCGCCAAGCGCGAGCTGGAGCGGCTCAAGCGCATCGCCAAGGCCGAAGGGCTGCTCGGCGGCGATCGCGAGGACGCGCGTTTCCGCGACCAGATCGCGCTGCTGGAGGTGGACATCGTCGCGCTGGAGATGATGGTGCTGCGCGTGCTCTCGGCCGAGAGCAGCGGCAAGCAGTCGCTGGACGTGGCGGGCCTGTTGAAGATCCGCGGCAGCGAGATCCAGCAGCGCTACACCGAGCTGATGATGCTGGCCGCCGGCCCCTACGCGACGCCCTTCATCCATGAGGCCATGGAGGCCGGCTGGCAGGGCGACCACGTCGGCGCGGCCCATTGCGCGCCGCTCGCGAGCCACTACTTCAACTATCGCAAGACGACGATCTACGGCGGCTCCAACGAGGTGCAGCGCAACATCGTCGCGCAGACCGTGCTGGGCTGAGGCAGGAGACACGACATGGATTTCGATTTCACCGAAGACCAGAACTCGCTGCGCGACGCGGTGCGGCGCTACGTCGACAAGGATTACGGCTTCGAGCAGCGCCGCGCGATCGTGCGCGCGGGCGGCTTCTCGCGCGAGGTCTGGAACGCCCTGGCCGGCCTGGGCCTGACCGCGCTGGCGGTGCCCGAGGCCCACGGCGGCCTGGGCTTCGGCCCGGTCGAGGCGATGGTCGTCATGGAGGAACTGGGCCGCGGCCTGGTGATGGAGCCCTATGCGCAGGGCGGGCTGGTCGCGCCAGCGGTGCTGGCGCAGTCCGGCGAGGACGCGCAGGGCGAGTGGCTGCCGCGCATCGCGGGCGGCGAGGCGCTGGTCGTGCTCGCGCACCAGGAGCGTCGCGCGCGCTACCGGCTCGAGGTCTGTGACACGCTGGCCACGGCGGATCACCGGCTCACCGGCCTGAAGAGCGTGGTGCCGGCCGGTGACGCGGCCGACGCCTTCATCGTGCCGGCGCGCGCCGGCGGCGCCGACGCAGGCATCGCGCTCTACCTGGTCGCCAAGGAGGCAAGTGGCGTCGCGCTGCGCGGTTATGCGCTGCACGACGGCTCGCGCGCCGCCGAGCTGACGCTGCAGGACACGCCCGCCACGCTGCTGGTCGGTCCCGATCGTGGCCTTGCGGTGCTGGAACACGCCGTCGACATCGCCATCGCGGCGCAGGCGGCGGAGGCGGTCGGCGCGATGGACCGCTTCGTCGCGCTGACGGCGGAATACCTGAACACGCGCAAGCAGTTCGGCGTCGCCATCGCCAGCTTCCAGGCGCTGCGCCATCGCATGGCCGACATCAAGATGCAGCTGGAGCTGGCGCGCTCGATGAGCTACTTCGCCACGCTCAAGCTGGGCGAGCCAGCCGAGGCACGCCGCCGCGCGGTTTCGCAGGCCAAGGTGCAGCTCGGCCAGGCGATGCGCTTCGTCGGCCAGCAGTGCATCCAGCTGCATGGCGGCATCGGCGTGACCGACGAGTATGTCGGCAGCCATTACTTCAAGCGGCTCACGCTCATGGAGATGCAGTACGGCGATTCGCTGCATCACCTGGGCGAGGTCAGCCGCCGCATGCAGGACACGGCCGGCGTCTTCGCCTGACACCTGACACCGCCCGGCGGCGGCCCCTACACTCGGCGAGCCTCGCTGCCTTCGCAGCAGGGAGAACGCCATGTCGAACGCGACCTCCGCCGCCGCCTCCTTCCTCGCCGGCCTGCTGCTGGCCGGCGCGGCGATGACCGCCGCCGCCCAGGATTTCAAGCCCGGGCTGTGGGAGATCAAGCAGAAGCCCGAGCTCGATCCGCAGCGCCAGGCGCAGATGGAGCAGATGCAGAAGCAGATGGCCGCGCTGCCGCCGGAGCAGCGCAAGCAGCTGGAATCGATGATGTCGAAGAACGGCGTCAGCATGAACTTCCAGGGCGGCGAGCTGACGCTCAAGTCCTGCGTGACGCGGGAACAGGCGGACCGCGCCGGCATCCCGAAGACCGAAGGCAAGTGCGAGCACGACAGCAAGCGCACCGGCGACCGGATGCTGGTCAACTTCCGCTGCACCAACCCCGCGTCCGAGGGCACGAACGAAATCACGTTCCTGGGCACCGACCATTACCGGACCAGGAGCGAGGTCCGCGTGCAGCGCGACGGCAAGACCGAGGTGCTGCGCTCCACCGGCGAGGCGCGCTACCTCGGCGCCGACTGCGGCAGCCTCAAGCCGCAACCGCAACCGCAGCCTCAGGCGCCGAGTCAGGGCGGCAAGCCTTGAGCGAGCCGGTCGTCCCCGCCGGCGCCGCGCGCGCCGACGCCGGCAGCCTGTGCGACGTCGCCGGGCTGAAGCTCGGCCACTACACCCATCCGACGGCGCCCACCGGCTGCAGCGTCGTGCTGTGCGAGGCCGGCGCGACCGCCGGCGTCGATGTGCACGGCGCCGCGCCCGGGACGCGCGAGACCGACCTGCTGCGTCCCGAGAACACGGTCCAGCAGGTCCACGCGCTGCTGCTGAGCGGCGGCAGCGCCTTCGGCCTGGCGGCCGCGGACGGCGTGATGCGCTGGCTGGCCGAACGCGGCCACGGCTTCCCGGTCGGCCAGGTGCGCGTGCCCATCGTGCCGGCGGCGGTGATCTTCGACCTGTGGCGCCACGACGCGGCGACCGCGCCAGATGCCGCCGCGGGCCGCGCGGCCTGCGATGCGGCCTCCGCGGCCGAGCATGCGCGCGGCCCGGTCGGCGCCGGCACCGGCGCGACGGTGGGCAAGCTGCTGGGCGTGGACCGCGCGATGTCCGGCGGCCTGGGCATGGCCTCGCTGCGCCTGGGCGAGGTGACGCTGGCGGCGATGGTCGTGGTGAACGCGGTGGGCGACGTCGTCGACCCGCGCGGCGGCCAGGTGCTCGCCGGCCCGCGCGGCCCGGACGGCCGCGCCTGCTCGACGGTTCAGGCCCTGCTGGACGGCGAGCGTCCCGGCCGCGCGCTGCAAGGCAGCGCGACGACGATCGGCCTCATCGCCACCGATGCCCGCCTGAGCAAGCCCCAGGCGACCAAGCTGGCGCAGATCGCGCACGACGGGCTGGCCCGCGCGATCCAGCCGGTGCACACGGTGATGGACGGCGACGTGCTGTTCGCGCTGGCGACCGGCGCCGCCGAGGTCGACGGCGACATGACATTGCTCGGCGCGCTGGCCGCCGAGGTCGTGGCCCGGGCCGTGGTGGACGCGGTCCGGCCGGGCTGACGGACGACCGGAGGGCGGGCGGCCCCGCGGCCGCGGCGACAATCCCGCCCCATGAGTTCGAGTTCCCCCACCCCCGCCAAGGCCGCCAAGCCGGTCGCCATCGCGCAGATCCTCTTCAGCCAGGGCTTCGGCACCCGCCGGCATTGCGCGGCGCTGGTCGAGCACGGCCTGGTGTCGGTCGCCGGCGAGGTCATCGAGGACCCGCGGCAGGCCTTCGACACCGCCGGTCTGGTCTTCGAGGTCGAAGGCCAGGCCTGGCCGTATCACGAGAAGGCGCTGATCCTGCTGCACAAGCCGGCGGGCTACGAGTGCTCGCGCAAGCCCAGCCACCATCCGAGCGTGTTCTCGCTGCTGCCCGAGCCGCTGCGCAACCGCGACATCCAGCCGGTGGGCCGGCTCGACGAGGACACCACCGGCCTGCTGCTGCTGACCGACGACGGCCCGCTGCAGCACAAGCTCACCAGCCCGAAGTACCACGTGCCCAAGCTCTACCAGGCGAGCTGCAAGGCCGAGCTGGACGAGGGCCAACTGCGCCGCCTGGTCGAGGGCGTGCTGCTGGAGGAGCGCAATCCCAAACTGGCCGAGGAGCCGGTGCGCGCCGTGTCCGCCGAGCGCCTGCCCGACGGCCGCCTGCAGATGGCGCTCACCGAGGGCCGCTACCACCAGGCCAAGCGCATGGTCGCCGCGGTCGGCAACCGGGTGCTGGCGCTGCACCGCCAGCGCATCGGCGCGCTGGACCTGCCGGCCGAGCTGCCGTCCGGCGGCTGGATCTGGCTCGACGAGCACCAACGCGAACTGGCGATGACAGATCCGGCGTCGGGATCAGGATCGGGACCGGCTTCGGCCTAGACCTCGAGCCGGATGGGCGTCAGGCGCCCACCGGCACCGCGCCTGCGCACGAGGACCGGACGGTCCCCGGGAAGTCCCCGAGCCTCGCCGCTCACGACCTTCGGTAGAAACGCCCCACTTGGACGCCGCCCGCGAAGCGGCGCCACCGATCTGGAGGGCGGTCGGCCGGAATCCTCGACGGCCGGGTCGTATGGGAGTGCCTGAAATCAAACATCACGGGGATCCTGGCGGCGCCAGCGTGGCCATGCAGGTGCGGGCGGAACGCCTGACCAGCCTGCAGGCGCGCGTGGCGATGCCGGCCTGCGTCGGCGGGCTGTTCAGCCTGCTGCCGGTGGCGCTGCTGTGGTCGCACCTGCCGGCCGTGGACCTGCTCGGCTGGCTGGCGGCGCGCTGGGGCATCTCGGCCTGGCGCGCGCTGGAAGCCCGCAGCTTCCTGCGGCTGCCGCTGGTCGAGCGCGCCTCGCCGGGCCGGGAGCGGCGCTACCTCGTCGGCCTGGGGCTGGACGGCCTGGCCTGGGGCGTGATCGGCGCCCTCTTCGCCACGCCCAACCTGCCGGAGATCGACGGCGCGGTCATGACCACGCTGGTCGGCCTGGTCGCCTTCACCATGGTGTCGCTGGGCCACTGGGCGCGCGGGCAGGCGCTGTTCGCCTCGCTGGTGATCGCGCCGCTGGCGATCCGGCTGGCGCTGCAAGGCGGCACCACCGGCTGGCTCAGCGCCGGTGGGCTGACGATGTTCTGGCTGCTGACGGTGCTCGAGTCGCGCCGCATCGAGGCGCGCACGCTGGAGCTGCTGCGGCTGCGCTTCGAGCAGGCCCGGCTGGCCGAGCAGCGCCGCCTCGCGCTGGACGCGGCGGAGGAAACCAGCAGCAGCAAGAGCCGCTTCGTCGCGGTGATGAGCCACGAGATCCGCACGCCGCTGAACGGCATCATCGGCATGGCCCAGCTGCTGGAGCGCGGCGAGCTCAGCCCGCAGCAGCGCGAGCAGGTGGAGATCGTGCGCCGCTCCGGCCGCCACCTGATGACGCTGGTCAACGACATCCTGGACCTGGCGCGCATCGAGTCGGGCAAGCTGGTCGTCGAGGCCCGCCCCTTCGACCTGCGCGAGGTCGCCGGCGACGTCGGCCGCCTGCTGGGCGAGACGGCGCGCGCCAAGGGCCTGGCCTTCTCGCTGACCGTCGCGCCGCAGCTGCCGGCGCGCGCGATGGGCGATGCCTCGCGCATCCAGCAGGTGCTGCACAACCTGGTCGGCAACGCGATCAAGTTCACCGACCGAGGCAGCGTCGACGTCGAGGTCTCGTCGGTGCTGGACATGCGCGCGGGCACGCTGCTGCGCTTCGCGGTCAAGGACACCGGCGACGGCATCCCGGCGGACCAGCTCGAGCGCATCTTCGCCCCGTTCGAGCAGGCCGGCCGCGCCGGCGACCACCGCGCGCGCCGCGATGGCGCGGGGCTGGGGCTGACGATCTCGCGCGAACTGGCGCGCGCGATGGGCGGCGACCTGCGCTGCGCATCGGCGCCCGGCCAGGGCTCGGTGTTCGAGTTCACCCTGCCGCTGCAGGTGGTCTCCCCGGCGCCGTCCTCGACGGCGCTCGCCCCGTCCGCCGCGCTGCCTGGATCGGACGCGCCCGCCGCATCGACCGAGCCCGCGGCCTCGACCGCGGCGCCGCTGCCGCGGCTCGAAGGCCGCGTGCTGCTGGTCGACGACAGCCCGGTCAACCTGCTTGTCGCCACGACCATGCTGGAGCGCTGCGGCCTGCGCGTGACGCCGGCGGAACACGGCCGCGACGCGCTCGAGCAGCTGCGCGCGCAGCGTTTCGACCTGGTGCTGATGGACTGCCAGATGCCGGAGCTCGACGGCTATGCGGCCACCGTCGCCTGGCGCCAGGAGGAGGCGCGCCGGCTGCTGCCGCGCACGCCGGTGGTCGCGCTGACCGCCAGCGCCGTCGACGACGACCGGGCCCGCTGCCTGGCCAGCGGCATGGACGGCTACCTGGTGAAGCCGTTCGAGATGGACGAGCTGCTGGCCGTCGTCACGCAGCACCTGCCTGGCCCGGCGGCCTCGCCCTCGGCGCAAGCCGCACCGCCGGCCGCCGCCGCGGCCTGACGGGCGGCGCCCGGCCGGCAGATAATCCCGGCCCATGCACGTTTTCCGAGGCTTCCACCATCCCGGCGTCGCGGCGCACTGCGCGCTGACGATCGGCAACTTCGACGGTGTCCACCGCGGTCATCAAGCCATGCTGGCGCTGCTGCTGTCCGAGGCCCGCCACCGCGGCCTGCCGACCTGCGTGCTGACCTTCGAGCCGCATCCGCGCGACTTCTTCGCCAGCAAGCTCGGCAAGCCCGAACTGGCGCCGGCGCGCATCGCCACGCTGCGCGACAAGCTGCAGGAGCTCGAGCGCTGCGGCGTGGACCAGGTCGTGGTGCTGCGCTTCGACGAGGCGCTGGCCTCGCTGCCGGCGCAGGACTTCATCCAGCAGGTGCTGGTCGAGGGCCTGGGCGCGAAATACGTGCTGGTCGGCGACGACTTCCGTTTCGGCGCCAAGCGCCAGGGCGACTACGCGACCCTGGACGCCGCCGGGCAGCGGCTGGGCTTCGACGTCGCCCGGATGATGAGCTACGAGGTGCATGGGCTGCGGGTGTCGAGCTCGGCCGTGCGCGAGGCGCTGGCCGCCGGCGACATGGACGGCGCGGCGCGGCTGCTGGGGCGGCCGTACGCGATCTCCGGCCATGTGATCCACGGCCAGAAGCTGGGCCGCCAGCTGGCCGAGACCGCGCCCGGCCGCGGCGACGGCTTCCGCACGCTGAACCTGCGCTTCGACCACGACAAGCCGGCGGCGCACGGCATCTTCGCGGTGCGGGTGCATGGCATCGACGGGGACGACGGCCCGGCGCTGGACGGCGTCGCCTCGCTGGGCGTGCGCCCCACCGTCGAGGACGCGGGGCGGGTGCTGCTGGAAGTCCACGCGCTGGACTGGCCGGCGGACCTGGCCGCCCGCCTGGGGGCCGCGGAGGCCTACGGTAAACTCGTGCGCGTGGAACTCCTCCAAAAACTGCGCGATGAAGCCCGTTTCGACGGGCTTGATTCGTTGACGGCCGCGATCCGCGAAGACGTCCGTCAGGCGCGCGACTACTTCGCGCAACAGGCGGCCACCCACGCCGCCGTCCGCCGTCAGACCACCCGCGACCGAATTTGAAGGGCTGACCGCCCTCTCCCGCGCTCAGCCGGCGCGCGGCCTTGTGCACCCCACCTCGCCGCCTCCGCGCCCTTCACTTCATGCCTCGCCGCCCCGCGCACGCCGGGGTCCGCCCTCTTCGATTGCCCCCGCCATGACCGACACGTCCAAGCCCGACTACCGCTCGACGCTCAACCTGCCCGACACGCCCTTCCCCATGCGCGGCGACCTGCCCAAGCGCGAGCCGGGCTGGGTCAAGGAATGGGAGGACCAGGGCATCTACCAGCGCCTGCGCGTGGCGCGCCAGGGCAAGCCCAAATTCGTGCTGCACGACGGCCCGCCCTATGCCAACGGCCAGATCCACATGGGTCACGCGGTCAACAAGATCCTGAAGGACATGATCGTCAAGGCGCGCCAGCTCGAGGGCTTCGACGCCGCCTACATCCCGGGCTGGGACTGCCACGGCCTGCCGATCGAGAACCAGATCGAGAAGACCTTCGGCCGCGGCCTGCCGCGCGACGAGGTGCAGGCCAAGAGCCGCAAGTACGCCGGCGAACAGATCGACCAGCAGCGCGCCGACTTCAAGCGCCTGGGCGTGCTGGGCGACTGGGACCACCCCTACCGCACGATGGACTTCAAGAACGAGGCCGGCGAGATCCGCGTGCTCAAGCGCCTGTTCGAGCGCGGCTTCGTGTACCGCGGCCTCAAGCCGGTGTACTGGTGCTTCGACTGCGGTTCCTCGCTGGCCGAATTCGAGATCGAGTACGCCGACAAGCAGTCGCCCGCCGTCGACGTGGCCTTCCTGAGCGCCGAGCCGGACAAGCTGGCGGCGGCCTTCGGCCTGCAGAAGCTCGACAAGGACGCGTTCACCGTCATCTGGACGACCACGCCCTGGACCATCCCCGCCAACCAGGCGCTGAACCTGAACCCCGAGCTGCCCTATGCGCTGGTGGACACCGAGCGCGGCTACTTCGTCGTGGCCGAGGCGCTGGTCGAGAAGTGCCTGGCCCGCTGGGGCATCGAGGGCCGGCAGGTCGCCGTGACGCCGGGCAAGTCGCTCGAGCTGCTGAAGTTCAAGCACCCGCTGGCGCACGTGCACCCGGGCTTCGACCGCGAAAGCCCCGTCTACCTGGCCGACTACGCCACCGCCGACGACGGCACCGGCGTGGTCCACTCGGCGCCGGCCTACGGCGTGGACGACTTCAACTCGTGCATGGCGCACGGGATGACCTTCAAGGACATCAAGAACCCGGTGCAGGGCAACGGCGTCTATGAGGCCGAGCTGCCGCTGTTCGGCGGCCAGCACATCTGGAAGGCCAACCCGGTCATCGCGCAGGCGCTGCAGGATGCCGGCCGCCTGATGGCCCAGAGCAAGATCAGCCACAGCTACCCGCACTGCTGGCGCCACAAGAGCCCGGTGATCTACCGCGCCGCGGCGCAGTGGTTCGTGCGCATGGACGAAGGCGACGGCGTGTTCACCGTCGACAAGGCGGAGAAGACGCTGCGCCAGCTGGCGCTGGACGCCATCGAGCAGACCAGCTTCTATCCGGAGAACGGCCGCACCCGGCTGCACGACATGATCGCCGGACGGCCCGACTGGTGCATCTCGCGCCAGCGCAGCTGGGGCGTGCCGCTGCCGATCTTCCTGCACAAGGACAGCGGCCAGCCGCATCCGAAGACGCTCGAGTTCATCGAGCGCGCCGCGCAATTGGTCGAGGCCGGCGGCATCGAGGCCTGGTCCAAGCTCGACCCGGCCGAGTGGCTGGGCGCCGAGGCCGAGCAGTACTCGAAGGGCCAGGACATCCTGGACGTGTGGTTCGACTCGGGCTCCACCTTCCAGCATGTGCTCAAGGGCTCGCATGCCGGCGCGGCGCACGAGACCGGCCCGGAGGCCGACCTCTATCTCGAAGGCCATGACCAGCATCGCGGCTGGTTCCACTCGTCGCTGCTGATCTCGTGCGCCCTCAACGGCCGCGCGCCTTACAAGGGCCTGCTGACCCACGGCTTCACCGTGGACAGCCAGGGTCGCAAGATGAGCAAGTCGCTGGGCAACGGCGTGGATCCGCAGGAGACCAGCAAGTCGCTGGGCGCCGAGATCATCCGGCTGTGGGTGGCGGCGTCGGACTATTCGGGCGACATCGCCGGCGACAAGAAGATCCTGGACCGCGTGGTGGACGGTTACCGCCGCATCCGCAACACGCTGCGCTTCCTGCTGGCCAACACCTCGGACTTCGACGCCGCCCGCGACGCCGTGCCGATGGACCAGCTGCTCGAGGCCGACCGCTATGCGCTGGCGCGCGCCGCGCAGTTCCAGGAGGAGATCCTGGCGCATTACCAGCGCTACGAGTTCCACCCGGTGGTGGCCAAGCTGCAGGTCTACTGCTCGGAAGACCTGGGCGCGTTCTACCTGGACGTGCTGAAGGACCGCCTGTACACCAGCGCGCCGAAGTCGGCCGCGCGCCGTTCGGCGCAGACGGCGCTGTGGCACATCACCCACGCGATGCTGCGCTGGATGGCGCCGTTCCTGAGCTTCACCGCCGAGGAAGCCTGGAAGGTCTTCGCCGGCAAGCAGGCCGGCGACACGATCTTCACCGAGACCTTCTGGTCCTTCGGCGTCGCGCATGACGACGGCCTGATCGCCAAGTGGAACCGCATCCACGAGGTCCGGGACGCGGTGAACAAGGCGATCGAGGCGGTGCGCACGACCGGCGCGATCGGCTCGTCGCTGCAGGCGGAGATCACGCTGGGCGTGAACGGCGAGGACCTGGCGCTGCTGAGCAGCCTGGGCGACGACCTGAAGTTCGTGCTGATCACCTCGGCCGCGAACGCGGTGCTGGCCGATGAACTGAGCATCACCGTGACGCCGTCGACGCACCAGAAGTGCGAGCGCTGCTGGCACTACCGCGCGGACGTCGGCGCCAATCCGGCGCATCCCACGATCTGCGGCCGCTGCGAGAGCAACCTCCACGGCGACGGCGAGACGCGCACGGTGGCCTGAGCCTGCGCGCATCGACGGCAAGGCCGCCGAGCCCCTGCGGGCCGGCGGCCTTTCTCATGGTCGCGCGGGTCGGCGCGTCGCCGCGGGCGATCCCTCGGGATCGGCGTGGGGTCAGAGCGTGTCGACGTTCAACCCGACACCGATCAGCTCACGGCGTGTGCCGCCGGGTCCGCCGCGCGCCTCCAGGAACACGCGTCCCCGATAGAGCCCCGCCGGCAGGCCCGGATTGTCGCCCTCGACGAACTGCAGGCTCACACGAGGCAGCCGGCGCCCCTCGCAATCAACCGTCGCTGCCATCGGCATCGGCGCGCAGGCGCCGGCAGTCGCCGGCCGCCGGAACGCGCGCAGCACGAGGGTTCGGTCCCGGCCTTCCAGCACATCCCTCACCGTGACGATGACGCGACTCGAGGGCTGCACGCCGCCGGACGCCTCCCCATCGCGATGCGCACGCGCCTGGACGGGCAGCGCGACACGCACTGGCGAGCCGTCTTGCGCGGAAAGCAGCCCCGCCAGATCCGGCGACTCGTAGCCACGGCTCGCCGTGACGGTGCCTGCGGTCAGGTGCCCGATCCGCAACCGCAGCGGGAAGCGCTCGCGATAACGCCCGTCGCTCGTGCCGACCGCCTCGATCTCGATCTGGCCGACATAGCTGCCTCGCATCAGTCCGGGGTTGTCTTCCGCATGGAAGGACACCGTCAGGCGGGCGCCCCGCCGCTCGCCGCACGTGGTGTCGTCCTCCATCCGCGAGGCCCAGCCGCAACCGGTCTCGCGCTGGCCGCGCAGACGGATCTCGGCCCGGTGGCGCGTCAGTTCGTCCTCCACGACGGCCTGGATGACGCTGTAGCCCGAGGCGCCGGAAGTGGCGGGCTCGGCAGGCCCGGTGGCCCCGGTCTGCGCCGGCACGAGATAGACCACCGTGCCGCTCGAGACGTCTTCCGAGTGATCGCGGGAAACGAACGGGGCGCCGGCGCCGACGCTGAGGCGGTCGCTCAAGGTGCGGATGCCGGGGAAGACGCCTTTCACCCAGTGGACGAGCGCCGCCATGCGAGGGCCTTCCGAGCCACGCCAGCCCTTGTCACGGGCGCTCGCCGTGGCGACGACATGCCAGTAACCCCAGCGCGCCTGCCAGAAGGCACCGCCGCTGTCGCCCGAGGTCAGCGTGAACCAGCGATCGGTGTCGCCGGTCGGCTGATAGCCGACGGTGAACCGCTGCCGCGCGCGCCCGGTCGCGCGGCCGGGCGCACGGGCCCAGAGGCGCCCGGCGCGGTCAATCGACCGGGTGCCGACATGCCAGGCGCCATAACCGACGAACTCGGTGACTGCCCCCACGGGATGGGCGCTGGCGACGGGGTCGTCGTCGAGGTCGTCGAGCAATGGCGGCGTTTCCGACGCCAGCGGGCGAGCCGTCCGGCGCGGCAGCCGCAGGATCGCCAGGTCGCTGTCGCTGGCGCTGCCGTCCTGCTCGACCGCGTCGCCGTCCTGCGACGGGCGCGGCATCGGGATGAAGGCCAGGCCTCGCCCTTCATGCCTCGACGGGAGACGGCTGCTCAACGTCACCGGCCCCAGGGACCGGGCCCAGGGGGCGTGCCGGAAATCACTGGCCACGCAATGCGCCGCGGTCATGACGAAGGCATGCTGCTCGTCTTCGCCGAGCCAGGTCGCGGTGCAGTCGCGGTCGGTGCCGGGAAAGCGCAACTGACCCACGTTGCGGAACCTGGGCTGGAGGCTCTCCCGCTCCAGGGGGGTCTGCACCAGGTGCAGGAAGGACAGCGGCTCGTCGAGCCGGCCACCGAGGGCCTCGAACCGCTGTTCGTTGATACCGATGGCGAGGGCCTTGGTGGCCGCCGCTGCCGTGGCGATCGCGATCGCCGCTCGTTTGATCCTGGGGGTCATCGTCGCTGCCTGTGCTCTTGGAGAGAGGCAGCGATCGTGTTGAGACCCCTTCTAAACCGGGATCGCTATTGGAGGTCGTGGCGGCTCAGGCGCCGACCTCGTTAGGTGGGTCTGGCCATCAATCCTTGCTACTCAACCCTCGCATCCAGACCAAACCGTCGGAGGTGCCACCTGCGACATCGCCCCGCCGCGGCCGGTACTCGCAGCCGATCCAGCCGTCCCAGCCGGTGGCCGCCGCGATCTCGTCGATTGCAGCCAGCGCGCCGCGCCAGTCCAGCGAGCCCACGTCCGGCTCATGCCGGCCCGGCATGCCGGCGATCTGGCAATGCGCGACACGACCCGTCGGCAGCCAGCGCCGCACCTGCGCGACCACATCCCCCTCGACACGCGCGCAGTGGTACAGGTCCATCTGGACCCTCAGATGCGCCGCGCCAATGCGATCGACGATCGCATGCGCCTCCTCCTGCCGCTGCAGCAGGTAGCCCGGCATGTCGTGCGGATTGATGGGCTCGATCATCAGCGTCACGCCCGCGCGCGCACCCTGCTCGGCAGCCCAGCGCAGACTCGCCTCGTAGCGCGCGAGCGCGGCATCGCGCGAAACATCCGGCGGCAACACCCCCGCCAGCACGTGCAACCGCGGCGCCCCCACCCGGCTCGCGTAATCCAGCCCGCGCTCGATCGAATCTCGAAAGTCAGCCTCCCGCCCCGCCAGCGACGCCAAACCACGCTCACCCGCCGCCCAGTCGCCCGGCGGCGCATTGATCAACACGACCTCAACACCCGCCGCATCCGCCCGGGCTCGCAACTCAGCAGCCGGCATGTCATACGGGAACAAGCACTCCACTGCCGCAAACCCGTCGCGGGCTGCAGCAGAGAAACGGTCGAGGAACGGGATATCCTGGTACAGGAATCCAAGGTTGGCAGCGAATCGAGGCATGCGGCGTAGTGTCACCGAGCCCGCGCAAAACTGCCCGAGGCCGGCGGCGGAGCCCGCTTTCGGCGCTCAACTCGCTCTGCTCACCTTCGGCTCGCGACGCTCAAACAGAACGCGCCTGGTCAGTTATGGAAGCGGGCTCCGCCGCCGGCCTCGGGCAGTTCTGCGCCCACTCCACGAGGAACGGCCCCGAAGGGCCGTTCTGGAAAAGTGCGTCGGGCGTTGGCGTCAGCAGCAGCGGCCCGTGCGGGCGCTGTAGCGAGCCTCCTGGCGCTCGAGGAAGAAGGCCTCGTAGCTCAGGGGCTCATCGTCAGGATGCGTGCGCGCCATGTGCGCCAGGTAGGCACCATAGTCCGCGCCAATCAGCTGCTGACGCACGCCACGGGCCATGTAGCGGCCCGCCTGCAGCATGTCCGACGCAGCGGACAACGCCGCCTGCGCGGCGTCCGCAGCCACCTGCTTAAGCATGGCCGCCCGCCACCGCGCCCTCAGGCATGCGCTCGAACGGCGTCTCCTGCACCGTGGGCTTGCGCTCGGCACGCGCCTTCAGCACCGCCTTCACGCTGTACACCAGCACGCTGATCACGACGAACATGAAAAGGCCGCACAGCGCAGCATCCAGCCGGTCATTGAAGATCACCCGCTCCATCGCCTCCAGGCTCTTGGCCGGCGCCAGGACCTTGCCCGCCGCCAGGGAGTCAGCGTACTTCGAGGCATGCGCCAGGAAGCCCACCTTCGGATCGGCACTGAAGATCTTCTGCCAGCCCGCCGTCATCGTGCACACCAGCAGCCAGGCCGCCGGCACGATCGTGGTCCACGCGTGACGGTCCTTCTTCATCTTGAACAGCACCACCGTGCCCAGCAGCAGCGCCACCGCCGCCAGCATCTGGTTGGCAATGCCGAACAGCGGCCACAAGGTGTTGATGCCGCCCAGCGGATCCACCACGCCCTGGTACAGGAAGTAGCCCCAGGCCGACACGCACAGGCCCGTGGCGATCAGGTTGGCCGGCAGCGATTCGGTGCGCTTGAGCGCCGGCACGAAGGTGCCCAGCAGGTCCTGCAGCATGAAGCGGCCCGCGCGGGTGCCGGCGTCGACCGCGGTCAGGATGAAGAGCGCCTCGAACAGGATCGCGAAGTGGTACCAGAAGGCCATCATCGCCTTGCCACCCACGACCTGATGCAGGATGTGCGCCATGCCCACCGCCAGCGTCGGAGCGCCACCGGCGCGCGCCAGGATGGTGTTCTCGCCGACGTCCTTGGCGGTCTGCACCAGCATCTCCGGCGTGATCACGAAGCCCCAGGTGGAGAGCGTCGCCGCCACCGTCTCGGGCGTGCTGCCGACCAGCGCGGCCGGGCTGTTCATCGCGAAGTAGACGCCCGGCTCGATGCACGAGGCCGCCACCAGCGCCATCACCGCCACGAAGGATTCGGCCAGCATGCCGCCGTAGCCGATGAAGCGCGCGTTGACCTCGTTGTCCAGCATCTTGGGCGTGGTGCCCGAGCTGATCAGCGCATGGAAGCCCGACACCGCGCCGCAGGCGATGGTGATGAACAGGAAGGGGAACAGGTTGCCCGACCAGACCGGGCCGTTGCCGGCCGCGAACTGGGTGAAGGACGGCATCTGCATCGGCGGGGCGACGACCACGATGCCGATCGCCAGCGCGATGATCGTGCCGATCTTCAGGAAGGTGGAGAGGTAGTCGCGCGGCGCCAGCAGCAGCCACACCGGGATGCAGGCGGCGACGAAGCCGTAGCCGATCAGCATCCACGTCAGCACCTTGCCGTCGTAGGTGAACATCGGCGCCCAGGTCGGGCTCTCATGCACCCACTGGCCGGCGACGATCGCCAGCATCAGCAGCACGAAGCCGATGACGGAGACCTCGCCGATGCGGCCCGGACGGATGAAGCGCAGGTACACACCCATGAACAGCGCGACCGGGATCGTCGCCGCGACGGTGAAGGTGCCCCAGGGCGAGTGCGCCAGCGCCTTCACCACGATCAGCGCCAGCACCGCCAGGATGATGATCATGATCATGAACGCGCCGAACAGCGCGATGACGCCGGGCACCGTGCCCATCTCCTGCTTGACGAGGTCGCCCAGCGAGCGGCCGTCGCGGCGCGTGGAGATGAACAGCACGATGAAGTCCTGCACCGCGCCGGCGAAGATCACGCCGGCCAGGATCCACAGCAGGCCCGGCAGGTAACCCATCTGCGCCGCGAGCACGGGGCCGACCAGCGGGCCCGCGCCGGCGATGGCGGCGAAGTGATGGCCGTACAGGACGTACTTGTGGGTCGGGACGAAGTCCAGCCCGTCGTTGTACTTCCAGGCGGGCGTCTGGCGGGTCGGGTCCAGGCCCAGGACCTTGGTCGCCAGGAAGAGGCTGTAGTAGCGGTAGCCGATGAGGTACACGCAGATCGCGGCGACGACGACCCACAGGGCGCTCACCGCTTCTCCGTTGGCGAGCGCCACGGTGGCCAGGGCGAACGCCCCGAGGATGGCCACGCCCGCCCAGGCGAGGTGGCGACTCAAGTTCGACATCGATGTCTCCTTATTGGGCGCGCACCGACGGACGAGTGGGACCTGGCACGCGAGCTCTGTTTGCCGCGGCAGTTTCCATGCCCGTGCGCTTCCCCACATCCGTCGAGCGGACTAGTCCACCGGCGTAGGAGCGCTTAAGTGGAAACCCTCGGCGGCGCGGCGATCGCCCCTCGGGGCGAGGCCCGCGCAGCCCGTCAGACCTCGTCGCGATGCGGGCCGCGGGCGTGCTCGACCGCGTAGCGGATCAGCTCGGCCTGGCCCTCGAGCTCGAGCTTGCGCTTGATGTTCTGGCGGTGCGTCTCGACGGTCCTCACGGAGAGGTCGAGCGCCTTGGCGATCTGCTTGCTCGATTCGCCGCGGCCGAGCGCGGAGAGGATTTCGCTCTCGCGCGGCGAGAGGATGGGCCGCGGCTGCTGGCTGCGGAACATCCGCTTGGACACGCCCGGGCTGAGGAAGGTGCCGCCCGCCGCCACGGCGTCGATGGCGGCGACGATCTCGCCGGCCGGCGCGTCCTTGAGCACGTAGCCGCGGGCGCCGGCCTGCAGCGCGCGCTGCACGTACTCGGGGTTGTCGTACATGCTGTACATCAGCACGCGCAGCTCGGGCGCGCGCTCCAGCATGGTCTGCGCCAGCTGGATGCCGTTGTGCCCCTTCAGGCCGACGTCCAGCAGCACGACCTCGGGCTGCGTGGCGATGAGCATCATCATGGCCTCCTCCGCGTTGCCGGCCTCGCCGACGACGAGGTAGCGCGGCTCGCCCTGCAGCCGCGAGCGCACGCCCTCGCGCACCAGCGGATGGTCGTCGACCAGCAGGAGGCGCACGGGCGTGGCCGTGCCGGGGGCGGAGAGGCGCTCGGGGCTCATGGGGCGGGATTGTCGCGCGCCAGACGCCGGATCGCCGCGGCGCTCACCAGCGCCTCGATCTGGGTGCCGTGTCCCGGGCTGGTCTGCAGGTCCAGCGCGCCGCCGACCGAGGCCATGCGCTCGCGCATGTTGCGCAGGCCGATGCCCAGCCGGGGATCGGCGCGCTCGGCCGCCTCGGGGTCGAAGCCGTCCCCGTCGTCGAGCACCCGCAGCAGGACGCCGCCGGGCTCGCCGCGCGGATCCTCGGGCGCGAACTCGAGCGCCATCTCGACCCGCGCCGCGCCCGCATGCTTGGCCACGTTCGTCAGCGCCTCCTGCGCGACCCGGAACAGCACCGTGTTGAGCAGCTCCGGCAATTCGCGCGGCTCGCCCGACACGCGCATCGAGACCGGCACCGCGCCGCCCTCGTCGAATTCGCGCGCCAGGTGTTCGAGCGCGGCCGGCAGGCCGAGTGTGTCCAGCAGCGCCGGCCGCAGCCGGTGCGAGAGGCCGCGGACCTCGGTCAGGCTGGCATTCAGGCGCTCCAGCGCGCGGGGCAGCAGCGCGGTCGAGCCGGCCTGCTGCGCCGATTCGATCAGCAGCTTGGTCGACACCAGCGTCTGGCTGACGCCGTCGTGCAGCTCGCGCGAGAGGTGGGCCCGCTCTTCCTCCTGCGAGCGCACCACCTCGTGCGCCAGCGCTCGCAGCTTGGCCTCGGACTGGCGGTGCTCGCTGAGGTTGAGCGCCAGCGCGCAGGCGCTGATCAGCGCCACGCCGAAGAGCGCGATCGCCGCGATGCCCCACATCGTGCGGGCGATGTTGGCCTGCGCCTCCCGGTCGAGCTGCTCCAGCGTCGCGCGGATGCCGTCCAGGTAGAGCCCCGTGCCCAGCATCCAGTTCCAGCGCTCCATCGCCACGACGTAACCGAGCTTGGGCGCGCGCTCGCCGCTGGACGGCTTGCGCCATTCGTAGTCGACATAACCGCCGCCGGCCTTGGCCTGCGCGACCAGCTGCTGGATGGTCGGCCGCCCTTGCGCGTCGCGCAGGCCCCAGAGGTTGCGCCCGACCAGTTCCGGCTGCCGCGAATGCATCAGCACCCGGCCCTGCAGGTCATAGACGAAGAAGTAGCCGTCCTCGCCGTAGTCCAGCGCGGACAGCAGCCGCAGCGCCTCGCGCTTGTCGCGCTCGACGTCGGCGTCGCTGGTCCGGGCGGCCAGCGCGGGCGAGCGCTCGTACAGCGGCTGCAGCGTGCTCACGGCCAGCTCGACGTAATGGCGCAGCTCGTCGCGGCGGGCGTCCATGTAGGCGCGCTGCACGGCGGCATGCTCGCGCTGGAGCAGCTCGCGCTCCTGCTGGCGCACCGCCACCGCGATCAGCAGCAGCGAGGCAACCAGCGGCAGCAGCGCCAGCAGCAGGATCTTCAGGCGGAGTCTCATCGGGTCCTCTTCGGGCCCGCACTGTAGCCGCACGGCGCGCCCGTGGCGGACGCTACAGTTGCGGGTTTCGCGCCCGCGCCTTCCCTCCCGCAGCAGCCATGGCCACCAAGTCCCCGTCCTCGTCGAACAACCGCCTGATCCAGTGGCTGGCCATCGCCCTGCTGGTGATCGTGGCCGATCAGTTCACCAAGGTCCTGATCCTGCACAGCTTCCAGTACGGGGACAGCCACTACGTCCTGCCCTTCTTCAACCTGGTGCGGGTCCACAACACCGGCGCGGCCTTCAGCTTCCTGGCCGGCGCCTCGGGCTGGCAGCGCTGGTTCTTCGTCGGCCTGGGCGTGGCCGCCGCGGTCTTCATCATCTGGATGCTGCGCCGCCACGGCCACCAGACCCAGTTCGCCTGGGCCCTCAGCCTGATCCTGGGCGGCGCGGTGGGCAACATCGTCGACCGGCTGCTGCATGGCTACGTCGTCGACTTCATCCAGCTGCACTGGGCCGGCTGGTACTACCCGTCGTTCAACATCGCCGACAGCGCCATCACCATCGGCGCCGTCCTGCTGATCTGGGACGAGCTGCGCCGCGTCAAGCGCGGCTGATCCGCGCCCTGCCCCCTCCACCCCAGGGTTCCTCCGGAGAAACGAGGCTGGCGTTCCGGCGCCCGCCTGCGTAGCCTTGTCGACATCGAGGGCCGCGTCACGCATGCGCGGCTCGGAGGGACTCCACCGGGCGACATCGGCCCGCCATCCGGCGAGCGCCGCGGCAGTGCGCGCGCGACGCGACGGCGGGCGCTCTTCACGCACTGGCGCGGGGCCGCGCACGGCCGCGCGGGGGACGTGACGAAGTGGACATCGCGACCATGGACAGGACACGGCCGGCGGCGACAATCCGCTGCGACCAAACGTAACCAGAACAGGGCCTCGCCCCCATGCTCGACTTCTCCTGCCTGACCCACTATGACTGGCTCGATGTGCCCATGTGGGTCTACGACCAGGAGCGTCAGCGCAACCTGTGGGCCAACGCCGCGGCGCTGGCCTTCTGGCGGGCGGACAACGCCGAGGAGTTCCTCTCCCGCGACCTCAGCGACATGAGCCCCTCGGTGGCCGAGCGGCTGGCCGTGACCGCCGCCGACCACACCCAGGGCAAGCTCGTGCGCGAGCAGTGGACGCTCTACCCCAAGGGCCAGCCCACCACGGTGATGCTGGTCTCCCGCGGCATCCGCACCCCCGACAAGCGCCAGGTGATGCTGTTCGCCGCCGACTCGCTGGTGAGCGGCGTCGACAAGAGCCTGCTGCGCGGCGTCGAGGCGCTGCAGCACACCTCGGTGCGCATCGCCGTGTTCTCGCTGCGAGACGGCAGCGTGCTGATGCGCAACCCGGCCGCGGCGATGTGCTTCAACGGCCTGCGCAAGACCATCGGCGCGACCGACTTCAGCGCCATCTTCCCCGAGCCCGACCTGGCGCGCCGCATCATGGCGCAGGTGCGTGGCGGCCAGACCTTCGGCGCCGAACTCGAGATCAACACCGCCAACGGCCGACGCTGGCATGCCGTCGACGCGCGACCGATGCGCGATCCCGTCAGCGGCGAGGTGGTGCTGCAGCTCAACGCCCGCGACATCGGCGACTTCAAGGCGACGCAGGCGCAGCTGGAGGCCGCGCGCGAAGCCGCCGAGGCCGCCAGCCAGGCCAAGAGCTCCTTCCTGGCCAACATGAGCCACGAGATCCGCACGCCCATGAATGGCGTGCTGGGCCTGACCGAGCTGGTGCTGCAGACCGAGCTCAACGAGCGCCAGCGCAAGTTCATCGAACTCGCGCACAGCTCGGCCAAGGGCCTGATGGTCATCATCAACGACCTGCTGGACATCGCGAAGATCGAGGCCGGCCGCGTGATCATCGACCAGGCCCCGTTCAGCCTGCACGACTGCCTGCGCGAGGCGCTGCATCCGCTGCTGCTGCAGGCGCACGAGAAGGGCCTGCAACTGCATGCGCGGGTGCAGCCCGGCGTGCCGCAGCACCTGCTGGGCGATGCGCTGCGGCTGCGCCAGATCCTGGTGAACCTGGTCGGCAATGCGCTCAAGTTCACCGAGCGCGGCGAGGTCCGCGTCGACATCCAGCGCATCGACGCCGACGAGCCGCTCCACGCCGGCCCGCTGCGGCTGCGCATCGCGGTGCATGACACCGGCATCGGCATGACGCGCGAGCAGATCGCGCAGATCTTCAGCCCCTTCACGCAGGCCGACGGCAGCATCACGCGCCGCTACGGCGGCACCGGCCTGGGCCTGACCATCGTCAAGCGCCTGGTCGAGCTGATGGGCGGCGAGGTGCAGGTGGAAAGCCAGCCCGGCGCCGGTTCCTGCTTCAGCTTCGAGGTCAAGGTCTCGCAGCCGCTGGTGCTGGACGAGGTGCTGCGCACCGAGACCGTGGACGTCGATGTCCACGAGACGACCGCCGGGGCGCTCGACGACGAGACCGCCACCGACTTCGGCGCGGACACCGTGCCGGCGGGGCTCGACGAGCTGCCGCCGCCGCGCCGCGTCGTCACCGACGCGGGCGGTCCGCAGGCGCTCGCGGACAAGCGCCGGGCCACGCTGACACCGACGCGGACCGACGCGCGGGACGAGCGCAGCGCCAACGAGGCGCTGCTCGACGCGGAGACGGTGGCCGCCGACCTCGACGGCCCGATCACCGCGTCCGGTTCAAACCAGCAGCACGCCTGAGCCGGTGGTCGTGCGGGCCTCCAGCTCGCGATGGGCGCGCTGGACCTCGTCGAACGGATAACGCTGCTCGACCTCGATCCGCACCGCGCCGCGCTCGACCGCGGCGAACAGGTCGCCGGCGATCTCCTGCGTGGTCTCGAGCGAATCGAGGTGCACGAACAGCGAGGGCCGCGTGAGGTACAGCGCCTTGGCCGACAGCGCGCCCAGCGCCACCGGCGGGACCACGCCCGAGGCATTGCCGAAGCTCACCATCAGCCCGAACGGCCGCAGGCTGGCCAGCGAGCCTTCCCAGGTGGAGGCGCCGACCGAGTCGTAGACCACCTTCACGCCGCGGCCGCCGGTGATCTCCTTGACCCGCTCGGCGAAGTTCTCGGTCGCGTAGTTGATCGCGAACTCGGCGCCGTGGTCGAGCGCCAGGCGGCACTTGGCGTCGCTGCCGGCGGTGGCGATCAGCCGCAGCCCCAGCGCCTTGGCCCATTGGCAGGCGATCAGCCCGACGCCGCCCGCCGCCGCGTGGAAGAGCACGTGGTCGCCCGGCTGCAAGCCGCCCTGCGGCAGCGTGCGGCGCAACAGGTACTGCACCGTCATGCCCTTGAGCATCATCGCGGCGCCCTGCTCGAAGCTCAGGAAGTCCGGCAGCTTCACGACGCAGCGGGCCGGCATCACGCGCGCGGTCGCGTAGGCGCCGATGGGCTGGCTCGCATACGCGGCGCGGTCACCGGGGCGCAGGTGGGTGACGCCCTCGCCCACCGCCTCGACGATGCCCGCGCCTTCCATGCCCAGGCCGCTGGGCAAGGGCAGCGGATAGACGCCGCTGCGGTGGTAGATGTCGATGTAGTTCAGGCCGCAGGCCGCGTGGCGGATGCGGATCTCGCCCGGGCCGGGGTCGCCGACCTGGACCGGCTCGATCGTCAGGACTTCCGGTCCACCAGCTTGCGAGATGCGCACGGCTCTGTCGCTCATCGGGGTTCTCCTCATGGGGGGATGTCGCTCGCGCGTCGCCCGACGCGTCGATTGCGGCTATCGTGCCAGCCTCCCGACCGACGCGCATCGCCGCGATGAGCTTGACCCCACGCCTGGCCCTGATGCTGACCCTGCCCCCGCTGCTGTGGGCCGGCAACGCCGTGGTCGGGCGCTCGGTCGGCCCGCTGGTGCCGCCGCTGCTGCTCAACGCGATGCGCTGGACGCTGGCCTTCGCCCTGCTGCTGCTGATCGCCCGCCCGGCGCGCGCGCTGCTGCAAGACCTGGCCCCGCTGCGGGCCCGCTGGGGCTACTTCGCGCTGACCGGGCTGCTGGGCATGGGCTGCTACAACGCGCTGCAGTACCAGGCGCTGCACAGCTCCACCGCGCTCAACGTGACGCTGATCGCCGCCAGCCTGCCGGTGTGGATGCTGGCGGTGGGCGCGCTGCTCTATCGCGTCTGGCCGACGCGCCGCCAGCTCGCCGGGGCGCTGCTGTCGCTCGGCGGCGTCGCGCTGGTGATCTCGCGCGGGCACCTGGATCGCCTGGCGCAGGTGCAGTTCGTGCGGGGCGACCTGCTGATGCTGCTGGCCGTGCTGACCTGGGCCTTCTACAGCTGGCTGCTGGCGCGGCCGCCCGCCCACATGCAGGGCGAGCGCCGGCCCGACTGGGACTGGTCCGCGCTGCTGATGGCGCAGATGCTGTTCGGGCTGGTCTTCAGCTGGGCCTCGGCCGGCGCGGAGCAGGCCATCGGCGTGCCCCCGGTGCGCTGGGGCTGGCCGATGGCGGCGGCACTGGTCTACGTGGCGGTCGGGCCGTCGCTGATCGCCTACCGCTGCTGGGGGCTGGGCGTCGCGCAAGCGGGGCCGACGCTGGCCGCCTTCTTCGGCAACCTGACGCCGGTGTTCGCGGCGCTGATGTCGGCGGCGCTGCTGGGCGAATGGCCGGCCTGGTTCCACGGCGCGGCCTTCGCGCTGATCGCGGCGGGGATCGTGGTGTCCTCGGGCCGGCGCTGAAGTCGGAAGCCGCTCGCGGCGTCACGGCGCCAGCGGCACCCACACGCCGTTGAGGACCAGACCGCGCGGCGCCGTCCGGGCCGGTTCACGGGGCACCGCGCTCACGTCCCGCGCTTCGACGTCGACGACGTCCCGCTCCGCTCGCCCCATCAGGCGCGTCGACCTGCCGATCGCATCGCCGGCACCGACGCGCGCGCGGCGCTCGACGCGCTCCAAACGCACGATGCGTTCGACACGCTCGACGCGTTCGACGCATTCAATGCGCTCGACGATCTCGATCCGGTCGGGGGGCATGGGGACGATCCGACGCCGAAAGGCGGGGTGGTGACGACCGGGCCATTCTTCGGCGCCGACCGGATCGGTTCCATCCCCTTCATGCGCCAAATGCGCGATCTACCCACCTCTCTAGGTGGGCGACTAGCAATGGCTTGCTAGTCCGCCACTCGATACGCGGCCCCCCGCTCCAGACGGGGCCGAATCACTCCCGCTTCAGAAGGTGCCCGGATAGGCACCGCCGTCCAGCAGGATGTTCTGCCCGGTCAGGTAGCCGGCGTGGGCCGAGCACATCAGCGCGCAGATCGCGCCGAACTCCGCGGCGCTGCCGAAGCGCTGGGCCGGGATCGCGCCCATGCGCTTGGCGCGCACGTCGTCGATCGGCTGGCCGGACTTCTGCGCGCCGGCGGCCAGGGTCTTCTGCAGGCGTTCGGTATCGAAGGCGCCCGGCAGCAGGTTGTTGATCGTGACGTTGCGGCCGGCGATGCGCGGCTGGCGCGCGATGCCCGCGACGAAGCCGGTCAGGCCGGAGCGGGCGCCGTTGGACAGCCCCAGCACGTCGATCGGCGCCTTCACCGCGCCGGAGGTGATGTTGACGATGCGGCCGAAGCCGCGATCGGCCATCTGGTCGACCGTCGCCTTGATCAGCGCGATCGGCGTCAGCATGTTGGCGTCCAGCGCGGCGAGCCACTGTTCGCGGTCCCAGTCGCGGAAATCCCCGGGCGGCGGACCGCCGGCGTTGTTGACCAGGATGTCGACGCGCGGCGCCGCGGCCAGCGCGGCGGCGCGGCCGGCCTCGGTGGCGATGTCGCCCGCGACGGCCACGACCTGCACGGCCGGGTTGATCGCGCGCAGCCGCGCGGCCTGCGCCTGCAGGGCTTCCTCGCCGCGCGCGGTGATCACCACATTGACGCCCTCAGCGGCCAGCGCCTCGGCGCAGCCCGCGCCCAGGCCCTTCGAGGCCGCGCATATCAGGGCCCACTTGCCCGAAAGTCCCAAGTCCATGTCGATCTCCGTCGTCGTATCGATGCCGGCGCGATTGTGCCGAGAACTTCCTCTCCCCAAGAGGAGAGGGGAAGAGAGTCACCGACGCTGGCGCGCCAGCAGCCACACGCCGCCCAGCACCAGCACCGTGCCCGCGACGACCCAGCCGGTGAGCGGCTCGTCGAGGATGAGCACGCCCATCAATATCGTGGACATGGGCCCCACCATGCCGGTCTGCGCGGCGACACCCGCCCCCAGGCGCTCGATGGCCATCATCACCATCAGCACCGGCGCGAAGGTGCAGGCCAGCGCGTTCAGCGCCGACAGCCACCACACCGCCGGCGCCAGTTCCGCCAGACCCGACACCGGCCGCGTCAGCAGGAACTGCGCGATGCAGAAGCCGCAGGCCACCGAGGTCGCCAGGCCGGTGAGCCTCATCGCACCGAGGCGCTGGACCCATTCCCCGCTGTAGACCAGATAGAGCGCATAGGACACCGCGCTGCCGAAGACCAACGCGCCGCCGAGCCACACGTTGGCGCCCGCGACCTGGAGCTCATGCCCGAACACCAGCAGCACGCCGGCGTAGCTCACGGCGAGCGCGCCGGCCTGGCGCAGCGTCACGCGGCGACCGAACATCGCCCACGACAGCAGCAGCACCAGGGTCGGGTTGAGGTAGAGGATGAGGCGCTCGAAGCTGGCGCTGACGTAGGCCAGGCCGGCGAAGTCCAGGAAGCTGGCCAGGTAGTAGCCGCTGAAGCCCAGGCCCAGCACCGCGAGCTTCTCGCGCCCCGTCAGCGCGGGCTTGCCGCGGCCGGCCCACCAGGCCAGCGCGAGGAACAGCGGCAGCGCCAGCAGCATGCGCAGCATCAGCAGCGTGATCGCGTCGACGCCATGGCGGTAGGCGAGCTTCACGATGATGGCCTTGCCGGAGAAGCCGATCGCGCCGCCGACGGCCAGCATCAGGCCCGGCAGCGGCGCGCGCGCGCCGTGGGGATCGGGACGGGCGACCGGGACCGCCGGTGTGGGACTGCTCATGGCGGACGATTCTAGGAATCGAGGCCGGCCCCGCTTTCGCGAAGGGGCAATGGATGATTGCCAGCCGTTCGTCCCTGTCCGCACCGCGCCCGTCGTCCTCGCCCTTCGCCCTCGCCGAGCCGCTGGTGCCACGCGCGCCGCGCTCGTGTCCCCTCCCCTGTCCCTTCCCGCGTGAATAGTTGTGCCGCCTGCCGCCGCCGTGCGGTGGCGTGCTCAAGACCTGCCCCCGCACGCCGATGACCGGAAGCGCCTGCCGCCATCGAGCGGGAGCGCCGTGGGGATGGCAACGACAAGGGGCAGCGCGCCGACGGGCGCGACAAGGCCTCGGACCTGAGAGGGACCCTGCATGAGATACACCGAGAGCATCGCCGCCAGCGCGCAGGCGCTGCGCGCCGCCTTGCCGCTGATGTCGAGGCAGCGCGCGGCGCTGCACCCCGTCACCTACGCGGTCTGGTACGAGCACGTGACCGCGATGAACGGCGCGCTGAGCCGCGAACTGATGAACCTCACCCAGGACGGCGCGACGCTGGACGAGCCGCAGACCTGGGCGCTCTATCGCCGGCACATCGCCGAGCTGGACGAGCAGATGGCCGCGACGCTGGCGCGGGACGTCGGCGAGGTGCTGCGCGGCGTGTCCGACTGCACCGACCAGGCCGGCCAGCAGGTGCAGCACTACGCACGCGCGCTGCAGGGCTGGGAGCGCGCGCTGCGCGAGGCCGCGCCGGGCCAGCACGTGGCGGTGCTGGCCGCCGCGCTGCAGGGCACGCGGGACATGCGCCACGCGGTCGACAGCCTGGCGACTCGCCTGGAGGCCAGCCGCCAGGAGGTGGCCACGCTGCGCCAGGAGGTCCACCGCGCCCGCAGCGAGGCACTGCTGGATCCGCTCACCGGGCTGAGCAACCGCCGCGGCTTCGACCGCGCCCTGGCCGACTGCGTGCGTTGCCCCGAGGCCGGCACGCCGACCGCGCCCTGCCTGCTGCTCGGCGACGTGGACGACTTCGCCGCCCTGCGCGAGCGCCTCGGCCCGGCGCGCCTGGACGAGGCGCTGCGCCAGGTCGCCAACACGGTGCGCAGCATCGCGCAGAGCCACCACTTGGCCGCGCGCCTGGAAGACGACGGGTTCGCGCTGCTGATCCCGGGCGCCGGCCTGCACGAGGCCTACACCCTGGCCGAGCAGCTGCGGCACGGCGTCGGGCAGCTGCAGGCGGACGCGGAGCGCCGGCTCAGCCTCTCGCTGGGCGTCACGCAGCTGGGCGACGGCGAGACGGCGCGCGACTTCCTCGGCCGCGCCGACCAGGCGCTGCGCTCATCCCGCGCGCAGGGCCGCAACCGGGTCACCGTGCTGGCCGCGGATGAGCGTTTCGCCGCATGAGGCCGCCTTCCCCGGTGCGTATCATCGGCCGTCACAAGGGTGGGACAGAGGGACGGACGTGGCCCTGATGAAGACTTCGTTGCGCAGCGCCGTGATCCTGGCGCTGCTGGTGGGCCTGGCCCTGCCGACCGGCGGCGTGCTGCTGTACGAGCAGCAGCTCAGCCGCCGCGTCGTGATGGAGGACCTGCAGCGCGACCTGTCGCGCGTGTCGGAGGTGCTGGCGCTGTCGCTGGCCGAGCCGATCTGGCAGGTCTCGCCCGACCTGGCCGAACCCATGGTCAAGGCGCAAGTGGAGGACCCGCGCTTCGTCTCGGTCGTCGTGACCGAGAACTCCGCCCAGCAGGCCTTCGTCGAGTTCCACCGCGGCTCGCCCGACGACGCGATGACGCTCAGCGAGACCCGCACGGTGATGCGCGACGGCCGCGAGATCGCCAAGCTCACCGTCGTCATGAGCGCCGAGCCGCTGATGGCGCGCAAGCGCGCCGACCTGTGGAACGCGCTGTGGCGCAGCCTGCTGACGCTGACGGTGTCGCTGGCGCTGATCCTGGTCGTCATGCAGCGCCGCGTGCTGCGCCCGATCGATCGCCTGTCCGGCGCGGCCGACGAACTGGCCTCCGGCCAGCTCGACAAGCCGCTGGAGCTCGGCGGCGAGGACGAGATCGCGCGCGTCGGCAAGGCGATGGAGCGCATGCGGCTGGCGCTGCTCAAGGCCTTCGACGACCTGCGCGGCCATGCCAGCACGCTCGAGGACCAGGTGGCGCAGCGCACCGCGCAGCTGACCGAGGCCAACGCCGAGCTGACGCAGGCGCTGGCCAACCTCAAGACCGCGCAGCGCGAGCTGGTGGAGTCGGAGAAGCTCGCTTCGCTGGGCCGCCTGGTGGCCGGCGTCGCGCATGAGCTGAACACGCCGCTGGGCAACGCGCTGACCGTGGTCTCCGCGCTGGAGGACCGCTGGAACAAGCTCGACCGCATGCTGGCCGACAACACGCCGATGCGCCGCAGCCAGCTCGAGGAACTCGTCAAGGACACGCGCCGCGGCCAGGACATCCTGCACCGCAACGTGCAGAAGGCCGCCGACCTGGTGCGCGACTTCAAGCAGGTCGCCATCGACCAGACCAGCGACACGCGCCGCGACTTCGAGCTGAGCCAGGTGGTCGAGGACGTGCTTGTCATGGTCGAGCCCAGCTTCAAGCACACGCCCTTGCGCATCGTCACCGAGCTGCGGGAAGACCTGCGCATGAACAGCTATCCCGGCGCGCTCGGCCAGGTGCTGACCAACCTGCTGATGAATGCGCTGGTGCATGCCTTCGAGGGCAGCGAGCGCGGCCAGGTGACCGTCAGCTGCCACCGGCTCGACGACGGCCAGGTGGAGCTCAGCGTCAGCGACGACGGGCGCGGCATGGACGCCTCGGTCGTGCGGCGCATCTTCGATCCGTTCTTCACGACCAAGCTCGGCAAGGGCGGCTCGGGCCTGGGCATGCACATCGTCCACAACATCGTGACGAATGTGCTGGGCGGGCAGATCGAGGTGATCTCGCAGCCCGAGGAAGGCACGCGCATGGTGATGCGCCTGCCGGTCGACGCGCCGCTGCGCGCCACCGGCGAGGAACGGATCGCCTGATCCGTCCTCCGTTCGCGGACGTCGCGGACGTCGCCGACGCCGCCTACGTTTACTGCGAAGCGCCCGACGCGGCCGCCGAAGCCGCCTGGGTGGGCAGCGCGGCGGACGCCGCCGCGATCGCGGCCGAGGCCGCGTCGCTCGCCGCCTGATCGACGTGGCCGCCGGTCACATCGTGCTTCTCGCCCGTCAGGTCGATGTTGCCGCCGCTCTTCATCAGCACGAACAGGGCCACCGCGGCGAAGACGATGAATCCAAGGACGAGTTTCCACATGGCTGCGAGTTTCCTTCTTGAGGTTGCCGGTCACGACGGTCGACCGGGTTGGCGGCCATTGTGGAAAGCCAGCCTGACATCAGGCTGAGCGCCGCTTCGGCCGCGCCGATGCGGGCCATCGCAAAGGCGATCGCAAAGGCCATCGCAGGGGCGACCGGACCGGCCGCCGGCGCCATGAAAAAGGGCGGCCCGAAGGCCGCCCTGGTCGTCGAGGGGACGGGCGCCGCGCGCCGCGTCCCTCGTCCGTGCCGCGCGTTCAGTCGCGGGCGTAGATGTCCACGTCCTTGGTTTCGCGCACGAACAGCAGGCCGACCACCAGGGTGAGCGCGGCGATGCCGATCGGGTACCAGAGGCCGTGATAGATGTTGCCGTTCTGGGCCACCATCGCGAAGCTGATCGACGGCAGCAGGCCGCCGAACCAGCCGTTGCCGATGTGGTACGGCAGGCTCATCGAGGTGTAGCGGATCCGGGTCGGGAACAGCTCGACCAGCATCGCGGCGATCGGGCCGTAGACCATGGTCACGTACAGCACCAGCACGCTCAGGATCGCGACCACCAGCGGCGTGTTGATCTTGGCCGGATCGGCCTTGGACGGATAACCGGCCGCCTTCATCGCCTCGCCCAGTTCCTTCTTGAACGCGGCGATCTTCTTGGTGCTGTCCTCGTCGAACTTGTGCCCGCCCGCGGTCAGCGTGGCGCTGGGCGCCTCGATGACCTTGTCGCCCACCTTCACCTGGCCGGAGCCGGCGGCGCCGGGCACGGTCTCATAGTTCGCCGCGGCCTGCGCCAGCGCGCGCTTGGCGATGTCGCAGGGCGTGGTGAAGTCCACGTCGCGCGCCACCGGGCTGCCCTGGAAGGAGCACTGCGCCGGGTCGGTCGTCAGCGTGATCTGCGCGGTGGCCTGGGCCTTGGCCAGGTCCGGGTTGGCCGCGTTGGTCAGCGCCTTGAACAGCGGGAAGTAGGTCAGGATCGCCAGCAGCAGGCCGGCCATGATGATGGGCTTGCGGCCGATGCGGTCCGACAGCGTGCCGAACACGACGAAGAACGGCGTGCCGATCAGCAGCGCGACGGCCACCATGATGTTGGCCGCGGCCGGGTCGACCTTGACCACGCTCTGCAGGAAGAACAGCGCGTAGAACTGGCCCGTGTACCAGACCACGCCCTGGCCGGCGACCAGGCCGAACAGCGCCAGCAGCACGATCTTCAGGTTCTTCCACTGGCCGAAGGACTCGGACAGCGGCGCCTTGGAGGTCTTGCCCTCGGACTTCATCTTCTGGAAGGCGGGCGACTCGTTCATCGACAGCCGGATCCACACGCTGATGGCCAGCAGCAGGATGGAGACGATGAACGGGATGCGCCAGCCCCAGGCCGCGAAGGTCGCCTCGCCGAGCGCCGTGCGGGTGCCCAGGATGACGATCAGCGACAGGAACAGGCCCAGCGTCGCCGTGGTCTGGATCCACGAGGTGTACGCGCCGCGCTTGCCGTGCGGGGCGTGCTCGGCGACGTAGGTCGCGGCACCGCCGTACTCGCCGCCCAGCGCCAGGCCTTGCAGCAGGCGCAGGCCGACCAGGATCACCGCGGCGGCGGGACCGATGGTTTCATAGGTGGGCAGCACGCCGACGATGAAGGTCGACAGGCCCATGATCAGGATGGTCACCAGGAAGGTGTACTTGCGGCCGATCATGTCGCCCAGGCGGCCGAACACCAGCGCGCCGAACGGACGCACGATGAAGCCGGCGGCGAAGGCCATCAGCGAGGCGATGAACTGGGCCGTGGGATCCAGGCCGGTGAAGAACTGCTTGCCGATGATCGCGGCGAGCGAGCCGTACAGGTAGAAGTCGTACCACTCGAACACCGTACCCAGCGACGAGGCGAAGATGACCTTCTTCTCCTCCGCTGTCATCGGCGCATTGGTGGTCACTGCGCTTGCAGTTGCCATGGGGTTGTCTCCTCGATTCCCAGAACCATCGACCGATGGCCCTTGGGGCGGGACTATCCGAGCGCGCTCTGACCCGTTTCTGACGGCATCCTTGCCTCAGGCTGACAAACTCCGGCGTAACCCGGAGTCGGGATTTCTCGATGCGGAATTTCGAAGCCTGTGCGCCGCATCAAAGGGTATGTCCCTACCCATGTTTGCTAGCTCGAATCAGCTGCGCCGGACCCCCACCGGCAGCGTCGCCGCGGCCGTCCAGGCGGGGCCGTCGAACCAGGCGTCGCCGTCGAGGTACGCGGTCACCATGTCCATCGCGTCCAGGCCCCAGAACAGCTTGTCGGCGACGGCCATCGTCGGCACGCCGAAGACGCCGCGCGCCAGGGCGGCGTCGGTGGCCTCGCGCAGCGCGGCCTTGACCTCGTCGGACGCCGGATCGCGCTGGGGCGCGAGTTCCGCCGCCAGCGCCGCCAGGCGCGCCGGGTCGGCCGCGTCCTGGCCGCCGCGCCAGACGTGGCGCAGCACCTGCTCGACGGCGTGGCGGCCCGGCGTCTGTCCGGCCGGTGCGGTGGCCCAGAGCAGCCGCAGCAGCGGCAGCGGGTTGAACGGATGCGCCGCCGGCAGATCGAGCGGCACGCCGAGCCGGTGGCCCTGCCACAGCACCTGGCGGTAGGTCCAGTCGCGCTTGCCGGGGATCTCGGCCGGGCCCTTGTGATCGAGCGACTTGAGCATCGCGCCGAACACGATCGGCAGGTAGCGCACCGCCACGCTGCGCCCGGCCAGCGCCTCGGGCAGGCGCTCGAAGGCCAGCGCGGCGTACGGGGAGATCGGGTCGAAGTAGAAGTCGATCGTGTGCACGGTCAGGTCTCCTGCTGGCGCCGATGCCGGTCGCCGTCGTGGGGATCGAGGGCCCGTCGCTGGCGGCGCGGGCGCGGATCGGGGAGCGCGCGGGCGCGGCGGCCCGCGGAATCAGCCGCGCGGCGGCTCGGTCGCGAGCGCGCCGTGCGCGGCCAGCAGCGCGCGGCGCTGCGGCAACAGGTTGAGCAGCCGGATCCGGTCCGCGTCGTCGGACTTGCTCCAGCCGGCGATCTCGGGGATCGTGCGCGCGCAGCCGCGGCACAGCGCGGTGGGTTCATGCATCTTGCAGATGTTGATGCAGGGCGAGGCCACCCGCCCTTCCGGCGTGCGCCGCGCGTTCTCGGCGGTGACCGGGGCGTCGACGCCCGCTGGCAGCGCGGTCGGGGCGGTCATTGCGTCACCTCGATCACCGGCGCGCCGGTCAGCGCCACGAGCTGCGGCGGCGACATCAGGAACACGCCATTCGGATGCCCGGCCGCGGCCCAGATGGCATCGAAGCGGAACAGTTCCTGGTCGATGAAGAGCAGCGGCGGCGCGGGGTCGCCGTCGGCGGCGTAGCTCGGCTGGAAGCCCAGCGGCGACACGCCGCCGATCGAGAAGCCGGTGCGCGCCTTCACGTAGTCGGCATCGGCACGGCCGAGCTTGCCGGTGTGGGCCTCGAGCTTGCGCTCGTCGACGCGCTTGTCGCCCGAGGCGATCACCAGCACGGCCGCGTCGTCGGCCTTGCGCCGGAACACGACGCTCTTGGCGATCTGGCCCAGCGCCACGCCCAGCGCGTCGGCCGCTTCCTGCGAGCTGCGGGCCGAGACCTCGAGCCAGCGCGGCTCGTGCTCGTGGGACAGGGCGCGCAAGGCGGCACACACGCGCTGGAAGCCGTCGGGGCGGGCCGTGCCGGCATCGGCGGACGTCGCGGGGGAAGTGGAGTCGCTCAGGTCACTCATGGCGCGCATTGTGCCGAAGCGTCAACGACCCGATGCGGGCCGGGGTCGCCGTGTCACCTCGGCGTCAGGCGCGGCTAGGGGGAGCGCTCTCCTGCGGCGGGCGGGCTTGCGCTATGGTCCGCGCTCATGACCGATGCGAAGCATGAATCGAAGGCCGGCCCCGCCGGGACCGCGTCCGACGCGATCCACGACGACCCGGGCGCCGCGCCGACTGGCGTGAAGAGCCCGTTCGAGCCGGAGTTCACCGAGGCGCTGTGCGAGATCTTCGAGCGGCTGATCACCTTCAACCAGGTGCTGGGGCTGAAGGTCGACGAGCTGCAGCATGAGATCGTGCGGGCCCACATCCGGATGCGGCCGGATCTGGTGGGCCACTACGCCCACAACCGGCTCCACGGCGGCGTGATCAGCGCGACGCTGGACGCGATGGGCGGTCTGGCGGTGATGGCCGCCACCGGCGCGCGCCACCTCGACGAGGCGCCGCAGCAGCGGCTGCAGCGCTTCGCCAAGCTCGGCACGATCGACCTGCGCGTGGACTACCTGCGCCCGGCCATCGGCGCCGTCTTCCGCTGCGAGGCCGAGGTCATGCGGCTGGGCAGCCGCGTCGCCAACACGCGCATGGCCTTCACCGATGAACAGGGGCGGCTGCTGGCCGCCGGAGCGGCGGCGTACATCGTGTCGTGAACACCGATTCGAGGACTGCCGTGGCAGTCCTCGGATCAATCCGCCGCGACCTCTTCCTTGACCGCCTTGATCCGATACGCGCAGCGCCGCGCGCCGGCGAGCAGGTGCTCGGTGCGCTCGACCGCGAGCGCCGGTCCCAGGCAGCGCTGGAACAGCGCCAGTTCCGAGCGGCAGAAGCCCTGGCAGCTCCGCGCCGCGGCGCAGATGGGGCAGTGGTCCTCCACCAGCAGCCAGTCGCGGCCCGCGCGCTCGGCGCGCGCCATGTAGCCCTCCTCCGCACGCAGCCGGGCGAGCTCCCGGACCTTGTCGCCGGTCGTGCGGCAGCGCGCGAGCGCGGCGCGATAGCGTTGCTCGCTGTCGCGCTCGCGGGCGGAGATCAGCTGGTCCAGCCCCGCGTCGCCGAACACCGCACGCGCCTGCTGGATCAGTTGCAGCGTCAGGTCGGCATGTCGATCAGGAAAGCGGCCGTGCCCGGCCTCCGTCAGGGCCCAGAGCTTGCGCGGCCGCCCCGGCCGCGGCGCGGCGCCCGGCTCGTCGGTGCCGCTGCCCTCAACGCCGCGAAGGGTCCCGGCCATGCCCTCGCCCTCCTCCACGCCCTCGCCGAACAGCCGCATGTCGCGGCGCTCGTCGCGCGCATCGACCAGCCCCTGCTCCTGGAGCCGCGCAAGCAGCTTGTGCGCGCCCATCGGCGTGATCGCCAGCGCCGCCGCCAGCGCGGCTGCCGGCTGCGGGCCGCGGCTCTTGAGCTCGAACAGCAGCCGGTCCTCGTTGCCCTGGCTCATGAATGGCGCCTCGCGAAGCGGATGAAACCGATCGCCGCCAGCAGGCAGGTCGCACCGCCCAGCAGCATGATCCAGCGCGCCGAGAGCATCCCGAGCGCGCCGCCGATCAGCGCGATCAGCGTGTTGGACAGGCAGAACACCGTCGTCAGCAGCCCCATCACGCGGCCCTGGCCATGCGCGGCGAAGCGCTCCGACATCCACGCCGGCATCAGCGCGTTGTAGAACGACAGCGGCACGCCCAGCAGCGGGATCAGCGCCAGCCCCAGCCACGACGGCGCCAGGCTCAGCGCCAGCAGCCCGATCGCCGCCACCACCGCGAAGCGCGCCGCGCGATGCAGCGGCGTCGGCCCCGAGCCGATGCGGGCCGCGAAGAGGCTGGCCGCGGTCATCGCGGCGCACTGCACCGCCGTGACCAGCGCGATCCCTCGGCTGCCCAGCCCGGCCTGCTGCAGCATCCACAACGGCGCGAACTCGTACAGCGCATTGACCCCCAGCGTGTAGGCCAGCTGCAGCAGCGCGAGATGCCGCAGCACCGGGTCCTGCACCACCAGCCCCAGCGACTGCTGGCGCCGCATCGCCGCCAGCAGGCCGCCCTGCGGCCGCGCCGCCGGCCGGTCGTCCGGCAGCCCCAGGCCCAGCAGCACCAGGCAGGGCACCAGCACGACCGCGGCGACGATGAAGGGCACCGCCTCGCCCCAGGGCAGCGTCAGGCCACCCAGCAGCGGGCCGACCAGCCAGCCGATGTAGAGGCTCGCGTTGAGCCAGGCGAAGCTGCGGGTGCGCTCCAGCTGCGGATGCCAGTCGGCCAGCAGCGCCCGCACCACCGCCACATTGCCCTCGGTCAGCCCGGTCGCGAAGCGCGACAGCACGAACAGCGGATAGTCCCGCGAGGCCAGCGCGAAGGCGCTCAACCCGTAGCCGACCAGCGTCGCGGTGATGGTGATGCCGAGCACGCGGCGGCGCCCGTAGCGGTCGGACATCGGCCCCACGAACAGGCTGCCGACCAGGATGCCGGCGGGATTCACGGCCAGCGCCAGGCCCATCAACAGCTCGGGCCGCAGGCCGAGGAAGTGGGTGAAGTCATCCACCGGTCCGCCGACGAAGATCGGCGCCAGGATGGGATACGGCAGCGCGACGCCGGCGGTGCTCATCAGCGCGAGCGCGCAGACGGCCCAGAGCAGCAGGTGCGGATGGCGCAGCGGCGCCGGTGAGGCGGAAGGGGACGCGGACGAGGACAGCACGGCGCTCATTGTGCGGCCCCTTCCCGGCGCAGGCACAAGGCATAGCCGGGCCAGCCGCGATGGCGCCACTCCTCGCGGGCGGCGTCGGCGACCTTGATGCGGTGGTCGTTCATGGACCCTTGCAGCGCGGGCAGCTCGCGCGTCCAGTCGTCCTCGGACGCGCTGCCCGCATGCACCAGCGCCCAGGCCGGCGCCGGCCGCTGGTCCGACAGGTAGGTGCCCAGCCAGGCGCGCCAGACGCTGCGCAGGACCTGGCCTTCGTCGACGACCAGACCGCGCGAGGCCACCGCCGCCAGCAGCACCCGCAGCGCATGGGTGCCGGTCACCAGGTGCAAGGCGGCGAACTGGTGCCGCGCCAGGTAGACCGCCAGCGAGGCCTCGGCCAGGTCGTCCAGCGTCAGGCGCGGACGCTCGACGTAGGCGGCGAAGCCGGGCAGCGCCGCCGCGTGCTGCATGCGGGTCGTGATCAGGCTGCCCGGCATCGCCGGCATGGCCATCGCCGGATCGGCGCGCACCGCGTCGATCACGTCGCGCAGGCGCGCGCTGCCCTGGCCCGAGGGCACCGGCGCGCCGAGCGGCGACGTCAATCCCACCGTCGTCCGCAGCGCCGCGTCCAGTTCCTTCGCATGCCCCGACTGCAGCGCGTAGGCCAGCCGGATCGCGACATGGAAGGCCTGCGCCTCGGGCGCGTCCAGCACGCGCAGCAAGGCCTCCTCCACCGTCGGGACGGGCGTGTCGTCCGCCACGGCGGGGCGCGACAGCGGCGCCCAGTGGTCGATCTGCCGCTGCAACGCCGCGCGCGGCGCGCCGAGCCGCGCCAACGCGCCCAGCGCCATCGGCAGGTGGTTGAACAGCGGCATCGCCTCGGTGCCGTACATCGGGCCGAAACGGACCGACTGGTCCAGCGCCTCGTGCAGGCCCGCCGGCCAGGGCGGCCCCTTGAGCTCGAGCTCGTTGTCGTCCGGATCGAACAGGTACAGCGACGGGCCGTCGCCCTCGGCACCGTAGCGCGAGCCGTAGGCATCGACGCGCACGCCGCGTTCGGTCAGCCAGCGGCGCAGCGCGGGCTCGTCCAGCGACTCGACCCGCAGGCAGAAGTGGTCGACGTTGCGCCCCTCCGCGCCCGGCCCCGCGCCCCCGGCGCTGCCGAGCTTGCCGTCCAGCGGCACGAGGTCGATCAGCTGCGCGCCGGCGCGCAGCTGCACCAGGCCGATCGCGTCCTGGCGGCGCTCGACCGTGCAGCCAAGCAGGTCCACGTAGAAGTGCAGCGAGGCGGACAGGTCCCGCACCCGCAGGACGAGGTGGTCGAGGCCCTGGATCTTGATCATGGCGAGCTCCTTGTGCTTGCTGTCGTTGCGCCATGATCGCGCCGCTCATCGATTTAATAAACAGTTTGTTTATTAACACTCTTCACCGCAGGGAGACCCGACAATCGCGCCCATGGCTTTCCGACCCCTGCCCCTTCCCGATGACGTCCCCGGCCGGCTCTGGCTGCAGTCGATGCCGGGCCGCCGCGAGCCCTGGAGCGCCTTCCTCGACGAGGCGCGGCTGAACCGGCTCGACATGCTGGTCTGCCTCAATCCGCTGGAGGAGGTGGCCGAGTTGTCGCCGGCGTATCACAAGGCGGTCGCGCAGGGCCGGATGCCGTTCCGCTGGCTGCATGTGCCGATGCGCGACTTCGGCCTCGCCGCGGATGCCGCCGCCTTCCGGCAAGGGGTGGAGCAGATCGCGCAGGGCCTGCGCATGGGCGACCGCGCGCTGCTGCATTGCGCCGCCGGCATGGGCCGCACCGGCACGATGGCGGCCTGCGTGCTCAAGCGCCTGGGCATGCCGGCGGCGGAAGCGCTCGCCGCGGTCAGCGCCGCTGGATCGAATCCCCAATCGGCGCTGCAGTCCGGCTGGATCCACCAGTTCTGACGCGCGCCGGAACCGGCGTCCCGATTCCCCTCATGTCGCCCTTGCCCTCGCCCTCGGCCTTCGCCCACCTCGACCCGCAGTTGCTGCACGCGGACGACCATCGTGTCGTCGTCGACAAGCCGTCGGGCCTGCTGTCGGTGCCGGGTCGCGGCGAGGACAAGCAGGATTGCGCCTGGGCCCGTGTCGCGGCGCGCTGGCCCGATGCGTTGATCGTCCATCGACTGGACCAGTCGACCTCCGGGCTGATCGTCTTCGCCCGCGGCGAGGCGATGCAGCGTGCGCTCAGCGAGGCCTTCGCGGCCCGGCTCGTCGACAAGCGCTACGAGGCCGTGGTGCACGGCCTGGTCGCGCGCGATGCGTTCGAGATCGACCTGCCGCTGATCGTCGACTGGCCCAACCGGCCGCGCCAGATGGTCGATGCCGAGCGCGGCAAACCCAGCCTCACACGGGTGCGGGTGCTGCATCGCGACCTCGCCGCGGGCACCACACGCGTCGAGCTGGAGCCGGTCACCGGGCGCTCGCACCAACTGCGCGTGCACCTGCTGGCCGCCGGCCACCCCATCCTCGGCGACGCGCTGTACGCGCCGCCCGAGATCCTTGCCCGCGCGCCGCGCCTGCTGCTGCACGCGCGGGACCTGCGCTTGCCGGCGGTGCTCGACGCGCCGCCGCTGTCGCTGCATTCGCCCCCCGCGTTCTGAGCGCCCCTTGCGCCGTCCGACCCAGGAGTCCTCGTCATGTCCCCTTCCCCCGACGCCCCCGGCGTCCCGAACGCCCCCACCGCCCTCACCGTGATCACCGGCAGTTCCCGCGGCCTGGGCGAAGCGCTGGCGCGCCAGTCGCTAGCGGCCGGTCACCTGGTGGTCGGCATCGCCCGCGGGCGCAGCGAGGCGCTGGAGCGCTTCGCCCACGAGCGCGGCCTGCCGCTGCAGCAATGGCAGGCGGACCTGTCCGCGCCGCTGGCGATCGCGCGGCACCTGGCCGACTGGCTGCGCACGCAGCCGCGCGACTGGCGCTCGGCCACGCTGATCAACAACGCCGGTGTCGTCACGCCGCCGGGACCGATCGACGGGGAATCGCTGGAGGTGCTGTCCGCCGCGCTGCGCGTCGGCCTGGAGGCCACGGTGCTGCTGAGCGCCGCCTTCCTCGACGCCACGCGCGACTGGCCGGCGGCGCGCAAGGTGCTGAACATCTCGTCCGGGTTGGGTCGCCGCGCGATGGCCGGCAGCGCCCTGTACTGCGCGGCCAAGGCCGGCATGGACAACCTCAGCCGCGCGATGGCGCTGGACGAGGAACACAAGGCCGCGCAGGGCGAGCGGGCGGCGCGTGTCGTGTCACTGGCGCCAGGCATCATCGACACCGACATGCAGGCGCAGCTGCGCGGTGGCGATGCGTCGAAGTTCCCGGACCGCGACCGCTTCGCCGCGTTCAAGGCCGAGGGCCAGCTCGTCAGCGCCGAGGACACCGCGACGCGCGTGCTGCGTTTCCTGGCGCGCGACGACTTCGGCCAGCAGGTGCTCGCCGACGTGCGCGACGCCTGAGCGTCGTTCAGCCGACCAGGTTCGCCAGCGTCAGCAGCGCCAGCAGCATCATCCACAGCACCACCGAGCGCCAGACCAGGCCGACGACGCTCTGCAGGTGGCCCAGCTGCGGCGGCACGCCGCCGGTCGAGCCCTCGGCGCGGGTGGCGTCCATGTCGCCGCCGGACTCGAAGGTCTTGCTGCGGTCGGGGGTCACGCCCGGCGCGGCGCTGCCGCCCAGCTGCACGCCGACGGCGCCGGCCGCGGAGGCCAGGATGATGCCCTCGTTGTCATGCGCCCAGAGCGCCGCGTCGCGACGCCAGGCGTTCACCGCCTCTTCGAAGTTGCCGACGATGGCGAAGCCGGTCGCCGTCAGGCGCGCCGGGATGTGGTCGATCATGCCGAACAGCTTGCGCGACAGCGCCATCAGGCGCTCGTTGGTCGGCGCGTCCAGCGTGCGGCTCTTGAAGGCCCAGTAGCGGCCGGCGAATTCGGCCATCCGGTACAGCACCGCGCCGGCCGGCCCCAGGCCCAGTGTCGAGAACAGCACGAACCAGAAGAAGACACCGAAGACATGCCGGTGCGCCGCCAGCAGCGAGTGCTCCAGCACATGCCGCAGCAGCTCGGTGCGCGGCAGCTCGCTGGCATCCAGGTGGCGCCACTCGGCCAGCAGGCGACGGGCCTCGAGCTCGTCACCGCGCTCGAGCGCGTCGCGGATGTCGGTGAAGTAGTGGCTGAACTGGCGGAAGCCCAGCGTCAGGTAGAGCACCAGCACGTCCAGCGCCAGCGACAGCAGCAGGCTGTAGGGGCGCACCAGCGCGTAGATCGCGCCGACCAGCAGCGCCGGGCCGACGACGGTGATCGTCCACACGACGGCCGCGTGATGCGACCGTCCCGCGTCGAAGTTGCGCCCGGTCCAGCGCACCCAGGCGATCATGCCCTGGTGGACCGGGTTCCCGTGCGGCAGAGGCTTGAGCTGCTCGCACACCAGCGCCAGCAAGACCGCGAAGAAGTTCATGGCCCGGGATGATAGCGGGCGTCAGACCTGCAGGAAGCGGTAGAGATTGCGCAACATCGCCGCCGTCGCGCCCCAGATGAAGAACTCCTTCGGACTGGCCGCGGTGAGGGCGACGTCGGGGTCCGCGTTCGAGACCGCAAGACCTGGCCCCGTCCACGGCATGGAGAGGAACTGGCGTCGTCCCATCAGCGGGCCGTCCGTGCCAGGGACCTCGTACTCGAAGCTGTGGCGCTGGTGGTGGGCCGGGTTCATCAGGAAGGCCAGCGGCACCTCGAAGGCCTCGGCCACCTCGAACGCGTCCAGCCGCAGCGAGAAGTCCGGCCGCACCAGCGCGACCACCGGGGTGACCTCGTAGGCGGTCACCGTGCGGTAGACCGGCAACTGGCCGATCAGGTCGACGTGGTGCTCGTCCAGGCCGATCTCCTCCTGCGCCTCGCGCAGCGCGGTGCGCTCGGGCGAGCCGTCCTCGGGCTCGGCGCGGCCGCCGGGGAAGCTCACCTGGCCGGCGTGGTCGCGCAGGTGCGCGGTGCGCTGCGTCAGCAGCACCTGCAGGCCGGACGCCCGCTGGACCAGCGGCACCAGCACCGCCGCCTGAGTCGTGATGCGGCCGGGGAAGATGCCGCCGTCGCCGGGAATCTCCGGATCGATGTCGGGCGGGTGAAGGAAGCGCTGGCGCAGCCAGGCGGGGGTCAGGCGCTCCGGCGGAACGGCCGGCAGGTGGGCATCGGTGCCGGCGACGGGAACGACGCGGGGATCCTTGATGGCGGAACGGCTGGGGGAAGGCGTCGACATGCGGCGGGATCGTCCGGTGAGCCGGACTTGTTCGTGGGCGCCCGGGGCGCGAAGCCCCGATTGGACGCCAGAAACGACAAAGCCGCTCCGGGCAGGGCCTTGGAGCGGCTTTGAGGGGGCGTGCGCCGAAGGATTACTCGGCTGCCTTGAAGGACAGCTTTTCCTTGATGCGCGCCGACTTGCCCGAACGCTCACGCAGGTAGTACAGCTTGGCGCGACGGACGTCGCCGCGGCGCTTCACCTCGATCGAGGCGATCAGGGGGCTGTACAGCTGGAAGGTACGCTCCACGCCTTCGCCGCTCGAGATCTTGCGGACGATGAAGTTGGAGTTCAGACCGCGGTTGCGGCGGGCGATGACCACGCCTTCGTAGGCCTGCACGCGCTTGCGGGTGCCTTCGACGACGTTCACGTTGACGATCACGGTGTCGCCGGGGGCGAACGCGGGGATGGTCTTGTTCAGGCGAGCAATTTCTTCTTGCTCGAGGGTCTGGATCAGATTCACGAGGATCTCCTGGTGATCGTGCCGGCGCGAATCAGGATGATTCCAGGACTGGCCGCCATCGAAAGACTTCTTCGGCGCCGCCCGCGTGGGGATTCAACCAACAGCACCCTGGACCCTGGTTTCCCTTGGTCCTGTACTGCCCTTGCCCCATCAGCCCGGTAGAGGATCGGCAAAACCGGCGATTATAGACGTGGGCGGGCGACCGTCAAACTTTGTGCGGCCTGACAGCCGTCCCACCGGCGAGCGAGGCGAGGAATTTCTCGTCCTTCTTGTCGAGCCGACCGTCGCGGCGCGCGGCCTCGATCAGCTCCGGGCGACGCGCCAGGGTCAGCGCCAGCGATTGCTCGCGGCGCCAGCGCGCGATCTCGGCATGGTGGCCGGACAGCAGCACCGGCGGCACCGGCAACGGTCCTTCGGGCGTCTCCAGGACCTCGGGGCGGCTGAAGTGCGGGCAGTCCAGCAGGCCGTCGGAGAAGCTGTCCTGCTGGTGCGAGGCGGCATCGTTGAGCACGCCGTCCTGCAAGCGGGCGATGGCGTCCAGCATCGCGATCGCCGGCAGTTCGCCGCCCGACAGCACGAAGTCACCCAGGCTGATCTCCATCGTCACGTGGCGGTCCAGCACGCGCTGATCGATGCCTTCGTAGCGGCCGCACAGCAGGATGGCGCCCTCGCCCACGGCCAACTCGCGCGCCAGCGCCTGGTCGAGCCGGCGGCCGGTCGGGCTGAAATGGATCACCGCGGGCACGCCCGGATGGGTGGTGGCACGATCGGCCTTCACGGCAGCCAGCGCGCGCTCCAGCGGCGCGGCCAGCATCACCATGCCGGGACCGCCGCCGAACGGGCGGTCGTCGACGCGGCGGTAGTTGTCCTCGGCGTAATCGCGCATCTGCCACAGACGCACGTCGACCTGCCGGCTCTCATAGGCGCGACGCGTCACGCCGACCCGCAGGAAGGGGTCGAAGAGTTCGGGGAACAGGGTGAGAACGTCGAAGCGCATGGGCAGTCAGGCCCGCGGCTTCAGTAGTCGAGGTCCCAGTCGACCGGGATGACCCGCGCGGCCTTGTCGACGTCGCCGACATAGGCGTTCACGAACGGGATCAGGATCTCTTCATCGGGCTTGACCGGTGCGGTCTTGCCGGCGGGCAGGATGCGCAGCACGCAGTGGGGGCCGGTGTCGATCAGGTCGATCACCTCGCCCAGCGTCGTGCCGTCCTTGTTGACGACCGACATGCCGATCAGGTCGACCCAGTAGAACTCGCCGTCGTCCGTCTCGGGGAACACGCTGCGCGAGACGAAGATGCGGGCGCCCTTGAGCGCTTCGGCGCCGTTGCGGTCGGCCACGCCTTCCACCTGGGCGACGATGCCGTCCGCGTGGTCGCGGACAGCCAGGATCTTGAGCACGGGCGGCACGACATGCGGCTTGCCCGGCAGGGCCTTCTCGCTGGGCTTCAGGAACCAGCGGCGAGAGGCGAAGAGCGCCTGGGCATCGGCGGAGTGGCTGAGGATCTTCAGCCAGCCCTTGATGCCCCAGGCGTCCAGCACGCGCCCGACTTCGATGGCGTCTTCCGGAAAGGCCGGGGAGGACTCGATCACGTCGTCAGGCGCCTGCTTCATCACTGCGATCCGAGGATCAGGCAGCAGCGGCGGCCGGAGCGGCAGCCTTCTTGGACACATCGACCAGGCGGGCGACGGCCGGCGACAGCTGGGCGCCCACGCCCACCCAGTACGACACGCGGTCTTGCGAGACGCGCAGGCCTTCGGCATTGCCGGAGGCGACCGGGTTGTAGAAGCCGACGCGCTCGATGAAGCGGCCGTCGCGGCGGTTGCGGCTGTCGGTCACGACGATGTTGTAGAACGGACGCTTCTTGGAGCCACCGCGGGAGAGTCGAATCACGACCATGATCTATCCTTCAGGTTTTGAGCGTTCCACCGCACCAGGGAGACACACAGGGGCAAGCAGACAATGAACCGACCGTTCCGTGCGGGGAGCGCGTGTGTCGCGCATCGAGTCCCCGGGACAGGTCGGCAGCTGGCACCGTAGATACGCCCCCGGTCCGTCCTTCGCCCCCTCAGCCCCGGATCAGGAAGCTTCGAAGCGTGACAGCCACACCCAGGGGCCAGCGCCAAAACCCGGCATTATAAACTCGCTCTTGACGCTTTGTCCTCCTCTCCCAATGACGACAACCACCAGCAGTTCCTCCCCGCTCCTGATCCGCCCCAGCCTGGAAGGCGACATCGCCGCGATCCAGCAGATCTACGAACACGCGGTGCTGCACGGCACTGGCACTTTCGAGACCGAGGTCCCCGATCGCGCCGAGATGGCCCGCCGCCGGACCGAGGTGCTCAGCCGCAGCCTGCCCTACCTGGTCGCGGAGCGTGAAGGACAGGTGCTCGGCTACGCGTATGCCAACTATTTCCGCCCGCGGCTGGCCTATCGCTATTTCGTCGAGGACTCGATCTACCTCGCGCCGCAGGCGCAGGGACAAGGCGTCGGCCGGCTGCTGCTGGCGGAGTTGATCGCGCGCTGCGAAGCCGCCGGCGCGCGGCAGATGATCGCCGTCATCGGCGATTCGCAGAACCTGGGCTCCATCGGCGTCCACCGCAGCCATGGCTTCGAGGATGTCGGCATCATGAAGGCCGCCGGATGGAAGTTCGGCAAGTGGCTGGACGTGGTGCTGATGCAGCGTCAGTTGGGCCAGGGCGACACCAGCTCGCCCACCGGCGCCGCCCCGGCGACCTCGCCGGCCACCCCGGACCCGACGCCCGCCGCATGAGCGCCCTCGCCCCGACCGACGGCGGCGGCGCGGACGCCAAGTCCAAGACCGTGGCCACCTGGCTGAGCTTCGCGCTTGGCAGCCTCGGGGCGCACCGCTTCTATCTCCACGGCTTCGGCGACCGGCTGGGCTGGTTGCACCCGCTGCCGACGCTGCTGGGGCTGTATGGCATCCACCGGATGGACACCCTGGGCCAGGACGACGTCGTGGCCTGGTTCCTGATTCCGCTGCTGGGGCTGATGCTGGCGCAGAGCATGCTGGCCGGCATCGTCTACGGCCTGATGCCGGACGAGCGCTGGGCCGAGCGCTTCAATCCGGGCCAGCCGGTGCGCAAGACCGGCTGGTTGCCGATCCTCGGCGTCATCGCCTGCCTGATGGTGGGCGGCGCCTGCCTGATGGCGACCATCGCGTTCTCGGCGCAGCGCTATTTCGAATCCCAGGTCGAAGCCGCCCGCGAGATCAGCCAGTAGCCGCCCGCGAGCGCAGCCCGCCCCAGCCCGCTCAGAACAGCGTGAAGCTGATCCAGTAGAACAGTCCGCCGATGAAGGCCGACGCCGGGATCGTGAAGATCCAGGCCCAGACGATGTTGCCGGCCACGCCCCAGCGCACCGACGACGCGCGCTGCGTCGAGCCCACGCCGACGATGGCGCCGGTGATCGTGTGCGTCGTCGACACCGGGATGCCCAGCGCGGTGGCCAGGAACAGCGTGATCGCTCCGCCGGTTTCCGCGCAGAAGCCACCCACCGGCTTGAGCTTGGTGATCTTCTGCCCCATCGTGCGGACGATGCGCCAGCCGCCGAACATGGTCCCCAGGCCGATGGCCAGGTAGCAGACGACGATCACCCAGGTTGGCGGCGAGTGCTCGCCAGCACCCGCGTAGCCCGACGCGATCAGCAGCATCCAGATCAGGCCGATCGTCTTTTGCGCGTCGTTGCCGCCGTGACCCAGGCTGTACAGGCCGGCCGAGACCAGCTGCAGCCGTCTGAACCAGTTGTCCACGCGTAGCGGCGAGCTGCGGCGGAACAGCCAGGCCACCGCCACCATCAGCAAGGAGCCGAGCAGGAAGCCCAGCAGCGGCGACACGAAGATGAACAGCACCGTCTTGCCGATGCCGCTCATGATCAGCCCCTTGGTGCCCGCCTTCGCGATCGCCGCGCCCACCAGGCCGCCGATCAGCGCGTGCGAGGAGCTCGACGGGATGCCGTAGAACCAGGTGATCACGTTCCACGCGATCGCACCGATCAACGCGCCGAAGATCACATGGTGATCGACGATGCCCGCGTCGATCGAGCCCTTGCCGATCGTCGCCGCCACCTTCAGCTCGAAGAACAGCACCGCGATCACGTTGAAGAAGGCCGCGAACAGCACGGCCTGCTGCGGCTTGAGCACGCCGGTCGAGACGACCGTCGCGATCGAGTTGGCCGCATCGTGGAAGCCGTTCATGAAGTCGAAGGCGATGGCCAGCACCACCAGCATGGCCACGACCCAGAAGGCCACCTGCATCGTTCCCATAGCAGACGCTCCGCTATCGGATCAGGAGTTCTCGAGGACGATGCCCTCGATCAGGTTGGCCACGTCCTCGCAGCGGTCGGAGATCGACTCCAGCTGCTCGTAGATGGCCTTGAGCTTGATCAGCTCGCGCACGTCCTCCTGCTCGCGGAACAGCTTGGACATCGCGGCGCGCATCACGCGGTCGGCATCGGACTCGAGCTTGTCGATCTCCTCGCAGGCCTTGATGGCGGCCTCGGCGGTGTGCGGCTCGCTGAGCTTGGGCAGCAGCGTGACGGCATGCTTGACGCGCTCGCAGCACTTGGCCGAGAGCTCGCCCAGGCGCAGCACTTCGTCGGGGATGGAGCGCACGTCGTAGAGCTGCATGGTTTCGCTGGAGTCCTGCAGCAGGTCCAGGATGTCGTCCATCGCGTTGATCAGGCCGTGGATCTGCTCGCGGTCGATCGGCGTGATGAAGGTCCGGTGCAGCAGCCGGTTCACCTCGGCGGTGATGCGGTCGGCGTGGTGCTCGGCCTTGTCGACCTCGGCGGCGTACTTCTCGCGCAGCGTCAGGTCGTTGTAGTTCTGGATCATGAGCATGAAGGCGCGGGCGCCTTCCACGATCTGCGTGCCGTGCTCATTGAACAGTTCAAAAAAATTGCCCTCACGGGGCAGCAGCTTGCCGAAAAACATGGGGAGGCTCCGCGCGGTGCGATCCACGCCGGATCGTCACAAATGGTTCATTTCCGTGTCACGGAAAACCGGCAAGTGTAGCGGCCTGGGGCCCGAACGGGCCATGGGGCCGGCGCAACGGCTCGTCCTCGCGTTCGATCGCCTGGTCGGCGACGCCGGGTAGATGGCTCCGCAGATCGCCCAGTCCCGGCGCACTCAACGCCGGATCGAGCTCCAGCAAGGGCTTGAGGACGAAGGCGCGCTGATGCAGCCTCGGATGGGGCACGGTCAGGCGTTCGAGTGCGAGGGTCTCGTCGCCGTAGAGGAGCAGGTCGAGGTCGAGCGTGCGCGGCGCGTTGACATAGGGCCGCTCGCGCCCGTGGCGCTGTTCGATCGCCTGAAGCGCCTCGAGCAGGGCCAGCGGGGCCAGGCCGGTGCGCACGCGCGCGACCGCATTGAGATAGTCGGGCCCTTCGCAGCCGACCGGCGCGCTGCGCCAGGCGCCGGAGACGGCCTCGACGCTCAGGTCCTTCAGGTCGGCGAGGTCGGCCAGCGCCGCCTCCAGCGTGCGCCGCAGGTCGCCGAGGTTGGCGCCCAGGCCGACGTAGGCCGTGATCATTCGTCGGCGGAGGACGCCGGCGCGGCGCTCGACGCTTCGCCGGCACCCGCCGACTTCGGCTTGCGACGACGGCGGCGCTTCTTGGCCGGATGGGCCGCGCCGCCCTCCCCGTCCATCGCCTCGGGATCGATGGGCAAGGCCGCGGCCGATTCACCGGCCACCGGCACCGCCGGCACGTTGCCGGCCGCCACCGAACCGCGCGGCACCGAATGCACCCGTCCGCCGCCCGCCTTGGGCTTGCTGCGCGGACCGGTCTGGCGCTGCGTCTCGCGCGCCTGATCGAGCAGCGCGCGGCGGTCGTCCTCGCTGCCCAGCGCGAAGTCCTCCCACCAGTCGGCCAGCGCCGGATCGATCTCGCCCGCCTCGGCGCGCAGCGCCAGGAAGTCGAAGCCGGCGCGGTAGCGCGGCTGCTCGATCAGGCGGTGCGGCCCGCTGCCGGTGCGGCGCTCGAAGCGCGGCTGCATCATCCAGATCTCGCGCATGTCCGCGGCCAGCTTGCCGCGGCCGGAGATGTCGCCCACGCGCGCGTCGAAGACCAGGTCGATGGCCTGCTGCAGCGCGGGCACCGCCCCTTCGCCGCCGTCGATCAGGCGCTGCCAGCGCTGCTGGACCTCGCCCCACAGCATGCAGGCGAGCATGAAGCTCGGCGCCACCGAGCGGCCCTCGGCCACCCGCTTGTCGGTGTCCTCCAGCGCCAGCCGGACGAACTTGCCGTGCACGTTGTCGGGCAGCGCGCCGTCCTTGTCCAGCACCGCGTCCAGGATCGGGAACACGCCGCGCGCCAGGCCCTGCTTGCGCAGTTCCTCGATGCTGGCCAGCGCGTGGCCGGTCTGCAGCAGCTTGATCATCTCGTCGAACATCCGCGACAGCGGCACGTTCGCGAGCAGCGGCCCCATCGCCACGATCGGCGCGCGCGTCTTGGGCTCGATCGTGAACCCCAGCTTGGCGGCGAAGCGCACCGCGCGCAGGATGCGCACCGGGTCCTCGCGGTAGCGGGTCTCGGGGTCGCCGATCATGCGCAGCACCTTCTTGCGCGCGTCGGCCAGGCCGCCGTGGTAGTCCACCACCAGCTCGCGCTGCGGGTCGTAGTACATCGCGTTGACGGTGAAGTCGCGGCGCGCGGCGTCCTCGATCTGCGGGCCCCAGACGTTGTCGCGCAGCACCCGGCCGGACGCGTCGACGACGTGCGACTTGCCGTCCAGCGCGCTCTTGGACGTCTTCTCGTTGCCCTGCACCTGCTCGGCATCGTCCTCCTTGAGCAGCGCCCGGAAGGTCGAGACCTCGATGACCTCGTGCTCGCGGCCGCGGCCGTAGACCACGTGGACGATGCGGAAGCGCCGGCCGATGATGAAGGCGCGGCGGAACTGGTTCTTGACCTGTTCCGGGGTGGCGTCGGTGGCGACGTCGAAGTCCTTGGGCCGGCGTCCCAGCAGCAGGTCGCGCACGGCGCCGCCGACGATGTAGGCCTCGAAGCCCGCGTCGGTCAGCCCCTTGACGACCTTGACGCCGCGCTCGTCCAGCAGCGCCGGATCGATGCGGTGCTCCTCGGCGGCGATTTCCACCCGCTTGCCCAGCGGCGTGGCGGTCCCCTCGGGCTTGCCCAACAGCTTGTTGATCAGTTTTTTAATCATTCGAACAGCTTCAATATCGGCCAGCCGCGCTCGCGCGCCAGCGTCTCGAGGGCCGCGGTGGGATTGGTCGCCACCGGATGGCTGACCCGCTCCAGCAGCGGCAGGTCGTTCATCGAGTCGCTGTAGAAATGCACGCGCTCGAAATCCTCCCAGCGCCGGCCCTGCGCGGCCAGCCACTCGTTCACGCGCACGATCTTGCCCGCCTGGAAGGACGGGGTGCCGCGCACGCGACCGGTGAACGCGCCGGCCGCGTCGCGTTCCAGCTGCACGGCGATCAGGTGGTCGATGCCGAAGGCCTGGGCGATCGGCGCGGTCACGAATTCATTGGTCGCGGTCACCACGACCACGAGATCCCCGGCATCCAGGTGGCGCTGCACCAGTGCGCGCGCATTGTCGCGCAACATCGGCGCGACGACCCGGCTCATGAATTCGGCGCGGGCGGCCTCGGCCTCGGCCAGCGGACGGGCGCGCCAGACGGAGGTGGCGAACTCGACGTATTCGTCCAGGTCGAGCTCGCCGCGCTGGTACTGCGCGTAGAACTCGTCGTTGCGGGCCGCCCAGGCGGCGCCGTCGGCCCAGCCGATCTCCACCATGTAGGCGCCGAAGGCGTGATCCGAGTCCTGCGGGATCAGGGTGCCGTCCAGGTCGAACAGGGTCAGGTCCACGTGATGTCCTTGAAAAACCTTGAAATCGTTGCAACCAGCGGCACGACGCGCCTCAGGCGGGCGCGCCCTGGTCGGCGAGCATCTGGCGCAGCAGCGGCACGGTGACGGCCCGCTTGCTGGCCAGGGCGAATTCGTCCAGCCCGTCGAGCAGCGTCATCAGGTGCTTGAGGTCGCGGGCGTAGCGGGTGAGCAGGTAGTCGATGACGTCGTCGGTCAGCGCGATACCGCGGCGGTCGGCCTCGCGGCGCAGCACGGCGCGCACCTCGGCCTCGGACAGCGGCACCAGCGCGAAGGTCGGGCCCCAGCCCAGGCGCGTGCGCAGGTCCTCGCGCAGCGCGAGGTCCACCGGCGGCGCGGTGCCGGTCGAGACCACCGCCAGCCCCAACGTCGCGGCCTCGACGAACAGCGCGAAGGCCGCATGCTGCCGGCCGTCGTCGAAGCGCTGCGTGTCGTCGAGCAGCAGCAGGCTGGGATGGGTGGGCAGCTCCCAGGGCAGCGGCGTGTCGGCGTCGTACCAGCCGACCTGCGCGCCGGCGTGCTGCCAGTGCTGGGCGAGCGCGCGCAGCAGGTGCGTCTTGCCGCTGCCCGGCGGCCCCCACAGGAAGACCGGCGGCGAACCCGCGCCCAGCCCCAGCACGTGCGTGAGGGCCGCAGTGTTGGCGCCGGTGAGGAGCGTGTCAAAGGTGTAGTCGGGCTCGGGACCGAGCGACAGCGGGATCTGCTTCAAACCACTTCAGCGTTGGATGGAGGGAGACCCGGCGGCGATGCCAGGCCCCGGCCCTCAAGGAGCGCGATTCTAAGCGGCGCCTCCCACCCTCCCGCCCCGCTGACCACCCGGAGGTGGGGGACGGCGAAGGACGGGCAGGGAAACCGGGCCTCAGTGGAAGGTCGCCGGCCCGCCTTCGCCGTCGCGGATCTGCTGCAGGCACTGCTCCAGCTCGACCTGCTCGACGCGGTCCCCCGGCAGCAGCGCCACCAGCTTGCGCTGCACGGCCAGCAGCCGGGGCAGGTCCTGCCGGTCCATGTGGATCTGCTTGAGGTTGCGCAGCATGCGCGCCAGGATCTGGCGCGGCGACGCGGTCCCCAGGAAGGCATCCAGCGACATCGGCTCCTGCGGCATCAGCCCGGCGCGCTCGCGCCAGGGGCTGAGGAACTCGTCGAGCTCGCCGCGCCCCAGCGAGCGCCCGCTGAACGGGTCCAGCACGACCTCGCCCTGCGGCAGCCGCAGCTTCATCAGGAAGTGCCCCGGGAAGCTGACGCCCTTGACCCGCAGGCCGACATGGGCCGCCAGCTCCATGTAGATGATCGCCAGCGTGATCGGGATGCCGCGCCGCGTCGCCAGCACCTGGTGCAGGTAGCTGTTGCCGATCGCGTAGTAGTCGTTGACGTTGCCCGCGAAGCCGAGCTCGCCATGGAAGTACTGGTTGAGCATCCGGAGCCGGTGGCTCGGCGGCGCGTCGGCCGGCAGGCGCTGGCGCAGCCGCTCGCCGAGCCGGTCCAGCTCCGCCATCACCTGCTGCACGTCCAGCCGGGGGACGTCGTCCAGCGCGATCGCGGCGGCGGCTTCGGCCAGGTTCAGCGTGTCGTCGTCGGCAACCAGCGTCGAGAAATAGTCCAGCGCCGACGGCACCGTCCACTGCAGGGGCGAACTCATGCGCCCGAGTCTACGCCCTGGCCTGGCGGCGTCATCGGCGCGGTTCCCGGGTCCGGAAACTCGCGCCCGGCGATCAGGCCCGCCGCGCGAAGTGGCGCAGCTTCACGCCCAGCAACAGCAGCACGCCGAAATACAGCAAGGCCGACGCCCCGAGGCTCAACGCCATCCACCCGGCGCGCGCCAGCTCGAAGTGGAAGCCCTTGCCGCCGACCCAGGCGAAGTGCCCGGCCAGCCACCACTGCAGCGCGCCCATCGCCGCGCTGGCGATCAGCACGCGCAGCAGGAACAGCGCCCAGCCGGCTTCCGGCGTGTAGGTACCCAGCCGGCGCAGCCCGCGCAGCAGCAGCAGCGCGTTGACCACCGCCCCCAGGCCGATCGACAGCGACAGACCGGCGACGCCGATCTGCAAGCCGAAGACGAAGATCGCGTTGAAGAGCTGCGTCAGCACCAGCACGCCGACGGCGATGCGCACCGGCGTGCGCATGTCCTGGCGCGCGTAGAAGCCGGGCGCCAGCACCTTGATCGACACCAGCCCCATCAGCCCGAGCCCGTAGCCCATGACCGCGTGGGCGGTGCTGGTGACGTCGGCGGCCCGGAAGGCGCCGCGCTGATAGAGCACCGCCACCAGCGGCTCGGCGAAGACCACCAGCGCGACCGCGCAGGGCAGCGCCAGCAGCAGCGTCAGGCGCAGGCCCCAGTCGAGCAGGCCCGAGTACTTCTCGGTCTCGCCCTTGGCGGTGCTGGCGGCCAGTTGCGGCGTCAGCACCACGCCCAGCGCGACGCCGAGCAGCGCGATCGGGAATTCCATCAGCCGGTCCGCGTACGTCAGCCAGGATGCGGCGCCCTCGCCCACCGCGATCGCGATCTGCGTGTTGATCAGCAGCGAAAGCTGCGCCACGCCGACGCCCAGCAGCGCCGGCCCCATCTTGCGCAAGACCTGGCGCACGCCCTCGTCCGCGGCGGCGCGGCGCAGGCCGGACAGGCCCAGCGCGAAACGCGGCATCAGTCCGATCTTCGCCAGCGCCGGCACCTGCAGCGCGAGCTGCAGCAGGCCGCCCACCATCACGCCCACCGCCAGCGAATAGATCGGCGCGTAGCCATGGCGCTCCAGCACCGGCGCCAGCCCGTAGCCGCAGGCGAGCGAGGCCAGGTTCAGCAGCACCGGCGTGACCGCGGGCACGACGAAGCGCTTCCATGTGTTCAGGATGCCTGCCGACAGCGCCACCAGCGACATGAAGCCGATGTAGGGGAACATCCAGCGCGTCATCACGACGGCCGCCTCGTGGGCGGGCGCGGACAGTCCCGCGCCGAGCGCCCACACCAGCACCGGCGCGCCGACCACGCCCAGCACGCAGGTCACCAGCAGCGCCCACAGCAGCACCGTCGCGACGGCGTCGATCAGGTGCCGGGTGGCGTCATCGCCGTCCCTGGCGCGGGCCGCGGCCAGCGCCGGCACGAAGGCCTGCGAGAACGCGCCTTCGGCGAACAGACGCCGCAGCATGTTGGGAATGCGGAAGGCGACGTTGTAGGCGTCGGTCATCGCGTTCGCGCCGAACAGGCCGGCCACCATCTGCTCGCGGACCAGCCCGGTGATGCGGGACAACAGCGTGAAGATCGAGACGACGGAGGCGGTGCGGAGCAGATTCATGCGGGGAGCGGCGCGGCGGAGCGCAAAGGCGCGGGGGTGCCCGGCGGGCGACCGCGCATTATGGGTGTCCTGCTCAGGCGCAATGCCGCGGATTTGGTTTTTCCATTCCTGGCTGCTATACTCGCCGTCTTTGCACCAACTGGACCCATAAGACAATGGCAAGCTCTTCCAAAGCCAAGAAGAAAACCGTGCGTCTGGCCTCGGGCCGCAAGCGCGCACGTCAAGACGTCAAGCTGAACGCCGCCAACTCGGCGCTGCGTTCGAAGTTCCGCACGGTCATCAAGAACGTGCAAAAGGCGATCGTCACTGGCGACAAGGCCAAGGCCGCCGACCTGTTCAAGACCGCCCAGCCCGTGATCGATTCGGTCGCCGACAAGGGCATCTTCCACAAGAACAAGGCTGCTCGTCACAAGAGCCGCCTGTCCGCCAAGATCAAGGCGCTGGCCGCCTGATAACCAAGTTCCAGCTCTGGTGCACGAACAAAGCCCGCCTTCGGCGGGCTTTTTCGTTCCCGCATCAGAGCGGCATGGGGGTGGTGATCTGGCCGACCACCTCGCGCACGTGGAGCCAGTCCACGACGTTGCGCGCCACCCAGTCTCCGTCATCCAACGGCAGGTCGTGGCCGGCGTGCTTGTGCAGCCGCAGCGGCGCCCCCCAGGCGCGGCTGATGGCCTGCGAGCAGCGCCAGTCCACCAGCGAATCACCCTGGCTGCACAGCAGCAGCATCGGCGGCTCGGGCTTGGCCAGGCTGGCTCTGTAGCGCGCTGCCGCCAGCAGCTGGCGCAGCGCGTTGCGACGGCGCACCGGGCGCCGTCGCTGGATCGAGACCCAGTCATCAATCACCCGGTCGGGCTGGCGCTGCAGCCGCGTCGTCATCTGCAGGACCTTGGCCTCGCGCCGGCGCAGGCTCAGCCGCGTCAGGCTCAGCATCAGCAAGGACCAGTAGTTCGACGGCCGCAGCCGCCGGAAGAAGGCGCTGAACGGACGCAGGCTCGTGTTGATCAGCACGACGCCGTCGAGCTCGCCCGGATGCCGCGCCGCCCACTCGCTGGCGACCATCGCGCCCAGCGACATCGCCAGCACCTGGTACGGCGGCGGCACGCCGCGCCGGCGCAGTTCCGCGCGGCAGGCCTCCATCATCGCGTCCACATGGGTGGGACTGCTCTGCCGGTGCTTGTCGCCATTGCCGGGCAGGTCCAGCAACTCCAGTCGCGCATCGGGCTGCTGCACCAGCAACGCCCGCTGCAGGCGCGCCGGAAAGTCGCCCCAATGGCCGCTCTCGCGTGTCAGGCCACGCAGCAGCACCCAGGTGTGCATGCTCATCGGACCGTCCTCCGATACCAGCGGATCAACGCCTGCTCCCCGTGATCGATTCGTGTGTCCGGCCCCGGCAGCCACCGGAACGCGCTCTGCGTCGCGCGAGTCATGAAATCCATCCAAGCCATGTGCCGGCGCAAGACCCGTTGCTGTCGATGTTCGATCAGCGGGTTGAACATGCCGTGCCGGGAGAGTAGCTGGCGCGGATTTTTCTTGACCCACAGCCATGACCCCATTTCGAGCGTCATCGGCAGGAAGATCCCCCGATCAAGGGAGAGCGCCTCGTCGTACAGGTGGTCCCACAGGTCGCCATGGGTCAGGTAATGCCGGCTCTGCGGCTCCATCACGTAGGGATGCGGGGACAGGCATTGATCGAGCACCTCGCACAGCGCATGAATCTCCGCGAGGTGGCGCATCGGCCGGCGCGTGCGCGCGTACGGGAACCAGATGCGGTCGCGCAGGCCGAAGCCGCTGTGGAAGTCGATGGACACCGCGACCGGCCGCCCCAGCAGCTCCTCGCGGACGAAGCGGCACAGGGCCTCGCTCTCCGCCTCCATCGGCGCGCCGCCCGGGCCGCGGAAGTACGGCAGTTGCCGGGTCAGGCGATGCCCGCCGATCAGGAAGGGCACGCCGCGGTCGGCGTCCTGCGGCGCGTTGCGCATCAGGTCCACGCCTCGCGGGTTCGCGCGCGTGCCGGCCTGGACGCCGCCCGGATTGACCACGGGGAGGAACACCAGCCGCAGCGACTCGAGCTGCTGGTGCAGGCTCAAATCCCAGCGCAGCCGGCGCACCAGGCTGCCGAGGTAAGCCAGCACCACCTGCGCGCCGATGCGCTCCAGCCCATGAACACCGCCGATGAACCCGAGCGCAGGGACCGACGGATCGGGGTTGCCCAGGGTCACGCCGATCACCGGCAGCGCGCCGGCGGAGGTGGCGACGCTCGCCAACTCGCGGGCCTGCAGCATCGATCCCCCCTGATCGATCAGGCGCAGCAACTCCTGCAGTTCCGGCAGGGCGGCCGCGGCCCGCGGGGCCGCGTCGGTGGGAAGGACGGCCATGTCCGGGCGCTCAGGCTAAGGGTCGCGGGGAACCCGGCAGCGTAGGCGAGGAGGGGCGCGCTGACGATGGCCCGATCGGGCCGGGCCTTCACCCTCCCGGGGAGGGGCCGTCGCTCAGGCCTTGCCGGACTCGCGCCCGTCGGGCAGCAGGCAGGCGTCGACGACCTGCAGCTTGTTGTCGCGGGCGAAGTTCATGACGAAGTCCCAGGCCATCGGCTCGACCGACTTCAGCGCCTCGTTGACGATCACGCACTTCACGCCGTTGACGACGCGCGGCACGCAGTAGGGGGAATAACCGAGGTAGGCGTCTCGGCCGCTGCGGGTGCCGCCGGGCCGAAAGCAGGACATGGCGCCAGCCAGACGTTCGGCCCAGTCGCTCGGGCGGAAGGTGCGACCATCCGTGGTGATCCCCTGGATGAACACTTCTCGCGGCTTGGGCTGCTCAGTCATTGGCTACTCGGTCTGCGTCCCGGCCCGCGGCGGCTGCGGCACTCCTTTGACGAGGGTCAACCGCGGCAGGCAAAACCGCTATTGTGCCTCGGATGTGTTGCGCCGCAGCACACATGGCCTTCTGCTCGCCCATTGGTCAGCCGGCCTGCCGACGCTGTCCAGGAGGAATCTCCTCACCCGCCAGGGTCGACCCGTAGAATCGGCCGCTTTCCCCTGCCCCTCCTACTTCCTGGAGACTTGATGAACGCCCCGGACTCCTCGTTCGCCGCCCCGACCGAACCCCATGTGATGCAAACCTACGGCCGCCTGCCGATTGCCCTGTCGCACGGCGAAGGCGCCTGGGTGTGGGACACGGCCGGCCGACGATACCTGGACGGCCTGGGCGGGATCGCCGTCAACACCCTCGGACACAACCATCCGAGGCTGGTGGCGGCGCTGCGGGACCAGGTGGGCAAGCTGATCCACACCAGCAACTACTACCACGTCCCGCTGCAGGAGCAGCTCGCGGCCAGGCTCTGCGCGCTGTCGGGCCTGACCAACGTGTTCTTCTGCAACTCGGGCCTGGAGGCCAACGAGGCTGCGCTCAAGATCGCGCGCAAGTACGGCCATGACCGCGGCAACGCCAATCCCGAGGTGATCGTGTTCGAGAAGGCCTTCCATGGCCGCTCGATCGCGACGCTGTCGGCCACGGGCAATCCCAAGGTCCAGGCCGGCTTCGGCCCGCTGGTGCCGGGCTTCGTCCGCGTGCCGCTGAACGACATCGAGGCGCTGCGCCAGGCGCTCGCCGCGCATCCCGGCGTGACCGCGATCTTCCTGGAGACCATCCAGGGCGAAGGCGGCATCAACGCCGCGCGCGTCGACTTCCTGAAGGACCTGCGCAAGCTCTGCGACGAGCATGACCTGCTGCTGATGCTGGACGAGGTGCAGTGCGGCATCGGCCGCACCGGCAAGTGGTTCGCGCACCAGTGGGCCGGCATCGTGCCGGACGTGATGCCGCTGGCCAAGGGCCTGGGCTCGGGCGTGCCGATCGGCGCGGTGGTGTGCGGCGACAAGGCCGCCAAGGTCTTCGGACCGGGCAACCACGGCACCACCTTCGGCGGCAATCCGCTGGCGATGCGGGCCGGCGTCGAGACCCTGGCGGTGATGGAGGCCGACGGCCTGCTGGCCAACGCCGCGACCGTCGGCGCCGAGCTGAAGGCGGCGATCGAGCATGGCCTGGCGGGCCTGCCCGGCGTCGTCGAGGTGCGCGGCCAGGGCCTGATGCTGGGCATCGAGCTGGACCGCCCCTGCGGCGTGCTGCTGACGCAGGCCATGGACGCGGGCCTGCTGCTGAGCGTGACGGCCGACAAGGTCATCCGCCTGGTGCCGCCGCTGATCCTGTCCAGCGCCGAGGCCGCGGAGATCGCGGCGCGCCTGGTGCCGCTGGTGAAGGCCTTCCTGGCCGCGCCGGCGACGACGCCATGAAGCCGGGAGACCGCCTCATGCGTCACTACCTGCAGTTCAAGGATCTGCGCGCGGAAGAGTACGCCCACCTGTTCGACCGCGCCGCGATCATCAAGCGGCGCTTCAAGAACTACGAGAAGTACCAGCCGCTGCAGGATCGCACCCTGGCGATGATCTTCGAGAAGGCCTCGACGCGGACCCGCGTCAGCTTCGAGGCGGGCATGTACCAGATGGGTGGCTCGGTGGTGCACCTGACCACCGGCGACAGCCAGCTGGGCCGCGCCGAGCCGATCGAGGACAGCGCCCGCGTGATCAGCCGCATGGTCGACATCGTGATGATCCGCACCTACGAGCAGACCAAGCTCGAGCGCTTCGCGGCGCACTCGCGGGTGCCGGTGATCAACGGCCTGACCAACGAGTACCACCCCTGCCAGATCCTGGCGGACCTGTTCACCTTCATCGAGCAGCGCGGCATGGACCGCCGCGGCGCGATCGACATGGACTGCCTCAAGGGACGCGTGGTGGCCTGGGTCGGCGACGGCAACAACATGGCCAACACCTGGCTGCAGGCGGCGGAGATCCTGGGCTTCACGGTGCACGTGAGCACGCCCAGCGGCTACGAGATCGATCCCGCGGTCGCCGGCATCAAGGACACCCGCTGCTACAAGGTCTTCCAGGACCCCAAGGAAGCCTGCCGCGGCGCGGACCTGGTGACCACGGACGTCTGGACCAGCATGGGCTACGAGGCCGAGAACGAGGCGCGCCGCGCCGCCTTCGCGGACTGGTGCGTCGACGCGGACATGATGGCCGTGGCCAAGCCCGACGCGCTGTTCATGCACTGCCTGCCGGCGCACCGTGGCGAGGAGGTCGCCGCCGAGGTGATCGACGGCCCGCAATCGGTGGTCTGGGACGAGGCCGAGAACCGCATGCACGTGCAGAAGGCGCTGATGGAGTACCTGCTGCTGGGCCGGATCGGCTGAGCGGCGGACCACGCGTCCACCGGCACGACCAGGCCCGCCTCGCGCGGGCCATTTTCCGTGCGGCGTGGCCGCGCTACTTCGCGACAGCGAGCGGCTTGAGCCCTTCCTCGTAGGAGCCCGCCGGATAGTGCTTCTGCACGGTCTTCCAGGCCGCGCCCGAACGCGCGCTGCGCTCGAGCGCGTCGGCGAGCAGTTCGCGGTCCTTCGCCACGAGGTGGCGCGACAGGTAGATCCCGCTGTCGGTCCAGGTGAGCTCGGTCACCGGCTCCAGCCGCAGCCGCTCCAGCAGCGGTCGCGTGCGCGATTCCTGCAGCAGCGTCCCCGCCAGGATCGAGGGCGCCATCACCGTGACGTCGGCCAGGCTGCGCTCCAGCGCGCGCACGACCGCCGCCGGATCGGCCTCGACCACCAGGCGGCGCTGCGCCTTGAGCGTCCTGAGCAGCTCCAGGTAGGGCTCGCCATAGTCGAAACCGCGCACCACCGCCACGCGCAGTTCGCGACGCTCGGCCAGCTCGGCCAGACTCTCGATCGGCGCGCGGTCGGAGGCCAGCGAGATCAGCAGCGCCCGGGCCTTCATCACCGGAATGAAGTCGCCGTGCAGGTCGCGCTTGGAGGTCCGGGTCGCCGGCACCAGGACGTCGGCGCCGTTGGCGGCGAACATCGCCTCGACGCGCGCCCGCGGCACGACGGTGAATTCGAACTGGCAGCCGGTCTCCGCGGCCACCTTGCGCATCAGCTCCGGGAAGACGCCGCTCACCTCGCCGCCCGAGGTCACCACGCTCATGCCGATGGGCGCCACCGGCACCCGGATCGGACGTGTGCAGTCGGCCCGCGCCGTCCCGGCGACCAGGCCCAGTGCGCAGAGCAGCCAGCCCGCGACACGCCAGGGCGCACGCGTCCAGCGATCGATCGCCGCCGGCCCCGCGCGCCCGCGCGCGGGCCGGTCCGGCCGCCCGAATCCCCACGTCGTCATCTTGTCTTCTCCCGTGCCGGCGCTGCCGCTGGCGACGGAGCCGTCCGCCCCCGCAGCGCGCCATGTCGCCGTCCAGGGTAGCAAAGCGCCGGCGCACCACAACGCGTGAAACCCGCGCCTCCCGCTGTTCATCGCCCATCCGAAGGGGGAACACCCCCTCCGGTCTGGGGGCGGCCCTCCGGTTCGGGGGAGCCCCGGCCCGCGCCTTGCGCTCCAATGAGGGTGGCCCTCGCCCGGTCCTCGCCCGGTCCTCGCCCAGTCCTCGCCAACATGCGAAGCTTGGCGTCAGCCGTCCGTGGCATCCTGTGCCTGCTCATGAAAACCGCTCTGATCTCCGACCTGCACGCCAACCGCCAGGCTTTCGAGGCCGTCCTCGAGCACGCCCGGCGGCAAGGCGCGGGGCATTTCGCCCTCCTGGGCGATTACGTCGGCTACGGCAGCGATCCCGGCTGGGTGGTGGACCAGGTCCGCGCGCTGCGCGCCGCGGGCGCGGTCGTCGTCGCGGGCAACCATGACCTGGGCGTCACCCAGGGGCCGCGTCCGACGATGAACGAGGACGCGCGCGCCGCCATCGCCTGGACGCGCGCGCGGCTGGCCGAGGACCAGTTGGCCTTCCTCGCCAGCCTGCCGATGGCCGAGGAAGAGGACGACTGCCTCTACGTGCACGCCAACGCCTTCGACCCGGCCGGCTTCGCCTATGTGCAAGGGCGGCTGGAGGCGATGCGCAGCCTGCACGCGACCGAGTGCCGCTACACCTTCTGCGGCCACATGCACGAGCCGATGCTCTACCACCTGTCGGGCACCGGCAAGGCGGGCGACTTCCGACCCCAGCCGGGCGTGCCGATCCCGCTGCTGCCCAACCGGCAGTGGCTGGTCATCCCGGGCGCCTGCGGCCAGCCGCGCGACGGCAACCCGGCCGCGGCCTATGCGCTGTTCGACCACGACAGCGAGGAGCTCAGCTTCCAGCGCGTCCCCTACGATGTCGAGGCCGCCGCGGCCGCGCTGCGCGCCGCGCCCGGCCTGCCCGCCGGCCTCGCGGACCGCCTCGCCCAGCGCCTCGTCGCCGGCCGCTGAATCGATGAACGACGCCACCTTGCCGCCCGCCCCGTCGCCTGCCCCCTCCCCGGTTTCACCGATCACCGCGCCGCTGCAGCCCGGCCAGGTGCTGGACGGCTTCGTGCTCGAGGCCCGGTTGCACCAGGGCGGCATGGCCAACCTCTGGCAGGTGCGGCGGCAGTCCCCGGCGGACGCGCCTCCCGGCGAGGACTTCCCGCTGATCATGAAGGTCCCCCGCATCAAGGGCGGCGAGGACCCGGCCAGCATCGTCGGCTTCGAGGTCGAGCAGATGATCATGCCGGCGCTCAAGGGGCCGCACGTGCCGCGTTTCGTCGCGCGCGGCGACTGGCGCCGGCAGGCCTACATCGTCATGGAGCGCATCGAGGCCGAGAGCCTGCGCCCGCGCCTGGACCAGGCACCGCTGCCGCTGGTGGAGGTCGTGGAGATCGGCATCCAGGTCGCGCATGCGCTGACCGACCTGCACCGCCAGCACCTGGTGCACCTGGACATCAAGCCCAGCAACATCCTGCTGCGGCCCGACGGCACCGTGGTGCTGGTCGACTTCGGTCTGTCGCGCCACGACTTCCTGCCCGACCTGCTGGAGGAGGAGTTCTCGCTGCCGATGGGCACCGGGCCCTACATGTCGCCGGAGCAGGTGCAGTTCGTGCGCAACGACCCGCGCAGCGACCTGTTCGCGCTGGGCGTGATGCTCTACCACCTGTCCACCGGCGAGCGACCCTTCGGTCAACCGAACTCGGTGCGCCAGCTGCGGCGCCGGCTCTATGTCGACCCGATCCCGCCGCGCGCGATCCGGCCCGAACTGCCGCCGTGGTTCCAGGAGATCGTGCTGCACTGCCTGGAGGTGCGCGCCGAGCGCCGCTACCAGAGCGCCGCGCAGCTCGCGCTGGACCTGCAGCGGCCCGACGCGGTGCCGCTGACGGCGCGTGCGCACAAGCTGCAGCGCAGCGGGCTGGTGCGGCGCTTCAAGCGCTGGTTCCTGGCGATGGGCGAGGAGCCGCGCGCACCGGCCTCGGTCGGCGCGCAGGTGGCGCGCAGCCCGGTGATCATGGCCGCCGTCGACGTCCAGGGCGCCACCCCGGCCCTGCTGGAGGAACTGCGCGAGGTCGTGCGCCGCCTGATGCAGACCGAGCCCGGCGCGCGCCTGGCCTGCGTCGGCGTGATGAAGACCAACCGCATCGGCATGGACGAGCTCACCGACGCGCATGGCCGCAGCCACCATGTGCAGCAGCTGATCGCGCTGAAGAACTGGGCGCATCCGATGACGCGCGAGCTCGCGCTCGAGGACGGGCGGCTCACCTTCCACGTGCTGGAGGCGCCCGACGCCGCCGACGCGCTGATCGAATTCGCCGCCCGGACCGGCGTCGACCACGTCGTGATGGGCGCGCGCGCCAGCTCGATGATGCGGCGCTACCTGGGGAGCGTGTCGGCGCAGGTCGTCACCCAGTGCGCCTGCACCGTCACCGTCGTGCGCGAACCCGCGCTGCCCGACGACCCGCCGCCGCCCGACAGCCCCTTGATCAGCCCGTCGGCGTCCAACTGAGCCTCAGCCTGGGGGGCGTCCGCCCGCCATGTCCGTCACGTTCGTCACGTCCGCCATGTCCGACTTTTCCGACAACCCCTGCACCCGCTGCGGCGCCTGCTGCGCGAGCTTCCGCGTCGACTTCTCGCGCCATGAGCTGCAGAGCGAGGGCGGCAGCGTGCCGGACGGCCTGGCGGTGGAGGTCACCGACTCGACCTGCCGGATGCGCGGCACCGACCACGCGCGCCCGCGCTGCGCGGCGCTGCAGGGCCAGGTCGGCGAGCGCGCCGGCTGCGGCATCTACGAGTGGCGCCCGTCGCCGTGCCGGGAATTCGGCATGCGCGCGCCGCTGGGCCTGGGCGACGAGGGCTGCGCGCGGGCCCGCGCGCGCCATGGCCTGCCGCCGCTGGACGGCTAGAACTTCCCCAGCATGTTGAGGAATACCCCGCGGCTGCGGTAGCTCAGGTCCGTCAGGTCGTCCGAGAAGTCGGTGAAGTTGTAGCCCAGCCCCACCTTGAAGTTCTCGTTGACGTGGTAGTACCCCGCCGTCAGCAGACCGGTCTTGCGCTCGCTCAGCTCGCCGGCCCGCAGCATGCGCAGCTCCAGCAGCCAGTCGTAGCGCCGCACCACCTTCCAGTCCACCCGCGCGATCGCCAGCTGCGCGCTGCTCTTGAACCACGGCGCGCTGTCGTCGCGGCTGGGCCGCAGCTCGCCGACGCGCCACGCCAGCTTGCCGCCGATGGTCCAGCGCGCGCTGACGTCGTAGGTCGCATCCACCGCCGCCACCTGGCTGCGCTGCTGGTAGTCGATGCCGGTCGTGCTGACCGTCGTCTGCGTCACGTCGGTCGCCACCACCTGCCCCGGCGACGACAGGTCGTACAGGTAGGTGTACTTCAGCAGCACGTTCAGCTTGTCGTTGCTCACCGGCCGGAACGCGTAACCCAGCACCGCCTCGGTGTACTTGGCCGCGGCCAGCGCGCTCGCCGCGCTGTCGCTGTCCGCCCAGTTCAGTTTGCCCAGCCAGCGCGCGTTCGGGCCGTCCTGCACGCTGACCGAGTTCTTCAGCAGCCAGCTGCGCCGCGTGTCCAGCCCCGTGCGATCGCGCCGGTACTCGACGCCGCCGGCGTACTTCAGGCTCGCGTCGCTGAAGCCCACCGAGAAGCCCAGCGCCTCGCGATCGGTCTCCCCGGCGTTCTCCGACTCCAGCCGCCCGTTCTCCGCGCTCACCGCCAGCGTCCAGCGATCGTCCGGCGCGTACTGCACGCCGTAGGCATGCGTCAGGCCGCTCAGCACGCCGGTCGTCTGCTTGTGCTCGGTGTACGCGCTCAAGCCATCGGCCAGCCGCGACTTGATGCCGCCGACCAGCGTGCCGCCGCGCGCGTTCAAGGTCTCGTCGGTGCGGCCGGTGTCCAGCGCGTAGGTGACGTAGACGTTGGAGCGGTCGTTGTACTGGTAGTCCACGCCCGCCTTGCCCGCCGAGCCGCCATTGCCGCCCGAGGCCTCGCCGCGCAGCGACAGCTTGTCGTTGACGCGATAACGCACGCCCGCGCCGAGCCGGTCGTTGTCCTGCCGCGTGCCGGTGCGGTCCACCGTCTTCTGGCCGAAGCCGTACACGCCCCAGGCCTCCCCGCTCTCGTAGTCGACCTGCACGGCCGCGTCAGTGCGCTCGCCACTGACCACGCCCGAGCTGGGCAGCAGCGGCGAGGTGTTCACCGCATCGGTGGACTTGCGGTCGGCCCGCAGGCCGCCGCTGACCGTCCAGCGCTCATCGACGCGCCAGGCCACCTGCGCCTCGCCGGCATCGGTGTTGTAGCCGTTGAGCTCGTCCTTGTGATCGCCCTTGAGCCTAAGCTCGACCTGCTCGCCCACCGGCGCGGTGAGGCTGACGCCGGCCTGCCTCGTCTCGTTGGACGCGACCTGTCCAGGCGTCGAGAAGCCCGCTTCGCGCAGCTGCGCATAGGCGCCGACATGCCCGCTCCTGGCCACGCCGAGATCGGTCAGATCCGCCTGACCTTCGACGCGCCACGCATTCGCGCCGCGGGTGTCGCTGGCCAGCGTGTTCTGCGAGAACCCGAAGCCGCCATCCAGCGAGCTGGTCGTGCCGATGCCGGGGCCATCGCTGCGCGCGGCCTCGATCTTCAGCGTGGTGTTCTCGCTCTTGCGCAGCAGCAGGTCCACGCCGCCCAGGCGCTGATCGCCGCCGGTCTGCTGCTGCTTCGCGGCGGTGATGCCCACACGCACCGCGTCCGTCACCCACCACGCCGTCCGGCCGCCCACCGCCAGCGTGTCGAGATCGCCCGACAGCGGCGTGTACTCGTAGTCCACGACCAGGAAGGCCGGCTGGCCGCTGAGACCGCCCGCCCGCACCAGCTGGCCGTTGTCGGCCAGGCTGGGCAGCGGCGAGGTCAGCAGCACCCGCCCCTGCAGGTAGTCGACGTCGTAGTCGCTGCCCGGGATCAGCGCGCGGCGCTGCAGCACGAAGCCGGAATCGCGGTCGCGGATTTCCAGCCACACCTTCTCGGCGCCGCGGCTCACGTCCTGATGACGCAGGTAGTACAGCGAGCCGCCCGTGCCGCGGAACTCCTCGCGCGCGGCCAGCGTGCCCGGTTCGGCCGCGTACAGGTCGGCGGTGAAGCGGGCGTCGCCGAAGCTGGTCGCCTCTTCGCCGACGAGGTGCCCCTTCAAGCCATACAACCCGCGATTGATCTGCGCCAGCGTGTTGTCGGCGCCCAGGTTGATCTTGAAGTTGCCCCACATCGCATGCGAGCGGCCATCGTCCACGCGCAGGTACATGCGTCCCTGCGTGGGCGCGTCCTCGACGCTGGTCGAGTCGTCGCCGAAGGTGCCCCAGCTGTCCACCGGATCCATGCGGCGGAACAGCGAGGTCGGGTCCTTGCGGTCGAGGTTGCGGAAGAGCTCACCCAGCGGGCGCTCCTCGGTGTCGACGCTCGCGGTCAGCGTCCAGCGCTCATCGAGCATGCCCTTGCCGTAGAAGGCCAGGCGCCCTTCGGTCCAGGTGTCGTTGTTGTAGCGGTTGCGCTCCTGCGTCACCAGCGCGGCGGGGCCGGTCGTGCGGTCATGGCCGATGGTGAGATCCGCCTGACCGACGAAGAAGAAGTCCCGCGGCGGCAGCTCGAAGTCGCGGCGGTAGATCCGCTCCTGGCCCTCGGCGCCGCGCACGACGATCTCGCCGGTCTGCACGCGGCGCGGCACCAGCTGCTGCATCACGAAGCGGCCCTGCGCGTCGACCGGCACCGCCAGTCCGAGCGCCCTCACCTGCTCGCCGGCCGCGATGCCTTCGCCGCTGGCCGTCACCGTGCCGCCGGTGATCGGGATGTTGGCGATGGACAGCCGGCTCTCGCCATAACCCGCCAGCAGGCGCTGCGCCTCGGTCGGCTCCTGCTCGAAGCCCGGCGCATGCCGATCGGCCAGCGCCAGCGGGATGTCGTCGGTCTCGTCGAAGCGGCCATCGCGGTCATAGACCCGCACGCGCCAGTAGAGCTTGCGGCGCGCCATCGGCCCCTGCGCCCACTCGGCGGGCACGGTCCAGGTCGCGCGCAGCTCGCTGTCCAGCGGCACCGTGGCCAGCAGCTGCGGCCGCATGTCGCCATCGGCGCTGAACACGCGCAACTCGGCACGCGTCAGGAACAGCCGGTAGTTGCTGTAGCCGCTGAAGCGCACCGTGTCGCCAGGCACCGCGGTGGCGGGCCAGGCGGTGCCGTTCAAGCGGCGCAGTTGCACGAGGTTGTCGTACTGCAGGCGCAGACGGTCGCGCTCGAGGCGCACGTCGATGCAGCGCTGGCGGTCGGCGCTGGAGCTGTCCGCGCCCACCACCGCCTGGCCGTCGATCGTCAGGCGCAGCGCCGCGTCGTCGGGCGCATACGGCGTCAGCATGCCGCAGGCGCTCGGGTCGACCAGCGTCACGCTGGACACGGTCTCCACCTTCGCGGGCACCGTGTCCTTCCAGTAGACGCGCACCTCGACGCGCCGGTTGGCGGACCAGTTCGCCCGGTCCTCCCGCGGCGAGGCCAGCGGCTCGTCGGGACCGCGCGAATCCGCCGCATAGGCGCTTGCCGGCAGCCCCAGCTGCTGCGTCAGATAGCGGCCGACCTGCTGCGCGCGCGCCAGGCCCAGCGCATGGTTGTCGGGAAAGCGCGGGCGCAGTTCCGGCTTGATGCGCTGCACGTCGGTGTGTCCGACGATCTCGAAACGCAGGCCTTCGCGGCCGCGCACCTGCGCGACGATCGCGTCCAGCCGCGCCTTGTCCTCGGGCTTGAGCAGGTCCTCGCCCGAGTCGAAGTGCGGCGTGTGCGACTCCTCGCGCGGCTGCTCGGTGCCGGGCACGGTGCGCGTCGTCTCGTCGCGCCGCTGCTGCAGTGCGCGCGGGTCGCCGAGGATCACGGTGAGCTTGGGCAGCTCGCGCTCGCTCGAAGCCGGCAGGTGATCGCGGCCGTCGATCTCGACGGCGCGCACGTCGGCCGCGCAGCGGTCGCTGAAGCGGCCGCGCGCGTCGGCATGGCAGCTGCCGTCATCGCGGCGCGCGGCTTCGCCGTCCTGGGCCGAGGCCGGCAGGCCGATGGCCAGGCAGGCGGCGGCCGCGGCGCTGGCCAGCGCCGCGCGGGGGAAGGTGGATCGGGTCATGCGAATGGCACGGAAAGAGGAAGAAGACGGGGAGCGGTTCATGCGCGCCCCCGGTCAGCGGTTCAGCGAGACCGGCACGCGCTCGACCTCGATGTCCAGGTTGAACAGGCTGCGGCCCTGGGACTGGCCGAGCGCCTTCCAGCGCGCCAGCAGTCCGGCCTTGAGCGCCGCGATGCGCTCGTCGCCGAGCGCGCGCGGCTCGTCCGCCGCCGGCTGGTAGGCCAGGCGCAGGATCGAGGGCCGCTCCGTCAGCGCCGCCACCGCCTGGTCCAGACGCGCCTCGTGCGCCGGCAGCAGCGCGAGCTGCCCGTCGGCGAAGGCGGCCGCCTTCAGGTCCAGGCGCACGACACGGTGCACGGTGGCGCCGAAGTTCAGCTTGATCGCCTTGCCGCGCGTCGCGCGTTCGGACGCCGGGTTCTCGGTCGTCACGCGGTAGCCCGAGGGCAGCGTGCGTTCATCGACCTTGAGCACCAGGTTGCTGCCCGTGCCCTCCTTGGGCACCGCCGCGCAGGCGATGTGATACCGACCCTCGGCATCGCTGCTCACCAGCAGGCCGTTGACGGTGGCGATGCGCACGTTGGGGATGCCGGGCTCGCCCTCGTCCTGCACGCCGTTGGCATTGCGGTCGTCGTAGACCTTGCCGATGACGTCGGTGCAGTCGAACAGCGCATCCGGCACGACCCGCACCGACGCGGTGGCCGTGTTGGACAGCGCGCGGCCGCCGGGGCCCTGCGTGGCGACCACGCTGTTGACGTACTGGCCCTCGCCCACGCCGATGCCCACCGCCAGCACCATCGAGACGCGCTTGGTCTCGCCGGTGAGGAAGGACTGGTCGGCCAGCGTCAGCTGCCGGCCCACGATCGTGGGCTTCACGGCCACGACCGGGCCATTGGGCAGCGTCTGCACCGTCAGCGAGCCGTCCAGGTACTTGAAGCCCGGGGGCAGCGTGTCCAGCAGCGCGACGTTGCCGATCGGGCCGCTGCTCGCATTGCGCGCGGTGATCACGTAAGGCACCGGCTCGCCCTTCTTCACCGTCAGCTTGGAGGTCGACTTGCGCAGCTCGATGGCCGTGCCGTCCCCCTCCCGGTCCAGCGGCAGGTGGTTGTTGACCACCTGGTGCGCCGCGCCGCCCGATTGCCAGTTCAGGAAATAAGGCGTCGCGGGGCCGGCCACCGGAGCGGCCGCGGCGCTGACGACGCAGGCGTCGCTGCCGCTCAGGCGGACGCCGCGGCCGGCGGCGTCGCGGGCGCCCGCGGTGCTGGGCGCGCTGCAGTTGACGGCGTCGAGCGGACCCGCGGCGGCCGGGTAGGTCGCCGACGGCAGGTATCCCGCCGGCGGTGCGACCGTGACGGTGTAGCTGCCCATCGGGGCGCCCGGCAGCAGGAAGAACTGGTACGAGCCGTCGGGACCGGTGGTGACCGACGCGTTGCCGCCGAGCAGGTGGAGGGCCGGATCGAAGCCCGCCGGACCATTCAGCGCGACCACCGCGCCGGGGACCGGCTCGGCGCTCAGGCTGTCGTAGACCACGCCGCCCGGGTCGAGCGGCAGGTCCTGGCGGACCACGGCCGCGCCCGCGGCCACGCTCAGCGGAATCCAACCGCGGGGCGCCATGCCGGCGACAGTCGGGAACGCGCCGCCGGGGCCGTTCAGCGTCGGGTCGGTCGGCCAGACGCCGCCCACCAGGCGCCCCTGCGGATCGCGGAAGCGCAGCTGGTACGAGCCCGGCACGACGTTGTCGAAGCGATAGCTGCCATCGGCCGCGGTGACGCGGGTGTCGAGCACCTGCGCGCCGGTGTTGGCGCAGGTGGTGCCGCCATCGAGGCAGGCCACCAACTCCACCGTCCAGCCCGCGACGGCGGGTTCGCCGTTGCCGGCCAGGCGGTCGTGGTCGGTGTCGCGCCAGACGCGGCCGCTCACCGCCGCCGGCGAAGTCGACTTCTCGAAGAAGTCGTAGCCGGTGCCGTTCGCCGCCACGGCGGGCAGCTTGACGTTGAGACGGCCCGGGGCCGGCACGCTGCCGCCCAGCGAGCCCGGGGTCTCGCCGGCATGGGTGGAACCCGGCACCGGCGATTGCACGATCGTGTAGCCCGCGCCGTTGTCCAGCGGCAGGTCGACGAAGCGGTAGCCGCCATCGCGCGCCGTGACGGTGCTGCGCGTGACCGGCTGGCCCGAGGCATCGGTGCCGGTCAGCGTCAGCGTCACGCCGGCCAGCGGCAGGTCGCCCGGCTCACGCTTGCCGTTCCCGTTGACGTCGTTGAACACGGTGCCCGCGATCGAGGCGCCCTGCTCGCCGAAGTCGTAGCCATCGCCCGAGCCGCCGGTGTAGACCAGGCCGCCGATGCGATCGTTGCCCGCGAGCGCGCCCGCCGCCGTGCCGTTGAGGCGGCCCACGGTCTCGGCGCCATCGGCGTAGGTCGCCGGCTGCGTTTCGGTGATCACATAGCCCGTCGCATCGGACGGCAGCACGCCGTCGAGGAGGTATTGCCCATCGGCGCCGGTGACGGCGGTGATGGTCACGGGCAGCCCGCCGGCGCTGGTGCCGCTGAGGGTCAGCGTCACGCCCGCGATCGGCAGCTCGCCCGCGTCGCGGCGGCCGTTGCCATTGCTGTCGACGTAGACGTGGCCGGAGATCTGGCCGCCGCGCTCGCCGAAGTCGTAGTCCGTGCCGGCCTCTTCCGAGGCCAGCGCGATGTCGCCGAAGCGGTCGTTCACGCCGCCCGGGTTGGCGGTGCCGCGCGGCGCGGCGCCGACCAGGCCCAGGTGCTCGGGACCGTCGCCGGTGCCCGCGGGTTGCGTCTCGTCGAGCTGATAGCGCCCCGGCAGCAGACCGGTGGCGGAGAAGCCGCCATCGGCCGACGTCGTCAGCGTCCTGGTCACGCTGCGTCCGAGGAAGTCGGTGCCGCTCAGCGTCACCGTCACGCCGGGCATGGGCGGCTCGCCCGCGTCGCGCTGGCCGTTGGCGGGCGCGATGTCGGCATAGACGTGGCCCGACAGCGAGGCCGCGCGCACCGAGGCGAAGTTGTTGCCGCTCGAGCTCGAGCCCGGCGCGCCCAGGCGGATCTGCTGGATCAGCGGCGCGTTGGAGCCCGACGGGCCCGCGTCGACGCCCGTGCCGCTGGTGGGCACGCTGCCCGGCGTCGAGCCGGCGCCGGTAACCGTGCCCGCGCGGGTCAGGCCCGGCAGGTAGCCGGCCGGACGCGTCTCGGTCACCGTGTAGGTGCCGGGCGCGACCTTGTCGAAGACGTAGTCGCCATGGGCATCGGTGACGGTGGTGACCGACACGGCGTTGCCGTTGGCATCGGTGCCGGTCAGCGTGATGGTCACGCCGGGGAGACCGGGTTCGCTCGACGTGGCGCCCTGGCTGCCATCGCCGTCGCGGTCGTAGAAGCTGCGGCCGCGCAGCTGGCTGCTGGTGAGCTCGCCGAACAGGTAGTCGCCCACGCTCGCCGGCGTGCCGGTCAGCGGGATGACCACGCCCTGGATCACGTTGCCGCCCGGCTGCGCCGTGCCGGCATGGCCGTTCGGATTGGCCTGGCCCGGCGCATAGGTCGCGGGCTGCGTCTCGGTGACCGTGTAGCCCCCCGCCGCCGACGGCGGCACGTTGAGGAACTCGTAGCGTCCCGGCTGGCCGGCGATCGGCGTGGCGACGATGTCCACCGCCGCGCCGCTGCTGGACGTGCCCGTCAGGTGCAGCGTCACGCCGGTGATGCCGGCATCGCCCGCGGCGGGCAGGCCGTCGTTGTCGGCGTCCTCGAAGACGCGGACCGTCACGCGCGGCAGACGCTCGCCGAAGTGATAGCCAGTGGCGGCGGTGCCGCTGCCCAGCGTGATGCCGGAGATGCGGTCGTTGACGGCGGTGCTGCCGCCGGCCGTGCCCGCGGTCTCGCTGCCGTCGGCGAAGCCGTCAGGCTGCGTGGGCTCGGACACCGTGTAGGCGCCGGGCATCAGCGTGGCGAAGCTGTAGCTGCCATCGGCCGCGGTGGTGGTGCTCGCGTTCACGGCATTGCCGAACAGGTCGGTGCCGCTGAGCTGCAGCGTCACGCCGGCGATGCCGGGTTCGCTCGCGCCGAAGGCGCCGTTGTAGTCGCGGTCCTGATAGACGCGGCCCGCCACCGAGGCGGCGCGCACTTCGCCGAACAGGTTGCCGGTGGAGCTGCCGCCCGCGCCGAGCACGACGTTCTGGATCACGTTGGCGTTGGAGCCGCTGGGGCCGCTGGTGACACCGGCGCCGCTGGCCGGGACGCTGCCGGCACTGCTGCCCGCGCCACTGGCGCCGCCGGCCCGCGTGATGCCCGGCAGGTGGGACGCGGGCTGCGTCTCGGTGACGGTGTAGGTGCCCGCCGGAACGGAGAAGCTCCAGGCGCCCGTCGCGTCGGTCGTGACCGTGCGGCTGACCGGCGTGCCGGTGCCATCGGTGCCGCCGAGCGTCAGCGTGACACCGGCGATGCCGGGCTCGCCCGCGTCGGCCTGGCCGTTGCCGTTCAGGTCGTCATAGACGCGGCCCGACAGGGTCGCGGTCTGCACGGTGATCGTGCCAGTGGCGAAGTTGTTGCCCGCGTTGGGCACGGCGCCGCCGTCGGTATCGCCCGAGCCTGTCGTCACGATGGTGGCGGTGTTGCTCAGCACCGTGCCGTTGGCCGGCGTGCCGATCACCTGCACCGGGATGCGCAGCGTCGCCGCGCCGCCGGAGGGCATGCTCGCGATCGTGCAGCTCGTGCTGGTGCCGCCGGCGCTGCCGGTGCAGGTCGGCGCCGCGGGGGTGAAGCTGCCGGCGGTCACGGTGAGAACCGGCGTGCCGGCGAGCTGCAGCCCCGCGGGCAGCGTGTCGGCGACCTGCGTGATTTCGGCCGCCTGCGGGCCGTTGTTGCGCACGTGGACCAGCCAGTCGAAGGCCTGGCCCTGCGCGACGGTGGCCAGCGGCGTGGTGGTGCCGCTGATGACGGCCGCCTTGTCCACGGCCTGCACGTCGGCCTTGTAGCGGAAGGTGGTCGGCTCCGACGCGCTGTTGTTGGCCTGCGGATCGAAGGCGTCCTGCGCCGGGTTGGCGAAGCGCACCGAGGCCGCGTTGGTGTAGGTGCCCTTCTCGGCGCCCTGCAGCCGCACGCGCACCTGGACCGAACTGCCCTCCCCGGTCGCGCCGCCGCCGGTGCCGCCCAGGCTGGCGATGGTGCAGCTGATGCTGCCGCCGGCCACGCCGACGGTGACGCCGGCGGTGTTGCAGCTCACGCCCGCGGGCAGCGGCGTCACCAAGCCCACGAAGGTCGGTGCGCCCGCCGTCGACGGCAGGGTGTCGGTGAGGACGACGTTCTCGGCCGTCGAGGCGCCGTTGTTGGTGACCGTGAGCGTGTAGGTGACGTTGTCGCCGACGTTGACCGGGTCGACGTCGTCGGCCTTGTTGACGATCAGGTCGTAGGCCGGCGAGATGACGGCGGTGGCCTGCGTCGCGGTGTTGTTGGCGGCGCCGCCGGCGATCTCGGGCGTGGTGGTGGCGATCGTCACCGTGTTGGAGATGCTGCCGCTGCCGCCCAGCGCCGTGGCCAGCGCGGCGCTGGCGCGCACGCGCACGACGACGGTCTGCTGCGCGCCGCGGGCGATAGAGCTCCAGCCGCAGATCAACGCGTCGTTGCCCGGACCGGTGGTGCTGCCGGCGACCGGCGCGGTGGTGCAACTGCCACCGCCGTTGGCGGTCGCCGACAGGAACACCAGGCCCGCCGGCAGCGTGTCGTCGATGCTCACGTTGAAGGCGCGGCTCGCGCTGGTCGCGGCCGGATTGCTGGCCGTGATCGTGTAGGTGAGCAACTGGCCGGCGGACACCGGATCCGGGTTGTCGGTCTTGGTCACCGCCACATCGGTGCGGGCGATGAAGTAGGCCGTGGCCGGCGTGTTGTTGTTGGCGTTGTTGTTGAGGAGGTCGGGGTCGGCCTCGTTCTGGGCCAGCGCGAAGGCGGTGTTGTTGACCGTGAACTGGTGGTCCGAGGACGTGCCGTCGCCGAAGTGGCGCACCGTCACCTGGAACCTCGGGCAGTCGACGCCCGCGGTGCAGACCGGCAGGCTGGTGATCGTGCAGTTGCTCAGCGAGACCGCCGATCCGGACGGCGCGAGGCTGCAGCTGCCCAGCGTGGCAGTGCCGGCCACCGTGTTCAGCGAATACTGGCCCGCGTTGGCGTTGAAGACGTTGTTGAAGGTGTCGGTGACGGCGACGTTGGTCGCGGCCTGCGGGCCGGCGTTGACCACCTCGATCTCCCAGACGATCGGCGAGCCGGCCTCCTGGCGGTTGCCCGCCGCATCGCCCAGGCCCAGCACGCGCTTGAGCACCGACACGTCGGCCTGCGCGGCGTTGGCCTGCGGGTTCACGCCCACGCCGGTGCAGTCGTTGGCGGGCACGTTGTCGGCCGGCGCGTTGGCGGCGTTCACGCACACCTGGTTGGTCAGCGTGCCGCCCGCGGCCGTGGCCTGCGCATTGATGGTGACGCTGGCGGTGGTGGCGTTGACCCCCAGCGCCACGTTGGTGCTGGTGCAGGTGATGGTCACCGGACCGGCCTGCGGGAAGGCGCCGCCGCCCGAGGACACGCAGCTGAAGCCCGACGGCGCCGAGATGCTGTTGACCCGCAGGTTGGCCGGCACCGTGTCGGTGAGCGTGAGCGTGCCGCTGGCGGGGATCGCGCTGGGGCCGAGGTTGGTCGCCGAGATCGTGTAGTTGAATGCCTGGTTCACCGGCACCGCGGCCTGAGGCCAGCTCTTGGTCTTGTTGGCGCGCAGGTCGGCGGAGGGATCGATCACCGTCGTGTTCACCGCGCCGTTGACCGGGCTGACGCCCGTGGCGCTGGCCGTGGCGGTGTTGACGATGCCCACGCCGCTGGTCAGCGCCTGGACCGGCGCGCTGATGGTGCCCAGCGAAACGTTGCTGCCGGCACTGCCGCTGCCGCTGCGCGTGCAGCTCAGCGTGCCGCCCGCGGACGGGCAGGTGCTGGACGCGGTGCAGGTCCAGCCGCCGCTGCTGAAGCTGGCCGGCGCGACGGCGCAGAAGTTGGCGGGCAGGTTGTCGGTCAGTTGCGCGCCCGAGGGGAAGTCCCCGCTGTAGCGCACGTTGAACTGGAAGTTGAAGGCCTGGCCGGTCTGGACCGGGTCGGCGACGGACTTGCTCTTCGTCACCGACAGGCTGCTGCCGGCGGTGACCGCGGTCGTGGCGCTGGCGACGTTGTTGGTGGTGTCGCCGTCCGCGACCCCGCCGCCGCTGGCGACATCCGCCGAGTGCGTCAGCGTGGACCCGCCGCCCGCGCCGATCACGCCCGTCACCGTGACGCCGGCGCTGCCGCCGCTGGCGATGGCGCCGAGGTTGCAGTTCAGCGTGGCGCCCGACAGCGAGCAGCCGCCCGGCGTGCCGCTCAGCGCGAAGCCCGGCGGCACGCTGTAGCTCAGCACCGACGCGGGCGAGGCGTCCGGCCCCGCGTTCGTCACGGTCAGCTGCACGACCTGCGTGCTGCCGGCCGCCGCCGTCGCCGGCGCGTTGATCGACAGCGCCAGGTCAGCGCCCGCGTTGACCGTGGTGGTCTCGGTCTGCGAGCTGCCACCGACGACGCTGGCCGTGACCGTCATCGTGCCGGCCGCGATCGAGCGCACCCGCATCGGCAGGTGCACCACGTCCTGCGTGGGCACGCTGACGCCGGTGCAGCTCACCGTGCCGGGGCCGGCCTGTCCGACCGCCATGCCGCCGCAGCTCACGCCCGCCGGCAGCGCGCCGGTGCCGGCGTAGCGGCCGGTGGCGGGCACGTCGAAGTTGACCGTCATGCCGGAGCGCGCCACGCCCAGGGCGTCGCCGATGCCGACGTTGTAGGTGACGACGCCGCCCGCCGCGACCGGGTCCGGCGTGTCCGGCATGCCCGTCACCACCAGTTGCGCCTGGGCGGCGCCGGCCAGGCCCAGGGCCAGGCCGATGGCGGCGGCGGTCCGCCAAAGAAGGGCCCGGCTGCGGGCAAGGGAATCCAACACGCGGTCAAACGTCATCGTGGTTCTCCGGGCAGCGGCAAGCCGCCCGTGCTGAGACAGGGAAATCGAAGAGAGGGGTGCGCGGGCGCTGCACGGGGGGACGAGGCCGCCAGAGGGCCATCGATCCCGGCTTGTCGCGGACGGCAACAAGCGCATGGCGCGACGCGCGGGGCGTACGGTCGCGGCTCGGCCGCGACAAGTCTTCACTCGTTCATCACGGGCGCTGCACAGGCCACGCCGGGCTGGTATTTCTGCCGCTTCATGATGTGTCGGCGCGACAGGCGCTTCATCGCGGCGCCCCGGCCGGCGCCGACGGCGCGTCGAACAGGACCCGCCCGACCGCGGCGCCAATGACGCCGCCAGCGATGGGCGCGAGCCAGAACAGCCAGAGCTGTCCCAGCGCCCAGTCGCCGGCGAACAGCGCCACGCCGGCACTGCGCGCGGGGTTCACCGAGGTGTTGGTGACCGGGATGCTGATCAGGTGGATGAGCGTGAGCGCCAGGCCGATCGCCAGCGGCGCGAAGCCGGGCGCCGCCTGGCGCGAGGTCGCGCCCAGGATCACCAGCAGGAAGCAGGCGGTGAGCACGACTTCCGTCAGCGCGGCCGCCGCCAGCGAGTAGCCGCCCGGCGAGTGCGCGCCGTAGCCGTTGGCGGCGAAGCCGCCGGCGGCCAGGTCGACGCCCGGCTTGCCGCTGGCGATCACGGCGAGCACCGCGGCCGCGGCCACCGCCCCCAGCACCTGCACGACGATGTAGGGCAGCACGCCGCGCGCCGGGAAGCGCCCCGCCACGCACAGCCCGACCGTCACCGCCGGATTGAAGTGGCCGCCGGACAGCGGTCCCACCGCATGCGCCATCGTCAGCACCGACAGGCCGAAGGCCAGCGAGACACCGAGCAGTCCGATGCCCGATTCCGGAAAGGCGGCCGACAGCACGGCGCTGCCGCAACCGCCCAGGACCAGCCAGAACGTGCCGATGAATTCGGCGATGAGCGCTTTCAAGATCCTTCTCCCAGTTCGTGCCGCAGGAACAGCGGCGGGCGGACTGTAGGAAGGGCCTGCGGGAGGGACCAGCGTCGCTGACGATTGTTGACGTTTGGTCCGTCAGCCGGCGGCGCGGGGCAGCTCGATGAAGAACAGGTTGCCGTCGTCGGCCGGGCGCCAGCCGGCGTCGCCGCCATGCCGCCGGGCCACCGAGCGGACGATGGCCAGCCCGAGGCCGGCGCCGGCGGTGGCGCGCGCGGCGCCCCCCGCGGCGCGGGCGAAGCGGTCGAACAGTGGCGCGGCTTCGGTCGGCGCCAGCGGCTCGCCCTGACTGGCCACGTCGATGCGCCAGCCCGTCGCGGTCCGGGACAGCTCGCAGCGCACGACGCCGCCGGCGCGGCCGTACTTCAACGCGTTGTCGACCAGGTTGCCCACGGCGCGCACCAGCAGCGCCGCGTCGCCGTCGCAGACGGCCTCCTCGTCCGGCACGCGCGTCTCGATCGCGACGCCGCGCTGGCGCGCCTCGGACCAGGCGCCGTCCACCGCTTCGACGATCACGTCGCGCAGGTCCAGAGGTGCCGTCCGCAGCGCCTCGGGCGCCTCCGCCCGGGCCAGTTCGACGAAACCCTCGGCCAGCGCCAGCGCGCGCCGGGTCTGGACCTCGATCGCCGCCAGGGTCGCTCCGTTGGCGTCGGCGTCGGCGCCGGCGTCGGCCAGCTCGATCAGGGCCAGCGTCGCGGACAAGGGCGCGCGCAGGTCGTGGGAGAGGAAATCCATCGCCTCCCGGCGCTGGCCCTCGAGCTGGCGCAGCCGGCTCGCCGCCGCGGTCAGCGCGGCCATGCGACGGTCCAGCGGATCGCCCCCGGACGCGGAGACGGCCAGGCCGTCGCGCGGCGGCAGCCGCTCCCGCACGCGGTGGAACTCGCGCTCGAGGTAGGCGAGCGCGGTCTCCAGGCGCTGCCAGCTCCAGAGCGGGATCACGAGCGCCAGGCCCGCCAGCGCCGCCGACGGCGCCCACACCACGCCGGCCAGATGGTGCAGCGCCCAGGCGAGCACCACGATCGCCGGCATCAGGCCAAGCGCCACGCCGAGCCCGACGCGCGGCCGCGTCCGGCGCAGCACCGCGAGCGCGAGCAGCAGCGGCGTCACCGCCAGCAAGGCGCCCTGCCACCACGTCGGCGGGCGCAGAGTCCTTCCCTCGCGCAGCGCGACCAGGGCCTGCGCGGTGATCTCCACGCCCGGCATGAGCGCCTCGGTGCGCGACACCGGGGTGGGATAGGCATCGGTCAGACCCGGCGCGGTGGCCCCGACCAGCACGGTCGACCCCTTGAAGGTGGCGGCGTCCACCCGGCCGCGCAGCACGTCGACGTAGGACACGCGCCGGACGCTGCCGGGCGGTCCGGCGAACGGGATGAGGAAACGCGCCGACCGGTTCCAGCGACCGGCCTCCGCCCGTCCTGCCCGTCCGGCCGTTCCCGCCGTTCCCGCCGTTCCCGCCGCTCCCGTCCCATCCGCCGGGTCGGGCGCCGGCTCGGGAAGGTCGATGCCGGGGCGCGCCTGCCGCAGCAGCGCCACGGCGAAATGGTCCCAGCTCACGCTGCCGAAGCCCTCCCTCAGGAACAGGGCCCGCACCAGACCGTCGGCATCCCGGTCGACATGCAGCTGGCCCAGGCCGGCCGCCGCGCCGGCCAGCGCCGGCACCGGCAGGGACACCATGCCGCCCGGCGTCTGGCCCAGCATCTGGCCCGGCGTGAAGTGCAGCGGCAGCACCACGTGTCCATGACGACGCAGGGCCGCGGCGAGCGCCGCGTCGTGCGCCGGGTCGGGCTCGGAGAGGATCAGGTCCAGGCCGACCGCGCGGCTGCCCGCGGCCGTCAGCCGGTCCAGCAGGCGGGCATGGACGTCGCGCGGCCAGGGCCATCGCCCGAGCGCCGCCAGGCTGGCGTCGTCCACGGCCACGATGACCACGTCGTCCGGGAGGGCGCGCGGCGACCAGTGGAGGAAGGCGTCCGTGATGAGCGCGTCCAGCCGCCCCACCCCCGAGGTCCCCAGCGCGCCGGCGCCAGCCACGGCGCCGATGAAGCAGGCCCACCCCAGCGCGTGCAGCCGGCGTCGGAAGCGGGCGTCGGCGAGCCAGGCGCTGCGCATCAGCGTCCGATGCGCACCGCGCCGGCGGTGGCGCCGACGGCTGCCCCGTCCTCGGTGCACAGGCCGCCTTCGCCGCTGATCAGCCGCGCCGCGCCGAAGGCGGAGCGGCGTCCGAGCGCATCGATGACCTGCAGGCGCACCGCCAGCGAGCGACAGCCGGTGGGCAGGGTCAGGCGCGCCTCGGGCGCGTCGACCTCGACGTCGGACAGGATCCGCTCGAAGCCGGTGTCCTGCGCCACCTGCACTCGGTAGCGGGCCCCCGCCGCGCCGGCCCAGTGCAGGCGGTCGCCCTGCAGCGACAGCTCGGCGCCCGCGGGCGCCACCGGCAGCGGACGGATCTCCAGCCGGCTCGGGTCGCCGAACGGGCCGCGCTCCAGCGTGCCGTCCGGCTCGGGCGCCAGCGAGGCGACGCGCCAGTGGAGCACGCCGATCGGCGCCGAGGCCCACTCGAAGGCGCAGGCGGCGCCGGAGACCTGCCGCTCCAGCAGCGGGCGCTCGAAGCGCGCATCGGTCGAGACCTGGAAGAGGTAGCCCTGCGCGCCCGGCACCTCGGTGCATCGCAGCGTCACGGGCGCGGGCGGCAGGACCTGCCCCTGGGCCGGTTCGCGCGCGATCGGCGCATGCGGCAGGGTCTTGATGCGCAGCCGCGCCGTGCTTTCGCGGCCGAACAGGCCGTCCGCATCCAGCAGCCGGCCGCGGATCCGGTAGCGGCCGTCGGGCAGCACCGGCACCGACAGCGGCGGCCGGCCCTGCAGGGTGGCGACGACCCGCGTGAACGCGTCGTCATCGGCGATCTCCACGCGCACCTGCTGGTCGGCGCTCAGTTCACCGATGGGCAGCTCGCCGGGCAGGCTCTCCAGCCGCAGCTCGTCCGCCCACGGCGGCGCGGGCGGCAGGGTCCGCAGCTCGGGCGAACGCCCCGCGCGCACCACGGCGCCCTCGCCGATCGAGACCGAGGTCTCCGCCGCAGCGCCGCGCGCGGCCTCCACCGCGACCCGGCCTTCGATCACGTCAGCAGCCGTCAAGCCGCCCTGCGCCGGCATCGTCACGCCGAAACGGGTCCCGCGCACGCCGGCGGTCGCCAGCGGCGTGCGGACGCGAAAGCGCGACCCGGGCGTCTGCGGCGACACCCGCAGGTCGATCCGGCCGCGATCGAGCTCGATCAAGGTGTTGCGCGTCTCGCGCGGCAGCTCGCGCAGGCGGACCAGGCGCGCGACGGAGCCCGACTGCAGCTGCAGCAGCGAGCCATCGGCCAGCGTCACGCTGATGAAACCCTGCGCCGGCACGGTCAGCGTCGCGGCCTCCGCGATGCGGTCGCCGATGCGCAGGGCGACGCCGTCCGCCAGCACGCCGCCGCGGACGTAGGCCACCGTGGCCGGGCTCGCCTGGCCCTTCATCAGCGCGAGCGGCAACAGCAGGCGTTGTCCGGGCTGCAGCCGCGAGGGACGCGCGATGCGGTTGAGCCGCGCCAGCTCCGGCCAGCGCGAGGGCTCTTCCAGCTGCTCCTGGGCGATGCGATAGAGCGATTCGCCGCGCTGCACGACATGGGCGACGGTGTCCGCGCCCTGCGCCCCGGCGGTCGACAGGACGCCGGCGGTCAGCAAGGCCGCGACCAGCACGCTCGAGGGGGCGCGGCTCATTCGCTGGACTCGCGGACCGGCAGGTCCCGCGTCGCGCGGGCCTCGGCATCGGGGGACGGCGCGGCCGGCGGCGTGGCGGGCGCCTCGGCGTGCTCCAGCGCTTCCAGCCGGTAGCCATGGCCGTACACGGCGCCCAGTCGATAACCCTGCTCGGGCCGGAGGCCCAGCTTCAGCCGGATCGACGAGATGTGGGTGTCCAGGGTCCGCGTCGGCACCTCGTCGTCCCGTCCCCAGACGGCGTTCATCAGGTAGCTGCGGGACAGCACCCGCCCGATCTGCCGGAACAGGCAGGCGGCCAGGTCGAATTCGCGCGGCTTGAGCTCGACCGGCACGCCGTCCTTGAGCCAGTCGCGCGTGGCCGCGCGCCATTCAAAGGCGCCATGGCGCTGCACGCCGCCCTGCTCGGGATAGGCGCGACGCAGCAGGGCCAGCAGGCGCGCCTTGAGTTCGGCGCCGCGCACCGGCTTGACGACGTAGTCGTCGGCGCCCTTGGTCAGTCCCTGAACGATGTCCCGCTCCGCATCGCGATGCGTGACCATCACGATGGGCATGCCGGCGCCCTCGGCGCGCACCGTCTGCACGACCTCCACGCCGGACAGGCCGGGCAGTTCCCAGTCCACCAGCAGCAGGTCGAAGGTCTGGCGCCGCATCGCCTGCAGCAGGCTCGCGCCGTCGGCGAAACGGTGGGGCACATGCCCCATCGATGCCACGGTCCTCGACAACAGCTCTAGCAGATGAATGTCGTCGTCCACCACCGCGATTTGCATGAGCCCTCCCCAAGGCTGGTCAAACGGCGGCGGATTGTGCACAGAATCACGAATTTCTCTTCACGGCCGGGCGATCTGCGACCGTCGGCCACAGGAATACGCCTGGCGAGGGACCGGATGTCTCTCGCGCGGCGGGCAGCGCTTCGGGCAGCGCGACAGGCGGCGCGACCTAACGCAGCTTCGTCGACGTCCGCTCCATCCGCGCCTTCAGGCTCTCGAGCTTGGCCGCGTACAGGCGGCGCTGCGGCTGGGTGACGCTGTACTCCTCGGCCTTGGCGAGCTCCTCGCGCACCACGTCCCACTTGCCCAGGCCGACGTTGGCCAGCGCCATCCAGAAATGGAACTCGTGGTAGTAGGCGGAGCGCGCGATCTCCTTGGCGAAGAGGTCGCGGGCCTGGGCGTACTCGCCGGCCTTCATCGCGGCGACGCCGAGGTCGAAGAACTTGAACGGCGGATAGGGCTGGATCTGCGCGAGCCGGGTCTCGAGCTGCTCCGCCTCGGCGAGCTGGCCTTGCAGGCGCAGCGCCTGCGCCAGGTTGGCCATCGCCTGCACGTTGGCCGGCTCGCGGGCCAGCACCGCGCGGAAGGCGCGCTCGGCCAGCGCCGTGTCGCCATGGCGGCGGTAGATCACGCCCAGCGTGTTCAGCGCCGCCAGCAGCCGCGGCTCGTGCAGCCAGGCGGCCCGCGCGTACCAGTAGGCGCGGTCGAGCTGGGCCTGCGCCATCAGCTCCGCGGCGCGGTTGTTGAAGTACATCGCGACGATGGTGCGCTCCTCCAGCGGCATGGCGCGCTGGCGCGCGATCTGCGCGCCGGGCAGGAAGTCCACCACCAGCGAGGGCTCGTCGTTGCCGATCACGCGGAAGTCCGACTTGCGCCGGCCCAGCGCGATGTTGACGTGGCCCGAGACGACCTGCAGGTCGCCGACGCGGCTCCACTGCTCCTCGTCGTAGATCTGCCGGAACATGATGGGCATGCCGGCCTCGCGGGCGAAGACCGCCGTCATCATCGCCAGCGACAGGCAGTTGCCGGCCTTGGCGTCGAAAGCCTCGGCGGCAGTGCGCGTCGTCTCGGCGTCGTACTCGAGCTGCAGCTCGCCGCGGGTGTAGAGCGCATCCAGCAACATGTGGCGCATGTCGCGGGTCTCCGTCATCAGCGTGCCGCTGCCGGCGTTGGGTAGCCGGGCGCGCAGGAACTCGCGCATCTTGGGCGACATCGTCATCACCTGCGCCGGATCGATCACGTCGCGCGAGGGCGGGAAGAGTTCGTCATGGATCAGCGGCGCGGTGTCGACCCGGGCCGCCGTCGATTCGTCGCCCACCGACGCGCAGCCGGTCAGAACCAAGCCCAGGGCCAGGGCCGCTATCAGCGCCAGGCCGGCGCGACGCGGCGCGGCCAGCAGCGTCGCCCGCCACCCCGGCGCGCGCGCCGGATGCGCTGGATGCGCCGCTCCCCGGGAGATCCCGGATGCTGCGGGGTGGACCTCGTGGATCGCGTGGATCGTTCCCATGACCGTCTCCGACGCGGCCTCTGACAGGGCCGCTGGCGACCATGCTAGTCCTGCCGCGCCGCGCGCGCACCTCCGTGCGACGAAGACGGGGATAGGCGGCGTGAACGAGGCCCTCAGCGGCGCTCGACCACGAAGACCGTCACGCTGCGCGCCGGCACGCGGAAGGCGCCGCGCGCGTCGGCCGAGGCCTCCCGGCGGATCCGCGCGTCGGCGGCGCCGGCGGCGCGCTGCACCGGATGCAGCCGCCATGGGAACCCCGCCTCGGCAGCGATCGTCAGCGCCGCCGGCGCCGCGGTGGCATTGACCACGTACAGCACCCGGTCGAAGACCGCGTCCGCGCGCCCCGCGCCGTCCAGTCGCCCGACGATCACGCCCGGCTGCTGCGCCGGCCCGGTGTTGTGGAAGACCAGCCGCCGCGCGATCTCGCTCGGCTCGTTCAGCCGGAACAGCGGGGTGCTGGCGCGCAGGCGCAACTGGTCGAGGAACACGCGGCGCGTCCAGTCGATCACCGCCGGCCCCGGCTTGATCGCGGGATCGGCCAGCAGCGGACGCAGCAGCGCGAAGTCCGCGCCGTTGTCCCGCGTGGGCGGCAGGCCGGCGCCGAAGCCGTTGTCCCGGCCGGTCCAGTCGAGCCGGTTGAACCAGTCCCCCGAGTCGTAGCTGTTGCGGTCCATCGACTTGGACCGCAGCAACTCCCCGCCGGCATGGAAATACGCGATCCCCTGGCTCAGCGCGTTGATGCCCAGGGCGACGGCCTGGGTGCGGGCGCGGTCCTCGGCGCTGGTGGCGCGCGGCAGCTTCAGCACCAGGGCGTCGAACAGCGTCTGGTTGTCGTGGTTCTCGACGTAGTTGACGACCTCGGCCGGCACCGACGCATAACCGGCCGGCTGGTCGCCGTAGGGCAGGCGCTCGCCGGTCACCTGCCGGCCGTCGGCGGTCGCTAGCGGGAAGCCGCGCAGCGTGCCCGCCATCGCCAGCTTCAGCAGGTCGCCCTGGCGCAGCCATTCCTCGCGGCGTGCGGTGTCGTCGGCGGACGCGGGCACGAGGAACCCGGGTCGGCGCATCGAGGTCGCCGCGTCGTCGCCCGCCGCGCCGCCGCGCACCGCGTCGCGGCCGCGGTCGCTGAAGGTGCCGATGCCGGTGCCGTTCAGCGACAACTGCGAGGCCTGCACGAAGCGCGCGCCGTTGGCGACCTCGCCGAAGTTCCAGCCCTCGCCGATCAGCTGCACCTCCCGGCCGAGCTCGCGCTTGAGCCGCGCCTGCAGGCGCTCCATCACGGCGCGCGGCTGATGGCCCATCAGGTCGAAGCGGAAGGACGCGATCCTGTACTCCCGCGCCCACAGCAGCACCGAGTCGATGAGCAGCTTGCCCATCATCCGGTGCTCGGTGGCGGTGTTGTCGCAGCAGGTCGAGCGCTCGACACGCCCCCGCGCGTCCAGCCGCTGGTAGTAGCCGGGGACGATGCGGTCCAGCACCGAATGCGGCTGCTGCCCCGCGGCCGTCGTGTGGTTGTAGACGACGTCCATGCCCACGCGCAGGCCGGCCGCATGCAGGCCCATCACCATCGCGCGCAGCTCGCGCACGCGGACCGCGCCGTCGTTCGCGTCGCTGGCGAAGCTGCCTTCGGGCGCGCTGTAGTGGTAGGGGTCGTAGCCCCAGTTGAAGCAGTCGGCATCGGCGACCGCCATGACGGCGGCCTGCTGCGCATCGCTGTCGGGCGCGGCCGCCGGCACGCGCGGAACCGCGCAGCCGCGCTCGGGCACGGTGGCCAGGTCGAAGACCGGCAGCAGGTGCACGTCGGTCAGGCCGGCGCGGCTCAGCGCGCGCAGATGGCGCATGCCGGCCGAGTCGCTCCACGTGAACGCGAGGTACTTGCCGCGCTGCGCCGCGGGGACGGTCGGGTCGTCGCGCGAGAAGTCGCGCACATGCAGCTCGTAGACGACCATGTCGGTCGTCGCTTTCACCCGGTCGGGGATTCGGCTGGCCGCCCAGCCACGCGGCTGCAGCCGGGGCTCGGACAGGTCGGCGACATAGGCGCGCGCCGAGTCGGCCGAGAGGCTGACCGCATAGGGATCGGTCACCAGGTTGCGGACCCGGCCGACGCCGGGCACGAAGACCTCGACGAGGTAGCGGTAGTACGCGCCGCTGCGCACGCCGGTCCGGGCGGCGGACCAGATGCCGGTGAGCTCGTCGCGCGTCATCGGCAGGCGGGCGCGGGCGGCGCTGTCGGGGCCGTCGTGGAGGCAGAGCTCGACGCGATCGGCGGTCGGCGCCCACAGCTTGAAGCTGGCGCCGGCCGGCGTCAGCGAGACACCGAGCGCGCGCTCCTCCTCCGCGGCGGCATGGAGTACGTCGAGCGCCCGGGCCGTCTGCGCCGGACTCCAGCGCAGCACGCGGCCCTGGTCGTCCTCCACGGTGATCAGCGTCTGGCCGCGATGCAGCGTGCGCCGGTCGACGGCGGGATCGATGGTGAAGTCCAGGCCCGCGCCCAGGTAGGCGCTCTGCGCGGCGACCTCGGCGTCCGGAGCGTCCTTCGCCGGTTCGAGGGCGCCGCTGAGATCGCTGCCAGTGAGGCGCCCATCGACCACATCGAGCGCGCCTGCGGCCGAATGATGAAAGCGCACGACCTGTCCCGCGCCCAGCGTCAGCGCCGGCCAACGCATCCGGCGGTCATCGAGCCAGACGGGCTGCGGCGCGTCCGTCGTCGCCTTGAGCGCCGGCGCTTGCGCGCGCAGCAGGGTCACCGGTCCGGCATCGCAGGCGGCGAGCGCCGGGCCCGACGCCGCGTCGGGCGATCCCATCGGAGACGCCCAAGCGGGCAGCGTCGCCAGGCCGCTCAGGATCACGGCCGCCATACGCGACCGGAGACCGGAGCGGAACCCGGACCGAGGACGGGAACAGGGACGGCACCACGGAAGGCACGGGGTCGGACGAACGCCCATCGGATCTCCATCGAATTGTTGTTTTTTGATCCGAGGCCATCCCGAGGGCTGGCAGCGGGTTCGGTTTTGGATGGTAGCAAAACTACATATCAGGAGGATCAGGACTTCCCATCACTACTCAATCCTTCTATGCTGCGCCGCGGCGGTATTCAAAGAACTCACAACCGCCTCACCGAGATTTGTACTTTTGCTACAAACCCAAAGATCAGGAGACCGCGAGATGACGCCTCGCCCCCTCGCCTTCGCCGCCGCCCTGGCGACGCTGGCCTTGCTCACGGCGACAGGCGCCGGCGCCGCGCCCGCCGCGCCGGTGGACCTGTCGCCGGTGCCGGAGCGGCTGGGCCGCAGCGCGCTGCCGGAGGGCTGGCAGCACGGGCCGTTCATCGAGATCTTCGTGCGTGGCTTCCAGGACAGCGACGGCGATGGCATCGGTGACCTGCGCGGCGTGACGCAGCGCTTGGACTACCTGAAGGACCTGGGGGTCAAGGGCCTGTGGCTGATGCCGATCACCGCCAGCGCCGACCACGACCACGGCTACGCCACGACGGACTACCGCGCGATCGAGCCGCAGTACGGCACGCTGGCCGACTTCGACGAACTGATCCGCGAGGCCCACCGGCGCGGCATCGGCGTGGTCATGGACTACGTGATCAACCACGGCGCGCGGGAGCATCCGCTGTTCCAGGCCGCGGCCGCCGATCCGGCCAGTCCGTGGCGCGACTGGTTTGTGTGGAGCCCCCAGCCGCTGGCGGAGCTGGCGGAGTGGGACATCTGGGGCCACACGCCGTGGTACCTGCCCGGCGAGCAGGTGCCCGATCTGCCCGACCCGCCCGAAGGCGCCAGCGCCCCCAAGCCGGCCAAGCCCCCCAAGCCGACCTCGACGCCCCTGGCGCCGGCCGGCTCGCCGCGCTACTTCGCGACCTTCGGTCCCGACATGCCCGACTTCAACATGCGCAACCCGGCGGTGGTGAAGTACCACGCGGACAGCCTGCGCTTCTGGCTCAACCGCGGCCTGGACGGCTACCGCCTCGACGCGGTGCCGCACCTGATCGAGAACAGCGCCAGGGACTGGAACGACCAGCCGGAGAGCCGCGCGCTCACCGGCGACTTCGCGCGGCTGATCAAGCGTTATCCGCATCGCTTCGTCGTCTGCGAGGCGACGGCCGAGCCCAAGGTCTACACCCGGCCCGAGATCTGCGGCAGCGCCTTCGCCTTCGGGCTGGAGCGCGCGGTGATCGATGCGGCCAAGGGCGGCGATGGCGCCGACGAGGCGGTCGCCCGGGTCGCGCGTTTCTTCACCGAGTCGCCGCTGTCGATGGCGACGATGCTGAGCAATCACGACATCTTCGCGGGCCGGCGCCCCTGGGACCAGTTCCAGGGCGACGAGGCACGCTACAAGCTCGCCGCCGCCACCTACCTGCTGCTGCCCGGCACGCCCTTCCTCTACTACGGCGAGGAGATCGGCCAGGCCGGTGTCGCGGGCCTGCCGGGCGACGCGCCGCTGCGCGCGCCCATGAGCTGGACCGGCGACGCGCGCGGCTTCAGCTCCGGCACGCCCTTCCGGCCGGCGGCGCCCAACATCGCCACGCACAACGCGCAGGCGCAGGCAGCCGATCCGGGCTCGCTGCTGAATTTCTACAAGGCGATGCTGGCGCTGCGCAACACGCAGCCGGCGCTGGCGCGCGGCAGCTACGAAGCGCCGCTGGCGCAGGGCCGCGTGCTGAGTTTCCAGCGCGCGTACCGGGGCGAGCGCGTGCTCGTCGTCATCAACTACGGCCAGGAGGCGGCACAGGTTGCGCTCGCCGGGCTGAGCGCGAAACGCCCGCTGCGCCGGCTCCATCCGACCGCCTCCACGCCGGAGCGGCCGCCGATGCCAGCGCCCCGCGTCGACGCCACCGGCCGCCTGACGCTGACCGCCGCACCGCTGTCGGTGCAGGTCTTCCGCCTGCGCTGAAGGACGGGCACGATGATCGCTCCGACCCGTCCCGCCGCACCTCTTGCCTCCTTCCTCGCCTCCCTCCTCCCCCTCGCCTTGAGCCTGCTTGCCATGACGCACACTCCCGCCGCCGCCGCGACGGCCGCTTCCGTCTCCATCCCCGCCAACGTCACGCTCGACCACGTCGAGCCGCCGGACTGGTGGGTCGGCATGAAGTCCCCCGAGCTGCAGGTGATGCTGCACGGCGCCGGCATCGGCGCGCTGCAGGTCGCGCTCGTGCCGGCGCCCGGCGTGACGTTGGTCGGCACGCGGCGGGGCGACAGCCCCAACTACCTGTTCGTCGACCTGCGCATCGCGCCCAGCGCGCAGCCGGGCACGCTGACGCTGCAGCTCCAGCAGGAGGGCCGGACGGTCCTGGAGCACCGCTACCCGCTGCGCGCCCGCGCGCCCGGTTCGGCGCAGCGCGAGAGCTTCGGGCCGAAGGACGCGATCTACCTGGTGGTGCCGGACCGCTTCGCCAACGGCGACCCGCGCAACGACGAGGTGCCCGGCATGGCCGAAGGCCTGCGGCGCGACGATCCGGGCGGACGGCACGGCGGGGACCTCGCCGGGCTGACCGCGCACCTCGACTACATCGCGGGCATGGGCTTCACGATGCTGTGGCCGACGCCGCTGTCCGAGAACAACAGCCCGAAGTGGAGCTACCACGGTTATGCGGCGACCGACTTCTACAAGGTGGATCCGCGTTTCGGCACCAATGCCGACTTCATGCGCCTGGCGACGGAGGCGAAGCGCCACGGCCTGGGGCTGATCCAGGACATCGTGCTGAACCACATCGGCGTGCACCACTGGTGGATGGCCGACCTGCCGACGGCGGACTGGGTCAACGTCTGGCCCCGCTACACCGAGACGCATCACGCGCGCATGTCGCTGCAGGATCCCTACGCGGCGCCGAGCGACCGCAAGCGCTTCAGCGACGGCTGGTTCACGCCGGACATGCCCGACCTCAACCAGCGCCAGCCGCTGGTGGCGACCTACCTCACGCAGATGAGCCTGTGGTGGATCGAGAGCGCGGGGCTGGCGGGCGTGCGCACCGACACCTACAGCTATTCGGACAAGGACTTCCTGGCCGCCTGGTCGCGCCGCCTGAAGGACGAGTATCCGAAGCTGAACATCGTCGGCGAGGAATGGAGCCCGCATCCCGCGGTGGTGTCGTACTGGCAGGCGGGCAAGCGCAACCACGATGGCTACGTGTCGTCGCTGCCGAGCCTGATGGACTTCCCGATGCAGGAGGCCATCCTGGCCGGCCTGAACCAGGCCGACTCGCACGATGGCGGCTTCACGCGGCTGTACGAGGGCCTGGCGCACGACTTCGTCTATCCGGACCCGGCCAACCTGGTGCTCTTCGAGGGCAACCACGACACGCCGCGCCTGTACAGCATGCTGCACGAGGACCTGGACCTGACGAAGATGGCCTGGGCCTTCCTGAGCGTGGTGCGCCGCATTCCGCAGTTCTATTACGGCACCGAGATCCTGATGACCAGCCCGCGCCACCGCGACGACGGCGCGGCCCGGGCGGACTTCCCCGGCGGCTGGGCCGGCGACGCGGTCAACGCCTTCACCGGCGCGGGCCTGAGCGAGCGCCAGGCCGGCGCGCAGGCCTGGCTGAAGCGGCTGCTGAACTGGCGCAAGTCGGAGCGGCTGGTCCACGAGGGCGCGCTGATGCAGTACGCGCCGCTGAACGAGGCCTATGTGCTGTTCCGCTACGACGCGGCGAAGGGCCTGGGCGGCAAGCGGCTGATGCTGGTGCTGAACAAGGCGCGCGAGGCGCGGGAGCTGGACCTGACGCGCTTCACCGAGATGCTGCGCGGCGGCGAGACCGCCACCGACGTCATGACCGGACAGAAGGCGACGCTGGGCGCGTCGCTCAGCCTGCCGGCGCGGTCGGTGACGCTGCTGTCGATCGAGTGACCGCGGTCGGGCGCGGCACGCCGCGCCCGATCATCGCCAGCGCGCGGGTTCAGTCCCGCTCGCTGCACACTGCGCCGAGCACCAGTCCACCGGCAAGCGCCAGGTAGACGATGCCCAGCCGGCGCGGCGTGAGCCGGGCCTCGAAGCCCGGCGTCAGGCGCCGGGGCACGAGCAGGTAGTCGGTGACCACCGCGGCGCCGGTCAGGATGACCGCGTCGGTCGCCGCGTTGAGCGGCGTCGGCCGCCGATGCCAGCCGCGCATCAGGGCGTAGATCCCGCCCCAGAACAGGGCCGAGGCGACGTGCGTCGCGACGCCGACGCCGGTATGGCGCAGGTTGCAGGCGTCGGACTCGAGCGCCTCGTCGCCCCAGAGCCAATGGCTGGGCGCGTTGAGGCCCGCCACCGCGCGATGGCCGCCGGCGCGGCTGCCCCAGGCCACGGCCGCGGCGGAGAGCAAGCCGGAAGCGAGTCCGGCGATCAGCGATTCGCGGATGAGATCGGTGGTGCGAAGGCTGCGAGGCGAGAAATGGTGCATGAGGCTCTCCGGCAAGCGGCTGGGACGGGTGTGGCCCTGGGCGGGCAAGGCGGGCTCCCGCGCCGAGGGGCCCTGGCGGCATGCCGGGTGGTCAGAATTGCATCCGGCGCGCGCCCGAACGGGCGCTGCGGGACGTCTTCGAACCGATGCGGCCGCGAGCGTGACCGACGCGCCCATGTGGATGAATCTCATAAGGCGGCTGGGATTCGCCGCGGCGATCGGTGCCGCGTCGGATGCGCTGGCGATCAGCATTGACCGGGATGGCTCCGACCTCTGGATACGTGACGGCGTGCTTGACGACGTGGCCGTCGAGCGGATCGACGACGCCTTGCGCCGCCCTGGTGTCGACGCGATCCATCTGAAGGATCTGCGCGGCGGCCGGCCCATCAGGACGCGGCTCGCCCTGCATGCGGCATTCGTGTTCAGGCGCGTGGAGGTGCACGGCCTCTGCGAGGCGGCCTGCGCCCACCTCGCGCTCACGGCGCGGTCGACCGGCCTTCACCCGCAGGCCACGCTGATCCTTCAGGATCCGCCCGCGTTCATCGACTGGGAAGGCCTGGAGATGACCCGCTTCAAGGACGTCGAGTGGCTGTCCGTCCGGCTGCCCACCGTGCCTCGCGCCGTCATCGAGCGCGTGCTCCTGGCACGCTGGCCGCGCGTGCCGCAGTTGATCCTGCGCCCACGGCGCCCATCCACCGACCTCATCGATGTCAGCTTCTGCGATCCGTCACCGGATCGCTGCCTCCCGCTCGCGCCCATCGGACCCGGCGCCTCTTCGCTGGCGCCGCTGCCCGGGACCTTCCCCGATCGTCGATAGGCGCCCCGCAGGCGCAGAATCCACCGCGACCTCATCGCCCTGGAGCCTGCCCATGCGCCGTGTGCCGTCTGCCCTGCCGTCCTTGCTCGTCGTGCTGGCGCTGTCGCCGGCGTGGTCCGGCGGCGCCCTCGCGGTCGACTACACCGGGCCGCTCTTCGACGCGCACCTCCACTACAACGAGGAAGCCTGGAACGGCCGCGACGGTCCGCATCCGCCGGCCGACGTGCTCGCGCGGATGCAGCGCAACGGCGTGAAGGCCATCCTCTCCAACTCGCGTCCGAACGATGGCACGCGCACCCTCGCGGGGCTGCCGGAGACCCGCGCCGCCGGCGTGACCGTGGTGCCCTTCATCCGGCTCTACCGCAACCGCGCCGACTACGACAACTGGTTCCGCGATCCCACCATCTACCGCATGGTCCAGGAGGAACTCGCGCGTGGCACCGCGGCTGGGCCGTATCGCGGCCTCGGCGAGTTCCACCTCTACGACAGCGCCAACGCGCGCGGTCCCGTCGCGCGCCAGTTGATGGCGCTGGCCGAAGAGAAGTCGCTCGTGGTGCTCGCCCATGTGGACGACGAGGCGATCGACCTGCTGATGGCCGCCACGCCGAGCCAGGGACGCGAGCTCCGCCTGATCTGGGCCCACACCGGCATCAACGGCACCCCGATCGAGCGCGTCCAGGCCCTGCTCGCGAAGTACCCGCGGCTGATGGGCGAGCTGTCCTACCGCCCCGGCCTCACCTGCGACGACGGCAAGCTCTGCCCCGACTGGCGCGCGCTGATCGAGCGCCATCCCGATCGCTTCCTGGTCGGCTCCGACACCTGGGTCAACCAGCGCTGGCAGCACTACGACGCCACCATGCAGGGCTACCGCGCCTGGCTCGGCGAGCTGCCCACCGACATCGCCCGGCGCATCGCCTGGGGCAACGCGGCCAGGCTGTTCGGGTTGCCGCCCTGAGCGGCGCTCCAGCGCCCCGGCGCCGCGTCATCGTCGCTTCAGCGCGCCCTCACCGCCCTCGCCTCCCTTGCCGCTCCGTCACACGTAGCAGTTGCAGCCCAGCGCGCCCCAGAACGCCTGCGCCGCCGACGCATCGCTCGCCGCGCTCGCGACCGCCGTGTGGTCGTGGCCATGCACGCCGCACTGGCTGGCGCAGCCGCACATCGCGGCGTACTGGTAGCGGCGCTCGGCATCGCTCATCGCGGACGTCGACGACTTGCGCGCCTGGTAGCCGCCGTAGCGGCGCACCGGCGACCAGTCCGGCATCGCCGGCGGCAAGGGCGGCGCGAGCGACGCGTAAGCGCCGCTGCCATGCACCGGCTTGCCCGCCACCACCGTCAGCACCGAGGTGATGTCCTGGATCTGGTCCTCCGGCACGGTGAGGAAATCGCGGTCCAGCACCGCCAGGTCGCCGAAGGCGCCCGCCTTCAGCACGCCCTTCTTCCCCGTCTCGCGCGAGAACCACGCCCCGTCCGCCGTCATCAGCCGCAGCGCCGCGATGCGCTCCAGCCGCCGTTCCTCCGGATAGAGCACCGTGCCGCCGATGGTGCGGCCCGACACCAGCCAATACAGCGCCTGCCATGGGTTGTAGCTGTTCACCCGCGTCGCATCGGTGCCCAGCGACACCGGCAGGCCCATCTCCAGCATGCGCTTGACCGGCGGCGTCTCCGCCGTCGCCTTCAGCCCGTAGCGGCGGATGAAGTATTCGCCCTGCATCGACATCCGGTTCTGCACCGCGATGCCGCCGCCCAGCTTGCGGATCCGCTCCAGGTTGCGCGGCGTCACCGTCTCGCAGTGGTCGAAGAACCAGCCGAGCTGGTCGATCGGATGATCGCGATGGACCTTCTCGAAGACATCCAGCGCGCGCGACACCGTCTCGTCGTAGGTCGCATGCATGCGCCAGGGCCAGCCGTTGCCTGCCAGGAAACGCACCACGCCCTCGAGGTCGCTCTCCATCGCCGCCGGCATCTCGGGCCGCGGCACGAGGAAGTCCTCGAAGTCCGCCGCGCTGAAGGCGAGCATCTCGCCCGCGCCGTTGAGCTTGTAGAAGTCGCTGCCGTCGCCGGGCCGGCCGGTCTTCGCCCAGCGCTGGAAGTCGGACAGCTCCTGCTTCGCCTTCTGCGGGAACAGGTTGTAGGCGATGCGCACCGTCAGCCGGCCCTCCTTGGCGAGCCGGTCGATGATCCCGTAGTCATCGGGATAGTTCTGGAAGCCGCCGCCGGCGTCGCCCACCGAGGTCACGCCCAGCCGGTTCTCCTCGCGCATGAAGTGCAGCGTCGAGTTGAGCTGCTGCTCCGGATCGAGCTTGGGCCCGAGGTTCAGCGTGTTGTAGAGGATGAAGGCGTTGGGCTCGGCCAGCAGCAGCCCGGTGGGCTCGCCGCGCGCGTCGCGCTCGATGATCGCGCCCGCGGGCTGCGGCGTGTCCTTGGTGTAGCCGACCGCGCGCAGCGCCGCGCGGTTCAGGAGGGCCATGTTGTAGAGGTTGAGCACGAACACCGGCGTGTCCGGCGCCGCGGCATTGAGCTCCGCCAACGTCGGCATGCGCTTCTCGTCGAACTGGAATTCGTTCCAGCCGCCGACCACCCGCACCCACTGCGGCGCGGGCGTGCGCGCCGCCTGGTCCTTGAGCATCTGCAGCGCCGCGCCCAGCGAGCGCACGCCGTCCCAGCGCAGCTCCATGTTGAAGTTGAGGCCGCCGCGGATGATGTGCATGTGCGAGTCGGTCAGCCCCGGGATCACGCGGCGCTTCTCCACGTCGACCACCCGGGTCCTGGGGCCGGCGAGCTTGGCGATCTCCGCGTCGCCGCCCACCGCCATCACCACGCCGTCGCGCAGCGCGATCGCGCTCGCCTCGGGCCGCGCCGGGTCCATCGTCGTGATGCGACCGTTGCGCAGGATCAGCTCCGGCGCTCCGCCCGCGGCGGATTGCGCGAGCACCGGCCCGGCCATCACGCTCAGGCCCAGCGCGGCGGCGGCCTCCATGAAGTCGCGGCGATTGCCCTGCGGCGCGTCCTCGCGGCCGGTGCGGATCAGGTCGGTGAACATGGCGGCTCCTGTCGAATGAACCCGCCGATTCTTCGCCCGAATGCCGGATCCGGCTTCTCCCAAAGTGGGGACACCGGCTTGCGGCCGGTGTCGTCGCTGCCGTCCGGGTATCAGGGCCGGTCGCGCCCCACCACCCGCGTCTCCAGCGGCCGGACCTGGTAGTCCGGCTCGAAGCGGCAGGTCGATCCGAGCGTCACGCGCGCCTTCTCGCAACCGGCGGCGATCGATGCGGGCGTCGGCTTGCGGCCTTGCGTCGCCCAGCTCGACAGCGCCTCCATCAGCGCCGCATAGGTCGCGTCGCTCAGGTAGCTGTGGTCCTTGTCGCCGGTGAAGGTCTGCACCAGCGCATCGCCGCGCCCCGCCGCCGCCATCGTGCGGCCGAAACTCTCTTGCAGCTCGACCATCGCGGTCGGGTCGTGGATCGCATGCACCGTCAGCACCGGCACCGGGATCTTCCCGTCGAGGTCCGCGTCCGCCGCCAGCATCGCCACGGCCTTCGGATCCGCCGCGTAGCGCTGCACGCCTGCGTTCAGCGCCGCGTCGTCGCTCGATCCGGCGTACACCGCGCCCACGTTGCCGAAGGGGCTGGCACCGCCGGTGCGCTTGAAGGCGATGTCCTGGAAGTGCCAGGTGGCCCAGTTCAGGTGCGACAGGATGCTGCGCTCCGGGATGTGGACCACGTCCACGAGGGTCTTGATCTTCGCGGCCTGCTCGGGCGAGCGTTCCGCCGCGGGCTTGTTCAGGCCCAGGCAGTCGTTCACGCGACTGGCGAGGTCGGCCTGTTTCATCGTCGAGGCGAGCGGCAGCCCGATGTTCAGCGGGTACTGCGGCTCGCTCGGCAGCGGATGGTTGCGGCAGAGGTATTGGTAGACGACACGCAGGTCGAGCCGGAAATCGTAGCTGCGGGTGCCGCCACCCAGCACGCCGGAGCTCAGCAGCACGGCGTCGTAGGGCTTGCCGTCGACGAAGCGCTCCGCGCCCTTGGCCGCGACGCTGGCGCCCCAGGACTGGCCATGCAGGTAGACGTGTTTCGGCTTGGCCACCTTGTTGATGAACAGGCGTCGCAGCCGTTCGTTGTCCTGCGCCGCGGCCGTCACCGCGACGCCGCCTTGCCGGTAGCTCGACGCCGCGAGCGCGTAGCCCAGCCTCGGCATGATCGACCAGCGCTCGATGTCCTCGACCACGCGCCTGGCCGTCGGCGCGCCGAGGAAGGGCCCACCGTGCGCGTGCACCACCAGGTCGCCGTTCCAGGCCTTGGGCATCACGATCATGTAGAACGCGCCCGCGCTGTCCTGGCCCGCCAGGCAACGCGCGCCCTCGCCCACGCCCGACGGACAGGTCGCCGGCGCCGGCGCGGACTCGGCCGCCATGTCGAAGGCCGCGTCTTGCGCATCCTGCGCCTCCCTGGCGTCCTTCGCGACCGCCACCGGCGCCGCGGCCGCCAGGCCGAGCACGACCGCCGTCATCATCGGCGCGCTCGACCAGCGCCGGCGCCACCGCAACATCCCCACCAGCGCCACGCCCAGCGCGGCCAGCGCGAAGGAGCCGGGCTCCGGCACCGCGGCGGCGAAGCCGAGCTGCTCGCTCGCCACGCGCTGCAGCAGCACCGCGTCGCGCGCGCTGATGCCCAGGTCGCGGGCCGCGATCTCGCCCAGGCCCAGCACCGACGGATCGACACCGGTGATCGTGCCGAACAGCGTCAGCGCGCTCAGGTAGGAGCCGTACTTGCTCGCATGGGTGCCGTCGTCGAACCACAGGTCGAGCAGGCCGTCGCTCGCCGCGGTCGAGGCATACATGTCGGGCGTCGCGATGCCGGCGGCGATCGCGCGCATGAAGGCCTCGCCCACCGGCGCGACGCCGGCGATGCCGCCCGAGCCATCGGCGCCCGCCATCAGCGCCGCCGCGGCGTAGGCCTGTCGCAGATCCTCGGTCATCGCCTGCAGCGACGGATAGAACGACGGCGCCGGCTGCCCGGTCGGCGTCACCGCGCCGGTGATCTCGTCGGTCACCGTGGTGCTGGGCGCGTTGACCAGGTTGGGCCGTGCCCAGGTCTGGTACAGGTAGACGTCGGCGTCCGCGTTCGCGTGCGCGTTCGCGCCCACCGTGCGCAGCAGCGAGCAGGTCCCGGTCGACGCGCCGGTGATCTCGGCGCACTTCGCGTTGGTGCCGCCGATGAGGTCGCGCTCGCGGTAGCTCAGCGCGTTGCCCTGGTGGACCCAGTTCTCGATCAGGTTGGCGTAGGTGTTGAAGTAGGCCGGGTTGGACGCCAGTCCCGGCTGCTTCGTCAGCGGCTCGTCGCTCTGCTCCTGCAGCACGACCTTGTCCCAGGCCTGCGAGCCGATGTTGCCCCGCAGGTCCCAGCCGGCGCTGTTGGTGTTGAGGAACTGCCCGCGCAGCGAGGCCGCGTTTCGCGCCGAGATCGACACGTCGTAGTCCAGCCCGACCTGCACCGTGAACTGCTTGAAGATGCCGGCCACGCCGCCCCAGGGATGGGGCTCGAAGCTGTTGGCGCCGCTCGGGTTGGTCGCGTACATGGACGCGGTGAGGTCGTGAACGTGGGCGGCGTTGTAGCTCATCACCGGGTCGACGCGCCCGAAGGTGTAGCTGTTGCCGACGAACAGGATCTTCGTGGCCTCGGCGCGCGCGCCGGACGACGCCAGCGCGGCGGCCGCGAGCGCGACCACGCCGGCCAGGCGGCAGGAAAACTTCGTCATGGTGGACGGCATGGTCGTGCTCCTTCGTTGCTGGAGATTGAAGCGCGCGTCAGAAGCTGTGGCGGACGCCGGCCTCGAAGCCGCCGCTGTCGCCGCCGGGCTGCGTCGTCGCCAGGCCGACGTTGAAGCGCGTGCCGCGGCCCTTGTTGTCGACCTTCGCCAGGTTGGTGTACAGCGCGGTGCGCTTGGACAGGTCGTGCACGTAGCCGATGGCGATGTGCGTGGCGTCGCTCGCGACGTTCCTCGCCTTGAGCCAGGTGTAGGCGAAACGGAGCTCGCCCTGCGGCCACAGCTGCCACTGCGTGCCCAGCATCGTCGCCGTGGTGCGGGTGATGCCGACCTCGTTGCGGCCCCACAGCGCCATCAGCCTGGCCGGCCCCCACTGGTAGGACAGGCCGACGTTGCTCTGCGTGTAGTCGCCGGTGGCGTAGCGGGTCTTGGAGATCGCCGCCGAGGTGTTGAAGGTCTCGTTGCGCCAGCCGATGCGGATGCCGGTCAACTGGCCATCCTTGCGCGTGGGCCCGGCGCCCTGCTCGCCCAGCGCCAGCATCGCGTGGCCGTAGAAGCCGTTGATGCCCGAGGGCGTGAAGTAGCCGATCGAATTGGAGGCGCGCACATTGGTGCGGGCCGTCGTGCCGTTGGCGGGCACCGGGTAGAACAGGATCCCCGAACTGCCCACGCCGTTCGTGCCGAACGGATGCATGGAGGTGGTCAGGTTGCCGAACGACGGCACGTAGTCGCGGCCCAGCCGCAACTCGCCCCACCGGCCCGAGAGCTGCACCGTGGCCCGTCGCCCCCAGGTCAGGCCGCCGCTGACCGAGTCCTTGTTGTTGGTGCTGGTGGCGCCGCTGGTGCCGTCGTCGACGGACACCGCCGACTCCAGCCAGAAGCCCACCTTGAGCCCGCCGCCCAGGTCCTCGGTGCCGCGCACGCCGAAGCGGCTGGAGGTGTTGCCGTCGCTGTTGACCAGATGTCGCTTGTCGGTCCCGCTGGCCTTCAGCGCCTGCACGCCGATGTCCATCAGGCCGAACAGCTGCACGCTGGAGGCGGCCTGCGCCTGCGCGCCGGCGGCGGCCAGCAGGCCCAGGCCGATCGCCGCGGCCTGGGCGATGGGGGTAGTGGCGAGGGCCCGGGCGGGCGCGCCCCTCGAATGCATGGTCGTTGCCTTCAACGTTGTCTCCGTCTCGTGTCGTTGTTGTCGTGTCCTCGTCGGGACCGTTCGTCGTACTGACCGCCGGACCGTCCTCGGACGGTGCTTGGATCGCTGTCTCGCTGTCGCTGCGTCGGTATCCGGGGCGGACCTTAGTGACGGTGCTCCATAGCGTCAAATACACTGATTCGCGAGATCCGAGACGTTTTGAATATGAGGCCTACGTAGCGCCCGCAGCCCCGGAGACACGCAGCCATGGACCTCCGACACCTGCGCTATTTCGTGACGGTCGCCGAGACCGGCCACATGACGCGCGCCGCGGCGCTGCTCGGGATGCAGCAGCCGCCGCTGAGCCAGCAGATCAAGACGCTGGAGCAGGAACTGGGCATCGCCCTGCTCCATCGCCATCCCAAGGGCGTGAGCCTGACCGATGGCGGCCGGCAGTTCCTCGACGAGGCCCGGCGCCTGCTGCGCGACTACCACGACATGCGCGACCGCATGGAGCGCCTGGCCAGCGGCCAGCACGGGCTGCTGGCGATCGGCTTCACCAGCTCGGCCGCGGCGCATGCCTACACGCCGGCGGTGCTGCGCGCCTGCCGGGGCGAGCATCCCGGCATCGCGCTGTCGATGACCGAGAACAATGCCGCCGGCCTGATCGACGCGATCGTGAAGACGCGGCTGCATGGCGGCTTCCTGCGCGTGCCGGTGGCGCGGCCGGAGGGCGTCAGCTTCGAGACGCTGCTGATCGAGCCCGCGTTGCTGGCGGTGCCGCTGGACCACCGGCTCGCGGCGGTGCCGCGCGCGGCCACGACGCCGGTGCCGCTGGCCGAGCTGGAGGACGAGGACCTGATCCTGGTGCGGCGCCCCGGCGCGCCCGGCCTCTACGCCAACCTGCTGGCGCTGTGCGAGCGCGACGGCGTGCGGCCGCGCAGCTTCGTGGAGGTCGACCGGATGATGATGAACCTCAACCTGGTCGCCGCCGGCGCCGGGATCACGGTGGTGCCGGCCTCGATGCGGGGCGTGCATGCGCATTCCATCGTGTACCGGCCGATGGAGAAGCAGGCGCGGCTCGAGGCCCCGCTGACGCTGGCCTACCGGACCCACGACCAGGACGGCCCGATGGCGACCTTCCTCGCGCTGGCGCGGCGCATCGCGATGGAGCACCGCGATGCGTAGGCGCGCGTGGGTGATCGGGCACGGCGTGGCGCTCGCGGGTGTGGCCGGCCTGCCTGCATTCACCGCAGGCGCGCAGGCGCAGGGCTCGACCGCCGCCGAGCCGTGGCCGTCGCGCGCCCTGCACCTGATCGTGGCCTACCCGCCCGGCGGCGTCAGCGACGAGACCGTGCGCGCGCTCGCCCAGTTCATGGGCGCACGCCTGAAGGTGCCGGTGATCGTCGAGAACCGCGCCGGCGCCGGCGGCCTGACTGCGCTGGAGTCACTGGCCCGCGCCGCGCCCGACGGCCACACGCTGGCCTACTGCGCGATCTCGCCGCTGGTCTTCGGGCCGCCGGACCCGGCCTCCGCCGCCACCGGCCGCGGCGACGCCCCGCCGCGGGACGTCGTGCCGGTCGTCAGCCTCATGGACACGCCGGTGCTGGTGCTCGCGCATCCGTCGTTCAAGCCCCGGGATTTCCCCGCGATGCTCGCCGCCGCACGGGCCGCGCCGGGGCGACTGCGCTGGGCCACCTCGGGTCACGCGACGGTGGGCCACATGGTGCTCGCGCAGGTGCGCGCCGCGGCCGGCGTCGACATCATCCACGTGCCCTACAAAGGCGGCGGCCAGCAGCTGACCGATGCGATCGGCGGCCAGTTCGAGCTGCTGTCCTCCAACGTCGCCGCGCAGCAACTGCAGCTGGTGCGCCAGGGCCGGTTGAAGGCGCTGGCCATCGGCTCGCCGGTGCGGCTGCCGGTGCTGCCCGAGGTGCCGACGCTGGCGGAACTCGGCTTCCCGGACGCCAACCTGGTCTCGACCTTCGGCCTGTTCGCGCCGCGCGGCGTGCCCGAGGAGCGGCTACGCCGCCTCAACGCGCTGGTCAACGACGCCCTGCGCCAGCCCGAGCTGCGCGCGCGGATGCTGGAGGTCAGCAACCTGCCCACCGGCGGCAGCGCCGCCGACTTCGCCGCGCGCATCGCCAAGGAACGCGAGCGGGCGCTGCGCGTGCCGCCCGATTGATTGAGCGCGGCGCGCCGCGGCGTTCAGTCCAGCCGCGCGAGGACCTCCTCCGCGATCGCGAGCGCACTGGTGAGTCCCGGCGACTCGATGCCCATCAGGTTCACCAAGCCCGGCACGCCGTGCTGCGCGGGGCCGTCGATGCGGAAGTCCGGCGCGGGTTCGTGCGGCGCATGGATCTTGGGCCGCACGCCGCTGTAGGCCGGCTGCAGTGCTCCGTCGGGCAGCGCCGGCCAGTAGCGCCGCACGTCCTCGTAGAAGACCTCGGCGCGCGCCGGATCGACGGCGTAGTCGATGTCCTCGGGGCGATCGACATCGAGCCACTGCGCATCCGGTCCGAAGCGCGCCTGGCCGCCCAGGTCCAGCGTCAGGTGCACGCCGAGCCAGGCGTCCTGCGGCAGCGGATAGACCAGCCGCGAGAACGGCGCGCGGCCCTGCAGCGCGAAGTAGCAGCCCTTGCTGAAGCGGGCGACGGGCGGCGGCGGAAGTCCCTCGATGGCCCGGGCGAGCAGCGGCGCGTGCAGGCCCGCCGCGTTGACGACGAGGCGCGCGCCCAGCGACAGCTCGCTCGTGCGCACGACATGTCCCGGCCCGCCGCGATCCACCGCGGTCACCGCGGCGCCGAACGCGACGGCGCCTCCGTGTCGTTCGAGGTCCCCCTGCAGCGACAGCATCAGCCCATGGCTGTCGACGATGCCGGTCGAGGGCGACAGCAACGCGGCCTCGCAGCGCAGCTGCGGCTCGAGCGCCTGGGCCTCCTCACGCGTCAGCCATCGCAGGTCGTCGACGCCGTTGACCGCGGCCTTGGCCTGCAGCGCGCGCAGCCCGGGCAACTGCTCCGGCGCGGTCGCGACCACCAGCTTGCCGCAGCGCCGATGCGCGACGCCGTGCGAGGCGCAGTGCGCATACAGCAGCTGCCTGCCGCGCACGCACAGCCTGGCCTTCAGCGAGCCGGCGGGGTAGTAGAGGCCCGCGTGGATGACCTCGCTGCTGCGCGAGCTGACGCCGGTGCCGATGGCGAGCTCGCGCTCGAGCACCAGCGTTTCCAGGCCGCGCATCGCCAGCGCCCGCCCCACCGCGAGGCCCACCACGCCGGCCCCGATCACCACCGCATCGACTTGATCCATGGCGGCGATTGTGCCGAGCGGTCCTCGCCGGCCGGTACGGGGAATCCGCGGCGCGCGGGCGATCAGCGATCAGCGATCAGCGATCAGGCGCGCAGGTCGGCCAGCGCCTGCGCGTGCTGCAGGCCGAAGGCACACACGGCGGCGGCGTCATGGCTGAACTCGCCGCCGGCCAGGCGCTGCGCGAGCGTCTCCAGGTCCAGGGTCAGGAACTCGCTGACTTCGCCATCGCGGTTGCGCGGCGTGAAGCCGGCCGGCAGCACGAGGCTGAACACATGCAGCACCTCGTCATGCAGACCTTCGGCTTCCATGCGGGTGCTGCGCAGCGCACCGCGCGGCTGCACCCCGGCGCCAAACGCCGCCGGCACGCCGGCCTCCTCCATCAGCTCGCGACGGGCACAGGCGACCAGATCCTCGTCGGCGGTGAGGCCGCCGGCCGCGAGGTTGTCGAGCCGGCCGGGGTCCGTCGCCTTCGTCATCGCGCGGCGCCCGCACACGAGTCGCGCGCCGGGCAGGAAGCCGTTGACATGCACCGCGCGGCTCATCAGGCCGAAGAAGCGGAAGGCGGCGCGCTCCAGGCGGAACAGCGGCTCGCCGCGCGCGGTGCAGGGGTCGTCGACCGGATGCTCGCAGGCGTAGCGCTCGCCGCGCCAGCCGGTGATCGCGCCGCGGGCCCGCAGCGCGAGCGCGACGGCCTCGATGCGCGCGGAGCGAGCCTCGACGTCGAGGGCACCAGCGTCCCAGTCGAGCCCGTCGTCGCGGACGCGCAGTTCGGGCCAGACCTCGCCCAGCAGCGCTCGTCTCATCGGATGCACATGACCCAGGGTCAGGCCGTTCATCCGCAGCGGCAACAGTCCGGCAGGCAGCGGCTGCCGCGCGAGTTGCATGCAGCGCGGCAGGACGGCGACGAGCGAGGGGGGAAGCAGCGCGGGCATCGTGCGATTGTCCGGGCTCTCTCCCCCAAGAATCACTGGAATGTGCAAGAGACGCGCCCCCGCGGACGCAGGATCATCGCGGCCTTGTTCAGCGATGAACCCGCAGTCCACGACACCCAGGAGCCGCTCGATGAAGCTCGCCTTGCACAAAGCTTTCCGCCAGGTCGGTGCCACCGACCACGCCGCCACCCACGCCGCCGAAGCCATCGCCGGCGCTCTGGAGAAACGCATGACCGATCAGCAGACCCCATACGCCAAGCTCACCGACCTGCAGACGGTGAAGGTCGACATGGCCGACCTGAAGTCGCAGTTCTCCGTCTGGCGCGGGGAGATGAAGCAGGACATCGCCGCGGTTCGCGGCGAGGTGGCCGTTCTGCGCGCCGAAATGAAGCAGGAGATCAGCATCGTGCGCGCCGAATTGAAGCAGGAGATCACCGCCGTGCGCGCGGAGATGCGGCAGGAGATCGCCGCGGTGCGGGGCGACATGTCGCAGCTGCGAGGCGAGGTCAAGCACGAGCTGGCCAGCACCAGGACCGAGTTGATCCGGTGGATGGTCGCAGGCCAACTGACCACGGTGACGGTGCTGGGCTCGCTGATCTTCGGCGTGATGCGCTACTTGATGCGGTGACGCTCAATGGCGTCCGGTGGCGCGGGGTGGAGCGCCAGCGCACGCGATGACGCCCGATGACGTCGATCGTCGGCCAAGAAAAAACCCCGCCGGCTGACGCTGACGGGGTTGTTCTGGTGGGCGGTGCAGGGTTCGAACCTGCGACCCCTGCCGTGTGAAGGCAGTGCTCTACCGCTGAGCTAACCGCCCGGTATTCGGACCGGGTTGCCGGCTGGGTTGCCGGATTTCGCTGGACATCAAGACGTGGTGGGCGGTGCAGGGTTCGAACCTGCGACCCCTGCCGTGTGAAGGCAGTGCTCTACCGCTGAGCTAACCGCCCGGTCTTGTCTTCCTCGACCGCTGCTTGCGCCGCTGCCAGGGATGTCCGGGAAAGTCGAAGATTATGCCATGAGTTTTTGACCCGATTCAAGAACTCGGCTGGAAATTCTGCCGGGCGGCGCGAGCCAGGGTCGCGATCAGGCCGTCGCCGGCACCTGCCAGATGCGCTTGCCGCCGCTGGCCTTGTCCAGGTCGGCCAGCACCTTGTCGTGCAGCGCCAGTTCTTCCGGCGTCGGCGCGATGACGGGCAGATCGAACGCGCTGAAGTCGATCGCCGCGACCACCATTTCGCCCCCCTGTCCGGGCGACGAAGAGGCGCTGTCGTCGATGACCAGCGAATCCTGGCCGCGCGTCAGCCGGATGTAGACCTCCGCCAGCAGCTCCGCGTCCTTCACCGCGCCGTGCAGGCCGCGGTTGCTGTTGTCGACCTCCAGCCGCCGGCACAAGGCATCCAGCGAGTTGGCCTTGCCCGGGAACATGTCCCGCGCCATCAGCAGCGTGTCCAGCACGTTGTCGACGCACTCGTGCAGCGGCGCCCGGCCGCAGCGCTTGAGTTCGGCGTTGATGAAGCCCACGTCGAAGGCCGCGTTGTGGGCGACCAGCTCCGCGCCCTCGATGAACGCGAGGAATTCATCGACGATCTGCGCGAACTTGGGCTTGTCGGCGAGGAATTCGCTGCTCAGCCCGTGGACGCGGAACGCCTCCTCGGGCATGTCGCGCTCGGGGTTCAGGTAGAAGTGCAGATGACGTCCCGTCAGCTGACGGTTCACCATCTCCACCAGGCCGATGTCGACGACGCGGTCGCCCGATTCGGGATTCAGGCCGGTGGTTTCGGTATCGAAGAAGATCTGACGCATGTCTCGAAGTCTCGTGTGCGGATCGCCGGCGGCACTGGGTCCGCGCGGCGCTCAGTGCGCCGGGGCCACGCCCCGCCGCGCCTGCCGGCGGTAGGCCCAGACCATCATCAGCGCGCCGCCGACGATCATCGGCACGCTCAGCCACTGGCCCTGGCTCCAGCCGAAGGCGCGCAGGCCCAGGAAGGCATCCGGTTCGCGGAAGTACTCGGCCGTGAAGCGCGCGATGCCATAACCGAGCAGGAACAGGCCGGACACCGCCGCCATCGGCCGCGGCTTGCGCGCGAACAGCCACAGCACGATGAACAGCAGCACGCCTTCGCCCAGGAACTGGTAGATCTGCGACGGGTGGCGTGGAATGCCGCCGTCGTTGGCCTGCGGGAAGACCATCGCCCAGGGCAGGCCGGGATCGGCCGCGCGGCCCCACAGCTCGCCATTGATGAAGTTGCCCAGCCGGCCCGCGGCCAGCCCCGTCGGCACGCAGGGCGCGACGACGTCCCCGACCTCGAGGAAATGGAACCCGCGCCGCCACGCGAAGAGCGCCAGCGCGATCAGCACGCCCAGCAGTCCGCCGTGGAAGGACATGCCGCCCTGCCACACCGCCAGGATCTCGCCCGGATGGCTCAGGTAGTAGGCGGGCTTGTAGAAGAACACGTAACCCAGCCGGCCGCCCAGCACCACGCCCAGCACGCCGTAGAACAGCAGGTCGTCGACGTCGCGGCGGGTCCAGCCGCGAGCGGCGTTCCAGGGGCGGGCGACCACGCGGTTGCCCAGCCACAGGAACAGGCCGAACGCCGCCAGGTACATCAGGCCGTACCAGTGGATGGGCCACTTCCAGAGATGGAAGGCCACCGCGTCGAACTGGGGATGCACCAACATGAAAGAGCTCTACTGCGCCGCAAAGGCGCGAATCATAAGGGCCGGGCAGCGACGGCCCGCTCAGCCGCCCAGCGCGGCGAGCTGCTTGCGGCAGTCCTCGATGTCGCCATTGCTGCCGCGGCGGTTGTCGACGCAGCGCTGCAAGGCCGTGCGCGCGGCCGCCTTGTCGCCCTTGGCCGCCAGCGTCGCCCCCAGCCGGCGATCCAGCCCCAGTTGCTCGGCGCCCTGCAGGCCGCGGGCGCGTTCGAACGCGGCCACCGCCTTGTCGTACTGCCCCAGCGCGTCATAGGCCCGGCCCAGGCCGTAGGCGCCCATCGCCTGGTTGGGCTGGTTCCGGAGCAGCTCCTCGAACCAGGGCACCGCCCTGTCCTTCTGCTCGCTGAACATCAGGTTGCGGCCGTAGTCGCTCCACAGCACGCGCAGCTCGAGCAGCAGCTCGGGTCGCTGCGTGCGCACCGCGCGCAGCGCCTTCTCCATCGCCGGCCAGTCCTTCTTCGACGCCGCCACCCGCGCTCGCATCAGGTTCAGCTGCGCCGGGTCCTTCACGTCCTGCTCCAGCGCGCGCGCCTTGGACTCGCCGCCGCCGATGAAGCCGGGCAGCGCCAGGTAGTACTGCTGCAGCGCGCTGCGCGGCTCGGGCGCGTCCGGCATCAAGGCCATAGCGCGCTGCGCCAGCTCGCTGACGCGTCCCAGCGAGCCCAGCGCCTTGAACTTGCTGCCGCCGCGCGCCTGCATCACCAGCGCGAGTGCCAGTGCGTAATGGCAGGCGCCCTCGTTGGGGGTGCGCTGCACGCATTGCTCCAGCCGCTGGATGTTCTGCTTCAGCACGCTGCCGTCGACCAGGTCCAGTTGCGCGAGCGCCAGCGCGGCCACCGCCTGCGGATCGTCCGGATCGGCCTTCCCCCGCTGCGCGGCGAGTTTCTCCAGGTCGTCCGCCCGCCCGGCGTCGAGCAGCGTCTGCAGTTCATGGTCCTTGAAGACGGCCGCCTGGGCCGGCGTCGCGAAGGCCACGCTCATCAGCATCGAGAAGCCGGTGATGAGGCAGATCGCACCGACCACCCGGCGCAGCAGGCCGCGGCGGTCGCCATCGTCATTCTTGCGGGGAGCTTTCACGGGGGAGATCCTTTCATCGGCGCATGGTCGCAGAACTCGGCCGGACGTGCATGCCCCGTGCCGAACGGCCGCTTCGCCTTCGCCGCCGGCCCCGCCAGGCCGTACCTGCTTCTGGCTGGCGGCCGCAGGCAGGGTCATGCCTTGACTTTCACCTGACGCCGGACATGGTCGACGAAGCGCCGCACCACCGGCGAGGCGTCCGGTCGCCAGATGAGGCTGGTGTCGCAGGCGGGCACGCGGGCCGAGGGCCACGGCCGGTAACGCACGCCCGGCCGCTGCAGCGCGCACACCGATCGCGGCACCCAGGCCACGCCCATGCCGGCGGACACCAGGTTGACGATGGTCTGCATCTGGATGGCCTCCTGGGCGATCTGCGGCGTGGCGCCGTGGGCGCGGTAGAAGCCCAGCAGCGCATCGAACAGCGAGGGCGCGATCTCGCGCGGGAACACCACCAGCGGCTCGCGCAGGACCTCCTCCAGCGCGGGGGGCGCCTTGCGCCGGCCGGCCAGCCCCCAGTCCTGCGCATGGGCCAGGACCAGCGGCTCCGTCGACACGATCAGGCGCTCGAACCCGGCCGGCTCGGCCCCCGGCGCGTGGATCACGAAGCCGGCATCGAGTTCACCGGACTCGAAGCCCCGCAGCTGGACATCCAGCGTCGCCTCGCGCAGCGCGAGCTGCACCTGGGGCAGCGCCTCGCGGAACAGCCGCAGCCAGCGCGGCATGTCGCCGTAACCGACGGTCGACACGAAACCCAGGCTCAGCCGTCCGGCCTCGCCGCTGGCCGCCGCCCGAACCCGCACCGGCACCTGGTCGGCCTGCTCCACCAGCCGCGTCCCCGCCTCGACCAGCGCCTGCCCGGCCGCCGTCAGCGCGACGGCCCGCCGCCCGCGCTCGAGCAGCTGCACGCCCAGCTGCGCCTCCAGCTTCTGCACCGCCAGGCTCAGCGGCGGCTGGGTCATGTGCAGCCGCTCGGCGGCGCGACCGAAGTGCAGTTCCTCCGCGAGCACGAGGAACTGGCGGATCGGACGAAGTTCGATCATCGATATGTCGGGCAAATCAATTCGGCGTCCACTATATATTGGACCCACATGGGCCGGCGGCGCATACTGGCGCGCTCCAAGCACTGCCCGCCAGGATGTCCGCCATGACCGACGCCAAGAACGCCACGCCCGACGACGCCCCGAATCGTCGCTCCCGGAACATCACCGAAGGCGTCGCGCGCGCGCCCAACCGCTCGATGTATTACGGCATGGGCTACCAGGAGAGCGACTTCGGCAAGCCGATGATCGGCGTGGCCAACGGCCACTCGACGATCACGCCCTGCAACTCCGGCCTGCAGAAGCTGGCCGACGCCGCCGTCGTCGGTCTGAAGGCCGCCGGCGCCAACGCCCAGCTCTTCGGCACGCCGACGATCTCCGACGGCATGGCCATGGGCACCGAGGGCATGAAGTACTCGCTGGTGTCGCGCGAGGTCATCTCCGACTGCGTCGAGACCTGCGTCGGCGGCCAGTGGCTGGATGGCGTGATGGTCATCGGCGGCTGCGACAAGAACATGCCCGGCGGGATGATGGGCATGCTGCGCGCCAACGTGCCGGCGATCTACATCTACGGCGGCACCATCAAGCCCGGCCACTACAAGGGCCAGGACCTCAACATCGTCAGCGTCTTCGAGGCCGTCGGCCAGTTCAGCGCCGGCAAGATGAGCGAGGAAGACTTCTGCCAGATCGAGAAGCGCGCCATCCCCGGCAGCGGCTCCTGCGGCGGCATGTACACGGCCAACACGATGAGCTCGGCCTTCGAGGCGCTGGGCATGTCGCTGCCCTACTCGTCGAGCATGTCCAACGTCGAGGACGAGGTCGTCGAGAACACCAAGCGCGCCGCCGACTACCTGGTCCGGGCGGTGAAGGCCAACCTCAAGCCGCGCGACATCGTCACGAAAAAGGCGATCGAGAACGCGGTGGCGGTGATCATGGCCACCGGCGGCTCGACCAACGCGGTGCTGCACTTCCTGGCCATCGCGCATGCCGCCGAGGTGGACTGGACCATCGACGACTTCGAGCGCATGCGCAAGAAGATCCCGGTGCTGTGCGACCTCAAGCCCAGCGGCCGCTTCCTGGCGGTGGACCTGCACAAGGCCGGCGGCATCCCCGCGGTCATGAAGCAGCTGCTCAAGGCCGGCCTGCTGCACGGCGACTGCATCACCATCACCGGCAAGACCGTCGCCGAGAACCTGGCCGACGTGCCGGATCTCTCGCCGGAGCAGGAGGTGATCCGCGCCGTCTCGGACCCGATCTACGCCGAAGGCCACCTGGCGATCCTCAAGGGCAACCTGTCGCCCGAGGGCTGCGTCGCCAAGATCACCGGCCTGAAGAACCCGGTCATCACCGGCCCGGCGCGCGTGTTCGACGACGAGCAGTCGGCGCTGGCCGCGATCATGGCCGGCCAGATCAAGGCCGGCGACGTGATGGTGCTGCGCTACCTCGGCCCCAAGGGCGGCCCCGGCATGCCGGAGATGCTGGCGCCCACCGGCGCGCTGATCGGCCAGGGCCTGGGCGAGAGCGTCGGCCTGATCACCGATGGGCGCTTCTCCGGCGGCACCTGGGGCATGGTGGTCGGCCACGTCGCGCCGGAAGCCTATGAAGGCGGCACGATCGCCCTCGTTCACGAAGGCGATTCGATCACCATCGACGCGCACCAGCTGCTGCTGCAGCTGCATGTGGACGATGCCGAACTGGCGCGCCGCAAGGCTGCATGGACGAAACCGGCACCGCGCTACACGCGCGGCGTGCTGGCCAAGTTCGCCAAGAGCGCCTCGAGCGCCAGCTCGGGCGCGGTGCTCGACAAGTTCGAGTGAACGATCCGGCGCCGGCCCATCGGTCGGCGCGATGAATGCGACAGCGGGGCCCGAGGGCCCCGCTGTCGTTGCCGGTCGCGGCGGTCGGCCGCGGTCCGGATCAACGCCGCTTGCGCTGCTTGTCCGCCTGGCCGAGCGCCTCGAGCGAGCGCTGGCGGCGCGCCTCCCGGCGCTCATCGAGCTTGTCCATCTCCTTGCGCTTGGTGTAGCCCGACTTGTCGGCGAACTCCCACCACAGCACCGCCAGCACGAAGGGCGACAGCACCCACCACCAGCTCAAGGCACCGATCGGCCCGAACTCGGCCAGCTTCAAGGCGATCAACAAGACGCCGATCACGATCAACCACATCGCATTTCTCCTCGTACACGCGCCAGGTCGGCACGGCTCCCAACACTACAATCGCCCGAGCCCGGACGCCCCCAGCCACTCGCCGCTCCCCCGGGAAGCGGTCCCCACGTCGCGAGCTTCTCGCGGGGTTCTCTCGGGGTGTTCCGCATCTTCCCGGCAGGATCTGAAAGGATGCCATGAAAAACGCCTTGTTCGTCTCCGCGGCCCTGATCGCGGCCCTGATCGCCGCCCTGTCCGCCCCCAGCGCCTTCGCCAGCCAGGAACTGGCCCAGAAGAAGAACTGCATGGCCTGCCACGCCGTCGACAAGAAGCTGGTCGGCCCCGCCTACAAGGACGTCGCGGCCAAGTACGCCAAGGACAAGGACGCGGTGAAGAAGCTGTCCGAGAAGATCATCAAGGGCGGCTCCGGCGTCTGGGGCCCGGTCCCGATGCCGGCCAATGCGCAGGTCAGCCCGGCGGAGGCCGAGCAGCTCGCCAAGTGGGTGATGTCGACGAAGTGAAGGTCGACGCGCCGAGCCTGGCCGGCTCGCCATGAACAAGGCCCCTTCCGGGGCCTTGTCTCATTCAGCGCCTGCCGTCAGCCGCCCTCTTCTCGGGAAGTCTTCTCAGGAAGTTCAGCCGCACCCGGCCGCGCAGGCCGACGGAGATCAGGATCTCCCGGCCGCCGATGGCCAGCAGCAGCAACTGCGCCAGCGCGGCGGCACAGCGCCGGATTGGTTTCGGGGACCTCTGCGGGAACGAAGACTCCACAAGCGACTCCTTCTGTGAGATCGGCATCCGGGGGATGCCGCGCGAGCGCCGCCCTGATCGCGGGCCGGATCGCGGCCCGCCCCGATGGGGCGGTGCGACGATTCTTGGTCCATGAACCGCGCGGACACCACGACCCGAGCCAGTGTGGCTGCGGCCTTGGCTGCCACATGAAGGCCAAGCGCTGCCGGAGACCAGCGCCCCGCTGCCGCACCGCCCCGCGCACGCGGGCCGCGCGGCGGGCGTTCATGCGGGTGCCGGGATGCAGGTGTCTGCGCGAGCCCCATGAAAAAACCCCGCCGAGGCGGGGCTTCACGAGCTGCTGCGGAGCGATCTCAGTAGGCCTGGCCCAGTTGCTCCAGGATCGCCGGATTCTCCAGCGTCGAGGTGTCCTGCGTGACGCTCTCCCCCTTGGCGACCGAGCGCAGCAGCCGGCGCATGATCTTGCCGCTGCGCGTCTTGGGCAGGTTGTCGCCGAAGCGGATGTCCTTGGGCTTGGCGATCGGGCCGATCTCCTTGGCGACCCAGTCGCGCAACTGCTTGGCGATGGCCTTGGCCTCGTCGCCGCTCGGACGCGGGCGCTTGAGCACGACGAAGGCGCAGATCGCCTCGCCGGTCGTGTCGTCGGGCCGGCCCACGACCGCCGCCTCCGCCACCAGCTCGGTGCAGCTGACCAGCGCGGACTCGATCTCCATCGTCCCCATGCGGTGGCCCGAAACGTTCAGCACGTCGTCGATGCGGCCGGTGATGGTGAAGTAGCCGGTGTCCGCGTCGCGGATGGCGCCGTCGCCGGCGAGGTAGTAGCCCTTGAGCTCGGGCGGGTAGTAGCTCTTCTTGAAGCGTTCCGGATCGCCCCAGATCGTGCGGATCATCGAGGGCCACGGCTTCTTGACGACCAGGATGCCGCCCTGCCCGTTGGGCACGTCGTTGCCGGTCTCGTCGACGATGGCCGCGGTGATGCCGGGGAACGGCAGCGTGCAGGAGCCCGGCACCAGCGGCGTGGCGCCCGGCAGCGGCGTGATCATGTGGCCGCCGGTTTCCGTCTGCCAGAAGGTGTCCACGATCGGGCAGCGGCCGCCGCCCACATGCTGGTGGTACCACTCCCAGGCGGCCGGGTTGATCGGCTCGCCCACCGAGCCCAGCAGCCGCAGTGAGCCCAGGTCGTAGTTCTTCGGATGGACCGCCTCGTTGGTCTCGGCCGCCTTGATCAGCGAGCGGATCGCCGTCGGCGCGGTATAGAAGATCGTGACCTTGTGCTTCTGGATCATCTGCCAGAAGCGGCCGGCGTCCGGGAAGGTCGGGATGCCTTCGAAGACGATCTCGGTGCCGCCCAGCGCCAGCGGCCCGTAGGTGATGTAGGTGTGGCCGGTCACCCAGCCGATGTCGGCGGTACACCAGAAGATGTCGGAGTCCTTCAGGTCGAAGGTCCACTTGGTGGTCAGCGCCGCATGCAGCAGGTAGCCGCCGGTGCTGTGCTGCACGCCCTTGGGCTTGCCGGTCGAGCCCGAGGTGTAGAGCAGGAACAGCGGATGCTCGGCCTCGACCCATTCGGGTTCGCAGCTCGAGGCCTGGCCGGCCACCGCGTCATGCAGCCATTCGTCGCGGCCGTCGACCCAGGCGATCTGGCCGCCGGTGCGCTTGTAGACGAGGACCGACTGGATGGTCGGGCAGCTGTTGTCGGCCAGCGCGTCATCGACGATGGCCTTGAGCGGCAGCGACTTGCCGCCACGGGCCTGCTCGTCGGCGGTCAGCACCATCACCGCGCCGGCGTCCTGCACCCGGTCGCGCAGCGACTGCGCCGAGAAGCCGCCGAACACCACCGAATGCGTCGCGCCGATGCGCGCGCAGGCCTGCATCGCCACCACGCCTTCGACCGACATCGGCATGTAGATGACGACGCGATCGCCCTTCTTCACGCCGCGGGCCTTGAGCGCGTTGGCCAGCTGCGCCGTCCGGGCCAGCAGCTCGGCATAGGTGACGCGGGTGACGCTGCCGTCGTCGGCCTCGAAGATGATCGCGACGCGCTTGCCCCGGCCGGCCTCGACGTGGCGGTCCAGGCAGTTGTAGGACACGTTGAGCCGGCCGTCCTCGAACCACTTGAAGAAGGGGGCGTCCGACTCGTTCAGCACCTTGGTGAAGGGCTGCTTCCAGCTGAGCAGCTCGCGCGCCTGGCGCGCCCAGTAGCCGGCGTAGTCGGTCTCGGCTTCCTTGCACAGCGCCTCGTAGGCGGCCATGCCGGACACGTGCGCGCCCTGGACGGCGGCTTGGGGGGGGTTGTAGATCTTGTCGCTGATCTTGTCGCTCATGGCCTATGTCTCCGTACAGGCAGGGATCTTCGAACTCGGCCGAACTCTCCGCTTTCACACTGACGATCTGCTTACTCTTGTAGAAGAGCGGCGGGCGCGCGGCCGCGAAACCAGCGGCATGCTCTCACTAAAATCGCCCGGTTTGGCGGTTCCCGCCCGTTACGACCTGAAGGATTGCCCCGATGACCGATCGACCGAAGGCCCCAGCCGACACCGCGCCCAAGCGCATGCACCCGCTCGCCCACCTGATGTTCGGGAGCCGCTGGCTGCAGTTGCCGCTGTACCTGGGGCTGATCCTGGCGCAGGCGGTCTACGTCTACCAGTTCTGGACCGAGCTGATCCATCTCGTGGAGGCGGCCTTCGGCAACCAGGAAGCCCTCAGACTGCTGGTGGACAGCGTGGGCTACAAGGCCGGCACCGCGCCCACCAAGCTCAACGAGACCATCATCATGCTGGCCGTGCTGGCACTGATCGACGTGGTGATGATCTCCAACCTGCTGATCATGGTGATCGTGGGCGGCTACGAGACCTTCGTGTCGCGGCTGCATCTGGAGGGCCATCCGGACCAGCCCGAATGGCTGGACCACGTCAATGCGTCGGTGCTGAAGGTCAAGCTGGCGACGGCCATCATCGGCATCTCCTCGATCCACCTGCTCAAGACCTTCATCAATGTGCAGAACCTGACCGAGCAGACGCTGATCTGGCAGACGGCCATCCACCTGGCCTTCCTGCTGTCCGCGCTGGCCATCGCGATGACCGACCGGCTGCTCACCCATCCGCCGGGCGACAAGCACTGAGCGCCACCGCGGCACCGGATCGGCACCGGATCGGCACCGGATCGGCACCGGATCGGAATCATCGACGAGGGAGCCCGCGGGCTCCCTCTCCTTTTGGGCGAGCGCCCGCTCAGGCGCGTCTGCGCAACAGGATCAGCGTGCCCACCACGCCGGACAGGATCGAGCCGCCCAGCACGCCGAGCTTCACCCGCGTCTCGTAGTCGGGCCCGTGGCCTTCGAAGGCCAGGCCGCCGATGAACAGGCTCATCGTGAAGCCGATGCCGCAGAGCACGCAGACGCCGAAGAACTGGATCCAGTCGGCGCCGCCCGGCCGCTGCGCCAGGCCGAAGCGGATCATCAGCCAGGAGCTGCCGAACACGCCCACCGCCTTGCCGAGCAGCAGCCCCAGCGCGATGCCCAGCGACACCGGATGCAGCAGGTCGCCCGCATGCAGGCCCAGCAGCGACACGCCCGCGTTGGAGAACGCGAACATCGGCAGGATCAGGAAGGCGACCCACGGATGCAGGCCGTGCTCGAGGTCCTCGGCCGGCGAGTGGCCGCGGCCGTCGTCCGACGGGATGAACAGCGCGGTCGCGACGCCCGCGAGCGTCGCATGCACGCCTGACTTGAGCACGCAGGTCCACAGCACCAGGCCGACGACGATGTAGAGGTCCGCGCGCGTCACCCGGGCCCGGTTGAGCGCGAAGAGGATCGCCAGGCAGGCCGCGGCGGCCCCCAGCATGACCAGCGACAGCTGGCTCGTGTAGAAGAGCGCGATGACGACGATGGCGCCGAGGTCGTCGATGATCGCGACCGCCGTCAGGAAGACCTTCAGCGAGGCCGGCACCCGGCTGCCCAGCAGCATGACGATGCCGATCGCGAAGGCGATGTCGGTGGCGGCGGGGATCGCCCAGCCGTGCAGCGCGACCGGATCGCCGCGGTTGATGACGGCATAGATCAGCGCCGGCACGACCATGCCGCCCAGCGCGGCCACCATCGGCAGCACCGCCTGGGAGCGCTCGGCCAGCTCGCCGCTGACGAACTCGCGCTTGATCTCCAGGCCGACGAGAAAGAAGAACACCGCCATCCACAGGTCGTTCACCCAGACCAGCAGCGGCTTGGCGAGCACCAGCCAGTCGCCGCCGATGCGGACCTCGCCCTCGATGCGGGTGAAGGCGGCATAGAGCTCCCGCCAGGGCGAGTTGGACAGGATCAGCGCGGCCACCGCCGCAATCGCGAGCACGATGCCGCCGGCCGATTCGCTGGCGAAGAAGCGTTTGAGTCCCGGTGTCAAGAAAGTTCCTCCCGAAAAACGAGCCACCGGATCGGTGGCCCCAGGCAGTAAATCAGAGCGAGGGGGACGCGTCGATGACCCATCCCAGTGAAAGAGTTAACGCGCGCGTGAAGACCGCATCATCGCCGGTGCGCGGCCCGTCCCTCTGAAGAGGGAGTGTCGCGTTCTCCCGAGGATGCGGCCGGGCGCGCGTTGCTAGCATCCCGCGCTTCATCAGCCCCCGGGACATGGATCCCGGACCCTCGAGGGAAGCACGACATGATCCGATTGTTGTTCGTCGCCGCGCCGCTGCTGGCGCTCGCCGCCTGCGCCAGCGACGGCGTCACCGCCACCGGCACGCCGACCGCCTCGGCCCAAGGCGAGACCGGCCAGAAGATGGTCTGCGAGCGCGAACAGCGCACCGGCTCGATGCTGGGCAAGCGCGAATGCGCGCCGGCGCTCAGCGAGGACGAGAAGCGCCGCCTGTCCAGCGAGGTCGGCAACATGGTCAAGCCGCGCGGGACGACGGCACCGGGCAGCTGACCGTCGCGGTGGCGCATTAGGGCGCTTGGTCAATGCTGGTCAGCACGCAGAAACCGCGCGAAGCCTGAAGGTGCTTTTGATGAGCTTTGAGCGAGATCTGATCGATGCCCTCGACCACGTGGAGGAGGGTTTTCACACCGACGAGCTGGCTTACCTTGCGCTCACGCAGAAGGTCGAACAAGCCTTCCGCGACAAGCTTGCCTACAAGCTGCATAGAAGGTTTGAAGGACGAGGTCCCGAACTTCTGGTCTGTCGCGAGTGGCAGCGAGCCGACCTTGCGTTGGTAAACAAGGACGGCCCTCGCCTCCTGCTCGAAGCCAAAGCCGGCTATACCTTTGACATCATGATGCGCAACAAGGGCTTCGATTTCGCCAAGCTGTGCGCGTCAGATCTCCGGAAGGCGGCAGCTCTCGCAGTAAAGATGAACTGCAGTCCGGAAATCTACGCTCTGGCGATCGCCACCCATCCGCACGCGGCTCCTGCACCCGAATACAGGGCTGCGGTCAAGTACTACCCAGGCGTGCGGAAGTACGCCACTGCCGCAAACAATCACGACGCGGTGAAAGCGGTGATGCGGGAGACCATGACGGATTTCGAGGAAGTCCATCATCTGCCTGTCGCAGCAGGACAGGCATTCGGGACCAAGGTCTCTCTGCTTGTTTGGCTCTACCGGGCAAAGCGCATCGAAGCTGAGGCGACCAGTGTGCCCTTGCGCACCTGATCGTGCACGAGATCGCCCTCGGCACCAGGACATCGAAGCAGGGGCTCTGGAGAATCGAATCGAGCTGTGTCTGGACCGGCGTCGCGATGACGTTGGTCATGCACGGTGCCGCGATGCTCTCTCTACATTGGTTGGCAATTCAATCAACAAGGGGAGCTTCGATGATTGCGCCAGAGGATCTGTACATCCTTGATGTCACTGAGTTTGCGAAGGACCTTTATCGCATGGGCAATGCCAGGTGGCCGAACTTCGGAGAAGATCGAGCCCGCGTCGATGTGCCCATCGCTGTCCAGAACGGCGTCGAGGTCGCCATCGCCAACGGGAACGGCTTCTCGGCGTCGGACAAGATCACCAAGACCATGCAAAAGCCCGGAAAGAAGGTCTGGAAGATCAAAAAGGGCGCCAGATTGCCCGACGAGATCGTGATCGTGAAAGACCTGCGCCCTGGCTACGATGGGCATTACATGCTCGCACCGTCGAAAAACATGCCATTGAGAAAATACTTGGGCGCGCTTGAAGAACTCGGCATGGACCCCACGCGCGTCCAACTCATCACCGTGGGAGTGCAGTAATGGCCGTCAAACTTATCGTCAGCGAATACAACATCCTGTGGAAAGCGCTCAAACACTACGAGCAGCATTTGCAGCACGTATCCGAAACGACGGAGGACGAAGACCAGCAACTCTTCGTTGACGAAGACCTGGACAAGATCGAATACATGTTCAACAACATCCGGAACGCAGCCAAAGCAGATTGGGACCTCGATCTCAAATAGGAGTCTGCCTACGTGCTGGCGTGCGCAAGAAGCCTCATGTGTCGTGCGAGGACGTGATCGGACCTTTTCCAGCGTCAGCGCAGTGTCGGGCAGCTTGCGATAATGAGGGGTTGCCCCGAGACAAGCCCACGACCATGACCACCACGATCCGTTACGCCGACCTCGTCGAAAGCGTCGCCGCCGCGCTGCAGTACATCAGCTACTACCACCCGGCCGACTACATCCAGCACCTGGCCCGCGCCTATGAGCGCGAACAGAGCCCGGCCGCCAAGGACGCCATCGCGCAGATCCTGACCAACTCGAAGATGTGCGCCGAGGGCCGTCGTCCGATCTGCCAGGACACCGGCATCGTCAACGTCTTCCTGAAGATCGGCATGGACGTGCGCTGGGCCGACTTCCCCGGCTCCATCCAGGACGCCGTCAACGAAGGCGTGCGCCGCGCCTACAACCACCCGGACAACAAGTTGCGCGCCTCGGTGCTCAGCGATCCGATCTTCGAGCGCAAGAACACCAAGGACAACACACCGGCGGTGATCTTCATGGAGGTCGTGCCCGGCAATACCGTCGACGTGATCGTCGCGGCCAAGGGCGGCGGCTCGGAGAACAAGAGCAAGGTCTACATGCTCAACCCGAGCGAGAACATCGTCGACTGGGTGCTCAAGACCGTGCCGACCATGGGCGCGGGCTGGTGTCCGCCGGGAATGCTGGGCATCGGCGTCGGCGGCACGGCCGAGAAGGCGGCGCTGCTGGCCAAGGAAGCGTTGATGGACGACATCGACATGTATGAGCTGCTCGAGCGCGGCCCCCAGAACAAGCTGGAGGAACTGCGCATCGAGCTGTACGAGAAGGTCAACGCGCTGGGCATCGGCGCGCAGGGCCTGGGCGGCCTGACCACGGTGCTGGACGTCAAGATCAAGACCTACCCGACGCACGCGGCCTCCAAGCCGATCGCGATGATCCCGAACTGCGCCGCCACGCGCCACGCGCACTTCGTGCTCGACGGTTCGGGCCCGAGCTATCTGGAGCCGCCCAGCCTGGATCTGTGGCCCGACGTGAAGTGGGCGCCGGACTACAACAAGAGCAAGCGCGTCGACCTGAACACGCTGACCAAGGACGAAGTCGCCAGCTGGAAGCCGGGCGACACGCTGCTGCTCAACGGCAAGATGCTGACCGGCCGCGACGCCGCGCACAAGCGCATCCAGGACATGCTGGCCAAGGGCGAATCGCTGCCGGTGGACTTCACCAACCGCGTGATCTATTACGTCGGCCCGGTGGACCCGGTGCGTGACGAAGTGGTCGGCCCGGCGGGCCCCACCACCGCGACGCGGATGGACAAGTTCACCGACATGATGCTGGAGAAGACCGGCCTGATCGCGATGATCGGCAAGGCCGAACGCGGCCCGGTCGCGATCGAGTCGATCAAGAACCACAAGTCGGCCTACCTGATGGCGGTGGGCGGTTCCGCCTACCTGGTGTCCAAGGCGATCAAGCACGCCAAGGTCGTCGGCTTCGAGGACCTGGGCATGGAAGCGATCTACGAGTTCGACGTGGTCGACATGCCGGTGACGGTGGCGGTGGACGCCGGCGGCACCAGCGCGCACATCACCGGCCCGGCCGAGTGGCAGCAGCGCATCGCCGCGGGCAAGCCGGTCAAGATCCCGGTGGCGGCGGGCTGAACGGTCCTCCCCTCGCGAGCGACAAGGCCACCCTCGGGTGGCCTTTTCTTTTAGCTTCCGAACGGCCCCCTTGCAGCGCCGCATCGCTGCTTCAATAGAGCAGGTCGCCCACGGTGAACTGCTCTCGCTGCGCCAGTTGGCTCAGATGCAGGATGCCGGTCCGGAGTGCAGGCACCTGCGCCTTCATCCCCAGCAGATCCAGGACCGTGCAAATCTCGTCCGCGATCGTGACCACCGTCTTCACGATCTGGAGGGGAACAGGGGCCGCGAGGAGTTTTTCCGGAACCGACTTCTTGAATCTCGGAGGCGGAAAGGCTGTCGACGCCTTGAGACCGTGGCGTTGCATGAACGCATAGAGGAAGGCACTCTTCATGCCGACGCGAGCCGCGCCGGTCGGAAGGCCTTTGGTGGGCTCCCTGCGCCCCGTCATGCCGAGGCTGCCTTCGTTATCGATCAAGGTCACTCGTCCGTCCTCGGTCAGAAATACATTCGTCGTCGTCCGGTCGAAGCTGGCGACCAGATAGTCGAAGACGAACAGTTCGATCAGCCGCTCGTCTGGGAGCTTTTGGACGCCCTCGGCGATCGTCGTGTCCTTCGCGGAGTGGCCTTGGACCCAGCGGGTCACGGCGAAGTGGTCGTCGCCGACCTGATACCAGACGGTCGGGTTGGCATGCGCTCCCAGGCCCAGTCGCATGGCAAGGTAAGGCACAAACGCCTCGTTTCCGCCGCCCTGCTCGACGGTCTTCTTTGCGAAGAACTTCTGATCCTCGAAGACGAAACTGAAGACATCGCCCTGGTTCTGCGAGACGACCGACGACTCGCTGGAAGAGCCGGAAGTCGCGTGTGTCCTGAAAGCTTCTTCCACCGCCTCCGCGGTAGGGAACCCGTCGTAGAACCGACCAAAGACCCGTCCCAGGAACTCGTCGAGTTCCTGAGGCGATTCCGCCACGATCTCTCCGGCATTCAGCCTTCGGAGAACCTCCGGGAAATGGGAGTCCTCGACCGGCTCGCCCAGGTCCGTCATCTTTTTGCCGGAGGGCTTGTGCCGGAAAAGCTGGGTGGTGAGCGGCCCGTTTGCAACGGCACCTTTGCCGCCGGTGGCCGCCGTCCCTCGATGCCATGCCCGCACCGCTTGGAGCTGAGCCTGCTGCCTGGGGCTGCCAGCGACCGCGATGGCTGCCCTTGACGACTGGCCTCCCGAACGTCCTGCGTCCGAAGCGGCGCGATGTCTGCTGGCCTCCGAAGGCTCGGTCGACAGACGGCTGTTTGCCATGCCCACCTCCTGCCGCCCAAAGGGACGGAAGACCTACTGTGGCCCGGCGGGCTTGTCCAGACCATCAGTGCGATGCTGAACCAGCGCTTCCGATACGTCTGAGGGCAACGCTGGCTCGACGGGAGCCATCGTCACCGTCCGCACCACCCGTTGCGGGAACGGAATATCGATCTCCAGGCGATTCAGCAGTCGCAGGATCGCCAGGTTCACTTCCGACCTCACCCCGCCCTGCCCGTTGTGCGGGTCGGAGATCCAGAAGCCGATCGTGAGCTCCAGCCCATCGGCCGCGAAGTTGCTCAGCGACACCGACGGCGACGGCTCGGACAGCACCCGCGGCACGCGCCGGATCTCCTCGATCAACTGCGGGAACAAGGCGTCGACATCGGTGCCGTAGGCCACCTGGACGACGGTCGTCACGTTGACCTGCGGATCGGCGAGCGAGAGGTTCTCGACCCGCGTCGTGATCAGCGATTCGTTCGGCACGATCGCCTCGCGGCCGTTGAGCGCGCGGATCACCGTGTAGCGGGTCTTGATGTCGCTGATGCGGCCCTCGAAGTTGTCGACCTTGACCATGTCGCCGATGCGCAGCGAGCGCTCGGCCAGGATCATGAATCCCGACACATAGTTCGCCGCGATCTTCTGCAGGCCGAAGCCCAGGCCCACGCCGACCGCGCCGCCCAGCCAGGACAGGGCGCTCAGGTTCAGGCCCACCATGTTCAGCGCCACCATCGCGCCGACCACCAGCAGCGCCGTGCGCGTCAGGTTGACCGCGATCTTGCGCATCGACAGGTCCATCACCGACTTGCCGCGCAGCAGTCGCGACTCGATCGCCGAGGACAGCCACAACACCACCAGCATGATGGCGCCGACCTGCAGCACCCCCACCAGGAGGTCGTACACCGTCGTCGACTCGCCTCTGGCGTTCTTCGGCAGGAAACCCAGCTTGTACTCGTCGAGCTCGTCGATGAGGATGGGCAGCAGGCCCACGATCCACAGGATCGATCCCAGCCAGGCGACCCAGGAGACGCTGCGCTCCAGCAGCTTGATGCCGATCGAATCGGGCATCGTCGCCCGCAGCACGCGCGCCACCAGCCGGATCACCACCAGCGACAGCAGCACCGGGATGACGACGCGGAACAGCGCGACCGGCTCGCCCAGCAGCGGCATCAGCCGCCGCGCGCCCAGCGCCAGCAGCAGCGCGATGACCGGGAACAGCACGCCGTCGTACACGCGGTGGCCCAGCAGCACCGACTGGTGACCCGGCGCCGCCGTCACATGCTTGCTGATGCGGTAGACGATCAGCCAGGACAGCGCCAGGCAGGCCAGCACCAGGCCGACCTCGATCAGCGCGCGCGGTCGCGACAGCATGGTGAGCAGCGATTCCAGCTCACGCAGGCTCAGGGTGTGGTTCAGGGGCGCGGTCGTACCCAGGGTGGAGCTCAAGGAGGAGATCAATTCGGCAAGCGGCCGGGGCCGGGTCTATCGGTCGAATGGGGAATGGAAATCGGGGCAGCGGGCGGCGCGGGATCCCACTCAGATCCCGGCCAGCGTTCTCAGGTGGACGCCGACGCTGCGCGCCAGCGCGCCCAGGTCGTAGCCGCCTTCCAGGCAGGACACGATGCGGCCCTTCGCGTGGCGCCGGGCCACGTCCATGATGCGCAGCGTGATCCATTCGTAGTCGGCCTCGACCAGGCCGAGCTGCGCCAGGTCGTCGTCGCGGTGCGCGTCGAAGCCGGCCGAGACGAACACCATCTGCGGCCGGAAGCGCTCCAGCGCCGGCATCCAGAGCGACTCGATCATCTCGCGCACCTCGGCGCCGCGGGTGTACGGCGGCACCGGCACGTTGAGCATGTTGGCGCCCTTGGGCTCGCTGCCCGAATACGGGTAGAGCGGGTCCTGGAAGATGCTGACCATCAGCACCCGCTCGTCGCCGGCGAGGATGTCCTCGGTGCCGTTGCCGTGGTGGACATCGAAGTCGATGACCGCGACGCGGTCCAGGCCGCGCACGTCCAGCGCATGCCGGGCGGCGACGGCCACGTTGTTGAAGAAGCAGAAGCCCATCGCCTGCTCGCGGGTCGCGTGGTGGCCGGGCGGGCGCACGGCGCAGAAGGCGTTCTCGGCGCGGCCGTCCATCACCAGGTCGGTGGCCTGCACCGCCGCGCCGGCCGCGCGCAGCGCCGCCGACCAGGTGTGCGCGTTGGCGCAGGTGTCGGGGTCCAGCGCCTTCATCGGGTTGGGCACGCCCTCGCGGGCCTGCTGCTCGAGCGCCTCCAGCTCGGCCTTGAGCTCGGCGACGTAGCGCGCCGAGTGCGCCCGCTCCAGCGCCCGCAGCTCGGCGCGCGGCGCGTCGTGCCGGTCCAGCGCGGTGTCGATGCCGTGGGCGATGAGCCAGTCCTCGATCGCGGCCAGGCGCTGCGGGCATTCCGGGTGACCGGCGCCCATGTCGTGACGATGGCAGTCGGGGTGGCTGATGAAGGCGGTGGACATGGTCGGGGCGTGCGCGTGGCGTCGTCGGACCGTGGGGATTCTGAGATATCGTGCGTCGATGAGCTCCGACGCCCCGACCCTCGCCTCCCAACCGCTGGCCGACCTGCGGCGGCAGATTAGCACGATCATCAAGGGCAAACAGGCACAGACGGAAGACTGCCTGGCCTGCCTGCTGGCCGGCGGCCACCTGCTCATCGAGGACCTGCCCGGCGTGGGCAAGACCACGCTGGCGCATGTGCTGGCGATCTCGCTGGGCCTGCGCTTCTCCCGCGTCCAGTTCACGACGGACCTGATGCCGTCCGACCTGCTGGGCGTCAACATCTACCAGCCCGGGGCGCAGGGCGTCGGCGGCAGCGCCTTCCAGTTTCACCCCGGCCCGGTCTTCAGCCAGGTGCTGCTGGCCGACGAGATCAACCGCGCCGGCCCCAAGACGCAGAGCGCGCTGCTGGAGGCGATGGAGGAATACCAGGTCAGCGTGGACGGCACGACCCATCCGCTGCCGCAACCCTTCTTCGTCATCGCGACGCAGAACCCGAGCGAGCAGCTCGGCACGCACCCGCTGCCGGAGTCGCAGCTGGACCGCTTCCTGATGTGCATCAGCCTGGGCTATCCCGACCGCCAGGCCGAGCGCGAACTGCTGATGGGCGAGGACAGCCGCGAGCAGCTGCGCACGCTCAAGCCGGTGATGACGCCGGAACAGCTGCGCGCGCTGCAGCGCGAGGTGCTGCGCATCCACGTCTCGCCGGCGCTGCTGGACTACCTGCAGGCGCTGCTGGAGGCGACGCGCTCCGGCGAGTGGTTCCAGGAAGGCCTGAGCCCGCGCGCGGGCCTCGCGCTGCTGCGCGCCGCGCGCGCCAAGGCGCTGCTGAGCGACCGCGACTATGTCTCGCCGGACGATGTGCAGGCGATCCTGCCGCAGACCATCGCGCACCGGCTGCGCCCCCGTGGCGGCAGCGCGCGCGGCGCCCGCGAGCAGGTGCGCGCGATGATGGCCGCCGTGCCGCTGCCCTGAGCGCGGCCTCGCGACCGCCCGACCGGAGACCGCCGTGCGCGTGCCCGCCTGGAAGCTGCCCTCGCTGAAACCGCCGGCCCTGCGCTGGCCGTGGCAGCGGCGCTGGGACGCGTGGTGGCAGGCCCGCCACCCGGCCAGCGACACGACCGCGCTGACGCAGCGCAACCTCTACATCCTGCCCAGCCGCCCGGGCGCCGCCTTCGTCGTCACCCTGCTGGTGCTGCTGCTGGCGTCGATCAACGACCAGTTGAGCCTGGGCTACCTGCTGACCTTCGTGCTCGCGGGCGCCGGCATGGCGTCGATGAACGCGACCCACGCCAACCTGCGCGGCCTGAAGCTGGACCTGAAGACGCCGCCGCCGACCTACGCGGGCCAGCCGCTGGCGCTGGACATCCGGCTGCACAACCCCTCGGCGGCGCGCTTCGGCGTCGGCGTGCGGCTGCCCGACGCCAGATCCGCCGATAGCGCCTTCGCCGACGTGCCCGCGCAGGGCCATGCGCAGCTGCAGCTGCAACTGAGCTTCCCGACCCGCGGCCGGCATGCGCTGCCGCGGCTGCGCATCGAATCGCAATTCCCCTTCGGGCTGTTCGTGACCTGGAGCTACTGGCGGCCGGCCGCGCAGGCCTGGGTCTATCCGGCGCCCGAGCTGGAAGCGCCGCCCGCCGCCGCCGTCGAGGAAGGCCTGCCGCAGGGCCAGGGCCAGCCCGGGCTGGGCGACGATCCGGGGCTGCGGCCCTACCGGCATGGCGACTCGCCGCGGCAGATCCTGTGGAAGAAGTCGGCGCTGGCGCTGGCCCAGCCGCAGCCCCCCGGCGGCAGCGGCGCCGGCGCGGCCCTGCTCGTGCGCGAGCGCCTGGGCAGCCGCGCCAGCGAGCAGTGGCTGGACCTGGCGGCGACGCGCGGCCTGCCCTTTGAGCAGCGCGTCTCCCGCCTGGCCGCGTGGGTGCTGCGCGCCGAGGAGGAAGGCCTGCCCTACGGCCTGCGCCTGCGCGGCGTCTCGCTGGCGCCCGACCTCGGGCCGGAGCATTTCCGCGACTGCATGGAAGCGCTGGCGCTGGCGCAGGAGCAGCCATGAGCGCCGCCCCGGTCCCGGGGGCGGGCCGCCGCAGCCCGCTGCCGCGCGAGGCGCGCGACACGCTCTTCCTGCTGGCGATCATTTCCGCCGTGCTGCTGCCGCATGCCGGCCACCTGCCCTGGTGGTGCAGTGCCTTGACCGCGCTGATGCTGGGCTGGCGCGCGCGGCTGGCCTGGCGCAGCGAGGCGCTGCCCGGTCGCTGGAGCCTGCTGGCGGTGCTGGCGGTGGTCATCGGCCTGACCCTGGCCACCCACAAGACCATCCTCGGACGCGAGGCCGGCATCACCATGCTGGCGATGCTGATGGCGCTGAAGACGCTGGAACTGCGCGCCCGGCGCGACGCCTTCGTCGTGTTCTTCCTCGGCTTCTTCCTGGTGCTGACCCAGTTCCTGTACTCGCAGTCGCCGCTGATCGCGGTGTGGATGATCGGCTGCGTCTGGGCCTTGCTGTCGGCGCTGGTGCTGGCGCAGATGCCGCAGGGCGTGCCGAGCCTGCGGCTGGCGGCGCGCATCGCGGCGCGCAACACGCTGATCGGCCTGCCGGTGATGGTGGCGCTGTTCGTGCTGTTCCCGCGCTTCCCGCCGCTGTGGGGGCTGCCCAAGGACTCGGGCGCGCGCACCGGGCTGTCGGACACGATGAGCTTCGGCGCCTTCGCCGAAGTCGCCACCGACGACACGATCGCGATGCGGCTGCGCTTCGACGGCGCGCCGCCGGCGCAGCCGCAGCTGTACTTCCGGGCGCAGGTGCTGACGCGCTTCGACGGCCAGCAGTGGACCGCCTCGCGGGTGACCTGGGTCGGCCACGAGGCGGCACCGACGCTGGACGGCCCGGTCTTCCGCTACCAGGCCACGATCGAGCCGCTGCGCGTCACCGCGATCCCGCTGCTGGAGTTCAGCCCCGGCGTCACCGGGGACCGGATCCCGGTCGGACGCCTGGCGGCGACGCGCTCGCCGCAAGGCCAGTGGCAGGTCGCGCTGCCGTTCGCGGAGACGCTGCGCTTCCGGCACGAGGCCTGGCCGCGCGCGCAATGGGGCACCCGCCTCGGCCGCGCCGACCGCCTCGAGGCGCTGAGCCTGCCGCCCGGCCTGAATCCGCGCGCGCGGGCGCTCGGCGCCTCGCTGCAGGAGCGTTTCGCGACGCTGGACGACGACGCCCGCGCGCTCGCCGTGAACCGGGAGCTGCTGACCCGCATCCGGCGCGACGGCTTCGGCTACACCCTCAGCCCCGGCGTCTATGGCGAGACCAGTCCCCATGCGATCGACGAGTTCTGGTTCGACCGCAAGCTCGGTTTCTGCGAGCACTTCGCCTCGGCCTACGTCGTGCTGATGCGGGCGGCGGGCGTGCCGGCCCGCGTGGTCACCGGCTTCCAGGGCGCGGACCCGCAGCTGCAGGACGGCGACCTGGTCGTGCGCATGAGCCAGGCCCACGCCTGGGCCGAGTTCTGGACCGCCGCCGGCGGCTGGCAGCGCGCCGATCCGACCGCGGCGGTGTCGCCTGATCGCATCCAGGGCCGGCCGCTGCGGCCGTCGCCGGGCGTGTTCTCCGGCGCGCTGGAGCAGCTCCGCCCGGGCCTGCTGACGGAGCTGCGCACCGCCTGGGAGCGCTTGAACAACCGCTGGCAGCAGACGGTGCTGAACTTCTCCACCGGCGAGCAGATGAGCCTGCTCAAGCGCCTGGGTTTCGAGAATCCGGACTGGACCGCGCTGGGCCAGGTCGCCGGCGGCCTGATGGCGCTGGCGGCCCTGGTCGGCGCTGGCCTGGCGGCCTGGCACCGGCGGCCGCACGACCCCTGGTCGCGTCAACGCGCCCGGGTGCGGCGCGAACTCGATCGCCTCGGCCTGGCCACCCGCGACGACGAGACCCCGCGCCGCTGGGCCGCGGCGCTGGTCGAGCGCCACGGGGCGCCGGCCGAGACGGTCGCGGCCGCGCTGTTGCAATTGGAAGCGCAGCGCTACCGGCAGGACCTCGCCGCCGCCACGTCACAATGGCAGCGCCAGTTCGCGGCCCTGTGTGCCGACCTCCGTCAGGCGCTGGCCCGCTGAGCCCTCCTCTTCCATGTGCTTGACGCTGCACCGCCGCTCGCCGGCCCGCATCCGCCATCTCCGCCATTACCGCCGCCTCCGCCGTAGTCCCGCATGACCGCTGTCCGCCGCTCCACGCCCCGCCGCGTCTTCCTCCGTTCCCTGCTCCAGGCCTCGATGGCCGCCGCACCGCTGATGACCGGCCTGGCCGCCGCGCCGGCGCTGGCGGAGACGGCCCACAAGCCGCACCCGGCCGCGAAGCCGAAGTCCGCCGCGAAGAAGCCGGCGCGCAAGCCCGCGCCGCCGCCAGCCTATGGCGACCGCGACGACGTCATGGCCTTCGCCGACGCGCAGGCGGAGTCGCTCGGCTACCGGCGCGAGGAACTGCGCGCGATCCTGGCGCTGGCGCGTCCGCAGCCGGCGGTGCAGCGGCTGATCCTGCCGGGGCCGCCGGGACAGGCGAAGGACTGGGGCGCCTACCGTCAGCGCTTCGTGGAGCCGCAGCGGCTGCAGGCCGGGCTGGCCTTCTGGGCGACGCACGAGGCGGCGCTCGCGCGCGCGGAGGCATCCTATGGCGTGCCGGCGGAGATGATCGCGTCGGTGATCGGCGTGGAGACCTTCTACGGCCGGATCATGGGCGGCTTCCGTGTGCTGGACGCGCTGGCGACGCTGAGCTTCGACTACCCCTCGCCGCTGCCGCCCGGCGCGCGCGACCGCAGCCCCTTCTTCCGCGAGGAGCTGCGCCAGTTCCTGATCCTGGCGCGCGAGAACGGCCTGGATCCGATGGCGATGAAGGGTTCGTACGCCGGCGCGATGGGCTGGGGCCAGTTCATGCCGGGCAGCTGGCGGCGCTTCGCGATCGACTTCGATGGCGACGGCCATGTGGACCTGATCAACAGCCCGGTCGACGCGATCGGCTCGGTGGCCAATTTCCTGCGCGAGCACGGCTGGCAGCGCGGCATGCCGACGCATTACGAGGTGCAGGTGCCCAATGACACCGCGGCCCGCGCCCAGCTGCTGATCAGCGACGTGCTGCCGCAGCTCGATGCGCGGCAGTTCGAATCGGTCGGCGCGCAGCTGTCGCCGCAGGGACGCGCGCACAACGGGCCGCTGGCGCTGATCGAGCTGCAGATGGGCGGCGCCGCACCGGTGTATGTCGCGGGCACCCAGAACTTCTACACGGTGACCCGCTACAACCAGAGCAGCTATTACGCGATGGCGGTCATCGAGTTCGCCAACACCCTGGCGAGCTGGCGCAAGGCGACCGGCCCGACGCCCGCGTCGGCGCCGGCCAGCGCCAGCTGATCAACGGCCGGCTGCAACGCCGGTATTAACGGCCGAGATCAACAACCAGGGATTGGCGGCCAGAGGTCAGCGCCCCGGAATCGGTGGCTTGGTCCGCGGGCGCTCGGCGTGATCGCCGGAGTCGCGCTGCTCGTGGTGGGCGCGGTCGATGTCGCCGTCGCCTTCCGGCCCTTTCTGGCCGGTCTCGCCGACGCGATGGTCCTCGTCGTCATGCTCGAGCCCGCCGTGCAGGCCGGGCGGGAAGTCACTGGAAATGCGCGGAGCATTCATGGTTTCCTCCTGAAGTGGGCGATCGATCTTAGCCACGGTGTGGAAGGCCCCACGCGCAGGAACGACAAAGGCGCCTCGCGGGCGCCTTCTGTATTCGATCCTGCGGAGACGGCGTGCTCAGTGCACCAGGCCGATCCACTCGCCGCGACGCTGGTAGGCGTCGAACAGGTCCTGCGCGACCGCCTGCAGCCGGGCATCGCCGCGCGCATGGGCCGTGGACAGGCGCTCCAGCGCATAGAGGCGGTCGTAGAGCATGCGGGTCGGCTGCAGCGTCAGGCCGTGGTCGGCCATCAGGTCCTGCAGCGTCAGCAGCTCGTCCATGCTCGCGGTCCCGGCCACCGTCAGGCCGAGATCCGGCACCAGTCCCCAGGGAGCCTGGGCGGTTTCGGGCATCAGGTGCGGGGGGATGGGGGTGTGCATGGCGGCCTCGGAGCGATTCATGTCGGCGTGGACAGGATGATGGATCGCACCGCCCGGAACTTGAGCGGGAAAAGCGGGGGAAATCCGGCCCAGTTCCTGCGATCGCCGCGCGGCCGGCCGGCGTCGATCAGCGACGGGGCCGGGCGATGAAGCCCGACAGCTCGGTGCACCAGGCGGCGGCGGGCACGTCCAGCTCGTTGAGCGCCAGCACGTCGATGCGGGCGTCGGTCAGCATCTTGGCCGAGGCCGCGTTGAGCCCGACCTGATGATCCTTCTTCTCCAGGTAGACCACGCGCTGGATGCCGACCTGAATGATGGACTGCACGCAGCGCGGGCAGGGGTACTGGGTCGTATAGATGGTGCTGCCGGTCAGCGGCAGCACGACGCAGTTGAGGATCGCGTTGACCTCGGCGTGGACGATGTAGCTGTGGCGCGAGTTGGCGGGATCGGCGTCGTCATCGGACCAGTAGGCCGGGTCGTTGTCGTCGCAGCCGCGCGGCAGGCCGTTGTAGCCGACCCCGACGATCTTGTAGTCCCCGCTCGCGATGCAGGCGCCGTTGCGCTTGCGGCTGTCCTTGGAACGGGCGCTGGCCAGCAGGGCCACGCCCATGAACATCGAATGCCAGTCGATCAGCGGATGGTTGTCCATGGTGAAGGCAGAGGCGAAGGTCGGGGACAGGCGCAGGAGTGTAGTGGGCGGCCGCGACTTACCTCGCGACGCCGACGCCCTTGTTGGCCAGCGCGTCCGCGCGCTCGTTGCCGGGGTCGCCGGCATGACCCTTGACCCAGCGCCATTCCACCGTGTGCAGCTTGCGCAGCGCATCCAGGCGCTGCCACAGCTCGGCGTTCTTCACCGGCTTGCCGTCGGCGGTCTTCCAGCCGCGGCGCTGCCAGCCGGAGATCCACTCCGTCATGCCCTTGCGCACGTACTCGCTGTCCGTGTAGATCACGATGTTGCAGCTGCGCTTGAGCGAGCTCAGCGCCTCGATCACCGCCGTCAGCTCCATGCGGTTGTTGGTGGTGTTGCGCTCGCCGCCGAACAGCTCCTTCTCGTGGTCGCCGCTCTTGAGCCAGGCGCCCCACCCGCCCGGACCCGGGTTGCCCTTGCAGGCGCCGTCCGTGTAGATGACGACGCTGGGCTTGGCGATCTTCGGCGCGGCGGGCGCGGCGGCGGGAGTGGTATCGGTCATGAACGGAGCGGAGCAACAGGGAAGGTGAAAAAGACGGACCGGACACGGCAGCGGGCCGGGTCCGGGCGTGCGGCGCGTCGAGGCTCAGTCGACCTCGACGTCGTCGCGATGATGATGATGGTGGATGGCGGCCACCGCCGGCGCGGCCTTGGCGACGCGCTTCTTGCCGCGCGCCAGCCCGATCAGCCGCATGCCGTGCACGCGCTTGACCGCGATGACGCCGTACAGCGCGCCCAGCACCGTCCACCACTTGCCGCCGGGCTTCTCGATCCACTGCCAGCGCGCCAGCCAGGGATCGCTCAGCAGCGGCGGTCGATAGCAGCCGAACTGCGCGCGCTCGACCTCGAACGACAGCAGCCGCAACCAGTCGCGCAGCCGCCAGTAGCCGATGTACTCGCGCTCCTCCGGCAGGTAGAGCCGCGGCGCGCGGCTCAGCAGCCGGCCGTTGACGCGGGCGAGATTCTGCCTCACGGCCCAGAGGCTGGCCGGGTTCAGGCCCAGGATCACCACCCGGCCCTCGGGCCGCAGCACCCGCTCGACCTCGCGCAGGCAGCGGTGGGGATCGACCGCCTGCTCCAGCGTGTGGGGCAGCAGCACCAGGTCCAGGCTGTTGGCCTCGAACGGGAGCGCGTCGAACTCGCAGAAGATCGCCGCGCGGCCCGCACCGCCCAGGCCCGGCGCGGGCTCGGCCTGCGGTTCGGGCTGGTATTCCAGCGGATGCGCCATCAGCGAGGGCCGCGGCGGCCCGGCGACGGCGTCCTCGAACGGCCGATGGTCCAGCGCGAGCCACCGGTTCGTCATGCGGTTGGTGCGCAGGCCGTGCAGTTCCGGGAAACCCAGCTGCAGCGCGTGATAGCCGAACCAGTCGATCACGGCGGCGTCGATGAAGCGCTGTTCCCAGGCCAGCAGGTAGCGCCCGGCCGGCGTGCGCAGCCAGTGCGCGAGCTCCGCCGCGGCAGCGTCCGGCCGGACCTGCGCCTCTACAATCGGCGCCTTCGCGTCGGTGTCCTCGTCCTGGCCCCGCGTCTTCATCTGGAACCCGATCCCCTTGCCTGCATGAACCTGGTCGCCGTTCCCGCCTTCACAGACAACTACCTCTGGCTGCTGCATGACGGCCGGTCGGCCCTGGTGGTCGATCCGGGCGACGCCGCGCCGGTGAAGGAGGCGCTGCGCGCGCTCGGCCTGGACCTGCAGGGCATTCTAGTGACGCATCACCACGGCGATCACGTCGGCGGCCTGCGTGAATTGCTGCCGCTGCTGGCGCAAGGCGCACAAGTCTGGGGTCCCGCCACCGAAACCATGCCGGTGCCGGTCGTGCCGCTGCGCGAGGGCGACCGCGTCGAGCTGCTCGGCCAGGTCTTCGAGGTGCTGGACGTCCCCGGCCACACCGCCGGTCACATCGCTTTCGTGCTGAAGCATCCGGCCGACGGCGACGCGCCCCTCCTGTTCTGCGGCGACACGCTGTTCTCCGCCGGCTGCGGCCGGCTCTTCGAGGGCACGCCGGCGCAGATGCAGGCCTCGCTGGCGAAGCTGGCCGCGCTGCCCGGAGAAACCCGGGTCTGCTGCGCGCACGAGTACACCTTGTCGAATCTGCGATTTGCTCGCACAGTCGAACCCCAGAACGAGGCGGTCGCGCGCCACGAGGCCTGGTGTCTGGCCCGGCGCGAGCAGTCGCTGCCCACCCTGCCCTCCACCATCGCGGTGGAGCTCCAGATCAACCCCTTCCTGCGCTGCGAGCACGCCGAGGTCCGCGCGGCCGCGCAGCGCCATGACCCGAGCGTCACCGCGGAGCCGGTCTCGGTCCTGGCCGGGCTGCGCCGATGGAAGAACGACTTTCGCTGAGACCCCGATGCATCGACACCCGACCCCGTCCTTCCCGCTGCTTCGTTCCTCCCGCTCCGCGGACCGCGCGGACGCCGCTTCCCCCTCCTCCACCGCTTCGAAGCGTCCGGCGCTGACGCTGCTCGCCGCGCTGCTGCCGCTGGTGCTGGCCGCCTGCGCCAACCGCCCGGTCGCGCCCGCCGACAACCAGGACGCGCAGGCCGTGGCGCAGCAGACGGTGCAGGCGGTCGAGGCGGCCGCCTCGGCCGTGCCCTCGCCCGCGACGCCGGTGGCGAGCGTGGCCACCGCGCCGGAAGAGAAGCTCGACGTGCTGCTCGAGGACACGATGAACCCCGGCCAGAAGGTCGACCTCGACGCGCCGAAGACCCACGTCGACCTGTGGGCGCGGATGCGCGCCGGCATGGCGATGCCCGAGCTCGACAACGACCTGGTCCGCAAGGCCGAGGACTGGTACAGCAGCCGGCCCGACTACGTCGCGCGCATGACCGGCCGCGGCAGCCTGTACCTGTACCACGTGGTCGAGGAAGTCGAGAAGCGCGGCATGCCGATGGAACTGGCGCTGCTGCCCTTCGTCGAGAGCGCCTTCCGCAACGATGCGCAGTCCAGCGCCAAGGCCGTCGGCATGTGGCAGTTCATGCCCGCCACCGGCCGGGACTTCGACCTCAAGCAGAACATCTTCCGCGACGACCGCCGCGACGTGCTGGCCTCCACCAAGGCCGCGCTGGACTACCTGCAGCGCCTGAACAAGCTGTTCGACGGCGACTGGCAACTGGCGCTGGCCGCCTACAACTGGGGCCAGGGCAACGTCAGCAAGGCGGTGGCGCGCAACCAGAAGGCGGGCCTGCCGATCGACTACGAGAGCCTGCGCATGCCCGACGAGACGCGCTACTACCTGCCCAAGCTGCAGGCGGTGAAGAACATCGTGATGCGCCCGTCGGCCTTCGGCCTGGAGCTGCCGGCGGTGGCGAACCATCCGTACTTCCTGTCGGTCAACATCGACCGCGACATCGACGTGACCCGCGCCGCGCAGTTGGCCGAGCTGGACGAGGAGACCTTCCGCCAGTTCAACCCGTCGATGAACAAGCCGGTGATCCTGGCGGCCAGCAGCGGCCAGCTGCTGCTGCCCTACGACAACGCCAGCACCTTCGTGGCCAACCTCGAGAAGCATCGCGGCCCGCTGGCGTCGTGGACCGCCTGGGTCGTGCCCCGCACGATGAAGCCGGCCGACGCCGCCAAGCAGGTTGGCATGAGCGAGACCGGCCTGCGCGAGATCAACCGCATCCCGGCGCGGATGCTGGTGACCAAGGGCTCGACGCTGCTGGTGCCGCGCACCGCGTCGCGCGACCAGGACGTCTCCGAGCACCTGGCCGACAACGCCCGCATCGGTTTCGCGCCCGACGTGCCGCCGATGCGCCGCGTGACGCTGAAGGCGAACAAGGGCGACACGGTGGCGAGCGTCGCGCGCCGCCATCGCCTGGGCACGACGCAGCTGGCGCAGTGGAACCGCGTCAGCACCAAGGCCACCTTCAAGCCGGGCCAGCAGATCGTCGTCTACGTGCGCGAGGGCCAGACGCTGGCTTCGGTGGAACCGTCCGGCGCTTCGAAGGCGTCGGCCAAGTCGGGCAAGGTCACCAAGGTGGCGTCGACCGCCTCCGGCAAGGCCAAGGCCGGCGCCAAGACCCGCAGCGCCAAGGTCGCCAGCGGCGACGGCAAGGGCGCCCGCACCGTGTCGACCAAGACCGCGCTGCGCTGAGCCGGCCGTCTCCGTCTCACGAGGCGAGGAAGGCAGCGCGCGGCGTCAGGCGAAGAACAGCCCGACCGACAAGGCCACGCCGATGGCCCAGGCCGCGCTGCGCAGCGTCGGCCGATCGGCGATGTACAGCGCGATGTAGACCAGGCGCACCGCGATGAAGGACAGCGCCAGCGCGTCGATGCGGCCCTGCTCGTGCTGCATCTGCTGCGCCGCCAGCACGCCGGCGATGAACAGCGGCAGCGCCTCGAAGCTGTTGGCCTGCGCCGCGTTGGCGCGGGCCTGCCAGCCGGTCTGGCGGCCGAGCCAGGCGCGCGGATCGTGGTTGTCGAAACCGCCGTCACGGCGGCGCTTGCCGATGCCCTTGGACTTCGCCACCCAGGCGCACAGCAGCGGCAGCAGGCAGGCGACGATCAGGCAATGGTTGGCGATGGTCATCGAGCGCCCTCCCCGGGCGTGGCGTTGGATGGATGCCGCGATGCGGGCGCGGCCGGCCGCGGCGGTCGGTCAGGTGGAGCGGCGGTCCACCAGCGCGTGCGCGATCGTGCCCAGGTCCACGTACTCCAGCTCGCTGCCGACCGGCACGCCGCGCGCCAGCCGAGTGCTGCGCAGGCCGCGCGCGCGCAGCGCCTCGGCCAGCACGTGGGCGGTGGCCTCGCCCTCGGCGGTGAAGCTGGTGGCGAGGATGACCTCCTCCACCTGGCCATCGGCGGCCCGTTCGAGCAACTGGTCCACGCCGATCTCCCGGGTGGACACGCCGTCCAGCGGGCTGATCCGGCCCTGCAGCACGAAGTAGTAGCCGAAGTAGGACGCGGTGCGCTCCATCGCGGCCTGGTCGGCCGGCGACTCGACCACGCACAGCAGCCGCGCGTCGCGGTGACGGTCCGAGCAGATGGCGCACAGTGGCGTCTCGCTGAAGGTGTGGCAGCGCTCGCAATGGCGCACGTTGCGCGCCGCATCCTGCAGCGCGCGGGCCAACGCGTCGGCGCCGGCGCGGTCGTGCTGCAGCAGGTGGTAGGCCATGCGCTGGGCCGACTTCTGGCCCACGCCGGGCAGGCGCCGCAAGGCCTCGATCAACTGGTCGAGCGCGGTCACCGTCGTCCGATCAGAACGGGAACTTCATGCCCGGGGGCAGCGGCATGCCGGCGGTCAGCTTGGACATCTTCTCGGAGCTGACCTGCTCGGCACGGCGCACGGCGTCGTTGAACGCGGCGGCGACGAGGTCCTCCAGCATGTCCTTGTCGTCTGCCAGCAGGCTGGGATCGATGGCGACGCGCTTGACGTCATGCTTGCAGGTCATCGTGACCTTCACCAGGCCGGCGCCGGACTGGCCTTCGACCTCGATGTTGCCGAGTTCGTCCTGCGCCTTCTTCAGGTTGTCCTGCATCGCTTGCGCCTGCTTCATCAGGCCGGCGAGTTGACCCTTCATCATGATCGTGATTCCTTGTTCAGAGATTCAATGGTGCGGTGGATGGCCGACCGGGGACGCGACCCGGAGGTCGATGCGATGGGCGGGATTGTCGCCCAGCGCCGGATCGGCCGCGGCGCCGGTCAGGCCGGCTTGATCGAGCCCGGCAGGATGCGCGCCGTCTTGAACTGCGCGAGCAGCTGCTGGACTTCCGGGTCCTCGAGGATGATGGCCTCGGCCTGCCGCTGGCGGGCGCGCACCGCCAGCGTGTCGCGCAGCGCCGGCGAGTCGGAGGCGCGCCCCGCCTCGATTTCGACGCGCGCCGGCTTGCCGGTCAGCGCCGCCAGCGCCGCCTGCAGCTTCTCCTGCAGGCCGGGCTGGCGCAGCGACTCGCGCTCGACGCGGAAACGCCAGCGCTGCGGCTCGGCGGCCTCGTCGATCTCCAGGCATTCGGCCTGCAGCGCCAGCTCGCGCGCCAGCGCGTTCAGGCCCAACTGCGGCGCGAGCGCGTGCCAGCGTTCGCCCAGCGCGGTGGGGACAAGCACCACTTCCTCGATCGCGGTCGAGACGTAGATGCCGTCGCCGGCGTTGTCGGGCACCGGATCGTCCATGTCCGGCATCGACATGCCGAGCGAGGCCTCCTCGTCCGACGGCGGCGGCACGTCCATCCAGGGCGGAGGGCCGTCGTCGTCGTGCGGCGGGGACAGGTCTTCCGGCTCCTCGGCGTCGGCATCGGCCTTGGCGGCCGCCAGCGGCGCCGCACGCGGACGCAGCCGGTCGCTGAAGCGCGTCGCCGGAGCGCCCGCCGGCGCGGCACGCAGGGGACCGGACGGCGCCGGCGCGCGGGGCGCTTCCTGCGCGGGAGCGGCCATGGACGCGGGGGCTGGCGCGGGGGTCGGTGCGGGGGCCGGCGCGGGTTGCGGCACCGGCGCAGCGGCGATGGGTTCGGGCGCCGCGGTGACCGGCTGAGGTTCCGGCTCGGGCTCGGGGGCCGGTGTGAGCGGCGGTGTGGGCGCGGGTTCCGGCGCCGACGCGGATTCGGGGGCTGGCGCCGGCTCGGGCTCAGGGTCAGGTGCCGGCGCGACGGCTTCCGCCACGCGCGGCACGGCGGGAGCCGGAGCCGGCATCTCCGGCGCACGCACCGGTTCCGCGTGGACCGGCGGCGCGGCGCTCACCGGCGGACGGGCAACCGGTGCGGCGCTCGCCACCGACGCCGGGGCGGACGCGGTCCGTGCCGCGCTGCCCTCCGGCGCCGATGGCTGTCGAGCGCCCTGCCCGTTCGGCCGGAACGCCATCATCCGCAGCAGCACCATCGTCAGCCCGGCGTATTCGTCCGGCGCGAGCGGCAGTTCCTGGCGGCCGTGCAGCGCCATGCTGTACATCAGCTGGATTTCGTCGGACGGCAACTGGCTGGCCAGCGGCAGCAGTTCGGCCAGGTCGGGATCGCCCGCGTCGAGCGCCCCCGGCGCCGCCTGCGCCACGGCCAGGTGCTGCAGCGCCACCGCCAGGTCCTCGAGCGTGCCGCCCGCCGACAGGCCCATGTCACGCAGCCGGTCCGAGGCGCCGACCAGCGCGGCGCCATCGCCCGCGATCAGCGCGTTCAGGATGCCCAGCACATGGCCGCGATCGACGCTGCCCAGCATCTGGCGCACGCCGGCTTCCTTGAGCTCGCCCGAGCCGAAGGCGATGGCCTGGTCGGTCAGCGACAGCGCGTCGCGCATCGAGCCGCGCGCCGCGCGCGCCAGCAGGCGCAGCGCACCGGGTTCGTTCGGGACGTTCTCGTTGCCCAGCACGCGCGTCAGGTGCTCCAGCACCGTCTGCGGCGCCATCGGGCGCAGGTTGAATTGCAGGCAGCGCGACAGCACGGTCACGGGGACCTTCTGCGGGTCGGTCGTCGCGAGGACGAACTTCAGGTACTCGGGCGGCTCCTCCAGCGTCTTCAGCATCGCGTTGAAGGCGGTGTTCGAGAGCATGTGCACTTCGTCGATCATGTAGACCTTGAAGCGCCCGACGACCGGCTTGTAGACGGCCTGGTCCAGCAGCTGGGAAATTTCCTCGACGCCGCGGTTGGAGGCGGCATCGAGCTCGACGTAGTCGACGAAGCGGCCGGCGTCGATGTCGCGGCAGGCGTCGCAGACGTTGCAGGGATGGGCGGTGATGCCGCCGGTGCCGTCCGGGCCGATGCAGTTCAGCGACTTGGCCAGGATCCGCGACACCGAGGTCTTGCCCACGCCGCGGGTGCCGGTGAACAGGTAGGCGTGATGCAGGCGCTGCTGCGTCAGCGCATTGGCCAGGGCCTGCACGACGTGTTCCTGACCCATCAGCTCCTCGAAGGTGCGGGAGCGGTATTTGCGTGCGAGGACCTGGTAACTCATGGCGGGGCATTCTACGGGGGCGCACTCGCCCGCTGGCGCGCCGCCGGGCGGGCGGCGTCCGGGTTTGTCAGGAGGCCCGCGCGGCGCTGACGGATAATCCGCCGCCATGAGCACCCACGCCCCGCACGATCCTTCCTCCGGCACGCTGAGCTACGAACAGGCCGGCGTCAATTACGACCTGATCGATCCGCTGAAGATCAGCGCCCAGCGCGCCGCGGCGGCCACGGCCGTCCACATGAGCGCGCACGGATTCACCGAGGTGAAGGCCTCGCGGGGCGAGTCGGCGTATGTCGTGGACGTGGGGCCGTTCTACATCGCCTCGATCGTCGAATGCCTGGGCACGAAGACCCTGGTCGCGGATGAGATGGCGACGCTCACCGGCAAGAGCTACTACGACGGCATCGCGCAGGACACGATCGCGATGGCGGTGAACGACCTGATCACGGTGGGCGCGACGCCGCTGGTGGTGCAGGCCTACTGGGCCGCGGGCGGCTCGGACTGGTTCGGCGACGGGCAGCGGGCGCAGGCGCTGGTGGCGGGCTGGAAGAAGGCCTGCGACGTCTGCCAGGTGGCCTGGGGCGGCGGCGAGACGCCGGCGCTGGCGGGCATCGTCGAGGGCGGCCGCATCGACCTGGCGGCGTCCTGCACCGGACTGATCAACCCGAAAGAAAGGCTGTCGGTGGGCGACAAGCTGGGCGCGGGCGACGCGATCGTGTTGCTCGCCTCGTCGGGCATCCACGCCAACGGCCTGAGCCTGGCGCGCAAGCTGACCGAGCGTCTGCCCCAGGGCTACCTGACGGAAGTCCAGCCGGGCCTGAGCTACGGCGACGCGCTGCTGGCGCCGACCACGCTGTACTCGCCGGTGACCGAGGCGTTGTACAAGGCCGGCATCACGCCGCACTACTGCGCGAACATCACGGGCCACGGCTGGCGCAAGCTGCTACGCCACCCCGGCAAGTTCACTTACCGCATCCACACGGTGCCGCCGGTGACGCCGGTGCTGAAGTTCATGCAGGAGCACGCGCAGCAGGACGACCGCGAGGCCTATTCGACGCTGAACATGGGCGCGGGTTTCGCGATCTTCGTGAAGGCGGACCAGGCGGCGAAGGTGGTGGAGATCGCCAAGTCCTGCGGCATCGAGGCGTGGGACGCCGGTCGCGTCGAGGACGGCGACAAGCAGTTGCTGATCGAGCCGCTGGACATCCGCTTCGGCGACGACGACCTGCAGCTGCGCTGAGCGAGGCCAGGTCTTGAGGCAATGAAGGGCGCTGAGGCGCCCTTTTTTTCGCTCCTACCTTCTCGCCGAATGAATCTCGGCATTCAGCCTCCCACTGCGTGAGCGTACTTTCGCCGCCCGGCAAAGATCCTCAGGGCGGCACGCACGTGCCTTGAGCGCTTCAACACATCGCGCGAGTCCTGCTGAGAGAAGATCCGCTCAGTCAAATAGTCCGCGACGTTTCGGCGTCGCCTCAGGTATTCAAGACCCTCCGCGATCAGCCTTTCACCGGCTTGTTCGTAATGGTGCTGGGTGCGCAGATGCACTTCGCTCCCCTTGTCGCCAATGACGGCCAACTCACGCGCCAGGATGAACACGCCGTAGTACGCCCGTGAAGCCGCGCTTCGCATGCTGCCCTCGCTTTGCCGAGAGACCAGGTGCTCCGCCACCTCCAAAAACTCGTCCGGATCGAATCGATGCATGCGTCACCTCTTCCACATGTCCCGCCGATCCTCAAAGGCGCCACGCTTTGCATCGAGTCCGACGGTTCCCATCAGCGAGCGCAACGTGGGGACGGCAAACCAAACCCTGCTCATGGTCTTGATCTCAACGGACTCGAAGCAGAACTCGTCCTCCGCGAAACCCCAGAGCGTGAACAGCAGATCCAGTGTGGCCAGCTCTGGATCCCGCCTGATCTCCACGCTGATCTGACGGCCTCGTGAACACCGAATCAGCTCCTCTTCGAAGTGCCGTACGTCTTCGCGGGGTACGGCGGGATGCCTCGACAAGAACCATTCGATGATGTCGCTCCAATCCTCCGTGCCGCGCAGCGCCTGCAAGTCGTAGGGCCATTCGGACGGCGCGCAGGGATTGAGGCACGGATGAAACTTGTAGGGCGGCTGGGCCTTGCTGTCGACCCTCACCCAGCGGTAGTGTGGCCACTCCGCCTCCCTGCCCGACGCGGCCAGCACACCGCTCGGCTTGCATTCCACTTGATCAACCATCTTCACGACCTTTCGACTCACCGACCCACGTCGATGGAAGGCGCCCATTCTCGAAATCGCGGCGCGTCCTGCCATGACTCAAAGTGGTTCCTGGCGGGGGGTTGAAGCGGGCCCACCTTCGAGGGAAGCCGCCTGGCCTCTTGGGCCCTGCCCCGCGTTCCCCGGATTGACATCCCCCGCCCGGGTGACGAAGCTCCGCGCTCATGGACTGGTTCTATGGCCCGATGGTCGAGATGCATGCGCTGCTCGCGTGGTGCAGCGTCGGACTGTTCCTGGTACGTGGGCTGGCGCATCAATTCGGCGCGGCGTGGGTGATGGACGAGCGGCTGCGCACGCTCGTGTTCAGCAGCCATGTGCTGATCGTGGTGTCCGGGCTGAGCCTGTGGGGCGCGATGCACCACGACCCGCGCTACGAGCCCTGGATGACGGCGAAGTTCATCGCGCTCGGCGCGTACTTCGCGCTCGGGCACTGGGGCATCGGGCGCGGAGAGTTCCGCGTGGTCGGTTATCTGCTGGCGCTGGTCGCGCTCGGCTACGTCATGGCGGTGTCGATGACGCGCCAGGTCTTGCTCGGGCTCTGAGCCAGCGCGCGCACGCGGCGCCCACAGGCCCTTGACGTCCACGAGCCATGCCGGGCGTAGCATGGGCAAATGACCTCCACCCGCCCCATCCACGACGCCGCGCAGCGCGGCTACACCAGCGCCTCGGACAGCTACCAGCGTGGCCGCCCGGAGTATCCGGAAGCGCTCGCCGAATGGCTGGACGCGACGCTGGGCGCCCGCGAGGGCGCGCGCGTCGTCGATCTCGGCGCGGGGACCGGCAAGTTCACGAAGCTGCTGGCGCGCACGGGGGCGGCGGTCACGGCGGTCGAGCCGGTCGACGCGATGCGGGCGCGGCTCGCGGAAAGCCTGCCTGACGTGCGGGCGCTCGGCGGCACGGCGGAGGCGATCCCGCTGGAGGATGGCGCGGCGGACGTGGTCGTCTGCGCACAGGCCTTCCACTGGTTCGCGAACGCGCAGGCGCTGCGCGAGATGCATCGCGTGCTGCGGCCGGGTGGGCGGTTGGGGCTGGTGTGGAACGTGAGGGATGAGTCCCGCGACTGGGTCGCCGCGATCACCGAGATCATCACCCCCTATGAGGGCGATGCGCCGCGCTTCTACAAGGGGACGTGGAAGCAGCCTTTCGAGGGGCAGTCGCTGTTCGGGCCGCTGCAGCGGACGGTGCTGCCGCACAGCCACGTGGGGACTTTCGATCAGGTCGTGATCGATCGGATCCTGTCGGTGAGCTTCATCGCGTCGCTGCCGGAGACCGAGCAGCACGCGGTCGCGCAGCGGCTGCGGGCGCTGCGGGATCGCTTCGCCGAACTGAGAGCGCCGACGATCGCCTTCCCTTACGCGACCGAGGCTTGGCTGGCGGAGCGGCTTCCGTCGGCGTGACGGCGTGGCGAGCGCTCCGCTTGCGCGGCGGATCAGCCGACCAGCTTCCAGCCCGACTGCCAGAGCTGACGGACGGCCGCGGCCTGGAGCGCGCGGCGCAACTCGGCGGGAGGCTCGCCGGGGCGCGCGGCGTGAGGGGCGCTGATCCATTGCGGGCCGACCTCACGCGACACGCGGGCCTGGCCGTGGCGATCGGCGCGCAGCAGCGCGAGGCGCCAGGCGGCGTTCAGGCGCTGGGCGTGGGCGTCGTCGGCGAGCGGGCCGATCCAGTCGTCGCCTTGCAGGCGATGGGCGGCCTTGAGCAGCTCGAGGTCGGAGGGGAAGCGGGAGAACTCGGCGACCGGCTCGCCCCACGGGTCGCGCAGCGTGCGCAGCGGCCGGGTGGGCGCGGTGGCGCCGTGAGCGGCACGGCGGCGGGTCAGCAGCGAATCGAACTGAGCCAGACGAGCGGACATGAAAAAACTCCGAGAGCCCACAGTGGTCACCGGCGTTTGCCGGCCCGGGGGCAATCGGAGCCGCAACGCTTTAGCCGCATTTGTGAATCGCCCGCAAGTAGTTGGTAAATCGGCGATGGCCTGGGCGGGAGCGCGTCCCGCGAGGTCCGGGGCGGATTTAACCACAGGCCCGCAGGGCACGTCGACCCAGGGGTGGCGGTGTTCGCACGCGTGGCGTGCGGAGATGCACGCCGGGGGAGCGCGCGGCCGGAGGGCCCGGAAAGCTCGGCTAGAATCCGCCGCTGACGGGCCTCCTCGCATGGAAGCGCGGCCAACCGGGTCAGGTGGGGAACCAAGCAGCCCTAACCGTTGTGACCAGTGCCGAGGGTAAGGCTCGTCAACCTTCTTTCCTTTTCCCCAGTATTCCTGCGGGATCCGGGCCTGGCCCTCCACTCTGGTGACAAGCCTCGGTGCCATGCCGTTCACGGACCACCAAGCCCTCGAGCTTCACATTCAAGCCGTGCACTTCGAAGCGAAGGCCCCGGTTTGCTCTGCCCACTTCCCCGACATGGCCGCGCCTTTGCGTGACGCCTATTCCAAATGGCGCGCAATCAACGCCGCTGCGCTTGAGCAGGGTGCAGTTTCCGCCAGAAAAAAGGGGATGAGCGGTCCGCAACCTCCGTCACTCACCCACGCGGCGAGCACGGAAGCCCAGCTGCTCGACTCTCTGCCATCGGACGACGTGCAACGGCGATGCCATGAGTTGCTCGCGAGCGTCGCATCACCGAAATAGACACCCCTTCAAACGCCCCCCAGGCTTCGCCACGCGAAGGACTTAGGTCACTTCGGGAGCCACGCCATCCCGCCCACACTGTTCCTTCAACCGTGCTGGGAGCAACAGATGAGCGTTACCACCTTGAAGGATGTGCTTCGTTCCTTAGGGGAGGACCACAACTACTTCGACGGCAAGGTGCCGGTGAATCTTTGGCGAGGCCTTCACGCCAAAAAGGGTGGCGGTCTGTTCGACCTCATTGAAGAGGTGGTCGTCTACTCGGCTGGACGCCTTCGTCCGCCGGACATCGACATCGTGAACCGCGGTGGCAGCAAGTGGGTCACCGTGGCGAGGAGTCCCCGAGGCATCAGCACCTTCGACAAGGCCGGAGTGCCCTCTGGAAAGGACTGGTCGTACTATCGAATTTCTGCCGGCACTGTGCTGCCCAACGGGTTGGCGATCGTGAAAGACAATTTCAACCCGCGCCTGGGCGCCACCCACTACACCATCGCTCCCGCGCATGACATGCCCCTGGAGCAGTTCAAGATGCTCTTGAATCAACTCGCTGTGAATGCCATCAAGGAAGCCGCATGATCACAATCCCAAATCCGTACGCGGCCCTGCTTGTGACTGCGGTGCGCGACGCGGTGCTGTACCAGGAAGGACTGCTTCGCAGCGAGACGATCCGAGACCGTTCGGATCACGAGGAACACTACGTCTACCTCACGCAGTTCTTTGAATTCCTCAAGAAGGAATACAAGCAGAACGAGGAAGAAATCGGATTCCCCTTGGAGAAGCTGCTTCCCGGCGAATGATCAGCGTCGACGGTGACCGCTCCGCGCTACCGCACCCCCTCATGCCTGCGCCTTTCGACCTCGACCGCTTCCTCGCCGCCCAGTCTCCTCAACTCGCCGACGTCCTCGACGAGCTCAAGCGCGGTCGCAAGGTCAGCCACTGGATGTGGTACTTCTTCCCGCAGCTCCGCGGCCTGGGTCTCAGCAGCACGGCCCAGTTCTACGGCATCGAATCCCTCGACGAAGCCGCCGCTTTTCTGGCCCACCCGGTCCTCGGCCCGCGTCTTCGCGAATGCGTGACGCTGATGAACTCCCACCGCACCCGATCCGCCGAGCAGATCCTCGGTCAGGTCGACGCGTTGAAGCTCCGCTCCTCGCTGACGCTCTTCGCGCGCGCCTCCGACAACGACGCCATCTTCGTCGAAGCCCTCGACCGCTTCTACGATGGCCAGCCCGACCCGCGCACGCTGGAACTCCTCGATGGCCACTGACTCCGCCCCGCGCGGCGGCGCCTTCACCCGCCTCCCCTGCCCGATCCCTGGCGTCGACATCGTTCGCGCCGACACCGCGCGCGCCTTCTCCCGCCACATCCATGACGAGTTCGGCATCGGCCTGATCGATCGCGGCGCGCAGAAGTCCGCCAGCGGCCGCGGCATCGTCGAAGCCGGCCCGGGCGACCTCATCACCGTCAACCCGGGCGAGGTCCACGATGGCCTGCCCATCGGCGACCACGGGCGCGCCTGGCGCATGCTCTATCTCTCGCCGGAACTGGTGATGGCCCTCCTGGCCGACATCGCCGAGGACGCGCCCACACGCGACGTCGAGTTCCACCACCCCGCCCTCCACGACGCCCGCATCGCCACCCGCTTTGAGGCGCTCTTCCTCGCAACGACCTCGGAGCCCGCCGCCGCGACCGACACGCTGCGCGCCGACTCCGCGCTCGTGCTGCTGCTCCAGAGCCTGCTCCATCCCCGCGCGCCAGCGTCGACCGCGCTCCCTTCCGGCATCGCCGCCGCCCGCACCCGCCTCGATGACGAGCTCGCCTCCCCGGCGAGCCTGGCCGACCTCGCCCGCGAGGCCGGCCTGAGCCGTTTCCAGTTCCTGCGCGCCTTCACCCGCGCGACCGGCCTGCCGCCGCATGCCTACCTCGTCCAGCGCCGCCTGCAGCGCGCGCGCCGGCTCATCGGCCTGGGCACCCCGCTGGCCGAGGCCGCCGCCGCCAGCGGCTTCTGCGATCAGAGCCACCTCACGCGCCACTTCGTCCGCTGCTTCGGCATCCCGCCCGGCGTCTACGCGGCCGCGCTGCGCTGAGCCGCCCGGCCCTGCAATTTCGTCCAAGACGCGCCGCCCCTCGCGGCCCGACCATGACCTCTCCGCAGCCATCGCATCGAGGTCCGCCGTGCCCTTCTCCTCGCTCTCCAATCCCGAGTTCCTGGTCACCTCGCTGATCGTCGTGGCCTCGCCCGGCACCGGCGCGCTGGTGACGCTCGCCGCCGGCCTGTCCAGCGGCGGACGGGCCGCGCTCGCGGCCGCCTTCGGCTGCACCCTCGGCATCGTGCCGCACATGCTGGCCGCGATCACCGGCCTGGCCGCGCTGCTGCATGCGAGCGCGCTCGCGTTCGACCTCGTGAAGTACGCCGGCGTCGCCTACCTGCTCTACATGGCCTGGGTGTCGCTGCGCGAGCGCGGCGCGCTCGCCATCGATGCCGCCGGACCGCCTCGCTCCGCGCACGAGATCGTCGCCCACGCGGTGCTGGTGAACCTGCTCAATCCCAAGCTGTCGATCTTCTTCGTCGCCTTCCTGCCGCAGTTCATCGCCCACGACGAGCCCCGCCCGACGCCCTTGATGCTCGAGCTGTCCCTCGTCTTCATGGCGATGACCTTCGGCGTGTTCGCGGTCTATGGCGTCTTCGCCGCCGCGATGCGCGACCGCGTGCTGTCCCGCCCGCCGGTGCTGCGCTGGATGCGGCGCGGCTTCGCGGCCGCCTTCGTGGGACTGGGCGTCAAGCTCGCGCTGGTGCAGCGCTGAGGGCGCCCGCCAGGAACGCGCATCCCGCCGTCCGGGCTACACGCCCGCCTCGTCCTTCACTTCCCCATCGAAGTCGAACAGCTCGATGCGCCGCGGCGCGGCCGAGCGCCGCTCCACCTTGTGCTGCGGCCCGATCGCCTTGCCCGTGCGGGCATCGATCAGCTGCAGCTCCACCGGCTCGCCGGTCTCCGTGTCGATGAGCCGCATCGGCTTGCCCTTCAGCGCCGCGTGCCGGTTGCCCCAGTTCAGCATCGTCAGCATCACCGGCCGGAAATCGCGGCCCTTGGGCGTCAGCACGTACTCGAAGCGCGGCGGCTTCTCGCTGTAGGGCCGCTTCTCCAGCAGCCCCCGATCCACCAGCTCCGCCAGCCGCCGCGTCAGCGTATTGGACGCAATGCCGAGCTCGGTCACGAACTCGTCGAAGCGGTGATGCCCATAAAACACTTCGCGCAGGATCAGCACGCTCCAGCTGTCACCCAGCATGTCGGCCGTACGTGCCACCGGGCAGGCCATCTCCTCGAAACTCGTGCGGCGCATCGGCGGTCTCCTTGGGTTGCCCCGCCATTCTCACTGACTTCCATCATGGAAGTCAGTTGACGAATCCGGAACAGTGCATTCCACCGCCAGTCACTTCCATCATGAAAGTGACATTCCTATAGTCCGCTCCATCACCCGCCGCCCCGGCGGGCCCTCGATGCCGGAGCTCCGCATGACCGCCTCTTCCCCCAACGCCACCGCCACGGCCGCTTCCCCGGCACCCGTTCCTCCCGCGCCTCCCGCTCCTTCTCTTCCTCCCGCGTCCTCCGCTGGCTCGCGCAGGCCGTTCGGCCGCACCGCGCTGTCGTGGGCCGCGCTGACCGCCGCCGTGCTCGCGGCCGGCGCCTATGGCGCCCACTGGTGGACCACAGGCCGCTTCCATGAGGAGACCGACGACGCCTACGTCGGCGGCGACGTCACCGTGGTCGGCGCGAAGGTCGGCGGCTACATCGCCGAGCTGCCGGTCACGGACAACCAGTTCGTGCGCGCCGGCGAGCTGCTGGCCCGCATCGACGCGCGCGACTACGACGCCGCGCTGCAGCGCGCGGCCGGCGCCGTCGAAGCGCAGGAGGCCGCCATCGCCAACCTGGCCGCGGCCGCCGCGCTGCAGCAGGCGGTGATCGCCAAGGCGACCGCCGGCATCGCCGCGGCCTCCGCCGAGGAGCAGCGTGCCCGCGACGACTTCGCGCGCTATCAGGATCTGGTGCGGCGCTCGGCTGTCTCGGTCGAAAGCAGCCAGCGCGCCGAGGCCGCCTTCAAGACCGCGCAGGCCGGCTCCGCCCGCGCCCGTGCCGAGCAACTCGCCGCCGAGCGCCAGCTCGACGTCATCGCGACGCAGAAGCGCCAGGCGCAGGCCGCGCTCGACCAGGCCCGCGCCGAACGCGAACTCGCGCGCCTGAACGTCGGCTACACGGAACTGCGCGCGCCGCGCGATGGCTACATCGGCAACCGCAAGGCGCGGCTGGGCACCTATGTCGGCGTCGGCACGCCGCTGATGTCGGTCGTCCCCGCGCAGGGCCTCTGGGTCGATGCCAACTTCAAGGAAGACCAGCTCGCCCGCATGCAGGCCGGACAGCCCGTGCGCATCCGCGCCGACGCCTGGCCCGGCGTCGTGATGCACGGACGGCTCGGCAGCCTGGCGCCCGCGACGGGCGCGCAGTTCAGCGTGCTGCCGGCCGAGAACGCCACCGGCAACTTCACCAAGATCGTCCAGCGCGTGCCGGTGCGCATCCAGCTCGACGCCGCGGATGACCGCCTCGGCCGGCTGCGCCCCGGACTGTCCGTCGTGGTCGAGGTCGACACCGCCGCAGACAGCACCGCCCCGTCCGCCAAGACCGCGAGCCTGCCATGAGCACCGCGCTCACTGCTTCCGCGTCGCCGCCGGCGCCGGCGCCGGCATCGATGCCGCCGCGCGCGCGTCCCGCCTTCTGGTCCAACGACGTCATTCCCCTCGCCCAGCTGAGCACGCGCGACAAGGTGATCGCCTTCGCGACGATGTGCATCGGCATGTTCATCGCGCTGCTGGACATCCAGATCGTCTCGGCCTCGCTGCGCGACATCGGCGGCGGCCTCTCCGCCGGCGCCGACGACACCACCTGGGTCCAGACCAGCTACCTGATCGCCGAGATCATCGTCATCCCGCTGTCGGGCTGGCTCGCCAGCGTGATGTCCACGCGCTGGCTGTTCGCCGCCTCCGCGCTGGGCTTCACGCTGACCAGCCTGCTGTGCGGCCTGGCATGGAACATCCAGAGCATGATCGCGTTCCGCGCGCTGCAGGGCTTTCTCGGCGGCTCCATGATCCCGATGGTCTTCACCACCGCCTTCATGTACTTCGACGGGAAGCAGCGCGTCATCGCCGCGGCCACCATCGGCGCCATCGCCTCGCTCGCGCCGACGCTGGGGCCCGTGGTCGGCGGCTGGATCACCGACATGCTGTCGTGGCAGTGGCTCTTCTACATCAACCTGCTGCCCGGCCTCGTCGTCACCGTCGTCGTGCCGCTGATGGTGCGCGTGGACAAGCCCGACCTCTCGCTGCTCAAGGGCGCCGACTACCTGTCGATGGCGCTGCTCGCGGTGTTCCTGGGCTGCCTCGAGTACACGCTCGAGGAAGGCCCGCGCTGGAACTGGTTCGGCGACACGACCATCGCCGTCACCGCCTGGACCGCCGCACTGAGCGGCCTCGCCTTCATCGGGCGCAGCCTGACCGCCGCGCGGCCCATCGTGGACCTGCGCGCGCTCAAGGACCGCAACTTCGCGCTCGGCAGCCTGTTCTCATTCATCACCGGCATCGGCATCTTCGCCACCATCTACCTCACGCCGCTGTTCCTCGGCCGCGTGCGCGGCTATGGCGCGCTGGACATCGGCCTGGCCGTGTTCTCCACCGGCGTGTTCCAGGTGATGAGCATCCCGCTCTACGCCTTCCTCGCCAGCCGCTTCGACCTGCGCTGGATCCTCTTCGCGGGGCTCGCGCTGTTCGCGCTCTCGATGTGGGAGTTCATGCCGATCACGCACGACTGGGGCGCGCATCAGCTGCTGCTGCCGCAGGCGCTGCGTGGCATGGCCCAGCAGCTCAGCGTGCCGCCGGTGGTGACGCTGGCGCTCGGCGCGCTGCCGCCGGCGCGGCTCAAGCTGGCCTCGGGACTGTTCAACCTGATGCGCAACCTGGGCGGCGCCATCGGCATCGCGGCCTGCGCGACGGTGCTCAACGATCGCACCAACCTGCACTTCCAGCGCCTGGCCGAGCGCCTGCATGACGGCAACGAGGCGATGAGCGGCTTCCTCGCGTCCGCCGGCGCGCCGCTGTCCTTGCTGCCTTCGGGCGATGCGGCCACCGCGGCGCTGCGCCAGCTCTGGTCGCTGACCTACCGCGAGGCGCTGACGATGACCTTCTCCGACGCCTTCCTGCTCGTGATGGTCTGCTTCGTGGCGGCGCTGCTGTTCGTGCCGCTGCTGCGCAAGATCACGCCGCCATCCGCCCCTTCCGCCGATGCCCATTGAGGTTTCGCGCCCGCCCCTCCTTCGCGCCGCACTTCCTGGAGTTCCGCCATGACGCTCCCGCTTTCCTCCGCTGCCCGCCTGCCCAGGCGCCCTGCCACGCTGAATCTGACGGTGAGTGCCGTGCTCGCCGCGGCGCTCGCCGCTTGCGCGCCGATGACCGATCCGGCCGGCCGCCCGCGCGCGCTCGATGAGCAGTTCGCCGGCCAGGCGCTGATCTCGCAACGCCAGACCGGCGACTCGCCTGCGGCGCTGGCCGCCTGGTGGCAAGGCTTCGACGATCCCGCATTGAGCGCCATCGTCCGGCGCGCGCTCGACCAGAACCTGGACCTCGCCATCGCGCTGGCCCGCGCCGAGCAGGCGCGCGCCGCGGCACAAGGCGCCGGCGCGAATCGCCTGCCGCAAGGCGTGCTGCAAGGCCAGCTGCTGCATCAGCGCCAATCGCTGAAGAGCCCTGAAGGCAAGCTCGCGCGCGGCTTTCCCGGCTACGAGCGCGAGCAGACGCTGCAGACGCTCGGCATCGGCGCGAGTTGGGAAGCGGATCTGGCCGGCGACCTGCGCCAGGGCGAGACGGCCGCGATCGCCGAATGGCAGGCCGCCGAGGCCGCGCGCATGGGCGCACGCGTGACCGTCGCGGCCGAAGCGGCCGATGCCTACTTCCGCGTGCGCGGCGCGCAGGCCCGAATCGCCGTCGCCGAGGCGCATCTGCGCAACCAGTCCCAGTTGCTGCGGCTGATCGAGGACCGCTTCAACGGCGGCCTGGCGGCGCAGCGCGAAGTCGCGCAAGCCCAGGCGCTGCAGCTGCAGGCGCGCGGCACGCTGCCACCGCTGCGCACCGAGCTGTCGCAGCAGCTGCATCGCCTGGACGTGTTGATGGGCGAGCAGGCCGGCACCTACGCGGCGAAGCTGATCGCGGACACGCCCGAGGCGCCGCGCGCCGCTGCGCCTGCCGCCACGCGTTCATCCACCTACCGCGTGCCGTCGCTGCCCGCGGACCTCACTCCTGCGGCGCTGATGCGCCGCCGCCCCGATGTCATCGCCGCGGAGCGTCAGCTCGACGCGAGCCAGGCGCGCATCGGCGTCGCAACGGCCGAGTACTACCCGCGCCTGACGCTCGGTGGCGTGCTCGGCGCTTCGAGCCTGAACGGCGGGCTGTTGTCGGCGGCGGCCTTCCAGCCGCAGGCGCTGCTCGGGTTGCACTGGCGGCTGTTCGACTTCGGCCGCGTCGACGCCGAGGTCGCGCAGGCCCGTGGCGCGCGGGCCGAGGCGCTCGCGCAAGTGCGGCTGCGCATGCTGCGCGCCACCGAGGATGTCGAGAACGCGATCGTCAGCCTCGCCGAGCTGGAGCAGCAGCGCGGCGATCTGACGGAGGAGGTCCGCGCCCATCAGCTTGCACGTGACGCGGCCGAGGACGCCTACAAGGGCGGCGCCGCCAGCCTGATCGAGGTGCTGGATGAAGACCGGCTGCTGCTCGGGGCACGCGACCAGCTGGCGCAGCTCGACGCGGCGCACGCGCGGGCGGCGGTCGCCGCCTTCCGGGCGTTTGGCGGCGGTTGGGACGCGCCGGCCGCCATCGCGGCTCGTTAGCATCGGGGCCCATGAGCCCGCCCTCCGCATCGCCCTCGCCCTCCCCCACGCCGTCCCCGTCCGGTGCCGCACGCGCCCATTCGATCAACGAGCTGCTGCCGCTGCTCTTCGTCGCCGTCTGGAGCACCGGCTTCATCGGCGCCAAGTTCGGCCTGCCCGACGCGGAGCCGCTGACCTTCCTCGCCTGGCGCTACGCCGCGGTGATCGTGCTGATGCTGCCGGTGGTCCTGCTGTTGCGCGCGCCGTGGCCGCGCTCGGCCGCCGCCTGCGGCCACATCGCGGTGACTGGCCTGCTGGTGCACGGCGTGTACCTGGGCGGCGTCTTCACCGCCATCTCGCACGGGCTGCCGGCCGGCATCACCGCACTGGTCGTTGGCCTGCAGCCGCTGGTGACCGCGCTGGGCGCGCGCGCCTTCCTCGGCGAGCGCATCGACCGCCTGCAATGGCTGGGGCTGGCGATGGGGTTTCTCGGCGTCGGGCTGGTCGTGGCGCAGAAGGTGGCCGCGGTCCCGGGCGGCGCGCTGGTGACGATGCTGCTGCCCGCCGTGGTCGCGCTGGTCGGCATCACCGCCGGCACGCTCTACCAGAAGAAGTTCTGCCCCTCCTTCGACCTGCGCACCGGCTCGATCATCCAGTTCGTGCCCAGCCTGCTGGTGACCGCCGCGATCGCGGTCGCGACCGAGACGATGCAGGTGCGCTGGACCGGCCAGTTCATCTTCGCGCTGGGCTGGCTGGTGGTGGTGCTGTCGCTGGGCGCGGTCAGCCTGCTGAACCTGCTGATCCGCCGCGGCAGCGCGGTCAACGTCGCGAGCCTCTTCTACCTGACGCCGCCGACCACCGCGCTGATCGCCTGGGCCCTGTTCGGCGAGACGCTGAGCGGGCCGGCGATGGCGGGCATGGCGCTGGTCGCGATCGGCGTGTGGCTCGCGCGCAGGACCCGCTGAAGCGGCCGGCGGCGGGTCGGTCGGCGGCGCCTCGCCCGCCGCATTTGCAGCAAGGAAAAAGGCGACCCGTGGGTCGCCTGTGGGGCGGGTGATGACAGCGGAATCAGTTGCGGTCAGCGCGCGCCGGCAGGTTGCTGTCGGAGCGGTTCGTCGACATGTCATTGGTCGACGTGTCGCTGCCCATGGTCGACGTGCTGTCCTGGTTCATCGGCTGCGTCGGCGTTCTCACGCTCGGGTCCTGCCGCTGGTCGGTCGTCGTGTTGTTGCCGTTGTAGTCGCTGCCGGTGGCCGGCTGGCTGTTGCGCCAGTCGTTGGTCGTCGCAGGCTGACCGGTGCTCGGGTTGGCCGCGGGGGTCGCGGGCGGCGCCTTGTTCTGGTCATTGTTGTTGGACAGCGGATCCTGGGTCTGGTCGCGGGCGCCGACCGAGCCCGAGCTGCCGCCCTGGCCGCCGCTCTGTGCATGCAGGAAGCCGACGCCGGACGCCAGCGCGATCGCCATCGCCACGGTGGTGATCTTGGAACGTGAGTTCATGGTGGATCTCCTTGGAAGCTGAGGGTCGAGGTCTTGCCGGGAACGGTCGCGAACCCGCGTCGCATCGCGGATCAACGGGCCGTCCTTGCAAGCATTGACCGGCAATCCCGATGCCCGCGCGCATCGGCGCGGCCGGGTCACCGGTCGCGCACCACCGTCCGCGTCCTGCCCGGCACGAGTTCATCGAGCACCGCCCGCACCGCCGGCGCGCCCGCCGTCGTCGCGGGCACCGGCTCGGGCGTCAGCGGCTGCGTGAGCGCGCGCGCCTGCGCCGCGCCGCGGGACCCGGCAACCGCCGCCTGCGCCGCGACGCCGCGCAGGCGCTCGCCCAGCGCGTCGAGGCTGGCAGCCATCGCGTCCTCGTCCGCCTGCGCGTCGAAGGGCTCGAGGCTGATGCGCTCCTGCGCGATGCCCAGCCCCAGCGCATGGAAATAGCTGGCCTCGCTGACAACGCTGAGCTGGCTCGCGATCAGCCGGTGCACTTCGAGGTCGGGCATGTCCAGCTGGGACCCCTGCACCGAGCTGAGCACCGGCGTGCGCGTGATGCCGCCCGCCAGACCGGCCAGCCGGTGAGCGTTCGGCAAATGCGCGTGCAGCACGTCCGCCTGCCGATTCCGGATCAATCCCACCAGCACCTGGATCGCGTGCCAGGGCGGGTCGTCGGGCATCGCGACGATCACGACCTCGGCGCCCCGGCTGCGCATCCGTTCCGCGAACGTACCGTCGGCGGGACACACGACGGTGAAGCGCAGGCCATCGTCCGGACCCAGGCGCTCGAGCAGGCGCTCCACCAGTTCGGTCGCGCCGAGCCGGTCGGCGGCGGAGGCCAGGCCCGAGGGGGCGTCCTCGTTCGCCTCGTCCGGCGGCACGGCGCCGACGACCTCGACCACATGCACCGCGAGCGACGTCGCCCCTGCGCCGGCCGACGCCGCCAAGGGAGCGGCGGGCAGCGCGGGGATCGTGCCGGGACGGCGAGCGGCGGGACGGTTCATCGGCGGCCTTTCACAACCGCCAGTCGCGGTGTTCCCCCGATTGGCAAACCCCATACCCGCGAGCGCGGCGCGCTCGGCCCGGCTCAGTCAGTCGCCGGCGGCAGGGGCTTCAGCGACTGCAGCACCGTCGGCAGCAGCTCGCTGACGGTGGGATGGATGCGCACGCCGCCGGCCGTCACCTCGGTGTACGGCCGCTTCGACGCGATGACATCGAGCAGCGACTGCACCGCCTCGTCGCCATCGACGCCGAGCACCGTCGCGCCGAGGATCGCCTTCGAACCTGCGTCGACCAGCAGCTTGATGAAACCTTCGGTCTCACCCTTCTCGATCGCCCGGCCCACCCGCGTCATCGGCCGCGTGCCGATCAACGCCGCACGACCGCTCGTGCGCACCTCGCGCTCGCTCAGGCCGATGCGCGCGAGGGGTGGGTCGGTGTACAGCGCATAGGTCACGACCCGATCGCCGATGCCGCGCTCGGCCCCGTCGAAGAGGTTGGCCGCAGCCACCTCGAAGTCATTCCAGGCGGTGTGGGTGAAGGCGCCGCGGCCGTTGCAGTCCCCGAGCGCCCAGATGTGCGGCACGCTGCTGCGCAGCCGGTCGTCGACGACGACATGACCGCGCTCGTCCATGCGCACGCCGGCCTGGTCCAGGCCGAGGTCGTCGGTGTTGGGCCGGCGACCCGTCGCGATCAGCACGTGGCTGCCGCGGACCTCCGGCTCGCCGGTCTGGCAGTTCACCCGCACGGCGACGCCCTCGTCGGCCGGCGCGAGCTTCACGCATTCGGCGCCGGTGCGGATCGTCAGCCCTTCCCGCTCCAGGATCCCGCGCAGCGCCTCGGCCACGTCGGCGTCCTCGCGCGGGACCAATCGTGGCCCCCGCTGCACGACGGTGACCGCCGAACCGAAGCGCCGGAACATCTGCGCGAACTCCAGCCCGATGTAGCTGCCGCCGACGACCACCAGATGCCGAGGCAGTTCCTCGAGCGCCATGATCGACGCGTTGGTGAGCCAGGGCACCGCGTCCAGGCCCTCGACGCCGGGCTGCGCCGGCCGGCCGCCGACATTGAGGAAAAAGCGGTCGGCCCTCAGCCGGCGCTCGCCGACGGTGATCGTGTGGGGATCGACGAAGCGCGCGTGGCCCATGACCAGTTCCACGTTCGCCATGCCGCGCAGCCACTGCTCGACATTGCGGCGCGACTGGCCGGAGATGCGGTCCTTGCGCGCGATCACCGCGGGCAGGTCCACGCCGAAGCGCTCCGGCGGGCGCACGCCCCAGCGCGCGGCCTCGCGCACGACCCAGGCGGCATGCGCGCTGGCGACCATCGCCTTGGTCGGGATGCAGCCGGTGTTCACGCAGGTGCCGCCGACGCGCGAGCGCTCGATGACGGCGACCCGCCAGCCGGCTTGCGACATCCGCTCGGCCAGCGCGGGGCCGGCCTGGCCGGCGCCGATGACGATCGCGTCGAAGGTCTCAGGGGAAAGGCTCACGGCAATGCTCCTGGAAGAGGACCGTCGCGGAGTCTGCCACCGCCCCCTTGAATGGGAGCCGAGAACTCGAGAAAGTCACGTGCTCCCGCGCCCCCTCGGTTTTCCACATGTTTTTGTCAATTTCAAAAGCGCAAAATTGACAACACCATGAAAGTCGTTCTCGTCGAAGACTCGCCGCTGGTGCGCAAGCACCTGCTGGCGGCGCTGAAGGAGCAGCCCTTCCTGTCCGTGGTCGGCATCGCCGCGACGGAAGCGGAAGCGCTGTGCACGGTCGGCCTGACGCGGCCGCACGTGGTCGTGCTGGACCTGTCACTGGCTTCGGGATCGGGGCTGGAGGTGTTGCGCAAGCTCCGAATGGCCGGTTTCGGCGGGACCATCCTGGTCCTCAGCAACCGCGAGGCGGAGATCTACGCTCCGCTGTGCGTGCAGAACGGGGCGAACGCCTTCTACGACAAGGGGCGCGAGTTCGAGCGCTTCCTCACCGACCTCAACATGCTGGCCGAGGCGCCCCGCCTCGCCGCCAGCCGGCCGATGACGCTGGGCTCGCTGCATTTGCGTTGAACGCCAGCGCGCGCATGATGATCGAGTGATTCAATCCCTCGCGCCGGCGCTCCGACAAACTGGCCCCGGAGTTTTCAGGATTTCGCCCGACCAAAAAGAAAACCCGCTCAAGGCGGGTTTTCTAACTGCTTGATTCACAAGCATCCTGGCGGAGAGGGGGGGATTCGAACCCCCGGTACGGGGTTACCGTACGCCTGATTTCGAGTCAGGTACATTCAACCACTCTGCCACCTCTCCTGATTCGGTGCTCACCGTGGTTGTCAGCGAGTAAGCCTAAGAGTATAGCGAGGTTTTCCAAGCCTTGGCAACAAGTCTTTGGAGATTGTGCGAACGCCGCCGCGCTCCGCGCTGCCTCAGCCCTTCAGGACCGTCAGCCCGCCCAGGTAGGGCTGCAGCGCCTCCGGCACGGCAACGCTGCCGTCGGCCTGCTGGTAGTTCTCCAGCACCGCCACCAGCGTCCGTCCCACCGCCAGGCCCGAGCCGTTCAGGGTGTGGACCAGCTCGTTCTTGCCCTGCGCGTTCTTGAAGCGCGCCTGCATGCGGCGGGCCTGGAAGTCGCCCATGTTCGAGCAGGAGCTGATCTCGCGATAGGTGTTCTGCGCCGGCACCCACACCTCCAGGTCATAGGTCTTGGTCGAGCCGAAGCCCATGTCGCCGGCGCACAGCAGCACGGTGCGGTACGGCAGGCCGAGCTTGCGCAGCACCGCCTCGGCGTGGCCGGTCATCTCCTCGAGCGCGTCCATGCTGCGCTCGGGCTGCTCGATGCGCACCATCTCGACCTTGTCGAACTGGTGCTGGCGGATCAGGCCACGCGTGTCGCGACCGGCCGAACCCGCTTCCGAGCGGAAGCACGGGCTGTGCGCCGTCAGCTTCACCGGCAGGTCCTCGGCCTTCAGCACGCTTTCGCGCACGGTGTTGGTCAGCGAGATCTCCGAGGTCGAGATCAGGTACTGCTCCTGCTGTTCGTCGTCGCCGCCGCGCAGCACCCAGAACATGTCCTCCTTGAACTTGGGCAGCTGGCCGGTGCCCTCCAGGATCTCGCGGTTGACGATGTAGGGCGTGTAGCACTCGGTGTAGCCGTGCTCGGTCGTCTGCACGTCCAGCATGAACTGCGCCAGCGCTCGGTGCAGCCGGGCCGCCGGCCCCTTCAGGAACGCGAAGCGCGATCCCGACAGCTTCGCGCCGGTCTCGAAGTCCAGGCCCAGCGGCGCGCCGAGGTCGACGTGGTCCTTGACCGGGAAATCGAAGCTCCGCGGCGTGCCCCAGCGGCGCACCTCGACGTTGCCGGTCTCGTCCGCGCCGGCCGGCACGCTGGCATGCGGCAGGTTGGGCACGCCCATCAGCATGCCGTTCAGTTCCTGCTGGATCAGCTCCAGCTTGTCCGCGCCCGCCTTGAGCTCGTCGGCGATGCCGCCCACCTCGGCCATCACGGCGCTGGCGTCCTCGCCCTTGCCCTTCAGCATGCCGACCTGCTTGGACAGCTGGTTGCGCCGGGCCTGCAGCTCCTCGGTGCGGGTCTGCACCTGCTTGCGCTCGGCCTCCAGCGCCTTGAAGCGCTCGACGTCCAGGAAGGGTTGCGGGTTCTTGCGCAACTGCAGGCGCTCGATGACGGCGTCCAGGTCCTTGCGCAGCAGGGTGATGTCCAGCATGGTGTGTCTTTCGTGTCCTGCGCCAGTGGCGGTCCTATGGGGGAGCACCGGCGCTCGAATGGGGGAGTCGGTTCAGGAAGGTCAGCGGAGAGTCAGGCGGCGGCCCCGCGCGGGGACCGGCCGCGGCGATCAAGATCGATCGCTGGTGACCTCGGCCATCGACTTGTCGCCCAGCCCCATCGGCAGCGGGAAGCGCACGTGTTCCTCGACGCCCGGCAGCGTGCGCACCGTCGTCGCGCCCAGTTCGCGCAGCCGCGCGATCACGGCCTGGACCAGCACGTCCGGCGCCGAGGCGCCCGCCGTCAGTCCGACCTTGGAGCGGCCGTCGAGCCACTCGCCCCGCACGTCCTCGGCGGCGTCGACCATGTAGGCCGGCGTGCCCAGACGCTCGGCCAGTTCGCGCAGGCGGTTGCTGTTGGAGCTGGTGGGGCTGCCCACCACGACCACCACGTCCACCTGCGGCGCCAGTACCTTCACCGCGTCCTGGCGGTTCTGCGTGGCGTAGCAGATGTCCTGCTTCTTCGGCTCGCGGACCTGCGGGAAATGCCGCTTCACGGCGGCGAGGATCTCGGCCGCGTCGTCCACGCTCAGCGTCGTCTGCGTCACCACCGCCAGCTTCGACGGGTCCTTGACCCGCACGTGCGGCACGTCCGACGCCTCCTCGACCAGGTAGATCCCGTCGCTGAGCTGGCCCATCGTGCCCTCGACCTCGGGGTGGCCCTTGTGGCCGATCATGATGAACTCGTAGCCCTCGCGATGCAGCTTGGCCACCTCAACATGGACCTTGGTCACCAGCGGGCAGGTGGCGTCGAAGACCTGGAAGCCGCGCTGCTGGGCCTCCTTGCGCACCGCCTGGCTGACGCCGTGCGCCGAGAACACCAGCGTCGCGCCCGGAGGCACCTCGGCCAGGTCCTCGATGAAGATCGCGCCCTTGGCCTTGAGGTCGTTGACGACATAGGTGTTGTGCACGATCTCGTGCCGCACGTAGATCGGCGCGCCGAACTTCTTCAGCGCGCGCTCGACGATCTCGATCGCGCGGTCCACGCCGGCGCAGAAGCCGCGAGGCTCCGCCAGCACGATGTCCTTGTCCATGGTCACGCCCGTCATCACAGCACCCCGATCAGCTGCACCTCGAAGCTGACGGGCTGTCCCGCCAACGGGTGGTTGAAGTCGAACAACAGCCAGTCCTCGCCGAGCTCGCGCACGACGCCGGCGTACTGCCCCTGCCCGTCCGGCGTCGGGAACTGCACGACGTCCCCGACGTGGTACTGCTCGTCCGGATCGCCCAGTTCGCGCATCAGGCTGCGCTTGACGCGCTGCAGCAGCTCCGGGTTGCGCTCGCCGAAGGCCTCGCCGGGCGCCAGTTCGACGCGGGTGTGCGTGCCCTCGGCCAGGCCGATCAGCCGGGCCTCGATCGCGGGCGCGAGCTCGCCGGCGCCCAGCGTCAGCGTGGCCGGCAGCTTGTCGGCGAAAGTGTTGATCAGGTCCTGGCCGTCCGGCCCGCTCAGCCGGTAATGCAGGGTCAGGAAGGATCCTGGTTGAACGAGGTTCACTAGTCAGGGGGATTTTGGGAAACGAGGCGCGATTTTAGGCTGGAGCGCCGTGGTCCTTCCTCCGAGTCCCGCCATGACCGTTCTCGCCGTGTCTTCCTCCCTGTCCACCGGTGCCGCCGGCGCCGCCTCTGCCGCCGGTCGCGCGGGCTCCGCCATCGCCGCCCTGCCGCCCGAGACGCGCCCCCGGGAGAAGCTCGTCGCCCTGGGGCCGTCCGCCCTGGCCGACGCCGAGCTGCTCGCCATCCTGCTGCGCACCGGCCTGCCGGGCCGGTCCGTCCTGCGCCTGTCGTGCGACGTGCTGGACGAGTGCGGCGGCTTCCGCGGGCTGCTGCGCGAACCCGCCGCCGCGCTGGCCGGCATCAAGGGGCTCGGGCCGGCCAAGCGCGCCACGCTGCTGGCGGTGCTGGAGATCGCCCGACGCGCGTTCCGCGACGCGCTGGCCGACGGGCCGGTCTTCGAGTCCGCCCAGGCGGTGCGCGACTACCTGCGGCTCGAGTACGACGCCCGCCGCGCCGAGTGCTTCGCCGTGATGTTCCTCGACACCCAGCATCGGCTGATCGCCCTGGAGACGCTGTTCCACGGCACCCTTTCCCATACCATTGCCTATCCCCGGGAGGTGGTGAAGCGCGCGCTGACCCTGGACGCCGCCGCCGTCGTCCTCGTGCACAACCACCCCTCGGGCCGCACCGATCCATCGCCGCAGGACGTCCAGCTGACGCGCGCGATGATCGAGTCGCTGGCCCTGGTCGACGTGAAGGTGCTGGACCACTTCATCGTCGGCGCGGGCCAGCCCGCTTCGATGACCGACCTGGGCCTGCTGTGACCGACCGACTGCGCAGCCTGCAAGACCTGCAGACGCTGCACCGAGAACTGAAGCTCCGCCAACGCGCGGAAGAGGAACGCCGCGAGCGCGAGGCCGCGCTGGCGCGGCTGCGCGAGCAGGAGGCCCGCGTCTTCGAGCTCACCGTCGGCCCGGTCGTGCCGCTGCCGGATCCGAACCGCGCGATCCTGCGCCACGGCCGGCCCGAGCCCGAGCCGCGCCAGCGCGAACTCGACGAGCAGAGAGCCTGGCAACAGGCGCTGTCGGACGACTTCGACGTGGACTCGCTGCTGGAGACCGACGAGACGCTGTCCTTCCGCCGGCCGGAGATCTCGGCCGAGTCGGTGCGCAAGCTCAGACGGGGCCACTGGGCGCTGCAGGCGCAGATCGACCTGCATGGCCTGCGGCGCGACCAGGCCCGCGAGGCCCTGGGCCAGTTCATCCACGACAGCGCCCGGCGCGGCCTGCGCTGCGTGCGCGTCGTGCATGGCAAGGGCAACGGCTCGCCCGGGCGCGAGCCCGTGCTCAAGGCGCGGGTGCGGCGCTGGCTGGTGCAGAAGCAGGAAGTGCTGGCCTTCGTGCAGGCCCGCGCCAGCGACGGCGGGGCCGGAGCGCTGATGGTCCTGCTGAACGCGACCTGAGGGTCGGCGCCGCGGCCGGCGCTTCGTTCCTGTGGGGGATTCCGGGCGGCGGAGCGCCGCCGCGGTCAGTGCAGCATCAAGCTGCTGTAAGGCGAGACCGGCGTGGTGAAGGCCATCAGCAGGCGCTCGGGACGGAACTCGCCGACCGAGTCGGCGCCCTGCCAGTGGGTCTCGATCGCGTGCTCCAGGCCCTTGAGCACGCAGAAGGACATGAAGGCGTGCTCGGCGTCCTCGCCGTCCATGTCGACGTGCTGCAGGCGGACGCAGGCGGCTCGCAGGAAGTTGAGCATCTGCATCGGGCTGTCCGTGTCCGGGCAGAAGCCGGCGCAGACCTCGATGTCTTCCCGGGCGTCTTCGGACAGCCACAGGCGGCCGTCGTCGATCCGGACATGCATCAGGTCGGGATTGGCTTCGATGCCGACCTCATCGTCGTGGAACAGCGTGGACATGATGGACGCGACAGTAGACGAAGCCGCCCGCGCCGTGTTCACCGCCAGCCCGTCGCGGCCGGCGTCGGTGTCAGATATGCACGCTGGTCGCGCCGTTTACATCATTTCGGCCCGCCGGCAAGCGAACCAGACCGTCATCAGCGCCACGCGGCGCCGACCGGCGCGGCCTCAGACGTTGCGCATCCAGTCCGCCGTGTGGGAGAAGGAGGCGGCCAGCCGCCGCTGCAGCTCGACGTCGAGTTCGCACTCGGCCATCGCCTGCGTCATGGCGGCCATCCACTGGTCGCGCTCGGCGATGCCGATGCGATACGGCATGTGGCGCGCGCGCAGCCGCGGATGCCCGAAGCGTTCGACGAAGTGGTCCGGACCACCGAGCCAGCCGCACAGGAACCAGAACAGCTTGTCGCGCGAGCCGTCCAGCGTCGTCGGATGGATCGCGCGCAGCTGCGCGAAGCGCGGCTCCAGGTCCATCAGATCGTAGAAGCGGTCGACCAATCGCCGCACGGCATCCTCGCCGCCGACCCCCTCGAAGGGGGTGGCGGGCGCAGCCGTCGGGGGGACTGCGGAGCCGTCGGCGGCACCGGTCTCGGGGGAATCGGACATCGGGGAGGGAGCGCTGAAAGAAGCGCTGAAATGGGCGCTGAAATGGGGCGCTGGAAGCGGGAAGGGTTCAGGGATGTCCGGCCGATTGTTCCAGCAACTTCGCGGCCAGCCCGCGGATGCCCTGCGCCGCGTCGCAGCCGGGGTAATGCTCCAGCAGCAGCTGGCGCTTGAGCACCGCCTGCCGGACCATCGGATCGTTCTTGACCTCGCCGAGCAGTTCCAGCTTGAAGGTCTGGCCCGGCGTCGGGCCGACGAAGCGCTGCAGCACCTGCTGCAGCTGGCCGCAGATCAGCTTGCCCTCGCCCGGCCGGTTGGCCTGGTTCAAGATGAGCCGCACCTGGCGGCGCTCCTGCTGCGTCGCCAGCACCTTGATGGTGGCGTACGCGTCCGTGAGCGAGGTCGGCTCCGGCGTCGCGACGACCAGCACGTCATGCGCCATCGAGACGGCGAACAGCACCACGTCGGAGATGCCCGCGCCGGTGTCCAGCAGCACGTAGTCGAAGCGCGGCCGCACCACCTCGAGGATGTGCAGCAGCTTGTCCCGCACGTCGGGCGTGAGCCGCGAATACTCCACCATGCCCGAGCCCGCCAGCAGCACATGGAAGCCACCGGGCGCCGGCAGGATGGCCTGATCCAGGGTGCAGCGCTCGGTGAAGACGTCGTGCAGCGTGAGCTTGGGATGCAGGTTCAGCACCACATCGAGATTGGCCAGGCCGAGGTCGGCGTCCAGCACCAGCACGCGCTCGCCGCGCGCGGCCAGGGCCGCCGCCAGGTTGGCGGTGACGAAGGTCTTGCCCACGCCGCCCTTGCCGCTCGTGACGGCCAAGGTGCGAGCGCCTCCGCGGGCCTGGGGTGCAGCAGGAGCTGTTGTCATGCTCATTCACTATCCTGTTGCGTTACGGCGAACAACATGCCCTTTTCCTCGGCGCTCACCAGCGAGTCCACGTGGCTCTCCAGGCAGGCGCGATTGCGGCCCTCGGCCTTGGCGCGGTAGAGCTGGCGGTCGGCCCGCTCCGTCCAGATCAGCGTCGACGAACGCACCCACTGCGGCGCGAACGCCCCGCCGATGCTGATCGTGCAGGTCAGCGGCGGCTGGCCGCCGCCCAGGCTGATGGCCAGCGCCTGCACCCGTTGCCGGATGCGCTCGGCCACGACCACACCGAACGAGGTCGGGCAGTTGGGCAGGATGATGGCGAACTCCTCGCCGCCGATCCGCGCCACCGTGTCCATCGGACGCACCGTCTGCGCGATCGACTGCGCGACCGCGCGGATCACCAGGTCGCCGGCCGCGTGGCCGTGCTGGTCGTTGACCGCCTTGAAGTGGTCGATGTCCAGCATCAGCAGCAGCGCCGGTTCGCCGGAACGCGCCACCCGATCGACCTCGCGCCCCAGCGCCATCTCGAAGCTGCGGCGGTTGACCAGGCCGGTCAGCGCGTCCTTGCTCGAGAGGTCGCACAGCGCGTCGACGATGCCTTGCAGCCACGGCTCCGAATAGGGCTCGGCGTCGGGCAGCATCGCGCCGGCCTGCTGCAGCAGCTGCAGGGCCAGATCCAGGCGCAGCTGGTGCGCGGCAATGAGACTGTGCGGTGCGTCCAAGGTGGGAAGGGGCAATTTCCGGCGCAGTCTAGCGGCTTCCCCCTCTAATGAGCGTGCAGAAATGAGGGGTTCCCCCCACCTCTTTCACAGATCAAAGAGACCAAACACAATCAAACTAACGATTGCCGACAATGGCGGCCATCCGGTGCTACGGCATCTCACCTTCGAAGAAGTCCAAACAGCCTCATGCGCCCAGGTCAACCGGTCTCGTTCGCGGCCCCGTCCCCGGTCGAGGCGATCGATCACGAGTTCAGCTTCAGCCGCGCCGACTTCGAACGCGTGCGTCAGCTGATCTACCAGCACGCCGGCATCTCGCTGCACGACGGCAAGCATGCGATGGTCTACAGCCGGCTGTCGCGCCGGCTGCGCGACACCGGCCATCGCAGCTTCGCCGACTACCTCCAATGGCTGGAGGGCGTCAGCGGCCCGCAAGGCGACCAGGAGTGGCAGGAGTTCGTGAACTGCCTGACCACCAACCTGACGTCGTTCTTCCGCGAGGACCACCACTTCGTCTCGCTCAACGACGACCTCAAGGCGCTGACCGGCAAGCCGATCCGCATCTGGTGCTGCGCGGCCTCCACCGGCGAGGAGCCCTACTCCATCGCGATGACCTGCCAGGAGTCGCTGGGCCCGAGCTCCGGCGTGCAGATCATCTCCAGCGACATCGACACCAACGTGCTCAACACCGCGCGTCGCGGCGTCTACGCGGCCGAATCGCGCGGGCTCTCGCCGCAGCGGCTCAAGCAGTTCTTCCTGCGCGGCACCGGCGCCAACGAGGGCCGCATCCGCGTCAAGCCCGAGCTGGCCAAGATGATCGAGTTCAGGACGCTGAACCTCATGCACACCTCGTGGTCGCTGGGCGATCCCTTCCACGTCGTGTTCTGCCGCAACGTCATGATCTATTTCGATGCGCCGACGCAGCGCAAGGTGCTGGAGCGCATCCACAAGGTGATGCGTCCGGGCGGGCTGCTGTTCGTCGGGCATTCCGAGAACTTCACCGATTCCCGCGATCTCTTCCGCCTGCGCGGCAAGACGATCTACGAACGCGTTTAACGGAACACCCCCATGACCCTGCCTTCCGCCTCCTCCGCGATGCAGCAAAGCGCGGCGCTGGCCAGCGCCGGCGCGGCGCGCGTGGCTCAGCTCAAGACGGTGTCCCGCAAGAATGGCGAGGCCTCGTTCTTCTTCTACGACGCGCACTTCAAGAACGCCGCGGTCAAGGTCCTGCCCGGCGAGTACTTCGTCGACAACGACGACCTGCTGGTGATGACGACGCTGGGGTCGTGCATCGCCGCCTGCCTGTGGGACCGCCACGCGCAGATCGGCGGCATGAACCACTTCATGCTGCCCGAGGGGCATGGCGACTCGGGCCGCTACGGCTCCTTCGCGATGGAACTGCTGATCAACGAGATGATGAAGCGCGGCGCCGCCAAGAGCCGCATGGAGGCCAAGATCTTCGGTGGCGGCGCGGTGATCTCGGGCATGAACACGATCAACGTCGGCGAGCGCAACACCAACTTCGTCATCGACTTCCTGAAGCTGGAGCGCATCCCCATCGTGTCCAAGGACGTGATGGACGTGTACCCGCGCAAGGTCTGTTTCCTTCCGAAGAGCGGCAAGGCGATGGTCAAGCGCCTGGCGCCGACCAACACCGACGCGCTGGTGCAGCAGGACAAGGCCGCCGCGCAGCGGGCCCAGCCGGTGGCGAGCACCGGCGGCTCGATCGATCTGTTCTGAGACGGCAGCGGCCGGAAGTACCGAGGAGTAAGCAGCAATGGCCAAGACCACCGTCGTTGTCGTGGACGATTCCGCGCTGGTGCGCAGCATCCTGACCGAGATCATCAACCGCCAGCCCGACATGCAGTGCATCGGCGCGGCCAGCGATCCGCTCGCGGCGCGCGAGATGATCCGCAACCTCAACCCGGACGTGATCACGCTGGACGTCGAGATGCCGAAGATGGACGGCCTGGACTTCCTGCAGCGGCTGATGCGGCTGCGGCCGATGCCGGTCGTGATGGTGTCCACGCTGACCGAGCGCGGTGCCGAGGTCACGCTCAAGGCGCTGGAGCTGGGCGCGGTGGACTTCGTGGCCAAGCCCAAGATCGGCGTGGCCGACGGCATCCGCGCGCTGGCGCAGGACATCACCGACAAGATCCGCATCGCCGCCAAGGCGCACATCCGCCGCCTGAACGCGCCCGCGCCGGCCGCGGCGCCGGGCGCCCCCGCCGCCGCGGGTGGCGCGACGCCGCCGCTCAAGCCGGCCTCGCCGATCGCCAACCTGGGCCGGCTGTCGACCGAGAAGATCATCTTCATCGGCGCCTCCACCGGCGGCACGGAGGCGACCAAGGACGTGCTGATCAACCTGCCGGCGGACTGCCCCGCGGTCTGCATCACGCAGCACATGCCGCCGGGCTTCACCCGCAGCTACGCGGCGCGGCTGGACGGGCTGTGCAAGATCCGCGTCAAGGAAGCGCAGGACGGCGAGCGCATCCTGCCGGGCCACGGCTACATCGCGCCGGGGGGCATGCACTTCAGCGTGGAGCGCTCGGGCGCCAACTACATCGCGCGCGTGCAGGACGGCGATCCGGTCAACCGGCACAAGCCGTCGGTGGAGGTGCTGTTCAACTCGGCGGCGCGCGTGGTCGGCCAGAACGCGCTGGGCATCATGCTCACCGGCATGGGCGCCGATGGCGCCAAGGCGATGAAGACGATGAAGGACGCCGGCTCCTACAACTTCGTCCAGGATGAGGCGACCTGCGTCGTCTTCGGCATGCCGCGCGAGGCGATCAACGCCGGCGCCGCCGACGAGGTGCTGCCGCTGCACCAGATCGCCACCCGGCTGATCGAGCGGCTGCGCAGCACCGCGGGCATGTCGCTGAACCGGGTTTGACGAGTTTGACGCTTTGACGGATGCGGGCAGCGACGGCCCCGCTCCACAGCAAACGGGCGCCGACGAGGCGCCCGTTTGCATTGCCTTTGCCGCTCACGGCAGGCCGGCGGAGGTCAATCCCGCTGCGCCCGGCCTCACCGGCCGCGTCCGGGCTTCGCGTCGTCCGTCCGGTCCGCGACGGGCAGCGCCCGGGCGGTCCCCGTCACCGCCGTCGCGCGGTCATTGCCCGCCGCGACCAGCAAGGCCCGGCGCTCGGCCTGCGCGCGGGCCTGCTGCTGCGCCTCCTGCTTGGCCAGCCGCTGCTCGCGCGCGGTGATCTGCAATTCGGCATTGACGTCGTTGAAGGCGTTGGCGTTCGAGACCAGCGCCAGCGCCGAGACGATCGCGATCAGCACCGTCAGCGCCGGACCGATCACCGGGAAGCGCGTCCAGGGGGAATAGGCGTAGCACGGCAGTTCCGGCGTGAGTCGGGCCGGTCGGCCGCTGGCGGCCAGGGCGGCCGCGCAGGACGAGGCGGCTCGGGCGACGGCCTGATGCGCGGCGCGGACCGGCGCGGCAGTGGGTGAACAGGCCGGCGAGCGAGCGGCAAAGGCGGTCGGGAAACGGGGCGTGATGTCGGGCTCGTTCATGGTCGTTCCTTCGTTCATCGGGGTTGGTCGGGGGTGAATGCTGGTAATCCTAGGTGCCCAACCAACGCGCTCCAAACGCTATATCCTTGCCTCCTTGTGCAGCCAGACTTTCCAGGAAGTCGCTACAGTCGCCCCGCCCACCGCCTGACCAAGGACCCTTCCGATGCGACTCCCTCGCCTGCCGCTCCAGTACCTCGCCGCCTTCCGGGCCGCCGCGCTGCACCAGAACCTGCGCGCGGCCTCAGAGGAGCTCAACTTGACGCACAGCGCGGTGAGCCAGCAGATCCGCGCGCTGGAGACGCAGTTGGGCTTCGATGTCTTCGACCGGCAGGGCCGGCGCGTGGTGCTGAACGCTGCGGGCGCGGCGCTGCTGCGCGGCGTCGAGCGCGCCTACCAGGAGCTGGACCAGGGCCTGCGCGCGGCCACCGCGGCGCATGGCATCGAGCAGCGCAGCCTGCGCGTGACGGTGCTGCCCTCCTTCGCGCAGCGCTGGTTGTTGCCGCGGCTGGGCCGCTGGCACGCGCGCCACCCGGAGGTCACGATCGAGATCGAAGCGACCGCGCGGCTCGTCGACCTGGAGCGGGAGAAATTCGACCTCGCGCTGCGACAGGGCCTCGGCCCGTGGCCGGGACTCGACAGCGAGCCGCTGTTCGACTTGTCGATGCTGCCGGTCGCGTCACCGGCGCTGGCGCATCAGCTGATCGGGCAGCCGCTGGAGGCGCTCGCGCAGGCGCCGCTGCTGGGCGACGCGTCGCAGTGGGAGGACTGGTTCGCGCAGGCCGGGCTGCGGCGCCAGGTGCTGCCGGTGGCGATCTTCAATGACTTCGGCATCCTGCTGCAGGCCGCCGAACAGGGCATGGGCGTGGGCCTGACGCGTGAGCTGCTGGCGGCGGACGCACTGCTCGACGGCCGGCTGGTGCGCGTCGCGCCACGGCAGGCGATGCTCAAGGAGCCGCAGCGCTACCACATCGTCTACACGCCGAAGTCGCGCGAGGAGCCCGCGGTGCGGGCCTTCGTCGCGTGGCTGCACGAGGAGACGGCGCAGTCGCGCGCGGCGCTAGACGGCGCCACGACCTGCCTGTCGACCGGCCGGATGACCGCGGCCGCGCCGCCGCGCGGCGACGCGATCACGATGCCAGGAACAGCGCCTGCAGATCGCTGAGGAAGTCGAAGCCGCGCGGGGTGGCGCGGATCACCGCCGGATCGGGATCCAGCAGGCCTTTCGCGCGACCCTGTGCCATCGCCTGGGCGATCGCGGACGGCGGCAGCCCGGTGCGCTCGAGGAAGCTCTGCATCGTCACGCCCTCGCGCAGGCGCAGCGCGTTGAGCATGAATTCGAAGGGCAGTTCCGAGCGCGCGACCTCGTGCTCGTTGGACACGGCCTGGCCTTCGGACGCCTTCTGCATGAAGGTTGCCGGATCGCGCCAGCGCACCTGGCGCAGGAGGCGGTGCGCGAAGCTCAGCTTGGTATGGGCGCCGGCACCGATGCCGAGGTAGTCGCCGAACTGCCAGTAGTTGGTGTTGTGCGTGCAGCGGTGACCGTCCCGCGCGTAGGCGGAGACCTCGTAGCGCTGCATGCCCTTGGCGCCGGTGCGCGCGGTGATGAGGTCCAGCATGTCGCTGGCCAGGTCCGGATCGGGCAGATGCTCGGGCGGCGCATTCGCGAAACGCGTGTTCGGCTCGATCGTCAGGTGGTAGACGGACAAGTGCGGCGGATCGAAGGCCAGCGCGGTGCCCAGGTCCTCGTCAAGCTCGGCCAGCGTCTGCTCCGGGAGCGCGTACATCAGGTCGATGTTGAAGGTCCCGAAGGACCGCGCGGCCTCGGCGATCGCGGCGCGCGCCTGCGTGCCGCTGTGGATGCGGCCCAGCGCCTGCAGCTTGCGGTCATCGAAGCTCTGCACGCCGATGGACAGCCGCGTCACGCCCGCCTGCGCGAAACCGGCGAAGCGGTCCGTCTCGAAGGTGCCGGGATTGGCCTCCATCGTGATCTCGCAGCCCGGCTCCAGCGGCAGCCGGGCGCGCAGGTCGGAGATCAGCTCGGCGATCTGCTCCGGCGCGAAGAGGCTGGGCGTGCCGCCGCCGATGAAGACCGACACCACCGGCCGGCCCCAGACCAGCGGCAGCGCGGCTTCCAGGTCGGCCCGCAGCGCGGCCAGGTAGGCGCGCGCGGTGTCGACGTCGAGCTCACGCCCGTCGCGGTATTCGTGCGAGTTGAAGTCGCAGTACGGGCACTTGCGGATGCACCACGGCAGGTGCACGTACAGCGACAGCGGCGGCAGCGCCGACAGCGTCAGCGTGCCGGGCCGCATCATGCGGATGATGTCGGCCACGGGATCAGCCCAGGTGCCAGCTCTCGCGCATCTGGCGCAGCAGGTCCTGCGACGCGAGCGCGCGATGGCTCAGCCGGTTCTTGAGTTCCGCGCCGAGCGCCGCGACGCTCTGGCCGAGCTCGGGAATGAACAGCAGCGGGTCGTAGCCGAAGCCGCCCTCGCCTTGCTCGGCGCGCAGGATCTCGCCCTGCCAGCGGCCGAGCGCGATCAGCGGCTCGGGATCATCGGCCGAGCGCACCGCCACCAGCGCGCAGACGAAGCGGGCGCGCCGATCCTCGATGCCATCGAGCTTCTCGAGCAGCACGCGGTTGTTCTCGGCGTCGCTCTTCTCGCGACCGAACAGCGTCGCATAACGCGCCGACAGCACGCCGGGCATGCCGCCCAGCGCCTCGACCGCCAGCCCCGAGTCGTCGGCCAGCGCCGGCAGGCCGCTGGCCTGGGCGGCGTGGCGCGCCTTGGTCAGCGCGTTCTCGACGAAGGTGTGGAAGGGCTCTTCCGCCTCCGGGATGCCGAGGCTGCCCTGCGTGACGAGCTCGATGCCCAGCGGCTCGAACAGCGCCTGCAGTTCCTTCAGCTTCTTCGCGTTGTTGGAGGCCAGGACCAACTTCATCGCTTGCTCCAATCGGGAACGGGATTTACTTCAGGCCGAGGGCCTCGCGCTGCGCGACGAGCAGCTCGCGGATGCCCTTCTCGGCCAGGTTCAGCAGCACGTCGACCTCGGCGCGGGTGAAGGCCACGCCCTCGGCGGTGCCCTGCAGCTCGACGAAGTGTCCCGCGCCGGTCATGACCACATTCATGTCGGTGTCGCAGGCGGAGTCCTCGACGTACTCGAGGTCCAGCAGCGCCCGGCCCTCGTGGATGCCCACGGAGATGGCGGCCACCGCGTCCTTGAGCGGCGAGGCGGCGATCTTGCCCTGCGCCAGCAGCCAGGTCACCGCGTCATGCGCGGCCACGTAGGCGCCGGTGATGGCCGCGGTGCGGGTGCCGCCGTCGGCCTGGATCACGTCGCAGTCGATCTGGATCGTGCGCTCGCCCAGCTTGGACAGGTCGAACACCGCGCGCAGCGCGCGGCCGATCAGGCGCTGGATCTCCTGCGTGCGGCCGGACTGCTTGCCGCGGGCGGCCTCGCGGTCGCTGCGGGTGTGCGTGGCGCGCGGCAGCATGCCGTACTCGGCGGTGACCCAGCCCTCGCCGCTGCCCCGCTTGTGCGGCGGCACCTTCTCCTCGACCGAGGCGGTGCACAGCACCTTGGTGTCGCCGAACTCGATCAGCACGGCGCCCTCGGCGTGGCGGGTGTAGTGGCGGGTGATGCGGACCGGACGCAGGGCGTCGGCCGCGCGCCCATTCGGGCGGCTGGCAGTGCTGCTCATGGGGAATTCCTTCAGTGGGGCTTCTTGCCGGCCTTGCGGATCGCGTCCTGGATCTCGCGCACGGCGGAATCGATCTCGGCTTCGTCGAGCTGCACGTCCTGGGTCGCGCCCTGGATCGTGGAGGCGAAGCCCTGGTCGTCGAGGTCCTGGGTGGAGATGGAGTCCGGGGCATCGCCCTCGCCTTCCCATTCCACCGCCAGGGCGGTGACGTTGTCGCTGCGCGCGCCGGCCTGGCGCAGCGCCTGCTCGACCAGCTCCGGCACCGCGTCGCCGACCGAGCGGCTGTCCGACAGGTGGCGCAGGATGTCCACGTCGCTCACCGAGCTCCACAGCCCGTCCGAGCACAGCAGCATGCGGTCGCCGTTCTGCAGCAGCACCGGGCCGTTGACGTCGATCATCGGCTTGCCGGGACTGCCCAGGCAGGTGAACAGCACGTGGCGGTTGAAGCGCTCCGCACCGGCCGCGTGGCGGCCCAGCGCCTCCTGCAGCTCGCTGTAGGAATGGTCCCGGGTGCGGGCGATCAGCTCGGCATCGCGCAGCAGGTACATGCGCGAGTCGCCGCAGTGGGCCCACCAGATCTGGCCCTGCTGCATCAGCCCGACGACGATGGTCGTGCGCGGCGTGTCGTTCATGCCGCGCTGCTGGGCGTAGGCCAGCAACTGCTGGTGCGCGAGCAGCACGGCGGTCTCGAGGAACTGCGAGGGCTGCTTGATCACCGGCTGCGCGTCGCGCTGGAACAGCGCGGCCACGTTCTGCAACGCGAGGTGGGCGGCGACCTCGCCGTCCGGGTGACCGCCCATGCCGTCGGCCAGTGCGAAGAGGCCGGCCTCGCGGGTATAGCAATACCCCATCCGGTCCTCGTTCTTCTCCCGGCCGCCACGGCGGCTCACCTGGTAGACGGAGAACTTCACGCCTTCGCCCCGGTCTTCAGGTTCTCCAGCTGCAGCTTGAGGCGCTCGCTGAAGCTGAGCTTGGTGTAGCGGCGCTCGGTCTCGCGCGACAGTTCCTTCTGCAGCGCGAAGACGCTCTGCGGACGGGTCAGCGGGTCCAGCGACATGCACCACTCGGTCACTTCGAGCAGGTTGTCGGAATACACGTTGCGCAGGCGCGAGAGCGACAGGCCCAGGCGGTCCTTCTCCAGGCGCTGCGGCGCGTCGTTGGGCGGGTAGCCCTGCATGCACGCATAGATGCAGGCGCCGATCGCGTAGATGTCGGTCCACGGGCCCAGCGAGCCGTCGCGGCGGTACATCTCCGGCGCGGCGAAGCCCGGCGTGTACATCGGGCGGATGAAGTTGCCTTCCTTGGACAGCACCTCGCGCGCCGCGCCGAAATCGAGCAGCACCGCCTTGTTGTCGTTGGTGATGAAAATATTGGCCGGCTTGATGTCCAGGTGCAGCATCTTGTGCTGGTGCACGATGCGCAGGCCTTTGAGGATTTCGTCGAAGAGCGACCGGATGGTCGATTCGCGGAACACCTTGTCGCGCTTCAAATCGCGCGCGGTCACGATGAAATCCTGCAAGGTATCGCCCTGCAGGTAATTCATGACCATATAGACGGTCTCGTTCTCGCGCAGGAAATTCAGCACCGAGACGACGCTCGGATGCGAGATTTGCGCGAGGGAACGGCCTTCCTCGAAAAAGCTCCGCAGCCCCAGGCGGTACAGGGGCTGCTTTTCAGGCTTCACTCGAGGCGTGAGTTCGCCGGGGGATCGTTCTGCAAGGGACGAGGGGAGGTATTCCTTCAGCGCCACCAAATGATGGTCGGGGTCTTCGGCCAAATACACGACGCCGAATCCACCCGCAGCCAGCTTTTTGATGATCTGATAGCCCCCCACCACCGTGCCTGCGGGCAAGGGCGCCGGTTTCGGCTTTGACATAATCGCGGTTTCGATTGTTCTACCGATAGCTGATGCCAGTTTACAGCATGACCGGTTATGCCAGCGCCACGGCACAACCCGCGAACTCCGGCGAAACCCCTAGCCCCGCCGCCACGCCGGCGGTCACGGTGGAGGCGCGCTCGGTGAACGGCCGCTTCCTGGACCTCAGCTTCCGCATGCCCGACGAGCTGCGCTCGCTCGAGCCCGCGCTGCGCGAACTGGTCTCGGGCAGCGTCAAGCGCGGCAAGATCGAGCTGCGCATCAACACGCAGCGCGATGCCGACAGTTCCTGGCCGAACCCGCAGCCGGAGCAGTTGAACCGGCTCGCGCGACTCGAATCGCAGGTGCAGACCTGGCTGCCGAAGGCGCAGGGATTGAGCGTCCAGGAGGCCTTGAACTGGTGCAAGACCGGCACGACCGGCGCCTCCGCGAACGACGAGAAGGTGCTCGACGCCGCGCGCCAGTGCATCAAGGGCTTCCTCGAGGCGCGCGAGCGCGAAGGCGCCAAGCTCGTGACGATGCTGAAGCAGCGCGTCGCCACTTTGCGGGACCTCGCCACACAGGCCGAGCCGCTGATCCCCGCCGCCGTGCAGCGTCAGCGCGAGCGCTTCCTCGAGCGCTGGCAGGAGGCGCTGAGCGCCACGGGCGCGGCGCAGACGATCTCTGAGCAGACCCTGCAGGAACGCGCGATCAACGAGGCGGCCGCGTATGCGCTGCGCATCGACGTCGCCGAGGAGCTGACGCGGCTGCGCGCTCACCTGGACGAGGTCGAGCGCCTGCTGAAGAAGGGCGGCGAGATCGGCAAGCGGCTGGACTTCCTGATGCAGGAGCTGCACCGCGAGGCCAACACGCTGGGATCGAAGGCAGTGGCGATCGAGCTGACCAACATCTCGGTGGAAATGAAGGTGGCGATCGAGCAGCTGCGGGAGCAGGTGCAGAACATCGAGTAGGTTCCCCGAATGCGACCGGCCGCCACCCGTGATGGGACCGCGGCCGGCGCCCTGCACTGCGCCGCGGCCTGAACTGACGCCCGGGCGCTTGCCCGCGCCGCGGCCCACGCGCGAAATCGGCGCCCCTCCCACACGCGCCCTCCCAGTTGCCGAGGCCTTCTCGGCCATTCCCACCACGCGCTCGCGGCACCCCGCCGCTGCCCCTGTCGCGCGCACCTGCCAACGATGACGGCAATGCCGCCGGGTCTTCCGGCGCTGCCGGCCGCCCCGGTCCGGACCTTCGTCGATCCCAACCCTGAGGTGCCACGACATGGCCGATTTCAGCCAGTACCTGCCGACCCTGCTCCGCTTCGAAGGCGGCTTCGTCAACGACCCCCAGGACCCGGGCGGTCCGACCAACATGGGCATCACGCTCAAGACCTTCCAGGGCCTGGGGCCGTCGGTGGGCTTCACCGACACCAGCCTGGAGGCGCTCAAGCGGCTGAGCCAGGCGGACGCGGGCCGCCTCTACAAGCTCAAGTACTGGGACGCCGTCGACGCCGACACCATCGCGCTGCAGCCGCTGGCGGAGATGCTGGTGGACTTCCACGTCAACGCCGGCGGCCATGCGATCCGCGAGCTGCAGGCGCTGCTGGTCGAGCGCGGCGCCGCCATCAAGCCCGATGGCGCCTGGGGCCCGCAGACCGCGCAGGCGCTGCAGCGCATCGACCCCACCGACGCCTACCGCGCCCTGCGCGCGCGCCGCATCGCCTACTACGAGCGCCTGGCCGCTCGGCAGCCCGACCTGCGCAAGTTCCTCAAGGGCTGGCTCAACCGCGTCAACGCCTTCCCCGTGCTCTGACGCCGAGTCCCGCGGCGCCGCGCCCGCGCGCGCCGACCGCCACCACCGACCTCCAACCATTCCGCAGGGAAGGACCCTCCCATGAGCTCACGTGTCGACTTGAAGGAACTCATCGAGGCGCTCGCCGGTGCCGTCATCGATGCCCAGGACCGCATCGAGCAGCACCAGATCGCCAAGCTCGGCCAGTACTTCGACGAGGACAACCGCCCGCGCACCGTCGTCATGCGGCTGCCGTCGATGCAGCCCGACGCCGAGCCCGGCACCGAGGACCTTTACCGCGCGCCGCTGCTCGGCCTGGTGCCGGCCAACGCGCTCAAGATCAAGGACGTCGAGATGCGCTTCGACGTCGACCTCGGCGCGCTCTCCGACGACGCGCTGCCCGGCGCCCGCCCCACGGCCACCGGCAGCGACTGGCAGGGCCCGGCCGGCGCCGCGCGCAAGAGCGTGCAGGTCCACACCCGCGGCCCGCTCGTGGGCCGGCGCAGCACCGCGCACGTGGTGCTGCGCGTCGAGGGCTGCGAGCCCACCGAAGGCCACGCGCGCCTGGTCGGCCAGCTCAACCAGGTGCAGGGCGTCTTCGACACGCAGCAAACGCTATGAGGCCCGGCCGGCCCGCCGCCGGCCCGCCATGGATCGGCGGACGGCACCGCCGATGCCGGCGCCGCAACGGTTGCGGCGCCGTCGTGACCCTGCCGATTCAAGGAGCACTGAATGCCTTCCGATCTCGTCAACATCGCCGACCAGTACAAGGGTCTGCCCATGGGCGAACTCATCGGTTCGCCGCTGACGGCCGCCTGCGACGCGCAGATCCGGCTCGCCAAGGCGACCGCCGACTTCATCCAGACCGTCGGCTTCGACGCCGACGCCAGCGGCAATCCGGGCGCGACCCGCCAGGTCAACTTCAACTTCAAGCGGCCCACGGCCAACACCAACAGCGCCGACGGCACCTTCTACGAGGAGCAGGTGGAACTCAGCGTGCCGCTGCTGGCCATCGTCAAGGTGCCCAACCTGAGCATCACCAAGGTGGACATCGTCTTCGACATGGAAGTGAAGTCGTCCTTCGCGTCCAAGGAGCAAAGCAGCGCGCAGGCCTCCGCCTCCGGCACGGCCAGCGTGGGCTTCGGCCCCTTCAAGGCGTCGGTGACGGTGAGCGGCTCGGTGTCCTCGCACAAGGAGAACACGCGCAGCTCGGACAACTCGGCCAAGTACCACGTCGAGGTCCACGCCGTTGACGACGGCATGCCCGAGGGCCTGGCGCGGGTGATGGACATCCTGCAGTCCGCCGTGGCGCCGCGCAAGGTCGGCGCGCCGACCGCCGTCTGACCCGGTCTGACCCGGGCCCGAGCGCCCGCCACGCAGGTCCGTCCGCGCCCGGGCGCGGGCGGGCCTGCCCCTCGGAGCCGTCATGTTCGATCAAAGCAACGTCAAGTACATCAAGCGCCTCGTCGTGGGGAGCGACAACCCCGCGCGTCTGTGCACGCGCGAGGAGACCGAGGCCCAGATGGAGGAGCTCAACGACTGCCTGTCCGGCGCCTCGCATCCGCGCGGCACGCTGCTGGCGGTGGAGCGCAGCTTCACGCTGGTGCGCATCGGCGACCACCAGGTCGTGCTCGAGTGGATGGCCTATCACGTCGGCTTCGCGCGCAAGCCGGCGCCCAAGCCGCCGCGCCAGGCCAGCGCCGCTGCCGCCACGGCGCCGCACGATGCGCCCGCGGCCGCCGGCGCGGCCCGGGCCGGCGCCCCCGCGGAGGCCGGCGAGGTGACCGACCTGCCCTCGACCGACGTGGCCGACCCGGCCTGACTTCAACCCCTGTCTTCAACACTGCCGCGACACGCGGCCCAGGAGATCCCATGATCGCTTTCCGGAAGAATCGCCGTCCCGCCCCGGGACGTTTCGCGCCAGCCGCCTACGCGGTCTCGGTGTCCGTCTCGCTGGCCGGCGCGCTGGTGCTGCTGTTCGCGCCGCTGCTGCCCGCTGGTGCCTGGGCGCAGCCGGCGTCCGCCGCCGCGGAGGATCCGCCAGCGGCAACCCTCACCGGCCGGATGACGCTCAAGACCAAGCCGGGCGAACTGCCGCGGCTGGTGCCGGTGACCCTCACGCCGCAGGCCAAGGGCGGCTACGACGTCCACTATGAGGAGCAGCTCCGCTGTCACGTCGTGCTGGCGTACAACGGCTACGTTCCGGAGGCGGGGCATCTGTACACGGCCTCGGTCGCCGGGACGGCTTCGGGCGGCATGGCCGCCTACTGCTCCAGCGTCGGCGGCAAGGGCAAGCGCGTGCTGCTGCGGCCGCTCGCCGGTGGCCAGCCGGGCTACTCGTACGAGGACCAGGCCCCGTCCGGCAGCCCGGTCCTTGTCGCGCCGGCGGCCCCGGCCAAGCGGTCGCCATGAGCGCCCGGCGCTGACGGCCATGGCCGGCCCGCCCGCCATCGCAACGCCCTCCCCGGCATCCGGCGCGGCCGGTCCCGCCGGGGCGGCGCCGCAGGACCGCCTGGAGGTGCTGGCGCAGCTGCGCGCCGAGATCACCGCGATGCTGCGCCACGCGCTGGCGACGGGGCGGGAAGTCCCGCCCGCGCTGATGCGCACGGCGCTCGAGGCGCTGAGCCCCGGCGACGACACGCCGGCGCCGGGCGCCGCCGCGCGGCCCCCCTCGGCGGGCGATCCGGAGACGCTGTCGCGGGTGCACGCGCGGCTGGCCGCGCTGGTCGCGCCCGCGCGGCCGGGCACCTTGCGGCTGATGCACGCCGCGCGCGACACGGGCGCGCTACCGCTGCTCGGTCCGATGCGCAACGTGCGCTGGCTGACGCTGGCGGCCTTCGGCTGCCTGGTCGCGTTCATGGTGGTCGCGCAGTCGCCGCTGATCGACGCGCCCGCGCTGTCGTCCGACCTGCTGGCGCTCAACGGATTCCAGCAGGTGGCCGTGACCACCCTGCTGCTGACCGCCGCGGGCCTGGGCGCGACCTTCCAGGCGCTGTTCACCGCCCAGACCTACGTCTCGCGGGCCACCTACGACCCGCTGTACGACGCTTCGTACTGGATCCGCATCGGGCTGGGGCTGGTGTCGGGCCTGATGCTGGCGGTGCTCATCCCGATCGACAGCGTGAACAACGCGGGCTCGCTGCAGCGCCCGCTGCTGGCGCTGCTGGGCGGCTTCTCCGCGCGCCTCACCCACCGGGTGCTGCAACGCCTGGTGGACACCGTGGACTCGATGTTCGACAGCGACCGCCACCAACTGGTCGAGCAGACGCGGGCCCACTCGCAGGCCGAGGCGCGGCAGTCGGCGATGCAGACGCGGCTGGCGCTGGCGCGGCAACTGATGGGCGTGCAGGGCGAGCTGCTGGCAGCCGCGCCGGACGACGCGGCGCGGCAACGGCTGTCGGCGATGCTGGACGAGCTGCTGGCGGGAGCGCCAGCGTCGGGCACGGCAGCCCCGCCGGACGAACCCGGCGCACCCGGAACTCCCGGAACGCCGGGCGAACGGGGCGGACCGGGCACGCCAGACGTGCCGGACCGGCCCGATGCCTGAGCGGTCACGGACGGGCGAGTCCCTCCCGGATGGCGTAGCGGGTGATGTCGGCCACGCCGCGCAGTCCGAGCTTGTGGACCGCATGCTCGCGGTGCGAGGCCACCGTCTTCTGGCTGACGCCGAGCTGCGCGGCGATGTGCTTGGTGGACAGCCCTTCGGCGAGCAGTTGCACGATCTCGCGCTCCTTGGGCGTGAGCCGGACGAAGGCGCTGGGCGCCGCCGCCGGATGAGCGCAGGCGATGACGGCGGCCTCGGTCAATGAGGGGCTCAGATAGAACTGGCGCCGTCCGAGCGCGCCGATCGCGCGCACCAGTTCATCCACGCCGCTGTCCTTGGCGAGGATGCCGCTGGCGCCGGCGTCGAGCGCCGCGCGCATGCGATGCGGCGGTTCCTCGTCGGCCAGGCACAGCACGCGGGTGGAGGGCGATGCCGCCACGATGCGCTGCGTCGTGTCGACGCAATTGAGCCCGGGCAGCTCCATGTCCATCAGCACCACTTCCGGGCGCAGCCGCACGGCCAGCCGGACCGCCTCCTGGCCGTCGCCCGCCTGGGCCACCAGTTCCTGCCCGCCCTGTTCCTGGATCAGGGAGGCCAGGGCCTCCCGCAGCAGTTGATGACGCGCGATCACCATCAATCGAGTTCGCATGCTTGTTTTCTCCCTGTGAATCGAGCCCTGCGACATGGGCTACGTGGGCGATTGCAAACAGGATTGGGAGGCTCCGCAATCGAGGCGATACCGCGAATGAGGTCAGCGATTCACCGAGACGCGCCTCGGTGCGCGACCGCGGCCCGATAGCTGCGCGAGGCAAGGCGCAGAGCGGGTGGGAGATCGGGCGCGCGCAACTGTAATGTCTTGCAGGATGGGCGTTGCGACCTCGCGACTTGGCCTGCAGGCCGCGTGCCGCCAGGGCGGGCGCATCGTCGGTTGTCCGGGCCGGACGCGCACGAGCGTCAATGCAGCTGCAGACGCGCGCGGATCTGGGCTCGGGAACTCTCAAGCACCTTCATGGCGAAGCTCGGGTTCGGGACGGCCCTCGCCAAGGTGAGGGCCCCGACCATCTCCATCTGGACGGAGCGGGCGAGCTCCCGGGGCTGTTCGTAGCCGACTTCCTGGAGCAACGCGGCCAGGGCCTCCAACGCCTTCTTCACGCCTTGCTCGAAGGCTTCTCGAACGGGGGACGACATGCGCGGCAGGTCGCTGGCGAGCGCCGCCATGGGACACCCTGCCTCTCGCTGCTCGAGGTGTTCCCGGCTCAGGTAGCGGTCGATGAGGGCCGCCAACCCTGCGTCGGCGGACAGTCCTTCCAGGCATTCCTCCAGGGTGCTGGCGCTCTCCTCGAACATCAAGGTGATCGCCTCCTGGATCAACTCGTCCTTGGATCCGAAGTGCGCATAGAAGCCGCCATGGGTGAGCCCGGCCTGGGACATCAGCGCCGCGATCCCGATGTTGTCGGGGCCGTGCAGCCGCACCGCCTTCGCGGCCGCGGCCACGACCTTCTCGCGGGTGCGTTGTTTGTGTTCCGAGTCGTAGCGCATAGCCCCCTCAACCATTCGAGTGCGGTCCGCTGGTCCCGCAGACCAGCCCGCAGTTCTCGGAAATCATACGGTTCGGATTGGACTGAGCTCCCCAACCCGTGGTCCGCCGTTTTATATTACGCTCAACATTCAATGCGCTGATCGGGCGCATCTACCCATCAATCGACGGGCTGGGAAGCCCTGCAAGAGGAGACCGAGAAGATGATGTTCCGCAAGAATCACCGGCAGTCGATGCTCGTGTTCGTCACCGGGATGGCCTGTGCCACCTTGGGCCATGCCGCGGCCTTCAAGCTGAAGGAACAAAGCGCGGCGGGTCAAGGTCGGGCTTTCGCGGGCTCGATCAGCGAAGGCGGCGATGCCTCCGTGATCGCGAACAACCCCGCCGCCATGGCCCTGCTCGACGGGCGCCTCTTCCAGGCGGATGCGGCGGTCGTGAACTACTCGGCCAAGTTCAATGGCGCAGGCCGCGATGCGCTCGGACGCCCGCTTTCCGGCGGCAATGGCGGCGACGCGGGACAGACCGCGGCGATTCCGTCGCTGTACTTCCACTCGCCGTTGACGGACCGGATCCATCTGGGTTTCTCGGTGACCGCTCCCTTTGGATTCAAGACCGAGTACGACGATGGCTGGGTCGGCCGCTACCAGGGCGTCAAGACCTCGCTGAAGGTCATCGACGCTGGCGTGTCCGGCTCCTACAAGGTCAACGAGGCGCTGTCCCTCGGGGTCTCGGTGTTCGCCGAACGCCTTGATGTCGAGCTCCGCAACGCGGTGGACTTCGGCGCCCAGTTGGCAGCCTCCCGTGTCCCCGGATTCCTGCCCACCAGCGCGGATGGCTATCTGGACGTCAAGGGAGACAACACCGAAGTGGGCTACACCCTGGGCGCGCTGCTGCGTCCCGCTGAAGGCACCACGATCGGCCTGGCCTATCGCTCGGAGGTCAAGCACAAGGCCAAGCGCGCGGACGTCAGCTTCACGATTCCGGCGGCCGCGAACGCCGTGCTCTCCGTGGCGGCACCGAACACCTTCGTCAACACCACCGTCAATACCGAGCTGACGATGCCCGCCTCGTGGACGCTCAGCCTCAGCCAGCGGCTGAACGATCAATGGACGGTGATGGCCGACTACTCCCGTACCGAGTGGAGCAAGTTCGACAAGGTCGTGCTCGACTTCGCGTCGAACCTGCCGAATCAGACGCTGGACTTCGGCTACCGCGACTCGTCGTTCTACTCGGTGGGAGCCGAGTACAAGCTGAACGACGGCTGGACCCTCCGAGGCGGCTTCGCCTACGACCAGACGCCGGTCACCGATGCCGTGCGGGATGTGCGCGTTCCCGATGTGAGCCGCAGGTGGTTGTCGCTCGGCGCGACCTGGCGCGCAAGCAAGCAGCTCGCCTACAGCATCGGCTTCACCCACCTCTTCATCAAGGACACCAGCGTCAATCTCACCTCGCCTTCTGCCAGCACGCTGCAAGGGACCTACAAGGTCGGCAGCGACATCCTGGCGGTGTCCGCGCAGTACAGCTTCTGAAGGGAGCGGCCCTCGCTCTTGAGGTCCTTCCGCTCGCGTTTCAAGCAGTCGTCAGGCGAAAGCATCGGCGCGCCCGACTGAAGTGACGCGGACAGGCAGTTCCAGGGGTTGTCGTGCGAGTCCCCTCACACGCAACTCATTCACCCCGGATCGCAACGTCCGGGGTGTTTTTTCTGGGTCAATGAAGACCTCCCACGCGCGTGCGGGGCCCTACCCCTTCATCGGCTTGCTGAGGAAGCGCGAGCCCGCCGCGACAAAACGCCAGGGGCGATCGACCGCCTTGCTGATGCCGATGCGGGTCCCGCAAAGCACCTCGGCCTGGCGCGACGGCGGCAGCAGTTGAAACGGCGGCGCGTCGAGCGAGGCCCCGCCCAGCGAGCGATCGATGCCCAGGGCCTCCCCGACCCGCCCCGGCCCCGAGGCGAGCAGGCGCGGCACCGCGGTGCCACGCCGTTCGGCCATGCGGTCGATGCCATGCGTCGGTTCGAGCGCGCGGATCAGCACGCCGGCGCCGTGGCCCTCGGGACGGCACACGAAGTTCAGGCACCAGTGCAGGCCGTAGCTCCGGTACACGTACGCATGCCCCGGCGGGCCGAACATCGCCGCGTTGCGCGGCGTCAGGCCGACGAAGCAATGGGAGGCCTCGTCGTCCTGGTCATAGGCCTCGGTCTCGACGATGACGCCGCCGACACCGTCCACCAGCACCGTCCACCCGATGAGCTGCCGCGCCACCAGGACCGGGCTCTCCATGAAATCGATCTGCTGCATCGCGCCAGTATTGCGGATCGACGCCCCGCGCCTGCGTCGGCGTGAACGAGTGCGCGGTCCCCGCGGCCCGCGGCCGGGCGGCCTGTCGAAGCCTTCACGCCGTCCTCTATAAAATCGCGCGATGGAATACCCGGGCAATCTCTTCGTTGTCGCCGCCCCCAGCGGTGCCGGCAAATCCAGCCTCGTCAAGGCGCTGCTGGAACTGGACGCCAAGCTGAGCGTCTCCGTCTCGCACACCTCGCGCGCGCCGCGCGGCCAGGAACAGCACGGCCGCGAATACCTGTTCGTCACCCCGGAGGAATTCCGGGCCATGGTCGACCGCGGGGAGTTCTTCGAGTGGGCGCAGGTCCACGACAACCTCTACGGCACCTCCCGCGCGGCGATCGAGGCGCGCATCTCGCATGGCGACGACGTCGTGCTGGAGATCGATTACCAGGGCGCGCTGCAGATCAAGCAGCTGTTCCCGCATGCGGTGCTGATCTTCATCCTGCCGCCGAGCTGGGAGGAACTGAAGCAGCGCCTGGTCCGGCGCGGCGACACCGAGGAAGCGGTGATCGCCAAGCGCATGCAGACCGCCCGGGAGGAAGTCGCGCAAGCGAAACACTTCGATTTCGTGGTCATCAATGCCGTCTTCGAGACGGCGCTTTTCGACCTGAAGGCCATCGTCCAGGCGCAGCGGCTAAAATACGCGACCCAGCGCCGCAACCGGTCGACCGTGTTCCGCGCGCTCGACCTCATCGAGTAACCCCGTCCCCTCAGGAACCCGCATGGCCCGCATCACCGTCGAAGACTGCCTGACCAAGATCCCGAACCGCTTCCAGCTGGTGCTCGCCGCGACCTATCGCGCCCGCATGCTGAGCCAAGGCCACGCGCCGAAGCTGGAGTCGAAGAACAAGCCCGGCGTGACCGCGCTGCGCGAAGTCGCCAACGGCGACGTCGGCGTGGAAATGCTGCGCCGCGTGCCGGTCTGATTCCCGGCCGACCGCTGGATCGAAACGCCCCGCTCGCGGGGCGTTTTTCATGGGGCGCTCACCCCCGCCCCGCCCGCTCCCGCCAGAACGCCGCGTCGATCTCCACCGCATTGCCGCTCTTCTCGTGGATGACCCAGAAGCGCGCGCCGTCCGCGGCGATGCGGTCGACCTCGCCGACCAGCCGTCCCGCGGCGATCCGCAACCCGCGCGTGTTGAAAGGGAAGTCCGCCGCCCGGGCGAGCGTCGACAGCGGCACCGCCTCGCGCGCATCGCCGGCCAGCCGCAGGCGCTGGACGATGGGCGCGAGCACCTCGTTCGTCAGGTCCGCTGGCGACAGATAGATCACCACCTTCGCCTGCGCGCGGCTCAGTGCGACGTTGAGCAAGCGCCGCGCCTCGTCCGTGCGCAGGAAGGGCTGGGTCCCGTCGGCCGGATCGAAGAACACCACCGGCGCCTCGCTGCCCTGCGCGCGGTGCACGGTGCTGACCCGCACCCCGTCGTCGACGCCCGCCACCGCCAGGCGCTGCCGGATCAGCGCGCGCTGCGCGCGGAAGGGCGTGAGCACGATGAGCTCGTGCGGCGCCCAGGCGCCGCTGGCCAGCGCCTCGGCGATGGTGGCCGCGATCGCGTCGGCCGACTCCCTTCGGATCGGCCCGCGGTCCTTCGCGGACCAGCCGCCTTCCCGCGTCACGCGCCGCACCGCCACATGGACCTCCGGCGGGATGTCCCCCAGCGCGCGCGAGCGCGCGGCCAGCCAGTCCGCCGACGCCAACGCCTCCTCGGCCACGCGCAGCGCGCCGTCGTAGAACAGGTCGCTCACCAGCGCGCCGATGGGGGGCGCCATGCGCGACTGCTCGTCGAGCATCGCCACCGCGGCCCCTCCCTGCCCGCCGCCGGGCATGGCCGCGAACGGCGATCGTCCCAGCCAGAGCCGCGCCAGCCGGTCGTCGCCGCGCAGCACCGGCGACAGCTGCCGCGGATCGCCGGCGAAGAGGCGCGCCCGCCCCAGCGGCATCAGCGCGAGCGCGTGGGCCAGGCTGACCTGACTCGCCTCGTCGAAGACCACCAGGTCGAAGGGCGGCATCGCCGTCGACGTTTCCGACGGCGCATCGGGTGAAGCGAGCTCGCGCAGGGTCTTCAGCGTGAAGACCGCGCGCGTCGTCGTCATCGTGGCGAGTCGGCATTGCCGCAGCACCTGCTGCGACGGGGTGCCGGGACTTGGGATCAAGTGCTCGCGACCGGCATAGGCCTGGGCATCGAACCGCGAGCCGAGCCGGCGGATCGTCCCGCGCAAGGCCTCGCGGCGGCCCTTCTGGAGCGCCTTGTCCACCGCCAGCGTCGCCAGGTCGACCGCATGGTTGGTGGTCGACAGCAGCAGCACCCGCGCCGCGGGGCAGCGGTCCAGGTACTCGGCGACCAGCACGCCCAGCGTCGTCGTCTTGCCGGTGCCGGGCGGTCCCCACAGGAAGGCATCCTCGAAGGCGACCAGCCCCAGCGCCTGTCGCTGCGCCGGTCGCAGCCAGCGGAACGGCGAGCCGTCCAGGCGAGGTCCGGGCGGATGGGCCGCGGGCGCGGACAGGCCCGGCCAGCAGTCCGCGGCGCGGCGCGCCCAGGCGTCATCGCCCCAGGCGTCGGCCACCGCCTGCAGGAAGCGCGGCGGATAGATCCGGATCAGGTGCCCCTCTCCCGGCGGCGGCGCGCTCGCGTCCTGCAGCACGAGCTGGTCGTCCTCGACCACCACCGCCCGCACGCTCGCGCCGCCCTTGTCCGGCGCGCCCCACCAGGCGGACGCGCCCTCCAGCCGCTCGTCGAGCAGCGTCTGCGCCGACGCCTGCCCGGGCCGCTGGCCCTCGGCGTAGACGTAGCCCGCCTCGAGCGTCACCCGCCAGCAGGCGCCGTCCGGCTCGCTGCGGAGCACGCGGAAGTCGTAGAACTCGGGCGTCGCGGCCAGTTCGGCCTCGATCGCCGCGCGGATGTCGGCGATGGGCATGGACGGCGACGGTCACCGGCGGACGCCGGCAGGAATGCGGAGGAGGCGGGACTATAGCGGCCGCCACCGTGACGAGCGGGACGGACGGCTCCTCCGGCACGGTGACGGCCGGCGCACGGGTCGACCCGCCGCGCAGCGCGGCCACCCCGCTCGGCGACCCGAAGACGCGGCCTCCACCGCGGGCCGTGCTCGCCGGCGCGCGTCGGCACGACGGGGCGGCACGGGACGCGCCACGCAGGACCGTCGCCGCGGCCGACCGGCCCGCGGACGCAGCGACGGATCGGCCGGCGCGCGCATGGCGACGCGCCTCAGCCGAGCAGCGCGCCGATGAAGGCGATGTCGGCCACGCCGGTCGCCGGCAGGCCACGCGTGCGTTGCACCTCCTGGACGCAGCGCATCGAGGCGCCACCGAAGACGCCATCCGCCTTGATGTCCGCGCCCAGCCCGGACAGCGCGAGCTGCACCCGCCGCACGTCGAGCCCGCGCTGCAGTGGCGCCTGGACCGACAGCGCGCGGCTGCCGGGCGCCGGCCCGTCGTAGCAGCCGGGCGGCGTGCCGTTGAGCGTCGTCATCGAGATCTCGGCGCCGCGCACCACCAGCGGCAGGGGCAGGCCCCATTGGCCGAGGTCGATCAGCCGCCGGAACGCATCCATCCGGTAGACCGTGCCGCGCAGGATCGCGATGCTGTGCGTGGCCAGCCATTGGCGGCGCACCCGCACGTAGGCGTCGATCCAGGCCTGCTCGCCCGCCTGCGCGGTCGCGCCGACCTGCGCATCGGTGGCCGCGCGGATCCGCGCCCAGGAGCCGTGCACGAAGCTGTCGTAGACCACCGCCGAGCCCAGCGCCGACACGATGCCCAGCTTCCCGGCCGCGCGCGCGGCGGGCTGCCAGAAGTGCTCGTCGAAGAAGAGGTCCTGCGTCTCGCGCATCACCGGGTCGTCGGCGCAGGCGCGCAGGAGGTTGTGCAGGCGCTGGTCGGTGTCGAGCGCCGCACCGGCCGCCGCCAGGGCCGGCAGCCAGTCGCCGATCTCGGCCCCGAACTGCGCGCCCGGGTTGCCGGCGTACTGCCGCAGCAGTTCGACCAGCTTGCCCGACCCCAGGGTCGTCTGCGAGCGGCCATAGGTCAGTCGCCCCGGATCGCCCTCCAGCACGGTCACCTGGCCGTAGTCGCCCAGCACATGACCGGTCTCGAAGAGGTTGACGATCGCCTGGGCGGTGCGGATCTGCGAAGGCGTGAGGAAGGACATGGCGTACTCCCACCGGGGGGACCCGGACGGCGGCAGTCTGGCACCCGCCCATCCCCCGCGCATCCGTCATCCAGGGGATGACCGCCCGCTCAGGCCAGCGCGTAGGGACCGCCGCGCTCGAGCGCCCGCTGGTAGGCGGGCCGGGCATGGATGCGCTGGAGGAATTCGGTGATGCGCGGCTGCCGTGCCACGGCGCCGCCTCGCTGCGCCGCGGCCTCCAGCGGGAAGCTCATCTGCACGTCGGCAGCGCTGAAGTCCGCGCCGGCGAACCAGGGGCTTCGACCGAGTTCCGCTTCCAGGTAGTTCATGTGGTTGTCAATCTGCGGCTGGACGAAGCTCGCCTTGGCCTTCGCCGCGATGCCCCGGGCGATCGGCTTCACGAAGAACGGCACGGGCGCGCGTTCGATGCGGTCGAAGACCAGCTTGAGGAGCAGCGGCGGCATCGCCGAGCCCTCGGCGTAATGCATCCAGTAGCGGTAGCGCAGCGCCTCGGGCGTGCCGGCGGCCGGCTTGAAGCGGCCTTCGCCGTAGCGGTCGACGAGGTACTCCAGGATCGCGCCGGACTCGGCGATCACCAGGCCCCCGTCGCTGATCACCGGCGACTTGCCCAGCGGATGCACGGCGCGCAGCTCGGGCGGCGCGAGCATCGTCCTGGGATCGCGCTGGTAGGGCTTGATCTCGTAGGGAAGCCCGAGTTCCTCGAGCAGCCACAGGACCCGCTGCGAGCGGGAGTTGTTGAGGTGGTGGACGGTCAGCATCGGCGCAGTCTATGGCACGCGCCGTTACTTGTTGTCGGGCCGGTAATGTCCCGCCCGGCGCGTCAGCGCGGCGCCGCGGCGGCACGTTCTCAGACGCATGCAGACCCGCTGGAGGTTCCTCATGCGCACATTTCGTCCCTTGCTGCTCGCCCTGGCCGCCGCGCCGCTGGTCGCGAGCCTGACCGGCTGCGTCGTGGTCCCGGCGCATCGTTATTACGGCTACGACCGGGGCCCCGGCTATACGGAAGTCGTGCCCGTCACCGGCACGATCTGGATCGATGGCTACTGGGACACGCGAGGCGGAGGCCGGCGCTGGATCCCGGGTCATTACGGCCCCCGCCGCTGAGCCCTCGTCCCTCTTTCCAGTCTCCCTCGAACGACGAAGCCGGCTCAAGGCCGGCTTCGTCAGTGGCGGCGTCCCTCACGGGCGCCGCCTCATCGGGCTCACTTTGGGGTCACTTCGAGCTCACTTCGAGCAGTTGAAGATCGCGACGCCGCGGTACTTGCTCGCGCCGACCTTCACCACATACCCGACGATCACCGCCTGCTTGCTGGCATCCAGGCCCTGCGCCATGGTGAGCTGCAGGCCGGACGAGCCGCCCAGCATGCCGCCGGTGTAGGTGATCGTCGTCGGCGAGTTCAGCTTGCGACCGGTGGCGGATTCCGTGCCGGCGCTGCCGTCGGCCAGCGTCACGGTGATCGAAGCATCCAACTGCGCGCCCGAGGCGTCGAAGCTCAGCGAGGCCGAGCCCTTGGCCTGTCCGACCTCGGTGCCGGGGGCGACGTCCAGGGTGGGCACGGTGAACTGGCCCGCGTCGCAGGAGAAGCTGCCGCTGGTGGGGAGCGCGTCGGGCGCGTTGTACACCGCGTAATGGACGGCGGTGCCGGTCGCGCCAAGCGTCTTCGTGCTGCTGCCGATCACGGCCGATCCGTGGGTCCAGCGTCCGATGGCGAAGGACACGTCGCCGGCGACGTCCGCGATCGCGCGGTCGATGCCGCTGAGCGCGTTGCCGTTCATCGTGATGACCTCGCCCGTCGTCTGCTGCTCGATGGTCTCGAGCCGGCCCGCGTTCTGCGCGGACGAACTGATCATCAGGTAGCGCGCCGTCTGACCTTTCACGAAAGCCGCCTTCACCTTGGGGCGGCTGGCATCGCCGGTGCCCTGCAGTCCTGCGGGCGTGGCCGGCCCCGAATCTCCACCACCGCCACCGCAGGCCGCCAGCGCCGCGATCAGCGGCAGCACCGCCAGGGCTTTCGTCATTCCAGCTTTCATGAGATCTCCAATCGTTGATGTTCGTGGTCGCCGTGCGGATGCACAGCGCGGCGGTTAGTCGCGGAATGAAGAGGGCTGCTCGCTCGCCTGGAGCGAGGAATGAAGGGAAATGTCAAAGGCGATGCTCGCCGGGCGGCCTGGGTGGCGCCGAGGGCAGCACCGGCACCGGCCCTGTCCCCGCGACGCAGCAGCAACGACGAAGCCGGCGCGAGGCCGGCTTCGATCGAGCAGGCGGGCCGATGGCGCCCGCCCGGAGGGTCATCGCGTGCAGAGGAAGGTGGCGATGCCGCGATAGGCCGCGTCGCCGCCCGCCGTCACTTCATAAGCCGCGATGACGCGGAACTTGCCGTTGCCGCTGTCGCCCAGCGTCAGCATCATCCCGTCACCCTGGCTGAAGAAGTTCCCGGTGACGGCCGAGGCGCCGGGTGCGATCGTTCGTCCGGTCGTCGACACCGTGCCGGTGCGGTGACCGGCGGTCGCGGTGAGCGACACGTCGACCACAGCGCCCGCGTCGTTGAAGCTCAGCGCGGCCGACCCCGTCGCGACACCAAGCGCCGGCGCCGAGGGGTTGCTGATGACCGTGGGCCGCGTGAACGTGCCGGCATCGCACCGGAGCGTGCCGCCGGCAGGGAGATGGGTCGCGGGGAGGTGCACGACGTAGTGGTAGGCGGCGTTGCGCGCGCCTCCCAGGGTCGAGATGCTGCCGGCGGCCAGCGCCGTGCCCTTGGCCCACCGGCCCTGCGCGAAGGTCTCGTCGCCGGCGATGTCCGCCACCGACAGGTCCGGGCCCGTCAGCGTGTGGGCGTTCATCGCCACGACGCCGCCCGTCGGTTGCTGCTCGAGGGTCTCCAGCGCCCCGGTGGATTGCAGGCTGGTGCCGAGCAGCAGGTAGCGCGCGGTCGTGCCACGAGGCGAGATGTGGAACAGCTCTGCCACCGCAGGCGTGGTGGGCGTGTCCTTGGTGTCGCCGTCGGTGGCCGGCTGGCCGGTGCCCGCGCCCGCGCCGTCCGCGCTCCGGTTCGTGTCGACGGGGCTGCTGTCGCCCCCGCCGCCGCCACAGGCCGCCAGCGCGGCCACCAGCGGCAGCAGGACCAGCGTCTTCTTCAATTCGTGCTTCATTGGATTTCCCTTCATGGATGACTGTCGTCGCCATGGCTGATGCATGGCGGCGCGTCAGTGACAAGCCATGAGGGCCCGGCAGCGCGGTTCGGCCGGAAATATCAAGGTTTCGCGGGGCGCGGCCCTGTCCGGAAGGACGATCCGTGAAGCCGCTCACGAACGGCGGCGGTGCCCCCCCGCGAAGCGGGCCGGGCTCAGTTCGCCTGCTTGAAGGCCATCACGGCCTGGTTGCGCAGCGTGCGCAGCAGCGAGAGCTGCTTCTCGTCGAGCACCACGCTGCCCGGCTCGGGCTTGTCCGCGTAGATCATCGCGAAGGGCGCGCCGCGCAGCGCCATCGGCAGGATCAGGAAGCTGTGCGCCTTCGCGCCGCTCAGGAACCACGCCGGCAGCCGCTCGGCGATCTTGGGTTGCGAGGCATCCGCGATCAGGGTGTCCACGCCCTTGGTGCAGATGGCCGTGAACAGGTCGGCCGGCATGCCGGGCATGACCCTCAGCGGCACGCGGAAGCTCGGCACCACCGCCTCGACGCCCTCGCCCAGGCCGAAACGGCCGGTCAGCGTCTCGGTCTTGGGATCGCGCAGGCAGAAGATCACCCGCCGGAACCCCAGCCCGCGGTACATCGTCTCCAGGATCATCCGCAGGATCTCGTTGAGCTTGAAGCTCTCCACCATCGCGTTGGTGATGTCCTGGATGCCGGCGGCCAGCGTCGCCGCCGCCTGCTCCGCCGAGATGACGCCGCCCGCCGGCGCCCCCTCGACCATCGTCGCCTGCAGCTGGTGCGGCGACAGCGAATCCTCCGCCGACGGCGTCAGCGGCGCCAGCAGCCGCTGCGCGGGCGAGTTCTTCGCCAGCTTGATGTCCATCGCCTGCGCCAGCTGCGTCAACCGCTGCCGCGCCTGGTCGGCCGCGGCCTCGAAGGCCTTGGCCTCGACGCCCAGCGCGCGTGCGTAGCGCTGCGCCATCGCGCGCACCTTGGCATGGGCCTCGGCCGGATCGCTGTTCAGGATCACGTCGGCCACGTCGTTGCTGGCGCGGCCCAGCCAGCGCATGCGGTCCGTCGAATGCTCGACCAGCCGCGCCGGCGCGTCGCCGTCGGGCCGCTGCATGCTGCGCTGCAGGCTGTCGGGGAAGCCCCACTGCCGCGCCACGCCCAGCCCGAGGCTCTCGTAGCTCAGCCCCAGCACCTGCGCCGAGGCCGCTGCCTCGCTCATCGGTGGCGCGGCCTGCTCGCCCATGCCGCGTTCGGGCCGCACGACGCGGCGCACCTGCTGCGCTTCCTCGGGCAGGTAGAACTCGGCCAGCAGACGACCCAGCCCCTGGAACATCGTCGCGAGGAAGGACTCCTCGTTCTCGCGCGGCACCAGGCACAGCTCGCGCGCCAGCGAGCCCGCCATCAGCGCACGCAGGAATTCCTCCTTGAGGCGCTGCGCGTGATGCTTGTTCTCCATGCGCTCCAGCAGCACCAGCGACAGCGCCAGGTTGCGGATGCCGCCGAAGCCCACCAGCGCCACCGCGCGCGACACCGTGCTGATGTGCCCGCCGCCGGCGTGGCTGAACTGCACCGTGTTGACCAGCCGCAGCAGCTTGTTGGTCAGCGCGACGTCCTTGAGGATCTCGTTGGAGAGCGTGGTGAGGCTCTCGTTCTCCGACTGCGTCATGCGCTGGATGCGCGCCACCGAATCGGCCATCGCCGGGAAGTCGCTGCGATGGCGCATGCGGCGCAGCAGGAACTCCAGCGTGGCGTTGCCGCCCTCGCCCGCGTCGGGGGCCTCGCCGGCGGGATGCAGCCAGGCGGCCAGCGCGTCGTGGAAGGCCTTGGCATCGGACCAGCGCTGCGCCGACTCGCGCGCCAGGCCGCGCAGCAGCACGGCGCGCAGCGCGTCGTCGCTGTCCGGGCCCAGGTCCGCGGGCGGGTCCAGGGTCTGCTCCATCGCGCGGCGCACCGCGCGCCACGGATCGGGGTCGTAGTTCAGGCGCTGGCCGGACAGCATCTCGCTGAGCATCACGGCCGCCGCGAACACGTCCATCACCGGCGAGGGCGCATCGCCGCGCGCCGCCTCCGGCGAGATGTAGCCCGGCGTGCCGACGATGCGGTTGGGCCTGGCCGCGGTGCCGCCGGCGGCCACCCGCCCGGCGATGCCGAAGTCCATCACCTTGGGCCGGCCGGTCGAGTCGATCAGGATGTTGGACGGCTTCAGGTCACGATGCACGACGCCGGCCTGATGGGCCGCGTGCAGCCCGTCCAGGATGCCCAGCATCAGCGTCACCGCCTCGCGCGCGGGCAGGCGGCCGCGCTGGCGCAGGCGCTCGGTCAGCGTGCCGCCGGGCACGTACTCGAAGACCATGTAGGTCTGCCCCGCCTCGATGTCGGCCTCGAAGACCGGCACGATGTTGGGATGCGTCAAGCGGCTGACCGCGCGCGCCTCATGCAGCCAGGCATCGACGCTGGCGCGGTCCACCGCCTGCGTCAGCACCTTCAGCGCCACCTCGCGGTCCAGCCGCGGATCATGGGCCAGCCACACCGTCGCCTGGGCGCCCTGCCCCAGGCTGCGCAGCGGCTTGAAGCGCCCGACGGCGGGCGGCATGGCGGTCATGGGCGGTCCTTGCCGGGCTCGGGCATGCGCGTCCCTGGCGGGGGCGTCGTCAGGGACGACGAGGCCGGCGCGGTGGCCGAGGGCGCCGCCCCGGCGGACGGAGCCGCCGCCGGCACGCTCGCCGGGGCGCCCGATTCAGCGCGCTCCCGCAGCCGTGAGCGCGGCGCCGCGGTCGCGGCCGCGCCGATCGACGGATCGGTCATCGCGCCCAGGCCGCTGTCGCCGGCGTCGGCGATCGCGCCGCTGGCGCCGAGCGCGTCGTAGATCTCCCGCAAGCCCAGGCCGAGCGCGCGCGCATAACGCCGCGTCGCCAGCTCGATCGCCGCCTGCCGCTTGCGCTCCGGCACGGCCAGTGCGTCCACCAGCTCGTTGGCCAGGCTGCAGGTCAGGCGCAGCAGTTCGATGTCGCCATCGGCATGGCGCACCGGCGCCTCCTGCGGCTGGCGGCGCATCATGTGCTGCAGCTCGTCGCCCAGGCCCCAGTAGCGGGCCACCGCCAGGCCCAGGCTTTCCAGGTCGCAGCCCAGCACCGCGTAGGCGGCCGATTGCTCGTTCATGCCGCGCGGATTGGGGTTGTCCTCGGTCGCCTCGGGCGCCACCTGCAGCTGGCGGATCTGCTGCGCGTCGTCCGGGAAGTGGTACTGCACCAGCAGCCGGCCCAGGTTCTGCATCAGCGAGATCAGATACACGACCTCGCCGTCATAGCCCGCCGGCCGCAGCGCCTGCGACACCTGGCCGGCGCGCTGCACGCGGCGCATCACGCTCTGCATGAACTGCGCCTGGCCGTCGTTCATCGGGCCGGGCCAGGGCTTGAGCGCGCGGGCCGCGTCCTCCAGCCCGTTCAGGCCCAGCATCGCGATCGCGCGCTGCAGGTTCAGCACCGTGCCGCCGCTGGTCGGGCCCTGCTGCCGCAGCGCGTTGTTGACGCGCCGGATCAGCTCCAGCGACAGCGCCATGTCCTTGAGCGCCATCGCGGCGAGCTGGCTGCCGTGCTGCGATTCCATCGAGGACGAGGCCACCGTCGTCACCAGCCGCGTCGAGGTGCTGGGCAGATGGCCGAAGCGCTGCATCTTGTCCTTGAGCAGCGCGATCGGGCCGCCGTCGTCCTGCTCGGCCGACTGGCGCCAGCCGTCCAGCGCGCGCCAGAAGCTGCGCGCCAGGTGATAGCGCTGGCGCGTCTGGCGGTCGCTGGCGCGGTTGACGATGGCGCGCAGCGGCTCGGGGATCGGATACGGGGTTTCCCAGCCCAGGCGCACCAGTTCGTGGCCCTGCGGCTGCATGCGCTGCAGCACGGCCTGCAGGTCGGGCTCGTCCAGCACCGGCTTGCCGGTCAGCAGGCGGTGCAGCAGCAGGCCGATGCTGACGACATCCTCTTCAGCCGCCTCGCGCACCGCGCGCCGGGTGGCGGCGTTGAAATCGGCGCTCGCGGGGACGATCTCCTGCGCCCCTTCCAGGCCCAGCACGCGGACGTGGTTCGAGCCGTCGACGACGAGGTGGGCGAGCTGGATGTCGCGGTGCGCATGGCCGGCCTCATGCGCGAAGGCCAGGCCCTCGAGCGCCTGCGCGGCCCAGCCGGCCGCATCCAGCGGCAGCGGCGGGCCGCCGCGGGCCAGGCGCTCCTCGAGCGTCTCGCCCAGCGCGCGGTCGTAGGCGACATAGGGCCAGGGATCGACGCGGCCGGTCTCGATGACATGGGCCAGATTGGGATGATGGATCCGCGAGGCCCCGTCCACCGTCTTCAGCCAGTGCAGCATCGCCGCCTCGCTGTTGGGCTTCTCGCGCGGCATCATCAGGTACATGTCCTGGCCCGACGCCGGGTCGAACACCACCCACAGCATCGAGCGCTGGCTCTTGTGCAGGAGCGCGCGCAGCTCGAAGCGGCCGAAGCGCCGCATCGGGGCGGCGGTGGATGTTGTGTTGTTGTCAGACACGAGCGATGAGCGACACCCGGTGGTGCGGGGGCCACGGACCTTTTGTAGCTTGGATTGGACCGAAAACCCGATGTCCTCGCCTGGAGAAGTAGGGGCGATTCTCCGCTCAGTTTTGTAACTGGGACCACACCTTTTCCAGGCGCTTGACGCTCACCGGCTGCGGCGTTCTCAGTTCCTGTGCGAAAAGGCTCACCCGCAGCTCCTCCAGCTGCCACCTGAAATCGTCGATCCGGGCATCCGGCGTGCCCTTGAGTTCCGCCACGCGTCGCGACCAGCGCTGCTCCAGCGGCCGCAGCTCCGACAGCAGCTTGGCGTCGCGCGCCGCGTCCGCGCGCAGCTTGTCCAGGCGCAGCGTGATCGCCTTGAGGTAGCGCGGGAAGTGCTGCAGCTGGCTCCAGGGCGTCTGCAGCACGAAGCGCTTGGGCATCAGGCGCTGCAGCTGGGACTGGATGTCATCGACGACTTCCTTGGAGGCCGAGCGGGTGTCCTTGAGCTTGCGCAGCGCGCCCTGGTACTCGATCAGGACGTTGAACGCCAGCCGCGCCACTTCCTGAGCGATCAGGTTCAGGCGCGCGCGGCCTTCCTCGACGCGGGCCTTGAAGCTGAATTCATCGGTGGGGAGCGGGTCGGCGAGGAAGGCGCGGTCCAGGGCGACAGCGACGATCTGGTCCCGCAGCTCCTCGGCGGTGCCCAGGCTCATGTAGGCGACCGCCATCTGCGTCAGGTCGGGGATGTTCTTCTCGAGGTACTTCAGCGGCTCCTTGAGCTGCAGCGCGATCAGGCGGCGCAGGCCGGCGCGGTGCTTCGCGGCGGCGAGCTCGGGTTCGTCGAAGACCTCGATCTCGACGTGCGCGCCCTTGTCGATCAGCGCCGGGAAGCCGATCAGGGTCTGGGCGCCCTTGCGGATCTCCATCAACTCGGGGAGCTCGCCGAAGGTCCAGGCAGTGAAGGTTTTCGTCGCTTCAGCGGCGGGCTTGGGCGGCGGAGCCACCGTCGCCTTGATGCCGCGAGAGGGTTGGGCATCTGGGGAAGATGTGGGGCCTTCGGCGACCGCTGCCCTCACCCCTGCCCTCTCCCGCGAGCGGGAGAGGGAGTTCAGACCCGCGCCAGCGCCAGCGCCTGCGGCCGTGCCTGCGCCGGCGTCGGTGCGGGCATCGGCGCTGGTGGCGGCGTCGGTCGACGGGGTCGAGGATTGCAGCTTCAGCGCGGCGAGGGCCTGGAAGGCGGAGCGGGCCTGGCCGCCGAGTTCCGCCTTGAGCGTGGCCAGGTTGCGGCCCTGGCCAAGCTGGCGGCCGTGCTCGTCGACGACGCGCAGGTTCATGAACAGGTGAGCGGGCACCTGCTCGAGCTTGAAGTCGTTGCGCTGGACCGCCAGCTGCGTGCGCTCCTTCACCGCCTTGAGCAGCACCTCGACCAGGTTGCCCTGGGCGAAGGGATGCAGCTCGACGAACTCGGCGACGAACTCGGGCAGCGGCGTCAGCCGGGCGCGCGGCTTCTGGTGCAGGCTCTTGAGCAGCGCGGTGACCTTGGCCTCGAGCATGCCGGGCACCAGCCAATCGGCGCGCTCGTCGCTGACCTGGTTCAAGGCGTAGATCGGCACGGTGACGGTCAGGCCGTCGCGCGCGTCGCCGGGCTGATGCAGGTAGGTCGCCGTGCAATCGACGCCGCCCAGCCGGATCGTCTTCGGGAACGCATTGCTGGTGACGCCGGCGGCCTCGTGCCGCATCAGCTCGTCGCGGCTCAGGTGCAGCAGCTTGGGATCGGCCTTGCTGGCCTCGCGGTACCACTTCTCCAGCGTCGCGCCCGAGTACACGTCGGCCGGCAGCTGCTGGTCGTAGAAGGCAAAGATCAGCTCGTCGTCGACCAGCACGTCCTGCCGGCGCGACTTGTGCTCCAGCTCCTCGACCTTGGCGATCTGCTTCTGGTTGTGCGCCAGGAAGGGCAGCCGCGTTTCCCAGTCGCCATTGACCAGCGCCTCGCGGATGAAGATCTCGCGCGCGGCGGCGGCGTCGATGCGGCCGAAGTTCACCCGCTTGTTGTTGTAGAGGACGATGCCGTACAGCGTCGCGCGCTCCAGCGCCACGACCTCCGCAGCCTTCTTCTCCCAGTGCGGCTCCAGCAGCTGGGTCTTGATCAGGTGGCCGGCGATGCCCGGCAGCCATTGCGGCTCGATCGCCGCGATGCCGCGCCCGAACAGCCGCGTCGTATCGACCAGCTCCGCCGCGACGATCCAGCGGCCCGGCCTCTTGCTCAGGTGCGCGCCGGGATGGCGCCAGAACTTGATGCCGCGCGCGCCCAGGTACCAGTCGTCGTCATCGGCCTTGACGCCGATGTTGCCCAGCAGGCCCGCGAGCATCGACAGGTGGACCTGCTCGTAGGTCGCCGGCGCGCCGTTCAGGCGCCAGCCGTGCTCGGCCACCACGGTGTGCAGCTGCGAGTAGATGTCGCGCCACTCGCGCACGCGGCGCGGGCTGACGAAGTTGTCGCGCAGCAGCTGCTCCTGCTTGCGGACGGAGAGCTTGTGCTCCCCTTCCCCTCCCCGCGCGTCGCCGAGCCACTTCCACAGCTTCAGATAGCCCATGAACTCCGACTTCTCGTCGTCGAACTTCTTGTGCTTCTCGTCGGCCTGCTGCTGTTGCTCGGCCGGGCGGTCGCGCACATCCTGGCCGGACAGCGCGCTGGCGATGATCAGGATCTCGCTGAGCGCGTCGCGCTTGCGCGCCTCCAGGATCATGCGGCCCACGCGCGGGTCCAGCGGGAGCTTGGACAGCTCGTTGCCCATGGGCGTGAGCTCGTTGCGCTCGTCGACGGCGCCCAGCTCGTTGAGCAGTTGGTAGCCGTCGGCGATGGCCTTGCGCGGCGGCGGCTCGATGAAGGGGAAGTCCTCGACCTGGCCCAGATGCAGCGCCTTCATCCGCAGGATCACGCCGGCCAGCGAGCTGCGCAGGATTTCCGGATCGGTGAAGCGCGGCCGGCCGAGGAAGTCCTTCTCCTCGTAGAGCCGCACGCAGATGCCGTTGCTGACGCGGCCGCAGCGGCCGGCGCGCTGGTTGGCGGCGGCCTGGCTGATGTTCTCGATCTGCAGCTGCTCGACCTTGTTGCGGTAGCTGTAGCGCTTGACGCGCGCCAGGCCGGGATCGATCACGTAGCGGATGCCGGGCACGGTCAGCGAGGTCTCGGCGACGTTGGTCGCCAGCACGATGCGCGGCTGGCCATGCGGCTGGAAGACGCGGTTCTGCTCCTGCTCGGACAGACGCGCGAACAGCGGCAGCACCTCCACGCCGGGCGGGTGGTGCTTGCGCAGCGCCTCGGCGGCCTCGCGGATCTCGCGCTCGCCGGGCAGGAAGACCAGCACGTCACCGCGCCCTTCGCGCCAGAGCTCGTCGACCGCGTCGCAGATGGCGTCGTTGACGTCGTACTCGCGGGACTCCTCGAAGGGGCGGTAGCGCTGCTCGACCGGGAACAGCCGCCCCGAGACCATCAGCACCGGCGCGGGTCCCTTGGCCGACGCGAAGTGCTGCGCGAAGCGGTCCGCATCGATGGTCGCCGAGGTCACGATGACCTTCAGGTCGGGCCGGCGCGGCAGGATCTCGCGCAGGTAGCCGAGCAGGAAGTCGATGTTGAGGCTGCGTTCGTGGGCCTCGTCGATGATCAGCGTGTCGTAGGCCTGGAGCAGCGGATCGGTCTGGGTCTCGGCCAGCAGGATGCCGTCGGTCATCAGCTTGACCGAGGCGCCGGGCTGCAGCCGGTCCTGGAAGCGGACCTTGTAGCCGACCACGTCGCCCAGCGGCGACTTGAGCTCCTCGGCGATGCGCTTGGCGACGCTGGAGGCGGCGATGCGGCGCGGCTGCGTATGGCCGATCAGGCCGCCGCCGTTGCCGCGTCCGCGGCCCATGGCCAGCGCGATCTTGGGCAGCTGGGTGGTCTTGCCCGAGCCGGTCTCGCCGCAGACGATCACGACCTGGTGCTCGGCGAGCGCCCGCATGATCTCCTCGCGGCGGCCGGAGACGGGCAGCGATTCGGGGAACTCGATCGGCGGGATCGGGTTGGCGGGAGCGGGAGGCCGAGGAGCGGCCTGCTGGCGCGGGCGGCGCGGCGGACGCGGGGCGCGATCCGTCTTCGGAGCCGCCGGGGCGGGGGCGTTGGTGTTCTGACTCACGGGGCGCGGATTATCTCGCGCCCCGCAAGCGGGAGCCGGTCGTCAGGCTGGTGGCATCTCGGCGTAGGTGATCACGTTGATCACTGCCCCTTGCGGATCCTGGAGCGTCGCCATCCGTCCCACGGTGGGCACCTCCATGATCTCCATCAGCACCTTGGCCCCCATCGCCTTGGCCTGCGCGACCGTCTCGTCGACGTTGTCGACGGTCACGTACACGCCCCAGGCCGGCGGCATGCCCTGCTGCGGACAGGCCATCAACCCGCCGATCGCGTCGTCCCCGCCCTTGGCGGTCTTGATCAGGTAATACGGCGGCGCCTCCGCCGGCCCGCCGGGCATCGGCATCACGTCGATCTTCCAACCGAACAGCTTGCCGTAGAACTCCGAGGCCTTCTTCGGATCGGTGGTCAGCAGCTCCGACCAGCTGAAGGCGCCATGGGTCTTGAAGACTTCCATCGTCTCGCTCCGGGGGGTGTTGTGGAGGCGCCATGCTCCGCCGCCGGACGGTGTCCCGCAAGTGACCTTCCCGCCGCGTTGGGGGGACAGCCTGTTGCACAATCCGCGCCCATGAGCCTGGTCTTCCCCCATACCTTCGTGCCGTGGTTTCGCGCGGTGGCCCCTTATATCCATGCGTATCGCGGAGAAACCTTCGTCGTCGGGATGACCGGGGAAATGATCGCGGCCGGCAAGCTCAACAGCTTCGTCCAGGACCTGGCCATCATGCATGCGATGGGCATCAAGATCGTGCTGGTCCACGGATTCCGCCCGCAGGTCAACGAGCAGCTCGCGCTCAAGGGCCACCAGCCGCAATACAGCCACGGCATGCGCATCACCGACGGCATCGCGCTGGACAGCGCCCAGGAAGCCGCCGGCCAATTGCGCTTCGAAATCGAAGCCGCCTTTTCGCAAGGCCTGCCCAACACCCCGATGGCCAATTCCACGGTGCGCGTCGTATCGGGCAATTTCCTGACCGCGCGCCCCGTGGGCATCGTCGACGGCGTTGATTTCAAGCACTCCGGCATCGTGCGCCGCGTCGATGCCGCCGCGATCCAGCGCGCCATCGATATCGGCGCCATCGTGCTGATGTCGCCGTTCGGTTTCTCGCCCACTGGCGACGCCTTCAATCTGATGATGGAAGACGTCGCGACCGAAACCGCGATCGCGCTGCAGGCCGACAAGCTGCTGTTCATGACCGAGGTCGAGGGCGTGCGCGAAAACCCCGACGATCCGGAAAGCGCGATCGACACGGAACTCGCGCTGGCCGACGCCAAACGCCTGATCGCGAAACTGCCGCCGCCGACGCAGCCGACCGACGTCGGTTTCTACCTGAAGTACTGTGTGAAGGCTTGCGAATCGGGCGTCGAGCGCTCGCACATCCTGCCTTTCGCCGTCGACGGCGCGATCCTGCAGGAGGTCTATACCCACGACGGCATCGGCACGATGGTGGTCGACGAGAAACTCGAAAGCCTGCGGGAAGCGACCCACGACGATATCGGCAGCCTGATCGCGCTGATCGAACCGTTCGAGCGCGATGGCACGCTGGTCAAGCGCGAGCGCAGCGAAATCGAGCGCGACATCGAGTCCTATACCGTCATCGAGCACGACGGCGTGATATTCGGCTGCGCGGCGCTGCATCCCTACCAGGAAGCGCGCACCGCCGAAATGGCCGCCCTCACCGTGTCTAGCGCCGTGCAGGGCCAAGGCGATGGCGAGCGCATCCTCAAGCGCATCGAGCAGCGCGCCAAGGCGATGGGCCTGACCAGCATCTTCGTGCTGACCACGCGCACCATGCACTGGTTCATCAAGCGCGGATTCCAGCCGGTCGACCCGAACTGGCTGCCCGAGGAACGCAAGCGCAAATACAACTGGGACCGCCGCTCGCAGGTCCTGGTCAAGAAACTCAGCTGACCCGGCGCCGCCGGCGCAACCCGCCCGGCGACGTCCCTTCCCCCCACTTTCTGAACATCGAGGTTTGATATGGCCCGCACCGTGCAATGCGTTTATCTGAAGAAGGAAGCCGAAGGCATGGACTTTCCCGTCTATCCCGGCGAACTCGGCAAGCGCATCTATGAGAACGTCTCCAAGGAAGCCTGGGCGGCCTGGATGAAGCACCAGACCATGCTGGTCAACGAAAACCGCCTGAATCTGGCGGACCAACGCGCCCGCCAATACCTCGCGCGGCAGATGGAGCAGTTCTTCTTCGGCGGCGGCGCGGAACAACCCGCCGGATATGTGCCGCCGACGGCCTGATTTCCCCGCGGCGGTGCATCCCGGGATGCACCGCCACTCCCCGGTTTAGGGCATTTCCCGCCCACGCCCGAGGGACTCCCCTCCCCAATTCGTGCCACGGCCGACACGATTTTTGACAGACCGTCGCTGAAATCCCCAGGAAATGCGGAACAGCCCGAGAACCGGGCATTTACCCCCTTGCGGTGATACTCGATTCCCTGCCTATAATGCGGCAATCCCTTTCCGGGGAGCTGTTGAACTACGCGAGGAATTGCATAAATGGCATCGCTCAAAGACCTCCTGGCCCAGCGGGCCGCCCTCGAACAGCAAATCGCCGAAACCCAGGAACGTGAGCGTTCCGACGCGATCGCCAAGGTCAAGTCGCTGATGCAGGAATACGGCCTGTCGGTCGCCGACCTGACCGCGCGCGCGGCCAAGACCGGTACGGCGAAGTCGTCCAAGGTGGCGGCCAAGTACCGCAACCAGGCGACTGGCGAAACCTGGAGCGGCCGCGGCCTGCAACCCAAGTGGCTCAAGGCCGCGATCTCCGGCGGCGCCAAGCTGGAAGATTTCGTGATCTGACGCCGGCCATTTCAGGCCCCGCTTGAAAGCCACCTTCGGGTGGCTTTCTGCATTTCGGAGGCGCTTTCCCTGGCGCTTTCCCCGCCGCCCTTCCCCGGCATTCCCCCTTTTGCATTCCCCGGTCGCATTTCCCCCAGCGCCTTTCCGGCACCGTGGCCCAGCTCCGCGTCTTTTCGAGGCCAGGCACCCCCATTCCGGGGGGCGCACCCACCGCGGCAGGGAATGCGCTGACCGTCACCGACAAGGCCACGGCTAGCATCCCGCCCGATTCCGCGCGCGACCCGCGCGCGGCGCGCCCCTCCTGAGCCGCTGCCGCCTTGAAGTCCGACATGTCCGCCCACGCTGGCTGGGCGCTGCCCGCAGCGCCGCGCCGCCTGCCCGCGTCCGTCCCGACGGCGCTGCTGGTCGCCGCCACCCTGGCGCTGCTGCTGGCGGGCGCCTGGTGGCCCGCCTGGCGCGCGGTCGCCTGGTGGCTGTTGCCGCTGCTGGGACTGGGCGTCGTCCTGCAGGGCCGGATGGAACGTCGTCGCGCGCTCGACGAGCGCCGCGAATGGCGCACCAAGATCGACAGCGCCGGCCTGTCGCTGGCGCAATGGATCCCGGGCGGATCGATCGCCGCCTCGGCCGGTTGGGAGGCGCGCCTCGGACCGCCGGATCCGGCCGCGCCGCTGGCCTGGCTGGATCGGGTCCATGCGGTCGACCGGATGAAGCTCGAGGAGCTGCTGCCGGCGCTGCTGAAGGGCCCGGCGCTCGAGCGCGCCTCAGCCGGGCGCCCTGACGCCGCGGGCGCGGCCGATGCGCTGCACCATCCGCTGCGCCTGCCCGGCGACGACGGCGACTGGGTGTGGCACGAGCTGCGGCTGCGCGTCGTGCGCCGCGATCCGCGCGGCCACGCCCGGCGGGTGCTGGCCAGCCTGCAGGACATCCAGTGGCGCCGCACCGCCGAGGAACGCCAGCGCCTGAGCAGCGGCCTGTTCCAGCACCTGCACGAAGGCCTGGCGATCACCGACCTCGACCACCGGCTGCTCGACGCCAACCCGGCCTACTGGTCGCTGATGGGCGAGCTGCTCGAGGCCCCGACGGGGCTGGTCATCGAGGACGACGGCCCCTTGCCCGACACGGCCGAGGCGCTGCGCCGCCGGCTGCTGGGCCGGCCGGCGCTGCCGATGGAGGCGGCGCAGCTGCATCGCAGCGGCCACGACCTCGACGCGATCGCCGAGGCGCTGGCCGATCCCGCCGGCCACTGGCAGGGACTGGTGAAGGTCCGCGCCGCCGGCGGCCCGCCGCGCACGCTGCGGCTCACCGTGTCCTCGATCCCGGAGCCCGAGGGCCCGCCGCGCTACCGCGTGCTGGCGCTCAGCGACCTCACCCAGGACCTGCAGCGGCAGCAGGCGCTGGAGCGGATCGGCCGCTTCGACCTGCTGACCGGCCTGCCCAACGAGCAGGAGTTCCAGCGCCGCCTGCAGGCCGCGCTGCGGGCCAGTCGCGATGTCGGGCCCGGCTCGATGCTGTGCATCGCGCGGCTGGACCTGGATGGCTTCGCCGCGTTCAACCGCCGCCATGGCGCCGCGCGCGCGGACCAGGCGCTGCGCGAGCTCGCTCGTCGGCTGACGACGGCGCTGCGCCAGCAGCCGCAATGGTCCGACGAGGTGGCCCGGCTCGGCGGCGACGAGTTCGGCCTGCTGCTGCACGTGCAGAGCCCCGCGGAGGCGCAGTTGGCGCTGGAACGCCTCGTCCAGGTGGTGCGCCGGCCGATCGACGCATCGCCGGGCCACGCCCCGGCGGACGCCGCTTCGGTGGCCGAGGAGACGCCGACTTCGCCCATGGGCTTGGACAGGGACAGTGACGAGGACGGGGACGCCCGCGACGACGACATCTTCGGCAGCGCGGCGGGCACGCCCGGCGACGTGCTGCGGCTGAGCGCGAGCGTCGGCGCGACGCTGTACCCGCAGGATGGCGGCGAAGCCGAGACCCTGATGCGCCATGCCGCCCATGCGCTGTACCGCGTCAAGCGCAGCGGTCGCGACGGCGTGCAGTTCTTCGACGTCGAGAAGCGCCGCAGCCGCGAGGCGCAGGCCCAGGCCGCGCAGCGCGTGCAGCAGGCGCTGGAGGCCGGCGAACTGTGCCTCCACTACCAGCCCAAGCTGGACCTCGTCACCGGCGAGCTGCTGGGCGCCGAGGCGCTGCTGCGCTGGCATCACCCGCAGCGCGGGCTGCTGGCGCCGGCGGCCTTCCTGCCGTCGGTGGAGCGCAGCGGCATGGCCGCCGCGCTCGGGCACTGGGTGCTGGAACAGGCGCTCGCGCAATGCGGGCGCTGGCAGGCCGAAGGCCTCGAGCTCACGCTCAGCGTCAACATCAGCCCGCGTCACCTGGCGGCGCCGGATTTCCCGGCGCGGCTGGCCGCCCTGCTGGCCCGCCATCCGGAAGTCCCGCCGCAGCGGCTGGTGCTGGAGCTGCTCGAGTCCAGCGCGCTTGACGACGTCGTGCTGGCGCGCCGCCTGCTCACCGACTGCAAGCGCCTGGGCCTGTGGCTGGCGATGGACGACTTCGGCACCGGCTACGCGACGCTGTCGGTGCTCAAGCAGTTGCCGCTGGACCAGCTGAAGATCGACCGCTCCTTCGTCCAGACCATGCTGGTCGACCCGCAGGACCGGGCGCTGGTGCAGGGCGTGATCGCGCTGGCCGGGCAGTTCGGCTGCGAGCTCGTGGCCGAGGGCGTCGAATCGGCGGCGCATGCGCGGGCGCTGGTCGAGATGGGCTGCCGCGTCGGCCAGGGCAGCGGCCTGTGCGAGCCGCTGCCGCCGCAGGCGCTGCTGGACTGGGCGCGGCAGCGCGGCGCCGTCGCCCGCGGCCGCGAGAAGCCGCCGCAGGCCATCACTTAAACTCCTGCGGTGATCCCGCCCGGCTTTATTCAGGACCTCCTGGCCCGCGTCGACATCGTCGACATCGTGGGCCGCCATGTCGACCTCAAGAAGGCCGGCATCAACCACAAGGGCCTGTGCCCGTTCCACGGCGAGAAGACCCCGAGCTTCACCGTCAGCCCCTCGCGCCAGACCTTCCACTGCTTCGGCTGCGGCCAGCACGGCAACGCCGTCGGTTTCCTGATGGAGCACCTGGGCATCGGCTTCATCGACGCGGTCCGGGACCTGGCCCAGCAGGCCGGCATGCAGGTGCCCGAGGACGACCGCAGCCCCCAGCAGCGCGAGCAGGAAAAGGCGCAGAAGCAGCGCCAGGCCACGCTCACCGAGATCCTGGCCAAGGCCGGCCAGCACTACCGCCAGCAGCTCAAGGGCAACCCGCGCGCGATCGAGTACCTCAAGGGGCGCGGCCTCACCGGCCAGATCGCGCTGCAGTTCGGCCTGGGCTACGCGCCCGATGGATGGCGCTCGCTGGCCAGCGCCTTCCCGTCCTACGACGACCCGCTGCTGGTCGAGACCGGCCTGGTCATCCTCCAGGACGACCCCGGCAAGAGCGAGGCCGAACAGCGCCGCTACGACCGCTTCCGCGACCGGGTGATGTTCCCCATCCGCAACGTGCTGGGCGAGGTCATCGGCTTCGGCGGGCGCGTGCTCGACAAGGGCGAGCCCAAGTACCTGAATTCCCCGGAGACGCCGGTCTTCCACAAGGGCAAGGAGCTGTACGGCCTCTACGAGGCCCGGCCCGCGATGCGCCGGCGCGGTTATGCGCTGGTGGTCGAGGGCTACATGGACGTCGTGGCGCTGGCGCAGCACGGCTTCGGCAACGCGGTGGCGACGCTGGGCACAGCCTGCACGCAGGACCATGTGCAGAAGCTGTTCCGCTTCACCGAGTCGGTGGTGTTCAGCTTCGACGGCGACGCCGCCGGCCGACGCGCCGCGGGCCGGGCGCTCGAGGCCGCCCTGCCCCACGCCAACGAGACGCGGACGATCAAGTTCCTCTTCCTGCCGACCGAACACGACCCCGATTCCTATGTCCGGGAGTTGGGGGCGGACGCCTTCGAGCGCTGCATCGAGGGCGCCGTGCCGCTGTCGCGCCAGCTGATGGAAACCGCCGCCGACGGCTGCGACCTCGGCACGCCCGAGGGCCGCGCCAGGATGCTCAGCGTCGCCAAGCCGCTGTGGGCAGCGCTGCCCGAGGGGCTGCTCAAGCGCCAACTGCTGGGCGAGCTGGCACGGCGCGCACAGCTGCCGGACGCGGAACTGCAGGCGCTGTGGGCCAACGCGCTGCCGCCGGCCGTGCCGGGCACTCGTCCGCGCGCGGATCGGCCCGCCGCGGTGCCCGCGCCGAGACCGGCCGCGCGCGCGGTCGCCCCGTCGACGGACGGCGTCCACGAGGACCCGTATTTCGACATCCCCGCCTCAGCCTATGGCGACGAGGGCTCGCATGGGCCGGACGAGGTCCACATCCCGCACGATGTCGACGCGGGCGTCGCGTCCGGCGGACCGCCGCCGGGCCAGTCCCAGCGCAAGTGGGAACCCAAGGGCGACTTCAAGGGCAAGGGCGGCAAGGGCAAGTGGAGTGGCAAGGGCGAGTGGCGCAAGCGCGACCAGGACCCGACCATCGGCATGCCGCTGGAGCTGCCGCCAGCGCCGATGAACCTCGCGGTCCGGATGCTGCTGCTGCACGGCGAGCTCTGGCACCAGATCGGCGAACAGGACCTGCAGCTGCTGCATGAACTGCCCGGCGAACACGGGCAGCTGATCGCCTGGCTCGAGCGCTTCCTGGTCGACAACGGCCCGACGCCCTGGGCGGTGCTGCAGGTCGCGTTGCAGGAAGCGGACCTGATGGACCTCGCCCAGCGCGTCAGCGGCGGCCCGCTGACCGCCCCGCCCGGCGACGAACACCTCGAGGCGGAATTCCGCGAAACCCTGCGCAAGCTGTGGATCGGCAAGCTGCAGGCGGACGCCGACCGGATCGCCCGCAGCCCGCAGCCGGACATGGCGCGCTTCCAGTCGCTGCAGCGGCAGATCCGCGACCTGAAGGCGGTTTGAGGGCGGCTTGTGGGCGTTCGATGGGCGTTCCATGGGCGCTCTTCGGGGCGGTTGCATCCGCCTTTTTGACCAAACAACCGATTTCGCAGATAATCAAGGGTTTTCGCGCGTCAAGAGTGACCGCAGCGCCAACCGGTCCCCGGCCCCCCAGCTGACCCTGGGTTCATATTCAAAGTGGCCAACCTTTACCGCCTGGGCTGCAACTTCAACGGTTCACGCTAGCCTTCACGCGCCAAGCCTTGAATGGCGGTCGGGTCGTCCCGACCTGTCGTCCAGGGCACGAGTTCGAGCCGCCTGGGCTCGTCGCGCCGCATAGCCCGCAAGTGCCGGGAGTTTGTGGGCGCCGGCGACGCAGGTGGCCGTTTGCATTGCCTGCATCACCGCGAATTTCCCCGCATTCACCTACTGGCCCCGAGCCACCGAGGAACTGCATGACCGCCAAAAAGACCGCGTCCAAGGCCGCCGCCGCAGAAACCGAAGAAGTCAAGAAGCCGGCCGCGAAGGCCGCCGCCAAGACCACCAAGACCGCCACCGCTTCGGCCGATGACAAGCCCAAGCGCGGCCGCAAGCCCAAGGCCGAGACCGAGTCGAAGAAACCCGCCGGCAAGGCCAAGGTCGAGGAAGAGGACGAGGACTTCGGCGACGCGGACGCCGACGGCGAGGTCGAGGGCGACGGCGAGGCCGACGCGGAAGTCGAGACCGCCGAGGTCGAGGAACTGGGCGAGGACAAGCCCAAGGCCAAGCCGCTGCGCATGAAGGTCAGCCGCGCCAAGGAGCGCGCGCTGATGCGCGAGTTCGGCCTGGACGAGACCGCGCTGACCGAAGAGGAAGTCGCCAAGCGCCGCCAGGAGCTCAAGACCCTCATCAAGATGGGCAAGACGCGGGGTTTCCTGACGCATCAGGAAATCAACGACCACCTGCCCGAGAAGCTGATCAACGAGGAAATCCTCGAGGCGATCGTGTCGATGCTCAACGACATGGGCATCGCCGTGTACGAGCAGGCGCCCGACGCCGCCACGCTGCTGATCCAGGGCTCGACCTCCCCGACGGCCACCGAGGAGGAAGCGGAAGAAGCCGCGGAAGCCGCGCTGTCGACCGTCGACTCCGAATTCGGCCGCACGACCGACCCGGTGCGCATGTACATGCGCGAGATGGGCACCGTCGAGCTGCTGACCCGCGAGGGCGAGATCGAGATCGCCAAGCGCATCGAAGGCGGCCTGCAGGCCATGATGCTGGCCATCAGCGCCTCCCCGACGACCATCGCCGAGATCCTGGCCATGGCCGCCAAGATCCGCGCCGGCGAGATGCAGATCTCGGAAGCGGTGGACGGCTTTGTCTCCGATGACGAGGCGGACGACTACGTCGCCGAAGAGGACTTCGACGAGTTCGACGAAGAGGACGACGACGACGGCGCCGGCGGCTCCAAGGCCCTGACCAAGAAGCTGGAAGAGCTGAAGAACGCGGCGCTGGTGAAGCTGGACTCGCTCGCGTCCAACTTCGACAAGATGCGCAAGGCCTTCGAGAAGGACGGCTACAAGTCGGCCAACTACAACAAGGCCCAGGCGGCCATCAGCGCCGAGCTGATGACGATCCGCTTCACCGTCAAGACCATCGAGAAGCTGTGCGACATCCTGCGCTCGCAGGTCGACGACGTGCGCCGCTTCGAGCGCGAGATCCGCAAGATCGTCGTGGACAAGTGCGGCATGCCGCAGGACCACTTCATCAAGACCTTCCCGCCCAACGTGCTGAACCTGCAGTGGGCCGAGAAGGAAGTGGCCTCGGGCAAGCCGTACGCGAACATCATGTCGCGCAACCTGCCGGCCATCCAGGAGTTGCAGCAGAAGCTGATCGACATCCAGGGCAAGGCGGTGGTGCCGCTGGATGACCTCAAGGGCATCAACAAGCGGATGAACGAGGGCGAGAAGGCCTCGCGCGACGCGAAGAAGGAAATGATCGAGGCCAACCTGCGCCTGGTCATCTCGATCGCCAAGAAGTACACCAACCGCGGGCTGCAATTCCTGGACCTGATCCAGGAAGGCAACATCGGCCTGATGAAGGCGGTGGACAAGTTCGAATATCGCCGCGGCTACAAGTTCTCGACCTACGCGACGTGGTGGATCCGTCAGGCCATCACGCGCTCGATCGCAGACCAGGCCCGCACCATCCGCATCCCGGTTCACATGATCGAGACGATCAACAAGATGAACCGCATCTCGCGCCAGCATCTGCAGGAGTTCGGCTTCGAGCCGGACGCGCCGACGCTGGCCGAGAAGATGGAGATGCCGGAGGACAAGATCCGCAAGATCATGAAGATCGCCAAGGAGCCGATCTCCATGGAAACGCCGATCGGGGATGACGACGACAGCCACCTGGGCGACTTCATCGAGGACACCAACAACACCGCGCCGATCGAAGCCGCCATGCAGGCCGGCCTGCGCGAGGTGGTGAAGGACATCCTCGACAGCCTGACCCCGCGCGAAGCGAAGGTGCTGCGCATGCGCTTCGGCATCGAGATGAGCACGGACCACACGCTGGAGGAAGTCGGCAAGCAGTTCGACGTCACCCGCGAGCGCATCCGCCAGATCGAAGCCAAGGCGATCCGCAAGCTCAAGCATCCGAGCCGCTCGGACAAGCTGCGCACCTACCTGGACAACCTGTAAATCCCCCGCCCCTTCGGCGGCCAGACGGCCGTCGAACTTCGGGCATCGGGTTTGCCTCCTCGACCGGCCACCGTCTTCGGACGCTGGCCGGTTTTTTCATGACCAGGCGCTGTCGCCCCGGACGTGCTCCGGCATTCGCCCGCCCGTCGGGGGAGAGGTGTCGCACCCGGGCCGACAGGCCCCCGAGGCGAGGGCTAATCACCACGCGGCGCCGAGGGTGGCGCGGCTACACTGAGACTTCCTTCACACCTCAGCTCCAACAAGGCCGATGACCCAGATCCGCGAGCGCTCCGTCCTGTTTGCCGACCTGCGCGGCAGCACGGCGCTGTTCGAGACCCTGGGCAACGCGGAGGCCTCGGGGCTGGTGACGCAGACGGTCGCGCTGATCGGCCAGGCGGTCGACGAGAACCGCGGCGACATCATCAAGACCCTGGGCGACGGCCTGATGGCCGCCTTCGACAATCCGCGCGACGGCATCAAGGCCGCGATGCGGATGCAGGAGCTGCTGGTCAAGACCTCGGCCCGCAGCGAGCGGCTGCGCCACACCCACCTGCAGATCGCGCTGGCGCGCGGCGAGGTGGTCGAGATCCACGGCGACTGCTTCGGCGACGCGGTCAACGTCGCGGCCCGCTTGCTGGACCATGCCGGCGATGGCGAGACCGTCGTCACCGCCGAGGTGGTGCACGGCCTGACCAGCGCGCAGAAGTCGCGCTTCCGCAGCCTGGACCACATCAGCGTGCGCGGCCGCGCCGAGCCGGTCCACATCTACGTGCTGGACCAGGGCCGCGGCGACGCGGCGGCGACGCAATTCGGCGAGATCGTCCGCAGCGCCGCGCCCGAGGGCATCCGCCTGGTCTGGCAGGACCTGGACCGCGTCTTCGACATCGAGCAGATGCCCATCGTGCTGGGCCGCAGCACGCAGGCGACCTACTGCATCACCGACGTCCGCGTGAGCCGCTCGCATGCCCGCATCGACTGGCAAGGCAGCAGCTTCAGCCTCACCGACCTGAGCTACAACGGCACCTTCGTGCGCTTCGGCGCCGGCGGCCAGACGCTGAGCCTGCGCCGCGGCTCCTGCACGCTGCACGGCGCGGGCGCGATCGGCCTGGGCGGGCCGCCGTCCGAGACGCAGGCGCCGACCGTGCGCTTCGAGGTGCTGCACCTGGCCGAGGCCGCCTCGCCGATGCTGATGCGCCGCGGCGGCCTCTGAGCGCGCCGCGCGACCGCCCCGCCCTTCCCTGTCCTTCCTTCTCCTCGCCGGATGAGCTTCCGTCCCGAACCCGACCACGTCCATGGGCGCGCGCCGACGATCGGCGTGCTGCTGGTCAACCTGGGCACGCCCGACGCGCCCACGCCCGAGGCCACGCGCCGCTACCTGGCGCAGTTCCTGTCCGACCCGCGCGTCATCGAGATCCCGAGAGCCGCCTGGTGGCCGATCCTGCACGGCGTGATCCTGCGCACCCGGCCGGCCAAGTCGGCGAAGAAGTACGCCAGCATCTGGACCAAGGACGGCTCGCCGCTGCTGGTCTGGACGAAGAAGCAGGCCGCGCTGCTGCAGGGCCAGCTGGGCGAGCAGGGCCACCGCGTCAAGGTGCTGCCGGCGATGCGCTACGGCAACCCGTCGATCGCGTCGCAGCTCGACGCGCTGCGCGCCGAGGGCGCCACGCGGGTGCTGGTGCTGCCGGCCTATCCGCAGTACTCGGGCGCGACCACCGCCAGCGTCGTCGACGACGTGGCGCGCTGGTCGCTGGCGCATCGCCACCTGCCGGAGTTCCGCTTCGTCAACCGCTACCACGACGACCCGCGCTACATCGCCGCGCTGGCCGACAGCGTGCGCGCCCACTGGAAGGCCGAGGGCCGCGGCGAGCTGCTGCTGATGAGCTTCCACGGCATGCCCGCGCGCACGCTGGCGCTGGGCGACCCCTACCACTGCGAGTGCCTGAAGACCGGCCGCCTGCTGGCCGAGGCGCTGGGACTGTCCGACGCCCAGTACAAGGTGAGTTTCCAGAGTCGCTTCGGCAAGGCGCGCTGGCTGGAGCCCTACACCGAGCCCACGCTGCGCGAGCTGGCCGGGCGCGGGCTGAAGTCGGTCGACGTGGTCTGCCCCGGCTTCTCGGCGGACTGCATCGAGACGCTGGAAGAGATCGACATGGAAGCGCGCGAAGCCTTTCTGCACAGCGGCGGCCAGCGCTTCAGCTACATCCCCTGCCTGAACGATCGCCCGGCCCACATCCGCGCGCTCGCGGCGATCGCGACCCAGCACCTGCAGGGCTGGCCGACGACCGTCGTCCCCGACGAGGCGCAGGCCGCCGCCCTCGCCCGCCAGCGCCAGGCCGCCACGGCCGCCGGCGCCGCTCGCTGACGACGACGGCGCGCGGTCGCGCCTCTGCCACGAGGGCGGCATGCCGACGCCGTCCCATCGTGCGGCCGGCCGACAAGGTCCCGATGAAGCGCCAATGAAGAAGGGCCCCCGCGGGGGCCCTTCGCGCGTCTGGCGCGGCGCTCAGCCGAGCGCGGTCGCCGCCTGCTGACGCGCCTTGCGCGCACCCAGCCACTTCAGCGCGCGCGGCAGCAGCAGCACGATCACCACGACGGCCAGCAGCCCCGCCGACAGCGGGCGCTCGAAGAAGACGCCCCAGTGGCCGCCGCCGATGGCCACGCCGTTGCGCAGGTGCGCCTCGGCCAGCGGGCCCAGGATCATGCCGACGACCACCGGCGCGGTCGGGAAGTCGAAGCGCCGCATCACCACGCCCATCGCGCCGATGGCCAGCATCAGGTACAGGTCGAAGGCGCTCTGGCGCATGCCGTACACGCCCACGGTCGCGAAGATCAGGATGCCGGCGTACAGCGGCGCGCGCGGGATGCGCAGCAGCTTCACCCACAAGCCCACCAGCGGCAGGTTCAGCACCAGCAGCATCACGTTGCCGATGTACAGCGACGCGATCAGCGCCCACACCAGCGCCGACGAGGTGGTGAACAGCTGCGGCCCGGCCTGGATGCCGTAGTTCTGCAGCGCCGACAGCAGGATGGCCGCCGTCACCGAGGTCGGGATGCCCAGCGTCAGCAGCGGCACCAGCGTGCCGGTCACCGCCGCGTTGTTGGCCGCCTCGGGCCCGGCCACGCCTTCGATCGCGCCGGTGGTGCCGAACTCTTCCTTGTGCTTGGACAGCTTGCGCTCGGTCGCGTAGCTCAGGAAGGTCGGGATCTCGGTGCCGCCGGCCGGGATGACGCCGAACGGGAAACCCAGCCCGGTGCCGCGGATCCAGGCCGGGATCGAGCGCTTCCACTCCAGGCGCGTCATGTGCACGCGACCCATGGTGTTCATCATCAGGTTGCTGCGCCCCTCGTAGAGCGCGACGTAGAGCGTCTCGCCCACCGCGAACAGGCCGACCGCGACCAGCACCGTCTCGATGCCGTCCAGGAACTCGGGCACGCCGGCGGTGTAGCGGATCTGGCCGGTGATCTGGTCCTGGCCGACCAGGCCCATCGCCAGCCCGATGAACAGCGCCGTCATGCCGCGCAGCGTGCTCTGCCCCAGCACCGCGCTGACGGTGGTGAAGGCCAGCAGCATCAGGCAGAAGTACTCGGGCGGGCCCAGCGTCACGGCGAAGTCCGCCAGCACCGGCGCGAACAGCGTGACCAGCACGGTGGCGATGGTGCCGGCGAAGAACGAGCCGATCGCCGCGGTGGCCAGCGCCGCGCCGGCGCGGCCGTGGCGGGCCATCTTGAAGCCCTCCAGCGCGGTCACCATGGTGCCGGTCTCGCCGGGGGTGTTGAGCAGGATGGAGGTGGTCGAGCCGCCGTACATCGCGCCGTAGTAGATGCCGGCGAAGAAGATCATCGACGCGGTCGGGTCGACCTGCGCGGTGATGGGCAGCAGCATCGCCACGGTCACGGCCGGGCCGAGGCCGGGCAGCACGCCGATGGCGGTGCCCAGCGCGCAGCCGATGAAGGCCCACATCAGGTTCGCGCCCGAGGCGGCCGTGGCGAAGCCGCCCATCAGGTGGGTCCAGAGGTCTTGCATGTCAGGACTCCAGGAGGCTCAGAGCCAGCCGCCGGCGGTGAGGGCCGGCAGGTTGAGGGCGAGCAGCTTGTTGAAGAGCCAGAACACCGGCGCGGCGATCAGCAGCCCGGTGACGACGTCGATGAGGAGCTGGCGCGCGCCGCCGTGGCCCTTGCCCTCGGCGCGGCGCAGGCCGCGCACGGCCAGCACGAAGCACAGCGTGCAGGCGAGCACGAAGCCGATCGTGGTGATCAGCGCCGCGTTGGCGATGACCGCGCCGGCGACCCAGGCGGCCGACACCCAGTCGGCGCGCGGTGCGCCCGAGGGCGGCTCCATCTGGCGGAAGCCGCCGGTGCGGGACTCCCACACCAGCCAGGCGCCGCACACGATCAGCACCACCGCGACGAACCACGGCAGCGCGTTGGGACCGACGCCGCCGTAACCGGCGTCACCGGGGATGGCGGCGGCGCCGATGGCCATCACCGCGCCGACGACGACCGCGCCCACGCCGACCAGGGTCTGGTACAGCGGATGCGGGGTGGTGTCGACGACATCCGGCGCCGAGGGCGCCGCGCCGGGCACGGTGGCGGTCGGGTGGCCGGCCACGGCCTTGGAGGAGGAATCGGACATGGCGGGCCTCCCGGGATCAGACCATGCCGGACTTGTGCATGATCGCGCGCAGCGACGCGAACTCGGCGTCGACGAAGTCCTCGAAGGCCTTGCCGGTCAGCACGGCCGGCGTCCAGCCGTTCTTCTCCAGCGCCTCGGTCCAGGCCTTGGACTTGGTCGCCTTGACGACCATGTCGATCAGCACCTGACGCTGCTGCGGCGTGATGCCGGGCGCGCCGTAGACGCCGCGCCAGTTGCCGATCTCGACGTTGTAGCCGAGCTCCTTCATCGTCGGGATGTCCAGGCCCTTGATGCGCTGCGGCGCGGTGATGGCGATCGGGCGCATCTTGCCGCTCTCGATGTAGGGCTGGAACTCGCTGTAGCCGCTGCCGCCGATGGAGACGTTGCCGCCCAGGATCGCGGCCACCGCCTCGCCGCCGCCGCGGAAGGCGACGTAGTTGACCTTGGTCGCGTCGACGCCGACCTCGCGGGCCAGCATGGCTGCGGCGATGTGCTCGGTGGCGCCGCGCGAACCGCCGCCCCACTTCACCGAGCCGGGGTCCTTCTTCAGCGCCTCGACCACGTCCTTCATCGTCTTGAAGGGCGAGTTGGCCGGCAGCACGAAGACGTTGTATTCGCTGGTCAGGCGCGCGATCGGCGTGGCCTGCGTCAGCGTGACCGGCTGCTTGCTGGTGATCAGGCCGCCCAGCATCACGGCGCCCATGACCATCATCGCGTTCGGGTCGCCCTTGGCGGCGTTGACGAACTGCGCCAGGCCGATGGCGCCGGCGGCGCCGCCCTTGTTCTCGAAGGTCACCGCGCCGGCGGCGCCGGCGTCCTGCAGGGCCTTGCCCAGCGCGCGACCGGTGATGTCCCAGCCGCCGCCCGGGTTGGCGGGCACGAGGATCTTCAGCGCCGCGGCGGCCTGCGCGCCCAGCGGCAGCGCGCCCGTGGCGCCCAGCGCGGCGAAGGCGGCCGCGGACTTGAGGAACTGGTCTCGACGCATGCTCGTGTCTCCTTGGTTGTCGACGCCGGGGCAGAGCGCGCGCCCGATGTCGTTGTGCCGCGCATCGTGCACATGGCGGCTTTCATTCGGCTGTCGGGAAGCTCAGGGTTGACCCTGAGCGGCGGCCGCGCGGCCGCTGGCGGACACTGCCGATCATGAGGTTGCTTTTCGTCGAGGACAACGCCGCGCTGCAGACCACGGTGGCCCGCTCGTTCGAGCGCCGCGGCATCCAGGTGCTGGGCTTCTCCGAGGGCCGGCCGGCCCTGGAGCGCTGGCGCGCGCAGCCGCCGGACGTGGTGCTGCTGGACCTGTCGCTGCCCGACATCGACGGCCTGGAACTGCTCTCGGCCGCGCGCGCCGCGCAGCTGGCCACGCCGGTGATCATCCTGACCGCGCGCGGCACCGTGGGCGACCGCATCCTCGGCCTGAACCTGGGCGCCGACGACTACATGCCCAAGCCCTTCGACCTGGATGAACTCGAGGCCCGGGTGCGCGCCCTCGCCCGCCGCAGCCGCGGCGCGGGCGGTGCGCCGGCGATTGCGGGCGCGCACGACGACGAGGCCTTCTGCGGCCTGCGCGTGGACGCCGACAGCGGCGCGATCTACCACCTGGGCCTGCCGCTGGACCTGCCGCCGCGCGAGGCCGCGCTGCTGCGCGCGCTGCTGGCGCGACCGGGCCAGGCGGTGGCCAAGGAACGGCTCACCGAGATCGTCTTCGCCGACGACCTGGACGTGCAGCCCGATGCGGTCGAGGTCGTCGCCTACCGGCTGCGCAAGCGGCTGCCGGCTGACGGCGCCCGGCTGGTCACGCTGCGGGGACTGGGCTACCTGCTGAAGGCGCCCGACTGAACGGCGCGAGGTGCGGGGCGTAAGCGGCGTGACCGGCGTGAGCGGAGTGAGCGGAGTGAGCGGCATGGAGGTCAAGAGCGACGCGGCGGGCGCGCGCGGCATCGAGGGCACGGGCAGCGCGACGGCCGGGCGCGGCGCGGCGGGCATGGGCGGCCTCGACGACAACGGCCGCGCGGGCGGCGAGACCCGGCCCCCGGCAACCCGATCGTGGACGCGACGACGCGGACGCGGGCTGAGCTCGATGCGCAGCCGGCTGCTGCTGGGCATCCTGGTGCCGGTGGGGCTGCTGATCGGCGCCAACGCGCACCGGCTCTACCAGGACGCGCGGCGCGCCATCGACACCGCCTACGACCGCACGCTGCTGGCCTCGGCCAAGACCATCGGCGAGCAGCTCGACGTGCAGGGCACGCCCGAGGCGCCACGGCTCGTCTCCGAGGTGCCCTACGCGGCGCTCGAGGCCTTCGAGGCGGACAACCGCAGCCGCATGTTCTATCGCGTCACCGGCTTCCAGGGCGAATGGGTGTCGGGCTTCGACGACCTGCCCGCCTGGCACGGCAGGCTGCCCGACCGCGGCGCCTACGCGGCGCTGGTCGATTTCTACGACGACGTCTACCAGGGCGAGCCGGTGCGCATCGCGGTGCTGAAGCAGCCGGTGGCGGGCGCGGCCGGCCTGGGCGTGGCCACGATCCAGGTCGCCGAGACGCTGGAGATCCGCCGCACGCTGGCGCGCCAGGTGCTGGTCTCGACGCTGTGGCGGCAGGCGGCGCTGCTGGCGGTGATCGCGATCGTGGTGTGGGGCGTGGTGCTCTTCGCGACGCGGCCGGTGCGGGCGCTCAGCCGCACGATCGCCGCGCGCGCCGACGACGACGTCGATCCCATCCCGATGCCGGGCGTGCCGGCGGAACTCGCGCCGCTGGTGGCCGCGATCAACGAGGCCTGGCACCGCCAGGCCGGGCTGCTGGCGCACCAGAAGCGCTTCGTGCGCGACACCTCGCACCAGCTGCGCACGCCGCTGGCGGTGCTCAAGGCGCAGGTGCAGTCGGCCCGGCGCGGCGACGTGCCGGCGGCGCAGGCGATCGACGAGATCGGCGCGACCGTCGACGGCGCGACCGCGCTGGCCAACCAGATGCTGGCGCTGGCCAAGGTCGAGCAGCTGCGCCAGCAGGGCGATCCGCCGCGGCTGGACCTGGCGGCGACGGTGCGCGAGGTGGCGCTGGACCTGGCCCCGCTGATCGCCGACGCCGAACTGGACTTCGAGCTGTCCACCGAGCCCGCGCCGGTGCGCGGCCATGCCTGGGCGCTGCGCGAGCTCGCCCGCAACCTGCTGCACAACGCGCTGCGGCACTGCCCGCGCGGCGGCCGATTGGCGGTCGCGGTGACGCTGCGCGGTCGCGAGGCCGACGGCAGCGGCGCGACGGCCGGCGTCGTCGAGCTGCGCATCGGCGACAGCGGGCCCGGCATCCCGGCGTCGCTGCGGGCCAAGCTCGGCCAGCCCTTCGCGGCCGGGCCCAATGGCGGCTCGGGACTGGGGCTGGCGATCTGCCGGGAGATCGTCGGCTCGCTGGGCGGCACGCTGGCGCTGGACAACCGCGAGCGCGACGGGGTCATCGAGGGCCTGGACGCCGTGGTGCGGCTGCCGGCGGCAGCATCGACCGACGCCGGTCCGGCGTAGGACAATCCGTCCCCTGATGCCTGCCTCCCACCGTTCCTCCTCCGAGCTGACCAGCCTGCGCCTGGACAAGTGGCTCTGGGCCACCCGCTTCTACAAGACCCGCTCGATCGCCGTCGAGGAGATCGGCAAGGGCCGCGTGACCGTCAACGGCCAGGCGGTGAAGGCCTCGCGCGAACTGCGGCCCGGCGACATGGTGCAGCTGCGCCAGGGCGTGGTGGCGCGCGAGGTCAAGGTGCTTGGTCTCAGCAGCGTCCGCGGTCCGGCGCCGGTCGCCCAGACGCTGTACGAGGAGACGCCGGACAGCATCGCCGCCCGCGAGCGCGCGGCCGAGGCGCGCCGCCTGGCCCCCGAGCCGGCCGACACCATCGTCCAGGGCCGCCCGACCAAGCACGATCGCCGCAAGCTGGCCGAGTGGGACGACCGCTGGAGCGCCAGCATCGACGAATGACCGCCGGTCCCCTCCCCCGAAGTCCCCGGTCGCAAAACCGTGAAAGGACGACAGGGGTTGGGGACGGCATGGCTTGGGGTTTCGGCGCTGGCCGCCGGGGCCCCAAGCCATGGCGGCCAACGCCCCGACCTCCGCAGTAAGAAGCGCCGCTAGCAGGCCCCCGGCTTGCCCGCGCACCGATGCCAAAATCCCCCTCTTGAAGTTCCGGCCATGGGCCCCAGATGCGGCGGGTCGCCCGACGCAGACTGGCTCCCACCGACGCCGGTCCCCTTCCGAAGAGAAGTCGGGCTCCGCTTTGGGGCCATCCAACCATGACGACTGACAACCAACAACCCGACCCGACGCTGGACGAACTGACCCAGCAAGCCGCCGCCGCGGCCGCCGCCTCGGTGCCCGAGACGCTGGAGGCCAAGCTCGCCGACACCGAACGCCGCCTGGCCGAGATGTCCGACGCCTATCTGCGCGCCAAGGCCGAAGTCGAGAACACCCGCCGCCGCGGCGAGGAAGACACGGCCAAGGCCCGCAAGTTCGCGGTCGAGGGCTTCGCCGACGCGATGCTGCCGGTGGTGGACAGCCTGACCGCCGCCATCGCCCGCCCGGACGCCAGCGTCGAGCAGGTGCTCGAGGGCGTGCACGCCACGCTGCGCCAGCTGCAGTCCGCGCTGGAGCGCAACAAGGTGCTGGAGATCAATCCGGCCGCCGGCACGAAGTTCGACCCCCACCAGCACCAGGCGATCTCGATGGTCCCGGCGGAGCAGGATCCCAACACGGTCGTGACCGTGCTGCAGAAGGGCTTCCTGATCGCCGACCGCGTGCTGCGCCCGGCGCTGGTCACCGTGTCCGCCCCCAAGTAAGCACAGCGAAAAATCGATCGGGGCCCTTGAACCCGGCGAAGTTATCCACAGATCAGCAGCATCCCGGAACGTTGTTTCAGCCGCTCGCTCCACCGAGCCTCCCACGCTGACCGTTCCGCCAGTTTTTCCCTATTCAGGAGCACCACATGGCTAAGAAGAAGATCATCGGCATCGACCTGGGCACGACCAACTCGTGCGTGGCGGTGATGGAAGGCAACACCACCCGCGTCATCGAGAACGCGGAAGGCGCCCGCACCACCCCGTCGATCATTGCGTACCAGGAAGACGGCGAGGTGCTGGTCGGCGCCTCGGCCAAGCGCCAGGCGGTGACCAACCCGAAGAACACCCTGTACGCGGTCAAGCGCCTGATCGGCCGCAAGTTCTCGGAGAAGGAAGTCCAGAAGGACATCGACCTGATGCCCTACACCATCGCCGCGGCCGACAACGGCGACGCGTGGGTGGAAGTGCGCGGCAAGAAGCTGGCGCCGCCGCAGGTCTCCGCGGAAGTGCTGCGCAAGATGAAGAAGACCGCCGAGGACTACCTCGGCGAGGAAGTGACCGAGGCGGTCATCACCGTCCCGGCCTACTTCAACGACGCGCAGCGCCAGGCGACCAAGGACGCCGGCCGCATCGCCGGCCTGGACGTCAAGCGCATCATCAACGAGCCCACCGCCGCGGCGCTGGCCTTCGGCCTGGACAAGCACGGCGCGGGCGACCGCAAGATCGCGGTGTTCGACCTGGGCGGCGGCACCTTCGACATCTCGATCATCGAGATCGCCGACGTCGACGGCGAGAAGCAGTTCGAGGTGCTGTCCACCAACGGCGACACCTTCCTGGGCGGCGAGGACTTCGACCAGCGCATCATCGACTACATCATTGCCGAGTTCAAAAAGGAGCAAGGCGTCGACCTGACCAAGGACGTGCTGGCGCTGCAGCGCCTGAAGGAAGCGGCCGAGAAGGCCAAGATCGAGCTGTCCAACTCCTCGCAGACCGACGTCAACCTGCCCTACATCACGGCCGACGCCACCGGTCCGAAGCACCTGAACATCAAGCTGACCCGCGCCAAGCTGGAGTCGCTGGTGGACGAGCTGATCGAGCGCACCATCGCCCCCTGCCGCACCGCGATCAAGGACGCCGGCGTGTCGGTGAGCGAGATCGACGACGTCATCCTGGTCGGCGGCATGTCCCGCATGCCCAAGGTGCAGGAGAAGGTCAAGGAGTTCTTCGGCAAGGACCCGCGCAAGGACGTGAACCCCGATGAGGCGGTGGCCGTGGGCGCCGCGATCCAGGGCCAGGTCCTGGGCGGCGAGCGCACCGACGTGCTGCTGCTGGACGTCACCCCGCTGAGCCTGGGCATCGAGACCCTGGGCGGCGTGATGACCAAGATGATCAAGAAGAACACGACCATCCCGACCAAGTTCAGCCAGACCTTCTCGACCGCCGAGGACAGCCAGCCCGCGGTGACCATCAAGGTCTACCAGGGCGAGCGCGAGATGGCGCAGGCCAACAAGAGCCTGGGCGAGTTCAACCTGGAAGGCATCCCGCCGGCGCCGCGCGGCGTGCCGCAGATCGAGGTGAGCTTCGACATCGACGCCAACGGCATCCTGCACGTCGGCGCCAAGGACAAGGGCACCGGCAAGGAAAACAAGATCACCATCAAGGCGAACTCCGGCCTGTCCGAGGCCGAGATCGAGAAGATGGTGAAGGACGCCGAGGCCAACGCCGCCGAGGACAAGAAGAAGGTCGAGCTGGTGCAGGCCAAGAATCAGGCCGACGGCCTGGTGCACTCGGTGCAGAAGTCGCTGGCCGAGCATGGCGACAAGCTGGACGCCAGCGAGAAGGAAAAGATCGAGGCCGCGATCAAGGACCTGGAAGAAGCCATCAAGGGCGAGGACAAGGCCGACATCGACGCCAAGACCGAAGCGCTGATGACCTCCAGCCAGAAGCTGGGCGAGAAGATGTACGCCGACGCGCAGGCGGCCCAGGCCGCGGCCGGTGCCGCGGGCGCCGCGGGTGCGGCGGGTGCGGACCACGCCGAGGCGGCGGCCGCGCAGTCCTCGTCCAAGCCGGCCGACGACAACGTCGTGGACGCCGAGTTCAAGGAAGTCAAGGACTCGAAGTAAGCCGTGCGCGCCGACCCCGGTCGGCGCCGCGATCGGCAACCGCTGTCGCCTGACAGCCGCCGCGCGGGGCCGCCAGCCTCGCGCGGCGTTTTGGTTTGAGGCCCCCAGGAAGATCCATGGCAAAGCGTGACTATTACGAAGTCCTAGGCGTCGCGAAGAACGCCAGCGAAGACGACATCAAGAAGGCGTATCGCAAGCTGGCGATGAAGTACCACCCTGACCGCAATCAGGGCGAAGGTGCCAAGGACGCCGAGGACAAGTTCAAGGAGGCCAAGGAGGCCTACGAGATGCTGTCCGACGGCCAGAAGCGCGCGGCCTACGACCAGTACGGCCACGCGGGCGTGGACCCCAACCAGGGCTTCCGCGGCGGCCCGGGCGCGGAAGGCTTCGGCGGCTTCGCCGAGGCCTTCGGCGACATCTTTGGCGACCTGTTCGGTCAGCAGGGCGGCGGCCGGCGCCAGGGCGGCGGCCAGCAGGTCTATCGCGGCAGCGACCTGAGCTACGCGATGGAGATCACGCTGGAGGAAGCCGCGCGCGGCAAGGAGACGCAGATCCGCATCCCGTCCTGGGAAGGCTGCGACACCTGCCACGGCAGCGGCGCCAAGCCCGGCACCAGCGCCAAGACCTGCGGCTCCTGCGGCGGCAGCGGCACGGTGCACATGCGCCAGGGCTTCTTCAGCATCCAGCAGACCTGCCCGCACTGCCACGGCACCGGCAAGATCATTCCGGAGCCCTGCACCACCTGCAACGGCGCCGGCAAGATCAAGAAGACCAAGACGCTGGAAGTCAAGATCCCCGCTGGCATCAACGAAGGCATGCGCATCCGCTCCGCCGGCAACGGCGAGCCGGGCGTCAATGGCGGGCCGTCTGGAGATCTCTACATCGAGATCCGCATCAAGCAGCACGACATCTTCGAGCGCGACGGCGACGATCTGCATTGCACGATGCCGGTGTCGATGACGACCGCGGCGCTGGGCGGCTCGATCGAGGTGCCGACGCTGGGCGGCAAGGCCGAGATCGAACTGCCCGAGGGCACGCAGCACGGCAAGACCTTCCGCCTGCGCGGCAAGGGCATCAAGGGCGTGCGCTCGAGCTATCCGGGCGACCTGTACTGCCACATCAGCATCGAGACGCCGGTCAAGCTGACCGAGCACCAGCGCAAGCTGCTGAAGGAACTGGACAAGAGCCTGCGCGACGGCGGCGAGCGCCACTCGCCGAACGCGAAGAGCTGGACGGACCGCGTCAAGGACCTCTTCAAGTAAGCCACCAACAGCGGCGCGCAAGTTCACGCCCGGATTGGGAATTCAAGCCACGGCCCCCACGCAAACCCGGGGAGCCGGCGGCGATCGCCGGGCGGACAATCCGCCTCGTGGTTGACGACATTCGCACACATCGTTGGGGTGCTGCCGGCCCGCTCTCTTCGGAGGCGGGCTTTTTCACATGGGCGCCCGTCACGCCCGCGGGGCGGCGGCCATGACGCTCGCCAGCCCCTTGTCCAGCCCCCTGTCCAAGACACAGGCGCTGGTCATCGACGGCAACGCGACCTCGCGCAGCCTGATGACCGCCCAGCTGCGCGAACTCGGCGTCGGCCACGTGCGCCAGGCCACGCGGGTGCGCGACGCCCGCGTCATCCTCGAGACGCAGCCCTACGACATCGTCCTGTGCGACTACTACTTCGACGGCTCGGAGCTCTCCGGCCAGGACCTGCTCGATGAACTGCGGCGCGAGCAGCTGCTGCCCTACGCCACCGTCTTCGTCATGGTCACCGGCGAGGCCTCCTACGCGAAGGTCGCCGAGGCGGCCGAGGCGGCGCTCGATGCCTACCTCGTCAAGCCCTACACCAGCGCCGCGCTGGCCGACCGCCTGGCCAACGCGCGGCACCGCAAGCTGGAGCTGAAGGCGATCTTCGACGCCATCGACGCGCGCGACTTCGACCGCGCCGCCGACCTCTGCCTGGAGCGCTTCCAGCAGAAGGCGACCTACTGGCTCTATGCCGCGCGCATCGGCGCCGAACTGCTGCTGCGCCTGGAGCGCCACGCCGAGGCGCGCGAGCTGTACGAGGCGATCATCGCCGCGCGCACCGTGCCCTGGGCCCGGCTGGGCGTGGCGCGCACCGAGGTGGCCAGCGGCAACCTGAGCGCCGCGCGCCGCACGCTGGAGACGCTGATCGGCGACATGCCCGACCAGGCCGACAGCTACGACCTGATGGGCCGGGTGCAGATGGAGCAAGGCGAGATCGACGCCGCGCTCGCCACCTACCGCACCGCCGCGACGCTGACGCCGGGATGCCTGCTGCGCCAGCAGCATTGCGGCACGCTGGCCTTCTATGCCGGCCAGCGCGACGAGGCGCTCAAGATGCTGGAACGCAGCCTCGCGCAGGGGCTGCGCTCCAAGCTCTTCGACTGGCACAGCCTGGCCCTGCTCGCGCTGATGCGCTTCGACGCGAAGGACGGCAAGGGACTGAAGTACGCCGCCGACGCCCTGGCGCAGGGCATCGAACGCGCGCCGCGCGACGCCCGGCTGCAGCGCTTCGACCTGCTGCTGCAGGGGCTGCGGCTGCTGATGGAACGCCGGCTCGCCGATGCGCTGCAGCTGGCGCGCGACTTCGCGCGCCGCGCCGCGGACGAGGCCTTCGACCTGGAAGCCGCCTGCCTGCTGATCGCCCTGTGGGTGCGCATGGCGCGGCAGGACATCGAGCTCAGCGAGATGGACCTGCTGATGAGCCAGCTCGGGCTGCGCTTTTGCAGCTCCAAGTCGGCGACCGAGGTGATGCTCGCCATGGCCGAGGGCCACGAGCCCAGTTCGCGGCTGATGCGCGAGGCCAATGCCCGCGTCTTCGCGATCTCGGAAACCGCGATGCGCCAGGCGATGCGTGGCGACGCGCAGGCCGGGGTGCAGTTGCTGGTCGAGCAAGGCGGGCTGACGCTGAACGCCAAGCTGATCGACATGGCGGCGCTGGTGCTCAAGCGCTACCGCGACCGGATGAGCGATCCCAGCGCGCTGGCGCCTCGCATCGAGGACCTGCAACGCCGCTACGTGCAGGCCAGCGGCCAGGGGCTGAAGGCGGCCCGCGCCGCCGGCGGCATGGCCTTGCGGGGATGAAGGCCGGTCCGGTGGCCGCGCCGCGGCATGACGCAGGGCGAGGCTTCAGGAGATCTTCAGGTGGGACCACTACAAGGGCCGGTTTGATCATGCCGGCCTGACACAAGAAAGATGCCGTTTTCCGATTCCTCGACCTCGCGATCGCGCCAGGCCGGCGCCGCGCGCACACGTTCCCCGTTGACCCTGGCCTGGCTGGCTGCGCTCTGGATCGGCGTGCTCGGCAACTGGCCGCTGTGGCAGCGCATGAGCGGCATGCCCGACTACGCCGGCCCGTCGGGCCAGTTGTTCGTCGTCGTCTTCGCCGGCATCGTGGTCCTGGTGCTGGCGGCCTGCTTCAGCCTGCTGGCCTGGCGCGTGGCGGTGAAGCCGCTGCTCACGCTGATGCTGCTGCTGACCGCGCCGCTGGCCTACTTCATCGGCAGCTACGGCGTGGTCATCGACAGCGCGATGATCACCAACGCGCTGCAGACCGACGTGCGCGAGACCCGCGACCTGATGGGCTGGGGCCTGGCGGCGCATGTGGCGGTGATCGCGCTGCTGCCGCTGCTCTGGCTCTGGCGCCAGCGGCTGACCGACCGCCGCTGGTACCAGCGGCTCGGCTGGAACCTGGCCAGCGTCGCGCTGGCGCTGGCGCTGGGCGTGGGCCTGGCGGCGACCCGCACCGCGGAGCTGGCCTCGACCCTGCGCAACCACAAGGTGCTGACCAAGATGGTCAGCCCGATCAACGCGATCTGGGCCAGCGCCGCGCTGGTCGTCCAGAAACAGAAGAAACCCAAGGGCCCGCCGGAGATCGTCGCCGCGGACGCGACGCTGACGCCCCGGCCCGCCGGTGCGCGGCCGCCGCTGGTGCTGCTGGTGGTGGGCGAGACGGCGCGCTCGGAGAACTTCCAGCTCAACGGCTACGGCCGGCCGACCAACCCGGAGCTCTCCGGCAAGCCGGTGCTGAGCTACCGCGAGGTCGCGTCCTGCGGCACGTCGACGGCGGCGTCGCTGCCCTGCATGTTCTCGCAGCTCGGCCGCGAGGCGTATGTCGACCACCCGGGCAACCAGGAGACGCTGCTGGACGTGCTGCAGCGCGCGGGGCTGGCGGTGCTGTGGCTGGACAACCAGTCGGGCTGCAAGGGCATCTGCGACCGCGTGCCGAATGCGCAGGCCATCAATCCCGCCCGCGCCGACCATCCCCTGCCCGCCGGCCTGTGCCGCCCCGACGGCGAATGCCTGGACGAGGCGATGCTGCACGACCTGGACGCGCGCATCGCCGCGCTGGATCCGCAGCGCGTCGCGCGCGGCGTGGTGCTGGTGCTGCACCAGATGGGCAGCCATGGACCGGCGTATTACCTGCGCACACCGGCCGAGCGCAAGCCCTTCCAGCCGGAGTGCCGCAGCAACGCGCTGCAGCAGTGCCCGCTGGAGGAGGTGCGCAATGCGTACGACAACACGATCGCGTACACCGACCACGTGCTGGCCAAGGCGATCGACTGGCTGGGCACCCAGCAGTCGCGCTTCGATCCGAGCCTCCTGTATGTGTCGGACCACGGCGAGTCGCTGGGCGAGAACAACCTGTTCCTCCACGGCATGCCCTATGCGCTGGCGCCCAAGCAGCAGAAGCATGTGCCGCTGATCCTGTGGCTGCCGGCACAGACGCGCCAGTCGCAGCGCCTGGACGAGGCCTGCCTCACCCAGCGCCGCGACACGCCGATGTCCCACGACGGGCTGTACCACACGGTGCTGAGCCTGAGCGGCGTGCAGACCTCGGTCTACCGCAAGGACTGGGACTGGGTCGGCGCCTGCCGGCGCGGCGGCTGATCGACCGTCCGTCAGGCCCTCGAGCCCGTCAAGCCCCTCAGGCCCGTCAGAACAAGGACTGCTGCCCCTCCAGCTTCGAGGGGGGTCTGAACTCGCTGAAGTCGAACTGGTGCCGCTCGCGGCCCAGGCCCAGGCGCTGGGAGGCCTTGCGCAGCCGCTGCTGCAGCAGTTCGGCCCAGATCCCTTCGCCGGTGAAGCGCGTGCCGAAGCGCGGATCGTTGTCCTTGCCGCCGCGCATGTCGCGCAGCCGCGCCATGATGCGCGCGGCCTTGTCCGGCTGGTGCAGCCGCAGCCAGTCGTGGAACAGTGGCGCCACCTCCCAGGGCAGCCGCAGCGGGATGCTGAAGGCCTTGGTCGCGCCGGCCTCCGCGGCCGCCTCGAGGATGCGCTCCAGTTCGGGCTCGTTGAGGAAGGGGATCACCGGCGACACGCTCACCCCCACCGGCACGCCGGCCTCGGCCAGCGCCTTGATGGTCTGCAGCCGCCGCTGCGGCGAGGCGGCGCGGGGCTCCAGGATGCGCGACAGCGCCGGGTCCAGCGAGGTCACCGACAGGTAGACCGACACCTGCCGCTTGAGCGCCATCGGCACGATCAGGTCGAGGTCCCGCTCGATGCCGCTGGACTTGGTCACCACCGAGAACGGATGCCGCGCCTCGGTCAGCACCTCCACGACCGCGCGGGTGATGCGCAGCTTGCGCTCGATCGGCTGGTAGGCGTCGGTGGCCGTGCCCAGCACCAGCGGCGCCGGCTGGTAGGCGGGCGAGGCCAGCGCCTCGCGCAGCCGCTCGGCGGCGTTGACCTTCGCGATGATCCGGGTCTCGAAGTCCAGGCCCGGCGACAGGTTCAGGTAGCTGTGCGTCGGTCGCGCGAAGCAGTAGATGCAGCCATGCTCGCAGCCGCGGTAGGGATTGATCGAGAGATCGAAGCCGATGTCCGGCGACTGGTTGCCGCTGAGGATCTTGCGGGCCTGCTCCTCGATGATCTCGGTCCTGGGCGCGACATGCTCCTCCAGCGCCGTCTGGTCCAGCGTGCCCCAGCCGTCGTCGTACTGTTCGCGCTCGCGCGATTCGAAGCGGTGCGGCATGGCCCAGCCGCTGCCCCGGCCCTTCAGGGCATCGGCCTGGATGTACAGCGGCGGCCTGGCGATCTTGGTGTCTTGCGGCATACTGTAAATTTATACAGTAATCGGCCGGAATGCCAGTGCCCGTCGGCATCCTCGCGGCCGACATAATCGCCGCCCATGGATGCCCTCGAAGACCTGCTGCGCGCCGCCCTCCACGAGATGGGCCGCGGCCGCCACGCCGAGGCGGCGGCGCTGCTCGCGCCGCATGCCCACGTCGCGTCCAACCCGCTGCAGCGCTACCTGGGCGAGTCGCTGCGGCGCAGCGGCCAGGCGCAGGCGGCGATCGGGCCGCTGATGCAGGCGCTGGCGCTGAAGATCGACGACATCGACGCCTACCTGCAGCTCGCCTTCGCGCTGCAGACGCTGCAGATGAAGACCGAGGCGGCGGAGTGCTTCCGCACCGTGGCCGCGCTGCGTCCCGACAGCGTCATGGCGCAGGCCTACCAGGCCCATGGCGACCAGCAATGCGCGCGCTGGGACGACTTCGACGCCAACCTGCAGGCGCTGCACGCGGCGCTGCGCGCCAAGCCCGAGGCGGCGGACGACGAGTTCGGCGTGCCCTTCGCGCTGGCCGCCCTGCCCCACGCGCCGGCCGACCTGCTCAAGGTCGCGCGCCTGAGCACGCGTTTCCTGAGCCGCGGCATCGCGTCCCTGCCGCCGGCGCGGGCGGTCGACAAGCCGCGGCTACGCATCGGCTACCTGTCCGGCGACTTCCATGCCCACGCGACGGCGGCGCTGATGGTCGAGGTGCTGGAGTGCCGCGACCGCCCGGGCTTCGAGGTGCTGCTGTTCTCGCATGGACCGGACGACGGCTCGCCGCTGCAGCAGCGCGTGCGCGCCGCCTGCGACCGCTTCATCGACGTGGGCGCGCTCGACGCGGCCGGCATCGCCGCGCGCATGCGCGCCGAGGGCGTGGACATCGCGGTCGACCTCAAGGGCCACACGGCCGGCAGCCGCTTCACCGCGCTGGCCGCGCGGCCGGCGCCGGTGCAGGTCGCGTGGCTGGGTTTCCCGGGCACCTGCGGCGCGGACTACATCGACTACGTCATCGGCGACCCGATCGTGACGCCGCTGGCCGACGCGCCGTTCTACAGCGAGCGCATCGCGCAGCTGCCGCGCTGCTACCAGCCCGGCGACGCGACGCGCCGCATCGTGCCGACGCCGCGCGCCGCGCTGGGCCTGCCCGAGGACGCGATCGTGCTGCTGTCGGCGAACGTGGTGCACAAGGTCCTGCCGCCGATCTTCGAAGCCTGGATGGTGCTGCTGCATCGCCTGCCCTCGGCGCTGCTGTGGCAGCTCAGCGGCGGCGAGCAGGCGGATGCGCGGCTGCGCGAGGAAGCGGCGCGGCACGGCATCGCGCCCGAGCGCCTGGTGTTCATGCCGCCGGTGGACATGGCCGCGCACTGGAACCGCCTGGCCGCCGCGGACCTGGCGCTCGACACCTGGCCCTACAACGGCCACACGACGACCAGCGATGCGCTCGCGGCCGGCGTGCCGGTCGTGACGCTGCGCGGGGACGGCTTCGCGTCGCGCGTGGCGGAGAGCCTGCTCGCCGAGGCCGGCCTGCCGGAGCTGGTCTGCGAGTCGCTCGATGACTACGTGGAACGCGCCTGCGCGCTCGCGACCGGGCCCAAGCCGCCGATCCGGCCGTGGATCGATTCACGCGCCTTCGCGCGCGACCTGGAAGCGCTCTACCGGCGCATGTGGGCGCGCGCCGTGGCTGGCCTGCCGCCCGAGGCCCTGCCGGCCGTGTCCGTCCCGGTCGCGCCAGCCGGCGACGCCGCGGACGCTCGCAGACCGTAGCCGTAGCCGCAGCCTTTCGCCGTCACCATCTCGATCCGGCCTCGGTCGCGGAGGCTGTCTCGGTCTCGGCCATCGCCGTCACCGTCGTCGTCATCCACAAGCGCCGGTGACGTTGACCGGCGCCATGAAGCCGGGCTGTGGGCCACATGAAGAATCGATGAAGCGCCGCGCCGGCGGCGGCGCGGAGGCTTCGCGGACTGGTCCAATGCCGGCCATGAAGATTCTCCTGATCGAGGACGACCTCGACCTCGGCAATGGCGTGCGCATCGCGCTGACCGACCAGGGCATGGACGTCGTGTGGACCCGCCAGATCGCCGCCGCCTGGCACCAGCTGTCGCAGCAGCCCTGCGACCTGGTGCTGCTGGACCTGGGCCTGCCCGACGGCGACGGGCTGCAGCTGCTCGCGCGGCTGCGGCGCGAGCACGGGTCGCTGCCGGTGCTGATCCTGAGCGCGCGCGATGCGCTGCAGGACCGGCTCAACGGCCTGGATTCCGGCGCCGACGACTACCTGGTCAAGCCCTTCGAGCTGGCCGAGCTGCTGTCCCGCATCCGCGCGCTGGCGCGCCGCAGCTACGGCTTCGACGGCGAGTTGCTGTCGCTGCGTGGCCTGCAGCTGCACATGCCCACGCGCCGGGTCAGCGTCGAGGGCCAGCCGGTGGAGCTGACCGTCAGCGAATACGAGCTGCTGCGACTGCTGATGATGCGGGCCGGCCGCATCGTCACGCGGCGCACGCTGGAGGAGCAGGTGCTGCCCGGCGGCCCGGGCAACGCGAGCAACGCGCTGGACGTGCACATGGCCAACCTGCGCCGCAAGATCGGCGACGGCTGGGTGCGGACGGTGCGCGGCGTGGGCTACGTGATCGACCAGGAGACGCGATGACCGCGTCGTCCTTCCGCCTGCCCCCGCCGCCGGGGCTGCGGGCCGCCCTCGTCCTTGTCCTCGTCCGCGTGGGCCGGGGCCTGCGCGAGGCGATGCTCGCCGTGGTCCGTCCCAGCCTGGTGCGGCGCCTGCTGGTGGCCCAGCTGGCGCTGCTGATGCTGCTGTGGGTGCTGGGCATCGCCTATCTGCTGCACCAGGGCGGCCGCGCCTTCCTGCTGCTCCAGTCGAAGCAGATCTACCCGACCATCCTGGCGATCGCCGACGACACCGACAGCACGCCCGAGCGGCGCCGGCAGGCGCTGGACCTGCTGCACGCCTCCATCGTGGAGGAGTACGACACCTCGCCCGAGCGCCAGCCCGCCATCCTGGTCACGCGCGGGACGCAGGTGCTGTACCGGTCCCGCAACGCGCCGGAGATCCCGCCGCTGGACACCGGCGGCGCGCTCGTCACCGTGAGCACGCCCACGCAGCGGCTCCATGCGCGCACGGTCGCCGGGCCCCACGGACTGCGCGCGACGATGTTCGGCCCCAACGATGGCTGGAACCTGCTGCGCACCATCTACTCCGATGGCTTCTACCTGATGCCGCTGCTGGCCAGCCTGCCGCTGCTGGTGCTGCCCGCCTGGCTCTCGATCCGGCTGGCGATGCGTCCCTGGACGGCGGTCGCGCGCGAGGTCGCCCGGCGCGGGCCGCAGGAGCTCGCCCCGCTCGCCTATCGCGACGGCCATCGGGAACTGGCGCTGATGGTCGACGCGATCAACGGCTGGATGCGGCGCGTGGCCGAGAGCGCGCAGCGCGAGCGCAGCTTCATCGCGGACGCGGCCCATGAGCTGCGCACGCCGCTGGCCGCGATGCTGGTGAACGTGGAGGCGTTGCGCGCGGCGACGCACGACGAGCGCGAACGCCAGCTGATGACCGGCGTGCTGAGCAGCGGCCATCGCGCCACGCGCCTGGTGAACCAGCTGCTGACGCTGATGCGCAGCGATGCGGCCGCCGCCGAACCGGTGGTGCCGCTGGAGCTGGACCGGCTGCTGCAGGACCGGCTGGCGGCGCTCGAGGGCCTGGCGACGGCCCGCCGGGTCGAACTCGTCCTGAGCGCCGAAGCCGGCCTGCGCATCGCCGGCCAGCGCGGCGCGATGGAGTCGCTGGTCGACAACCTCGTCGAGAACGCGATCAAGTACGGCCCGCCGGGCGGCGAGGTGCGGGTGAGGCTGCGGCGCGAAGGCGGCCAGGCGCTGCTCGCGGTCGAGGACCAGGGGCCCGGCGTTCCGGCGGCGCTGCGCGAGCGCGTGTTCGACCGCTTCTTCCGCGATCCCGCGCAGCGCGAGCCGGGCAGCGGGCTGGGCCTGTCGATCGCGCGCTCGGTCGTGGCGGGCCATGGCGGCCGCATCGTGTTGGCCGAGGCGGCCGGCGGCCGCGGCCTGCGGGTCGAGGTGCGGCTGCCGCTGCTGTAGCGCGATGCGCAGCACGCCGCCACGGGCGTGTTTTCGCCAATGGCCACGACACGCGCTCGTCCTTACATTAGTTCGGTCGCCGCATTAACTTGCCTCGCAGCGTTCGAGGTGGCGCGCTTCCCAACTTCCGAGCCCGTTCACGATGCTTCGCTCCCTGCTTGCCTTGGCGCTTGCCCTGTCCGCTCTGCACGCGCAGGCCGCCCGCGTGACCACCGCGCTGGAGAGCGCCTGGCGCTTCCAGCGCGCCGACGTGGCGGGCGCCGAGGCGCCGGACTTCGACGATGCAGCTTGGTCCACCGTCGCTCTGCCGCACACCTACAACGTGCCCGATGGCGAGACCGGCGGCAGCCCCTACCGCGGCGCCGCCTGGTACCGCCGCGGCCTGGACATCGCGCCCGGCGGCGCGACGCGTCGCTTCCTCGAGTTCGACGCCGCGACGCTGGCCGCCGACGTGTGGGTCAACGGCCGCCACGCCGGTCGCCACGAGGGCGGTTATGCGCGCTTCCGCTTCGACATCACGGCGCTGCTGCGGCCGGGGCCCAACGTGGTCGCCGTGCGCGTCGACAACGGCAAGCTGCCGCACGTGGCGCCGCTGGCGGGCGACTTCACCGTCTTCGGCGGACTGATCCGGCCGGTGCGCCTCATCGAGACCCCGCAGGCCTACATCGAGTTGCTGGACCACGGCGGCCCCGGGGTGCGCGTGGACATCGAGCAACTGAGCGCCGAGCGGGCGCGCCTCCAGCTGCAGGTGCGGCTGCGCAACGACGGCGACCAGCCGGTCGAGCGCCAGCTGCGATTGACGCTGCGTGATGCCGCGGGGCGATCCGTGGCGCAGCAGTCGCAATCGCTGCGGCTCGCGCCCGGCGCGCCGATCACGGCGACGGCGACGTTCGAAGTGCGGCAGCCCCACCTGTGGCAGGGGATCGCCGACCCGTATCTCTACCGCCTCAGCGCCGAGCTGATGGACGCCCGCAGCGTGGCCGACACGGTGCAGCTGCCGGTGGGCCTGCGCCAGTTCGGCGTCGACCCGCAGCGCGGTTTCCTGCTCAACGGCAAGCCCTACCCGCTGCATGGCGTCAACTACTTCCACGCCGGCCGCCCCGGCCGCGGCGTGGCGGTGGGCCCCGCGGAGATCGACGAGGACCTGCGCCTCCTGATGGACCTGGGCCTCACCGGCCTGCGCCTGGTCCACTACCAGCACCCCGCCTACACCTACGAGCGGGCCGACCAGCTCGGCCTGGTGGTGTGGACCGAGATCCCGCTGAATGCCTTGATGGCGGAGACCGCCGCGTTCCGCGACAACATCCAGGCCCAGCTGCGGGAGCTGATCCGCCAGAACCGCCATCACGCCTCGGTCGCCGTCTGGGGCGTAGGCAACGAGGTCTACCGCAGCGACGAGCCCATCCGCGCCCTGCTGGCCGACCTGCACGCGCTGGCCAAGCAGGAGGATCCCTCGCGGCTGACCACCTATGCCCACTGCTGCGCGCCGGATGACCATCCGATGGCGCTGCAGACCGACTTGGCGTCCTACAACCGCTACTGGGGCTGGTACGACGGCGAGTTCAAGGACATCGGCCCCTGGGCCGACAAGCTGCACGCCCGCATGCCGGACAAGCCTATCGGCCTGGGCGAGTTCGGCGCGGGCGCCAGCGTCGTCCAGCAGGAGGACCCGCCGCGTCGTCCCGAGCCGGGCGGGCGCTGGCATCCGGAGCAGTACCAGGCGCTGTTCCACGAAACCTATGCGGCCGAGGTCGCCCGGCGGCCCTTCCTGTGGGGCAGCTTCATCTGGCTGGGCTTCGACCATGCCGCGGCGAACCGCCACGAGGGCGACACCACCGGTCGCAATGACAAGGGACTGGTCAGCTACGACCGGCGCCACCTGAAGGACGCCTATCACCTGATGCGCGCCTGGTGGAGCAGGCAGCCGGTGCTGCACCTGACCAGCAAGCGCCTCGTCCAACGGCCCACGGGCCTGGTCGACATCAAGGCCTACAGCAATGCGCGCCAGGCGACGCTGGAGGTCAATGGCAAGGGGATGGGCACGGTGGCGGTCGTGGACCGCATCGCCCGCTGGCCCGGCGTGAGGCTCGATGCGGGCCGCGCCGTGCTCAAGGTCACCGACGACCGGGGCAGCGCCGACGGCGTCGAGTGGGAGATCGGGAAGGCCGGAGAGACCGCAGAGACCGCAGAGACCGGAGAGACCGGAAAGACCGGAGAGGTGGGCGGCCCCGCCCGCTGAACGCGGCAAGCCGCCCAGGCCCCGGGACCGTCGCCGCGTTGTCGCGGGCGTGCCGGTGCCGGGGACTCCGTGGACGGTCAGGCGAAGGCGATGCGCAGCGCGCTGACATGCCGGCTGGGCAGGCGCTCCGGCACCTCGACCTGCAAGGCCTGGGCGGTCTGGCGGAAGCGCACCGGGCCCGCGCCCAGCAGCTCGACCCGACGGACCGGGCGGGACTCCTGCGCGTTGCCGCTGCGCAGCGACACGATGTTCACCTGGCCCTTGGGCTCGCCCAGCGTCAAGGCGTACAGCGCGCCGTCCCGGGTGGTGAAGCGCAGGTCCTGCGGCGTGTAGGCGGTGTCTTCCTTGAAGGCGCCGCCGGCGGCTTCGGTCGGGCCTTCGCCATGCACCTTCCACGGCCGCGTGCCGTGGATCGCCGGCGCGTTGACCGCCATCCACGCCGCCATCTCCGTCAACAGCCGGTCCGATTCGGGCGGGAGCGAGCCGTCGGCCCGCTGCACCACGTTGAGCAGCATGTTGCCGTTCTTGCTGACGATGTCGCACAGCATGGCCAGCACCTGCGCCGGCGTCTTGTAGCGATCGTGCTCGGAGAAGAACCAGTCGCCGTTGGAGGTGTCGGTCTGCCAGGGCAGCGCGTTGATGCCCTCGAGCACGCCGCGCTCGACGTCCTGCACGCCGATCTCGCGGATGAACTCGCCGGACCCCAGGGCCTTGTGGTTGTAGACGGCCTGCATCTCGCCATTGCGGCGCACCGAGGTGTTGAACAGGTGCGCGATCGCGGCGCGGCCCACGGCGCCGAACGGGATGCCGCCGTCCGAATACAGCAGGTCGGGCTGGTGGCTGTCGATCAGGTCGATGATGCGGCGGTACCAGATCTCGTGGAACTTCGGATTGGTCGTGTACCAGTCGCCGCCGCGGTTGAGGTAAGGCGTGTTGTGCGGCTCGTGGTAGAGGTCGGCGTTTTCCGGCTTGGCGCCGTCGTAGGCCACGCCGAGCTTGGGCCAGAACTGGTCGCACTGGTGGCTGGTCCACCACCAGTTGTGGCTGGCGCCCAGATGCTCGGATACGCCGAAGCGGAGCCCGCGCTTGCGCGCGGCGCGGGACCAGTCGCCCACCACGTCGCGCATGGGGCCGACCTGGGTGGCGTTCCAGCGGTGGTGCCGGGAGTTCCACAGGTCGAAGTTGTCGTGGTGCACGCCCATCGACACGAAGTACTTGGCGCCGGCGGCCACGTAGCGGTCCATCAGCGCCTCGGGCTCGAAGCGCTCGGCCTTCCACTGCTTGAGCAGGTCCTTGTAGCCGACCTCCGACGGATGGCCATAGGTCTTGACGTGATGGTCGTAATGCGGGTGGCCGGGCACGTACATGAAGCGGGCGTACCAGTCGCCCTGGCCGGGGACGGCCTGCGGCCCCCAATGCGACCAGATGCCGAGCTTGGCGTCGCGGAACCAGGTCGGCACCGTCGACGCGCGCAGGGAATCGACCGCAGCGGTGAACGGGCCTTGCGCCAGGGGCGGCGGCGTGTACGGCGCGGGCGCCGGGCGCTCGCTGCCCTGGGCCTGGGCCAGGCGGGCGACGCCCAATCCGGCGGCGGCCAGCAGCGGGGTGGCAATGAAAGCGCGTTTGCTCAGATCAGACACAGGGACTCCGGTAAATGTGGGGTTCCAAGACCGGCAGGCAAAAGCAATGCGCGAGCGGTCTTACCAGAGAATAACGATATTCATCCGGTCTTACCACATCTTTACGGATGCGATGCCCGGCCTGTGCCCGAGCGGGTGTGAGGATCAGTACTCGTCGCCTCCCGGGCTGACGTAGCCCGGCGCGAGGTTCTCGAACTTGGTGTTCTGCCGCGCGAAGGCCAGCTTTACCGTGCCCACCGGGCCGTTACGCTGCTTGGCGATGATGATCTCCGCGACGCCCGGCTCCTTGCACTCGTCCTTGGTGTAGTACTCGTCGCGGTAGATGAACATGATGATGTCGGCGTCCTGCTCGATGGCGCCCGACTCGCGCAGGTCGGACATCATCGGCCGCTTGTCCGGCCGCGTTTCCACCGAGCGGTTCAGCTGCGACAGCGCGATCACCGGGCAGCGAAGCTCCTTGGCCAGCGCCTTCAAGCCCCGCGAGATCTCGCCCACCACCGTCGCGCGGTTCTCCTCGGAACCGCCGCCGTTGCCGCTCATCAGCTGCAGGTAGTCGATGATGATCAGGCCGATCTGGCCCGAGATCCGCGCCTGGCGCCGCGCTCTGGCGCGCACTTCGCTGGGCGAGAGGCCGGGGCTTTCATCGATGTAGATCGGCGCGTTGCCGAGCTTGTCGACCGCCTCGGCCAGGCGGCCCCATTCATCGTCCTTCAGGCGGCCGGTGCGCAGGTTGCTCTGGTCGATGCGGCCGATCGAGCCGACCATCCGCAGCGCCAGCTGCGCCGCGCCCATTTCCATCGAATAGATGATGACCGGCAGGCCCTCGTTGATGGCCACCGCCTCGCCGATGTTGATCGCGAACGCGGTCTTGCCCATCGACGGCCGCGCCGCCAGGATGATCAGGTCGCCGCGCTGCAGGCCGGCCGTCATGCGGTCCAGGTCGTAGAAACCGGTGCGTACGCCGGTGACGTCCTCGGCGCCCTGCTCGGCCAGCTCGTTGACGCGGTCCATCAGCTCGACCATCAGCCGGTCCATGCTCTGGAAACCGGTGCCGCCGCGCGAGCCTTCCTCGTTGATGCGGAAGATCTTGCCTTCGGCCTCGTCCAGGATCTCGTTGACCGCGCGGCCGGCGGGATTCAGGGCGGCGGTGGCGATCTCGTCGGAGGTGGCCACCAGCTTGCGCAGGATCGCCCGCTCGCGAACGATCTCGGCATAACGGCGCAGGTTGGCGGCACTGGGCACGCCCTGCGCCAACGCATTCAGGTAGGCCAGGCCGCCGCACTCCTCGGCCTTGCCGACCGAGGTCAGCTCCTCGAACACGGTCACCACGTCCGCCGGCTTGCCGGCATTCACCAGCTTGCCGATCGCGGCGTAGATCTGCTTGTGCTCGTAGCGGTAGAAGTCGGTGTCGCTGAGCGTGTCCGCCGCCTTGTCCCAGGCGGTGTTGTCGATCAGCAGGCCGCCGAGCACGCTCTGCTCGGCCTCCACCGAGTTCGGCGGCACGCGCAATCGCGCGATTTCGCTGTCGCTGGCACCGGACCCGGGCGTGGTGAAGATCGCGGACATTGTGGACAAGCCTGTGGATGAGCTATTGATAGCGTGTGGGCCGGCTGTGGGTTTCGCCGCCTCGAAAAAGCAGAAAGCCGACGGCTTCGCAGCTGTCGGCTTTCTTTGGGCCTTCCTCCATCGTTGCAGCCCCTGGCGGCGCTGCAAAGCTGGGGAATGTCCGGTGGACGCGCAGAGCGCCCGCCGGATGTATCGAGCGATTACTCGACTTCGGCGACGACCTTCACCGTCACTTCCACCACCACGTCGGTGTGCGGAGCGACGGAGACGGGGAACTCGCCGACGGTCTTCAGCGGACCGTTGGGCAGGCGCACCTGCGACTTGACGATGGCCGTGCCGGCCTTGGTCAGCGCGTCGGCGATGTCGGCGTTGGTCACCGAACCGAACAGGCGACCGTCAACGCCGGCCTTCTGCGAGATGGTGACGGTGGTGCCGGCGATCTTCTCGCCCAGGGCTTGCGCGGCGGCCAGCTTCTCGGCGGCGACCTTTTCCAGTTCGGCGCGCTTGGCTTCGAATTCCTTGATCGCGGCTTCCGTGGCGCGGCGCGCTTGACGGGTCGGGATCAGGAAGTTGCGGGCGTAGCCGTCCTTGACCTTGACGACGTCGCCGAGGTTGCCCAGGTTGGCCACTTTTTCCAGCAGGATGACTTGCATGGGGTGGACTCCTTAGACCTTGTGCTGGTCGCTGTAGGGCAGCAGGGCCAGGTAGCGGGCGCGCTTGATGCACACCGACAGCTGACGCTGGAAGAACGCGCGCGTGCCGGTCAGGCGAGCGGGAACGATCTTGCCGTTTTCGCTGATGAAGTCGCGCAGGACGTCGACGTCCTTGTAGTCGATCTGCTCGACACCGGCGACGGTGAAGCGGCAGAAGCGCTTGCGCCGGAACAGCAGCGATTGTTGGTTGCGCTTGGGCTTGCGGTCCTTGGAGAACCGACCTTTACCACGTGGCGGGGGCATAGTGACCTCTTGATCTATCCAGATGTAAACGAATCGCGCGACGTGCCGCTCTCTTCAATCCTTGTCAGGCGTCCAGGCCGGTGATGTGAAACACCGTGCCTCGACCTTGCCGCTGGGCCGAGAGGAAGCCGGTGAACACCGTCTTCTCCGCCAGGTCCAGCGCCTGCACCCGCTTCACGATCTCGCCGATGGCCACCGCCTTGATCTCCAGCGCGATCTTGCGCGGAGCGCCGGCTTCGTCGGCCATGGACTCATGCTTGAGCATCAGGTCCAGGGCGGGGAGCCCGGCGGGGGTGTATCGGAGAGCCGCTTTCTCGAGGATCTGCGCCTGCAGCACCAGTCGGTTCATGCGTGCGCGGATCGGCGGGCAGGATTACGAGAACGTCAGGGAGTCGCGCCTGTCAGCTCAGGCGGACGCTTCTTGCGGAGCCTTGCGGGCTTCTTCGCGCTCGACGGCCTTCATCATCACCGACGGGTTCGTCTCGGCCTTGTCCTTGACGACGGTCAGGTGACGCAGCACGGCGTCGTTGAAGCGGAAGCCGGTTTCGATTTCAGCCAGGACTTCCTTGCTGCACTCGATGTTCAGGCACAGGTAATGCGCCTTGGCCAGCTTCTGGATCATGTAGGCCAGCTGACGGCGGCCCCAGTCTTCCACGCGATGCACCTTGCCACCACCGTTGGTGACCAGGCCCTTGTAGCGCTCCAGCATCGCCGGAACTTGTTCGCTTTGATCCGGATGGATCAGCAGAACGATCTCATAGTGACGCATGTGAACTCCTTATGGGTTTCAACGACCGCCGGCACCGGCATCCGAAGATGCCCTGCCCTTGGCCTGAAAGCCGGACCCCAGCGTCAACTCCTGGGCCCGGCAAGGGAATCGCGGATTCTAGTCGAGCCCGGGGGCCGCCGTCCAGCGCCGGGCTGCGGACGCGGCGGATTCAGGGCGCGGCACCCGTCACCCGCCCCTGCAGCGCCCGGGCCGTCGACGAAGGCGGCGGGGTCAGCAGACTGACCGCCACCAGCGCCGCCACGCCCGCCGGCAGGCCGAACAGCGCCGCGGCCATCGGCTGGATGCCCCACCAGAGCTGCGGCTCGCCGCCCAGGCCCAGCGCCTGGCGCAGGCCGGCATGCGCGCCGACCATGTAATACAGCGTCACCCCCAGCCCGACCAGCATGCCGGCGGCGGCGCCCTGCTTGTTGGTGCGCTTCCAGAAGATGCCCGCGACCAGCACCGGCACCAGCGTCGAACCCGACAAGGAGAACGCCGCCGACACCAGCAGCAAAATGTCCGCCGGCTTCTGCGCGGCCACCGCCGCGGCCGTCAGCGCGGTGGCCAGCAGCAGCGCTTTCGAGATGGTCACCCGCTGCGTCATCGACGCACGCGGATTCATGACCCGGTAGTAGACGTCGTGGGACAGCGCACTGGAGATCGTCAGCAGCAGCCCGTCCGCCGTCGACAGCGCCGCGGCCAGCGCGCCGGCCGCCACCATCGCGGCCAGCACATGCGGCAGCCCGGCCAGCTCCGGCGTCATGAGCATGACGACGTCGCCGCCCAGTTTCAGCTCGCCGAGCTGCAGGATCCCGTCCTGGTTGATGTCCTGGATGCTCAGCAGGCCGGGATCGACCCGCATCCATTGCTTCATCCAGCCCGGCAGTTCGGCGATCGGCGTCCCCACGAGCTGATGCAGCACCTCGTGCTTGAGCATCACCGCCAGCGCCGGCGCGAACAGGTAGAGCAGCGCGATGAAGAACAGCGTCCAGGCCACCGAGGTGCGGGCCTCCGCCACCGTGGGCACCGTGTAGTAGCGGGTCAGGATGTGCGGCAGGCCGGCGGTGCCGACCATCAGCACCAGCACCAGCGCCAGGAAGTTGCGCCGCGACAGCGAGTAGGCCTCCTGCTCCGCCGGCGTGCCGTCGGGATCGCCGGCGAAGGGCCTCGCATGCGGCGGCATGCCGGCCAGCGGCTCGGCCCGCTGGTGGTTGGCGACCACGGCGCGCTGCCACAGCTCTCGGGCTTCCGCCTCGGTGCGCGGCAGCGCGGCACGGACTTTCTCCGCCGCCTGGATCTGCGCCAGCGGCGCATCCTCGGCCTTCAGCCGGGCGATCACCTGCGAGACGCGCTGACGCTCGGCGTCGAGCGACTGCGGCAGGCCGGCGATCAGCTGCTGGAAGTCCTTCGCGCGCTGCTCATGCAGGCCGCGGACCTGCAGTTCCTTCGGGTCGTGCAGCAGTTGCTGCTCGCGCGCGGTGATCTCGCGGACCTCGCCGCCCGCGGTGAACTGCGGCAGCGGGAAGCCGGTCTGCTGCGTCGACAACCACATCACCGGCACCACGTAGGCCAGGATCATGATGATGTACTGCGCCACCTGGGTCCAGGTCACGGCCCGCATGCCGCCGAGGAAGGAGCACACCAGCACGCCGCCCAGGCCGACGAACAGGCCGATCTCGAAGGTCAGGCCCGTCAGCCGGGTGGTGATCAGGCCGATCGCGTAGATCTGCGCGACCAGGTAGATGAACGACACCAGCACCGCCGCCGCCGCGCCCATCACGCGCAGCCCGCGACTCTCGAAGCGGGCGGCGAGGAAGTCCGGCACGGTGAAGCCGCCGAAACGGCGCAGGTACGGCGCCAGCAGCAGCGCGACCAGGCAGAAGCCGCCGGTCCATCCCAGGACGAAGGCCAGGCCGCCGTAACCCGCGAGGTACAGGCTGCCCGCCATGCCGAGGAAACTCGCCGCACTCATCCAGTCGGCGCCCGCGGCCATGCCGTTGTAGAACGCCGGGACGCGCCGGCCGGCAACGTAATACTCGACCGGGTCAGTGGTGCGGCTGAAGACGCCAATGCCGGCGTAGACCAGCACCGTCAGCAGCAGGAAGGAAAAACCCAGCCACTGCTTGGGCATGCCCATCCGCTCCAGCACGCCCAGCGCGCCAACAAGCAGCACGAAGCCGATCGTGTAGGCACCGTAGTTGCGATGGAGCCGGCGGCGGAACGCGGCGTCGGACGGGGGCGTGGACATGGGTGGGGATCATCGCCGGCTTGGCGGGGAGACACATCCACAACTTCCCCGGTCCTGCTTCACTGCGTCGGGCGGCGCGCTGGCCGCCAGGTCGCGGGGCCTTGGCGGCGAGCGCCAAAACCCCGCGACCTGCCGTCCCGCATCACTGTCGTCCTGCCACGGATTGGGAGTGGGGACTGCCATGAAAAACGGCCCTTGCGGGCCGTGGGTGGGGTGCGGTGGGGTCAGCGCTTGGCGAGGCGCTGCCAGGTGTCGACGACGGTGTCCGGGTTCAGGGACAAGGACACGATGCCCTCGGCGGCCAGCCATTCGGCGAAGTCAGGATGGTCGCTGGGACCCTGGCCGCAGATGCCGATGTACTTGCCGGTGGCGCGGCAGGCCGTGATGGCGCGCGAGATCATTGCCTTGACCGCCGGGTCGCGTTCGTCGAAGTCGCCCGACAGCAACTCCAGGCCGGAATCGCGGTCCAGGCCCAGCGTCAGCTGCGTCAGGTCGTTGGAACCGATCGACATGCCATCGAAATGCTCCAGGAACTGCTCGGCCAGGATGGCGTTGCTCGGGACCTCGCACATCATGATGACCCGCAGGCCGTCCTGGCCGCCCGCGGCCGCGCGCTTCAGGCCGCGCTCGGCCAGCATCGCCACGACCTTCTCGGCCTGCCTGACGGTGCGGACGAAGGGCACCATGATCTCGACGTTGGTCAGGCCCATGTCGTTGCGCACGCGCTTGAGCGCCTCGCATTCCATCGCGAACGCGTCCTGGAACTCGCCCGAGATGTAGCGCGACGCGCCACGGAAGCCCAGCATCGGGTTCTCTTCGTCCGGCTCGTAGCGCGAGCCGCCGATCAGCTTGCGGTACTCGTTGCTCTTGAAGTCGGACAGACGCACGATCACCGGCTGCGGCCAGAACGCGGCGGCGATGGTCGCGATGCCCTCGGCCAGCTTGTCGACGTAGAAGGCGCGCGGCGACGCATGGCCGCGGGCCACCGACTCGACCGCCTTCTTCAGGTCGTTGTCGATGTTCGGATAGTCCAGGATCGCCTTCGGGTGGACGCCGATGTTGTTGTTGATGATGAACTCGAGGCGCGCCAGGCCGACGCCGCTGTTGGGCATCTGCGCGAAGTTGAAGGCCAGCTGCGGATTGCCGACGTTCATCATGATCTTCACCGGGCTGTAGGGCATCTCGCCGCGGTGCACCTCGCTGACCTCGGTCTCGAGCAGGCCGTCGTAGATGAAGCCGGTATCGCCCTCGGAGCAGGCCACGGTCACCAGCTGGCCGTCCTTGAGCTTGTCGGTCGCATCGCCGCAGCCGACCACCGCCGGGATGCCCAGCTCGCGCGCGATGATGGCCGCGTGGCAGGTGCGGCCGCCGCGGTTGGTGACGATGGCGCTGGCGCGCTTCATGACCGGTTCCCAGTTCGGGTCGGTCATGTCGGTGACCAGCACGTCGCCGGGCTGCACCCGCTCCATCTCCGCCACGCTGTCGACCAGCCGCACCGGGCCGGTGCCGATCTTCTGGCCGATCGCGCGGCCCTCGGCCAGCACCGTGCCCTGACCCTTGAGCTTGAAGCGCTGCTCGACCTGGCCTTCGGCCTGGCTCTTCACCGTCTCCGGGCGCGCCTGCAGGATGTAGAGCTTGCCGTCGTTGCCGTCCTTGCCCCACTCGATGTCCATCGGGCGGCCGTAGTGCTGCTCGATGATCAGCGCGTACCTGGCCAGTTCGATGACGTCGTCGTCATTGAGCGAGTAGCGGTTGCGCTGCTCGACCTCGACCTCCACCGTCTTGACCAGCTTGCCGCTGGCGGCCTTCTCTTCGGGGGTCGAGAAGGTCATCTGGATCAGCTTGGAGCCGAGGTTGCGGCGGATCAGCGCGAACTTGCCGCGCTGCAGCGCCGGCTTGTGGACGTAGAACTCGTCGGGGTTGACCGCGCCCTGCACCACCGTCTCGCCCAGGCCGTAGCTGGAGGTGATGAAGACGACGTCCTTGAAGCCGGACTCGGTGTCGATGGTGAACATGACGCCGGCGGCGCCCAGGTCGGAGCGCACCATGCGCTGCACGCCCGCCGACAGCGCCACGTCCGCGTGGGCGAAGCCCTTGTGCACGCGGTAGCTGATCGCGCGGTCGTTGTAGAGCGACGCGAAGACTTCCTTCATCTTGTGCAGCACGTCCTCGATGCCGACGACGTTCAGGAAGGTCTCCTGCTGGCCGGCGAAGGACGCGTCGGGCAGGTCCTCGGCGGTCGCGGACGAGCGCACGGCGAAGGACGCGTCCGGATTGCCGGCGGTCAGGCGCTCGAATTCGGCGCGGATGGCCGCTTCCAGGTCGGCCGGGAAGGGCTGGGCCTCGACCCAGCCGCGGATCTCGGCGCCGGCGGCGGCCAGGGCGCGCACGTCGTCGGTGTTCAGGTCGGCCAGGCGGCGCTGGATGCGGGCATCCAGGCCCTCGTGCTTGAGGAAGTCACGGAAGGCATGCGCGGTGGTCGCGAAGCCGCCAGGGACCCGCACGCCGGACTGGGCCAGCTGCGAGATCATTTCGCCGAGCGAGGCGTTCTTGCCGCCCACCGACTCGACGTCGGTCATCCTCAGTTTCTCGAAGGGTACGACCAGGGCGGTCGCCTCGAAGCGTGCATCAGACATGGGAAAACTCCGTGATGTTGAGAAACCGGGGCTCCCCGCGCGCTCCCGAGCGGGCCGGCGCGGCCGGCGGCTTCGAGGGAGACGGGCATGGCACGGCGCACGACAGGTCTTGTCGATTCTTGTGGGCGTCGCGGCGTGGCGTTCATGCGGTGGGCAGGGGCAAGTTGCGGGCGATTCTAGTGGGAGGCCGATCTATGATGTAAGCCCTCGTTCGGGGCCGGGCCGGTGAGATCCACCGGCGAAACTTCTCGCTTCGGCACGCGGCGTGCCCGCTTCCGCGAAGGCTCCCCGACCGGTTTCAAAGGCCTGACATGACCCAGCACACCGTCTACTTCGTCTCGGATGGCACCGGCATCACCGCCGAAACCTTCGGTAACTCCATCCTGGCGCAGTTCTCGGTCAAGGCCCGCCATGTGCGGCGCCCGTTCATCGACAGCGGCGAGAAAGCACACCAGCTGGTGCAGGAGATCAACGAGACCGGCGAGCGCGAAGGCGTGCGGCCCATCGTCTTCGCCACGCTGGTGAACCGCGAGGTGCTCAACGTGGTGCGCCAGGAGTGCAAGGGCCTGGTGATGGACATGTTCGGGACCTTCATCGCGCCGCTGGAGGATGAATTCCGCATCAAGTCCAGCCACCGCGTCGGGCGTTTCTCCGATGTCGCCAAGAGCCAGGAGTACCACGACCGGATCGAGGCGATCAATTTCTCGCTGGCGCATGACGATGGCCAGTCCGCGCGCAACCTGGATTCGGCGGACGTGATCCTGGTCGGCGTGAGCCGCTGCGGCAAGACGCCCACCTCGCTGTACCTGGCGATGCAGCACGGCATCAAGGCGGCCAACTACCCGCTGATCCCCGAGGACTTCGAGCGCGGTCATCTGCCTTCGCTGCTGGTGCCCCACAAGAAGAAGTGTTTCGGCCTGACGATCGATCCGGAGCGCCTGGCGCAGGTGCGCAACGAGCGCCGCCCGGGCAGCAAGTACGCCGACCTGATGAACTGCCATTACGAGGTCCGCGAGGCGGAGACGATGATGAAGAAGGCCGGCATCAACTGGCTGTCGTCGACGCACAAGTCGATCGAGGAGATCGCGACGACGATCCTTCGCGACATCCGCCCGGACCGGCTGATGTATTGAGCCCGGCGACGACGGATGCCGGCTTCCGCGCTGGCCCTGGTCGTCGCGGCGGCGCTGATCCACGCGCTGTGGAACTTCGCCGCGAAGAAGGCGCAGGGCAACCATCACTTCGCCTGCATGACGGCGCTTGGCGTCAGCCTGCTGTGGCTGCCGGCCGTCTTCGTGGTCGGGCTCGACGAGTTGCCCAGTTGGGGCTGGCAGGCGTGGACCGCCACGGCCGCGAGCGCCGTCGTTCACCTGGCCTACTTCAACGCGCTGCTCGCCGGTTATCGCGCGGCGGACATGACGGTGGTCTATCCGGTCGCGCGCGGCAGCGGACCGCTGCTGTCCTCGCTCGTGGCCGTGCTGCTACTGGGCGAGCATCTGGGGCTGGGCGGCGCGCTGGGCCTGGCGGGCGTCGTCGGCGGCATCCTGCTGATGGCGGCGGGGCCTGCCTTCTTCGCCAAGGACGCGGCGAGCGCCGATCCTGAGCGGCAGCGCAGACGCAAGTTGGGCATCGCGTGGGGCGCGCTGACCGGCGCCACCATCGCCGCCTACAGCGTGATCGACGGCTACGCGGTGAAGGTCCTGGCGCTGTCGCCCATCCTCTACGACTATTTCTGCAACCTGCTGCGGGTGCCGGTCAGCCTGCCGGCGGTGCTGCGCGATCGGGCGGGATTCCTGCCGGCGCTGCGCCGGCAGTGGAAGCATGCGCTGGTGGTGGCCATCGGCTCACCGGCGGCCTACATCCTGGTGCTCTACGCGATGAAGCTGGCGCCCTTGTCGCGCGTGGCGCCGGCGCGGGAGCTGTCGATGCTGTTCGCCGCGCTGATCGGCGGGCAATTGCTCGGCGAGGGCGAACGTGGCTGGCGCATCGCCGGGGCGGCGTTCATCGCGCTCGGCGTGGCGGCGCTGGCGGTGGCGCGTTGACTGCCCTCAGGCCGTCGCCTCGCGCTGACCTTCAGCCCAGCCGGCGCCTGGCCGATTCGTAGAGACAGATCGACGCCGCGCTCGCGACGTTCAGCGACTCCTCGCCGCCGGGCTGCGGGATGCCGACGCGCAGGGCGCAGCGCCGCATCAACGCCTCGGCGACGCCCTGCCCTTCGTGGCCCATGACCCAGGCGCAGGGGCTCGGCAGCTCGGCCTGATGCAGCAGCGCATCGGCGTGCGAGCTGGTGGCCAGCAGCGGCACCTTCAGCGCGTCGAGGTCCTCGACAGCCAGCCCCTCGATCAAGCTCAGCCCGAAATGCGCGCCCATGCCCGCGCGCAGCACCTTGGGCGACCACAGCGCCGCCGTGCCCTTCAGCGCGAGCACTTGCCGGAAGCCGAGCGCCGCCGCGCTGCGCAGGATGGTGCCGACGTTGCCCGCGTCCTGCAGCCGGTCCAGCACGACGGAATCCGCCCCGGCATCGATGCGCGGCTGCGTCGGCAGCGTCAGCTCGAAGCCGATTTGCGCCGGCGACTCCAGGCCCGACACCGTCTTGAACAGCGCCGGCGAGACGACCAGCACCTTCGGCGCCGCGTCGGCCAGCGCGCGCAGCGCCTCGTCGGCCGCCGCCACGTCGGTGATCAGCGCCAGCGCCGGCCGCACGCCGCGCTGCACCGCGGCGCGCGCCAAGTGGTCGCCCTCCAGCCATACGCCGCCGAGCTTGCGGTAGGCGCTGCCGTCCTGCGCCAGCTTGCGCAGGCGCTGCAGGTGGGGGTTGTCTCGGGCGGTGATCGACTGCCAGCTCATGCGGCGCCTTCTTCAAAGTGATCCAACGAACGGGGCCGCGCGCGCTCCGGGAGGAGCCTTCGCGCGGCGGGATGCGCTCAGTCCAGCGCCGTGGCGTCGATCGCCAGGCTCATGTCGCTCAGGTCGAGCGACCGCACCGGCGCGAAGCTCTGACGATGCCAGACCGTCGCGCCATGCACGCGCAGCGCCTCGAGGTGCTCGCGCGTGCCGTAGCCCTTGTGGCTGTCGAAGCCGTACTGCGGATGCTGCTCATGCATCTGCAGGCAGAAGCGGTCGCGGTGCACCTTGGCCAGGATGGACGCCGCCGAGATCGCCGGCACCAGCGCATCACCCCGGACGATGGCCTCGGCCGGGATGCGAAGTACCGGCAGCCGGTTGCCGTCCACCTGGACGCGCCCGGGCTTCAGCCGCAGGCCCTCGACCGCGCGGCGCATCGCCAGCATCGTCGCCTGCAGGATGTTGATGCGGTCGATCTCCTCGACCGTCGCCTCCGCGATGCAGAAGCACAGCGCCTTGGCGCGGATCTCGTCGAAGAGCTGCTCGCGCTTCTTCTCGCTCAGCACCTTCGAGTCGTTCAAGCCCTTGATCGGACTCTGGTCGTCGAGGATCACCGCCGCCGCGACCACCGGTCCGGCCAGCGGGCCCCGCCCCGCCTCGTCGACACCGCACAGCAGGCCCTCGCCGGACCACTCGAGGCCGAGCTGCGTCGGACGTTCAGGCGCCGAGGATTTTCGCGATCGCATCGCCGGCCCTTCGCGCGGTGTTGCAGCGCAGCTGTTGGTGGATCTCGAGGAAGCGCTCGCGCAGCCGCTCGCGCCGGGGCGCGTCGTCCAGCCACGCCAGGCCCTCGCGGGCGATGCGCTCACCGGTGCACTCGTCCTGCAGGCATTCCGGCACCAGCGTCTCACGCGCCAGCACGTTGGGCAAGCCCACCCACGGCAGCAGCGCCTTGCCCTTCATCCGCCAGGCATTGAACCAGTGCAGCTTGTAGGCGATCACCATCGGGCGCTTGAGCAGCGCCGCCTCCAGCGTCGCGGTGCCGCTGGCGACCAGCGTCAGGTCGCAGGCGGCCAGCGCGTCCTGCGCGCGGCCGTCCACCAGCGTCATCGGCAGGCCCTGGCCGTGCTCGGCCATCAGCGCCTCGACCATCGGCCGCAGCCCCGGCGCGATCGGGATCACGAAGCGCAGCGCCGGCCGCGCCTGCATCATCCGCTGGGCCGCCTGCAGCAGCGGCGGGCCGATGTAGGTCAGTTCGCTGCGGCGGCTGCCCGGCAGGATCGCGACGACCGTGTCGCCCTCCGCCAGACCGAGCGCGGCGCGGGCATCCTCGCGGGGCGGCTCGAGCGGGATCTGGTCCGCGAGCGGGTGGCCGACGTAGGTCGCCGGGATGCCGGCCTTGGCCAGGATCTCGGGCTCGAACGGGAACAGGCACAGCACGTGGTCCGCGCTGCGCTTGATCGTGGTGACGCGCTCCGCGCGCCAGGCCCAGATCGACGGGCAGACGAAGTGCACGGTCTTGATGCCGGCTTCGCGCAGCCGCTGCTCCAGGCCGAAATTGAAGTCCGGCGCGTCGACGCCGACGAATACCGACGGGCGCTCCGCCAGCAGGCGGTCACCGAGCTGGCGGCGGATCGCCAGCAGTTCGCGGATGTTCTTGATCGCGTCCCAGTAGCCGAAGATCGACAGCTTGTGGCTGGGCCACCAGGCGTCGAAGCCCTGCGCCTGCATCTTCGGCCCGCCGATGCCCGCGGCGGTCAGGTCCGGCCAGCGCGCCTTCAAGCCCTGCAGCAGCAGGCTCGCGAGCAGATCCCCGGAGGCCTCGCCGGCCACCAGGCCCAGTCGAGGATCCGTGGAGGTCATGTCAGGCGTCCGGGCCGATCAGCGGACGAGGCCGCGCTTGGCGCCGGCCAGGAAGTCCAGCATCACCTGGATGTCGCGGATGGACTCCGCGTCCTGGCCTTGCTTGAGCGCCTCCAGGTTGGCCACCGACTGCTCCAGCGTCGTGCCGTCGCGGAACAGCAGCTTGTGGACCTGGCGGATCACGCCCAGCCGGTCATTGCTGAAGCCGCGGCGGCGCAGCCCGGTGAGGTTGACCGCCCGCACCGTCAGCGGATTGCCGTCGACGGTCATGTACGGGGCGACGTCCTGCGCGACATGCCCCTGGAAGCCGATCATCGCGTGCGCGCCGACATGCACGAACTGGTGGACGCCGGTCAGGCCGCCGATGGTCGCCCAGTCGCCGACATGGACGTGGCCGGCCAGCGTGGCGTTGTTGGCCAGCACGCAGTGGTCGCCGACGATCACGTCATGCGCCAGATGCACGTAGGCCATGATCCAGTTGTCCGAGCCGACGCGGGTGACGCCCTGCTCCTTGAAGGTGCCGGTGTTGAAGGTGCAGAACTCGCGGATCGTGTTGCGATCGCCGATCACCAGCTCCGTCACCTCGCCGCCATGGCTCATGTCCTGCGGCATCGCGCCGATCGACGCGAACTGGAAGATGACGTTGTCGCGGCCGATCGTGGTCCTGCCCTCGACGACGGTGTGCGGACCGATGCGCGTGCCCGCGCCGATGCGCACCTCGGGGCCGATCACCGCGTAGGGACCGACCTGGACGGTGTCGTCGAGCTGCGCCTTCGGATCGACGATGGCGGTGGGATGGATCTGGGCCATGGGCGTGAGGAGGCTGCGGGAACGGGGCGGACGCCGGATCAGCAGTCCAGCTTGCGCATCGTGCACATCAGGCCGGCCTCGGCCACGATGTCGGTGCCCACCAGTGCCTTGGCGCCGAACTTGTAGATGCCGGCCTTGGCGCGGTCCAGCGTCACTTCCAGGATCAGCTGGTCGCCCGGCTCCACCGGGCGCTTGAAGCGGGCGTTGTCGATGCCGGCGAAGTACACGACATGGTTCTCGTCCAGCGTGAAGTTGTAGCTCTCCACCGCCAGCAGCGTCGCGGCCTGCGCCAGCGCTTCCAGGATCAGCACGCCCGGCATCACCGGCCGGTGCGGGAAGTGGCCCAGGAAGAAGGGCTCGTTGATGCTGACGTTCTTGATCGCGCGGATGCGCACGCCCTTCTCCACCTCCAGGACGCGGTCCACCAGCAGGATTGGGTAGCGGTGGGGCAGCTTCTCGAGGATGCCGTGGATGTCGATGCGGGTCTCGTTCATGTCGTCTTCTTTTCCAGGGCTCGCACGCGCTGGCGCAGCTCATAGAGCCCGCGCAGCGCGGCGGCGTTCTTCTGCCAGGACGCGGCGTCCTCGAAGGGCCACATGCCGGCGTAGGCGCCGGCCTTGTCGATGCTGTTGCTGATGTTGGCCGTCGGGCCGATCTGCACGCCGTCGGTGATCTTGATGTGGCCGTTGATGCGCGCCGCGCCGGCCACGATGCAGTTCGCGCCGATCTCGGCGCTGCCCGCGATCGCCACCGCGCCGGCGATGGCCGTGCCGCGGCCGATCTTCACGTTGTGGGCGATCTGGACGAGGTTGTCGATGATCACGCCGTCGGCGATCACGGTGTCGCCCAGCGCGCCGCGGTCGATGCAGGTGTTGGCGCCGATCTCCACGCCGTCGCCGATGCGCACCGCGCCGAGCTGCTCGATCTTCACCCACTCGACGCCGGCGGCGCCCTTGGTGGGCGCGAAGCCGAAACCGTCGGCGCCGATCACCACGCCGCTGTGCACCAGCGAGTGGGCACCGATCACGCAGTCATGGCCGAACACCACATGGGGTGCCAGGCGCGTGTGCGCGCCAACGCGGGCGTCCTGTTCGACGATGGTGTGCGCGCCGATGCGGGCGCCGTCGCCCAGCACGGCGCCGGACTCGATCACCGCATGCGGGCCGACCTCGACGTCGCGGCCCAGGGTCGCGTCCGCCGCGACGGTGGCCGTCGGATGGATGGCCGGCGCCGCGCGCGGCTTGCGCATGTTCGCGGCCCACCACTGGGTCAGCCGGGCGAAATAGAGGTAGGGATCCGGCGCGACGATGCAGCAGGCGGTCGAGCCATCCCCCCGGCGCGCCGCGGCGGCCTCGGCCAGCTTGGGCGACACGATCACGCAGGCCGCGCCGGTCGTGGCGAGTTGCGATTCGTACTTCGGATTCGAGAGGAAGGCGATCGCGTCCGCGCCGGCTTCCTCCAGGGGCGCGATCGCGCCGATCGCCACATCGGAGGCACCAACAAGATCGCCGCCCAAGGCGGCGATCAGATCCGAGACCACAACCTGTTTCATGGTCACTTCTGTGCGTTGAGCTGGTCGATCACCTTCTTCGTGATGTCCACGCGGGGGCTGGCATGGATCGCATCCTGAACGATCAGGTCGTACTTGTCATCCTCGAAGATCTTCTTGATGACCTTGTTGGCTTTCTCGATCACCGCGGAGAGTTCCTCGTTCTTGCGCTGGGCAACGTCCTCGTTGAACTCGCGGCGCTTGCGCTGCAGGTCGCGGTCCTGCTCGATCAGCTCGCGCTGGCGGCGGCCCCGTTCGGCTTCGCTCAGCGCGGGGCTGTCCTTGTCGAGCTTCTCGGCGGCGCCGCGCAGCTTGGTCTCCAGGTCCAGCAGGGCCTTTTCGCGGCGGCTGAACTCGGCCTGCAGCTTGGTCTCGGCGGCCTTGGCCAGGTTGGTCTCGCGCAGGATCCGCTCGCTGTTGACGTAGCCGATCTTGACTTCCTGGGCTTGCGCGCCCAGGGTCGTCGCACCCGCCAACAGGACGGTGGCGACGATCTGCGACAGCTTGCTCTTCATCAGAATGCAGTCCCGATCTGGAATTGGAATCGCTCGATTCTATCCGTGGACTTCTTGCGGATCGGCGAGCCATAGCTCAGGCGCAGCGGGCCCATCGGCGACAGCCAGCTGATGCCCACGCCGGCCGAGGCCCGGACGTCCTGGAAGTTCAGCTTCTCGTCCTGCCCCCAGACATTGCCGGCGTCGAGGAAGCCGAACAGGCGGAAGCTCTTGTCGTTGCCGGAGCCCGGCACCGGGACGTAGAACTCGGTGTTCAGGTTGAACTTGCGGTTGCCGCCGGTGTAGGAACCGGTGACGTCGACCGGACCCAGCGTGCCGGGCTCGAACACCCGCACCGAGCCCAGGCCACCGCCGTAGAAGTTCTTAAAGATCGGATACGGCCGGCCGCCCAGGCCCTTGCCGTAGGCGAATTCGCCGTTGATCATCAGCGAGAACTTGCGGCCCAGCGGGAAGAACTCCTGGTACTGCAGGTTGGCGATCGTGTAGCGCGAGTCGCCGACCGGGCTCATTTCCAGGTTGACGCGCTTCATCGCACCGGCGGTCGGCGTGATCACCGAGTCACGGTTGTCCTTCTTCCAGCCGATCGTCAGCGGGATGGACATCGCCGAGGCGCCGAACTGCTCGCGGAACAGCCAGTAGCTGTTGGGCAGGCCGGTGCGCGTCGTGATGCGCGTGGTCTCGTAGCCGATGCCGAAGAACACGGTGTCGTCTTCCGAGAACGGCACGCCGAACTTGACCGAGCCGCCGTACGAGGCGAACTCGTATTCCTCGCCCAGGTTGTTGATCGGCTTGACGGTGCGGTAGAACACGTCGATCGCGCGCGACACGCCGTCGACCGTGAAGTACGGGTCCACCGTCGTCACGCCCAGCGAGCGACCGGTGCTGGCGGTGTTGACCTGGATGCCCAGGTAGTTGCCGGAGCCGAACACGTTCTCCTGCGAGATCGAGCCGGACAGCGACAGCTTGCTCGCGCTCGAGTAGCCGGCGCCGATCTGGATGTTGCCGGTCGGACGCTCGGTGACGGTCAGTGTGACGTCAACCTGGTCGGGCGAGCCCGGCACCTCGGTCGTGTCGATGGTGACGTCCTTGAAGTAGCCCAGGCGCTCGACGCGGTCGCGCGAGGCCTTGATGCGCGCGCCGTCGTACCAGGACGATTCGAACTGGCGGAACTCGCGGCGGATGACTTCGTCGCGGGTGCGCGTGTTCCCGGAGATCAGCACGCGGCGCACGTAGACGCGGCGCTGCGGCTCGCCCACCAGCGTGACGGTGACCTGGCCAGTGGCGCGGTCGATCTCGGGCCGGCTCTCGACGCGGGCGAAGGCATAACCGAAGGTGCCGTACAGGTCCTGGAAGTTGCGCGTCGTCTGCGCCACCGCCTCACCGTTGTAGGGCTGGCCCGGCTTGAGCGCGACCAGGCGCTTGAACTCCTCTTCGCGTCCGAGGAAGTCGCCTTCGAGCTTGATGCCGTTGACGGTGTAGGGCTGGCCTTCGCTGATCGTGATCGCGACGCTGATGCTCTGCTTGTCCGGCGAGATCGTGACCTGCGTCGACTCGACGTTGAACTCCAGGTAGCCGCGGTTCAGGTAGTACGAGCGGATCGTCTCCAGGTCGGCGTTCAGCTTGGCGCGGGAATAGCGGTCGGTCTTGGTGTACCAGGTCAGCCAGCCGGAGGTGGTCTGCTCGAGCAGGCCGGTCAGCGTGCTCTCGCTGAAGACCTTGTTGCCGAGGATGCGGATCTCGGCGATCTTGGCCGGCTCGCCCTCGGTCACCGAGAAGCTGACGTTGACGCGGTTGCGCTCGATCGGGGTGATCGTCGTCGTGACCTCGGCGCCGTACAGCGAGCGGGTCAGGTATTGCCGCTTGAGCTCCTGCTCGGCGCGGTCGGCCAGCGCCTTGTCGAAGGGCTTGCCTTCGCCGATGCCCACGTCCTTCAGCGACTTGGTCAGGGCCTCGGTGTCGAACTCCTTGAGGCCAACGAAGCTGACGTTGGCGATGATCGGACGTTCCTCGATCACGATGACGACCGCATCGGTGTCGAGGTTGATCCGCACGTCCTTGAACAGGCCGGTCGCGAACAGCGCACGCAGCGCGGCGGCGCCCTTCTCGTCGTTGTAGGTGTCACCGATGCGGAAGGGCAGCGCCGCGAAGACCGTGCCCGGGTCGGTACGCTGCAGGCCTTCGACGCGGATGTCCTTGAGTACGAACGGTTCGGCGGCCCAGGCGGAACCGGCGTGCAGCGCGGTGGCCAGCACCGCCAGTTGGATCACGTGGGGGCGCAGGGCGTCGGGCAGGAATCGGGACATGCGGAAGCTTCAGTGCAGACCCAGCGTGCGGGTCAGATCGTTGAAAAGGGCCAGGCTCATCATCAGCAGCACGACGGCGATGCCTGCACGTTGCAGCTGCTTGTGCCACCACTCAGAGACAGGGCGGCCGCTCAAACCCTCGAAAAGATAATACATCAGGTGTCCGCCATCGAGCATCGGCAGCGGCAGCAGGTTCAGCACCCCGAGGCTCACGCTGACCGCCGCGAGGAAACTCAGGAACGCCGTCAGCCCGAGGCTCGCCGACTGGTCCGCGGCCTTGGCGATCGTGAGGGGGCCGCTGAGGTTCTTTACCGAAGCTTCACCCACCAACATGCGACCCAGCGTCTTCACCGTCAGCGCGCTGAGCTCCCAGGTCCGGGTCAGGCCTTGCCTCACCGATTCGACGGGGCCGTAGTGCACGGTGACCAACGCCGGCCGGGCATCGAAGCCGGCGCCGATGCGCGCGACGCGCTGGTCGCCGGCGATCTCGACGCGCGGCGTGACCACCCGCTCGAGCTGCTGGCCGTCGCGAAGGACCTGCAGTCTGAGCGGCTCCGCCTGGTTGTCGACCACCGCGCGGCGCACGCGCTGGATGAACCAGGCGACATCCGGCACCAGCTCGTCATTGACACGCAGCACGCGATCCCCGGGCAGCAGGCCGGCGGCCTCGGCGGGCTCGCCCGGGACCATGCGCCCCAGCACCGGCTCGACGAACACGCCGCCCAGGCCGATGCGGCCCATGGTCTTCTCGTCGAAGTCGCGGCTCTCCAGCGTGTCGGTCTCCAGCCGGACCGTGCGGCGGCCATGACCGGCCGCGTCGCTGACGCTCAGCAGCAGCGGCCGCTTGTCGGCCACCGCCTGCGCCAGCTGCCAGCCGAAGTCCGGCATCGATCGCACGTCCTCCCAGTCCTCGCCATCGGAGGACCAGGCCTGCACCAGGTCGCCGGCGCGCAGGCCGGCACGCTCGGCCAAGCCTCCGGCCACCGGCGAACCGAGCAGCGCCTTGGGCTCCTCGCGCCCGATCCAGCCGACCGCCGCGAACAGCAGCACCGCCAGGATCAGGTTGGCGGCCGGGCCCGCGGCGACGATGGCCGCGCGCTGCCACAGGGATTTGCGATTGAAGGCCTGCGACTGCTCGCCGGGCGCCACCGGGCCGTCGCTTTCATCGAGCATGCGGACATAGCCGCCGAGCGGGATGGCGCTGAGCGTGAACTCGGTGCTGTCCGGCGACTTGCGCCGACGCAGCAGCACGCGGCCGAACCCGACCGAGAAGCGCAGCACCTTGACGCCGCAGGCGCGGGCGACGCGATAGTGACCCCACTCGTGGATCACGATCAGGATGCCCAGCGTGACGAGGAAATAGAGGACTTGGGAGAGCATCGCGGGCGTCCTGGATCGAAGGCGGGATCGGTGTGGCGACCGGTGACGGAAGGGTCAGACCGCGGCGGCAAGCGCCGCGATCCGCTGCCGGGCGTGCCGGCGAGCCCGGGCATCGAGCGCCAGCAGGCCTTCGACGCTGTCGACCTCGCCGGCCTGCGGCATCACCGCCTCGAGCGCGTCGCGGTTGATGCGGCAGATGTGATCGAAGCGCAGCTGACGGTCCAGGAAGGCGGCCACCGCCTCCTCGTTGGCCGCGTTCAGGACCGCGGTGCTGCCCTCGGCCGCGCGCAGCGCCTGCCACGACAGGTGCAGGCCGGGGAAGCGGACCGCGTCCGCCTCCTCGAAGGCCAGGCTGGGGGTCTTGAGCAGGTCCAGCAGCCCGGCGCCCGACTCGACACGTTCGGGGAAGGCCAGCGCATAGGCGATGGGCACCCGCATGTCGGGCGTGCCGAGCTGCGCCAGCACCGAGTGGTCGCGGCAGACCACCATCGAGTGCACGATGCTCTGCGGGTGGATCAGGACCTTGATCTGCTCGGGCTTGAGGTTGAAGAGCCAGCGCGCCTCGATGACCTCGAGGGCCTTGTTCATCATCGTGGCCGAGTCCACCGAGATCTTGCGACCCATCACCCAGTTCGGATGCGCGCAGGCTTGCTCCGGCGTGACATCGGCGAGCGAGGCCGGATCACGCTGGCGGAACGGACCGCCGGACGCGGTGAGCACGATGTGGTCGATGCGCTGGGGCCAGGTCGACCGGTCCTCGGGCAGGCACTGGAAGATCGCCGAGTGCTCCGAGTCCACCGGCAGCAGCGTGGCGCCGCCCTGCTCGACCGCCTGCATGAACAGCGCGCCGCCGAGCACGATGGCTTCCTTGTTGGCCAGCAGCAGCCGCTTGCCCGCGCGCGCCGCGGCCATCGCCGGCGGCAGTCCGGCCGCGCCGACGATCGCCGCCATCACCGCATCCACCTCGGGATGGGCGGCGATCTCGCTGAGCGCGGCCATGCCGTCCAGCACCTCGGTGCGCGAGCCGGCTTCGCGCAGTCTCGCGCGCAGTTGCGACGCCAGCGCGGCATCCGGCAGCACGGCGAAGCGCGGCTGATGCTGCAGGCATTGGGCCGCCAGTTCGTCGACGCGACTCATCGCCGACAGCGCGAAGACGCGGTAGCGGTCGGGGTGACGCGCGATCACGTCCAGCGTGCTGGTGCCGATCGATCCGGTGGACCCCAGCACGCAGACCTGCTGCGGACGGTGGAAGGTGGAGCTCATCGCTGGGAAATCCGCGGTATCAGAGGGAGGTCAGCGCCAGTGCCAGCGGCAGGACCGGCAGCAGCGCGTCGACACGGTCCAGCACGCCGCCGTGACCGGGCAGCAGCTGGCTGCTGTCCTTGGCGCCGGCGGCCCGCTTGACCAAGGATTCGAACAGGTCGCCGACGACGCTCATCGCCGACAGGAAGACCAGCGCCAGCAGCGACACCAGGCCCAGCCGCTGCACCAGCACGGTGTACATCGAGGGCGAATCCACCGACAGGCGCAGGTCGATCACATGCACCCAGACGACGCCCAGGACGATGACGCCGACCAGGCCGCCGATCGCGCCTTCCCAGCTCTTGCCCGGGCTGATCGCCGGCGCCAGCTTGCGACGGCCGAAGGTCTTGCCGGCGAAGTAGGCGGCGACGTCGGCCATCCAGACCAGGCACATCGCCGACAACAGGAAATTGATGCCGCGCTGGCGCGCGACGACCAGCGCCAGCCACGCCGCCCACAGCAACACCGCCCCGAGGAGCAGCCGCAGCGCCGGCGACAGTCTGGGCCAGCCGGCCACGCCGACCGCCAGCGCGCGCACGCCGCCGAGCACCCACAGCCCGCCCGCCAGCCACCAGCACCAGGTCGGCACCTGGAAGCCGACGACGTAGAACGTCGCCGCGCAGGCCGCCGCCAGCGCGGCGCCGAACGCGAGCGCCGGAGCGCCGGGCTTGCCGTTCAGCCGCGACCATTCCCACCCGGCCGCCGCGATCATGGCCAGCGTCAGCAGCGCGAACCACATCGGGTTCGACGCGAACAGCGCCGGCAACAGGATCGCGAGCAGGACCAGGGCCGTGATCACGCGCTGAAGCAGCATTTCAAGCCTCCTGGGCAACGCCCGGCACGTTGACACCACCGAAGCGGCGGTCGCGCGCCCGGAACGCGGCGATCGCCTCGTCCAGTTGCGCTTCGCCAAACTCCGGCCACAGGCAATCGGAGAACACGAACTCGGTGTAGGCGGTCTGCCAGAGCATGAAGTTGCTGATGCGCAGCTCGCCGCCGGTGCGGATGAACAGGTCGGGATCCGGCGCGTAGCTCATCGCCATGAACTCGGAGAGCTTCGCCTCGGTCAGCTCGGCCGGTTGCACGCCGGCCTCCATCGCCTTGCGACAGGCCTGGACGATGTCCCAGCGGCCACCGTAGTTGAACGCGACGTTCAGCGTCAGCTTGCTGTTGTGGGCGGTCGAGTTCTCGGCCTCGGCCCAGGCGGCGCGGAGCTTGTCGGACACCGCCTCGCGGTCGCCGACGATGCGGATGCGCACGCCCATCGCGCCCATGCGCGCCAGGTAGCGGGACACCGCCGCCAGCACCAGGCCCATCAGGCCGGACACCTCGTCGCTGGGCCGCTTCCAGTTCTCGCTGGAGAAGGCGAAGACGGTGAGGTATTCGATGTCGCGGTCGATGCAGGCCTGCACCACGCGCACCAGGGCGTCCACGCCCTGCTTGTGGCCGAAGAAGCGCGGCAGGAAGCGCTTCTTCGCCCATCGACCGTTGCCATCCATGACGATGGCCACATGGCGGGGCACACCCGCCTTGCTGTCGGCGCTCACAAGGACGCGACGATCAGACGGCCATGATCTCGGCTTCCTTGGCCGAGAGCAGCTTGTCGATCTCGTTGACGACGCGGTCGGTCAGCTTCTGGACCTCGTCCTGGCTGCGACGCTCGTCGTCCTCGGTGATGAGCTTGTCCTTGGCCATCTTCTTGGCCTGCTCGTTGGCGTCGCGGCGCAGGTTGCGCACGGCGACCTTGGCATCCTCGGCAGCACCCTTGGCGACCTTCACCAGATCGCGGCGGCGCTCTTCCGACAGCGGCGGCATCGGCACGCGGATCAGGTCGCCCTGCGACGACGGGTTCAGGCCCAGGTCGGATTCGCGGATGGCCTTCTCGATCTTCTGGCCCATGCCCTTCTCCCAGGGCTGCACGCTGACCGTGCGGGCGTCCAGCAGCGTGACGTTGGCCACCTGCGAGATCGGCACCATCGAGCCGTAGTAGTCCACGTGCACCTGGTCCAGCAGGCCGGGGTGGGCGCGACCGGTGCGGATCTTCTGCAGTTCGTTCTTGTAGGCCTCGACGGACTTGGCCATCTTGGCTTCGACGTTCTTCTTGATGTCGGCGATGCTCATGTTCTTTTCCTCGGATCAAAGGGTCGAGCGGGATCGGCGGAGCAGGATCCGCTCCCGGTGGAGCGGCGATCCGGACTCCAACGCGCGAGCCGCCTCAGACGTGCACCAGGGTGCCTTCGTCCTCACCCATCACGACGCGCTTGAGCGCGCCCGGCTTGAAGATCGAGAACACCTTGATGGGGAGCTTCTGGTCACGGCACAGCGCGAACGCGGTCGCGTCCAGGACTTGCAGGTTCTTGCTGATGGCCTCGTCGAAGGTGATGCGGGCGTAGCGCGTCGCGGTCGGGTCCTTCTTCGGGTCGGCGGTGTAGACGCCGTCCACCTTGGTCGCCTTGAGCATGATCTCGGCGCCCACTTCCGCGCCGCGCAGCGCGGCGGCCGTGTCGGTCGTGAAGAAGGGGTTGCCGGTGCCGGCGGCGAACACGACAACCTTGCCCTCTTCCAGATACTGCAGCGCCTTGGGGCGCACGTAGGGCTCGACGACCTGCTCGATCGCGATCGCCGACATGACGCGGGCGGTCATGCCTTCCTGGCGCATCGTGTCGGCCAGGGCCAGCGAGTTCATCACCGTCGCCAGCATGCCCATGTAGTCGGCCGTCGCGCGGTCCATGCCCACCGAGCCGCCCGCCACGCCGCGGAAGATGTTCCCGCCGCCGATGACGACCGCGACTTCGACGCCGAGCTTCGTCACTTCCTGGATTTCCTGGACCATGCGCACGATGGTCGCGCGATTGATGCCGTAGGAGTCGTCGCCCATCAGGGCTTCACCGGAAAGCTTGAGCAGGATGCGTTTGTGGGCGGGCATTGTTACCTCGTCAATACAGCCGATAGAGAGAGTGTCGTGCGTGCGCCTGCATGCGCAAGCGCACAAGTGTAAAGGGCGCCAGAGGCGCCCTTTTTGAGTCGCGATGCTTATTGCTGCTTGCTCGCGGCCGCCACCTGGGCAGCCACTTCGGCGGCGAAGTCGTCGACCTTCTTCTCGATGCCCTCGCCCACCACGTACAGGGTGAACGACTTCACCGTCGTGGCCTTCTCCTTGAGCATCTGGGCGACGGTCTGCTTGCCGTCGGCGGCCTTCACGAAGACCTGGTCCAGCAGCGAGACTTCCTTCAGGAACTTCTGCACCGAGCCCTCGACCATCTTGGCGACGATCTCGGCCGGCTTGCCGGATTCGGCGGCCTTCTCGGCGGCGATCTTGCGCTCCTTCTCGACCAGCTCGGCCGGGACTTCGGCGGACGACAGCGCAGCCGGCTTCATCGCGGCGACGTGCATCGCGACGTCCTTGGCGGCGACTTCGTCACCCTCGAACTCGACGATCACGCCGATGCGGGTGCCGTGCAGGTAGGACGCCAGCTTGGCGCCTTCGTAGCGCTTGAAGCGGCGGATCGTCATGTTCTCGCCGATCTTGCCGATCAGGCCCTTGCGCACGTCCTCGACCGTCGGGCCGAAGCCTTCCTGCGACAGCGGCAGGGCGGACAGGGCGGCGATGTCGGCGGGGTTGTTCTCGGCGACCAGGCCAGCCAGCGCGTTCACGAAGGCCAGGAAGGCGTCGTTCTTGGAAACGAAGTCGGTTTCGCAGTTGACTTCAATGACGGCACCGGCGGCGCCCTTCACGGCGGCGGCGACGACGCCTTCGGCGGTGATGCGCGAGGCGGCCTTGCCAGCCTTGTTGCCCAGCTTGACGCGCAGGATCTCTTCCGCGCGGGTCATGTCGCCGTCGGCCTCGGTCAGGGCCTTCTTGCACTCCATCATCGGGGAGTCGGTGCGGGCGCGCAGCTCGGCGACCATGCTTGCGGTAATTGCTGCCATTTCAATCTCCGTGTGTCGCGGCCCGGAACGACCCGGCGCCGCGGAATTCTGAATCTGGTTGGACGAAGGGGGCTGAATCAGCCCCCTTGTCATGTCCCTTGAGGGCTTCGGGCCTGGATCAGGCGCCTTCGTTCACTTCCACGAACTCGTCGCCTTCGGCGGCGACGGCCTGGACGACTTCGTTCGTCGAGTTGGCACGGCCTTCCAGCACGGCGTCGGCGACGGCCTTGGCGTACAGGGCGACCGCCTTGGCCGAGTCGTCGTTGCCGGGGATGACGTAGTCGATGCCTTCGGGCGAGTGGTTGGTGTCGACGACGCCGATGACCGGGATGCCCAGCTTCTTGGCTTCGGCGACGGCGATCTTGTGGTAGCCGACGTCGATGACGAACAGGGCGTCAGGCAGCGCGGCCATGTCCTGGATGCCGCCGATGTTCTTTTCCAGCTTGCTGATGTCGCGCTGGAACATCAGGGCTTCCTTCTTGATCGCGGGCTGGGTGCCGGCGTCGATCTGGCTCTGCATGTCCTTGAGCTTCTTCAGCGAGGTCTTGACCGTCTTGAAGTTGGTCAGCGTGCCGCCCAGCCAACGCTGGTTCACGCTGGGCACGCCGGCGCGCTCGGCTTCGGCGGCGACGATGTCACGGGCCTGGCGCTTGGTGCCGACCATCAGGATCGTGCCGCGCTTGGCAGCGAGCTGGCGCACGAACTTCAGGGCTTCCTCGAACGCGGGCAGCGTCTTCTCGAGGTTGATGATGTGGATCTTGTTGCGATGGCCGTAGATATACGGGGCCATCTTGGGGTTCCAGAAGCGGGTTTGGTGACCGAAATGGACGCCGGCTTCCAGCATCTCACGCATCGTGACGGACATAAGTACTCCGAAGGTTGGTTCTAGAATCCGGCACGAATTGCGACGTCTGCTTGTACGTTGCAACACCTTGATTCGCCGGATCCGCGAATTTGCGACGTGCGACAAGGACTTGGATCCTCCGCCTGCACACCGCGTTCCCGCCGGATTCCAGCCCCCTTGGCTGGGTCGTCCGGCAAAAACCCGAAGAGTATAACCCGTTTTGGCATGCCGATCGACTTGACCGACGCGCTGGCGTCCCTGCGCGAGGGCCGCCAGTCGGCCGCCGCCCTGCTCGCCACCAACCTGGCCCGCGCCGACGCCCCGGCCTGCGAGCACGTCTTCCTGCGACGCTTCGACGCGGAGGCCCTCGCCGCCGCCCAGGCCAGCGACGCAGCGGCCGCCCGCGGCGAGCCTCGCCCGCCGCTGGGCGGCCTGGCGGTCTCGGTGAAGGACCTGTTCGACGTCGCCGGCATGCCGACCACGGCAGCCTCCGCCGCGATGGACGACGCCCCGCCCGCCACCCGCGACGCCCCGGCCGTGGCCCGGCTGCGCGCCGCCGGCGGGGCGCTGGTCGGCCACACCCATCTGAGCGAGTTCGCCTTCTCCGGCGTCGGCATCAATCCGCACCACGGCACGCCCCGCAATCCGGTGACACACGCCCTCGACGGCCTGGACCGCATCCCCGGCGGCTCGACCTCCGGCGGCGCGGTCAGCGTCGCGGCGGGCGCGGCGTGGGCCGCGCTCGGCTCGGACACCGGCGGCTCGCTGCGCATCCCGGCCGCGCTGCAGGGTCTGGTGGGCTTCAAGGGCACGGCGCGGCGGGTGCCGCTGGGCGGCTGCCTGCCGCTCTCGCCGTCGCTGGACACGGCCGGCGCGATCACGCGCTCGGTGAGGGACGCGGCGCTGCTCGATTCGGTGCTGAGCGGCGCTCCGCTAGAGATCGACGCGCGCCCGCTGTCGGCCTGGCGATTCGCGATCACGCCGACCTTCATGCAGGACGAGCTGGAGCCGGCGATCGCGAGCGCCTTCGAGCGCGCCCTGGCGACGCTGCGATCGGCCGGCGCGCGCATCGAGGAACGCGCGCTGCCCGCCCTGCCCCGTGTGGCGGAACTGCAAACCCAGGGCGGCATCACCGCCGCCGAGGCCTGGGCGTGGCACCATGCGCGCCTCGCCGAACGCGGCGACCGCTACGACCCGCGCGTCGCGCTGCGCATCCGCCGCGGCGCGTCGATCGCGCCCGACGCCTACCAGGCGCTGCTCGACGCGCGCCAGCGCTGGATCCACGACATGAAGACCTCGATGCAGGGCATCGATGTCTTCCTCAGCCCCACCGTTCCCCTGCAAGCCCCGGAGATCGCCCCCTTGCTGCACAGCGACGACCTGTTCTTTGCCACCAACGCGCGCCTGCTGCGCAACACCGCCGTCGTGAACCTGCTCGACGGCTGCGCGATCTCGATCCCGTGCGAGCGCCCCGGCGAGCTGCCGGTCGGCCTGATGCTGTGGGCGCCGGCGTCGCGCGACGCCGCCGTGCTCGGCGCGGCCGCGCGCGTCGAAGCGGCCCTGGCGGCGGGAGCGCGCTGAGATGCGGATCGCCATCATCGGCGCCGGCCTGGCCGGCGTGACCAGCGCCTACGAACTCGCGCTGCAAGGGCACGAGGTCCAGGTCTTCGAGCGCGACACCAGCGTCGCGACCGGCGCGAGCTTCGCGCCGCCGGGGCTCATCGCGCCGGGCCTGATGGCCGCGCGGGCGAACGCGCCGCTGCGCTGGCGCGGCAAGCCGGGCCAGATCGGCTGGCGCTTCGCCCACTGGCGCGCCGGTCGTGCGCGCGGCGCGCAGGCGATGCCCGAGGCGCTGCACGCGCTGGCGCTGCGCGGGCAGGCGGTGATGGCGGTGTGGCGACGTGAACTCCAGATGGAGGTCGAGCGCGAGGCCGGCGTGCTGCTGCTGTGGCGCAGCGCCAAGGACTACAAGGCCGCGGCGGCGCTGCTCGCCCGGCTGCAGGAGCGGCAGGTGCCGCATCGTGAGCTCGATGCCGAGGGATGCCGCGCGCAGGAACCCGGACTCAACGCCGAAACGCCGCTGCACGGCGGCATCCTGCTGACGCAGGACGAGGCCGCCAACGCGCGCCAGTTCAGCCAGGCGCTGCGGGTGGAGGCACAGCGGCTGGGCGTGCGCTGGCACTTCAACACCGACGTGCTGCGCGTCGAGCCGGGCAGCTCGCCCGCGGTGCACGTCGCGGCCGGCGAGCCGGTGCGCGTGGACGCGGTGCTGGTGTGCGCGGGCAAGGGCGCGGCGCCGCTGCTCGCGGCGCAGGGCCTGAAGCTGCCCTGGGGGACGGTCCACACCCACACGATCACGGCACCGCTGCGGCAGCTGGAAGCGCACCCGGACCTGGGGCCGCGCGCCACCGTGGTCGACATGAGCCTCGGCGTCAGCCTCACCCGGCTGGGGCAGCGCGTGCGCGTGGGCGGCGCCAATGAGCTCGGCGGCGCCTCGTCGCAGCCCGACGGCCAGTCGATGGGCGCGTTGCACCAGGCGGCGCATGACTGGTTCCCCGGCGCGCTGCTGGCCGGCGGACAACAGCGCTGGAAGACCGCGCGGCTGCTGCTGCCCGACGAGCTGCCGCTGATCGGCGAGTCGGGCCTGCCCGGCGTCTGGCTCAACATCGGCCACGGCGAGCATGGCTGGACCATGGCCGGCGCCGCGGCGCAATTGATCTCGGCCCGGCTGGCGAAGCAGGACCCGGGCATCGACGCCGCGCTGCTGGAGCCCGGCCGGCTGCGCTGACCATCGACGCGGAAGCGTCTGGCGGCGCCCCGCCTCGCCACGCTCCGGGGCCCGAAGCGCTAGAGTCGGCGCCATGCGGCCCGTCCTCCCCCTCTCCCTCGCGCAGCCCTTGCACGATGCGGCGTCGAGTCGACGCATCGAGTCGGCCGCGCTCTCGCGCCACCCGCCCCACACGCTGATCGAACGAGCCGGCCTGGCGGTCGCCCGACTCGCGCTGGCGCTGCGACCGCTCGGCCGCCACGCCGTCGTCATCGCCGGCCCCGGCAACAACGGCGGCGACGGCCTCATCGCGGCCCGGCATCTCGCGGCACGCGGATGGCGCGTCGACCTGCGTCTCATCGGGGCTGAACCGCGCCCGGGCACCGATGCGGCCCATGCGCTCGACGGCGCTCGTGCCGCTGGCTTGACGCCGCTCACCGACCTCGCCCCGCTGCCACACGATGCCGACTTGGTCATCGATGCCCTCCTCGGCCTTGGCGCGAACCGCGCGCCCGACGGCGCGTTCGTCGAAGCGATCCAGGCCATCGCCGCCTTGCGCAGTGCTGGCGCCCTGGTGCTTTCCGTGGACCTGCCGAGCGGGCTCGACGCGCGCACGGGCCAGCCGCTGGGCGCCGACGTGGTCGAGGCCGACCACACGCTGACCTTCCTGACACTCAAGACCGGGCTGTTCACCGGCGAAGGGCGCGCGCTCGCCGGGCGCCTGTGGTTCGATGACCTCGGCGAGGCGCCGGCCGAGGGCGCCGTCGCGCAAGCGCCCGCCACGCTCTTCGGCCGTGAGCGCATCGCGCGCTGGCAGCGCGATTTCCGCCGGTCGGCCTCGAGCCACAAGGGGCGGCATGGCGACGTGGTCGTGCTCGGCGGGGCGCCGACGATGCGCGGCGCCGCGTGGCTCGCAGCCACCTCCGCGCTCGCGGCCGGCGCCGGGCGTGTCTACGCGGCGCTGCCCGATGACGACGGCCTGGCCTGGCCGGCCCGGCCGGAGCTGATGCATTGGGACTTCGCGCGCTGGAGCGCTCCCGCCGAAGCCTGGCGGGACGTCGTCGCGGTGTGCGGCTGCGGCGGCGGGACGGCGATCGCGCCGGCGCTCTCGACCGTGCTGCATGGCGCACGCCACGTCGTGCTCGATGCCGACGCGCTCAACCTCGTGGCCGGCGATGAATCGCTGCAGGCCTCGCTGCGCCGTCGCGCCGCCCATGGCTGGTCGACCCTCCTGACGCCCCATCCGCTGGAAGCCGCCCGCCTGCTCGGACTGACGTCAGCCGCCGACGTGCAGGCCGACCGGCTCGCGGCCGCCGCGCAGCTCGCGCAGCGCTTCGGCGCGACGGTGGTGCTGAAGGGCTCGGGCAGCGTCGTCGCTTCGGCGGCGCAGCCCTTGTCGATCAACAGCACCGGCTCGTCGGCGCTGGCGACGGCGGGCAGCGGCGATGTGCTGGCCGGCTGGATCGGCGGCATGTGGGCGCAGTCGCCGGAGGTCTCGCCACACGATCTCGCCACGGCGGCCGTCGCCTGGCACGGTGCCGCCGCGGAAGGCCACGCCGGCCCGATGCTCGCCGCAGACCTCGTGGCCGCGATGGCCGCGCTGCACGCCCGGGCAGCGTAGCCGCGCGCCCACAACGACGAAGGCCTGGCAATGCCAGGCCTCGTGTCGTCCCGCTCGAAGCGGGTGATCTTCCGTCAGGCGCCTCGCTTGCGACGCGTCGTCTTGGCCGCGGGGGCGCCGCTGCCCTTCGCGGCGACCGACTTCGCCGCGCCGCGCGCCGTGCGCTTGGCCGCCTTGACCGGATGCGCCGACGCGCCCTTGGTCGCGCGTTCCGACTTGCGGCGCTCGGCCTTCAGCACGCGGTCGGCCTGCTCGATGCGCTCGAGCGCATCGACCGCCGTGGGCGGGTCCGGCGGCGGCAGCGGCATCGGCTCGACCGTCGCGGCGGGCGCGGCCGCGGCTTCACGCCGGGCACGCTGCTCGGCGCGCTTGTCCTGCTTGCGCGCCGGCCCCTTGCCGTCACCCCGCTTGTCGCCGAACTTGTCGCGGTGGGCGCCGCGCAGCAGGCGGTGCTCGTCCTGCTCGCGCACCAGGCGGAAGTCGATCTTGCGGCCGTCCAGGTCGACGCGGCTGACCTGCACCTGCACGCGCGCGCCGGTGGCATAACGGATGCCGGTGCGCTCGCCCCGCAGTTCCTGGCGGACCTCGTCGAAGCGGAAGTACTCGCCCCCGAGCTCGGTGATGTGGATCAGGCCCTCGACGTACATCGCGTCGAGCTGCACGAACAGGCCGAAGCTCGTCACCGCGCTGACGGTGCCGGCGAACTCCTCGCCCAGGTGGTCGCGCATGTAGCGGCACTTCAGCCAGGCCTCGACATCGCGAGAGGCCTCGTCGGCGCGGCGCTCGTTGGCGCTGCAGTGCGCGCCGACCACCTCCCAGCGCTCGAGCTCGGTCGATGCCAGGCCCGGGTTCGGGATCTTCGGCGCGGCCTTGCCCGGTCGCTTGGGCAGCGGGTTGGCCGCTTCCATCTTGTGCGCGTCCAGGGCGTACTTCTTCGTCCCGAGCAGGGCCTTGATCACGCGGTGCACCAGCAGGTCCGGATAACGCCGGATCGGGCTGGTGAAGTGCGTGTAGGCCTGGTACGCGAGGCCGAAGTGGCCCGAGTTGAACGGCGTGTAGATCGCCTGCTGCATCGAGCGCAGCAGCATCGTGTGGATCTGCTGGGCGTCGGGACGGTCCTTGGTCGCCTGGGCGATCGCCTGGAATTCGCCCGGCGTGGGATCGTCGCTGATGCCCATGCCGATGCCCAGCGTGCGCAGGTAGGCCTGCAGCGTGCCGCGCTTCTCCGGCGTCGGGCCCTCGTGGACGCGATACAGCGACGCGTGCTTGCCGCCGGCGATGAAGTCGGCCGCGCAGACGTTGGCGGCGAGCATCGCCTCCTCGATCAGCCGGTGCGCCTCGTTGCGGGTGCGCGGCACGATCTTCTCGATGCGGCCGTTGTCGTCGCAGACGATCTGGGTCTCGGTGGTCTCGAAGTCCACCGCGCCGCGCTTGGCCCGCTGCGACAGCAGCGCGCGGTAGACCTCGTGCAGGTGCAGCAGGTGCGGCACCAGCGCCTGGCGCTTGTGGGCCTCGGGGCCATGGGTGTTGCCCAGGATCGCCGCCACCTCGGTGTAGGTGAAGCGCGCATGCGAGTTGATGACCGCGGGATAGAACTGGTAGGCGTGCAGTTCGCCGGCCTCGGTGACCAGCATGTCGCAGACCATGGACAGGCGGTCCTGCTCCGGATTCAGCGAGCACAGCCCGTTGGAGAGCTTCTCCGGCAGCATGGGGATCACGCGGCGCGGGAAGTAGACCGAGGTCGCGCGCTCATAGGCGTCGCGGTCCAGCGGCTCGCCGGGCTTGACGTAATGGCTGACGTCGGCGATCGCCACCAGCAGGCGCCAGCCCTTGAAGGCGGTCTTGCCTCTGCCCTGCTTGTGGGGTTCGCAATAGACGGCGTCGTCGAAGTCGCGCGCGTCCTCGCCGTCGATGGTCACCAGCGCCACGTCGCGCAGGTCGATGCGGTGCTTCATGTCGACCGCGCGGACGCGGTCCGGCAGCTTCGCGGCCTGCTGCAGCGTGTCGGAGCTGAAGGCGTGCGGGACCTCGTACTTGCGCACGGCGATCTCGATCTCCATGCCGGGGTCGTCGATCTCGCCCAGCACTTCGGTCACCCGGCCGACCGGCTGCGAGTACAGCGACGGCGGTTCGGTCAGCTCGACCGCGACGATCTGGCCGGCGGTGGCGTTGGCGATCGCGTTCTTCGGGACCAGGATGTCCTGGCCATAACGCTTGTCTTCGGGCGCGACGAGCCAGATGCCCGACTCCAGCAGCAGCCGGCCGATGATGGGCTTCTTGCGGCGCTCCAGGATCTCCAGCACGCGGCCTTCGGGGCGGTTGCGCTTGTCGAAGCGCACAACGCGCACCCGCAGGCGATCGCCGTGCATCACGGCGTGCATTTCCTGCGAGGAGAGGTAAACGTCGGGCTGGCCGTCGTCGGGCATCAGGAATCCGTGCCCATCCCGGTGACCTTGAACCGTGCCTTCGATCTCCCCCATCAGCGGATGGCTCTGGGGGCTTGCGTTCTTGAAGTTTTTGATAATAGAATCCTTGTCTTTCCTGAAACGCAGAAGCCGTTTGGCGTTTCGAAGAAACTGAAGGCTCAAGAATACTGCAAAGTCGCTTGAGCTGAGTTTTTCGAGAAGTTGGCTTTTGACCTTGCCCAGGTGGCGGAATTGGTAGACGCACTAGTTTCAGGTACTAGCGGGTAACTCCGTGGAGGTTCGAGTCCTCTCCTGGGCACCAATTCTGAAAAGCCGGCCATGAGCCGGCTTTTCTCATTCTTCCGCCCAGGAAGTGATGTCCGGTGGACATCACGGGAGGACTCGAATGGTTTGGACCGTTGGTCCAAACCGGGGTCGCGCAAAGCGTGACCGAGTCCTCTCCTGCGGTGGCAGCGAGCGCGGCGCCCTTGCGGCAACCCCCAAACGAAAAGGGCCGACATCCGTCAGCCCTTCCCTCATCAGATCGCGAATTTCTTCGCCAGCGCATCTGGCCGCAGCGCGTCGTAATCCTCGAACGGCTGATGGATCCACGGGCTGGTTTCCAGCATCTCAACGTAATAGTCGGGCGTGTACTCCGACACGCTCTTCGTCCAGATCACGGCCGAGCGCAGCTCGCTGATCGCCGGCATGCCCCGCAGCCGCTCCACGACCGCCTTCAGCGTCACGCCAGAGTCCGCCAGGTCGTCCACCAGCAGCACTCTCCCGGCCAGTTCACCCTTGGGCATGGTGATGTACTTGGCGATATCCAACCGCCCCTGGATCGTCCCCGCCTCGGCCCGATAAGAGCTGGTGGACATGATGCCCAGCGGCTTGTCGAACACCCGCGACAGCACATCCCCCGGACGCATGCCGCCACGCGCCAGGCACAGGATCTGGTCGAACTCCCAGCCGGAGGCGTGCACCTTCAGCGCCAGGCGTTCGATCAGCAAATGGTATTCATCCCAGGACACGTACAGATGTTTGCCGTCGTCGGTCAGCATGGGGGAGGCTCCTCAGCGAAGAATGGATCAGGTCTGGATAAGACGGAATACAACAGGGCTCGAGCGATCGCTCAACCCTGGAACGGGTGCTGCAGCAGGATGGTGTGCTCGCGGTCGGGGCCGGTGGACACCATGGCGATCGGCGCGCCGATCACCGCTTCCACGCGCTTCAGGTAGTTGCGCGCGTTCTCCGGCAGTTGCTCCCAGCGGGTGATGCCGAAGGTCGATTCGGTCCAGCCGGGGAAGACTTCGTAGATGGGCTTGCACGCGGCGATGTCGTCGCCGTCCAGCGGCAGGATGTCGAGCTGCTTGCCGTCGAGCTCATAGCCCACGCACATGTTGATCTCAGCCAGGCCGTCGAGCACGTCCAGCTTCGTCAGGCACAGGCCGCTGATGCCGTTGATGATGATCGAGCGCTTCAGCGCGGCGGCATCGATCCAGCCGCAGCGGCGCGCACGGCCGGTGACCGTGCCGCGCTCCTGGCCGACCGTCGACAGGTGGTGACCCACCGTGCCGGGCGTTTCCCAGTCCAGCTCGGTCGGGAACGGGCCCGAACCGACGCGGGTCGCATAGGCCTTCGTGATGCCCAGCATGTAATGCAGCATCTGCGGCCCCACACCCGCGCCCGCGGCGGCGTTGCCGGCAACGCAGTTGCTCGAGGTGACATACGGATAGGTGCCGTGGTCGATGTCCAGCAGCGTGCCCTGCGCGCCTTCGAACAGGATGTTGTCGCCGCGCAGATGCGCCTTGTGCAGCATGTAGCCGACGTCGGCCATCATCGGCTTGATCTGCTCCGCCAGCGCCATCGCATGGTCGAAGATCGGCTGGAACTCCAGCGCCTTCGCATTCAGGTAGCCGGTCAGCGCGACGTTGTGCAGATCGATCAGTTCCTTGAGCTTCTTGGCGAAACGCTCCGGATGCTTCAGGTCCTGCACACGCAGCGCGCGGCGGGCGACCTTGTCTTCGTAGGCCGGGCCGATGCCCTTGCCGGTCGTGCCGATCTTGCCGCTGCCGCTGCTCTCGCGCAGCGCCTCGCGGGCGCGGTCGACCTCGACGTGGAAGGGCAGGATCAGCGGGCAGGACTCGCTGATGTACAGGCGCGAACGCACCTCGACGCCGGCCTTCTCCAGGCGCTCGATCTCCGACAGCAGGTGGGTCGGATCCAGCACCACGCCATTGCCGATGTAGCAGGCGACGCCGTCGCGCATGATGCCCGAGGGGATCAGCTGCAGCGCCGTCTTCACGCCCTTGATGACCAGCGTGTGGCCGGCGTTGTGACCGCCCTGGAAGCGCACCACGCCCTGGGCGTGATCGGTCAGCCAGTCGACGACCTTGCCCTTGCCTTCGTCACCCCACTGGGTGCCGACGACCACCACGTTGCGGCCGCGCGCGATCTCACTGCTTTGCATGACGTTCTTCCGATGAATTGAGGTTGAGGGGGTGGAGGGGCGGATCGCGTCGCTCAGAGCGATCGCAGCACCCATTGACCGCCGGCCTGAACCAGCTCGCGGTCGCATTCGAACTCGTCGTTCTCTTGTTCGTGGCCCGGCAGCACGCAGACCACGGTTTCGCCCTGCTCGCGCAGGCGACGGACGGCCGCGCGCAGGTCGGGATCCTCGCCCCAGGGGGCACGCACCGCGGCCCGCAGCGAGGTGGCGGGAATCAGCCCCACCAGCGTCTTCAGGTCCAGGCTGAAGCCGACCGCCGGACGGCGACGGCCGAAGACCGCCCCCACCTCGTCGTAGCGGCCGCCGCGCAGGACGGCATCGGTGCCGCCCACCGCGTACAGCGCGAAACGCACGCCGCTGTAGTAGCCGAAGCCCGGCAGGTCGGCGAGGTCCACGCCGATGCGCACGTCGGGATAGGCCGCGCGCAGGTGACGGATCAACCACTCCAGGTCGTCCAGTGCAGCCGTGACCAGCGCATTGGCCGGCAGCGCGCGGCGCGCGTCGGCCAGCACCTCGACACCGCCGTACAGGCGCAGCAGCGTCTGCAGCGCGGTGACGACGTCGTCCGGGAGTTCGTTGGAGAACGCCGCCACGCCGGCCGCGTCCTTGGCGGCCATGGCGGCCACCAGCGCATTCAGGCGGTCCTCGCTCAAGGCGTGATCGCCCAGCACGCCACGCACCAGGCGCGCGTCGCCGAGGTCCAGCACCAGCTGCGTCAGGCCGGCGCGCTGCATCGCGTCGATGGCCAGTTCCTGCGCCTCCAGGTCGGCCTCGAGCCCGGCATGGCCGTAGATCTCGACGCCGAACTGCAGCGGCTCGCGCGTCGCAGTCAGGCCTTCGGCGCGGGTGTGCAGCACCGGACCGCAGTAGCACAGGCGCGTCACGCCGGCGCGGTTCAGGAGGTGGGCATCGATGCGCGCGACCTGCGGCGTGGTGTCGGCGCGCAGGCCCAGGCTGCGACCGGAGAGCTGGTCGACGAGCTTGAAGGTCTTGAGGTCCAGCGCCTGACCGGTGCCGGAAAGCAGCGAGTCGAGATGCTCCAGCATCGGAGGCATCACCAGCTCGCAACCGTAGGTCCGCGCCATGTCCAGCAACTCGCGGCGCAGTTCTTCGATGCGGCGGGCCTGGGAGGGCAGGACGTCAGCAATGTGCTCGGGCAGCAGCCAAGCAGAGGCCATGGACGTTCAGGGAGGGGGTTAAAAACGGCATTGTACCGGGGTCGCGGCGAACCTCGACCTCCGAGCCCCTCACGCGGGGGCCCGGCGCGGATTCGCCAACGATTCACCGAGCCTTCGTGACGGGCTGCCCATTTGGGATGCTTCGAGCGCTTCGGGAGCGCGTCAAAGCAGCAACAGCAGCAGCGCGCCGCAGGCGAGGCTGGCCAGCCCGAGGAACCTCAGCTGGCCGTCACTCATCGCCAGCAGCCGGGCGAACAGCTGCCGCCAGGCGCCAGGATTCAGGAAGGGCATCAGCCCTTCCATGATCAGCAGCAGCGCCAGCGCCGCCAGCCACTTGTCGCCGCTCATGACGAGACCGCCCTCCCCGGCCGTGGCCGGTCAGCTCGATGGCGAACGGGCGGGCCGACCGGCCCGCCCGGGATCACTTCTTCGGAGCCGCCGCCGGCGCGCCCGGGCCGCCGGTGCGCATCGCGTTGAAGAACTGGCTCGACGGGTCCAGCACCATCACGTCGCCCTTGCCCTTGAACGAGCGCTGGTACGCATCCAGCGAGCGATAGAACTGCGCGAACTGGGGATCGCGACCGAAGGATTCCGAGTACAGCGCCGACGCCTTGGCATCGCCCTCGCCCATGATCTTCTGCGCGTCTCGGTAGGCCTCGGCGGTGATGATCTCGCGCTGCTTGTCGGCATCGGCCTTGATCTTCTCGCCCTCGGCCGCGCCGGTCGAACGCAGTTCGTTGGCGACGCGGGCGCGTTCCGACTTCATGCGGTTGTAGACCGACTCGGTGATGTTGGCGGCGAAGTCGACCCGCTTGACCCGCACGTCGACGATTTCGATGCCGAACTGCTTGGCTTCTTCCTCGAGGCGCTTGCGCACATCCTGCATGACCTTCTCGCGCTCGGTGGCCAGCACCGCGCGCACGGTGCGCTTGGTCACTTCCTCGTTGAGCGCGGCCTGCACGATCGGGCTCAGGCGGGTTTCCAGGTTGCGCAGCTGCGTGCCGCTGTTGCGGATGTACTGGCGCGAGTCGACGATGCGCCACTTCACCAGCCAGTCGATGACCAGGCTCTTCTTCTCGGCGGTGAAGATGGGGCGCGGATCGGCCGCGTCCAGCGTCTGCACGCGGCGGTCCAGGAAGACCACGTTCTGCAGCGGCGGCGGCAGCTTGAACTTCAGGCCGGGCTCGGTGATCACTTCCTTGATCTCGCCCAGCGAATAGACGACCGCGAACTGGCGCTGGTCGACGACGAACAGCGTCGAACTGGCGATCATGAACAGGATCAACAGGCCGACGACGACGGAGACGATGCGATTCATTGTTGTGGGCTCCCTGTCGATCAACGGCCGTCGCGGTCGCGGCTGCGCATGCTGTCGCGCGAGCGCGGATCGCTGCCCAGCGACGAGGCGCCCGAGGTCGCCGGATCGGTCGGCACCACCGGCGTGGGCGCCGTGGTCGTGACCGTGCCGCCGGGCTGCGTCTGCTGCATCAGCTTGTCCAGCGGCAGGTACAGCAGGTTGGAACCGCTCCTGGCGTCCACCATCACCTTGGTCACGCGGGAATAGACCTGCTGCATCGTGTCGATGTAGAGGCGGTCGCGGGTGACGGCCGGCGCCTTCTGGTACTCGGCCAGCACCGACTTGAAGCGCTGCGCGTCACCCTCGGCGAACGAGACGACGCGGGCGCGGTAGGCCTCGGCATCCTCGCGCAGGCGGGCCGCCTGGCCCTGCGCGCGGGGGATCACGTCGTTGGCATAGGCCTCGCCTTCGTTCTTCAGGCGCTCGCGGTCGGCGTTGGCCCGGAAGGCATCGTCGAAGGCGGCCTGCACCTGCTCGGGCGGCTGCACGCTGCTGACGTTGACGTTGACGATCTGGATGCCAGTCTTGAGCCGGTCCAGTTGCGCCTGGATGGACTTGGCCAGGTCGATCGCGATCGCGTCGCGCTGCTCGTACAGCACCGAGTCCATGTTGCTGCGGCCGACGATCTCGCGCACCGCGGATTCGGACGCCTGGTTGACGGCCTCGTCGGTGTTGAAGTTCTCGAAGAGGTAGTCGCGCGCATCCTTCAGCCGGTACTGCACGGTGAAGCGGATGTCGATGATGTTCTCGTCCTGCGTCAGCATCGACGAATCCCGCAGGCCCGATGCCTGGCCGACCGAATTGCGGCCGACCTCGACGGACTGCAGCTGCGTGAACGACACCACCTCGTGCGCCTGGAACGGATACGGCAGGCGGTACTGGATGCCGGCATCGACGGTGCGGCTGTACTTGCCGAAGGACGTGATGACGCCCTGCTGGCCTTCCTGGACGATGAACACGCCGCTGGCCAGCCAGCCCAGCACCACCACGCCGACCACCAGGCCAACGCCGATGCCGGCGCCCTTCATGTCGGGCTGCGGGCTACCGCCGCCGCTGCCGGCCGGACCGTTGCCGTCATTGCCGCCGCGGCCGCCGAACAGGCGCGAGAGCTTGCGGTTGAAATCGCGCCACAGCTCGTCCAGATCGGGCGGGCCTTCGTTGCGGCCATTGCTCATCCAGAGCCCCACCCAGCGGCGCAGGCCACGGGCTCCACCCTGCGGGCCACGTCCGCCGCCAGCGGCGGACAGGCGATCGTCTTGATTCATACGCATCCTGATGAGGAAGTCTTGTTGCGAGTATCGGGCATTGCGCAGCGTTCTCAGCCTGTGCGCCCCTGCGGATCATCCTGCGGGACTGTCCGAGCTTGGGTCAGGTCTTGATCGTTCAAGGTGCCGTCGTCACCGTCATCTCCGTCAGCCGACGCCGGTTTTCCGGAGACCTCGGGATCATCGTTCCCGTCGGCCCCATCGGCCTCCTCGAGCGCCTGGCCGGCGTACTCGGGCACCGGCTCGGCCTGCATCAACGAGGCGATCATCGCGCGCAGTTCGTCCAGACCCTCGCCCTGCGCCGCGCTGACGAAGACGCGGGGCAGGCGCTGGCCGCCGTGCTCGCCGCCGATGCGCGTCAGCCAGTCCTGCAGCTGGCGCGGGCGCTGCGTGGGCTCGAGCAGGTCCAGCTTGTTGTAGACGAGGATCTGCGGAATGTGCTGCGCGCCGATCTCGGCGAGCACCCGCTCGACCTCCTCCATCTGCTCGGTCAGCACCGGGCTGGCGGCGTCGACCACGTGCAGCAGCAGGTCGGCATCCGCGGCCTCCTGCAGCGTGGCCTTGAACGCCTCGACCAGCTTGTGCGGCAGGTCGCGGATGAAGCCGACGGTGTCGGACAACGAGACGCTGGTGCCCGCCTCCTCGAGGTAGAGCGAACGCGTCGTCGTGTCCAGCGTGGCGAAGAGCTGGTTGGCCGCGTAGGTCCTGGCCTTGGTCAGGGCATTGAACAGCGTGCTCTTGCCGGCATTGGTGTAGCCCACCAGCGAGACGCGGAACACCCCGTTGCGGGCGCGGGCGCGGCGCTGCGTGGAGCGCTGGCGCTCGACCTTCTTGAGGCGTTCCTTGATCGACTTGATGCGGTCGTCGATCATCCGGCGGTCCAGTTCGATCTGGCGCTCGCCGGGGCCGCCGCGCATGCCGATACCGCCGCTCTGGCGCTCCAGGTGGCTCCAGCGGCGCACCAGGCGCGTGGCGAGGTACTGGAGCCGCGCCAGCTCGACCTGCAGCTTGCCCTCGAAGCTCTGGGCGCGCGCGGCGAAGATCTCCAGGATCAGCGCGGTGCGGTCGGCCACGGGCACGCCGAGGTGGCGTTCCAGGTTGCGTTGTTGGGCGGGGGAGATGGCCTGGTCGAACAGCACGGTGTGCGCGCCCAGCGCGTCCACCATCAGCTTGATCTCGTCGGCCTTGCCGGATCCGACGAACAGCGCCGCGTCGGGCGCCTTGCGCTTGGCCACGATCCGGGCGACCGGCGTGTCACCGGCCGACTCGGCCAGCAGCGCGAGTTCGTCGAGGGTGGGGTCGAAGGCCACGTCGCGGCCCAGATCGACCCCCACCAGAATGGCGCGCGCCGCCTCGGGGGGCGGCGTCGAATGGGTGGGGTCTTGTTTGGTCAATCAGCGTCAGCTGGCGTCGTTGCTCTCGCCGGCGTGGAAGTTCACGGCGCGGCCGGGGACCACCGTGGAGATGGCGTGCTTGTAGACCATCTGCGTCACCGTATTGCGCAGCAGCACCACGTACTGGTCAAAGGACTCGATGTGGCCTTGCAGCTTGATGCCGTTCACAAGGTAGATGCTCACAGGAACATGCTCCTTGCGCAGCAGGTTCAGGAAGGGGTCTTGCAAGAGTTGTCCTTTGTTGCTCACGATATGCTCCGTGTTGTGAGAGTGGTGTTGGAAGCCCGGACCTTATCACAGCACCGGGTTTCCCCGGACGGCCGCGAACTCAGGTTTCGGCGAACGGGTTCTTCGAGGACCGCAGCTCGATCCGCAGCGGCGTGCCCACCAGCTTGTAGTGGTCGCGGATGCGCCCTTCCAGGTAGCGCTTGTAGACGTCGCTGACGCCGTCCAGCGCATTCCCGTGAATGACGACGATCGGGGGATTCATCCCGCCCTGGTGCGCGTAGCGCAGCTTCGGACGCGAGATCCCCGCCCGCTGCGGCTGCTGGTGCTGCACCGCCTCCTGGATGAGACGGGTCAGCACCGGCGTCGTCATCTTGCGATAGGCCGACGAATAGGCATCCGCCAGCGCCTTCCACAGCGGGCCCAGGCCCTGCCGCTTCAGCGCGGAAATCTTCAGGATGGGGGCGAAGCGCAGGAAACCAAGACGGGTCAGGATCTGGCGTTCGATGGTTTCGCGCTGGTAGCTGTCGATCGCGTCCCACTTGTTGATCGCGACCACCACGGCGCGGCCGCTGTCCAGGACGTAGCCGGCGATGTGGGCATCCTGGTCGGTGACGCCCTGCGTCGCGTCGATCAGCAGCAGCACCACGTTGGCGTCGGCGATCGCCTGCAGCGTCTTGACGACCGAGAACTTTTCGATCGCCTCGAACACCTTGCCCTTGCGGCGCAGGCCGGCGGTGTCGATCAGCTTGAACTTCTGGCCGTTGCGCTCGAAGTCGACGCTGATGGCGTCGCGCGTCGTGCCGGGCATGTCGAAGGCGACCAGGCGCTCCTCGCCCAGCCAGGTGTTGATCAGCGTGCTCTTGCCGACGTTGGGCCGGCCGGCGACCGCCAGGCGGATGGCCTTGGACTCGTCCTCTTCCGCACCCTCGCCTTCGAAGGCCTCGTCCTCGGCGGGCGCCTCGAAGCTGTCCAGCACGGCTTCCAGCAGCGAGCGGATGCCCTGCCCGTGCGCGGCCGAGACCGGATGCGGCTCGCCCATGCCCAGTTCATGGAACTCGGCCAGCAGCGGGCTGTCGCTCATGCCCTCGGCCTTGTTGACCGCGACAAAGACGCGCTTGTTGCACTGGCGCAGGTAGCGGCCGATGTCCTGGTCCTGGCCGGCCAGGCCGGTGCGCACGTCCAGCACGAAGATGACGGCATCCGCCTCGGCCACGGCCTGGCGGGTCTGCTTGGCCATCTCCTTGACGATGCCGGTGGAGCTATCGGGCTCGAAACCGCCGGTGTCGATGACGATGAACTCGCGATCGCCCAGGCGCCCGTCGCCGTAATGGCGATCGCGCGTGAGACCGGCGAAGTCCGCGACGATGGCGTCGCGGCTCTTCGTCATCCGGTTGAACAGCGTGGACTTGCCCACGTTGGGGCGGCCCACCAGGGCGATCACAGGTTTCATATCAGTCTTGGCGCAGCGCGAACAGGCGTCCGCTGCGGGTGGCGACCAGCACCGTGCCGCCGAGCTGCACCGGCGCCGCGGCGATGCCGGAGCTGTCGGTCTGCAGGCGCTGCACGGTCTGGCCCTTGTCCTTGGACAGGAAGTGCACATAGCCCTCGCTGTCGCCGACGATGACCGACTTGTCGGTCACCAGCGGTGCGCTGAGCTTGCGGTTCTGGAATTGGTCGGCGGTCCAGACGACGTCGCCGCTGCGCGTGCCCCAGGCGGTCAGCCGGTCCGAGGCGTCGCCACCGACGACGATCGTCGCGTCGGCGCCCACGCCGCGCAGGCCGGCGTTGTTGCGGGTCCAGATGGTGTTGCCGCGCTCGCCGTTGACGCAGGCGACGGCCGACTGGAACGCGCGGGCGCAGAACACCTCGTTGTCGCGGGCCATCGGGCCGACCAGGTCGGCCAGGCGCTCGACCTCGTTGGTGCCGCGCGGGTTGGCGATGGTCGCTTCCCACATCAGCAGGCCGCGGGTCGGGTCGACACCCGCCAGGCGGGAGCCCTGCCCCACCAGCAGCGTGTTCTGGTAGGCACCGATCACGCCGGCCTGCTGCAGCGTCAGCGGCTCGCCCGGACGGCGCAGCTCCCACAGGCGACGGCCGTCAGCCGCGTCGAAGGCCAGCGCCGCGCGGTCCAGCGTCAGCACGAACACGCGCTCGCCGGCAACGAACGGCGCGGTGATCACCGGCGTCGTCAGCGTCTTGCGCCACAGGATCCTGTCGCCCTCGGTGACGACCAGCTCGTTCTCGCGCGTCACGGCGGCGGCGAAACGGCCATCGCTGCCGACGCCGGCGCTCAGGCCCTTGCCGATGTCGGCGCGCCAGAGCGTGGTGCCGTCGGTGGCGGAGATCGCGCTGATCACGCCGTCCGACCCGCCCACGACGAAGCGGTCGTTCACCGCGGTGATGGTCAGCGGGAACTTGACGCTGTCCACCCGCGCTTCCCAGGCCACACGGGCCTGCAGCGACGGGGTGATGTTCTCCAGCGGCGCCGGCTTGGGCGCGTTCGAGCTGCTGAACAGCGAGCAGGCGCCCAGCGTCATCGCGACGCCGCCCAGCAGCAGCGCCCGGCTCAGCGCGCCCAGGGTGACGCGGGCCGTCATTGCGCGGCTCCCGCGGCGGCGGCATCGCCACCCACCGCCACGCCCAGGCTGGCCAGCTTCACTTCCAGCAGGCGACGGTAGTCCAGCTGCTTGTCCATGCCGTCATACGCCTTCTTGAACTCGGTCTTGGCGACATCGGGCTTGTTCTGCAGCAGCGCCAGGTCGCCGCGGCGGTCGGCCGCCAGCGGCGCGAAGTCGGCGCTCTTGACGCCGTCCAGCGTCTTGGCGGCTTCGTCGTACTGCTTGGCGTCCATCTGCAGCGCCGCCAGTCTCAGGCGGGCCAGGTCGCGGTAGGCCTCGCCCTTGGCATTGGCCACCGCCCAGGTCAGCGTGGCGCGCGCGTCGTCGGCCTTCTCCTTGTCCAGCTGCAGTTTGGCGGTCATCAGCGCGGCCTGCGCCGTGTAGCCGGTGGAGGCGAAGTCCTGCTTCAGCGTGCCGAAGACGGCGGCGCCCTTGCCCAGGTCGCCGGCCTGGACCGCGCGTTCCAGCTCGCTGAACATCGCGCCGGCCTTGGCGGCCTCGTTGCGCTGCCAGTAGTTCCAGCCGGTCCAGCCGGCGTAGGCCACCAGCACCAGCGTCAGCAGCCAGGTGATCGCATTGCCCCAGCGCTTCCAGAACGCCTTGAGCTGCTCCAGCTGTTCCTGTTCTTCGAGATCGAGATGAGCCGCCATGTGCGAGTGTGGGTCCGTCGGTTGAGGGTCGAAGCCGGCCCGGCGCGAGCGTCGGCCGGCTGGGGGAAGTTGCTGAATGCGGCCGGCGGCGCCCTCCTCGGGCACCCCGGCGAAGCCGCGATTATGCGGTGCGCAGATCGGCTGCCCACGCAGCCGCCGTGTTAAGCGGACGTGTCACCTGCTCGCCGTCGCCGCGCAGGGGCTTGACCGCGACCTCGCCCCGGGCGAGTTCATCGGCGCCGAACACCAGCGCGAAGCGGGCGCCCGAGGCGTCGGCCTTCTTGAACTGCGACTTGAACGAGCCGCCGCCGGCATGCATCTGCACCGCGACGCCTTCGGCGCGCAGCGCTTCCAGCACCGGCATGGCCTGGGCGAGCGCCGAGGCGTCGGGCAGGATCGCGTAGGCATCCGGCGCCGAGGACGGCACCGCCAGGCCCAGCTCGTCGATCAGCAGCAGCAGCCGCTCGATGCCCAGGCCGAAGCCGACCGCGGGCGTGGGCTTGCCGCCGAGCTGCTCGAACAGCCCGTCGTAGCGACCGCCACCGCAGACCGTGCCCTGCGAGCCGAGCTGGTCGGTGACCCACTCGAACACGGTCAGGTTGTAGTAGTCCATGCCGCGCACCAGGCGCGTGTTGATGCGGTATTCCAGGCCGGCCGCGTCGAGGATCGCGCGCACCGCGTTGAAGTGCGCCAGGCTGGCCTCGCCCAGGAAGTCCATCAGCTTGGGCGCGGCCTCGACCACGTCCTGCATCGCCGGGTTCTTGGTGTCGAGGATGCGCAGCGGATTGCTGTGCAGGCGGCGCTTGCCGTCCTCGTCGAGCTTGTCGGCATGGCCTTCCAGGTAGGCGATCAGCGCGGCGCGGTGCGCGGCGCGCTCCTCCGGCTGGCCCAGCGAGTTCAGCTCCAGGCGCACATGCTGGCCGACCACCAGGCCCAGTTCCTGCCATAGGCGGCGGACCATCAGGATGATCTCGGCGTCCACGTCCGGGCCGGCGAAGCCCAGCGCCTCGACGTCCAGCTGGTTGAACTGGCGGTAGCGGCCCTTCTGCGGGCGCTCGTGGCGGAACATCGGGCCCAGCGTCCACAGGCGCAGCGGGCCGTTGTACAGCGCGTTGTGCTCGACCATCGCGCGCACGATGCCGGCGGTGGCCTCGGGGCGCAGCGTCAGCTGGTCGCCGTTCATGCTGTCGGTGAAGGAGTACATCTCCTTCTCGACGATGTCGGTCACCTCGCCCAGGCCGCGCACGAACAGGGCGGTCGGCTCGACGATCGGGGTCAGCATGTACTGGTAGCCGTAGCGCTGCAGCACGCCGCGCAGCGTGGTCTCGAACCAGCTCCACAGCTGGCTGCTCGGCAGTTTGTCCTTGCGGTCGACGCTGGCCGGGAGGATGTCGTTCATCCCCTTCACGGCCTGGATGTTCTTGCTCATGCGGTGGTGGTGCTCGCGCCGTAGCGCTTTTCGATGTAGGTCTCGACCAGGGCGTGGAACTCGCCGGCGATGTTGTCGCCGCGCAGGGTCAGCGCCTTCTCGCCGTCGATGAAGACGGGCGCCGCCGGCGCCTCGCCGTTGCCCGGCAGGCTGATGCCGATGTCGGCATGCTTGCTCTCGCCCGGGCCGTTGACGATGCAGCCCATCACGGCGACCTTCATGTTCTCGACGCCGGGGTACTTCTCGCGCCAGACCGGCATCTGGGCGCGCAGGAAATCGTCGATCTGCTTGGCCAGTTCCTGGAAGGTGGTGCTGGTGGTGCGGCCGCAGCCGGGGCAGGCGGTGACGCTCGGGTTGAACGCGCGCAGACCCAGCGACTGCAGGATCTCCAGCGCGACGACCACTTCCTGCGTGCGCGACTCGCCGGGCTGCGGTGTCAGCGAGACGCGGATGGTGTCGCCGATGCCTTCCTGCAGCAGCACCGACAGCGCCGCGGCCGAGGCCACCGTGCCCTTGGTGCCCATGCCGGCTTCGGTCAGGCCCAGGTGCAGCGCGTAGTCGCAGCGCTTGCTCAGCGCACGGTAGACCGAGATCAGATCCTGCACGCCGCTGACCTTGCAGCTGATGATGATGTTGTCCGGATTCATGCCCAGCTCGCGGGCATAGGACGCCGACGACAGCGCCGACTGGATCAGCGCCTGGTACATGACCTGCTTGCCGTCCCAGGGCTGCGCGCGCCTGGCGTTGTCGTCCATCATCTGGGCGAGCAGTTCCTGGTCCAGGCTGCCCCAGTTGACGCCGATGCGCACGACCTTGTCGTACTGCATGGCCGCCTCGATCATCTGCGCGAACTGGCGGTCCTTCTTGTCGCCCTTGCCGACGTTGCCGGGATTGATCCGGTACTTGGACAGCGCCTGCGCCATCGCCGGATGCTCGCTCAGCAGGCGGTGGCCGTTGTAGTGGAAGTCGCCCACCAGCGGCACGTCGATGCCCATGCGGTCGAGCTGCTCGCGGATGTGCGGCACGGCGTCGGCGGCCTCGGGCGTGTTGACGGTGATGCGGACCAGCTCCGAGCCCGCCTGCGCCAGTTCCTTGACCTGGATGGCGGTCTCGATGACGTCGACCGTGTCGGTGTTGGTCATCGACTGGACGCGCACCGGCGCGTCGCCACCGATGGTGACGATGCGGCTGCCCCAGCGCACCTGGGCCTGGCGCGAGCGGCGCGCGGCGGGCGCGGCGGCGGCGATCAGGTCCGACAGGTCGGCGGCGGCGGAATCGGGAGTGTCTGGCTTGTCCATCATGCGGCGCTCATGCGAAAGGGGTACGGCTGGCGGGGCGCCCGTCGGTCCGGGTTCAGTTCAGTTCAAGTCGGGCGACGTTGTCGCGCGCCCGGGCGGCGAGGTCCACCGGCTGGCCGCGGAACACCAGTTCCGTGCCGGACACGTTGCCCACGCGCAATCTCAGCGGCGCGACGCCGTGGACGTCGACCAGATCGCCCGGACGCAGCAGCCGGGACAGCAGCACCTGGCCCTTGGCGTCGACGACTTCGACCCAGGACTCGGCGCTGGCGCGGACCTTCAGCGGGGAGGTGCCCGGCGCGGGCGCGCCGGCCTGGATCGGCTGGCCGGCCCCTGCGGCGACTGAAGCGGCGGTGGAGGCGGCCGGCGGCGTCGTGACGGCGGCCTGCGTCGTCGCGGGCGCCGGGGACGGCGCGGTGATCGTCGTCGCGGCGCCGGAGGTCTGCGGCGGCAGCGTCGACACGCTGGCGGTGGACTGCGGCGCGGCCTCGGAGGCGCTCACCACCGGGGCTTCGATGTTGGTCGGGGGGCTGTCGGTCGCGACCGGCGCGGTGCCGATGGCGCTGCCCGGGCCGGGAGTCGCGGTGGTGGTCGAGGACTCGGGCGCCGACCGGAACCGCGCCGTCACCTGCTCGATCCAGCTCGACGGGATCGCGTACACGGCCACCGCGGCGACCAGCAGCACACCCACGCCGAGCACCGCCGGGCGCTTCAGCAGCTCGGCCGAGAGCATCGGCTCCTGGCTCACCGAGCGCTCGCGGAACGGCTGGTTCAGGCCCGGCGTGACGCGGTCCAGCGAGGCCTCGGCGCCGCTGCTGGGCAGCATCGCGAGCACCGGCGCCGCCTCGATCTTCAGCACGCGGCACATCGAGCGCGCCAGCGCCCGGGCGAAGGTCGCGTCGGGCAGTTCGTGGTAGCGGTCGGCCTCGAGGGCCTCCAGCTTGGATTGCGGCACCTTCAGCGTCGCGGCCAGGGCGGCGATGTGCAGGCCCCGCGCCTCGCGCGCGCGCCGCAGCGCGGCGCCGGCGGAACTGGGGCCGAAGGTGGATGGCGCAGCGGATGCGGCTGCGGGCGTCGCCTCGTCGGCGGCCGTCGGAGTCATGCGATGTCCCTCATTCATCGAATCGACCGTTGTTCAATGCCTGCGTCTCGGCCGCCTGCGGATACTTGCGCCGCAGTTGCTGACCGAGGTCTTCCATGTTGGCCGCGTTGCCCAGGCGGCGCTCGATGCGCAGTTCCAGCCAGAGGCTGGCCGCGTTCGCCTGTTCCACATTGCTGTTGACGCGGCGGGCGTAGAAGCGCGCCCGTTCGTATTCGCCCTGGCGGTACAGCACCTCGCCCAGGTTCAGCGCGATGGTCGGATTGCCGGGCTCGGCCTCGAAGGCCTTGGACAGGTGAGCCTGGGCCGGCACCAGCCGGCCCTCGCGGGCCTCGCAGGCGCCCCAGGCCAGCAGCGTGCGCGCGGGCGTGCGATAGGCCGGCAGCGCCACGGCGGCCTCGAACTGCTGGTAGGCCTCGGCATAACGCTGGCGCTGGCACAGGAACCAGCCGTAGTTGTGCAGCGTGTCGCCGTTGTTGCGGTCGCGGGCCAGCAGCTGCTTGAAGCCGTCCTCGGCCATCGCGTACTCGCCCATCGCGGCGTAGATCAGGCTGCGCAGGCTGATCGCCTCGGGCAGGTCGGGCTTGGCGGCCATCGCCAGCTTGACCTCGTCCAGCGCGGTCTCGTACTGGCCGCGGGCGAAGTAGCCGCTGGCCAGCTCCAGCCGCACCTGGGCCCGGCGGTCGTTGTCCGTCTTGTCGCTCTCGGTCCGCGGTTGCTGCTGCTGCGGCGAGGTCGTCGCGCACCCGGCCAGGGCCGCGGCGATCAGCAACACGACGGACAGGGTCCGGGCGGAACGACGCGGAAAGACGGAGCCGGGCGACGGAACGGTCATGGACGTGGGCCTGTGGGAGTGACGGGAGTGACGGGGGAAGAAGTCGCCGCCGGCGCCGGGGCCGCCGTGCCGGCCGATGCCGCGTCCCGCTGTACCACCACGGGCGCGCGCACCATGCGCAGATGGACGCGGGTCCGGTCCTGCACTTCGCCGGCCAACTGGCCGCAGGCGGCATCGATGTCGTCGCCGCGCGTCTTGCGGACGGTGGTCACGATGCCGGCCTGGATGAGCAGGTCGGCGAAGGCCTTGACGCGCTCGTTCGAGCTGCGCTTCAGGCCCGACGCGGGGAAGGGATTGAACGGGATCAGGTTCAGCTTGCAAGGCACCTTGCCCTTGAGCAGCGCGATCAGCTCGCGGGCCTGCTCCGGCGCGTCGTTCACCTCGTGGAGCATGCAGTACTCGAACGTGATGAAGTCGCGGGGCGCCTTGTCCAGATAGGCATTGCAGCTCGCCAGCAGTTCCGCGATCGGGTACTTGCGGTTGAGCGGCACCAACTGGTCGCGCAGCGGGTCGTTGGGCGCGTGCAACGAGACGGCCAGCGCCACCGGCGCGTCCTCGCGCAGGCGGTCGATCATCGGCACCACGCCCGAGGTCGACACCGTCACCCGGCGGCGCGACAGGCCGTAGCCATGGTCGTCGAGCATCATCCGCAGCGCCGGGACCAGCGCGGCGTAGTTCTGCAGCGGCTCGCCCATGCCCATCATCACGACGTTGGAGATGATGCGTTCGTCCTTGCCCAGGCGCTGGCGCAGCGTGTGCTCGGCATGCCAGAGCTGGGCGATGATTTCCCAGGTCTCCAGGTTGCGGCTGAAGCCCTGATGGCCGGTCGAGCAGAAGCGGCAGCCCACGGCGCAGCCGGCCTGGCTGGAGATGCACAGCGTGGCCCGGTCGTCCTCGGGGATGTAGACCGCCTCGACGGCGTTGCCCTGGCCGACGTCGAACAACCACTTGATGGTGCCGTCGGCAGAGACATGTTCGGAGATCACCGGCAGCGCGGTGATGTGGGCGCGCCCGGCCAGCTTGTCGCGCAGCGACTTGGCCAGGTCGGACATCTGGGCGAAGTCCGACGCGCCCTTCTGATGGATCCAGCGGAACAGCTGGGTCGCGCGAAAGCGCTTCTCCCCCAGCTGCTCGCAGTACGCGGCCAGGCCTTGCAGATCGAATCCGAGCAGGTTGACCGCGTCCATCATGCGTTCCTCTTTCTCAAGGGCCTCGTGGCCCGGAGGTCAGAGGCTTGACCCGGTTCAGCGGGCGTTGATTTCCAGGCCGGAGAAGAAGAAGGCGACTTCCACGGCGGCGGTTTCGGGGGCGTCGGAGCCGTGCACCGCGTTGGCGTCGATGCTGTCGGCGAAGTCGGCGCGGATGGTGCCCTTCTCGGCCTTCTTCGGGTCGGTGGCGCCCATCAGGTCGCGATTCTTCAGGATGGCGCCTTCGCCTTCCAGCACCTGGATCTGGACCGGGCCGGAGATCATGAAGTTCACCAGGTCGTTGAAGAACGGGCGGGCCTTGTGCACGGCGTAGAACGCTTCGGCTTCGGCGCGCGACAGCTGCTTCTGCTTCGAGGCGATGATCTTCAGGCCGGCGCCTTCAAAGCGGGAGTAGATCTGGCCGATGACGTTCTTGGCCACGGCATCGGGCTTGATGATGGAGAGGGTGCGTTCGATGGCCATGTCTTTTCCTTGAAAATCTTGGGCTTGGCAAAACCCGGCATTGTAATGCTTGAAGTCAAGCCCCCAGGTGACAACCCGTCATCGGACGGGGTCGCCGGGGGCGACGAGCAGGCTGACCCGCTCAGCGGCGACCGCGGCCGCCGCCGCCGCCGCCACCCCCACCACCCCCGCCGCCACCACCGCGGCGGCCACCGCGATTGCCGCCCCGGTTGATGAAGGCGTCGGCGCCGATGTAGCCCATCGAGGTCTTCATCGGATCCGGAATGCGCTCGCCGCCCGGGCCGCGCTGGTTGCCGCCGCGGCCATGGTCGCCCGCATCGCTGCCGCCCTTGCCGAAGCCTTGCGGGATGCGCTTGCTGCCGGTGGCGAAGCGACGGTCGAAGGTCTGCTCCAGCGGATTGATGTGCTTCGGGATGAAGTCGTCATCGTCCTCGTTGCGGGGCCGGCGATCGCGTTCGCGCTCCTGCTGCTGTTGCTGCGGGCGCTGCGGCTGGTGGGCGCGCTGTTCGCCGCGCTGCTCCTGGCGCGAGGGCTCCGGACGGCTCGGGCGCGGACCGCCGCTGTTGCCGCTGCGGCGCTTGTCGCGACGCTCGGCGCGGTCGTTGTTGCGCGGCGGGCGCGGCTCGTTGCCGGCCAGCTGGCGGATGACGCGGACATCGGCGTCGCCCAGTTCGATGTAGACGCCGCGGCGCAGGCCGCGCGGCAGCACGACGGTGCCGTAGCGGATGCGGATCAGGCGGCTGACGGCCAGGCCGACGCTCTCGAACAGCTTGCGGACCTCGCGGTTGCGGCCTTCGGTGATGACGACGCGATACCAGCGGTTCACGCCTTCGCCGCCGCCGTCCTCGATGCTCTTGAAGCTGGCCTGCTGGCCGTCGACGTCGACGCCGGTCAGCAGCTTGTCCTTCTGCTCCTTGCTCAGCGAGCCCAGCACGCGCACCGCGTACTCGCGCTCGACGCCGAAGCGCGGGTGCATCAGCTGGTTGGCCAGTTCACCGGAGTTGGTGAACAGCAGCAGGCCTTCGGTGTTCAGGTCCAGGCGGCCGACCGACTGCCACTTGCCCTGCGGCAGGCGCGGCAGGTTGCGGAAGACGGTGGGACGGCCCTCGGGGTCGTTGAAGGTGACGACCTCGCCGACCGGCTTGTGGTACGCCAGGATGCGCGGCGCCACGGGGGCGATGCGGACCTTGATCGGCTTGCCGGCCACCGCGACGCGGTCGCCGTAGGAGATGCGCTGGCCGACATGGGCGACCTCGCCATTCACCGTGATCTGGCCCTTGGCGATCATGTCCTCGATGTCGCGCCGGGAGCCGACGCCTGCCTGCGCCAGCACCTTCTGCAGCTTGGGCGCATCGGCATCGGGCGCGAGCACGCGCTTGCCGGGCTGGCCGTCGGTGCCGGTCTCGCCCTCGTCGGCGGAGGCCTCGACTTCCGCCGCGCCCGTCTCCGCCACGTCGCCGTCGCCTTCGACATCCGCGTCGAAGGCACCGGACACCAGCGCGTCGAAGCGCGCCTGGGCCTCGGCCTGCAGCTGGGCGTCGTCGACCGGATCGGCGGCACCTTCAGCGCCCTCGCCTTGCGGCGCGCGCGCGGGGCGCTGGCCGGACTCCTGGGCCTGCGCCTGCTGACCCTCGCGGGGCTCGCGATCACGATCGCGACCACGACGGCGGCGGTTGCGGCCACGCCCTTCACGATCGCCACCCGCGTCGCCATCGGCGGCGTCACCGCCCACGGGGCCGGCGCCGCGCGTCTCGGGCGACACCAGCTCACCGACCGCTTCCGCGACCGGCGACACCGGTGCCGGCGACACCTCGACGGTCGCGACCGGCAGGTGACGGATCGGCTCGGCCATCACAGCGGCGGACGGCTCGGCGCCGGCGGCGGGAGCGGCCTCGGCCGCCTCAGCGGCCTTTTTCGTCGTGCGGCGCTTGGGCTTGGGCGCCTCGGCGTCAGCGGCGGGCGCTTCGGCGGTCTCTGCCGCAGCGCCCGCGGGGGCCGTCTCAGCCGGCGCGTCGACGGCCGCGGCCGTCTTTCGGCGCGCACGCGGCTTCGGGGTCTCCTCGGCCACGGGCGCGGCGCCGGGCTCGGCAGCCTCCGTCGGGGCCGCGGCCGCCTTGCGGGTGCGCTTGGGCTTCGCGGGCGCCTCGGACGGCGTGTCCGCGGCGGCGGTCAGCGTGTCGGGCTTGGAATCGTCGATTTCGTTGGAATTCATGTGTCGGCTTGCACCTTGTCAGCGGTGGACACGGCCCCTTCCCGGGGCGTTCAAGTGGGCTCGGGGTTGACCGCCCCGGCCGGTGGTTCTTCACCCGGCTCGCGCGAGGCGGCCGGCTTGGATTCGTCTTCGATGGCGGCCTGCGCCGCCGCTTCCGGCACTTCGGATGCCTGATCGTCGGCTTCGGCCGCAGCCTCCACGGCGATCGTCGATTCGGTCGCCGTCGATTCAGCGACTTTCGATTCGTCGGCCGTCGATTCGTCGGCCATCGACTCCTCGGCCGTCGATTCAACGCCAGCCGATTCCGCCGCCATCAGGGCCACCGGGGTGGCGCCGTCCGGCTCGACTTCAACGACCGCGTCGCCGGGCGGCTCCTCGAGCAGCGAGCCCTGCAGCGCCCCGGCGATCGGCGTCGGGTCGCCGCCCTGGATCAGCGCCGGCAGTTGCTCCAGCGAGTGCAGCCCCAGGTCGTCGAGGAACTGCTTCGTCGTCGCGAACAGCGCCGGACGGCCCGGCGCCTCGCGATGCCCGATGACCTCGATCCAGTTGCGGTCCTCGAGCTGCTTGATGATCGGCGCCGCCACCATCACGCCGCGGATGTCCTCGATGTCGCCGCGGGTCACCGGTTGACGGTAGGCGATGATCGCCAGCGTCTCCAGCACCGCCCGCGAATACTTCGGCGGCTTCTCCGGATTCAGCCGGTCCAGATGCTCGCGCATCTCGGGCCGGCTCTGGAAGCGCCAGCCGGAGGACAGCGCGACCAGCTCGACGCCCCGCCCTTCCCACTCGCGCAGCAACTCGTCGAGCAGCGACCGCACGCTGTCCGCATTGAGCTCGTCCACGAACAGCGAACGCATCTCGCGCAGCGTCAGCGGCGCCTGCGCGCACAGCAGCGCCGTCTCCAGGACCCGTTTGGCCTCCTGCGTGTCCATGGGCTCAGCTCATGACGCCGGCCTCGGGACCGGTCAAATCGGTGTGTTTCGCCATCTTGGGCGCCAGCGGCGGCAACGGGCCGCGCTGGACGGGTTCGATCTGCTTGCTTGGGAGCTCTTCGCTCCATCGGCCGCCGTTCAGTGGACGGTCCCGGCCGGTGGGACGGACGCCGCGTCGGTCCGCGGCCTGCGCTGCGGACGAGGTCGACTGCCGCCCCGCCGCCGTCTTGCGCACGTTCTCGCGCAAGAATTGGTCGGCATTGTAGCGCGGGCGCGCGGACTCCTCTCAGAACGTCGGATCGGGCAAACCCGCGACGCGCCAGCCCGACGCCAGCTCCGGCGGCAACGGGGCCTCGAAGCGCATCGGCGCGCCGGTGACCGGATGCTCGAAACCGAGCCGCGCCGCATGCAGCGCCTGCCGCGACACGCCCAGGGCCTCGGCGCCGCCGTACAGCGCGTCGGACACCAGCGGATGGCCGCGATGCGAGGCGTGCACGCGGATCTGGTGCGTGCGGCCGGAGTGCAGCACGCAATGCAGCGCGGAGACGGTCCGTTCCAGGCCGCGGGCGTCCTGCCACTGCCCCTCGGCCAGCTTGAAGAAGTCGGTGCGCGCCGGCTTGCCGCCGCCGACCACCGCCATGCGAGTGCGCGACTGGGGATCGCGCCCGATCGGCGCCTCGACGATCCATTCGTCCGGCGTGCGGCCGTGGACCAGGGCGAGGTATTCGCGATGGACCTCGCGCGCCGCGATCATCCGCACCAGCGCAGTCACCGCCGGCAGCGTCTTGCCGACGACCATCAGCCCGGAGGTGTCCTTGTCCAGGCGGTGCACGATGCCCGCGCGCGGCAGCGTCGCGGCCTTGGCGTGATGCGCCAGCAGGCCGTTCATCAGCGTCCCGGACCAGTTGCCCGCCGCCGGATGCACGACCAGGCCGGCGGGCTTGTTCACCGCGAGCAGATGTTCATCCTCGAAGACGATGTCCAGATCCAGCGGCTCGGCGCGGAAGGCGAGCGCCTCCTCGGTCGGGACCAGGTCGACGGCCAGGCGCTGGCCCAGCCTGGGCTTGCGCGACGCCTGGGTGACGAGCTGCCCGTCCAGCGTGACGCAGCCGCGCTCGATCAGGCCCTGCAGGTGGCTGCGCGAGAACTCCGGCGCCAGCTGCACCAGCCACTTGTCCAGGCGCAGCGCGAGCTGGTCGCGACCGGCCTCGGCCTCGCGGCGTTCGGGCGCGTCGAGGCCGACGTCCTGGGCGTCGTCGATGCCCTCGCCGCCCGAGGGCTCGCCCGAGTCACCGCGCGGGTAAAGCCTGCCCTCGGGCGCCGGGTCGTGGCCGACCTGAACCATATAATCGCCGCTCCAATTTCAGATGAGGGCCGCCGTCGCGCGCGCCCTGTGGACCATGATCGAGACTTGGGTGTTGCGCCGCCGGACCGCGGAATCTGTCGAGCTGTCCGGGACCTGGCGCGCCGCGTGGCGCTGCGCCGCGATGAGCGCCGCGACTGCCGCCGTGCTGGGACTGGCGGCCTGTTCGTCGGCCCCCAAGGAGGACCCGAATTCCCAGGCCAACCTGGAGAAATTGTACGCAGAGGCCAAGGAGGACATGCTCTCCGGCTCGTACGACCGGGCGATCAAGACGCTGGAACGCATCGAAGGCCGCGCCGCCGGCACGACGCTGGGCCAGCAGGCGCAACTGGACCTGGCCTGGGCCAACTACAAGAGCGGTGAACGCGTGCAGGCCGTGACGGTGCTGGACCGCTTCATCAAGCTCAACCCGTCCAGCCCGGCGCTGGACTACGCGCTGTACATGAAGGGCCTGGTCAACTTCAACGACGACCTGGGGCTGTTCGGTCGCATCGCGCGTCAGGACATCTCCGAGCGCGACCAGCAGGCGGCGCGCGACTCGATGCAGGCGTTCAAGCAGCTGGTCGAGCAGTTCCCCGAGTCGAAGTACTCCGAGGACGCCCGCATCCGCATCGACTACATCACCAACAGCCTCGCGGCGTATGAGGTGCATGTGGCGCGCTACTACTACAACCGCGGCGCTTATCTCGCGGCGGCCAATCGCGGTCAGGCCGCGCTGATGGAGTTCCAGTACGCGCCGGCGCTCGAGGAAGCCCTGTTCCTGATGATGCAGAGCTACGACAAGCTCGGCATGACCCAGCTGCGCGACGACACCCGCCGCGTGCTCGTGGCGAGCTTCCCGGATAGCTCCTATCTGACGACCGGAAAAGCGAAACAAAAGGACAAAGCCTGGTGGCAAATCTGGTGATCTGGTGGCCAGACACCCGCCAGACGTCGTTGCTCGGGACCTTGCATAGCGCTGCTATGCGGCGGCCCCTCGCGCCTAGTCTGGCGGGCGTCTGGCCACCAGATCCAAGCGCTAGCAAAGAATGCTCGAAGCCCGCTCGCTAGCGGGCTTTTCTCTTTTCCGCTTGCTGGCAGACGTCTCTCTTGAGGGCTGACGCCGTCAGCGGTCGTGAGAGGTCTTGAGCTCGGCGAGCCACGCCTGCGCGGCGGCCTCGTCGGGGACCTGCGTCATCGGAGGTAGCGCCTCGCGCAGGCGCTTGCCATAGTGCGAGCCAGCCAGCCGCGGGTCGCAGACCACCAGCAAGCCACGGTCGGACTCCGTTCGGATGAGACGGCCGGCGCCCTGCTTCAGGGCAATCGCGGCCTCGGCGACGAAGTACTCCATGAACGGGTTGCGGCCCTCGGACTCCAGCCGCGCCACGCGCGCCTCGACCAGCGGATCGTTCGGCGGCGGGAACGGCAGCTTGTCGATCAGCACGCACTGCAAGGCGTCGCCCGGCACGTCGATGCCCTCCCAGAAGCTCGCCGACCCCACCAGCACCGAGGCGGGCTGGTCGATGAACTGCTGCAGCAACTGCCGCTTCGGCATGCTGCCCTGGACCAGCACCTCGATGCGGTGCCCACCCTCCTCGAAACGCTGGCGCAGGACCTCGGCCACCGTCTGCAACTGGCGCAAGGTCGTCGTCAGGATGAAGGTGCGCCCACCCAGCCGCGCCGCCAGCCGCGCCCCCAGCCAGCCGACCGATTCGCCGTGATCGGGCTCGGACGGCTTCGGGAAATGCCGCGGCACGTAGAGCCGCGCGTGCGCCGCATAGTCGAACGGACTGCCCACGCGCAAGGTGCGCGCCTCGCCGAGACCCGCCGGCTCGGTGAACCAGCTGAGCGCATCATCCTCGCCCAAGGTCGCCGAGGTGAAGATCCACGCCTTGGGCGTGCTCGCGAGCGCCTCCTGCATCGCCTCGCGGATGTCCAGCGGCGACTCGATCAGGCGCACCTGGTGCGTGCCGACATCCACCCAGCGCACCGCGCCAGGATCCGGCGCGCGTGCGAACAGCTGCGCCGTCTTGTAGAGCTCGACCGCGCGCTCATGCAGCCGCGCCAGATCCGGCCCGACCTCCATGACCGTCGCCAGCGCGTCGACGCTGAGCTCGACCGCCCGCGCCACCTCGCCCAGCGCCGCATCGAACTCGGTCCGGCCCTCGCATTCGTTCCAGCGCAGCTTCAGCACACCACGCAGCTCGCGTCCGCCGGCGCAGGCCAGCCTCAGTGCGCGCGCGGCGCGTTCGACGCCGCCAGCGATCGCCTGCCATTCCTGCAGCCCCCGCGCATGCGCAAGCCCCTGTGCCAGCAGGTCGCGTCCGAAGTCGAACAGCTGCGCGCTGCCCAGCATCCGGCCCAGGAAGTTCAGGCCCGCCTCGGGCAGCTGATGCGCCTCGTCGAAGATCGCGACCTCGACGCTGGGCAGCAACTCCGCCACGCCGCTGTCGCGCAGGACCAGGTCGGCGAAGAACAGGTGATGGTTGACGACGACAAGATCCGCCTCCATCGCCTCGCGCCGCGCCTTCACGACGTGGCATTCGCGGTAGGACGGGCAATCGGTGCCCAGGCAGTTGTCGCGCGTCGAGCTGACGATCGGGATCACCGGCGAGCGCTCGTCCAGGCCGTCGATCTCGGCGAAATCGCCGGTGTGGGTGCTCAGCGCCCAGCGCTCGATGCGCGCGAGCTGCGCGACCGCCCGGCGATCCGGCAGCTCCGCGCTGTGGCGCGCCTGCTGCAGTCGGTGCAAGCAGAGGTAACTCCCTCGCCCCTTCAGCAACGCGGCGCGCAGCGGCAAGGCGAAGGTGTCGAGCAGCCGCGGCAGGTCGCGCATGAAGAGCTGGTCCTGCAGGCTCTTGGTCGCGGTGCTGATCAAAGTGCGGCCGCCGCTGAGCAGCGCCGGCACCAGGTACGCGAAGGTCTTGCCGACGCCGGTCCCCGCCTCGACGACCAGCGTGTCGCGCCCGGCGATCGCCTGCGCGACGGCCAGCGCCATGCGCTGCTGCGGCTCGCGCGGCGCATAAGCCGGGTCGTGGCGCGACAGCGGACCGTCGGTGTCGAAGGCGGCGACCACCGATTGCTCAAGCTCGCCCGGCCGCAGCTCCTCGGCCGCCGCGCGGGCGCGCGAGGCCGCCAGCGCCGGCGACGCCTCGGCGGCGCCCCAGCGGGCATCGGCCATCAGGGCGTCGGTCGAGTCGTCGGTGTCGGGTTCGTGAGGGTCAGGCCGGCTCATCGGGATCACTGGCCCGCTCGAGCCGCGCGATCTCGTCGCGCAGGGCCAGGCGCTGCTTCTTCAGCCGGCGCAGCGTGAGCTCGTCGACCGGCGGCACGGCGATGCCGGCGCCTGCGCCGCCGATGTCGATCACGCGCAGCGTGGAGGCGCCGATCAACGCGTCGATGCGGCCATCCAGCTCGGCATGCGCGATGCGCAGTTCGATCAGACGTCGGGCTGGAGAGTGAAGTTGTTCATCCATAAACGGGGAACCACCCGGCCGGAACGCCGAGCCGCACGATTATAGTTTTGGGATGAGTCGCACTACCCCAGGCTTTCGCCTCAGCGCCGCCACCGGCATCCATCGCGGCGATCGTCTGTACCAGCAGGATCAGGTCCAGGTCATCGCCCATCCCCGCCAGAGCGGCTGCGTGCTCGGCATCGTCGCCGACGGCATGGGCGGCAAGAGCGGCGGCCGCAAGGCCGCGGACCAGGTCATCCTGACCGCCCAGCAGCTGTTCGAGCGCTTCGTCCCCGGCGAGGAGGACGAGGCCGAACTGCTGCGCCAGATCGTCTCCGAATCCCACCTGATGATCCGCCTGACGGCGATCTCGGCCGAAGAGGAACCGCACAGCACCCTGGCCGCCTACCTGCTGACGGCCGACCGCCGCTGCTTCTGGATCCACACCGGCGATTCCCGCCTCTACCACTTCCGCGGCCCCAACATGGTCACGCGCTCGCTGGACCAGTCCTACGTCCAGCGCCTGGTGGACGAGGGCCAGATCACCGAGGACGAGGCGCTGGTGCATCCGCAGTCGAACCTGCTGACTGCCTGCCTGGGCACGGTGCAGGAACCGACGCCTGTCGAGTCCTTCATCGAGCGCCTGGAGCACGGCGACAGCCTGATGGCCTGCAGCGACGGCCTGTGGCACTACTTCAGCCCGGCCGAGCTGGGCACGGTGATGCACAGCCTGCCGCCGCGCGACGGCGCCGAACTGCTGGTCAACAAGGCGCGCCAGCGCGCCAAGGGCACCGGCGACAACCTGTCGCTGGCCATCGTGCGGCTGGATCCGCTCGAGTAACGCCCGCTCGGCGCCGCTCCGCGGCGCTCGTGCCTCTCCCGCCTTGCCCCCGCCCCGGCGCGTTCAGCGCTTGGACAGCGCGCGGATATCCGAGGCCGACGGCGTCGGCAGATGCGCCGCCGGCGGCTTGCTGTTCTTGCCCGCCGGCGCGGAGGCGGCGGATGCCGCCTTCTCCGCCTGCCGGACCTGGAGCTCGCCGGCCTTGCGCTGACGCTCCTGCGCCTTCTGGCGGCGCTCGGCGGCGGCCTCTCGGCGCTTGGCGGCGTCGGCCTTGGCTTCCGCCGCCTGCTGGGCCTCGCGGCGCTGATGCAGCTCGGGATTCGCGCGCGGCGTACGCGCGCCCGGGACCGCCGGCGCCGAGGCCGGCTGCACGGCTTCCCGCACCGATTCGGTCTTGCGGCGCGCCTCGTCCTGGGCCGCCTCGCGTTCCTTCTCCTGGACCCGCTCACGGGCCGCGGCGCTGCGGCGCTGACGCTCCTCCGCATTGACCTGGTGCTCGACCCGGTCCAGCGGCCGCAGCTGCCGGATGCGTTCGTTCCGCGCCTCCTCCAGGCAGCCAGTCACGACGAAGCGCTGGTTGCACTCCTTCACCCGGGACTGGTAGGCCTGCTCGATCCGGGCGCGCGCAGCATCGATCTCGGCACGGGTCATGTCCGCGGCCTGGGCGGCCGGGGACACGGCACACAACAAGATCAGCGAGATCAGCGAGATCAGCGCATTCAGCGCGATCGGCGCCCTGGACGCGGCGGCGAGAACGAAGCGGAAAGTCATGGGCGCGATCATCGCATCCGCCGGCGCCCCCGCCGGCGAAGCCGCCGCCCGTGACTTCCCTACATCCCCGGTCGGCGAGGCGAGAGCAGCCCGCGGACGCGCGCTCAGGTCAGGCGCGTGTCGACCTCGCGCCGCTCGAGTTCGAGGTACTCCTTGGACTGCATCTCCTGCAGCCGCGACACGGTGCGCGGGAACTCGTGCGCGAGCGGGCCTTCGGTGTAGAGCTGCTCGGCCGGCACCGCCGCCGAGATGATCAGCTTCACGCGGCGGTCGTACAGGACGTCCACCAGCAGCGTGAAGCGGCGCGCCTCGCTGGCCAGCCGCGGCGGCATGGCCGGCACGTTGGACAGGATCAGCGTGTGGAACTGCGTCGCCAGCTCCAGGTAGTCGTTCTGCGAGCGGGGGCCGCCGCAAAGCTCGGCGAAGTCGAACCACACGACGCCGCCGGCGCGGCGCCGGGAGCGGATCTCCCGGTGCTCGATGTGCAGCACGGGATCCTCGTCGCGCGCCTCGGCCAGCGACTCGAAGGCGGCCGTCAGCGCGCCTTCGGTGTCGGCGTTCAGCGGCGTGTGATAGAGCTCGACATGCTCCAGCGAGCGCTGCCGGTAGTCGGTGCCGTTGTCGACATTGATGACTTCCAGGTTGGCCTTGAGCAGCTCGATCGCCGGCAGGATGCGGTCGCGATGCAGGCCGTTGGGATAAAGGCCGTCGGGATGGAAGTTGGACGTCGTCACGATGGACACGCGGTTCTTGAACAGCGCATCCAGCAGGCGGTACAGGATCATCGCGTCGGTGACGTCGGCGACATGGAACTCGTCGAAGCAGATCAGCCGGAAGCGCCGCGCGATGCGCTTGCCCAGCTCGTCCAGCGGATCCTGGATGCCCTTGAGTTCCTGCAGCTCGCGGTGAACCTCGCGCATGAACTCGTGGAAGTGCAGCCGCGTCTTGCGCGTCAGCGGCACCGCCTGGAAGAAGCAGTCCATCAGGAAGCTCTTGCCGCGGCCGACGCCACCGAACATGTACACGCCGCGCGGCAGCGGCGGGCGCACCAGCAGCTTGGTCACCGCGTTGGAGCGCCGCGCCTTGTAGGCGGCCCATTCGTCCTGGCAGCGCTGCAGCGCGGCCACGGCGCGCAGCTGGGCCGGGTCGGCGGTGTAGCCGCGTTCGGCCAGGGTCTGGTGGTAGAGCTCGGTGACGGTGGTCATGCGGCGGAGTTCAGGTCACGGGATCGGGATCGCGTTCGGGCATTCGGGCATTCGGGCGGCGGGCCCGCGCACGTCGGCGCAAGAAAAAAGGGGCGACTCGCGCCGCCCCTCTCCTGCGCGTCCGTGGCGCTTCGAGCCTGGGCTCAGAAGTTCAGCGTGCGCTTGTCCACGGCCAGGGCCGCTTCCTTGGTCGCCTCGCTCAGCGACGGGTGAGCGTGGCAGATGCGGGCGATGTCCTCGGCCGAGGCCTTGAACTCCATCGCCACCACGGCTTCGGAGATCAGCTCCGAGGCCATCGGGCCGATGATGTGCACGCCCAGGATCTCGTCGGTCTTGGCGTCGGCCAGGAACTTGACGAAGCCGGTCGTGTCGCCCAGCGCGCGCGCGCGGCCGTTGGCCAGGAACGGGAACTGGCCCGCCTTGTAGGCCACGCCGTCCGCCTTGAGCTGCTGCTCGGTGCGACCGACCCACGCGATCTCGGGGCTGGTGTAGATCACCCACGGGATGGTGTTGAAGTTGACGTGACCGTGCTGGCCGGCGATGCGCTCGGCGACCGCGACGCCCTCTTCTTCCGCCTTGTGCGCCAGCATCGGGCCGCGCACGACGTCACCGATCGCCCAGACATTGGGCAGGTTGGTCTTGCACTCGTCGTCCACGACCACCGCGCCACGCTCGTCGAGCTTCAGGCCGACGGCTTCCGGGTTCAGGCCGATGGTGTTGGCGACGCGGCCGATCGAGACGATCAGCTTGTCCACCGCCAGCGTCTGCTCGGCGCCCTTGGCGTCGGTGTACTTCACCGTCACGCCGGACTTGCCGTTGTCGACGGACGTGATCTTCACGCCCAGCTCGATGTTCAGGCCCTGCTTCTTGAAGACCTTGGCGGCTTCCTTGGCGACGGACTCGTCGGCGGCGCCCAGGAAGGCGGGCAGCGCTTCCAGGATCGTCACTTCCGCGCCCAGGCGGCGCCACACCGAGCCCATTTCCAGGCCGATGACGCCGGAGCCGATCACGCCCAGCTTCTTGGGCACGGCCGGGATGCGCAGCGCGCCATCGTTCGACAGGATGTTGGTCTCGTCGAACGGGGCACCCGGCAGCTGGCGGGCGTTGGAGCCGGTGGCGATGATCACGTGCTTGGCCGTGATCGTCTCTTCCGTCGCGCCGGCGACCTTGATCTCGTAGGCGCCGTCCTTGGCGGCCACGAAGGAGCCGCGGCCGTGGAAGAACGTGACCTTGTTCTTCTTGAACAGGTAGAGGATGCCGTCGTTGTTCTGCTTCACGACGGTGTCCTTGCGGCCGATCATCTTGGCGATGTCGATCTTCAGGTCACTCATCGAGATGCCGTGGTCGGCGAAGCCGTGGCCGGCGTGCTCGAAGTGCTCGCTGGACTGCAGCAGGGCCTTGGACGGGATGCAGCCGACGTTGGTGCAGGTGCCGCCAGGAGCGGGACCGCCCTTGTCGTTCTTCCACTCGTCGATGCAGGCCGCGTTGAAGCCCAGTTGCGCCGCGCGGATCGCCGCGATGTAGCCGCCAGGGCCGCCGCCGATGACGACGACGTCGAATTGCTTGCTCATGTCGTGGTCGTCCTCGGATTACAGATCGAACAGCAGACGGGCCGGATCTTCCAGCGCATCCTTCATCGCGACCAGGCCCAGCACGGCTTCGCGGCCGTCGATGATGCGGTGGTCGTAGGACATCGCCAGGTAGTTGATCGGGCGGATCACGATCTGGCCGTTCTCGACGACGGCGCGGTCCTTGGTCGCGTGCACGCCCAGGATGGCCGACTGCGGCGGGTTGATGATCGGCGTCGACAGCATCGAGCCGAAGGTGCCGCCGTTGGAGATCGAGAAGGTGCCGCCAGTCATCTCTTCGATGCCGAGCTTGCCTTCCTGGGCCTTCTTGCCGAACTCGGCGATCTTCTTCTCGATGTCGGCGAAGCTCATCTGGTCCGCGTTGCGCAGGATGGGCACGACCAGGCCGCGCGGCGAGCCGACGGCGATGCCGATGTCGAAGTAGCCGTGGTAGACGATGTCATTGCCGTCGACCGAGGCGTTCAGCACCGGGTACTTCTTCAGCGCGTGGACCGCGGCCTTGACGAAGAAGCTCATGAAGCCCAGCTTCGTGCCGTGCTCCTTGGTGAAGCTGTCCTGGAACTTCTTGCGCAGCTCCATCACCGGGGCCATGTTCACTTCGTTGAACGTGGTCAGGATGGCGTTGGTCGATTGCGACTGCAGCAGGCGCTCGGCGATGCGGGCGCGCAGGCGGCTCATCGGCACGCGCTGTTCCGGGCGGTCGCCCAGGTTGACGGCGGCCGGGGCGGCCACGGCCGGCAGCGGCTTGGCGGCGGGAGCGGTCGGGGCCTGCACCGGAGCGGGGATCGCGGCCGGTTTGGCGCCGCCTTCGATCGCGCCCAGCACGTCGCCCTTGGTCACGCGGCCGTCCTTGCCGGTGCCGGCGACCGAGCCGGCGGCCAGGTTGTTGTCGGCCATCAGCTTGGCGGCGGCCGGCATCGCGACGCCGGCCTTGCTGTCCGACGACGCGGCGGCGGCGGCCGGCGCGGGAGCCGCGGCGGCGGGTGCCGGAGCGGCAGCGGCGGGCGCGGCGGCGCCGGCCTTGCCTTCGGAGTCGATCTTGGCGATGACCTGGTCCGAGGTCACCGTGCCGCCGTCGCCGACGACCAGCTCGGCCAGCACGCCGGCGGACGGCGCCGGCACTTCGAGCACGACCTTGTCGGTCTCGATCTCGATCAGGATTTCATCGATGGCCACGGCTTCACCGGGCTTCTTCTTCCACTGCAGCAGGGTCGCCTCGGCGACCGACTCGGACAGTTGGGGGACTTTGACTTCAACGATTGCCATGATGTTTGTTCTCTCGGTTTTTCAGTAAACCGGAGCCTTGCGCCTGCCGGTCGCCGGGCCGCCCCCGAAGGCGGCGCACGGCGCCGGTGTCATTGCGGCGCTTGGCGTCCGCAATGACTCACTTGGTCAGCACGAAACCCTTCAGCTTGCCGAAGGCCTGCTCCAGCAGCGCCTTCTGCTGCTCCTGGTGCAGGTGGGCGTAGCCGACCGCCGGCGAGGCCGATGCGGGACGACCGGCGTAACCGAGCTTCTGGCCGTCGGCCATGTTCTCGTGGATGTAGTGCTGGACGAAGAACCAGGCGCCCTGGTTCTGCGGCTCGTCCTGGCACCACACGATCTCGGCCAGGTTCGGGTACTTCTTGAGTTCGGCCGCGAAAGCCTTGTGCGGGAACGGGTACAGCTGCTCCACGCGCACGATCGCGACGTCCTTCTTCTCGCCGCGGGCCTTCATCAGGTCGTAGGCGACCTTGCCCGAGCAGGCGATCACGCGCTTGACCTTGCTGGCGTCGATCTCGGCGTTCACTTCGCCGATCACGGTGCGGAACTCACCCTTGGTGAACTCGCTCACCGGCGAGGTGGCGTCCTTGGCGCGCAGCAGCGACTTCGGCGTCAGGATGACCAGCGGCTTGCGGAACATGCGCAGCATCTGGCGGCGCAGCAGATGGAAGATCTGCGAGGCGCTCGTCGGCTGGACGATCTGCATGTTGTTGTCGGCGGCCAGCTGCATGAAGCGCTCCAGGCGGGCCGAGCTGTGCTCGGGGCCCTGGCCTTCGTAGCCGTGCGGCAGCATCATCGTCAGGCCGTTGGCGCGGCCCCACTTCACTTCGCCGGAGGCGATGAACTGATCGATGACGACCTGCGCGCCGTTGACGAAGTCGCCGAACTGGGCTTCCCAGATCGTCAGCGTCTGCGGATCGGCGGCGGCGTAGCCGTACTCGAAGCCCAGCACCGCCTCTTCCGACAGGATCGAGTCGATCACGACGAACGGGGCCTGGCCTTCCGCGACGTTCTGCAGCGGGATGTAGGTGCCTTCGTCGAAGCGCTCGCGGTTCTGGTCGTGCAGCACGGCGTGGCGGTGCGTGAAGGTGCCACGGCCGCAGTCCTCGCCGGACAGGCGCACCGGGTAGCCCGAGGCCACCAGCGACGCGAAGGCCATGTGCTCGCCCATGCCCCAGTCGACGTTGATGTCGCCGCGGCCCATGGCCGCGCGGTCGGCGATGACCTTCTCCACCAGCGTGTGGGCCTTGAAGCCGGCCGGCAGCGTGGTGATCTTCTCGGACAGGCGCTTCCACTCGGCCACCGGCAGCGCGGTGTCGCAGCTGTCGGTCCACTTCTTGCCGAGGAACGGGGTCCAGTCGGTGGCGTACTTGCTCTTGAAGTTGGTCAGCACCGGGTCGACGGTGTGACGGCCTTCGTCCATCGCGGCGCGGAAGGCCTTGACCATACTGTCCGGACCGTCGGCGGCCAGGACGCCCTGGGCCACCAGCTTCTCGCCGTACAGCTTGCGCGTGCCGGGATGCTGGCCGATCTTCTTGTACATCAGCGGCTGCGTCAGCGCCGGCGTGTCCTGCTCGTTGTGGCCCAGCTTGCGGAAGCAGACGATGTCGACGACCACGTCCTTCTTGAACTGCTGGCGGTACTCCAGCGCCAGCTGCGTGCACAGCACGACCGCTTCCGGATCGTCGCCATTCACGTGCAGCACCGGGGCCTCGATCATCTTGACGACGTCGGAGCAGTACAGCGTCGAGCGGGTGTCGCGCGGGTCGCTGGTGGTGAAGCCGATCTGGTTGTTGATGACGATGTGGACCGTGCCGCCGGTGTAGTAGCCGCGGGTCTGGGCCAGCGCCAGCGTCTCCATCACGACGCCCTGGCCGGCGAAGGCCGCGTCGCCGTGCACCAGCACGGGCAGCACCTGCTCGCCGGTCTTGTCGCCGCGGCGGTCCATGCGGGCCTTGACCGAGCCCTCGACGACCGGGTTCACGATCTCCAGGTGCGACGGGTTGAAGGCCAGGCTCAGGTGGACCGGGCCGCCGGGGGTGGTCACGTCGCTGGAGAAGCCCTGGTGGTACTTCACGTCGCCGGACGGGAGGTCCTCGGGGGCGGTGTGGTCGAACTCGGCGAACAGGTCCTTGGGCATCTTGCCCAGGGTGTTGACCAGCACGTTCAGGCGGCCGCGGTGGGCCATGCCGATCACGATCTCCTGCACGCCCTTGACGCCGGCGCACTTGACCAGCTCGTCCATCGAGGCGATGAAGCTCTCGCCGCCTTCCAGCGAGAAGCGCTTCTGGCCGACGTACTTCGTGTGCAGGTAGCGCTCCAGGCCTTCGGCGGCGGTCAGGCGCTCCAGGATCTGCTGCTTCTTCTCGGCCGTGTAGGTCGGCTTGCTGCGGATCGCCTCCAGGCGTTCCTGCCACCAGCGCTTCTCGGTCGGCTCGGTGACGTGCATGAACTCGGCGCCAACGGAGCCGCAGTAGGTGTCACGCAAGGCCTGCACGATCTCGCGCAGGGTCATGCGCTCGGCCTTGGTGAAGTAGGTGTTGGTCGCGCTGAAGGTGCGGTCCATGTCGGCCTCGGTCAGGCCGTAGGACGCGGGATCCAGCTCGGGAATCTTGGGACGCTCGGTGCGCTTGAGCGGGTCCAGGTCGGCCCAGCGCGAGCCCAGCGTGCGATACGCGGCGATCAGCGACTGGACGTGCACCTGCTTGCCGGCCACTTCGAGCTCGGCGGAGGACACCTGGTTGTTGAAGGCGTTGGCCTTGGCGCGCTGCGCGAAGGACTCGATCACCGGCGCATGCGCCACGTCGCGCTTGTCGCTGCCGTCCACCGCGGGGACGTGCTGCAGCGCGTCGAAGTAGGCGCGCCAGTTGTCGGGCACGGCGCCCGGGTTGTCGAGGTACTGCTCGTACATCTCCTCGACGTAGGGGGCATTGCCCCCGAACAGATAGGAGTTCGAGCTGTATTGCTGCATCATCTTTCGCTCACCTCTGCCCCGGCTTCCGGAGCTATCGGCTGGTTAACAAACCTTCCGCGACACGGCTTGACCGGTTGGCGGATTGCGACCCGCCTTTGCTGTTGCCAGAAAAGGGGACGGGAAGGACCTGAAGTCACAAGCGCAGGACTGTAGCACCACGCTGATACCGCCGCTGTTGCGGGTTCGCCCAATTGTTGTGCGGGCTGTCCATGACTTGAATCAATCGAGCGGCACCCCAAACCATACAAACGTTTGCGATGCAATAGCCCATAGAAGTAGACTTCGCGCTGGCGTACCGCCCCGACATTGAATGGCGGACAGCCCGGGACCACAGGAGATCCCACATGCAAGTTCGAGTCGTCGACTACCGCGCCGCGGATGCGGCCGAGCAATTCACCCGCTCCCTGCACGAGACAGGCTTCGGCGTCCTGGTGAATCACCCCCTGCCCCAGGACCTGGTCGAGAAGATCTACGCGGACTGGCTGGCCTATTTCAATGGCACCGAGAAGCATGAGCTGGCGTTCTCCAAGGAGACGCAGGACGGCTACTTCTCCACCGAGATCTCGGAGACCGCCAAGGGCCACACGCAGAAGGACATCAAGGAGTACTTCCACATCTATCCATGGGGGCGCATCCCGGCGTCTCTGAAGGACGATGCGATGCGCTACTACCGCATCGCCAATGACCTGGCGGCGGAGCTGCTGTCGTGGGTGGAGAAGCACACGCCGGCCGAGATCGCGAAGAACTATCGCGAGCCGCTGTCCAACATGATCAAGGACAGCCGGCTGACGCTGCTGCGGGTGCTGCGGTATCCGCCGCTGACGGGCAACGAGCCGGCCGGCTCGCTGCGCGCGGCCGCGCACGGCGACATCAACCTGCTGACCATCCTGCCGGCGGCCAACGAGCCGGGCCTGCAGGTGCAGGGCAAGGATGGCGAGTGGGTCGACGTGCCCGGCGACTTCGGCATGCTGATCATCAACATCGGCGACATGCTGCAGGAGGCCTCGCAGGGCTACTACCCGTCGACGCAGCACCGCGTGGTCAACCCGACCGGCGAAGGCGCGAAGAAGAGCCGCGTATCGCTGCCGCTGTTCCTGCATCCGCGCGAGGACGTCGTCCTGTCGGACCGCTACACCGCCCACGAGTACCTCGAGGAACGGCTGCGGGAACTGGGCGTGAAGGCCTGACAAGGCCGCTGACCCTCACCCCTACCCTCTCCCGCAAGCGGGAGAGGGAGCCAGAGATCACAGGCTCTTGAGCGGCACGACGTCCTTGCCCTTGAAGGTGAACACGGTGACGGCGGACGACTTCAGGTCGTGCTTCTCGTCATACGCGTACTCGCCGGCCACGCCCGCGTAGCTCGACTTGGCCAGGTGCTCGCCGACCTTCTTCGGATCGGTGGACTGCGTCGCCTCCATCGCGCCGGCCAGCAGGTAGGCGCCGTCGTAGAAGGCCGCGGCATAGGTCAGCGGATCGCGCTTGAACTCGGCCTTGTACTTCTCGAGGAACTTCTTGCCCTTGTCGCTGCGGTCGATCAGCGCGCCGCCCTGGGTGCAGTAGGCGTTCAGCTCGGTCGTGATCTGCGACAGCGTCGCGGTCTCCGTCGAGCAGATGCCGTCGCCGCCCAGCAGCGGCGCGGTGATGCCCAGGCCGCGCATCTGGCGCAGCATCGGGCCGCCCTGCGCGGAGTAGCCGCCGTAGAACACGGCGTCGGGCTTGGCGGCCTTGACGGCGGTCAGGATGCTGCTGAAGTCGGTCGCCTTGTCGTTGGTGAATTCCTTGGCCACCACCTTCAGACCCAGCTTGGTGGCCTGGGCGGTGAACTCCTGGGCGACGCCCTGGCCGTAGGCGGTGCGGTCGTCGATGACCGCGACGGTCTTGACCTTCAGGTCCTGCGCCGCATAGACGGCCATCTTGGCGCCGAGCTGGTTGTCGGTCGCGCCGATGCGGAACAGGTTGGACTGGTTGGGCTGCTGCGTGATGCGCGGGTTGGAGGCCACCGTCAGCACGATCACGCCGCCGTCGGAGAACACCCGCGAGGCCGGCATGGTCACGCCCGAGTTGTACGGGCCGAGCACGAAGCGGACCTTCTTGTCCACCAGCGCCTGCGCCACCTGCACGCCCTGGCGCGGGTCGGCGACGTCGTCGTTGACATCGAGTTCGAAGATCACCGGCTTGCCGCCGATCTTCACGCCCTTGGCGTTGAGTTCCTTGATCGCCAACGCGGCGCCGTCGCGGTTGTCCGTGCCGTAGCCGGCCTGCGGGCCGGTGATCGGGCTCATGAAACCGATGCGCACGCGCTCCTGCGCCTGGGCGCCCAGCGCCACCAGGCCGGCGGCCAGCACCAGCCACTTCAACGAGATCTTCTTCATGGGTCTTCCTCGGTAAGGTCTTCCCGGGATCGATTCCCGGGAGGGGTCTTCCCCGATAGGGGAAACGCGAGTCTACGTAAAGACGCCGGTACCGGCCGACAACCGCACCGAAGTGCGCGACACGACGACCGCCCTCACGCACGCGGCACGTCTACAGTGGCGCATGGTCCGCCCCCTCTCCGGCAGCGTCATCTGGATCCAGCCCGAGGCCCCGCCCAAGCCCGCCGTCGGCGCGCCCTGCAATGGCTGCGGCGTGTGCTGCCTGGCCGAGCCCTGCCCGCTCGGCATGCTGGTGAGCCTCAAGCGCGAAGGCGCCTGCCGCGCGCTGGTGTGGTCCGACGCCGACCGCCAGTACCGCTGCGGCATGCTGGTGCATCCGAGCCGCTATGTGGGCCTGCGCACATTGCAGCCGGACGGACTGGTCAACCGCCTGATCCGCCGCTATGCGCGCCGCATGATCGCCGCCGGCATCGGCTGCGACGCCGCGATCGATACCGATCCGCCTGTCGACGCCGCCCCTCCGGAGAAGCGCTAAGCAACACCCGGCCCCACCGGGCATAGCATCGTCCGCGCATCGCCTGGTCCAGGCTCGATCGGAGGTTCCCCATGACTCGACTGCCGAGCGCTCCGCGCTTGCCTCGCGCCCACGCGGCGCTGTCCCTGGCGATCGCGCTCGGCGCGACCACCGCCATCACCCTTGCCGCCTCGTCCGCCCACGCGGTGCCGCTGCGCTGGGCGGCGCAGAACGACGTGCTGACGCTGGATCCGCATTCGCAGGACCACACCACCACCAGCGCCATCCTGCAGCATGCCTACGAGGGCCTGACCCGCTACAACGAGCAGTGGGAGATCGAGCCCTGCCTGGCCACGAAGTGGACGACGATCAGCCCGACGCAGGTGCGCTTCGAGCTGCGCAAGGGCGTGAAGTTCCACGATGGCTCGCCCTTCACCGCCGACGACGTGGTCTTCAGCTTCGACCGCGTCCGCCAGCCGCAGGGCACGATGCAGATCTACGTCACCGGCATCAAGGAAATCAAGAAGGTCGACGACTTCACCGTCGACCTGATCCTCGACTCGCCGCAGCCCATCCTGCTGCGCAACCTGGTCGACTTCCGGATCATGAGCAAGGCCTGGTCCGAGAAGAACCGGGCCACGCAGATGGCCGATTACAAGGCCAAGGACGAGAACTACGCCAGCCGCCACGCGGCCGGCACCGGGCCCTACGAGATCACCTCGTGGCAGCCCGACCAGAAGGTCTCGATGGTCATCAACAAGGGCTGGTGGGACAGGAACAAGGGCAACATCACCGAGGTCAGCTACATCCCGATCAAGTCGGACCCGACCCGCGTCGCGGCGCTGACCTCGGGCGACGTGGACCTGCTGACCGACGTGCCCACGCAGGACGTCGGCGCGCTCAAGGCCGATGCCAAGCTCAAGTCGATCGACGGTCCCGAGACCCGCACCATCTTCTTCGCGATGGACCTGGGCAGCGACGAACTGCGCGGCGCGTCGGTCAAGGGCAAGAACCCCTTCAAGGACGTGCGCGTGCGCGAGGCGCTGTCCCTGGCCATCGACCGCGAGGCCATCAAGCGCAGCATCATGCGCGGGCTGTCGGTACCGGCGGCGCTGATGGTCGCGCCCGGCGTGCACGGCTACGACGCGGCGCTGGACAAGCCGCGCGCGCCCGACATCGCCAAGGCGAAGAAGCTGCTCGCCGATGCCGGCTACCCCAGCGGCTTCGAGGTCCCGCTGAACTGCCCCAACAACCGCTACGTCAACGACGAGAAGGTCTGCCTGGCGGTGGTGTCGATGTGGAGCAAGATCGGCATCACCGCGCGGCTGACCGCGCAGCCGATGTCGCAGCACAGCCAGCTGTTCCAGCGCTTCGAGGCCCCGCTGTTCATGCTGGGCTGGGGCGTGTCCACGCGCGACGCGCTCTACGCGATGCAGGCGCTGGCGCGCACCCGCAGCGGCGGCGCGGATGGCAGCTTCAACTTCTCCAAGGTCAGCGATCCCGCGCTCGACAAGCTGATCGACGCCGCCAAGAGCGAAAGCGACACCGCCAAGCGCGATGCGCTGCTGCGCGACGGCCTGGTGCTGATCCGCGATCAATACCTCTTCATCCCGCTGCACCACCAGGTGCGGCCGTGGGCCATGCGCGCCAACCTGCAGACGCTGCACCGCTCCAACGATCGGCCCGAGGCGCGCTTCACGACGATCAAGTGAGCGGCCCGCCGCCGAAGGGCCGGCGCGCGTCCTGAAGGACCGGCCGCGGCGGCTGGGTTTTCCGGTCCGGCCCTGGGGCAATCCCCAGGGTGGACCTCGCTCCCGGACCGGGCCCCGGCGGCTAGCATCCAGGCGACTTCACGTTTGCTTAACGACGTTGCCAAGGGAGCTACCGCTCATGTCGAGGAAATCCATCGGACCGATCCGGTCCGCGCGCCTGTTGCTGTCCGCCGCCGCCGTCGGGGCCGCCGCCCTGATGGGCGCGGCCCTGCCCGCGCACGAGGCGCTCGCCGCCCCGCTGCGCTGGGCCGCGCAGAACGACGTGCTGACCCTGGACCCGCATTCGCAGAACCACAGCACGACCAACGCGATCTCGATGCATGCCTACGAGGGCCTGACCAGGTACGACCGCCAGTACCAGGTCGAGCCCGCGCTGGCCACCAAGTGGACGCAGACCGGCCCCACGAGCTGGCGCTTCGAGCTGCGCAAGGGCGTCAAGTTCCATGACGGTTCGCCGTTCACCGCCGACGACGTGGTGTTCTCCTTCCACCGCATCAAGCAGCCGGTGGGCACGATGCATCCGTTCGTGGCCGGCGTGGCCGACATCAAGAAGGTCGACAGCCACACCGTCGACGTGATCCTGTCGGCGCCCAATCCGATCGTGCTGCGGCAGTTCGTCGACTTCCGCATCATGAGCAAGACCTGGGCGGAGAAGAACAAGGCGATCAACCTGCCCGACTTCAAGGCCAAGGAAGAGACCTTCGCCACGCGCAACGCCAACGGCACGGGCCCGTACCGGATCACCGGCTGGCAGCCGGACCAGCGCATCACGATGGTCCAGAACAAGGACTGGTGGGACGCGAAGAACGCGACCAATGTCGACGAGGTGATCTACACGCCGATCAAGTCCGACCCCACGCGCGTCGCGGCGCTGCTGTCGGGCGACGTGGACCTGCTGTCCGACATCCCGACGCAGGACGTGGGCCGCCTGAAGGCCGACGGCAAGCTGACGGTGCTGGAAGGCAGCGAGACCCGCACGATCTTCATCGGCATGGACCAGGGCAGCGAGCAGCTCAAGGGCAGCAACATCACCGGCAAGAACCCGTTCAAGGACAAGCGGGTGCGGGAGGCGATGTCGCTGGCCATCGACCGCGAGGCGATCAAGCGCGCGACGATGCGTGGCCTGTCGGTGCCCGCCGGCATCATGGTCGCGCCGGGCGTCAACGGCAATGCGCCGGACATCGACGTGCCGACCAAGGTCGACGCCGAGCGCGCCCGCAAGCTGCTGGCCGACGCCGGTTATCCGGGCGGCTTCGAAGTGCCGATGAACTGCCCCAACAACCGCTACGTCAACGACGAGGAGATCTGCCTGGCGGTGGTATCGATGTGGAGCAAGGTCGGCATCAAGGCGCGCCTGCAGACGGAGTCGTTCAGCACCTTCAGCCCGAAGCTGCAGGCCTTCGAGTACCCACTGTTCCTGTACGGCTGGGGCGTGCCCACCTATGACGCGCTGTACACGATGCAGTCGCTGGCGCGCACGCGGGTCGGTGGCGCGGACGGCAGCGGCAACTACTTCCGGCTGAGCGACGCCAAGCTCGACCAGATCATCGACGCCGCGAAGGTCGAGGGCGACGTGGCCAAGCGCAACGCGCTGCTGAAGGACGGGCTGGTGCGCATCCGCGACGAGGTGTTCTTCATCCCGCTGCACCACCAGGTGCGTCCGTGGGCGATGAAGAAGAACGTCACGACGCCCCACCGCTCCGACGACCGGCCGGAAGCGCGGTTCACGACGATCAAGTGAGCGCCGAAGGCGGCGGCGCCTGCCGCCGCCTCGAGGGATCAGGCCGCGGCCTGTGGCACAGCCGAGGGAGCGCCCGCAACGCGCAGCTCGCCCGACTGCCGGGCGTTCGTCCCCGCGCCCCGGTCGCCGTCCCCCCGTAGCAGGATGGGCGTCGTCACGCCACGCCGTCAGCAACCCGGCTCGGTGGCTGAGCCCACTTCAGCAGCACCTCCACCAGCTCGGCCGGCACGATCGGCTTGCCGATGTGGGCGTCCATGCCTGCCGCCAGGCAGGCCTGGCGATCCTCGTCCATCGCCGCCGCCGTCATCGCGACGATCGGCAGGCTCTCGCCCTGCGGCAGCAGCCGGATGCAGCGGGTGGCCTCGATGCCGCTCATCTCCGGCATCTGCATGTCCATCAGCACCAGGTCGAAAGCGCGCTCGCGGACCAGGTCCACCGCCTGCAGCCCGTTGCCGGCAATCGTCACCGCCAGGCCGCCCAGTTCCAGGAAGGCCTGCGCCACCTGCTGATTGACCGGGTCGTCCTCGACCAGCAGCACCTGCGCGCCCCGCAAGGACCGCAGCGCCTCGTCCAGCGTCTTTTCCAGCGGACGCGCGATCCGCGGTGCCTCGGTGCCATGCTGCAGTCGCACGATCGCCTCGAACAGCCGGGACGGCGTCACCGGCTTGACCAGCACCTGCAGGCCCTCGCGCGGCCCGAGTTCGCGCTCGAGCGCATCGACGTGATGCTGCCCCGTCAGCACCAGCACGCGCGGCGTCGGCAGGCCCCGCTCGGCGCAGAGCGTCTCCACTTTCTCGAGCACCGCCGCGGCGCCGGTCTTGCCGTCCAGCACCAGCAGCTCATACGGCAGCTCGTGGCTCGCGGCGCGCTGGAACTTGAAGACCGCGTCGTCGACGAAAGCCGCCGCGCTCACCTGGAAGCGCCAGCTCGACAGCATGCTGATCCAGGCCTCGCGCTCGGTCGGCGGTCCGTCCATCACCAGCGCGCGCATGCCGCGGATCCGATGCAGGTCGCGCCGCGGTTCACCCGCCGCCGTCAGTCCGAACCAGGCGCTGAAGCGGAAGGTCGAGCCGCTCCCCAGCTCGCTGTCGACGGCGATCTCGCCGCCCATCAGCGCCACCAGGCGCCGGCAGATCGCCAGCCCCAGGCCGGTGCCGCCGAAGCGGCGCGCGGTGCCGGACTCGCCCTGCGCGAAGGCCTCGAAGAGCCGCTCCCGGGTCTCGCGGCTCATGCCGATGCCGGTATCGCGCACCGCCAGCCGCAGGCCGACGCGCTCGGGCGTGCGCTCGATCAGCTCCACGCGGATCACGATCTCGCCGCGCGGCGTGAACTTGATCGCGTTGCCGACCAGGTTGTTCAGCACCTGCGTCAGCCGGAAGGCATCGCCGACGACACGCGGTGGCACTTCCCGGTCGATGTCGAAGACCAGGTCCAGGCCGGTCTCCTCCAACCGCGCCGAGAACAGCTCGCCGACGTTCTCCACCACCTCCTCGATGCCGAACTCCTCGGCCTCCAGGCTGATCTTGCCGGCCTCGACCTTGGAGTAGTCCAGGATGTCATTCAGCAGCGCGAGCAACGCCTTCGACGAGGTGTGGGCCTTGGCGACATAGTCGCGCTGCCGGCCTTCGAGCGGGCCCTGCAGCGCCAGATGGGTCAGCCCGATCACGGCATTCATCGGGGTGCGGATCTCGTGGCTCATGCTGGCCAGGAACAGGCTCTTGGACGCGTTGGCCCGCTGCGCCTCGTCGCGCGCCAGCGCCAGCTCCGCGGCGCGTTGCCGCTCGCGGCCATGCGCCTGCGCCAGGCGCGCGTACAGCACGGCGTTCTCGAACAGCAGTTCCGCCAGCACCGCGCTGCAGGCCAGCAGGCCATAGATGCGGCCCGCGTAGAAGCCCAGGTCGTAGCGGCCGCCGTTGAGCATGGCCGACAGGGCGATGTCGCACAGCCAGGCCACCATCACCACCATCAGGCCCAGGTCCAGCATGCTGGCATCGCGCCGCCGTGGCAGCAGCGCCAGCAGCGCGGCGATGCACAGGACCCAGACGGTGCCGACCGTCACCAGCATCGCCGGCGTGTAGCGGTTGCCGCTCATGATCGCCGGCAACAGCGCGTGGCCGGCGGTCGCCAGCGCCGTCAGGCCGACGCCGAGGATCAGCGCCGCCGCAGTCGCGAGCACCGCGGTGCGTCGCTCGCCGGCGGCATCGGCATCGGCATCGGCATCAGCATCGGCATCGGGCGCCGGCGTCCCGCGGCGCATCCAGGCGTAGACGACCACGAAGAGCGGAAAGCCGCCATGCCAGAACATGTAGATCCAGGCCGTCGATTGCGGCCCGGCGCCCAGCACGCCGCCGGGCGCGAACAGTCCGGGGAAGGACAGCGCGTGGCCGATGGTGATGGTGGCCGTGAACAGGTAGCCGCTGGCCAGCACCGCCAGCGCGCGCAGGCGCGTGATCCGCCATTGGCCATAGAGCAGCGCCGCGGTGATCAGGTCGTTGAGGACCAGCGCCGCCTCGTACAACGGGATGAAGGCCGCCATGGCCGGCAGCTGCAGCTTCGCGAATGGCGCCAGCGCCAGGCAGACGCCCAGGGACAGCCCCATCGTCGCGAACGCGCGCAGGCGGGCCCGACGGCCCGCTGGCTGGATCGCAAGAAAGGAAGGCGCCGGATCACCGGCCTCGTCCCCGTCCAACGCGACGCCGCTGGCCGCGGCGCGCTGTGCCTCGACTTCGCCCACGCTGCCTCCCTGAAGGCATGCCCGATCGACTTTGCGTCGATGTTGGCCGATCCCCCCGGGGAGCGCAAGGGCGCGCGCGAGGACGCCGCCTTCCCCCAATGGCGAACGCCCCGCAGGCGGGGCGTTCTTCAAGGGCGCCGGCAGCGCTGACGCGGGGTCGGGCGGGCGACCCGCGGCGCGAGGACTCAGCCCAGCGCCAGGCGCTGGCGTGCCGCCGCGTATTCGCGGCCGAAGCGCGCGACCAGCTCGCCGGCCGGCAGCACCTCGCGGATCGCGCCGATGCCCTGGCCGCTGCCCCACACGTCCTTCCACGCCTTCGCGCCGTTGCCGCCGAAGTTCATCTTCGTCGGGTCGCTCTCGGGCAGGTTCTCCGGATCGAGCCCCGCCTTCACGATCGAACCCTTCAGGTAGTTGCCGTGCACGCCGGTGAACAGGTTGCTGTAGACGATGTCGTCGCTATTGCTCTCGACGATCATCTGCTTGTACTCGTCGGCGGCACGCGCCTCCTCGGTCGCGATGAAGGCCGAGCCGATGTAGGCCAGGTCCGCGCCCATCGCCTGCGCCGCCAGGATCGCGTCGCCGCTGGCCATCGAGCCCGACAGCGCCAGCGGACCGTCGAACCACTCGCGGATCTCCTGGATCAGCGCGAACGGGCTCTTGACGCCTGCATGGCCGCCGGCGCCCGCCGCCACCGCGATCAGGCCGTCGGCGCCCTTCTCGATCGCCTTTCTCGCGAACTTGTTGTTGATGATGTCGTGCAGCACGATGCCGCCCCAGCCATGCACCGCGGCATTGACGTCCTCGCGCGCGCCCAGCGAGGTGATCACGATGGGCACCTTGTACTTGGCGCACAAGGCCATGTCGTGCTCGAGCCGGTCATTGCTCTTGTGCACGATCTGGTTGATCGCGAACGGCGCCGCCGGCGACTCCGGATGCGCGCGGTCATGCGCGGCCAGGGTCTCGGTGATCTCGGCCAGCCAATCTTCGAGCAGCTCGGCCGGGCGCGCGTTGAGCGCCGGCATCGAGCCGACGATGCCGGCCTTGCATTGCGCGATCACCAGCTTCGGATTGCTGATGATGAACAGCGGCGAGCCGATCACCGGCAGGCGCAGGGTGTTGAACAGCGGGGGAAGTGCCACCTCGGAATCTCCTCGGGTCAAGTCGACGGATCGTTGCCGTCCATGGTGGCCCCGGCGCGCGCGGGAGCGCGTCGCGCCGGGGACGTCGAGATCAGGTCGGGACGCGGCTCAGAAAGCGTCGACCGGCAGCGCCATCACGCTGCCCGCGCCGTTCACCACGGCATCGCGCTGCGCGGCGCAGCGCGGCAGGATGTGCTCGGCGTAGAAGCGCGCGGTGGCGATCTTGGCGTCCATGAAGGCGACGTCCTGGCCGGCGGCCTTGAGCTCCTGCGCCGCCAGCAGCGAGCGCGCCAGCTGCCAGCCGGCCATCAGGTTGCCGCCCACCATCAGGTAGGGCACCGAGCCGGCGAAGGCGGCATTCGGATTGGCCTTGCCGTTGGCGGCGATGAAATCGACGACGTCGACGAAGGCCGCGCGCGCCGCCGCGAGCTGCGCCCGCACCGCCAGCGCGTCGGCGCTGCCGCTGGCGGCCAGCGCGCCTTCGGTTTCCTCGACCTGCGCCGCGACCGAACGCGCGAACGCGCCGCCGTCGCGCACCGTCTTGCGGCCCACCAGGTCGTTGGCCTGGATCGCGGTCGTGCCTTCGTAGATCGGCAGGATGCGCGCGTCGCGGTAGTACTGCGCCGCGCCGGTCTCCTCGATGAAGCCCATGCCGCCGTGCACCTGCACGCCAAGCGAGGTGACCTCCAGGCTCATCTCGGTGCTGTAGCCCTTGACCAGCGGCACCATGAATTCGTAGAAGGCCTGCGCCTGCTGGCGGGTCTCGGCGTCCTCGTGGTGATGCGCCATGTCGTAGGCCGCGGCGGCATCGATCGCCATTGCGCGGCAGCCCTCGACCAGCGCGCGCTGCGTCATCAGCATGCGGCGCACGTCGGGGTGGTGGATGATCGCGGCCGCGTCCTTCGACGAGCCATCCACCGGGCGCGACTGCACGCGGTCCTTCGCGTACTCGACCGCCTTCTGGTAGGCCCGGTCCGCCACCGCGATGCCCTGCACGCCGACGCCGAAGCGGGCCGCGTTCATCATGATGAACATGTATTCGAGGCCGCGGTTCTCCTCGCCGATCAGCGTGCCGATGGCACCGCCGTGATCGCCGAATTGCAGCACTGCGGTCGGGCTGGCCTTGATGCCCAGCTTGTGCTCGATGGACACGCAGTGCGCGTCATTGCGCGCGCCCAGCGAGCCGTCCGCGTTGACCAGGAACTTGGGCACCAGGAACAGGCTGATGCCCTTCACGCCTTCCGGCGCGCCCGGCACGCGGGCCAGCACCAGGTGGACGATGTTGTCCGCCATGTCGTGCTCGCCCCAGGTGATGAAGATCTTGGTGCCGAAGATCTTGTAGGTGCCGTCGCCCTGCGGCTCGGCGCGCGTGCGCACCATCGCCAGGTCCGAGCCTGCCTGCGGCTCGGTCAGGTTCATCGTGCCGGTCCACTCGCCGGAGATCAGCTTGGGGATGAAGGTCTGCTTCTGCGCCTCGGAGCCCGCCACCAGCAGCGCCTCGATCGCGCCATCGGTCAGCAGCGGGCACAGCGCGAAGCTGACGTTGGCCGCCTGCACGATCTCGCCGCAGGCCGCGCCGATCGTCTTGGGCAGGCCCTGGCCGCCGTAGACCTCCGGATGCTGCAGCCCCTGCCAGCCGCCCTCGACGTACTGCTTGAACGCTTCCTTGAAGCCGGGCGTCGCGAAGACCTCGCCGTTCTTCCAGTAGGAGGGGTTCTTGTCGCCTTCCACGTTCAGCGGGGCGATGACGTCCTCGTTGAGCTTGGCCGATTCCTCGAGCACCGCCTGCGCGGTGTCCAGGCCGTGGTCGGCGAACGCGGGAATCTGCTCGGACAGCGTCTGCAGGCCGGCCAGGGCCTGCATGTCGAACAGCATGTCCTTGATCGGGGCGCGGTAGGTCATGGGGTGTCTCCGGATGAAAAAAGGGCGCCGCGCGTCGTCGGCGGGCGCCCTTGGTCTTGTCGGCGACCGTTCGATGCGGTCGCGGTGCTCAGCGATCGATTACAGGGCCTTGACCAGTTCAGGAACGGCCGTGAACAGGTCGGCTTCCAGGCCGTAGTCGGCGACCGAGAAGATCGGCGCTTCCGGATCCTTGTTGATCGCCACGATCACCTTGGAGTCCTTCATGCCGGCCAGATGCTGGATCGCGCCCGAAATGCCGGCCGCGATGTACAGCTGCGGCGCGACGATCTTGCCGGTCTGGCCGACCTGCCAGTCGTTGGGCGCGTAGCCCGCGTCCACCGCGGCGCGCGAGGCGCCCAGCGCGGCGTTCAGCTTGTCGGCCAGCGGGGTCAGGACTTCATTGAACTTGTCGCTGCTGCCCAGCGCGCGGCCACCCGACACGATGATCTTGGCGGCGGTCAGTTCGGGGCGGTCGCTCTTCGTGACCTCGCGGCCGACGAAGCTGCTCTTGCCGCTGTCGGCCACGGCCGTCAGCGATTCGACCGCGGCGCTGCCGCCTTCGGCCGCCGAATCGAACCCGGTCGTGCGGACGGTGATCACCTTGACCGAGTCGGTCGACTGCACGGTCGCGATCGCGTTGCCGGCGTAGATCGGACGCTCGAAGGTGTCGGCCGAGACGACCTTGGTGATGTCGCTCACCTGGCCCACGTCCAGCAGCGCGGCCACGCGCGGTGCGACGTTCTTGCCGGCAGCGGTGGCCGGGAACAGGACGTGCGAGTAGTCCTTGGCGATGGCGATCACCTGCGCGGCGACGTTCTCGGCCAGGCCGTCGGCGAACTGGGCGCCGTCGGCGTGCAGCACCTTGGCGACGCCCGAAATCTTGGCGGCGGCCTGCGCGGCGGCGCCGGCGTTCGAGCCGGCGACCAGCACGTGCACGTCGCCACCGATGGCGGCGGCGGCGGTGACGACGTGGTGGGTGGCGCCCTTGAGCGAGGCGTTGTCGTGTTCAGCGATGACGAGGATGGTCATGTCTTATCTCCGAATCTTGTTCTGGGGCTCAGATGACCTTGGCCTCGGTCTTCAGCTTCGTGACCAGCGTGGCCACGTCCGGCACCTTGATGCCGGCGCTGCGCTTGGGGGGCTCGGCCACCGACAGCGTCTTGATGCGCGGCGCCACGTCCACGCCCAGGTCGGCCGGCTTGACCACGTCCAGCGGCTTCTTCTTGGCCTTCATGATGTTGGGCAGCGTCACGTAGCGCGGCTCGTTCAGGCGCAGGTCGGTCGTGACGACCGCCGGCAGCGTCAGGCTGATCGTCTCCAGGCCGCCGTCCACTTCACGCGTCACCGCGACCTTGCCGTCGGCCACTTCCACCTTCGACGCGAAAGTGCCTTGCGGCAGCCCCGTCAGCGCGGCCAGCATCTGGCCGGTCTGGTTGCAGTCGTCGTCGATGGCCTGCTTGCCCAGGATTACCAGCTGCGGCTGTTCCTTGTCGACCAGCGCCTTCAGCAGCTTGGCCACGGCCAGCGGCTGCAGTTCGGCGTCGGTCTCGACGAGGATGGCGCGGTCGGCGCCGATGGCCATCGCGGTGCGCAGCGTTTCCTGGCATTGCGTGACGCCGCAGGAGACGGCGATCACCTCGGTGACCACGCCCTTCTCCTTCAGGCGGACGGCTTCTTCGACGGCGATCTCGTCGAACGGGTTCATGGACATCTTCACGTTGGCGATGTCCACGCCGGTTCCGTCACTCTTGACGCGCACCTTGACGTTGTAATCGACGACTCGTTTGACGGGGACCAATACCTTCATCGAAGCACTCCAAGCTGGATTGACGTTAACGTTAATTCGATTCTATGGGAGCCCCGGGGCGCCCCCGTGTCTCCCAGCCGTCATGCGCCCCTGCTCCCGTCCCGGAATCTCCGTGGACCCGCGAGCACCGCCTCGGCGCCGGCTCGAAAATAAAACGAACGATCGTTCTATTCTAGCCATCGATTCACGGCTGCCAAGCGGGTGGAGGCCGGGAATGAGGGAATCCCTCTAGACTCCGCTCCCGACACGCCACCCCCACGATGACGATCTTGAGTTCAGCGCCCTCCGCCACCGCCCCCGCCGCCTCCCTCGAACGCGAGCCGCGCGTCCCCTGCATCGGGGTCTTCGATTCCGGCGTGGGCGGGTTGACGGTGCTGAAGGCGCTGCGGGAGCAGTTGCCCGAGGTGCCGCTGCACTACCTCGCCGACACCGCGCACGCGCCTTACGGCGACCGCAGCAGCGAATACATCGTCGAACGCAGCGTGCGCGTGGCCGAACGCCTGCGCGAGGTCGGCGCGCGGATGGCGGTCGTGGCCTGCAACACCGCCACCGCGCACGCGGTGCAGGCGATGCGGGACCGCTGGCCCGACTGGCCGGTCGTCGGCATCGAACCGGGCGTGAAGCCCGCCGTCGCGGCGACCCGCAACGGCCGCATCGGCGTGATGGCAACGACCGCCACGATCGCGAGTCGACGCTTCGAGCAGCTGGTCGCCGCGCATGCGGGCGACGTCGAGCTCATCAGCCAGCCCTGTCCGGGCCTGGTCACCCTGATCGAGCAAGGCGACCTGGGCAGCGACGCACTCGGTGCGCTGATCGAGCGCTTCTGCGCGCCGCTGCGCGCGGCCGGCGTCGACACGGTGCTGCTCGGCTGCACGCACTATCCGCTCGTGCAGTCGCGCATCCAGGCGGCGCTGGGCGAGGAGGTGCGCTTGCTCAACATCGAAGACGCGGTCGCGCGCCAGGCCCGTCGGGTCTGGGAAGGACTGGGGCTGGCATCGACGGGGACGGGGTGCGTGGTGCTCGAGAGCACCGGCGATCCCGCGCCGCTGCAGCATCTGGCCCGCGAGGCGCTGGGCTGGCGTGACATCGTCGCCGCGCGCGCCACGGCTTGAAGCCGGGCGCCGTCGAGGTGCTCAGACCAGTGCGCGCGAGAGGCCTCTCGTCATGTCCACGCGCCGCAGCAGCCAGTAGCCCAGCACGAAGAACACCCCGGTGGACAGGATCGCGAGCCGGTGGTTGCCCGCCGTCAGCACGGTGACCGCGCCGTAGGTCAGCGGCCCGATGATCGCGGCCAGTCGCGTGGCGAAGGTCCACAGGCCGAAGAATTCGGCCAGCCGGTCATGCGGCGCGAGTGCGCCGGCCAGGGCGCGGCCGCAGGACTGGCTCGATCCCATGCACAGGCCCGCGATCACCGCGGCGATCCAGAACAGCCAGGCGGTGGTCGCCAGGAATGCCAGCAGCGCCATGATCATCCAGCCGACGAGCGTGATCGCGAGCGCCGGCTGATGGCCGATGCGGTCCTCGTAATAACCGAACACGAACGCGCCGACAGCCGAAGCGATGTTGACCAGGAACACCAGGGTCATCGTCTGCGCCTGGGTGAAGCCGAGCGCCTGCTCGGCGTAGACGGCGGCCAGCGCGATGACGACGGCGATGCCGGCCTGGTAGCTAGTACCGCAGGCCAGCAGGCGCAGGAAGTCCGGATAGGCACGAGCGCGCTGCCACGACGCCCACAGCTGCGAGAGGCCGGAACCCATGCGCGCGGCCCGGCGTGTCGCGCACGGATCGGCGCGCTCGCGCAGCAACAGGAAGGTGGGCAGCGCGGCCAGCAGGTAGAGGCCCGCAGTGATGAGCATCGTGACCGGCACGAAGTGGCTGGCGGTGTCGCCGCGCGCTTGAGCGCTCAGCACATAACCCAGGCACAGCCCCAGCGCGAGCATGCCGCCCAGATAACCGAAGGCCCAGCCCCAGCCGGACACGCGACCCAGCGCGTCGCGTCTCGCGAGCTCGGGCAGAAACGCCGCGATCAGCGATTCGCCATAGGAAAAGAAGACATTGGAGAGCACGACGGCGATCGCCGCCCACCACAGCTGATCGGGTCCGAAAACCGCGAGCGCCGCGGTCGAGAGCACGCAACCGCCGGTGCAGAAGCCCAGCAGCTTCTTCTTCGCGCCGTGCGCGTCGGCCCAGGCGCCCAGCCCGGGCATCGTCACCATCACCAGGAAGCTGGAAATCGCGATCAGCACGGTCCAGAGCAGCGTCGCCGACGGTTGGCCTTGGGCGATCACGCCGACGAAATAGGCGTTGTAGACGGCGGTCAGGACGACAGTCGTGTAGCCCGAGTTGGCGAAGTCGTACATCGACCAGCCGAGGACCTCGCGTTTGCGAACGCCCGGGTTCAACAGTTCCTGCGCAAACATGCCCATGCGATGCGACCGCTCGTTGCGATGCGCGTGGTGCCTGGAACGGGACTCGAACCCGTACGCCGGTTGAGGGCGGCGGATTTTAAGTCCGCTGTGTCTACCGATTTCACCATCCAGGCCACGGCGGCTCCGAGCGGAGTTCCATGTCGTAGTGACCGGGCATTATCGGGGCCACCGGGCAAGAAAAAAGGGAAGCCGCGGAGGCTTCCCTTTTCGAGATTTTTGGAGCGGGAAACGAGGCTCGAACTCGCGACCTCAACCTTGGCAAGGTTGCGCTCTACCAACTGAGCTATTCCCGCATCGCAGGGCAGCGGAGTGAATCACCCCACCGACCTTTGGTGTCGTGTGGAGCGGGAAACGAGGCTCGAACTCGCGACCTCAACCTTGGCAAGGTTGCGCTCTACCAACTGAGCTATTCCCGCAATGTCCATTCTTTGGAGGCGCGATCCGGAGTCGAACCGGACTGACCGGATTTGCAATCCGGGGCATAACCGCTTTGCTATCGCGCCCCAGAACCCTGGACGGGATTCTGTTGAAACCGGATTTGGTGTGTCCGATTCCGATAAAAAATGGAAGCCGGAGCTTCCATCCTTTGAATACCTGGAGCGGGAAACGAGGCTCGAACTCGCGACCTCAACCTTGGCAAGGTTGCGCTCTACCAACTGAGCTATTCCCGCATGGTCTTCAACGCACTGCCTGCTTCAACTTCGTGGCGTCTCTTGCGATTCGCCTTGTCGTCGCAGCACCGTTTGCGCTGAAGCCGAGAGTATAGAACGGTTTTTCACCCGCTCGCAAGAGTTCGGCGACTTCTTTATGAAGATCGCCCAAACACCAGGACGATTCACCCGACCGTCACCGGTCCCCTCGCCGCCCGCGCGGCGGAATGAACAACGGCGCCCGAAGGCGCCGCTGTCATCAGGCTCGCGAACGAGCGCCGGTCAATGCTTCAGCGAATCGCCGGTCGCGTCGGCCGGCTTGGTCTCCGCGACCTTCTCGGCCGGAGGCGTTGCCGCCTCCTCGTCCGGCAGCGCCTGCGGATAAGCCTCCAGCGCCACTTCCAGCACGCGGTCGATCCAGCGGACCGGGACGATCTCCAGCTGGTTCTTCACGTTCTCGGGAATGTCCTGCAGGTCCTTGACGTTCTCTTCCGGAATCATCACGGTCTTGATGCCGCCCCGGTGGGCCGCCAGGAGCTTCTCCTTCAGGCCACCGATCGCCGTCACCTCGCCGCGCAGCGTGATCTCACCGGTCATCGCCACGTCCGCACGCACCGGGATGCCGGTCAGCGCCGACACGAAGGCCGTCGTCATCGCGGCGCCCGCGCTCGGGCCGTCCTTCGGCGTCGCGCCATCGGGCACGTGGATGTGCACGTCGCGCTTCTCGAAGAGCTCGTCCTTGATGCCCAGGCGGCGCGCCCGCGACCGCACCACCGTGCGTGCCGCCTCGACCGATTCCTTCATCACGTCGCCCAGCGAGCCGGTGCGGATGATGTTGCCCTTGCCCGGCATCGCGGTGGCTTCGATGGTCAGCAGGTCGCCGCCCACTTCCGTCCATGCCAGACCGACCACTTGGCCGACCTGGTTCTTCTTCTCGGCGCGGCCGAAGTCGTACTTGCGCACGCCCAGGAACTCGTTGAGGTTGTCCTCGGTGACCACCACCTTGCCGGTGAAGGTCTTGAGCTGCAGGCCCTTGACGACCTTGCGGCAGATCTTCGAGACCTCGCGTTCGAGCGAACGCACGCCGGCTTCCCGCGTGTAGTAGCGGATCACGCCTCGGATCGCATCCTCGGTGACCTCGAGCTCCTCTTCCTTCACGCCGTTGTTGCCGCGTTGCTTGGGCAGCAGGTAGCGCTGGGCAATGTTGACCTTCTCGTCCTCGGTGTAACCCGACAGGCGGATGACCTCCATCCGGTCCAGCAGCGCCGGCGGGATGTTCAGCGAGTTCGACGTCGCCACGAACATCACATCGCTCAGGTCATAGTCGACCTCGATGTAGTGGTCCGCGAAGGTGTGGTTCTGCTCGGGGTCCAGCACCTCCAGCAGCGCCGACGACGGGTCGCCGCGGAAGTCCATGCCCAGCTTGTCGATCTCGTCGAGCAGGAACAGCGGATTGCGCGTGCCGACCTTGGACAGGCTCTGCAGCACCTTGCCCGGCATCGAGCCGATGTAGGTGCGGCGGTGACCGCGGATCTCGGCCTCGTCGCGCACGCCGCCCAGCGCCATGCGGACGAACTTGCGGCCCGTGGCGCGCGCCACCGACTGCCCCAGCGAGGTCTTGCCCACGCCAGGAGGCCCGACCAGGCACAGGATCGGCGCCTTGACCTTGTCCACGCGCTGCTGCACCGCGAGGTATTCAAGGATGCGTTCCTTGACCTTGTCCAGGCCGTAGTGGTCCTCGTTCAGCACGGCCTCGGCATTGGCCAGGTCGTGCTTGATCTTGGTCTTCTTCGACCACGGCAGGTTGACCAGCGTGTCGATGTAGTTGCGCACGACGGTCGCTTCGGCGGACATCGGCGACATCAGCTTGAGCTTCTTGAGCTCCGCCTCGGCCTTCTTGCGCGCTTCCTTCGGCATGCGAGCAGCCTGGATCTTCTTCTCCAGCTCCTCCATGTCGGCGCCTTCCTCGCCGTCGCCCAGTTCCTTCTGGATGGCCTTGACCTGTTCGTTCAGGTAGTACTCGCGCTGCGACTTTTCCATCTGGCGCTTGACGCGGCCACGGATGCGCTTCTCGACCTGGAGGATGTCGACCTCGTGCTCGAGCAGGTCCAGCAGCTTCTCCAGCCGCTTGCCCACTTCGGACAGGTCCAGCACCGACTGCTTGGCGTCGAGCTTGAGCGGCAGGTGCGCGGCGATCGTGTCGGCCAGGCGACCGGCGTCATCAATGCCGGCGATGGACGTCAGGATCTCGGGCGGAATCTTCTTGTTCAGCTTGACGTACTGGTCGAACTGCTGCGTCACCGCGCGGCGCAGCGCCTCGACCTCGGGCTGGTCGTCGGCTTCCGGCGGGATCGGCAGGACCTCGGCGGTGAAGTGCTCCTCGCCGTCCTCGATCTTGTTGGTCGTGGCGCGCTGCAGGCCCTCGACCAGCACCTTCACCGTGCCGTCGGGCAGCTTCAGCATCTGCAGGATGCTGGAGACGCAGCCCATCTCGAACATGTCGTCGGGCTTGGGCTCGTCCTTGCCGGCGGCCTTCTGCGCGACCAGCATGATCTGGCGCCCTGCTTCCATCGCCGCTTCCAAGGCCTTGATGGACTTGGGACGGCCCACGAAGAGCGGGATCACCATGTGCGGGAAGACGACCACGTCGCGCAGCGGCAGCAGCGGCAGCGTGATGGGTTCCGCGGGGAGGATCGGATGACCGGACATGAAAACCTCTCTTTCTCAGGCCCATCTAGGGCCCGAGCTACCAATTACAAGGTGCCGTTCAATAGCCTTTGAGCAATTGCCTTCCACAAGGGGTCATGGCAAGCAGATCGCCCGGCGTGTGATCGCGACCTCAGGCGCTCGCCTTGGTTTCGCGATAGACCAGCAACGGCTTGGTGTCCTCGTCGATGTTGTGCTCGTCCAGCACGACTTTGGCGACGCTGTCCAGCGAAGGCAATTCGAACATGGTGTCGATCAGCGCGTGCTCGACGATCGAACGCAGGCCGCGGGCGCCCGTCTTGCGGGCCAGGGCCTTGCGCGCGACGGCGCTCAGCGCCGACGGCCGCACTTCCAGTTCGACGCCGTCCATCGAGAACAGCTGCTGGTACTGCTTGACCAGCGCGTTGCGCGGCTCGGTCAGGATCTGCACCAGCGCGTCCTCGGTCAGCTCGCCGAGCGTGGCGATCACCGGCAGGCGGCCCACCAGTTCGGGGATCAGGCCGAACTTGATCAGGTCGCCCGGTTCCACTTCACGGAAGAGTTCGCCGACCTTCTTCTCGCTCTTGCTCTTGACCGAGGCGCCGAAGCCGATGCCCGACTTCTCCGAGCGGTTCTGGATGACCTTCTCGAGGCCGTCGAACGCGCCGCCGCAGATGAACAGGATGTTGGTCGTGTCGATCTGGAGGAAGTCCTGGTTCGGATGTTTGCGGCCGCCCTGCGGGGGGACCGAGGCCATCGTGCCTTCGACCAGCTTCAGCAGCGCCTGCTGGACGCCCTCGCCCGACACGTCGCGGGTGATGGAGGGGTTGTCCGCCTTGCGGCTGATCTTGTCGATCTCGTCGATGTAGACGATGCCGCGCTGGGCGCGCTCGACGTCGTAATTGCAGTTCTGGAGCAGCTTCTGGATGATGTTCTCGACGTCCTCGCCGACATAACCGGCTTCGGTCAGCGTCGTCGCATCGGCGATCACGAAGGGCACATTCAGCACGCGGGCCAGGGTCTGGGCCAGCAGCGTCTTGCCCGAGCCGGTCGGCCCGATCAGCAGGATGTTGCTCTTGGACAGCTCGACGCCGTCCTTGGTGTCGGCCGCGTGGCGCAGCCGCTTGTAATGGTTGTAGACCGCGACGGAGAGCGTGCGCTTGGCGACGTCCTGGCCGATCACGTACTGGTCCAGCGTCGTCTTGATCTCGCTGGGCACGGGCAGGTCCGACTTGCTCGCGCGACCGCCGGCCGCGGCCTCGGCCGGGACCTCGTCACGGATGATGTCGTTGCACAGCTCGATGCATTCGTCGCAGATGAACACCGACGGGCCCGCGATCAGCTTCTTGACCTCGTGCTGGCTCTTGCCGCAGAAGGAGCAGTACAAGACTTTTTCGCTGGAATTGCCTTTTTTCTCGGCCATGGGAGTGCTGCTGGGGCTGGGGCTGCTGGAGGGCTGCGGGGAATACAGGCGAGTGCCTGCATTGATGATAGTTCAATTGCCGGCACCACCCTTGGGGGGATAAAAGCCCCTAAGAGTGGTCAGTTGGCGCGCTCGACCGGCGGTCAGTTGCTGCACCGCGGCGGCAGTTCCCGGTGGCATCGCCGGGCAGCGGATTCCACGGGAGAACGCCGCCGCCGGCGTCAGGAAGCGCATGGTGCGGGATCCGGGCCGCGGCCCACGACCACCACGGGACACCGCGGCGGCCTGAATCCCGCGTCGCGATCAGGGACGCTTCTCGATGACCTGGTCGATCAGGCCATAGGTCGACGCCTCGGCGGCCGACATGAAATAGTCCCGCTCGGTGTCGGCCTGGATCTTCTCCAGGCTCTGCCCGGTGCGCTCGGCCAGGATGCGGTTGAGCTGTTCGCGGGTCTTGAGGATCTCGCGGGCGTGGATCTCGATGTCCGTGGCCTGGCCCTGCGCGCCGCCCAGCGGCTGGTGGATCATGATCTTGGAGTTCGGCAGCGCGAAGCGCTTGCCCTTCTCGCCCGCGGCCAGCAGGAAGGCGCCCATCGAGGCCGCCATGCCCATGCACAGCGTCGAGACCTGCGGCTTGATGAACTGCATCGTGTCGTAGATCGACATGCCCGCCGAGACACTGCCGCCCGGCGAGTTGATGTACAGCGAGATCTCCTTGTCCGGGTTCTCGCTTTCCAGGAACAGCAGCTGCGCGACGACGAGGTTGGCGACGGCGTCATTCACCGGGCCGACCAGGAAAACGATGCGCTCGCGCAGCAGGCGGCTGTAGATGTCGTAGGCGCGCTCGCCGCGGCCCGACTGTTCGATGACGATGGGCACCATGCCCAGGTTGCTGGTTTCAAGCGCGCTCATGAAATCCTCTGAATTGGTTCGAGATCACGACAAACCATTATGTCGTGCGCTCCATCCCCTTGCCGCCGCGCGGCCCTGCGAAGCGGGATCGCGCCGGCGGCTGCGCCGGGGAAAGAAAAAGGCGCCGGCCTCTCGGCCAGGCGCCTTACTTGGCGATGAGTTCCCGGTGAATCAAGGGCGATGCCGGGAAAGCCCGCGGCAGATGGCGTCGAGCCGGCCGATCAGGCCGTGGCCATCAGCTCATCGAAGGGCAGCTGCTTGTCGGTGACCTTGGCCTTGCCCAGGATGAAGTCGGTGACGTTGTTCTCGATCACGACGGCTTCGACCTCGGCCATGCGCTCGCGGTCCGACAGGTACCAGCGCACGACTTCCGCCGGCTTCTCGTAGCTCTGCGAGATTTCCTCGATGTGGGCCTGCAGTTGCTCGGGCTTGGCCTGCAGGTTCTGCGAACGGACCAGCTCGGCCACGACCAGGCCCAGGCGCACGCGCTTCTCGGCCTGCTCGTTGAACAGTTCGGCGGGGATCGGGGCCTTGTCGGCGTCCTTGATGCCGCGCTTCTTCAGGTCCTCGCGGGCGTTGGCGACCATGCGCTCGGCTTCGCCGGCGACCAGCGCCTTGGGCACGTCCAGTTCGGCCTTGCCGACCAGCGCGTCCATCGCGGCGCCCTTGTTCTTGGCCAGCACGCGGAACTTCACTTCACGCTCGAGGTTCTTCTTGATGTCGGCGCGCAGCGCTTCGACCGTGCCTTCCTTGATGCCCAGGGCCTTGGCGAAGGCCTCGTTCACTTCGGGCAGGTGCTGGGCCTCGATCTTCTTGACCGTGACCAGGAAGTCGGCTTCCTTGCCGGCGACGTCCTTGCCGTGGTAATCGGCCGGGAAGGCCAGCGGGAAGGTCTTGGACTCGCCCGCCTTCATGCCGCGCACGGCCTTCTCGAAGGCCTCGAGCATCTGGCCTTCGCCCAGCAGGAACTGGAAGCCGTCGGCCTTGCCACCGGCGAACGGCTCGCCGTCGATCTTGCCTTCGAAGTCGATGGTCACGCGGTCGCCGTCGGCGGCCACGTCCGCAGCGCCGCGCTGGGCGAACGAGCGGCGCTGCTTGCGCAGGATCTCGACGGTCTTGTCGATGGCTTCATCGGTCACGTCGGCGGCGACGCGCTCGATCTCGGCCTCGGCCAGGTCGGCGATCTTCACTTCCGGGTAGATCTCGAAGGTCGCGTCGAATGCCAGTTCGCCTTCGGCGGCCGTGTCCTTCTGGGCGATGGTGGGCATGCCGGCCACGCGCAGCTTGGCTTCGTTGGCGGCGACGGTGAAGGCCTCGCCCAGCTTGTCGTTCACGACCTCGTACTGCACCTGCGCGCCGTAGCGCTGCGCCACGAAGGACATCGGCACCTTGCCGGGGCGGAAGCCGTCGGCCTTGACGGTGCGGGCCAGCTTCTTCAGGCGGGACTCGACCTCGGTGTTGATGTCAGCGGCCGCCAGCGTGAGCGTGATGCGGCGTTCGAGCTTTTCGAGAGTTTCGACGGTGACAGCCATAGTGGACTCGGAATCAGTTGGAAGTGTGGTGCGCGGGGCCGGACTCGAACCGGCACGCCCGTGAAGGCGTCAGGACCTAAACCTGGTGCGTCTACCAATTTCGCCACCCGCGCCGGGTGATGGGGGCTCGTCGCGATCGCTGCGCGCAGTCCTGCGCGGCGGGCCCTTGGTAATTCGGAGATGCGAGAGAAGAGCCCAGGGCCCTGCCGTCCGCGATCCGGAAAACCGGCGATTGTAATCAAGGATTCAGCCGATTCCCACGGCCGCCCCCGCCCCTCCCGGGCGGGGGTTAACCCCCGAAGGCCGGAGGCCTGGGGGCCTCCGGCCTCGCCGGTTCAATGCGTCGACGGGGCGATGCCGGCGTCCTTGTCGCGCTCAACGCGGAACCAGGCCGCGTACATCGCCGGCAGCGCCAGCAGCGTCAGCACGGTGGCGACGATCAGGCCGCCCATGATGGCCACCGCCATCGGGCCCCAGAACACGCTGCGCGACAGCGGCACCATCGCCAGCACCGCGGCGGCGGCGGTCAGCGCGATCGGACGCAGCCGTCGCACGGCGGACTCCACGATGGCCTGCGCCGGTGGCACGCCGCGGCCGCGGTCCTGTTCGATCTGGTCGATCAGGATGACGGAGTTCCGCTGGATCATGCCCATCAGCGCAATGACGCCCAGCAGCGCGACGAAACCGAAGGGCCGGTTCAGCAGCAGCAGCGCGGCCGACACGCCGGCGATGCCCAGGAAGCCGGTCAGGAAGGCCAGCATCGCCCGCGAGAAGCTGTGCAGCTGCAGCATCAGCAGCGTGAAGGTGATGAACAGCATGATCGGCACGCCGGCGGCGATCGAGCCGGTGCCCTTGCTGCTTTCCTCCACCGCGCCGGCGATCGAGATCGAGTAGCCGGGGGGCATCTCCTTCTGCATCGCGTCGAGCGCAGGCCAGAGCTGGCTGGTCACCGTCGCGCCCTGCAGGCCCTCGATGACGTCGCCCTGCACGGTGATCGCGAACTGGCGGCTCTCGCGGTGCATCACGCCGGGCTCCCAGGTGAACTGGGGCTTGGCGATCTGCGTCAGCGGCACCGAGCGGCCCGAGGCGGTGGGCACGTAGGCGTTGGCGAGCTCCGACAGCGTGTCGCGCTCCTGCACCGGCTGGCGCAGGACGATGTCGATCAGCCGGTCGGCCTCGCGGTACTGCGACACCGTCGTGCCCGACACCAGGATGCGCGCCGCCTGGGCGATGCTCTGGCTGGTCACGCCCAACGCCCGCGCCTTGTCCTGGTCGACCTGCAGGCGCAGGACCTTGATGGCCTCGTTCCAGTTGTCGTTGACGCCCACCATGTTGGGGTTGGCGCGCATCTGTTCCTTGGCGCGATCGGCGTAGATCCGCAGCTGCGCGGGATCGTCGCCGGCGATGCGGAACTGCACCGGATACGGCACCGGCGGCCCGTTGGGCAGCAGCTTCACGCGGCCGCGCACCTCGGAGAACTCCTCGGCCAGGATCTGCGGCAGCTTGTGGCGCAGGGTCTCGCGGTCGGCCGGCGTCTTGGGCAGGATGATGGCCTGGCTGACGTTGGTGTTGGGCAGGATCTGGTCCAGCGGCAGGTAGAAGCGCGGCACGCCCGAGCCCACCCAGGTCGCGATGCTGCCCACCAGCGGTTCCTTGGCCATGCGAGCCTCGAAGCGCTTGGCCACGACGTTGCTCTGCTCGATCGTGGCGCCTTCGGGCAGCCACAGGTCGACCAGGATCTCCGGCCGGCTCGAATCCGGGAAGAACTGCTGCTGCACCTTGCCCATGCCGGCCAGGCCGAGCACGAACACCAGGATGGTGAGGCCGATGGTCTTCCAGCGGTGGTAGACGCACCACGCGACCCAGCGGCGGAAGCGGTTATAGAACGGCGTGTCGAAGACCTCGTGGGCCTCGCCTTCATGGCCGGCGCGGGTCTTGAGCAGCAGCGCGCCCAGGTAGGGCACGAAGTAGACCGAGACGATCCACGAGATCACCAGCGCCGCGGCGGTCACCGCGAAGATCGCGAAGGTGTATTCCCCGACGGTGGACTTGGCCAGGCCGATGGGCAGGAAACCCACCGCGGTGATCAGCGTGCCGGTCAGCATCGGCTTGGCGGTGGCGTCGTAGGCGTACGTCGCCGCATGCATCTTGTCGTAGCCCTCCTCGAGCTTGCGCACCATCATCTCGACCGCGATGATCGCGTCGTCGACCAGCAGGCCGAGCGCGATGATCAGCGAGCCGAGCGAGATCTTGTGCAGCCCCACGCCCGCGTAGAACATCACGACGAAGGTGATGGCCAGCACCAGCGGGATCGTGATGCCGACCACCAGCCCGGGCCACACGTCGATGCGCAGCGGCTTGGTGTGCAGGCCCAGGCTGATGAAGCTGACGCCGAGCACGACGACCACCGCCTCGATCAGCACATGGACGAACTCGCCGACCGAGGTCTTCACCGCCGAAGGCTGATCCTGGATCTGTTGCAGCGTGATGCCGGCGGGCAGTTGCTGCTGCAGCCGCTTGACGGTGGCCTGCAGCGCCTTGCCCAGCGCGATGATGTCGCCGCCCTTGCCCATCGACACGCCCAGGGCCACGACCTGCTTGCCGTTGAAGCGCACCATCGTCGTGGCCGGGTCGACATAACCGCGGCGCACCGTGGCGATGTCGCCCAGGCGCAGGCTGCTGGCGGCGCCGGTGGTCGGGTTGGTTCCGCGGATCGGGAAGTCGCTCAGCGCCTGGACGGAATTGAGCTGGCCCTCGATGCGGATCTGCACGTTGGCGCTGCTGGCGTCCATGACGCCGGCGCTCTCGACCGCGTTCTGCGCGTTGAGCTGCGAGACCACCTGGTTGAAGTCCAGGCCCAGTTCGGCCAGGCGCTTCTGCGAGATCTCGATGAACAGCTTCTCGGCCTGCACGCCGAAGAGGTCGACCTTGGCCACGTCCTGCACGCGCAGCAGCTCGGAGCGCACCGCCTCGGCCTGCTGGCGCAGCTCCTCGATGGAGAAGCCGCCGTCGGAGGACAGCGCGAAGATGGAGCCGTAGACGTCGCCGAACTCGTCGTTGAAGAAGGGCCCCAGCACGCCCTGCGGCAAGGTGGGCTTGAGATCGCCGATCTTCTTGCGGACCGTGTACCAGAGCTGGGGCACCTCGCCCGGCGAGGTGTTGTCCTTCACCTGGAAGATGGTCAGCGACTCCCCCGGCTTGGTGTAGCTGCGGATCTTGTCGGCATGCGGCACCTCCTGCAGGGTGCGCTCGATCTTGTCGGTGACCTGCTCGGCCATCTGCTGCGGCGTCGCGCCGGGCCAGTAGGCCTGCACGACCATCGCGCGAAAGGTGAACGGGGGGTCTTCGTCCTGGCCCAGCTGGAAGTAGGCGGCGAAGCCCAGCACCATCAGCACCACCATCAGGTAGCGCGTCAGCGGGGCATGCTCCAGCGCCCAGCGCGAGAGGTTGAAACCGGCGCGGCTCGGGTTGCTCATTCAGCGCTCCCGAGGATCAGCGAGACGCGGCGGCGGACGGCGCGGGCGAAGGCGAGCCCTCGACCGGCGTGCCCGGCGGGCGGAAGCGCTTGACCTTCTGGCCGGGCGTCAGCACATGGCCGCCGGCGGCCACGATCTCCATGCCGGGCGCCAGGCCCTGCACCACCAGCTCGTTGCCTTCCGCGCCGACGACGGTCACCGGCCGCGGCTGCACCGTCATGGTCTTGGGGTCCAGCAGCAGCACCGCGCTCTTGCCTTGCGACTCCATCACCGCGCTCAGCGGCAGCTTGATCGCGTTGTCCGACGGCGTGCCGGTCAGGATCACCGTGGCGGTCTGCCCCAGGCGGACGTTCTGGTCGTTGAGTTCGGCCTTCACCAGGAAGGTCCGCGTCACCGGATCGGCGGCGGCGGCCAGCTCGCGCAGCTTGATCGGCTGCGGTTCGGCCTTGGTGTCGGTCCACAGGCGCACCTTCAGGCCGTCGGGCCGCGCCGCGGCGGCGCGCACCAGCGCGACCTGGTCCTCGGACACGGAGAAGACGATGTCCCGCGGGCCGTCGTTGGCCACGCGCACCACTGGCGTGCCGGCGGCCACGACCATGCCGGGCTCGGCATCGATGCCGGTGACGACGCCGGGCGCGTCCGCCACCAGGCTGGAGTACTGCGCCTGGTTGCGCTGCACGTCGGATTGCGCGCGCGCCGATTCGTATTGCGCCTGCGCGGCCTTGAAGGCGGCATCACGGCGGTCCAGTTCGGCCGCGCTGATGAAGCCCTGCCGGTGCAGGTCGATGTAGCGCCGGTAATCGGCGCCGAGCTGGTCGCGGTTCACCCGGGCCGCCAGCACCGAGGCCTTGGCCGCCTCCTGCGCGAGCACCAGGTCCGAGCTGTCGATGCGCGCCAGCGTCTGGCCCGGCTTCACCACCGAGCCCAGGTCCACGCGGCGCTCCAGGATCTTGCCGGCGACGCGGAAGGACAGCCGCGACTCGACGCGGGCACGGACTTCGGCGGCGAACTCGCGCTGCAGGCCGGCCGATTGCGGCGTCAGCACCAGCGTGCGCACGTAGCGGTCGGGCTCCGGCGGCGGCGCCTGCTTGCCGCAGGCGGCCAGCACCAGGACGGCGATCGCCGCCAGGCCGCCGGTCAGCGCGCGGCCCCAGGTTCCGGCAACCCAGGTTCCGGAAACAACACGCCCGGACGGCGCGATGGACGCCAGGCCGGGCGCGGCGGCGGGCAGGGACACAAGAGACCGTTGGGGCATGAACACCTCGACAAAGCCGCGGCGCCCCTAGGAGGGCACCGGAGTAACTGACTGACCGGTCAGTAATGTATTCAGCGTGTCCGGACGTGTCAAACCGACGGCGTACGGTTCGCCGGGGTACTGCTCGTGTACTGCGGTTCTTGACGTTCCCGGGGAACGGCGCGGGGATCGGGGCGTCAGGTTGTCGGAAACGGCATCGCCGCTCAGCGGAGAATGCCGGCCGTGAGCATAGAGCACTACGAAAACTTTCCTGTCGCTTCCTGGCTGTGTCCGCCGGCGCTGCGTCCCGCGATCATGGCGATCTACGGCTTCGCGCGCACCGCCGACGACCTCGCCGACGAAGGCGACGCCAGCGCCGCCCAGCGACTGCGCGACCTCGCCGATTACCGCGCAGACCTGCGCGCGGTGGCGGCGGGCCGGGCGCCCTCCCCGCGCTGGGCCGCGCGGGTGTTCGCGCCGCTGGCGCGGGCGATCGCCGAGCATCGGCTGCCGCTGCCCTTGCTGGAGGACCTCCTCGACGCCTTCGAGCAGGACCTGGTCAAGACCGACTACGCCACCCGCGCCGAACTGCTGGACTACTGCCGGCGCTCCGCCAACCCGGTCGGGCGGCTGCTGCTGCACCTGTACGACATCGACGACGCCGACGCGCTGAGGCAATCGGACGCGATCTGCTCGGCGCTGCAGCTGATCAATTTCTGGCAGGACTTCACCGTCGACGGTCCGCGCGGCCGGATCTACGCGCCGCTGGAGGACCGCCGGCGTCACGGCGTCGAGGGACAGGACCTGCTGTCCCTGCGCGACAGTCCGGCGGCGCGGGCGCTGATCGCCGAGCTCTGCGCCTGGGCCCGCGCGCTGATGGCGGACGGAGCACCGCTGGTCCACCGGATCCCGGGCCGGGCCGGCTGGGAGCTGCGCTTGGTGGTACAAGGCGGCCTTCGCATTCTCGACAGGCTGCAGGCGATGCGCTTCGCCGCCCTGCTGCGGCGCCCCACCGTCAGCGCCGCCGACGCGCCCCTGTTGCTGTGGCGCGCGCTGACGATGAATGCGACCCCCAGCAACACCCGCCGCGAAGGGACGGCGCGATGAGCACCAAGACCGACAAGACCCCCGATGCGACGGCCAGCGCCGGCGCCGCCTCCACGCCGGAGCAGTACGTCCAGCAGAAGGCCGCCGCCAGCGGCTCGAGCTTCTATTACGCCTTCCTCTTCCTGCCGCCGCCGCGGCGCGCGGCGATCACCGCGTTCTACGCGTTCTGCCGCGAGGTCGACGATGTCGTCGACGAGGTGTCGGATCCCGGCGTGGCCGCGACCAAGCTGGCCTGGTGGCGCAAGGAAGTCATGAGCGCCTTCAACGGCCAGCCCTCGCACCCAGCGATGAAGGCGCTGCTGCCGCACGTGAAGGACTACGACATCCGCGTCGAGCACCTGCTGGCCGTCATCGACGGCTGCCAGATGGACCTGGAGCAGACGCGCTACCTGGACTTCGCCGGCCTGCAGCGCTATTGCCACCTGGTGGCGGGCGTGGTGGGCGAGGTGGCGTCGGGCATCTTCGGCCGCACCGACGCCCAGACCATCGCCTACGCCCACAAGCTGGGCCTGGCGATGCAGCTGACCAACATCATCCGCGACGTCGGCGACGACGCGCGCCGCGGTCGCATCTACCTGCCGGTGAGCGAGCTGCAGCAGTTTGACGTCAAGGCCCACGAGATCCTCAAGCGCGACGCGCCCTGGGGCTACAGCGACCGCTTCCTGGCGCTGATGAAGTTCCAGGCCGAACGCGCGCACCGCCTTTACGACGAGGCCATGGCGCTGTTGCCCGAGGCCGACCGCAAGGCGCAGAAGCCCGGCGTCATGATGGCCAACATCTACCGCACGCTGCTGCGCGAGATCGAGGCCGAGCAGTTCCAGGTCCTGCAGCAACGCATCGCGCTGACGCCGCTGCGCAAGCTATGGATCGCGATGAAGACCAACTGGCGCGGGCGCTGAGGTGACCCGCATCGCCGTCATCGGCGGCGGCTGGGCCGGCCTGGCCGCGGCCGTGGAGGCGGTCTCGCTGGGCGCCGCCGTCACGCTGTTCGAGATGGCGCCGACGCTCGGCGGCCGGGCGCGCAGCCTCGAAGGCAGCGAGCCGGCGCTGGACAACGGCCAGCACATCCTGATCGGCGCCTACACGGCATCGCTGGCGCTGATGCGCCGCGTCGGCGCCGACCCCGAGGCGGACCTGCTGCGCATGCCGCTGCGGCTGCGTTATCCCGACCGCGACACCCTCACCCTGCCCGGCGGCCCGCCCACGCTCGCCTTCCTGCGCGGGGTGCTGGGCTGCGCGGCCTGGTCCTGGCCCGATCGGATGCGGTTCCTGATGGCCAGCAGCGGCTGGACGATGCGCGGCTTCCGCTGCGACCCGGCGCTCACGGTGGCTGAGCTCTGCGCCCGCCTGCCGCGCGCGGTCCGCGATGACCTGATCGATCCGCTGTGCGTCGCCGCCCTGAACACGCCGGCGTCCCAGGCGAGCGCGCAGGTCTTCCTGCGCGTGCTGAAGGACGCGCTGTTCAGCGGCCCAGGCAGCGCGGACCTGCTGCTGCCCCGGCGCGGCCTGAGCGCCCTGCTGCCGACACCGGCGCGCGACTGGCTGCTGGCGCGAGGCGCTCAGCTCCGCACGCAGCGCGTTCAAAGGCTGGAAGCATCGGGCCGCGGCTGGCTGGTCGACGGCGAGCCGGCCGACGCGGTCGTCGTCGCCTGCAGCTCGGTGGAGGCGGCACGGCTCACCCGCGACCTCGCCCCGCGCTGGAGCGCCATCGCCGGCGCCTTCGAGTTCCAGCCCATCGTGACCGTCTATCTGGAAAGCGCCGGCTCGGCGCTGCCCGCGCCCATGGTCGCGCTGCGGGAATCCGCCACCGAGCCGGCGCAGTTCGCCTTCGACCTGGGCCAACTGGGCCAGCATCCCGGGCTGTTCAGCCTGGTCATCAGCGGCGCGGCGCCCTGGGTCGAGCGCGGGCTGGAAGCGACCGGGGCCGCGGCGCTCGAACAGGCCCTCCGGCACCTGCCCTGGCAGCGTGCGCCGAGGCTGGTCCGCGTGCTCAGCGAGAAGCGCGCGACCTTCGCCTGCACGCCGGGTCGAATTCGCCCCGAGGCGCCGATCGCGCCGGCGCTGTGGGCAGCCGGCGACTATCTGGCCGGCCCTTATCCGGCGACGCTGGAAGGCGCCGTGCGCAGCGGGCTCGCCGCAGCCCGTTCCGCAATGCGGCAATCCGGCACTGACGCCACCTCCTGAGGGGGATTCATCGCGGCGCCACGCACCGCTGATGGGCAAATGCGACGGAATGCGCCCGCTAGACGCGGCTCTCGGTTTCGCCATGCAAAACCTGAGCGAAATCCTTCACAATCGTCCGCCATGAAGTCCAAGGAGCTCCAGACCCCCGCGATCCAGGTCCTTGAGCGCACCTTCGCGCTGTTGGACGTCCTGGCCCAGCACCAGGATCCGGTGTCGCTGAAGTTGATCAGCGAAACCACCGGCCTGCATCCCTCCACCGCCCACCGCATCCTGAACGACCTGGCGCTGGGTCGCTTCGTCGACCGCCCGGAGGCCGGCAGCTATCGGCTCGGCATGCGGCTGCTGGAACTGGGCAACCTGGTCAAGGCGCGGCTGGACGTCCGCGAGGCGGCGATCGGCCCGATGCGCGAGCTGCACAAGCTGACCCATCAGCCGGTCAACCTGTCGGTGCGCCAGGGCGACGAGATCGTCTACATCGAGCGGACCTATTCCGAGCGCAGCGGCATGCAGGTCGTGCGCGCGGTCGGCGGCCGGGCGCCGCTGCACCTGACCTCGGTCGGCAAGCTGTTCCTGGCGGGCGACGATCCCCAGCGGGTGCGCGCCTACGCGACCCGCACCGGCCTGTCGGGCCATACCCGCAACAGCCTGACCGACATCAGCCAGCTCGAGCGCGAGATGGCGCTGGTCCGCCAGCGCGGGGTCGCGCGCGACGACGAGGAGCTCGAGCTGGGCGTGCGCTGCATGGCCGCCGGCATTTACGACGATCAGGGCAAGCTGGTGGCGGGGCTGTCGATCTCCGCGCCCGCGGACCGGCTCGAGGAAGGCTGGCTGCCGCGCCTGAAAGAGACGGCGACGCGGATCTCCGCCGCGCTGGGCTTCCGCGGCTGAATTCCGCGCGACCACGAAAAAGCGGACCCGAGGGTCCGCTTCTGCATTCAGCCGGAGGCAGCTTCCTCCGGGGCGCTCCGGCGATTACTTCGCCGACACCGCCGGGATCACGGCCGCGGTCGTCGCGGCGGCGGGGCCTGTCGCCACGCCCGCCAGCGGCGAGGCGGCACCGGTCAGCCACTTGCGGACGCGTTCAGCGTCGCCGATCCGGGAGTATTTCCCGGCGGAGTCCAGGAACACCATGATCAGCTTGCGTCCGGCCAACTGGGCCTGCATGACCAGGCACTGCCCCGCTTCATTGATGAAGCCCGTCTTCTGCAGGCCGATGTCCCAGTCGCCCTTGCGGACGAGGCCATTGGTGGTGCCGAAGCGGACCTGCCGGCGGCCCAGGGCCACGGTGTATTCGGACGAGGTCGACAGCTCGCGGATCAGCGGGAAGGCGTGGGCGACCTTGACCAGCTTGGCGAGGTCGGCCGCGCTGGACTGGTTGCGGCTGGACAGGCCGGTGGGCTCGACGTAATGGGTGTCCATCATGCCCAGCGCGCGCGCCTTGGCGTTCATCGCCGCGACGAAGGCCTCCAGGCCGCCCGGGTAGTTGCGCCCGAGCGCATGGGCCGCGCGGTTCTCCGAGGACATCAGCGCCAGGTGCAGCAGTTCGCCGCGGGTCAGTTCGGTGCCGATGGCCAGGCGCGACCCGGTGAACTTCTCGGTGTCCTTGTCCTCCTCGGTGATCTCGAGCTTCTCGTCGAGCGACTGGTTGGCCTCGACCACCAGCAGCGCGGTCATCAGCTTGGTGATGGACGCGATCGGCAGGACGGCCGACGGGTTCTTCGAGAACAGGACCTCGTTGGTGTCCTGGTCGACGACATAGGCGACGCTGGATTTCAGGTCGAGGGGGTCCTCGGTGTCATGCAGCCCGTACATCGTCCCGAAGGACGGTTTGGACAGGACCACTTCCCGGGCCGGTGCCGCCGCGCGGGCGGCCACCTTGCGGGGAGAGCGCGGGGCGGGTTTGGCCTTGCGCACGCTCTTCACCTTGGCTTTGGAGGACGACGCCGTGGCCGCCTGCGCCGGTTGAACCGGCACGAGACTGGCGGTCAGGCCCGTCAGCAACATGACGCCGCTGAGCGCGGCACCAGACAGCAATGTCGCAATGGTCTTCAATCCAGTCCCCAGAAGTGGGCGCGAGTTTAGGGGATCGCTGAAAGACCGGCAAGATCAATGACTTAACGCAGGCTCTTAAAGTGCCCGAATCCGTGCCATCCGACGCGGCCGGGCGGCCGGCGTGCGCTGTCCTGTCAACCTTGGGCGGCGACCCGCTCCGTTTTGCTTTGAAGCTTGTTCAGAGCGCTCAAATATGCTTTCGCGGAGGCGACGACGATATCGGGGTCTGCCCCCACGCCGTTCACCACGCGTCCGGCATGCTGCAGGCGCACCGTCACTTCGCCCTGGGATTCTGTGCTCCCGCTGGTGATCGCGCTGACCGAATACAGCAGCATTTCGGCCCCACTTCCGACCTTGCTCTCGATCGCCTTGAGCACCGCGTCGACCGGGCCGTTGCCGTCGCTCTCGGTGCGGTACTCGGTCTCGCCGGCGGCGAAAACGACCTGCGCCTGCGGGCGTTCACCGGTTTCGGAGCGCTGCGCCAGCGCCACCAGCCGGTAGTGCTCCTGGTCCTGCGTGACCGACTCGTCCATCACCAGCGCGATGATGTCCTCGTCGAAGATCTCGGCCTTGCGGTCGGCCAGGTCCTTGAAGCGAACGAAGGCGGCATTGATCTCCGCCTCGGACGCCAGCTCCACGCCCAGTTCCTGCAAGCGCTGCTTGAAGGCGTTGCGCCCCGAGAGCTTGCCCAGCACGATCTTGTTGGCGCTCCAGCCCACGTCCTCGGCGCGCATGATCTCGTAGGTGTCGCGGGCCTTGAGCACGCCGTCCTGGTGGATGCCCGAGGCATGCGCGAAGGCATTGGCGCCCACCACCGCCTTGTTGGGCTGGATCACGAAGCCGGTGGTCTGCGACACCATCCGGGACGCCGCCACGATCTGCGAGGGATCGACCCGCACGTCCAGGCCGAAATAGTCGCGGCGGGTCTTCACCGCCATCACGACCTCCTCCAGCGAGCAGTTGCCGGCGCGCTCACCCAGGCCGTTGATCGTGCACTCCACTTGGCGCGCGCCGCCGATCTTCACCCCGGCCAGCGAGTTGGCCACCGCCATGCCCAGGTCGTTGTGGCAGTGGACGCTCCAGATCGCCTGGTCCGAGTTGGGCACGCGCTCGCGCAGCGTCTTGATGAACTGGCCGTAGAGCTCGGGGATCGCGTAGCCGACGGTGTCCGGGATGTTGATCGTGCGGGCACCCTCGCGGATCACCGCCTCGACGACGCGGGCCAGGAACTCCGGATCGGAGCGGTAGCCGTCCTCGGGCGAGAACTCGATGTCGTCGGTCAGGTTGCGGGCGAAGCGCACCGCCTGGATCGCCTGCTCCAGCACCTGCTCGCGGGTCATGCGCAGCTTCTTCTCCATGTGGAGTTCGCTGGTGGCGATGAAGGTGTGGATGCGCGAACGCGCCGCGCCCTTCAGCGCCTCGGCGGCGCGGGCGATGTCGCGATCGTTGGCCCGCGCCAGCGAGCAGACGGTGCTGTCGCGGATCGCGTCGGCGATCGCCTTGACCGCCTCGAAGTCGCCGTGGCTGGCGGCCGCGAAGCCGGCCTCGATCACGTCCACCTTCAGCCGCTCCAGCTGCCGCGCGATGCGCAGCTTCTCGTCCTTGGTCATGGACGCGCCGGGCGACTGCTCACCGTCGCGCAGGGTGGTGTCGAAGATGATCAGTTGGTCGGACATGGGAGGCTTCCTTGCGGTGGCGGGGCGGACCCGGTGGTCCGGGTCCCGGTCAGCGAGTTTAGGCGGCCGGCGGGCCCCGGCGGCTCAGGCCGCGATGCGGTCGGCGAGCTTGAGCACGCCGCGCTGCGAGGCGCGGCGCAGGCCCGAGACGATCGCCTTCAGCGACGCCGAGGCGATGTTGCCGTCCATGCCGACGCCGAACAGCGTGGCCTCGCCCACCCGCAGCTCCAGGTAGGCCACGGCCTGCGCATCGGCGCCGCTGCCCATCGCATGCTCGTGGTAGTCGAGCACCCGGACCTGGGTCTTGAGCAGCTTGTTCAGGCCCTCGACGAAGGCATCGATCGGGCCCTTGCCCTGGCCGTCGATCCGGACCATGCGCACGCACAGGTCGGCCTGCGCCTGCACGCGGGTCTGGCCATCCTCGCCGGTGTCGATCTGCGGGTGCAGCGCCGGCGCCTGCCTGACGCCGTATTCGCGGTCGAAGATGCGCCAGAGGTCCGCCGCGCCGAGCTCCTTGCCGTTCGTGTCCATCACGCCCTGGACGATCTGGCTGAATTCGATCTGCAGGCGGCGCGGCAGCTCGATGCCGTATTCGGCCTCGAGCAGGTAGGAGATGCCGCCCTTGCCCGACTGGCTGTTGACGCGGATCACCGCCTCGTAGCTGCGGCCCAGGTCCTTGGGGTCGATGGGCAGGTAGGGGATCTCCCAGACGTCGCCCTCCTTGCGGGCGGCGAAGGCCTTCTTGATCGCGTCCTGGTGCGAGCCCGAGAACGAGGTGTAGACCAGCTCGCCCACGTACGGATGGCGCGGATGGACGGGGATCTGGTTGCAGTGCTCGACGCAGCGGCGGATCTCGTCGATGTCGGAGAAGTCCAGTTCCGGATGCACGCCCTGCGTGTACAGGTTGAGCGCGACGTTGACCAGGTCCAGGTTGCCGGTGCGCTCGCCGTTACCGAACAGACAGCCCTCGACGCGGTCGGCGCCGGCCATCAAGGCCAGCTCGGCGGCGGCGGTGCCGGTGCCGCGGTCGTTGTGCGGATGGACCGACAGGATCACGCTGTCACGGCGTTCGATGTTCCGGCCCATCCACTCGATCATGTCGGCGTAGATGTTGGGGGTCGAATGCTCGACGGTGGTCGGCAGGTTGATGATGATCTTGCGCTCGGGCGTCGGTCCCCAGGCCGCGGTCACGGCGTCGACGACGCGCTTGGAGAAGGCCAGCTCGGTGCCCGAGAACATCTCCGGCGAGTACTCGAAGCGGAAGTCCGTCTCCGGCTGCTTCGCGGCCAGCTCGCGGATCATCGCCGTGTGGGTCACGGCCAGGTCGACGATCTCGTCCTCGCTCATGTTCAGCACGACGCGGCGCATCACCGGCGCAACCGCGTTGTAGAGATGGACGACCGCGCGCGGCACGCCGACCAGCGATTCGAAGGTGCGCTCGATCAGCGGCTGGCGGGCCTGCGTCAGGACCTGGATGGTCACGTCGTCAGGGATGTGGCCGTCCTCGATCAGCATGCGGACGAAATCGAAATCCGTCTGCGAGGCCGAGGGGAAGCCCACCTCGATCTCCTTGAAGCCGATCTTCACCAGCATCTGGAACATGCGCAGCTTGCGCTCGGGATCCATCGGCTCGATCAGCGCCTGGTTGCCGTCGCGCAGGTCGGTGCTCAGCCACAGCGGCGCCTTCGTGATCTGCGCGTCGGGCCAGCGACGGTCCGGGAGGGCGATGGGGGCGAAGGCGCGGTACTTGGTCTGCGGTTGCTTGAGCATGGGAGCGTTCCTGGTGGGTTCAGGGGCGCAACTCGCAGACTCTCCAGAAACAGAAACGGCCCGCTGCGAGTTGCATTCGGGCCGTTGATCTGGGATGAGCGTCTGGATGGACGGACGTGCGCGATCTAGCGAACCCGAGGTTCAGCTAGTAGTAGCAGCGACAGCCCGAAGGCTTGGCTGGTGGAGGCTGACACGAACGTCATGGGCGTCGAATATAGGGGCGCGGCGCGGCGGGCGTCAACGCGAATGGGCGAATGCCCGCGCCGCAAGCGTTCGCTATCGGTGAAGGCCCGCTTCATCGGGCTCGTCGGTCGACATCGCGATCACGCTGGCCGGCTTGCCCTTGGCGCGCCGCACCGCGTAGACGACGTAGCCCGAGATGCCATAGGCGCAGAAGACGCCGAACAGCACCCGCGGCGGATCGATGTTGATCGCCGCGATGGCCAGCATGATCACCACCAGCACGATGAAAGGCACCGAGCGCTTGAAGGTGATGTCCTTGAAGCTGTAGAACGGCGCGTTGGTCACCATCGTGAGGCCCGCATAGAGCGTGAAGCCGAAGGCCAGCCAGGCCAGCGCCGGATCGCGGTGGATGTCCTTGTAGCCGGCGCTGTCCAGCGCCCAGATCAGGCTCATCACCAGCGCGGCCGCGGCGGGGCTGGGCACGCCCTGGAAGAAGCGGCGGTCCACGACCGCGATGTTGGTGTTGAAGCGCGCCAGCCGCAGCGCCGCGCCGGCGATGTAGACGAAGGCGGCGAACCAGCCCCACTTGCCCAGGCCCTGCAGCGCCCAGGAATACATGATGAGCGCCGGCGCCGCGCCGAAGGACACCATGTCGGACAGCGAGTCCATCTGCTCGCCGAAGGTGCTCTGCGTGTTGGTCATGCGCGCGACGCGGCCGTCCAGGCTGTCGAGCACCATGGCCGCGAAGATGCCGTAGACGGACTGCTCGAAGCGCCCGCCGATGCCCATCACCACGGCATAGAAACCGCTGAACAGCGCGGCCAGGGTGAACAGGTTGGGCAGCAGGTAGATGCCCTTGTGGCGCGGGCGCTGCGGGGCGTCGAGGACGTCGGGCTCGTCCTCGTCGAGCAGGTCCACGTTCTTGTTCTGAGTCGAATTCATGGGCCGGGAGGATAACCCACCCCCTACCGGCTTGCGCCGGCCCCCTCAAGGGGGCGCACCCGGTGGCCTGGCAGAGCCACGCCACGGGTGCCGCTTGGAAGACGAACAACCGGCGAAACGCTCTGCCGGTGCGCAGCCGGAAGACAAACAGCCCGGGCTGCTTGCGCAGGCCGGGCTGTCGAGGTGTTGATCAGGCGATCAGTTCTTGGACTTGTCGACCAGCTTGTTGGCCTTGATCCAGGGCATCATCGCGCGCAGCTGTTCGCCGACCTGCTCGATCGGGTGCTCGGCGGTCAGGCGGCGGCGGCTGATCAGCGTCGGGGCACCGGCCTTGTTCTCCAGGATGAAGGACTTGGCGTACTCGCCGGTCTGGATGTCCTTCAGGCACTGGCGCATCGCCTCCTTGGTCGCCTCGGTCACCACGCGCGGGCCGGTGACGTACTCGCCGTACTCCGCGTTGTTGGAGATCGAGTAGTTCATGTTGCCGATGCCGCCTTCATAGATCAGGTCGACGATCAGCTTCAGTTCATGCAGGCACTCGAAGTAGGCCATCTCCGGCGCGTAACCGGCTTCGGTCAGCGTCTCGAAGCCGGCCTTGATCAGCTCGACGGCGCCGCCGCACAGCACGGCCTGCTCGCCAAACAGGTCGGTCTCGGTCTCTTCGCGGAACGAGGTCTGGATGATGCCGGCCTTGCCGCCACCGTTGGCCGCGGCATAGCTCAGGGCCAGGTCGCGCGCCTTGCCGGTCTTGTCGGCGTAGACCGCGATCAGGTGCGGCACGCCGCCGCCCTGGCGGTAGGTGTTGCGCACGGTGTGGCCCGGCGCCTTCGGGGCGACCATCCACACGTCCAGGTCCTCGCGCGGCTGCACCTGGCCGTAGTGGACGTTGAAGCCGTGGGCGAAGGCCAGCGACGCGCCCTGCTTGATGTTGGGTTCCACGTCCTTCTTGTAGACGTCGGCGATCTGCTCGTCCGGCAGCAGGATCATGACCACGTCGGCCGCCTTCACCGCCTCGGCGATCTCGGCGACCTTCAGGCCGGCGCCTTCGGCCTTGGCCCAGGACGCGCCGCCGCGGCGCAGACCCACGGTGACCTTCACGCCGCTCTCGTTCAGGTTCTGGGCATGGGCATGGCCTTGTGAGCCGTAGCCGATGATGGTGACGTTCTTGCCCTTGATCAGGCTGAGGTCGGCGTCCTTGTCGTAGTACACGTTCATGGTGGTCTCTCCGGGGGAAATCAGTACAGGGGGTGGTTCAGTGAAGCGCGCGTTCAGACGCGCAGGATCCGTTCGCCGCGGCCGATGCCGCTGGTGCCGGTGCGCACCGTCTCGAGGATCGCCGTGCGGTCGATCGCATCGATGAAGGCGTCGAGCTTGCCGGCGTCGCCGGTCAGTTCGATGGTGTAGGTCTTCTCGGTGACGTCGATGACGTGGCCGCGGAAGATGTCCGAGGTGCGCTTGAGTTCCTCGCGCTCCTTGCCGACGGCCCTCACCTTGATCAGCATGAGCTCGCGCTCGATGTAGCGGCCTTCGGTCAGGTCGACGACCTTGACGACCTCGATCAGCCGGTTCAAGTGCTTGGTGATCTGCTCGATCACGTCGTCGCTGCCGCTGGTGACGATGGTCATGCGCGACAGCGAGGGGTCCTCGGTCGGCGCCACGGTCAGGCTCTCGATGTTGTAGCCGCGGGCGGAGAACAGCGCCACGACGCGCGACAGCGCGCCCGGCTCGTTCTCGATGAGCAAAGCAATGATGTGTTTCATGGAATCTCGTCCTTCGCGCTCTTCAGACCGCCGGCGGTAACCGGACGGCCCTTGGCCACGCTCTTCGATTCAGGGAATGGGCCGGATCGCTCCGAGCGCCTCCGGCTTTCCGCCGCCGGCCGCGACGCGCGCGGTAACGCGCGTCACGCCGGACGGCTTCGGGCCGTCAGCGGTCTCAGAGGTCCTCGGACCCCAGCAGCATTTCGGAGATGCCCTTGCCCGCCTGGACCATCGGCCAGACGTTCTCGGTCGGGTCGGTGCGCACGTCCAGGAAGACGGTGCGGTCCTTGAGCCGCATCGCCTCGCGCAGCGCGGGCTCCACGTCCGAAGGCTTCTCGACCAGCAGGCCCACGTGCCCGTAGGACTCGGCCAGCTTGACGAAGTCGGGCAGCGCGTCCATGTAGCTGTGCGAGTAGCGCTTGCCGTAGTCCAGCTCCTGCCACTGCCGCACCATGCCCAGGTAGCGGTTGTTCAGCGAGACCACCTTCACAGGGGTCTTGTACTGCTGGCAGGTGGACAGCTCCTGGATGTTCATCTGGATGCTGCCCTCGCCGGTGATGCAGAAGACGTCCGACTCCGGCTTGGCGAGCTTGATGCCCATCGCATAAGGCAGGCCCACGCCCATCGTGCCCAGGCCGCCGGAGTTGATCCAGCGGCGCGGCTCGTCGAAGCGGTAGAACTGCGCGGCCCACATCTGATGCTGGCCGACGTCGGAGGTGACGTAGGTGTCGCGGCCGCGGGTCATGTTCCACAGCGTCTCGACGACGTATTGCGGCTTGATGACCTCGGTCGAGTGCTTGTAGGCCAGGCAGTCGCGCTTGCGCCAGTCGTTGATCTGACTCCACCAGGCGTTGATGGACTCGCTGTCCGGACGCGCCTGCGCCTCCTTGATCTGCGCGATCAGTTCCTGCAGCACGTCCTTGACGTCGCCCACGATCGGGATGTCCACGCGCACGCGCTTGGAGATCGACGAGGGATCGATGTCGATGTGGATGATCTTGCGGTCGACCGACGAGAAGTGCTTCGGGTTGCCGATCACGCGGTCGTCGAAGCGGGCACCCACGGCGAGCAGCACGTCGCAGTGCTGCATCGTCATGTTGGCCTCGTAGGTGCCGTGCATGCCCAGCATGCCGAGGAAGCGCGGATCGGTGCCGGGCATCGCGCCCAGGCCCATCAGCGTGTTGGTGCAGGGATAGCCGAGCAGTTCCACCAGCTGGCGCAGTTCGGCCGTGGCCTCGCCCAGGATCACGCCGCCACCGGTATAGATATAGGGACGCTTGGCGCCCATCAGCAGCTGGACCGCCTTGCGGATCTGGCCGCTGTGGCCCTTCTTCACCGGGTTGTAGGAGCGCATCTCCACGCGCTCCGGGTAATGGAACGCGGTGCGATTGAGCGAGACGTCCTTCGGAATGTCCACCACGACCGGGCCGGGCCGGCCGGTGCGCGCGATGTGGAAGGCCTTCTTCAGCGTCGTGGCGAGATCGCGGACGTCCTTGACCAGGAAGTTGTGCTTGACGATCGGGCGCGTGATGCCAACGGTGTCGCACTCCTGGAAGGCGTCCAGGCCGATGGCGGGCGTGGGGACCTGACCGGTGATGATCACCATCGGGATCGAGTCCATGTACGCCGTCGCGATGCCGGTGATCGCGTTCGTGACGCCGGGACCCGAGGTCACCAGCGCGACGCCGACTTCGCCGGTCGCCCGGGCGTAGCCGTCGGCCGCGTGCACGGCGGCCTGCTCATGACGGACCAGCACGTGCTGGATGGCGTCCTGCTTGTAGAGCGCGTCGTAGATGTAGAGGACGGCACCGCCTGGATAGCCCCAGAGGAACTTCACGCCTTCGGCTTGAAGACTCTGAACCAGGATTTCGGAGCCATTCAGTTCCTGGCCGGAACTGACGGAATGGGGGTGCGGTTGTGAGCGAGCTTCCGTGATCGCTGCACGTTTGATGTCCGCGGCAGACATGTCCATATGTCGAACCTCTGAGATTTTCTCTGACGAAAAACCATCGGTGCTTCTCCTCGCGCTCTTGTGAAGCGGACTTGAAACGTCGCGTCAAAAACAGGGGCGCCGTGGTCGGGCGGCCTACTTGAGACAAAAACTGCGGTGTGCGAGGGGCCGATTATGCACGCAAACCCGCGCACGGCCGGTCGGCGGTGGCGATCTGTAGCGCTGGTGCGATAATCCGCGCCGTTTTGCCTGCCCGACCGCCCTTTCCGGCGCCAGCCCATTGGCCACAGACAAAGAACTCAACGACTTTCTCAAGACCGTCGACCGGCGTGCCTTCAAGCGCACGGTGTACATGGTGCGAGACGAGGACGCCGCACTGGACATCGTCCAGGACGCCATGATCCGGTTGGCGGAGAAATACTTCGATCGGCCGGCGGCGGAGTTGCCGCTGCTGTTCCAGCGCATCCTGTCGAACGCGACGATGGACTGGTTCCGGCGCCAGAAGGTCCGCAACGCCGTCTTCAGCAACCTGTCCGATTTCGAGGGGGGCGAGTCCGGCGAGGACTTCGACCTGCTGGAAATGCTGGAGACGCAGGAAGGCTCGATGGGGGCGCTGTCCGCCGCGGACGAGGTCTCGCGCGTTCAAGTGCTGGCCGCCATCGAACAGGAAGTTGCAGCATTGCCCGCGCGTCAACGGGAAGCCTTCCTCCTGCGTTACTGGGAAGAACTCGACGTTGCCGAAACGGCGGCGGTCATGGGTTGCTCGGAGGGCAGCGTCAAGACACACTGCTCCCGCGCCGTGCATGCGCTGGCCAAAACGCTGAAAGCCAAGGGAATCTCGCTATGAAGAAGAACACGCCAGGAACGCCGCTGCCGCTGGAGGCGGAAGCGCGCGTGACCCGTTTCGGCCTCCGGGTGGCCGCGGGTTTGACCGAGCAGAGCGAGACCCTGTCCGGCGACATCCAGGAGAGATTGCGCTTCGCGCGTGAGCAGGCGCTCGCCAAGGCCATGGCCGCGCGCGCCGCCGCGCCGACTCAGGCCGCTTCCGAAACGCGCCATGTGGGCAACGGCACGCTCGCGCTGGGCGGTGGCGAGAAGACCCCGCGCTGGCGCAAGGCCGCAGCGCTGCTGCCGCTGGCGCTGCTGCTGGGGGGCTTGCTGCTGATCCAGCACAGCCAGTGGTACGAGCAGATCCGCAGCGCGGCCGAACTCGACACCGAGATGCTCTCCAAGCCGCTCCCGCCGGCGGCGTACAGCGATCCGGGTTTCCGCGAATACCTCAACGAGGCGCCGAACGACCCGAGCAACGCCAACAGCCCCGAGGAAGGCGAGAAGTCCGACGAAGCGAAATCGTCGCAGTGAGGCGGCGCGTGGCCAGATCGTTCCGCCTCTCTTCGGCTCTCATCGGCCCTCTCGGCGTTTTCCCTGATTTCTCGACGATGCGTCGCCTGACGACGATCGCGCTCTGCGCGGCGCTCGGCTGTGTCGCTGCATCGGCGCAGGAGGGCCCCGCCCCCGCGCCAGCCCCCACTTCTCTTTCCGCATCCGCGCCCACGTCGCACGCGTCTGCTGCCGCGCGCGCCACCGCTCCCGGTGTGCTGGTCGCCAATGTGAACTGGGCGTCGCTGAGCGCTTCCCAGAAGGAAGCCCTCGCACCCCTGTCGAAGGAGTGGGACCAGCTCGACGGCGCCCGCAAGGGCAAGTGGCTGGAAATCGCCGCCCGCTATCCGACGCTCCCCACCGAGCAGCAACACCGGCTGCGCGAACGGATGGTGGAGTGGACCCGCATGTCGCCCGCCGAGCGCCAACGCGCGCGCATCGGCTACCAGCATGCCGGCGAACTGCGCGCACCCGAGCAGGAATCGAAGCTGCGCGAGAAGTGGGACGCCTATCAGGCCCTGCCCGCCGAGAAGCGCCAGCGCCTGGCCGAACGCGCGGCCGAAAAGGCCTCGGCCGCCGGCCGTGAGGCGCCGGCTTCCGCCGTCTCTCATCGCGCCAAGGCGCCGATCCAGCGCGCGCCGCTGACCGCCGTCACCGGCCCCACCATCGTCCAGGCGCTGCCCGGCGCGACGACGGTGCTGATGACGCAGCGCGCCGATCCACCGCTGCCCGGCGCCAGCGCGGCGCCCGGCCGCCCGCTGCGCGCCCCGAGCGAAGCCGGTCTCGACCCGCACACGCTGCTGCCTCGCCGCACCGGGGCCAGCCGCTAAACTCGCCGGATGACCTCCGCACCCGCTGCCGGCGGCGACGCACCGCCCGGCCTGATGCGCCGCCTCGCGTCCTTCATCTATGAAGGCGTCGTCCTGTTCGGCGTCGTCTTCATCGCCGGCTGGCTGTATTCGACGCTCACCCAGCAGCGCAACGCGCTGGTCGGCACCCAGGGCCTGCAAGCCTTCCTGTTCCTGATCCTGGGCATCTACTTCATCTGGTTCTGGTCGCGCGGCGGCCAGACGGTGGCGATGCGCGCCTGGCACTTGCGGGTCGTCGACGCCCAGGGCCGACCGCTCACGCAGGCGCGCGCCACGGCGCGCTACCTTGCCGCCTGGCTGTGGTTCCTGCCGGCGCTGGCCAGCGTCCACCTGCTGGGACTGGACCGGAGCACCGGCGCCATCTTCGGCGCGATGTTCGCTGGTGTGGCGGGCTACGTGCTGCTGGCGCGGCTGCATCCACAGCGGCAGTTCCTGCACGACGTCATCTGCGGCACGCGCCTGATCACGCAGCTGCCGCCACCACGCGCGAAGAAGCGCGCCGCGCCGCAGCCGGCCGATTCCTGATCCCCTGCCCCTCCCGACGATGAGCAACCCCCACAAGGGCCGCACCGGCCTGGACCGCATCCTGCACGCCGCCGGCTACTCCTGGGCCGGACTGCGCGCCGCCTACGTCGGCGAAAGCGCCTTCCGCCAGGAAACCTGGCTGACGATCATCGGCACGCCGCTGGCGTTCTGGCTGGGCCGGGACTGGGTGCAGGTCGCGCTGCTGCTGGGGTCGCTGATCCTGGTGCTGATCGTCGAGCTGCTCAATTCGGCGGTCGAGGCGGCGATCGACCGCGTCTCCTTCGAGCTCCACGAGCTCAGCAAGCGCGCCAAGGACATCGCCAGCGCGGCCGTGCTGTTGTCGCTGGTGCTGGCGGGCGGGATCTGGCTCGCGGCGATCTGGCAGCACTTGCGCTGAGACGCTCCGATCCAGCGCGCGAAATGAAAAAGGGCGGGACGCCGATCGGCGTCCCGCCCCTTCTTCATTCAGGGGTCCCGAGACAAGCCCGGACGGTCAGACCGCCGCTTCGTCCTGTTCGCCAGTGCGGATGCGGATGACCTGCTCGACGGCGGTGACGAAGATCTTGCCGTCACCGATCTTGCCGGTCTTGGCGGCCTTCAGGATGGCATCGATGCAGCGGTCGACCTCGTCGTCCTTCACCACCACCTCGACCTTCACCTTGGGCAGGAAGTCGACCACGTACTCGGCGCCGCGATACAGCTCGGTGTGTCCCTTCTGGCGGCCGAAGCCCTTCACTTCGGTGACCGTCAGGCCGGAGGCGCCGACCTCGGCCAGCGCTTCACGCACTTCGTCGAGCTTGAACGGTTTGATGATGGCGGTGATCTGTTTCATCACGAGGCTCCGAGAGAGGGTTTCTGGCAGGCAAGACTGGCTGTGATTTAAGCACGGATCTTTTGGGATGGCCCCCTCGGTTGAAGAAGGGAGACATCGCCCGCTCCGTCAATCCGGGATGCGGTCCAGGTCCGCGAGCCAGACCGCCGGCTCGGAATCGCTCGGCGCGCGCCAGTCCCCACGCGGCGACAACGATCCGCCGCTGCCGACCTTGGGCGCGTTGGGCACGCAGCTGCGCTTGAACTGGCTGCCGCGGAAGAAGCGGCTCACGAAGATCCGCAGCACCCGCTTGATCTCCGCCAGCGGGTATTCATTGCGCCGCACATGCTCGCCGTCGGGCCAGTCGCCTCGCGTCCGGTCGCCCCACGCGTGCCGCGCCAGGAACGCGATCTTCGTGGGCGAGTAGCCATGGCGGATCGTGTAGAACAGGTTGAAATCCTGCAGCTCGTAGCGGCCGATCCGGTCCTCGGTGCTCTGCAGGCCGGACCCCTCGGCGGCCGCGTCCTGCGGCACCAGCTCCGGGCTGATCTCGGTGCCGAGAATGTCGAGCAGCACATCACGCCCGGCATGGCCGAGCTGCTCGGTCTCCGCGACCCAGCGCACCAGGTACTGGATCAGCGTCTTGGGCACCGACGCATTCACGTTGTAGTGCGACATGTGGTCGCCCACGCCGTAGGTACACCAGCCCAGCGCGAGTTCGCTGAGATCGCCCGTGCCCAGCACCAGCGCGCCGGTGTGGTTGGCCAGCCGGAACAGGTGGCTGGTGCGCTCGCCGGCCTGGACGTTCTCGAAGGTGACGTCGTAGACCGGCTCGCCCTTCGCGTACGGGTGGCCGAGGTCCTTGAGCATCTGCTCGCAGCTGGGACGGATGTCGATCTCGCGGGCCTCGCAGCCGATCTCCCGCATCAGGCGCAGCGCCTGGTCCCGGGTGCGGCTACCCGTCGCGAATCCCGGCATCGTGACGCCCAGGATGTTCGACCGCGGCCACCCCATCTGGTCCATCGCGCGCGCGGCGACCAGCAGCGCATGCGTCGAGTCCAGCCCGCCCGAGATGCCGACGACCAGCTTGTGGATGCCGCTCGAAACCAGCCGCTGCACCAGTGCCTGGACCTGGATATGGAAGACCTCGTTGCAGCGCTCGTCGCGGCGCTGCCGATCGGCGGGCACATACGGGAAGCGCTCGACGCGGCGGCGCAGCGGCAGCGGCTGCGCGCGGTCCAGGCCCAGTTCGAACTCGACGGTGCGGAAGCCCTTCAGCAGCGGCGCGTGGTGGCGCACCGAGTCGCCGAAGCTGGTCTGCCGCATGCGCTCGCGCGACAGCCGTTCGAGGTCGACATCCGCCGCCACCAGCTGCGAGCGGCGCTGGAAGCGTTCGCTCTCGGCGAGGAAGCTGCCGTTCTCGTAGACCAGCGCCTGACCGTCCCAGGCCAGGTCGGTGCTGGACTCGCCCGCGCCGGCCGAACTGTAGACATAGGCCGCCAGGCAGCGGGCCGACTGCTGACCGACCAGTTGGTGCCGATAGCCCGACTTGCCGACCGTGATGTTGGAGGCCGACAGGTTGACAAGCACCGTCGCACCGGCGAGCGCCGCATAGGACGACGGCGGGATCGGCGTCCAGACGTCCTCGCAGATCTCGACATGCAGGCGCAGCAGCGGCAGGTCGCTGGCGGCGATCACGATGCGGGTCCCGAAGGCCACCCGCTGGCCGAGCAGCGTGATCTCCTCGGAGATCGCCTCGTCGGCGGCGTTGAACTGGCGGGCCTCGTAGAACTCGCCGTAGTTCGGCAGGTAGGTCTTGGGCAGCACCGCCAGCAGGCGGCCGCGCTGGAACACGACGGCGCAGTTGAACAAGCGGTGCTCGACGCGCAGCGGCAGGCCGACGATCGCCACCGTGGGCAGGTCCTTGGAGACGGCCAGCAGATGCGCCAGCGCGGCCTCGCAGCCGTCGAGCAACGGGCGCTGATGGAAGAGGTCGTCGCTGGTGTAGGCGGCCAGTCCCAGTTCCGGGAACGCGGCGATCGCGGCGCCGTCGGCCGCCGCCTCGCGCAGCAGCTGCGCCGTCTGCTCGCCGTTGAAGGCCGGATCGGCGACGCGGCACAGCGGCACGCCGACCGCGACGCGGGCGAAGTCATGGGTGTAGAGGTTGTCGAAGGACGGGCCGGCGTGGGCGGCCGCGCTTGGAGTGGAAGGCGTCGTCGCTTGCATGGGGCTCATCCTGCCATCAAAGCGAGGGCTTTGAGCTTGCCCCTAAGATTTGCCGCGCATGACCGCGCCCTCGCCCCCCTCCCCGTTCCCCCCATCCTCCCCCGCGTCCCCCCCGCCGTCCTCCCCCGTGGCCGCGCCGGACGCGGACGCCGCGCCGGGCCCGGCCGCCGGTCGCACCGCTGCCGAGACGCCGCACGCCGCACAGCCGCTGATCCGGGTCGACGACGATCCCGCCGCGTTGCCTCGCGACCAATGGAACGCGCTGCTGGCAGCTTCCCCCTGGCCGTCGCCCTTCATGAAGCTCGAGTACCTCGAGGCGATGCAGGCGTCAGGCTCGGCGGTGGCGAGCAAGGGCTGGCAGGCGCAGTTCCTCAGCGTGTGGGAGGGCGACACGCTGATCGCCGCCTGCCCGGCCTACCTCAAGGGGCACTCCTATGGGGAGTACGTCTTCGACTGGGCCTGGGCCGATGCCTACGAGCGCCACGGCCTCCCCTACTACCCCAAGCTGCTGGTCGCCGTGCCCTTCACGCCGGTGCCCGGCAGCCGGCTGCTGGCCCGCGACGACGCAGCCCGCGCCTGGCTGGTGAAGGCGCTGCGCGCGCTGACGGCGCGCTCCGAACTGTCGTCGGTGCACGTGCTCTTCGGCGACGAGCAGGACCAGCGCGCGCTCACCGGCGACGACTGGCTGGCGCGGCAGCAGGTGCAGTTCCACTGGACGGGGGACGGCCAGCCGCGCGCCTTCGCCGACTACCTCGCGACGCTGCAGCGCGAGAAGCGCAAGAAGATCCAGCAGGAACGGCGCAAGGTCGCCGAGGCCGGCATTCGCTTCGAGACGCTGCGCGGCGCCGCGATCACGGCGGCGGACTGGGACTTCTTTTACGAGTGCTACACGCTCACCTACCTGGCCCACCGCAACAGGCCCTACCTGACGCGCGACTTCTTCGCGCGCATGGCGACGGACATGCCGGCGCACTGGCTGATGTTCGTGGCCCGCGACGATCAGGGCGAGCGCGTCGCGGCCTCGCTGGTGGCGATCGACGAATCGCAGCGCGCCGCGTATGGGCGCTACTGGGGCTCGACGCGCTACATCCCGCACCTGCATTTCGACGCCTGCTACTACCAGCCGCTGGCCTGGTGCCTGGAGAACGGCTGGCGCCGCTTCGAGGGCGGCGCGCAGGGCGAGCACAAGATGGCGCGCGGACTGATGCCGGTGGCGACGCATTCGGCGCACTGGCTGGCGCATCCGCAGTTCCGGGAGGCGGTCGCCGATTTCCTCCAGCGCGAGGGCCAGGCGATGGACGAGTACATCGACGAGCTGGAGCGGCATCAGCCGTTCAAGGCCGTCGGCGGCTGAGCGCGGGGCGATCGCGGAACGCGCGCGAACCGGCCGCGCAATGAAAAGCGCCCGGTTGAATCGGGGCGCTTCCTGCGTCGAGGCCGCGGACCGCCGCGCTGGGCGGCGGCCGCGGCAAGCGGGCCTCAGCCCTGCTGTGCCTTCGCGTAGTTGGCCAGGCCGTCGGTGATTTCCTTCTTGGCGGCCTCGGGGCCTTCCCAGCCCTTGACCTTCACCCACTTGCCGGCTTCCAGGTCCTTGTAGTGCTCGAAGAAGTGCTGGATCGCCTTCAGGCGCATCTGGTTGATGTCCTCGGGCTTGGTCCAGTGCTCGTAGATCGGCAGGATCTTGGTCGTCGGCACGGCCAGCAGCTTGGCGTCGCCGCCGGCTTCGTCGTCCATCTGCAGCACGCCGATGGCGCGGCAGGTCACCACCACGCCGGGGGTCAGCGGGAACGGCGTGATCACCAGCACGTCCACCGGATCGCCGTCATCGGCCAGCGTCTGCGGGATGTAGCCGTAGTTGCAGGGGTAATGCATGGCCGTCGTCATGAAGCGGTCGACGAACAGCGCGCCGCTTTCCTTGTCGACCTCGTACTTGATCGGGTCAGCGTTCATCGGGATCTCGATGACGACGTTGAACTGCTCGGGCGCCTTCGCGCCGGGGGTGACTTTGTGCAGGCTCATGGTGGTGGACGGCGAGTGAATCCGGGGAAATCCGGGAAAACCGCGATTCTAGAGGGTCGCCTGAACCGGCACTGACGCAGCGCCGCCCACCCGCATTCGCGGGGGGCGATCACCCCCAAGGGGTGGCCTGGCCTCCCGGCAGGCTCGTGCAGAATCCGCCCGCCCGTGTGTCGAGGCCGGCACACCAGCGAAACAAACAAGACAAGACGTCCGCGTCACGCGCGGACTGGCGAGGGATTCCCGATGGTTCGAATGAATGGCGTCCGCGCGTCCACCTGGGTCGCGCGGCTGGCAATGCTTGCGCTCGTCGCGCTGCTCACCGCCTGCGGCGGCGGCGGGGGCGGCGGAGGCGCCGATGCCGGCACGCCGCCGCCACCGCCGCTGGGCGTGACCATCTCCGGCGTGAGCCCGGCCGCGACGCTGGCCGGCGGCAGCATCAAGTTCACCAGCGCGCCCACCGGCGGCCAGCCGCCCTACCGTTACGACTGGGCCTTCGGCGACGGCGGCACGCTCAGCGGCGCCAACGCCGGCGCGGTCGCGGACCACGTCTATGCCAGCGCCTCACCGCGATATTCGATCCTGCTCACGGTGACCGACGCCGCCGGCAAGACCGCCCAGGCCTCGACCTCGGTGACGGTGGAGGACGCGTCCGGCCTGAACGTGGTCACCACCAACGGGGGCGTTTTCTCGGTCGGTCAACAAGTCGCGCTGTGGCCGTCCAGCTACCCGCTGACGCCGGTGCGCTACGACTGGGACCTCGGCGACGGACGCACCGCCCAAGGCCAGGATCCCAAGGCCGTCTACACCGTCAAGGGCCAGTACACCGTCGCGCTGGTCGCCACCTATGAGAACGGCATCCAGCGTCGCGCCAGCACGACGATCAATGTCGCCGTCGACGCACCGACGCTGAGCGTCTCCACGCCGACCACGATCTATCTGGAATACGCCACCCCGGTGACCTTCTCGCCGGCGCTCGAGACCGGCGACAACGTGACGCTGGAGGTCGATGGCCAGCCCTTCGCCTGGTTCGGATCGGGCATCAGCCAGGCCTGGTTCAAGAAGAGCGGCAGCTACGAGGTGAAGGCCACGCGTCGCAACTCGACCGGCGCGACGGCGGTGGCCACCTTCTCCGTCACGGTGAAGGAGCCCACCCCGCCGTCCGGGCTGACGCTGGCGGTGACGCAGAGCACGGTCAAGCCGGGCGAGGCCAGCGCCTCGGTCTACCTGTTCGCCACCACCGGCAACGACGGGACCGACCCCAGCAACGCCATCTCCAAGTTCCGGTGGGAATTCGGCGACGGCACCCCCGACGCGGACAACTGGAGCAGCGTCACCCATGCCTTCCCGGCGGTGGGGACCTACACCGTCAAGGTGACCGGCACGAACCGCTATGGCCTGAGCTCGACCGCCACCGGCACGATCAGCGTCGGTCCTCGCCAAGTGCTGCGACAACTGGCCGGCGAAAGCGTCACCGCGACGCGGACCGACGGTCCCGCGCTGCAGGCCCGCTTCATGGCGCCGGACCGACTGGCCTTCGACGCCGCCGGCAATCTCTTCATCGGCGACGCCGGCAACGCCGCGGTACGCAAGCTCACGCCGCAAGGCACCGTCTCGACGATCAAGCTGCGCTTCGACCATTGCGGCTACTGGGGCGACAGCGTCAGCGCGCAACTGGCGCCGCATGGCGCCGGCTCGCTGGACCTGTTCATGAACTGCGGCGGCCTGCAGCGCTTCGACGCCAGCGGTGCACTGCTCGCCAGCGACGCCTCGGCCTACGCGCCGGTGGGCAGCGACCTCCGGATCTCGGGCATGGCCCGCGCGCCCGATGGCGCGCTGACCTTCTCGGGCTCGCATGTGCTGCGCCGGCTCGAGACCGACGGCACCGTCACCTACCTGGCCGGCGTGCTGGACACCTCGGGCGGCGCCGATGGCAAGGGCATCGCGGCGACCTTCAACGGCGCCTACAGCATCGGCTACGACGCGGCCGGCTCGCTCTACGTGGCGGAGTGGTACCGCATCCGCAAGGTGGGCGCGGACGGCACGGTCTCGACCGTGGCGGGCCGCCTCGAGAACGGCCTGATGCATCACGCCACGGACGGCCAGGGCCCCGCCGCCGACTTCACCTACATCCGCGACATCGCGGTCTCGGCCGACGGCACGGTCCATGTGCTGCAGCAGGACGGGACGATCCGCCGGGTCTCGCCCGCGGGCGTCGTCACGACGCTACCGGCCGCGGCGGACGCGAACCTGCGCGCGATCGCGGTCGCGCCGGACGGGACCGTGGTCGTGGCGGACGGTTATCGCCACCTCATCCTGCGCGTCAATGCCGACGGGTCGACCACCACGCTCGCCGGCGTGCCGCCCGCCTTCGCGCGCATCGACGGTGCGGCGAACGACGCGACCTTCTGGGGCGCCTCCGGGGTCGCGCAGGGACCCAGCGGCGCGCTCTACGTCGCCGACGGCATGAACCACGCGCTGCGCAAGATCGCGCCGGACGGCCAGGTGACGACGCTGGCGGTGTTCTCGAGCAACTCGGTGCAGGTCTACGGCACGACGCCCTTCCGGCGCTCGATTCCCCGCCTGGGCGGCGTCGCGGTGGACGACCAGGAGAACGTCTACGTCGCCGACGCCTTCATGAACGTGATCCGCAAGGTGGCGCCGGACGGCACGCAGACCGTGCTGGCCGGCCAGGAAGGCTCGATGGGCTACGCCAACGGCACGGCGGCGCAGGCGCGCTTCTACTCGCCGCTGGGCGTGGCGGTGGACGCGGCGCGCAACGTCTACGTGGCCGACTTCAATCACGCGATCCGCAAGATCACGCCGGCGGGCAACGTCTCCACGATCGCGGGCGTCGGCGGTTTCGCCAACTTCCAGGACGGCACCGGCAGCAGCGCCTACTTCAACTTCCCGAGCCATCTCACGGCGGCCCCCGACGGCACGGTCTACGTCTCCGACTACGGCAACCAGCGGATCCGCAAGATCACCCCGGCCGGCGAGGTGTCCACGGTCGCGGGGCGCAGCGCCTACCTGTGCAGCGCCGAGGGTCCGCTGGGCACCAATTGCGTGGAGGGGCCGATGGGCCTGGCGCTGGACCCGGTCAACGGCGAGCTCTACATCGCCGGCTATTTCGGCGTGCTGCGCCTGCGCGGCGACGGCTGGCTGGAGAAGGTGATCGCATCCGACAACTTGCGCCGCACGCAGGTCGGCACCCTGCCCGCCAACCTGAACACGGTGGACGGCATCGCCGTGCTGGCGGACCGGCAGCTCGTCATGACCAGCGGCAATGCGGTGATGGCCACGGGCTTCCAGCCCTGATCCGCGGCGGCGATGGCGCGGCCGGGAAACCGGCCGGGCGACTCAGGTGGTGAGGCTGTGCGCCGGCCGCTCGCCGGCCAGCGCCTGGGCCAGGCTGTCCAGCACCATCTGCCCCATCGCCGCGCGCGTCTCCTCGGTGGCGCTGGCGCGGTGGGCCTGCAGCATGACGTTGTCCATGTCCAGCAGCGCCGGCGGCACGTTGGGCTCGTCCGCGAAGACGTCCAGGCCGGCACCGGCGATGCGCCGCTCCTGCAGCGCGCGGACCAGGTCCGCCTCCTTCACCAGCCGGCCGCGCGCGACGTTGATGAGGAAGCCGCGCGGGCCCAGCGCGTCCAGCACCGCCGCGTCGATCAGGTCGCGCGCCTGGTCGGCGGCGGCGCAGACGATCAGCGCGTCGCTGTCGCGGGCGAGCTGCACCAGGTCGGCCTCGAAGGCCCAGGCCACGCCGGGGATCTCCTTCAGGTCGGTGTAGCGCACCGGGCAGCCGAAGGCGCCGACGCGCTCCGCCACCGCCCGGCCGACGCGCCCCAGCCCGACGATGCCCACCCGCATGCCGCTGACGCGGCGCGCCAGCGGCAGCGCCCCCGGCTGCGGGAACTTCGGCCACAGGCCGCCGCGCACGAAGCGGTCGACGGCGCCGAGGTGGCGGCAGGTCGCCAGCAGCAGGCCCAGCGCCATGTCGGCGACGTCCTCGGTCAGCGCGCCGAAGGTGCCGGTCACCGGCAGGCCGCGCGACCGGGCATAGGCCAGGTCGACCGCGTCGGTGCCGACGCCGTTCACCGCGACCACCTCCAGGGCCGGCAGCCGCTCCATCAGCGACCTCGAGATGCCGGTGTGGCCGCCCGTGATGACGCCGCGCATCGCGGCGCCGTGCGTCGCGATGTAGGCGTCGGGGTCGGCCTGCTCGAACAGGCGGTGCATCGTGTACAGCTCGTCCAGCCGCGCATTGATCGACGGCACGAGGATGGGGTTCAGTTGCAGGATGTGCGGCTTCATGGCGCTCTCTTCGGGATGACGGATGGGAGGCGATGGGGAACGGGCGGCCGGGCCGCGCGCCTCATTCGGGCTGGATGCCGGCGGCCTTGATGACGGCGCCCCAGCGCCGGTACTCGGCCGCCTGGAAGCTCGCCAGCTCGGCCGGCGTCGAGGTGAAGGGCTCCATGCCGTTCTGCTCGACGAAGCGTCGCACCGGCTCGGCGGTCATGGCCTTCTGCATCAAGGCGTTGAGGCGCTCGACCACCGACGCGGGCGTGCCGGCGGGCGCGTACACGGCGTTCCAGTAGCTGATCTCGTAGCCGGGCAGGCCGGCCTCGGCGATCGTCGGCAGGTCCGGGACCAGCGGGGAGCGCCGGGGACTGCTCACGCCCAGCGCCTTCAGCTTGCCGGCCTTGACCTGCGGCAGGCTGGTGGTGAGGTCCACGATCATCAGGTCCACCTGGCCGCCGACCAGGTCGACCATCGCCTGCGGATTGGCCTTGTACGGCACATAGGTCAGCTGGGTCTTCGTCATCTGCTGGAACAGCTCCGCCGCGACGCGCGCCGACGAACTGCCCGCGCCGAAGGTCAACGGCTGCTGCTTCGCGATCGCGCTGAGCTCGGTGACGTTGCGGGCGGCCACCCGCGGATGCGTCACCAGCAGCAGGTAGCCCTTGACCAGCGCGCCCACCGGCGCGAAGTCCTTCACCGGGTCGTAGGCCAGCTTGCGGAACAGGTGGGGATTGGCGGCCTGGGTCGTGTTGGTGGTGATGAACAGCGTGTAGCCATCCGCCGCCGACCGCGCCACCGCCTGGGCCGCGATGCCGCCGCTGGCGCCGGCCTTGTTCTCGACGACCACCGGCACCTTGGTGGCGGCGGTGATCTCCGCGCCGATCGCGCGGGCCAGGCCATCGGTGGTGCTGCCGGGACTGGAGCCGACCACGATCGTGATCGGCTTGGACGGATAGGCGCTGGCGGCGGCGGCCGGGCTCTGCGCCCAGGCGGGGAGCGAGGCCAGGCTGGCCGAACTCAGCAAGGTCAGCGCGGCCAGTCGGCGCGCGGGGTTCATGCGGGTCATGCGGTTGTCTCCGTTGGGGGTGGGCATGAGGTCGGCACCGCGAGGATTTCTGAACGACCCTCGTCGATGTCGCGTGGACTCATGCTGCGGGCCCGCCACCGCATCGTCAATATTGATCATCAAGATCAATTCAAATCGCTGGCGCCGATGGAAAGAAGGCGTTTGTCTCGACGCGAGCGCTTGGACACGCCTGATGTTGACGATTACATTGACGACCTCGACGACGCGAACCCCCGCCCCGCATGACCACCTGGATGACCCTGGACGAAGCGCGCGACGCCCTCGACGTGCGCGCGCAGACGATCTACGCCTACGTCAGCCGGGGCCGGATCGGCGTCAGCCCCGATCCGGCCGACTCGCGCCGCAGCCTCTACCGCGCCGAGGACGTGAAGGCGCTGCTGCGGCGCAAGGAGACCGGGCGCACGCGCGAGACGCTCGCGGCCACGACGCTGTTCGGCGCCGAGCCCAGCCTGCCGACGGCGATCTCGACCTTCTCCGGCGGGCGGCCCTTCTACCGTGGTGTCGACGTCGTGGAGCTCGCGGCGACGGCGACGCTGGAGGACGCCGCGCAACTGCTGTGGAACCTCGAGCAGGCGCCCGGCTTCCCGAGTCCCGTGGGCGTGCCGGGATCGCCGGCCGCGTCGGCGCTGGACGTGGTGTCCGCGCTGCCCGTGGGCCGGGCCCGGGCGTTCGCCGAGCTCGCCGCGCTGACCGCGACCGGGCACTCGACGCGAGGCCGCCTGCCGCGGGTGCTGGTCAACGAGGCCGCCGGCCTGGTGGGCCGCCTCGCGGTCGCCTTCGGTGCCTCGGCAGAAGACGACCGGCCGCTGCATGAGCGCCTCGCGCGCGGGTGGGGATTGCCGAAGCCCGTTGCCGCGCTGCTGCGCAAGACGCTGGTGCTCGCGGCCGACCACGAGATCACCAGCTCCGCGTTTTCCGCCCGCATCACCGCGTCGACCGGCGCCTCGTTGCCGGCCTGCCTGCTCGCGGGCCTGACCACCTTCTCCGGTCCGCTGCATGGCGACGCCTCCGGGCGCGTGCGCGCGCTGTTCGACGAGGTCGAGCGCGAAGGCGCCGACGCGGTGGTGGACCGCTACCTCGCCGCCGCGATGCCGCTGCCCGGCTTCGGCCACCCCATCTATCCGGACGGCGACCCGCGCGCCGCGGCGCTGATGGACGAGTTCAAGCCGCCGGCCGCGATCGCGCGCCTGATCGAGCGTGTGGTGGCGCTCACCGGCCTGCCGCCGTCGATGGACGTGGCGCTCGCGGCGCTGGTCGCGCGTTACCGGCTGCCCGCCGACGCGGCGTTCGCGATCTTCGCGATCGCACGCAGCGTGGGCCTGCTCGCGCACGCGATGGAGCAGTTGGCCGTCGATTCGGTGATCCGTCCGCGCGGTCGCTACATCGGCCCGAGCGCGGCCCAGGCGCCCGACCCGCGCAAGGCCCGCCGGAAACGGTGACGGCGCCAGGCGTAACGGCGCGGACGATGACGACACCGCGCGACCGATGAAGGCCGCGTAAAGCCTACCGACGGGGCACGGGCCGTGCCCGGGGCCAGTCCTTGCCCCGGCTTCAGCGTGCCCATCCCGCAAAGCCTGACACTCGCCTTGCAAAGCCCTGTGATCCGCTGGTAAACGCTCATGCCATGCGGTATTCACGGCCTTAGCATGGGTCGACGGACTGTTGCTGTTGCGTGCGCGCAGGCCCGGCGCCCGCTGGATGGAACGTCTTCACAGGATGGCGATCAGCGAGAGGAGACACACACATGTCGACGAGTTTGGCGCTGTACTTCGTGCTGGCCTGCGGGCTGGCGGCGGTGCTCTACGGCTTTATCCAACGTAGCTGGATCCTGAGCCAGGATGCCGGCAACCCGCGCATGCAGGAGATCGCCGGGGCGATCCAGCAAGGCGCCGCGGCCTACCTGGCGCGCCAGTACCGCACCATCGCCATCGCCGGCGTGGTGCTGGGCGTGCTGATCGGCGTGGCGCTGGACTGGAAGACCGCCCTCGGTTTCCTGGTCGGGGCGGTGCTGTCCGGGGCCTGCGGCTTCATCGGCATGAACGTCTCGGTGCGCGCCAACGTGCGCACCGCGCAGGCGGCGACGCAGGGCATGGCGCCGGCGCTCAATGTCGCCTTCAAGGGCGGCGCCATCACCGGGATGCTGGTGGTCGGCCTGGGCCTGCTGGGCGTGGGCCTGTTCTTCATGTGGGTCAGCCAGAACGGCACCCACGCCGACAGCCAGACGCTCAAGCCGCTGCTGGGCCTGGCCTTCGGCTCGTCGCTGATCTCGATCTTCGCGCGGCTGGGCGGCGGCATCTTCACCAAGGGCGCCGACGTCGGCGCCGATCTGGTGGGCAAGGTCGAGGCGGGCATCCCCGAGGATGACCCGCGCAATCCCGCCGTGATCGCCGACAACGTGGGCGACAACGTCGGCGACTGCGCCGGCATGGCGGCCGACCTGTTCGAGACCTACGCGGTCACGCTGATCGCGACGATGGCGCTGGGCGCGCTGACCTTCGGCGGCATGTCGATCGCGGCGCTGATCTACCCGCTGGTGCTGGGCGGTGCGTCGATCATCGCGTCCATCATCGGCTGCGGTTTCGTCAAGGCCAGCCCCGGCATGAAGAACGTGATGCCGGCGCTCTACAAGGGCCTGGTGGTGGCCGGCGTGCTGTCGGCGATCGCGTTCTGGTTCATCACCCGCGCACTGTTCCCGCAGGACCTGACGCTGCCGGGCGGCCAGACCATCGGCGCGAACGCCCTCTTCTTCTCCTGCCTGGTCGGCCTGCTGCTGACCGCGGCGATGGTGTGGATCACCGAGTACTACACCGGCACCGACTACAAGCCGGTCCAGCACGTGGCCCAGGCCTCGACCACCGGCCACGGCACCAACATCATCGCGGGGCTGGGCGTGTCGATGCGCTCGACGGCCTGGCCGGTGCTGTTCGTCTGCGTCGCGATCCTGGTCGCGTTCAAGCTGGCGGGGCTCTACGGCATCGCGATCGCGGCGACGGCGATGCTGAGCATGGCCGGCATCGTGGTGGCGCTGGACGCCTACGGGCCGATCACCGACAACGCCGGCGGCATCGCCGAGATGGCCGAGCTGCCCGACAGCGTGCGCGACATCACCGACCCGCTGGACGCCGTCGGCAACACGACCAAGGCGGTGACCAAGGGCTACGCGATCGGCTCGGCGGGCCTGGCGGCGCTGGTGCTCTTCGCCGACTACACCCATGCGCTGGAGCAGCAGGGCCTGAGCGTCAGCTTCGACCTGAGCAACCACATGGTGATCGTGGGGCTGTTCATCGGCGGTCTGATCCCCTACCTCTTCGGCGCGATGGCGATGGAGGCGGTGGGCCGCGCGGCCGGCTCGGTGGTCGAGGAGGTCCGGCGCCAGTTCCGCGACATCAAGGGAATCATGGAAGGCACCGGCAAGCCCGAGTACGGCCGCGCGGTGGACATGCTCACCGCGGCGGCGATCAAGGAAATGATCGTGCCCTCGCTGCTGCCGGTGGTCGTGCCCATCGTGGTCGGCCTGGTGCTCGGCCCCGCCGCGCTGGGCGGCCTGCTGATGGGCACCATCGTCACCGGGCTGTTCGTGGCGATCTCGATGTGCACCGGCGGCGGCGCCTGGGACAACGCCAAGAAGTACATCGAGGACGGCCATCACGGCGGCAAGGGCAGCGACGCCCACAAGGCCGCGGTGACCGGCGACACGGTCGGCGATCCCTACAAGGACACGGCCGGCCCGGCGGTCAACCCGTTGATCAAGATCATCAACATCGTCGCGCTGCTGATCGTGCCGCTGCTGCCGGCGGTCGGTGTCGGCGGACCGGCGGCCGGCGCCCATGTGCCGCCCGCGGCCAGCGCGCCGGCGGCGGACACCGCGACGCCTCCCGCGGTGCCCGACGCCGTCGCCAGCGGCCCGATGGAAGCGGCCAGCGCGGCCTCCACGCCCTGACGGGGCGGGGGCCGCACGCGCCTCCGTGAAAACGCTGAGAAAAACAGCCCCGCGAGGGGCTGTTTGCGCTTTCGGCGCTCAGGCGCTCGCGGCAGAATCGGCGCTCATACCTCCATCGTCCAGGGACTCCGCTCAACATGCTCAGCCAGGCCATCACGCCGCGCGAATTCGAACGCCGCCGCGAGCAACTGGTCGAGCTCCAGCGCTTCCTGGCCTCGCAGGAAGCCGACTACGCCGAGTGCCGGCAGCGGATGCAGCGCTTCGTCGACCGTTACGTCGCCGCGCTGGGGCCGCTCTACATGGAGCTGGACGCGCTGGAATCGCAGCTCTACTGCGCGATGCGCTACTTGCACGAGGCGCTGGCCCGCAACGGCCTGGACACCCGCCCGCCCGAATCCCCCCGCGCCACCGCGATGCCGCAGCTGCCGGTGCTGCCCGCCGGCGCGCCCTTGCCGGTGGAGCCCGAGGGCGGCCTGGTCCAGGTCGGCCCGCCGCCGCTCAAGACGCTCTACCGCCGCGCCGCGAAGCGGCTGCATCCGGACCTGGCGCCGGACGATGCCGAGCGCGCCCGGCGCGAACGCAAGATGGCCGAGGTCAACGAGGCCTACGCGAGCGGCGACCGCGGGCGGCTGGAAGCGCTGCTGCTGGCCGCGGGCGAGAGCCTGGTGAAGGTGCGCGGCGGCGACGCCGACGCGGTCATGGAATGGCTGCGCAACGCGGAGCGCGCGGTGCAGGGCCGGCTGCGCGTGGTGCAGGCCCATACCGCCCTGCTCAAGAACCACACGATGCATGCGCTCGGCGAATCGATCGAGCGCGCCGAGAAAAAGGGCCTCGACCCGCTGGGCATCATGGCCAACCGCCTGCGCGCCCAGATCACCGAGCGCCGCCAGGAGCTCTACATCGGGCAGCGCCTGCAGCCCGAGTCCAGCATGGCCGAAGCCTTCCTGCGCCAGCGCCAGCGGCGCCTGGGCGGCGGCATCGCGGCGGTCTGAGCCTTTCTCCCGCGAGGCGGAACGGGGCGCCGGCGAGCGCGTGCCCCACCTGCGCCGTCCCGCTCCGAAGACGGGGTTGGGCGAGGCTCAGCGGCGGCCGCGTGCCGGCGTGGGCCGCGGCGACAGGCTCGCCGCCCACGTCGCGATCTCCGGCGCCAGCGCATCCACGGCCGCCGCGGTCGCCTTGACGGCGCCCTCGGCATTGCCGCCCGCCGGCTCGGTGCGGTCGAACGCGCGCTGCGATCCGTCCTCCGCCGTCGCCATCAGGCGCACCTGCACCTCGCTGCGCGACGCGTTGGAGAAGCTCTGCAGGCTTTCCTCCAGCTCCAGCGTGACGCCGATCACCACTTGCGGATCGGCGCCCGGCGCGACCGGCGCGCGCGCGATCTGCTGGCGCAGCCGCGTGGCCACCAGCACCGGCAGCGGCGCCGCCCAGCGCGAGTCGCGGTAGACGCGCCGCGCGTACGGGTCGGCGTCCGCGAGCCGGTAGGCGATGCCGGTGCCCTGCAGGGTCTCCGGCGCGGTCACCGCCTGCAGCTCGACGCGCTTGGCCAGCGGCGCCTGCGCCGGCCAGGCGGGGACGGGACCGAGGTCCCGCTGCGTCGGCGCCGGCGCGCGGCTGCCGCAGGCCGCCATCAGCACGACGGCCAGCGCGGCGGCGCCGATCGTCCAGGCGCGGCGCACGCTGCCGGTGCGAGGGAGTTCTGTGCGTTCGATCATTTCTTCGCTCCCGCCTCGAAGCCGGATTCGCCAGGGCCGGGTTCCGCCGGCCGGGGCCCGAGGATCAGGCTTTGCGGCTGGTCGCCGATGTTCTGCGCCGCGCGCTCCAGCGCCCGCGCGGCCTGCGACAGGTCGTCCAGCACCGCGCGCTGGCGCGGCTTGTCCGCCGAGCCGACCAGCGACAGCTCCACGCGCCGGAGCGTGCGCTGCAGCTGCGCGGCCGCATCGCCCAGTTGGTCGATCGCGACGGCCTTGCCCTTGTATTCCTCGACCAGCGCGCCGCCCTGCTTCGCGAGCGTGTCCACGTTGCCCAGGGTGTTGCGCCCGGCGACCACCAGCCCGTCGGTGTTCTTCACCAGCGCGGGCAGCGCCTGCGCGGTCGGGCGCAGCTCCCTGACCAGCGCGTTGAGCTCGCCCGAGGCCTCGTTCAGGTGGGCCAGCGTCTGCGACAGCTGCTGCTGATTGCCGTCGCTGAGCACCTTCTGGATCCGGTCCATCGTCGCCAGCGCGCTGGCCGCCAGCTTCGGGCCGACGTCCTGCAGCTGGTCGAGGAAGCCGGGCGCCAGCGGGATGCGCCGCGTCTGCAGCACGCTCTGCCGCGGATCCGCCGGCTCCCTGCCGTCGTCCAGGTCGATGAAGGACAGCCCGGTGATGCCCTGGTAACCGAGCTTGGCCTGCGTGCCCGGCGCGATCGGCGCGTCCGAGTCCACCTCGATGTCGACGAGGATCTGGCGCGGCTGCGCCGGGTCGAAGCGGATCGAATCCACCTTGCCGATCTGCACGCCGCGCAGCTTCACCGGCGCCTTGACGTTGAGCCCCGGCACGCCGGAGGCGGCGACCACGGTGAAGGTCTGCGTGTCGCCGCGGTCGCCGCGGAACCACAGCACGATCACCACCAGCGCCGCGCCCAGCAGCAGCACGAACAGCCCGGTGGCCAATGCATGCGCCTTGTTTTCCATGTGCCCGCCCGAATCCTCTTGTCGTTGTCCTGGTGAAGCCCACCGCCCCCGCGTTCAGGCGGCCAGCTCGTCCCGGTGATGCAGCGCGTCGCGGTAGCTGCGCAGGTTGTCCGCGGCGCAGCGCTCCGCATGCCCGAGGAAGAAGTTGCGGATGAACGGATGCGGCTGGTTCACCACCTGCTCCAGCGGCCCGTGCGCGATCAGGTGCTGGTCCGCGAGCACCGCCACGCGGTCGGCGATCGCGAACAGCGTGTCCACGTCGTGGGTGACCATCACCACCGTCAGCGCCATCTCGCGCTTGAGGCTCTCGATCAGCTGCACGAAGCCCTTGGAGCTCGCCGGGTCCAGGCCCGCGGTCGGCTCGTCCAGGAACAGCAGCTGCGGATCCATGATCAGCGAGCGCGCCAGCGACACCCGCTTGACCATGCCGCCCGAGAGCTCGGCCGGCATCTTGATGCCGTCCTCCGGCTTCAGGCCGACCTGCTGGAGCTTGGTCATGACCAGCTCCGCGATCAGGTCCTTGGGCAGGCTCTTGAGCTCGCGCAGCGGCAGCGCGATGTTGTCGAACACGGTCAGCGCGGAGAACAGCGCGCCCTGCTGGAACAGCACGCCCCAGCGGTGCCGCACCCGCGCCAGGTCGGTCGCCTCGCACTTGCCCAGCTTCTGGCCGAAGACCAGCACCTCGCCCTCGCTGGGCCGCTCCAGGCCCAGCATCAGGCGCAGCAGCGTGGTCTTGCCGCTGCCCGAGCCGCCGATGATGCCCAGCACCTCGCCGGCCGTGACGGTCAGGTTCAGGTCCTTGTGGATGCGCACGCCGCCGAGCACCGTGCCCACATGGCGCACCTCGATCACGGGATCGCCGGCCTGGACCTCCAGCGCGTCGACCGCTTCGGCCGGACCGGGTTCGATGCACTCGTTCATTGCTTCAGTCCCACGTCGGAGAACATCACCGCGAAGATCGCGTCCACGATGATGACCACGGTGATCGCGCTCACCACCGAATCGGTGGTGCCGGTCCCCAGGCTTTCGCTGTTGGGCTTGATCCGCAGGCCGAAGTGGCAGGCGACGAACGCGATCATCAGCCCGAACACCGCGGACTTGGACAGCCCCAGCCACAGGTTGGCCACCGGCACCGCGGCCGGCAGGCCCTGCAGGAACTGCACGTAGTCCAGCCCCAGCGTCGCCCGCGCGGCCACCATGCCGCCCAGCAGCACCATGCAGCTGGTCCAGGTCATCACCAGGGGCAAGGACAGTGCCAGCGCCGCCATCTTGGGCAGCACCAGCCTGATCGTGTGGGAGATGCCCATCACCGACAGCGCGTCCAGCTCCTGCGTCACCCGCATCACGCCCAGCTGCGCGGTCATCGCCGAGCCGCTGCGCCCGGCCACCAGGATGGCCGCCAGCAGCGGTCCGAGCTCGCGCCAGACGCTGATGCCCAGGATGTTGATGACGTAGATGTCGGCGCCATAGCTCTGCAGCTGCTTGGCGGTCAGGTAGGACAGCGTGATGCCCACCAGCACGCCCACCAGCGCGGTGATGCCCAGCGCCTGCGCGCCGCTGCGGTACAGGTGCGCGGAGATGTCCTTCCACGCGATCAGGTTGGGATGGCGCGCCAGCGTGCCCAGGTCGCGGGTCACCTGCCCCAGCAGCGCGACCGCGTCGAGCAGGTGGCTCGCCAGGTTCAGCAGGCCCTGCCCGAACTGGCGGACGTTCTGGATCCGCGGCGGTCGCGCCGGCTTGCCCTGCTTGCTGCCCAGGCGCGCGAACAGCGCCTGGAACATGTCCTTCATCGGCGCCTGCGGCCAGCGCAGGTCCTCGGGCTGGCGGCGCCCCCAGGCCTGCCACAGCAGCAGCGCGCCGGTCGGATCGAGCCGCCGCACCGCGCTCAGGTCCCAGGAGACGTTCGCGGTCGGCACCTCGCCGAGCTCGCCCCGCAGCGCCTCGACCCGCTCGCGCAGCGCGAGCAGCGTCCAGTCGCCCTCCAGCCGCGCCCGCACGCGGCCGCCTTCACCGGGCTCGCGCAGCAGGCGCGGCGACGGGTCGGTGGCGTCGGGGGAATCCAGGGGGGCGTCCATTGGGGTCAGAGCATAGCCGCGCGGGGGCGGTCCGGTGAACTCGGCGGACAGGAGATCGCCCAGTCAGACAAGACGCTGCCGCAGCCGCTCCAGATAGGTGCGGCTGCAGGGCACGCGGCTGCCGTCGCGCAGGCGCAGGTGGGCATCGCCGGACTCGGTGGGCTCGATGGCCTCGATCAGCCGCAGCCGCACCAGGTAGCTGCGATGGACCCGCACGAAGACCGCCGGATCGAGGCGCTGCTCGAACGCGCCCAGGCTGCTGCGCAGCGGGTAGTCGTGGGACTGGCGATGCAGGTTGACGTAGTTGCCGCAGGCCTGCACCCACTCGATCTCGTCCACCGGCAGCAGGAATTCGTTGCCGAGCTTCTTCACCAGCAGGCGCTCGGGCAGCGCGGCAGGCGCAGGCGCGGGCTCGCTGCTGGGCGCCGGTGCGGGCCCGCTGTCGGGCGCAGGGACTGGCACGCTCGCTTCGCCTTGCCAGCGCCAAACGAACAAGCGGTAGGCGCCAGCGATCAGCAGGATGAAGGCATAGCTGCGCACGTCCTTGAGGGCCTCGTAGGCCAGCTCGAGCGGCCAGTCGCCGAAGTCGTAATGCGCGTCCTGCGTCGCATAGGCCAGTTTGCGCAGCGTCACCATGCCCAGGACATGCGCCAGGCTGGTGATCAGCGAGAACAGCAGGTGCCATGGCAGATGGCGGCGCAGCTGGCCCCAGCGCAGCGGCCGGGTGTCGGCGGCGCGCAGGATCCAGGGAATCAGGATCAGCCAGAGGATGGCGCTGGAGAACTCCCAGACCGCCGGCTCCCACGCCTTGAAGGCGAGACCGGCGCGGCGAATGTCGAGGTTGGTGGTGATCGTGTTGGCGATCGCGGAGCCGAGCAGCAGCAAGGCCCAGGCGCCGCGCTCCATCCAGCGCCGATGGGTCAGGTACAGCCGCAGCCACTTGTCCTCGGTCATGGCGGCGCAGTGTAGGCGGGCGCGGCGCGGTGGCGGCCGATCGCCGCCCCTGGGACGGGGCGGATCGTCACCGCGCGGGGGCGGCTCGTCACATTCCGACGCCGCGCCCGGCCCCGGCACCGATGCTGGCCGCCATGAACACCCCCTCCCCCGCCCTCCCCCGAACGGGGTCGCCCCTCGGAGCGCCCCTTGGATCGTCCCGCCTGACCGAACTGGACTGGCTGCGCGTGATCGCCTTCGCGCTGCTGATCCTCTACCACTCGGGCATGTTCTACGTGAGCTGGGATTGGCATGTGAAGTCGCCGCGGCTCGTCCCGGCGCTCGAGGCCTGGATGCTGTGGCTCAACCCCTGGCGGATGTCGCTGCTGTTCGTGATCTCGGGCGCGGCGACCGCCTTGATGGCGGAACGCGCGGAGCGCCCCGGCGCGCTCCTCGCCACCCGCAGCCAGCGCCTGCTGCTGCCGCTGCTGTTCGGGATGGCGGTGATCGTGCCGCCGCAGGCCTACCTCGAGGTGGTCGAGAAGCTCCATTACAGCGGCAGCTACCTGGATTTCCTGAAGCTCTATTTCCAGGCGTACCACGGCTTCTGCCGCGGCGACGACTGCCTGGCGCTGCCGACCTGGAATCACCTCTGGTTCCTGCCCTACCTCTGGACCTACACCGTGCTGGTGCTGCTGGCGCTGATGCTGCCCGGGGGGCGCCGAGTGCTCGCGCATCCGGCATGGGGGCGGCTGGTGGCCGACGGCCGGCTGCTCTGGGTGCCCTGGCTGGTCTTCGCGCTGCTGCGCCAGCACCTGCTCGAGCGCTTTCCCACCACCCACGACCTGCTCCACGACGGCTACCAGCATGGCGTGTACGCCGCGATGTTCCTGCTGGGCTTCGCGTTGTTTGGCTCGCGCGACGACCGGCACGGGGCCTGGGCCGCCGCGCGCCGCTGGCGCTGGGCCGCGCTGCTGGGCTACATCGCCGTGCAGGGCCTCTCGGAGGCGATCGTGAGCGCCTGGCGTCAGGCCCATGGCGAGGACTTCCCCGAAGCGCTGCTGATGGCGCTGCGCGCGCTCAACGCCGGCAAGCAATGGCTGCCAATCGTGGCAATGATGGGCTTCGGTCGGCAGTGGTTCGCCGACCGCGATTCGCCAATGCTGCGATGGCTGACGCTGGCGGTGTTCCCGTTCTACCTGGTCCACCAGACGGTGACGGTCATCGCGGGCCACCTGCTGGCGCCGCTGCACTGGCCGCTGGCGCTGGAAGCGTTCGCGCTGGTGGCGATCACCGCGCTCGGCTGCCTGCTCGCCGCGCTCGTGGCGATGCGCGTGAATGCGCTGCGGCCTTGGATGGGTCTGGGGCCCTCGGGACGCTCTGCCCCCTTGGATCCTTTGAACCCTTCGAAGCGCAAGCGCCGGAAAGCAAAAAGCCCGGCACCTTGCGGTACCGGGCTTTCCGATTCTTCTTATTAATGGTCGGGGTGGCGGGATTCGAACTCGCGACCCCTTGCACCCCATGCAAGTGCGCTACCAGGCTGCGCTACACCCCGACGAAGCCTCAGATTCTATACGCAATTTTGCGGCTCATGCAAGCAAACTCTCTCGAATCGCCAACAGCTCGTCGCGCACCTGCTCCAGCGTCAGCTTCTCGAGCGACACCGTGGTGTGCGCCGCGCCGTCGGCGAAGTCCGCGGCGAGCGCGCGCGACGCTTCGCGGTGATCGCGGTAGGCCTCGAGCTGCGCCGATGCAAGCGCTTCCGCGCGGAACTCCTGCGCGTTGGCGGCATGGCTGCCGGCATCGGTCAATTGATTGCGCGCGCCGCTGATCGTGAAGCCCTGGTCGTAGAGCAGATCGCGGATGCGGCGGATGAGCAGCACCTCATGGTGCTGGTAATAACGCCGGTTGCCCCGCCGCTTCATCGGCTTGAGCTGCGTGAATTCCTGTTCCCAGTAACGCAGGACATAGGGCTTCACGCCGCACAGCTCGCTCACCTCACCGATGGTGAAGTAGCGCTTGGCGGGAATGGCGGGAAGCTGGACGTCCATGGGGATCAGCGGCTCCGGCGGCGGCGGGAAGGGTCAGACTCTACTCGAAGTCACTGCCCGTCGGCGTGTTGCCCTGGACCGCTTCTTTCAATTTGTGACTCGCATGAAACGTCACGACGTTGCGGGCCTTGATGGGGATCGCTTCGCCGGTGCGCGGGTTGCGGCCGGGTCTGGGCGCCTTGCGCCGGATGTTGAAGTTGCCGAAGCCCGACAGCTTCACCTCGCGGCCGCTGGACAGGCTCTGATGAATGATGTCGAAGAAGGCCTCGACCATGTCCTTGGACTCGCGCTTGTTCAGGCCGAGCTTGTCGAACAGCAGTTCCGCCAGCTCGGCCTTGGTCAGCGTGGGCGTCTCCAGGCTGCCGAGCAGCACCCGCGCCTGCTCCTTCAGATCGTCATCGTTCATCGACATCCTCCCCTCCCCCTCAGCCCCGCAGGCGCGCGCCCAGGCGTTCGCCCAGCTGCGTCACCACCTTCGCCACCGCCTGCTCGATGCGTTCGTCGGTCAGCGTGTTCTCGTCATCGAGCAGCTCCAGGCGCACGGCCAGGCTGCGTTCGCCCGCCTGCAGCTCCGCCGTCGGCTGGGCGGGCTTGAAGACGTCGAACAGACGCGCCGAGCGTACCAGGGCTTCGCCGCTGGATTCGATCGCCCGCATGAGGGAGGCATAGGTCACCTGCTCATTGACGATCAGCGCCAGATCGCGTTGCACCGCCTGCAGGCGCGGCACGCCCTGGCCCTGCGGCAGCGTGCGCGCCAGCACCGCGTCCAGCGACAGCTCGAACAGCACCGGCGCCGACGGCAGTTCGTAGCCCTGGCGCCACTTCGGATGCAGCTCGCCGATCACGCCGATCTCGACGCCGTCCAGCAGCACACGGGCGCTGCGGCCCGGATGCAGCGCGGGATGGGCAGCCGCTTCGAAGCTCAGCGCGCGCGGCGCGAACAGCGCTTCGAGGTCGCCCTTCACATCGAAGAAGTCGACGGCACGGTCCTTCTGCGCCCATTGCTGCTGGTCCGCCGGCCCCCAGGCCAGGCCGGCCAGGCGCATCGGCTGCGCGATGCCGGCGATCGTGGTGTCGCTTTCCTGCACCGAGGCGTCGCGCAGGAACACGCGGCCGATCTCGAACACGCGCACGCGCGGCGCCTTGCGCGACAGGTTGTTGCGCAGCACCTGCACGAGCGAGCCCATGAGCGACGTGCGCATCACCGCCAGCGGCGCGGCGATCGGGTTCAGCAGCTGGATCGGGTTGGCGTTGCCGGCGAGCTCCTGCTCCCAGCGCGCCTCGACGAAGCTGAAGTTGATGGTCTCGAAGTAACCCAGGCCGGCCATCGCGTGACGCAGCGCGTGCGTCGCGCGGCGCGATTCGGTGCGCACCTTGCCGACCACCGGCGCCAGCGGCGGCGTCGACGGCAGCTTCGGATAACCCAGCACGCGGATGACTTCCTCGATCAGGTCCTCCTCGATCTGCAGGTCGAAGCGGAACGACGGCGGCGTCACCGTGATCACGCCCGGCGCCGACGTGAAGGCCAGGCCCAGGCGCTGGAACACGCCTTCGCAGTCGGCCTGCGTGACCGGCATGCCGATGACCTTGGCGGCGCGCTCGACGCGCAGCGCGACCGGCTTGCGCTCGGGCAGTTGCGTGGTCTGGTCGTCCATCGGGCCGCACGTCGTTTCCGGGCCGCCGCAGATGGACAGGATCAGCTGCGTGATGCGCTCGATGTGATCGACGGTGCCGGCCGGATCGACGCCGCGCTCGAAGCGGTGGCCGGCGTCGGTCGAGAAGTTGTAGCGGCGCGAGCGCCCCATCACCGCCTTCGGCCACCAGAACGCGGCCTCGACATAGATGTGCTTCGTGTCGTCGGAGACGGCGGTGGCGTCGCCGCCCATGATGCCGGCCAGCGACTCGACCTGCTCGCGATCGGCGATCACGCCGACCTGCTCGTCGACCTCGATGGTGTTGCCGTTGAGCAGCTTGAGCTGCTCCCCCTTCCTGCCCCAGCGCACGATCAGTTCGCCATGGATCTTGTCCAGGTCGAAGATGTGGGACGGGCGGCCCAGCTCGAACATCACGTAGTTCGAGATGTCCACCAGCGGCGACACCGAGCGCTGGCCGCAGCGGGCCAGGCGGTCGACCATCCACTGCGGGGTCTTGGCCTTCGTGTCGACGTTGCGGATCACGCGGCCCGAGAAGCGTCCGCACAGGTCCGGCGCCTCGATGCGCACCGGCAGCTTGGCGTCGTTGGCGACGGCGGCGGGCTGGATCTCCGGCGCGATCAGCGGCGCGCCGGTCAGTGCGGCCACTTCACGGGCGATGCCGTAGACGCTCAGCGCGTGCGCCAGGTTCGGCGTCAGCTTCAGCGTGAACAGCGTGTCGTCCAGGTTCAGGTGCTTGCGGATGTCCTCGCCCAGCGGCGCGTCCGCGGCCAGCTCGAGCAGGCCGCCATGGTCCTCGGACAGCTTCAGCTCGCGGGCCGAGCACAGCATGCCGAAGCTCTCGACGCCGCGCAGCTTGCCCTTGCCGATCTTGAAGGGCTTGCCGTCCTCGCCCGGGGGCAGCTCGGCGCCGATCGTGGCCAGCGGCACGCGGATGCCCACGCGCGCGTTCGGCGCGCCGCAGACGATCTGCAGCAGCTCGGGGCCGCCGGCGTTGACCTTGCACACGCGCAGGCGGTCCGCGTCGGGATGCTGCACGGCTTCGACGATCTCCGCCACGACGATGCCGTGGAACGGCGGCGCCACCGGGCGCAGCTCTTCGACCTCCAGGCCGGACATGGTCAGCAGCTCGGCCAGTTCTTGCGTGTTCAGCGCGGGATTGCAGAAGGCCCGCAGCCAGCTCTCAGGGAATTGCATGTGTTTCTCTCTTGCTCTCTAGGCGACTGACAGCCGTGCTTACTTGAACTGCGACAGGAAGCGCAGGTCGCCGTCGAAGAACAGGCGCAGGTCATTGACGCCGTAGCGCAGCATGGCCAGGCGGTCGATGCCCGAGCCGAAGGCGAAGCCGATGTAGCGCTCGGGATCGAGGCCCATGTTGCGGATCACCTGCGGGTGCACCTGGCCCGAGCCCGACACCTCCAGCCAGCGGCCCTTGAGCGGACCGGAGCCGAACATCATGTCGATCTCGGCGCTGGGCTCGGTGAACGGGAAGTAGCTGGGGCGGAAACGGATCTCCATGTCCGTCGTCTCGAAGAACTGCTGCATGAAGTTCACGTAGACGGACTTGAGGTCCTTGAAGCTGATGTTCTCGCCGACCCACAGGCCCTCGACCTGGTGGAACATCGGCGAATGCGTCGCGTCGCTGTCGACGCGGTAGGTGCGGCCCGGCGCGATCACGCGGATCTCGGGCATCGGCTGGCCGGCGTCGATCAGCGCGCGATGCTTCTTGACGTGCTGCACCGCGTAGCGGATCTGCATCGGGCTGGTGTGCGTGCGCAAGACGTGACCCCCTTCGATGTAGAAGGTGTCATGCATCGAGCGGGCCGGATGGTCTTCCGGCGTGTTCAGCGCGGTGAAGTTGAACCAGTCGTTCTCGATCTCCGGGCCGTCCGCCACGTCGAAACCCATCGAGCCGAAGATGGCCTCGATGCGCTCCATCGCCCGCGTGATCGGGTGCAGGCCGCCGGTGCCGCGCTGGCGACCGGGCAGCGTGACGTCCAGCGCCTCGGCCTTGAGCTGCTTCTCGAGTTCGGCATCCGCCAGCGCCTGGCGACGCGCGGTCAGCGCGGCCTCGATGCCCTGCTTGAGCTGGTTGATCTGCGCGCCGCGGGTCTTCTTCTCCTCGACGGACAGCGCGGCCATGCCCTTCATCAGCTCGGTGACCTGGCCGGTCTTGCCCAGGAAGCGGGCCTTGGCGTTCTCCAGGTCAGCGGGAGTCGTGGCGGCGGCGAAATCGCCGGTGGCCTGTTGCAGCAGTTGATCGAGGTCGTTCATCGCGGGGCGCCGATGCGGCATCTGGCGTCGTTGGCGGAAATCGAAGGGCGCGACAGTGAAATGGCGAACATCGCACCACCGCGCCGGAATGAAAAAAGGCCGAACACCAGGGTGTCGGCCTTTGAAAAGGGCGACTCCGGCAACACCGGAGTTGCCAGTCCATCCACGGGCGAGCACCCGCAAACGGACCTTGGCAATTAAGCCAGAGCGGCCTTCACCTTGGCGAAGATGCTGGCGAAACCAGCAGGATCGTTGACGGCGAGATCGGCCAGGACCTTGCGGTCGATGTCGATCTGGGCCTTCTTCAGGCCGGCCACGAACTTGCTGTAGCTCAGACCCAGGCCACGGCTTGCCGCGTTGATACGGGCAATCCACAGCTGGCGGAACACGCGCTTCTTGGCACGGCGGTCACGGTAGGCGTACTGGCCCGCCTTCATCACCGCCTGCTTGGCGATGCGGAAGACGTTCTTGCGACGACCACGGAAGCCCTTGGCCAGGGCCAGGACCTTCTTGTGACGAGCACGTGCGGTAACACCACGTTTGACGCGAGGCATGTTGTATCTCCTTGTCTACTGCTGGATTACAGACCAGCGGTGGGCAGCATCGCGGCGATGTGGCCCATGTTGGTCTCATGCACGGTCGTGGCGCCACGCAGCTGGCGCTTGTTCTTCGTGGTCTTCTTGGTCAGGATGTGGCGCTTGAACGCCTGACCGCGCTTGACGGTGCCACCCGGACGAACGCGAAAACGCTTTTTCGCGCTGCTCTTGGTCTTCATCTTGGGCATGACTGCTCCTTCTATGTGCGTCCCTGCAGGCGACCCCGGGTTCCGGAGTACTTGCCTGGCCTGCAGGAGACTAATGAGCCTGTCGACGACCAGATCGACAGGCCAGGTCTGCAAGAACAACGCCTTGCAAACAGAACCGGGCCGCAGCCCGGTTCTGTTTGCACCCCTTGCGAGGTGAGGGCCGACCCGCGGGCCGGCCCGGCGCATCAGCTGCGCTTCTTCGGCGCGAGCACCATGATCATCTGGCGCCCTTCCAGCTTGGGCATGTGCTCCACGACCGCCACGTCCGCCAGTTCATCGCGGATGCGCTCCAGCATGCGCATGCCAATGTCCTGGTGGGTGATCTCGCGACCACGGTAGCGCAGCGTGACCTTGCCCTTGTCGCCGTCCTCCGCGATGAAGCGGCGCAGGTTGCGCATCTTGATCTGGTAGTCGCCTTCGTCCGTGCCCGGACGGAACTTGACTTCCTTGACCTCGATGACCTTCTGCTTGGACTTGGCTTCCGCCGCGCGCTTCTGCTCCTGGTACTTGAACTTGCCGTAGTCCATCAACCGGCAGACCGGCGGGACCGCTGTCGCGGCAATCTCAACCAGATCGACGTCCAGGTCACCGGCCATCCGGAGCGCTTCCTGGATCGAGACGATGCCGATCGGCTCGTTCTCCGGGCCATTCAGACGGACTTCGGAAGCGGTGATTTCGCGGTTCAGGCGGTGCTTGCGCTCCGGAATCGCACGACGGTCAGCAAAAGTAGCGATGGTGGTTACCTTTAAACGGACCTTGGCAAGGGTCCGAAGAGATCAATAAACGCAAAAAGCGCCCGACTCAGGCTTTGTCCGCGATGGCCGTCGAGAGCTTCGAGACGAAGTCCTCCAGCGACATCACGCCCAGATCCTGGTTGCCTCGGGCGCGCACTGCAACCGCGCCGTTCGCCTTTTCCTTGTCGCCGACGACGAGGATGAACGGGACTTTTTGCAGCGAATGCTCGCGGATTTTATACGTGATCTTTTCATTGCGCAAATCGGCCTGGACCCTAAGCCCTTGTTTTTGCAGCGATTTCACAATGTCTGAAACGTAATCCGCCTGGGCGTCCGTGATATTCGCGACAACCACCTGCGTCGGCGCCAGCCAGACGGGCAGCGCACCGGCGTGCTGCTCGATCAGGATGCCGATGAAACGCTCCAGGCTGCCGACGATCGCGCGATGCAGCATCACGGGCGTGCGGCGCTCGCCGTCCTCGCCGACGTACTCGGCGCCCAGGCGGCCCGGCATCGAGAAGTCGACCTGCATCGTGCCGCACTGCCACTGGCGGCCGATCGCGTCCTTGAGCGTGTATTCGATCTTCGGACCGTAGAAGGCGCCATCGCCGGGGGCGATGATGAATTCCACGCCGGAGGCGCGCAGCGACTCCATCAGCGCGAACTCGGCCTTGTCCCAGACCTCATCGGAGCCGATGCGCGCCTCGGGGCGCGTCGCGACCTTGTAGATGATGTTCTCGAAACCGAAGTCCTTGTAGACCTTCTGCAACAGTGCCGTGTACGCCACGCATTCGGCCAGGATCTGGTCTTCCGTGCAGAAGATGTGGCCGTCGTCCTGCGTGAAGCCGCGCACGCGCATGATGCCGTGCAGGCCGCCCGTGGGCTCGTTGCGATGGCACTGGCCGAACTCGCCGAAGCGCAGCGGCAGATCGCGGTAGCTCTTGATGCCGTGCTTGAAGATCAGGATGTGACCGGGACAGTTCATCGGCTTGAGCGCGTAATCGCGCTTCTCCGATTCCGTCGTGAACATGTTGTCGCGGTACTTGTCCCAGTGGCCCGTGGCCTCCCACAGCGTCTTGTCGAGCAGCTGCGGGCCCTTCACTTCCTGGTAGCCGTTGTCGCGGTACACGCGGCGCATGTACTGCTCGACTTCCTGCCACACCGTCCAGCCCTTGGGATGCCAGAACACCACGCCCGGCGCGTGCTCGTCGATGTGGAAGAGCTCCAGCTCCTTGCCGAGCTTGCGGTGGTCGCGCTTCTCGGCTTCCTCGAGCATGCGCAGGTAGTTGGCCAGGTCGTCCTTCGTCGCCCAGGCCGTGCCGTAGATGCGCTGGAGCTGCTCGTTGCGGTGGTCGCCGCGCCAGTAGGCGCCCGCCACCTTCATCAGCTTGAAGAACTTGAGCTTGCCGGTGGACGGGACGTGCGGGCCGCGGCACAGGTCGGTGAAGCCGCCCTCGGCGTAGAGCGACACGTCCTGGTCGGCCGGGATGCTCTCGATGATCTCGGCCTTGTAGGCCTCGCCGATGCCTTTGAAGTACTGCACCGCCTCGTCGCGCGGCAGCACCGAGCGCGTCACCTTCTCGTCCTTTTTCGCGAGCTCGGCCATCTTGGCCTCGATCGCCGCGAGGTCCTCGGGCGTGAACGGACGCTTGTAGGAGAAGTCGTAATAGAAGCCGTGTTCGATGACCGGGCCGATCGTGACCTGGGCGTCGGGGAACAGCTCCTTGACCGCGTAGGCCAGCAGGTGGGCCGTCGAGTGGCGGATCACCTCCAGCCCGTCCGGATCCTTGTCCGTGACGATGGCCAGCTGCGTGTCCTGGTCGATGAGGAAGCTCGTGTCGACGAGCCGGGCGTTCTCGCCCGCGCCGACGCGGCCGGCCAGCGCGGCCTTGGCCAGGCCCGTGCCGATGGAGGCGGCCACCTCGGCGACGGTCACCGGCTGCGGGAACTCGCGCTTGGAACCGTCGGGCAGTTGGATGGAAATTTGGGACATGTTCGGGTACTCCAGAAAACAAAAAGCGCGGCCACTTGCCGCGCTTGATCTGGGGTGCTGACTGTTTCCGGACAGCAGGGGAAAAGACGTGACGAGCCGCGGCCGCTCAAACCTTCGCAGTGGAGGTGCTAGTCCGCGGTGTCATAACCGATTCGCCTTTCCCGGTCCTTGTTGGAAAAAGAAATGAAGGCGGCAGTGTAGCTCAGAGCGCCTGGATGTCGAGCGACGGGCGGCTGCAGGCCTCCTGGAATTCGTCGCGCAGGCGCTCGCCCTCGCGCACCGCGCGCAGCCAGTCGCGGGCGCGGCCCGGCACGTCGTTCAGGTAGCGCTGGAAGTCGTTGCGGTCGGGCAGCTTGCCATTGGGCAGCGTTTTCACCCACTCGGGGTTGGGCGTCAGCAGCACGACGTTGTCGAGGAAGGCGCTGGTGCGGTGCCGGTGCTTGAGCGCCTTGTCCAGCCATCCGGGAATCACGCTCGACTGGAAATGCGGATAGAGCGCGATGCCGTCGCCCACCATCGCCGCGTAGTTCAGGTGCAGGTGGTAGTCGGTGATGCCGCCGTCCCAGTAGGCGCCGGCGGGCGCGCCTTCGATGTCGTGCACGGCCTGCAGCCAGAACGGGATGGAGCAGCTCGCCAGCAGGCTGGGCTTGAGGTTGCCGGCGTCCAGCGCGACCTGGTGGCTGCGGTAGTCCGCGAGCGGCATCGGCAGCGGCGAGCGCTTGTCGGAGAACACCACCCGCTCCAGCCAGGCGCCCATCGCGCGGCGCGACATCGCATTGGCCGCGAAGGCGCCGAGGTAGCCCAGCGGCGTGCGCAGCCGCCCTTCCCGCCCGAGCACATGTTTCCCGCGCGAGGTGAACACATGCAGCCGGAACTGGGGATGGGCGAGCACCTCGGCCTCGCGCCCGCCGAAGATCTCGGCCAGCTTCTGCGAGAAGGCGCGGGTGACGGTCGCGGCGCTCGGGCGCTTGCCGGGCTCGGACTCGTAGTCCTGGTGGGCGTAGTCGTGGGCGAGGCGCTCGAACTCGGCGCGGCAACCGGCGGCGTCGCGGCTCAGGCAGGCGGTGGCCATGCGCCAGGCGCCGATCGAGGCCCCCAGCAGGTGCACCTCCTGGCCGCCGGACGGGAGGAACTCCCCGAACAGATGGGCGTCGAGCGCGCTGAGGATCAGCCCCTTGGGGCCGCCGGCCGCGCCGGGCACGGCGCGCACGTCGGCGGCGCGCAGGCCATGGTCGCGCAGCCGTTGGCGCGCACGGGGTCCGGCGAGGATCTGCAGGGCCTGCATCGGGCGGTTCGTCCTTTCATGGGGCAACGACACCCGACGCGGCCGGCCGCTCCTCGCCTGATCGTCAGGCTCAGAGCTTCATTTCCAGGTTGAGCTGGAACCAGGGCTTGAGGCTGCGGCCGGTGGCGTAGTAGTCGCCATTGGCCAGCGTGGTCTCGGCCCGCGCGTCGAGCGGGAAGAGATTATTGGCCGAGAAGCGGACCGAGGTCTTGGGACTGACCATCCATTGGGCGAAGACGTCCAGGCCGCGGTTGCGGGAGAACTCGACCTGCTGGCGGTCGGTCTGGCGCACCGTGTAGACCGGCGTGTAGTTCAGGTTGGCGCCGGTGGTGACCGGCACGCCGCTGAAGCGGTAGTCGAAGCCCAGGTTGGCGGTCCAGGGCTGCTGCTGGTCCAGGCGGTTGTCCGGCCCGGACACGGCCTTCACCCGCGAGCGGTAGACGCTGAACGAGCTGCGCAGGTTCAGCGGCGTCTTGGCCTCGAACAGCGACGGGAACAGCTCGCCGGCGCGGCCCTTGAGCTCCAGCTCGATGCCGCTGGTGGTGGCGCTGGAGAAGTTGGTCGGGCGGATCACGTAGCGCGGCACCGGCACCAGCGCGCTGGCCGGATCCAGCGTCACGACGTTGCGGATCAACTGGCTGATGTTGCGGTGGAACAGGCCGACGCTGAAGAGACTGCCGCCGCTCAGGTACTTCTCGTAGGCGATGTCCAGGCCGGTGGCGAGTTCCGGCTTGAGGCCCGGATTGCCGACGCGGTCGGGATTGAGTTCGTCGTTGGCCTGGCCGGGGTCGGGGAACTTGCTGTTCAGCGTGTAGCGGCCCAGCATCTGCGTCAGCTCCGGCGCCTTGTAGCTGCGCGTCAGGCTGGCGCGGATCATGTCGCGCGCCTTCGGGTCCAGCTTGTAGGTCAGGTGCCACAGCGGCGACAGCACGCTGGAGCTGTTGCGCGCATCGGTGGCGACGCCGCGGCTGGTGGTGACGATGCGCTCATGGCGCAGGCCGAAGTAGGTCGACCACTGCGGGTTGATCTCCCATTCGTCCTGGATGAAGAAGGCCTGGCGGCGGATGCGCGCGCCGAAGTTCTCGCCGTTGAGCGCCGGCAGCTGCTCGCCGCCGGCCACGGTGGTGTCGCGGATCTCGTCGCGCTTGCGGAACTCGAAGTCCCAGCCCAGTGTCACCGTGTGCTCGTCGCCCAGGATCTGGCTGTACTTGCCGGCCTGGGTCAGGCTGCGGTCGCGGCTGTCGATCACCGCGTCCACCGGCGCGGCCGCGTTCAGCGTGTGGTTCTCGATGTGGTTCTTCGCATCCTGCACGCCGGCCTTGAGCTCCCACTTCTGCGTCTCGCTGAAGCGGTTGTTCCATTGCAGGTTGGCGCGCAGCATCTGCCAGACGCCCTGGTTGTCGCTGTCGTCATCCAGGCGCGGTGTCTTGTACTGGCCGTCCGGCACCAGGCGGACCGAGTTGTTCCACCAGCCCTTCTGCGCGAAGCCCTGCAGCGACACGCTCTCGTCGTCGCTGATCTTCCAGGTCGCGCGCGGCGCGGAGTTGAAGGCGTGGCCCCAGTTGCGCATCTTGCCGTGCTGCGCGGCGACGACCGGCTGGTCGTTCAGGTCGGTGCCGTTGCGCTCGGTCGAGGAACGCATCTCCTGCAGCCACTGGAAGGCGGACACCGGCACCGACAGCGAGACCGGCCCGAAGCGCTCGCCGAAGGTGAAGGTGGCCGAGGGGACCGGATGGTTGATGTTGTAGCCGGCGCCGATGCGCAGGTCGCGCTGCGACACGCGCGGCGCCTCCTTCAGGATGATGTTGATCGCGCCGGCCACGGCCTGCGCGCTCTGGTCGGCGCTGGGGCCCTTGGTGACCTCGATGCGCTCGACCTGCGCCGGATCCAGCTGGTCCAGCTTGAAGCCCGGGGGCGCCGGATCGCCGTTGATCAGGATCAGCGTGTAGCCCGAGCCCAGGCCGCGCATGCGGGGGGCGCCGTCGGCCACGTTGACGCCGGGCAGCCGCTTGAGCACGTCGGCCACGCTGGTGTCGCCGTAGCGGTCCAGCTCCTCGCGCCCGTAGACCTGCTTGGCCACCGGCGCGCGGCGGCGCAGGTCCGAATCGTTGGCGCGGCCGGTGATCTCGACGCGATCCAGGCGGCGGCCCGCGGCCGGCTCGTTGCCCATGCCCGGGGGCGCTTCCTGGGCCCAGGCGGACACCGCGGGCAGGGCGACGGTCAGGCAGACAAGGGCACAGGCCCTGGCGATGGCGTGGGTCTTCAAGGGGGCTCCCGAGATTCGTGTCGACACGATGGCGATGTGTCGACTTTTGTCATTGACGGTAAACGGCGCGCAGCGTAGCTGCACGCCGCCCGTTCTGACACCTCGGCTGCGACCGGCCGCGAAAAATGTGGGATCAAACGCGATTCGACGCCGCGGATGGCATGGCCGGCCGGCCCGGGCGTGGCGGGAGTCGCCCCGGCGGCGGGACGCGGGCGAACAGCGCCCCGCGCCCTCGCCCGCTGCGGATCAGCGCTTGAGCTTGGCGAAGGCCGCTGCCATGGCGCCGCCCTGCGGCTGCGCGGCCTGCTGCGGGCGAGCGCCGCCCTGGCGCTCGTTGCGACCGGCGGGGCGGAAGCTGTTGTCCGCCTTCGCGCCGCCGCGCGGCGCCTGCGCGTCCAGCTTCATCGTCAGCGAGATGCGCTTGCGGGCCAGGTCGACCTCCAGCACCTTCACCTTCACGATGTCGCCGGTCTTCACGACCTCGCGAGCATCGTTGACGAACTTGTTGGCCAGCTGGCTGACGTGGACCAGGCCGTCCTGGTGCACGCCCAGGTCGACGAAGGCGCCGAACTGCGCCACGTTGGACACCGTGCCCTCCAGCACCATGCCCTCCTTCAGGTCCTTGATGTCCTCGACGCCGTCGTTGAAGCGCGCGACCTTGAAGTCCGGACGCGGATCGCGGCCGGGCTTCTCCAGCTCGCCGAGGATGTCCTTCACCGTGATGGCGCCGAAGCGCTCGTCGGCGAAGGCCTCCGGCTTCAGCGCGCGGATCACGTCGGACTTGCCCATCACGTCGGCGATCGGCCGCTGCACCTGCGCCAGGATGCGCTCGATGACCGGGTAGGTCTCGGGGTGGACGCCGCTGACGTCCAGCGGGTTGTCGCCGTCGCGGATGCGCAGGAAGCCGGCCGCCTGCTCGAAGGTCTTGGGCCCCAGGCCGGTGACGTCGAGCAGTTGCTGCCGGTTGCGGAACGCGCCGTTGGCATCGCGCCAGCGCACGATGGAGGCGGCCACGCCGGCCGAGAGGCCCGACACGCGCGACAGCAGCGGCGCGGACGCGGTGTTCAGGTCGACGCCGACCGAGTTCACGCAGTCCTCGACGACCGCGTCCAGCGTGCGCGCGAGCTCGCTCTGGTTGACGTCGTGCTGGTACTGGCCGACGCCGATCGACTTCGGATCGATCTTCACCAGCTCGGCCAGCGGGTCCTGCAGGCGGCGCGCGATCGAGACCGCGCCGCGCAGCGACACGTCCAGGTCGGGCAGTTCCTTCGAAGCGAATTCCGACGCCGAGTACACCGAGGCGCCGGCCTCGCTGACGACGACCTTCTCGATCACCGTCTCCGGCGACATCGACTGGATGCGCTTGATCAAGTCGGCGGCGAGCTTGTCGGTCTCGCGCGAGGCGGTGCCATTGCCGATCGCGATCAGGTTGACGCCGTGCGTCGCGCACAGGCGGCCCAGCGTGTGGATCGAGCCTTCCCAGTCCCGCTTGGGCTCATGCGGATAAACGGTCGAGGTGTCGAGCACGCGGCCGGTGTCGCTGACCACGGCGACCTTCACGCCGGTGCGGATGCCGGGGTCCAGGCCCATCACGACGCGCTTGCCGGCCGGTGCGGCCAGCAGCAGGTCGCGCAGGTTCTCGGCGAAGACCTTGGTCGCGACCTTCTCGGCCTCCTCGCGCAGGCGGGCGAACAGGTCGCGCTCCAGGCTCAGCGACAGCTTGACCTTCCAGGTCCAGGCGACGGTCTTGCGGATCAGCTCATCGCCGGCGCGCTTGGCGTGGCTCCAGCCGAGGTGGCGCGCGATGCGGCCTTCGGCCAGCGAGGGCTGACCGGGCACCAGCTCTTCGTCCAGCGCCAGCTTGGCGTCGAGGAACTCCTGCGTGCGCCCGCGGAAGACGGCCAGCGCGCGGTGCGAGGGCACGGTGCGGATCGGCTCGGCGTAGTCGAAGTAGTCGCGGAACTTGGAGATGTCGGGGTTGTTCTCGTCCTTGCCGTCCATCAGCTTCGACTTGAACAGGCCCTCCTCCCACAGCCATTCGCGCAGCTTGCCGATCAGCACGGCGTCCTCGGCCCAGCGCTCGGACAGCAGGTCGCGCACGCCGTCCAGCACCGCGTAGGCATCGACGAAGCCGGCATCGGGATAGAGGAAGGCCGCCGCCTCGGTCATCGGATCCAGCGACGGATCGGCGAAGAGCTTGTCGGCCAGCGGCTCCAGGCCGGCCTCGCGGGCGATCAGGCCCTTGGTGCGGCGCTTCTGCTTGTAGGGGAGGTAGAGGTCCTCGAGCTCCTGCTTGGTCGGCGCGGCCGCGATGGCGGCGGCGAGTTCCGGCGTGAGCTTGCCCTGCTCCTCGATGGACTTGAGCACCGCCTCGCGGCGGTCCTCGAGCTCGCGCAGGTAGCTCAAGCGGGCTTCCAGCTCGCGCAACTGGATGTCGTCGAGGCCGTCGGTGGCTTCCTTGCGATAGCGGGCGATGAACGGGACGGTGGCCCCGCCGTCGAGCAGCTCCACGGCGGCATTGACCTGGGCCGGGCGAACCTTCAGCTCGGCGGCAATCTGGAGGAGGATCTTGTCCAAAACAGCGACGGGGCCGAAGGCCCGGGAAAGCAACGAAAGCGCGCGAGTTTAGGTCACGCCGGGAAGGCCCTGTGCAGCACCGCGTCGGCATCGAGGCCGCGCAGGTCGAGCGCCCCCGCCACCGCGCCCCAGCGCGGATCGAAACGGCTCGCGATGAAGGCGTCGGCGACGAAGGCCGGCGCATGCGCCCGCAGCAGCGCCGCCTGCGCCAGCAGCACCAGCCGCGTCGCGAAGCGGCGGCCCAGCGCCTCCAGCTGGTCCGGCGGCGTGGCGAGCATCGCCCGCAGCACATCCAGTTCCGCGCGTGCCGGTACGTCGTCGCGCAGCGCCTGGCCCAGCCCGTCCAGCAGCGCGAGGAAGGCCTGCGGGTCGCGCGCGACGGCGCGCATCACGTCCAGGCACATCACGTTGCCGGATCCCTCCCAGATCGAGTTGACCGGCGCCTCGCGGTAGAGCCGGCCCATGACGCCGTCGTCGATGTAGCCGTTGCCGCCGAGCACCTCCATCGCCTCGCCGGTCAGCTCGACGGCGCGCTTGCAGACCCAGAACTTCGCCGCCGGCGTCACCAGCCGCATCCAGGTGCGCTCGCCGGGATCGTCCTGGCGCTCGAAGGCCTGGGCCAGCCGCAGGCTCAGCTGCATCGCGGCCTCGCTCTCCAGCGCCAGGTCCACCAGCACCGCCCGCATCAGCGGCTGCGCCGCCAGGCGCTTGCCGAAGGCGCTGCGGTGGCGCGCGTAGTGCAGCGCCTGCACCAGCGCCTGGCGCAGCATCGCCGCGCTGCCGACGACGCAGTTCAGCCGCGTGTAGGTCGCCATCTCGATGATGGTCGGGATGCCGCGGCCCTCCTCGCCCATCAGCACGCCGTGGGCGTCCTGGAACTCGACCTCGGAGCTGCTGTTGCTGCGGTTGCCGACCTTGTCCTTGAGGCGCTGGATGTGGACCGCGTTCTTCGTGCCGTCCGGGCGCCAGCGCGGCACGAAGAAGCAGCCCGGCGCGCCGTCCGGCGTCTTGGCCACGACCAGGTGGGCGTCGCACATCGGCGCGGAGAAAAACCATTTGTGCCCGGTGAGCCGGTAGTCGGCGCCGCGGCCGCCGGCGCCCACCGGCTCGGCGCGGGTCGTGTTGGCGCGCACGTCGGAGCCGCCCTGCTTCTCCGTCATGCCCATGCCCAGCCAGATCGAGCGCTTGTCCGCCAGCGGCAGGTCGCGGCCGTCGTAGTCGGTGCTCAGGAGCTGCTCGCGCAGCGCCGCCCACAGCGCCGGCTCGCGCCGCAGCACCGGGATGCTGGCCTGCGTCATCGTCGCCGGGCAGAGCGTGCCGGCCTCGATCTGTCCGTGCAGGTAGAAGCCGGCGGCCCAGGCCGCCCAGCGGCCGGGGCGTTCGTCGCGCAGCGGCATCGCGACCAGGTCCGCCCGCCGGTAGGCGGCGAGCAGCGCATGCCAGCCGGGATCGAACTCGACGCGGTCGATGCGCCGGCCGCGCTTGTCGAAGCTCTCCAGCGTCGGCGTCACCCGGTTGATGCGCTCGGCGATGGCCTGGGTCTCGGGACGACCGAGCCAGATGGCGTACTCGGCCAGGCCCGGCACGAAGGCGTCCGCGCCGGCGCGCGCGAGCGCCTCGCGCAGCGCCGGGTCGATGGCCAGCGGCGAGTGCCCGGCCAGCTCGTCGACCTGGTTGGTGACCTCGTGGGTGCGCCAGCCCGTGGCCCCGGCGGCGGCAGCGGGACCCGCGGCGGTGGGGACATCGGGGGCGCCGGGCGCGGTGGGTGTCGTGTCCATGGGCGACATGGTGGGCGTCTCCTGCAAAAGCTGGATGGTCCCCGGTTCCTGGCGTGTCCTCTGGATCGGGGTCGCGGCGGGGGCCATCCTCGCCTATCGCGCGCACGCCAGCCACCGGCGTGCCCATCCAGCTTGTTGCAAGGGTTACACCGGATGTCAGTCCTGACAGGCCATCGCGGACGCCGGAGCCCCTACATTCGCGCAGTCGTCCGGACCAGCCACAGCAAGACCACGACCTCGGGCCCTCCGAGGCAACCGGCGACACCTCGGGACGCGGCGCCTGCCGCACCTCCAAGAACATCTGGAACGGCCTCACCACGGGCCGCGAACAGAGGGGGCCGTCCCGTTCCCACCCGAGCGAGTCCGGCCATTTCTTCGGGAGATCTCACCGATCCATCACGTAAGAAAGAGGCGATATGACACAGGCATTCATCCAGCGTTTCCTGCGCGTCAGCATCATGGCCGCCGCGGCTACCGCCGCCTGCCAGGCCCTGGCGGCGGATCGCGTCCTGCTCGACGACCAGTCCCCGGTGAACACCACGATGCGCGCGTCGAGCGCTCCCCAGAACGCGGGCACCGCGCTGGGACTCGCGGCCAGCGACCTGCAGGCCGTGCGCAGCCAGACCTACCCCAGCGGCAAGGTCGTCACCCGTCACCAGCAGTACCACCAGGGCGTGCCCGTCTGGGGCGAAGGCGTCGTGGAGCACCGCGACACCAGCGCCGGCACCTCGCGCTACTCCGGCAGCCTGCTGACCAACATCCAGCAGGACCTGAACACGGTCCAGCCCGGCCTGACCGCGCAGGGCGCGCTGGCCCAGGCCAAGGGCGCCGTCAATGCGGTGCTGACCGAGAACGAGCAGTCCAAGCTGTACGTCCGGCTCAATGCCAACGGCAAGGCGCAGCTGTTCTACCTGGTGTCCTTCATGCGGCATGACCGCCAGGAGCCCAGCCGCCCGCACTTCATGATCGACGCCACCACCGGCGCGGTGCTGGAGCGCTGGGAAGGCCTGGCCCACCGTGACGCCACCGGCCCCGGCGGCAACACCAAGACCGGCCGCTACGAATACGGCACCGACTACCCGGCGCTGCAGGTCACCGACACCTGCCAGATGAATTCCGGCAACGTGATCACGGTCAACCTCAACGGCAGCACCAGCGCCAGCAACACGCCCTTCCAGTTCACCTGCTCGCGCAACGAGTACAAGCAGATCAACGGCGCCTACTCGCCGCTGAACGATGCCCACTTCTTCGGCAACGTGATCTTCAACATGTACCGGGACTGGTTCAACCTGCGGCCGCTGACCGGCACCCTGTACATGCGGGTCCACTACGGCAGCAACTACGAGAACGCGTTCTGGGACGGCACGGCGATGAGCTTCGGCGACGGCCGCACCACCTTCTACCCGCTGGTCTCGCTGGACGTGTCGGCGCACGAGGTGAGCCACGGCTTCACCGAGCAGAACTCGGGCCTGGTGTACTCCGGCCAGTCCGGCGGCATGAACGAGGCCTTCTCCGACATGGCCGGCGAAGCCGCCGAGTACTACCGCAACAACGGCAGCAACGACTGGCTGGTGGGCGCGCAGATCTTCAAGGGCAGCGGCGCGCTGCGCTACTTCGACGATCCCACGCGCGACGGCAGCTCCATCGGCCATGCGTCCAACTACCGCAGCGGCATGGACGTGCACTACTCGAGCGGCGTCTACAACCGCGCGTTCTACCTGCTGGCCAACAAGCCGGGCTGGAACACGCGCAAGGCCTTCGAGGTCATGGTCGACGCCAACCGCCTGTACTGGACCGCCAACAGCACCTTCAACCAGGGTGCCTGCGGCGTGGAGAAGGCGGCCACCGACCGCGGCTACGCGATGGCCGACGTGACGGCGGCCTTCGCCACCGTGGGGGTGAGCTGCAGCGGCACCACGCCGCCGCCGACCGCGACGCCGCTGACCAGCGGCGTGCCGGTGACCGGCATCTCGCTGGCCAAGGGCGCGACCAAGCTGTACAGCATCGCCGTGCCGGCGGGCCGCACGACGCTGACGATCAAGCTCTCGGGCGGATCGGGCGACGGCGACCTGTACGTCAAGCGCGGTTCCGCGCCGACCACCACCAGCTACGACAAGCGCTCGATCGGCTCGACCAATGCCGAGACCATCACCTTCTCGTCGCCGACCGCGGGCACCTACTACGTGCTGCTGAGCGCGTACGCGACGGTGACGAGCACCTCGCTGGTCGCCACCTACTGATCCCCGCCTGAACCGACTCCGGCGCGCCGCCTTCGTGCGGCGCGCCGGCTTCGCCATTCCTGGAGAAACCATCCATGCGTCAGTTCTTCATCCTCAGCGCGCTGTGCGTCGGCATGGCCGCGCTCACGCCGGCCCATGCGGGCGAGAAGGTCTGGATCAGCCTCGGCGACGCCGCGCTGGCCCAGTTGCAGAAACACCGTCCGGCCGCGCGCGCGGTCGCCAGCGTCCAGGCCGATGCGGCGCAGGACGGCTCGGCGCTCGCGGCCGCCAGCGCGTCCGCCTCCGCGCGCGCCGTGCGCAACGAGGGCCTGCACCTGGTCGAGGTCGACGAGGACGTGCTCGCCTCCCTGAGCCACTCGATCCACGAGGAGCTCAAGCGCTGCGGCGGCTACATGTACCACCCGACGCGGGAAGCGGGCCTGGCCTCGCTGCAGCGCCACAGCACGCCGGTGGGCGCGCAACGGCTGGCGGCGGCGCTGGTGGCCTCGCGGCCCAGCTACGTGATCGACCAGCAGTCGGTCGTCACGCCCATCCTGTCGCAGATGCAGGCCAGCAACATCGGGCAGACCATCGTCGACCTGTCCGCCAACACCAACCGCTACTACACCAGCAGCAGCGGCGTCGCCGCCTCGAACTGGCTGCGGCAGAAGTGGACGACGCTGGCGGGCGGTCGCACCGACATCACCGTCGAGCAGTTCAGCCATCCGAACTGGGCGCAGAAGTCGGTGATCGCCACCATCCAGGGCACCGACAACGGCAGCGAGGTCATCGTGATGGGCGCGCACCTGGACTCGATCAACCAGTCCGGCGGCTCGGGCGAGACCATGCGCGCGCCCGGCGCCGACGACGACGCCTCCGGCGTGGCCAGCCTGACCGAGGTGCTGCGCGCCCTGGTGCAGGCCAACTACAAGCCGCGCCGCACGATCAAGTTCATGGCCTACGCCGCCGAGGAGGTCGGCCTGCGCGGCTCGCAGGAGATCGCCAACAGCTTCGCCGCGGCGGGCGTCAACGTGGTGGGCGTGCTGCAGCTGGACATGACCAACTACAAGGGCGCGGCCAACGACATCTACCTGTTCAGCGATTACACCGACAGCGGGCAGAACACCTTCCTGTCCAACGTGATCGCGACCTACCTGCCGACGCTGCGGGTGGGAACCGACCGCTGCGGCTACGCCTGCTCGGACCATGCGTCGTGGAATGCCAAGGGCTACTTCGCGAGCATGCCCTTCGAGGCCGGCATGAGCAGTTCCAACCCCTACATCCACACCGCCAACGACACCTACGCCAACATGGGCAGCCAGGCCGACCATGCGCTCAAGTTCGCGCGCATGGCCGCGGCCTATGCGGTGGAGCTGGGCAGCGACGGGCCGGGCACGCCGCCGCCGGTGGACCGGACCGAGAACTTCAGCGGCAGCCTGACGCGCGGTCAGAGCCGCAGCTTCGGACCGTTCAAGGTGGCCAGCGGGGGCGCGCTCGCGGCCAGCACCACCGGCACCGGCGACATCGACCTGTACGTGCGCAAGGGCGCGGTGCCGACGACGTCCACCTACACCTGCAAGTCGGACGGGTCCAGCTCGACCGAGGGCTGCAGCGTCACGATGACGGCCAACGGCGATGTCTACGTGCTGGTCTACGGCTACTCGGCGGGCAACTACCAGCTGAAGGTGACCTACCGGCCGCAGTGAGGCGGGACGCGCTCCAGCGATGATCCGGCGGCGATCCGTCGCCGATCTCGGCGTCACGGACGGCCGGCCGGTGCGACTTTGCACCGGCCGGCCGTCAGCCGCGCGTGCTAGAGTGCCGCGATAGATTCGCGCAAGGCCTTTCTTCAGAGGTCTTCTTCCGCAGCCCCGCCGGTCCTCCCGGATCCCGCGCGCGTGGCCTGCCCAGCATTCCCCCCGCTGACGGTTCTTGAGTGTGTCTGTCCCGGCGCGCGCCCGCGTGCCGGGTATCTCCGTTCATCTTCTTCAAAAAAGGAAACACCATGACGACCAAGACCGGCACCGTGAAGTGGTTCAGCGACGACAAGGGCTTCGGCTTCATCACCCCGACCGACGGCTCCAAGGACCTGTTCGCCCACCACAGCGAGATCCAGAGCTCTGGCGGCTTCCGCACCCTCGCCGAAGGCGCGAAGGTCGAGTTCGAGCCGAAGGACGGCCCCAAGGGCCCGCAAGCCTCCAACATCCGCGTGATCTGAGCGGATCGCGCCGTCCTTCAGGACGGCTGCGCGGGCAGCTCGATGCGGAACTCGGTGCCCGCGGCCCCGGTCTCCACCACGATGCGCCCGCCGTGTGCCTCGACGATCACGCGGCACACGAAGAGCCCCAGGCCCATGTTGCCCGCGGCGGGCGCCTGCGCCCCGCCGCGCACCAGCGGCTCGAACAGCCCGGCCCGGACCTCGTCCGGGATCGGCGCACCTTCATTGCGCACCGACAGGTGGCGCCACGCGCCCCGCGCCTCGGTGCGCACGACGATGGGCCGCCCCACGGCCCCATGCTCCACCGCGTTGCGCAGCAGGTTCGCAATGACCCGCGCCAGCCGGTCGCCATCCCACCAGCCTTCATCCGACGCTTCCAGCACGGCATCGACCGTGATGCCTGGATAGGCGCCGCGCACCTCGTCGATCGCGGCCGAGGCGAGCGCGCCCAGGCGCTGCGGCGCGCGTCGCAGCAGCAGTTCCGCGTCGAGCTGGCTGCGCGCGTAGTCCTGGATGTCGTCCAGCATGTGCGCCATGCGCCGGGCCGCGGCGGTGATGCGCGCGGCCATCTTCTGGGTCGTCGACGCCGAGACCGGCGCGCGCGCCAACAGCTCGCTGCTCATCGCGATGGCGTCGAGCGGATTGCGCAGGTCGTGGCCCAGGATCGCGAGGAACAGGTCGCGTGCCCGCTCTTCGTCGCGCCGTTTCTGCTCGAGCGCCTCGGACAGCGCCCGCAGCGTGTCGCGCTGGCGCAGCAACGCATGCAGGTTGGCGATCAGCACCTCGTCGTCGACCGGCCGCGTCAGGTACGCATCCGCGCCGCCTTGCAGGCCGCGGACCTGGTCGTCCTCGGCGATGTAGACGCCGGACACCAGCACGATGGGCACCCCCACGCCGGACTCCTCCGCGCGGAGCTGGCGACAGACCTCGTAGCCGGTGATGTCGGGGAGCAGGACGTCGAGGATGATCGCGTCCACGCCGGTCGCCAGCCGCAGCGCCGCGGTCCCGTCGGCGGCCTCGATGACGGCGAAGCCGGCCAGCTCCAGCCGACGCCGGAGCGCGTAGCGATGCGAGCGGTCGTCATCGACGAGCAGGACGGTGCGTCTCCCCGTCTCTGGTACTGCGTCCATTCCATCCTCCCTGGCGGCGCCTGGACTGCCCGCGCCAGCGGGTCGCGCCGAGCGCAGAGGGTAACGCAAAGCGCTGACACCACGGCGGCTGGCGACGGGTCGTGTCGCGTCGCACGCGAGGCTCGCGCGGACCGGCCCTGGCGGTAGTAGAGTGCGCCCGTCGCCACGGCCCGGCCTGTCTGCGTGCGCGGCGACGATCGCAGAACGACAACGACCGCTGAAGAAGGAGCCCACGACATGCCAAAAGGCGAGCAACGCAACGACAAGGCCAACAAGAAGCCCAAGAAGGACACCGGCGCCCCCCGGGAGACGTCCTCCGACCGCCCGGTCGCGCCCGTCACGTCCGTGATGCCCAAGGGCAAGCTGAAGAACAAGGCGGGCTGAGCCCACCTCGGGCCCCGCCCCGGCCGGACATTGGCGGCTCGACGCCGAGCCGCCAGTGATCACGCTCCGCTCGACAGGAACGCGGCGGCGCCCTCGCCCGCGACGACGCCGCTGGCCATCGACGCCGTCAGCAGGTAACCGCCGGTCGGCGCTTCCCAGTCCAGCATCTCGCCGGCGACGAACACGCCGGGACGGGCCTTCAGCATCAGCCGCTCGTCCAGCGACTCCAGCGTCACGCCGCCCGCGGTGCTGATGGCCTCGGCCACCGGGCGTGCCGCCACCAGGCGCAGCGGCAGCGCCTTGAGCGTGTGCGCCAGCACCGTCGCGTCGGCGTAGGCCTCCTTCGTCAGCACCTCGTGCAGCAGGCCGGCCTTCAGGCCTTCGATGTTCAGCCGGCTCTTCAGGTGCGAGGACATCGAGCGCGATCCGCGCGGATGGGCGACCTGCTCCGCCACCCAGGCCGCGTCGCGGCCGGGCAGCAGGTCGAGGTGGACGAGCGCCTCGCCATCGCGCGCGATGCGCTCGCGCAGCAGCGCGGACGCGGCATACACCAGCGAGCCTTCGATGCCGGAGGCGGTCACCACGAACTCGCCCTGGCGCGAGAAGCGCTGGCCGTCCACGCCCTCGGCGCTCAGCGCGACCGGCTTGACCGGCTGGCCCGCGAAGCGCTCGGCGAAGAACGACGACCAGCCGCTCGCCGCGCCCTCGCGCGGCGCGCCGAGGTCGAAGCCGCAGTTGGCGGCGCGCAGCGGCGCCACCGCCGCACCGGCTTGCGCCAGCAGCGGCGCCCATTGGCCGTCCGAGCCCAGCTGGGGCCAGGACGCGCCGCCCAGCGCCAGCACGACCGCATCGGCGGTCGCGGTCGATTCACCGTCCGGCGAGCGCAGGCGCACCCCGCCGGCCTCGTCCCAGCCGAGCCAGCGATGCCGCATGTGGAAGCGCACGCCCTGCCCGCGCAGCCGCGACAGCCAGGCGCGCAGCAGCGGCGCGGCCTTCATGTCCTTGGGAAAGACGCGCCCCGAGCTGCCGACGAAGGTCTCGACGCCGAGTCCCTGCGTCCAGGCCCGCAGCGCCTCGCCATCGAAGCGGTCGAGCCAGGCGGCGACGCCGGCCTGGCGTTCGTAGTAGCGGGTGTCGAAGTCGGGCCGCGCTTCCGAGTGGGTCAGGTTGAGACCGCCCTTGCCCGCGAGCAGGAACTTGCGGCCGACGGACGCCATGGCGTCGTAGAGGTCGACCGACACGCCGGCGAGCGCCAGGCGTTCCGCGGCCATCAGGCCGGCGGGGCCGCCGCCGATGACGATGGCGCGGCGGGGAGAGGAAGTATTGGGCATGGTCGGGAGGGTACTGCGCAGGGCGCGCAGTGTGCCAGACCACGCCGGTGAGGCGATGCCGCGATCCGCAAATGTCGCCATGCGGCGGCGAGGTGGCGCGATGGCGCCGTGGTGCGGTGGTGCGGACGTTGTCAGGCCACGCCCGGCACCGCCGGCAGCTCCAGCGTGAACCGCGACCCCTGCCCGCTCTCGCTGTCGACCAGGATGCGTCCGCCCATCCGGTCCATCAGCTGCTTGCAGATGACCAGCCCGATGCCATGGCCGGGCTGCTCCTCGCGCCCGAGCCGGTTGAACGGCTGGAAGAGCTGCGCCCGCTGCTCGACGCTCAGGCCGATGCCGTTGTCCACCACCTCGATGCGGAAGCCGCGCGGCTCCGCGCTGGCGCGCACCTGGACCCAGCCGCCGCGCCGGTTGTACTTGATCGCGTTGGAGATCAGGTTGTGCAGCACCTGCTCGAGCCGGATGGGATCGGCCTGGACCATCGGCAGCGTGCTGTCCTCCTCCGGCGTCAGGCCGATCCGCAGGTCCACGCCCGCGGCCTGCGCCGCCGGCTGCGCCAGCTCCACCACCCGCCGCAGCAGCGGCCCGGCCTGCAGCGGCAGCGACTGCACGGTCAGCGTGTTCGCCTCGACCCGCGACAGCGTCATCATGTCCTCGATCAACACCAGCAGGTGCTTGGCCGCCTCGTCGATGTGCCGCAGCCGCGCGCGCTGCGTCTCGTCGAGCGGCCGCTGCGGATCGTGCGCCAGCAGCTGGCTGAAGCCCAGCACCGCGTTGAGCGGCGTGCGCAGCTCATGGCTGGCCTGGGAGAGGAATTCGCTCTTGGTGCGGCTGGTCACCTCGGCCAGCTCGCGGGCCCGGTCGGCGTCCTGCAGCCGCATGCGCTCGCCGAGCTCGCGCTGCAGCAGCTCGCCGCGCAGCCTCACCTGGCGCTGCAACGCCCGGTTCCAGAGCAGCGTGACGCCGAGCCCCAGCAGCACCAGCGCCAGCGCGACCCCACCGCCCCACAGCGCCCGGCGCTGCCAGCGCATCGCCGCCGTGTCCTGCGTGATCCAGCGGTCCGCGATCGCCTGCCGCTCGTCGTCGCCGATGCGCGTCAACGCCTTGTCCAGGATGCGGCCCAGCATCGGCCAGTCGCGCCGGTAGCCGATGCCCAGCCCGTAGGCGAAGCCGATGTCCTCCACCACCCGCAGGTTGCCGATGCCGTCGCGCCGCATCAGGTAGGTCGCGCCGGCCAGGTCCATCACCGCGGCGCCGACCTCGCCGCCGGCCAGCCGGCGCAGCACGGTGCGGTCGTCGATTTCCACCTGCAGGGGATTGGTCGCGTAGCGGTCCCGCAGGAACTCCGCCACCGCGTAGCCGCGCGCCACCGCCACCGGCTCGCCGGGCCGCAGCGGGTCGCCGCTCGCGCCGGCGCGCCGCAGCAGCACCGCCGGCACCGTGATGTAGGGCCGCGTGAAGCCGAAGCGCTGCGCCCGCTCGGGCGTCTCGCGCATCGACATCTGCACGTCGAGCTCGCCGCTGGCCAGGTCGTCCAGGTTCTCGGCGAAGGTCTGCGGCGGCTGGAACTCGAAACGCAGCCCGGTCAGCTCCGACAAACGCCGCGCGTAGTCCAGCGACAGGCCGGTGATGCGCCCGTCCTCATCGACGTAGGTGAAGGGGCCGTAGCTCGCCGAGCCGCCCACGCGCAGCACCGGATGCTGCGCCACCCAGGCGCGTTCCTCGGCGGTGAGCCAGTCGCGCGGGTCGGCATGGCCCTGCCCCGCCAGCGCCAGCCACGCCGCGACCACCACCGCCAGCATCGGCAGCAGGCGCGGCAGCGCGCGCAGGCATCGGGGAAGGAAATGCGGGACCACGGGCGGATTGTGGGCCCGGCCTCTTCGCCGCAGGGTCCCGGCGCTCCCGCATCCAGGGGTGGTCCCTGTCAGATCTGTCAGGGGCCGTTCGGGCTGCCCAGGCCCTCAGCCGCGCAGCGACTCCCGCAGCCGCGCGCCGATCTCCGGCTTGTCCTGGAACGGGTCGGTCGGATTGCGCAGCTGCATCACGTCCTCCAACCGCGTCTGCACGGCCTTGAGCGCCTGCGGGTGGCTGAAGATGTAGAAGCGCTCCTCGTCCATGGCCTCGAACACCATGCGCGCCACGTCCGCCGCCGTCAGCTTGCCGGCGCTGACCGCCTTGTCGGTCATCGCCTGCGAGATCAGCTGGCTGCGGGTGGGCTTGTCGGCGCCCAGTTCGCCCGGCCGGTTGCGGTGGCTCTGCGTGATGCCGGTCGGCACGAAGTAGGGGCACAGCACCGAGGCGCGTACCTGGTCGGTGACCAGCGCCAGGTCCTGGTACAGCGTCTCGCTGAGCGACACCACCGCGTGCTTGGACACGTTGTAGACGCCCATGTTGGGCGGATTCAGCATGCCGGCCATCGACGCCGTGTTGACGATGTGCCCCTGCCAGGCCGGGTCCTTGGCCGCGGCGGCCAGCATCATCGGCGTGAACAGGCGCACGCCGTGCACCACGCCCATCAGGTTGACGCCCAGGACCCAGTCCCAGTCCGACAGCGCGTTCTCCCAGATCAGGCCGCCGGAGCCGACGCCGGCGTTGTTGAACACGAAGTTCGGCGCGCCGAAACGCTCCTGCACCGCGGCGGCCAGCGCCTCCATCTGGTCGGCCTTGGCGACGTCCACGCGCCGCGCCAGCACCGGATGGGCCGCGAACTCGGACGCGGCCTTGTCGAGCGCGTCCTGCTGCACGTCGCACAGCACCAGGTTCATGCCCCGGGCCGCCGCCAGCCGCGCGACCTCCAGGCCGAAGCCCGAGCCCGCGCCGGTGATCACCGCCGTCTTGCCTTGGTAGTCCTTCATGCGCTTGTCTCCTTCGGGATGGTTGTGAGGTCGCCGACCGGGCCGAACGGGCTAGGCCTGCTTCAGCGTGTAGCGGATGCGCGGGAAGTGCACCTGCACGCGGCCGGCGCGCTCGTCCTCGCGCGCCACCGTCACCGTGCGGCAGCTCAAGCCGACCAGCGTGCCGGCGACCGCGTCGCGGGCGTAGTCGTAGGGCGTGACGGTCACCGCCTGGCCCGCTTCGAAGCCCAGCCCGGGCTCGACCTGCATCGGCTGCGGCCGCGAGGCCCGCGCCAGCTCGATCGCCTCCGCGCCGTCGAGCTTGCCGGCGCGCTCGCCATGGCCGATCGCGGCCACGCGGCCCATCCAGGCGCGCAGGGCCTCATGCGGCGCCAGGATGTCGGCGAGCGGCCCGGTCCTGGTGACGAACCAGAGCGGGTGGTAGACGCTCAGGTCGGCGATGCACGGCGCGTCGCCGAGCAGCCACGGCCGGCCGTCGGCCAGCATCTGCGACAGCCACCCGAGGTACTGCGTCAGCGCCGCGCCAGCGTCGGCGCCACGCACCTGGGGCATGCCCTCGCTCATCGCCTTGCGGTCGGCGACGAACAGCTTGAGCATGTCCGGCGGCGCGCCGGCGAACAGCGCCGTCGCGCCGGCCGGCTGCATCGCATAGGGCAGCGCGGTCCAGAACAGGTCGGTGTCGGCCCACTGCGCCAGCATGCGCGCCTGGCCGGCCACCGCGGCCGGGAACAGGCTGGGCGACGGCTGCCGCGCCTCCAGCACCTCGGCGATCAGCGCGGTGTCGCAGTAGATGTCGGCGCCGACCTGGAGGAAGGGCGTGCGGCGGTAACCGCCGGTCAGCGCCACCACGTCGGGCTTGGGCAGCATCATCGGCACCGTCACCGACTGCCAGGCCAGGCCCTTCAGGCCCAGCATCAAGCGCGCCTTCTCGGCGAACGGGGAGCTGCTGTAGTGATGCAGGATCAGATCGCTCATGGGAACACTCCTGGGTCCGGGGGGGCGGCCGCGTCAGGCCGCGTCAGGCGGCGGCTTCGCGGCGCATGTCGACATGGGGAATCCCGTCCTCGTCGTAGACGTCCGAGATCGCATGGAAGCCGAAGCTGCCGTAGAAGTCGCGCAGGTGGGCCTGGGCGCCGAGCTCGATCGGCCGGCCCGGCCACAGCCGCTGGCACTCGGCCACCGCCTGGCTCATCAGCGCCCGGCCCAGGCCGCCGCCGCGCGCCGCCTGCGCGGTGATCACGCGACCGATGCGCGCGCTGCCGTTGCCGATCTCCGGCGGCAGCAACCGCGCGTAGGCGACGAGCACCTCGGCGCCATGGATGCCATCGGCGCCATCAGCGCCCGGGGCCAACCCCTGCAGGTGCCAGGCGTGCTCGTCGAGCCCGTCCGGATCGAGGTAGACGCAACGCTGCTCGATGACGAACACCTCCGAGCGCAGGCGCAGCGCGCGGTACAGGCCGCGCGTGCCCAGCTCGTCGAAGGACTGGCAGATCCAGCGCGGCCCGGCCATCAGATCAGCTTCACCAGCTGCTTGCCGAAGTTGCGGCCCTTGAGCAGGCCCAGGAAGGCCTCGGGCGCGCTGTCCAGGCCCTGCGCGACGCTCTCGCGGTACTTGAGCTTGCCGGTGGCCACCAGCGTGCCGAGCTCCTTGAGCGCCTCGGGCCAGACGGCCATGTGCTCGGAGACGATGAAGCCCTCGATCTTCATCCGGTTCACCAGGATCAGCTGCGGCGCGCTCATCGGGATCGGCTCGCCGTTGTAGCCGGCGATCATGCCGCACATGGCGACGCGGCTGAACGGGTTGGCGCGGTGCATCACGGCGTCGAGGATCATGCCGCCGACGTTCTCGAAGTAGCCGTCGATGCCGTCCGGGCATTCCGCCTTCAGCGCGGCGGACAGCGACTTCACGTCGCCATGCTGCTTGTAGTCGATGCAGGCGTCGAAGCCGAGTTCCTCGACGACATAGCGGCACTTGTCCGCGCCACCGGCGATGCCGACCGCGCGCGCGCCACGCACCTTGGCCAGCTGGCCGACCGCGCCGCCCACCGCGCCGCTGGCGGCGCTGACGACGACGGTCTCGCCCGGCTTCGGATCGATGATCTTCACCAGCCCGTACCAGCCGGTCACGCCGGGCATGCCGACCGCGCCCAGGTAGGCCGACAGCGGCACGTGGGTGGTGTCCACCTTCTGCAGCACGCCGCGCTGGTTGGCGTCGACCAGCTGGTACTCCTGCCAGCCGCCCATGCCCACGACCTTGTCGCCCACCGCGAAGTGCGCGTTGCGGGACTCGACCACCTCGCCGACGGTGCCGCCGATCATCACCTCGCCCAGCGGCTGCGGCGTCGCGTAGCTCTTGCCCTCGTTCATGCGGCCGCGCATGTAGGGATCCAGGCTGAGGTAATGGTTGCGCACCAGCACCTGGCCGTCGGCCACGGTCGGCACCGGCGTGCTGACCAGCTTGAAGTTGTCGGTGCCGGGTTCACCGGTGGGGCGGGAGGCCAGCAGGATCTGGCGGTTCGTCGTGCTCATGCGTTTCTCCTCGTGAGCGGGAAATCGGAAGGGGTCGGTTGAACGGGGATCGCCGCCGGGCCGTCGGGCGCTCAGCCCTCGGTGCGCTGCAGCGCCTTGAGGCTGCGGCCCTTGCCGGGCAGCGCCTTGAGGTACTTGAAGGTGCCGGTGGAATGGGCGCAGAGCCGGCCGTCCTCGCCGTAGACCGAGCCGTCGCAGAAGGCCATCGTCGTCGAGCGGTGCAGCAGCCGGCCCACCGCGCGCAGCGCGCCCTCGCCGGGGCGCATGAAGCTGGTCTTCATCTCCACCGTCACCACGCCGGGGCCGAAGCCCGGCTGGTCGCGGTGGGCGCTGCGCGCCGCATGGGCCATGGCCACGTCCAGCAGCGTCATCAGCACGCCGCCATGCGCCACCTCCCACGAGTTCAGGTGGAGTTCGCGGATGTCGACCCGCAGCTCGGCCTCGCCCTCGTCGATGCGCACGAGCTCGAAGCCCAGCTGCTGGACGAAGGGAATGTGGACGGGAAATTTCAGCGGCGGCTCTTCAGTCACGACAACCTCGAATCACAGCGCGGGAAGCGCGTAGGGGGCGGAGCCATTCAGCTGCCGTGGACGGCGGAGACGCCACCGTCGACGGCGAGGATCTGCCCGGTGATGTGCTTTCCGGCGCGGCTCGCGAACAGCAGGGCGGCGCCCTTGAGGTCCTCATCATCGCCGATGCGCTTGAGCGGCGCGTGCTCGGCCAGCTTGTCCTCGCCGATCGCGGCCATCAGGCCCTTGGTCATCTTGCTGGGGAAGAAGCCCGGCGCCAGCGCGTTGACGGTGATGCCGTGCACGCCCCACTCGCCGGCCAGCGCGCGGGTGAAGTTCACCGCCGCGCCCTTGCTGGTGTTGTAGGCGATGGTCTTCATCATCCCGCTGTTGCCGCCCAGGCCCGCGATCGAGGCCACGTTGATGATGCGGCCCGACTTGCGCGGGATCATGCTGCGCCGCGCCACTTCCTGGCTCATCACGAACAGGCTGCGGATGTTCAGGTCCATCACCTTGTCCCAGGCCTCGACCGGATGGTCCTCGGCCGGCGCGCCCCAGGTGGCGCCGGCGTTGTTCACGAGGATGTCGATCTTGCCGAGCTTGGCCATCGTCTGCTCGACGATGCCGCGCGCCTGCGCCTCATCGGACGCGTCGGCGGCGATCCATTGCGCGTCGATGCCGCGCGCCTTCAGGTGCGCCGCGGCCTCCTCGAGGTCGGCCGCCTTGCGCGAGCTCAGCATCAGCGTCGCGCCGGCCTCGCCCAGCGCCTCGGCGATCTGCAAACCCAGCCCGCGCGAGCCACCGGTCACCAGCGCCACCTGGCCGCTCAGGTCGAAGAGGTCCTGCACCTTGCTGCTCATCGTCGTCTCCTTGATGTCTTGAGGTCGTTGATGTCGTCGTCGATGTCGATGTCGTCGTTGATCGCCCGGCCGGTCGGCGGCGGCGGCGCTCAGAACCAGGCGTCGCGCATCTCGCGCGTGAGCGCCTCGCGCCGCGCGACCACGCCCAGCCAGGCCGTGACCTTGGGCAACTCGTAGGCGAAGAAATAGCGCTGCGCGGCGCGCTTGCCCTGGGCGAAGTCGTCGTCCCGCCCTTCGAGCGCGAGCACCACGTCCAGCCAGATCCACGCCAGCACCGTGTGCCCGAAGGCCTGCAGGTAGGGCGTGGCATTGGCCAGCGCCTCCTCCGGCTCGCCGGTGGACCAGGCCTTCTTGGTCGCGCCGCCGACCGCGGCCAGCGCCGCGCCGAGTTCATTGGCGGCCTCCGCCAGCCCCGGCACCTGGCCGGCGCGCTGCGCGGTGTCGCTGATGCGCGTGGCCAGCGCCATCAGCGCCTGGCCGCCGTCCATCACCACCTTGCGGCCCAGCAGGTCCAGCGCCTGGATGCCGTGCGTGCCCTCGTGGATCATGTTCAGGCGGTTGTCGCGCCAGTACTGCTCCACCGGGAAATCGCGGGTGTAGCCGTAGCCCCCCAGCACCTGGATCGCCAGCGAGTTGGCCTCCAGGCACCACTCGCTGGGCCAGCTCTTGGCGATGGGGATGAGCACCTCCAGCAGCCGCTTCGCGGCCGCGGACTCGTCGGCGCTGCCGGTGTGCTGCTCGTCGACGAGACGCGCGCAGAACAGCTCCAGCGCCAGCCCGCCCTCGACATAGCTCTTCTGCGCCAGCAGCATGCGCTTGACGTCGGCGTGCTCGATGATCGGCCGCTGCGGCTGGGCCGCGTCCTTGCCGGCCGCCGTCATCGGCCGGCCCTGCGGGCGCTGGCGCGCGTAATCGAGGCTGGCCTCGTAGCCGGCATAGCCCAGCATCACCGCGCCGAGGCCGACGCCGATGCGCGCCTCGTTCATCATGTGGAACATGCAGCGCAGGCCCTCGCCCGGCTGGCCGACGAGGTAACCGATCGCGCCGCGCCGACCGCCCGGCGTGTGGCGGCCCTCGCCGAAGTTGAGCAGGCAGTTCGTCGTGCCGCGATAGCCGAGCTTGTGGTTCAGGCCCGCGAGCGTCACGTCGTTGCGCTCGCCGGTCAGGCGGGCGTCCGTGCCGACGAGGTGCTTGGGCACGATGAACAGCGAGATGCCCTTCGTCCCGGGCAGCGGCTTGCCATCGGGGCCGGGGATCTTCGCGAGCACCAGGTGGACGATGTTCTCGGTGAGCTCGTGCTCGCCGCCGGAGATCCACATCTTGTTGCCGGTCAGCCGGTAGCGCGGTCCCAGCGGATCGGCCTGGAAGCCGTCGCCATCGGGCTCGGCGCGCGTCGCGACGTCCGACAGCGACGAGCCGGCCTGCGGCTCCGACAGGCACATGGTGCCGAACCAGCGCCCGCTGAACTCGTTCATCGCGAAGACCTCGCGCTGCGCCGGCGTGCCGTGCGCCATCAGCAGATTGGCGTTGCCGTTGGTGAGCATCGCGTAGCCGCCCATGGCCACGCTGGCCTTGCTGAAGAAGCAGTTGGCGGCCATCTCGACGACGCAGGGCAGCTGCATGCCGCCGTGCTCGTAATCCTGCGCGGCGGCCAGCATGCCGGACCCGACATAGGCCGCGAGCGCCTCGTGCGTCGCCGCGGGCAGATGAACGCGTTCGCCGTCGAAGCGCGGCTCCTCGGTGTCGGCGAGGCGGTTGAACGGTGCGAACTTCTCGCGGGCGATCTTCTCGCAGGTGTCGAGCACCGCATCGAAGGTCTCCCGCGAGTGCTCCGAGAAGCGCTCGCGAGCCGACAGTCGGTCGACCTTCAGCCAGCAGTACAGCAGGAAGTCCAGGGTCTGGCGCATGAGCGCACCTCACGAAGGAGGCGGGGCGCACCCCGCCGACATCTCAAGCGGAGCCCGGGGATCCGGCTCTGCCGGGCCCTCGGGCTCGCCCCCTGAGGGGGCCGGCGTCAGCCGGTAGGGGGTGCTCGTCAGAGCACTTCAAAGACCCCGGCGGCGCCCATGCCGCCGCCGATGCACATCGTCACGCAGACGCGCTTGGCGCCGCGGCGCTTGCCTTCGATCAGCGCATGGCCGGTCAGGCGCTGGCCCGACACGCCGTAGGGATGGCCGATCGCGATCGCGCCGCCGTTGACGTTGAGCCGGTCCATCGGGATGCCCAGCTTGTCCGCGCAGTACAGCACCTGCACCGCGAAGGCCTCGTTGAGCTCCCACAGGTCGATGTCGGAGACCTTCAGGCCCAGGCGCGCCAGCACCTTGGGCACGGCGAAGACGGGGCCGATGCCCATCTCGTCGGGCTCGCAGCCCGCCACCGCGAAGCCCAGGAAGCGGCCCAGCGGCTTGAGGCCCTTCTTCGACGCATAGGACTCGCTGACGATCGCGCAGGCGCCGGCGCCGTCGCTGAACTGGCTGGCATTGCCCGCGGTGACCACGCCGCCGGGCAGCGCGGTGCGGATGTCCTTGATGCTCTCGTAGGTCGTGCCCACCCGCAGGCCCTCGTCGACGGAGACGGTGACCTCGCGGGTCATCATCCCGCGCACCTTGTCGGCGACGCCGGCCATCACGGTGATGGGGACGATCTCGGCGTTGAACAGGCCTTCGGCCTGCGCCGCGCAGGCGCGCTGCTGCGAGGCCGCGCCGTAGCGGTCCATGCGCTCCTTGGGGATCTTGTAGCGCTGCGCGACGTTCTCGGCCGTCTGCAGCATGGACCAGTAGATCTCGGGCTTGTGCGCCGACAGCCAGCTCTCATGGCCCATGTGGCGGTTGGCCTCGTTCTGCACGCAGGAGATGCTCTCCACGCCGCCGGCCACGAACACCTCGCCCTCGCCCGCGATGATGCGCTGCGACGCGGTCGCGATGGTCTGCAGGCCGCTGGAGCAGAACCGGTTGATGGTCTGTCCGGACACGGTCACCGGCAGGCCGGCGCGCAGCGCGATCTGGCGCGCGATGTTGCCGCCGGTGGCGCCCTCGGGCGTGGCGCAGCCCATCAGCACGTCCTCGACCTCGCCGCCCTCGATGCCGGCGCGTTCCAGCGCGGCGCGGACCACATGGCCGCCCAGGGTCGCGCCGTGGGTCATGTTGAAGGACCCCTTCCAGCTCTTGGCGAGCGGGGTGCGGGCCGTGGAAACGATCAATGCCTTGCTCATTCTGTTGCTCCTGTTCGCGTCCGCGGGATCAGTCGTTGAAGCCCTTGCCCTGGTCGGCCAGGCGCTTGAGCAGCGGAGCCGGTTCCCAGAACTTCGCGTCGTCATGCGGGTTGCGCGCGAAACGCTTCATCGCCTGCACGACGTTGTAGAGACCGACCGTGTCGGCGTAGCACATCGGACCGCCGCGCCACAGCGGGAAGCCGTAGCCGGTGAGGTAGACCATGTCGATGTCGGAGGCGCGCAGCGCGATGCCTTCCTCCAGGATGCGCGCGCCCTCGTTGACCAGCGCGTAGACCAGGCGGTGCACGATCTCCTCGTCGCTGATCTTGCGCGGCGTGATGCCCAGCGCCGAGCGGTGCATGTCGATCATCTCCAGCACGGTCCTGGACGGGATCGCGTCGCGCTTGCCCGGCAGGTAGTCGTACCAGCCGGCGCCGGTCTTCTGGCCGAAGCGGCCCATCTCGCACAGCAGGTCGGCGGTCCTGGAGTAGCGCAGGTCCGGCTTCTCCTGGTAGCGGCGCTTGCGGATGTACCAGCCCACGTCGTTGCCGGCCAGGTCGCCCATGCGGAACGGGCCCATCGCGAAGCCGAAGCGCTCCATCGCCTTGTCGACTTGCTGCGGCGTGCAGCCTTCCTCGAGCAGGAAACCGGCCTGGCGGCTGTACTGCTCGATCATGCGGTTGCCGATGAAGCCGTCGCACACGCCCGAGACGACGCAGGTCTTGCGGATCTTCTTGCCCAGCGCCATCACGGTGGCGAGCACGTCCTTGGCGGTGGCCGCGCCGCGCACCACCTCCAGCAGCTTCATCACGTTGGCCGGGCTGAAGAAGTGGGTGCCGATGACGTCCTGCGGCCGCTTGGTGAAGGCCGCGATCTTGTCGACGTCCAGCGTCGAGGTGTTGGAGGCCAGGATCGCGCCGGGCTTCATCACCTCGTCGAGCTGGCGGAAGACCTGCTCCTTGACGCCGATGTCCTCGAAGACGGCCTCGATGACCAGGTCGGCCGAGCCGATGTCGCCGTAGTTCAGCGTGGTGTCCAGCAGGGCCATGCGCTGCGCGTAGCGGTCTTCCTTGAGCTTGCCCTTCTTGACCTGCGCCTCGTAGTTCTTGCGGATGGTGGCGATGCCGCGGTCCAGCGCCTCCTGCTTCATCTCGAGGATCGTCACCGGGATGCCGGCGTTGAGGAAGTTCATCGCGATGCCGCCACCCATCGTGCCGGCGCCGATGATGGCCACCTTGTCGACGCGGCGCAGCGGCGTGTCCTCGGGCACGTCGGGGATCTTGGAGGCGGCGCGCTCGGCGAAGAAGGCATGGCGCAGCGCCTTGGACTCGGGCGTCAGCATCAGCTGCTGGAAGGCCTCGCGCTCGGCGCGCATGCCGTCCTCGAACTTCATCGAGACCGCGTTGGCGACGGTCTCCACGCACTGCAGCGGCGCCGGGAAGTTCTTGGACATCGCGCCGACGGTGTTGCGCGCGAACTGGAAGTAGGCCTGCGCCTCGGGATGCTGCGCCTTGATGTCGCGCACGCGCGGCAGCGGGCGCTTGTCGGCGATCTCCATCGCGAACTGGACGGCGCCGTCGATCAGGTCGCCGTCGATGAGCTTCTGGAACAGCACCTGGCCGGGCACCTGGGCGAGCTGCTCGCTGGCCACCGGCTCGCCGCTGACGATCATGTTGAGCGCGGGCTCGACGCCCAGCGCGCGCGGCAGGCGCTGCGTGCCGCCGGCGCCGGGCAGCAGGCCCAGCTTGACCTCGGGTAGCGCGATCTTGGCACCGGGCGCGGTGACGCGGTAGTGGCAGCCCAGCGCCAGCTCCAGGCCGCCGCCCATGGCGACGCTGTGGATCGCGGCGACGACCGGCTTGGTGCAGGACTCGACACGGGTGATCAGCGAGCCCAGGTTGGGTTCGGCCAGCGCCTTGGGCGAGCCGAACTCGCGGATGTCGGCGCCGCCGGAGAAGGCCTTGCCGGCGCCGGTGATGACGATGGCCTTGATGGCGGGATCGTTCTCGGCCTGCTCGACGCCCTCGGCGACCGCCAGCCGCGTGGCATGGCCCAGGCCGTTGACCGGCGGATTGTTGAGCGTGATCACCGCGACCTGGCCGCGGACTTCGTAGCTGGCACCCATGTGTGTTCCTTCCAGTGGGGGGAAACGCATCGCCGCCGGTCGGAGGTCTCCTCGGACACCGGGACGAAAAGAACGATCGTTCGATTCTAGGCAGCGCCGACGCGCGCCGCTTGTCTCTGCTGTGACAGGGCGCTACGGGAGAAGTGCGGAGGTGGGGTGTCGCGCAGGTGGCGCGGGGATCGAGCGGATCGCGCGTGGGGATGGCGCCGGCGCGGCCGCCCGCTCAGAACAGCTTGCTCAGAACGGCTTGTCGAGCTGCGTCGGCATGAAGCCGCGCGAATGGGGTCCGTCGTCGTCCTGGATCTCGGTGCGGGCGAAGCCACCCTCGGCGGCCCGCTCGCGGGCGCGTTCCTGGCGCTCCAGCGCCGCGTCGACGCTGGCGACCGTCGGCGCGGGCGCGCGCGGCTTCTCGATCGGACGGAAGCCCGCCAGCGGCGCGGGGCCGCTCACCGGCACGCCGGCCTCCAGCGGGAGGATCGATTCAGGGCCGTCGACCGACTCGCCGGATGCCGCGGCCTGGGCCGCCTTGCGGCGCAGGCGCTCGGCGACCATGCGCAGTTCACCCAGCTCCATCTGCTGGCGTTCGATCTGGCGGCGCGCCTGGGTGGTCTGTTCATTGAGCAGCAGCCGCGAGGACTCGATGCGATCGATCAGGCGCCGCGCGCGCTTGAGCTTGCTCCACCACCACGCGCTCGCGAGCGCGCCCCCGACGGCCATTCCGGCCAGCGTCCCGACGACGACCATCCAAGGCTGCACCGTGCTCATCGCCGGCTCCCCGTTCTTGTTTCCTGGCGGCCAATGTAGTGCGGCCCCGGGGTCGCTGTCGCGCCCGGAGCCACCCGGATCAGGGGACGCGGCAACGCCGCGCGGGACACCTACGTCGGGGGGAGGACGGTGTCGGGATCAGGGTTCGGGATGGGGCTGCGTCGGCAGGAAGCCGAACGGGATCGGCGGCAGCGTGGGGGTGGGCGTGGGTGTCACCGGCGTCGCCCGCTGCATCGGCCGCTCCATCGGCCGCTCCATCGGCTCGGTGGGACTGAAGCCCCCGGCGGCGGCGCGCTCACGGGCACGCTCGAAGCGCTCGGCATGCGTGAGCGGGGTGGCCGAGGCAGTCGCCGCCGCATCCGACGCCAGGTCCACCACCACGTTTGGGCGCGCCACGGCGCTAACGGACAGCGGGGCGTGCGCGCTGATCGGCGCCAACATCGAGTCGCCGCTGTCGATGGGCAACGGACGGCTCGCCGCGAACTGCGTCTTGCGCCGCATGTGCTCCATCGTGAGGCGAAGCTCCAGCATCTCCATCTGCAGCTTCTCGATCTGCCGGCGCGCCTGGCCGACCTGCTCCTCGATCTGCCGGCGCGAGGCCTGCAGCTGATCGATCAGCGCCCGGGCCGTCCGCAGCTTGCGTCCCCACCATGCGCTCGCGACCGCCGCACCCACTCCCGCGCCGGCCAGCGCGCCGGCCGCCAGCATCCAAGGCTGCAACAAGTTCATGGAGGGATCCCGCTCGTGTGATTCGCGCCGTCACTGTAGGGCGGCAGGCGCGCGAAGCCTTCACCAGGAGCGGGCATTTTTCACCGGATCGCAGGCCGCATCGCCCCCGGTGACCGGCCCGTCACGCCGTCGACACGATGCCGTGACGGATGTAACCGGCGACCGGCCTCAGACCTCCAGCCACTCCTTGCGGACGTAGGCGTTGGCGCGCAGGTCGGCGGGCGTGCCCTCGAAGACGATGCGGCCGTGGCCCATCACGTAGCAGCGCTCGGAGATCTCCAGCGCGATGGCCAGCTTCTGCTCGACCAGCAGCACCGAGACGCCGCGCCGCTTGAGCTCCTTCAGGTACTCGGCCACCAGCTCGACGATCTTGGGCGCCAGGCCCTCGGTCGGCTCGTCGATCATGATCAGGTCGGGGTCGCCCATCAGTGTGCGGCACAGCGTCAGCATCTGCTGCTCGCCGCCGGACAGCACGCCGGCCTCGGTGTGCTGGCGCTCCTTCAGGCGCGGGAACATCGCGTACATGTCGTCGAAGCTCCAGCGCGGCGCGGCCCCCTTGCGCCGGCCCTTCTCGCCGAGCATCAGGTTCTGGTGCACGGTGAGCTTGGGGAAGATGTCGCGGTTCTCCGGCACGTAGCCGATGCCGCGATGCGCGATCTCGTAGGCCTTGCGGCCCAGCAGCTCCTGGCCGCCCCAGGCGATCGCGCCGGTGCCGTCGACCTGGCCCATGATGGTCTTGACCGTCGTCGAGCGCCCCGAGCCGTTGCGCCCCAGCAGGCTGACGATCTCGCCGGGACGCACCTCCATCGTCACGCCGTGCAGCACATGGCTCTTGCCGTAGAAGGCATGGACGTTGTCCAGCCGCAGCGCGCGCGTGCCGGCGGCCGGCGTGGCGCCCGCGGCGCGCATCGCGCCGACGTTGGTGTCATGGAGGGCGGCGCTCATGCATGGGCTCCCGCGGCCTGCGATTCGGCCAGCACCGACCCCAGGTAGGCCTCCTGGACACGCGTGTTGGCGCGCACCGCGTCGGGCGTGTCGAAGGCGATCACCTCGCCGTAGACCAGCACCGCGATCTTGTCGGCCAGGCCGAAGACCACGCCCATGTCGTGCTCCACCGTCAGCAGCGTGCGGCCCTCGGTGACCTGGCGGATCAGCTGGATGAAGCGTTTGGTCTCGCTCTTGCTCATGCCGGCGGTGGGCTCGTCCAGCAGGATCACCTGCGCGCCGCCGGCGATGGTGATGCCGATCTCCAGCGCGCGCGCCTCGGCATAGGTCAGGTTGATCGCGGGCACGTCGCGCTTCTTGTCCAGGTGCAGCATCTCCAGCAGTTCCTCGACGCGGTCGTTGACGTCGTCCATGCCGGCCAGGAACTTCCAGAACGCGTACTTGTGGCCCATCGACCAGAGCAGCGCGCAGCGGATGTTCTCGAACACCGACAGCCGCGTGAACAGGTTGGACACCTGGAAGCTGCGCGACAGCCCGCGGCGGTTGATCTTGTAGGGCGGCAGCTGGTCGATGCGCTCGCCGAAGAGCCGGATCTCGCCGCTGGTGGGCGCGAAGCGGCCGCTGATGAGGTTGAACAGCGTGGACTTGCCCGCGCCGTTGGGCCCGATGATCGCGACCCGCTCGCCGGGTTTCACCGCGAGCTCCGCGCCGCGGATGATCTCGCTCTTGCCGAAGCTCTTGCGCACGGCCCGGAGCTCCAGCGCGTAGGGGATGTTGGCGGTGCTCACAGGCTTTCCCTCCGCTTGATTTCTTTCTCGATCTCCTCCTGCGCCCGGTCCCACTCGGCGCGGAACTGGCGGCGCAGCAGCTCGAAGAGCCCCAGCCCGGTCAGCAGCACGAAGCCGGCGCCGAACCAGGACTCGACGCTCTTGGCATCGAGCGCCAGGCCCAGGTACTTCATCTGCGGGCCGAGCGCCTCGTTGAGCTGCAGGTGGTAGAGCATCTCCACCATCGCCGAGCCGCCCAGCAGCATCGTCGCCGCGGCGCCAGCCAGGCCCAGGTAGGACGGCCACAGCGCGCGCAGCTTGCCGAAGGCGGCCAGGCGCAGGTTCATCATGATCAGCGAGGCGATGCCGCCCGGCGCGTACATCACCATGAACAGGAACACCAGGCCAAGGTACAGCAGCCAGGCCTTGGTCAGCTCCGACAGCAGCACCAGCGCCACCACCATCAGCACCGCGCCGATGATGGGGCCGAAGAAGAAGGTCGCGCCGCCCAGGAAGGTGAACAGCAGGTAGGCACCCGAGCGCGCGGCGCCGACGACCTCGGCGGTGACGATCTCGAAGTTCAGCGCCGACAGCCCGCCCGACACGCCGGCGAAGAAACCCGCGATCAGGAAGGCCAGGAAGCGCACCCACTGCGTGTCGTAGCCGATGAACTCGACGCGCTCGGGGTTGTCGCGCACCGCGTTGAGCATGCGGCCCAGCGGCGTGCGGGTGAGTGCGTACAGCAGCGCGGTGCAGACGAAGGCGTAGACCGCGATCAGGTAGTACACCTGGATCTGCGGCCCGAAGCTGATGCCCCAGACCGCCTTGCCCACGACGCGGTTGGAGGAGACGCCGCCCTCGCCGCCGAAGAACTCCGGCAGCATCAGCGACATCGACCAGATCAGCTCGCCCAGGCCCAGCGTGATCATCGCGAAGGGCGTGCCCGACTTCTTCGTCGACACGTAGCCGAACAGCGCCGCGAAGAACAGCCCCGCGAGGCCGCCGACCAGCGGCACCAGGCTGACCGGCAGCGCGAGCTGGCCCGCGCCGACGACGTTGAGCGTGTGGATCGCCAGGTAGGCGCCCAGCCCGCTGTAGACCGCGTGACCGAAGCTGAGCATGCCGCCCTGCCCCAGCAGCAGGTTGTAGGACAGGCACGCGATGATCGCGATGCCCATCTGCGACAGCATGGTCTGCGCCAGGCTGCTGGTCCACAGCAGCGGCGCCACCAGCAGTGCCAGCGCGTAGGCGCCCCAGATCAGCCAGCGGCCGACGTTGTGCGGCTTGAAGTGGTAGGTCTCGCCGCGCCGGGCGCGCGGCGGGCGGCCCTGGGCGCGGACCTCGCCCGGGGCGGCGCCGGACGGCACGGCGGGCGAGGCGGAGGAGGAGGAAGAAGGCATGACGGCGGACATCGATCAGCCCTCCCGGGTGCCGAGCAGGCCCTTGGGCCGGAAGATGAGGATCAGGACCATCAGCAGGTAGGGCAGGATGGGCGCGACCTGGGCCAGCGTGAGCTTGAGCAGCGGGTAGCCGAAGGTGTCGGGGCCGAGCTTGAAAGCCTGCGCGAGCGACACGTCGACGGTCAGCGGCAGCGTCTGCAGCAGTCCGATGACGAGGGACGCGACGAAGGCGCCGGCCAGCGAGCCGATGCCGCCGACCACGACCACCACGAAGATGATGGAGCCGACGATCACCGCCATCGCGGGTTCGGTGACGAAGGTGATGCCGCCGATCACGCCGGCCAGCGCGGCCAGCGCGCAGCCGCTGCCGAACACCAGCATGAACACGCGCGGCACGTTGTGGCCCAGGGCCTCGACCATTTCCGGATGGGTGAGCGCCGCCTGGATGACCAGCCCGATGCGGGTGCGGGTCAGCAGCAGCCACAGCGACAGCAGCATGAACAGCGCCACCACCATCATGAAGGCGCGGGTGAGCGGGAACTTGGAGCAGCTGGCGGCGGCGCACAGGGCGGCCGGCGCGTCGCCCCAGGCGAGTTCCAGGGCCTGACCCGGGGCATGGATCAGGGTGAAGGCGGCGCCCTGCAGCGAGGGCGGCGGCGAGAACGGCACGGCGGTGCGGCCCCAGATCAGCTGCACCACCTCGAGCACGACGTAGGACAGGCCGAAGGTGATCAGCAGTTCGGGGACGTGGCCGAATTTGTGGACGCGCCGCAGCGCGCCGCGTTCGAACAGGGCGCCGCAGCCGCCGACCAGCAGCGGCGCGATCAGCAGCGCGGGCCAGAAGCCGATCCACCCGGCGATCGAGTACGCGAAGTAGGCGCCCAGCATGTAGAAGCTGGCGTGGGCGAAGTTGAGCACGCCCATCATGCTGAAGATCAGCGTCAGGCCGGAGCTCAGCATGAACAGCAGCAGTCCGGAGGACAGGCCATTCAGCAGGTTGATCAGTATCTGTTCCAAGACGTCATCCTCAGTTCAACGAGCCGCTTCGCGCCGTCCCGCCGCGCGGGCCGAGCTTGGCCCGGAGCGCGAAGTCACGTCCCCGTCCTGCGACCGGTGTGGGCTCCGCGTCGGATAGATGCGGATCCCGTCGCGAGCGGACCGAGGTCGGGCCGAAGCGCGGAACCGTACTCCCGTACGGTGAGCACTGCAGGCCCGAGATCGGCCCGCGCAGCCGGGAGCCGCGTCAACCCGGACGCTTCATCTGGCAGCTGGTGGGCGTGCTGCTGACGAAGGGATCGAAGGTCTTGACCGGGGCGAAGTTGTAGCCGGTGTTCTCGACGCTGTAGGGGCGCTTGGCGTCGGCCTTCTGCCAGACGGTCAGGAACAGGGTCTGCTGCAACTGGTGGTCGGTTTTGCGCATCTCCACGTCGCCGTTGAAGGACTTGAACTTCAGCCCTTCCAGCGCCGCCGCGACCTTCACCGGATCGGTGCTCTTGGCCTTGGCCATCGCCGTGCTCAGCGCGGTGTAGATGTGGATGACGCTGCCGGTGTAGAAGTCGTCGTTGAACTTGGCCTTGTACTCGTTGGCCCACTTCTCGGGCTCGCCGCCCAGGCTGTTGTGGTTGTACGAGATCTGGAACACGCGCCCCGCGCCCGCCGCGCCCATCGCCGTGGGCGTGCCGGTCACGCCGGCGTAGTAGGTGTAGAACTTGCCGGTGTAGCCGGCCTCGTTGGCGGCCTTGACCAGCAGCGCCAGGTCCGAGCCCCAGTTGCCGGTGATCACCGAATCCGCGCCGCTGGCCTTGATCTTGGCGACATAGGGCGCGAAGTCGCGCACCTGGGCCAGCGGGTGCAGGTCCTCGCCGACGATCTGCACGTCCGGCCGCTTCTTGGCCAGCCCTTCCTTCGCGTACTTGGCGACCTGATGGCCGTGCGCGTAGTTCTGGTTGAGCAGGTAGACCTTCTTGATGTCGGGCTGGTCCTTCATGAAGGTGGTCAGCGCCTCCATCTTCATCGAGGTGTCGGCGTCGAAGCGGAAGTGCCAGTAGCTGCACTTGCTGTTGGTGAGGTCCGGGTCCACCGCCGAGTGGTTGAGGTAGACGACCTCCTTGCCGGGGTTGCGCTCGTTGTGCTTGTTGACCGCGTCGATGATCGCCAGCGCCGCGCCCGAGCCGTTGCCCTGCGTCACGTAGCGCACGCCCTGGTCGATCGCGGACTTCAGCGCGTTGAGCGACTCGGCGGGGCTGAGCTTGTTGTCGATCGGGATGATCTCGAACTTCACGCCGGCGGGGTTGTTGGCGTTGAACTTCTCGGCGAAGAACTGGAAGGACTTCACCTGGTTCTGGCCCACCGGCGCCATCAGGCCGGACAGCGGATCGATCCAGGCGATCTTCACCGTCTCGCCCTTCTGCGCGTAGGCGCCGGCGGCGGCCGTCAGGGCGAATGCGGCGAGGGCCAGGGGCCGTGCCAGCGAGGGAATCGGACGCGTGCTGTGCTTGCTCATGCTTGTCTCCTGATGTGGTTGTGATGCAAGGCGATCGGAAGCCACGGGGTACGGCGTGGTACGGCCTGGTACAGCGGGAAGCGGCGGACTGCTGGGGACTGCGGTGAAGGGAAACCGGGGCGGCGGAACTCCTGCGTCAGCGGATCGATGCGCGTCGGGGCTTTGGAAGCGCGAGCCCTCGGGATGGGATCGCCAGGCGGTGGACCGTCGCGGCGGCCTCAGCCGCCCGGCAGCTTGTAGCCCTTGAACTGCTCGCGCAACTTGAGCTTGAGCATCTTGCCGGTGGCCGTGTGCGGGATCTCGTCGACGAAGACGACGTCGTCGGGCACCTGCCACTTGGCGATCCGGCCCTCGTAGAAGCCCAGCACCGACTCGCGCGTCAGCGCCGCGCCGGCGTCGCCGGGTTTGCGCACCACCACCAGCAGCGGTCGCTCGTCCCACTTGGGATGCGGCACGGCGATGACGGCGGCCTCGTGGATCGCCGGATGCGCCATCGCGATGTTCTCGACGTCGATCGAGCTGATCCATTCGCCGCCGGACTTGATCACGTCCTTGCTGCGGTCGGTGATCTGCATGAAGCCGTCGGCATCGATGGCGGCGACGTCGCCGGTCGGGAACCACAGGCCGGCGTCGCGGCCGTCCTCGCCGGTGACGCGGATCAGCGGCGAGTCCTCGTGGCCGAAGTAGCTGTCGATGACCCAGGGCCCGCGCACGACCAGGTTGCCCGAGGTCCTGCCGTCCCAGGGCAAGGCCTTGCCGGCGTCGTCGACGACCGCCATGTCCACGCCGTAGATCGCCTTGCCCTGCTTCTCCAGCAGGTGGCGCTGCTGCTCCTGGGGCAGCTTCAGCTGCTGGCTGCCGAGCCGCGACAGCGTGCCCAGCGGCGACATCTCGGTCATGCCCCAGGCGTGGATCACCTCCACGCCGTAGTCGTCCATCAGCGTGCGCAGCATCGCCGGCGGGCAGGCCGAGCCGCCGATCACGGTGCGCTTGAAGCTCGAGAACTTCAGCCCGTTCGCGCCGACGTAGTTCAACAGCCCCAGCCACACCGTCGGCACGCCGGCGCTGAAGCTCACCTGCTCGGACTCGAAGAGCTCGTAGAGCGACTTGCCGTCCAGGTGCGGCCCGGGCAGCACCAGCTTGCAGCCCACCAGCGCGGTGCTGTAGGGCAGGCCCCAGGCGTTGACATGGAACATGGGCACCACCGGCAGGATCACGTCGCGGCGCGAGCAGGCCATCGCGTCGGGCAGCGCCGCGCCGTAGGCATGCAGCACCGAGCTGCGGTGGCTGTAGACGGCGCCCTTGGGATGGCCGGTCGTGCCGCTCGTGTAGCAGATGCTGGATGCGGTGTTCTCGTCGAACTCGGGCCAGACGTAGCGGCCGTCCTCGGCCTCGACCAGGTCCTCGTAGCAGCGCAGGTCGGGGATGGACGACTCCACCGGCATGTGGGCGCGGTCCGTCATCAGGATGAAGTGGCGGACCTGGCCGAGCTGCGGCGCGAGCTTCTCGACCAGCGGCAGGAAGCTCAGGTCGAAGCACAGCGCGCGGTCGGCGGCGTCGTTGGCGATCCAGGCGATCTGCTCGGGGAACAGGCGCGGATTGATGGTGTGGCAGACCAGGCCCGAGCCGGAGGTGCCGTAGTAGAGCTCGAGGTGGCGGTGGCCGTTCCAGGCCAGCGTGCCGACGCGGTCGCCGGGCGCCAGGCCCAGCCGCGCGAAGGCCTGCGCGAGCTGGCGGGCCCGGAACTCGACCGCCGCCCAGGTGGTGCGGTGCAGGTCGCCCTCGACCCGCTTGCTGACGATCTCGGTATCCCCGGAATGCCGCGCCGCGTGCTGGATCACCGACGAGATCAGCAGCGGCATCGACATCATCTGGCCCATCAGTGCCATGTCGTCTCCTGGATATTGTTCCGGTGCCTCTGGGGCCGCCGGTCGCGCGCGAGGCGCTCCGACGGCGCGCGGGCGCCTTGATTTCGGCTGTTCGAGTCAGTCTATCGACGGCCCCGGACGCCTCGCGTCACCCTAGTGACGCGGCGGCGATTCCGGCATAGGGGATTACACGGGACACCGCGCGGCCCGGGGGCCTTGGCACGGTCGCGGCGCCGTGCCGAGAATCGGTGCGTCCAGGCCCTCTCATCGAAAAACCGGAAGCTCACGACAAGGAGACATCGATGCGGCTCAACGACCTCCCCCTGGCCAGCAAGATCAACGGCGCGATCGTGCTGCTGATCCTGGCGATGCTCGTGGTGGGCTCGCTCACGCTCTGGCGCAACGACCGGATCGCGAGCGAGGCGACGGCGGCGACCGACGACGCGCAGGACCTCATCCGCAAGTCGGTGCAGTGGCAAGGCATGACGCAGACGGCGGTGGCCCGCAGCATGGCCAGCGCGATCAGCTCCGACCCGGCGGTGGGCGAGCTCTTCAAGGCCAACATCGCCAACGACGCGCCCGAGGTGGCCAAGCTGCGTGAGCAGATCGCCGCGCAGGCGCAGCGGCCGGAGGACCAGGCCAAGCTCAAGGAGATCGTCGGCCTGGGCCAGGCGCTGCTGGCGGCCAGCAAGAAGGCGCGCGAGGCCGGCTCCGCCGGCGACTGGAGCGCCACCAGCCGCATCGTGCAGAACGAGTACGCGCCGGCGGTGAAGCTCTACCTGGACGCGATCGGGCAGTTCGTCGCGATGCAGGAGGCGCGTGCGGCGCAGGCGCGGCAGGCGGCGGCGCAGGCACGCGCATCGCTGCGATGGCAGGCGGCCATCGGCGCGCTCGTCATCGCGGCGGTGGGCCTGTTCACCGCATGGCTGCTGATCCGCGCGATCGTCCAGCCGATGGCGCAGGCGGTGAAGATCGCAGAGGCGGTGGCCGGCGGCGACCTGCGCTCCGACATCCGGGCCGACAGCCGCGACGAGACCGGCCAGTTGCTGGGCGCGCTGCAGCGCATGAACCAGAGCCTCACCGGCATCGTCGGCCAGGTGCGCCTGAGCAGCGACTCCATCGCCACCGGCACCGGCGAGATCGCCAGCGGCAACGCCGACCTGTCGCAGCGCACCGAGGAGCAGGCGGCCAACCTCGAGCAGACGGCGGCGTCGATGGAGCAGCTCACCGCGACGGTGAAGCAGAACGCCGAGACCGCGCGCACGGCGACGCAGCTGGCGCAGACGGCCTCGACGGTGGCGGCCGAGGGCGGCCAGGCGGTGCAGGAGGTGGTCGCGGTGATGCGGCAGATCGACGAGAGTTCGCGCCGCATCACCGACATCATCGGCACGATCGACGGCATCGCCTTCCAGACCAACATCCTGGCCCTGAACGCGGCGGTGGAGGCCGCGCGCGCCGGTGAGCAGGGGCGCGGTTTCGCGGTGGTGGCCAGCGAGGTGCGCGCGCTGGCGCAGCGCAGCGCGGCGGCGGCCAAGGAGATCAAGGGGCTGATCGGCGACAGCGGCGCGCGGGTCGAGGCGGGCTCGCGGCTCGCAGGCTCGGCGGGCGAGACGATGGGTCAGATCGTCGAGCAGGTGAAGCGGGTTTGCGACCTCATCGCCGAGATCAGCGCGGCGAGCGCCGAGCAGAGCCAGGGCATCGACCAGATCGGCGACGCGATCGCACAGCTGGACCAGGTGACGCAGCAGAACGCCGCGCTTGTCGAGCAATCGGCCGCCGCCGCCGAGAGCCTGAAGCAACAGGCCACGCACCCGAACCAGGCCGTCGCCGTCTTCAGGCTCTAGCGGACGGGGCCAGGAGGCGCTCAGGCCTTGCGGATCTCCGGCAGCTCGATCTTGACCTCGAGCACCTCGAGGTCGTCCTGCCGCTCCATGTGGACCTTGATGTCGTCCGGGTTGATGGAGACGTACTTCGAGATCACCGCCAGCAGCTCGCGCTGCAGCTGCGGCAGGTAGTCGGGGCTCGCGCCGCGACCATTGCGTTCATGGGCGAGGATCAGCTGCAGGCGCTCCTTGGCGACGCTGGCGGTGCTTTTCTTCTCGCCCAGGAAGAAGGACATGAATCCCATGGTTTCTCCCGGTGGATGTCAGCGGCTGAACAGGCGCTTGAAGAAGCCCGGCTTGACGGCCTCGACGAAGCGCATCGGCTTGTCCTCGCCGAGGAAGCGCGCGATGACGTCCGAGTAGGCCTCGGCCACATCGGTGCCCTTCATGTGGATCGCCGGCAGGCCCTGGTTGGACGCCTGCAGCACGACCTCGCTCTCCGGGATCACGCCGATCAGCGGCGTGCGCAGGATCTCGTGGATGTCCTCCAGCGACAGCATCTGCCCGCCCTCGACCCGGTTGGGGTTGTAGCGGGTGATCAACAGGTGTTCCTTGACGGGCTCCTTGCCCTCGATCGCGCGCTTGGTCTTGCTGTTGAGCATGCCCAGGATGCGATCGCTGTCGCGCACCGAGGAGACCTCGGGGTTGGTCACCACCAGCGCCTCGTCGGCGTAGTGCATGGCCATCAGCGCGCCGGTCTCGATGCCGGCCGGCGAGTCGCAGACGATGTAGTCGAATTCCATCGCCTTGAGCTCCTCGAGCACGCGCTCGACGCCTTCCTGCTTGAGCGCGTCCTTGTCGCGCGTCTGCGAGGCCGCGAGGATGAACAGCTTGTCCAGCTGCTTGTCCTTGATCAGCGCCTGGCCGAGCTTGACCTCCTCGTTGATCACGTTGATCAGGTCGTAGACCACGCGGCGCTCGCAACCCATGATCAGGTCGAGGTTGCGCAGGCCGACATCGAAGTCGATCACCGCGGTCTTGTAGCCGCGCATCGCGAGGCCGGTGGCGAAGCTGGCGCTGGTCGTGGTCTTGCCCACGCCGCCCTTGCCGGAGGTCACCACAACGATCTTGGTCATGGGTCGAGGTCCTTTCAATGTGTCGGTCGCTGTCGTCGCAGCTCAAGCGTCATCGGTGCGGCGGTCGCGGGGACCGCCGCCCATGTCGGGGGAAATCAAGGGGGCCGCAAGCGGCTGGCGCCCGGGATGGTTCATGCGCCCAGCGGCTCCATCAGGAGCTTCTCGCCGTCGAGCCGGACCTGCGCCGCCTTGCCGCGCACGTTGTCGGGCAGCGGGTTCTCGCTGGTGCGGTAGATGCCGGCGATGGCGATCAGCTCGGCCTCGAGCTGCTGCGCGAAGATCCGAGCCTGCGCGTTGCCGCGCGCGCCCGCGATCGCCTTGCCGCGCAGCGGCGCGTAGACGTGGATGCTGCCGTCGGCGATGACCTCGGCGCCGTGGTTCACCGCCGCCAGCACGACCAGGTCGGCGCCCTTGGCGTAGACCTGCTGGCCCGAGCGCAGCGGTTTGTCGACGTAGACGGTCGGCGCGGCCTGCGCGGGCACCGCCACCTCGACCTGGCGCTCGACCACCACTTCCTTGACGACCTGCTGCACGACCTTCTGCACCCGCGGCTCGCGCTCGGCGCGCACCGGCTCGTCGGGCGCCTCGGCCAGGCCCAGCCCAGCCGCCTGCGCCAGTTCCGCCGCGTTGGCGCCGACCACGCCGACCGGCTGCAGCCGGTGGCGGCGCAGCAGCGGCAGCAGCGCGGCGAGGTCCACGCGCGCAACCGGGGTGGTCGACGGGGTGGTCGACGGGGCGTCGGCGGGCGACTCGGTCGGGGCGTCGTCCAGGCTCAACTGGCCTTGGGCCTCGCTCGCGGCGGTGCTGGCCTCCTCGGCGCCGACCACGGCGTCGGCCACGCTGTCAGCCACGGGCGCGGATCGGGTCTCGGCCGCGTCGATCGCCGGCAGCTGGCTCAGGTCCAGCAGCAAGGGGTCGTGATGGAAGGCGTCGGGCGTTTCGCCCAGCTTCGCGGTCAGCTCCTGGTCGAGCGCGGCCGGATCGGCCGTCTTCAGGACGAGGGCGAGCAGGCTCAGCGAGGCGCTCTTCAGTTCAAAAAGTTCCGGAGTCTTGCCGGCGGCCGACCGCCCCGACAGATTGCCCGCCACTGCCTGCGTCATGAAAAATTTGGGGGATGCGTTTGCAAAGTCGCGGATTTTAGCGGTGCGCCGAGGCCCTCCTTTTAGGGGCCTGCCCAGGCTGCATCGGCCCGCGAGCCGTCATGCGGGCTCCGACCGCTGTCATCCGGCGCCGCGCGCGCTGTCACATCGGGCCGACGCTGCCTCGATTTCGAGCAGACCACTGGAACACCACGTGTGACAAGCACTTGCAAGCGCCGTCGCCAGGAGACACACATGCTTGTCCACAGGAGGCGGGGATAGATCCCTCCTCCGGCGGAGGCCGACGGCGACTGGCGGGTCGCTTCTTCCAGCGTCACCGACGTGTTGTCAACCCAAAAATCGTGGATGCGGGGCTTGACTTATCCCCATTGAGGCGCTCTCGCGATTCGTCGAACCGTCCTGCTGCGGCGCAGCAGGCACGACCGGCCAGCCGCGGCTAAGTCATTGATTCATATGACGCGTTTTCGCCTGCCCAGAAAAGAGGCACGGAACCTCAGGCGACCGTCGATCAAGGGTTTAGAGCGCTCGCGGATGGGTTTCCCACAAAGTTATCCACAGCGCCGGTGGATAGTTTCCAGGGGTCTTTCAAATCAACGCCTTAGCGGGAGTCCTTGAACCGGCGGACGAGGTCCGACACCCCCCCGGCGAGGGATCCGCGGGGCGGACCGGACCGCAAATGGGCGTGGCGCCGTTACAAGTCCATCGGTCCAGTTCGCGCCGCCGCCCGATCGTGTCGTGCGATTGCCGTCATGAACGCACCGGCATGCGTCACGAATCCGACATCCGGGGCGCCCAGCGTTCGGGCGGGCGGAGAAATCGGCCACCGAGCCAGCCTGAAGACAGGTGGGCAAGCTGCGGTCCCGCTAGAGTCCCTGTTTTCCCCATTGGGGACGACAGGCCGGCCGCGCCGGTGAAAGGTTGGGAATGGGCATCCGGTCCTGGGTCCGAAAGGAATGGTTCCTGCTGGCGCTGGTCGGCGCGGTGGCGCTCGCCAGCGCCTGGCCGGACTTGGGCCGCAGCGGCGGCTGGTTGCGGCTGGAGGTCGTCAGCAACTGGGGCGTGGCGCTGGTGTTCTTCCTGACCGGCCTCGGACTGTCCACCGCCGCGCTGCGCGACGGCGCGCTCAAGTGGCGCGTCCATGTGCTGGTGCAACTGAGCACCTACGCGCTCTTCCCGCTGCTGTGGTGGGGCTTCACCGCCCTGTTCGGCCGCTGGCTGCCGCCCGACCTGGCGCTGGGCTTCGCCTACCTGTGCGCGCTGCCGTCGACGATCTCGTCCTCGGTCGCGATGACGGTGCTGGCCAAGGGCAACGTGCCGGCCGCGATCTTCAACGCCAGCGTCTCCAGCCTGCTGGGCATCGTGCTCACGCCGTTGCTGGTGGCGGTGATGGCGGGCACCAGCGGCGCGACGCTGCCCTTCGGCGAGGCGGTCTGGAAGCTCACCCAGCTGCTGTTGCTCCCGCTGGTGGCCGGCCAGTTGCTGCGGCCGCTGCTGCTGGGCTTCCACACGCGCCACAAGTCCCGCATCTCGCTGGTCGACCGCTGGGTGATCATCCTGCTGGTGCTGTCGGCCTTCAGCGACTCGGTCGCGTCGGGCCTGTGGCGCGACCACGGCGCGGAGCTGCTGGTCAAGGCGGCGCTCGGGGCCGCGCTGTTCCTCGGCGCGGTGATCGTGCTGAGCCGTCTGGCGGCGCGCGCCATGGGGCTGCCGGTGGAGGACGAGATCGCCGCGGTCTTCTGCGGTTCCAAGAAGACGCTGGCCTCGGGCGTGCCGATGGCCAAGCTGCTGTTCGGCGCGCATCCGGCGGTGGGCGTGATCGTCCTGCCGATCATGTTCTATCACCAGCTGCAGCTGATCTTGTGCTCATGGCTCGCCCAGCGTTACGCGGCCCGCGCTTCCGACGCCTAAAATCGCCGGTTCCCCCGGACGCCGCCGATTGGGCATTTCGCCCGACTGCGCCCGGCGGGACCACCGCCCCCATCGCGCCATGACACGCAAGCTCTTCGTCACCACCGCCCTTCCCTACGCCAATGCGAACTTCCACATTGGCCACATCATGGAATACACCCAGGCCGACATCTGGGTGCGCTTCCAGCGGATGCAGGGCAGCGAGGTGCACTTCGTCTGCGCCGACGACGCGCACGGCGCGCCGATCATGATCGCCGCGGAAAAGGCGGGCAAGAGCCCGCAGCAGTTCGTGGCCGACATCGCCTCGGGCCGCCAGAAGTACCTGGACGGCTTTCACATCAGCTTCGACAACTGGCACTCGACCGACGGCGCTGAGAACCACGAGCTGTCCAAGGAGATCTACAAGGCGCTGCGCGCCAACGAACTGATCTCGGTGAAGACCATCGAGCAGTTCTTCGATCCGCAGAAGTCGATGTTCCTGCCCGACCGCTTCATCAAGGGCGAGTGCCCGAAGTGCGGCGCCAAGGACCAGTACGGCGATTCCTGCGAGGTCTGCGGCGCGGTCTACACGCCGACCGAGCTGAAGAATCCGTTCTCGGTGCTGACCGGCGCGACGCCGGTGATGAAGAGCTCGGAGCACTACTTCTTCAAGCTGTCCGACCCGCGCTGCGTCGAGTTCCTCGAGCAGTGGACGCAGGCGCCGGGCCGGCTGCAGCCGGAAGTGCTCAACAAGATCAAGGAATGGTTCGCCAAGGACGAGGACGGCAACGGCGGCCTGGGTGACTGGGACATCAGCCGCGACGCGCCCTACTTCGGCATCGAGATCCCCGATGCGCCGGGCAAGTACTTCTATGTCTGGCTGGATGCGCCGATCGGCTACCTGGCCTCGCTCAAGAACTACTTCGCCAAGACGGGCCGCGACTTCGACGCGTTCGTGAAGGACGAGTCGACCGAGCAGATCCACTTCATCGGCAAGGACATCACCTATTTCCACACGCTGTTCTGGCCGGCGATGCTGCATTTCAGCGGCCGCAAGACGCCCAACCATGTGTATGTGCATGGCTTCCTGACCGTCAACGGCGGCGAGAAGATGTCCAAGAGCCGCGGCACCGGCCTGGATCCGCTGAAGTACCTGTCGCTGGGCATGAACCCCGAGTGGCTGCGCTACTACCTGGCCGCCAAGCTCAACAGCAAGGTCGAGGACGTCGACTTCAATCCCGACGACTTCGTCGCCCGCGTCAACTCGGACCTGGTCGGCAAGTACATCAACATCGCCAGCCGCGCGGCGGGTTTCCTGTCCAAGCGCTTCGGCGGCCAGTTGTCGGCCGACGTCGGCGTCGAGGGCCTGACGCTGCTGGACGCCCTGCGCGAGCACAAGGGCACGATCGTCGAGCTCTACGAGACCCGCGAGTTCGGCAAGGCGCTGCGCGAGATCATGCTGCTGGCCGACCGCGTCAACGAGTACGTGGACCAGAACAAGCCTTGGGAGCTGGCCAAGCTCGAGGGCAAGGATCAGGTGCTGCAGGACGTCTGCACCGTCTGCATCGAGGCCTTCCGCCTGCTGTCCATCTACCTGAAGCCGGTGCTGCCGGCGCTGGTGGCCAAGGTGGAGACCTTCCTGCAGGTCGCGCCGATGAGCTTCGCCGACGCCGACCGCACGCTGGGCGGCCACCGCATCGGCGGCTACGAGCACCTGATGCAGCGCGTCGACCCGAAGCTGCTGGAGGCGCTGTTCGAGCCGCCCGCGCCGCCCCAGGTCGTGCCCGGTGGCGAGGCGCTCGCGCCTGAGATCAAGATCGACGACTTCGCGAAGGTCGACTTGCGCATCGCGAAGATCGTCAAGGCCGAGCTGGTCGAGGGGTCGGACAAGCTGCTGCGCCTGACGCTGGACGCCGGAGAGGGCCGGCTGCGCAACGTCTTCAGCGGGATCCGCAGCGCCTACCAGCCGGAGCAGCTCGAGGGCAAGCTCACCGTCATGGTCGCGAACCTGGCGCCGCGCAAGATGAAGTTCGGCGTCTCCGAGGGCATGGTGCTGGCCGCCAGCCACGCCGACGAAAAGGCCCACCCCGGCATCTTCGTGCTGGAGCCCTTCCCGGGCGCCCAGCCCGGCATGCGCGTGCGTTGAGCACGGCCTGCGCCGCGACCGACCGCCTAGAATCCGCCCCAGTTTTCGAATCCCCGATCAAGAGACGACCATGCCGCTGTTCTGGAAGAAATACGAATCCGAAGCCACGCAGTTCATCAATGAGCTGAAGGCCAAGAAGCCCACGCTGGAAGCCGAACAGCGCGCCGGCCGCGCGCTGCTGTGGGACCGGGAGCAGGACCGCCAGGCCCAGGCCGGCTACAACCAGGCCCGCGTGTCCCAGCAGCCTTACGTCTACCAGACCAAGTCCGAGTAAGCCGCCGGCCCCGTCCGTCGCCACGCCGAGCCGCGTTCCCCGCGTGAGCCACGCCGACGATTCCTCGGACACCGCCCTGACGCTGCCGGACACCCCGGTGGATCAGGGCGGTGACGCTTCCACGCCCGAGACGGTCGATCACGTCGCCGTCGCGCGGCTGTATGGCGAGCCGCTGTTCGCCTTGCCGCAGGACCTCTACATCCCGCCGGACGCGCTGGAGGTGTTCCTCGAGGCCTTCCAGGGGCCGCTGGACCTGCTGCTGTACCTGATCCGCAAGCAGAACTTCAACATCCTCGACATCCCGCTGGCCGAGGTCACGAAGCAGTACCTGAGCTACGTCGAGCAGCTGCGCAAGCACAACCTCGAGCTGGCCAGCGAATACCTGCTGATGGCCGCGATGCTGATCGAGATCAAGTCGCGGATGCTGCTGCCGCCCAAGAAGACCGATGACGGGGCCGAGCCCGAGGATCCGCGGGCCGAGCTGGTGCGGCGCCTGCTCGAGTACGAGCAGATGAAGCAGGCCGCGCTGCGCCTGGACCAGATGCCGGTGCTGGGCCGGGACTTCCTGCGGGCGCAAATCCACATCGAGCAGTCGCTGGCGCCGCGACTGCCGGACGTCAACGTCGACGACCTGCGCGCGGCCTGGGCCGAGCTGATGCGCCGCGCCAAGCTGAGCCAGCACCACAAGATCTCCCGCGAGCAGCTGTCGGTGCGCGAGTACATGTCGCACCTGCTGCGCAAGCTGCAGGGGCAGCGCTTCGTCGAATTCGAGGACCTGTTCGAGCTGGACAAGGGCTCGCAGGTGCTGGTGGTGTCCTTCATCGCGATGCTCGAGCTGGCGCGGGAGCGCCTGGTCGAGATCACGCAGGCCGAGGCCTTCGCGCCGATCTACGTGCGGCTGGCCTACTCGCCGAGCTGAGGGCCGCCGGAGGATCGCCGTCACCGCTGGCGCCGGGTGCCAGCTTCCAGAATGCAGAACGCCGGGACAAGCCCGGCGTTGCGGAGGAGGCGGTCGTGCCGCGTTCAGCGGAAGGTGGTGAACGCCGCGTTGGGCTGGCGCTGCACCATCTGGCCCACCGCCAGCACGGCCTGCGTGCGAGAGCTGACGCCCAGCGCCTTCAGCACCGCGGCGACGTGGTCCTTGATCGTCTCCACCGACACGCCCAATTCGCGCGCGATGATCTTGTTCGGCTTGCCCTGGAGCAGCAGCGCCAGCACGTCGGTCTGGCGCGGCGTCAGCTGCAGGCTTTCGAGGCCCGCGGTGGTCTGGTAACCGGCCTGGCTGGCCAGCGCCTGGACCTGGTGCAGCCTCGAGTTGCCGTGCGCCGCGCTCTCGGCGACGGCCACCGGTTCCGGCTCCGGCGCGCTGTCCGAGCCCAGCGACATCGGCGGCACGTAGATACCGCCCGACATCACCAGCTTCAGCGCCTGGGCCAGCACGTCGTTGCCGGTGCGTTTGGGGATGAAGCCCATCGCGCCCTGGTCGATCGCGCGGATCACGTCGCTGGCGCGGTCGGAGGCGGAAATCACCACCACGGGCAGCGCCGGGTACTGGGAGCGGAACTCCTCCAGCACGTCGAAGCCGCTGGCATCGCCCAGGTTCAGGTCCAGCAGCACCAGGTCGAAGTCCTGGCGCGCCTTGAGCGTGTCGCGGGCTTGAGCCGCGCTGTCGGCGCCCAGCACCTGAACGTCTTCGCCCAGACCTTGAATCACAGTCTGGAGCGCGGCCAGGATCAGCGGGTGATCGTCGATCAGCAGAACCCTCACGGGCGTGTCTCCTTGGATGGTCGGACTGCGGCGACAGGCTTCCTGGCCCGCCGTCCCGAATGACTTTTGAACTAGGGCGCGATCATAGGCGTGCCCTTAGCCACCGGCACTCCCCCTTACGGTGGCATCGCTACCAATAGAAAGTTCTATAGGCAAACCAAAGAATCTGTATTCGCCCGGCTGGGTGTCCGGCCGTGACTGCACCGCATCGAGTGTGACAGCCGAAAAAACGCGCTTCGGAAATGATCGAAATGCCACGCCGGGGCGATGGGCGCCCGTGGTCCGCGGGCGCAGGCCGTGCGCGTCAGCGGTACTGCCGGGTCAGCGATTCGGCGATGCAGACCGGCTTGCCGCCGGCCTCGCGCTCGACGGTGACCTCGACCATCATCTGCACCCCGCCCTCGATGAGCTCCAGCCGCTTGAGCACGAAACGCCCGCGCAGCCGGCTGTCCACCGGCACCGGCGCCGGGAAGCGCACCCGGTCCAGGCCGTAGTTGATGCCCATCCGGACCTCCATCACCCGAAAGGCGGTCTCATAGAAGCGCGGCAGCAGGCTGAGCGTCAGGAAACCATGCGCGATGGTGGTGCCGAAGGGGCCGGCGGCCGCGCGGGCCGGGTCGGTGTGGATCCATTGCTGGTCCTCGGTCGCATCGGCGAAGGCCTGGATGCGGGGCTGATCCACCGCGATCCAGTCGGACACGCCGATCTCCTGCCCCACCAGGGGCGCCAGGTCTTCCAGCTTCTCGAACATCCGCATCCCGGTCTCCTCTCGTTCCGACGTGATTCCGATGGGGTCGGCGCCGGCGGGAGCGGGACGGACGCCGGCGTCAGTCCTTGCCGTCCTTCCCGTTCTTGACCGGCCGCTCCAGCCAGGCGCACAGGCCTTCCCACTGCGCCAGATCGCGGGCGACGCGGCCGGGGGCGATGTCCCAGAGCGTCAAGCCGCGGGCGGCCAGCTGCACGTAGTTCTGGGTGTCGCGCAGCTCGGCCAGCAGCGGCAGCCGGAGCTGCTCGATGAACTGATGCAGTTGCTGCTGCGACAGCGTCCCCTCGCGCACCCGCATCGCCACCAGGGCGATGTCGGGCCTGCCGGCCGGGCCGTCGCGATCCCGGGCCGCATCTTGCAGTTCACGGACGAAGTCGTATGTCGCCTGGATGTCAAACAGGCTGGGTTGCAGCGGCACGAGCACCCGGTCGGCCACCTTCAGCGCCTGCGCCAGCTTCTTCCCGTGGAGTCCGGCGGGGGTGTCGAGCACCGCGTGCGACACCCCCTTGGGGGTGCGCAGTTGCTCGGCGGACGCCAGTTCCCAGCCGCGGATCGCCGGCAGCGCGGCGGGTCGCTGCGCCAGCCAGCGGGCCGAGGATTGCTGCCGGTCGATGTCGCCCAGCATGACCGCATGGCCGCGATGGGCCAGGAAGCCCGCGAGGTTGCTCGCGAGCGTGCTCTTGCCAACGCCGCCCTTGGGGTTGGCGACCAGGATCACCGGCATGGCCTCTCCTCTCCTCGATGAGGTGCGCGGGATGTTATGCGATACCGCAAAATCCGCCGCCATGAGCGCCCCTCCGTCCATCCTCCTCCTGGCCGCGCACCCGGACCTCGCCCATTCCCGCGTCACGCGGGCGATGCTGTCCGCGGCCCAGGGCCTGTCCAACGTCCGCGTGCGCGATCTCTACGCGCTCTATCCCGATTACGCGATCGACACCCCCGCCGAGCAGGAGGCGCTGCGCGACGCCGAGCTGCTGGTCTGGCTGCATCCGCTGCACTGGTACGGCATGCCGGCGCTGATGAAGCTGTGGGTGGACGAGGTGCTGAGCGTCGGTTTCGCCTACGGCCAGACCGGCCACGCGCTGCACGGCAAGGACCTGTGGCTGGTGACCTCGGCCGGCGGCAGCGCGCATTCCTACAGCGCCGACGGCTACAACCGCCATCCGGTCGGCGACTTCCTGCTGCCCTACGCCCAGACGGCCGCGCTGTGCGGCATGCGCTTCCTGCCGCCGCTGGTGCTGCACGGCGCGCAGAAGGCCAGCGCGGAGCAGGTCCAGGCCCATGTCCAGGCCTTCGTCGACGGCCTGCGCGCGCTGCCCGAGTGGTGCGAGCGCCAGCCCGAGCCCGCCCAGGAGGCGGTGCCCGACGACGAGCGCCCGGTGCGCGAGGAAGGAGCGCCGGTCTGATGGACATCGCTTCCCCGATGGCCGCGGCCTCCGCCGCGATGGGCGCCGCTTCCGCCGCCGCTTCTGCCGCCGTGACCTCCGCCGTGAGCACCACCGACGCGGCGGCCCACGGCGCGCACGGCAACTGGCTGCTCACGCCGCTGGTGCTGCTGAGCGCCGCGGTGCTCGCGGTGCCGCTGGCGCGCGGCCTGAAACTGGGCTCGATCCTGGGTTACCTCGTCGCCGGCGTGCTGCTCGGGCCGCAGGTGCTCGGGCTGATCAGCCAGCCCGCCACGGTCCTGGAGATCGGCGAGTTCGGCGTCGTGCTGATGATGTTCCTGGTCGGCCTGGAGCTGGAGCCCAAGCGGCTGTGGGCGATGCGCCGGCCGATCTTCGGCTGGGGCTCGGCGCAGATGCTGGGCTGCGCGGCGCTGCTGCTGATTCCTTCCTTCTTCCTCGATGCCGACTGGCATGCCGCCGTGATCGCGGCGCTGGGCCTGGCGATGTCGTCCACAGCGGTGGCGCTGGCCACGCTCAGCGAGAAGAACCTGGGCAATACCCGCGCCGGGCAGAGCGTCATCAGCGTGGCGCTGCTGCAGGACATCGCCGCGATCCCGGTGCTGGCGCTGGTGCCCATCCTGGCCAGCCAGGGCCGGCCCGCCGGCGGCCACTCGGGCGGCAGGATCTGGCTGGCGCTGGGCGCGCTGGTGCTGATCGTGCTCGGCGGCCGGCTGCTGCTGCGGCCGCTGCTGCGCTGGATCGCGCGCAGCGGCACGCCGGAGATCTTCACCGCCGCCTCGCTGCTGCTGGTGCTGGCGGCGGCGATGCTGATGCAGAAGGCCGGGCTGTCGATGGCGCTGGGCGCCTTCGCCGCCGGCGTGCTGCTGGCCGAAAGCGAGTACCGCCGCGCCCTCGAGGCCGACCTGGAGCCCTTCAAGGGCCTGCTGCTGGGCATGTTCTTCATCGCGGTCGGCATGGGCCTGGACCTGACGGTGCTGTGGCACAAGCCGCTGGCGGTGCTGGGCCTGCTGGCCGCGCTGTGGCTGTGCAAGGGCCTGGTGCTGACGGTGCTCGGCCGGGCGATGGGCCTGCCCAAGCCGGAGCGCGCGGTCTTCGTCATCCTGCTGGCGCAGGGGGGCGAATTCGGCTTCGTCGTCTTCCAGCTCGCCGAGCAGGCCACGCTGCTGGACGCGGCGCAGCGCTCGGTGCTGGTGGCGGCGGTGGCGCTCTCGCTGGCGCTCACCCCGGCGCTGCTGGCCTGGGCGCAGCGGCGGGCCGGGCAGGTCGAGCGCAAGTCGCCGCACGAGCTCACCGAGCCGCAGGACTCGCAGGTCATCATCGCGGGCTTCGGTCGCTACGGGCAGATCGTGGGTCGGATGCTCTTCGCCAACGGCATCTCGGCGACCGTGCTCGACCATGATGCCGACACCGTCGAATCGCTGCGGCGCTTCGGCTGGCGCGTCTTCTGGGGCGACGCCACGCGGCTGGAGCTGCTGCGCATCGCCGGCGCCGAGCGCGCGCACGTGCTGGTGCTGGCGGTCGACGACTTCAATCACAGCGTCAAGATCGCCGAGATCGCGCGGCAGCACTTCCCGCACCTGACCATCGTGGCGCGGGCGCGCAACGTCCAGCACTACTACGCGCTGCGCGAACTGGGCGTCGAGCTGATCGAGCGCGAGACGCTGGACTCCGCGCTCATGAGCGGGCGCAGCGTGCTGCAGCAGCTCGGTTGGGAACCGCACGCGGCGCGGCAGATGGCCTGGCGCTTCCGGCGCCACTCCGTCGAGCAGACCGAGGCGATGCGCCCCCACCGTGGCGACCTGGACACGCTGATCGCGATGTCCAAGCGCGGCCGCGAGCAGCTGGAGGAGCGCCTGGCGGCCGAGCGCAAGGCGCTGGCCGAGGGCAAGGGCCGCAACCCGTGGCAGGAGCCGCACCTGGCGCCGGGCACGGCGCCGGTGCCGGCCGGCGCTCCCGATCAGCCCCAGCCGGGCAAGGCCTGAGGCCTGCGGCGAGAATCGCGCTCTTATGTTTGCCCCTTCCCAACTCGAGGTCCGGCGCTTCTTCTGCCAGGCCTACCGCAAGCAGCGCGACGGCCTGCCGCTCACGCCCATGGAGGCCATCGCCTCCGACTGGATCGCCCAGCATCCCGAGTACCACGACGAACTGGCGGACGAGGATGCCGCGCTGGCGGCGGTCTACACGGTCGAGGACGGCCGCACGAATCCCTTCCTGCACCTGTCCATGCACCTGAGCCTGATCGAGCAGCACCAGATCGACCAGCCGACGGGGGTGCGCCAGGCGCTGGACCTGCTGGCGGCGCGCCGCCAGTCCCTGCACGAAGCGCATCACGAAGCGATGGAATGTCTGGGCGAGATGATCTGGAGTTCGCAGCGCAGCGGCCTTCCCCCGGACGGCCACGCCTACCTGGACTGCCTGCGCCGCAAGGCCACCCGCACGCCGACCTGACTCCACGCCGCCCCGCCCCCGCCCCGCCCGCTCCCAGAACTCCCCCGCAGTCCACCGTCCCCGGTGGTCGAAGGACGGTGATGGTTGGGGACGGTGAGGCGTGGGGTTTCCGCGCTTGCCGCGGGGGCCCCATGCCTCGGCGGCCAACGCCCCGGTCGATGCAGGTGGGCGGTCGCCCGCTAGCCGCAGGTGGGCGGTCGCCCGCCCGACACAGGTGGGAGGCCGCCGTCACCAGCGGTGGCCCGGACGCCACGGGCGCTCCCCAAACGCCACCGGCGCTTCCAAACGCAAAAAGGCCACGCATCCGCGTGGCCTTCTTCATCCGAAGCTCTGAAATTCAGGCCTGGATCGCCCCACCCAAGGCCGACTTGCGCTCGTTCTTCCCGGACGCGCCGTACAGCCCGCTCGGTTCCCCGGGCATCAGCACGTCGATGGCGCGGTCCAGCGCCGCGGTGGCGCGGGCCAGCGACTCGCGCTGGGCGGCGACGCGGCCGCCTGCCTGCATCAAGCGGGTCCGCAGGCCTGCCGGCACCGTGCCGGTTCGAGCGGCGGCGCTGAACTGTTCGATGGCGCGAGCCAGGGCCGCATGCAGCGACGCCGCGTGCAACTCGATCGCCTGGGAGTCACGTCGATGCAGCGCCTCGCCCAGCAGGTTGAGGCAGCTTTCGACGTCCTGCAGCGGCTGCTCCAGGTCGACGGGGGTCGAGTTCAAAGGCGTGGCGGTCATGGCATCACCGGAAAAGCTTGGTCTTTGGTCGCTTCAGCTCAGCTTTTTACGATTGAGCGAATCAGTGCGAAGGCTGCGTGCGGCCCAGCATCTCGGCCGCGTTGGCGATCAGCTTGTCGGCGATCGCATCGGCGTTGATTTTGAACTCGCCCTTCTCGATCGCGCTGGCAATGCGTGCGACCTTTTCCGCGTCGAAGCTGCCGTCGTCGGGGGCGCCCGCGATCAGGCTGCTCGCGGCGCTCGACAGCTCGACCTTGGACCCCTCGCCGGACGCGGCCGTTCCGGCCTTTCCAGCCTTGGCCGCACCGGCCTCGGGAGTCCCGGTGGTGGTCCCGCCCACTTTCGAGTAGGCGTTCAGGTCAGCGTTGTTACCGATCTTCATGGCAAATCTCCATGGGCCCGAGGACTTCCGGACCCCTTCCAGTACCGGGTATTTCGACCCGTCTGGGCGGAACTTGAGGGGCGAGCTTCACAAAATCGACAGATCGCTCGGTGAAGGGCGTCACAGTACCACCTCCACCTTGCGTTCACCCACGGTACGCGCGGTGACCATGCGGCCATTGTCGAAGCGTACACGGACATCCTGGCCTTCCAGGCCCACGCCCATCGCCTGGCCTTCGCCCGCGACCGCGTAGCCGTTGCCGGTCGCCATGACCTGCACCCGGTCGCCCGGCTGCACCCATTGGCGCAGTTTGAGGTCGGCCGACCGCAGCGCCTCGCCGGCCGCGACCGGCCGGGCCAGCTGGCGACCGAGCCAGCCTTCCGCTTGTGTATAGATGGCGCCAGCTTCGCCGGCAATGTCGACTTCGGCCAGCCGCAGCTGTTCTTGAGTCAGCAGGGTCCCGGCCGGCAGGTCGGCGGCAGCGACGAAGGCCTGGCCGTAGACCTTGATGGTCAGCGGCAGCGTCACATTCCACTTGGTGACCCCGGCCAGGCAGCGCAGGCCCAGGCGGGTGCGCCCCCACATCCGGGTGCCCGGCGGCAAATAGGGCTGGATCTGCGCGCACGGCGCCAGGCGCAGGCGCGGGTCCAGCCGGCCGAGTTCCACCTCGACCCGGGCCTGGTTGGGCGCGACCTGGCGGGCGCCGGCCATGGCCAGGGTCTGCAGGCGGTCCTCCAGCGTCGCGTCGAGCGCGCCCAGCGCGGAAGGTTCGCCATTGGAGCCATTGGACACAGCGGCCTGCGCCGCGGCGCCGCCCTGCGGCGCCATCGTCAGCTGCAGGCGCGGCGCGCCCGGCGTCTGGGCGTCCGCCTCGTCCACCAGTCCGAACATCAGCCACACGGACATCAGCGCCCCCGCCAGCAGGGCGGGCAGCGCCTGCGCGTGGCGGGCGTGAGAGGAGGTGCAGGGTTGCGGCATGGGACGGAACTGTACGGATCCGGGGCGCGCCGGTGGCTTCGAAATGGGCCGGGATCACCCGTCTTATCGCGCTCATGTTTTCCGACCCGCTGCCCACAATGCCCGAACGTGACAAACCGGGGCCGCGTCCCGACGCCACCCGACCCGTCCCGAAGGAGATGACCATGCTGAACCGACTGTCCGATGCGATGAACTTCCAGGCCCAGGCGCTGACCCTGCGGGCGGAGCGTCAGCGCCTGCTCGCCAGCAACATCGCCAACGCCGACACCCCGGGCTACCAGTCCAAGGACATGGATTTCGCCAAGGCGCTGCGCGAGGCCACCTCCCCCGCCACGACCGCGAACTCCAACCAGACCTTGACCCAGCGCACCCAGAACGCGCTGCAGAGCAGTTTGAGCGCCATGACCAGCATGGACAGCAACACCGTCGACATGGACCGCGAGCGCGCCAGCTTCGCCGACAACACCGTCAAGTACGAAGCGTCGCTGCGCTTCCTCAACGGCAGCATCCGCACGATGCTGGACGCGATGAAGTCGCCGAACGCCGCCTGATCGCGCAGGACAGGAGATCGTCATGTCGATGTTCAACATCTTCCACATCAGCGGCAGCGCCGTCAGCGCGCAGAGCCAGCGCCTGAACGCGGTGGCCAGCAACATGGCCAATGCCGACACCGTCGCCGGTCCGGACGGCCAGGCGTACAAGGCACGCCAGGTCGTCTTCCAGAGCGTGCTGGCCCAGAACGGCATGGACCAGACCGACGTCGGCGTGCAGGTGGTGGGCGTCCAGGAGAACCAGACCCCCGGCCGCCGCGTCCACGATCCCAGCCACCAGCTGGCCGACGCCGACGGCTACGTCACCTACAGCAACGTCAACAGCGTCGAGGAGATGGTCAACATGATCTCGGCCTCGCGCTCGTACCAGAACAACCTCGAGGTCATGGGCACCGCCAAGTCGCTGCTGCTCAAGACCCTGCAGATGGGCCAGGGCTGAGCGCCCGCCGGCCTGAGCCCCGCCTGACCTCCCGCACGGAAAGCCTCCCATGGACTTCACCGCCCTGAACGCCAACACCAAGACCGGCGCCGCGTCGAACACGGGCGCCAGCAGCCCCACCGGCACCAGCGCGCAGGAAACCTCGGACCGCTTCCTGAAGCTGCTGGTCGCCCAGTTGCAGAACCAGGATCCGATGAACCCGATGGACAACGCCGCCGTCACCACGCAGATGGCGCAGATCCAGACCGTCACCGGCGTCAGCACGCTGAACTCGAGCATCCAGGGCCTGGCCAGCCAGTTCGGCCAGATGCAGGCGCTGCAGAGCGTCAGCCTGGTCGGCCGCGAGGTCACCGTGCCCGGCGACAAGGTCACCGTCGCCGACGGCAAGGCCACGCTGAGCTTCGACCTGGGCAGCGCCGCCGACAGCGTCAAGCTGGAGGTGCTCAACGGCGCCGGCGCGGTGATCTCGACCCAGGACCTGGGCAAGATGAAGAGCGGCATGCAGTCCTACACCTGGGACGCGTCCAAGGCCGCCGAGACCACCGGCCTGAGCTACCGCGTCACCGCCAGCAGCGGCGGCACCGCCGTCACCGCCACCACCCTGATGCGCGACACGGTGCGCGCCGTCAACACGAGCGGCTCCACCCTGCAGCTCGAACTGAAGAATTCCGGCCTGGTCGACTACGACAAGGTCCGCGCGCTGGGCTGATCCCAGCATCCCCCGGCCCGCCCTTCCCGCACACCCGCGTCACCCGCGTTACCGCATCACCCGCCTGAATCGCCCAAGGACACCCCCATGAGCTTCCAACAAGGCCTCTCCGGACTGAACGCTTCCAGCAAGAACCTGGAAGTCATCGGCAACAACATCGCCAACTCGCAGACCTACGGCGCCAAGTCGTCGCGGGCCGAGTTCGCCGACATGTACGCCGCCTCGCTCAACGGCGCCGGCACCAGCGACGTGGGCATCGGCGTGCAGCTCCAGACGGTGGCCCAGCAGTTCACGCAGGGCAACATCTCGATCACCGAGAACCCGATGGACCTGGCGATCAACGGCGCCGGCTTCTTCCAGGTGTCCGACGGCAAGAGCCCGACGGTGTACACCCGCAACGGCCAGTTCAAGGTCGACAAGGAAGGCAACATCGTCAACAACGACCAGCTCAAGCTGATGGGGTATCCCGCCGACGCCAACGGCGTGATCCAGCCGGGCCTGGCGCAGGGCCTGAAGCTGCCCACCGGCGGCATCGACCCCAAGGTGACCAGCGACATCAAGATGGAGTTCAACCTGGACTCCCGCGCCGGCCCGACCGCCGCCTACGACCTGACCGACCCGGCCGACCCAAACTCGCCCAAGATCGACAAGACCGGCATCACGCTGAACGACCCGACGACGTACAACAACGCCACCTCGATGACGGTGTACGACGCCAAGGGCCAGCCGACCGCGCTGACGATGTACTTCCAGCGCGCCAACAACGCCGACGCCAACGGCAACACCGTCTGGAACGTCTACCTGACCGCCAACGGCAGCGCGATCCAGTACGACGCCCAGGGCAACCCGATCGACACCGACAACGGCCAGCCCGGCGGCAATCCGCTGACGCCGTTCACGCAGATGACCTTCCTGCCCACCGGCGGCAAGCCGGTCTCGCCCGGCCCGAGCGAGTTCCTCAACCTGAAGATCCCCGCCGGCGTGAACGCCCAGGGCGCCCCGACGCTGCCGATCCCGGCGCCGCCGGCCGACCCGTCCGACCCGTCGGTGCAGGGCATCAGCTTCGACCTGCGCTCGGCCACCGAGAACGGCTCCAACTTCGCGGTCACCGACCTGACCCAGGACGGCTACGCGCCGGGCCAGCTGGTCGGCATCAAGCTGGAAGACAACGGCATCGTCACCGCCCGCTACTCGAACGGTGAATCCAAGCCGGCCGGCCAGGTCGAACTGGCCAACTTCCGCAACCCGCAGGGCCTGCAGCCGCTGGGCGGCAACGTCTGGGCGCGCACCAATTCGTCGGGCGACCCAGTCGTGGGCGTGCCGGGCGACGGCAACCTGGGCTCGCTGACCCCCGGCGCGCTGGAGGAATCCAACGTCGACCTGACCTCCGAGCTGGTGAACATGATGACCGCCCAGCGCGTCTACCAGGCCAACTCGCAGACCATCAAGACGCAGGACCAGGTCCTGCAGACGCTGGTCAACCTGCGCTGATCCCGGCGCGCCCGACCCCACCGCCGATCGCTGAGGAGTTCCGATGGACCGCATGATCTACCTGTCGATGAGCGGCGCCCAGGCGGCGATGTCGCGCCAGGACGTGCTCTCCAACAACCTCGCCAACGCCAACAGCAACGGCTTCCGGGCCGAGCTGCAGGCGTTCCGCGCGGTGCCCATCCGCGGCGACGGCGCCTCCACCCGCGCCTTCGCGCTGGAGACCACCACCGGTCACGACCTGAGCGCCGGCCCGATCACCACGACCGACCGCAACCTGGACGTCGCGATGAAGGGCCGCTCCTGGATGGCGGTGCAGGCGCTGGACGGCACCGAGGCCTACACCCGCGCCGGCTCGATGGACGTGGACCAGGATGGCGTGCTGCGCCTGCGCAACGGCCTGCAGGTGCTGGGCGACGGCGGCCCGATCACCGTGCCGCCCAACTCGACGATCTCCATCGGCGATGACGGCACCGTGGTGGCCAAGTCCGACGGCCAGCGGCCGGTCAACATCGGCCGCATCAAGCTGGTCACCGAGGACGGGCGCTTCACCCGCCGCGACGACGGACTGTTCATCGCCGACGGCGGCGACCCGCTGCCCGCCGATCCCAATGCCCGGCTGCAGTCGGGCGCGCTCGAGGGCTCCAACGTGAGCCCGGTCGAGACCATGGTCGGCATGATCGCCGCCGCCCGCCAGTTCGAGCAGCAGATGAAGATGCTCTCGATCGCCCAGACCCACGGCCAGGCAGCGTCCAAGCTGCTGTCCGACAGCTGACCCGTTCGCTGAACGGATCCGCCCGCCCCGCACAGGAATCAGGAGTCCCCGATGCTTCGTTCGCTCTGGACCGCCAAGACCGGCATGGAAGCCCAGCAGACCCAGCTGGACGTCATTTCCCACAACCTGGCCAACGTCTCGACCAATGGCTACAAGAAGTCGCACGCCGTCTTCGAGGACCTGATGTACCAGACGCTGCGCCAGCCCGGCGCCAACAACACCGAGCAGACCACGCTGCCCACCGGCATGCAGGTCGGCCTGGGCGCCCGCGCGGTGGCGACCTCGCGCAGCCACTCGCAGGGCAGCCTGACGCAGACGTCCAACTCGCTGGACGTGGCGGTCAAGGGCAACGGCTTCTTCCAGGTGCAGATGCCCGACGGCACCACCGCCTACACCCGGGACGGCAGCTTCCAGCTCGATCCCAACGGCCAGATCGTCACCAACAACGGCAACACGGTGCTGCCCGGCATCATCGTGCCGGCCGACGCCAAGTCGATCTCGATCGGCGCCGACGGCACGGTCAGCGTCACCACCGCGGCCAGCGCCACGCCGACAACGCTGGGCCAGCTGCAGCTGGCCAACTTCATCAACCCGCCGGGGCTGGAATCGCTGGGCGGCAACCTGTACGCCGAGACCGTCGCCTCGGGCACGCCGCAGACCGGCGCCCCGGGCCAGAACAGCCTGGGCACGGTGCAGCAGGGTTTCGTCGAGACCTCGAACGTGAACGTGGTCGAGGAACTGGTGCAGATGATCCAGACCCAGCGCGCCTACGAGATGAATTCCAAGGCGATCCAGACCACCGACCAGATGCTCCAGAAGCTGTCGCAGATCTGACCGGCCGCAGGGCCCTTCTTCGACGGACCGGGCGGTGAGCGCCCGGGCGACGATGCGAAGGTCCGCCTTCCCGTGCGCGATTCAAGGAGTTGTCATGCCTTCGTTCCTGTCCTCGATCCGATTGAGCCTGGTGGCCGCCGCGGCGCTCGCCCTCACCGCCTGCGGCACGATGTATCCGCAGCCGCGCGTGGACATGCAGCCCGCGCCGGTGGTGAAGATGCCCGAGCCGATTCCGGCCTCGGCCAACAACGGCGCGATCTACCAGAACGCCAACTACCGCCCGCTGTTCGAGGATCACCGCGCCCGCCTGGTCGGCGACATCGTCACCGTGCAGATCGTCGAGCGCGTCAGCGCCACGCAGAAGTCGAGCAGCGAACTGGACAAGAACGGCGCCATCGGCGCCAGCGTCAGCGCCATCCCCGGCATCGCGGCCAATTCCTTCGGCGGCGGCCGGGCGGAGCTGACCGGCTCCTCGTCCAACAAGAGCACCGGCAAGGGCACGAACGAGAACACCAACGACTTCTCCGGCACCATCACCGCCGTCGTCACCGGCGTGCTGCCCAACGGCCATCTGCTGATCTCGGGCGAGAAGCAGGTCGGGGTCAACAGCAACGTGGACGTGCTGCGCTTCTACGGCCAGGTCGACCCGCAGTCGATCCGCCAGGGGAACACGGTCGCCTCGACCGCGATCGCCAATGTCCGGGTCGAGCAGCGCGGCCGCGGCGCCGTGGCCGACGCGCATGGAATTGGCTGGCTATCCCGCTTCTTCTTGAACCTTTCGCCCATTTAAGTTTCCCCACAATCGGTCACACGAGTCTGGCTACCGTGTGACCGAGATGTACCCCACCACCGCCTTCCCCCGCTTCCTGTCCCGCTCCCCCCGCCTGCTGGCCTCCGGCCTGCTCGCGCTGATGGCGCTGCTCGCGATCGCGACGCCCGCCGAGGCGACGCGCATCAAGGAGGTCGCCGCGGTCCAGGGCGTGCGCTCCAACCCGCTGACCGGCTACGGCCTGGTGGTGGGCCTGGACGGCACCGGCGACCAGACCACCCAGGCCCCCTTCACCGGCCAGAGCATGACGGCGATGCTGCAGCAGTTCGGCGTGCTGCTGCCGCCCGGCGTGACCATGCAGCCGCGCAACGTCGCGGCGGTGATGATCACCACCCAGCTTCCCCCGTTCGCCCAGCCCGGCCAGCCGCTGGACGTCGTCGTGTCGTCCATGGGCAATGCCAAGAGCCTGCGCGGCGGCACGCTGATCGCCACGCCGCTGCGCGGCGCCGACGGCCAGGTCTACGCGATCGCCCAGGGCAACCTGATCGTGGGCGGCGCCGGCGCCTCGGCGGGCGGCTCCAAGGTCCAGATCAACCACCTGAGCGCCGGCCGCATCCCCGGCGGCGCGCTGGTCGAGCGCAGCGTGCCCACGCCGCTGCAGCAGAACGAATGGCTGCAGCTGGACCTGAACAGCTCCGACTTCGGCACCGCGCGCGCCGTCGCCAAGGCCATCAACAAGGCCAAGGGCGAAGGCACGGCGATGGCGCTGGACGGCCGCGTCGTCAAGGTGCGCGCGCCGCTGACGCCGGACGCCCGCGTCGCCTTCCTGGCCGACATGGAGAACCTGAGCTTCGACCAGGAGACCCCGGCCGCGCGCATCGTGATCAACGCCCGCACCGGCTCGGTCGTCATGAACCAGGCGGTCACGCTGCAGCCCTGCGCGGTCGCGCACGGCAACCTGGCGGTGACCATCTCCAGCACGCCGCAGGTCAGCCAGCCCAATGCGCTCTCGGGCGGCCAGACCACGGTCACGCAAAAGACCGACATCTCCATCAAGCAGGACCCCGGCTCGCTGATCCAGCTGCCCGCGGGCGCGCGGCTGAACGACGTCGTGAAGGCGCTGAACACGCTGGGCGCCACGCCGCAGGACCTGCTGGCGATCCTCCAGGCGATGAAGACGGCCGGCGCGCTGAACGCCGAGCTGGAGGTGATCTGACATGGCGCTCTCCACCCCGCTGAGCAACGCCCTGGGCATGGGCGCGAACTTCGCCACCAACGGGCTGTCCTCGGACACCCGCTCCGTCGAGCAGCTCAAGTCCACCGCGTCGCGCGACCCCAAGGCCGCGGTCAAGGAGACCGCGCGCCAGTTCGAGGCCCTCTTCATGCAGGAGGTCATGAAGAGCATGCGCCAGGCCACGATGAGCAGCGGCATGATGGACAACTCGGCGACCCAGATGGGCGGCGAGATGCTGGACCAGCAGTACGCCGCCAAGATGACCGGTCTGCCCGGCGGCCTGTCGCAGGCGATCGAGCGCCACCTGCAGCGCCAGCTCGGCGTCAAGGACGGCGAGCTGCCCACGGCCAAGGGCGCGACCAAGGTCCAGCAGCTGCCGCAGCTGGCGGTCAAGAACGTGCAGCCGCATGTGCAGGACTTCATCCTCAAGCACGACGGCGCCGCCAAGGCCGCGCAGGCGTCCACCGGCATCCCGGCGAGCTTCATGATCGCGCAGGCGGCGCACGAGTCCGGCTGGGGCAAGCGCGAGATCCTGAACAAGGACGGCTCGAGCAGCTTCAACGTCTTCGGCATCAAGGCCGGCGCCAACTGGACCGGCAAGGTCGCCGAGGTGCAGACCACCGAGTACGTCGACGGCAAGCCGATGAAGGTGACGGCCAAGTTCCGCGCCTACGGCAGCTATGAAGAGGCCTTCAAGGACTATGCCCGCCTGATCGGCAACAACGACCGCTACCGCGATGTCGTGGCCAAGGCCAACACCGGCAGCGCCGAGGGCTTCGCCAAGGGCCTGCAGAAGGCCGGCTACGCCACCGACCCCGAGTACGCGACCAAGCTGGCGCGCACCATCAACACCACGATGCGCGTGCAGCGCGCGCTGGCCTGATCGCGCGCCGCTGAGGACGAAGGAACGAGGAGCCCGAGATGAGTACCTCCCCGCTGCTGTCGCTGGGCATGCGCGCGATGTTCGCCAACCAGGCGGCGTTGCAGACCATCGGCCAGAACATCGCCAACGCGAACACCGCCGGCTACTCGCGCCAGGAAGTGGTGCTGACCACGCCCGAGGGCCAGTTCACCGGCGCGGGCTACTTCGGCAAGGGCGTGAACGTGCAGACGGTCACCCGCTCGCACAACGAGTTCCTGACCCGCGAGGCGGCGGCCGCCAAGTCGCAGGCCTTCGCCGACACGACCATGCAGGCGCAGCTCGGGCAGCTGGAGAAGCTCTTCCCCACCGGCGCGGACGGCCTGGGGCAGGCGGCCAATGATTTCCTGAACGCGCTGGTCGACGTGGCCAGCCGCCCGTCCGACCCCTCGGCCCGCCAGGTCGTGCTGGGCAAGGCGCAGGCGCTGGCCTCCCGTTTCCAGAGCGCCGGCCAGCAGCTGGCCGACCTGCAGGCCGGCGTCGTCAGCGACATGAACGCCGACGTCAAGCAGGTCAACGAGCTGGCCAAGCAGATCGCCGCGGCCAACGACCAGATCGCGCGCGCCTCCGGCAACAGCCACACGCCCAACGACCTGCTGGACAAGCGCGACCAGCTGATCTCGCAGCTCAGCCAGTACGTGCAGGTCAGCACCGTGCCCAATGCCCGCGACGGCACGATGGGCGTGTTCATCGGCGGCGGCCAGGTGCTGGTGCTGGGCGGCCAGGCGCAGCAGCTCTCGGTCACGCCCGACCCCTACGACGGCGCGCGCGCGCAGCTGTCCATCAGCGACACCAGCGGCACCCGCGCGCTGGACGACAGCACGCTGACCGGCGGCTCGCTGACGGCGCTGCTGCGTTACCAGAACACCCACCTGCAGGACGCCCGCAACCTGCTGGGCCAGATGGCGACCGCGGTCGCCACCCGCGTCAACGAGCAGCAGAGCCTGGGCCTGGACCTGAAGGCGCAGGCCGGCGGACCGCTGTTCACCATCGCCGATCCGGCGGTGCGGCCGGCGTCGACCAACCGCGGCGACGCCACCGTCAGCGCCACCGTCACCGACGGCGCGCTGGTGCCGGCGCTCTCGTTCACCGTCACGCCGGACCCGACCGGCACGCCCGACAGCTACCAGATCGCGGTGCGCCCCGGCGGCCAGCCCACGATCATGAGCAACGACCAGATCAAGGCGGCCTACGGCATCAGCCTGTCGACCAGCGGCACGATGCAGCCGGGCGACAGCTTCCTGCTGGAGCCGGTGGCCAACGCGGCGGCCAGCTTCAAGCGCTCGCTCGACGATCCGTCGGGCCTGGCTGCGGCCTCGCCGATCATCGCCACCACCGACGTCAACAACAGGGGCACCGCCACCGTCGACGCGCTCTACGCGGTCAACGACAAGTTCGACAAGAGCAAGCAGCCGGCGACCGTGCAGTTCGGCAGCGTCAACGCCGACAACAGCATCAACTACACGATCACGCTGTCGGACAACACCTCGGTCAGCGGCACCTGGAAGGCCGGCGGCAAGATCGGCAACGATCCGGCGGCGGGCGTCGACCTGGGCTTCGAGCTGAGCCTGAACGGCGTGCCGCGCGAGGGCGACAAGATCGCGCTGCAGGTCTCCGATCAGGTGGTCTCGACCAACAACGGCAACGCCAAGGCCTTCGTCGCGATGCAGAGCGAGCCCTTCCTGGGCAAGCAGCTGCAGGCCGACGGCAAGCTCTCGCGCGGCCAGACCGTCAACGAGGCCTATGCGTCGGCGATCGCCGACATCGGCTCGCGGGTGCAGGGCGCGGACTACCTGGCGCAGGTCTCCACCACGGTGGCCTCCGCGGCGGAGCAGACCCGTTCCAGCCAGGCCGGCGTCAACCTCGACGAGGAAGCCGCCAAGCTGATGCAGTTCCAGCAGGGCTACCAGGCCGCCGCCAAGATGCTGCAGGCCGCGCAGAGCCTGTTCGACCAATTGCTGAGCGTCGTCGGCCGCTGACGCGGCGCACGACCCGTTTCCAGAAGGACGCCGCCATGCGACTCGCCACCAACAACATGTTCGACGCCAGCATCGCGACGCTGCAGCGCCGCCAGCAGGAGATGCAGGAGGCGCAGCAGCGCCTGACCAGCGGCAAGCGCGTCGAGAAGGCCAGCGACGACCCCACCGGCGCGGCGCGGGCCGAGCGCGCGCGCACCTCGATCGGGCAGGTCGACGCCAGCCAGCGCGCGCTGGAGGCCAGCCGCAACAGCATGACGCTGGCCGAGAGCGCGCTGGGCGACGCCAACGAGCTGATGCAGCAGATCCGCGAGACGCTGGTCGCCGCCGGCAACGCCAGCTACAGCGACCCCGAGCGCAAGGGCCTGGCGACCAAGATCCAGGGTCTGCGCGACCAGCTGCTGGCCATCGCCAACCGCACCGACGGCGCGGGCGGCTACCTGTTCTCGGGCCAGGGCACCTCCGGCGTGCCCTTCCTGGACAACCCGGTCCAGCGCGATGCCAACGGCGCGCGCATCGGCGGCGGCGTCGGCTTCGAGGGCATCTCGGGCAGCGTCACCACCGGCAACCTCGAGAACTATCCGCTGAGCGTGGACGGCCGCGCCGCCTGGGAGCAGGCGCGCAGCGGCAACGGCAGCTTCGAGACCGGCCCCGCGCCCAACGTGCTGACCGGCAAGGCGTCCACCGGCTACATCGACTCGGGCCGCGTCACCGACCCGGCGCTGGTCACCGGCGACAGCTACAGCATCGTCATCAGCGGCACCGCGCCCTCGCAGACCTACACCGTCTTCAACGAGAGCCAGGGCCACGTGCCGGTGGCCAGCGACAACTACAGCGGCGGCAACACCATCAAGTTCGACGGCATGGCGATGACGGTCGCGGGCACGCCGTCCGACGGCGACAGCTTCAGCGTCAAGCCGTCGACGGCCGACCTCAAGCTCTTCGAGGTGCTGGACCGCACCATCGAGTCGCTCAAGACCACCGGCCGCACCGCGCCCGAGATCACGCAGAGCAACCTGATGAACCTGCGCGACGTGGATGCGGTCATGGGCAACCTGGCCAACGTGCGCAGCCAGGTCGGCGAGCAGATGAACAACCTGGACGGTTCCGAATCGCGGCTGCAGACGCTCAAGGTTTACAACCAGGCTGAGCAATCTGCCGCAGAGGACCTGGACATGACCCAGGGCATTTCCGACTTCCAGAACCAGCAGACGGGCTACGATGCGGCGCTGAAAACCTACTCGATGGTGCAGCGCATGTCGCTGTTCCAGTACATCAACTCCTGATGCGCCGATCTGCATGAACTCGACACACGCCGTGCTGGGCCAAGTGGCCCTGGGCTACGCGCCCCTGGTTTCCAAGTCCTTCGACATCGAAGCCACACGCGTCACCGTGTTCGCGCTTCGCCCTGAAGCCACGCCCGACGCGTCGGCCCTGCTGGCGGCGCTGGCCGAGGCCTTCCCGGCCAGGCCGGTGCTGCTGAACGTGGCGCACGAGGGGCTGCTCAAGGGCCTGCTGGCCGCGGCCCTGCCCGGCAACATGAAGGTCGAGGTGCCGGCCTTCCTGCTGTCCGATGCCGACCTGGCCGCGCAGGCCCAGGTGCGGGGCGCGCTGCTCAAGGGTCGCTCGGACGCGGCCGGCTTCAAGCAGCTGGTGCTGGACCTGCAGGAGCTGGGCGGTGGTCCGCTGCCGGCCGGCAAGTCGGTGCTGGTCTCGGGCGCGCGCAGCGCGGCCGATTTCAAGCAGGCGCTGGACGGCGGCGCCGCCGGCGTGCTCGGCTGGACCGTGCATGGCGAATTCGAGGCCCCGGCCGTCCCGGCCACCCGCAACGACGGCCAGGCCGACCTGCAGGTGATCGTGGAGCTGATGTCGCGGGTCGACCAGGGCGAGGACGTCGAGCGCCTGGAGCAGACGCTCAAGCGCGATCCCAGCCTGGCCTTCAAGCTGCTGCGTTACATGAATTCGGCGGCCTTCGGCCTGTCGGTCGAGGTGTCCTCCTTCCGCCACGCGATCATGCTGCTGGGTTATGCGCGGCTGCGCCGCTGGCTGGCGCTGCTGCTGGCCACGGCCAGCAAGGACCACGCGATGCGCCCGGTGATGTTCGGCGCGCTGCGCCGCGGCCTGGTGATGGAGGAGCTGGCCAAGAGCATGACCGACTCCGAAGTGCGGGACGAGATGTTCATCTGCGGCCTGTTCTCGCTGCTGGACCACATGCTGAAGCAGCCGTTCGAGAAGCTGCTGCAGTCCATCCCGGTGCCGGAGCGGGTGCGCCAGGCGCTGGTCGACAAGACCGGGCCGTATCACGGCTACCTGCAGCTGGTGCAGGCGATCGAGAACGAGTCGGTGCTGGACGTGCGCGACGCGCTCGACACGCTGATGCTGGGCCCCGACGAAGTCAACCACGCCGTGCTGCGCGCGCTGCACAAGGCGGCGCAGCTCGAGTGATGACCGCTGCGGGGTGAGGGTCTTCTAAACTCGCCCCGTGTCGCCCCAACTCCCCCTCGCCTCCCCCGACCTCGACGCCCTGCGCGCGCTGCTCACGGCGCGCGGGCAGGACGTGCCCGGCCTGCTCGCCGGGCTCTGGGACGGCCCCTGGCCCGCCTTCGTGCTCGACGCCAAGGGCCAGGCCTTGCTCACCAACGCGCGGCTGCAGGGCCTGATGGGCGAGGTCTCGCTCCAGGGCCAGCGCCTGCTGCCCAGCGGCAAGGCGCAGGAGCTGCGCCTGGTCGACGACCAGGGCCGCGAGCACCTGCTGCAGGCCTGGGTGCATCCGCTCGAGGGCGGCCTGGGCCTGGCGCTGCTCCAGGACCACAGCACCGAACTGGCCGCGCGCGAACGCGCCGAGCGCATGCAGTCGGAGATCGACCAGTGGCTGGACCTGTGCCCGCTGCCGGCACTGATGCATGACGACCAGGGCCTGCTGCTGCGCTTCAACGCCGCGTTCACCGCACTGTGCCGGCGCCTGAGCCCGCAGATGCCGATCAGCCTGCACGAGCTGCCGCCCGAGTGGCGCGACTTGCTGCATGCCAAGGCGCCCGAGTCGGGCCAGGAATCCCATCGCAACGCCCTGCTGGCGCCGCCCGGCGACCGCCGGCGCTGGATCCGCGTGCGCGCGCGGCGCTTGAGCGGCCCGTGGTCGCGCCCGCGCACGCTGGTGATGCTGGAGGACCGCAGCGCCGAACAGGACCTGGAACTCGCGCAGCAGCAGCTGCAGACGCTGATGGACACGGCCGGCGTCGGCCTGGCGACCTTCCAGCCGGAAGCCGGCTGGTCGCGGCCGGGCACCGGCGCGCCGCCGCCGCCGTCCTCGCCCGGCGAGGACACCCCGAAACAGGCCCCCTCGCTGCAGGGCGTCAACCGCGAGATGGTCGAGCCCGACTCGCGCGCCGAATACGAGAAGCTGCAGCTCGCGCTCAAGCAGGCCACGCCGACGGTGGCGCGCTACGCGGTGCGGCATCCCGAGCACGGGCTGCGCTGGCTGATGACCCGCGTGGAGATCGGCCAGCTGGCTTCCGGCCAGAAGACCACCTCGGTGTTGACCGTCGACATCACCGACCACCAGCAGGCGCAGGAACGCAACGAGCTGCTGCAGCACTCCCTGCAGCTGCAGACCGAGCGCGAACGCGCGGTGCTGGACTCGGTGCTGGTGGGCATCGTGACGGTGGGCCGGCACGGGATCGAGTGGATGAACCGCTCGGCGCGGCGCATGTTCGGCGGTGACCTGCCGGAATTCGCCGGCCAGCCGATCAGCAGCGTCGCGACCGAAGCGCCCGACCATCCGTTCCGCCAGACGCATTACCTGGACGACCTGCCCGAGGGCCAGGCCGAGACCTTCGAATGCCGCGTCGTCGCGCGCGACGGCCGCGAGTTCTGGGTGGTCGGCAACGCGGTGGCGACGATGGGGCCGGACGGCTCGCGGCAGCTGACCTACGCGCTGCTGGACATCGAGCGCCGCCGCCAGGCCGAGGCGCAGAGCCTGCAGGCGCAGGCCTCGCTGCACCGGATCATCGAGGCCGCGCCGATCGCCATCAGCCTGCACGACGCCCGCACGCTGCAGGTGCGCCAGATCAACCAGGCGGCCGCGGCGCTGGCCGGCCGCCCCGAGGAGGAGCTGCTGGGCGCGAGCCTGGAGGCGCTCTTCGGCGGCGGCGACGAGGCCGAGACGATCCGCGCCGACATGGAGTTCGCGCTGCAGAGCAGCGAAGTGCTGCAGCGCGAGTACCGGCTGACGGTGCGCGGGCAGGCGCGGATCTGGGATGCGCGGCTGCTGCACCTGGCCGGCGTCAACGATGCCAGCGGCGAGCTCGAGCCGGAGCAGCTGCTGCTGGTGGCCAGCGACGTGACGCAGCAGCGCGCGCAGGAGGCGGCCCGGCTGGAGGCGGCGATCGCGCAGCGCGAGCTGCTGGTGCGCGAGGTCCACCACCGCATCAAGAACAACCTCCAGGGCGTGGCCGGCCTGCTGCAGCAGATCGCGGCGCGGCGCCCGGAGGTCAAGGCGGTGATCAACGAGGCGGTCGGCCAGGTCCAGGCGATCGCGCAGGTCTACGGGCTGCAGGTCGGCATGTCGGGTCCGCTGCGCCTGCGCAAGGTGGTCGAGGCGGTGATGGGCTCGGTGCAGCGGATGTCGGGCCGGGAGATCCTGGTCGAGGTCGACGGCGCGATGGCCGAGCAGTCGCACCGCTGGGGCCTGCCCGAGGCCGAGGCCATCCCGATCGCGCTGACGCTCAACGAGCTGTTCACCAACGCGGTCAAGCATGGCGGCGACGCGCCGGTGCGCTGCGAGCTGCGCTTCGATCCGGAACAGGTGGTGCTGCGCATCGTCAACACCGGGCGGCTGCCGCCGGGCTTCGACCTGGCGCAGGTGCGGGGCGGCGTCTCCGGCCTGGGCCTGGTGCGCGCGCTGCTGCCGCGCCGCAGCGCGCTGCTGGGCCTGACACAGGACGGCGAGCAGGTGGTGTGCGAGCTCAGTCTGTGGCCGCCGGGGGTGCAGTTGCTCGAGGCCTTGTGACGACTCGCAACCGGGCCAGCCCGCCGCGCGGGGCATGCGCGGCATTTCGGTGACAATCCCCGGTCACCCCTCGGGGATGCCTTGGATTCGGGAGCAGCGTGGACAGCGTGAGCAAGGACGTGGGCGCGAGCGGCAAGGGCCGCATCCTGGTCGTGGACGACGACCGGCTGGTGCTCGCCACCCTGACGCATGGCCTGGCCCAGGCCGGTTATGAGGTCCTGGACGCCGACAACGGCGACGACGCCATCCTCATCGCCAGACAGCACCGCCCCGACCTCGCCCTGCTCGACATCCGCATGGAAGGCATGACCGGCTTCGACGTGGCCGGCTACCTGCGCGACTACCTGCAGCTGCCCTTCATGTTCCTCTCGGCCTTCGCCGACGAGGCCACCGTCGCCAAGGTCAAGGAACTGGGCGCGCTGGCCTACCTGGTCAAGCCGCTGGACATCCACCAGATCGTCCCCGCCGTGGAGGCCGCCTTCGCCAACCGGCCCGCCCGCGCCGACGCGGCGCCGCCCGCACCGGCACTGGAGCCGGCCTCGGCGTTGGCCGTGGTCGAGGCGATGGCGCTGGGCGTGCTGATGCACCGCTATTCGTTGACCCGCGCGCAGGCGCTGGCGCGACTGGAGCGCATGGCCGCCGAGCAGCGCATCGAGCTCGGCGAACAGGCGCGCCGCGTCGTCGAGGCGGTCGAGCAGCTCGCGCTCGGCAGTTGATGGCCTTCGGACCGCCACGCGGCCCGCGACGCAAGCGCGCGGACCGGTCTCAGCTCGGCAGGGTGAAGTAGAAGCGGGCGCCCTGCCCGACTTCGGATTCGGCCCAGATGTCGCCGCCGTGCCGGCGCACGATGCGCCGCGCCGAGGCCAGGCCCACGCCGGTGCCCTGGAAGTCGCTCGCGCTGTGCAGGCGCTGGAAGACGCCGAACAGGCGGTCCGCGAAACGCATGTCGAAGCCGGCGCCGTTGTCGCTGACGGCGAAGACGCGCTCGCCCTGGCGCTGCTCGGCCTCGAAGCGGATCACTGCGTGCTCGCGCTTGCCGCTGTACTTCCAGGCGTTGCCCAGCAGGTTCTCCAGCACCATGCGCAGCAGCGTCGGATCGCCCTGCACCCGCAGGCCGGGCTGCACCTCGACCTCGACCTCGCGCCCCGGCGACGCGCGGCGCAGTTCGTCCACCACCTGCCCGGCCAGCAGCGACAGGTCCACCGTCTCGTGCCGCAGCGCCTGCGAGGACAGGTGGGACAGGGCCAGCAGCGAGTCGATCATGCTGTGCATGCGCGCCGAGGCGCCCAGCACGCGATCGAGGTGGTCGTTGCCGGCGCGATCCAGCAACCGGCCGTAGTCTTCCTTGAGGATGCGGGTGAAGCCCTCGACCACGCGCAGCGGCGCGCGCAGGTCGTGCGACACGGTGTAGCTGAACGAGGCCTGGTCCGCGCGCGCCTGCTCCGCGGCCTGCATCGCCAGGGCCGCGGGCACCGTCTCCGCCGCGCCCTGCGGCCACAGGCTGAGCAGCGTGCCGCCGCCATGCGGCAGCGCCGTCAGGCACAGCCACCAGGCGCCGCAGGCGCTGCCCGACTGGAGGTCCGGCTGCGCCAGCGCCTGGCGCAGTTCCTCGGGCAGGCGTTCCTCGCAAGCGCGCCACAGCTGGCCTCGCGCCTCCGAGCCGCCCATCATCTGCAGGGCCGCGTCGTTGACATCGATCAGGCGGGTCGAGGCGCCATCGTCGCCGCTGAGCAGCCAGGCGGGACCGGGCAGGGCCTGGAGCCAGTCGGTGGCGCCCGGAGCGGGCGCGGTGGCCGCGGCGGTGTCGGTGTCGACAGCCGGCGGCGCCTCGTCCAGCGCCCGGGCCGCGCCCAGGAAACCGGCGAAGCGGCCGGCGGCATCGGTCGTGGCCTGCGCGCGGAGTTCCCAGCGCCGTCCCTGGGCGTCGACGACGCGCAGCCGTTCAAAGGAGTGGCCCGGCTCGACCCGGGCGCGCACGTCCTGCGGCACGCTGTCCGGGCCGTCCGCGCCGGCCAGCGGCTCGAAGCGCTCCCACAGCCGCTGCGTCACCGCGCCGTTCACCGCCGTGCCGGCCCAGCTCGACGCCGGCGCGCCGGTCGACGCCTGCCAGCGCACCAGATGATGCTGCGCGTCGGTCTGCCAGAGCCAGTCGGGCTGCAGCTGCGTCAGCGCCTGGGCCTGCTGGCGGCTCTCGCGCAGCAGCTCGCCGAACTGGGCGCGCGCCAAGCGCACCGCGAGGTGCCAGGTCAGCGCGGCGACGAAGATCATCAGCGCCGCGCCCGCCATCACGGCGGTCAGCACCAGGCCGGGGCCCGACGGCTCGAGGTTCAACGCCAGCAGCAGGAGCAGGGCCACGACCGCCAGCCCCAAGGCCAGCGCGGCACCCTTCCATGGCCGACGACGAGCGGCGGCGTCCCCCAACCTGTTCATGCGGGCCATTGTATGTAGGCCTCACCAGCCACTCACCGAGGATTCACCATCGCACCATCCCGGCGCGGAGGCGCCGACGCCACACCGGACCCGGGACTTACCCCGAGCGACAGCCCCAAGAACACCAGAATTGACGGCTTTTTCCCACGACTCCATCCTCCTGGTGAACGACAATGGCCCGCAACTCCGCGTGGAACGTCCATGCGGCGCCATGATCAGAAGATGTCACCGGACCACGCCACGACCATGCCCTCCCGGACTCAGCCCGAACCCGCCGTGCTGGACGACCAGGCCCTCGCCCGTCTGCGCGAGTTGGACCCGGAGGGCGTGAACCATCTGCTGGAGCGTGTCGTGGCCGCCTTCCTGAAATCGCTGGACCAGCAGGAGCAGGTGCTCGCGCAGGGCCGCGACGCGCCGCGCGACCTCAACGGCCTGCGCCACGTGGCGCACACGCTGAAATCCGCCGCGGCCAGCCTGGGCGCCGCGGTGCTGTCCCAGCGCTGCGCCGAGATCGAAGGCCTGGCCCGTGCCGGGCACGAGGACGGCCTGGCCGACCTGATCGGCATCGCCCTGGACGACATCGCCGCCGCCCGGCTGGCGATGCAGCAACTGGTGCAAGCCCAGCGATGAGCCGCGTCGTGAAGGAAGGCGAACTGATCGAACGGCCACGCGTCCTGCTGGTCGACGACGACCCGGTCAACCTGATGCTGATCGAGGCCGCGCTGCAGGAGCACGGCTTCGAGGTCACCGCGCTGACCGGCGGCCAGCAGGCGCTGCAGTTGGTGACCCAGTGGACGCCCGAGCTCATCGTGCTGGACGCGCTGATGCCCGACCTGGACGGCTTCGAGACCTGCGAGCGCCTGCGCGCCCTGCCCGGCTTCGAGAACGCCCCCATCCTGATGCTGACCGGCCTGGACGACGAGGCCTCCATCAACCGCGCCTACCAGGCCGGCGCGACCGACTTCTTCGTCAAGTCCACGCAGTGGCGGCTGCTGGCCGGCCGGCTGCGCTACATGCTGCGCAGCTCGCGCACCCGCCAGGAACTGGAGCGCAGCAAGTCCAAGCTGGCGCGCGCGCAGGACCTGGCCCGCATGGGCAGCTTCGAATGGCAGACCGGCCACGGCTTCAAGCTGGCCAACGAGGCGCTGCGCGTCTTCGGCCGCGGGCCGGCCGATCCGCTGGACTTCATCGGCGTGATGCGCATGGTGCCGCGCGAGGAGCGGCTGCTGTTCATGCGGCTGCTGCGCGATGTCGTGGCCCACAACTCGGTCCTGGTGACCGACCTGCCCTTCACGCTGCTGGACGGCCGCAAGCGCGTCATCCACATCGAGGCCGAGCCCGAGTTCAACGAGCACGGCAACGCCTGCGGCTACACCGGCGTCATCCAGGACGTGACCGACCGCCGCATGGCGGAGGACCGCATCCGCGAGCTGGCCAACTTCGACGCGCTCACCGGCCTGCCCAACCGCCGCCAGCTGATGTGGCGCGCCGAGCGCGCCATCGAGGCCGGCCGTCGCATGGGCCATGAGGTCGGCCTGCTGCTGATCGACCTGGACCGCTTCAAGGTCATCAACGACACGCTGGGCCACGCCGCCGGCGACGACCTGCTGATGGAAGTCGGCCGCCGCCTGCGCTCCTGCGTGCGCCACAGCGACCAGGTCATGGAAGGCATGCTGGAGTCGGTCGGCACCCGCTCGCACCGCACGCTGGAGGCGGTCGGCCGCCTGGGCGGCGACGAGTTCGTGGCGCTGCTGCCCGAGGTCGGCGACGAGGGCGATGCCGAGCGCGTCGCCGACCGGGTGCTGGACGCGCTGCGCGAGCCGATCTTCATCGCCGGCCAGGAGTGCTTCGTGACCGCGTCGGTCGGCATCGCGCTCTACCCCCGCGACGGCCTGACCATGGCCGACCTGCTGCGCAACGCCGACGTGGCCATGTACGCGGTCAAGAACCAGGGCCGCAACGCCTCGGCGCTCTATTCGCCGATGCTGGCGGGCCGCGGTCGCGAGAAGCTGGAGCTCGAATCCGCGCTGCACAAGGCGATCGAGCGCGACGAGCTGGTGCTGCATTACCAGCCCAAGATCGACGTGCGCACCGCCCGCATGGTCGGCGCCGAGGCGCTGATGCGCTGGCGCCGCGGCAACCAGCTGGTGCCGCCCGGCGAATTCATCCCGCTGGCCGAGGAAACCGGCCTGATCGTGCCGCTGTCCGAATGGGCGCTGCGCGAGGCCGCGCGCCAGGCCAAGGTCTGGCAGCTGAATTTCGGCTTCAGCGAATCGATCGCGGTGAACCTGCCCAACCGGCTGTTCGAGCGCTCGGACCTGGTCGAGCACATCCATCAGTTCGTCAGCCAGTGGGGCGTGCCGCACCGCGCGATCCAGCTCGAGATCACCGAGACCGGCCTGATGAAGGACCTGCAGAGCGTCATCCCGTCGCTGCACCGGCTCAACGAGGTCGGCGTCGAGATCTCGATCGACGACTTCGGCACCGGCTACTCCTCGCTGGCCTACCTGACGACGCTGCCGATCTCGGAAGTGAAGATCGACCGCAGCTTCGTGCGCGACCTGGGCATCACGCCGCAGAGTTCCGCCGTGGTGACCGCGATCATCGCGCTGGCGCGCTCGCTGGGCCTGCAGGTGATCGCCGAGGGCGTCGAGACGTTGCGCCAGATGGAAGTGCTGCGCCGGCTCGATTGCAGCCTGATGCAGGGTTTCCTGTTCAGCAAGCCGCTGCCGCCCGACGAGCTCGAGCGCTGGCTGGCCCAGACGGTGCTGCCGCGCAAGGCGCCCTGGATCCTGCCGACCACCGAGGTCGGCGACGAAAGCCCGATGCGCTGATCCGGTCGCGTGCCGCGAGCCGCCAGCGCCCTCCCCCGTTTCACCGAGCCCCGACCGATGCCGCAGCAGCCCCCCGCTCTCCTGGCAAAAGCGGCCCTGCGCCGGCTGGCGCTGGACAAGCTGGAGCCGACCCCCGAGAACTACGCCCGTGCCTACGCGCAGGAGGCCGGCGAGCCGGTGCGCGGGGGCGCGTCGACGCAGATGCCCGAACGCGCGCAGGCCTCGATGGCGCGGCTGCTGGGCCTGGCGGTGCCCGATCCGCAGCAGCGCCAGGGTTTCGCGACGCAGCTCAAGGAAGGCCGCTGGGACGAACTGCAGCGCGCGCTGGAGGCGCTGCAGCAGACGCACGGCCCCGGCGCGCAGGCGGAGCAGCTGGCGCAGCTGATCGAGCGGCTGATGCGCGGCCTGGAACGCGGCGGACGGCAGTGGACGCTCGCGCGCAAGAAGGACGGCGTGCTGCGCGTGCTGCAGAGCAATCGCAGTGACCCGCAGCGGCTGACGCTGCGGCTGCGGCAGCTGGTGGCGAGCTGGGATTCGGACGTCAGCGACGCGCGCGTCGAGACGCAGCCCGCGCCGCTGGATGAGTTGCCGTCGACCGTTGGCCTGGGGGCCGCGACCGGCGGCGCGGTGTCGGCCAACGAGGACGGTGAAGACGGCGAGGACGCGCTCGACGACGAAGACCGCGCAGGCACGCCGACGCAGTTCTTCACCGACGAGGAAAGCGCGCAACCGCCCGCGGATGCGCATGCGGTCGACGACGGCCGGCCCGCGTCGGCCGAGGGTGGCCGCTACGGCTCGCTGGACACGCTGATGGGCGCGCCGGGCGCGGCGGCGTCCGCCGGCACCGGCCCGGGCCTGCAATCGTGGCCCGAGGTCGGCACCCACCTGAACGGCACGGTGCGGCATGCCCTCGCCGCGGACGACCTGCGCGCGCAGGAACTGATCGATGCGCTGGGCGTGGCCCATGCCGAGCTGGTCCGCGACGGCGCGACGCCCGAGCGCGCCGCGCAGATGGACGCGCTGTGCATCCGCGCGCGGCGCTGGCTGGACCATCGCAACCACGCCTTCAACGAGCTGGGCAAGCTCTGCGGCGAGCTGACCGGCAGCCTGGCCGACCTGGCCGAGGACGACTCCTGGGCGCAGGGCCAGTGCGAAGCCATGGGCCAGACGCTGGCGCAGGGGCTGACGGCGCGCAGCGTGCGCTCGGTCAGCGAGCTGCTGCACAGCACCCGCGAGCGCCAGCACAGCCTGCGCGAGGAGCGCAGCCGCGCCCGCGACGCGCTCAAGGGCCTGATCAACCGGATGCTGCAGGAGCTGGGCGAGCTCGGCCAGCACACCGACCGCTTCAGCGACAGCGTCGGCAAGTACGCCACCGTGATCGAGCAGGCGGATTCGCTGGAGAGCCTGGCCGGCGTGGTGCGCGAGATGGTCGAGGAGAGCCGCAGCGTGCAGTCGCTGGTGCAGACCACGCAGGGCCGGCTGCGCGAGGAGCACGACCGCGCGGCGCAACTGGCCGAGCGCGTCGAGCAGCTCGAGGGCGAGCTGCGCAAGCTCTCCAGCGAGGTCCAGACCGACCAGCTGACGCAGATCGCCAACCGGCGGGGCCTGATCGCGACCTTCGAGACCGAACGCGCCAAGCTCGAGCGCGATCCCAAGCCGCTGGCGCTGGCGCTGCTGGACATCGACAACTTCAAGAAGCTCAACGACAACCTGGGCCACGCGGCCGGCGACGAGGCGCTGAAGTCGCTGGCGGCGCGGGTGTCGGGGCTGCTGCGGCCCGGCGACAAGGTCGGGCGCTGGGGCGGCGAGGAGTTCGTGCTGATCCTGCCGGAGGCGCCGCTCGAGGAAGCGCAGGCGGTGCTGCTGCGGCTGCAGCGCTCGCTGTCGGCCAGCCTGTTCATGCACGAGGGGCGCGATGTGTTCGTCACCTTCTCGGCCGGCGTGACGCTGTTCCGGGCGGGCGAGACGATGGAGCAGGCGCTGGACCGCGCCGACGAGGCGCTCTACGAGGCCAAGCGCACCGGGAAGAACCGGGCCTGCGTGGCCTGAGCGGCGCCGCCCGATCTGTCCTCAGGCCTTGATGCACTTGCGCACCGTGTCGACGGTGCGGGTCGTGATCTGCTTGCCGAAGGTCTTCTCCAGCATGGTCATGAACAGCGGGCCCTTGTCGTTGGGCAGGTAGTGGCTGTAGACCTCGACGCCCTCCAGCTTGCAGATCGCGGCGCCCTCGCCTTCCAGCGGCAGCGAGACGGGCAACTCGTGCGGGCGCTTCAGGAAGGTGATCAGCGGCTTGGCCGCGGACGGCGGCTGGAACGGCGCATGGTGGTCGGCGTCGACGATCCGGCGCAGGTGCTCGACCGGGCGGACCGTCGTACCGAAGGTCTTGCCCAGCGTGTCGGTCATCGCCTGTTCGGCGCGGCGCTCGAGCTCGTCGACCGGCGCGCCGTCGTGGTCGAACACCACGTTGCCGCTGGAGATCACCGTCTTCACGCGCGTGAAGCCTGCGGCCTCGAAGGCGCGGATCAGGTCCGGCATCTTCGCGTTCATCGGGCTGACTCCGCGAAGGAAGGCGACGTATCGGGGCATGGCGGGCTCCACAAGGACGGGACGGGGACTGGGCCTCGCGGCCCAGAACGGAACGAGCGCCGGAGTCTAGAGGACGCCGGCGCTCGCCGCGGGGGTCACGCCCGTCCCGGGCTCAGAGGACGTGCAGGCCGTCGGCGGTGCGGATGAGGATGGTGTCGGAGCCGGAGGTGTTCCACATCGCCACCAGGCAGAAGGTCCCGTCGTTGGCGGTGCAGGTCAGCTCAACGCCGAGAGCGCCGCTGCCAATCTCCTCCTTGCGCACGCGATCGCCAATCTTCTGACCGGCGACGAGCGTCACGACATGGCTCAGGTCGAGGACGTCGTTCTGCTCCCTGGAGTAGTTGGTGATCCGCAGGTCCTGGGAGAGACCTGTCGCATCGATCACGAAGGTGTCCTGGTGATCGGTGCCGCTCATGGTCTTGCTCTCGCCTGAGCGCAGTACCGGCCTGCGAGCGTCGGCCACGTCCTTCGTGGTCACGTAAGCCTGCAAAACGGTAGAGAAGTCGCTGGTGTTGCCGGCCAAGTCGGTCTGCCGGGCCCGGAAGCGGATCGATCCGTTCAAGGGTGGTACCGCGACTTCGCTGTTGAGGGTTCCGAGGGCCGTGCCCGAATACGTGGCTCCGTTGAGTCCCGTGGCCCACCAACTCGCGCCGGCCTCCAGGCCGCCAATGACCACGGTGCTGTCAGCGGTGAAGAAGTCCGAGGCGCTCGCGCCGGTATCGTCCTTCAACCAGACCTTCGGCGCTTGGGCAACACGGTCCAGTTCGAAGCGCAGGTGCGTGAACTCACTGCGGTTGCCGGCGGCGTCCACCTGCGCGATGTCGACCCAGTTGACGCCGTCGCCGCCATAGGCCGAGTTCTCGATCCGCATCGAGTCGTCACCATCGAACCACTGGTCGCCCCGGGTTGCGATGCGGTACTGCCAGCGGTTGCCCGCGGTGAGCCCGGTGACCTGGATCGTCGCGTCCTGCGTGATGCCGTCGGTGGCGCTGGCGCCGGTGTCGTTGAGCAGCGTCGCGCCGAGCTTGGGCGGCGGCGTGCGATCGAGCTGGAAGTTGACCCGCTGCAGCGTGCCGTTGCCGGCGCCGTCGTACACACGGAGGTCCACCCAGCGGGCGCCGTCCGGGAGGTCGGCGGGCATGGGCACGATGTTGCCGGCCGCGCCGCCACCGGAGCCCCAGTGGCCGGTGTCGAAGGTGTAGCTGAAGGTCTTGCCCGGGGCCAGGACCAGCTCGAGCCGCCCGTCGTTGGTCAGCCAGTCGGTGCTGCTCACGCCGCTGTCGTTGACGAGGCGGACCACGGCCGGACCGTCCGCCTTCGTGTCGAGGACGAACTGCAGCGTCTCGATCTGGCTGATGTTGCCGGCGGTGTCGAGCTGACGCACATGGACGATCTTGGCGCCGTCGTGGTCGCCGAAGAAGCCGGGCTCGACGCGGCCGTCTCTGCCTTCGAACCAGGACAGGCCGTCCATGCTGTACTGCCACTTGGCGTTGGGATCCAGGTTGGCCACCAGCACGGTGGCGTCGCGGGTGACGCCGTCATGCAGGGAGATGCCGGCCGGATCCGCGAAGACGGTCGCGCCGGTGTCCTCGCTGAGCCGCAGCGTCGGCTTGGCCGCCGAGGTCAGCAGCTTGAATTCGAGCGATCGCACCTCGCTGTGATTGCCGGCGGCATCGGCCTGGCGCACCAGCACCTTCCAGTCGCCGTCGTGCGTGAACGCCGATGCGGGGATCGCGCCGTCCTTGCCGTCCCGCCAGGTCTGCCCGTTGTCCAAGGAATAACGCCAGCTCGCGTTCGGCTCCAGGCCGGATACCAGCACGGTCGCGTCGCGGGTGACGCGATCGAATCCGCTGGTGCCGGTGTCGTTCATCAGGGCCAGGACTGGCGCGGCAGGCGGCTCGGTGTCCGGCTCGGGCTTCGGGTCAGGCTTCGGATCGGGCTCGGGCTCGGGCTCGGGCTTCGGGTCCGGCTTCGGATCGGGCTCGGGCTCGGGCTTCGGGTCAGGCTTCGGGTCTGGCTGAGGCTCGGGTTTCGGGTCTGGCTGAGGCTCGGGTTTCGGGTCCGGTTTCGGATCGGGTTGAGGCTCAGGCTTCGGATCCGGCTTCGGGTCTGGCTGAGGCTCAGGCTTCGGATCCGGCTTCGGGTCTGGCTGAGGCTCAGGCTTCGGGTCCGGCTTCGGGTCTGGTTGAGGCTCGGGCTTGGGGTCCGGCTTCGGGTCTGGTTGAGGCTCGGGCTTGGGGTCCGGCTTCGGATCGGACTGAGGCTCGGGCTTCGGATCCGGTTTTTCTTCCGGCTTCGGCTGCTCCGGCTTCGGCGGATCAATGGTGATCGGCGTCGTCGAGCTGGACCCGCCGCCCGACCCGCCCGCCGCTGCCGCGCCGGCAACGCCCAGCAGGCCCAGGCCCGCCGCGAGCATCGCGCTGGATCGGCTGCTTCGCAGCGGGTCGTTCTCATCGGCCGGCGCGCCGGTGTCGGCGGTGGCAGGCGCATCGACTGGCGCGGCTGCCTCTCCGGTCGGCGCCGGGGTCGCGTTGGCGGGCGTGGCACCCGTCGCGGCAGTCTCTGCTGGCGGTACGGACGGCTCCGCGGCGGCTTCGGCCTCTTCGTCGTCCCGACGGCGGCCTGGCGCGGCGCGGGTCACCGGGTCGGGAGTCGGAGCCGCCCGTTCCAGCGGTCGGACGGCAGGCGTGGGAACAAAGTGATGAGACATGGCGTGAGTTGGCTGACCATCGGAATGAGGAGGCGGTCAGTCTCCTGAACCCGGACCTCCAGTTCGATGGTCGAGAAAAGCCAATTCCTGCGGTGCCTCCTGCTCCAACAGAGGACGCTCACACATCAATCAGCAGCGAGGCGGCGGCTATCGATCGCATCACGAGGTTCTATTTGGATCGGGCGACGCGATCGACTACGGTCGTGTCTGGCTGTGTCGCGAGGGCCCGCAGAGGTCGCGATCACATTCCTTGGGGTCAGTCCTTGCTCCTGTGTGCGGTGGCGCACCATCGCGCGGTTCCTGTCGCGGCCGGGAACCGCGCTTGCCGCCGCGTGCAGGACCGGCGAGGGCGCTCCGTCCACCGGAAAGGGAGAAGACATGACTTCACGCGCACCCCGCCGTGGGGGCTGGCATTGGCCGGCCCTGCTCGGCACCGCCGCCGCGGTGGCCTCCGTGCCCCTGGCCACGAACACCGCGATGGGCGAAACCGCCGCGCCGCCGACCAGCTACATGCCGGTCGTCATCACCGAGGATTTCGACAGCGTCGTCAAGCGCATGAGCGCCGCGAAACCCGGCCTGGCGCGGAAACACGCGGACCTGCTCAACGAACGCTACGACCTGGCCAACCGGCCGTCCCCGGGCGCGACGATGACCAAGGGCAAGGTCCTCCAGGACGGCGTGCGGGTCCGCCTGCCGCGCGGCGTCAGCTGGGAGCAGCTGGCGGCGATGAGTCCGGACGACATCAAGGCCAAAGACCTCTTCCCCAAGGGTTTCCTGCCGCTGCCGCATCCGAACCATCCCGAGGGCGGGATGGTCTTCCCGAAGTTCCACATCGACGAGATCCGGCGCCAGGAGATCGACCGTGACCTGACGCGCTTCGACCTGGACTACGACCTGCCCGACCACTTCCTGCCGGAGTTTCCGGCGCCGATCTTCCTGACGACGCGGCCCGACCTGGGCGACGTGTCCAAGGGCGAGCTGGTGACGATCAACAACTACTTCCGGCTGTTCAACGGCGTGCTGAACCCGAAGCAGCTGGAAGGCGTGCGGCTGCTGGTGACGCCGTTCCCGCAGCAGCAGTTCAACCAGACCGACGACCGGCGCACGCTGAAGCCCAGCCGGGGCGTGGCGTGCCTGGACTGTCATGCCAACGGCCACACGAACGCGTCGACGCACCTGGTCGGCGACATCCGACCGCAGCCGTTCCGGCACCGGATCGACACGCCGACGCTGCGCGGGGTCAACATCCAGCGGCTGTTCGGCTCGCAGCGGGCCTTGAAGACGGTGGAGGACTTCACCGAGTTCGAGCAACGCGCCGCCTACTTCGACGGCGATCCGGTGATCGCGACGAAGAAGGGCGTGAACGTGCTGGAGCGCGGCAGCCAGGTGCACTTCATGGCGGAGTTCCAGGCCCTGCTGGACTTCCCGCCGGCGCCGAAGCTGGGCATCGACGGGAAGCTCGATCCGAGGAAGGCGTCGCAGCAGGAACTGCGCGGACAGCAGCTGTTCTTCGGCAAGGCGACCTGCGCGAGCTGCCACGCGCCGCCGTACTACACGGACAACCTGATGCACAACCTGCGGACCGAGCGCTTCTTCAAGCCGAGGATGATCAATGGGCGCATGGCCAACATGGACGGCCCGATCAAGACCTTCCCGCTGCGCGGCATCAAGGACTCGCCGCCCTACCTGCACGACGGCCGGCTGCTGACGCTGGAGGATTCGGTGGAGTTCTTCAACCTGGTGCTGGAGACCCAGCTCACCGAGCAGGAGAAGAAGGACCTTGTGGTGTTCTTGAAGGCGTTGTGATCACCCGCGGGCGTTGCCGATTGCGCAACGCCCGTTGCATGATCGGCAACGCTTGGCGCCTCACCGCTGCATCACCACCGTCACCGCGTAGAGCAGCAGCCCGATCACGCCGCCCACCAGCGTGCCGTTGAGGCGGATGAACTGCAGGTCGCGGCCGACGCTCAGCTCGATCTGGCGAACGAGACTGCGGTCGTCCCAGGACTTGACCGTCGACGCGATGTGTCGCGTGACGCCCTCGCGCATCCCGCCGACCATGCGGCCGGCGGCCGACAGCACATGCGCGTTGATCGCCTCCACCAGCGACGGGTCCCGGCTCAGCCGGTCGCCGAGCCCGGCGAGCGAATGGTCCAGGTGCCGCATCAGCACGGAGTCCTCGCGCTGCAGGTCGCGCTCGATGGTGGCGCGGACTTCGGTCCAGACGCCGTCGAGGTAGGCGCGCACGTCGTCGCTCTGCACGACGCGGTCCTTCATCGCGTTCACCTCGCGCGCGAACTCCGGGTCCTGGCGCAGGCGCTCGATGAATTCGTGGATCCAGTCGTCGAACTGCCGCCGCACCGAGTGATCGGGCTGCGACAGCGCGGTCTGGACTTCCTCGACCAGTTGCAGCGCGAGCTTGTCGGACAGGCTGTCGGCCATCTTGTCGACGTTGGCGATCGTGTCGACGAGGGAGGTCGCCTTCGGCCACTGCGCGCGGGCGAACTTCACCAGCCGCGCGGCGACGAGCATCCGCACCTCCGGCGTGGCGAGGTAGTCGCGCAGCTTGGACAAGGCGCCGTCGAGCACGTCCTGGTGACGGCCGGACTTGGTCAGCACGTCCAGCACCGAGGCGGCGGTGGCGGTGGCGTTCCAGGACAGCGCGCGGGCGACGAGGAACTCGCCGATGGCGCGGCGCACCGCCTGCTCGTGAAGCAGCGAGATGCCCTCGATGGCCATGGCGCGGACGGAGCCGGTGACCTGCGCGAGGTTGGCCGGCTCGCGCAGCCACTGGCCGAGGCGCTCGGCCGGGTTGAGGATCTCGAGCTTCTGGAGCAGTACCTCGGGATGCAGGAAGTTGTCGCGGACGAACTCGGCCAGGCTGTCGGCGATGCGGTGCTTGCCCTGCGGGATGAGCGCGGTGTGCGGGATGGGCAGGCCCAGTGGATGGCGGAACAGCGCGACGACGGCGAACCAGTCGGCCAGGCCGCCGATGGCGGCGGCTTCGCAGAAGGCCTTGAGCCAGGCCCAGGGACCCTGGGCCCCCATCACGAGGCTGACGGCCAGCCCGGCCAGCGAGGCCAGCAGGCAGCCCAGCGCGACCAGCTTCATGCGGCGGAGGTCGGCGGCGCGGGGGTCGGTAGGGGCGGGGGAGTCGATCAAGGGCATCGGCGACGGGGCAGCAGGATTGATGCCTGGGGCAGCCTGCCGGCGGAGCGATGGACCGGACCTTGTATCACCAGCGCAGGGCAAAAGGTGCTTCGGACACGCTCCGGGTTCTCATCAAACCGACCGGGATCCGACTGGCGCATGTCCATCGATTCAACATCCGCTCCGACGCGATTCAACTTGCTGCCGGATGGCTACATCGCCAAGTCATTGTCAGCACTAAAGAATTCCCGTCAAATTCAACATATCGAATTCACCCATTTCACTTCCTACGCACATGGCGACCTTTCTGGACCATCCGCTGCGGCTCCTCAATCCCAGCTTCTCGTCGCCGCTGCTGGACGTCCTCACCGACTTGGAACACCTGCGACGACTGCAGCTCAACGGAACGACGCCGCCGATGGTGTTCATGCAACTCAAGCAGGTGTTCCATCTGCTGGAGAGCCTCGCCTCCGCTCGCATCGAAGGCAACCACACCACGCTGGCGGACTACGTGGAGACCAAGTTCGGGGGGCCTGCGTCCTTGCAACGTGCTGATCAAGAGATCGACTCGTTGCGGGAGATCGCCAACATCGAGCATGCGATGGACGAGATCGATGCGGGGCTCGAGCCCGGCTCCGCGCTGAGCCAACACTTCATCCGCGGTCTTCACGCGATGACCGTCGATGGACTGGAGCGCGAAGGCGACAAGACGCCTGGGGCCTACCGGAGCGGGTCTGTCGGCATCGCGATGTCCGAGCACGCGCCCCCGGATGCCGTCCGGATCGGGGCCTACATGGGAGAGTTGGTCGACTTCGTCAATCGGGACGACCAGCGCAAGTACGACCTGATGAAGGTGGCCCTCGCGCACCATCGCTTTGCCTGGATCCATCCGTTCGGCAACGGCAACGGCCGCGTCGTGCGCCTCTTCACCTACGCGCTCCTCATCAAGTACGGGTTCCGAATGACCGCTGAGGACGGACGTCTATTGAATCCAGCGGCGGTGTTCTGCGCTGACCGGGAGAAGTACTACGCGATGCTTTCGTTGGCAGACAAGGGGACGGATGCCGCGCTCGAGACGTGGTGCACCTATGTGTTGACTGGTGTGAGAGACGAGTTGAACAAGGTCGATCGTTTGTCCGATTACCGGAACCTCACGGCCGAGATCCTGCTTCCCGCGATCGCTCACGCGCGCGAAAGGCAATGGATCACCGAGCAAGAGGAAAGCGTTCTGAAGGTCGCCGTTCTCCGGAAGGTCGTGAGGTCGGCAGACCTCGCCGATGCCATGCCGAAGAGTTCCCCGGCTCAGCGTACCTATCAGATCCGCAAGTTGCTTGCGAACGGGATGCTCCAGCCCACCCATCCGGAGGCGCGTCAGTACACCATCGGATTCAGCAGCAGCACGCTGCTGCGCGGCGTGATCAAGGCGCTGACGGACCAAGGCTTCATTCCGCGCGCCGTTGTCGCTTGATCCGAGCCAGTACGAATCGCTCAGCCCAAGTCCACCGGCATCGAGGCCGCCGTGACCGGTGACACCGTGGTCCAACCCAAGACGGCATACAGCGCGGCGCCCGCCTCGGTGGCCACCAGCACGCCATGCCGCGCCCCATGATCGAGCGCGCCATTCGTCAGCGCGGCCATCACGCCCCGTCCGAGTCCCCTTCTCCGATGCGCTTCATCGGTCACGATCTGATCGAAGGTGGCGAAGGCGCCGTCGAGAGCGGCTTGACCGCTCGCCGCGAGATCGCCTTCGTCGGTGAGGACGGTCGCCCGCAGCAGCGCGCCGACCCGTTCGATTTGGACGCGGTAACCCGCTGCGAGCGACTCGGCGCCGCGTGCGAGCGCGACGCTCATCAGGAACTCCGGGGCGTGGATCTTCCAGTCCTTGGAGAGCAACGGCGACACGCTCTCCATTGGCGCGCAGACTTTCAGCCAGGTGCCGGCCGCAGACTCCTTCGCGACGAGTTGCTCAAGGACCTCGCGATCCAGATGCGGCAGGACGTATCGCGTGGTTTGCTCCGGCTTTCCGACGCGGACCTCCCAATATCCGGTCCGCTGCATCGGCGGTGGCGTATCCCGGGAAATCGCCCAGCCGCAGGTCCAGGCTTGAGCGGCAACAGAGCGCTCGAGGACGCCGGAGTCAAGCAGGCCGGCGGTTTGCGAGGTCGGTGAAAACATCGGGCTGGGGTGGCAGTGAGAGGGATGGAGGGGCGTCACGCCGCTTGCAGCGCGCCATGCGATTGGCGAGTGTGCTCCTCCAGCGCGCCAATTTCGACGACGGCGAGATTGCTGAGCGCTTCCCGCACGAGATCCCGGCTCGCGACATGGATCCGACCCCACAGGCAGTCCGGGTCCTCCATCGTGACGATGGAATCGCGCAGCAGCGCGGCCAGGAGCGTGAGTCGATCGCGCACGTTGAACATCGCGGCGCCAACGGTGATCGACGGATCGAGCAGCGCTTCAGCGGGATCGCCATCGCGCATAGCGGCCGGCTTGTGCCGCGGCGGAATGACGGACGCCTCCCGCAGCACCATGCGCGTGTATTCGGTGTCGTCGCACAAGGGTTTACGGCTCAGAAGCGGCGTGCGCAGGCGCTTCGCCTTGAAGGGCAATTTCTTCCGATCGAATTCAACATCGACATGATCGAGGGCGATTTGCTCGGAGATTCGAAATCCGGTTTCGGCCAAAGCGCGGATGGTTTCAGCGGGGATCATTCGGAGTCCTTCAATAAACAACGTTGAGGGACGTCCACCGGTCACCTATTAAGGAGGGTGGGCGAGATGTCAAAACACGCTCATCTAACGTGCGACCACCCTCACGGAATGGTCCATCTCGCCCGCGGAACGGCGAATATGAGACGTCGCAACTGCGGCCGCCAGATGAGAGGCGTTTTGAGCACCTAAACGAATCTTCCTCCAATCGCGCCCGATAGAAAATCACACAAACTCGCCAAAGTTCTTCTGTTTCCACTCAATTCAGTAGACACGCCAACTGAGTCCAGTATTTGGCTTCGAATCATCGGCCTGTATTACCCGTCCCACCTTTAGGCTTCACCACATTTCGGCGCTTCCGCGCTTGCGGGCCCTGTTCAATCGGAGAACGTCCCGACGGCGCGGCTTTGGAGCTAGCTGATGCAATGGGCATTGCCCTACCGAACTTTTGGCCATCGATCGAGGCAGTCGGCCGTGGATGACTCCGCTTCGACTTATTTCGACGACGCCTTCGCAACTCCTTTTCCGCACTCTCTTGCAGTTTGGGCCGCAAGCCAATATCCAAGGCCTTCGCAACCCCCGGATTCACCACCAAGATGGCAGAAACCTTCACTTTTGGAGCAATATTGTTCAATGTTCTCTCGCGAAAAGAAAAATGAACAAACTTCTCGCGCTCGTTTCCCATCTCCTCCCGATATCCGATGACATTCACGTCAAAGAAGAACTGAAGAAGCGCTTCAGGATCACGAATGTACTCCACTGCATGTAGCTTCTCCCCGGAGATCCATGCCTTGAACTTTTTATAGGCCGCTGAAAATTCATCAAAGGAAAATTCCGTTTTACCGTTCAAATATTGAAAGAACTTAACGTAGAGCTGAAAATCATCGGGAGTCATGTAGAAATCAGAATAGTCCCGCACCTCCCCCAAGAGGTAATCAGCATATTCCTTCGTATAGTCCGGATCTCTAACAATCTGGGATTCAAAACTGGTACTTGCAACAAGAGCACCGCGCCTTGCATGAATGCGCCTAGCAATCTTAATGAAGGTCAACAAGTCTCGCGGCTTTTGAAAGGTGGTACGTAACAGCCTCTTGAAAATAGTATTGGAATCGGCCGAATTGAAGTAATTATCAGCAGCCTCAATCGGCGTAACCAAGAAGCCTTGTTGACTGGAAAAGAACTTACCAGTTGCTTCATAGAGCCGTGAATCGCGGAGCGCAAGCTCCGTTGTTGACCAATCGAGAAGAACCGAATTATCTCTAAGGCGAGAGTTCGAATTATATAAGTTGAGCTTATGAAAGACGTCGGGGCGTACCAGAAGCACCACCTTCATACGCCCTCTGGAATCCCGAATATTTGCAAAGAAGTCGTTGTTTAACTGCCAGACCGCTTCGCCGAGTCCTTTGACGCACTCCAAATAGTCGCCATACGGAACGTCTTCAGGTCGATAATCGATGCCATCGACAAAGAGAACGTGATTCCGCGCAAGACGCAAATCTCCGAGTGCGCCCTTCAATCGAGTTTCCGTCTCCAACAGATGATGGCGAACGCTTTGCGATTTTTCGACTGAGCGCTGGAGATCTTTAGCGGAAGCTTGTAGAGCCTTATCGTTCCCAACGGACAGCGAAGTATTGGCTTCAGCTGTCATCTCGAACGCCACTTCCACCTCAGGGTTCAAAGAATCTTCGTTGAAACGTTCAATTTCCTGCTCTACGGCGTCGAACTTGCCGGTGACGCTTTGCAAAAACCCCTTCGACTTGGCCACCAAAGCTTGCGCCATCATGTTTAGTAGCATGGGTCGCCAGATATTCGCGTAGTCGCTATACTCCAACTGCCCCTTCTTTTTGAGCGCAATGAACCTTTTATATTGGGTTTCGGTCATCGTGGACAAGCGGCATCTGGTATCCTCCACGGTATTATTATCCAAATAAACAGCATAGGCTGTCTTACCGGACCCCTTTTCTCCGATAAGATAATAAATTGATGACCCCAGAATTGCAGAGACGTCACTTGTTTTAAGGAAAATTTGACTAAAAAATTCTTTCTCTTGCCGCGTTTTGTAATTCACAGCATCATTAAATGGCTCTCTCAGCCCCACCACCGGCAACCACTTTTTTGATTCTTTATCGGCCATCTTCCCTCCCTTTAATTTTCGTTAGTAGAAAGCCATTCAGAAACCAAACGCCAACCTCACCCCGCCCCAGTGCCGCCCGGCAACGGTGACCGGCGCCGACGCCTCCTTGAGCAGCACGAAATTCCCGCCGCCCATATCGCGGCGGTAGGTTTGCAGGAGGAATGGCCGTTGATTCCGGGCGGACGCCAGCCCGGTGCGGTCATTGAATATCCGGCGATATCGGCTGTTGGCCGTGTTCCAGGCCGTGTCCCCGGCCCGTTGTGGCTGGCAATATCGCTTGTTGTGGGTCGCGACATACCCGTTGCGGTCGACCGCGATGCAGAACACCACCTTGTCCGAGAAAGTCAGCATCCGTTCCTGCACCTGCGGGAACAGCTGGTCCGCGATCTGCGTGAAGCGCGTGGTGAATTGCTGGGGATCGGTGCCGGCGATCGGCTGGTAGTGCTCGTCGAAAAGCGCCGCGGCGTCGATCTTGCGTTCCGCCACCGCGCGCTCGAGCAGCGCTGAGATTTCCGCCGCCGCCTCCTGCACCGCCTGGATGTACGGCGAGTCCTCGACCTCCACGCCGCTCGACGCGATCTGCTCGATCATCTGCTCCGACAGCCGCAGGAAGCGGTCGCTGCAGGCAAAGGCCGAGTCGAGCTTGCGCATCGCCTGCTGGATCTCGACGCCCAGCTCGCCGGAGCGCGCCGCCAGCAGCTGCGTCGTCGCCTGGCTCTCCTGCGCGGACTTGGCGATCAGGTCCACGTCGACCTCCACATCCGCGAAGGCCTGGTGGATCTTGCTCTGCGCGGCGCCTCCCGCGCCGTCCGCCCGCAACTCGCGGCTGAAGCTCTCGATCCGCGAATCGAGCGTCCCCACCGTGCCCATGATCGCCTTCGAGGACGCCTCGACTTGCGCCGCGAGGTCCTTCACCGCGTCCGCCACGACGCCGAAACCGCGTCCGGCCTCGCCGGCGCGCTTGGCCTCGACCGACGCGTTGAAGGCGACCAGCCGCGTCTGCAGCGCGATCTTCGTGATCTCCGACGCCGCGTCGCTCACCAGCCGCAGCGTCGAGACGATCTCGCCGACCTCGTCGCCCACGCCGGACAGCGCCGTGCGCGCGCGCCCCACCGCCTCGCGGGTCTGGTTCGTCGATTGGTTGATGCCGTCCTGCGCGTGCCGGACCTGCTCGAGCTCCGCGCCCAGCGCCTGCATCGCCTGCGCCTGCGAGGTCACGACCTTCTGCGTGTCCTCCAGCAGCCCGCGGACTTCGGCCGCGTCGCGGCCCAGTTTGGACACGCCGCCCGACAGTTCCCGGACGACGGTGGTGGTCTTGCCTTGCATCGTCGGCTCGCGCGGGCCGATCCCGGCGCCGCCCTCCGACGCGTCAGGCGACGCCTTCCCGGCTCGCCTGCGCAATGAGTCCCACATCGGACGCTCCCCCATGGTGTTTGGACCACAAGGACTGCGGCCGCTGTGCGGCCCGTTTTACCAGTCGCGCAGCTTCACGCGCAATCGGGCAATCGCTTGACTGTGCAGCTGGCACACCCGCGATTCGGTCACCTTCAGCACGGCGGCGATCTCTTTCAGGTTCATGTCATGTTCGTAGTACATGGACATGACGTAACCCTCGCGCTCCGGCAGGTTCTTGATGGCCTCCACCAGCGCCTCGCGCATGCGGTGGTCGCGCAGCATCGACATCGGATCGGCCGACTCGTCGCTGACGTGGCGGTCGAGGTAGTCGTCGCTGTCGTCATCCCCGGAGATGTCCTCCAGATAGACCAGCTGCGTGCCGCGTACCTTGCCCAGCATCTCCTGGTACTCGCCCAGCGAGATGCCCATCTCCGCGGCGATCTCCGATTCCTGCGGCGGGCGGCCCAGCTTCTGCTCGAGCTTGTGCACCGCGCTCTCGATCGAGCGCTGCTGCCGCCGGTTGCCGCGGCTCATCCAGTCGCTACCGCGCAACTCGTCGAGCATCGCGCCGCGGATGCGCTGCGTCGCGAAGGTCTCGAACTGCACGCCCTGCGCCGTGTCGAAGCGCGACAGCGCGTCCGTCAGGCCGATCAGGCCGACCTGGATCAGGTCGTCCAGTTCCACATTGGCCGGCAGCTTGGCGATCATCTGATGCGCCAGGCGGCGCACCAGCGGGCTGTACTGGCGGATCAGCGAGTTGTTGTCGAGTTGACCCTTGGCGGTGTACATCGTCTCGTCTCCCATCCGGGGTCAATGCGCAGCCAGGGTCACGCCTAGCGGGGCGCGGCCGGCCTTGGGCTGCCACATCGGCCGCGGACGCAGCGGCATCGCATCGGCGGCGCTGTCCAGCGCCGCGCCAGGCACCGACGCCAGCAGCAGCTCGCGCGCCATGTGACGCATCTCGTGCGTCAACGGCGCCGTCACCGGCTGGCGGGGATCCAGGCAGGCCCACTCGCGCAGCACCGCGCCGAGGAAACCATCGCCGCAGCTCGAAAGCTGCTGCGCGATCCGCTCGGCCAGGCGCAGCTGCGGATTGCAGGCCAGCAGCAGGCTGTAGACCATCAGGCCCGCCCGCTGCGTCAACCACTTCATGCCGGCGTAGGCGTAGGTCACGCTCTGCACGTCGGTGTCGGCCAGCAGCACCGGACGCACCTCGCGCGAGACCAGCACGCGGCTCAGTTCGGCCGCGCTGGCGTGCAGCAGGATCACGTCCGCGAACGGGGCCGCGTCGGTCACCGCTTCCAGGAACTGGGCGGCCGAGCCGTTGGCGTTGATGTAGCGCAGCGGCAGTCCGCGCGCGGCCAGGAAGGACACCTTGGCCGACAGCGCCTCCACGCAGGCCGCCAGGTCCACCGCCGCGAGGTCGGACGGCGCCGAGGCCTGCTCGCCGGCGTCCACCACCAGCGTGTGCAGACCCAGCTCGGCGAAGGCGGCGCACATGCCTTCGAGCAGCGCCCCGCTGCCCACGACATGCGGATTGCTCACCACCGGCACCACCCGCACCCGCGCGGTGGCGAAGAGGCGTCGCAGGCCGTCGGCCTGGTCCTTGGGAGCATTGCTGAAATCGCGCATTGGGCTGCTCTGTGTCGTCTTACGTGTTGGGTTCCAGCGGTCGTTTCCCTCTGTCAGGAAAGCGCCATTGCTGGAGCCGTTACCGGAAGTTTCGCCCCGGGGGCCACCCTTCGACGCGGAATTGAAAGGGGGAAACACCCCGCTTTTCTCTGCCGCTTTCGCCCTCGCTTGCCTCTGGCCCGGCGACTTCAGGCCGTTGCCGGCCTGGGTCGCGCACAGGACAAGTTGACCACCATGCTGCAACGTCGGGTTAACAAAGCCCCAACGACAGAAGGGAAGAGCATGGCTCTTCCCAGGTTCGAGGCGTTCGGGGACGGCCACCACCCTCACCCCCACCCTCTCCCGCAAGCAAGCGGGCGAGGGAGTCAGGAGGGGGTGTTGTTCGGTCAGTTCAGGCCCATGGGCGAGGCTGCGCCGGCCGACGCGCCGACGGAGCCGGCGGTGAAGATCAGGTTGACGTCGGAGGCGTCCATGCGCCAGGCCGACTGGCCGTGGCTGCGCAGCGCGCGCTGCACCAGGGCCTGCGACGACAGGCGATGCCAGTCTTCCGGCACGCGCTGGCCGTTGGTGACGCCCAGCACCCGCAGCTTGTGGCGGATCACCGTGTCCAGCGCCGGGGCCAGCTTCACCGCCTCGTCCAGCTTGGACAGGATCACGCCCTGCGCTTCCGCGCCGCGCCAGGCGCCGACCACGTCCTCGATCGTCTCGCCCTGCTGCGCCGCGTTGACGACCAGGATGCGCTTGATGCTCTTGTGCGCCAGCATGTCCAGCAGCTCGGCGGTGCGGCTGTCGCGCTGCGCCGTGCCGGCCGTGTCGATCAGCACCATCTTCTTGCCGGCCAGCAGCTCCAGCAGGTCTTCCAGCGAGGCGCGGTCATGCGCCGTGTGCACCGGCACGCCGAGGATGCGGCCATAGGCGCGCAGCTGCTCGTGAGCGCCGATCCGGTAGGCGTCCAGGGTGATCAGGCCCAGCTGGCTCGCGCCGTACTTGGTGGCGAAGGCCGCGGCGATCTTGGCCGTCGTGGTCGTCTTGCCGACGCCGGTCGAGCCGATCATCGCGAACACGCCGCCCTGGTCTTCCAGCGCCGGCATCTGCTCGGCGGTGTGGACGTTGCGGGCCAGCACGTTCGAGGCCCAGGCCTGCGATTCCGATTCCTCGGTCATCGGGGCCGGCAGGCCCTCGACCAGCTTGCGCACCAGCGCGGGCGAGAAACCGGCGTCCAGCAGCTTCTGCGTCAGGCGGGCCTGCGCGGGCTGGCGCTGCAGCTTCTCCATGAAGGCCAGGGCGCCGAAGCGCTCCTCGATCATGCCCTTCATGGCGCGCAGCTCGGACATCATTTCCTGCTCGCGACGCGACGACGCGGGCATGTCGTTCAGCGGATGGCCGCCGAAGCCGCCACCGACGCCGCCCAGGTCGGCGACCGGCTGCTGCACGCGGATCTCGTCGCGCAGCACCGGCGGCACGATGCGCGGCGCGGGCGCCGGAGCGGGCTGTTCATACGCGCGCTCGTCGACACGGCGCGCGCCCAGGGTCTGCATCGCGGCACGGGCGCGCTGGTCGCGCTGCGCGGCCATCGAGGCGACCGATTCATTCATCTGGGCCTGTGCGTAGGCGGCGGGCGCCGGCTCGTCGATCATCGGATCGGGCAGGCCGTTGAGCTCGGCCGAGCGGCGCTTGAGCATGCGCTCGCGCACGTAGTCCTGGAAGGACAGCGTGCTCATGGCCATCGCGTTGACGTCCTCGCCGACCGAGGCGCCGAAGCCGGGCTCCGCGCGCTGCGGGGCCGGCGACGCGGCCAGGCGCTGCTTGAGGGCCTGGCGCGGTTGCGCTTCCTGGCGCTGCGGCTGGGCGGCCTGGCGCGGCGCGGCGGCGGCGCGGGGCGCCTGGGCGGCCACGCGCTCGATCTGCGACATGCCTTCCGGCGCCATCGCCAGCACTTCCACGCCTTCCGGGCAGGGCTTGTTGGAGAGCACGACCGCGTCGTCGCCGAAGGCCTGGCGGACCAGGGCCATGGCTTCGCGGGAATTGCGGGCGGTAAAGCGTTTGACGTTCATGCCGTGCCTCCGATGATGGAGCCGATGCGGATCGTGTGCGTTTCAGGAATCTCGCTGTGTCCCAGGACCTTCAGCCGCGGCGCAGCGCGCTTGAGCAGTCGGGCCAGGGGCGCGCGGATCAGGTCAGGCACCAGCAGGCAGGCGGGCAAACCACGGTCCTCCTGGGACTGGGCGGTCTGGGCGGCACTCCGCGCAAGCGTGTCGGCCACACCGGGATCCAGCGCCGCGCCGTGAGGCGAGTGCAGGGCCTGCGTGACCAGGCGCTCCAGCTCCGGATCGAGGGCGATGACATCCAGTTCCTTGGCCGGACCGTAGATCTGCTGCACGATCGCCGGGGCGATGTGGATGCGGATGCGACGGGCCAGCTCGGCCGGATCGGTGGTCTGCGTGGCGTTCTCCGCCAGGCTTTCCACGATGGAGCGCATGTCGCGGATGTGCACGCCCTCTTCCAGCAGGAACTGGAGGACTCGTTGCAGGGCGGCGACATTGACCATCTTTGGAATCACGTCTTCGATGAGCTGAGGCGCTTGCTTGGTGAGGTGATCCACCAGCTGCTGGGTTTCCACCCGGCCCAACAATCGGGCCGCGTGAACTTGCAGCAAGTGTGAGAGATGCGTGGCCACCACGGTCGCGCAATCAACGACGGTAAATCCCGCCATTTGCGCCATATCCCGTTGCCGCTCCTCGATCCAGACCGCCGGCAGTCCGAAGGCGGGATCCGTCGTCGGCGTCCCGATCAGCTTCTGCGTCGCATGACCGGGGTTGATCGCCAGCCACATGCCCGGGTAGGCCTCCGCCTCGCCGATCACCGCGCCGCGCAGCGTCACGCGGTACTGGCTGGGGCGCAGCTCCAGGTTGTCCCGGATGTGCACCGAGGGCGGCAGGAAGCCGATGTCCTGCGCGAACTTGCGGCGCACGCCCTTGATGCGGCTGAGCAGGTCGCCTTCGCGCGACTTGTCCACCAGCGTGATCAGGCGGTAACCCACTTCCAGGCCCAGGGTGTCCACGGCCTGCACGTCGTCCCAGGAGGCCTCGGCATCCGGGTTCGGCGCGCCCGGCACCGGGGCGGCCGGCTTCTTCAGCTCGGCGGCCTGCTTGGCCTGCTCCTTGGTTCGCAGCCAGTACGCCAGATAACCCATCGCGCCGGCGATCATCAGGAAGACCAGGTGCGGCATGCCCGGGATCAGGCCCAGCAGGCCGATCACGCCGGCGGTGATGGCCACCGCCTTGGTCGAGCCGAACACCTGCGAGCCGATCATCTGGCCCACGTCCTTGTCCTTGCCCACGCGCGACACCACCAGCGCCGAGGACACCGAGATCAGCAGCGCCGGGATCTGCGCCACCAGCGCGTCGCCGACGGCCAGCAGGATGTAGCTGTCGGCGGCCTGGCCGGCGGACAGCCCGTGCTGGACCACGCCGATCACGAAGCCGCCGATGATGTTGATGAACAGGATCAGGATGCCGGCGATCGCGTCGCCGCGGACGAACTTGGAGGCACCGTCCATGGAGCCGAAGAAATCGGCTTCGTCGCCCAGTTCGGCGCGGCGGCGCTTGGCTTCCTTCTCGTCGATCAGGCCGGCGGACAGGTCGGCGTCGATCGCCATCTGCTTGCCGGGCATCGCATCCAGGGTGAAGCGGGCGCCGACCTCGGCGATGCGCTCGGCGCCCTTGGTCACGACGATGAAGTTGATGACCACCAGGATCGCGAACACGATCAGGCCGACGGCGAAGTTGCCGCCGATCAGGAAGTGGCCGAAGGATTCGATCACCTTGCCGGCGGCGCCGGCGCCGGTGTGGCCTTCCAGCAGCACCACGCGGGTGGAGGCCACGTTCAGCGACAGGCGCAGCAGCGTGGTGATCAGCAGCACGGTCGGGAAGGCCGCGAAGTCCAGCGGCTTGACCATCTGCGAGGCCACCAGCATCACCATGATGGACATGGCGATGTTGAAGGTGAAGAACAGGTCCAGGGCGAAGGCGGGCAGCGGCAGCACCATCATCGACAGGATGATGATGATGGCGATCGGTGCCCCGAGCGCCTGCACGATGGCGGCGCGGGGTCCGAGGAGGTTCTGCAAACGGGCCATGAGCTCGTTCATCGGGTTTGCCTTCTGCCTGGGTTCAACGGGGAACTCGACGAGACCATCGAGCCCCGCCATTGTTCGGCGGAGCCCCACTGTCCTTTAGCCCGATAAGCGGGCCTTTTCCCCCCCGAACCGCGCCATTGGTGGAGAGCGGCGGGCGGGACGGTGCCCCCTTGAAGCGAATGCCGAGCGGGCGCAGGCGTCTGAGCGGAAAGGGGGCACCGTCCTGCCCGCCGCTGGCTCGGTCTCCCGCGGCTCGGTCTTTCGACGGCTCGGTCTTCCGCTGGGCGATCAGCCCGGGCGCCCTTCAGGGAAAGCGTCCTCCGCCTCGTCCTCCGGCGGCGTCCAACCCGGCTTCTTGTGCGGGTCGAGCTCGTCCGGCACGGCCGGGTTCGGCGCCGCGTTCGGCGCCATGCCCTGCCCCTTGAGCGCGGCCTTGAGCTGGTACACGTAGGCCAGCACCTGCGCCACCGCGCCGAACAGCGCGCCGGGGATCTCCCGATCCAGCTCGGCGTGGGCGTACAGGGCACGGGCCAGGGCCGGCGCCTGCAGCACCGGCACCTTGCTTTCCTTGGCGATGTCGCGGATCTTGAAGGCCAGCAGGTCCAGGCCCTTGGCCACCACCCGCGGCGCGCCGAACTGGGTTTCGTCGTAGGCGATCGCGACCGCATAGTGGGTCGGGTTCATCACGACCAGGTCCGCCTTGGGCACCGCCGCCAGCATGCGACGCTTCACCAGCTCGCGGGCCTTGTGGCGCATCTTGTGCTTCATCTCGAGGTTGCCTTCGGCTTCCTTGAGCTCGTTCTTGGCCTCCTCGCGGGACATCTTCAGCCGCTTCAGGTAGAGGTGGCGCTGCAGCGGCACGTCGATGACGGCGAACAGCGCCAGGCACAGGCCAAGCATCATCAGGCCGCCCATCAGTTGCTTGCCCGCGAAGGCGAGCGCGGAAGGCAGCGGCACCGACATGATCCCGACGAAGCCTGCGATGCGGTCCTTCAGCGCGATCGCGCCGACGATGCCCAGCACCAGCGACAGCAGAACGGCCTTCAGCGCCGTGGTCAGGTTCTGCCACTGGAACAGCCGGCCGAAGCCGGTGACCGGGTTCAGGTGGGTGAACTTGGGGCTCAGCGGCTTCATCGTGAAGTTCCAGCCGCCCGAGGCGATGTGCGCCGCGATCGCGGCCATCGCCAGGATGAGCATCGCCGGCAGGCCGAGCACCATGCCCTGCCAGGTCAGCGCGGACAGCCGCTCGGTCATCATGCCGGCGGCGCGCAGCTGTTCGGCATCGAAACGCAGCGCCCCTTCGAGCATGTGCTGCAGCGTGTCGACGGCATACGGCGTCGACGTCGCGAACAAGGCAGCCCCGGTCGCCATCACCGCGAAATGCGGCAGATCCCGGGAACGCGGCAGCTGGCCCTCCTTGCGCGATCGTTCGATCTTTTTCTGCGAGGCGGGTAAGTTGCGGTCTTGTGCGTCTGAATCGGCCATATGCGCAATGAGGACGCCGCGGCCCCATGCCGCAGCCTCGCCATTGTTCGGCCGCAGGCCGCCTGGCCTTGGCCCGATAAGCGGCGGAATTCAGCCGGTCTTCTCAGCCGGCCTTCAGCTAATCGTCTCAGCCGCCCAGAAAGCAGAAACCCGCGCCGGGGCGCGGGTTTCGTGGGGGCACCGGCTCGCGGCCGGCAGCGGCGATCAGAAGCCCAGCGAGGCCAGCAGGTCGTCCACTTCGGACTGGTTGGTCACCACGTCGGCGCGGCCTTCCGGGTTCACGACCGGCCCTTGCAGGATGCTCGGATCGACCTTCTCGCGCTGCTCCGGCGGCACCACCGAAACGAGCAGCTTCACCAGCGAGTCTTCCAGGTCGTTGGCCAGGGTCACGACCTTGGCGACGACCTGACCGGTCAGGTCATGGAAGTCCTGTGACAGCATGATGTCGGTCAGGTGGGTGTCGATCTTGGAGGTCGAGGACTCGACCTCCTTGACGAAGTTGAGCACCGCGCCCGAGGCCACCGCGCGGACCGGGTCCGCGGTGATCGCCTGGGCCATCGCATTGGCGGCCTCGGTGATCTTGGCGTGCTCGGCCTTGGCCTGGTCGACCGAGTTCAGCACCTTGTTGGCGGCGTCGGCGGTCTTGTTGGCGATGTAGGTCAGACGGCTGCGCGCATCGGGCAGGCCGTCGGTGGCAACCTGCAGCTTGGGCATCACGCCCAGCTGCTGCATCGTGTCGTGCAGCACGCGGGTGATCGTGCCGATCTGCTGGAACACCTCGGGCGAGACCATCAGCGGTTCGTTGCCCTGCGACAGTTTGGCCAGTTCTTCCATCTGCATGGTGGACTCCCCAGCGTCAGGCCGCAGCGGCCAGCTTCTGCATGATCTTCTGGACCTTTTCCTCCAGCGTGGCCTTCGTGAACGGCTTCACGATGTAGCCCGCCGCGCCGCTCTGGGCGGCCAGGACGATGTCTTCCTTGCGGGCTTCGGCCGTCACCATCAGCACCGGCAGGTGCTTCAGCGAGGCATCCTCCTTGATGGCCTTGAGCAGCTCGAAGCCATTCATGTTGGGCATGTTGATGTCGCTGACGACGAAATCGTATTTCGCCTGTTTCAGCATGCTCAGGGCCTCGACGCCATCTTCCGCCTCTTCGGCGTTGTTGTAGCCGATCTCCTTCAGCAGACCGCGCACGATCCGGCGCATGGTCGAGAAGTCGTCGACGATCAAGAATTTCATGTCAGTGCTCATGGCGTTCCTCTGAGGGGACTGGAGGGCTGTGTTATCGGCCGGAGGGCGCGGAACTTGAGGCCTGCGGCGCGCTCGCCGCGGGATTCGCAGTGTCCTCGTCCTCGTCGGGCAGGTTCTTCAGCACCGCATCCTCGGCATCGCGATTCATCACGATGATGCTGATGCGGCGATTGACCTGGGCTTTGGGGTCTTTCGTGTCCAGCAGTTTGCTCGACGCCAACCCCTGCACGCGAAGGACCCGGGCATCCGGCAAACCGCCCGCCACCAGCTCGCGCCGCGAGGCATTGGCCCGGTCCGCCGACAGTTCCCAGTTGCTGTATCCACGCTCGCCCGCAGAAAACGGCTGTGCATCCGTATGACCCTCCAGCGTGAGCCGGTTGGGCACCTCGGACAACACGTTGCCGAGTTCCTGCAGCAATTCGCGCATATACGGCTTCACCACCGCGCTGCCGCTGTCAAACATCGGGCGATTATTCTCGTCCACGATTTGGATACGCAAGCCCTCGCGGGTCATGTCGAGTCGGATTTGCCCACCTAATGCCGCAATTCGCGGGTTGTCGGCAATGATTTTCTCGACCTTGTCCTTCAATTGCTGCAGACGCACCCGCTCGGCGCGGCGCTGCTCTTCCTTGAGGGCCTTCAGGTTGATGGTTTTCCGAGGGGATTCGACGTCGCCGGCCTTGACCTGGCCGGTCTGGCGCGTCAGGTCCTGACCGCCGCCCTTGATGATGTGCGAGGCGTCGCCCGAACCCGAACCGCCGAACATCGCGACCTTCAGCGGCGAGGCGAAATAATCCGCGATACCCTTCTTGTCGCCCTCGGTCGTGGAGCCCAGCAGCCACATCAGCAGGAAGAAGGCCATCATCGCCGTCACGAAGTCCGCGTAGGCGATCTTCCACGCGCCGCCATGGGCGGCATGGCCGCCCTTCTTGACGCGCTTGATGATGATGGGCTGCAGTTTCTTGGCGTCACCGGCCATGGCAAATGACTCCGATCACTTCTTCTTCACGTGGCCTTCGAGCTCGGCGAAGGTCGGGCGCTCGGTCGAGTACAGCACCTTGCGGCCGAATTCGATCGCCACCTGCGGCGCATAACCCTGCATCGAGGCCAGCAACGTGGTCTTGATGCACTGCAGTTCCTTGCCGGCCTCGTCGACCTTGGCCTCGAGCGCGCCGGCCAGCGGCTCGGCGAAGGCATAGGCCAGCAGAATGCCCAGGAAGGTGCCCACCAGCGCCGAACCGATCATCCCGCCCAGCACCGCCGGCGGCTGGCCGACCGAGCCCATCGTGTTCACCACGCCCAGCACCGCCGCGACGATGCCGAAGGCCGGCAATCCGCCCGCCAGGCGCTGCAGCGCGATCACGGCGAGGAAGGCCTCGTGGTGGTGCGTGTCGATCTCGGCGTCCATCAGGGACTCGATCTCGTGCGCGTTGAGGTTGCCGGACACCATCATCCGAAGATAGTCGGTGATGAACTCGGCCACATGGTGGTCGTTGCCCACGGTGGGATATTTCTGGAACAGCGGCGAGCTGTGCGGATCCTCGACATCCTTTTCAATCGACATCAGGCCTTCCTTGCGGGCCTTCTGCAGGATGTCGTAGAGCAGCGCCAGCAGCTCCATGTAGCGGGCCTTGGTGTACTTGCTGCCCTTGAAACAATCGCCCAGGCCCTTGAGCGTGGCCTTCATGACCTTGGGCGGATTGGTGGCCAGCATGCCGCCGATCGCCGCGCCGAAGATGGTCGTCATCTCGAAGGGCAACGCATGCAGCACCACGCCGATGTTGCCCCCGTGCGCGATGAACACGCCGAAGATGCAAGCCAGGGCCAGCAGCCAACCGATGATGACAAACATGGAATTCGTTCCGTCCTGAAGTAACCGCCGCGTCCCCTCGCGGTCCGGGCCATCTCATCCCTTATCGACCGGCTCCCCGTCCGCTTGAGCCCCGGCCTGTGACGACCGGTGTGCCGTGCGGACGCCGATCGGGCGTCGCTGACTGATTGCGTTCGATGTGGGCGGCGTCCAGGCGCTCAGGCCTGGAGTTCGCGCACCCGGTAGACATACAGCCGGTGGCGGGTGCCGGTGTCCAGCTGTGCGAAGACCGGCTGGCCCGGCAGCGGAAAATCCAGGCTCGCCAGCCAGGCGCCCGGTCGCATCTCGGTGCGCGCCTTGTCCAGCGCGCGCGGCATCGATTCGGGTCGCTGGAACAGGTAGACCAGGTCCATCTCGCGCCACGACTGGGCCCACAGGTCGCCCCGGGCGATCTCGGCCCAGGGGCAGCGCAGGCGGGCCAGCAGCCACAGGACGCCACTGTATTCAATGCCCGCGAAGCGCAGGCCCGGATAAGCGCGGCGAAGAGCCACCAATCCGTCGCCCAACCCGCAGCCGGCGTCCAGGACGCGGGCGCCGTCGTGCAGCTTCACACGCTCGGGCAGCGCGCGCAGCGCATCGTGGGGGGTCGGATAAAGCGGCGCGTCGCTCCAGCCGCGGCGCGGATAGGCCAGCACCAGCACCGCCAGCGGGATCAGCCAGATCCAGGCCGGCAGGTCGGTACCCGTGAACAGCAGCGCCAGCGGAAAACCGGACGCCACGATCAGCCGGCGCCAAGCCTGGCGGTGGAGTCCAGCGAGGATCAGACCCAGGCCCGAGGCGACGATCGCCGCCGGCCAGTCCGGGCCGAACAGGCGCCAGACGGCGAAGCAGGCCGCCCAGCTCAGCAGCGCCAGGGCCGGCCAGCGCAGGCCGCCCGGGGCGTCGGTGGATGCGGCGTGGGGAAGTCGGGCGCCCATGGTGGCGGCCTCAATGCATCTGGATGCCGCCGGCCGCCTTGCCCTTGCCGGCGCGCGCCGGCGGGTTGCACAGGCCGCAGACGTAGTGCTTGGCGACCTCATGCGGGTGGGTGACGAAATGACCGCCGCACTTGCTGCACTTGGTCATCGTCAGCATGCCGTTGTCGACGAACTTCACCAGGCGCCAGGCGCGGGTGACGGACAACAGCTGCTCCAGGTTCTGCGCCGCGGTCTGCTCCTGGTACAGCTGGTAGGCCTTGATGACGACGTCGATTTCGTCCATCTCCGCGACCTTGTTCAGGTACTCGTGGATGTTGAGGAACAGGCTGGCATGGATGTTGGGCTGCCAGGTCATGAACCAGTCGGTGGAGAACGGCAGCTGGCCCTTGCTGGGTGACTTGCCCGAGACTTCCTTGTACAGGCGCAGCAAACGCTCGTAGCTCAGGTCCGTCTCAGACTCCAGCACCTGCAGGCGAGCGCCCAGGTGGATCAGCGTCACGGCGCGCTCGATCTGCTTGGCTTCGGTCAAGATGGACTTGGTGCGCATGGCGGTGTCTCCGGCTTCAGTTCTGCGGTCAGGCGTCGATATCGAACTCAGGCAGCTTCCTGATGGCGGCCGGCCAGCAGGATGGAGGCATGCAGGCGGGACACGCTGTCATTGGCGGCCGGCTTGCCGTGCGAGGTCAGCAGGCCCCACACCAGCTCATCATCCATGCGGAAGCGGCACAGCAAGGTGTTGCCCGAGGCAATCTTCAGCATCTGCGCAGCGCTCAGCGTGTTCAGCAGCGTCGCGGTCTCCTCCGAGATGCCCAGACGATACAGCGCCTGCTCACGGTCCGCACGGATCAAACTCTGCGCCAGCATCAGGTACGACAGGTTGGCTTCGCGGATCTCGGCGAGGATTTGGTCGGCGTTCATCGTTCGGCTCCTGGGGTGTTGGGGGCTGAGGTCGTTTCGTTTCAGCGTGAGACGAACTGTAGAGATCCCGACACGCAACCAACATCAGGTCGCTTCCATGTAAAGGTTAGGGAGCGCGCCGACGCGTTTGTCAGATCAATTCCTACAAGAAGCCAGATCAGCGCTATGGCGGGGGCGGTTTTCGGGGGTTTATGCCCTGCTGCGGTGGGGGTGGGCTGGCGGGGGCGCTGTGCTGCGGTGGGGAGGGTTGGCGGGGGCGCTGTGCTGCGGAGACCCGGGCGTTGGTCGCCAGGGCGCAGGGCCTTGGCGGCAAGCGCCAAGACCCCGCGCCCTGCCGCCCCCAACCACTGCCGTCCTGCGGAGGATTTGCTACCGAGGATTTCGGGGGAAGGTGGAACGCAGCAGCTCGAGGTTGCAGGCCGCAAGGTCACTGCCCCGGCCCGCGACGGCACCCGGTTGATCCGGACGCTCACCGATCTCCAGGCAACGCGTCCAGGCGTCGTCGATCATCGGCACCAACACCTCCGCCTGCTCCGGTTGGTCTGCCGCCCAGTCCAGCAACAAGTCACCCAGCGCGAAGAAGAAGTCGGGCGACTCTGCACAGACTTGCAGTTGCGCTTCGGCGAAAACCATGCCGTCAGCATGACGCTTCAGCGATTTCAAGCCGAACAAGCGACGGGTCGCGAGGTCGGACCACCACGTCGGTGTCAGGGACATGTCCGCAAGGCGAGCGGCTGCAGTGGCGAAGGCGACTTCGGCATCGGCGAAGCGCTCGTACACGGACAAGTCCTTGCCGAGCTGGTACCAGAGATAGGGGTTGCTCGGCTCGTCCTCGATTGCGGCCCGGAGCAATTGTTCGTTGCGGCCTTGCTTCACGTGAAGCCGTTCCGGGAGGTAGCCGTCGTGGGCGACGTGAAGGTCGAGCGGCCGTATCGGCAGCGAATGCGCGGGTTGCTCGTGGATTCGGCCGGTGTAGCGGATCGCGCCCGGAAGAACGCGGCTCAAGCGCGAGCGAGCGGTGCCACCGTCGAAGTGATCCTGCAACGCGATCGTGCCGACGAAATCCGGCGGCGTGGCGCGCAGCGCCTCGAGCGCCGCACCACTGCCCTCCCCGATCAGCCATTCATCGGCGTCCAGCACCAGGTGCCAGTCCGCGCCCGCGGCGTCGAGCGCCGCGTTGCGGGCAGCGGAGAAATCGTCGATCCAGGTGAAATGCGCGACACGCGCGCCAGCGGCCTGCGCCAGACGGACGGTGTCATCGGTGGAGCCGGTATCCAGCACCAGCGCGTCGTCCACGAACGGACGGACGCTGTCGAGGAGGCGGCCGATGGTCGCCGCCTCGTCGCGGGCAATGACGACCAGGCAGGTGCGCCAGCGCGAGGCCATGCCGCGCCGCTCAGTGCATCTGGATGCCGCCAGCCGCCTTGCCCTTGCCGGCGCGCGCCGGCGGGTTGCACAGGCCGCAGACGTAATGCTTGGCGACCTCGTGGGGGTGTGTAACGAAATGACCGCCGCACTTGCTGCACTTGGTCATCGTCAGCATGCCGTTGTCGACGAACTTCACCAGGCGCCAGGCGCGGGTGACGGACAACAGCTGCTCCAGGTTCTGCGCCGCGGTCTGTTCCTGGTACAGCTGGTAGGCCTTGATGACGACGTCGATCTCGTCCATCTCCGCGACCTTGTTCAGGTACTCGTGGATGTTGAGGAACAGGCTGGCATGGATGTTGGGCTGCCAGGTCATGAACCAGTCGGTGGAGAACGGCAACTGGCCCTTGCTGGGGCTCTTGCCCGAGACTTCCTTGTACAGGCGCAGCAAACGCTCGTAGCTCAGGTCGGTTTCCGATTCCAGCACCTGCAGGCGCGCGCCCAGCTTGATCAGCGTCACCGCGCGTTCGATCTGCTTGGCTTCGGTCAGGATGGACTTGGTGCGCATGGGGTGGCTCCGGGGGTCTCGGATGGTCTCGGGCGGCAATCGCGTTGCCTGGATCCTGGGATCAGGCGGCTTCCTGGTGGCGGCCGGCCATCAGGATGGAGGCATGCAGGCGGGAGACGCTGTCGTTGGCGGCCGGCTTGCCGTGCGAGGTCAGCAGGCCCCACACCAGGTCGTCGTCCATGCGGAAGCGGCACAGCAGCGTGTTGCCGGAGGCCATCTTCATCATCTGCGCCGGGCTGAGGGTGTTCAGCAGCGTGGCGGTCTCTTCGGAGATGCCCAGGCGGTACAGGGCCTGCTCGCGGTCGGCGCGGATGAGGCTCTGGGCCAGCATCAGGTAGGACAGGTTGGCTTCGCGGATCTCGGCAAGGATCTGGTCGCTGTTCATGTGGGGGCTCCTGGGCGGTTGCGTTGCTGCGATGGAATGAATTCTGAAGAAACCCCCTTTTTCGCGACATCAGGTTGCTGGCATAGATGAGCTACGAAGCCCGCCGACCGCCGTGTCAGACAGATTCCTACACGCTGACAGGCCCCCAAAGGAAAACCGCCGCGCGAGGCCCCGTGGACACGGGCTCGGCGGCGGTTTCTGGCGGAGACAGCCTGTCAGGCTGCCCCGCGGGCGGAAAGTGCTGGCGGAAAGTGCGGGCGCCTCAGGCGGCCTGCAGGCGCAGCAGTTCGGAGTCGACGATCGCCATCAGTTCCGGGGAATCGCGGCGCAGCATGTCCAGCGCCTGACCTTCATTGAGGATGGACAACACCTCGATGGCGGCCTTGACCTCGCCCAAACCGGACAGCGCGAAGCCCAGCGTGTAGAGCGACGGCGCATGCTGCGGCGAGAGCTCGACGGCGCGATGCGCATACAGCGCCGCTTCGCGCAACTGGCCGGCGGCCAGCAGCAGCGCGCCGACGTCGGAGAGCAGCTCCACGCTCATCGGCGCCATTTCCAGCGCGTTGCACAGCAGCGCGACGCCGTCGCCGATGCGGCCCTGCGCGGCCTGCGCATAAGCGGCATTGCGAGCCTGGGCCAGCAGCAGCCGGGCCTCGCTGGAGCCCGGACGGATGCGTCCGTGAACTTGTTCCTCGATCGACGCGTCGATCATCGACACGGCGGACCGTGCCTCGGTTTGCGATTGCAGGGGCATAGATCTCTCCATGGTCGTTGGAACTCGTCGATCGGGTCCGGCCTCTTTGTCCAGACCGGTCCCGGCGAAGGGGGCGGATACGGCGCCGCGCCTTGTCGGCCGCGCCGGAAGGCACTTTAGGGCGCCACCCCCGTGATCGAGCGCACGAAAAGCGCCGCCATTCCCCCTCAATCCCGCCGCGCAGCGGCCGTTAACCCCTTCATGTCCGTCGCCAGACCGACACCCGGGCACAGGTCCGGGTCGAAGTCAAACGACAAACAACGCGTTGCAAGACCTGCTTATCTCCGAATCGAAAGTCTTGACAAATTGCCCTCAAGTTCTAAGGCGCAGGCGCCGATAACCAAAACAACGGGGCTGCTGAACGCAGCGACAAGCCAGCAAGGACCAGGAGTCCAAAGGCGAGTCGCAGCAGGCAGGCGGCACGTGGTCCGGTTAGAAGGCCTGACGTTCTTGGCAACCCGATGAGGGAGTGGGACGGCAACGGTTGACTAGCGTCGGACTGGGACCGAACCGGGAAATGGCCCGGCAGGTTCAGCAGGAGCATCCGAGATCCTCGGCCGGTTCGCCTCACGGCGGGCTGGAGGATCGGAGGACTCAGGCGCTCATGTGTGGTTCGGCGCTTTTGCCGGTATTTACGTATAGCTGTTAGGAGCAATCATGGCCCAAGTCATCAACACCAACCTGCTGTCGCTCAACGCCCAGCGCAACACCAGCACGAGCGCCAGCTCGCTGGCCGTCTCCATGCAGCGCCTGTCCTCGGGCCTGCGTGTCAACTCCGCCAAGGACGACGCCGCCGGCCTGGCGATCGCCGACCGCATGAACGCGCAAGTCCGCGGCATGAACGTGGCCCAGCGCAACGCCAACGACGGCATCTCGCTGTCGCAGACGGCGGAAGGCGCGCTGTCCAAGGTGGGCGATTCGCTGCAGCGCATGCGTGAACTGGCGGTGCAGGCCCGCAACGCGACCAACACCACTTCCGACCTGGACTCGATCGGTCAGGAATACGCGCAGCTGGGCTCTGAAATCCAGCGCGTGCTGGGCGGCACGACCTTCAACGGCCGCGCCATCCTGGCCGGCGATTCGGGCACGCAGACCTTCCAGATCGGCGCCAACACCACGGCCAACGACTCGGTCGACGTCACGACGACCAACATGACCACGGACACGACCATCACCGGCGTGACCGGCGGCGCGATCACCAACGCGTCGACGACGACCGACCTGGCCACCGTGATCGACAACATCGACGCGGCGATCAAGACGGTGTCGAGCGAGCGTTCGAAGCTGGGTGCCTCGCAGAACCGCTTCGACGCGATCGTGTCGAACCTGCAGATCTCGGTCGAGAACCAGACCGCGGCCCGCAGCCGGATCATGGACGCCGACTTCGCCTCGGAAACCGCCAACCTGAGCCGCGCGCAGATCCTGCAGCAGGCCGGCAACGCGATGATCGCCCAGGCCAACCAGGCGCCCCAGCAAGTGCTGGCCCTGCTGCGCTGATCCTCGTCAGCCAGACGCCCGCGAGGGGGACTTCGGTCCCCCTTCTCTTTCCCCATCCCGAGCGGGTGGCGAAAGAGAAGCGCTCGCCCGCCATGGCACGACTTCACGCCTGGGACAGGCGGTTACACGCTTTCTTTTCAAGAAGGCCTCAAGTCCATTCCCTGCCGGCCCGATAACTGCATCAACGGGTCCGCAAATCAACAGCAAGGGCCACGTGGTCCGGCTCAGTCGGACAGTTTTTCAAACGTCCGACCGAGACCGTGAAGGTCTCTGAATTCAAAAGGAATGGATCATGGCTCAGATCATCAACACCAACCTGCAATCGCTCAACGCCCAGCGCAACCTGTCGTCCTCTCAGTCCTCGCTGTCGGTCTCGATGCAGCGCCTGTCCTCGGGCCTGCGCGTCAACTCCGCCAAGGACGACGCCGCCGGCCTGGCGATCGCCGAACGCATGAACGCCCAAGTGCGCGGCATGAACGTCGCGGTGCGCAATGCCAACGACGGCATCTCGCTGGCGCAGACCGCCGAAGGCGCGCTGTCCAAGGTGGGCGATTCGCTGCAGCGCATGCGTGAACTGGCGGTTCAGGCCCGCAACGCGACCAACACGACCTCCGACCTGGACTCGATCGGCAAGGAATACGCCCAGCTGGGCCAGGAAATCGGCCGCGTCATCGGTGGCACGACCTTCAACGGCAAGGCCATCCTGGGCGCCGATGCCGGCACGCAGACCTTCCAGATCGGAGCCAACACCAGCGCGAACGACTCGGTGGACGTGGTCACGAACAACATGACCAACGACGCGACGATCACCGCCGTCACCGGCGGCGTGATCGACAACGCCTCGACGCCGGACTCGCTCAAGACGGTGATCGACAACATCGACGCGGCCATCACCACGGTCTCCGGCCAGCGCGCGATCCTGGGCGCCTCGCAGAACCGCTTCGACGCGATCATCTCCAACCTGCAGGTCTCGGTGGAGAACCAGACCGCCGCCCGCAGCCGCATCATGGATGCCGACTTCGCCGCGGAAACCGCCAACCTGAGCCGCTCGCAGATCCTGCAGCAGGCCGGCAACACGATGGTGGCGCAGGCCAACCAGCTCCCGCAGCAGGTGCTGTCGCTGCTGCGCAGCTGATCCCCACACGCGGGCGCCGTCCGGCGCCCTCCCCGGTTGACTCCTCAAGCGCCGGTCCTCGCGGCCGGCCTTCCAAAGGCTCCGCACCGTCCCCCGGGACTGGTGCGGGGCCTTCTTTCATTGGCTTCGTAATGGACGGTTTTCCGCCCGTTAATCGGCCCATCGACGGGGTGGCAGCTTTCGCACAATGGCATCCATCGAGCATGAAGTACCGCTCGACCACCGGTCCAACCGGCAGATCCGAACAATGACTGCGATGGCGCAGCGAGGATCGGCAGGCGAGGTCGGGAACCGACCCACCTAACCGGGATCGCAGCCAGGACAGGATCTCCGCAGGAGTGCATCAATGCCACAGACCATCAACACCAACATTGCTTCGCTGAACGCGCAACGCAATCTGAACTCGTCGCAGTCGTCGCTGGCGACCTCGATGCAGCGCCTGTCGTCGGGCCTGCGGGTGAACTCCGCCAAGGACGACGCGGCCGGCCTGGCCATCGCCGAACGGATGAACGCGCAAGCCCGCGGCATGTCGGTCGCGATGCGCAATGCCAACGACGGCATCTCGCTGGCGCAGACCGCTGAAGGCGCGCTGGGCAAGGTGGCCGATTCGCTGCAGCGGATGCGCGAACTGGCGATCCAGGCCCGCAACGCGACCAACGCGGACAGCGACAAGGATTCGCTGGACAAGGAATTCGGCGAACTGGCCAAGGAAATCCAGCGGGTCACCGCCGGCACCACCTTCAACGGCAAGTACATCCTGGGCCAGGACGCGTCGCTGCCGCAGACCTTCCAGGTCGGGCCGAACACCACGTCCAATGACGAGATCACCGTCACGACGCCCAACATGTCGGCCGACACCACGATCACCCAGGTCTCCGGCTCGGACACCAGCGGCGCCGGCCGCGCGGTGATCGACCGCACCGCGGACGCGGCGGCGATCGCCACCGTGGTGGCCAACATCGACACGGCGCTGGACACCGTCAACAGCCAGCGCGCGACGCTGGGCGCGACGCAGAACCGCTTCGACGCGGTGATCTCCAACCTGCAGGTGGCCTACGAGAACCAGACCGCCGCCCGCAGCCGGATCATGGATGCCGACTTCGCGGTTGAGACCTCCAACCTGAGCCGGGCGCAGATCCTGCAGCAGGCCGGCAACGCGATGGTCGCGCAGGCCAACCAGCTGCCGCAGCAAGTGCTGTCGCTGCTCAAGGGTTGATAGAAAAACGCAATCAAAGCGCCGGGCCTCCGTCCTAAAGTCGGATCGCCTGACGCCGATATGCAGGACAGGGCCTCACGCCAATCACGCGAGGCCCTGTCGCGCATGGGGCTTCCGGCCAGGGAGCCGGCACACGGTCACAGGGAGTTCGCACGATGGCAAGCATCACCTCCGCGGGTCTGGGCAGCGGTCTGGACGTCGAAAGCATCGTCACGAAGCTGGTGTCGCTGGAAAAGCAGCCGATCACCGACCTCCAGTCGCGCACCGACACCATCAAGTCGCAGATCTCCGAGTACGGCAAGATCAAGAGCGCCTTCAGCGCGATGCGCGACGCGGCCGCCAAGCTGGCCAATCCGACCACCTGGTCCGCGCTGACCGCCACCTCCTCCGACACGACGATGGCCACCGTCATCGCCGGCGCCGGCTCGGGCGCGGGTTCCTACGCGCTGGACGTCGCCAACCTCGCCTCGGCGCAGTCGCTCTCGAGCAAGGGCTTCGCCAACAACGCGACGGTGGGCTCGGGCTCGATGACCATCGAGCTGGGCCAGTGGAGCGGCACCAACAACTCCACCTTCACCAGCAAGGACGGCGCGACGCCGGTCAGCATCTCCATCTCGTCGACCGACACGCTGGCCAACATCCGCGACAAGGTCAATGCCTCGGGCGCCGGCGTGCTGGCCTCGGTGGTCACCGACGCGACCGGCTCGCGCCTGGTGATCCGCTCGCGCGACACCGGCGAGGCCAACGGCTTCCGCATCACCACCGCCGATGACGACGGCAACGGCGCCGACGCCAATGGCCTGTCCGCGCTGGCCTACGACCCGACCGCCTCGATCTCGTCGATGACGCAGAACACCGCGGCCAAGAACGCCAACCTGACGATCAACGGCCTGGCGATCAGCTCCGCCTCCAACAACATCGAGGGCGCCGTCGACGGCCTGACGATCAACCTGCTCAAGACCGGGCAGTCCACCGTCACCGTCGGCCAGGACAAGGACAGCGTCAAGAAGGCGATCAACGACTTCGTCACGTCGTACAACAGCCTGATGACGCTGATGCGCAACGACACCAAGTACGACGACGCCAACAAGACCGCCGGCGCGCTGCAGGGCGACAGCACCGCGGTGGGCCTGCAGAGCCAGCTGCGCAACATCACCGCCGCGGGCAGCACGCTGGGCGGCAAGTTCGGCCGCTTGTCGGACCTGGGCCTGGACATCGGCGCCGACGGCACCATCAAGGTCAACGACACCAAGCTGACCAGCGCGCTGGGCAGCATGAGCGACCTGAAGAACCTGTTCATGGGCGTGGACACCGCCAACCCGAACAACAACGGCATCGCCACCCGCTGGCGCGCCTTCGCCGACCAGGTCACCGGCTTCGACGGCTCGATCACCACCCGCACCACCGGGCTGCAGTCGCGGGTGACCACCAACAACAAGCGCGTGGACGAGCTCAACGACCGCGCCGCCGCCTACGAGAAGCGGGTGCGCGCCCAGTACACGGCGCTGGACACGCAGATGGCCAAGCTCAACGACATGCAGAGCTACGTCAACAAGATCACCAGCATGCTGGGCAGCAGCTGAGGCCGGGGGCGCGGCGTGCCGGGTGGGGATCGCCCTCGGAACTGGACCGTCGCCACCGCCCTTCTCCGGCGCTTCGAAAAGACCGCCGACAAGCCTCCTCACGGAGGCTTTTGTTTTTCTCCAGTCGCGCAGAATTTCGAGACAAATTCGACACGGGGGAGGCTCAAGTTGGGCCAGCGGGGGCCGAAAACTGATTCAAGCACTACAGCACACCCCAGCAGCACATCATGTACGGCAACTCCTCCCCCTTCGCTTCCCACGGTCAACGCGCCAGCAGCATGTACAACCGCGTCGGCGTGGAAACGGACGTGATGACGGCCTCGCCGCACCGCCTGGTGACCCTGCTGCTGGACGGCGCCTTCGATTCGATGACGCAAGCCATCGGCGCGATCCGCACCGGCAATGTCGACGCCAAGAACCGCAGCCTGAGCCGCGCGGTCCGCATCCTGGACGAGGGCCTGAAGGCGGCCCTGAACCTGGAGTCGGGCGAGCTGGCCATGGACCTGCGCGACCTGTATGCCTACATCTGCATGCGGCTGACCCACGCCAACCTGCGCAGCGACGACGTCGCCGTCGAGGAATGCGTGAAGCTGCTGCAACCGATCCGCGAAGCCTGGGCCAGCATCGCCCCGGCCGCTGCCGAACAACGCGTCGCGGCCTGATCCGGCCCCGCTCCCCTCCAGCCTGACGACTTGAGAAGTTCCATGTCCAAGTACACCGCCAAGCCCCAAGCCCCCGCCGCCCACGCCGCCCCGACCACTCCGGACCGCCTCATGAGCACCCAACTGTTGAGCTACTACGAAGCCATCGAGCAAGCCAGCGCCGACATGCTGAGCGCCGCCCGCTCGGGCAACTGGGACGAGGTGGTCAAGCTCGAAGGCGCCTGCGTGCTGCTGATCTCGCAGCTCAAGCACGCCGCCGGCAGCCAGCAGTTGGGCCCCGACGAGGCGCAGCTCAAGACCCGCATCATGCAGCGCATCCTGGTCAACGACGCCGAGATCCGCCACCTGGCCGAACCCTGGCTGGAGGACCTGGACCAGCTGATGAAGGGCAAATCCAAGACGGTGCACTGACCGGCCCGACGATCGCTGCGACGACCGGTCCGACGGCCTCCCCGCGATCGACCGCCCCGGCGATTCGAGACTTCGGTCACGCGACCGGCCCCGGATCGTCCGCCAGCGCCGCGACCGGCCCCTCGAACGGATGGGGGCGGCGCGGCGTTTGCCTTGGGGGATGCGGGAGAATTTTTCCGAACGATTGCAGCCGGATGCTGGCCTTGAGCGACCTGAAAGTCCCCGCCCCTCCCGCCGATGCCGCGGACGCCGATTACCGGCTGGACGCGCCCGGCGAGATCATGAACTGGCTGCGCGAGCTGCTGCAGTCGCAGGCGCGCCTGCAGCTGTCCACTCCGGCGGGCGAGGCCATCCACACGGTGCTGCGCGCCCTCGATACGCCGCGCGGCATGCTGACGATGGAAGCGCCACAGGCCGGCGACACGCTGGCGCCGGTGCTGGCGAGCGACGAGCTGGTGGCCACCGCCTACCTGGACCGCATCAAGCTGCAGTTCGACCTCTCCGGGCTGGTCGCGATCCGAGGCGATGGCGCCGAGGTGCTGCGCGCCCCGGTCCCGCTGCGGCTGTACCGCTTCCAGCGGCGCCAGGCCTACCGGGTGGCCTCGGCCGGGCAGCTGTATCCGGCGCTGAAGCTGGCCGACGCCGACCTGCCCCGGATCCGCGTGGTCAACGTGAGCGCCGGCGGCGTCGCGCTGCACTGGCCGGCCCACGTGGTGCCGGTGCCGCAGGCGGGCCAGGAGATCACCGGCACCTTGGAACTCGAGCGCGAAGTCAGCTTCGCGACGCTGCTGCGGGTCCAGCATCTGACGCAGGGCGAACAAGGCGCCCCGCACCAGGCCGGCTGCGCCTTCGTCTCGCTGGCCCCGACCGCCGCCCGCGCGCTGCAGGTCTTCATCGACCAGGCGCAGAAACGGGAACGGCTGATGCGTCGCAGCAGCTGAAGCGGTCGATCCGACCCACTGCCGACCCGCGTCGGCGCACCGGCGGGTCCGGACAGCCGATCCGGTCCGCCAATGACAAAAGCCGTCCGAGGGCGGCTTTTTCGCGTCCGATCGGCGCCGATGCGCGCTGTCGCGCGGTGTCAGACCTGCATGTTCATGATTTCCGAGTAGGCCGACACCAGCCGGTTGCGAACCTGCAGCGTCGCCTGGAAGCCGATCTGGGCCTTCTGCATGGCGACCATGGTCTCCTCCAGGCTGACGGTCGGGTTGTCCAGCTGGACCTCCCGCTGCAGCCGCGACGCCTCGTTCTGCTGCGTGCTGACCGACTTCAGCGCCGAGCTCATCGCGTCCGCGAAGCTGGTGCCGCCGGGCGCGGCCTTGGCCACCGGCTGACCCTGTGGGGTCAATCCGGCACGGGCCACCGCGCTGGCGAAGTCGAAGGGTTTGAGTTTCAGGTCCACGGCATGCATCGTACGGATGCCGCCGCCGGCCATAGCTCCGAACTGGGGGGGCTTCTTCGGCCTGTTCCCAACATTCTTGAGGGCCCCGATCGAAATAATCCTGACCTGTGCCGAGGCGTCCGCCTGGGCGCACCCCGCCGATCGTTCGACCCCAGCCGTACACCCCCATGGACAACGCCCTGAGCAGCCCCGCCGCCGGACTCCCCGAGGTGCAGCAGACCGCCAAACCGGCGGGCCTGCCCCAGCGCCTGGCCGCGATGCCCACCAAGAGCAAGCTGATGCTGGGCGGCGGCGTCGCCGCGCTGCTCGCGGTGATCGTGGCGATGTCGATGATGACGGCCAAGCCGGATTTCCGCCCGCTGTTCTCGGGCCTCTCCGACAAGGACGGCGGCGCCGTCATCGCGCAGCTCGCGCAGATGAATGTGCCCTACCGCAACGAGCCGGGCGGCACCATCATGGTCCCCGCCAACCAGGTCTACGACCTGCGCATGAAGCTGGCCTCGGCCGGCCTGCCCAAGGGCGGCATCGTCGGCTTCGAGCTGATGGACAAGCAGTCCATCGGCCAGACCGCGTTCAACGAACGCCTGAACTTCCAGCGCGCCCTCGAGGGCGAACTCACCCGCACCATCACCGCGATGGCCGACGTCGCCGACGCGCGCGTCCACCTGGCCATGCCGCAGCAGAACGGCTTCTTCCGCGAACAGCAGAAGCCCAGCGCCTCGGTGATGCTGACGCTGCGCGGCGGCCGCACGCTGGACCGCGCCCAGATCGCCGGCATCGTCCACCTGGTGTCCTCGTCGGTGCCGGAACTCAATCCCAAGGCCGTCAGCGTGCTCGACAGCACCGGCGCCCTGCTCTCCCAGAACCCCGACGGCAACGCCACCGGCCTGGACAGCCAGCAGCTGCAGTACAAGCAGCAGGTCGAAGCCAACCTGAACAAGCGGATCGCGGAGCTGCTGGAGCCGGTGGTCGGCCGCGACAACCTGCGCTCGACGGTCACCGCCGACGTCGACTTCAACCAGGTCGAGTCCACCGCCGAGGAATACCGCCCCAACCAGGGCCCCAACACCCAGAGCGCGGTGCGCCGCCTGACCTCGGAAGAGCAGTCCGGCGGCACCGCCGGCGTGCCCACCGGCGTGCCGGGCGCCACCACCAACCAGGTGCCCCCGCAGGCCGCCGCGCCGATCAACGGCCAGGCCCAGCCGCTGCAGCCGGCCGGTCAATCCGGCGGCACGCAGAACATGCGCCGCAACAACGACACGCAGTTCGAGCTGGACCGCACCGTGCGCGTCACCCGCAACGCGATCGGCCAGGTCCGCCGGCTGAACGCGGCCGTCGTCGTCAACCAGAAGACGGTCACCGACAAGAATGGCAAGACCTCCAGCCAGCCGCTGTCCGAGACCGAGATCCAGAAGCTGGATTCGCTGGTCAAGGAGGCGCTGGGCTTCTCGCAGGAGCGCGGGGATTCGGTCAAGGTGATCAGCACCCCGTTCGTCTCGGACAAGGTCGAGCCCGCCGACGTGCCGCTGTGGCAGCAGCCCTGGCTGCGTGACATCGCCCGCGATGCCACCGTGCCGGCCGCCCTGGTACTGATCGCGCTGATCGCCGTGTTCGGGCTGGTTCGCCCTGCTCTCAAGGCGGCTTTCCCGCCGCCGGCCGAACAGAAGGACGACACTGCCGGGAACAACGGCCTGAGCGTGGTCGAGAACGAGCAGCTGGCGCTGGGCGGTCCCGGCGGCCTGCCGGCCCTGGAGGCGCCGATCTCCAACGACAAGCTGGAGCGGGCCCGCCTGCTGGCCAAGGAGAACCCGGTCGCGGTGGCCAACATCATGCGCGCCTGGGTCAACGGCGAAGAGCTGGAAACCTCCCCGGCCGGCGGCCGCCGCTGAGCGGCGCTGCCGGGAACCCCGCCCCAGGATCGATAGCGAGACATCACCATGGACGACAAAGGCGTCGAAGACGCGGCCATCCTGCTCATGTCCCTCGGCGAGGAAGAGGCCTCCGAGGTCTTCAAGCACCTGTCGCCGAAGGAAGTGCAGAAGCTGGGCGAGACCATCGCCAAGATGAAGGTCGTGCCGCGCGACCGTGTCGAGAAGGTGCTGGACAAGTTCGACCTCGTCGCCGAGTCGCAGAGCACCCTGGTCAGCGACACCGACGAGTACGTGCGCTCCGTGCTGCGCAAGGCGCTGGGCGACGACAAGGCCAACCTGCTGCTGGACCGCATCCTGCAGGGCTCGGACGTGTCCTCGATCGAGTCGCTGAAGTGGATGGACCCGGGCTCGGTCGCCGAACTGCTGCGCAATGAACACCCGCAGATCGTCGCGGCCATCCTGTCGCACCTGGACTTCGACCAGAGCAGCTCGGTGCTGCGCGTCTTCACCGAACGCCAGCGCAACGAGGTGCTGATCCGCATCGCCACGCTGGACGGCATCCAGCCGATGGCGCTCAAGGACCTCAACGAGGTCATGGGCCAGATCCTGGCCGGCGGCGAACGCATGAAGAAGTCCAACCTGGGCGGCGTCAAGACCGCGGCCGAGATCATCAACATGATGGGCACCAGCGTCGAGGCCTCGGTGCTGGACTACATCCGCGAAGCCGACTCCGACCTCGCCCAGAAGATCATGGACAACATGTTCACCTTCGAGGACGTGGAGAAGATCGACGACCGCGGCATCCAGGCGGTGCTCAAGGAAGTGCAGTCCGAGTCGCTCATCGTCGCGCTCAAGGGCGCCGGCCCGGAGCTGCGCGAGAAGATCTTCCGCAACATGTCCACCCGCGCCGCCGAGACGCTGCGCGAGGACCTGGAATCGCGCGGCCCGGTGCGCCTGTCCGAGGTCGAGGCCGAGCAGAAGGAAATCCTCAAGGTGGTGCGCCGCCTCGTCGACGAAGGCCAGATCGTGCTGGCCGGCGGCGGCGACGACCAGTTCCTGTAAACCCGACGCCCCCTCGACGCCCTCGATAGCGACCGACACCCGAACCGATGGTCACCCGCCCGCCCCGCCAGGTCCCGCCGCCGCCCCGCCCCGAGGGCGACGCGCCGCGTGGCAACACCTACAGCCGCATCATTCCGCGCGAGGAACTGTCCGGCTTCGCCGCCTGGAACCCGGGCACGCTGGACGGCGCCGCGCCGCCGCGCAAGCCCTCCGTCAGCGCGCCCGCGCCGGTCGAGCCCCCGCCCCCGCCGCCGCCCCCCGGTCCGAGCATCGACGAACTGATGCAGCAGGCCCGCCAGGCCGGCTACCAGGACGGCTACCGCGACGGCATGGCGGCGCTGGACGCGTTCAAGCAGAGCTTCGCCAAGCAGATCAGCGCGCAGGTCGGGCAGCTGGTCGCCAGCTTCGACCAGGACCTGAGCGCGATCGAGCAGGGCATGGCCGAGGCGCTGGCCCGCACCGCCGTCGAGCTCGCCCGCCAGGTCGTGCGCAACGAGCTGTCGACCGCGCCGGAGCTGGTCTCCAGGGTGGCGCACGACGCCGTCGAGGCGCTGCTGATCAACGCCCGCCACGTCCGCGTGCGCGTGCATCCGGACGACCTGCCGCTGGTGCTGGACGGCGCCGGCCAGGAGCTGCGCGCCCGCGAGGCGCAGGTCATTCCCGACCCGTCCATCACCCGGGGCGGCGTCAAGGTCGACGCCGACATCTGCAGCGTCGACGCCTCGCTGCCGGCGCGCTGGCAGTCCGCCGTCGGCGCGCTGGGCCAGGCCTCCGTCTGGGAGGACCGCCGCAGCGCCGCCGAGGTGGCCCAGGAAGCGCGCCTGGACTTCCGCAACGATCCGACCCCCAGCCAGTACGGCGGCCTGCCGCACGGCTACCAGAACAGCGGGGACCGCGAGCCATGAGCAGCCGCACCGACCGCTGGGCCCAGTACTTCGACGACCTGCAGGCCTTCGCCGGCAACGCGCCGGCGCTGGAGCCGCAGGGCAAGCTGGTGCGCGTCGCCGGCCTGGTGCTGGAGGCCACCGGCGTGAAGGTGCCCGTGGGCTCGGTGTGCGAGATCCACATGCCCTCCACCGCCGCCGCGCCGCGCCGCGGCCAGCGCCCGGTCACGGCCGAGGTGGTCGGTTTCTCCGGCGACCGCGCCTACCTGATGCCGACCGACGAGATCCAGGGCCTGGCCAGCGGCGCGATGGTGCTGCCGCGACCCGCCGCGCTGCACGGGCCGGTGCTCGGCGAGGAACGCCATCCCTGGCGCCGCGACGAGGACCGCGGCCTGCACCTGCCCATGGGCGACGGCCTGCTGGGGCGCGTCGTCGACCCGCAGGGCCATCCGCTGGACCGCGGCGGCCCGCTGGTGGACGTGCGCGACGAACCGATGGTGCGCCGCCCCATCAACGCGATGGACCGCGACCCGGTCCGCCGCCCGCTGGACACCGGCGTGCGCGCGATCAACTCGCTGCTGACCGTGGGCCGCGGCCAGCGCCTGGGCCTGTTCGCCGGCACCGGCGTCGGCAAGTCGGTGCTGCTGGGCATGATGGCCCGCTACACGCAGGCGGACGTCATCGTCGTCGGCCTGATCGGCGAGCGCGGCCGCGAAGTGAAGGAATTCATCGAGGACATCCTGGGCGAGGAAGGCCTGCGCCGCAGCGTGGTCGTCGCCGCGCCGGCCGATGCGCCGCCGCTGCTGCGCATGCAGGGCGCGACCTACGCGACCGCGGTGGCCGAGCATTTCCGCGACCGCGGCCAGCATGTGCTGCTGCTGATGGACTCGCTGACCCGCTATGCGATGGCGCAGCGGGAAATCGCGCTCGCCATCGGCGAACCGCCGGCAACCAAGGGCTATCCGCCGTCTTGTTTCGCCAAGTTGCCGCAACTGGTCGAACGCAGCGGCAACGGCCTGGCGGGCGAGGGATCGATCACCGCGTTCTACACCGTGCTGTCCGAGGGCGACGACCAGCAGGACCCGATCGCCGACGCCGCCCGAGGCATCCTGGACGGGCACATCGTGCTGAGCCGCGAACTGGCCGAGAGCGGGCACTACCCCGCGATCGACGTCGAGCGCTCGATCTCGCGCGTCATGACCAGCGTCGCCGACAAGCGGCATGTCGAACTGGCGCGCCGATTCCGGCAATTGCTCGCGAAATACAACAAGGCGCGCGACCTGATCCAGCTCGGCGCCTACCAGCCGGGGCACGATCCCGAACTCGACCTGGCGGTGCGCCTGCATGGCGACATGGACCGATTGCTCCAACAAGACATGCATTCCCCCGCTTCTTTGAACGATTGCCTCAACCAGTTGACCGCCACACTCAACTTTGCGTGATAGCTGCCGACATCCGTGAAGCGAGGTCATCGACATGAGTAGTTCCAACTTGCAGGCCCTGACCGTTCTCCTCGAACGCGCCGAGGCCGAGCGCGATGAAGCGTTGCGTCATCTGCAGGAAGCGCAGGCGCGTGCCAACGCCGCCCGCAACCAGCATGACCAACTGGCGCAATACCGCACGGACTACCGCAGCCGCTGGTCGCAGGAATTCGCGCAGCGGACCACGGTCCAGCTGCTGGGCTGCTACCAGAACTTCGGCCAACGGCTGGACCAGGCGATCGGCCAGCAGAGCGGCATCGCCGACTACGCCGACCAGCGCCTGAGCGCCGCCCGCGACCTGCTGCGCGAGCGCGAACTGCGCGTCGCCTCGGTCCGCAAGCTGATCGAGCGCCGTCGCGCCGAGACGCTGCGCACCCAGATGCGCCAGGAACAACGCGCCACCGACGAGCAGGCCGCCCGCGCGGCTTCGCGCGGCGGCCACCCGATGTCGCGCCTGGTCGCCTGAGCGCGATCCGGTCGCCGGAACCCCTTTTTTCCCGTCATGACGCAGATCCATAACACCCCCGCGTTGCCGGGCGGCCTCGGCGCGATGCCGTCCGCCCCCGCCGGCCGCAAGGATGGCGGCTCGGCCGACTTCTCGCGCCTGCTGAACCAGAGCAACCAGCAGCTGCAGCAGCAGTCGGCGCAGTCGGCTCGCTCGACGATGGCGCAGTTGCAATCGCAACAGCTGGCGACCCAGCAGGCCCAGTCGCAGCAGCAGGCCCGCCAGTTGGAAGCCCAGCAGCTCGACGCCCGCCAGCAGGCCCAGCGCCAGGAATCGGCGCCCGCGCCCAAGCCGGCCACCCCGTCCGCCCGGTCGCCGGAGAACACCGCCGCGAAGGAAGAGAACAAGCTGGCCGCCCGCAATGCGGCGGCTCGCCAGAGCGCCAACAAGGCCGAGGACGCGAAGGCGCCGGCCCGCGCGAGCGCGGCGAACCGTGCCGACACGGCAGCCGCCGCGGATCAGGCCGATGCGGCCGATGCCAGCGATGCGCCGGACGCCACGGCGACCGGCGCGGCCGACGCCCCGGGTTCCGAGCGCGTTGACGGCCAGGATGCCGAAGGCCAGGACCGCAAGGTCGCCAAGGAAGCCAAGGAAGCCAAGGACAGTGGCGCCACCTCCGCCGAGCAGATCCTGGCGATGCTGCGCGGCGAGGCCCCGGCCGAGCCGAAGCCGGCACGCGGCGGCGCCTCCGCCGACGACGCCGGCAGCGAGGCCCTGCCTGGCGGCGCCCACGCCCACGGCAAGCCGCTCACCACCGGTGACGCGATGCGCGAACGCCAGCAGCTCCAGCGCGAGCTGAGCCAGGCCGCGGCCGGCCAGCCGGGCGCCGCGGACGGCGCGGACGCGTCGACCCGGACCGACACCCTGCAGGCTGCCGCCGGCGGCGCGCATGAGATCGCCATGGCCGACGGCGCCGCCAAGGGCCCGACGCCGAGCTTCGAGGCGCTGCTTGCCGCGGCGCAGCAGGCCGCTCCGGCTGCCGGCACCGCCGGTGCCGACAGCGCCGCGCCGGCCCCGGCGCCCAGCGTGTCGCTGAGCCAGCCGATGGACAGCCCCGACTTCGCGCCCGAGCTTTCGGCCAGCGTCAGCCTGCTGATCCAGGACGGCATCCATGAGGCCCAGCTCCAGCTGAATCCGGTCGAGATGGGCCCGGTATCGATCAACATCCAGCTGGACGGCCAGCAGGCGCAGGTGAATTTCCATGCGCAGCAGGCGGCCACCCGGGAAGTCTTGGAACGCAGCCTGCCCGACCTGGCGGCCGCCCTGCAGGCCCAGGGGCTGACCCTGAGCGGTGGCGGGGTGTTCGCCCAGACCTCCTCCCAAGGCGGACAGAATCGCGGTGACGGCCGCCCGGATGGCGCGTCGAACGGCAACGGTCGCCGCGGCGGCCGCGGTGACGACGACGGTGCCGTCGCGGCCACCGGCCGCGGCGAACGGCGCACCGCGCCGCGCGGGCTGGTCGACCTGTACGCCTGACGGTCCGCGAGTCTGACCGGAATCCGCCGCCTTTTCGCGCGTTGAGCGCGGGGGCGGCGCTTCACAATGGGAGCCATTGCCGGATCGTCAGGTCCGGTTCCCCGCCAGATCCATTTTTTTCATCATCGGAGCGCCCATGGCCACAGCCGCCGCAGGCAACGACGCCGCCGTCAAGGGTGGCGGCAAGAAGAAGCTGATCATCATCATCGCCATCGTCCTGGTGGTGGTGCTGGTGGGCGTCGCCGCGTTGCTGATGATGAAGAAGAAGTCCCATGCCGAGGACGAGGAAGGCGCCGCCGAGGAAAAGCCCGCGGCCACCGCCCACGCCAAGCCCGGCACGCCGCCGACCTTCGTTCCGCTGGATCCGTTCACCGTGAACCTGGCCGACAAGGAAGTCGACCGCTTCGCGCAGATCGGCATCACGCTGGAGGTGGCCGATCCCAAGTTCGCCGACCAGCTCAAGGCCTACATGCCGGCGATCCGCAACAACGTGCTGATCGTGCTGTCGCACAAGACCTCGGCCGAGCTGCTCAGCGGCGAAGGCAAGGAGAAGCTGGCCCGCGAGATCCGCCGCGAGTCGGTGCGTCCGATGGGCATCGAGCTCGACGACGAGGAAGAGGACGAAGACGCCGCGCCGAAGAAAAAGAAGAAAAAGAAGCGCCCGGTCGAGAGCCCGGTGACGCAGGTGCTCTTCTCCACCTTCATCGTGCAGTGAACGGGGCTCCCGAAGGGATCAGGCGATGAATCAGCAAATCCTGTCGCAAGACGAAGTCGATGCCCTGCTCCAGGGCATCACCGGCGAGAGCCAGAAGCTCGAGGCCGAGGAGGTTCAGACTGGCGGCATCCGCGAGTACAACCTCGCCAGCCAGGAACGGATCGTCCGTGGGCGCATGCCCACGATGGAGATCATCAACGAGCGTTTCGCGCGCAACATCCGCATCGGGCTGTTCAACTTCATCCGCAAGAGCCCGGAAGTCGCCATCGGCGGCATCAAGGTGCAGAAGTACAGCGCCTTCCTGCGCGAGATCGTGGTGCCGACCAACTTCAACATCGTGTCGGTCAAGCCGCTGCGCGGCAACGGGCTGATCGTCTGCGACCCGACGCTGGTGTTCGCGGTGATCGACTCGCTGTTCGGCGGCATCGGCAAGTTCCACACCCGCATCGAGGGCCGGGATTTCTCCGCCACCGAGCAGCGGGTCATCCTGCGCCTGGTCGAAGTGATCATCCAGGAGTACCTCAAGGCCTGGAAGGGCATCTATCCGCTGGAGCTCGAGTACCAGCGCTCGGAGATGCAGCCGCAGTTCGCCAACATCGCCACGCCCAGCGAGATCGTCGTCTCGACCTCGTTCACGCTGGAGATCGGCGAGACCAGCGGCACGGTGTATTTCTGCATTCCCTACTCGACGCTGGAGCCGATCCGCGACGTGCTGTACAGCACCACGCAGGGCGACTCGAGCGAACCCGACCGCCGCTGGGTCAACCTGCTCAAGCACCAGATCCAGTCGGCCGAGGTCGAGCTGGTGGCGGAGCTGGCCAAGGCGCCCGCGACGGTGGAACAGCTGCTGGCCTTCAAGCCGGGCGACTTCATCGAGCTGGACCTGGAGCAGATCATCCAGGCCAAGGTGGACGGCGTGCCGGTGTTCGACTGCCATTACGGCACTTCGAACGGCAAGTATTCGATCAAGATTGAAAAGATGCTGACCGGCCCGGATGCCGGCTGGCTGGGAGCCCGCAATGGCTGACAACACCCCGATGGACGAACAGGACGCAATGGCCGCCGAATGGGCGGCGGCGCTGGCGGAGGCTGGCGGAGGCGGCGGCAGCGAGGTCGCGGCCGAAGTGCAGCCGGTGGCCGAGCAGGTCGCGCCGGCGGCCTTCACCAACTTCGCGCCGACGCCGGGTAACCTGCCGGGCAGCGACATCAACATGATCCTGGACATCCCGGTCCAGTTGACGGTGGAGCTGGGCCGCACGCGCATCCCGATCAAGAACATCCTGCAGCTGGCGCAGGGCTCGGTGGTCGAGCTGGACGCGCTGGCCGGCGAGCCGATGGACGTGCTGGTCAACGGCTACCTGATCGCGCAAGGCGAGGTCGTGGTGGTCAACGACAAGTTCGGCATCCGCTTGACCGACATCGTGACCCCTTCCGAACGCATGCGCCGCCTCAGCAAGGCCTGAGACCCTTCGGCGGCTATAGTCGCCGGCCATGAACAACAGCCTCGTCCCACTCCTTTGGTTCCTGGCCATTTTGGCCTTGATCCCCGTCGTGCTGTGGCTGCTGAAACGCACGCCGCTGGGCGGCGCGGCGCTGGGCGGGCAGTTGCGCACCGTCGCGCAGCTCGTGATCGCGCCGAGCCAGCGCATCGTGATCGTCGAGGTGGGCCAGGACGAAGACCGCCAGTGGCTGGTGCTGGGCATCACCGGCCAGCAGATCCGCACCCTGCACGTGATGCCGCCGCAGGCCGATGCCGGCGCGGCGCTGCAGGCCGCGCAACCCTCGTTCTCCTCGCTGCTCAAGCGCAACCTCGGCGGCAGGCACGCCGATGGCCCCGGCTCCCCCACCTCGACCTGATCGGGCACGGCGCATGACGGTCCCCAACCTCCCTTCCCCGCCGCGGCGCCCGCTGCGCTCGCTGGCGGTCCTCGCCGCGCTCGGCGGCCTGGGCGCCGCCGCCTGGGCCCAGCAGGGCGGCGGCGCGCCGGCCAGCGTGCCGCTGATCATCGGCCAGGGCGCCGGCGGCAACAGCTACTCCGTACCGATCCAGACGCTGCTGTTCTTCACCGCGCTGGGCTTCCTGCCGGCGGTGCTGCTGATGATGACCGGCTTCACCCGGATCGTGATCGTGCTGTCGCTGCTGCGCCAGGCGCTGGGCACGCAGGCGGCGCCGCCCAACCAGGTGATCGTGGGCCTGTCGCTGTTCCTCACTTTCTTCGTGATGAGCCCGACGCTGGACCGCGTCTACGCCGAGGCCTGGCAGCCCTACCAGAGCGGCCAGATCGGCTTCGACGTCGCGCTGGACCGCGCGCAGGTGCCGATGCGGTCCTTCATGCTGAAGCAGACGCGCCAGTCCGACGTCGCGCTGTTCGCCCGGCTCGCCAAGCTCGAGCCCAACGTCGCGCCCGAGAACGTGCCCTTCCGCGTGCTGGTGCCGGCCTTCGTGACCAGCGAGCTGAAATCGGCCTTCCAGATCGCGTTCCTGATCTTCATCCCCTTCCTGGTGATCGACATGATCGTCTCCAGCGTGCTGATGAGCCTGGGCATGATGATGCTGTCGCCGGTGCTGGTGTCGCTGCCCTTCAAGCTGATGCTGTTCGTGCTGGCGGACGGCTGGAACCTGCTGCTGGGATCGCTGGCGGCCTCGTTCGCGCAGTAGCGGCGCGGTCCGCAAGGAGAAGTCCATGGATGCTCAACAGGTCTTCACGATCGGCCAGCAGGGCCTGTACGTGCTGCTGATGGTGGCGGCGCCGATCCTGCTGACGGTGCTGGCCGTCGGCGTGCTGGTGTCGGTGTTCCAGGCGGCGACGCAGATCAACGAATCGACGCTCTCCTTCGTGCCCAAGATCGTCGCCGCCGTCCTGGTGCTGGCGATCGCCGGGCCCTGGATGATCACGACGCTGGTCGAATACATCCAGCGCACGCTGCAGAGCATTCCGCAGGCGCTGGGCTGAGCCCGCCGTTCCTCCGGCCGCTCCGATGATCTCCTTCAGCGAAGCGCAGCTGCTGGCCTGGATCAATCCGATCCTGTGGCCGTTCATCCGCACGCTGGCGCTGTTCGCCGGCATGCCGGTGTTCAGCCAGCGCCAGGTGCCGACGCGGGTGCGCATCGGCCTGGCGCTGTTCATCGCGGTGGCGGCGCAGCCGTCGCTGCCGGCCATGCCGGTGATCCCGCTGGACTCCCTGCCGCAGCTGCTGACGGCGGTCGCGCAGCAGTTGCTGATCGGCCTGGCGATGGGCTTCGCGGTGCGGGTGGTGTTCGCCGCGCTGGAATTCGCCGGCGAACTGATCGGCCTGCAGATGGGCTTGAACTTCGCCGGCTTCTTCGATCCGTCGACCGGCTCGCAGGGCACGTCCTCGTCGCGCTTCCTGGGCTCGATGGTCGCCTTCCTGTTCGTCGCGATCAACGGACACCTGATGCTGATCAACTCGCTGGTGGAGAGTTTCCAGGCCTTCCCGGTCGGCGAGGAGCCCTTCCGCTTCCTGCGCGTGGCGCAGCCCCAGGTGTGGGGCGCGGAGATCTTCCGCATGGGCCTGTGGATCGCGCTGCCGCTGATCACGATGCTGATGTTCGTGAACCTGGTGCTGGGCATCATCTCGCGGGTGGCACCGCAACTGAACGTGTTCTCGGTGGGTTTCCCGCTGACGGTCAGCATCGGCTTGGTGGGGCTGGTGGCGACGCTGCCGCTGATGCATCAGCCCTTCATGGTCGCGCTGGAGCGGATGCTGGCGGCGTTCAACTGACGCCGACGCATCCGTGCGCTGACATCAAACTGCCCCTCTCGCTCCCCCGGTTGGGTGCCCCAGCTCTTGCCGTTTTCTCCCTCCGCGCCAACCAGTTCGAGTCATGGCTGATGCGGGGTCAGGTCTGAACAATGTCAACAGCCCCGCAATGCCCAACGCGACGCGGGATCGTTTACCTGTTGATGGAGAGAACCATGCGACCCATGACCCCGGCGGAGATCAAGAAGATCGAAGCCATCGCCTTCCAACGCCGCGTGCCGCGGCGCCCCCCGGTTGCCCACTGCCACGGAGAAGAGTCGGACGCCCTGTTCGGCTCGACGCGCTACGAGCGGACCATCCAGAACTTCGGACGCTTTCACCATGAAGTACGAGTGAATGACCTCGACAAGTTGCACAAGCATCTGCTGAAGAGTTACCCCGGTCGGGACATCACGGTGCGTGTTTGTCCCGAGTTCGACTCCTACGGCATCCTGCTCTTCAGCGTCTATGGCTTCACCGAGGCCGACCATCTTTGCAGCAAGGAAGAGAAGGCTTTCCTCCGCGGCCTGACACCCAGGATGACCGCTCTCATCGGCCCAGTCGCCGTCTGTCGGAGGACCGGACCGTTTCCCGGGCGAGTCGGTCCTCGCCTGAGCGCCTCCGACGGGAGGCGCGACTGATGCATGCATTCAATCCAAGCGAGCTCATCGGCCTCGCCGAACGCCTGGGGAAGGATGGCACCGAGGCAAGCGATCGCACCGCCGTCTCACGCGCGTACTACGGCATCTTCCTCATCGCCCGGGAGTTGATGCGCGTGAAGGCGCCCGATGGCCGAGCCCATCGATTGACCCAGGAAAAACTGAAGGTCTGCGGGCAGTCGGGCTTGTCCATCGATCTCGCATACCTGCGGGGGCTTCGCAACGAATCGGACTATGTGATTGACCGACCTGTTGCACCCGAGACCGCGACCAACGCCCTCAACACCGCCTGGCGAATGCATCGAGCGCTGAATCGTCTCCGTGCGAAGTCCAAGCGGCGACCCGCGCGCAAGAAGTGAATGCGTGCGGAACAGGAGACAAAAGACCGGCCGATGCTTCCCAGCACCGGCCGGTTCTCATTTCACAGCTCCCGCAGCGCCGTCGTCACCGGCACGCTGGCCGCCCGCACCGCCGGGAACAGGCCGCCGATGAAGCCGATGGCCAGGGCCCACTTCAGGCCCTCCCACAGCAGTTGCCCCGACACCCGCAGCTCGAAGCTCAGCTTGCCCACCGACCCCGCCGCCATCGTTGACGCCGCGTGGCCGTTGAACAGCAGGTAGGCGATGCCACCGCCGATCAATCCGCCCAGCGCCGCCAGCAGCATGGTCTCCAGCATCACCGCCACCACCACCGGCAGGCCGGGGAAGCCGATCGCGCGCAGCGTGGCGATCTCCCGGGCGCGTGTCGCGACCGCCGCGAACATGGTGTTCAGCGCGCCGAACACCGCCCCCACCGCCATGATGCTGCCCACCACGATGCCGATGATCCGCAGGATCTTGGTCATCTGCTCCGACTGCTTGGCGAAGAAGGCCAGCGTCGTCGTGGCGTCCACCTTGAGCTGCGGATTGGCCTCCAGCGCGGCCTTGAAGTCCTTGAACGCCGCCGCATCGGTCAGCTTCACCGTCACCGAATTGCGGCTCGCGCCGCGGCGATAGGTCTCGGCCACCACCGGCGCGTCGGCCCACAGCTCCGATTCCATCGAGTCGCCTGACGCGAACACGCCGGTCACCGTCCACATCTGGCTGCCCAGCCGCAGTTGCTTGCCGGGCGCCAGGCCCTCGAACTGCCGCGCCGCTCCCTGGCCGACGATCAACTCCTTGAGCCCCGGCTGGAACTTGCGCCCGCTGATGATCTTGACCTGCGGCCGTACCGCGAAGGCTTCATCGCCTACGCCACGCATCTGCACGCTGCCTTCCTCGTCGGTGGTCGTGCCCTTGACCGGCAGGTTGGCCGCGACCACCGTCTCGGCCGACACCAGCGGCTCGCCCTTGGCGCTCTTGGCCACGCCCGGCGCCTGCGCGATCTGCGTGATGTCCTCGCGCGACATCACCGACGCCACCTCGGCCGCCGACGCGCCGCGCAGCACGATCGCCGTGTCCTCGCTGCCGGACTTGCGCAAGGTCTCGGCATACCCCTCGGCCATCGCCAGCAGCGCCACCAGCACGCCGACGACGCCCGCGATGCCCACGACGATCACCGCCGACGAGCCCAGCCGCTGCGGCAGCGTGCTGACGCCGACGCTGGTCACCGACCGGGCCTGCGCGCCTCGCCGCGTCAGCAGCATCCACAGCGCCAGCAACACGGCCAGCGCCAGGGCGCCGAACCACGGCAGCATCACCCACGCGGCCAGCACCAGCGCCAGCAGCAGCACCAGTCCCAGGTTCTTCAGGAATTTCATGTTCAGGCCCTCCCCGCCAGCGCGTCGGTGATGTTCAGCCGCATCGCGTTGAGCGCCGGCAGCGCGCCGACGATCACCCCGAACAGCACCATGAAGCCCACACCCATGGCCCAGCTGTTCAAGCCGGCCGCCGGCAGGTTCAGGGACCCGCCGCTGCCCGCGCTGATGATCGGACCCAGCACGCTGGCCAGGCCCAGTCCGATCACGCCGCCGATGACCAGCAGCAGGATGGACTCCGCCAGCACCATCGCCAGCACGCTGTGCCCCGAGAAGCCGATCGTCTTGAGCACCGCGATCTCGCTGGTGCGCTCGCGCACCGCCTGCATCATCGTGTTGCCCGACAGCAGCAGCAGCGTGAAGAACACCGCGCCCATGATGGAGCTGACGATCAGCCCGATGTCCGCCACCTGCTTCATCCACGAGGCCATCGCCGCCTGCTCGGTCTGCGTGCGGGTCTCATGGTCCGAGTTGGCCGAGATCGCATCGATCGCCTTGGCCACGCGGTCCGCCTGGTTGGCGTCGTTCACCCGCGTCACGTACCAGCCGACGGCGCCCTGGTTGTAGGGGGTCGTGTCGTCGAAGTACTTCCAGTTCAGCAGGAACATCTGGTCGTACCAGCCGCCGGATTTCTTGTCCGCCGCGTGGATCAGGCCGACGATCTCGAACTGCCAGTTCTTGCTGCCGCTGCGGTCCGGAAAGATCGTCGACTGCAGCGGGATCTTGTCTCCGACCTTCCAGTTGAAGCGCCTGGCCAGGCCCTCGCCGACCAGCGCGCCGATGCGGGTCGAGGCGAAGGCCTGCTTCGCCTGGTCGGTGACGACCATCTCCGGATAGGCGTCCAGGTAGTTCGGCGCCACCGCGAAACTGAAGACCTGGTTGTGCGGGTCCTGGTAGGCGCCGCCGAACCAGTTCGCGTAGGTCACCATCTTGACGCCGTCCACCGCCTGGATGCGCTGGGTCAGCGCCATCGGCAGCGTCTGGATGAAGGACAGCCGCGAGCCGGTCTGCAGCCGCGACGCGCCATTGGCCGACTGGCCGGCCTGGTCGAACGAGGTGCGGACCGCGTCCAGCAGCCCGAACAGCAGGAACGCGGTGATGATGGACACCAGCGTCAGCACCGTCCGCAGCTTGCGCCGGAACAGCGCCGCCCAGATGAGATGAAGGTATTTCATGACGACCCCTTGTCGTTGCCGTGCCGCGCGGGCTCAGGCCACCGCGTGGGCGACCTGCTCGACCAGCGTGCCCTTGTCCAGGTGCAGCGTCTGGCGCGCGCGCTCGGCGGCCTTCGGGTCGTGGGTGACCATCACGATGGTCTTGCCGTGGTCGCGGTTGAGCGCCTGCAGCAGCGCCAGCACGTCCTCGGCGGACTGGCGGTCCAGGTCACCGGTCGGTTCGTCGCAGACCAGCAGCGTCGGGTCGGACACGATCGCCCGGGCGATCGACACGCGCTGCTGCTGACCGCCCGAGAGCTCGGTCGGCTTGTGGCTGGCGCGGTCCGACAGGCCCACCAGTGCCAGCGCGATCGCGGCGCGCTTCTTGCGCTCCGCGGCCGACAGCTTGGTCAGCAGCAGCGGCAGCTCGACGTTGCGCTGCGCCGAGAGCGTCGGCATCAGGTTGTAGAACTGGAACACGAAGCCGACCTTGGCCGCGCGCCACTTGGACAGCTTCGCGGCGCTGAGCTGGTCGATGCGTTCGCCCCCGATGGCGATGCTGCCGCCGCTGGGCTGGTCCAGCCCGCCGATCAGGTTCAGCAGCGTCGTCTTGCCGGAGCCCGACGGGCCCATCAGGGCCAGGAACTCGCCCTGGGCGACGTCCAGGTCGATGTGGTGCAGCACCTCCACCTTCTGCTTGCCGCGGGTGTAGACCTTGGACAGGTCACGGATCTCGATCAGGTTGCTCACGGTGACTCCTCGCTTCAACGGTTCATGCACTTCGTTCACTTGGCGGCGGTCAGCTTGATCGCACCACCATCCCGCAACTGCTCCGGCGGATTCAGCACCAGGGGCTCGCCGGCCTTGAGGCCCTCGAGCACCACCGCCTGATCGCCCACCGGCGTTCCCTGCTTGACCTTGCGCGCCGCGGCCTTCTGGCCGACGACGACGAACACCACGTCCGCGCCGTCGCGCGTCACGACCGCGGACCGCGGCACCAGCACGCCCGGCGGCGGCGCGGCCTGCGCCTGCGCCTTGCCGGCGAGGAAGGACACCCGCACGCCCATGTCGGGCACGACGCGCTGGTCCTTCTGCTCCAGCGCCACCCGCACCTTGACGGTCGCCTTGCCGCGGTCGGCCGACGGCACCACCGCGATCACATGCGCCGGGATGCGCCAGTCGGGATAGGCATCCAGCACAGCCTCGGCCGGCATGTCGGACTTGACCTGGCCGATGTAGGCCTCGTTGACGTCGACGTCCACTTCCAGCGAGTCCATGTCGACGATGGTGCCGACACCGGTGCGGGTGAAGCCGCCGCCGGCGGACAGCGGCGAGACGATCTCGCCGACCTGCGCCGCCTTGGCGGTGATGACGCCGGAGAACGGCGCCTTGACCACCGTGTAATCGAAGTTGACCTGCGCCTGCGCCGCCTGCGCCGAGGCGGCGTCGGCCTCGCGGCGCCGCGCCTCCAGCTGCGCCGCGGTCGCGGTCACCGCCGTTCGGGCCTGCTCGGCCAGCTGCCGGGTCGTCATGCCGCTCAGGGCCAGCTCGTCCTGGCGCCGGAGGTCGGACTGCGCCTGCGCCAGCTGCGCCCGCGTCGCCTCGATGTTGGCCTGGGCGCTCTTGACGTTGGCCCGCGCCATGTCCAGCGCCGCCCGCAGCGCATGGTCCTCGAGCCGGGCCAGCACCTGGCCCTTGCGGACCTTGTCACCCTCCTCGAACAGCACCTCGGTCAAGGTGCCGGTGATCTGCGTCGAGACCGTGGCCGCGCGCCGCGCGGTCACATAGCCGGTAGCCTGGAGCACCGCGTTGCCGCCCGCGCCGCCGCGCGCCTGCGCGTTCGCGGTCTGCACCTCCGGCACCTGGGACTGCGTCCACCACCACCAGCCGCCCGCGCCCAGCAGCGCCAGCACCACAAGCACCACCCCCAGGATCCAGACCCACCGCGGCGGCCCGCCGCCATGGTCCTCGCGCTCATCGCCCTGGATGCGCAGCTCTTTCAACAATGCGGTATCGATGACGGCCCCCTGTGTTCAATCCGGGGCGCATTCTCCGAGGCGCCCCCGCCTCGTCAAGACTCGCTTGCGATGAATGGCGGCTGGCAGGCGCGAATGTCCCCTGAAGACGACGAACGGGAGGGGGCGGTTTCGACCGGGGCGCGTTGGTTTGGACTTCGGGTCGCCAAGCGCGGGCTCTCCACGGGGCATGGGGGTCCCTCCTGGACCCCCATGCCCCATTCCGGCCCCACTCTCACTCGCTGCCTGCCCACCTTTTGGGCTCGCTGACTTCCCCCTTTGGAACAGCGAGCAATGCGGGACTGCTCAGCTTTCGACCAGTCCGTTGCGGATGGCGTAGACGGTCAACTCGGAATTGTTGGACAGCGCCAGCTTCTCCAGGACACGGGCGCGATACACGCTGACGGTCTTGGGGCTGAGCATCAGCTCCTCGGCGATGTCGGACAGACGCTTGCCGGAGGCAATCATCACCAGCGTCTGCAGCTCGCGGTCCGACAGCTTCTGGTGGGCCTGCTCCGGCGCCGGCGCCGTCAGGCTCTCGACCAGCATCTGCGCGATCTCCGGCGTCACGTACTTGCGGCCCTGCGCCACCGTGCGCACCGCCTGCACCAGCAGTTGCGGGTCACCGCCCTTGTTCACGTAGCCGAAGGCCCCGGCGCGCAGCGCGCGGATCGCGTACTGGTCCTCGGGATACATCGACACGATCAGCACCCGCGTCGTCGTGCCCTCGTCCTTGAGCACGTGCAGGACGTCCAGGCCGCTGCGGCCCGGCATGTTGATGTCCAGCACCAGCACGTCGCACTGCTTGTCGACCGGCAGGCTGCGCATCAGGCTGCGCAGCTCGCCGTAGTCGCCGGCCTCGCCGACGACCTCGATGTCGGGCGCGTCGGAGAGCGTGTCGCGGATGCCGCGGCGGATCAGCGCGTGGTCGTCGCAAAGGATGACTTTGATCATAGGGCGCCCCACGAGGAGGGGTCATGGCCGGATCCGACGGAGAGCGGCTCGCCGTCCTCATCGAACTCGAAGTCGCCGATGACGCCGCGCAGCGGCACCGACAGGATCAGCGCCGTGCCATGCAGACCGCTGCTCAAATCGACCCAGCCGCCCACCGTCGCGGCGCGCTCGCGCAGGCCGCGGATGCCGAAGCTGCGGGCCTTGCTCAGGTCGCCCGGCGCGATGCCGTGGCCGTTGTCCTTGATCTCCAGCGTCAGCACGCCGCCCTCCATGCTCAACTCCACCTCGACCCGGGTCGCGCCGGCATGCTTGGACACGTTGGTCAAGGCCTCCTGCGCGCAGCGGTAAGCCACCAGCGGCACGCCGGCCGGCAACTGGAACTGGTCACCCACGTGCCGCACCGAGGTCGCAATGCCGGTGCGGCGCTCGAAGCGCGCCGCCAGCCACTGCACCGCTGCCAGCAATCCTTGTTCCAGGATCGCGGGACGCAGGTTGTGCATGATCCGCTGGCTCGATTCGATGGCGCTGGTGACCGTTTCCAGCGCCGACTGCACCCGCTGCTGCACGTCCTCGTCCTTGCTGTGGCGCGCGATCCACGCCAGGTCGAACTTGAGCGCCGTCAGCGAGCCCCCGACGTCGTCGTGGATTTCACGCGCGATCGCGGCCCGCTCCATCTCGACGCTGGTCTGCAGGTGCCCCGCCAGCTCGTGCAGCTGCTGCTTGGACTTGAGCAGTTCGCGGTCGGCCTCCTGGCGGGCGAGCTGGGCCTCGCAGGACTCGATCGCATGCAGCAGCGCCGGCGCCAGCCGCGCCAGGTTGTTCTTGAGCAGGTAGTCCGACGCGCCGGTGCGCATCGCCGCGACGGCCGTGTCCTCGCCGATCTCGCCGGACACCAGCACGAACGGGAGCACCAGTTGCCGCTGCTTGATCATGTCCAGCACGACGAGCCCCGAAAACCCCGGCAGGTTGTAGTCGGAAATCACCGCATCCCAGGTCCGGTCGAGGGCGGCCTCGATATCGGGCAGCGTGTCCAGCCGCGTGATTTCGAAACGCAATCCGGCCCGTTGCAGCTGGGCCAGGATCAGTTGGTGATCCAGGTCGGAATCCTCGATATGCAGCAGGCGCAGACAGCGCTCGGCCAGGGGGAGAGTCGGCATGGGCGCGAGTATGCCAAGTTTGTCGCGCATCCCTCATCTGTGCAGGAGACCCCTGGGTTTTATTGATCTGGAAACCGTAGAGTCTTGGGTTTACCCTTATCGAGATTTGTCAGCGTCCAGTCGATCCAAGCTAATGGGACTACTTTGCACGGTTAGTCCCGTCGACAGATGCGTGGCAAAAGCCGAAGATTCTTGCCAGCCGACAAGTCCGGGCGCATGTTTGAGTTGGGCAGACATGACGACGCACCAGGACGCCCTATGTGGAGCCAAGATGCATATCGATGAGACGTCGGTCGAGCCGGAAGGCAGCGGACTGATGCCGCTGCTGGCCGCTGCCGAGCTGCAGGACCACTTGATGACGGTCAACAACGACCTGGAGCGCCTGCAGCGTCTGCTGGACGATGCCTGCGAGGCCCTGTCGACGCATTTCTTCGGCGCGTCGGGCCTGGTCGACCAGATGCGCGAGCGCCTGCCCGAGGCCCGGGACCAGGACGCGCTGCAGCAGTTGATGCTGCATCTGGCCGGTGCGATCACGGCGCTGCAGTTCCAGGACATGTCCACGCAGCTGATCGCGCACACGAGCCAGCGGCTGCGCAATTGCTCGGACCAGTTGGCCCGCGACACCTTCGGGGAGGACGAGGACGGCCTGGCCGTCGTCGAGACCGCCCCGCTGCGTCCCAATCCCGTCACCCAGGACGAGATGGACGCGGGATCGATCGAGTTGTTCTGACGATGTTCCGTCGTTCCGTCCGTTAGGTCACGAAAACACCGGCCGCTGTCGGCAGATCGCCGTCAAGGCCCTCAAGAATCTTCAGGTCCACCCGAAAACCGCTTGTCATCCGGAGAACCAAAAATGCCCTCGATCCTCGCCGTAGACGATTCGGCCTCCATGCGCCAGATGGTCTCGTTCACCCTCAAGAATGCGGGTTTCAACGTCGTGGAGGCGGTGGACGGGCAGGACGCCTGGGAGAAGTCGTCGCAACGCGATTTCGACCTGGTGCTGACCGACCAGAACATGCCCCGGATGGACGGGATCAGCCTCACCAAGAAGCTGCGCGACAACCCCAAGTTCAAGACCACGCCGATCCTGATCCTGACCACCGAGTCCAGCGACCAGATGAAGCAGGCCGGCCGCGCCGCCGGCGCCACGGGCTGGCTGGTCAAGCCTTTCGACCCGGCCAAGCTGATCGAGGTGATCGGCAAGGTGATCCGCTGAAGGCGAGCTGGAGAGATTCATGGGAGATATGACCTCCGAAGGCGCAAATCTCGGCGCAGGCATCGACCTGAGCCAGTTCTACCAGGTCTTCTTCGAAGAGGCCGGCGAGAACCTCGACAACATGGAGCAGCTGCTGCTCAACCTGGACATCGAGAACCCGGACGATGAGCAGATGAATGCCATCTTCCGCTGCGCCCACTCGATCAAGGGTGGCGCGGCGACGTTCGGCTTCAACGACGTGGCGGAGCTGACGCACCAGATGGAGACGCTGCTGGACAAGCTGCGTCGTCATGAACTGGCCCCGACCTCGCCGATGGTGGACGTGCTGCTGCAGTCGGGCGACGCGCTCAAGGCGCAGCTGGCCCGTCACCAGGGCTCGGGCGCCGACGCGGTGGACACCTCGGCCCTGCTCAGCAGCATCCGCACGCTGGTGGAAGGCGGCACGCTGGACGGCACCCGCGCCCCCGCGGCCGCGCCGGCCCCGGTCGCCGCGCCCGCCCCGGCGCCCGCGGCCGCGGCCCCCGCGCCGCTGAAGTCCACCGTGCGCCAGCTCGAGCTGCTGGTCGGCCCGCTGAGCAACACGGCGCAGGCGGACAACCTGGTCGAGCTGTTCAAGGAAATCACCGACCTGGGCACGATCGAGCCGCTGGACGGCGGCATCCCGGCCGACGGCATGCGCCGGTTCAAGGTCCTGACCAGCAGCACCGACAACGACCTGCTGGACCTGTTCACCTTCCACGTCTCGCGCGAGCAGGTCAAGCTGATGCCGCTGACCGAGGGCTTCGGCTTCCATGAAGGCGCGCCGGGCGCGCCGCTGGAGACCAAGAAGGACGAGGACCCCGGCTACGGCTTCTTCGACGACGCCCCGGGCGTGCCCGAGGCCACCGCCGCCGAGGCGAAGGCCGCCGAGGCCGCCAAGGCCAGCGTGCCGGTCCCGGCCGCCAAGCCGGCGGCCCCGGCCCGCACCGACGTCGCCCCGCGCGCCGGCGGCGGCGCCAGCCCGGACCAGTCCACGCTGCGCGTGTCGGTCGAGAAGGTCGACCAGCTGATCAACCTGGTGGGCGAGCTCGTCATCACCCAGGCCATGCTGGCGCAGAACAGCCGCAACCTGGATCCGGGCCTGTACCAGCAGCTGGCCTCCGGCCTGGCCGACCTGGAGCGCAACACCCGCGACCTCCAGGAATCGGTCATGTCGATCCGCATGATCCCGATGTCGGTGGTGTTCAACCGCTTCCCGCGCATGCTGCGCGACCTGGCGGCCAAGCTGGGCAAGAAGGTCGAGCTGGTCACGCAGGGCGAAGCCACCGAACTGGACAAGGGCCTGGTCGAGAAGATCACCGACCCGCTGACCCACCTGGTGCGCAACAGCTGCGACCACGGCATCGAGTCGCCGGCCGATCGCCTTGCCAAGGGCAAGCCCGAGCAGGGCACGATCACGCTGGTCGCCTCCCACCAGGGCGGCTCCATCGTCATCGAGGTCCGCGACGACGGCCGCGGCCTGAACCGCGAGAAGCTGATCAGGAAGGCCCGCGAGAAAGGCATCGACGCGCCCGACTCCATGACCGACCAGGAAGTCTGGGGCCTGATCTTCGCGCCGGGCTTCTCGACCGCGGACCAGGTCACCGACGTCTCCGGCCGCGGCGTCGGCATGGACGTGGTGAAGAAGAACATCACCTCGCTGGGCGGCACGGTGGAGATCGACTCCGCCGAAGGCTACGGCATGAAGGTCTCGGTGCGGCTGCCGCTGACGCTGGCCATCATGGACGGCATGAGCGTGGGCGTGGGCGAAGAGGTCTACATCCTGCCGCTGTCCTCGGTGGTCGAGTCCTTCCAGGTGCAGGCCGACACGATCAAGACCGTCGGCGGCTCCGGCCGCGTGGTCGAGGTCCGCGACGAGTACATGCCCGTCGTCGAGCTCGAGCAGGTCTTCAACGTGCCGCGCTTCGACTTCGAGCATGTCAGCTCGATCATGGTCGTCGTCGAGGCCGAGGGCGGCCGCGTCGCGCTGCTGGTGGACGAGCTGCTCGGCCAGCAGCAGGTCGTGGTCAAGAACCTGGAGGCGAACTACCGCAAGGTCACCGACGTCTCCGGCGCCACCATCATGGGCGACGGCCGGGTCGCGCTGATCCTGGACGTGGGCAGCCTGGTGCGCCGCTCGCGCCATTGAACGTCATTGAGCGCCATTGAAGTCACGTGGGCATCGGCCGGGCGGCCGATGCGCAACGCATAAGAGGTAGACATGAATTTCAGCGCGTTGATGCGTCAATTCAGCATCCGGACCCGCATGATCGGCGCGATCGGCATCGTGCTGGCGCTGCTGATGGTGGTCGGCAGTGTCGGCCTGTTCGGCATGCAGTCGATGCGAGGCCAGACCCAGGAGTTCCTGGAGAAATCCGCGACCCGCGGCCAGCGCGTGGGCGCCCTTCACGGCGCGATGGGAGAGATCCGTCGCTACGAGAAGGACATGATCATCAACTACGAGAAGCCCGAGGCCGTGAAGCAGGCCCATGCGGCCTGGGACACCTCGCGCAAGGCCGCGGCCGAGCACCTCGAGGCCGTCGCGGTGCTGAGCCCGGACGACGACAAGGCCGTGCTGATGCAGATCAAGGCCTCGCTGGAGGCCTACGCGCAGAAGGCAGCCAACGTGGTGTCGCAGCTGGAGGCCGGCGCCTATGACCACGCCGCCGTGGCGGACCGGCTGCTCGGTCCCGCCAAGGAGCAGGTCGCGCAGGCCGAGAAGCAGCTCGACGAAGTCGAGAAGCGCATGCAGGCCCAGGCCGAGGACATGCGCGCCGGCATCGAGAAGACGCAGGGCGGCGTGCTCTGGACCTTCGGCCTGGTGCTGGTGTTCGCGGCGATCGTCGTGGTGCCGCTGACGCTGCTGAACATGCAGACCATCTGCGCGCCGCTGGCCGAGGCCGAGGCGCTCGCCGAGGCCATCGCCGAGGGCGACCTGTCGCGCGAGATGAAGCCGGTCGAGGGCGTGGACGAGGCCTCCAAGCTGATGCGCTCGCTGCACCACATGCAGGAAGCGCTGCAGGCGATGGTCGGCCAGCTGCGCACCGCGGCCGATTCGATCCGCACCGCCTCGGTGGAGATCGCCACCGGCAACCAGGACCTGTCCAGCCGCACCGAGCAGACCGCGTCCAACCTGCAGGAGGCCGCCTCCTCGCTGGTGCAGCTGACCGGCACGGTCAAGCAGACCGCCGATTCGGCGCGCACCGCCAACCAGCTGGCCTCCTCCGCCTCGGGCGCGGCGGCCAAGGGCGGCGAGGTGGTGAGCCAGGTGGTCTCGACGATGGACGAGATCAACGCCAGCTCCAAGCGCATCAGCGACATCATCGGCACGATCGACGGCATCGCCTTCCAGACCAACATCCTGGCGCTGAACGCGGCGGTGGAAGCCGCCCGCGCCGGCGAGCAGGGCCGCGGCTTCGCGGTGGTGGCGGGCGAGGTCCGCTCGCTGGCCCAGCGCAGCGCCGAGGCCGCGCGCGAGATCAAGACCCTGATCGGCGCCAGCGTCGAGCGCGTGGAAACCGGCTCGCGCCTGGTGCAGGAAGCGGGCTCGACGATGAGCGACATCGTCTCCAGCGTGCAGCGGGTGACGGACATCATCGGCGAGATCACCGCCGCCTCCAGCGAGCAGAGCGACGGCATCAGCCAGGTCAACCAGGGCGTGAGCAACCTGGACCAGATGACGCAGCAGAACGCCGCGCTGGTGGAGCAGTCCGCCGCCGCCGCCGAAAGCCTGAAGGACCAGGCCGAGCGCCTGGGCGCCGTGGTCGACCGCTTCCGCGTGTCGGGCAGCGCCGGCGCGCTGTCGGCGACCGCGTTCACCGCGAAGTCGTCGTCTTCTTCGTCGCCGTCTTCTTCGTCGTCGTCGGGCGTCACGTCCGCGTCGACGACCTTCAGCGCCAGGCCGGCCGCGTCGTTCAGCGCCGCCACGGCGCCAGCCGCCAAGCCGGTGGCTGCCGCGAAGCCGCTGGCGTCGCCGGCCCATGGCGTCGCAAAGACGGCCGCAAACACGGCCGCCAAGCCGGCCCGGGCCGCGCTCAAGCCCGCCGCTCCCAAGCCCGCGGCCCCGAAGGCCGCGCCCGCCCCGTTCACTCCGCCGCCGGCTGTGCCGGCCACCACCGCCGCCGACGGCGACTGGGAAACCTTCTAATCCGCCGCACGAGGTCAACACATGGAAATCGTTCAACAAACCGGCACGCAAGTCATGCAAGCGAACTCCGGCGCGCTGGTCCCGCAAGGCGTCAGCGCCGCGCCCGCCAGCGGCGAGTACCTGACCTTCCGCCTGGGTCAGGAGGAGTACGGCATCGACATCCTGAAGGTGCAGGAGATCCGCTCCTACGAGCAGCCGACCCGCATCGCCAACGCGCCCGACTTCATCAAGGGCGTGGTGAACCTGCGCGGCGTGATCGTCCCGATCGTGGACCTGCGCCTGAAGCTGGGCTGCGCCACCGCCGAGTACAACAGCTTCACCGTCGTCATCGTGCTGAACGTCAAGAACCGCGTCGTCGGCGCGGTGGTCGACTCGGTGTCGGACGTGCTGGAGCTGAACCGCGACGTGATCCGTCCGGCGCCCGAGCTGAGCGCCAGCGCCGTCAACACCAGCTTCATCATGGGCATCGGCGCGGTCGCCGAGCGCATGCTGATCCTGATCGACATCGAGGGCCTGATGTCCAGCGCGGACATGGGCCTGATGGATGCGATGACCACGGCCTGATCGCGCGCAACGCCCGGCACCGTCCGGGCGTTTCTCCTGCCGGGCGCGCGCCCTGCCCTGAGGGGTGCCGGAGCAGGAAAAAAGACCGAGAGAGCGAATCGTGGAGGCACGCGCCAGAGAGCGGCACACGCCCGGCGCCGACGAGACACGGAGCCCGTTCATGTTCGACTCGATCAAGACCCGACTGATCTCGCTGGGCGTGGGCATCGTCGCCCTGACGCTGCTGGCGATCACCGTCGCCAATTACGTGACGGTGCGCGGCCACACCCACCGGCAGGTTTCCCAGGCCCTGGATGAACTGGCCGCGGCGCGCGGCGACGCGATCCGGCAATGGGTGCGGGCGCAGCGCGACATCGTGGCCTCGCTGCAGCCAGCGGTCGGCGCCGCCGACCCGGTGCCGCTGCTGCAGCAGGCGGCCAAGTCCGGCCGGCTCGAGGCCGCCTACGTCGGCTTCGCGGACAAGAAGATCGTCTTCAACACGCCGCAGAACCTGCCCGCCGACTACGACCCCACCGGCCGACCCTGGTACACCGGCGCCGCTTCCGCGTCGGGAACGATCCTGACCGCGCCCTACATGGACGCGTCCAAGGGCCGCCTGGTGGTGACCTTCGCGGCGGCAGACAAGAGCGGCGGCGGCACCAAGGCCGTGGTCGCCACCGATGTCTTCCTGGACGACGTCGTCGCCACGGTCCAGGCGATCAAGCCGACGCCCGGCGGTTTCGCCTTCCTGATGTCCAAGGACGGGAAGATCGTCGCGCACCCCGACGCCCAACTGGCGCTGAAGGCGGCCACGGCGATCTCCGAGCAGCTGACGCCGCAGGCGCTGGCGACCGCGCTGGACCCGCAGGCCGGCTGGGCCGAGGCGCGGGTCGGCGGGGACGACTTCCTGATCAGCGGCACCCCGATCGCGGACACCGACTGGCAGCTGTTCGTCGCGGCGAAGAAGGACGAGGCGCTGGCCTCGCTGGGCGCGCTGCTGCGCACCGCGGTAATCACGGCGCTGGTCATGATGGCGATCGCCGCGCTGGCGATGACCGGCACGATCAGCGCGATGCTGCGCGGCGTGGACCGCGTGCGCGCCGCGCTCGACGACATCAGCGCCGGCGACGGCGACCTGACCCAGCGCCTGCCGGCCGGCGGCCGGGACGAGGTCGGGCGCATCGCGTCGTCCTTCAACCTGTTCGCCGAGAAGATCCAGCGCATCCTGCTGGACGTGCGCTCGGCCAGCAACTCGATCACCACCGCGTCCAGCGAGATCGCGATCGGCTCGCAGGACCTGTCGCAGCGCACCGAGGAGACCGCGTCCAACCTGCAGCAGGCGGCGTCGTCGATGGAGGAGCTGACCGCGACGGTGCGCCAGACCGCCGACGCGGCGCAGACGGCCAACCAGCTGGCCTCGAGCGCGTCGAGCGCGGCGGCGCGCGGTGGCGAGGTCGTGGGCCAGGTGGTCTCGACGATGGACGAGATCAACGCCAGCTCCAAGAAGATCAACGACATCATCGGCGTCATCGACGGCATCGCCTTCCAGACCAACATCCTGGCGCTGAACGCGGCGGTGGAGGCGGCACGCGCCGGCGAGCAGGGACGCGGTTTCGCGGTCGTGGCGAGCGAGGTGCGCTCGCTGGCGCAGCGCAGTGCCGAGGCCGCCAAGGAGATCAAGGCGCTGATCGGCGCCAGCGTCACCAGCGTCGAGGCCGGGTCGCGGCTGGTGCAGGCGGCGGGCGAGTCGATGAACGACATCGTGCACAGCGTGCAGCGGGTGACGGACATCATCGGCGAGATCACCGCCGCGTCGACCGAGCAGAGCGCCGGCATCGCGCAGGTCAATGACGCGGTGGTGCAGCTGGACCGGATGACGCAGCAGAACGCGGCGCTGGTGGAGGAATCGGCGGCGGCGGCCGAGAGCCTGAAGGACCAGGCGCATCGGCTGACGGAGATCGTGTCGGTGTTCCGGCTCGGGCAAGACGCGATGGAGGGGGTGAAGCGGGCGGCGCCGGCTCAGGCCGCGGCTCGCGCGCCGGCGGCGAGGCCGGCCACCTCGGCGGCGTCGGCGGCGTCAACGGCATCGCCCCGCTCGGCATCGACCGCGCCCGGCGCGGTGACGAAGATGGCCTCGACCCAGCCCGCGCCGATGAAGGCGGTCCGGCCCGGGGCGAATGGCGCCGCGCATGGCACCGTCAAGCCGCCGACGCCGAAGCCAGCCGCCGCCGCTCCGTCGGTCGCGGCGCCCCCGCCGCGTCCCGTGCCAGCCGCCGACGACGGCGACTGGGAAACCTTCTGACTGCGGAGGCCGCTGGGACAATCCGCGCCTCGTGATCGGGAGAGCCGCGGGCTTGATAGCCTGCGGCCTATCCCCACGATAGAGAGCTCCCGCGCATCCGCGGGCGAAAGGCTGAGACACTGTCCCGGCATTTCGTCAGACTCACGAGGCCTGCATGACCGACTCCTCCGCCCCTTCGGCCGCCGCGCCGACCGCCGCCAACCCGCTGCTGTCCACCGCGCCGCTGCCTGATTTCGCCGCGATCGACCCGTCCCACATCCAGCCGGCCATCACCGAGCTGCTCGCCCAGGCCCAGCAGGCGCTCGAGCAGGTCACGGCGCCCGGCGCGCCGGCCGACTACGAACGCCTCTCCCGCACCCTGAACGTCGCCACCGAGCGCCTGGGCACCGCCTGGGGTGCCGTCGGCCACCTGAACGCGGTCGCCAACACGCCGGCGCTGCGCGAGGCCTACAACGCGATGCTGCCCGCAGTGACCGAGTTCCACACCGCGCTGGGCGCCAACGAGGCGCTGTACGCGCTCTACAAGGCGATCGCCGCGCAGCCGGGCCTGACGCCCGAACGCGCCCAGCTGCTCAAGCACGCGATGCGCGACTTCGTGCTCTCCGGCGCCGAGCTGCAGGGCGAGGCCAAGGCGCGTTTCGCCAAGATCCAGGAGCGCAGCGCCGAACTGGGCCAGGCCTTCTCCGAGCACGTCATGGACGCCACCGACGGCTGGAGCTACCTCGCCACCGCCGCCGAGCTCAAGGGCGTGCCGGCGGACGTCGTCGCCAACGCGCGCGCCGCCGCCGAGAAGGACGGCCACGCCGATGCCGACGCGCACAAGCTGACGCTGCACTTCCCGGTCTACATGCCGGTGATGCAGTACGCCGAGGACCGCGCGCTGCGCGAGCGCCTGTACCGCGCCTACGTGACGCGCGCGAGCGAGCTCGGCGACAAGCCCGACTGGGACAACGGCCCGCTGATGCAGGAACTGCTGATGCTGCGCCAGGAAGAGGCAAAGCTGCTGGGCTTCGCCAACTTTGCCGAGGCCTCGCTGGTGCCCAAGATGGCGAGCTCGCCGGCGCAGGTGATGAGCTTCCTGCGCGACCTGGCGACCCGCGCCCGCCCCTATGCGCAGCGCGACCTGGACGAGCTGCGCGACTTCGCCAAGGCCGCGCTGCGCCTGGACGATCCGCAGGCCTGGGACCTGCCCTATGTCTCCGAGAAGCTGAAGGAGGCGCGCTACGCCTTCTCCGACCAGGAAGTGCGGCAATACCTGACCCTGCCGCGCGTGCTGGACGGGCTGTTCCGCATCGTCGACCGGCTCTTCGGCGTGCAGCTGGTGCCGGCCCAGGCCTCGGTCTGGCATGAGTCGGTGCAGTTCTGCGAGCTGCGCCGCGACGGCCAGCTGATCGGCCAGGTCTACCTGGACCTGTACGCGCGCAGCGGCAAGCGCCCCGGCGCCTGGATGGACGAGGTGCGCAGCCGCTGGGCGCGGCCGGACCTGACCGGCAGCGGCGCCGAACAGATCCCGGTGGCGCACCTGGTCTGCAACTTCCCGCAGGGCGCGGACGGCAAGCCGGCGCTGCTCACCCACGACGACGTGACGACGCTGTTCCACGAATGCGGCCACGGGCTGCACCACCTGCTCACGCGCGTGGCGGAACTGGGCGTGTCGGGCATCTCCGGCGTCGAGTGGGACGCGGTCGAGCTGCCCAGCCAGTTCATGGAGAACTTCTGCTGGGAGTGGGAGGTCATCCAGCAGCTGTCGGCCCATGTGGACACCGGCGAGCCGCTGCCGCGGGCGCTGTTCGACAAGATGCTGGCGGCCAAGAACTTCCAGGCCGGCCTGCAGACGCTGCGCCAGATCGAGTTCGCGCTCTTCGACATGCGGCTGCATGCCGAGCCCGGCGCCGAGACCCGGGTGCAGGAAGTGCTGGACGAGGTGCGGGCCGAGGTGACGGTGCTGCCGCCGCCGGCGTTCAACCGCTTCCAGCACAGCTTCTCGCACATCTTCGCGGGCGGCTACGCGGCGGGTTACTACAGCTACAAGTGGGCCGAGGTGCTGTCAGCCGATTGCTGGAGCGCGTTCGAGGAGGAAGGCGTCTTCAACCCGGCGACCGGCCGGCGCTACCTGGACGAGATCCTGTCGATGGGCAGCGTCCGCGACGCGATGGACAACTTCAAGGCCTTCCGCGGCCGTGAGCCGCGGATCGACGCGCTGCTGCGGCATCAGGGCATGGCCTGAGACCGGGTCGGCGGCGGCGGCGCCGCCGGTTTCTTCCACGGCACGGTCTGGATCAGGCGCCGGGCGTCCTCCGCCGGCAGCGCCTGGGCGAACAGCCAGCCCTGTGCCATCTCCACGCCGAGCGTTTCCAGTAGCGCGGCCTGCGCCTGCGTCTCGACGCCTTCGGCCAAGGTCCGCCAGCCGCGCGCGCGGGCCAGGCCCCCGATCGTGCGCACGACCTCCAGCGCCTCGCCGCCCTCGCCCAGCCGCGTGACGAAGCTCCGGTCGATCTTCAGCGTGTCGACCGGGAAGCGGTGCAGATGGGCCAGGGAGGACTGCGCGCTCCCCACGTCGTCGATCGAGAGCCGCAAGCCCAGGCCCGCCAGCGCCTGCAGCAGCTCGGCGTGGCGCTGCGGCCAGGCCATCGCGGCGCGCTCGGCGACCTCCAGGCGCAGTTGCGAAGGCGACACTTCGCCGAGCGCCTTGAGCGCATCGCGCGCGTCGGCGAGCAGCACGTCGCCCTGCGCCAGCTGCGCGGCCGACAGGTTGATCGCGACCTCGCCCTTGAAGCCGATCTCGCGCCAGCGCCGCAGCTGCAGCGCGGCCTCGATCAGCGTCCAGCGGCCGATGGCCATGAGGTGGCCGCTCTCCTCCGCCGCCGGGATGAGGTCGTCCGGCAGCACCGGGCCGCGGCTGGGATGCCGCCAGCGGATCAGCGCCTCGAAGCCGAGCAGCGCGCGGTCCGACAGCCTGACGATCGGCTGGTAGTCCAGCTGGAACTCCCCCGCCTGCAGGCCGCGCTCGAGGTCCTCGCGCAGCGCGCGCCGGGACGCCTCGACGCGCGGCTGCGTCGGGTCGAACAGGCGCGCGTGGCCTGTGCCGGCGGCCTTGGCGCGAGCCAGCGCGCTTTCGGCGGCGGCAAGCAGGTCGTCCGGGCTGAAGTTGCCCTGCCCCGTGAAGGCCCACCCCGCGCTGGCGGTCAGGCGGTGCGCGCCGGTTCTCGAGCCCGCGCTCGCTTCCTCGATCGTCTCGAACAGGAACGGCTCCTCGATGCGCGCCAGCGCCCATTCGGGCACGCGGTCGACCAGCGCGCCGGCCTCGATGCGGGCGTCGAAGAGCACGCCGAACTGGTCCGCGCCGAGCCGCGCGACCACGCGGCCCGCGCGCGCCACCCGGCCCGTGCCGCCGGCCAGGCGCCGGGCGCATTCGACCAGCACCGCGTCAGCGGCGACCGGCCCCTGGCGCTCGGCGAACGCGCGGAAATCGTCCAGGCCCAGCAGCACCAGGCCGATCGGCACGCCGGGGATCGGATTCGCCAGGCGCTGCGCGATCAGCTCCATGAACAGCGCTCGGTTCGGCAAGCCAGTCAGGCGGTCGCGCAGCGCATCCTGCTCAGCCTGCTCGTGCAGACGCTCCTGCTCGCTGAGGTCCGTGAGGGCGCCGGCCATGCGCACCGGCTTGCCGTCGCGCCTCACCGCGACGCCGCGCGCGAGCAGTGCGCGCCGCTGGCCGCCCTGCTCGAAGCGCAGGACATGGTGGAACTGCAGGCTGCGGCCCTGCAGGTGCGCGTCGAGCTCAGCGCGGAAGAGGCCGGCGGCCGCGTCGTCCAACGGACGCGTGAAGCGCGCGATGCCGTCCGGCCGTTCGTTCGACCGAGCACCGGCACCGGCACCGGCACCGGCACCAGCATCAGTACCTGCACCGGTAGCAGCGCCAGCAGCGGCGCTTGCACGGGCACTGGCACCGACAGCTGCGTCACTGCCGCCGCCCGCACCGCTCGCCGCGTCGCCCATCAGCGCCAGCCATCGCGCCGACACCTCCAGCCGGTCCGTCGCGATGTCCCAGTCCCAGAGGCCGTCGTTGGCGCCCTGCGCGGCGAGCACATGGCGTTCCTCGCTGAGTTTCAGGCGACGCCACGCCGCCCGCCGTCGCGACCAGGCGGCAAGTCCGCGCAGGCCGAGCACGCCCACGCTCGCCGCGGCGACCGCCAGCAGCGGATGGCCGAGCGCAAGCACGAGGAAGCGGTCCTCGAAGGCCCACTGCGCCGCGGCCAGGCCTGCGCCCACCAGCAGCGCGACGCCAAGCAGTCCGAGCCACAACCGGCCGCGTGCCAGCAGCGCCGCGCACAGCAGCGGCAGCGCCAGCAGCGCGGCCAGTTCCGCGAGCGGAGCCCAGGACGGTCGCGTCAGCGTGCGGCCGGTCAGGAGGTTGTCGACGACGGTCGCGAGCCGTTCCGCGTCGGGCAGGCCGGCGTCGAACGGTGTGGGAGTAGCGGCGCCAGCCCCGCGCGCCGACACGCCCAGGATCACGATGCGGTGGCGCAGCGCCTCGTCGGGCACCTTGCCGTCGACCAGGTCGGCCAGCGACACCGACGGAAAGGTGCCGGCCGGGCCGTAGGGATTCAAGCCCTGGCGCGACAGCAGGTCCAGCGGCACGCGCAGCGTGCCCCAGCGCAGGTCGCGGCTCCAGCGCAGCGTCGCCTCGGACCAGGGCTGGCGCATCGCGTCGCCGGCAATGCGCAGCGCCAGCGACGGATAGGCCGCGCCGTCCAGCGGCAGGGCCGGCAACTCGTGACGCACCGCGCCGTCGGCCTCGCGCACCAGCTGCACATGGCCCAGCGACTTCGCCGCCGACAGCAGCGGCTCCGGCGGCGCGTCCGCGCGCGTCGGGCGCAGCGCGCTGCGGGGCTCGCCCTCGACGTTGAGGAAGGCCTGGGCGCGCAGCGCGGGCGGTACGGCCGCGGCTGGCTCGAGTGCCGGCGCTTCGGCTGGGGGCAAGGGGGCGGTGGGCGAGGCGGAGGCCGCGGAGATCGTGGTGGTCGGCAGCGCGAACGGCAGCAGCACCGGCGCGCCGCCGCGCATGGCGGCCGCCAGCGCGGCGTCGCCGTCGGGCCGCGCGCCCTGCATCGGCAGGTCGATCGCGATGAGGCGAGGCTGAGCGGCCTGCACCCGCGCGATCGCCTCGGCGAGCAGCGGTCGCGCCGGCGCCGTGCTGCCGAAGCGCGCGGCGCTGGCGTCATCGAACTGCACCAGCGTGATCGGATAGGTCGTGCCGGGCGCGAGCCGACCGCGCCACTGGGTTTGCGCGTCCTGCACGAGGCCGTCGAGCCGCGCGATCGGTCCGGCCTGCGGGCGCGCGAACCACAGCAGCGCGACGACCGCCGTCACCGCCAACGCCAGCACCGCTTGGGCCCAGGCCCAGCGCGAAGGCCATCGCAGCGCGCCGCGTTGCGGGGCCCGCATGCCTCGCGGTCCGTTCGATCCAGCCCTCATCTCGCGTGTCATCGTCCCTCGCTTCATGGCGCGCCCGTGGGCGGCTTCATTGCTCCGCCCGCATCATCGCCGCGCCGCATCCTAGGCGAAGGCCCCCGGCTTCCCAACACCGCGTGCGCGGGGCGCGCCGGCCCGACGACGCGATGCGGCCTTGTCCGACAGACCTCCCCCCGCCCCGCCCTTAAGGTGGATCAACGACCCTTCGGTCGAGCGATGGAGTTCGCCATGCGTTCCCTCCCGTCCCTCTTCCATGCCGGGCGTCCGAGGCACGGTCGCCACGGCCCCGGCCATCATGGCGTGATGTTCTGGCTGTCCCATGCGGCACTGCTGCTGGGGCTGCTGCTGCTCGCGACGGAGGTCTCGGCGCAGCAAGGCGCGGGCTTGCGCGCCCAGTACGAGCAACTCGCGCCGCAGCTGGCGCGTAGCCCCTTCCAGCGGCCGATCGTCCTGAGCTCGGTGAACGACACCGAACGGCCGACCGGCGAGATGCATGCCGTCGTCCAGCACAACTTCGCGACGCTGGCGGGCGCGCTGCGCGACGCCGGGGCGTGGTGCGACGTGCTCACGCTGCCGGCCAACGTCAAGCGCTGCGCGGTCGAGGACGACGCCGCACCGGGCGCGACGCTGCACATGGCGATCGGCCGCAAGTTCGACCAGCCGATCGAAGATGCCTATGCGCTCGACTTCCGCTTCCAGGTGCTGGCGGCGCAGCCGCAGTACCTGCTCGTCGAGATGAGCGCGAACAAGGGACCGATGGGGACCAGCCACTACCGGCTCACGCTGGAGGCGGTGCCGCTGGACGCCAGGCGCAGCTTCGTGCGGCTGCGGTATGCCTACATGAACAACTTCGCCGCGCGGGTGGCGACGAACGCCTATCTGGCGACCTCGGGCCGCGACAAGGTCGGCTTCACCGTGGTCGGCCGCGAGGACGATGGTCAGCCGCGCTATGTCGGCGGCATCCAGGGCATCGCGGAACGCAACACGATGCGCTATTTCCTCGCGATCGAGTCCTACCTCGACACGCTGTCCACGCCCTCCGACCAGCGGCTGGACCGGCGCCTGCGCGATTGGTTCGCGGCGACCGAGCGCTATGCGCGCCAGCTGCATGAGCAGTCGCTCGAGGAGTATGTGGCGATGAAGCACAAGGAGGCACGCCGGCAGGTCGCGATGGCGCCGGGCGAGTGAGGGTGTCAGCGCGTCGAGCGGCCCATCTCTCTGGCGGCGAACTGCGCACCCACCAGCACCGAGGCCATCAGCCACAGCGGCGCCGCCGCGACGCTGATCGCGGCCAGCGCGCCGAAGCCCAGCGGCATCGCCACCGTCGCGCCGTTGGACGCCAGCATCCGTAGCCCCAGCGCCTGGCCATGTCGGTCGGGCGGCGTGACCTGGTGCATCGTCGCCAGCACCATCGGCTGCACCGCGCCAAGCGCCAGCCCCAGCACCGCCGAGCCCGCCATCAGCCCCAGCGTGCCGGGCAGCCAGGCATAGACGATCAGCGTCACTGTGGCGATGGCCATCGCCGCGCGCAGCGCCTTGACCTCGTCGATGTGATGGGCCCAGCGCACGATGGCCAGACGGACCAGCGTCGCCGCGGCGGCGAAGCTGCCCAGCACCAGGCCGATGCTCGAGGCCGACAAGCCTTTCGCGTGGCCGACGACCGGGACAACGAAGCTGTGGGCGTCCCAGCACGAGGACATCGCGACGTTGACGATCAGCAGGTTGCGCAGGCCGCGGTCCTTCAGCAGGTCCCAGGCGGGTCGCGGCTTGGCGCCGGTCGCCAGCGGCGCCGGGGCCTGCCGCGGCACGCGCAGCGCCACCGCCCACGCCGCCAGCGGCAGCAGGGTCGACAGCACCAGCGCGGCGCTGAAGCCCGCCAGGTCGATGACGATGCCGGTGATCACCGGCGCCAGCGCGTTGGACAGCGCCGGCCCCAGCGCCACCCAACTGAACACGCGCTTGAGCTGCGAGGCATCGCGGGCCATCAGGCCGGCCTCGCGCTGGATCGCGACCGCCGAGACGGCGACCGCGCCGCCACAGAGCAGGCAGCCCAGCGCCAGCAGCCACAACCAGCCCAGCAGCTGCGCGGCCAGCGCCAGCACCGCGCCGGCGAAGGCCATCGCCACGCCGATGCCGACCGGCCGATGAAAGCCGTGGCGGTCGGCCAGCCGGCCGGCCCACATCGACAGCCCCAGCGGCGCGACCGCGAACAGGCTCAGCAGCACGCCGACGAAACCACCACCGTAGCCCTGGTGCAGCACCCACAGCGTCGCCGCGACCCGTGTCGTGGCCATGCACGCATGCACCGCCACCAGCGAGGCGATCACCGCCGCGAAGCCGACGCTCAGGCCGGTGTATCCCGCCACCGGCGGCTGCGGGATACCGATCGCGTCGGCGTTCGTGCCGACAGGCGCGGGCCCGGGCGCACGCGGGGGCGTCGAGCCGGGCCTGTCGCTCATCCGGCGGCGCCTTCCTCGTCGGGCGCGTCCGTGGCGCCGAGCTGCAGCACGCGGGACATCTGGTCCTCGGGCAGCGCCTCGACCGTCTTGAGCCGGCGGGTCATCGCGCGGGTGCGGACCTCGGCGGCATCGATCGTGTTGCTCGCTTCCTCGAGCTTCTTCTTCGTCTTGGCCAGCACGTCGCCGAACTTGCCGAACTCCGTCTTCACCGCCGACAGCACCTCCCACACCTCAGCCGAGCGCTTCTCCAGCGCCAGCGTGCGGAAGCCCATCTGCAGGCTGGACAGCGTCGCCAGCAGCGTCGTCGGGCCGACCAGCATCACCTTGTGCTCGCGCTGCAGCGCCTCGCTCAGGCCGGGGCGACGCAGCGCCTCGGCATACAGGCCCTCGGTGGGCAGGAACAGCAGGGCGAAGTCGGTCGTGTGCGGCGGGCCCAGGTACTTCTCGCGGATGGTCTTGGCTTCCAGCCGCAGCCGCGTTTCGATCGCCCGGCCGGCCAGTTCCGCCGCCGGCGCGTCGGCGCGCTCCTGTGCCTCCAGCAGGCGCTCGTAATCCTCGCGCGGGAACTTGGCGTCGATCGGCAGCCAGATCGGCTTGCCGTCGTCGCGCTGACCGGGAAGCTTCAGCGCGAATTCGACGCGCCCGCCGCTGCCCGGCACCGTCTCGACGTTGGCCGCGTACTGCTCCGGCGTGAACACCTGTTCCAGCAGCGCCGCCAGCTGCACCTCGCCGAAGATCCCGCGCGTCTTGACGTTGGTCAGCACCCGGTTCAGCGAACCCACATCGCGCGCCAGCGTCTGCATCTCGCCCAGGCCCCGGTAGACCTGCTCCAGCCGCTCGGCGACCTGCTTGAAGCTCTCGCCCAGGCGCTGCTCCAGCGTCGCGTGCAGCTTCTCGTCGACGGTCGCCCGCATCTGCTCGAGCTTCTTCTCGTTGTCCTGCTGGATCGACTGCAGCCGGGCCTCCACCGTGCGACGGGTTTCCGCCAGACCCGCCTCGTTGCGCTGGGCCAGCGCCTGCAGCTGCTCCGTCAGCACCGTGGTCGTGCGCGCGGCGGCGGCGTCCTGCGCCTCGCGCGCGGTCGCGGCCTGCTGCGCCAGCGACTGCTGCAGCTGCGCCAGCTGCACGCGGAAGGCGTCGATCTGCTCGTTCTGCGAGCGCGCCGTATCGCCGCCCTGCGTCAACAGCGCCTGCTGGAACTGGGTCAGCGTGGTCAGCGTCTCCTGGCGCAGGCCGGCGTTCCCGCGGCCGACTTCCTCGCGCAGGCCGGTGTTCACGCGACCCAGCTCATCGCGCAGCGCCCGCTCCAGGCGCTCCAGCCGTTCCCCGGACTGCTGCACCAGCGGGCCCATGGCCGCCGCTGGATCCGCGCCGGACTGTCGTCGCAGCGCGAGCCAGACGGCGATGAGGAGGATCACGATCACCCCGGAGAGGGCGAGATGCAGCAGGTCAACGAAAGTCATCGAGCGATTCTCTCAGCGCCAGCCGCCCCTCCCGCAAGCCACACCCACAACCGATGCAGTCCGCCACACCCAAGCCGTGGCAGGACGCCGATGGTGGGGGACGGCATGGCTTGGGGTTCAGGCGCTTGCCGCCTGCGGCCCCATGCCATGGCGGCCAGCGCGCCGTCCATCGCAGGTAGGCGCCCTCACCCCCGCAGCACTTCCGGATTCAACGCCGTCGGCGGCACCCCACCCGTGAGCGCTGCGATCAGGTTGTCGACGGCGAGGTTGCTCATCGCCCGCCGCGTCGCGATGGTGGCGCTGGCGATGTGGGGCGTGAGCACCACGTTCTCGCACGCGAGCAGGTCGGGATGCACGGTCGGCTCCCCTTCGAACACGTCCAGGCCCGCCGCGGCGATGGTGCCGGCCTTGAGCTCCGCCGCGAGCGCCGCGTCATCGACGACCCCGCCGCGCGCGATGTTGGTGAGCGTCGCTGTCTTCTTCATCAAGCGGAGCTCGCGCTCGCCGATCAGGTGGTGCGACGACGCGCTGTAGGGCACCACGATGATCAGGTGGTCCGCGCGTCGCAGCAATTCGTCCTTTTCGACCCACTGCGCACCGAGCGGTGCTTCCTGGTCGGCCGGCAGGCGCGAGCGGTTGTGATACAGCACCGGCATGCCGAAGCCCAGGTGCCCGCGCCGCGCGATCGCCGCGCCGATGCGACCCATGCCGAGCACGCCCAGCGTCGCGCCATGCACGTCGGCGCCGGCGAACATGGTCACCGACCATTGTTTCCACTCGCCGCGGCGCAGGAAGTGTTCGCTCTCGGTGATGCGGCGCGCGGTCGCCATCATCAGCGCGAAGCCGAAGTCCGCGGTGGTTTCGGTCAGCACGTCCGGCGCGTTGGTCACGACCACGCCGCGCGCGGTGCAGGCGGCCACGTCGATGTTGTTGTAGCCCACGGCCATCGTGCAGACGGCTTTCAGTTGGGGGCAGGCGTCGAGCAGCTTCGCGTCGATCCGGTCGCCGCCGGCGATGTACGCGCCGGCCTTGCCCTGCAGGCGGCGGATCAGTTCGTCCTGGGACCAGCCCGTGTCGCTGTCGTTGGCCTCGACCTCGAAGTGAGGGCGCAGCCGGTCGACGATGTCGTCGAAGGTCTTCCGGGCCACCAGGACGCTGGGCTTGCTCATGGGCGCATCTCCGTGCAGGAAAGCGCCAACTGTAGGCCGAGGGTCCCGGGAGGCTGCACGCGGATCGCCCACCTCGGCGTCCGCGTGTCCCTCACTCGAGGAAGCGGGTGAACGCGGCCACCGGATCGCGCTCGGTGACCAGCGTGTTCTCGATCGCCGCCGGGTCCGCGTAGCCCAGCGACATCCCGCAGACCACCTGCTGGTTGGGCGCGAGGCCCAATTCCTCGGCGATCACGCGGTGGAACTGGGTGAAGGCCGCCTGCGGGCAGGTGTGCAGGCCGCGGCCGCGCGCCGCCACCATGATGTTCTGCAGGAACATCCCGTAGTCCAGCCAGCTGCCCTGCTGCATCACCCGGTCGATGGTGAACATCAGGCCCACCGGCGCGTCGAAGAAGCGGTAGTTGCGGCCGTGCTGCTCATGCATGCGCAGCTTGTCGCCCTTGGTGATGCCCAGCAGTCCGTACAGGTCCCAGCCGACCTTGCGGCGGCGATCAATGTAGGGCGAGACCCACTCGCGCGGGTAGTAGGCGTACTCCTCGCTGTGGGTGGCCAGTTCCTCCGGGTCGTCGTAGACCGACTGGATGCGCGCCACCAGCCTGTCCTTCGCGCCGCCGGTGAGCACATGGACCTGCCAGGGCTGGGTGTTGGTGCCCGAGGGCGCCCGCGCCGCCACGGCCAGCAGTTCCTCGATCAGCGCGCGCGGCACCGGCGTGGGCAGGAAGGCGCGCATCGAGTGGCGGGTCACGATGGCGGCGTCCACCGCCGCGGATTGCTCGGGCGTGGGTGGCGTGAACGGATTGGGCAGCGGGTCGGGCAGGGTCATGGCATCTCCAGCGCTCGCAGCGCTTGCTGGTAGGTGTCGGGCAGCGCGTCCACCGGGCGGCGCGTCTCCCGGTCGACATAGACGTGGACGAAGTGCCCGCGCGCGGCGCACAGCGGCTCGCCCTCGGCGAACAGGCCGATCTCGTAGCGGACGCTGGAACGGCCGCGCTTCGTCACCCGCAGGCCGGCTTCCACGAGTTGCGGGAAGGCCAGCGAGGCGAAGAAGTTGCAGTGCGTCTCGATGACCAGGCCGATGACGGTGCCATGGTGCAGGTCCAGCGCGCCTTGCTCGATCAGATAGCGGTTCACCGCCGTATCGAACAGGCTGTAGTAGACGACGTTGTTCAGATGGCCGTAGACGTCGTTGTCCATCCAGCGCGTGGGCACCGGCTGGAAACGGGCGAAGGCCTGGCGCGGCTCGGGGGCCGGGCGTGGCTCGGGCGTGGAGGCGTCGGAGCGGTTGGCGGACATGGCGGCGATTCTTCCACCGCCGCGCGGGGTCAGGTGTCGCGCGGGCTACTGTCGCACCAGCGCGCCCAGGCCTGCGCCGCCGCGCCCAGCGTGCGCATCTGCACCTCGACGGTCACGGCCAGGTCCTCGCCGTAGCCGCCGGCCATGCTCAGCGCCACCGGGATGCGGCGCTCGACCAGCGCGTCCAGCACCATCCGGTCGCGGCGCAGCAACCCGTCGGCGCTGAGCTTGAGGCGGCCGAGCCGGTCGCCCTCGTGCGGATCGGCGCCGGCCAGGTAGAAGGCCAGCCCCGGCGGGCGGTCGGCCAGGCGCCGCCAGACCTCGGCCAGCGCGGTCTGCAGCGCGTCCAGGTAGACCGCGTCCCCGCAGGCGTCGGGCAGGCCGACATCCAGGTCGCTCGCCTCCTTGCGGAAGGGGAAGTTCTTCTCCCCGTGGACGGAGAAGGTGAACACGCTGTCGTCGTCCTGGAAGATGCTGGCCGTGCCGTTGCCCTGGTGGACGTCCAGGTCCACCACCAGCACCCGCAGGCCGGGGCGCCCCGGATGGCGGCGGTGCCACTCCGCCTGCATCAGGCGCGCGGCCACCGCCACGTCGTTGAAGACGCAGAAGCCGCTGCCCTTGTCCGCATACGCATGGTGCGTCCCGCCCGCCAGGCTGGCGGCCACGCCCTCTTCCAGGGCGCCCCGGGCCGCCGCGATCGTCGCCCCGACCGAGCACAGCGAGCGCCGCGGCAGCGCCGGCCCCCAGGGGAAGCCGATCTCGCGCTGCGCCGCCGCGCTCAGGGTGCCGTGCATCACGGCGTCGATGTAGTCCGGCGTGTGCACCAGCGCCAGCGCCTCGATCCCGGCCGCCTCGGCCACCCGCGGCCGCATCACGCCGGGCTCGCGCTCCACCCGCTCGCGCAGCATCTGGTACTTGGACTGCGGGAAGCGATGCCCGGGCGGCAGGGCCAGCGTCAAATGGTCGTAATGGAAGGCAAGCATGGTCCGGGACGCTAGCAGAGCCCGCCGTGCCGCGCCGTCAGGCCGGTTTCCCGGATTTTGCTGCGATGCACAAAAAGTGCTTGCAATCGTCGTCGACGGTCCTATACTGAGTTCATGCTGCACCGCAACAAAGGTCAGCAACGGCGCTCAGCCTGCCGCATTTCCCCTGGCTGACATCACTCTCAAAGGAGATCTCGCATGCTGACCGCTGACCAAGTGCTCGACCAACAAAAGAACCTGCAAGCTTCCCTGTTCGGCCTGACGGCCAAGGCCTTCGAAGGCTACGAGAAGCTGGTCGAGCTGAACCTGCAGGTCGCCAAGACCGCGCTCGGCGAAGCCGCCGAAACCGCCCAGCAGGCCATCACGGTCAAGGATCCGCAGGAACTGTGGGCCCTGCAGGCCTCGCTGCTGCAACCGACCGCCGAGAAGGCCGTCGCCTACAGCCGTCACCTGTACGACATCGCCTCGTCGACCTCGTCGGAATTCGTCAAGCTGGCCGAGTCGCAAGTCGCCGACGCCCAGGTCAAGTTCGGCGCCGTCGTCGACAACGCGACCAAGAACGCCCCGGCTGGCACGGAAAATGCTGTTGCTTTGGTGAAGTCGGCGGTCGCCGCGGCCAACAACGCTTACGAAAGCCTGCACAAGGCTGCCAAGCAGGCCTCCGAGATCGCTGAATCGAATTTCAACGCCGTGACCAGCACGGCGGTGAAGGCCACCCAGAACGCCACCCGTACCGCCAAGCGCGCCACGGCCTGAGCGTTCCGAGAGTTGCCGCAACGGTTGTCTCCTCGGTACCCAAGGAAGCTTGGCTTCCCAAGTGCCCTTCAAGCCCAGCTTCATGCTGGGCTTTTTTTTGGTGCGGATCAGTCGCCGGACGACACCACCGGCGTCGCCGCGTTCGCCCCCGAGGCGAAGCGGGCGAACTGGTCCGCCACGTCGCGCAGCACGCCCTGCACGGTGAATTCGCGCAGCGCCTCGCGGTCGTACAGCGGGTAACGCGGCAGGCCGATCACCATCATCAGGTAGCCCATGGTGCGCACCGACATCTGGTCGCAGATCAGCCGGATCGCGGTTTCATCGGGCTCGAAGCCCTCCGGCGCGCAAGCCGCCACCCGCTCCCGCATCAGGCCCAGCAGCCGGTTGTAGACCGGTTGCTGCGATTGGCCGATCTCCTCGAGCGAGCCGGTCTGGGTCAGCGACATGTAGATCATCCGGAACTGCTCCGGATGCCGCTCCCAGAAGTCCAGCAGGCAGCGGGTGTGCGCCTCCAGCACCTTGCGCGGGGCGCGCTGGTCCTTGGAGGCGTCCAGCAGCTCGTCGGTCAGCGCCTCGAAGACCTCGATCCACAGCCCGTCCAGCAGCGCCTTCTTGCTCTCGAAGTAGCTGTAGATCGCCATCGTCGAGATCCCCAGCTCCTGCGCCAGGCGCCGCATGCTCAGCGCCTCCACGCCTTCGTCCCGGTAGATCTTGCGAGCGCGCTCCAGCATCTCGCGCTTGAGCGCGGCCATCTCGGCGGGGCCGCGGCGCAGCCGGGGCCGCTCGCGGTCGGTGTGCTGATCGATGTGTGCCACGGCGTTCCTGCATCCAAAGGTTATTGTCGGCGTACGTTATCTCACGCTGGCGACCGCATCCAATCCTCGTGAACCCGCGCGGGACGGGACCTTCGTCATTGCGTACACGTACGCAAAAAGCTGACCCCAACCCCTCCTCGCGGGCCGACGGCGACCGGCGCTTCCTGTCCAAGGGCAAAACGCGCGCCACGGGCACCGGCGCTGCTGCCAGGCCGAGCCCGGCACCGGGGCATACTCGCGGCCCATGGCCACCCGCACCCCGATCTTCTTCGCCAGCGCCGCCGAGTTCCGCGACTGGCTCGACCAGCACGCCGCCACGGCCACCGAGGTCGTGGTCGGCTTCCACAAGCGCGCCACCGGCGAACCCAGCCTCGCCTGGCCGGAGTCGGTCGACGAGGCGCTCTGCCACGGCTGGATCGACGGCGTGCGCACCCGCATCGACGACAAGCGCTACAAGATCCGCTTCACGCCGCGCAAGGCGGTGTCGATCTGGAGCGCGGTCAATATCGCCCGCGCCGAGGCGCTGATCCAGGAAGGTCGCATGAAGCCGGCCGGGCTGGCCGCCTTCGAGCGCCGCCAGGAGGAGCGCTCGCGGGTCTATGCGTTCGAGCAGCCCAAGGAACTGGTGGAACTGACGCCGGCCCACGAGGTCGTCTTCATGCGGCATCCGGCCGCCTGGGCCTTCTTCCAGCAGCAGCCGGACGGCTACCGCCGCACCAGCATCTGGCACATCCTCAGCGCGAAGAAGCCCGAGACCCAGCTGGCCCGGCTGAACAAGCTGATCGAGGCCAGCGCGCGCGGCGAGCGCCTCTAGACGCCCCGCTCCCGCGGATCAGCGCGTCTTCGCGGCGATCTTGCGGCGGATCTCCGGCAGCATCGCCGTCGCCACCTCGCGGCCCAGCGTGATCGCGCGGCGCCGGGTGCTGAAGTCCGAGCCGCTGAAGCCGTCCAGCTTGGGCCGCAGCACCACGTCGGCGCCCTGCAGCTCGTACTGGTTGATCGACTTGCCCATGATCGAGAAGGTCTGCAGCAGCATGCGCATCGCGTCGCCTGGGATCTTGGGATCGGGCGGCTCGCCGATGTCGACGGCGATGACCAGCTCCGCGCCCATCTGCCGCGCGAAGCGCACCGGCACCGGCGCCACCAGGCCGCCGTCGACGTACTCGCGGTTGCCGATCTTCACCGGCTGGAACACCGCCGGCACGGCGCTGGACGCCCGCACCGCGGTGCCCACGTCGCCCTGGCGGAACAGGATGGGCGAGCCGTCGCCCAGGTCGGTCGCGACGATGCCCAGCGGCAGCGGCAGCTGCTCCAGCCCGCGGTTGCCGGTCATCTGCCGGACGTAGCGCGCCAGCGCCTCGCCGCGGATCAGGCCGCGCATCGGGAAGGTCCAGTCGGTGATCGCGCCCTCGTCCATCGCCTCGGCGACGGTCTGCAGCTCCTTGCCGCTGCGCCCGGCCGCGTAGAGCGCCCCCACCAGGCTGCCGGCCGAGGTGCCGCAGACCAGGTCGACCTTGATGCCGTTTTCCTCCAGCACCTGGATCACGCCGATGTGGGCGAAACCGCGCGCGGCGCCGCCACCCAGCGCCAGGCCCAGGCGCGGGGGCTTGGGCACCGGCTTGGGCGTGACCGGCGTGGGCAGCTCGGGGTCGGGCGTGGTCACCACCGGCGTCGGCGCGCTGGTGGGCGACAGCGTCGTGCAGCCGCCCAGCACGCCCAGGCCGGCGGCACCGGCGGCAAGCAGCCAGCGGCGACGGGACGGCACGGGCGGCAGGCCGGCGGATTTGGTAGGGTCGCGGTCGTCTCGGAACATGGCGCGGGATTCTAGGGAAACGCTGTAGCGATCCTGTTGCCAGGCGCACGCACAATCCCGGCCCGCAAGCGGAGAGCCCATCGATGAACGACAAGAGCGCCAAGGACAGCCACCGCCGACCCGGCGCGCCCCGACGCTGGCTGGTGCGGGCCCTGATCGGGCTGCCGCTGCTGCTGATCGCGCTGGCGCTCGGCGTCTGGACCAGCGTGCGCGCCAGCCTGCCGCAGCTCGACGGCGACGCCGCGATCCCCGGCCTGAGCGCGCCGGTGAGCCTGGGCCGCGACGCGCTCGGCACGCTGGTCGTCGAGGGCCGCACGCGGCTGGACGTGGCGCGCGGGCTGGGCTTCGCCCATGCGCAGGAACGCTTCTTCGAGATGGACCTGACGCGCCGCTCGGCCGCCGGCGAGCTGTCCGCGCTGTTCGGGGACAAGGCGCTGGAGCGCGATCGCACGCGGCGCGTGCATCGGCTGCGGGCGCGGCTGACCGATCGCTTCGAGCAGCTTTCCGGCGAGGACCGGCTGCTGCTGCTGGCCTACACCGAGGGCGTCAACGCCGGGCTGCATGCGCTGCCGATGCGGCCCTGGCCCTACCTGCTGCTGCGCGCGCGGCCGCAGGACTGGACGCCGGTGGACTCGCTGCTGGTGATCGCGGAGATGTACTTCATGCTGCAGGGGACCAGCTTCGAGGCCGGCTTCGAGCGCGCGGTGCTGCGCGAGCGCGCCGGCGACGCGGTCTTCGACTGGCTCAGCCCGCGGGGCGGCCGCTGGGACGCGGCGCTCGACGGCAGCCAGCTGCCGCCGCCGCCGATGCCGACGCCCGAGCAGCTGGACCTGCGTCGCGCTCCAGCGCCCAAGGCGCCGGCCAGCGCGTCCGTCCCCGGTCCCGCGGCCTCGCCGGCGAGCGCCCGCGCGGAGCCGCCGGTGCTGGGCAGCAACAACTGGGCGGTCGCCGGTTCGCGCTCGACGCACGGCGGCGCGATCCTGGCCGACGACATGCACCTGGGCCTGGGCGTGCCGGCGATCTGGTACCGCGCGCAGTTCCAGATCGGCAGCGGCGCGAACGGCCTGCGCGCCGCCGGCGTGACGCTGCCGGGCCTGCCGGCGATGGTCGTCGGCAGCAACGGCGCGGTGGCCTGGGGCTTCACGAACGCCTACGGCCAGTGGTTCGACTGGGTCGAGGTGCCGCCCGACGCCAAGACCTCGACGCACACCGAGACCCTGGAAGTCCACGGCGGTCCCGCGGTGACGATGACGGTCAGCGAGATCGACGGCGCGCCGATCGTGACCAGCGACGGCGAGCGCCGCTTCGCGCTGCACTGGGTCGCGCATCAGGGCGCGGCCTACAACCTCGAGCTGGACCGGATGCTGCGGATGCGCCATGTCAGCGACGCGCTGGCGTTGGCGCAGCGCGCCGGCATGCCGCACCAGAACCTGATCGCCGCCGACCGCGACGGCCAGATCGGCTGGACCATCGCCGGTCGGTTGTGGGCGCAGCCGGGGCTGCCGGACGGTTTCGGGCGCTTCGTCGCGCCGGGCGCGATGCGCCGGGAGTGGCTCGATCCGGACCGGGCGCCACAGGTGCTCTCGCCGGCGCGAGGCCAGCTGTGGACCGCCAACAACCGCCAGCTGGATGGCGCGCCCGGCGAGTTGCTCGGCGACGGCGGCTTCGATCTCGGCGCCCGCGCGCAACAGATCCGCGACCGGCTCGCGGCGCGCGAGAAGCACGACGAAGCCTCGATCGGCGCGATCCATCACGACGACGAGGCGCGCTTCATGAAGACCTGGGCGGCTCGGCTGCTGGCGGTGGCGCGCAGCGACGCCGCGACCCATCCGACGCACCGTGCGTTCGTGCAGCTGCTCGAGAACTGGAACGGGCGCGCCGACGCGGACTCGGCTGCCTACCGCCTGGTGCGCCAGGCGCGGCTGCGGGTGCTCGATACCTTGTGGGAGGCGTGGACGCTGCCCGCGCTGGGCGATCGGCAGCTCGACCCGAAGCGCCGCATCCGCTGGCGCAACCAGTTCGAATACAGCGCGGCGCGCGCGCTCGACGAGCGTCCCGTGCACCTGCTGCCGGCGGCCTACGCGAGCTGGGATGCGTTGCTGCTGGCGCAACTGGACGCCGCGGCCCGCGAAATCGCGCCGGACGGCAACCTCGGCGGTGCCACCTGGGGCGCGCAGAACGCCAGTCGCATCCAGCATCCGCTGGCCAAGGCGATCCCGGCGCTGTCGCGCTGGCTGGACATGCCGTCGGTGCCGCAGTCGGGCGACAGCAACCTGCCGCATGTGGCCGGGCCGGCCTTCGGGCAGTCGGAGCGGCTGGTCGTCTCGCCGGGCCGCGAGGAACAAGGCTGGTTGTCGATGGCGGGCGGGCAGAGCGGCCATCCGATGTCGCCGTTCTACGGCGCGGGGCACCGGGACTGGGTCGAGGGCAAGCCCACGCCGCTGCTGGCGGGCCCGGTGATCCATCGCATCACGGCGCACCGGGACTGAGCACGGCCACCGCCGTCGCAGGACGCGAGCGCCTATCGCGGACTCGGCACCTTGAACACCTGCCGCAGGTAGGCCAGGAAGGTCTGGTCCTCGCACATGGTCTTGCCGGGGCTGTCGGAGAGCTTGGCCACCGGCTGTCCATTGACGTGGGTCAGCTTGATGACGATGTTCAGCGTCGGCAGCCCCATGTCGTTGCTGAGCTGGGTCCCGATGCCGAAGCCCAGCTGGACGCGGTCCGCGAAATGACGGTACAGCGCCAGCGCCTTGGGCATGTCCAACGCGTCGGAAAACACCAGCCGCTTGGTGTTGGCGTCGATGCGCAGCTGCTCGTAGTGCGCCAGCGCCTTCTCGCCCCATTCCACCGGATCCCCCGAATCGTGGCGCAGCCCGTCGAAGAGCTTGGCGAAGTACAGGTCGAAATCGGCCAGGAACGCGTCCATGCCGATCACGTCGGTGAGCGCGATGCCCAGGTCGCCGCGGTACTCCTGCACCCAGTCCTCGAGCGCCGCCTTCTGGTGGTCGCGCAGCCGCACGCCGGTGGCTTGGTAGGCCTGCAGGTACTCGTGCGCCATCGTGCCGATCGGCACCAGCCCCAATTCCTTGGCCAGCAGCACGTTGGACGTGCCGCGGAAGGTCTCCGGCAGCTCGTCGCGCAGCGTGCGCAGCACCTCCTCGTGCCAGGCGCCGGAGAAACGCCGGCGCAGGCCGAAGTCGAAGAACTGGAACGGGTGGCGGCGCGGCGCCTCGTCACGGACGAAGGCACGGACCGTCTCGACCTTGCGCCTCAGCCGCCGCCGGCCTTCCTCGATCGCCGGCGCGGCATCGAAGCGCCGGAAGTACAGCTCGTTGACCATCGCCAGCACGAAGATCTCGAAGCCCATCACATGCACCTGCGGGCCGCGCACGATGATCTCGAGCCGCTCGCCGTCCGCGCGCACCGAAATGAAATCGCGCTGGAAACGGAAGATGCGCAGCAGGTCGATGAAGTCCGGCTTCATGAAGCGCAGGCCGCGCAGGTAGTCGAGCTCGTCGGGCCTGAAGGTCAGCGCGCACAGGTGGTCCAGTTCTCGCTCGAGGTCGGCCAGCAGCGTCGCGAGCGGGTACTGCGGCGTGTTGCGGCAGGCGAAGCGGTACTCGGCCTGCGCCTGCGGATGCCGGTGCAGCATCGCCTGCCACATCGTGAACTTGTAGAGGTCGGTCTCCAGCAGGCTGCGGATCACCGGCGGCGAGGTGTCGGAACGGCTCATGGGCGGCGACTGTACCGCCGCCTTCCCGCCCCTGCTTCCGGCCCTCACCCAGGCCCTTGCCCCGGCCCTCAACCCTGGCCCTACCTCGGCCCTGCCCCGCCTTCACTCCAGCACTCGGCGATGATCGCCCCCTGGTACCTCCGATTCGCCGCCGACGTGTTCCAACGCCCCGCCTTCCTCCCTGTCTCGTCCCGAGCCTTCGCGCTGGGCGCCGCCGCGCCGCTGCTGCTCGCCGCCGCGAACGCGCTCGCGCAGCTCCCCGTGGCCATCGAGCAACCGCCCAAGCCCGAGCTCGCGATGAAGATGGTCTACGGCGGCAGCAGCTGGCGCGATGCGCGCGTCGCCGCCTTCTTCGGCGGCCGCTCGCCGACCCTGCGCGCCGAAGTGCGCGAGGTCTTCCGCGCGCGCTACGTCGAGCAGGACGTCGACAAGCTGATGCTGGTCTACCAGCTGACGCCCGGACCGCGCGAGCAGTTCCGCTGCCCCGCCTGCGTGCCGGCGCTCGGCGCGGCGGTGCTGGCCGCCGACGCGCAGGGCCGCTGGCGCCTGCGCGCCAAGGGCCCACTCCTGATGGCCGGCGCGCCGGGCTCGGGCGACGAGGACCTGCAACTGCTGCAGCTCGACGAACAGCGCTGGATCCTGCGCAGCCGGCGCCACGACCAGGACCGCGGCCGCGAGAGCCGCAGCGAGCGCCTGGTGCTGGAGCGCGACGGCGAACTGCAGCTTGGCGCCGAACTCGGCTTCGACGACAAGCCCGGTCCGCAGGCCTGCGGCGCGGGCGCGGCGCCGCAGACCTCGGGCGTCAGCGTGCTGAGCCCCGGCCGCGGCCCGCGCGTGGAGATCGTGCTGCGCTTCAACGAAGGCGACTGCCCGGCGCCGCGCCCGGTGGTGCAGCGCACCCGCATGGAACTGCGCGACGGCCACTTCCAACTCGAGCCCGACGCGCCCGAACCCGACGAGGACGCGCCGCCCGCGAAACGCTGACGCAACGCGTGATGCGCGGCCTGGCGCGGCCGGACGCGGCGTCAGGACAGCTTGTAGGTCTGCAGGTGGATGCTGGTCTCGGTCGCGCCGATGCCCTTGATCAGGCGCACCCGCTCCAGGATCTCCGCCAGCTCGCTGAGGTTGTCGGCGCGCAATTCGGCCAGCAGGTCCCAGCGGCCGTTGGTGTCGAACAGCCCGGCCACGCCGGGCTCGCCCAGCAGGATGCCGACGACCTCGCGGGTGCGGTTGCCCTCGACGGCGATGCTCATCCAGGCGGTGATGTGCGGCTGGGCCACGTCGGCGCGCAGCCGGACGGTGTAGCCGACGATCTGGCCGCTGTCCTCCAGGCGCGTCAGCCGGTTGGTCACCGTCCCCCGCGACACCTTCAGCTTGTGCGCCAGCGTCGCGATGCTGGCGCGCGCGTCCTGGCGCAGCAGCGCGATGAGTTGATGGTCCAGCGTGTCCATGGAGGCTCCCGGAAGTCGCGACCGGGCCGCACCATCGTGGCGCATGTCCGGCGCGGATGCGCGTACAGCGCCCAGGGTTAACCCGGATTTCACGTCATTTCGACAGCCGCCGCTGCCGAAATGCCCAATCGGCTTCGATTATTGATCAGTTGTTTGGCTTCCTGCTGACACGCGGATCCGAAGAATGGAGGCATCTCCACTGCCATGAGACGGCCGATGACGACCCGATTGCTCCTCACCTCCGACGTCGCCCGCGTGGTTCGCCACGACGGCCTGGCGCACAGCTTCCGGACCCTGGCCCGCTACATCGCCGACGACTACGTCCGCTGGGCCGAATTCGACAAGAGCGCCCGCGTCGCCAACCATTCCGACGAAGGCGTGATCGAGCTGATGCCGATCTCCGACGCCGCGCTCTACACCTTCAAGTACGTCAACGGTCACCCCAAAAACCACCTCGTGGGCCTGCCCACGGTGATGGCTTTCGGCGTGCTCGCCGATGTCGCGACCGGCACCCCGCAGGTGCTGTCCGAGCTGACGCTCAGCACCGCGCTGCGCACCGCCGCCACCTCGGCGCTGGCCGCGCAACACCTGGCCCGCCGCGACTCGCGCGTGATGGCGCTGATCGGCAACGGCGCCCAGGCGGAGTTCCAGGCCCTGGCCTTCCACCACCTGCTGGGCATCGCCGAGATCCGCCTGTTCGACGTCGACCCGGCGGCGACGGACAAGCTGGTCCGTCACCTGTCGCGCATCGAGGGTCTGACGGTCGTCCGCTGCCGCGACACCGCCGAAGCGGTGCGCGGCGCCGACATCGTCACCACGGTCACCGCCGACAAGCGCAATGCCACCATCCTGACGCCGGAGATGGTCGAGCCCGGCATGCACATCAACGGCGTCGGTGGCGACTGCCCCGGCAAGACCGAACTGCATCGCGGCGTGCTGGAGCGCGCCAGCGTCTTCGTCGAGTACGAGCCGCAATCGCGCATCGAAGGCGACCTGCAGCAGATGCCCGCCGACTTCCCGGTCACCGAGTTCTGGCGCGTGCTGCGCGGCGAGGCCGCGGGCCGGCGCTCGGCGGAGGAGGTCACGGTCTTCGACTCGGTCGGTTTCGCGCTCGAGGACTTCGCCACGCTGCGCTGGCTGCGCGACCGGGCGCTGGCCCTGGGACTGGGCCGCGACCTGGCGCTGGTGCCGGACATGGCCGACCCGAAGGACCTGTTCGGTGAACTGGGCCTGCCGGCGCAGCCCCAAGGCCTCGGCATCGCCACGGGCGCCGCCACGCCGGCCCCGGTGATCACGCCGCTGGCCGCCTGAGCGCCTTTGCCCGTCGGCGCTCCACGCGCAAGCAAGCCGGTCCTTGGACCGGCTTTTTTTCGTCCGCTCTCGCGTCTGCGTCTGCGTGTGCGTGTGCATCGGCTGGCGTGCGCGGTCTGCGCTCCGAAGATACCGTCAACGCCGCCTTCCACCCACCCGCAGATCCTTCCCCCTTGCATGAGTCAGTCACGACGCCACGCTGCCTGATGGATGCGATTTACGCCCGGGGTTGCCCTTTCAAGAATCCGATTCGCCAGCTTCGCGCTGGCGCTTCTTTTTCAATCCAACGAAAGCAATCCCGCATGAAGTTCTCTCCGTTCCCTTCCCTTCTGGTGCTCGCGCTGGCCGTGGGCGCAGGCGCGGCGCAGGCGCAGGTGTATCTCGAAGCCTCGCTGGGCACCGGCAAGGTCAACGGCCAGTGCCGCGACCTGCCCAAATGCGATGCCACCGACGTCGACTCGCGCCTGAGCCTGGGCTACCTGTTCGGTGGCGGCCTGGGCGTTGAAGCGAGCTGGCTGGACTACGCCCGCGTCAAGGCCGGCGACGAGGTCAACGGCGCCCGCGCCAAGCTCAGCGGCTGGGGCATCGGCGGCGTCTATCGCTACCCGTTGACCGACCGGCTGAGCCTGAACGCCCGCGGCGGCGTGGCCTGGAACCAGATCAAGGCCAGCACCTGGGACAACAAGATCACCACCCAGAGCGCCCGCGAGCGCTCGGTCCAGCCCTACCTCGGCCTCGGTGCCGCCTTCGCGCTGAACGACACCTACTCGGTGGGCCTGGGCGCGGACTTCACCCGCGCCAAGCTGGCGAAGGAGAAGGCCAACATCCGCGCGTTCAGCGTGGTGCTGCGCTCGGTGTTCTGATCGTGAGCCCGGGCGGCCGATGACGCGGCCGCCCGGGTGCGGAACGGCCCGCGCGCGGGCCGTTCCACCTCCTGGGTTCCCGGACGCCGGGCTGGCTAAGATGCGGCGCTTGTTCCGCCCCCGCGCCTTCGCACCGACCTGCCGTGGACTCCGCTCCCTACGCCCCGCTCATCAAGGAAATCGGCCGCGGCGCGCGCGGCGCCCGCGACCTGACGCGCGAGCAGGCGCGCGAGCTCTTCGGACAGCTGCTCGACGGCACCGTGCCGGATCTGGAGCGCGGCGCCATCCTCATCGCGATGCGCATCAAGGGCGAGAGCCTGGACGAGCTGCTGGGCTTCGTCGAGGCCATGCAGGCCGGCGCGGCGCGCGTCCCGGCCCCCGAGGGACCGCGCACGGTGGTCCTGCCCACCTTCAACGGCGCCCGCAAGCAGGCCAACCTGATGCCGCTGGTGGCGATGCTGCTGGCGCGGGAAGGCATCCCGGTGCTGATCCACGGCCGGCATGACTTCGACAGCCGCATCAGTCCGTTCGAGCTGTTCGAGGCCCTGGGGCTGCCGGTGGCGCGGGACGTCGAAGAAGCCGGGCAGCGGCTCGCAGCGGATCGGCTCGCCATCCTTCCGACGGCGGCGATCCATCCGGGACTCGACGCGATGATGGCGCTGCGTCCGCGGCTGGGGCTGCGCAACAGCAGCCACAGCGTGGCCAAGCTGCTGGATCCGCTGCCCGGGTGCAGCGTGCGCGTGGTGGCGGTGACGCATCCCGAGTACGTCGACAGCATGGGGACGGCGCTGCCCGTCCTGAGCACCGGCGGCGGGCGCGCGCTGCTGATGCGCGCCAGTGAAGGCGAGGCTTATCTGCATCTGCGGCGCAAGGCGCATCTGCAAGGCTTCGCGGACGGACAAGCGATCGATCTCAATCCGCAAAGCAATGAGGATCTGGACTGGCCGCTGTCCACCGCCTGCGAGCCGGCGGACAACGCCGCGCTGATTCGCGCGATCCTCGCCGGGACCGTGCCGCTGCCGCCGCGCATCGCGGACCAGCTCGCCGCGCTGCGCCGCCTGGCGACCGCCTGAGCACGCGGCCGGCGGCCGCCAGCGCCTTTGCAGCTCCATTCATATGCTTATCTCGCCATAAGCAATCTACGAATTTGTAGTTCTCATATATATAAAGCGTTCATAGAGTCCAGACTCCCGGCCAGCCCAGGGCGCCAGCCGCGGTGTCAGATGACGCGGCGGGCCCTTCTTGAAACCCGGCCGGGGCCCAGCTGACGCCATGTACGCCTACACCGATTTCGACCGCCAGTTCGTCCACGCCCGCGCGGCCCAATTCCGCGACCAGCTCGAGCGCCATCTGGCCGGTCAGCTCCCCGACGATGACTTCCGCGCGCTGCGCCTGCAGAACGGCTGGTACATCCAGCGCCACGCGCCGATGCTGCGCATCGCCATCCCCTACGGCGTGCTGTCGTCCAGGCAACTGCGCCAGCTCGGCCGCATCGCCCGCGAGCACGACCGCGGCTACGGCCACTTCACCACGCGCCAGAACCTGCAGTTCAACTGGATCCCGCTGCCGCAGTCGGCCGACGTGATGGACCTGCTGGCCGATGTCGACATGCACGGCATCCAGACCAGCGGCAACTGCATCCGCAACATCACCAGCGACGTCACCGCCGGCGTCGCGGCCGACGAACTCATCGACCCGCGCCCCTACGCCGAAGTGCTGCGCCAGTGGTCGACGCTGCATCCTGAATTCGCCTTCCTGCCGCGCAAGTTCAAGATCGCGATCTCCGGCGCGAAGGAAGACCGCGCCGCCATCGGCTGGCACGACATCGGCCTGCAGCTGCGCCGCAATGAAGCGGGCGAGGTCGGCTTCCAGGTCTTCGTCGGCGGCGGCATGGGCCGCACGCCCATCATCGGCCAGGAGATCAACCCCTTCCTCCCGTGGCAGCACATCCTGCTGTACCTCGAGGCGATCGTGCGCACGTACAACCGCTTCGGCCGCCGCGACAACATGTACAAGGCGCGCATCAAGATCCTGGTGAAGGCCGAAGGCCAGGCCTACTTCGACGCCGTCAACGCCGAGTACCAGTCCATCCTGAACGACGATGCCGGCAGCCACGAGCAGATCATTCCCGAGGCTGAACTGGCCCGCGTCGCCGCCAGCTTCGTCGAGCCGCAAGGCGTGACCCCGGCCGCGGGCATCGACATCTTCGAAGGCGCCGCCCCGGCCTACCGCCGCTGGCTGGAGCGCAACGTCCACGCCCACCGCGTCAGCGGCTACCGCTCGGTGACGCTGTCGCTCAAGCGCCTGGGCCTGCCGCCGGGCGACATCACCGACGCGCAGATGGACGCCGCCGCCGACCTCTCCGACCGCTTCAGCCATGGCGAGCTGCGCGTCTCCCACGACCAGAACCTGCTGCTGCCCTGGGTGCGCGAAAGCGACCTGCCCGCGCTCTACGAAGCGGCCAAGGCGCAAGGCTTCGCCACGCCCAACATCGGCCTGCTGACCGACATGATCGTCTGCCCCGGCGGCGACTTCTGCGCGCTGGCCAACGCCCGTTCCATTCCCGTCGCGGCCGAGATCACCGAGCGCTTCCAGGACCTGGACGAGCTCTGGGACATCGGCGACATCGACCTGCACATCAGCGGTTGCATCAACAGCTGCGGCCACCACCACAGCGGCCACATCGGCGTGCTGGGCGTCGACAAGGACGGCAGCGAGTGGTACCAGATCACGCTGGGCGGCTCGGACGGCTCGACGCTGTCGGGCGCCGCAGTGCCGGGCAAGGTGATCGGCCCGTCCTTCGCGGCCGACGAGGCGGCCGACGCCGTCGAGGCCGTGATCGCAACCTACCGCCGCGAGCGCGAAGCCGGCGAGCGCTTCCTCCAGACGGTGCGCCGCATCGGCCTGGACGCCTTCAAGCAGGCGACCAACCGCATCCGCCGCACCACCGCCAAGCAGACCACCGACTGAGCCGCCGCACCATGAAGTTCGTTTCCAAGGCCCAAGACCCCTGGCACACCTGCGCGGGCGAGGACGGCCCCCAGCCGCATCCCGCCGCCGCCGACCACAAGCTGCTGACGCTGGAGCAGTGGCATGCCGTGCGCGACACCTGGCCCGAGGGCCTGGCCACCGGCGTGATCCTGCCCAACGACGTCGACGTGACCGAGCTCAAGGCCGACCTGCCGCGGCTGGCGCTGGTGGTGCTGCAGTTCCCCAAGTGGGTGGACGGCCGCGCCTACAGCCAGGCCCACGTGCTGCGCTCGCGGCTGCGTTTCGCCGGCGAGGTCCGCGCGATCGGCGAGGTGCTCGTCGACATGCTGCCGCTGCTGCAGCGCTGCGGCGTCGACGCCGTGCAGCTGCGCGGCGACCAGAACCTGGAAGCGGCCGAACGCGCGCTGACCTTCTTCCCCGGCCATTACCAGGCCGACGTCAACGAGACCCGTCCGCTGTTCGCGCGAGCCGGCGCCACGAGCCAGAAGGCGGAGGCCTGAGCATGAGCGGCGAGCTGTCCTCGCTGGACTTCACGCCGATCGGCGGCAATGACGCGGCCGCATTGGGCGTGTCCGCGCTGCCCGGCACCGGGGTCGGCTCCGCGATCGGCCTGTACGCCCGCAAGACCGCTGGCTTCGACGAGCGCCTCGCGCGCACGGTCGAGGTGCTGAAGCAGGCCGCCGCCGACTTCGGCCCCGGCGCGCTGCAGTCGACCTCGCTGGGCGTCGAGGACATGGTCATCACCGACCTGATCGCGCGCCACGGACTGCCCATCGCGCTGGCCACGCTCGACACCGGCAAGCTGCACGCCGAGACGCTGGCGCTGATCCCGCGCATCCAGGCGCGCTACGGTCTGGCCGTCGAGGTCTTCGCGCCGGTCAGCGAGCAGGTGGTCCACTTCGTCCGCGCCAACGGCGAGGAGCCGATGTACCGCAGCGTCGAGCTGCGCAAGGCCTGCTGCGGCGTGCGCAAGCTCGAGCCGCTGGCGCGCATGCTCACCGGCCGCAGCGCCTGGATCACCGGCCTGCGCCGCGAGCAGAGCGCCAACCGCGCCGAGGTCCCATTCCGCGAGGACGATGGCCAGGGCCGCACCAAGATCAATCCGCTCGCCGAGTGGACATGGGCCGACGTCTGGCACTACGTCCAGGCGCATGACGTCCCCTACAACCCGCTGCATGACCAGTTCATGCCCAGCATCGGCTGCGCGCCCTGCACCCGCGCGATCGCCGTCGGCGAGGACTTCCGCGCCGGCCGCTGGTGGTGGGAGGACTCGTCCAAGGAATGCGGCCTGCACGCCACCCACACCCCCGAATCCACCGATTCCCCTGAGACCTCCGGAGCCTCGGCATGAACGCCCCCGTGAACCTGGAACAACTGCTGCCGCTGGCGGACCACCGCCATCTGGACCACCTCGAAGAGGAAGCGATCTTCATCCTGCGCGAGGTCGCCGCGGCCTTCGAGCGCCCCGCCCTGCTGTTCTCTGGCGGCAAGGATTCCTGCGTCGTGCTGCGCCTGGCCGAGAAGGCCTTCAAGCGCCGCATCGCCGGCAACGAGTTCGCGGGCAAGCTGCCCTTCCCGTTGGTGCACGTGGACACCGGCCACAACTTCCCTGAAGTCATCGAGTTCCGCGACCGCCGCGTCGCCGAGATGGACGAGCGCCTGGTCGTCGGCCATCTCGAGGACTCGATCAAGAAGGGCACGATCCGCCTGTCGCATCCCCTGGAATCGCGCAACGGCCACCAGACGGTGACGCTGCTGGAGACCATCGAGGAGCACCGCTTCGACGTGCTCATCGGCGGCGCCCGCCGCGACGAGGAGAAGGCCCGCGCCAAGGAGCGCATCTTCAGCCACCGCGACAGCTTCGGCCAATGGCAGCCCAAGGAGCAGCGGCCCGAGCTGTGGAACCTCTTCAACACACGCATCCGCCCGGGCGAGCACTTCCGCGCCTTCCCGATCAGCAACTGGACCGAGCTGGACGTGTGGCTCTACATCGCGCGCGAGAACATCCCGCTGCCGTCGCTGTACTTCGCGCATGACCGGCAGGTGATCCGCCGCAAGGGCCTGCTGGTGCCGTTGACCGACGTCACTCCGCCGGAAGCTGGCGAGACCGTCGAGACCGCGCAGGTGCGCTTCCGCACCGTCGGCGACATGACTTGCACCTGCCCGGTGGAGAGCCCGGCCGCCAGCGCCGCCGACATCGTGGCCGAGACGCTGACCGTGACCGTCTCCGAGCGCGGCGCCACCCGCATGGACGACCGCACCTCCGACGCCTCGATGGAGCGCCGCAAGAAGGAAGGTTATTTCTGACGCGCCCGGGGCCACGCCCCGCGTCCGCCACGTTCACTGCCCCCACGGGGGCGCGGGCCGCTCCGAGGCGGCCCGGCAGGAGTTCCGATGACCGCCGTTCACAAGATCCATCAATCCGACGTCGACACCACGCACCGCGCGCTGCGCTTCCTGACCGCGGGCAGCGTCGACGACGGCAAGAGCACGCTGATCGGGCGCCTGCTCTTCGACAGCCGCGCGATCCTGGCCGACCAGCTCGACACGCTGGCCAAGCGCGCCGCCGGCCAGCCCATCGACCTGAGCCTGCTCACCGACGGCCTGGAGGCCGAGCGCGAGCAAGGCATCACGATCGACGTCGCCTACCGCTACTTCGCGACCAAGCAGCGCAAGTTCATCATCGCCGACGCCCCCGGCCATGAGCAGTACACCCGCAACATGGTCACCGCCGCCGCCGGCAGCGATGCCGCCGTGGTGCTGGTCGACGTGACCAAGCTGGACCTGTCGGTGGACGACGTTCCGCTGCTGCCGCAGACGCGCCGCCACAGCCTGCTGGCCCATCTGCTGCGCGCGCCCAGCATCGTTTTCGCGATCAACAAGATCGACGCCGCGGCGAATCCCGGCGACGCGTTCCGCAAGGTCTCGGCCGCGCTGGAGAAATTCGCGACGGCTGCCGGCATCGCCGTGACCGCGGTGGTGCCGGTCTCCGCGCTGCGCGGCGACAACGTGACCCAGCCGCTCGAGGCCGACTGGTACGACGGTCCCTCGCTGCTGCAGGTGCTGGAGTCGCTGCCCACCGTGCAGGAAACCGTCGAAGCCCCGCTGGCGCTGCCGGTGCAGTACGTGGCCAAGGACGGCGACGGCACCGGCAACAACCCCCGCGTGCTGTGGGGCCGCATCGCGCAGGGCCAGGTGCAGGTCGGCGACGAGGTGCAGATCCTCCCGAGCGGCCAGACGGCCGTGGTGGGCGAGTTGCGCCGCGCCGGCGAGCCGGTGGCCGCCTCGGTGGCCGGCGAATCCGCCGGGCTGCTGCTGGACCGCCAGGTCGACGTGTCGCGCGGCGACTGGATCGTGGCGCCGGGCGCCGCGACGCCGCGCCGCGCCTTCGAGGCCACGCTGGCCTGGCTGGACACCGAGCCGGCCGTCATCGGCCGCAAGTACTGGGTCCGTCACGGCAACCGCTGGGTCCAGGCCCGCATCACCGCCATCGACCACCGCCTGGACATCCAGACCCTGGCCGAGACCGAGGCGCATGAGCTCTCCGTCAACGAGATCGGCCATGTCACCGTCGAGCTGCAGGCCGAGCTGCCGCTGCAGCCCTATGCGAACAACCGCGTCGGCGGCGCGCTGATCGTCGTGGATCCCACCAGCAACCGCACCAGCGGCGCGCTGCTGGTCCGCTGAACACCGTCCAGGAGACCGCCATGGGACGCGTCCTCTTCGTCAGCGCCGGGCCCGGCGCCGCCGACCTGATCACGCTGCGCGGCGCGCGGGCACTGGCGCAGGCGGAGGTGGTGCTGTTCGACGCCCTCACCGACCCGGCGCTGCGCGAGCTCGCGCCCCAGGCGCGGTGGCTGGACGTGGGCAAGCGCGGCTTCTGCCACTCGACCAAGCAGACCGCGATCAACGCGGCGCTGGTGCGGGAGGCGAAGGCCCATGCGCTCGTGGTGCGGCTCAAGGGCGGCGATGCCAGCGTGTTCGGCCGGCTGGAAGAGGAATTGCAGGCGCTGGCCGAGGCCGGCATCGGCTACGAGATCGTGCCCGGCGTGACCGCCGCGATCGCCGCGGCCGCGCAGACCGGCCGCCCGCTGACGCGCCGCGGCGCCGGCCGCAGCGTCGCGCTGACCACCGCGATGACCCGCGAGGGCGAGCTCCAGGCCGCCAAGTCCGCCGACACCGAGGTGTTCTACATGGCCGGGCAGCAACTGGCCGCCCTTGCCCGCCGGCTGCTCGCCGCGGGCTGGGCGCCGGACGCGCCGGTGAGCGTCGTGTCCCGCGCCGGCTGCGCGGACGCGCTGGCCAGCGAGCATGAGGTCGCCACGCTGGGCGCCGCGTCGATGCTGCATCGGGGGCGGCCGACGGTGGTCGTCGTTGGCGCGGGCGCCGCGCCACTGGGCACGGCGGGCGCGGCAGTCCCGGACCGGGCGTCAGCCACCGGTGCCTCGCCGGCGACCGCGCCCGAGCGGGCCTCCGACCCCGGATTGGGCGAATACGCGACGCTTTCCCCGTCCCAAGACCTTGAGCCGCGCGGGCCGGAAGCGCTGGCGCAAACCCCGAACGTTTAAAATCCGCCGTTTTCCGTCAGCGCCGACCGAGCCCACCGTCCGGGAATCGCCTGGAGACCGCCAGGGACGCTGAATTTCGAGGGCCCCCCGCCGGCCCCGCCACTAGAAGAGCCGCTATGACCCACGTCGTCACCGAAGCCTGCATTCGCTGCAAATACACCGATTGCGTCGATGTCTGTCCCGTCGACTGCTTCCGCGAGGGCCCGAACTTCCTGGCCATCGACCCCGATGAATGCATCGACTGCGCGGTCTGCATCCCCGAGTGCCCGGTGAACGCGATCATGCCGGAGGAGGACGTCCCCGGCGACCAGCAGATCATGATCAAGCTGAACGCGGATCTCGCGAAGAAGTGGCCCAGCATCACCAAGCGCAAGACGCCGCTGCCCGATGCCGACGAGTGGAAGGACAAGACGGGCAAGGTCGATCAGCTGGTCCGCTGACCGATCCCCTCATCTCGCGGCGCCGGAGCCTGCCGGCCGCTGCTTCTCACAAGAATGGAAACGCAAGTGACTGAAGCGACCTCCGCCCCGCACGCGGGCGTGATCGAAACGGATGCCGTCATCGTCGGCGCCGGCCCGGTGGGCCTGTTCCAGGTGTTCGAGCTGGGCCTGCTCGAGATCAAGGCCCACATCATCGATTCGCTGGCTTATCCCGGCGGCCAGTGCATCGAGCTGTATCCCGACAAGCCGATCTACGACATCCCGGCGCTGCCGGTGGTGACCGGCAAGGAACTGACCGACAACCTGATGAAGCAGATCGAGCCCTTCGGCGCGACCTTCCATCTGGGCCAGGAGGTCACGACCGTCGAGAAGCAGGAGGACGGCCGCTTCTTCGTCGCCACCAGCAAGGGCACGCAGTTCCTGACCAAGACCATCTTCATCGCGGGCGGCGTGGGCTCCTTCCAGCCCCGCACGCTGAAGGTCGAGGGCATCGACAAGTACGAGGGCTCGCAGGTCCATTACCGCGTGCGCAACCCGGCGCAATTCGCCGGGAAGAACCTGGTGATCATCGGCGGCGGCGATTCGGCGCTGGACTGGGCGCTGAACTTCTGCGCCGGCAATGCCGACGGCAACCCGCACAAGGCCGAGAGCGTGATCCTGGTGCACCGCCGCGACGGCTTCCGCGCCGCGCCGGCCTCGGTGGCCAAGATGAAGGAACTCTGCGACGCCTACGAGATGCAGTTCATGGTGGGCCAGGTGGCCGACCTGGACGAAGGCGAGGACGCGCTCAAGGGCCTGAAGATCACCGGCGGCGACGGCGTCACGCGCGTCGTGCCGGCGGACCAGGTGCTGGTGTTCTTCGGCCTGTCGCCCAAGCTGGGCCCGATCGCCGAATGGGGTCTGGCGCTGGAGAAGAAGCAGATCCAGGTCGACACCGAGAAGTTCCAGACCAGCGTGCCTGGCATCTTCGCGGTGGGTGACATCAACACCTACCCGGGCAAGAAGAAGCTGATCCTGTCGGGCTTCCACGAGGCCGCGCTGGCGGCCTTCGGCGCGATGCCGATCATCAACCCCGAGAAGCGCGTCCACCTGCAGTACACGACCACCAGCCCCAAGCTGCACAAGGTGCTGGGCGTCGAGACGCCGGTGTTCGACTGAATCCGGCGGCCCAGTGCCCCCAACGGGGCGCTGGACCCCGAGGGCCCCGTCGGGGCGCCTGGACCGAAAGAGAGCCCGCCTGGCGATGCCGGCGGGCTCTTTTCATTGCGGGACGAACCAGCGCCAGCGCTGCGCCGGCGCGGTGTGGACCCAGCGCGCGGGATGACGCAGGCGTCGCCAGATCGACGCGCCCGGACCGTCCCCGATCACCGCCCGCCGCAGCGCCGCCACCGAGCCCTCGCGGCCGCCCGTGCGCATCAGCGTGGCATAGGCCTCGATCATCGCCAGCGCCGGCGTCATCCATCCGGACGGCGACCATTCATGCCGCCGCGCGAGGCGATGCTCCAGCTGCTCGGCGCGCGAGTGCGCGGCCAGCAGCGCCAACTCCCACAGGCGCATGTCCTCCTGGTACGGGTCCCGCGGCAGGGCATGCGCGACCACCTCGCCCAGCTCGTCCCAGTGGCCACGCCGCGCCAGCGCGATGCACAGGTTGGTCAGCGCGTAGAGCGGCGGCTGCGCGCGGTCGCGCCAGTCGCGCATCCAGTCGACGGTGTCGCGGAACAGGCCGCGCGAGACCAGCGCATAACTGGTCTCGCCCCAGCTCGCCATGTCCGCGCGCAGCCGGTCGCCATGTCGGCGCACCAGCCAGCGCAGCCAGAGGTCGCGCTCGGTGTCGACCAGCCAGCGCAGCAGCGCGCGCAGCAGCAACTGGCCTTGCGCGCGTCGCAGCAGCCGCGCGGCCGTGAAGGCGGTGATCAGCTCACCGCGGCGCCGCGCCTGCGCGATCAGCCAGTGGTAGGCCAGGCCGGGCGCGCCCTCCCCGCGCTCGATGCGGGCCAGTTGCCACGCCGCCAGTCCCTGTCCCCAACCCGCCGCGTCGATCGCCTCGCAGGCCAGGCGCGATTGCACCAGGTCATAGCCCGGCAGGTCGACCAGGCGCTCCAGCCACTCGAAGGCCAGGTCGCGACGTCCGGCGCGGCTGGCGGCGATCACCGCCCGGCGCGCGAGGTCGGTGGTCGGCTCGGCGGCCCACTGGGAGCGCACCGCCCACTCCACGCTGTCGGTGTCGCCGACCCGCTCCGCCGCCTCGCAGAGCACGCGGGCGGCGAACAGGTAGCGGCCTTCGAGCTCCAGCGCGCGGCGCAGTTCGGTGACCGCCTCGGCATGGCGACCCAGCTTGAACAGCGCATGGCCGACGTAGGCGTGCGGCATGCCGCGGTGCGGCAGGAGTGCCCGCAGCCGCTGCGCCGCTTCCAGGTAGGCCGCGTTCTCGTCGCGCGCGTCTTCCCAGTCGGCCAGGTCGCGCCAGAGGGCCTCGTCGTCCGGCACCTCCGCGATCAGCGCGCGCAGCCGGGCGACGGCACCGGCCCGGTCGCCGCGCCGCCAGGCGCAGCGCGCCTCCCAGGCCCGCAGCGCGACCGGGGCCGCGCCGGGCCAGGGCAGCGCCTTGAGCAGGGTCTCGATCTCATCGTGGCGCGACAGCTGCGCCAGGCGCTCGAAGCGCGCGATCCAGGCCGCTTCCAGCATCGGCGCCAGCGCCACGGCACGCTCGGCCGCGGCCAGCGCCTCGAGGTCGTCCCGCCCCTGGCTCGCGCGCACCAGCCAGGCGCTGGCGTCGCCGGGGCGGCTGCGCTCGACCTCGTCGACCATCGCGTCGAAGTCGTGCAGGCGCTCGCCCGCCTCGCAGACGCGTCGCACCATCGCCCAGACCCAGGTCGGGCGCGGATTCAGCAGCAGCGAGCGGCGCGCCTCGCGCAGGGCGTCGTCCGGCCGCTGGCGGCGCTCATGCAGCCAGGCGAGCAGCGCGATCAGGTCGTCGTCGTCATGGGCGTGGTGCAGCGCGCGCGTCACGACGCGCTCGGCGGCGTCGTAGTCGGGCTGCGACTCGGTCAGCAGGTCGACCTGCAGGCGCACCGCCGTGTTCCAGCCGGGGGACTCCGCCAGCACCGCCTCGCAGGCGGCCCGCGCGCCCGCGCGATCGCCGATCTGGCGCAAGGCCTCCGCCAGTTCGTGCTGCACGCGCGGCAGCGCGGTGAAGCGCCGCGCCGCCTCGACCAGCAGGCGCCGCGCCCGCGGCGCGCGGCCCGACTCGATCCATTGCCGCGCCAGCGCGACCCACAGGTGCCAGGTGTCGGGCTGGCGACGCAGGGCCCGCATCAGCCGGCGCGCGACCGCCGTCGGCCGCCAGCCCCGGCCGGCCACCTGCTGGAAGCACAACCAGCCGTCGCCGAGCACGACCTGCCGGTCCAGCTCCGCCGCGGCCCGATCGACGGCGTCGCGGGCCTTCGTCGGATCCGGCGCGGCATTGACCAGCAGGCGCATCGAGAAGTCGTAATCCGCATCCAGCGCCATGGCCCGCCACAGCGCCGGCAGCGCCGCGTCATACCCATCACGCCGATGCAGCACATAGGCCAGCACGCCCTGCGCGTCGGCGCGCTCGGGCGTGAGCGCGCAGGCCGCCTCGGCCGTGGCGACGGCCTCGTCGTGCCGCCCCTGCCGGCTGGCCTGCACCGCCAGTTCGCGCCGGGTCCAGGCGTCGTCCGGGTGATGCTCGCGCAGGCGCTCCAGGACCGCGTTGATGTCCTCGGGGCGGTCGGGCACCCAGTCGAACAGCAGCCGCTGGAGGCCGTAATGCGCCGGGTGGCGCCCGGCCACCTCGCGCAGCGCGGCCAGCGCCGCGCCCTGACCGTCCCGGCGCGACAACAGGCGCAGGCGCAAGCGGTGCAGCGCCAGGCCGAAAGGCTGCAGCGCGCAGGCCTCGTCGGCCCAGCGCAGCGCCGCGTCGAGCTCGCCCCGCGCCTCGTCCAGCAGCGCGCGCAGGCGCAGGACCTCGGCCGGATGCGCCGGTTGCACGGCCGCCTCCACCAGCGCCTGCGCCGCGTCCAGCTGCTGCCGGCGCAGGCGCTGCTCGGCGGCGAAGAGCTTGAGCGCGGCGTCGTCCGGCCGCCGGGCAAGGCCCGCCTGCAACAGCGCCTCCGCCTCCTCCGCGCGTTCGATCAGGTCCAGCTGCTGGTACAGCGTGATCAGGGGCGCGCTGGAGCGCCCGCCCCATTCGTGCTCGCGCTCGCGCAGGAAGGCCAGGCCCTCGGCCTCCCGGCCCAGCACGCGGCAGGCGGTCATGTAGGCCCGCGCGGCCTGCTCATCGGTGGCCAGCAGGCAGGCGGTCCAGCGGTAGAGCGCCAGCGCGTCCTCGCGCGAGCCGTGCGCCCATTCGAAGTCCGCCCACTGCCACCAGACCTGCCCCAGCACCGGCCCACGACGGATCGCCCGGCGCAGGCACTGCCGGGCCTGCCAGGCGCGGCGGCTGTCGAGCGCGAGGCGGTCGGCCCAGCGCACCAGCACCAGCGGGTCGGCCCCGGGCGCCGCCGCTTGCGCCTCCAGCGCGCGCGAACTGGCGGCCTGGCCGGCGATCGCCGACAGCGACGCGACCTGGCTCAGCCGCAGGTGAGGATCGTCCGGGAACATCGCGAGCAGGGCCTCGGTCGCCTCCAGGATCGCCGGCTCGTTGCCGTCGTAGAGCGCGACCAGCCGCGCGGCGCGCCAGGCCAGGCGGCTGCCCGGCGAGCGCGCGGCCAGCACGTCGCGCGCCACCAGCGCGGCCGGGCGGTCGTGCCGCTCCAGCGCGGTCTGGACGCGGAACAGCTCGTCGTGGTCCTCGGCCTCGGGCAGCACGATGCCGTCGAGGCGGTGGGCCTGGTCCGGCGGCACCATGAGCATCGCGCGCGGCCCGTGGGCCGCCTGCGCGGCGAACAGCGGCGCCGCTTCCATCTCCGCATGGGAGGGGTGGAAGGGATCGCGGATCAGCAGCGTGCGCCGCAGCCCGTCATATCCCGCCACGGCTTGCAGGTGGCCGCTCGCGGCCCCCTTCGTGACCAGCGCGAAGGGCACGCCGGCGTCGATCAGCGCGCAGGCGCTGTCCCAGTCCAGGCGGAAATCCCGGACCACGAAGCCGCGCTGCCCGGCCCAGAGGCGCTCGTTGGCGTCGCTGGTGCCGTCGTAGCAGATGGCCTGGGCGATCTCGAGGTGCTCGGCCGGCCAGCCCCAGTACTGGCAGAGCGAGCTCAGCGTGGCCGGCGCGCAGGTGGACCAATGCTGGCGCACGAAAGGCAGCCGGAGCAGCACCCGCGCCTGCCCCGGCGACGGATCGACCAGGCGTTCGGCGAGCGCGCTGTAGAAGCCGGTCCCCGGCACGCGCAGCGCCGCCTCGCGCGCTTCGGCATGGCGCCCCAGGCGCATCAGCGCGTCGGCGCGCCGGGCCTCCAGGTAGCCGAGTTCAGCCACGTTCGCGCGCGGCATCATCCGCTGGGCTTCTTCCAGCAGCACCAGCACCTCGGACCAGGCCTCGCGCTCGTTGAGCAGATCCGCCAGCTGCAGCGCGATGGCCGCGCACTCGGTGCTCGCCATCGCGGCGCGCAGCACCTCGACGGCCTCGTCCTGGCGGTTCAGCAGCGTGAGCGCGCGGGCTTCGGCCTGGAGTCCGGAGCGGTAGCCGGGGCACAGCGCCAGCGCCTCGCGGGCCCGCGCCAGCATGTCCTCGTAGCGGTCCTGGCCCATCAGGGTGAAGCTGTACTCGATGCGCAGCCACGGGTCGGACGGATCGAGCGCGATCGCCCGCTCGTGCTCGGCGCAGGCGCGGCTGAAGTCGCGCAGTTGGCCGAGCCAGGTGCCGCGCAGCGCGTGCTCGTCGGCGCGGGCCGCATCGTCCTGGCCGGGCGGGGACGGGAAGCGGCGCCAGGCCCGCCACATGCCGAACGGTCCCTGCCGCGCCAGCACCGTGCGCAGCAGGTACAGCCGCGCCTGCGGGTGACCGGGGTGGCGACGCCCCAGGCGCAGCGCCAGCGCCTCGGCGCGGCGGTCGTCGCCCAGGTAGCTCAGCGCGCGGATGGCGCGGACGGCGGCATCCGGCGAACCGTCGGCAATCCAGCCGTCGATCCGGTCGGCGACCGTCAGGTAGTGCCCGAGATCCAGCGATCGATCGATCGCCGACCAGTCTTGTTCTGGAAGCGTGGGCGCGCTCCCCTCCCTCATGTTCATGCGCGCGATGCTAGCGAAGCCGCCTGCCCGCGCCTTCAGGGTTGCCCCCGCCTCGCAGCGCCGGACCGTGACCGATCAGGCATCGTTGCGGTCCACGGATGCGGCCAGGTCCCGCGCCAGGCCGGGGAGCGCGTCCAGCACCGGGGAGAGTAGGGCTCGCCCTCGCCGTCCTGCTCGCTGCCGCGATGGCGGGACACGCTCGACGTGACGAATGCGCCCGGGCGTTCGACGGATGGTTGCGCTCCGTCAATGCGAAGGCTAGGCACGAATCAGGCCTTGGACGGATGCTGTTCGGTCCGCGCTTACAGCGCTTGCAACAGTGCAACCGTTGCACCAGAATTCATGCCGACACTGATTCGTCTCGCAAAGTCCAGAATCGACGTCTACGCCAACGATCACCTGCCTCCGCACTTCCACATTCGTGCCCAGGACGGGAGCAAGGCGGCCGTCTCGATCAGGGACCTGAAGGTGCTCGCCGGCGAAGTGCCGAAGGCCTGCCTGACTGAAGCCCTTGACTGGGCCGGCCGCAATCGCCCCTTGTTGTTGAAGGCGTGGAAGGAACTGAACTCATGAACACCCCTCAATTCACGCTCACGCGCGTGATACCGACGCCGCGCGCCTCGCTGCTGCTGAGCTTCGCGGACGGCGCGGAATTCGAGGTGAACCTGGTCGAAGTCATCCGGAGCTTGCGCGCACTCGCCCCGTTGAAGGACGAACGCGTTTTCATGAAGGCTCATCTCGGTGAATTCAGCGACACGGTCGTCTGGTCGGGGGACGAAGCACTCGAACTCGCCGCGGACAACCTGCGGGCGATGGGCATCGAACAGACCGGCGGCATCTCGCACGAGTTCATCGTCCGGTGGATGCACGACAACGAATTGAACCTGGACTCGGCAGCGGCCGCGCTGGGAATGTCCCGCCGGATGGTGGCCTATTACCGCAGCGGTGCGAGGGCCGTTCCCAGGACCGTCGCCCTCGCCTGCCTGGGATGGCAGGCAGTGCGCCACGGTCGGGTTGACAGCCGACTCGCCCTCGCGGCCTGACTCGCGGAACTCGCCTGTCTGAAAGCAAGAAGCCCGCTGGCTTTCACCAGCGGGCTTCGTTCCTTCAGTGTTGGCTGATCAGGCGTGCTGGCCGTCGATCGACTTCTGCGCCGCATGCGGGACCTGAGGGACCGGCGCGCCGTTGCCTTGCCCCAGCATGCCGGCCAAGGACTGCGCCACGCCGGTGATGCCTTCGTTGGACAGACCCGCATCCTTCATCACCGCATCGACGATGGGCTTGGCGATCTGGTACTGCAGCGCCGAGTTCATCACCTGCTCCGGGAAGGTCGCGCCGACGCCCGCACCGGAGCCGCCCGCACCGCCCTGCCCGTTCGCCGCGCCGCCGTCGTTGCTCGCGCCCGGCATGCCGTTGACCTGGAAGATGCGGATCGAATCGATCTTCTCCATCGGACGCACCGCCTGCTCCAGGATGTTGGGCAGCTGCTGCAGCAGCATCGTGCGGACCTGCAGGTCGATCTGCGCGGCGGACAGGGTGTTCAGCGCCTCGTTGATCGCCCGGCGGCCTTCGGCTTCCGCCAGCGCCGCGGCCTGCTTGGCCTGGGCCTCGATGGTCAGCGCCTCGGCGCGGTCCAGCGCCGCCTCCTTTTCCGCCGACGCGGACACCCGCACGGCGATGGCGAGCTGTTCGGCTTCCTTGGAGGCCTCGATGAGCTGGATGCTCTTCTCGCGCTCGGCGACCGCCACCTGCCGCGCCGTGTTCACCAGTTCCTCGGCCTTGACCGCGTCCGCGCGCGCCATGTTGGCGGCCGCGTCGGCATCGGACTGCTCGCGCGACTTCGTCGCGATCGCGATCTGCGTGTCCTGGCGCGCGATCTCGACCTGCTTGCGCTGCTCGGCGCGTTGCATCTCGGTCTTGCGCTCGAGTTCGATCTCGCGGGTCTGCACGACCAGGTTCTTCTCGATCTCCGCCGACTTGATCTCGCGATCCGCCTCGATGCGCTTCTGGCTGACCTGGCGCTCGGCCTCGATCTTCGCCGCCTCGGCCTGGCGGGTGCGCTCGGCCTGCTGCGACGCGATCAACGCGACCTGCTCGGCCCGGGTGATCTCGATCTCGCGCTGCTGGGACAGCGTCGCGAACTCCTGGTCCTTCTCGATGTTGAGCTTCTGCCGCGTCGCGTCCAGGTTCTTGGTCCGGACCTGCACCTCGGTGTCCTGCTCCACGTCGTTGCGCTGTTTGCGGCGCGCCTCGGTCTGCTCGGTCAGCCGCGTCAGGCCTTCGGCATCGAAGGCGTTGTTCGGGTTGAAGAACTGCTTGTCCGTCTGGTCCAGGCTGGTCAGCGACACCGATTCCAGTTCGAGGCCGTTCTTCTCGAGGTCCTCCGCGACGGCGTTCTGCACCGCCTGGACGAAGTCGCGGCGCTTGTCCTGCAGCTCCTGGATGGACATCGTGGCGGCCGTCGCGCGCAGCGAGTCGACGAACTTGTCCTCCACCAGCGCCTTGAGCTCGTCCGGGCTCATCGTGCGGGCGCCCAGCGTCTGCGCGGCGATGCTGACCGCCTCCTCGGTCTGCTTGACCCGCACGAAGAAGGCCGCGGTCACGTCGACGCGCATGCGGTCGCGGGTGATCAGGCTCTCGCGCTCGCGGCGCTGCACCTCGAGCTTGAGCGTGTTCATGTTGACCAGCACCCGCTCATGGAACACCGGCAGCACGATCGCGCCGCCGTCCATGATGACCTTCTGGCCACCCAGGCCGGTGCGGACGAAGGCGGTCTCCTTCGTCGAGCGCTTGTACAGGCGCGCGAAGACGAAGCCGATGGTCAGTAGCGCGACCAGGGCGATGCCCGCGATGGTCAGCAGCTCGATCAGATTGCTCATGGACTGGTTACTCCCTCAAGAAACTTGGAATCCGTGTTGGTATGGAAATCGGCGGCGGCAGCAGCGACGAACACCGCAGCGGTACGACGCGCCTTCCGTGGCGCCGCGCTACATCAAGGTCGGATGCGGATTGGCGATGCAGCGGTAGAACGCGCCGGCCTTGCTGACGATCAGCACCTGCGCCCCCTCCTGGAAGACCTCGTCATCCACATCGGGCTCGACCATCAGGTAGTGCGAGCGACCGTGGACGTCCTTGACCCGCGCCTGCGCCGCGAGCCCGCGCCGGGCCGAACCGGTCACGACGACCCCGACGCGCCCCACCAGGCTCTGCTCGCTGACGGCGCTGGTCTCGTCCTGCGGAATGATGTGCGCGATCAAGGCGCCCAGGCCTCTCACCGTCGCCAGCCCCGCCGGCACCGCCGCGAGGCCGGCCACTGCGGCGGGCAGGTAGCCGCCGAAGAGGCCGTTCATCACGACCTGCAGGCTGTAGCCGAAGACGGTGTAACCCGTCAGGAACAGCAGCAGCAGGACCAGCGCCGGGACCTTGCCCAGGTGCAGCCAGCCCAGCACGCGGTCCAGGCCGGAGTCGCCGTCGACCTCGGGCAGCCAGTCGTCGATCAGGTTGCTGGGGCTGAGCGAGATCAGCATGCCGGCGCCCTCGACCACCGCGATGCCGACGATCAGCGCGAAGCCGATCCCGAACGGCAGGTTCTCCTGCGCGGTGAACAGGCTCATGACTTGGCGGCCTTCAGCTGCGCCATGCGCTCGGCGATCTTGTTGTCGCGGACCAGGTCATCGAGCTCCTTGAGCTGCGCGGCCTGTTGCAGGCTGTTCTGACGAGCGGTGCCGGAGAGACCGGTCTGGCGCTCGTAGACGCGGTCGAAGGCGTCGGTGACCTTGCCGATGCGGTGGGCCGCGCTGCCGGCACCGGTGGGTGCCGTCGCGGTCGCGGCGGCGGCGCGGCTCTTGCGGAACTCGGCCAGCGCGTCCTGCATCTCGCGCTTCTTCGCGAGCAGCGCGGCGACGAAGCCGGTCAGCTCACTTTCCTGGCGCGCGTGCTCGGCCAGCGTGGTCTCGAGCACCGGCAGCTGGGCCTCGATGTCGAGCTGGCGGGCCACGGCGGCGCGGGCCAGGTCCTCGCGGCCGGCGCTCATCGCCTCGTCGATCTGCGACGACAGGGTCGCGTGCAGCTGGTTCAGGTTGGCGTGCTGGCGCTGCGACAGGTGGCGGTTGGCCGACACGGTGCCCAGCTCATGACGCACTTCGTCGATGACGGCGTCGGCCTCGCGGAGGGACTGCTCCATCGTCGCCTCGGGCGCCTGATCCTCGATGCGGTCGAGGAGCGCGTGCACACTGCCGGCGATCACGCGGCCGACGCGGGTCTTCAGGGAGTCGGTCATCTCAGGATCCTTTCGAGGACGAAGTGGCTTGCAGGGGATGGGCGAGGTCCAGGGTCGGCCCGAGGTGACGTCTCACGACCTGCGGGTCGTAGGCCGCGGCGGTGAGCGGCGTGCCCTGGCGCAGCAGGGTCTCGCACAGGGTGGCGGCGCGACGCACCAGCGCCTCCTCGAACTTGCGGGCGTCGTCGGCGTCGGCCGGGGCCTGGCTGATGGCCAACGCCAGGGCCGCGACGAAGTGGTCCAGCAACAGGCTGACGACCTCGGAGTGGTGGCCGGTCTCGCTCTCGATCCGGACCAGCGCCTCGCGCAGCCGCGCGGTGAGGTCGCGGGTCCAGGCATGGGCGGCGACGTAGTCGAAGGCGCCGTCGTGCTGGCGCTTGAGCTGGCCGAGCAGCACGCGCAGCTTGTCGCTGTTGGTCGTCGCCCCTTCGACCTGCAGTTGGGCGAGCCAGAGGTACAGGTCGCTGGGAATGCGGGCCGACAAGGGCTCCATGGTGGGCGGCGGGCTGCTCGCGTTCATGACGATGAGGCTTGAAACCGTTGGGACCGGCCCAGTGTATTCATTCGAATTCATCCGTCAACAGGCGAATGCATTCGAATTTCCGGCGCCTCATGCAGGTTTTGCCGCGTCCTGGGCGCGCTCACGAGGGCGGAGTGGACCGGTCCGTGGCGTCGGCGTCAATCGCTTTCCCCCATTGGTGGGAGATGTCGAACCTCAGCGCCCGGACCGATAGCCTCGCGCGGCCAGCCAGGAGAGCACGGCCACGACGGCGAGCGCCCCGGCGTCGAGCAGGTACAGGCCGACGCCGGGAGCTTCCCGCCGCGCCGCCTGGACCGCCTGGCCGAAGTTGTCCGGGCCGATGCCATAGGCTTCCACGAGCGCCATCGCCGTGATCCAGGTCGCCGCCGCGCCGACCGCCAGGGCGAGCACGGTGGCGACGTTGGCCAGGAAGTAGCCCTTCTTCCGAGGGGGCGCGAGCGGCGCCTGCCCCTCGCCCGCCCGTGCCGCCGCGACGGCTGCTGAATCCGCATGCATGTTCAATCCTCCTTGATGGTGGAGGCGTTGTATGCGGCGCGCACGGCAACGGGGCAGGCCATGTCGCGAGCTGCGGCTGAGGCCGTTGAACGGCCCGGTGCCGCGGGCGGGCGGCGACGCGGCACGGGCCGCGTTCCCGCGTTCCGGTTCAGCGGTCGCCCGCGCCCGCAATATTGGCGAGCCAGGCGTCGAGGCTCGTCGCGCCGAGTTGCGCGTCCGCGCCCGCGACCAGCGAGGCGTCATCCAGCACCGAGCCGAAGTACGGCGCCTGAGCATCCGGGACGACGCGGCGCACATCGCCGTGTGCCTCGAGCGCCCGCTGCACCGCCTGGCTCATCGGCAGCCGCTGCGGCCCGCCGATCTCCACGATGGCGTTGCGCGGCGCCCGCGACACGACGTCCGCGAGGCCCGCCGCCACGTCCGCGGCCGCCATGGGCTGGAACAGCGCCGACGACGCGCGCGCGCCGCCGTCGCCCTCGGCGCCGTCCCCGGCGATCGCGGTCAGGAACTCGAAGAACTGGGTGGCTCGCACAATCGTGTAAGGCACCCGGCCCTCCTGGATCAGCGCCTCCTGGGCGACCTTGGCGCGCATGTAGCCGTTGTCGGCGAGCCGGTCGGCCCCGACGACCGACAGCGCCACATGGTGGCGGACGCCCGCCGACGCCTCGGCGGCGAGCAGGTTCGTCGTCGAGGTCCGGAAGAACTGCAGCACCGCCTGGGCTTCGAACGACGGGGAGTTGCTGACGTCCACCACCACGTCCGCGCCGGCCACGGCCTGGGCCAGGCCCTCGCCGGTCAAGGTGTTGACGCCTTGCGAGGGCGACGCCAGTACCACGCGATGACCGGCGCGCTCCAGCAGGGGGCCGAGCTTCCGGCCGATGAGGCCACTGCCTCCGATGATCGTCACGTTCATGTCACTGTCCTTCCAGGATTGAGGCGTGGGCCAACGCACATCGGCTGGCCACATTGGCAAGACGAGATGGCAAGGCGTGTTGTGACATCCCCAGGGTGGCAGGCCCGGCGCCGCGGCGCCTCCCGCTAGAATCCCACCCGCTCGCCGGCCCGTCCGGCGAGCCTCGCTAGGGGTGCTGGTCCGGACGACGCGTCAGGGACCGGCTGAGAAAGTCCCTTTGAACCTGTTGGCGCGTGCCGCAAGGCGCGCGTCAAAGTCTCCTTCAGGAGACTTGAGGTAATCCTCGCGCAGGGAAGCATGCCTTCGACACGCCTCGTGTCCTCGCACGCCGCCTTCTCATCGGCGTGCTGGTTTGCCGACCTGCCATCGCGTTTCTGGCTCCGGCACATCGATGGCAACTTCGTCTCGCTTGACTCCATTCCCGCTCCGCCGCCTCGCCTTCGCGCTCGCGGCCGGCGGCCTGTCCTTCCACGCCGCCGCGCAGACGGCCGCGCCGGCGCTGCCCAGCGTCATCATCAAGGGCTCGGCCGAGGCGCCCGCCACCGTCGGCGGCTTCGGCGACACGCCGGTCGCCAAGCTGCCGATGCAGGCCAGCATCGTCAGCGCCGAGCAGCTCACCGACCGCGGCCTCACCAGCCTGGCCGGCCTGACGCTGCTGGATGCCAGCGTGGGCGACTCGTACAACTCCGCCGGGTATGTCTCCTACCTGAAGATCCGCGGCTACGACCTCGACAACCGCTTCAACTTCCGTCGCGACGGCCTGCCGATCAACGCCGAGACCGCCCTGCCCCTCGCGAACAAGAGCAGCCTCGAGGTACTCAAGGGCACGAGCGGCATCCAGGCGGGCACCAGCGCCCCCGGCGGTCTCGTGAACCTCGTCGTGAAGCGGCCGACGACCGAGCTCACCAGCGTGACGCTCGGCGTCAGCGAGCGCGGCACCCTCGAATCGGCGATGGACTGGAGCCGCCGCTTCAGCGACGGCCAGGGCAACGACAAGGCCTTCGGCCTGCGCGTGAATGTCGCGGCCGCCAAGCTCCGTCCCGAATTGCGCGACGCCGACGGCCATCGCTGGATGATGGCCGCCGCCGGCGACTGGCGCGTCACGCGCGACACGCTGGTCGAGGCCGAGGTCGAGGTCTCCCGCCAGTCCCAGCCCAGCCAGCCCGGCTTCAGCCTGCTCGGCGACCGCTTGCCCGACGCGAAGTCCATCGATCCGCGCACCAATCTGAACAATCAATCGTGGAGCCTGCCGGTCGTCTTCGAGGGCAGCACCGCTTCCCTGCGCGTGCAGCACCAATTGAATGCCGACTGGAAGCTGCAGGCGCATGCCGCGATCCAGCGGCTGGTCACGGATGACCGCCTCGCCTACCCCTTCGGCTGCACCGCCGGCGACGGCACTTATTACCCGAGCACCTACTGCCCCGACGGCACCTTCGACCAGTACGACTTCCGCAGCGAGAACGAGCACCGCAACAGCGACGCGCTCGACCTCTCGGCGCAGGGCCGGCTCAACACGGCCGGCATCACGCACGAGTTGACGACCGGCGTGCTGCTCTCGCGCTACAAGAGCCGGCTGCAGGGCCAGGCCTACAACTGGGCGGGCACCGGCAACATCTGGGGCACGCTGCCGACGACGGCCGACCCGACGCTCACCGGCACCAATACCAACCGCACCGAGCGCAGCACCGAGGTCTACCTGCGCGACGCGATGCAGTTCAGCGAGCGCTGGCAAGGCTGGCTCGGCGTGCGTCACACGCGGCTCAAGCGCGACAGCGTCGCGGTGGGCCCGGAGGCCGGCCAGATCGGCACGCCGAATCCGTACGCGCAGTCGTTCACGACGCCTTGGCTCGGCGTGAGTTACGCGATCAACGCGCAGCTGCTGGCCTACGCGAGTTGGGGCCAGGGCATCGAATCGGCGGTCGTGCCCAACCTGCCGGTCTACGCGAACCGCACGGCGGTGCTGCCGGCGCTGCGCAGCAGGCAGTGGGAGATCGGTCTGAAGTCGGGCAGCCGGACCGTGGACTGGTCGATCAACTACTTCGACGTCAGCAAGCCCGCGACGCGTGACGTCGCGGTCACGGTGAACGGCCTGGACATGCTCGAGACCCGCATCGACGGCGAGCAGAACCATCGCGGCCTGGAAGCGCAAGCCGACCTGAAGTGGGCGAACGGCGGCTTGATGGCGAGCGCGATGAAGCTGCGCGCGCGCCGCGAGCGCAGCGAGGAGGCGACGCTCAACGGCCTGAAGCCGACCAACGTGCCGGAGACGGTGCTGAAACTGCAGGCGCGCCAGGGCGTCGGGCTGCCGGGCCTGGAGCTGCAGGCGGGCGTCGTGTACGAGGGCAAGCGCATGGTGCTGCCGGACAACTCGCTGGCCATCCCGAGCTGGACGCGGCTGGACCTGGGCGCGCGCTACGAGCAGAACATCGGTCGGCAACAGCTGATCTGGCGAGTCGGCGTGGACAACGTGACCGACCGCCGGGCGTGGCGCGAGTCGCCGTACCAGTACGGCCACGTCTACCTGTACCCGCTCGCCAACCGCACCTGGCGTGCGTCGGTGGAGTGGGTCTTGTGAGCTCCTGATTTTTCTGTGTATACTCTTAGGCTCTGATCCCCGATAGCTCAGTCGGTAGAGCGCCGGACTGTTAATCCGTAGGTCCCTGGTTCGAGCCCAGGTCGGGGAGCCAAGATCAGATGACGAAGGTCTTCGGACCTTCGTTCTTTTTCAGCCAGAGTCCGACCGAAGACCCTGGCCCAAGAATTCAGATCGATAGGATCTGAGCAGACTTTTCCTCGATAGCTCAGTCGGTAGAGCGCCGGACTGTTAATCCGTAGGTCCCTGGTTCGAGCCCAGGTCGAGGAGCCAAACTGAAGCCCCGTTGCAGCGATGCATCGGGGCTTTTTCTTTTGGTTCGCTTCGCCCGCCGACACCGACCGTCGCACTCCCCTACCCTGGGGGGATGTCCTGCGCATGCATTAATGCTCTACAACACCAGCCCCGACCAATCTGTCTCTTGCCATGAACAACGCATTGATCGACCGTATCCGAATCAAAATCGGCGCAATGGGCTCCGACGAGTTCGAACGATTCATGAGCACCCTGCTGCCGAGCATCTATCCCGGCTTTGATCGTTTGGAACCGTCCTTCAACTTCATTGGCAAGACGACGACCGGGAAATGTGACGCTCACGTGTACCACGCATCGGATGACACATATACCGCCATCATTTGCACGACTCAGCAGACAGATATTCCAAAGAAGATCATCGAGGACATCGGGAAGCTGCCGTCGACAAAATTTGCGAGCAAGATTCGGCGCGTGCTGATCTGCGTCAACACACCCCTCAAAGATGAAGTAGAGGACTATCGGTCCGCCTGCGCGGCGCTGGGTTGGGAGCTCGATCCTCTTTCGCTCGAACGCATCACCAAACACACTGCAGGGAATTCGTCCCTTCTCCTCAACTATTTCGGCGAGTCGACTTCTTCAGATTCTCCAGCCTCCCGCTCAGTGCGATATTTCGACTGTGGACATCGAATCAAGGAAGCCCGAGAAGATGCATCCATACCCGCCTCTAGAATCATTGAACATTTGCATTTCCCAAGCGAAAGAGCTTGGAAAGCGATCGAATCTGGCGAAGTCGAGATCGCAGAGCACGACATCGACTCCTTATCCACGCTGACCGGAATATCGACGGCATGGTTGAAGCACGGCGCTGGCAAGAAGTACCCCACCGAATCCATCTACGACTATCAAGTCGAGAAGATTAAGGCAATTGCCGCAGAATCGCCTCTCGCCTCGTATATGGCCATCGAACCCGATTCGATGGATCTGGTGTTGATAAGTCAGTTCTCAGAGTTCCGATGGAAGGTCTACCCCTTCGGATTCAACATGGATTTCTGGAACTGGCATGGTGACCATCACCACATCCCGTTGATCTACGACCTGCTCGAAACGGCGAACGACCGGCTTGGGCATCCGTACGGCCGAATCATCAAGCCCGCGCTGATGAACGAACTACGCAGCGGAGACATCCATCCCTTTATCCTTTTCCAGAAAACTGGATCAAACAATTATTGGTTCGAGGATCTTTTCGACCTGAACCACAATTACCCCGTCGCCAAGGACAAATATCGCCATTACGGCGAATGGTTCGTGAAGCTACAGGACGAGTTCCGAAACAATACGGGTACAGCCGACTAGGTCGAGGCAAATCACTTCGAGAGGTCATAACTCCCACTCCCGACATACACACTCCGGCCATTCCGATCGACCGGAAAACTGAGTAGCCGCTCCTCGTGCCCGTCGTCGTAGACCAGCGTGATCGCGTAGCCGCTCAACTGATACCGACCTCTCCGGCTCGCCCCATCGTCTTTCGTCCGTGTCCCGCTGGTCGCGCCGACCGTCCCTAGCCCTGTCCCCACCGTCCCGCCGCCGGTGCTGCTGCTCCCCGATCCGTCCCCCTGCGACGACCCCGCGATCACCGTCCCGGTGATCGCTTGCAGGCTGCCCGTGCTCGACAGCGCGCTGTAGCTACGCTCGAAGCGCCCGTCCTTCGTGAACCGGATCCCGCGCGTCGCTGACGTCCCGCCCGTGACCATGCTCCCGCTGAAGCTGCTTCGGCTGAAGCTCCCTTCCAGCCTTGCATCCGTCGGCCACGGCTTCATCGCGACATGCTTCTCCAACTTCCACTCGCCGAGTGGCCGCCCGTCGTCGTCCTGCTCCTGCATCTCGTAGCCCTTGCCGGTGCTCCTCCACCGCCCCCAGCGCCGCGGCTCCAACTGCCTCGACGCGGCGACGTTCAACTGATCCGGCGGCATCTCCGTGCGGCGGTACACCGTCCCGTCCTTCAGCAGGAACCTGACGTCCTCCTCCCAACGGGTGCCGTGGTTGTAGTTGGCCTCCCCATGAAGCACGACCGCGACCAGATCCTTCTCGCTCAAACCTTGACCAGGCGCGCTCATCACGCGCTGCAGCAGCACCTCCTTCCGCGCCAGTGGCGTCTGCTGCAGCGGCGACACCGTCAGCCCCGACGCGTCATTCACCAGCGCGGCATCGGCCAGGTCCATCGACAGCCGGCTCAGCGAGGTCACCACCCCGCGCAGCACGATCTCGCGGCCCACCCACGGCTCGGCGTTGAACTTCAGATGGATCAACTGCTCGGTCTGCCGGCCGCCCCGCTCCTGCACGAGGTGGAAGCGCTCGGGATAGCGGATATCGCGCGCCACCCGGCCCTTCACATAGACCTGCCCCATCCTGCGAAGCGCCGCCTCATCGGAGATCGCCAGCCAACTCCCCCGCTGCGCCGTCAAGGCAAGCACCTGGCTCGGCAGCAGGAGCTGGCCGCGCGCCGGCTCGACAGCCACGGGCAGCGGCGTCGGCGGCACCACGAGCTTCGCCTGTACGAGCGCCCGCGCCACCGACATGGCCTGCGGATACTTCGCGGCGATGTCCATGCCGGGCCCGTCCCATTCGCGCGCCATCGCGACGCAGGCCTGATCGGGCGTGGCGTTCGTGAGAACCCGCTTGCGGACCGGATCGACCAGCTTGTCCCATGGAGGATCGCTGCTCTTGCGCGTCATCACGCGCGTCACGATCACCCGCAGCGGCGGGAGTTGGTAACGCGTCCGCCAACCCACCCACGCGTCCCGCATCTGCGGGGCCGAGGGCGCGCCCACGTCCTCGCACGCGGACACGGAGAGCTCGGAGATGACGTCGAGGGTGACCGCCTCGACCAGTTGCGTCATCGCCGCCGGATCGGTGGCGAGCGCGGCGGAATCTGGCGCCGCGATCGCGCCACACGTCATCCATGCGCAGGCGGACGCCGCGAGCGTCCGCTGAAGGGAGATCAAGGCCATGCTGTCGGTCCACGCCGCGGCTTCGGAGGACCGCATGCTGCCCGCTTCATCCGCGGTCGGCCACGGCCAGGACGGGGAAGCGGCGGGAGGGGACTTGACGGGCTCGCGCTGGTTCCGGACCTGCGGCGATCGCCGCCTCCGATGCCGAGCTGCCTGCCGACGCCCCGTGCCTCCGGCCTGTCAACACATGCGAGAGTTGGCGCGTTCGATTCGCTTCAGGGAGACAAGCACATGCCACAGATCCACCGGACCGCCTTCGCCGGCCTGCTCGCCGCCGTCGCGATGGCGGCGCCCACCGCCCAGGCCCAAGTCTGGAAATGCACCGTCGACGGCAAGGTCCAGTACTCGGACCAGCCCTGCCCGGCCAAGGGCGAAGCGATGAAGTCGCGGTCGCTGCAGAGCAATGTGATCGACACCTCGGCGGACCGCGCCGCGATCGAACGCGCCAAGGCGGCCGCCGCGGAGCAGCAAGCCGCGACCGCGACGCCATCGGCGGCGCCGGCCGCACCGGTCGCTCCCGCCAACGTCTGCCCCTCCGACCGCGACATCGCCGGCATGGAGACCAAGGCGAGTTCGATCTCGCTGAGCCCCGAGGCGAAACGCTTCGTCCAGGACGAGATCCGCCGGGCGCGCCAGTGCCAGAAGGGCCAGGGCAAGTACAGCGCCGCGGACTGGACCGTCAGCAAGCAGGCGGTCGACGCCCAGAGCAGCCTGACCGGCGGCCCCGACGCCCGCCGCCGCGCCGAGGCCGTCCACAGCGCGGCCGATCCCGCGGAAGGCGACCGGATCGCGCGGCAGCGGGAGGCGGAGGAGCGTGAGGCGGCTCGACGCGAAAGAGACTTGCGCCTGCGATCCACGCGCTGACGCCTGTCCAGCCCCTCACCGCTGCCGCGCCAGCACCCCTCTCCACCGTCCCCAGTCCCGCGTCACCGGCGGCAGCGCCAGCACGAACAGCACTGTCGCCAGCGGCACCACGCAGATGAAGCCCAGGTGCTTGAACCCGAGCGCCCCCGCGACGCCGCCCAGCACGAAGGCGGCCAGCAGGCCGCCCGCGCGCAGCGCCCGCTCGCGGTCATGCCGCACGCCGGGCCGCAGCGCCTTGGGCTGGCGATTCCAATAGAGCATCTTGCCGAGCTCCATCCCCAGGTCGGTGATGTTCCCCGTCATGTGGGTGGTGCGGACGCTGCCTCCCGAGGTCTTCGATCCGACCGCGTTCTGCAGGCCCATGATGAAAGCCAGCAGCAGCACCGTCAGCGGCACCGCGAAGGGCGTGTGCCAGGTCAGCGTGATCGCGCCCATCAGGCCGAACGGGAACAGCAGCGCCGCCTCCAGCATCAACGGCAGCGCGTAAACGCTGCGCAGGCCATGCCGCCGCGCCCAGTTCACCAGCACCGCGCAGACCGCCGCGCCGCACACGAACGCGAGGATCGCGCCCAGCGCGTTCAGCACCAGCGTGCCCTGCCCCATCACCGCGCCGTCGGCCAGTTGCGAGGCGAATCCGGTCATGTGCGAGGTGTAGCGCTGCAGGATCAGGAAGCCGCCCGCGTTCACCGCGCCCGCATTGAACGCGAGCAGCAGCCCCAGCGCCTGGTTGGTCGACGGCGCGCGGTGGCGGCTGGTCAGGTGCAGCAGCCGCCTCATCGCTCCGGCCGCCGGCTCGGGTCCGTCGGCGCCTCCAGCGACACGTCGGCGCCGTCGTCCGCGCCGAACAGTTGCGCACCGCCCGGCTCGACCAGCTTCGCCCCATGCCGCGTCAACACCGCGTGCAGCCGGGCCCAGTTGAGCGGCTTGACGAAGTAGTCGTCGAACACGAGGTCCTCCGCCGATTCGAAATCCGTGTTCAGCGGCGTGCCGCTGACCGCGATCGCGACCAGCGCCGGCAGGCTCAGCTTCAGACGGCTCGCCACGTGCCGGCCGTCGGCGTCCGGCATCGCGATGTCCGTGATCAGGAGGTCCGGCTCCCACTTCAGGCCGATGCGGATCGCCTCGAGCCCGGTGGGCGCGACCTTCAGCTCGAAGTGGTAGACCGTCAGCAGCTCGCGCAGCAGCTCCAGCGAATCGGGCTGGTCATCGGCGATCAGGACTTTCAGGCGATCCTGCATGGTGTCGTTCGGAAATGGTTGGAGCCGCCATAGCAATCGGCGGGCCCGCATCGCGCCCGGCAAGGATTCCAACGAGCCGGAGCGGGCATGGGCCGCATTCTTCCATCCCGGCGCCCGTTCCACAGCCTGGCGCTCGCAGGAGTAGGATGGCGCGTCCATGAAAGCGCTTTCCAATGAAGAGAAAGAAGCCTCTCCTATCGACGTCCAGCGAGGTGACGCTGGGCATGGTGGCCGCGGCCAGCGGTGTGTCGCCGAGCACCGTGTCGCGCGTGCTGAGCGGCAGCGCGCAGGTCAGCGCCGACAAGACCGAGCGCGTGCGACAGGCCATCGCCGCCCTGGGATTCGTCCCCAACACCATCGCACGGGCGCTCGCGGACGGGCGCACCTTCAACGTGGGCTTGCTCGTCCAGTATTTCGAAAGCCCGTTCTACGCGCTGCTGCTGCGCGGCATCGAGGAAGTGCTGACGCCTGCAGGCTACGCACTGGTGGTGTCGAGCGGCCACTGGCAGGCGGAAGAGGAACAACGCTGCATCGCCTCGCTGCGCTCCCGGCGCGTCGACGGGATCATCGTGTTGACGGGCGGCCTGGACAACGCCTTCCTGGCGGCGCTCGCGCGCGAGTTGCCGGTCGTGGTCACGGGACGGGCGCTGCAGGCGCCGGGCCTGCACGCGCTCAAGACCGATGACGCCGCGGGCGCACAGGCGGCGACCGCCCACCTGATCGAACGCGGCCATCGGCGGATCGCGTTCATCGGCGGCGATGCGACGCATGCGGACGCGAAGGAGCGCGAGGCGGGCTACCGGGCGGCGCTCGCCGAGGCCGGTCTGGAGCTGGACGAAGCCTTGATCGCGAACGGCGACTACCTCGAGGCCGGCGGCGCTGCCGCGATGGCGCGCATGCTGGAGCGCGGCACCACCTTCACCGCGGTGTTCGCGGCGAACGACCAGATGGCCGCCGGCGCCGCGCGCGTGCTGCACAGCCGCGGGATCCGCGTGCCCGAGGACGTCTCGCTCGTCGGCTACGACGACCTGCTGAACACCGCCCATGCCAGCCCACCGCGCACGACGATCGATGTCCAGATCGCCGAGCTCGGTCGGCGCGCCGCCGCCGCGATGCTGGATCTGCTCCGGCATGGCAGTTCCTCGGTGCAACCCCCGGTGCCGCGCCTGATCGTGCGGGAGTCCACCCGTCACCTGCACGGCGACACGGCACCCGCCTGCTGAGCCGCTGCGATCGGTCACGGCATGCACCGGACGCGCGCCGATGAACTGACCCGGAGTCGCCTCGCTTTTCGTCAACTGGCCGTCACACAGCCTCGGCACAATGCCATGCATCCGAGACAAACAACCGACTGCGACATAGGGCAGAAAGCTGGAACCCGTCACCAGCGTCCGGATACCCTCTTCAGAACGAAGCCACCCCGACGGGTGGCTTCTTTCATTGGGGCGCCGCGGAACTCGCCGCAGACCGTCGCTGGTCAGGTCGGACCGTCACGCTGCTCGCCGGCATCACCGTGATCGGGCGGCGGCGATCGCCAGAGGTCCCAACCGAAGATGGCCGTCATGAGGAAGCCATACGCGAGGCTGACCACCAGGAAGCCCCTTCGCGCCACGTATTCCCCGTTGATCAGCACGCCGATCGCCACGAACAGGCCGAAGAACGTCGCCGACACGGCCAACGCGAACAAGACGAGAAATCGCTTGGCGCCGAGCCGTTTCACCTTGTCGAGATTCAGAAGTCCAAGCATTGCTGCTCCATGGAAGAAAGGAAGAGGGCCGCATCGGCGTCGAGCCGCACGATCTCAACGTGATCGATCGTCGTCCGCCCGCCATCCTGATCGGGCGTGCCCCCACTCTCTCCTTTGCTCGCGAGCGGGCCAATGGCCCACTCCAGTAGCAAGCCGATCGTCTGCCCCCCATTCAGGGACTTCAACCACCTGGCTGTCGAATCGCCGACGCCGTGGACCCGCCTCCGCTGCGGGTTTTCCCTCAACGCCGTCGCGCCCGCCCATCACCTTGGGTAAAGAACTTTGAAAGTCCGCAGCGGCGCTGCTTCACGAAACGTACACCGTGCGATGCTTCGGCCCGTTCCGCGACCGGCCGCCTCGGCCCGGCTGACGACTCCCATACAAATTCCCCGCGCTTCCGTCCCAGCCATCGCCAGATCGGCCGCGCTTGCCTCGCACTGGCCTGCCCGATGACAAGCTCCCGCCGTCCCGCCCCGCGTCCACTCTCCGTTGCCTTGATGCTGGGCCTGAGCGCCCCCGCCTGGTCCCAATCCGCGCCTCCCACGCCCCCGGCCCCGCCGGCGACCGCGCCCGCCACTGCCCCCTCCCCCGCGCCGGCCGCGACACCGCCCGCCACCCGCCCCGCGCCGTCACCAGCCCGGCGCGACGCCGCCGACAACCCCGCCCAGCTCGACCGCGTCGAGATCCAGGGCACCTCGCGCGACGACGACCAGCGCCGCGCCGCCACCGCCTCCAAGATCGTCATCGGCCGCGAGGAGATCGAACGCTACGGCGACGCCGCCATCGGCGAGGTGCTCAAGCGCCTGCCCGGCGTCACCACCGGCGGACGCCCCGGCCGCGGCGGCGAGATCCGCATGCGCGGCATGGGCGGCGGCTACACCCAGATCCTGGTCAACGGCGAACGCATGCCGCCGGGCTTCTCGCTCGACGAGCTCCCGCCCGAACAGATCGAACGCATCGAGGTCATGCGCGCGCCCACCGCCGAGTTCGGCGCACGCGCCATCGCCGGCACCATCAATGTCGTCCTGCGCGAGGCCCTGCAGCGCCGCCTCAACGAACTGCGCCTGGCCTCCACCTTCGAGCGCGACCACGTCACGCCCCACCTGAGCTGGACCCGCAACGACAAGCTTGACGACCAGGGCACCGCCTACAACCTCACCGTCAACGCGATGCAGCACAAGCGGCTCGACGACATCGCGTCGCAGTCGCTGACCAGCCGCTTCGACACCGGCACCGGCGCGCTCCAGAGCCAGACCCTGCTGCAGACCCGCGGGCAGAGCGCCGACGAGCGCAAGTCGCTCAACCTGACCGGCCGCCTGCAGCTGCGCCTGGCGGGCGGCGACACGCTCGCGCTCCAGCCCTTCGTGATGGTCAACCGCGGCCGCGGCGCCAGCAGCGCCCGGCAGACCCAGTCGGCGGTGCCGGACGAGAACGCCTTCGAGCGCATCAAGTACGACAGCTACACCAGCGACAGCAGCAACCGCGCCACCATGGCCCGGCTGAACCTGCAGTGGAACAAGCGCCTGGACGAGCGCACCCGCCTGGAGACGCGGCTGGGCGCCGGTCGCATGACGATGGACGGCGATGCCCACCGCGAGGAGGACCTCGACGCCACGCCGGGCCTTTTCTTCCGCACGCAGGACGACACCACGAAGAGCCGCGACACGCAGTGGAGCGTCAACCTCAAGCTCAACCACCAGATGGACAACGAGCACAGCCTGGTCGCCGGCGTCGAGGGCGAAGGCACCACGCGCGACCAGACGCGCGGCTGCACCGAGGTCTACGGCAGCACCATGCGCCGCGACAACTGCGCCTTCCTCGCCGACTTCGGCGAGAACGTCTCCGCATCGACGCGCCGGCTCGCCGCCTATGCGCAGGACGAGTGGAGCGTCGGCAAGCAGTGGGGCTTCTACGCCGGCCTGCGCTGGGAAGGCATCCAGACCGAGAGCAGCAACAACCAGGGCCCGGTGAAGAACACCTCCAGCGTGCTCACCCCGCTGCTGCACGGCGTCTACAAGATCGACGAGAAGAGCCGCGAGCAGATCCGCGCCAGCCTGACCCGCAGCTACAAGGCGCCCAACCTCAACGACGTCATCGGCCGGCTCAGCATCAACAGCCAGTTCACCTGCCAGCCGCCGGCCACGCTCTGCGGCAGCAACCTGATCAACTACCCCGACCGCTTCGGCAACCCCGACCTCAAGCCCGAGATGGCGACCGGCGTCGAGATCGGTTACGAGAAATACCTTTCGAAGGGCGGGCTGCTCAGCGTCAACTTCTTCTATCGCCGCATCACCGACCTGATCCGCGCCCAGGCCCAGCTCGAGACCGTGCCCTACGCCACCGAGCCGCGCTGGGTCATCCGGCCGCGCAACATCGGCAACGCCACCACCCGCGGCGTCGAGCTCGAAGCCAAGTTCCGCCTCGACGAATACTTCGCCGACGCGCTGCCGATCAACCTGCGCAGCAACCTGTCGCTGTTCGACTCCTCGGTGGACGGCATCCGCGGTCCCGACAACAAGCTGGACCAGCAGCCCCGCTACACCGCCAACCTGGGCGCCGACTACCGGCTGCGCTCGCTGCCGCTGACACTGGGCGCCTCGCTCAACTACACGCCGACCACGCTGCTGCAGCAGAGCGACCAGGTGCTCAACGAGATCGACAAGAAGCGCGTCATCGACGTCTCGGCCCTGTGGACCTTCTCGTCCGCGGTGGCGCTGCGACTGGCCGCGAGCAACCTGGTGCCGCTCAGCTACGGCAACGGCAGCATCGCGGTCACGCCGGGCCGGCTGGTCACGAGCGAGAGCACCGGCCGCAGCTTCACCGTCTGGACCGTGCGCCTGGAACTGAAGGTCTGAGGACGCAAAAAAGGCTGCCCGAGGGCAGCCTGCAAAAAGCGGAGCAACACGCCTCCGCGAGGGCGACGGGGCCGCAGTTGCCGGCCCCAAGGAGTCAACTGGTTCAGCGCCGCGACGGTTCGCTCTGGGCCTTCGCGCCGCCCAGCGCATGGCTGGCCGGCGTCCACACGGTGGCGCCGACGCCCAGCGCCAGCAGCACCAGCACCATCCAGGTCAGCGGCGACGTGCGGCGGCGCGCGATCGGACGCGGCGGGCGGGAGGCCATGCGGGGTCGCAGTTGCGAGGGCAGCCTGTGGGCCTGCAGGCGCTGCAGGCGCACCGCCTGTTTGCTGCCGTCACTCCTGGACACAATCTCGAAGCTGATGCGCTCGCCCTCCTGCGGCGGCTGGCCGTCCATCGGGAAGGCCGACACATGCACGAACAGCGTCTCGCCGCCCTGCTCGGGCCGCACCACACCGTGGCCGCGCTCGGCGTACCAGCTGTCCAAGGTTCCTTCGAATCGCATGACTTGTTCCCCCGTCTTGTGGATCGCCCGACGCCGCGTCGCGGACTTGTGGTCCGCTGGACGCCCTCCATCGGGCGCTTCTCTCTCTTCGGACAAAAGAGCCCGGCACGGGGCCGGGCTTCTGGGGGTGCATGCTGCCCAAGCCGCCACGGCGCCGGGCAACAGCCTGTAAGCCGTGCAACTTCACACGGTTTTAGTTCTTCAAGCCGGGCTTCAAGTACTTGTCGAGGAACTCCAGCGTCTTCTGGTTGGCCTCGATCTGGTTCTTCTTCTTGGAGAAGCCATGGCCTTCGTCGTCGAAGACGACGTACTCCACCGGCACGCCGTTCTTCCTGACGGCCTCGACGATCTCGTCGCTCTCCGGCTTGATCACCCGCGGATCGTTCTTGCCCTGGATCACCAGCAGCGGCTTGCGGATCTCCTTGGCGCGGAACAGCGGCGAGGTGGCGACGAGGAAATCCTTGTCCTTCACCGGATCGCCGATCTCCAGGTACAGCGCCTTGCGGAAGCTCTCCCAGTAGGGCGGGATGGACTCCAGCGTGCGCAGCCAGTTGGACACGCCGAAGATGTCCACGCCGACCTTGAAGGCCTCGGGCCGGAAGGCCATCGCCGCCAGCGTCATGTAGCCGCCGTAGCTGCCGCCCATGATGCCGATGCGCTCGGGATCGATCACGCCGGTGCTGGCGAGGTAGGTCTTGGCCTCGATGCAGTCCCACAGCGGCTCGCGGCCGTGCTTGCCGTCGTCGGCGGTGAAGAAGGTCTTGCCGTAGCCCGAGCTGCCGCGGTTGTTGATGCCCAGCACCGCGTAGCCGTGGTTGACCAGGTACTGGACCATCGCCGAGTAGCCGCGCGTCGTCTGCCCGCCCGGGCCGCCGTGCACCAGCACCACGGCCGGCACCTTGTGGGTCGGGGAAGCCTCCTTGGGCTGGTAGTAGACCGACGGGATCACCATGCCATCGAAGGAGCGGAAGCGCACGATGCGCGCCTCCACCAGCTCTTCCGGATCGATGTCCCGGGACAGGCTGCGCGACAGCTGTTTCACCTGCTTGCTGCCGAAGTCGTAGACATACAGGTTGCTCGGCGAGCGGTCGCCGTTCAGGTAGAAGGCCATGCGCTGGCTGGTCCGCGAGAAGGCCACGCCGCGCAGCTCGCCGCCCGGCAGCCGCGGCAGCGTCACCGGCTGGCCATCGGCGGTCTGGACGATGCGCAGTTCCAGGCTGGCATCGTTGTTGATGCCGGTGACGCGGTAGCGCCCGTCGCGGGAGTAGCTGCTGTAGACGATGTCCCAGTCGGCCTTCTCGAGCTCGCGCGTCTGGCCGGACGCCAGGTCGTAGGCCAGCAGGCGCTGGAATTCGGCGCCCTCGTTGGACAGCATCAGCAGGGTCGTCGACGCCGGGTCGAAGCCGGTCACGCTGAAGGAGGCGACGCCCTGGTGCGGCGTGAGGTGCTTGGTCTCCTTGGACTGCGTGTCGTAGAGGTAGACGTCGGAGTCGGCCGTGGTGTTGGTCTTGCCCAGCGCCACCCAGCGGCCGTCGCCGCTGACGCCGAACACCGCGTTGCCCTCGTTGTTCCGGTAGACCAGCGTGCGCGCATAGGTCTTGGCGTCGTAGCGGTAGACGTCGATGTAGCGGGCGTCGCGCTCGTTGGTCGTGACGAAGAAGGCATCGCCGTCGCGGCTCCAGCCGTTGAAGCCGGCCTTGACCTTGTCGCCGGGCGTCAGGTCGCGCTCGCTGCCGTCGAGTTCGCGCACGATCAGGTGGTTGTTCTCGTTGCCGCCCTGGTCGCGGGTGAAGAGCACCCGGTCGTCATTGCGGAAGTAGCTGACGGCGTAATGGCTGTCGGTCTTGGAGGCGGTCAGCGCCACCGGCTCGCCGCCGTCGACGCTGATGCTGTAGACGTTGAAGATGCCGCTGGCATTGCTGCTGAACAGGATGCGGCGCTCATCCTGGGAGAAGGACGCCCCGCTGATCGAGGTCGTCGCCATGAACTGCTCGATCGTGTAGCGCTTGGCGGGGCGTGGCTGGGTGGCCTTGGCGGCGGCAGTGGCCTTGGGCTTCGCGTCGGTGGCCAGCGGCGCCGCGGTCGCGGCGAATGCCGCAGTGGCCAGACACAGCGCGGTCAGCGGCAGCCGGATCGCATGCTTCATCGTCATTGGGATCTCCTCTCCTGATGGTCCCGGGGACGCCCGCGGGATCCGCGCACTTTAAATGGGTGCCGGGTCTCGCACTTCGCGTCTTCCAAGCCATCCTGGAGCAAGGCGTGGTGCCGATCCCGTTGGAGGCGTCGCCGCGACTGGCGTGACGTCACATCGAGCATCGCCGCCATCATCGAGGCTGTAGCCGATGCCGCGAACCGTTCTCAGCAGGGGGCGGCTGGCCCCCTTGTCGATCTTCAATCGCAAGCGTCGCAGGTAGACGTCCACGATGTTGGTCATCGGATCACTCTCATTGCCCCACACCGCAGCCAGGATGCGTTGGCGAGTCAGTACGCGCCCCGGCGTGGCCATCAGCAACTCGAGGAGCGCCAGTTCCTTGGCCGTGAGGTCGATCACACGGCCCGCGCGCTGAACCCGTCGCTGCTCCAGATCGAAGACCAGATCCGCCGCATGCAATCGCGTCTCCGGCAGGCGATACCAAGGGCTGCGCCGGAGCAGCGCTTCGGCCCGAGCCCTCAGTTCCGCCGGATCAAGCGGCTTGGCCATGTAGTCGTCGGCGCCAAGGCGGATGCCCTTGGCCTTGTCCTTGCTGCTGGCGAAGTCGGACAGCATCATGATGGGGACATGGCTTCCCTTGCCACGCAGCATGCGGCACAGATCCAGACCGCCCAGCGAAGGCAGCAACGAATCCAGAAACACCAGGCTCCATTCCTGCTCCATGGCCAGGCGCAAGCCCTCTTCGCCACAGCAGACGATATGGACCATGACGCCCATGACGCTCAGGCAACGGTGCAGGAGGTCCGAAACGGCAGGGTCGGCCGTGACGATGAGCAGGCGGTGAATCATGGAGCGGGGAGCGGCTGCGGGGAGTGCGGAAACGCCTCCCCGCCGATCACGTCATTTCAGGCGGGCTTTCAACTCTTCGCTGGCCTGATGAAGCGCGGCACGCGTCGCCGGCAGCGTGGCCAGCGCATTGAGCAATCCGAAGTCGTGAATCATGCCGTTGTAGCGAATCGTCACGACCGGCACACCGGCCGCATCGAGCTTGCGTCCATAGGCTTCGCCCTCGTCGCGCAGCACGTCCTTCTCCGCGGTGATGATGAGCGCAGGCGGCAGGCCCTTGAGCTGGTCGGGGGTGGCCTGCAAGGGCGAGGCGAAGATCTGTTGCCGTTCCTCCGGCTTTGTCGTGTACGCATCCCAGAACCACTTCATCATCGATCGGGTCAGGAAATGGCCTGTTTCGAACTCGTCATAGGAGGCGTTCTCGAAATTGGCATTGGTCACGGGCCAGAACAACACCTGCGACTTGATCGCCGGCCCGCCCTTGGCCTTGGCCATCAATGCCGTCACGGCGGCCATGTTGCCGCCTACGCTGTTCCCGACGACCGCCAGACGCGTGCCATCGACATTGATCTCGCCGCCGTGTTGGGCCACCCATTGGGTTGCGCCATAGATCTCCTTGATCGCCACGGGATAGCGGGCTTCAGGCGACGGCGTGTAGTTCACGAAGACCGCGGCGAAGCCGGTGTCGACCACGAGGTCGCGGACAAAGCGCTCATGGGTGGGGAAGTCGCCCAGGATCCAGCCGCCACCGTGCACGAAGATGAACACCGGCAGCTTTCCCTTGGCGCCGACCGGGCGAACGATGTCGAGCTTGATCGGCTTGCCGTCGACCATGATGGTCTTCTCGCTGACCTCGGCCGGAGGGAGTTGGGCCCCCGCCTGTGCGCCGACCAGTACCTGTCGGGCATCCGCCGGCGTCATCGTTTCCAGCGGTTGACCACCGCCCTTGGCGAGCGCCTCGAGGAAGGCCTGGGTGTTCTGTTCCACGCCCGGACTTCCTGCGGCCATGGCGGTGGCGGTGCTGACCGCGGCCACCGCCGCAGAGATGTTCAGAATCTTCTTCATGTTGCTTTCGTTTGCTCGCGACTTTGAGAGAGACACCAGACACTGCGCGTGCGCATCTGACAACGCGCCGTTCCATTCGTTGGCACAACGAGCGCGGAAACTGAATACGTCCAGACAGGCGAAGCCCATGGACCGGCCCGTCGACCTTCAGGGCCCCCGGGTGCCTCCGAGCGACGGGAACTCCGGCGCCTGTGTACAAACCTCTTTGCGAAGCAGCGCCAAGCGACGCTTCATGCTCTCGATCTCGACCGTTTGCCCGGCGATGATTTCTTCCGCAAGTTGTCGGGTCACCGGATCCCGACCGTGCTGAAGCACGAGACGCGCCATATCCACGGCGCCTTGGTGATGCGGCACCATCATGGCCAGGAAGTCGATGTCTGCGTCGCCGCTGTAACCCGGAGCGTGCATGGCGCTCATCATTGCGGCCATGCCGGTGTTCATCTCGCCTTGAAAGTCGGACACGGCCGGTGGGAGTGCTCCTTGATGATGGCCGTGCGTATCGCCGCCCACAGTCACTGCGGTCGCGGCTTCCGCCGCGATCGCGCCGAGCGCTGGCGGCAGGAAGACGATCTGTCTGCGAGTGATTGGCCGCGGCGTCGGGGACGACTCGTCGTTGATCGCTGCTGTCGACGTTGGCCGGCCCGGCAGGTTCATGCCGTCTGCCCCTTCGTGCCAGGCCGTACATAGACCAGGTTGATGCTCTTCTTGTTGCGAAGAGGCCCGGAAGGCAGGTTCAGGTCGCCAAGCGGGATTTGTGCAATGAAGCTCGGCCGCAGTGGATCGCTGACATCGAAGGCGCTGCAGACGGTCTGACCCGCGTTGGGGGTGCCGGGCGTTTCGTCCTGCTCGTGGGCGACGTACAGCAGCGTGTTCTCAGGATTGGTCCACAGTCCATGAGCCTCCCGGCCACGACTGAAGAAACTGCCCACCATGCGTCGCTCCCCGGGCGCGGCACCCCGATCGATGATTGCAATCTGGCTGGAGGAGACGCCGCCGGGGCCGTTGTCATCGACACGCGCCAAGCTGACGTAGGTGACGCTGCCTCGCGCATTGGCGACGAACTCCACATGATTCGGACGGGCGCCCGTGCCAAGCGGCACGCTGTCGAGGAGCTCGAAGCTGCCGCGCGTGGAGCGGCAGGAGACCGCGTCAGCCAGCTTGTGCGAGAACCAGACCTCATCCCCGTCGGAGGTCGTCTTCATGAATGGCGTGAAGCCAGGCTTGTCCTGCGTCGACACGTCGAGCGTGACCATTCGTTCAGGGCGCGAGTGACCATCGGCGCCGGGATTGACCCGGAACACGTCCAGGCGAGCGACCTTCTGGCTGGCGACAAACGCCACGGTGCCTTCCCGGTTGAACCACACCTGAGCAGGACCGCTCACCGTGGGCAAATGCCGCAGTACCGGAGAGACATCCTCTCCACGGAGGTACCGCAATGCTCTTGCGACGTCGAGGATGGCGATACGAGCCTCACCGCGAAGCGTGACCCACAACTCCTTGCCGTTGCGGGTGAACGTCGGCTCATGGGGTTCGCGGCCGAGAAGAATTCCACTGGAGAGCCGTTCGCCGGCGGTGCTCTCGCCAGCGAGAGGATTCGGCGTGTTTCCGATCACGCGCCTGTTGACCGCGTCGATGAGATAGATGTTGCTGGATCCCCGTCCACTCGTGGCCAGCAGCGTGCCATCGGGCGACGGCACCGCACCGTGTGCGTCGATGCAGCCGTGATAGAGCGGCTTGTGGATCATTGCCGCATGCGTCGGTGCGACCCCGGCCGTGACGTAGCGGAACGGCGGTCGGGGATCCTCGTCGAAGCTCGTCAGATTGATCGTCGTCTCCACCGCGTTGCGCCGTGGGTCGATCACCACCAGAGTGTTCGAGTCTTCATTGGTGATGAAGACCCGATCACGCTCGTCAATGCCACCTGATGCCGGCACGTGCTGCGCCATCGCGCCGGGGAGCGCGGCGGCGGCGCCTGCTGCGAGGGTGGTCTTGAGGAAGACTCGTCGGTCCTGTGTCATCGTGTTCCTTGAGGGGGTCGCGGGCGGACTACTCCATGGCCGAGGTCGTTCAGCCAGGAAGAAGTCGGGATTTGGGTGTTTCAGGACGGCGGCAGGACGCCTTGGTTCCGCCCGGGGCGCGGCGCGGGCGCTATCCGCTGGACTCGGTGCCCGCCAACTGCCTGTACACCTCGCCAGAGATGCGCTTCAGTTCAGCCCGATCGGCCTGGGACGAGATCGCATAACCGAATGGGCCATCTATCCAGTAGAAGACGTTCACCGCCCCTTCCTGCGCGAAGCGGAAGGAGACATTCCTGCTGGCTGGTTGAGAGGCTGAAGTCGGTGCGTCGCGATCATTCGCCTCGTCGCAGACGTAGAGCGTCAACCTGTTTCCGAAGTCGTCGCTGTACATGAACTGCGCCACCGGCCCGGTGCCGCCGGGCAACAAGCGGCCCCCGATGAGTTCATACCCCAGTGCCTGCAGGTGCGGTGGCCGCAGCTTGGTCCCCATGCGTTTGGACAGCCACGCCACCAATTGATCCTCATGCGCCGCATCCAATTCGACCGGGCGTCGCTGATCCATCGAGTACACGGCATGTGCCACAGCCGCGCGTTGGGCAAAGGCCGACACGGGAGGCCTCTCGGCGCCATCGGACATGCGCGCGACTTGCTCCAATGGCGATGTTTCGCCGGTCATTCCATCCCGTACGCCCCAACCAATGGCCCCGCCGATGAGGGCGATCATGAGGCCCGCGGCGAGTTGCAGCAGATACCAGGGCCTGCGCCGGCGCGCGGAGGCAATGAGCCTTTGCGGAATGGGTTCATCCTGTACGGGATCGAACAAGGCCCGCAACTCCTGCTTCTGGCTACGCCATGCCTCTACCCGGGCGGCCTCGCCTGGGTGCGACGCCAGATAGGCCTCGATCTCACGTGCACGCTCCAGGGCGAGTTCACCATCGACCCAGGCGTGGAGATCGGCTTCAGTGATGGGGGTGGAAGCACTCATGACTGGACCTTCACTTGACGACCTTGAGTTGGAGGGGCGCCTCGCGCCCCTCCATCAGAGCTCGCAGCCGTTCTCGTCCGCGCGACAAGCGCGACATGACGGTACCAATGGGAATCCCTAGCGTCTTGGCGATATCCGCGTAGGTCATCTCCTCGAGCGCGATGAGCAGGATGACCTGCTTCTGCTCCATGGGCAGTTGATCAATTGCAGTCTGCAGGTCCATAACCACCAAACGCTCGCTCTGCACAGGTGCGACAGGGATCTCCGGCGTGTCGTCGTCCAGGAGGACCGTTGTGACTTTCGGGCGGCGCGCCCCATCCACATGCATGTTGTGCATGATGCTGAAGAGCCAGGCACGCATGTCGGCCACGCTGTGCCAGAGCGACGACTTGGCCCAGGCGCGCTCCAGCGTGTCCTGCACCAGGTCGTCCGCGTCTTCGCGATCCCGGACCAGCGACCGTGCGTATCGACGCAGGCGCGGGATCCAGATCAGCAGGGATGAGTCGTTGGCATGCACAGGCGCAATCCGAAAGAACCAGGGCTCCGTTGGCCAGTTAGGAACGCGCTGGCGCCGCTGCCCCGAGCGACGCTACCGCCGGGCGGAACATCTCGCCCATGACGGCTTGCGGATTCCTCTGATAGATCAATAGGCGGCCGCGAAGCTGAGCTTGGGATCGACTTGCCAGGTCTCGCTGACGATCTTGCCTTCACGGAACGTCAGGGCATAGCGCACCTTGATCGGCGCCTTGCCCTCGAACTGCACGTTCGCGAACACGGTCGAGCCCTTCGGGTTGATCGACTCCTCGATCTTGTCCACCGTCAGTTTCAGGGCGCCCTGGGATCCGGTGAATTTGCTCCAAACCCCGCGAATGGAGTCCGGACCGGCATAGGTACCGTCTAGCGGGCCCCCGACCCACTCAAGTCGCGCGTTGTCAGCGTAGCCACGCATCACGATCGAGAGGTCGCCGCCGGCGATCGCCTGGAAATGGACCCGGGCATCATCCGTCGGACCGGCGAAAGCCGGCGTGGCCCCGAGGGCAATGACTGCGGTGACGAATGGGAGAACGCAAACCTTGAGCATGTGGTTTCCAGAAGAGTTGCAGGCGCCGATGACCGACCTGGCCTGTACTTGATAGACGGGCCGAATCCGCCGTCTATTCCACTAATCCCGAGAAAATTCGCTTCTGTACGGCTGCGCGCTTCGCGGCTGCAAGCGGAGCGAGCCAGCCAGATGAGCAAACTCGCCATTCAACGGGACCGGGGCGGGCGCGTCACCCGCCGACGCGCCCCGCGGCAACGAATCGGAGAACGCGGGCCGCCCCCTGCTCAATTGCCCGCCCGGCCCCCTCACTTGCCCGCCGGCAACTGCCCCTCCACGCCCTTCACATAGAACTTGATGTTCTGCAGGAACCTGTCGTCCGCGACCGCGTCCTTGGCGAGGACCTCCTTGCCGTCCTGCCCCGCGATCGGCCCCTTCCAGATCACGAAGCTCCCGTCCTTGAGCCCCGCCTTGACCTGATCGAGCCTGGCCTTCACCTGCGCCGGCACCGCGGCGTTCAGCGCCACCAGGTCGATCGCGCCTTCCTTGACACCCCACCAGCTGTGCTTGCCCGGACCGGCGCTCCAGCTGCCGTCCAGCGCCGCCTGGACGCTGGCGATGTAGTACGGCGACCAGTCGATCACCGCCGAGCCCAGGTGCGCCTTGGGCCCGTACGAACTCATGTCCGAGTCCCAACCGAAGGCGTACTTGCCATTCTTCTCGGCCGTCTGCAGCACCGCGCTCGAATCCGTGTTCTGCATCAGCACGTCGGCGCCGGCGTTGATCAGCGTCTGGGCGGCGTTGGTCTCCTGGGGCGGGTTGAACCACTCGTTGACCCAGACGACCTTGACCGTCACCTTCGGGTTGCTGCTCTGCGCGCCCAGCGTGAAGCTGTTGATGTTGCGGATCACCTCGGGGATGGGGATGGAGCCGACGACGCCGAGCGTGCCGGTCTTCGTCATCGCGCCGGCGACGACACCCGCCATGTACGCACCCTCGTAGGTCCGCGCGTCGTAGCTGCGCAGGTTGGCCGCCTGCTTGTAGCCGGTTGCATGCTCGAACTTCACCTGCGGGCTGTCCGCCGCCACCTTCATCATCGGCTCCATGTAGCCGAAGGTCGTGCCGAAGACCAGGGTGTTGCCCTGCTGGACCAGGTCGCGGAAGACCCGCTCGGCATCGGCCGCCTCGGGCACCTTCTCGACGAAGCTGGTCTGGATGCGGGACCCGAAGGTCTGCTCGAGCTTCTTGCGGGCGTTGTCGTGGGCAAAGGTCCAGCCGCCGTCGCCCACCGGGCCGACGTAGGCGAAGGCGACCTTGAGCGGCGCGGCGCCGGACGCGGCGCCGCCCGCCTGCGGCGTGGACGCGGCGCCGGCGGGCGCGTCGTCCTTCTTGCCGCACGCGGCCAGCGCGAGCGCGGCGGCCGCCGACGCGGCGATCAGCAGGGAACGGCGGAGCATCGGACGCGGATATCGGACGGACATGGGTTCTCCAGCGAAGTCGTGATCGGAAAGCGGAAAGCGGGGGATCGCGGCGCCGCGCGCGGCTATCCGCCGGGATGGAACGGCCGCCCCAGCGAGGCCGGCATGTTGGCGCGGATGAAGCCCTCGTTGCGCGAGATCAGCACCAGCACCACGATGGTGGCCAGGTAGGGCAGCATGCTCAGGAACTGGCTGGCCACCTGCACGCCCTGCCCCTGCAGGTGGAACTGCAGCATGGTGACGCCGCCGAACAGGTAGGCGCCGAGCAGCACGCGCGCCGGTCGCCAGGTGGCGAAGCTGGTCAGCGCCAGCGCGATCCAGCCCTTGCCGGCGATCATCCCTTCGACCCACAGCGGCGTGTAGATCACCGAGCAGTAGGCGCCCGCGAGCCCGCACAGCGCCCCGCCGGCGACGACCGCCAGCAGCCGGATGCGCCGCACCGGATAGCCCAGCGCATGCGCCGATTCCGGCGACTCGCCGACCGCGCGCAGCACCAGCCCCGCGCGCGTGCGCGTCAGTCCCCAGGCGAGCAGCGCCGTCAGCGCGATCGCGCCGTAGACCAGCGGATGCTGCTTGAAGAGCGCCGGCCCGATGAACGGGATGTCGGCCAGGCCCGGCACCGCGAACGCGGGCCGCGGTCCGAGCTTCGCCTGTACGTAGTTCTGGCCGACGAAGGCCGAGAAGCCCGCGCCGAACAAGCTCAGCGCCAGCCCGGTCGCGTACTGGTTGGTGTTGAGGTAAACCGCGAGCGCGCCGAAGACCAGCGCCATCAGCGCGCCCGCACCGATCCCGGCCAGGAAGCCCACCAGGTCGCTGCCGCTGTGCACCGCCGCCGCGAAGCCGGCGATCGCGGCGACCAGCATCATGCCCTCGGCGCCGAGGTTCACGACGCCAGCGCGCTCGTTGATCAGCAGCCCTAACGCCGCGAGCGCCACCAGCGTGCCCGCGTTCAGCGTCGCGGCGATCAGCAGGGCCCAGGCATCCATCAGCGTTGCTCCTTGTCGACGCCGCGGACGCCGAGCCCCGCGACGCGCCGCACGCGGTAGTTGATCAGCGTGTCGCAGGCCAGCAGGCAGAACAGCAGCAAGCCTTGGAACACGCCGGTGATCGCCTTCGGCAGTCCGAGCCGCGACTGCGCCAGCTCGCCGCCGATGTAGAACATGCTCATCAGGATTCCCGAGAGCACGATACCGACGGGATGCAGCCGTCCGACGAAGGCCACGATGATGGCCGCGAAGCCGTAGCCCACCGGCACGTAGGGCGTGAGCTGGCCGAGCGGGCCGGCCGTCTCGAGCGCGCCGGCCAGGCCCGCCAGGCCGCCCGACAGCGTCATCGCGCCCCACAGCGCCGCACGCGACGAGAAGCCCGCGTAGCGCGCCGCCATCGGCGCGATGCCGCCCGTCTGCAGCGCGAAGCCCGCCATCGAGCGCATCAGCAGCCACCAGCAGCCGATCACCGCCGCCAGCGCGATCCACACGCCGATGTGCAGCCGCGTGCCGGTGAACAGCTTGGGCAGCTGCGTCGCCGGCAGGAAGGTGATGGTCTGCGGAAAGTTGTAGCCCGCCGGGTCCTTCCACGGCCCGTAGACGAGGTACTGCAGCAGCAGCTCCGCGACATAGACCAGCATCAGGCTGACGAGGATCTCGTTGGCATGGAAACGGTCGCGCAGCGCCGCGGTGATCGCGGCCCAGGCCACGCCGCCGAGGACGCCAGCGAGCAGGATGGGCAGGACGATCAGCTTCGTGCTGCCGGCGTCAGCCTGCATCGCGACCCAGCCGGCGGCCAACGCGCCGGCGACGAACTGGCCCTCCGCGCCGATGTTCCAGACGTTGGCGCGGAAGGCCACCGCCAGCCCCAGCGCGATCAGCACCAGCGGCGTCGCCTTCAGCCCCAGTTCCCCGAGCGCGTAGCCATTGCGCAGCGGCTCCCAGAAGAACATGCGCAGGCCCTGCAGCGGGTCCTTGCCCAGCGCCACGAAGATCGCCACGCCGATCAGCGTCGTCAGCGCCAGCGCGATCAGCGGCGACGCCAGCGACATCGCCGCCGACGGCTGCGGGCGAGGTTCAAGCTTCAGCATGCGCGCCCTCCCCCGCGGCCGCGTCCCACAGCCCGCTCATCCACTGCCCGATCTGCGCGACGCTGGCCTGTCCGACGGGGATCGCCGGCGACAAGCGCCCGCGCGCCATCACCACCAGCCGGTCGCTGAGCTCGAAGAGCTCGTCCAGTTCCTCGCTGACCACCAGCAGCGCGCAGCCGGCGTCGCGCAGCGCGAGCAGTTCCGCGCGGATCTGCGCCGCGGCGCCGACGTCCACGCCCCAGGTCGGCTGCGCGACCACCAGGGCCTTCGGCGCCGCGTCGATCTCGCGACCCATGATGAACTTCTGCAGGTTGCCGCCGGACAGGCTGCGCGCCGCGGCCTGCGGCCCGGCAGCGCGCACGCCGAAGCGCTCGATCAGACGCCGCGCCAGCGCCGCGGCTTTGGCCGTCGACACATGACCGAGCCGTCCCACCGGCTCGCGTCGCGTCAGCAGCGTGTTCTGCGCCAGCGACATCGAGGGCACCGCGCCGCGTCCGAGCCGCTCCTCCGGCACGTGGTGCAGCCCGAGCGCACGGCGCTTGGCCGGCCCGAGCGGTCCGAGATCGATGGTGCGGTTCACGGTGCCAGCCGCGGCCCGCGAGTTCGACGGGTCATTCGAAGCGTCATTCGATGGGTCAGTCGACGGGTCATCCGCGATCCAGGTGACGACGCCGCGCTCAGCGCGGCGGTCCTCGCCGGACAGCACCCGCAGCAGTTCCTGCTGCCCGTTGCCCGACACCCCGGCCAGGCCGAGGATCTCGCCGCGGCGCAGCGCCAGCGCGATGTCCGCGAGCGCCGTGCCATGCGGCGTCTCCGGCGCCAGGCTCAGGCCGCTCACCCGCAATCGCGCCGGCGCGTGCTCGCGCACGGCACGCGCGGCGAGCCGGGGCGGCTCCGCGCCGATCATCAGCCGCGAGAGGCTGGCGTTGCTCTCCTGGCGCGGATCGACCTCGCCCGTCACCCGGCCCACGCGCAGCACCGTGCAGCGATGGCACAGCGCGCGGATCTCGTCGAGCTTGTGGCTGATGTAGAGGATCGCGCAGCCCTGGTCGGCGAGCCGGCGCAGCGTGACGAACAGCGCCTCCACCGCCTGCGGCGTCAGCACCGAGGTCGGCTCGTCCAGGATCAGCAGCCGCGGCGCGGTCATCAGCGCGCGCAGGATCTCGACCCGCTGGCGCTCGCCCACCGACAGCGCATGCACCGGGCGCTCCGGATCGAGCGGCAGGCCGTACTCGGCCGAGAGCGTGCGCACGCGGGCGCGGACCGCGTCCAGCGTCATCGCCTTGTCGAGTCCGAGCCAGATGTTCTGCGCCGCGGTCAGCGAATCGAACAGCGAGAAGTGCTGGTAGACCATGCTGATGCCCAGCGCCCGCGCCTGCGCCGGCGAACGCGGCGCCCGCGGGGCACCGTCCCACAGCAGTTCGCCGGCGTCGGCCTGCACCGCGCCGGCGATGATCTTCATCAGGGTGGACTTGCCGGCGCCGTTCTCGCCGAGCACCGCGTGGATCTCGCCCGGCGCCACCGACAGCGACACCGCGTCGTTGGCCTTCACGCCGGGGTACTGCTTGCTGATGCGGCGGAGTTCCAGGCGTGGCGATGTCATGGGGACAGGCAGGTTCCTAGGGTCTGCGGTAGCGCAGCTCGCCCGCGACGTAGCTGGCCACCAGGTTGCGATCGTCCGACAGCGTCATCCAGGCGAAGGCCCGTTCGTGCGGGTCGCGCGCCAGGTCCATGCGGGCCTCGGCGACCGGCCCCGCGGCCCAGTCCCAGATGCAGACGTCGGCCAGTGTAGCCACACCGAAGTGGCCCAGCTCCTCCGACAGCCCCAAGGCCTCGGCAGCGCCCAGCGTCGCCGCGTGCAGCCCGGCCCAGGCGGTAAGCCGCTGGCCGCGCAGCGCCTGCACCTTGTAGCCGTCCGCCAGCGTGCGCTGCGCCGACAGCGAGGTGCCGCCGCCCACGTCGCTGGCCGCGCTCACGCGCACGCCCGCCGCCAGCGCGCCGGGCCAGTCGAACAGCCCGCTGCCCAGGAACAGGTTGGACGAGGGGCAGTGCGCGATGTGCGCGCCGGTGCGGGCGAGCACGCGCCGGTCTTCGTCATCGAGCCAGATGCCGTGGGCCAGCACCGCGCGCGGATGCAGCAGGCCGACGCGGTCGTAGACATCGAGGTAGCTGCGCGCCTCGGGGAAAAGCTGGGCCACCCACTCGACCTCGCCGCGGTTCTCCGCGACGTGGGTCTGCATGTAGAGGCTGGCATCGGCGCGGCACAGCGCGCCGGCCATCGCGAGCTGCTCCGGCGTGCTGGTCGGCGCGAAGCGCACCGTCACCGCGTAGGCCAGGCGCGCACGCCTGTGGTGCTTCGCGATCAGGTCCAGGCAGTCGCGCTCGGCCTGGACGACGTCGTCGCGCAGGCCCTCGGGGGCGTTCCGGTCCATCAGCACCTTGCCGGTGATCAGGCGCATGCCGCGCTCGGCGGCCGCGTCGAAGAGCGCGTCGGCCGAGACCTTGTGCACCGTCGGGTACACGACGGCCGAGGTCGTGCCGTGCGCCAGCAGCGCGTCGAGGAAGCGGTCCGCGCCGTAGCGCGCGACCTCCGGGTCCATGTAGCGCTGCTCGGCCGGGAAGGTGTAGGTGTTGAGCCAGTCCAGCAACTCCGTGCCGTAGGACGCGATCACGTCCAGCTGCGGGCTGTGCACATGCGTGTCGACGAAGCCTGGCAGGATCAGCCGGCCGCTGTGATCCTCGCGGGCCCAGCCCTCGCCCGGATCCTCGGCCTGCGCGCCGGCGATGCGGCCGTTGTCGATCAGCAGCCAGTGGCCCGGCCGGAAACGCACGGCGGGATCGTCGACGCGGCCCCATTGCGGCGCGGCGGTGAAGTCCAGCAGGTCGCCCTTCAGGGCCAGGCGTGCCGGAGTGGCGGAACGGTCGGTCGTCATGCGTCGGGAATCAGGCGGACAGGAGGAAACGGAAAGGCGGGAACGTCGGTGACTGCGGTGCCACGCCGCTCACGGCACGAGCTCGCGCGCGACTTCGCGCACCTGCTCGCGCAGCCAGCGCAGCGGCGCGCTGTTGTGGCTGACGTCGTGCCACAGCTGGTAATAGGTCATCGGCGGGAAGGCCACCGGGCATCGCAGCACCGTGACCGGCAAGTGATCCAGGTAGCGGTGGCAGAACAGCCGCCCGGTCGTCAGCACCAGCAAGCTGCGCGCCACCATCTGCGGCAACTGCCCGAAATGGGCGCAGCGCACCGCGATGCGGCGCTCCAGGCCCAGCGAGGCCAGGTGTTGCTCGATCACGCCCGGCTGGCCGCGGCTCAGCGGCATCGGCGCCAGGTGCTGGCAGTCGAGGTAGCGCTCCTGGGTCCAGGCCCGCGGCGCCATGCGCGCGGCCGGGTGGTCCTGGCTGACCAGGCAGACCACCTCGTCCACCAGCAGCCGGCCCAGGTGCAGTTCCTCCGGCGGCTCCAGCCAGTTGCCGATCACCAGATCCACCTCGCCGCGCGCCAGCGAGGCGCGGTAGTCGAAATCGGCATTCAGCGGCTGGAAATCGAGCTGCACGCCGGGCGCGTGGCGCTGCAGGTGCGCCACCAGCAGCGGCAGGAACAGCGGGTCGAGGTAGTCGCTGGCGGCGACACGGAAGCGCAGCTCGGCGCTGGCCGGGTCAAAACCGGACTTGCGCAGCCGCGCGCCGAAGAGCTCGTCGGCCTCGCGCAGCAGCCGCTCGGCGGGGGCCAGCAGTTCCAGCGCCGTCGCGGTGGGCGTCATGCCCGCGCCGCTGCGCACCAGCAGCGGATCGCCCGTCAGGGTGCGCAGGCGCCGCAGCTGCGCGCTCAAGGCGGGCTGCGTGCTGCCGAGCCGCATCGCGGCCCGAGACACACTGCGCTCGGAAATCAAGGTATGCAGGACCCGCACCAGAAGGAGGTCGATCTTGTCGAAGTTCAGCTCTTCCGACATGGTCAATCGCATATAGAAGCCATACGGCGCATCGTATAACCATAGGACGCCCACAGGAGTACCGTTCGGGGTAATTGCATCCGCCCGCCAGCCGTGCCTGCGTCTTGCTTGGCCGCCCGCGTCCGTCCCGCACCGCCCCTGTCCATGACCGCTCCCCGTCCGATCCGCTTCTTCCACCAGGGCCAGCTGAAGTCCGTGACCGGACTGCCGCCCACGACCACGGTGCTGCAGTACCTGCGCGAGCACGCCCGCTGCGCCGGCACCAAGGAGGGTTGCGCCGAGGGCGACTGCGGCGCCTGCACCGTGCTGGTCGGCGACCTCGATGCGGACGGGCAGTCGGTCGAGCTTCGCAACGTCAACGCCTGCATCCAGTTCCTGCCGATGATCGACGGCAAGGCGCTGCTGACCGTCGAGGACCTGGGCGCGAGCGACGACCTCAATCCGGTGCAGCAGGCGCTGGTCGACTGTCATGGCTCGCAATGCGGCTTCTGCACGCCGGGCTTCGCGATGACGATGCAGGCGATCTATGAGCGGCACCAGGCGCACGGCACGCGTCCGGACCGGCAGGCGCTGGCCGACGACCTGGCCGGCAACCTGTGCCGCTGCACCGGCTACCGGCCGATCCTGGACGCGGGCGAGCGCATGTTCGATGCACCGGCGCGGACCCTCGATCGCGCGCCGATGGTCGCGGCGCTGCGCACGCTGCGCGAGGATCCGCCGCTGCAGTACGAGGCGTCCGCGCGCGACGGCTCGCCGCAGCGCGTCTTCGCGCCGCGCTCGCTGGAGGACTTCGCCGCGCTGCGCGAGTCCCTGCCCACCGCGCGGCTGGTCGCCGGCGCGACCGATGTCGGGCTGTGGGTCAACAAGCAGCAGCGCGAGCTCGGCGACGTGATCCTGACCGGCCGCGTCGACGCACTGCGCCGCATCGAGGTCGGCGCCGATGGGAGCTTGCGCATCGGCGCGGCGGTCTCGCTGGAGGACGCCTGGGCCGCGCTGAGCGCACAGGTGCCAGCGCTGCGCGAGCTGTGGCTGCGCTTCGCCTCGCCGCCGGTGCGGCATGCCGGCACGCTGGGCGGCAACATTGCCAACGGCTCGCCGATCGGCGACGGCGCGCCCGCGCTGATCGCGCTGGGTGCGCGCCTGGTGCTGCGCCGCGGCCCCGCCACCCGCACGCTGCCGCTCGAGGACTTCTATCTGGACTACATGAAGAACGCGCTGCAGCCCGGCGAATTCGTCGAGGCGATCGAGGTCCCCCGCCCCGCGCCCGGCACGCGGCTGCGCGGCTACAAGCTCGCCAAGCGCTATGACAGCGACATCTCCGCCGTCTGCGCGGTGCTGAGCCTGCGGCTGGAGGACGGCGTCGCGCGCGAGGCGCGCTTCGCCTTCGGCGGCATGGCCGCGATCGTCAAGCGCGCGGCGAAGGCCGAGGCGGCCGTCAACGGCCGCAGCTGGGACGAGGCCGCCGCGCTGGCCGCCGCTCAGGCGCTGCGCGAGGACTTCACCCCGATGACCGACCTGCGTGCCAGCGCCGCCTACCGCGAGCGCGCCGCCGCCAACCTGGTCCGTCGCTTCTGGCTGGAAACCCGCGCCAACGCGCCCATCGACGCCCGATCGGCCAGCGTCTGGCAAGCGGTCAACCTGCAGCGGAGCGTCGCATGAACAAGCCGCTGGAACTCCCGCCCGGCGTCGGCGCCGAGGCCCTGGCCGCCCCGCCGCGACCGCAGGTCGGCATCAGCCGCGCGCATGAAGCCGCGCACCTGCATGTCAGCGGCGAGGCCGTCTACAACGACGACATCGCCGAAGCCCACGGCACGCTGCATGCGGCGCTGGGCCTGTCGCCGATCGCGCACGGGACGCTGGTGTCGGTCGACCTGGAGCTGCTGCGGCGCCAGCCGGGCGTGGTGGCGGTGCTGACCGCCGCCGACATCCCCGGCGAGAACAACTGCGGCCCGCTGCTCCATGACGACCCCATCCTCGCCGACGCTGAGCTGCGTTACGTCGGCCAGCCGGTCTACGCGGTCATCGCGACCGACCGCGAGCTCGCGCGCCGCGCCGCCGCCCTGGCGAAGCAGGCCATCGTCGCCACGCCGCTGCCGGCGGTGCTGACCGCGCGCGAGGCCCATGCCATCGGGCAGTACGTGCTGCCGCCGATGCATCTCGCGCGCGGCGACGCGGCCGGCGCGCTCGCCGCGTCGCCACATCGGCTCGATGGCGAGTGGGCCGTCGGCGGCCAGGAGCAGTTCTACCTGGAGGGCCAGATCAGCTACGCACTGCCGCAGGAGAACCAGGCGCTGCTGATCCACTGCTCGACGCAGCATCCCTCGGAGATGCAGCAGCTGGTGGCGCATGCGATGGGCTGGCAAGCCCACCAGGTGACGGTGCAGTGCCGGCGCATGGGCGGCGGCTTCGGCGGCAAGGAATCGCAATCGGCGCTGTTCGCCTGCGTCGCCGCGATCGCGGCGCAGCGGCTGCGTCGGCCGGTCAAGCTGCGGGTGGACCGCGACGACGACTTCCTCGTCACCGGCCGTCGCCACGGCTTCGACTACCGCTGGTCGGTCGGCTTCGACGACGAGGGCCGGATCCTCGGCGCCGAGATCGACCTGATCTCCAACTGCGGCCACAGCGCCGACCTGTCCGCGCCGGTGATGGCGCGCGCGCTGTGCCACTTCGACAACGCCTACTGGCTGCCGCATGTGGCGATGCACGGCTACTGCGCGCGGACCAACACCCAGAGCAACACCGCCTTCCGCGGCTTCGGCGGCCCGCAGGGCGCGCTGGCGATCGAGATGATCCTGGACGGCATCGCGCGGCGACTGGGACTGGATCCGCTCGTGGTGCGGCAGCGCAACTTCTACCGCGACGGCCAGGACCTCACGCCCTACGGCCAGCGCGTCGAGGACAACCTGATCCAGCCGCTGACCGACCGCCTGATCGAGACCTCCGGCTACGCCGCGCGGCGCGCCGAGATCGCGGCCTTCAACGCCGCCAGCCCGGTGCTCAAGCGCGGCCTGGCGCTCACGCCGGTCAAGTTCGGCATCTCCTTCAACGTCGTCCACCTGAACCAGGCGGGCGCGCTGGTCCATGTCTACACCGACGGCTCGGTGCTGGTGAACCACGGCGGCACCGAGATGGGCCAGGGGCTCAACACCAAGGTCGCGCAGGTGGTGGCGCACGAACTGGGCGTGCCCGCCGCGCAGGTGCGGGCCAGCGCCGCCGACACCAGCAAGGTCGCCAACACCTCGGCGACGGCGGCGTCCACCGGCTCGGACCTCAACGGCAAGGCGGCGCAGGACGCGGCCCGCAGGATCAAGCGGCGGCTGATGCCGCTGGCGGCGCGGCTGCTGGGCTGCGACGAAGACGCGCTGGTCTTCGACGGCGGCGAGGTGCGGGGCCACGGTCCCGAGGGCGCGCGATCCATCGGCTTCAAGGCGCTGGTGGCGCAGGCCTACCTGGAGCGCATCCAGCTGTGGAGCGACGGTTTCTACGCGACGCCCGGCCTGCACTGGGACCGCGCGAAGCTGCAGGGGCATCCGTTCTACTACTACGCCTTCGGCGCCGCGGTGGCGGAGGTGCTGGTCGACACGCTGACCGGCGAGACACGGGTGCTGCGCGCGGACGTGCTGCACGACGTCGGCCAGTCGCTGAACCCGGCGCTGGACATCGGCCAGGTGGAAGGCGCGTTCGTGCAGGGCCAGGGCTGGCTGACCAGCGAGGAGCTGGTCTGGCATCCGCGCTCCGGCCTGCTGCTGACGCATGCGCCCAGCACCTACAAGATCCCGACCGCCAACGACATGCCGCGCGACTTCCGCGTCGCCCTGTACGACGCGCCCAATGCGGTGGACAGCATCCACCGCTCGAAGGCGGTGGGCGAGCCGCCGCTGCTGCTGCCCTTCTCGGTGCTGCTGGCGATCAAGGACGCGGTCGCCGCCTGCGGGCCGGACCGCTGCGACCCGCCGCTGCGGGCGCCGGCCACGCCGGAGGCGGTGCTGGACGCGGTGGAGGCGGTGCAGGCGATGCGGTAGTGGCCCGGTGCACTAGCCGCCACCTCCGCGATGTCGCCATCACCGCGGATGCCGCGGGCCCCGCGCGCTGAAGCCCTGCCCTACTTGCGCTTGTTGTAGACGTCGACGAACACGGCGGCCAGGAGCACCAGGCCCTTGATGACCTGCTGATAGTCGATGCCGACGCCCAGGATGGACATGCCGTTGTTCATCACGCCCATCACGAAGGCGCCGATCACGGCGCCCATGATCTTGCCCACGCCGCCCGAGGCCGAGGCGCCGCCGACGAAGCAGGCGGCGATGACGTCGAGCTCGAAGCCCAGGCCCGCCTTGGGCGTGGCGGTGTTGAGCCGCGCGGCGAAGACCAGGCCGGCCAGCGCCGCCAGCGCGCCCATGTTCACGAAGGTCAGGAAGGCGATGCGCTGCGTGCGCACGCCCGACAGGCGGGCCGCCTTCTCGTTGCCACCGACCGCGTAGACGCGCCGGCCCAGCGTGGTGCGGCCGGCGATGAAGTCATAGGCCAGGGTCAGCACGACCATCAGCACCATGACCGTGGGCAGCCCCTTGTAGGAGGCCATCAGCCAGCTCATCGCGGCGATCGCGGCGACCAGCAGCCCCTGCCGCGTCCAGAAGACCACCCCGGGCTCCGTCTCCATGCCGTGCCGCGCCGCCGCGGCCCGATGCCGCCACGCGACCGTGAGCGAGGCCGCCGCGAGCAGCAGGCCCAGGCCCAGCGTCGTCGGACGCGGATCCTCCTGGCCGAAGAGCTCCGGCAGGAAACCGGCGCTCAGCGCCTGGAAGCTGTCGGGGAAGGGACCGAGCGACTGGCCCTGCAGCAGCGCCAGCGCCAGGCCCTTGAACACCAGCATGCCGGCCAGCGTCACGATGAAGGACGGGATGCCCAGGTAGGCGACGAACCAGCCCTGCGCGCCGCCGATCACCGCGCCCGCCAGCAGGCAGACCAGGCCGGCGGGCAGCGCGGCCCATTCGTACTGGACCATCAGCACCGCGGCAAGCGCGCCGATGAAGCCGCACACCGAGCCCACCGACAGGTCGATGTGGCCAGTGACGATCACCAGCAGCATGCCCAGCGCCATGATGACGATGTAGCTGTTCTGCAGGACCAGGTTGGTGAGGTTCAGCGGCTCCAGCAGCGTGCCGTCGGTCAGCACCTCGAAGAGCGCCATGATCGCCACCAGCGACAGCAGCATGCCGTAGTCGCGCAGGTGGCGCTTGAGGAAGTGGCCGAGGCCCGCGGACGCGGCGGCCGGCGGCGTCACGGACGCCGCGATCGGTTCAGACATGAGCGACTTCTCCGGCGCCGACGATGGCGCCCATGATCATTTCCTGGGTCGTGCCGGCGGCCGGGAACTCCGCCACCATGCGCCCCTCGTTCATCACATACAGCCGGTCGCACAGGCCCAGCAGCTCCGGCATCTCCGAGGAGATCAGCAGGATGCCGCAGCCGCGCGCCGCCAGGCCGGCGATCAGGCTGTAGATCTCGTACTTCGCGCCGACGTCGATGCCGCGCGTCGGCTCATCCAGGATCAGCAGCCGCGGCCCGGCGAACAGCCACTTGGCCAGCACCACCTTCTGCTGGTTGCCGCCGGACAGGTGCACGACGCGCTGGTCCACGCCCGCGCAGCGGGTGCCGAGCTGGCGCCGGAAGTCCTGCGCGACCTGATGCTCGCGCGCCCGGTCCAGCACGCCGCCGCGCGACACGCCGCCCAGGTGCGCCAGCGAGGTGTTGACCGCGACCGACTCCTCCAGCAGCAGGCCCAGCGACTTGCGGTCCTCGGTCACGTAGGCCAGGCCGGCGGCAATCGCCTTGGGCACCGTGGACACATCGACCTCGCGGCCGTCCATCCAGGCACTGCCGCTGATGCGCCGGCCGTAGCTGCGGCCGAACACGCTCATCGCGAGCTCGGTCCGGCCCGCGCCCATCAGCCCGGCGATGCCGACGATCTCGCCGCGGCGCACCGTCAGGTCGACGCCCTTGACCACCTCGCGCCCGGCCTGCACCGGGTGGAACGCACGCCAGTCGCGCAGCTCGAAGAGCAGCTCGCCGATCGCCGGCGTGCGCGGTGGATAGCGCTCGGACAGGTCGCGACCGACCATCGCCTGGATGATCCGCGCCTCGGAGATCGGGTCGGTGGCGCAGTCCAGGCTGAGGATGGAACGCCCGTCGCGCAGCACCGTCAGGCCATCGGCGACGCGCGTCACTTCCTTGAGCTTGTGGGAGATCAGGATGGACGCGATGCCCTGGCGCTTGAGCTCGAGCAGCAGGTCCAGCAGCGCGTCGCTGTCGGTGTCGTTCAGGCTGGCGGTGGGCTCGTCCAGGATGAGCAGCCGCACTTCCTTGGCCAGCGCCTTGGCGATCTCCACCAGCTGTTGCTGCCCGACGCCGAGCTCGCCGACCGGCGTCTGTGGCGAGGCCCGCAGGCCCACCCGCGCCAGCAGCTCGACCGCGCGCTGGTGCATCGCCATGCGGTCGATGACGCCCAGCCGCGCGGGCTCGTGACCGAGGAACAGGTTCTCCGCGATCGAGAGCTGCGGCACCAGCGCCAGCTCCTGGTGAATGATGATGATGCCCAGCCGCTCGCTGTCGGCGATGCCGGCGAAGCGGCGCACCTCACCGTCGAAGCAGAGCTCGCCGCCGTAATCGCCGCCATGGTCGGGGTGCGGGTAGACACCCGACACCACCTTCATCAGCGTCGACTTGCCGGCGCCGTTCTCGCCGCAGAGCGCATGGATCTCGCCGGCGCGCACGGACAACCGCACGTCCTCCAGCGCCGCGACGCCGGGGAACCGCTTGGTAATGCCGCGCAGCGCCAGCAGCGGGGCCGGGGCCGCGCTGTCGTGGGTTGTCGCGTTCATGGACCGATGACCGCGCCGCTCAGCGCAGTTGCGTGTCCTTGTAGTAGCCGCTGTCGACCAGCACCGGCTTCACGTTGGCCGCGTCGACCGAGACCGGCTTGAGCAGCACGCTGGGCACGACCTTCACGCCGTTGTTGTAGGTCTTGGTGTCGTTGACCGCGGCGGGCGTCTTGCCGGCCAGCATCTCGTCGCTGACGGTCGCCGCCGCCTGCGCCAGCTGGCGTGTGTCCTTGAACACGGTGCTGGCCTGCTCGTGCTTGAGGATGGACTTGACCGACGGCAGCTCCGCGTCCTGGCCCGAGACGATGGGGCACGGCTGCTTGGCGGTGCAGTAGCCGGCGCCCTTCAGCGAGGACAGGATGCCGATGCTGATGCCGTCATACGGCGACAGCACGGCATGCAGCTTGTCCTTGCCATAGAAGGCCGACAGCAGGTTGTCCATGCGGGCCTGCGCAGTGGCGGCATCCCAGCGCAGCGTGCCGACCTTGGCCATGCCCAGCTGCTTGCTGCGCACGACCAGCTTGCCGCTGTCGATGTAGGGCTTGAGCACCGACATCGCGCCGTCGTAGAAGAAGGCCGCGTTGTTGTCGTCGGGGGAGCCGCCGAAGAGCTCGATGTTGAACGGGCCCTTGCCCTGCGCCAGGCCCAGCTTGTCGATCAGGCTCTGGCCCTGCATCACGCCGACCTGGAAGTTGTCGAAGGTGACGTAGTAGTCGACGTTCTTCGTGCCCTTGATGAGCCGGTCGTAGGCGACGACCTTGATGCCGCGATCGGCGGCCTTCTGCAGCACCGGCGACAGCGCCGAGCCGTCGATCGGCGCGATCACCAGCACCTTCACCTTGCGGGTGATGAGGTTCTCGATCTGGGCGAGCTGGTTGGGGATGTCGTCCTCGGCGTACTGCAGGTCGGTCTTGTAGCCCTTGGCCTGGAAGGCCTTGACCATGTTGTCGCCATCGGCGATCCAGCGGGCCGAACTCTTGGTCGGCATCGCGATGCCGACCAGGCCCTTGTCCTCGGCGCGAGCGCCGCCGGCCAGCAGGCCCAGCGTCGCACCGCCGACGATCAGCACCGCGCGAACGAGCGCGGCGCGTCGGCTCCAACCTGTATGAAACATTTTTGTCTCCTGAATGTTTTATGAACGCCGGTTTTTACTGCCGCGCGCCGGCTTTGTCGATCCCAGTTTGGATATCGAGCGGGGCGCGCCGGTTATCGGTGCCCCGCGATGGCCGCTTGTGTGCGGCAGCGCACAGCGGTCGCGCGTGCGCTTGGCGCCGGGTGATGCGGGTGCATGCCGCACGCGCGCTGGGACGATGGGCTCTACAGCCGAGCCGCCTCACGGCGGCATCACGGCGGCCTCACCCCGGCATCAAGCCAGCCTCACGCCGGAGCGTGGCAGACCATCTCGATGTTGTGCCCGTCCGGATCGATGACGAAGGCCGCGTAGTAGTTCGGGTGGTACTTCGGACGCAACCCCGGCGGTCCGTTGTCGCGGCCACCGGCGGCCAGGGCGGCGCGATGGAAGGCATCGACCTGCTCGCGCCGCGGCGCCACGAATGCGATGTGCAGGTGGGCCGGCGTCTCGGTGGTTTCGAACAGGCACAGCGAGGACTCGCCGCCGGCGCTCAGTTCCGCGCCGTAGGAAGGCTCGCCCTCCCCGACCACCGACACGCCGATCGGCGCCAGCGCCTGCAGGTAGAAGGCCTTGCTGGCGGCGTAGTCGCGGACACCGAACTTGACGTGGTCGAACATGAAAGCTCCTGTGCTGGGAGTGACGCGACGAGGCGGGGAAGCGATGGCGCCGACCCGGCGCTCAGCCCCAGTGCTCCGCGTCCGGTGGCGGCACGACCCAGGCGTGCATGCGGTCCTCGTAGACCGACACGGTGGGCGCGGGGAAGGTCGGATCGGCAAAGGCGCCGACGGGAATCGCGATGAAGTCCGGCAGCGCCTCGGGCTCGTAGAAGACCGTCGAGCCGCAGTCCGGACAGAAGTGGAAGCGGGCCCGCGTGCCCTCGTCGCCGACGCGCACGTATTCGGTCGAGCGGCCGGCCACCGTCACCTCCTCGCGGCGGAAGCGCGCCTGCTGGCCGAAGACGCTGCCGGTGCGGCGCTGGCAAGCCAGGCAGTGGCAGATGGACACCCGCACCGGCTGGCCCGTGACGCGCGCGCTGAGCTGGCCGCAACAGCAGGCCGCGAGGCGCTCGGGCCCGCGATCGGAAGGGGATGAGGTCATGGGGCTCGACGATAACGGCCTGCCGCCGCAATGCAAGACGCGCCCCGATCTCCCGACACGCGGCGCGTCCATTCAGCTCGACGTCGAGGCCGAAGGCCAGGCGCCAAGGCCCCGGCCTCCGGCTCGGTCCGGGCTCAGCGCGACAGCTCGACGCGCTGCGCGTTCAGGCCGTCCGACACGATGAACTCGAAGCGGCCGCCGGTCGGCAGCTCCTGCGTGTCCAGCACCACCTCGCCGCCCTGCAGGTCCTGCGCCAGGTTCAGGCGGCGGGTGCCGTCCGTCCAGGTCACGCTCAGGAAGGGCGTCGCCTCGGCATCCCAGCGCAGCGTGGCCTTGCCGCCAGCTTCCTTGACCTGCACCTGCGCGCGGCTGCTGCCGGTGGCCAGCGCCTTCTGGCGCGCGTTGCTCACCCGGGCCTGCGCCTGCGCCAGCGTCGCGCCGTCGCTCAGCACGCTGATGCTGGCGATGTTGTCGACCTTGGGCACCAGCACGCTGAAGTGCAGCAGCTCGCCGTCATGGTCCACCGACTGCGGCGTGAAGCGCTGCTCGACGATCTGGCCGCCGGCCGTCTGCAAGCGCAGCAGGTAGGCGCCGCCGCTCGCGTCGGGCCTGGCCACCAGCGTCTTGACCGGGTTGATCTCGACCTGCTTGCCCCGGATGCTGCCGCTGACCAGCAGCACGTCCTGCGTCGCCACCGGGCGCTCGCCGTCGGCGCCCGCGGCCGTGCCCTTGACCTGCGCAGCGGCCGTGTCGGCCGGCGTCAGGAAGGTCTGCATGCGGCGGTAGTTGTAGTCCGAGAACACCGTGCCGCCGCAGTAGCTCATGATGTCGTGGCGGTCGGTCGGGCGCGGGTCGTAGAACGCGTTCACGTCCGACAGGTAGCTCCAGACGTAGCGGCCCGGCTTGCCCAGGTTGGCGTCCGGATACGGATAGTTGGGGTCCGGCGAACCCGCGCCGCCGCAGGCCGCGTGCGGCAGCGAGAAGTTGTGGCCCAGCTCGTGCGCCACCACGTCGCGCACGGTGTCCGGTGCGCTCGGCATGTCGAAGCCGACGGCCGAGCTGCCGGGCATGTAGCCCAGGCCCGCCAGGCCCCAGGTGCGCTTGGGGATGAAGCCGAAGTAGTAGTCCTGGCGCGCGGCGCCCTCGATGCGGTGCAGGTCGTTGAGCTCGCCCAGGATCTTGCCGAAGGCATCGCTCCAGCCCGAGTCCGTGGTCGGCAGCGTGGTCACCTTGGACGACACGAAGGTCGGATGCGAGCGCAGCGTCACCGACGACACCGGGAACAGCGCGCGCAGGTGCGCGGTCTGGTCGGCCGGCAGCTGGCCGGTGGTGCCGGCGATGCGCACCGGGATCGGGATGAAGCGCATCGGCGTGCCGCCGCCCACCCGCGGCGTGAAGCTCTGGGCCGCGGCGCCGGCCACGGTCACCGTGACCTTCAGGCCGCTCTTCACCAGCTCGGCCGGGACGGTGACGCTGTAGGCGTCGTCGAAGGACTGCGTCTCCGACACGGTCGTCGGCAGGCCGCGCCGCGGCGCTGCCAGCGGCAGGTCGCGGCTGCTGCCGTCGACGGTGTTGTCGACGCGCACGACGCCGGTTGGCGCGGTGGTGCCGGCCGGCGCGGTCACGTTGACCTTCAGCAGCGTGGGCTTGTTGGCGACCAGCACCAGCTGGCTGTCACCGCTGGCGTAGAGCATCGACTGCGCGAACTGCACCGAGGCCAGGGTCACCTTGGACGGCGCCGCGGGCGGCGTCACGCGCATCGAGGACACCGCGTCGTTCAGGCCCAGACCGACCAGGTTGGCGTTGTCCGCCGTCAGCGTGACGGTGGTGCCGCGCAGGTCCCTGTCGGCGAAGAGCTCGACCTTGTAGCCGGCCGGCACGCGGATCGACGAGATGCGGTCGTTCCAGGCCGCGCCGATCCAGCTGGTGCTGGTGCTGGTGCACAGGCTGGCGCCGGCATAGTTCACATGCTCGTAGAAGCACACTTGCGCGCCGGCGGCCGCCGCGGTGGCGCCGGAGGTGGCGCCGCCTCCGGGCAGACGCGCCTCCTGGACCGACGCGTCGTCGGAGGACCCGCCGCCGCAACCGGCGAGCACGCCGGCCAGCGCCAGCGACAAGGCCAGCGGATGCAGGCGGGGAGCGCCACCGGGGCGCGTCGAAGTGATCGTCATGGAATCCGTCCTCCGGGGATGTGGGGTGCCTCAACGGGCGGCGGATTATTCGAAGCGCCCCTCGCACGCCCTGCAACCGAAGGCGCCGATTCGTAAGCGGCAGCAAGCGGCGACCGGGCCGCGTGCTTTACAGGACAGACACGAAGGGCCGCGCGCCCGCAACGCCCGGTTGCATCGGATACGACGCGCGCGTCGCCGATTCAGGGGAGCGCGGCAGCGTCACCGGCTCACTCGGCGCTGAAGCCCTTGCCGGTGGCGGCCCAGTAGATGCCGCCGAACAGGTGGTGCTGGAACCGCTCGTCGCCGTAGGAGGCGGGCAGGTGGCCGAGGGCGGTGTAGAAGCTGCGCCCGCCGTCGACCTGCTGGTACCAGCTGATCGGGTGGCTGGCGCCCATGGGCGCGACCGGCTTGCCACCCCATTCGGTGGCGGGCTGGTAGGTCCGCTCGTCCACCGTCAGCAGCACCTTCAGGCCCTCCGACCGGGGCGGCCCGAACTGGTACCACTCCTCGGTGAAGAGGAAGCGCCGCGGGAAGCGGTCCATGCCGGGGAAGTTGCTGTCCTGCACCACCAGCGTCGCCGTCTGGTTGGCCGGATGCGCCTGGAACATCCGCCCCACCAGGCGCCCATACCAGGGCCAGCCATGTTCCGTGTCCGCGGCGCTGTGCACGCCCACGAAGCCGCCGCCGGCGCGGATGTAGCGCTCGAAGGCCGCCTGCTGCGCCGCGTCCAGGACGTCGCCGGTCGTGAGAAGGAAGACGACGGCCTGGTACTTCGCCAGCTCCTGGTCGTTCATCACCCGGTTTGCGTCCTCGGTCCAGAACACGCCGAAGTCGTGCAGCTGCCCGAGCCGCTGGATCGCCGCCACGCCGGCCGGGATGGACTCGTGATGCCAGCCCGCGGTCTTGCTGAAGACCAGGACCTTGAACTGCTCGGCCAGTGCCAGCGGCGTCACGGCCAGCAGGCCGAGCGCCATTGCGAAGAAGCGGAGACGCTGGCCCATGGAGCTTCCTGGTCGAGAGGACGAAGGCGCGATGATGCCAGGACCGCGCGCCCGGCGACCGCCGCGGGCGGCGCAGAATCCGCCGCATGAGCACCGACACCCTCCGCCCCCTCACCCTCATCACCGGCGCCAGCCGCGGCATCGGCGCCGCCACCGCCCGGCTGCTGGCCCGCCAGGGACACGACCTGGCGCTCAACTACCGGCACGACGCCGCCGCGGCCGAGGCGGTCGCGCAGGACGTCCGCCGCCTGGGCCGGCGCGCGCTGGTCGTGCAGGCGGACGTGGCCGATCCGGCGCAGGTCGAGGCGATGTTCCGGCAGGTCGACGAGGCGCTCGGCCGCGTCACCGGGCTGGTCAACAATGCCGGCATCGTGGCGCCCGCCACCTCGCTGGACGGCATCACGCCCGAGCGGCTGCGTCGCATGTTCGAGGTCAACGTCTTCAGCATCGTCTTCTGCACGCAGCAGGCGGCGCTGCGCATGAGCACCGCCCGCGGCGGCGCCGGCGGCGCGATCGTCAACCTGTCGTCGCGCGCGGCGCAGCGGGGCTCGGCGGATCTCTACAGCGACTACGCCGCCAGCAAGGGGGCGGTCGACACGCTGACGCTGAGCCTGGGCCAGGAGCTGATCGGCCAGGGCATCCGGGTGAACGGCGTCCGGCCCGGGATCATCGAGACCGAGATCCATGCCGACAGCCGGCCCGCCGCCGAGTTGCCGGCGCTGCTCGCGGCGGCCGCCGCCACCGTCCCGATCGGGCGGCTGGGCCGGGCGGAGGAGATCGCGGAGGCGATCGCCTGGCTGCTGTCCCCGGCGGCGAGCTACACGGTGGGCGCGACCCTGGACGTGGCGGGCGGCCGCTGACGCGGTCGTCCTGGAGCGCCAGCGCTGCTTCGACGGAACCGATGGGCGCCGGCTGCCGACGGTCTGTCCGGCGCCGATGCAGTTCGCGCCGTCGCGATGCGGCTTCGTCGCCCGTCGCTCGAAAGGCGCGGCGGCGATGACGACACTGACTCCATCGACACCGCACACCGCTTCAGGAGATCGACATGAGCACCACCCGCCGCCTCGCCCTCGCTTCCGCCACCCACACCACGGTCAAGGCCGTCGCCTTCGGCGCCGTCGCCGCCCTGACGCTGGCGCTGGGCATGGCCCACGCCCAGGGCCAGCGCGAGTTGCGCGCCTCGGTCATCACGCTCGATCCGGTGGTGATCTCGGTCAAGCGCGAGCAACTGCCCACCGTCGTCATCACCGGCCGCCGCGACGCGTCCGCCGACACGCAGGTCGCTTCGATCCAGTGAGCCCGCGGGGCCGCTGTGTCGGCGGCGCGATCCGCGCCCGGACGCCGTCGGATCGCTCCCTGCAGAACGCCCGGCATGCCGGGCGTTCTGTCGTTCCGGGCGGCCGATTTCCGGTCGTCCGCTCGTCCGCGGGTTTGCGCGTCCGATCAGGCGGTCACGCCGGGCCGGACGGCAGCGGGCAAGGTCCGGGATCGGACACCCCGCTCGCGGGCGTCCATCCGATGACGCCCTGGGCATTGCGGACCTTCACGGCGCTCGAGGAGCACGAGCTGCGCCCCAGCACGACCAGGTCGGCGCTGCGTTCCAGCGCGAGCGGCACCGGCCCGAACCGTCCCGCTACGACGTCGAGGGCGTCCGCTTCCGTCCGATAGATCGAGACGGCCTGCGTGGTCCAGGACGGATCGTCCGATGGCGCGGGCGACTGGCAGGCCGTGAGGCCGAGGGTGGCCAGGCCGGCCGCCGCCATCCGAAAACGCTGCATGTCGAGGTCTTTCATGTCCAGGCACCAGGGGTCGCGGGCAGCCGCCGTGGACAGCGCCGCCCGAGCGACGCGCATTCTCTCCTGCCGGCGTCCCGCCCTCACCGTGACCGACGGCCGGCCTCCCTGCCTTGCGGCATCATCGCGGGCCATCGGTCCAACCCTCTTCCGGAAGCCAGCATGAGCACAGCGCGCTTTTATCCCATCGGTACCCCCGGCGTCCCCTGGGGCGACGCGGAACGGACTGCCTGGCGCGAGCGCCAGGTCCGGCATCGCCGCCACGACCAGGACGTGGTCCCGCGCGTCGAGGCGCTCGCCGACGATTTCGAGATCGTCCGCTATGGCGAGCTCGCCTACGGCGACGACGGCTACCCCCTGCTGGCGCTCAAGAGCCGCGACTGGCGGCCGGAGCTGCCCGTCGCGCTGGTCACCGGCGGCGTTCATGGCTACGAAACCAGCGGCGTGCTGGGCGCGCTGGGTTTCGCCGAGGACCACGCGGCGCGCTACGCCGGCCGCGTCAACCTGCTGGTCGTGCCCTGCGTCAGCCCCTGGGCCTATGAGCGGATCTGCCGCTGGAACTACCACGCGGTCGATCCCAACCGCAACTTCGGCGCGCGCCGCGAGGCCGCGGAGTCGAGCGCGCTGATCGCGCTGGTCGAGCCCCTGGCGGGCCGGTTCCTGCTGCACATCGACCTGCACGAGACCACCGACACCGACGCCACCGAATTCCAGCCGGCGCTGGCGGCCCGCGACGGCAAGGAGCCCGACCGCGACGGCGTGCCGGACGGCTTCTACCTGGTCGGCGACAGCGAGACCACGCGGCTCGATTTCCAGCAGGCCGTGATCGAGGCCGTGCGGCGCGTGACCCACATCGCGCCGCCCGACGCGCAGGGCCGGATCATCGGCTTCCCGGTGATCGCGGACGGCGTGATCGAGTTCCCGGTGCGCCAGTCCGGCCTGTGCGCGAGCCTCACCGGCGCGCCCTTCACGACCACCACCGAGGTCTATCCCGACAGCCCGCGCACCACCCCGGACGAATGCGTCGCGGCGCAGGTGACGGCCGTGTGCGCGGCGCTGGATTTCGCGCTCGCGCACGCGCCTTGAAGCGAGGGGCGCCCCCGCTCGGTTCACAACACCGACCGCCGGCGCGAACAGCCGATATTGGCGGACGTGTGTGCCGATTCGCCGCGGCCTTCACTGACCGAAGAACACGCGCCGCACAAAGCGCGTCGCATCCTCGCGCGAGGCCTGGAAGGCCGCCTCGTTGCGGCCGACGTGCGCGCCGCGCGTCATGCACGCGTTGATGAACGCCGTCAGCTGGTCCGACGGGATCACCTGCCCGGTGCGCTCGGAGGTCACCACCCAGGTCGGGATGTCGGTGCGGATGACGCCGCAGGCGTAGCCGCTGGTCGCATCGGCCCGGTAGCGCACCGGCAGCAGGCTGTCCCACGCATGATGCGCATCGGCGTAGCGATGCGTCTCCACCGGCGTGCCCAGCGTGGCGTACTCGGCGGCCAGAGCCTCGCAGGGCTCCGGATGCGTGTAGTCGTCGGCGGCCCCGACGAGGTTGAGCAGCGGCGCGCGCGTCAGGTTCGGCGAGGTATAGATCTGCGAGCAGCCGGCATAGGTCGCGATGTGCAGCGCGAAGGCCTGGCCGGTCTTCACCACGGCCCGCAGAAACGGCAACTGGGCCGTCTGCAGCGCCACGGTGCCGCCGCGCGAGAAGCCCATGATGCCGATGCGCCTGGCGTCGATGCGGGGGTCGGCCGACAGCAACCGCAGCGCCTGGAAGGTGTCCATCACGTTGGCCGCGGCCGGCACGCTGGTCTGGTCCGCCGCGGTCGACGACACGCCTCGCGGCGCGAAGCTGTCGACGATGAAGGTCGCCACGCCGATGCCGTTGAAGGCCTGGACCCACTGCTGCAGACCCGGCCCCACGCCGTCGCTGCCGTGCGCGAGCACGATCGCGGGCACCGGTGCGGCAACACCGGCCGGCAGGCTCAGATCGCCCCATACCGGCGTCGGCACCCATTGCGCGCGGCGCTCGCGCGCGAGGTCGAAGAGCGACTTGGGCGTGAAGCTGTCGAACGCGATGCGGGTGCTGTCGTCGGCGCGCGCGGCCGTGACGGACAGGCCGAGCACGCACACGGAGACCAGGACTCGGAACAGTCGATGCATGAAGCCCTCGGGCAGTGAAGGAACGCGGCGGGGCGCCTGGCCGGCGCTCCTCGTGAGCGGGGCCGCCACACGGGACGTGAGCGGCCGCCGGAGGTTAACCGCGTGCCGCCGCGCGGCCGACTCTTCGGTTGTCCCACCCTTCGGGCACACGAGACCGCGCCACGGCGCTGCAGCCCTTCGAAGCAGCCGCTCTCCCTGCCCTTTCCCTCCTCGCGGGGGCGAGGGCGTTCATGCCGATACAGACATTCCCCGCCGAAGGCACCGACACTCGCCTCCCATGAACAAGTTGAACCGGCTCCTGCACGATGTCCTGCCCGCCTGGGCCGCCGAGTGGCTCGACCTCCTGGTCCCGCTGATCGAGGTCATCCTGATCGGTTTGGGCGCCTGGCTCGTGATGCGCATCGCGCGCCACCTCACCCGCAAGCTCACCAGCGCCTACGCCTTGCCCGTGACCGTCGCCACGGTCTTCCTGCGCTCGGTCGCGGTGCTGATCTATGGCGGCGCCGTGCTCTGGTCGCTGGAGCGGCTGGGCGTCTCCGGCGCCGTCCTCTGGACCGCCTTCACCGGCTTCGCGACCGTCGGCGCGGTCGCGTTCTTCGCCGCGTGGAGCGTGCTGTCCAACCTCTTCTGCGCGCTGCTGATCTACGTCACCCGCGCCTTCCGCATCGGCGACGTCGTGGAACTGCTGGAATCCGGCGACAAGCCCGGCGTGAAGGGCCGCGTGGTCGACATCAACCTGGTCTACACGACGCTGCTCGAAAGCGGCGACCCGGCCAGTGGCACCAGCCTGCAACTGCCCAACAGCCTGTTCTTCCAGCGCGCGCTGCGGCGCTGGCACGGCTCCGCGGCCGACGGCGCGATCCTGCCGGCGCAACAGATCAGGCTTGAATGACTTTCGGGTGTGAGCCCGGACATGGCTGGAAGTTCAGGGTTTCTTCAGGAAGGGCTGCGTAACCTGCCGCTCGTCGCGTCGCACTGGCGGCCCGGCCTGTCCGCTTGCCCGTCCAGTCCCCAAGGAGCCCCCATGGATCCCGACCCCAGTTGTCGACGCCACGCGGCACCCGCCGCCGCCCCTCGCCGATTCCCTTCGCCGCGAGCGACGACCGTCCGGATCCCTCCAGCCCACGCTTGAGGGGCGTCCTGCGGCCGTCGCCCGCAGGAGCCCCTCATGCTGCCTCTCCGCTTCTTCCGCATCACCGACCGCGGCGCGCCACGGTCGTTCACGACCCCGGCCTGCCTGCTCCTGCTCGCCAGCGCGCCGTTCTGGCTCGCCGGCTGTGACGAATCCCCGGCCCACGCCGCCTCCGCCCCGCCCGCCGCGACCGCCGCGACGGCGTCCCCGCACCGCGAGGGCGCGGACATCGTGGTGCCGGCGGACTCGCCGCTGCGCGAGCGCCTCGTGGTCGCCGCGGTGCGGAGCCAGGCCGTCGAGCAGCCCATCGCCGCGCCCGGCACGATCGAGGCGCTGCCCGACCACCTCGCCCGCATCGCGCCGCCGGTCACGGGTCGCGTGGTGGGACTGCACCGCGCGCTGGGCGATCCGGTGCGCGCCGGCGACGTGCTCTTCACGCTGGACTCCTCCGACCTGAGCGCGGCCCGTGGCGACGCGGCCAGGGCGCGCGACGCGGCCGCCCAGGCGGGCCGCGACCTCGACCGCCAGCAGCTGCTCTTCGACGCCGACATCGCCGCGCGCAAGGACCTGGAGGCCGCGCAGCTCGCCCGCGCGCAGGCGGCCAACGACCTGCGCACCGCGCAGGCCCGGCTCGCACAATTGGGAGCAAGCTCGGACGACAACGCCGGGCGCCGCCTGTCGGTCCGCGCGCCGCTGGCCGGCCGCGTCATCGAGATGAACGCCGCGCCGGGCAGCTACTGGAACGACGTCAATGCGCCGCTGATGACGATCGCGGACCTGAGCCGGGTCTCGGTGACCGCCGCCGTGCCGGAGAAGGACCTGGCCAGGATCTTCGTCGGGCAGTCGGCCCAGGTCGTGCTGAACGCCTATCCCGACGATCCACGCGCCGGCACGGTGCGCTACATCGGCGAGGTGCTGGATCCCGACACCCGCACCGTCAAGGTCCGCCTGATCCTGGACAACGCCGACGGCCGCCTGCGGCCCGGCATGTTCGTGAAGCTGCGCTTCGCCGGCCCTTCGCATCCGGCGCCGGTGGTGCCCGCCTCGGCGCTGCTGCAGGAGGGCCTGTTCACCCGCGTCTTCGTCGAACGCGCGCCGGGTCGATATGTCGCCCGCGAGGTGAGCGTCGGCGCCGCGCTGGGCGACCAGGTGGAGATCGTCTCGGGCCTGCGGCCCGGCGAGCGCGTGGTCGTGCGCGATGGAGTGCTCCTCCATGATTGAGCGCCTCGTCACCCTGTGCTTCGACCGCCGCGGCATCGTCTGGCTGGTCTTCGCCTTCGCCGCGCTCTACGGCGTCCACAGCTTCCGGCAGTTGCCCATCGAGGCCTATCCGGACATCGCCGACGTGACCTCGCAGATCGTCACCCAGGTCAACGGCCTGGCCGCCGAGGAGGTCGAGCAGCAGATCACCATCCCGATCGAGCGCGCCCTGCTCGGCACGCCCGGCATGCAGGTGCTGCGCACGCGCAGCCTGTTCGGCCTGTCGCTGGTGACCGTGGTGTTCCAGGACGGCGTCGAGGGCTACTGGTCGCGCGAGCGGCTGCAGGAGCGCCTGGCCGAGCTCTCGCTGCCCTATGGCGCGCGGCCGGGGCTGGACCCCTACACCTCGCCCACCGGCGAGATCTACCGCTACACGCTGGAGAGCCCCACGCGCAGCCTGCGCGAACTCTCCGAGCTGCAGGCCTGGACCGTCATCCCGCGGCTGAAGAAGGTGGCGGGCGTCGTGGACGTCACCAACTTCGGCGGGCTGACCACGCAGTTCATGCTCTCGCTCGATCCCGCGCGGCTGACGCAGTACGGCCTGACGCTGAGCCAGGTCGTGGACGCGCTGAACGCCAACAACAGCAGCGGCGGCGGCAGCGTGATCGACCGCGGCGAGCAGTCCTACGTCGTGCGCGGCGTCGGCCTGCTGCGCTCGCTGCAGGACATGGGCCACGTGGTGGTGAAGACCGCCGCCGGCGTGCCGGTGCTGGTCCAGGACCTGGGCGAGCTGCGCCTGGGCGAGGTCGAGCGCCGCGGCATCCTGGGCAAGGACACCGACGGCGACACGATCGAGGGCATCGTGCTGCTCCTCAAGGACACCAACCCGTCGCGCACGCTCGATGGCCTGCATGCGGCCGTCGACGAGCTCAACACCGCGCTGCTGCCGGGCGACGTCAAGGTCGTGCCCTACCTCGACCGCGCCACGCTGATCGAGGCGACGGCCCACACCGTCGGCCACACCCTGGTGGAAGGCATGGTCGTCGTCACGCTGGTGCTGCTGCTCTTCCTCGGCAGTCCACGCGCGGCGCTGGTCGTGGCCGTCACCATCCCGCTGGCACTGCTGGCGGCCTTCATCTTCATGCACCACGCCCATGTGCCGGCCAACCTGCTGTCGCTGGGCGCGATCGACTTCGGCATCCTCGTGGACGGCGCCGTCGTGGTCGTCGAGCACCTGCTGCGCCGGCGCGAGCAGGCGGCCGACCGGCCGCTGACCCCGCGCGACGCGATCGTCGCGACGCTGCAGGTGGCGCGGCCGATCTTCTTCGGCATGGCGGTGATTGCCGCGGCCTACCTGCCGCTGTTCGCGTTCGAGCGCATCGAATACAAGCTCTTCAGCCCGATGGCCTACGCGGTCGGCGCGGCGCTGGTGGGCGCGCTGCTGGTGGCGCTGACGCTCACGCCGGCGCTGGCCTGGCTGGCCTTCCGGCGACCGCGCCCGCCCTTCCGCAACCGGCCGCTGGAGGCGCTGCAGGCGCGGTATGCCGCCTTCCTCGCGCGCGCCGTCGGACGCGGCCGCTGGCTGGCGGCGGCCCTGGCCGCGTCGGCGCTGGCCCTGGCCGCGCTGGCCGGCACGATCGGGCGGGACTTCCTGCCCTACCTCGACGAGGGCTCGATCTGGCTGCAGGTCCAGATGCCGCCCGGCGTCACGCTGGAGAAGGCCGCCGGCATGGCCGATGCGCTGCGCCGCGCGACGCTGGAGTTCCCCGAGGTCGCCCACGTGGTCACGCAGACCGGCCGCAACGACGACGGTACCGACTACTGGACGCCCTCCCACATCGAGGCCAGCATCAGCCTCACGCCCTACGAGCGCTGGACCGCGCCGGGCGGCAAGCAGGGCCTGATCCGGCGCCTGGCCGAGCGTTATGCCCGCATGCCGGGCTACAGCGTGTCCTTCATGCAGCCGATGATCGACGGCGTGCAGGACAAGCTGTCGGGCGCGCACAGCGATCTGGTGGTCAAGGTCTTCGGCGACGACCTCGACGAAGGGCGCCGCATCGCGGCCCAGGTGGCCGAGGTGCTGCGGACGGTGCCAGGCGCCGCCGACGTGGCGGTGGACGTCGAGCCGCCGCTGCCCAACCTGCGCATCGACCTGGACCGCGCCGCCGCGGCGCGACTGGGGATCAACGCCGCCGATGTCGCCACGCTGGTGTCCACCGGCATCGGCGGCGCAGCCATCGGGCAGGTCTACGTCGGCGAGAAGAGCTACGACATGACGGTCCGCTTCACGCCCGAGTCGCGCGTCAGCCCGCAGGCGATCGGCGACCTGCGCCTGACCGGGGCCAATGGCGCGCAGGTGCCGCTGTCGGACGTCGCGCGCATCCGCACCACGGTGGGCGAGAGCGTCATCGTGCGCGAGATGGGCCAGCGCCATCTCATCGTGCGGCTCAACACGCGGGGCCGCGACCTGTCGAGCTTCCTCGCCGAGGCCCAGCCGGCGCTCGAGCGGCAGGTCCGTTTCGACCGCCAGCGCTGGCGCCTCGAGTGGGGCGGGCAGTTCGAGAACCTGCAGCGCGCGCAGCAGCGCCTGGCGGTGATCCTGCCGCTGACGCTGGGGGTGATGCTGCTGTTGCTGTTCGGCGAGTTCCGCAACCTGCGCCAGCCGCTGCTGGTGCTGGGGGTGGTGCCGCTGGCGATGATCGGCGGCTTCGCGGCGCTGCACCTGCGCGGCATGACGCTGAACGTCTCCAGCGCCGTGGGCTTCATCGCGCTGTTCGGCGTGGCCGTGCTCGGCGGCGTGCTGATGGTGGCGCAGATCAACCGGCTGCGGCGCGACGACGGCCGGCCGCTGCGCGAGGCGGTGCTCGAAGGCGCCGCCGGCCGCATGCGCCCGGTGCTGATGACGGCGGCGGTCGCGGCCTTCGGCTTGACGCCGGCGATGCTGGCCACGGGCCTGGGCAGCGACGTCCAAAGGCCGCTGGCCACGGTCGTCGTCGGCGGGCTGGTGACGGCGACGCTGCTCACGCTGCTGCTCCTGCCCGCCCTCTACCACGCGATCGAAGCGCGCGTGGAGCGCGCCGCCCGGCGTGCCGCGCAGGCGCCGCTCGACCACGACCACGACCACGACCCAGCATCGGAACCCCTGGCATGAAGCGCCTCATCTTTATCTCCCCTCGCCGCGAAGGCGCCGGCAGCACCGCCGAGACCACGGGTCAACGCCGGCGTCCGACCAGCCGCCGTGACACCCTGGTCCTGGCTGCCGCGCTCATGACCGGCTTCCCGATGACGTATGCGTCAACGCCGGACGCCGACACCAACGCCACCGGCGTGCCCTTCGCCGCCTACCTGGAGGCCGTGGAGCGCTTCAGCAATACGATCGCCGCGCAGCGCGAGGCGGTGGCGGCCGCTCGCGCGGGCGTGCCGCTGGCGGGACTGCGGCCCGATCCGTCGCTGTCGCTCGGTGTCGGGCCGGCGGAACTCGGCCGGGAGGTGCGACCCAAGCCGCGTCTGGCGCAGAGCATCGGGCTGAGCTACACGATCGAGACCGGCGACAAGCGCGAGCGCCGCGTCGCGGCCGCGCGCAGCCAGGTGAGCGCCGACGAGGCCGCGCTGGCCGGCGCCGGTCGCCAGGCCGCCGCCGACGCGGCCGCCGCCTTCATCGAGGCCTGCCGCACGCGCGAGGCGCTGCAGCGGCAGGAGGTCTCGCTGGCCGCGCTGGGCGACATCGTCCGGATGAACGAGCGACGCCATGGCGCCGGCGATCTCGGCGGCCTGGAGCTGCTGCAATCGCGCAACGAGCGCGATCAGTTCCTCGCCACCGTCGTGCGCGCGAGGGCCGAGGCCCGGACCGCGATGGAAGGGCTGGCCGCGCCGCTGGGGCGCCGCTGGCGGGAGGCCTTCGGCGACGCATCGCCGCTGTGCACCTTCCGGGACGGACAGGCGCCCGAGGGACTCGACGGCGTCGAGGGCATCGAGGGCACCGGCGGCTCGGTCGGCATTCAGGAGAGCCATGAGGACGAGGCGCTCGATGCCCTCGTGGCGCGAGCGCTCGATCAGCGCGACGACGTGCGCATCGCCCGCGCGGCGGTGGACAGCGCCCGTGCCGCCGCGGACCTGGTCCGCGCCAACCGCTGGGTCGATCCGAGCGTCAGCCTCAGCTACGGCTACACGCCACAGGGACGCCGCGGCCAGGCGGCGGACGGCTCGGCGGTCGATCCCTCGCCGCGGTCCAACACCGTGTCGGTCTCGGTCTCGGTGCCGATCCCGCTGTCGCGGTTGGACCGCGGCGACCTGGTGCAGGCCGAGTCGGCCGTCACCCAGGCCCTGCTCGCGCTGCGCCAGACCGAGCTCCAGGCGCAGGCCGACGTCCGCGCGACCCACGCCCAGTACCGCGCCGCGCTCGAGAACCTGACCCGCTACCGCGACGCGACCCTGGGCGACGCGCGGCGCGTGGTGGAAGGCTTGCGCCTCTCGTACCGGCACGGCGCTGCCTCGCTGCTGGAGCTGCTGTCGGCCCAGCGCGCGGCGGACGACACCGAGCTCGCCTACCTGCAGGCGCGCAGCGAGCTCGCCGCCGCCACCGTGCGGCTGCAGCTCAGCCTCGGCCGCGCGCCGGCGCCTTGAGCCAGCGGGGAAGCCGACGGGGGAATCGCGCCGGCATGCGAGACTGCCGCCCATTCGGAGAGAGGCGATGAGGATTCTTCTGGTCGAGGATGACCGCAAGGCCGCGGGGCTGCTGGTGCGCGGCCTGCGCGAGGAGGGTTTCGTGGTGGACCACGCGGCCAGCCTGGCCGAGGCCGACGAGGCTGCCTTCGTGACCACCCACGACCTGATCGTGCTGGACGGCATGCTGCCCGACGGCGACGGCGTCACCCTGTGCCGCACGCTGCGCGCGCGCGGCCAACAGGTGCCGGTGCTGATGCTCACCGCCCGCGACGCGCTGTCCGATCGCGTCGACGGCCTGAACGCCGGCGCCGACGACTACCTGACCAAGCCCTTCGAGTTCGAGGAACTGCTGGCGCGGCTGCGCGCGCTGCTGCGGCGCTCGGACATGACGCGGCCGCCGGTGCTGGTCGCGGACGACCTGCGCCTGGACCCAGCCTCGCTGCAGGTCACGCGCGCGGGGCGGCCCGTCGAGCTGACGCCCAAGGAATTCGCCCTGCTGCAGGCGCTGATGCGGCAGCCCGGCGCCGTGGTTCCGCGCCAGCGCCTGGCCGAGCAGATCTGGCACGGCGACCCGCTGGCGATCGACAACCTGATCGACGCCCACATGAGCAAGCTGCGGCGCAAGATCGACGCGGCCGGCGCCCGGCCGCTGATCGAGACGGTGCGTGGTCGCGGCTTCCGGCTGCGGGGGCCGGACGATGCTTAGCTTCCGCCGCCGGCTGGCGCTGCTGCACGTGGTCGTGGTCACCACGGTGCTGGCGGTGGCGGCGACGCTCACCTACCTGAGCCTGGTCACCGCCCTGCGCGCCCAGCTGGACGGCGCGCTGCTGGCCCTGGCGGAGCAGGAAGCCAGCATCCTCGCCGCCAGCCCCGGCCTGCCGGTCGCCGTGCACGAGCCCGGCACCACCGCCGCGCCGCCGCCCTATGCGCGGCTGGACCGGCTGGTGCAGATCATCGGCCCGCGCGGCGAGGTGCTCGCGCGCAGCGCCAACCTCGGCGCCGCGTCGCTGCCGAACGAGGCCGCGCTGCTGGCGCGCCTGGCCCGCGGCGAGACCGTCTTCGAGCACCTGGCCTTCGGCGACGAGCCGACACGCCGCGTGTCGGTGCCGGTGCATGGCGGCCGCGCGCTGGCGGTGCAGGTGGCCGGCTCGCTCGACGACGTCGACCACGCCGTCGCCTCGGCGGGCTGGGTGTTCCTCGTCATGAGCCTGGTGCTCGTGGTGGTGCTCACCACCGCGGGCGCGCAGCTGACCGGGCGCGTCTTCGGCGCGGTCGACGACATCGTCCGGCAGGCGCGGCGCATCGGCGGCCGCACCCTCGCCGAGCGGCTGCCGCATCCCGGCACGCGCGACGAGATCGGCCGGCTGATCGACACGCTCAACGACATGCTGGCCCGGCTCGAGCACGCCTTCGAGGCGCAGCGCCGCTTCACCGCCGACGCGTCGCATGAGCTGCGCTCGCCGCTCTCCCGGCTGCGCACGGAGCTCGAGATCACCCTGCGCCGGCCGCGCGGCGCCGACGAGTATGTCCAGGCGCTGCGCTCGGGGCTGGAGGACGTCGCGCGGCTGACGGCGCTGGTGGAGGAACTGCTGACGCTGGCGCGGCTGGATGCCGGGCAGGACACGGCGCCGGTCGCGCCGGTGGCCATCGGCCCGATCCTCGAGGCCGTCGTGCGGCGCGCCCGGCCCGCGGCCCAGGCACGCGGCATGACGCTGAGCCTGGCGGGCACGGACGACTCCGGTGCGGATGCGCTGGAGGCAAACGCGGCGGCCCGGGTGCCGCGCGAACTGCTGATGCTGGTCGCGACCAACCTGGTGGAGAACGCGGTCAAGTACGGCACCGCCGGCGGCTCGGTGCTGGTTTCGGTGGTCGCGCGACCGGACGGGACGGAACTGGTCGTCGAGGACGATGGCCCGGGCCTTCCCGCGGAGGAACGCGAGCGCGTGTTCGAGCGCTTCTACCGGGGCGCCGCGGCGCGCGCGGCGGACATCGAAGGCACCGGCCTGGGGCTGGCGCTGTGTGACCTCATCGTGCGCGCCGCCGGCGGTCGCATCGAGGTGGGCGTCTCGCGCTGGGGCGGCGCGCGGTTCTCGGTGCATCTGCCGGCCGGCGACGCCTGAGCGCCGCCGCCCGCTCACCCGCTCACATGTCGCGCCCGTTGAAGTGCGTCACCGGAATGCTGTCGAGCTCGATGCCCTCCAGGCAGCGGACGTTGATCGCCGCCATCGCGTTGCCCTTCGGGTCGGTGCCCTCGGCATAGGGATGGATGCCGCACACCGCGCAGAAGCGGTGCTTGATGGCGTGCTTGTTGAACTCGTAGGTGCTGGCCGCCGCCTCATCGGTCTTCAACCGGAATTGCCCGCGCGGCACGAACCACAGCAGCGAACCCTTGCGCTGGCAGATCGAGCAGTTGCAGGCCATCGCCCCGTCGATCTCACCGTCCACCTCATAGGCCACCCGGCCGCAATGGCAGCTGCCCTGGTACGTCGTCATGTCGTCTCCGCTCGGTTTCATTGAAGCGGCCGACCTTACCTCAGCCGGGCGCGCGCCGCGCGTCACTTGAGCATCAGCTCGACGTCCTGTCCCGGATCACCGCAGCCATCCAGGCGCAGCCGCAGGAAGTCCAGGTCCATATGCAGGTGCTCCACCAGCTCCGGCACCGCGAGCTCCAGCGCGGCGATGCGGTCGGACTGCTGGTCGCAGGCATCGGCGAGCACCTCGGCCAGGTGCAGGATCGCCGCCAGCATCGAGAACGGCCGGATCTCCAGCGGCGCGTTGGCGTCCTTGAAGGCCTCGACCAGGTCAGCCGGGAAGTGCCAGTGCGCCGCCAGCGCCGCCGTCACGTCGGCATGCGTGCAGCCGAAGCGATGCATCTCCAGCGAGAACCGGCTGCCCGGCTCGGCCGCGTGGGCCTCGACGTCGGCGACCTGGTCCGGCTCGCTCATCGCCATCATGAGCTGCCCGGTGCGCAGCATCAGCCCGGCGAGGTAGGCGGTGTCGGCATCGCCCTGCAGCAGCTTGGCCAGCAGGCGCGCGTAGCCGGCGGTGCGCACGCTGTGGCGCCAGAAGCGCTGGCGGTCCAGGCCCTTCACCTCGGGGAAGGTGGCGGAGATGCTGGCCGCCATCGCGAGGTTGCGCAGCGTCTCCAGGCCCAGCGCCATCGCGGCGTCCTGCAGCGTGCCGATCGTGTGGGAGGGGCTGTAGCGCGCGGAGTTGGCCAGCCGCAGCACCTTGGCCGCCAGCGTGGAATCCTTGCCGATCAGCTCGGCGATCTGGCCGAGCGAGACGCCGTCGTCGTCCAGGCTGCGCAAGAGCTTGCGCCCGACTTCAGGCATCACCGGGAGGCTGGCGTGCCCCCCGAGGAAACGCTCCGCGCTGGCGGAAACGGGAGTCGTGGGGGTCATGCTGGCAATCGTCACGGCGGCCTCCTCTGGACGCGACGGCAGGTGGAGGCGAGTCTATGCCGCCCGGCCGCAGCGCGCCAGCGCCAGCAGCGCCACCGGGTCCAGCAGGCCGATGCGGTAGCCCTGCACCGCCAGGATGCCCCGGTCGGCGAGCTGCCGCAGCGCGCGCGACAGCGTCTCCGGCGAGATCGACAGCCGCGCCGCCACGTCGCGCTTGCGCTCGGCCAGCCGCACCTCGGCCGACCCGCCGGCCTGCGCCAGCAGCCAGGCGGCGATGCGCGCGGTCGCGTCCTTCGTGGTCAGCCCGCGCAGCGCGTCCTGCGCCTCACGCAGCTGCGCCGCGCTGGCGCGCAGCAGCGCGGCCAGCACCGGCGGCTGCGAGCGCAGCCACAGGGTCGCCGCCGCCATCGGCCACTCCATCACCAGCGCGGTGGCCGAGACGACCCGCGCGTCTTCCTCGTAGCGCCCGTCCAGCCAGGCGGTGTGCAGGTCCAGCCAGCACGGGCCGGCCAGCGGGCCGCCCGCCACGACCCGCCCTTCGCAGAGCGCCACCATCGCCACCGCCGCGTCCCCGCGGCGGAGCGCCAGGTCGCCGGCCCGGCAGCGGCGCACCCGCGCCATGCTGGCCAGCGCGGACCAGTCGTCGGCCTCCAGTAGCACATCGCCGAGCAGTGCGCGCCACGGCACCGGATGGGCGGGACCCGGCATCAGGGCGGCGTTGTGGGCGGGCTCGTCTTCCGCGGCGGCGGGCGACGAGACGCCGCGGGCAAGGGGCGCGGCGGGATCGGACAGGAGGTCGGCGGTCACGGGGCATTCTCGGAAACCGGGGATGCCGGACTGTCGCGGGACTGGCCGGAAATTGCCATGAGGGAGGTCAACATCCGAGCGATCGGACGCCTCCCGGATCAGCGGATCAGCAGCGCGCGGAAGTCGTTGACGTTGGTCTGCGTCGGACCGGTGATCAGCAGGTCGCCGAGCGCCTCGAAGAGCGCGTAGCCGTTGTTGGCGGCCAGCAGCTCGGCCGGCTTCAGGCCCAGCGCGCGGGCGCGCTGCAGCGTGCTCGGGCTGAGGAAGGCACCGGCGTTGTCCTCCACGCCATCGATGCCGTCGGTGTCCGCGGCCAGGCCCCAGACGCCCTCCTGCCCGTCCAGCGCGATCGCGCAGCCGAGCACGAACTCGCCGGCACGACCGCCGCGCCCGGGCTGCGGCACCAGCGTCACCGTGGTCTCGCCGCCGGAGAGGATCAGGCAGGGCCTGGCGAAGGGCTCGCCATGCCGCGCCACCGAGCGCGCCAGCGCCGCATGCACGCGGCCGACCTCGCGCGACTCGCCCTCGATCTCGTCCGAGAGCACGTGCGCGGTCAGGCCGAGCGCGCGCGCCGCCTCGGCCGCCGCCAGCAGGCTCTGACGCGGCGCGGCGATGATGCGCTGCTCATGACCGTCGAAGCAGGCGTCGCCCGGCTTGGGCGTCTCCCAGTGGCCGCGCTCCAGCGCCTCGACCGCCTGCGGCGGCAGCGTGATGCGATAGCGCCGGCAGATGGCCAGCGCGTCGGCGCAGGTCGTCGCGTCGGGCACGGTCGGGCCGGAGGCGATCACCTGCGGGTCGTCGCCGGGCACGTCGGAAATCATCAGCGTGAGCACCTTGGCCGGCGCGCAGGCGGCGGCCAGCCGGCCGCCCTTGATCGCGCTGAGGTGCTTGCGCACGCAGTTCATCTCGGCGATGTTGGCGCCGCTGGCCAGCAGCGCGCGGTTCACCGCCTGCTTGTCGGCCAGCGTCAGCCCGGGCGCCGGCAAGGGCATCAGCGCCGAGCCGCCCCCGGAGATCAGGCAGATCACCTGGTCGTCGGCGGTCGGCCGGAAATCGCGCACCAACTGCATCATCCGCGCCGCGGCCCGCTCGCCGGCGGCGTCGGGGACCGGGTGCGCGGCCTCCACCATCTCGATGCGCCGCGGCTGGTAGTCCGGCGGGATGTGGCCGTAGCGCGTGATGACCAACCCGCTCATCGGCGCGGACGCGGGCCAGGCCGCCTCCATCGCCTGCGCCATCGAGCCACCGCCCTTGCCCGCGCCGATCACCAGCGTGCGGCCCTTGGGCGGCGGCGGGAGATGGCCGGCGAGGATCTTGCCCGGCAGCGCGCGGTCGACCGCGACGCGGTAGAGGTGCTTGAGCAGCGCGCGCGGGTCGTCGAGCAGCGCCCGGGTCCGTGCGTCCGTAGCTTCCGGGGCGTCCGCCGCGTTCGATGACGCCGAGCGCGCCGATGAAGCCACCGGCGACGAGGACGCGTCGCCGGACGCCAAGGAAGCAGCAGGGCCGGCGGCGCCGGAGGCGGCGGCCCGCGCCGCGTCGGAGGTGGAGCTCATGGGCGCCGATTGTGGGCAGCGGCCGCTCAGCCGGCGTCCGTAGTGCTACCGACCTCGTGGTTGCCCATGACCTCGAGCGCGCGCACCAGCGCCGAGTGGTCCAGCTGGTCCCAGCCCTGCGCCGCGGCGGCCTGCATCAGCTGCGCGGTGCCGGCGGTGTTGGGCAGCGCCAGGTTCATCGCCTTGGCGCTCTGCAGCGCCAGGTTCAGGTCCTTCTGGTGCAGCGCGATGCGGAAGCCCGGGTTGAAGGTGCGCTTGATCATGCGCTCGCCATGGACTTCCAGGATGCGGCTGGAGGCGAAGCCGCCCATCAGCGCCTCGCGCACCTTGGCCGGATCGGCGCCGGCCTTGGAGGCGAAGACCAGCGCCTCGCCGACGGCGGCGATGTTCAGCGCCACGATGATCTGGTTGGCGACCTTGGTCGTCTGGCCGGCGCCCGCGCCGCCGACCCGCGTGATGTTCTTGCCCATCAGCTCGAACAGCGGCTTGATGCGGGCGAAGGTGGCCTCCTCGCCGCCGACCATGATGGACAGCGTGCCGGCCCTGGCGCCGACCTCGCCGCCGGAGACCGGCGCATCCAGCCATTCGGCGCCCAGTGCCTCGATCCGCCGCGCGAAGTCCTTGGTCGCCATCGGCGAGATGGAGCTCATGTCCACGACGGTCTTGCCGGCGCTCAGGCCCGCGGCCACGCCGCCCTCGCCGAACAGCACGCGCTCGACGTCCGGCGTGTCCGGCACCATCGTGAAGATGACGTCGGCGCGCTGCGCGACTTCGGTCGCGCTGGCGCAGAGGGTGGCGCCGGCGGCGGTCACTTCCTCGCGGACCTGGCTGCGGGTGTGCACGAACAGCGCATGCCCGCCCTGCGCGAGGCGCACCGCCATGGGCGCGCCCATGATGCCCAGGCCGATGAAGCCGATCTTGATGCTCATGAGGGTCTCTCTCTTTCAGTCCTTGAACTTGTCTCGCAGGGCCTGCGTCGCGGCGCGGAACAGGCCCAGGTCGCTGCCGACGGCCACGAAGGTCGCGCCCTGCTCGAGGTAGCGGCGCGCGTCGGCCTCGACCGGCGCGAGGATGCCCACCGGCTTGCCGGCGGCGCGGCAGGCGGCATGGATGCTCGCCATCGCGGCCTGCACCTCCGGATGCTGCGGATGGCCCAGGTGCCCGTAGCCGGCCGCCAGGTCCGAGGGGCCGATGAAGACGGCGTCGACGCCCTCGACCGCGGCGATCTGCGCGGCGGCGGCCACGCCGGCCGGGCTTTCGATCTGCACGATCACGGCGATCTGCTCGTTGATGCCCTGGAAGTAGCCGGGCACGGTGCCGTAGCGGTTGTTGCGCTGCGAGACCGACACGCCGCGGATGCCCTGCGGCGGGTAGCGCGTGGCGGCGACCGCGGCGGCGGCCTGCTCGGCGGTCTCGACGAAGGGGATCAGCAGGTTGGAGAAGCCCGCGTCGAGCAGCCGCTTGATCTCGACGGCGTTGTTGCTGCTCGGCCGCACGACCGGCGCGCTGACGCTGTCCTTGAGCGCCATCAGCTGCGGCACGAAGCTGCTGACCTCGTTGGGCGAATGCTCGCCATCGAGCAGCAGCCAGTCGAAGCCGGCCACGCCCAGCACCTCGGTGCTGATCGGGTTGGCCAGCGAGCACCAGCAGCCGATCAGGCGCTCGCCGGCGCGCAGGCGCTGGCGCAGCGTGTTGGGGAAGCTCGAATAGGGCGTGGTCGGCGTCGGCATGACTGGACTCCTCGGTGCGTCATCAATCGAGCTTGAGCCCGCTCTTGGCCACGACGCCCGCCCACTTCTTGCGCTCGGCGTTGAAGAAGGTGTCCATCTCGGCCGCGTTCATCGTGTTGACCTCGGCGCCCTGCGCGGCCAGCCGCGCGCGCACGTCGGGCGAGCGGATGATGCTGATCAGCGCGGCGGACAGCTTGTCGACATGGGCCTTGGGCATGCCGGCCGGGGCCAGGATGCCCTGCCAGGTGCCGGACTCGAAGCCGGTCGCGCCCTGCTCCGCCAGCGTGGGCACGTTGGGCAGCAGCGGCACGCGGGTGGCCTTGCTCACGCCGATGACCTTGAGCTTGTTCTGCTGCACGAAGGGCAGCGTCGCCAGCATGCCGTTCATCAGCACCTGCGTCTGGCCGGCGATCGTGTCGGTGACGGCCTGCGAGCCGCCCTTGTACGGGATGTATTCCCACTTCGCGCCGGTCAGGCTGGCGACCTGGTAGCCGGCCAGATGCGGCGCGCTGCCCATGGCGGTGACGGCGAAGTCGATCTTGGACTTCTTCGACAGCTCGACCAGTTCCTTCAGGTTGCCGGCCGGCACCGAGGGATGCACCACCAGCATGTGCGGCGAGTAGGCCAGCATCGCCACGCCGCGCAGGTCCTTGGACGGATCGAAGGGCAGCTTGGTGTAGAGCGAGGGGCTGATGGCCAGCGCGCTGACGTCGCACAGCATGACGGTGTAGCCGTCGTTCGCCTTGGCGGTCTGGTCCGCGCCCATGTTGCCGCTGGCGCCGGGCTTGTTCTCGACGATGACGGTCTGCTTGAGCTGCTCGGACAGCAGCGGCGACAGGATGCGCGCGATGATGTCCGATGAGCCGCCTGGCGTGTACGGGACGATGATCCGCAGCGGCTTGGCGGGCCAGTTGGCCTGCGCGAAGGCGCTGGGCGCGAGGCCGGCGATCGCGCCGGCGGCGGCCGCGGCGAGGACCGCGCGACGCGCGACGCGGGCCTGCCCGGTCGTCATGGACTTTTTGGTGTTCGTGTTCTTGGCGGTCTTCTGATCGTGCATGTCTCTCTCCATGTGGGAAGCCGCACTCGCACCCCGCGTGGGAACGGTGAGGCTCCGGGGGTTGGTCCTCAGCGGACCATGCAAGGCTTCTTCGGATCGAACTTCCAGCCGGGAATCAGGTGCTGCATCGCGACCGCGTCGTCGCGCGCGCCCAGCCCGTGCTTCAGATAGAGCTGGTGGGCGGCCTCGACGGCCTGCATGTCGAGCTGCACGCCCAGGCCCGGCGCGGTCGGCACCGCGACCTCGCCGTCGACGATCTTCAGCGGCCGCTGCGTGAGGTGCTGGCCGTCCTGCCAGATCCAGTGGGTGTCGATCGCGGTGAGGCGTCCCGGCGCGGCGGCCGCGGCATGCGTGAACATCGCCAGCGAGACGTCGAAGTGGTTGTTGGAATGCGAGCCCCAGGTGAGGCCGAAGTCGCGGCAGGTCTGCGCCACGCGGACCGCGCCGGACATCGTCCAGAAGTGCGGGTCGGCCAGCGGGATGTCCACCGACTGCAGGCTCAGCGCGTGCGTGAACTGGCGCCAGTCGGTGGCGACCATGTTGGTCGCGGTGGGCAGGCCGGTGGCGCGGCGGAACTCGGCCATCACCTCGCGGCCGGAGAAGCCGTCCTCGGCGCCGCAGGGGTCCTCGGCATAGGCAAGCACGCCGCCCAGGTCGCGCAGCAGGCGCACCGCGTCCTTGAGCAGCCAGCCGCCGTTCGGGTCGAGCGTGACGCGCGCCTCGGGGAAGCGCGCCTTCAGCGCGCGGATCGCCTCGACCTCTTCCTCGCCGCGCAGCACGCCGCCCTTGAGCTTGAAGTCCTTGAAGCCGTAGCGCGCCTGCGCGGCGACGGCCTGCTCGACGATGGCCTCGGGCGTCATCGCGACCTGGTGGCGCACCCGCAGCCAGGCGTCGGCGGGGGCGTCGCTGCCCGGCTCGTCGTCGGGCGTCTTGTAGGCCATGCCGGTCCTGGCGCGGTCGCCGACGAAGAACAGGTAGCCCAGCATGGCGACGCGGTCGCGCTGCCGGCCCTCGCCCAGCAGCTCGCACACCGGCACGCCCAGGTGCTGGCCCAGCAGGTCCAGCAGCGCGCATTCGACGGCGGTCAGCACGTGGATGGTGGTCCGCAGGTCGAAGGTCTGCAGGCCGCGGCCGCCGCTGTCCAGGCCCTGGAACCGCTCGCGGACCTGCGCCAGCAGCGCGTTCCACTTCGCCACCGGCTGGCCGACGAGCAGCTCGCCGGCCTGTTCCAGCGTCTTGCGGATGGGCTCGCCGCCGGGGATCTCGGCGATGCCGACGTGGCCGGCGTTGTCCTCCAGGACCAGCAGGTTGCGGGTGAAGAACGGCGCGTGCGCGCCGCTCAGGTTCATGAGCATGCCGTCGTGGCCCGCGACGGGGATCGCGCGGGCGGACGTGACGAGGGGACTGCTTGCGCTCACAGGGGGCTCCTGGTCGGGATCGAGGGAACGGGCATCAATCGGCGGTGATCTTGCGGGTCTCGATGACCTGCTTCCAGCGGGCGAATTCGGCCTTCTGGAAGCTCTGCGCCTGGTCCGGCGTGTTGGCGACGATCTCGATGCCGATGTCGGTGAACTTCTGCTTCACCGCGGGCTCGTGCAGCGCCGCGACCAGGTCCTTCTGCAGCTGCGCGCGCACCGCCGGCGGCAGGCCGCGCGGGGCGGCCACGCCCTGCCAGGAGTAGACGTCGGCGCCCTTGATGCCGGACTCGGCCAGCGTCGGCACGTTGGGCAGCACGGCCGAGCGCTTGTCGCCGGTGACGGCCAGCGCGCGCAGCTTGCCGCCGACGATGTGCGGCAGCACCGCGTTGACGTTCTGGAAGGAGGCGTCGACCTGCGCGCCGAGCAGGTCGGTGATGGCCGGCGAGCCGCCCTTGTAGGGCACGTGCAGGCCGTTGGTGCCGGTCTGCAGCCAGAAGAGCTCGGCGGTGAGGTGGTCGGAGGAGCCGTTGCCCGAGGAGGCGAAGGTCATCTTGCCCGGGTCCTTCTTCAGCGCGTCGATGACGTCCTTGACGCTCTTGAGCGGCGAGGCCGCCGGCACGACCAGCACGTTGGGCGCCTGCATGGCGACGGTGAGCAGGTCGATGTCCTTGAGCGCGTCGTACTGGACCGCCTTGAGCAGGTGGGGCGCGATCACGAACGGACCGAGCGAGGACACCAGCAGCGTGTAGCCGTCGGCCGGCGCGCGTTTGACCTGCGAGGTGCCGAGCGTGCCGGTGGCGCCGGGGCGGTTGTCGACGATGACGGTCTGGCCCCACTTCTTCTGCAGCTCGGCGCCCAGGGCGCGGGCGAGCATGTCGGTCGAGCCGCCGGCCGGGAAAGGCACGACGAGGGTGACGGGGTGGTCGGGGAAGCCGTTGGCGTGGGCCAGGGTGGCGGTGCACAGGGACAGGACGGCGGCGCCGAGGGCGGCGCCGGCCTTGACGGCCAGGCGGCGGGTCAGGACGGTCATGGTTTGTCTCCGGGAAGGAACCGTGGAAGCCGCTCTTGATGCGCCCCGGTGCTCAGTCCGAAGCGGGGGTGGCGGCCTTGTTGTCAGTCATCATACAAGTTGAGCTCCGGCGGTGACAAGGCACCGCGCTGCACCCGGAGATCGGGGAAAACACGCAGAACTCGAGCGCCTGGTCAATCAAAAGATCGTCGCCACTTCCGGCCGGAAGGGCTGGAGGTTCAAGGTGGAAGAGGCGAAGAAGGACGACGACGTGGCGAAAGCCAGCGCCTGAGCCGCCGGCAAGGTCCGGTCAGCGCTGTTCCTGCAACGCCAGCGCCGCGCGGCGGCGGCGTTCGCGGCTGTTGGCCAAGTGGGTGCGCATGGCCGCGCGCGCGGCCTCGGCGTCGCGCGCGGCGATCGCGTCGAGGATGCTTTCATGCTCCGCGTTCACGCGCAGCAGATAGTCGCGCTGCGCGATCGGGTCCTCGTCGCCGGCGGCCTGCAGGCTGGCCAGGCGCGCCCGCGGGATGCTCGGCGCGCCCAGCGTCGCCATCAACTGCTCGAAATGCGGATTGCCCGTCGCGCGGGCGATCTCCAGGTGGAACTGGAAGTCCGCCGCCACCGCGTCGCGGCCCGCCATCGCCGCCTCCGCGAAGGCGCCCACCGCCGCGCGCATCGCGTCCAGGTGCGCGTCTCCGCGCCGCTGGGCCGCCAGCGCCGCGGCTTCGGTCTCGACACCGATGCGCAGTTCCAGCACCGCGACGACATCGTGCAGCGTCGCCATCTGCTCGGCACCGATGCGGAAGGGCCCGCCCTCCCCCAGCCCCAGCACGAAGGTCCCGATGCCATGCCGCGTCTCGACCAGCCCGGCCGCCTGCAGCTTGGAGATCGCTTCCCGGACCACCGTCCGGCTGACCTCGAACTCGGCCATGATCGCCGCTTCGGTCGGCAGCTTGTCACCGCTGGCCAGCGCGCCCGCGCGGATGCGGTCCTCCAGCGCCCGGACAAGTCCGAGGGCCAGCGATTTCGGGCGGGTACGGGTCAGCGGCACAGTCATCAGGGGCTCAGTTGTACGACAACATCGGTCCACGCGACAACCGCGTTATCGCGGTGTCGCGCCGATGCAGCGCGAAAAGGGAATGGGACGGGAACGAAGAAGGCCGCGATTGTCCCGTGCCTGAGCCGCCCGGGTTCAGGGGTCGAGCGGGAACTTCGCGCAGCCCAGCCGCGCCGAGATGTCGCGGCTGGCCGCCTGCAGCATCGCCACCACCTCGGGCGCCTTGGCCTCGTCGTAGCGGAAGGTGGGGAAGCTCACGCTCATGCCGGCGATGGGCTGGCCCAGCCGGTCGAAGATCGGCACGCCCAGGCAGCGGATGTGGTCGTCGAATTCCTCGCGGTCCTCGCCGAAGCCCTGCGCCTTCACCCGCTCCAGCTCGGCCTGGAAGGCGGCCGGCTCGGTGATCGTCTTGTCGCGGAAGCGCTGGAACTCCGCGCCGGCCAGCACGCGCGCGCGGCGCTCCGGATGCTCCCAGGCCATCAGCACCTTGCCGATCGCGGTGCAGTGCAGCGGCGCGCGGCGACCGATGCGCGAGTACATGCCCAGCATGTGCCGGGAGTCGACCTTGTGGACGTAGATGATCTCGCTGTCGATCAGCGTGCCCAGGTGGACCGTCTCGCCGGTGGCGTCGGCCAGCATCTGCATGTGGTGCTTGGACAGGTCGACCAGGTCCGGATACTGCAGCGCCTTGGCGCCGATCTCGAAGACCTTCATCGCCAGGCCGTAGCGCTCGCTGTCGGACTCCTGGTGCACGTAGCCCAGGGTCTTCATCGTCTGCAGGAAGCGGTAGACCGTCGCCTTGGGCATGGCCAGGCGCACCGAGAGCTCCGAGATGCCGGTGTCGCTGCGTTCCGACAGGGCCTGCAGGATGGCAAAGACCTTGAGCACCGCGGCCACCGACTCGGGCTGCTGCTTGCCATCGTTCAGATCGTCATCCATGCGCAACGTGTTCCTGGAAAGGGAAGATTTCACCACAGCCGGCCGGTGCCCGCGCCCGCGCGAACCCGGGCCGGCACCTCGGTCGCGGCCTCGATGGGCAGACGGTACGGCGGCGTCCAGCCGGCCTCGCCGGCGACCGACCGGTCCGGATTCGCGGCACGAAGCATGCCCACCAGGTCGACCGGATCGCCGTTGAAGCGCGAACCGCGGTCCTCGATCCGGTCGCCCTTGAGCAGCCGCGCCACCCGCCCCGGCGCGATGCCGGCCGCCGCCTCCCAGGCGTTGGCCTCGCTCAGCACCTGCGACTCGAGGCCCGCGCCGATCGAGTAGGCGTAGGGATAGTCCCCCGCCGGCGCCGGCAGGTAGAGGTTGTTGGCGACATGCACCTGGCCGTAGCGCACCCGCGGCGCGCGCTCCTTCACCTGCTCCCACAGGTTGTGATGCAGCGTGACGCGCAGGTGCCCGCGGTCGTCGCGATGGCCGTCGCCGCCGCCGATCAGCATGGTCTTGTCGTGGCGGCGGAAGACGTTCCAGGACACGGTCACGAAGTCGGAGCGCCGCGTGATGTCCAGCAAGCCGTCATGCCGCTGCATCCGCTGGCCGAGCACCACCGGCTCGCGCGGATCGGGCCGGGCGCCGTCGTCGAAGACGCAGTGGTCGATCCACACCTGCGTCGCCTCGCGCAGCGAGACGGTGTCGTACTCGGAGTTCCATTCGCCATGCCCGTTGTCGTTCGGGTCCCAGGCGGGGAAGAAATCGTAGGCATCGGAGAAACGCAGGTTGCGCAGGATCACCTGCGAGACCTTCTCCAGCATCAGCGAGCCGTTGTCGAAGCCGGCATCGGGCGTGAGGCCGACGATCGTCGTGTTGGACGGCACCTTGACGACGACCTGCGCCGCCTGGCGCCGCGCGGACCGCTTGCGCGCCTCCTCGAGTGGCCCTTCGGGCGGGCGACGACCCCAGGTCGCCGGGTCGTACTGGCGCGCGAAGGCGTCGAGATCGAAAGCCGGATCGCGGAAATCCTCGATGCCCAGCGGGCGGCCGGACGCGTCCGCCGCCAGGTCGATGCGCGCCGCCAGCGCGATCAGCTTGGGCGTGTCGCCGAGCGCCAGCGCGGCATCGAGCTCGGCCCGCGTGCGCACGACGCGGATGGCCTCGGCCTTCGCCTTCGCGCCGCCTGCCGTGCCGCCGTTCATCGAGGCCCAGCCATCGCCGGGCGCGATCGCGTCGAAGGCCGCGGCGGGCACCGCGTCGGGGGACGCGGCTGGCGACGCGGCGGTCGACGCGACATTGCGGTACTCGGCCATGCGGTTGGCCGCTTCGCCGGTCGCGGCGAAAGGGCGGCGCGAGGTCGAGGCCGCCCAGGCCGTCAGATGAGGACCGAGCTGGCTGTCCCGGATCACCGCCTGGCCGTTGGGCGTCGACGGCGACCGGCGCCATTCTCCAGCCTTCACGCCGCGGTCCCAGGCCCGGCCCAGGCGCACGCTGCCCGGCGCGACGCCGGGCTCCGCCACCCAGCGTGTGCCCTGCACGAGGAAGCCGCGCGGCACGCCATCGGGCGTGCTGGGCGCGAGCACGACGCCGCCCTGCCCCGGCGAGCGCCGCCCCGCCCGGCTCACGATGACGCTGTCGTCGATCACCAGCGTCGCGCCGCCGAAGATGAAATCGACGTCGCCGCGGATCTCGCCGGCATGCACGAACACGCGCGACTCGCTCGCGAGGTCCTCACTGGCGCGCTCGGCATAGAAGGTGTCCTGGTGCCCGAGCAGCCGCACCTGCTCCAGCTGGATCCGGTCGCCGCGCGTCATCAGCGCGACGGCCTGCGCGCCGCCGCTCTCACCGACGCCGGGCGGGTAGCCCTGCCCGGCGCGCACGTGGTCCATCGCATCGTTGGCGATGGTCAGCCGCGCGAGCTGCACGTCATCGCTGAACAGCATCACGCTGGCGCTGCCCGGTGTCCCGAAAGTCTCCGCGTCGAGCAGCGGCATGCAGCGGTGCGCGACGGCGCCACGCGCCTTCGGCAGCGCGTTGTAGCGGCCCTCGACGATCACGACCTCGGCGGGATCACCACCCCCGTACAGCGTGAACGGCGCCTTGTCCTGGATGCAGAGCGGCTCGCGATAAGTGCCCGGCTTGACGAGCACGTAGGCGCGCACCGGGGCCGCCGATCCGCCCTGCCCCTTGGCCGGCAAGGCGTCGATCGCGGCCTGCAGCGTGCGGTGCGTGCCGCTCCCGTCGGCGGCGACGACGAAGGTCGGCGTCCAGCGCGCGGGATCGAGCGTCTGCGGCCGCCAATCGCCGAGGTAGCGCGCGGCCGTGGCCTGGGCGGCCGCGTCGTCACCGAGTTGCGGCCGGTCCTGCGCCCACGCGGCCTGCAGCGCCGCCACGCACAGCCCCGCCATCACCGCGCCGCGCCAGCCCCGCATCACAGGTCCGCCAGGTACAGCGCCGGCTCGCCCTCGGCATCGGCGCTGAACAGCACCTGCCGCTCGTCGGGCGTGAACGACGGATGCGGATGCGTGACCTGCCGGTTGCCCTTGTAGACGCGCCACGAGCTGTCATGCCGCGCCACGCGCCGTTCGGTGCCGGCCTTCAGGTCGAACAGGTGCAGGAAGGGATCGGTCGCGATCTGGTGGCTGCCGGTGTCGGCGACATCCGCCGGCGAGTCGCAGCCATCGCCGATCAGCAGCGTGCCGTCGTGGTTGCTCATCAGGTGCGAGCACGGTGGCATCTTCGTGAGGCGCCGGGATTGAAGCGTCATGGGATCGAGCGCGCAGATCCATCGATCGCGCTGCCCCTTCAGGTAGGAGACGTAGATCATCGCGGAACCGTCGGGCACCCAGAACTCATGGGTGCAGCTTTCGCCCTTGTCTTGACGCCGCCCGCACCGGACGTTGCCGCCGTCCTCGTCGACGAACCACATGCGCGCATCCACCAGGTCGTGCGGCCCTTCGTGGCAGTACGCGACCGTGTGGTCGTCGCCGGGTCGGTACTGCGGATGGCCCAGCCAGCCCTGCTGCTCGAGGATCACCTCGCGCGCACCGGTGGCCAGGTCGATGCGGATCAGCCGGCAGCGCGGCTTCGCATGGAACATCTGGTGGAACTTCTGCCAGTCGCTGAGCGGGAACCAGTCGCTCGCGGCGATCTCGATGCCGACCATCTTCGTGCAGGCGCTGTTCGAGACCCAGGTGCCGTAACCCACCCAGCCCTCGGGCACGGTGTAGACGACCTCCTCGCTCAGGTCGCGCAGCGCCAGGCGGATCAGGCGCCGCTCCGCGCGGACGAAGTACAGGTGCTGGTCGTCGGGGCTCAGGAAGCCGCCGAAGGTGTTCTCGCCCGCCTGGTCGGTGAGCTGCGTCGCGACCTGCGAGCCGAGGTCCAGCAGGTGGTAGTTCCAGCTCGAGCCGGGCCCGAACTCGGCGCCGAAGATCAGCCGCTGCCCATCGTTGGTGAAGCACTTCTGATAGAAGTAGTTGCGGTGGCAGGTCACGTCGGTGGGCGTGAGCCGGGTGACGCGCGCACCGGTATCGGGGTCCTCGCGGGTGACGAAGCGCAGCTGGCGTTCGGTGGCTTTCATGGTCGCTTTGATCCTCGGGAAGACAGGTTCACTTGATCCGTTGCAGCAGGGCCTGGCCTTCGGCGACCAGACGGCGCGCGGCGTCGACCTCGGTGGTCTTGCCATAGGCGACGGTCTCGAAGACCTCGCGCATGAACTTGTGCAGCCGCGCATGCTCGAACAGCGGCGCCGGGCGCTTGAGCCGGCCCGACTCGCGCTGGGCCTTGATCTGCTCATGCGCCGCGACCTCCAGCGGCGGCAGGGTGCCGGCCGCCTTCAGCTGCTCGAAGGGGCCGCGTGCCGACGGCAGGCCGCGCGTGCGGCCGAGCACCGTCGCGGCCTCGGGGTCGGTCAGCAGGAAGTTGACGAGCCGCGCGGCCAGCTCGGCCCGGCCGTTCTTCTCGGCATGGCGGCTCACCGCGTACATCACCGTGGGTCGGCCGAACATGCCGCTGTCCAGCGCGCCGGGCAGCGTCGGGAAGTCGCCCAGCACCAGCTTCTGCTGCTTGTCCAGCGTCGACGCGCGCAGCCCGATCACCGAGTCCCAGGTGTAGTTCCCCGCCCAGCGGCCGACCACCCAGTCGGGTTGCTGCTCGGTCGGCTTCTCCGCGCCGCCCAGGCTCGCGCGCAGCGGCAGCGGCGTGGCGACGTGCTCGGTGACGAGCCGCTTGTAGATGCGGACCCAGTCCAGCGCGGCCGCCTCGTTCATCGCCACGCGCGGCGACGCGGGATCGACATAGGGCGTGCCGTGGCGCTGCTGCACCCAGGCCTGGGAGAGCAGCATCATGTCGTACAGCTCGCCGTCCAGCGGGTAGGCGTCCTGGCCCAGGAGGCGGCGGAAGGCCGGTCCGGTGGCGAAGAGCTCGTCCCAGCTGCGCGGCAGCGCGAGGCCCGCACGATCGAAGGCCGCCTGGTTCCACAGCATCACCCGCGCGCTGAAGGACACCGGCAGTGCGTTGAGCTTGCCCGCGACCTCGCCATACGCGAGGTCTTCCCGGTCGAACTGGGCCAGGTCCAGCAGCGCCGCATGCCGGTGCAGGTCGGCGAAGCCGTTGCCGCGCTTGCTGAACATCGCCAGCCAGGCCCAGTTGATCTGCATGACTTCGGGCTCGGAGCCGCCGGCGATCTGCGTCGTCAGGCGCTCCAGGTAGCCGTTGAAGCCCATGTACTCGGCCTTCACCCGCACGCCGTGGCGGCGCTCGAAAAGCGCCAGCGCCTTGAGCGTCGCTTCGTGCCGGCCCGCGCCGCCCCACCAGGCGAAGCGCAGCACGGTGGCCTTGTCCTGCGCGCGCAGCACCGCCGGCGTCGTCAGCGCGGCGCCCAGCCCCGCGGCGGCGACCGCGGCGCCGCCTGCCGCCAGGCCCAGCACCTGTCGTCTCGGCAGGCTCATGCGCGCGTCCCCAGCGCGGCGGACATCAGGTTCACGCCACTGCCCGCGTCGAAGAGGTGGCAGGCCGACAGCTGCAGATGCAGCGTCATCGCGTCGCCGCGCGCCAGGCCCTGCAACGCGATCGCCTGCTCGGCCGGGATGCGCGCCGTGATCGGCAGCGCGCCCAGCTCTGCATGCAGGTAGACCTCCGAGCCCATGTGCTCGGTGAAGCGCAGCCGCGCCGTGACGCCGACGCTGTCGCCCTGCACGCGCGGCGCCAGGCCGATGTGCTCCGGCCGCAGGCCGAAGGTCACCGCCGCATCCGCCAGGCGCGGCAGCGCCGCGATGCCCGCTGCCTTGTCCGCGGGCAGCGGCAGCCGCGCGCCGCCGACCTCGACGGCCAGCCCGGTGTCGGTGGCTTGCAGGCGCGCCTCGAGCAGGTTCATCTCCGGCGAGCCGATGAAGCCGGCGACAAAGGCGTTGGCCGGCCGGTCGTAGAGCGCCGTCGGCGTGTCGACCTGCTGGATCACGCCCTCCTTGAGGACGCAGATGCGCTCGCCCATCGTCATCGCCTCGACCTGGTCGTGGGTGACGTAGATCGTGGTGGCGGGCTGCTGGCTGTCGCGCAGCGTGCGGTGCAGCTCGGTCAGCCGCACCCGCATCGCGGCGCGCAGCTTGGCGTCGAGGTTGGACAGCGGCTCGTCGAAGAGGAAGACGTCCGGCTTCTTCACGATCGCCCGGCCCACCGCGACGCGCTGCGCCTGGCCGCCGGACAGCTGCTTCGGATAGCGGTCCAGCAGGTGCTCCATCTCCAGCAGCTTCGCGGCATGGCGCACGCGCTGGTCGAGCTCGGCCTTGGGCGTGCCCGCCAGCTTCAGGCCGAAGGCCAGGTTGTCGTAGACCTTCATGTGGGGATACAGCGCGTAGTTCTGGAACACCATCGCGATGCCGCGCTGCTTGGGCGCCAGCGCGTTGACGGCGCGGTCGCCGATGCGCAGCTCGCCGCCGGTGATGCTCTCCAGCCCCGCGATCATCCGCAGCAGCGTCGACTTCGCGCAGCCCGAGGGGCCGACGAAGACCATGAATTCGCCGTCGCGCACCTCCAGGTCCACGCCGTGCACGGCCTTGAATCCGTTGGGGTACACCTTCTCGACCTTGTTGAGGCTCAGTCTTGCCATGCCGATGTCCTTGTCAGCCCTTGACGCCCGAGGACGTCGCGCCCTCGATGAAATGCTTCTGCGCCGCGAAGAACACGGCGATCGACGGGATCAGCGCCACCACCGAGATCGCGATCACGTTGGCCCACTCGACCTCCTCGGTCGCGCCGATGCTCATCTTCAGCGCCAGCGAGACCGGGTACTTCTCCACCGAGGCCAGGTAGATCAGCGGGCCCATGAAGTCGTTCATCGTCCAGATGAACTGGAAGACGATCACCGAGATGATGGCCGGCTTGAGCAGCGGCACGATGATGTGCCACAGCAGCTGCAGCGCATTGCAGCCGTCGATCTGGGCGGCCTCCTCCATGTCGCGCGGGATGCCGCGCAGGAACTGCACCAGCATGAAGACGAAGAAGGTGTCCGTGGCGAAGGCCGAGGGCACGATCAGCGGCAGGTAGGAGTCCAGCCAGCCGATCTCGCGGAACACCAGGTACTGCGGCAGGCGCAGCACGATCAGCGGCAGCATCATCGTGGCGATCATGATGCTGAACAGCAGCTTGCGGCCCCAGAACTCGAAGCGCGCGAAGGCGTAGGCCACCAGCACGCAGGAGATCACCGTCACGACGATGCGCGGGATCGTGATCAGGAAGCTGTTCAGGAAGTAGGTCGCGAAGGTGTACTCGGTGCTGGTCTTCCAGCCCTTGGCGTAGGCGCCGAAGTCGAAGCGGTCGGGCCAGAAGCCGGCGGAGCTGAAGATCTCGGCGTTGCTCTTGAAGGAGGCGCCGATCAGCCACAGCAGGGGATAGAGCATCACGATGGCGACCGCGGCCAGCGCCAGGTAGCGCAGCGGGCGGTTGCCGCGATCGCGTCCCAGGGTCAGGGTGGGCGCGGTGCCATGACCGCTGCCCTCACCCCCGCCCTCTCCCGCAAGCGGGAGAGGGGGTTGGAGGGGCGTACTGCGGCGCCGAGGGGTGGGAAGGCGGCTCATCGCTTCGACTCCTTCTCGCCCGAATAGAAGACCCAGTACTTCGAGCTCCAGAAGGACAGCGCCGCCAGTCCGCCGACCAGCGCGAACAGCACCCACGACAGCGCCGCGCCGTAGCCCAGGTTGAAGAAGCGGAAGCTCTGGTCGTAGATGTAGAGCGCCAGCACGTAGGTCGAGTGCAGCGGGCCACCCTCGGTGATCATGTACGGGCCGTTGAATTCCTGGAACGCGTGGACCATCTGCATGATCACGTTGAAGAAGATCACCGGCGTGATCAGCGGCACGGTGATCTTCCAGAACTGCTGGGCCTTGCTGGCCCCGTCGCACTCGGCCGCCTCGTACAGCGAGATCGACACGTTCTGCAGCGCCGCCAGGAAGATCACCATCGCCGAGCCGAACTGCCACGTGAACAGCAGCACGATGGTCCACATCGAGTAATGCTCGTCGGCAAGCCACGGGATCGGCTCGAGGCCCAGCTTCACCAGCACCAGATTCACCAGCCCGTTGCGCGCGAAGACGAAGCGCCACAGCACCGCCACCGCGATCGAGCCGCCGAGGATGGACGGGATGTAGAACGCCGCCCGGAAGAAGTTGATGCCGCGCAGCTTGAAATTGAGCACGTGCGCGATGAACAGCGCGAAGCCCACCCGCAACGGCACGGCGAGCAGCGCGAAGAGCAGCGTCACGCCCAGCGACTTGCGGAACAGCGGGTCCGCGGTGGCGAGCTCCTCGTAGTTGCGCAGCCCGACGAACTGCGGCGGGTCGATCAGGTCGTACTGCGTGAAGCTGAGCGCGAAGCTCATCACGAAGGGGAAGAGCTTGAACAGCAGCACGCCCAGCACGAAAGGCAGGACGAACAGGAAGCCCAGTCGCTTGTTCTCATACATGAGCCGTGTCTCCGTCGGCGGGCGCGCGGGGCCTCTGCGGACCCCGTCGCGCCGAACATGGCGTCAGCGGGCGAGCCACCCGCCGTCGACCGCGACGGTATACCCGTTCACGTAGTCCGAGGCCTTGGAGGCGAGGAACACCACCGGTCCGGCCAGGTCGTCCGGCACGCCCCAGCGGCCCGCCGGGATGCGGTCCAGGATCGCGGCGTTGCGGCTCTCGTCCTGGCGCAGCGCGGCGGTGTTGTTGGTGGCCATGTAGCCGGGCGCGATCGCGTTGACGTTGATGCCGTGCGCCGCCCATTCATTGGCCATCAGCCGGGTGATGCCCATCACGCCGCTCTTGCTGGCGGTGTACGAGGGCACCCGCACGCCGCCCTGGAAGGACAGCATCGACGCCACGTTGATGATCTTGCCGCCGCCGCCCTGCGCGAGGTACTGCCTGGCCACGGCCTGCGAGAAGAAGAACACCGTCTTGAGGTTGAGGTCGACGACGTCGTCCCAGTCCTTCTCGCTGAAGCGGATCGCATCCTCGCGCCGGATGATGCCGGCGTTGTTGACCAGGATGTCGACGCGGCCGGTCAGCGACTTGGCCTCGGCCACCAGGCCCTCGATGCAGCTGATGTCGCCGAGGTTGGCGCGCAGGTCCAGGAAGCGCCGGCCCAGGCGCTCGACCTCGGTCCGGGTCTCGACCGGGTCGGACACGTTGACGCCGACGATGTGCGCGCCGGCCTGCGCCAGCGCCACCGCCATGCCCTGCCCCAGCCCGGTGTTGCAGCCGGAGACGATGGCCACGCGGCCATCGAGTTGGAAGTTGTCCAGGATCATCTCGTTCATTCCCTTGGTCGGGTGGGGTCGCCAGGCGCGGCGCTTCAGCGCAGCGTCGTCATCGGCACGTGGTCCATGTCCTTGAAGACCTGGTTCTCGCCGACCATGCCCCAGATGAAGGTGTAGGCCTGGGTGCCGACGCCGGAATGGATGGACCAGCTCGGGCTGATCACCGCCTGCTCGTTGCGCACGACCAGGTGGCGGGTCTGCGTCGGCTCGCCCAGCATGTGGAAGACCACCGCGTCGGCCTTCATGTCGAAGTAGAAATAGACCTCCATGCGGCGGTCGTGCTGGTGGCAGGGCATGGTGTTCCAGAGGCTGCCCGGCTCCAGCTGCGTCATGCCCATCAGCAGCTGGCAGGTCGGCAGCACGTCGGGCACGAGGAACTTGTAGATGGTGCGGCGGTTGCTCGTCTCGGGTGCGCCCAGCGTCTCGGGCGAGGCCTCGGCCAGCGTGACCTTGCGCGTCGGATAGGACGTGTGGGCCGGCGCGCAGTTGAAGTAGAGCTTCGCCGGGTTGGCGCCGTCGACGCTCTTGAACTCGACGATCTTCGCGCCCTGGCCGATGTAGAGCGCCTCCCGCGGGCCGACTTCGTACTGCGTGTCGTCCACGAAGACGCGGGCCGCGCCGCCGATGTTGATCAGCCCCAGCTCGCGGCGCTGCAGGAAGTAGTCGGTGCCGGTGTGCTTGCCCAGGTCCGCCGAGAAGGTCACCGGCTGGGTCACCGGCATGATGCCGCCGACGATGATCCGGTCGATCTGGCTGTAGGTCAGCGTCGCGCGGTCGGGCTGGAACAGGTCCTCGACCAGGAACTGGCGGCGCAGGCCTTCGGTGTCCAGCGTGCGGGCATGCTCGCTGTGGATGGGTTGGCGGATGTCCATGTCTTCCTCGGTGCGGTGGGGGTGTCCGTGCCGCGCGCCTTCGCGCGGCGGCGGAAGGAAACACCCGGCATCGGGGTGCTTCCGGCGACTGATGGGAGCGAAGCGTACGGGCCTGCGGACTTTCCCGGAACTATGGTTTCTATGTAGTGAACCGCTGTTTCAATTTTTCGCGACGTCGCTATAGTTGCTCGCAACGACGGCCGGGGCCCTCCCGGCGCCAGCCGCACCGGCGCTTGCCGGGATCGCGAGGAGACCGCCCCGATGAATCCGTATTTCCTGAACGACGACGCGCCCTGGACCGAGCTCGGCGACGGCATCCGCCGCAAGGTCGTCGGCCACACGCCGGAGCTGATGTCGGTGCTGGTGCAGTTCGACGAAGGCGCGATCGGGACGCCGCATGCGCACGACGCGCATGACCAGATCGCGTTCGTCCTGAGCGGCTCCTTCGCCTGCGAGGTCGGCGGCGTGAAACGCACGCTCAAGCCGGGCGATGCCTTCGTCGCGCCGCGGCTGACGATGCATGGCGTCGTCGCGCTGGAGCCCGGCAGCACGCTGCTGGACCAGTTCTCGCCACGGCGCGAGGACTACCTCTGACCCCGACCTGACCCCAGGGTCCGCGCGCGGCGCGGATCGCAGACATCCGCAGTACCGAGGCGGCGATCGCACTGCAGCGACGGCCGCTCCCGACCTGCCGGCGCCCTGCGTGCGCCCGCGACCGACCGATGCCGCGAGAGCGAGGGCCACGATCCCGAGCCCGCGGCCGCAGAAGCACCTTGGAGACAACGTCATGCCCCACCGTCATGGGACTCGCCTCGGGACGACCTCGTCCGATCGTCAGCGCCGCGCGCATCGCGCCGCGTCGCCCACGCCCCGCCTGACCCGCCTCGCCGCCTGCCTGCTGGGCACGGCGACGCTCACGCTGCCCGCCTGGAGCCAGGACCAGGCCGCCCCGGCACCGGCCGCGCCGGCGGCCTCCGCCGCCGCCAGCGACAAGGCGCTCGAGACGGTGGTCGTCACCGGCATCCGGGCGTCGCTGGAAAGCGCGCTGAACGCCAAGCGCCAGGACCGCGGCATCGTCGACGTCATCAAGGCCGAGGACATCGCCAAGTTCCCCGACACCAACCTGGCCGAATCGCTGCAGCGCGTTCCCGGCGTCGTGATCGACCGTGACGCCGGCGAGGGCCGCAACATCACGGTGCGCGGCCTGGGCGCCGACTTCACCCGGGTGCGCATCAACGGCATCGAGGCGCTCGCCACCACGGGCGGCACCGACAGCTCCGGCGGCGCCAACCGCTCGCGCGGCTTCGACTTCAACGTCTTCGCCTCCGAGCTCTTCAACACCATCACCGTGCGCAAGAGCAGCTCGGCGGAAGTGGACGAAGGCTCGCTCGGCGCGACGGTGGACCTGCAGGCGGCGCGGCCCTTCGACTTCAACAAGCGCGTGATCACCGCCTCGGTGAAGGCGCGCTACAACGACCTGGCGCGCGAGACCGATCCGCGCGCCGCCTTCCTGATCAGCGACGTCTTCCTCGACAAGCGGCTGGGCGTGCTGGTGTCCGGCGCGTACTCGAAGCGCCGCCTGTTCGAGGAAGGTTTCTCCACGGTGCGCTGGGACAACGGCCCGTCCTCGGGCGGCTGGTGCTCGCCGCAGGGCACGACGCCCGCGAATCCCGCCACCACCGCGGCCAACTGCGGCCCCGCCGCGCAGGGCGTGCCGCGCCTGCCGGCGTCCGCCGGCGCGAGCTCGGCCTACAGCCTGGCCAGCAGCGCCGACAACTTCCACCCGCGCCTGCCGCGCTACGGCCGACTCACCCACGACCAGGACCGGCTGGGCCTGACCGGCTCGGTGCAGTTCAAGCCCACCGACCGCACGCTGCTCACCTTCGACATGCTGTATTCGAAGCTGGATGCGACGCGGCGCGAGGACTTCCTCGAGGCGATCTCCTTCAGCCGCACCGCGAGCCAGGGCGGCAAGCCGCAGACCAGCGTCGTGGAGGCGCAGTACGCGCCCAACGGCGCGCTCCAGTACGGCGTCTTCAACGGCGTCGACATCCGCGCCGAGTCGCGCTACGACGAGCTCACCACCACCTTCCGCCAGCCCAGCCTGACGCTGGAGCAGGAGCTCACCGACCACCTCAAGCTCAATGCCAAGGTGGGCCGCGCGGACTCCAAGTTCCGCAACCCGGTGCAGACCACGGTCACGCTGGATGCGCTCAACGTCAACGGCTACACGCTGGACTTCCGCAACGACGACCGCCTGCCGGTCATCAAGTACCCGTTCGACCCGACGGTATCGAACGGCGCGCTGCAGATCGTCGGCGTGCCGCAGGTCAGCTCCGGCACGCAGCCCACCACGGTCGCCAACACGACCACCAGCGAGGTCCGCATCCGGCCGCAGGGCGCCAACAACCGCAACGACATCGCCCACCTGGACCTGGCCTGGGAGGTGCTGCCCGACACGCTGACCCTCAAGGCGGGCTACGACTACAAGAAGTACAGCTTCGACACCTACGAATTCCGCCGCATCAACCAGAACGACACCATCTTCTCGCCGGCGGCCGGATCGGGCGTGCTGACGACGATGCTGACCAACTTCGGTCGCGGACTGAGCCTGCCGGCGGGCACGCCCACGTCCTGGGTCATTCCCGACCTCAACGCCATCGCCGCCGCCTACGACATCTACTGCAACTGCCTCAAGAGCGGGCCGGCGGGCGGACCGGGCGACTTCACCCTGTCCTCGATCACCAACGGCAATGCGCGCGGCAACAACCGCGCGGTGGTCGAGCGCGACCGCGGCGGCTTCGTGCAGGCGGACTTCGAGGGCCGCGTGCTGGGCCTGCGGATGCAGGGCAACGTCGGCGTGCGCTACGTCGTCACCGAGCAGGAGGCCACTGGCTACCTGGCCACCGGCGGCGGCACCGAGGTCGTCATCGGCCAGAAGTACAAGGACTGGCTGCCGGCGCTGAACGTCTCGGCCAACCTCACCAAGGACCTCATCGCGCGCTTCGCCGCGGCCAAGGTCATGGCGCGTCCGCAGCTGGGCAACCTCAACCCGGGCGGCACCATCAGCACCACGGGCACCTTGTCGATCACCACCGGCAATCCGTACCTGAAGCCGTTCCGCGCCAAGACCTTCGACGGCAGCCTGGAGTGGTACTTCGGCCGCAACGCCTTCATCGGCGTGGGCGTGTTCCAGAAGAACATCGACACCTACATCCAGAGCCTGCGCACCAACGCGCCGTACAACCAGACCGGCCTGCCGCTCTCGCTGCTGCCGTCCAACTTCACCGGCGAGGAGGTCTTCCAGCTCACCACGCCGATCAACACCCCGGGGGGCAAGCTGCGCGGCATCGAGTTGAACTACCAGCAGCCGTTCACCTTCCTGCCGTCGTGGGGGCGCAATTTCGGCACGGTCCTCAACTACACCTACGTCAAGTCGAAGATCACCTACCTGGTCTCGCCGACCAGCAACGCCACCATCACCGACGACCTGCTCAACATGTCGCCGAAGTCGTGGAACGCCACGCTGTACTACGACGACGACACCTTCAGCGCCCGGGTTTCGGCCTCCAAGCGCTCGTCCTTCCTGACGCGGGTGCCGGGGCAGAACAACAACGACGTCGAAGGGAAGAACGCCACGCTCAACGTGGACGCGTCGATCTCCTACAAGATCAACGACCGGCTCACGGTCACGCTGGAGGGCGTCAACCTGACCAACGAGGCGAACGACCAGTTCATCTCGCGGGCCCGCAACAGCCCGGTGGTCTATCACGTCACCGGCCGCGAGTTCCTGCTGGGCGCCAGCTACAAGTTCTGAGGAACCTCCGCCCTCCCCGCGGCCAGCGAGCCCTTCTTCGACGTGCACGCTGGTCATGGGGTCCGGGAAGGGCTGGGGGTTCCCGGACGGGACGCCCCCTGCCCTGGCCGGGCCCGCGCCCTGAAGTCGCGCAGTCGAGGGACGTTTCGGGGTACAACAACGACCGCCCACCGGCGCCGGCCAAGCGCCGACTCTCCACGGGGCATGGGGGCTCCCTCCTGGACCCCCAAGCCCCATTCCGGTCGCACACCCTTGGAGGACTCATGAAGAAGGCATGGCTCGCTGCGCTCAGCGTCGTGGCTGGCGTCGTACAGGCGCAAGCGCAAGCACCGGCGCCATTGCCATCGCCGCCATCGTCTCTGCGCGTGATCCTTGTCGGCGATTCGACGATGGCCACGAAGAGCGGCTACGGCGATGCGCTGTGCGCGCGCTTCCAGCCCGAGGTGAGCTGCCTCAACCTCGCCAAGGGCGGGCGCAGCACGAAGAGCTTCCGTGCCGAAGGTCTGTGGGACCAGGTGATGGCGCTGCTGCGCGCCCGGCCGGCAGGGCAGACCGACGTGGTGCTGATGCAGTTCGGCCACAACGACCAGCCCGGCAAGCCGGGCCGCTCGACCGACCTCCAGACCGAGTTCCCCGCCAATCTCGCCCGCTACATCGACGACGTGGCGCCGACCGGCGCGCGCCTGGTGATGCTGACGCCGCTCACGCGACGCAGCTTCGACGCACAGGGGCGGCTCGACAACGCGCTGCGTCCCTGGGCCGAGGCGATGATCCGCGTCGCCACCGAGCACCGCGTGCCGGTGATCGACCTGAACGCGATCAGCCATGCCGCGGTGCAGGCGATGGGTGAAGCGGAGGCCGACACGCTCGCGATGGCGCCCAAGCCGATCGATGCGCCCGCGCAGGGCGCCTCCTCGCCCGAACGCGCCGGCGCGGCCAATCCGGTGTTCGATCGCACCCACCTGGGCGCCAAGGGCGCGCAGGTGTTCTCGGCGATGGTCGCCGGGCAGTTGCCCGTCGCGATGCCGGAACTTCAGCGTTGGCTGCGCTGAGCGAATCAGCCAAGGATGGGAGATCTCCGATGACTCGACGCGTCGCCGTGATCGGCGAATGCATGCTGGAACTCAAGGGCCAGGCCTTCGGGCCCATGACCCAGGGCTATGGCGGCGACACCTTCAACACCGCCGTGTACCTCAAGCGCTGCGGCGATGCGGCCGGCGTGCAGGTGGCCTATGCGACCGCCCTCGGCGACGACGGCCTGAGCACCGGCCTGCTGGAGCGCTGGCGCGACCAGGGCATCGACACTCGGCTGGTGCGGCGGATCCCCGGACGCATGCCCGGGCTGTACCTGATCGAGGTCGATCCTGCCGGCGAGCGCAGCTTCCACTACTGGCGCGACACCGCCGCGGCGAAGGCCTATTTCGATGAGGCCGTCAGCCCGCTCGAGCACCATGCCGAGAACTTCGACGCGCTCTACCTCAGCGGCATCACGCTGGCCGTGCTGCCGCCCGCGGGGCGGGAGCGGCTCTTCGCGCTGATGGAGCGCCTGCGCGCACGCGGCGCGCAGGTGGTGTTCGACAACAACTTCCGCCCGCGCCTATGGCCCGACCGCGCCGCGGCACGCGTCGCCTTCGAGCGCGCGTTCTCGCTGGCCACGATCGCGCTGGTGACCGCGGACGACCATCAGGCGCTGACGGGCCTCGATTCCGTGGAGGCTGCTATCGCGCAGGCACAGTCGCTGCCGACGCCGGAGGTGCTGATCAAACGCGGTGCATCGCCCACGCTGGTGCACAGCGCGCAGGCGCCCGGGCACTGGGCCGAGGCGCCGACGGAGGCAGTGGCGCGCGTCGTCGACACGACCGCCGCGGGCGATGCCTTCGCGGGCGGCTACCTGGCGCGGCGCCTGGCCGGCGCGGATGCGGTGAGCGCGGCGGTCTTCGGCAATCGCGTCGCGGCGCGGGTGATCCAGCATCCGGGCGCAATCATTCCGATCGAGGTCATGGGCGATCTGGTCTGAGCGAGTGGCTCCGGCCAGGAGCCTGCGGCGGCGTCAACGCTCCTTGAACCAGCGTCCGAGCGTCGCCCGCTCCTCGTCGGTGATGCCGGTCGCGTTGTTGAGCGGCATGCTCTTCTGCACGACCACCTGCTGGTAGATCTCGGCCGCGTGCTGCTCGATCAGCTGCGGCTCGTGGAACTGGATGCGCTTGGGCGCCAGCGCCGCGTTGTGGCAGGCCAGGCAGCGGGCGGCGACGATGGCCTTCACCGTCTCGAAGGACACCTTGCCGTCGGTGGTCGCCTCAGTCGACGCAGCGCCGGACGTGGCCGGGGCGCTCAGCGCGGGGGCCGCGGTCACGGGCACCATCGCCGGTTGCGGTGCGAGCCACGCGATCAGTCCCGCCAGCAGCATGACCACGGCCACCAGCAGCGGCCAGGCATCGACGCCCTTGTGGCGCTTCACGAACCAGGTCCGCACCAGCGCGCCCACCAGCATCAGCAGCACCAGCACCAGCCAGTTCTGGGGATGGCTGTAGAGCATGCCGTAGTGGTTGGACAGCATCGCGATCAGCACCGGCAGCGTGAAGTACGTGTTGTGCACGCTGCGCTGCTTGCCGCGCTGGCCGTGGACCGGGTCCACCGGCCGACCGGCCCGCATGTCGGCGATCACCTGCTTCTGGCCGGGAATGATCCAGAAGAAGACGTTCGCGCTCATCATCGTGGCGATCATCGCGCCGGTGATCAGGAACGCCGCACGCCCGGCGAAGAGCTGGCTCGCGCCCCAGGCCGCAGCGACGATGGCCACGGCGACCAGCCCGAGCACCACGCCGTCGTTGCCGATCGAACCGTCGGCCTTGCGACCGAAGCGCCGGCAGATCTGGTCGTAGACGATCCAGCCGCCGGCCAGGAAGCCCAGCGCCGCGGCCACCGCCGCGCCGGCGCTCCAGTCATGGACGCGCTTGTCGATCAGGTAGGTGTCGGCGTTGAACAGGTAGAGCAGCGCGAACAGCGCGAAGCCGCTCATCCAGGTCCAGTAGCTTTCCCAGTAGAACCAGTGCAGCTCCCGCGGCAGGTTGGCGGGCGCCACCATGTACTTCTGCGGGTTGTAGAAGCCACCGCCGTGCACCGCCCAGAGCTCGCCATCCACGCCCTTGGCCTTCAGGTCCTCGGCCTGCGGCTTGAGCAGGTGGTTGTCCAGCCAGACGAAATAGAACGAGGCGCCGATCCAGGCGATGGCCACGATCACGTGCAGCCAGCGCAGCAGCAGATTGGCCCAGTCAAGCAGGTAGCTGTCCATCAACGAACGTTGAGCAAGTTCCGGACCACCACTGCGGGCGCTGTGAACCGGCAAGCGTCGCGCTGAGAAAAACTGGGCGCCGCGGCGACGTTGAGGAGGGGAGTGTATACAGTTTGGTGCGCTGCGAGCGGCTGCTGGCCCTCACCCCTGCCCTCTCCCGCAAGCGGGAGAGGGAGTCGAGCGGAGCGAGAGTTGAGCGCGGCTCAGCGGGGCTCGGTGGGCGTCTGCATCGCCTGGGCGACGACCGAGAGCGCCACGATTTCCGGCTGCTTGCCCACAATGCCCGGAATGCCGATCGGGCAGGTCACGTGGGCGAGTTCGGCCGGGCTGAAGCCCCGTGCCTCCAGCCGGTGCCGGAAGGTCGCCCACTTGCTCCTGCTGCCGATCAGACCGATGGAGGGCAGGTCGCGGGCCTCGCGCTGGCGCTTCAGGCACGCGGCCACGATGTCCAGGTCCTCCGCGTGGCTGAAGCTCATGATCAACACCTGCGAGCCGGCCGCCAGCGTCGGCACCGCGCCCTGCACCGGCTCGGACTGCTCGGCGCGGACGTTGTCGGGCAGCGTCTCGGGGAAGACGCCCTCGCGGCTGTCGATCCAGTGGACCCGCACCGGCAGCCGGGCCAGCAGGTCCACGATCGCGCGGCCCACGTGGCCGCCACCGAACAGCGCGATCGGCCGCCAGCCGCTCTGGTCGCCCAGGCGCTCGGCAAGGCCCGCGATCGACCGGGCGTCCAGCCACTCGAAGCCCAGCCACACGACGCCGCCGCAGCACTGGCCCAGCGACGGCCCGAGCGCGAAGCGCTGGCGCGCCTCCATCACCCGGCCCGCCGCAAGCGCGGCGCGCGCCTTGGCGATCGCATCGAATTCCAGTTGACCGCCGCCGATCGTGTTCACCACCTCCGACGCGGTCACCGCCATCCAGGCCCCGACCTCCCGCGGCCCGCTGCCCTGCAGCGTCTCGACGCGCACCAGCACCGCCGGCTCGCGCGCGAGCTTCAGGGCCAGGGTCTGCCAGGGCCGCATCGGTCGCCTCAACTGCCCCGGTAGGTGGAGTACGACCAAGGGGTGGTCAGCAACGGCACGTGGTAGTGCGCCGCCGGATCGGCGATGCCGAAGTCCAGCGGGACCTCGTCGAGGAATGCGGGCTCGGGCAACTCGACGCGCTGGCCGCGGAAATAGGCGGCAACCTCGAACACCAGGCGGTAGCGGCCCGCGCGCAGCGCCTCGTCCGCCAGCAGCGGCGCGTCCGCGCGGCCGTCGGCATTGAGCGTCAGCGCCTGCAGCAGTTGCGGCCCGCCCGCCTCCAGCCGGTACAGCCGCACCGCCATGCCGGCCGCCGGCCGGCCGTGCATCGTGTCCAGGACGTGTGTGGTGAGCTTGCCCATCGGCGCCTTCGATGAATGGGAGGAATGAAAGCGCAAAGTGTATACACTCTGGGACACACCGCCCACCCCATCATGAACGCCCGCGACCTCGACGCCAGCGCTTCCGTCACCGAGCGCATCACCGCCGCCATCACGCAGGCCATCGTCGAGCGCCGCCTGATGCCGGGCACCAAGCTGGTCGAGCAGCAGCTGGCGGACATCTTCGACTGCTCGCGCACGCTGGTGCGCCAGGCGCTGAACCAACTCAGCCGCGACCGGCTGGTGAAGCTGGAGCCGGCCCGCGGCGCCTTCGTCGCGCAGCCCAGCGTCGAGGAGGCGCGCCAGGTCTTCGAGGTGCGCAAGATGCTGGAGGCGGCGATGCTGACCCACCTCTGCCAGCGCATCACCCCGGCGCAGATCAAGCAGCTGCGCGCCCACCTGAAGCAGGAACGCGACGCCATCGGCCGCACCGACGTGCCGGGTCGCACGCGGCTGCTGGCGGACTTTCATGTCGTGCTGGCCCGCATGCAGGGCAACGAGGTGCTCGCGCAGTTGCTGACCGACCTGCTCTCGCGCAGCTCGCTGATCGCGCTGATGTACCAGAGCTCCCATTCCGCCGCCGAATCGCAGTCCGAGCACGAGGCCATCGTCGACGCGCTCGAGGCCCGCGACAAGCGCGCGGCGCTGAGGCTGCTCGAGGCGCATCTCGGCAACGTCGAGGCCAACCTGCGGCTCGATCCGCGCGTGCAGGACCTGAAGTCGGTCCTCCAACCCTGACCCCGCCCCGCCCATGAAGCCCGTCGTCTCCCCTGGTTATCCCCGCGACCTCGTCGGCTACGGCGAACACCCGCCGCACGCGCAATGGCCCGGCCAGGCGCGCATCGCGGTGCAGTTCGTCCTCAACTACGAGGAAGGCGGCGAGAACTCGGTGCTGCACGGCGACGCCGGCAGCGAGCAGTTCCTGTCCGAGATGTTCAATCCGCCCGCCTTCGCGGCGCGCCACCTGAGCATGGAGGGCATCTACGAATACGGCTCGCGCGCCGGCGTCTGGCGGCTGCTGCGCGAATTCGAGAAACGCGCGATGCCGCTGACCGTCTTCGGCGTGTCGATGGCGCTGGAGCGGCATCCGGAGCTGACACGGGCCTTCGTCGAGTTGAATCACGAGATCGCCTGCCACGGCTGGCGCTGGATCCATTACCAGCAGGTCGACGAGGCCACCGAGCGCCAGCACATGGACATCGGCATGGACATCATCCAGCGCCTGACCGGCGAACGGCCATCGGGCTGGTACACCGGACGCGACAGCCCGCACACGCGGCGCCTGGTCGCCGACTTCGGCGGCTTCGAGTACGACAGCGACTACTACGGCGACGACCTGCCCTTCTGGCTCAACGTCCGCAAGACCGATGGCACGCTGGCGCCGCAGCTGGTCGTGCCCTACACGCTGGACTGCAACGACATGCGCTTCGCGCTGCCGCAGGGCTTCAGCCACGGCGACGAGTTCTTCGAGTACCTGCGCGACAGCTTCGACGTGCTCTACGCCGAGGGCGCCGAGGCGCCGAAGATGATGAGCATCGGCATGCATTGCCGGCTGCTCGGCCGGCCCGGCCGCATGCGCGCGCTGCAGCGCTTCCTCGATCACGTCGAGAAGCATGACCGCGTCTGGATCGCCCGCCGCGTCGACATCGCCCGCCACTGGCGCGCGACGCATCCATTCGATGCGGACAAGGCCTTCGTCTGGGGCTGAGGCCCCGGATCCTTCGAGTCTTCCGAGCCGCCGATGAGCCCCACCGCCGTTCAGCCCTCTCCCGTCCTGTCCCTGCCCGCGCTGAACGCGGCGGGCGAGGACGCCTTCGTCGCGCTGCTGGACGGCGTCTACGAGCATTCGCCCTGGATCGCGCGACGGGCCTTCGCTACACGGCCCGCCGGGGGCTTCGCGAGCCTCGCCGCGCTCAAGCATGCGCTGGCCACCGTGGTTCGCGAGGCCGCGCTCGACGAGCAGCTCGGCCTCATCCGCGCGCACCCGGAACTCGCCGGCAAGGCGATGGTCGCGAAGTCGCTGACCGCCGAGTCCACCCACGAGCAGCGCACCGCCGGCCTCACCGCCTGCACGCCCGAGGAGTTCGCGCGCCTGCAGCAGCTGAACGCCGACTACAACGCGCGCTTCGGCTGGCCCTTCATCCTGGCGGTGCGCGGCCCGCGCGGCGACGGCCTGTCGCGCCAGCAGATCATCGACACCTTCGCGCGGCGCCTGAACGCGCATCCGGACATCGAGCGCGCCGAGTGCCTGCGCAACATCCACCGCATCGCGGAGATCCGGCTCAACGACAAGTTCGGCGTCGAGCCCCAGCTCGGCAACCAGGTCTGGGACTGGGCGGAATCGCTGGCGCGTTTCTCCGACCCGGGCTTCGCCGAGAACGGCCAGCTCACGGTGCTCTACCTGACGCAGGCCCACCGGGCGGTCGCGGCGCAGCTCGCCGACTGGATGCGCGAATGCGGCTTCGATGAGGTCGGCATCGATGCCGTCGGCAATGTCGTCGGCGTCTACCACGGCGAGGACCACGGGCAGCCCGGCGAAGTGCCGCGCCTGCTCACCGGCAGCCATTACGACACGGTGCGCAACGGCGGCAAGTACGACGGCCGGCTTGGCATCCTCGTCCCCATGGCCTGCGTGCGCGAGCTGCATCGCCAGGGCCGCCGGCTCAGGCACGGCATCGAGGTGGTCGGGTTCTCGGAGGAGGAAGGGCAGCGCTACAAGGCGACCTTCCTCGGCTCCAGCGCGCTGGTCGGCCGCTTCGATCCGACCTGGCTGGACCAGGCCGACGCCGATGGCGTCGTGCTGCGCGACCTCATGCGCGACGCCGGCCTGCCCGCGACGATGGACGCCATCCAGGCGCTGCGGCGCGATCCGGCGCGCTACCTCGGTTTCGTCGAGGTCCACATCGAGCAGGGGCCGGTGCTCAACGAGCTCGACCTGCCGCTGGGCATCGTCACTTCGATCAACGGCAGCATCCGCTACGTCGGCGAGGTGCGCGGCCTGGCCTCGCACGCGGGCACCACGCCGATGGACCGGCGCCGCGATGCCGCCGCGGCGGTCGCGGAGCTCATCCTGTACGTCGAGGAACGCGCCGGCGCGGTGCCCGAGGTCGTTGGCACCGTCGGCCAGCTGCAGGTGCCGAATGGCTCGATCAACGTCATCCCCGGCCGCTGCCGATTCAGCCTCGACCTGCGCGCGACCACCGACGCCGCGCGCGATGCGCTCGATGCCGACGTGCGTGCGCGCCTGGCGCAGATCTGCGAGCGGCGCGGCCTGAGCTTCACGCTCGAACGCACCGAAGCCGCCGCCGCCGCCCCGAGCGACGCGCATTGGCAGTCGCGCTGGGAGCGGGCCGTGAACGCCCTCGGCCTGCCGGTCCACCGGATGCCGTCGGGCGCGGGCCACGACGCGATGAAGCTCCACCAGGCGATGCCGCAGGCCATGCTGTTCCAGCGCGGCCTGAACCTGGGTATCAGCCACAACCCGCTGGAGGCGATCAGCAACGACGACACCGAGCTCTGCGTGCGCGCTTTCCAGGCGCTGCTCGACGACCTCTGAATCCCGTCAGGTCGCCGCGCCAGCTCGCCCCGTCCGATCGTCCGCCGCCACACCCTCCAGGCCGCATCACCTTCCGTCATCGCTCCGCGCTTCAGGATTGCCACCCCATGACCGCTACCCCGTCCTCCCTGCATGACGCGCTCGACGCGTGGATCGACGCCCACTTCGACGACGAAGTGCGCTTCCTGCAAGCGCTGGTGCGCGTGCCTACCGACACGCCGCCGGGCAACAACGCGCCACATGCGGAGCGCACGGCTGAGCTGCTGGCCGAGATGGGCTATGTCGCCGAGCAGCATCCCGTGCCGCAGGCGCAGGTTCGTGAGTACGGCCTGGAATCGCTGACCAACCTCATCGTGCGACGCCGCTTCGCGGACGGGGGGCCGGTGATCGCGCTGAACGCGCATGGGGACGTCGTGCCGCCCGGAGAGGGCTGGACACACGACCCGTACGGCGCCGAGGTCGTTGACGGCCGGCTGTACGGGCGCGCGTCGGCGGTCAGCAAGAGCGACTTCGCGACTTACACCTTCGCGCTGCGGGCGCTGGAGGCGCTGGGCGCGCCGCTGCAGGGCGGCGTCGAACTGCACTTCACCTACGACGAGGAATTCGGCGGCGAACTGGGCCCGGGCTGGTTGCTCCGGCAGGGGCTGACGAAGCCGGACTACCTGCTGGCCGCTGGCTTCAGCTACCAGGTGGTGACCGCGCACAACGGCTGCCTGCAGATGGAAGTGACGGTGCACGGCAAGATGGCGCATGCCGCGATTCCGGACACCGGCATCGATGCGTTGCAGGGCGCGGTGGTGATCCTCAATGCGCTGTATGCGCGCAATGCCGAGTACCGGCGCACCACGTCGCAGGTCGAGGGCATCAAGCATCCGTATCTGAATGTGGGCCGCATCGAAGGCGGCACCAACACGAATGTCGTGCCGGGCAAGGTGACCTTGAAGCTGGACCGCCGGATGATTCCGGAGGAGGACCCGGTGGTGGTCGAGGCCGAGATCCGCGAGACGATCGCGACGGCGGCGGCGTCGTATCCCGGCATCGAGGTGGACGTGAAGCGCCTGCTGCTGGCGCGCTCGCTGAAGCCGTTGCCGTCCAACCGTCCGCTGGTCGAGGCCTTGCAGCGTCACGGCGAGTTGATCTTCGGCGAGCCGATTCCCACCTCTGGCACGCCGCTGTACACCGATGTCCGTCTGTATGGTGAGCACGGCGTTCCTGCGGCGATCTATGGTGCGGGTCCGCGCACGGTGCTGGAGTCGCATGCCAAGCGTGCGGACGAGCGGGTCGAGTTGTCGGATCTTCGTCGTGCGACGAAGGTGGTTGCCCGCACCTTGCTGGACCTGTTGCAGAAGCCCTGACCGCCGCCCCAAGTGCTTCGTCGCGCACCGCGGTCGTTGCAGCGTGCATGGCGGGGGCCGGCGGCGAAGCCGAGCGTTCCATCTGACTGGAGCGCCGTCTGTGTGAGCGACGCGAGCCGAAGGTGAGCAGAGCGAGTTGGCGCGTCCGCTCGGCTTCGCCGCCGGCCCCCGCCATGCACGCGCGCCCGGTCCTAGAATCCCCCGCGTCATGCGTCTGCGATTTCCCTCCGCTTCTGTCCGCTGGATGGCCGTTTTGGTCTTCTGGTTGGCGGCGGTATTGCCTGCCGCCTCGATGGCGGCGCAGGCGTTGAGCGGGGAGTTGGCGCCATGGACGCAGATTTGCCGATCCAGCCTGGTGGGCCCGCGGGCTGCCGAGTTGCGTGAGGGTTTGGCGGGAAGTGGTGTGGAGGATCAGGATCACGTGCTGTTCCAGCACTGTGCGTTCTGTCATTTGCATCAGGATGCGTTGCCGCTGCCGCCGGTGCCGGGTGGGTTGGCGCCGCGGGTTGAGTTGCGTGAGGGTTTGCCGGAGCGGTTCTTCAGCGCGGCGGTGACTGCGCATGTGTGGCGGAGGGCGCCGGCGAGGGCGCCGCCTTCGGTGGTTTGAGGCCGCTGCATCGGTGAGGTTCTGCAGCAAGGGGCACCGCGACGTGCGGGAGCTCCCACCCTCACCCCTCCCTCTCCCGCCCTGCGGGAGAGGGTGAAAAACGGGGAGCTGGGGGAGAGGCCCGACGGTGGGCCCTGCAGGCAACGGCTTTTCCGGTGCTCCTTCATTCCGTTGGAGTCCCTTCATGCAAAGACATTTCCGTGCGCGCCGCCTGCAAGTCGGCGTGCTTGCCCTGCTTGCGGGCGCCTGCGCCGCCACCGCCGCGGCAGACGACACTGCGCGTCGCACCGCGTCCCCCAGCACCGACCGTGTTGACGACGCCGAACCGAGGGCCAGGTCTCTCGGTGTCACCCTGGTTGACGACACTGGGGTGCGTGCCGCGTCCCTCGGCGTCGTCCGGGTCGACGGCTCCGCGCCGACTTCCCTCCCGAGCCGCATCCCCACGACGATGGAGGGCGTTTCGGGCGAGGACATCGCCCGCGACATCAACGCCACCGATGCCGAGGATGCGCTCAAGTACCTGCCCAGCCTGCTGGTGCGCAAGCGCTACATCGGCGACTACAACCACGCGGTGCTGTCCACGCGCGCCTCCGGCACGGGCAACAGCGCGCGATCGCTGGTCTATGCGGACGGCATCCTGCTGTCCAACCTGCTCGGCAATGGCGCCACCTTCGCGCCGCGCTGGGGGTTGGTGTCGCCCGAGGAAATCAGCCGCGTCGACGTGATGTACGGGCCGTTCTCGGCGGCGTATCCGGGCAACGCGGTGGGCGCGGTGGTCGACTACCAGACCCGCATGCCCACGCGCTTCGAAGCGCACGCGCGGGTTGGCTACAGCCATCAGCCCGATGGCCTGTACGGCGCGCGGCGGAGCTACGACGCGAAGCAGGCCAGCGCCTCGATCGGCAGCGCCGACGGCGCGTTTGCGTGGTGGCTGCACGCCGGTCGCACCGACAGCGAGGGCCAGCCGCAGACCTTCGCGACCCGGTCTGTGAGCAGCTCGGCCGCCAATCCGGCCGCCCCAACGGTGACAGGCGCAGTGCCAGGGCTGAACCGCACCAATCAGCCGTGGCTGCTGCTCGGCAGCGGCACGCAGTACGACACCGTCCAGGATCAGGCGAAGGTGAAGCTGGCCTACGAGCTGGCGCCGGGCCTGCGGGCGCTCTATGTCTTCGGGCTGTGGAGCAACCGGTCGGATGGCCGCTCGCGAAGCTTCCTGATTGACGCCAGCGGCCAGCCGGTCGACCACCGCTACGGTGGCGGCCTCACGCAGCCGGTCAACATCGACGGCCAGAGCTACACGCTGGCCGCGAGCGACTTCCCGCAGACACGGGATGAGCTCGAACACCGCATGCATGCGCTGTCGCTGAAGCGGCGCGTTAGCGACGGGCTCGGCTGGGAGCTGTCGGGCAGCGTCTACGACTACCTCGCCGATCGCTCGCGCGCCTATGCGCCGACGCAGAAGGCCAGCGACGGCGGCCGCCTCACCGACCAGGCCGGCACCGGGTGGAACACGCTGTCCGCCAAGCTGACCTGGACGCCGGCGGGCAGCGATCACGCGATCGACGCTGGCCTCTCGCAGGAGCGCTACCAGCTGCGCACGCGGGTGTCCCCGCTCAGCGACTGGCGCTGGGGGGCGGCGGGCGCGCAGACCTCGCGCTTCGAAGGCGACACGCGCGTGCGGGCCGTCTTCGCGCAGGATGCCTGGAGCTTCGCGCCGGACTGGACCGCGGTGCTGGGCCTGCGCGGCGAGCGCTGGCAGGCCTTCGACGGTCTCACGCAGGCCGCTGCCGATGCCACGCCGCATCGGCACGACGATCGCGCCCGCACCGCGTGGTCGCCGAAGGCGGCGCTGTCCTACGGCCTCTCCGAGCGCTGGGTGCTGAAGGCCAGCACCGGACGCGCGGTGCGCTTTCCCACGGTGAGCGAGTTGTTCCAGGGCGGCTTCGACCCGGCCGGCAACTTCATCAACAGCAACCCGCTGCTGAAGCCCGAGCGCAGCTGGACCAGCGAGCTCAGCGCCGAATGGACGGGCCGAGGACGCGACAGCCTGAGGATCACGCTGTTCCACGAGGACAGCCGGGATGCGCTCTATTCGCAGATCAATCCGGGCGTGAGCACCTCGACCAGCACGGTGCAGAACATCGCTCACGTGCGCACGCGCGGGGTGGAATTCAGCGGCACGGCGACGCTGCCCCAGCGGGTCACGCTGACAGGCAGTCTCACGTTCGCGGACTCGATCATCCTGGCCAACAGCGGCTACGCGGCGGTGCCCGGCGACACGATCGGCAAATGGCAGCCGCGCGTGCCGCGCTGGCGGGCGACGCTGCTGGCGCAATGGCAGGCGCGGGATGAGCTGAGCCTGAGCCTGGGGGCGCGCTACAGCGGCAAGCAGTTCAGCACCCTGGACAACAGCGACGTCAACGGCTTCGCCTACATGGCGGCGAGCAAGTACTTCACCGTCGATACGCGGGCCCAGTGGAAGATCGACCGCCAGTGGACGCTGGCCGCCGGCGTCGACAACCTCAACAACTACCGCTACTGGAACTTCCATCCGTATCCGGGACGGACCTTCCAGGTGGAAGCGAGGTGGGATTACTAGGTCAATCCCTCTGGCAGCTCGGCATCGGGCCAGTTCCGCGCCGCATGGATCACGCGTTGAATGATCAGGCGCGGCGGCGGCGACGCGTAGAGCACACGGTAATTGCGCCTGACCGCCAATACCCGCGTGTCCTTGAAGCGCGTGCGCGAGCCGATACCAGGCTGAAGGGCAAGCAACCTGAACTTGCGAAAGAACTCCTTTGCCATCTTCCTGGCGGCAAAGGGGTTGTCGCTCCCGATGCGGCTGAGGATCTCGACGAGATCCCGGTGCGCCGCGTGCGTGATGGCGGCGCTCAAGTTTCATTCGGAAGGTCGGATGACCTCTCCGCTCCGAAGTGCTCCTCGATCTCCCTTTCAACCTGCTCGAGAGGCAGATCATGTCCGAGCGCACTGGACCGACGTGCTTCCTGAACGAGCCGGTACTCGTGGGCCTCCCAGTTGTCCGGGTCAAAGAACTCCGGGCCGTTGACGAAGACGGCTTCCTCAATCAACCAGGACACGTGTTCGTCCAGCGTGAGGTTTGATTCCATAGCGCCTGCTTCCAGCTTGCGCTTCAACGCCGCATCGATGCGGATGGTCAAGGTGACGGTCTCGCGCACGGACATCGGCGGACTGAAATGGATGGGATCCAGGAGGGCATTCATTCTGCACCTGCACTTTCCAACAAGGAGGAGAAGAGCAGTCTGAGCGCGCTGGCGACAGCCCGGATTCAGCCAGCCGCCCAAAACGACTGGGACCAGTCAGCGCTCGCCGAAAGTCGACCACTTTGAGCCAGTCCCTCACGCCACAGCCCGGCGCGGTCGCCGCTCGCCGACGCCCTCCGAGCCCCTCGGTGTTTCCCCGCCCTGACCAAAGGCACCCCCGGGTGGGCCGGGCACAATGCCGGCCCACCGCCCCGCCCGGCCACGAGCCCCGCGGGGCGGCTCCCCGACTCTCAGGAGCACACCGCATGCATTCCCGTCTCACGCTGACCGCCGCGCTGGTGGTCGGACTCGGCGCCAGCGCGGCCGCCACCGCGCAACCCCCCGCGCCCGCCGCTGCCTCCGCCACCGCCTCGCAGGGCCTGAGCTACCCGGTCACCCGCAAGGTCGAGCAGACCGACAACTACCACGGCACCACCGTGGCCGATCCGTACCGCTGGCTCGAGGACGACAACAGCGCCGACACCAAGGCCTGGGTCCAGGCCGAGAACGCGGTCACCGACAAGTTCCTCGCCGCGATGCCGCAGCGCCTGCCCGCGCGCAAGCTCTACACCGACCTCTACAACTTCGAGAAGTTCGGCGTCCCCTACAAGGAAGGCGGCCGCTACTTCTGGACCCGCAACGACGGCCTGCAGCAGCAGGCGGTGCTCTACACCGCGCGCAGCCTGAAGGACACGCCGCAGGTCGCGCTCGATCCCAACACGCTGTCCAAGGACGGCACCGTCGCCCTGACCGGCGGCGCCGTGTCGCGCGACGGCAAGCTGATGGCCTACGGCACCGCCGGCGCCGGCTCCGACTGGCAGACCTGGAAGGTCCGCGACCTCGACACCGGCAAGGACCTGCCCGACACCATCGAGTGGGTCAAGTTCTCCAGCGCGTCCTGGACGCCCGACGGCAAGGGCTTCTTCTACTCGCGCTACGACGCGCCCAAGGCCGGCGCGGCCCTCACCGGCGCCAACTACTTCCAGAAGGTGTACTACCACCGCCTGGGCACGGCCCAGTCCGCCGACGTGCTGGTCGCCGAGAACCCGGCCGAGAAGGAATGGGGCTTCAACGTCGAGGTCACCGACGACGGCCGCCTCGCGCTCATCAATGTCTGGAAGGGCTCGGCCCGCAAGAACGGCCTGATGCTGCTGCCGCTGGACGGCCAGGGCGGCTACGCCGGCGCCAAGCCGGTCCCGCTGACGCTGAGCTTCGATGCGGAGTACAGCCCCGTCGTGCTCGACGGCCAGCGCCTGATCGTCAAGACCGACAAGGACGCGCCGCGCGGCCGCCTGATCGCGATCGACCTCGACAAGGACTGGACCGCCAAGGATCCCAAGACCTGGACCACGCTGGTGCCCGAGACCAAGGACGCGCTGACCGCCGCCAGCGGCGTCGGCGGCCACCTGGTGCTGAGCTACCTGCAGGATGCCTCGACGCTGGTGCGCGTGCATGCGCCCAGCGGCAAGCATGTCCGCGACCTGCAGCTGCCGGGCGTCGGCACCGCCGCCGGCTTCGGCGGCAAGTGGAACGATCCCGAGACCTTCTTCAGCTACACCAGCCTGACCACGCCGGGCGAGATCTGGCGCCTGGACGCGAAGACCGGCCGCGCCGAGCTCTTCAAGCGCACCCAGACCGCGTTCGACGCCAGCCAGTTCGAGAGCAAGCGCGTCTTCGTCACCAGCAAGGACGGCACGAAGCTGCCGATCTTCATCGCGCACCGCAAGGGCCTGAAGCTGGACGGCAGCAACCCGACGCTGCTCTACGGCTACGGCGGCTTCAACGTGCCGATGACGCCCGGCTACGGCGTCACCGCCGCGACCTGGATGAAGATGGGCGGCGTCTACGTGCTGGCCGTGCTGCGCGGCGGCGGCGAGTACGGCGCCGGCTGGCACGAGGCCGGCACCAAGCTCAAGAAGCAGAACGTCTTCGACGACTTCATCGCCGCCGGCGAGTACCTGGTCGCCAACAAGTACACCCAGCCGGCCAAGCTCGCCATCAACGGCGGCTCCAACGGCGGCCTGCTGGTGGGCGCGGTCGTGAACCAGCGTCCGGAGCTGTTCGGCGCGGCGGTGCCGCAGGTCGGCGTGATGGACATGCTGCGCTTCCACAAGTTCACCATCGGCTGGGCATGGACCTCGGACTACGGCAGCTCGGAGAACGCGGACGAGTTCAAGGCGCTGCTGGCCTATTCGCCGCTGCACACGATCAAGAGCGGCCCCGGCGTGCGCTACCCCGCGATCCTGGTCACCACCGGCGACCATGACGACCGCGTCGTGCCGGCCCACAGCTTCAAGTACACCGCGACGCTGCAGGCCGCCGAGACCGGCCCCGCGCCCAAGCTGATCCGCATCGAGACGCAGGCCGGCCATGGCGCCGGCAAGCCGACCTCCAAGATCATCGAGGAGCGCGCGGACATCCTGGCCTTCATCGCCAACACCTTCGGCATGGACGTCAAGTGAGCTGAGGACCTCCGCGTCCCGATCGGCGCCGGTGCGCGCGCCACGGCGCCGTGCCAGCGGAAATGGCGGTGAAATCCGGCCAGTTGTTTGGCCGGATTTGAGGCCTGTTCTTCGCGGCTCGCCGGCGCGCCCGGCGGCGATGATGCGAAGCATGAAGACACGCCGCACGCCCGCCTGCCCGCAGACCACGCTCCCGCGTCCCTGCTCGCATCCCTGCCCGGCCAGGCCCGCCCCGGCGCGGTCGCGACGCGACTGACGTCCTCCCCGATCCACGCGCCCAGGCCGCGGCCCCTCGCGGGTCGCCTCATGGCCGGCGCGCACGCGCTTCCGAATCGCCACGCCGCAGCGCCACGCCCTCGCAGTCAGGGTGTCCAGGCGGCGTCCCAGCGCTCTTGCCCGGCCCTTCTCACGAGGGGCCGGGCTTCTTTTCTTGCGGCGCTCAGCGCTTGTCCAGCGCGTAGGCGCGCACGTGGTCGCCAGGCTTGGTGCCCGTGGACCCATGCCCACCGGCGACCACCAGCAGGTACTGCCGCCCGTCCGCGCCGAGATAGGTCATCGGCGTGGCCTGGCCGCCGGCCGGCAGCCGGCTTTCCCACACCACGCGGCCGTCGTTGACGTCGTAGGCGCGGACGTAGTCGTCCATGCTGCCCGACAGGAAGGCCAGGCCGCCGGCGGTCATCAGCGGTCCGCCCAGGCTGGGCACGCCCAGCCGCAGCGGCAGGGGCAGCGGCGAAAGGTCGCGCACCGTGCCGTTGCGGTGGCGCCAGACGATGCGGCCCTCGTTCAGGTCGACACCGGCCACCGTGCCCCACGGCGGCGCCTGGCACGGCACGCCCAGCGGCGAGGTGAAGGGCTTCATCCGCGACGCGAAGGGCGCGCCGAAGTTCTCGTTCAGCGCCGGCAGCGAGCCGCTGGGCGGTCCCTCGTCCTGCACCAGCTGGGAGCTGTCGTCGCGGCGCGGCACCAGCTGCGAGGTGAAGGCCAGCACCGCCGGCGTCGTGAAGGCGATGCCGCGCACCGGATCGACGGCGATGCTGCCCCAGTTGAAGACGCCGAAGTTGCCGGGGTTGATCAGCGAGCCCTGCGTCGACGGCGGCGTGAAGCGGCCCTCATAACGCAGGCGGTGGAAGGCGATGCGGCACCAGAGCTGGTCGAACATCGTCACGCCCCACAGGTCGCGCTCGCGCAGCACCGGCGGGTTGAAGGAGATCGCCGAGACCGGCTGCGTCGGCGCGGTGAAGTCGCCCGCCGCGGCGCCCTGCGGCGCCGGCGTCTCGGTCACCGGAAACACCGGCCGGCCATCGCGGCGGTCGAGCACGAACAGCTCGCCCTGCTTGGTCGGCTGCACCAGCGCCGGCACCCGGGTGCCGCGCACCGTCAGGTCCACCAGCACCGGCTGCGCGGGCACGTCGTAATCCCACAGGTCGTGGTGGACCGTCTGGAAGACCCAGCGCAGTTTGCCGGTCGCCAGGTCGAGCGCCACCACCGAGGACGAATGCCGCTCCACCGCCGCCGAGCGCTTGCCGCCCCACTGGTCGGGCGGCTGGTTGCCCATCGGCAGGTAGACCAGGCCGAGGTCCTCGTCCACGCTGGCCACCGACCAGCTGTTGGGCGAGTTGGCCGTGTAGGTCTGTCCGGCCGGCAGCGGCGCGGTCGCGTCCGGGTTGGCCGAGTCCCAGTTCCAGACCAGCGCGCCGGTCTCGATGTCGTAGGCGCGGATCACGCCGGACTGTTCCTTGACCGACGCGTTGTCCAGCACCGTGCCGCCGACGATCACCAGCCGCCGCGTGACGACCACCGGCGAGGTCGAGTAGTACGCGCCCGGCTTGGCGTTGGGCATGCCGGCCCACAGGTCGACCGCGCCCTGCCGGCCGAAGGCGGGACAGGGCTTGCCGGAGGCGGGATCGAGCGCGATCAGGCGCGCGTCGGCCGTCGGCATGAAGAGCTTGGCCGCGCAGGCCGGTGCCTGCGCGCCGGCGGCGGCCATCGGATCGGGCGGCGGCTGGTAGGACAGGCCCCGGCAGGTCAGGTGCTGCAGCGCGAGTTCACCGCGCACCTGCGGATCGAAGCGCCAGAGCTCGCGGCCCGTCGTCGCGTCCAGCGCCAGCACCGTCTGGTGCGGGGTGCAGAGGAACAGCCGCTCGCCGACCTTGAGCGGCGTGACCTCGAAGGTGGTCTCCTTCGGGTCGCCGGGCCGGCCGCGGACATCGCCGGTGCGGAACTCCCAGGCGAGCTTGAGGTCGCCGACGTTGGCCGGCGTGATCTGCGCCAGCGGCGACCAGCGCTGGCCGAAGCCGGTGCGGCCGTAGGCATGCCATTCGCCGTCGGGCACAGCCGCGGCGCCCGACGCCGCCACGCCCGGGGGACGCGCCGCGCCGTTGGCCGGCATCGTGCCCTCCAGCGCGTGCAGGTCCCGCGTCCAGGACACGACGGCCACGACCACGAAGGCGCCCAGCGCCGCGGCCAGCACCAGCGCCGGCGGACTGCGCCACGCGACGCGCCGCGGATCGTCCACCGGCAGGTGGCGGCGCATCGTCGGCACCAGCGCCAGCAGCACCGCGCCGAGGACGAAGGGCACGCCCAGCCGCGCGCCCAGCGGCCACCAGTCCAGGCCCGCCTCCCACAGGCTCCATGCCAGCGTGGCGAGGAAGTAGAGCGCGTAGCCGAGCACCGCCTCGCGCAGCCGGCCCCACATCAGCGCGCCGATGAGGGCCCAGGCCAGGCCCGACAGCGCGTAGAACCAGCTGCCGCCGAGCGAAGCCAGCAGGCCGCCCGCGGCCAGCATGACGAATCCGAGGATCAGCAGCACCACGCCGAGGACGCGGGCGAGCCAGGGCACCGGGGCGGGAATGGGGGCGAGGACATTCGACATGTCGCCGGAACGGCAATCGACATGCCGATTGCCCACGCCCGCTGTGGACAAGTCGTGGGAAAAGCTGAGGCCGGCGCCTTCAAGCCCTTGATCCGCCAGGACCTTTCTTGCGCTGCCTCAATTTCAGGCAGCGCCTTGCCGCAGCGCCCCCCGGAGGAGCTTCACGCGCGGTTCACGCCGCCGTCGACCTCGAGCCGCCCTTCGACGCGCAGCAGCGTCTCCAGCGCCTGGCTGCGCAGGCCGTAGAAGCGCTTGATCTCGTCGAGCTGCGACAGCAGCTCCGCGCGCCGCGCCGGGGACGGGTCTTGCGGACGCTTGACCGCCAGCACCATCTTGTTCTTGCTGGTGTGCTCCAGCGCGATGAACTCGATGACCTGCGTGTCGTAGCCCATCAGCTCCAGCAGCAGCGCGCGCAGCGAGTCGGTGACCATCTCGGCCTCCTGGCCCAGGTGGATGCCGTGCTGCAGCAGCGGCCGCAGCGCGGCCGGCGTGTTCATCTGCGGCCGGATCTCCTTGTGGCAGCAGGGCGCGCACATGATGATCCGCGCGCCGCTGCGCAGGCCGAAGTGCATCGCGTGGTCGGTCGCGATGTCGCAGGCATGCAGCGCGACCATCACGTCCAGCGGCTGGTCGCCGCGCTCGCGCACGTCGCCGTGCTCGAAGCTCAGTCCCGCCAGCCCGTGCCGGGCCGCGGCCGCGTTGCCCAGCGCCACCATGTCCTGCTTGAGCTCCACGCCCTGCACCTGCGGCACCAGGCCCTGCGCGCGCAGCCAGTCGTGCATCGCGAAGGTCAGGTAGCCCTTGCCGGAACCGAAGTCGGCCACCCGCACCGGGCGGTCCGCGCTGGCCGGCGCGTCCAGGCCCGCCTTGCGGACCGCGGCGCCGAAGATCTCGATGAACTTGTTGATCTGCTTCCACTTGCGCGCCATCGCCGGCACCAGCGCGGCCTGGCCCTTGAGCTCGTGCGTGACGCCCAGGTCGCGCCAGAAGGGCTGCGCCATCGACAGCTCGCGCGGCTTGGCGCGGTCATGGCCGCCGGGCGCGATCGAAGCGCCCTCGCCGGCCGGGCCGTCGGGGCCGGCCGGGCCGCCCGCCTGCGGCGCGGCCTTCTTCCCCACCTGGAGCAGTGGCTTGCCCTTGCGGCTGAAGCGCAGCTGGACCTCCTCGCCGAGCGTGTCCAGGTGGGCCTGCTGGAAATCGCGGCCCAGCAGCTGCTCCAGCAGCGCCAGGCCTTCCTCCAGCGGATGGTTCTTGGTCACGTCCTTGGTCTTGTGCCGCCACAGGAAGCTGAGCGCGCGCTCGCCGCGCAGTTCGATGTCGCGCACCGTCAGGCGCTCGATCGAGGCGTCCTCGCCCTCATGGCGGCCCAGCAGCAGGCGCTGGAAGCGGCGCTCGGCCAGCGCGGTGCGCAGCAGGCGCAGGAAGCGCTGGCGCTCGTCGGGCACAGGCGTGTCGGGAACAGGGGAGCTGAACAGGGGATTTCCGGCGGACATGGGGCCGGATTGTCCCCTGTCCGGCTCAGGCCGGCCGGTCCAGGACCTGGCGGGCGCGCTCGAGCGCCTGCATCAGGTCGCTCACCGCCAGGCGGCGGCACAGCGCGTCGACCCGCGTCCCGTAGGCCGCCTCGCTCAGGCCCAGGGCCTCGGCCTGCTGCTCCGGGCGCGGGCGGCCCAGCAGCCCGAAGAGCAGTTCGGCGTCGGCCTGCGGCAGGTCCAGCGCCTTGGCCAGCGTCGCGATGCTGGCGGCCTCGTCGGCTTCGCGCAGGACCAGCAGCCAGTGGCCGTCGCCGATGACCTCGGGGTCGGCGGCCATCAGCGCGAAGCTCAGGCGCTGGCGCGGTGCGCCGGAGGGCGGCGCCACAGTGAGCGAGGACGGCGGCGCGCCGGCGCGCCGACGCAGCGCCTCGCGGTGCAGCCAGGCCAGCACCTCCGGCGGCAGGCGCGCATGGTCCGACCACGGCGGCGGGAAGTAGGCGCCCATCAAGGCCCGCGCCTGCGGCGTCTGCCAGGCGCAGTGGCCGTCACGCTCGCGCACCGTCATGCTGGCCGTCGGCCGGCGCGGCGCCGCCGTGCCCGTGCCGCGCGCCGGGCGCAGCAGGCGCTCGATCCGCATCAGCAGCTCGCTCATGCGCACTGGCTTGATCAGGCACTCGGCCGCCCCGGCGGCCAGCAGCGCGCCGATGCGCGGCGGGTCCTGCGGCCGGCTCAGCGTCAGCACCGGCGCCGGGCCCGCGGCCAGCCGCCGCAGCAGCTCCAGCGGGCCGTCGCCCGGCAGGTCGGGCAGGGTCATGTCCATGATCACCAGCGAGGGCCGCGCGCCCAGGCCGTCGACCGCCGCGATCGCATCCGCGGCGCGGAGCAGCTCGTAGCCGCTCTCCTCCAGCACGGCGGCCAGCGGCTGCACGCTCAGCGCCTGCACGACCAGCAGGCGGGTGCGGGCGTCGGCGCCAGTGCCAGTGCCAGTGCCAGTGCCAGTGCCAGTGCCAGTGCCTGCGCCATCACCCATGCCCGAGGAGCCAGGAGATCCGGTTCCCGTCCCGGAAGCGCTGGCATCGACGGCCTCTTCGGTGCGGGCGGGCGGCATGTCGGCGCGCGGCTGGGGGGGTCGAGGTGGCGGGAGCGGCAAGGACGGCATGCGTTCCACCATACAAATCCCATGCCCGCTTCTCAAGGGGACGGGACCGGGCCGAAGCCTCGAATTCCAGGGCCTTCGCCCCGGTCGCGCGGCGATCGGCCCGCAGGGGCTGACGCACAATGGCCGGCGCCATGGACGATACCCCCGCCTCGCCCGACGTCGACCCGACCGCCCCGCCGCCCGACGGCGGCGCGGTCGCGCCCGCCGCCACGCCCGCCCCCGCCGCGCCGGCCGCGCCGTGGGAAGGACCGTCGCCGGACGTCGTCGCCTGGCTGCTGGTGAACTGGCACAACAAACATCCGCTGGCGCGTCGCATCGGCATCGCGGACGTGCACACCGTCGGTGCCGTCGCCCTGCCCTTCATGGCGCAGGCGCTGCCCAAGGAACCGAGCCTCGAGGCCGCCACCGCGCCGCCCGAGGGCGCCGCCCCCGCGCCGGCGAAGCGACGCCTGCCGTGGCAGCGCAAGGCCGCCGCGAACGGGCCTCGGCCGGCGTGGGTCGATGAATTCATCCCGGGGCTGAAGACCTCGGCGGTGGCCGCGATGGCGCTGGACCACGGCTTCACCGCCGCGCCGGAGGAACTGCCGCTGCGGCGCGTCGAGATCGATGAACGCGCGCTGGCCGCCGACGCGAACCAGGCTGGTGCATGGCCGATGGAATTGGTGCTGCTGAGCGCCGCCTTCGATGCGGGGCCGGCGCGACGGCGGGTGCTCGTCGGCCGGCGCGACCGGGTGCTGGGTCGACGCGCGCTGGATCCGGCGCGGCTGGGCGTGGCTGCCAGCGTTGGCGCACTCGTGCTCATCGCCGCAGTTTGGGCGCTGTGGCCGTCGTCCAAGCCATCGGAGGAAGAGCGCGCCGCGCAGGCCGCGGCCGAGGCCGCGTCGGCGGCGTCCGCGGCCCTGGCGACGCAGGCGGCTTCCGCCGCGTCGGCATCGGCATCGGCATCGGCGCCGGCTGCCGCGGCGTCCGAGGCACCGACGGCCGCGAGCGCCGCTGCCTCGCAAGTCGCTCCCTCGGCCGACGCTTCGGCCGCCTCAGCCACTTCCGCCGCTGCGGCGTCTTCGGCCCCCGCAAGCGCCGCGACCACCGCCACGGCGCCGAGCGCACCCGCGATCCCGAGCATCCGCCCGACGCTGCAAAGCGGCGTGGAGCGGGCCCAGCGCGAGCAGGCGGCCGCCGCCACCGCGAAGGAGAGCCCGGCACCGGACACCGGCAAGCCGGCCGCCTCGTCGCCGGAGGCCGAGCGCCGGGTGAGCGTGGACGACGCCGGCCTGGGCAACCTGATGAAGCGCGACGCCGCGCCCGGCGGCAAGCTGGTGGCGCTGGTCGGTCAGCCGCAGAAGAACAAGGCCGATGCCGAGGCCCAGCTGGCGCGCATGCGCGAGATGATCGGCCAGACGCTGGGCGGCAACGCCGTGCCCAACGGCGAGGTCTTCCAGACCAAGGACGGCTGGCGCGCGGCCGTCTGGCCCTTCGGCAGCCGCGAGGAAGCGCAGCTCATCAACGCGACGCTGCTGGCGCGCGGCATGCGCGGCACGCGCGCCGTCGATTTCTGACGCGGCAGACGACAACGGCGGCCCTCGGGCCGCCGTTCGCGCGTCATGCACCGCCGTCGGCGGTCTCGATCAGGAGCGGTAGTCCGCGTTGATCGTCACGTACTCGTGGCTGAAGTCGCAGGTCCAGACCGTCGTCTCGGCCGGACCGCGGTTCAGGTGCACCCGCACCGTGATCTCGCTCTGCTTCATCACGCGCTGGCCGTCCTCTTCCTTGTACTCGGGCCGGCGGCCACCCTTGGTCACGACATGCACGTCGTCGAGGAACAGGTCGATCAGGCCCTGGTCGAGGTCGTCGATGCCGGCATAACCGACCGCCGCCAGGATGCGGCCCAGGTTGGGATCGCTGGCGAAGAACGCGGTCTTCACCAGCGGCGAGTGCGCGATCGCGTAGGCCGCCTTGCGGCATTCCTCTTCGGTCTTGCCGCCCTGCACCATCACCGAGATGAACTTGGTCGCGCCCTCGCCGTCGCGCACGATGGCCTGCGCCAGCTGCTGCGAGACCGCCACCACCGCGTCGCGCAGCGCGCGGCCTTCGGCGCTGGTCAGCGAGGTGATGCGATCGTGGCCGGCCTGGTGCGTGGCGATCAGCACGAACGAGTCGTTCGTCGAGGTGTCGCCATCGATGGTGATGCGGTTGAAGGACAGGTCGGCCGCTTCCTTGACCAGCGGCTGCAGCAGCTCCGGCGCGAGCACCGCGTCGGTGGCGACGAAGCCCAGCATCGTCGCCATGTTCGGGCGGATCATGCCGGCGCCCTTGGACACGCCGGAGATGGTGACCGTCCGGCCGCCGATCGTGAGCTGGCGCGAGCAGGCCTTGGGCAGCGTGTCCGTGGTCATGATGCCGGCGGCGGCCTCGCCCCAGTGGTCCGGCTTCAGCGCGGCGATCGCGGCCGGCAGGCCGGCGACGATGCGGTCCACCGGCAGCGTCTCCATGATCACGCCGGTCGAGAACGGCAGCACCTGCTTCGCGTCGAGCTTCAATTCGGCGGCGAGCGCGTCGCAGGTCTGGCGCGCGCGCGCCAGGCCGTCGGCGCCCGTGCCGGCGTTGGCATTGCCGGTGTTGATGACGATCGCGCGGATCGCCGCGCCCGACGCGAGGTGCTCGCGGCAGACCTGCACCGGCGCGGCGCAGAAGCGGTTGGCGGTGAAGACGCCGGCGACGCTGGCGCCCTCGTCGAGCGCGATCACCGTGAGGTCGCGGCGGTTGGCCTTGCGCACGCCGGCCATCGTGACGCCCAGGCGCACGCCGGGCACGGGCAGCAGGGTTTGCGGATCGGGAGCGGTCAGGTTGACGGGCATGGTGGACGGTCGTTGAGGGTCGGCGTCCGGACGCGGCGGTCCGGTGCGAGCGCGAGCGTCGGCGCCCGCGCGCGGGATTGTAGGAGGCTCGGCCCCTCACCCCCGCCCTCTCCCCGCAAGCGGGGCGAGGGAGTTTCTTTGCAGGACCGCGAGGAGGGCACCAAAACAAAACGGCGCCCGCGAGGGGCGCCGTTCATCAGCGGGAGCAAGACCGGATCAGGCCAGCTTGCCGTGGCAGCTCTTGAACTTCTTGCCGCTGCCGCACGGGCAGGGATCGTTGCGGCCGACATGGCCCCACTCGCTGGGCACGGCCTGCGTGCCGCCCGCCACCGGCGCCGCGTCCTGCGACACCGAGCCATCTTCGTTCGGATGGGTGTAGGTCACGTTGCTGACGTTCTCGGCGCGCTGCTCGATCGCGTCGGCGGCGGCGGTGGCCTCCTCCTGCGACTGGATGCGCACGTTCAGCAGCACGCGCGTCACTTCCAGCTTCACCGCGTCCAGCAGCTGCGAGAACAGCTCGAAGGCCTCGCGCTTGTATTCCTGCTTCGGGTTCTTCTGCGCGTAGCCGCGCAGGTGGATGCCCTGGCGCAGGTAGTCCAGCGACGCGAGGTGCTCGCGCCAGTGCTGGTCGATGCTCTGCAGCAGCACCATGCGCATGAAGGGCGTGAACTGCTCCAGGCCGACGCGGTCCAGCTTGTCCTGGAAGGCGGCGTCGCCGGCCTTGAGCACGGCGTTCAGCACATCCTCGTCGGTCAGCGTCTCGCTCTTCTTGAGCATCTCGCCCAGCGGCACCTCGAGCTTCCACTCGTCGCGCAGCACGCGCTCCAGCGCCACCAGGTCCCATTGCTCCTCGAGCGATTCCTCCGGCACGAAGCCGCGCACCACGTCGGTCAACGTGCCGGTGCGCAGATGCGAGATCTGCGCCAGCAGGTCCTCGGCCTCGAGGATCTCGTTGCGCTGCTGGTAGATGACCTTGCGCTGATCGTTCGACACGTCGTCGTACTCGAGCAGCTGCTTGCGGATGTCGAAGTTGCGAGCCTCGACCTTGCGCTGCGCGCTCTCGATCGAGCGCGTCACGATGCCGGCCTCGATCGCCTCGCCCTCGGGCATCTTCAGGCGGTCCATGATGGCGCGCACGCGGTCGCCCGCGAAGATGCGCATCAGCTGGTCGTCCAGCGACAGGTAGAAGCGCGACGAGCCCGGGTCGCCCTGGCGGCCCGAGCGGCCGCGCAGCTGGTTGTCGATGCGGCGGCTCTCGTGGCGCTCGGTGGAGATCACGCGCAGGCCGCCGGCGGCCTTGACCTGCTCGTGCAGTTGCTGCCATTCGGCCTTGAGCGCGGCGATCTTGGCCTGCTTCTCGGACTCGGACAGCGCCTCGTCGTTCTCGATCGCGACGACGTCCTTCTCGATGCTGCCGCCCAGCACGATGTCGGTGCCGCGGCCGGCCATGTTGGTCGCGATCGTGATCACGCCCGGACGGCCGGCCTGGGTGATGATGTCCGCCTCGCGGGCATGCTGCTTGGCGTTCAGCACCTGGTGAGGGAGCTTTGCCTTGGTCAGCAGCTCGGAGACCTTCTCGGAGTTCTCGATCGAGGTCGTGCCCACCAGCACCGGCTGGCCGCGCTCGTGGCAGTCGCGGATGTCCTGCGTGACGGCGTCGTACTTCTCCTTCGTGGTCTTGTAGACCAGGTCCAGCTCGTCGCGGCGCACCGTCGGGCGGTTCGGCGGGATCACCACGGTCTCCAGGCCGTAGATCTCCTGGAACTCGTAGGCCTCGGTGTCGGCCGTGCCGGTCATGCCGGACAGCTTGCCGTACATGCGGAAGTAGTTCTGGAAGGTCACCGAGGCCAGCGTCTGGTTCTCGGCCTGGATCTGCACGCCTTCCTTGGCTTCGACGGCCTGGTGCAGGCCATCGCTCCAGCGGCGGCCCGTCATCAGGCGGCCGGTGAACTCGTCGACGATCACGACCTCGCCGTTCTGCACGACGTAATGCGTGTCGCGGTGATACACGTGGTGCGCCCGCAGCGAGGCGTACAGGTGATGCATCAGCGTGATGTTGGCGGCGTCGTACAGCGACGCGCCTTCGGTCAGCAGCCCGGCCTGAGACAGCAGCCGCTCGGCGTTCTCGTGGCCGTCTTCCGTCAGGTAGATCTGGTGCGACTTCTCGTCGACGGTGAAGTCGCCCGGCTCGATCACGCCCTCGCCGGTGCGCGGGTCCAGCTCGCCGATCTGGCGCTTGAGCTGCGGCGCGACCGCGTTGATCGCGACGTAGAGCTGGGTGTGGTCCTCCGCCTGGCCGGAGATGATCAGCGGGGTGCGCGCCTCGTCGATCAGGATCGAGTCCACCTCGTCGACGATCGCGTAGGCCAGGCCGCGCTGCACGCGGTCGCGGACCTCGTAGACCATGTTGTCGCGCAAGTGGTCGAAGCCGTACTCGTTGTTGGTGCCGTAGGTGACGTCGGCGTTGTACGCGGCCTGCTTCTCGTCGCGCGGCAGGCCCGAGTAGTTGATGCCCACGGTCAGGCCGAGGAAGCGGTACAGGCGGCCCATCCACTCGGCGTCGCGCCGCGCGAGATAGTCGTTGACCGTCACGACGTGCACGCCCTTGCCGGTCAGCGCATTCAGGTAGACCGGCAGCGTGGCCATCAGGGTCTTGCCTTCGCCGGTGCGCATTTCAGCGATCTTGCCGGCGTTCAGGACCATGCCGCCGATCAGCTGCACGTCGAAGTGGCGCATCTTGAGGACGCGCTTGCTGCCCTCGCGGCAGACGGCGAAAGCCTCGGGCAGGATGTCGTCGACGGTCTCGCCCTTGGCGATGCGCTGCTTGAACTCCTCGGTCTTGGCGCGCAACTGGTCGTCGCTCAGGCCTTCGAACTGCGGTTCCAGCGCGTTGATCTGCTGGACGACCTTGCGGTAGGTCTTGAGCAGGCGCTCGTTCCGACTGCCGAAAATCTGGGTCAAAAGCTTGGGCAACATGCGGCTTCGTGAAGTTCTTTTGTGGGGCCCGGTCGACCGGGCTCGGACGCCCGCCGGACCGCCTCGTGGGCGGCCTCCGAGGGCAGTTCCGCGCGACCGGTGCAGTTGGGGACGCAAACCCCGGCCTGCAAGCGCCAGCGCGGAAAAAAACCGGCGGAGTTTAGCACCCGCCCCTCGCGCGCCCGGGCCGGCGGGCACGCGCGCCGTCCCGGTCCGGATGCGGGTTTTCCAGTGCCGGGACTACACTGCCAACCCATGCCGCCCCGCTACCTGCCACCCCGCGTCAAGCCCGAAGCGCCCGATCCGCTGGACTTCGGCCGGGCGATGTCGCAGCACGGCGTGCTGGCGCGGCTGGGGCAGCAGTTGGCGTTGTCGCAGCGGCACCTGGCCGCGGTGAGCGTGGCGCTGCCGGGCGCGATGAAGCGCTTCGTCCAGGCCGGCACGCTCGACGAGCAGGGCTGGACCCTGGTCGCCGACAACGCCGCCATCGCCGCCAAGTTGCGGCATCTGCAGCCGACGCTGCTGCGGCTGCTGCGCGAGGAAGGCCTGCTGCTCGAGGGCGAACTGCGCATCCGCGTGCGCCAGTCCTGAAGCGACGCGCCGGGCCTTTGACGGCGTCCGGCCCCTGCGTTGACAGTCGTCAACACGCGGCATGAGGCCACGGCGAAGAATCGCCGCCCATGTTCCCCGCAACACCTGCCCCCGTCGGGACGACCTGCGCGCGATGTCCCTGTGATCGGGGCCTTGGGCCGGTTACACGCGGGTTCTCGTTGACAGTCCGAGGAGGCCGCCGCTATAACCGGTTGGTCGCCCCGCGCACAAAACAGAAACCGCCAGGTTCAAGGGGCCGACCGCCAGGGAGAAGCCGTCATGCCATTGTTCCCTCCGACCGACGCCTCGCCGTCGACGCGCACCGAAGAGCTGCGCAGCTTCCTGTTCCTCGCTGTCGTGATGGCGCCGGTGCTGGCCGTCGTCACCGTCGCGGGTTATGGATTCACCGTCTGGGTCTATCAGATGTTCGCCGGCCCGCCCGGCGGGTAGCAACCGCCCCCCACCGCCGCCGCCGCGGCGTCTCCACGCGATCCCTCCGGCCACACGCCGCCGATCGCGGCCCTGAACCCCTTCCGAGGCATGCCATGCCCGCAGAGATGCACATCGCCAGCGTGGTGGTGCAGGTGTTGCCACGCCTGCTCGACGCCGCCGCCGCCGCGGTCGACCGGATGCCGTCGGCGCGACTCCACGGTCGCTCGGCCAGCGGCAAGCTGGTCGTGACGCTGGACGGCAATACCGCCGGCGAGATCCTGGACCAGGTCGGCGAGCTACAGGGCCTGCCCGGCGTGGTCAACGTCGCGCTGGTCTACCAGCACATCGAACCCGAGCCTTGCCTTCAAGAGGAACCCCGACCATGAGCACTCGCCGCGACTTCGTCCGACATTCCGCCGCCGTCGCCGCCGGCGCCGTGGCGGGCGTTCCCATCGAGGTCCTGGCCCAGGACGGCAACGCCTACGCGCAGGCCTCGAAGCTGACCTGGTCCAAGGCGCCGTGCCGATTCTGCGGCACCGGCTGCCACGTGCAGGTGGCGGTCAAGGACAACCGCGTCGTGGCGACCCAGGGCGACCCCGAGGCGGAGGTCAACCGCGGCCTGAACTGCGTCAAGGGCTACTTCCTGTCCAAGATCATGTACGGCGCGGACCGGCTCACCACGCCGCTGCTGCGGATGAAGGACGGCCAGTACGCCAAGGACGGCGAGTTCCAGCCGGTGAGCTGGGACCGCGCCTTCGATGTGATGGCCGAGCAGTTCAAGAAGACGCTCAAGGCCAAGGGACCGACGGCGGTGGGCATGTTCGGCTCGGGCCAGTGGACGGTCTGGGAGGGCTACGCCGCGTCCAAGCTGATGAAGGCGGGCTTCCGCAGCAACAACCTCGATCCCAACGCGCGCCACTGCATGGCCTCGGCGGTGACCGGCTTCATGCGGACCTTCGGCATGGACGAGCCCATGGGCTGCTACGACGACATCGAGAACGCCACCGTCTTCGTGCTGTGGGGCTCCAACATGGCCGAGATGCATCCGGTGCTGTGGACCCGCGTCACCGACCGGCGGCTCAGCGGCCCGGACGTGAAGGTCGCGGTGCTGTCGACCTTCGAGCACCGCTCCTGCGAGCTGGCCGACATCGAGCTGATCTTCAAGCCGCAGACCGACCTGGCGATCCTCAACTACATCGCCCATCACATCATCTCGACCAACCGCGTCAACAAGGAGTTCGTCGAGAAGCACGCCAACTTCAAGCTGGGCAATCCCGACATCGGCTACGGCCTGCGGCCGGAGCATCCGCTGCAGAAGGCCGCGAAGAATGCCGGCGACCCCAATGGCGCCAAGCCCATCACCTTCGACGAGTACGCGAAGTTCGTCAGCAAGTACGACCTCGACTACACCGCCGAACTGACCGGCGTGCCGAAGAACCGGCTCAAGGCGCTGGCCGAGCTGTACGCGGACCCCAAGACCAAGGTCACCTCGTTCTGGACCATGGGCTTCAACCAGCACACACGCGGCACCTGGGCCAACAACCTCATCTACAACATCCACCTGCTGACCGGCAAGATCTCGACGCCGGGCAACAGCCCGTTCTCGCTGACGGGACAGCCCTCGGCCTGCGGCACCGCGCGCGAGGTCGGCACCTTCGCCCACCGGCTGCCGGCGGACATGGTGGTGACCAATCCCAAGCACCGCGCGCACGCCGAGGAGATCTGGCGCCTGCCCGAGGGCACCATCCCGGCCAAGCCCGGCTATCACGCGGTCGAGCAGAACCGCAAACTCAAGGACGGCGCGCTCAACGCCTACTGGGTGATGGTCAACAACAACATGCAGGCCGGCGCCAACCTGATGCAGGAGACCTACCCGGGCTACCGCAATCCAGAGAACTTCATCGTCGTCTCCGACGTCTACCCGACGGTGACCGCCGTCGCCGCCGACCTGATCCTGCCCAGCGCGATGTGGGTCGAGAAGGAAGGCGCCTACGGCAACGCCGAGCGCCGCACCCATTTCTGGCACCAGCTGGTGAAGGCGCCGGGCGACGCGCGTTCCGACCTGTGGCAGTTGGTGGAGTTCTCCAAGCGCTTCAAGGTCGAGGAGGTCTGGCCGCAGGAACTGATCGACCAGAAACCCGGCCTGCGCGGCAAGACGCTGTATGACGTGCTCTACCGCAACGGCCATGTCGACAAGTTCCCGCTGGCGGACGTCGACAAGGCCTACGCCAACGACGAGGCGCAGGCCTTCGGCTTCTACCTGCAGAAGGGCCTCTTCGAGGAGTACGCCAGCTTCGGCCGCGGCCATGGGCACGACCTGGCCCCGTTCGACGAGTACCACAAGGCGCGCGGCATCCGCTGGCCGGTGGTCAACGGCAAGGAGACGCGCTGGCGCTACCGCGAGGGCGAGGATCCCTACGTCAAGGCCGGCACCGGCTGGCAGTTCTACGGCAACCCGGATGGCAAGGCCAACATCTTCGCCCTGCCCTACGAGCCGCCGCCCGAGTCCCCGGACAAGGACTATCCGTTCTGGCTCTCGACCGGACGGGTGCTCGAGCACTGGCATTCGGGCTCGATGACGCGCCGCGTGCCGGAACTGCATCGCGCGGTGCCCAACGCCTACTGCTACATGCATCCGGACGACGCCAAGGCGCTGGGCGTGCGGCGCGGCTCGCTGGTGGAGATCTCGTCGCGACGCGGGAAGATGCAGACCCGGGTCGAGACCCGCGGCCGCAATCGGCCGCCGCAGGGCCTGGTGTTCGTGCCCTGGTTCGACGCGAGCGAGCTGATCAACAAGGTGACCCTGGACGCGACCGATCCGATCTCGCTGCAGACGGATTACAAGAAGTGCGCGGTCAAGATCACCAAGGTCGCCTGAAGGAGAACGCGCGATGACCCCGATGCACACTCTCCCACGCCGGCTCCTGGCGATCGTCGCCCGTGTGGTCCGTCATGTGGTCGGTCACGCAGCCGGCATGGCGGGCGCCGCGCTGCTGGCCGCAGGCCTCGCCGCGGCGCAGCCCGCCGGCCCGAAGCCAGGCCAGCCCTTCATCGACGCGGCGCGCGGCCCCACGCCGATCACCGAGACCACCAAGCCGCCGCTGCTGGGCAACCAGATCAACGACGACCTGCGCCGCACCCGCAACTACGCGATGCAGCCGCCGACGATCCCGCACCGGATCGACGGCTACCAGCTGGACAAGAACTTCAACAAGTGTCTGGACTGCCATGCGCGCGCCAACACCTCGGTGTCGCAGGCGGTGCCGGTGAGCATCACCCACTACATGGACCGCGAGGGGCACATGCTCGGGCAGGTCTCGACGCGGCGCTACTTCTGCGTGCAATGCCACGTACCGCAGGACGCCGCGCCGCTGGTGGTGCCCAACACTTTCGTCGACATCGATACGCTGATCCGGCGCGACACCCTGAACCCGCAGACCCGCAAGGCCGCCCCGGCGCCCGCGGGCCGCAAGTGAGCCCCGGGAGCGGACCATGCTGCAAGCCACGATCCGGCTCCTGGGGCGCTACTGGACCGTCCTGCGACGGCCCAGCGTCCATTTCAGCCTCGGCTTCCTGACGCTGGGCGGTTTCATCGGCGGCGTCGTCTTCTGGGGCGCGTTCAACACCGCGATGGAAGCGACCAACACCGAGGCCTTCTGCACCGGCTGCCACGAGATGCGCGAGAACGTCTACGCGGAGCTCAAGAGCACCATCCACTACACCAACCGCTCGGGCGTGCGGGCGATCTGCTCCAACTGCCACGTGCCGCACAACTGGACCGACAAGATCGCCCGCAAGATGCAGGCGTCCAAGGAGGTCTGGGGCAAGATCTTCGGGACCATCAGCACGCCGGAGAAATTCCACGACAAGCGGCTCGAGCTGGCCAAGCACGAGTGGGCGCGCTTCAAGGCCAACGACTCGCTGGAGTGTCGCAACTGCCACAACTACGAGTCGATGGACTTCACGCGGCAGAGCGCGCGGGCGCAGGCGATGCACTCGACCTACCTCGCGAGCAAGGAGAAGACCTGCATCGACTGCCACAAGGGCATCGCGCACCGGTTGCCGCACATCCCGCCGGGCGAGGGCCCGTCCGACAGCCCGGGCCAGCATGTGCCCAAGGGCGACGACGCGGCCAGAACGGGCGCGGCCCCCCAGGGCCGTCCGGGCGATGGCGCATCGTGAGCGCGGCGACCTCGACGGTCGCGCCGACACCGAGCCCCCCGATGCGCCTGATGCGCCGCGCCGCGCGCTGCGCGTCGAACGCCTGGGCTGCGCGCGCGGCGGCCGCTGGCTCTTCCGCGACCTGAGTTTCGAGCTTCACACCGGGCAGGCGCTGGCGCTGCGCGGTCCCAATGGCAGCGGCAAGAGCAGCCTGCTGCGGCAGCTCGCCGGCCTGCTGCCGCGGGAGCACGGCGTGGTCGAGGGCGCCGCCCCGGCGAGCCTGGCCTACCTGGCGCATCAGAACGGCTTGAGCCTGGACCTGAGCGCGCGCGAGAACCTCGCGCTGGCCACGCGCATCGGGGGCCACGCCCTGCCGCCGGCGGCGCTTGAGACCGCGCTCGAGGAGGTCGGCCTGCGGCAGGCGGCGGCGACGCCGGCGCGGCGGCTGTCGCAAGGCCAGCGCCGCCGGCTTGCGCTGGCGCGGGTGCGAGCCAGCGCACGCCCGCTGTGGTTGCTCGACGAGCCGACCGCCGCGCTCGATGGCGACGGCGAGCAGGTCTTCGCCCGGCTGCTGACGGCTCACCTGGAGGCCGGTGGCCTCGCCGTCGTCGCCACCCATCAGCCGCTCGCCTTGCCGCTGCCCCGCTGCATCGCGCTGACACTGGGTCCCGCATCCTCTCGGCCCGCATCCTCCCGGCCCGATCCGGACATCGCCTCGGCGACGGCCGTCAGCGCCATGGAGTCCGCGCCGTGATGCTGGCGCTGCTGCATCGCGACCTGCTGCTGGCGGCGCGCCGGCCGGCCGACGCGCTCGGGCCTCTGGTGTTCTTCGCGCTTGTCACCTGCCTGTTCCCGCTGGCGATCGGCCCCGATCCGGCCTTGCTGACGGTGCTCGGTCCGGGCGTGATCTGGGTGGCGGCGCTGCTGGCGATGCTGCTCTCCCAATACCGGCTGTTCGAAGCGGACCTGGCCGACGGCAGCCTGGAACAGGCGGTGCTGGCGCCCGGCGGCGCGCTGGCCGTCGTGGCCGCGAAGACGCTGACGCACTGGCTGTCGACTGGCGCGCCGCTGGTGGTGGCCGCGCCGCTGCTGGCCCTGCAGTACGACCTGGCGCCCACGGCCACCGGCGTGTTGGCGCTGGCGCTGCTGATCGGCACGCCGGCCCTGTCGCTGCTCGGCGCCTTCGGCGCGGCGCTGACGCTGGGCCTGCGGGGGCATGTGCTGCTCGCGCTCATCGTGCTGCCGCTGTGCGTGCCGACGCTGATCTTCGGCAGCGGCGCCACCACCGCCGCGCAGCAGGGCCTGGCCGCCGGCCCGCAGCTGTCGCTGCTCGGCGCGGCGCTGCTGGTCTCGCTGGTCACCCTGCCCTGGGCCACGGCCGCCGCGCTGCGCCTGGCCGTCGAATGAGGAGGTCCCCGCCATGTCGATGACCGGCATCGCCCCGCTCGCCACGACGTCGACCGACGCCGCCGGCGACATGACGCGCACCGACGCGCCTCACGCTCGTTCCGGCGATCTGGCCGACGCACCCGCGTCCCACGCACGCCAGGGTGCTCGCCCACTTGCTCATCCGCTCGATCAGCCACTCGATCCCCCACTCGATCAGCCACTCGCTCGCCCACGCCGCTGGCGCGCGCTCGCCTCGCCCGTCGTCTTCGACCGCTGGGCCGCCCGCGTCGTCCCGTGGTTCGCCGGCGCCGCCGCGCTGCTGGGCGCCGCGGGCCTGTGGATCGGCTTCGTCGTCGCGCCCACCGACCACCAGCAAGGCGAGGTCTATCGCCTGATCTACCTCCATGTCCCGGCGGCCTGGATGTCGATGTTCCTGTACCTGGTGGCGGCGCTGCATGCGGCGCTGGGGCTGATCTACCGCACGCGGCTGTCGCCGGTGATGACGCGCGCGCTGGCGCCCACCGGCGCCGTCTTCACCGCCATCGCGCTGTGGACCGGCGCCGCCTGGGGCAAGCCGACCTGGGGCACCTGGTGGGTCTGGGACGCGCGCCTGACCTCGGAGCTGCTGCTGCTGTTCCTCTACCTCGGTTACCTGGCCCTGGTCTCGGCCATCGACGACGTCCGCCGCGCCGACCGCGCCGGGGCCTTGCTGCTGCTGGTCGGTGTCGTCAACGTGCCGGTCATCTACTTCTCGGTGAAGTGGTGGAACACGCTGCATCAAGGCGCGTCGATCCGCTTCGATGCCGCCCCGTCCATGGCGAGCTCGATGCTCGCCGGCATGCTGCTGATGGCGCTGGCCTGCTGGGCCTACGCGATCGCGGTCTCGCTGGCGCGCGCCCGCTGCCTGCTGCGCGAACGCCACCTGGAGGCACTGCCATGAGCCACGCGTTCTACCTCGCCATCGGCTGGGCCGCGGGCCTGCTGCTGCTGGTTGAAGTGCTGGCGCTGTGGCGCCGTGCCCGCCGATCGTCTCCGCTCCCTGAACCGGCCGGCGAGGAGGAGTCCGCTTGAAAGCCCGTCAACGCCGCCTGCTGGCCGTGCTGCTCGGTGTCGGTGCCCTCGGGCTCGCGACCGCGCTGGTGCTGCGCGCGCTGGGCGACAACGTCATGTTCTTCTTCAGCCCGACCCAGATCGCCGCGGCGCAGGCGCCGCGCGACGCCGCCTTCCGCCTCGGCGGGCTGGTGGAGCCGGCCTCGCTGCATCGCGACGCCGGCGACAGCCTCACCGTCCGCTTCGTCGTCACCGACCAGGTCCATCGCGTGCCGGTGCGCTATCGCGGCGTGCTGCCCGACCTGTTCAAGGAGGGCAAGGGCGTCGTCGTGGCCGGCCGCCTGCGCGAGGACGGCGCCTTCGTCGCCACGCAGGTCCTGGCCAAGCATGACGAGAACTACATGCCGCCGGAAGCGGCCGCGGCGCTCGACCACGCCAGGCGGGCCGGCGTCAACGGCGGCGCCGGCCACACCGGCGGTGTCGCGGCGGACGCGCCCGCGCTGGTCCCGGGAGCCGCGCCATGATCCCGGAGATCGGCCTGTTCGCGCTGGTGCTCGCCCTGCTGGTGGCCGTCGTGCAGGCGGTGCTGCCGCTGGTCGGCGCGCACTGCGGCGTGGCGCCATGGATGCGCGTGGCCCGGCCCGCCGCGCTGCTGCAATGCGCGCTGTGCCTGCTGGCCTTCGGCGTGCTGGCCGCCTGCTTCCTGAGGGGCGACTTCTCGGTGCTGTACGTCGCGGCGAACTCGCATTCGACGCTGCCCGCGATCTACCGCTTCACCGCGGTCTGGGGCGGCCACGAGGGCTCGATGCTGCTCTGGCAGACGCTGCTGAGCGTCTGGGGGGCGGCGGTGGCGCTGCTCAGCGGCCGCCTGCCGCGCGATTACGTCGCGCGCGTGCTTGCGGTGCTGGGCGCCCTCAGCATCGGCATGCTGGTGTTCCTGCTGTGGCTGTCCAACCCGTTCGCGCGGCTGTCGCCGGCCGCGCCCGAGGGCCGCGACCTCAACCCGCTGCTGCAGGACCCCGGCATGGTCGCGCATCCGCCCTTCCTCTACATGGGCTACGTCGGTTTCTCGGTGGCCTTCGCCTTCGGACTGGCCGCGCTGCTGTCGGGGCGCCTGGACGCCGCCTGGGCGCGCTGGTCGCGGCCCTGGACGCTGGCCGCCTGGAGCTTCCTCACGCTGGGCATCCTGCTGGGCAGCGCCTGGGCCTACGGCGTGCTGGGCTGGGGCGGCTGGTGGTTCTGGGACCCGGTCGAGAACGCGTCGCTGATGCCCTGGCTGGTCGGCACGGCGCTGATCCACTCGCTGGTCGTCACCGACCGCCGCGGCGCCTTCCGCAGCTGGACCGTGCTGCTCGCCATCGCGGCGTTCTCGCTGAGCCTGCTGGGCACCTTCCTCGTGCGCTCGGGCGTGCTCACCTCGGTGCATGCCTTCGCGGTCGACCCGGGCCGCGGCCTCTACATCCTGTCGATGATGATCGCGGTGGTCGGCGGCTCGCTGCTGCTCTTCGCCTGGCGCGCGCCGCAGGTCGGGCTGGGCGGCCGCTTCGCGGCGCTGTCGCGCGAGACCTTGCTGCTGCTCAACAACGTGCTGCTCGGCGTGGCCGCGCTGGCCGTGCTGCTGGGCACGCTCTATCCGCTGGCGCTGGACCTGCTGCGCGGCGAGAAGATCTCCGTCGGCCCGCCCTATTTCGAGGCGGTCTTCATGCCGATGCTGGTGCCGGCGCTGGTGCTGATGGGCGTCGGCCCGCTGGCGCGCTGGAAGCGGGCGCCGGTGCCGGAGCTGGGCCGCCAGCTGCGCGGCGCGCTCATCGCCAGCGGCGCCTGCGCGCTGGCGCTGCTCGCGCTCACCGGCGGCCGCTTGTCCGGCTGGACGCCGCTGGCCGGCTTCGGCGTGGTGCTGGCGGCCTGGTGCATCGGCTCGGCGCTGTCCCACGCCCACGACCGGCTGCGCACCGCCGGCGAGGGCGGACTCGGACGCCGCGCGCGGCGCCAGCCGGCCGGCTGGTGGGGCATGCTGGCCGCGCATGCGGGCCTGGGGGTGTTCGTGCTCGGCGCGACGCTGGCCACCGGTTTCGAGCAGCGCCAGGAGGCGGCGCTCGCGGTCGGCGAGGCCGTGGTGCTCGATGGCGTGCGCTTCCAGTTCGAGTCGCTGGATCCGGTGGCCGGTCCCAACCACGACAGCGTGCGGGCGACCTTCCGCGCTGGCGCGGCGACGCTGCATCCGGAGAAGCGCGTGTTCCGCGCCGACGGCACGGCCCTGAGCCAGCCCGCCATCGACGTCGGCTGGCGGCGCGACCTGTTCGTCGTGCTGGCCGATCCGGTGGGGGACGGCCGCTGGCATGTGCGGCTGCACGTCAAGCCGTTCATGGCCTGGATCTGGGCCGGCGTGGCCTTGATGGCGATCGGCGGGCTGCTGGCGATGGCGGACCGACGGCTGCGCATGCCCCGGCATGAGCGCGATCCGGTGTCGTCCCATCCGGCGGCGCCCGCACGGGCCACGGCGCCCGGCCGCGCGCGCTCGCCGGGCTCGGCGCCCGCCGGCGTCGCCTTGCCCGGCGGTCCGGCCCTCACCCGGGAGGAAACCGCCTGATGCGCTACCTGTTGCCGCTGCTGCTGTTCCTGGGCCTGGCGCTGATGCTGGCCCTCGGGCTGGAACGCGATCCACGCGCGCTGCCCTCGGCGCTGCTGGATCGCCCGGTTCCGGTGTTCGAGCGTCCGGTGCTCGAGGACCCCGGCCAGCAACTGGGAAGCGCCGCCCTGCGCGGGCAGCCGTGGATGCTCAACGTCTGGGCGTCCTGGTGCAAGCCCTGCCGGCAGGAGCTGCCGGCGCTGCGCCAACTGTCGGCGCGCGACGGCGTGCCGCTGTACGGCCTCAACTACAAGGACCGGGACGACGCGGCCCGCGCGCTGCTGGGCGCCGTGGGCAACCCGTACCGGGCGTCGGCGATCGACGCCGATGGCCGGGTCGGCCTGGACTTCGGCGTGCAGGGCGTGCCGGAGACCTTCGTCATCGACGCCCGCGGGCGCGTGCGCTATCGCCACCAGGGACCGGTGACCGCCGAGGTCTGGCGCGACAAGCTGCTGCCCGCGCTGAAGGCGGCGCGATGAGCGCGCGCCTGCGTCTTGCCGCGAGACGTCTGGCGCCGGTGGCGCTGAGCGCGCTGATCGCCTTGACCGCGTCGTCGGCCTCAGGTGCGCCGGAGGCCGGCACGGCGACGGTCTCGGCTGCGGCGCCGGCCGCCGCGATCGCGGAGCTCGAGGCGCGCGAATCGCGCCTCGCCCACCAGCTGCGCTGCGTCGTCTGCCAGAACCAGACACTGGCCGAATCCAACGCGCCGCTGGCCGCCGACATGCGCCAGGCCATCCGCGAGCAACTGCGCGACGGTCGCAGCGACGCCGAGGTCGTCGCCTTCTTCGAGGCGCGTTATGGCGCCTTCGTCCGTTACTTGCCGCCGTGGCGGCCGTCGACCTGGCTGCTGTGGACCGGCCCCTTCCTGCTGCTGGGCGCCGGCCTGGCCGCGCTGGCCGCGGCGCTGCACCGGCGCGGCGCTTTCGCACAGGGCGCGGCGCTCGATGCGCTCGCGGACGAGGCGCCCTTCGATCCCGACAACGATGAATTCGAGGAAGGACGGCCCGCATGAACGCGATGTTTCCGCTCTGGGCCAGCGCGCTGCTGTTGCTGTTGGCGGTGCTCGCGGTGCTGCTGCGGCCGCTGCTGCAGGGCGACGAGCGGTCCTCCGATGCGCCGGACGAGGCCTTCGCGATCGAGGTCGCCGTGCCGGCAGGGTCGACCCGCCGCGCGCGTGGCGCCGTGTGGCGGCAGGGGACGGCGGCGGTCTTGAGCCTCACCTTGCCCGTGGCGGCGCTGGCGGTGTACCTGGAGGTCGGCGATCCGCGCGCGGCGGCCGAAGCGAACACCGAGGGCGGCGCCACGCATGCGACGCAGGGGGTGGATGTCGAGGCGATGGTCGAAGGGCTGGCGGCGCGCCTGCAGGCCTCGCCCGAGGATCTGCAAGGCTGGATGGTCCTGGCCCGGTCGCGCGAGGTGCAGGAACGTTATGCCGAGGCGGCGACAGCCTATCGCCGCGCGATCGCCCTGGCGACGGCGCCCGACCAGACCCTGTTGCGGGCAAAGCTGCAGGCCGACCTGGCCGACACCTTGGGCTCGCAGCAGCAAGGCGACCTCGGCGGCCCGGCGCTGGCGGCGATCGAGGCGGCGCTCGCGCTCGATCCCGACCAGCCGAAGGCGCTGGCCCTGGCTGGCGCGGCCGCGGTGCGCCAAGGCGACTTGGCGCTGGCGCGTCGGCATTGGACGAGGCTGCAGGGGCTGCTGGAGCCGGGTTCGGACATGGCGCAGCGCGTGGGCGCCGACCTGGCGCGGCTTGCCGAAGACACCTCGCCGGCCTCCGGTCGACCGGCCGCGCCCGCCCCGGCGGCGGACCGATGACGGTCGCGAAATGACCGAAGCCCCCGCTCGTCGTGCGACGAACGGGGGCTTCTGCGTGTTTGATGGTGCCGGCTATCGGATTCGAACTGATGACCTACCGCTTACAAGGCGGTTGCTCTACCAACTGAGCTAAGCCGGCACACGGAAAACTGGTGCGTCGCAGCACTGCGACGCGGGCTGCATTCTAGACGCAGCGATGAGGGCCGATGAACGAAAACAGCTCGCTCATCCCCTCATCTGGACGATCACTTGATGCGCTTGAGCGCCGGGCGACCGCCCGACGGACCCGCGCCCGGATCGTCGTCGTCCGGTGCGGGCGCCACGACCGGCGCCGGGGAAGCGACGGGTTCGGGTTTGGTCTCGCTCTGGCCCTGGCCGTCGCCCTCGGAGGCCAGGCGCAGGCCTCGGGGAGCGCTCCCGGACGGAGCCCGCGCGGCAGCGCTGGCTTCTTCCGGGCTCGGCGGCGGGAAGGCCATGCCCTGCCCGTTCTCCCGCGCGTAGATCGCCACCACATGATCGACCGGCACGATGATCTCGCGCGCCACGCCACCGAACCGGGCCTTGAACTGGATCAGTTCATTGCCGAGGTCCAGGTTGCTGGTCGCGTCGAAACCCACGTTGAGCACGATCTCGTTGTTGCTCACGTACTCGAGCGGCACCTGCACCATGCGGTCCACGTGGACCGCGATGTAGGGCGTGAACCCGTTGTCGGTGCACCACTCGTGCAGGGCGCGGATCAGATACGGCCGCGTCGAACTGGCGGCGAGCCCGCCGCCATCCTTGCTGTCATCCATGGGGAGGCAGTGTATTACTTGCGCATCACCTTCTCGGACGGCGTCAGCGCCTCGATGTAGGCCGGACGCGAGAAGATCCGCTCCGCATACTTCAGCAGCGGCACCGCGTTCTTCGACATGTCGATGCCGTAGTAGTCCAGGCGCCACAGCAGCGGCGCGATCGCGACGTCCAGCATCGAGAAGTCGTCGCCCAGCATGTACTTGTTCTTCAGGAAGATCGGCGCCAGCTGCGTCAGGCGGTCGCGGATCTGCGAACGCGCCTTCTCCAGCTGCTTCTCGGTCGGCTTGACCGACTGGCCGCGGTTCTCCAGCACGTTGACGTGGGCGAACAGTTCCTTCTCGAAGTTGAACAGGAACAGGCGCACGCGGGCGCGGGCCACCGGGTCGCCAGGCATCAGCTGCGGATGCGGGAAGCGCTCGTCGATGTACTCGTTGATGATGTGCGACTCGTACAGGATGAGGTCGCGTTCGACGAGGATGGGCACCTCGTTGTACGGGTTCATCAGCGCGATGTCCTCGGGCTTGGCGAAGAGGTCGACATCACGGATCTCGAAGTCCATGCCCTTCTCGAACAGCACGAACCGGCAACGGTGCGAGTAGGGGCAAGTGGTTCCGGAATAAAGCACCATCATGGCAGTGGACTCCTGATCGACGCCTCTCGGCGTCCTCGTTTTCTAACAACAACACCAGCCAAGGGCCGGCGTGGTCAAAGACCAAACAAACAAACGACAACGCAGTGGGAGCCTCTTCGGCGCCCCACTGCGCTTGAGGGCCCGGCCAGCGGCCGAGCCATCGGGACTTACTTGACGTCCTTCCAGAAGGAAGCGTTCAAGCGCCAGGCGAACACGGTGAACCCCAGCAGGAACAGCACCACGATGATGCCGAGCCGGAAACGCAGTCCCTGCGCCGGTTCGCCCATCCATTGGAGGTAGGCGACCAGATCGGCGATGGACTCGTCGTACTGCTGCGGTGTCATCGTCCCGGGCGTGACCTGTTCGAAGCCCTTGAAGACATGCACGACCTTGCCGTGGTCGTGCGGGTCCTTTTCCTCTTCGAACCTGGCGGTGCGGACGCCCTGGAGTTCCCACAGCACGTGCGGCATCGCCACGCTGGGGAAGGCGAGATTATTCCATCCCGTGGCCTTGGTTTCGTCCCGGTAGTACTTTCTGAGGTAGGTATACAGGTAATCCGCCCCCGTTCCCTTGGCACCGTCGGCCCTCGATCGGGCGATCACGGTCAGGTCGGGCGGCGTCGCGCCGAACCAGTCCTTCGCCTGCTTCGGGTCCAGCGAGACCTTCATCGTCTCGCCCACCTTCTCCCCGGCGAACAGCAGGTTGCCCTTGATCTGCTCGTCGGTCAGGCCGATGTCCTTGAGCCGGTTGTAGCGCATGAAGTTCGCGCTATGGCAGTTCAGGCAGTAGTTGACGAAGAGCTTGGCGCCGTTCTGCAGCGCGGCCAGGTCGTTCATCTTCTGCGTCGGGAAGCGGTCCCACTCGATCCCGCCCTCCGACGCGAGCGCCGTCGACGTCAGGCCCGCGCCCAGGCACAGTGACGTCAGCAGCGTGGCGATGATTTTCTTCATTCGTTCGACTCCGTGACGTTGGCGGTTCAGTGCGGGTGATACGTGACGCGATCGGGCACCGGCTTGAACTGGCCGGCCTTGCTCCACCACGGCATCAGCAGGAAGAAGCCGAAGTAGTACAGCGTGCCGATCTGCGACACGATCGTTCCCGCATCCGACGGCGGCTTCACGCCCAGGTAGCCCAGCACGAGGAACAGCAGCACGAAGATTCCATAGAGATACTTGTGCCAGTCGGGCCGGTAGCGGATCGACTTGACCGGGCTGTGGTCCAGCCAGGGCAGGAAGAACAGGATGATGACCGCGCCGCCCATCACGACGACGCCCCAGAACTTGGCGTCGAAGGTCAGCAGCAGCGCGATGCCCACGACCGCGCCCACGACCACGATCCCCTTGCCCAGCGTCGACAGCCCGCCGCGCAGCAGCGTGATGACCGCGGAGATCCCGATCACGCCGCACAGCACCTGGACCATCACGTCGGTGGTGGCGCGCAGCATCGAGTAGAACGGCGTGAAGTACCAGACCGGCGCGATGTGCGGCGGCGTCTTCAGCGGGTCGGCGGGGATGAAGTTGTTGTACTCGAGGAAGTAGCCGCCCAGTTCCGGCGCGAAGAAGATCACCGCGGAGAAGGCCATCAGGAAGAGGCCGACGCCGAAGATGTCATGCACCGTGTAGTACGGATGGAACGGGATGCCGTCGAGCGGGCGGCCGTCCGGCCCCTTCTTGGCCTTGATCTCCACGCCGTCCGGATTGTTCGAGCCCACCTCGTGCAACGCGATGATGTGCGCCACCACCAGGCCCAGCAGCACCAGCGGCACGGCGATCACGTGGAAGCTGAAGAAGCGGTTCAGCGTGGCATCGCCGACGACGTAGTCGCCGCGGATCAGCAGCGCCAGGTCGTTGCCGACGAAGGGCACGGCCGCGAACAGGTTCACGATCACCTGCGCGCCCCAGTAGGACATCTGTCCCCAGGGGAGCAGGTAGCCCATGAAGGCCTCGGCCATCAGGCACAGGAAGATCGCGCAGCCGAAGATCCAGACCAGCTCGCGCGGCTTTCTGTACGAGCCGTACAGCAGCCCACGGAACATGTGCAGGTAGACCACGACGAAGAACGCCGAGGCGCCCGTCGAGTGCATGTAGCGGATCAGCCAGCCCCAGGGGACGTCCCGCATGATGTACTCGACCGACGCGAAGGCCAGCGCCGAGTCGGGCTTGTAGTGCATCACCAGGAAGATCCCGGTGACGATCTGGATCACCAGCACCAGCAGCGCCAGCGAGCCGAAGATGTACCACCAGTTGAAGTTCTTCGGAGCGTAGTACTCCGACATGTGCTCCTTGTAGAGCTTGGACGCCGGGAACCGGTTGTCCACCCAGGTCATGAGCCGGACGCCCATCGGAGCGCCGGCGGGTGCTTCCTTGAATTCAGCCATGTCGTGAATCTCGCTCCGGGTTAGGCCTGCTTGTCTTCACCGATCAACAGCTTGGTGTCCGACAGGAATGTGTAGGGTGGCACCTCGAGGTTGTCGGGGGCAGGCTTGTTCTTGAAGACGCGACCGGCCATGTCGAAGGTCGAGCCGTGGCAGGGGCAGAGGAAGCCGCCGTGCCAGTTGTCCGGGAGCGAGGGCTGCGGCCCCGACTGGAACTTGTCGCTGGGCGAGCAGCCCAGGTGGCTGCAGATGCCGACGACGACCAGATACTCGGGCTTGCGCGAGCGCCACTCGTTCTTGGCGTACTCGGGGATGGGGAAGGCCTTGCGGTCCGACTGCGGATCGGCGAGGTCCGGGTCGTTGGACTTGAGCGCGTCCAGCTGCTCCTTGGTCCGGTGGACGATCCACACCGGCTTGCCGCGCCATTCGACGGTCAGCTTCTGACCGGGGGCGAGTCCGCCGATGTCCACTTCAACGGCGGCGCCGGCCGCCTTGGCCCGCTCGCTGGGAGCGAAGGTACTGACGAACGGGACGGCGGTGGCCACGCCGCCTACTGCTCCCGCGCAGCCGGTGGCGATCAGCCAGGTGCGCTTGCCTTGGTCCACTTGTGGGTCACTCATGAGGGTCCTTACAGGGAACTTCTGATCAGGGGCAACCAACGATTCTAGGTAAGAAAGTTCCGGGCCGCCCCTAGGCGCTCTACCGATGTGCATCGGTGCACCACGTTGACATCGGTCGTGGCGCAAACGCCGTTAGGATGCTTGCCCGGAGGCGGAGGGCCACCCGGGAAAGCGCTTGGTAGTGGGCGCCTTCGCACACGTGGAGCACAAGGAGCAAGCGATGGGTTTTTTGACCGAATTCCGTGAGTTCGCCGTCAAGGGCAACGTCATGGACCTCGCCGTGGGCGTGATCATCGGCGCCGCCTTCGGCAAGATCGTGGACTCCGTGGTCAAGGACCTGATCATGCCGATCATTGGCAAGGCGGTCGGCGGGCTGGACTTCAGCAGCTACTTCATCCTCCTGTCGGACCCGCCCGCCAACTACACCGGCCCCATGACCTACGAGGCGCTCACCAAGGCCGGCGTCCCGCTCTTCGCCTACGGCAACTTCCTGACGGTGCTGCTGAACTTCATCATCCTGGCCTTCATCATCTTCGTGATGGTGAAGCAGGTGAACCGCCTGAAGCGCGACACCCCCGCCGCCCCGGCCGAGCCGGCGGCGCCGCCGGAAGACATCCAGCTGCTTCGCGAGATCCGCGACGCGCTGAGACGTGACAAAGCGTAAAGCTTTCATCAATCGTCACCTTTTGCGCACAAGCCGGGTGAGCCCCACCCGGAGGTGGGATGGTCATCGCCGATACTTATCATGTGGTGTGGTCACCACAATGTGCCTGAAGCTTCGATGAACCGTCTGAATCCCCACGTCGACGCGGCGCTGCAGCGCGTGCGCCTGGCGGCGGAACAAGCCGCCGAGCGCGGCGCCGAAGGTATGGGTCTCGCCGCACTGTCCTCCGGACAGGCGAAGCGGCGGGACGCGCTGCTGTCCGCGCAATTCATCTTCCGCAAGCATCAGGCGCTGTTCTCTCAGCGCTTCGACCAGTCCATGCGACAGCAGGCCGCCGATACACCGTCGCCGGGCGGCGCCGCGGCGGGCACGTCGCGTGCCGCGCCCAAGGTGACGCAGTGGGACGAGCTCTCGCTGATGGACGACGACCAGGTCAACACCATGGTCGCCACCGACCGGATCGGCCTGGCCCTCGGCCACCAGAGCGAGTGGGAGCTGCGCGAGGTCAATTCCTACATGGGCGACATTCCAGGCGTGGCCGAGGACCGTCACCCGCTGCGCCCGCAGGCGATCGCCCAGGCGCTGATCGAGGGGGTCAACGCCGTCACCGACGACGCCGACACCCGCCAGGTGCTGGTCGACGAGCTCACCCGCGCGCTCTCGCTGGAGATGCGCGCCTGCTACGCCGACATCGCGGGCCTGTTCCGCAGCCGCGGCCTGCGCCCGCAGGACCTGCGCGTGCGGGCGACCGCGGGCGCCGTGCGCAGCGGCCATTCGATGCAGGGCGCCACCACCTCGGGCGTGCCGCTGCACGACAGCCGCTACGCGACGATGCCCGGCGCGCTCCACCCCTTGCAAGGCAGTCGCGCCGGCGGCCTGCACAGCATGGCCGGCGGTTTCCAGGGCAGCGGCCATGGCGGTTATCCGGCCAGCGGCAGCGGCGCCCATGCCGGCGGCTTCGGCGGCGGTTTTGGCGGTGGGGTGGATCCCCAACTGATGGAACTGCTGCGCCGGCTGGCGCAGACGCCCTCGGCCGGCCTCGGCGGTCCGACCACCGGCGGCAGCCTGCCGACCAACAGCCAGTGGCAAGGCTGGGAGGGCGACGCCGGCGCCTATGTCGAGGGCGCGCCGCTGGTGCTGCCGCCCAACCTGATCCACCTGCATCGCGACGAACTGCGGCAGGCGGCCAACGGCTCGCTCGACCACATGGTGATCGACGTCGTGGCCGGCCTGTTCGACCAGATCCTGTCCGACGCCAAGCTGCCGCCGCTGATGGCGCAGCAGATCGCCCGGCTGCAGCTGCCGGTGCTGCGCGCGGCGCTGGGCGACCGCTCCTTCTTCTCCTCGCGCCGGCATCCGGTGCGCCGCCTGGTCAACCGCATCGCGACCCTGGCGGCCGCCTACGACGATTTCACCGACGACCCCGGCAAGTCCTTCCTCGCGCTGGTGCGCGAACTGGTCCAGGACGTCGTCAGCGGCGACTTCGACCGCATGGACCTCTACGAGTCCAAGCTGGTCCAGCTCGAGCAGTTCATCGAGGACCAGACCTCCGAGGCCCTCAAGGCCCAGGGCGACGCGGCCGCGCTGCTCGAGCGCAAGGAGACCGAGCTGCGCCTGCAGCGCCGCTACATGCAGCAGCTGCAGCAGGCGATGGCGAACGTCGACATGCGGGACTTCCTGCGCGACTTCCTCACCCAGACCTGGAGCGAGGTGCTGGTGCATGCGTCGCGGCACCCGGACCTGGACGCCGCCCTGGTCGACCGGCTGCGCCAGATGGGCCGCGACCTGGTGCTGTCGGTGCAGCCCAAGACCACGCCGCAGCAGCGCCAGGCCTTCCTGGCCTCGCTGCCGGTGCTGATGCGCACGCTCAACGAAGGCCTGGACCTGATCCGCTGGCCCGAACCCGAGCGCAAGAAGTTCTTCGCCGAACTGCTGCCGGCGCACGCCGATTCGCTCAAGGGCCAGGCGCTCAGCCCGCTCGAGTACAACCTGCTGGCCAAGCAGCTGGAGGCCGTGTTCGGCATGGCCCCGCCGCGCGAGCAGGACCTGCCCGCCCCCAGCGCGGCGCCGCTGGACCTGGACCTGAGCGAGAAGCTGTCCGAGGAGGAAGCCGAGAGACTCGGCCTGGTGCAGGAGGAGCACGTCGACTGGGACGGCCATGTCGACATCGACCTGGACCTGGGCGCCGACGAACAGCAACCGCTGCAGGCGGTGGACATCAGCATCGATGGCCTGCCCGCGGCCGAGGAAGACCCGTCGCCCCCGGCCGGTGAGCTGCTGATCGACCACCTGCAGATCGGCACGGCCTACCGGATGCACCGCGACGGCGATTGGATCAAGGTGCGGCTCGCCCACATCAGCGCGACCCGCAGCTTCTTCATCTTCACGCACGGCAGCAAGCACCAGGAGACGCTGACGATGACGGCGCGGATGCTGCGCAAGCTCTGCGAGGCGGAGCGGCTGCGCGCCTTCGAGCATGCCTACCTGCTGGAGCGCGCCACGGCGCGCGCGCGGCAGCAACTGGCGGCGCTGGGCGCCAAGGCGTCCTGAGGCGCCGGACCGACCGCGGGTCGGCCCGCGCCGGTCCCTCAGCTCACAGCTTGCGCGGGTCGCGGAAATCGACCGGCATGTTGTCCTCGGTCCGGAATCTCAACGGCACCACATACTCGCCCTCGACCGGCTTGCCGTTCACTTCCTGAGGCTTGAAGCGCCACTGCGCCATCGAGGTCCGGCCATATCGCTTCAGCGACTGGGGCATGCCCGCGGGCATCTCGACCGTCGACTCCACGCAGGTCCCGTCGACACCGACGCGGCACACCATCCGGATCTCGCCTTCCCAGCCCGCGAGCGCCGCCGCGTCGTCCGGGTAGGCCGCGTAGTAGAGCTTGGTGGGGATGGGCATCAGCTGCATCGAACGGATGCCGACCGTCGACTTCTCCTTGTCCACGGCCAGGTAGAGCACGACGCCGGTGCGGAAGGTGGCGTTGCGGCCCTCCTCCTGGCGCGGCGGGATCTTGGCCTTCTGCAGCCGGGCCGTCATCTGCTTCCAGAAGCCGGGCGACTGCGACGCCTCGTCGACCGGCGTGATCTCCTTGACCTGGCCGTTCTCGTCGAACAGCACGTCGAACCAGACGTTCAGCGCCTGATTGACCTCCTGCGCCGCCGCCGTGCCCAGCGCAGCGAACTGCATCACGCCGGCCAGCGCCAGCGCGACCAGCCACTGCCACCGCCTCGTCTTTCCGATCTCCATCTGGCTCCCCCTGTCGCTTTGGATGGCGGGAATTATGGGCGCGGCCCGAAGGCAGTTCCACCGTAGCCCGCTCCCTCCTGAGGGGGAGCGGGGCCACGCAGCGACGAGGACGCCGCTCAGGCCGACATCGCGCGCGCCATGCGGATCGCCGCGGCCATGCTGGACGGGTCCGCGCGGCCGGTGCCGGCGATGTCGAAGGCGGTGCCGTGATCCGGGCTGGTCCGCACCAGCGGCAGGCCCAGGGTCACGTTGACGCCCTCCTCCACGCCCAGGTACTTCACCGGAATCAGCCCCTGGTCGTGGGTCATCGCCACGACCGCATCGAACTCACCGACGTGCCGCGGCGGCGCGTGGCGCGCGCGCATGAACACCGTGTCCGGCGCGAACGGTCCGTGGGCATCGATGCCCAGCGTCCGCGCCTGCGCGATCGCCGGCGCGATGTGCTCGATCTCCTCGGTGCCGAACAGGCCGCCCTCGCCGGCGTGCGGATTCAGGCCCGCCACGGCGATGCGCGGCGCGTCCAGGCCGGCGCGGCGCAGCGCGGCGTCGGTGATGCGCAGGGTCTGCAGCACCCGCCCCGTCGTGATCTGGTCGACCGCCTGGCGCAAGGCCACATGGATGGTCACCAGCACCACCCGCAGTTCCTCGTTGGCCAGCATCATGCGCACCGGCGGCAGCTGCCCTTGCGCGTCGGCGCAGAGCGCCTGCAGCAGCTCGGTGTGGCCGGGATGGTCGATGCCGCCGGCATGCAGCGCTTCCTTGTGGATGGGCGCCGTGACCAGCGCGCGCGAGCGGCCGGCCTGCTGCTCATGCACCGCCGCGACGATGCAGCGCGCCGCCGCCGCGCCCGCCGCCGCGCTGACGCGGCCCAGTGGCTGGTCGACCAGGTCCGCGGGCAGGCCCGGCGGCTGCCAGACCGGCAGGCAATCGGGCGGGGCGGGATCGTCGGCCTGCTCGAGCACCGCCACCGGCAGGTCCAGGCCCAGGATGCCGACGGCCCGCCGGAAGACCGCGACGTCACCCACCAGGCGCAGGTCCGCGCCGCGGTCGCGGGCCCAGGCGGCGACGGCGATCTCGGGCCCGATGCCGCAGGCGTCGCCCATCGTCAGCAGCAGCGGGCGCGGGCTCGGGCGCGGGCTCGGGGGGGAAGTGGACGGCCGGTTCATGCGGGATTGGGGATGTCGATGAAGCGGTAGTGCAGGCCGAGCTGCTCCGACACCTGCCGCCCCAGGGCCTGCACGCCGTAGCGCTCGGTCGCATGGTGGCCGGCAGCGATGAAGGCCACGCCGGTCTCGGCGGCGTAATGGGCCTGCGGCTCGGAGATCTCGCCGGTGATGAAGACATCGGCGCCGGCGGCGATGGCGGCCTCGAAGTAGCCTTGCGCGCCGCCGGTGCACCAGGCCACGCGCCGCAGCGCGCGACCGTCGCCGGCCGCCTGCACGGTGGCGCGGCCCAGTCGCTCGCCGACGTGGGCGGTCAGCGCATCGAGCGTGTCCAGCGCCGCCGGCAAAGCGCCGACGCAGCCCAGGTCCTGCTCGCCGAAACGGCCGTCGGCGGCCCAGCCCAGGTGTTTCGCCAGTTGCGCGTTGTTGCCGAGTTCCGGATGCGCATCCAGCGGCAGGTGGTAGGCGAACAGGTTGATCTCATGCGTCAGCAGCCGGGCCAGTCGCTGCTTCATCCAGCCGGTGACGAGGCCGTCCTGGCCGCGCCAGAACAGGCCGTGGTGGACCAGGATCGCATCGGCGCCGGCCTCGATGGCGGCGTCGATCAGCGCGAGGCTGGCGGTGACCCCGCACACCAGTTGCCGGATCTGGTCGCGGCCCTCGACCTGCAGACCGTTCGGCCCATAATCCTTGAACCGCGTGGGCTCCAGCGTGGCGGCGAGCAGCCGCTCCAGCTCCGTGCGATGTGCCATGACAGGATCTCTCTTGCGTCAAACCTGGCTGATTTTCTCCCAGGCCACCACGGTGGCGCTGGCCGGCTACTTCGTCGTGTCGACGCTCAAGCCGGAATGGCTGCACGAGGCGCCCAAGGTCGTGCCCACGCTGCCGGCCGCCGCCGGCGCCCCGCCGCGCGCGGCGGTCCAGTTCAGCTTCGCCGCCGCGGCGCAGGCGGCCTCGCCCGCGGTCGTCGCGGTGCTCGCCAACAAGCCGGCGCCCAGCCAGCGCGAGATCGACGCCGACCCCTGGCTGCGCTTCCATTTCGGCAAGCGGCTGCCGCAGCAGCAGCGGCCGCAGACCGGCCTGGGCTCGGGCGTGATCGTCTCGCCGGACGGCTACGTGCTGACCAACAACCATGTCGTCTCCGGCGCCACCGAGATCCGGGTCCAGCTGGCCGACGGCCGCGACACCGCGGCGCGCCTGGTCGGCACCGATCCCGAGACCGACCTGGCCGTTCTGCGCATCACGCTGCCACCGCCGCTGCCGGTGATCCATCCCGGCAAGGCCGGCGAGCTGCAGGTCGGCGACGTGGTGCTGGCGATCGGCAATCCCTTCAACGTCGGCCAGACGGTCACCTCCGGCATCGTCAGCGCGCTGGGCCGCACGCAGCTGGGCCTGAGCACCTTCGAGAACTTCATCCAGACCGACGCCGCCATCAACCCCGGCAACTCCGGCGGCGCACTGGTGGACGTGCAGGGCCGGCTGGTGGGCATCAACACCGCGATCTACTCGCGCACCGGCGGCGGCAGCCTCGGTATCGGCTTCGCGATCCCGGTGGACTCCGCCTACCAGGTGCTGGAAGCGCTGGTGAAGGACGGCAAGGTCTCGCGCGGCTGGCTCGGCGTCATCACCGGCGACGTCAATCCGGAGGTCGTCGACACGCTCAAGCTGGCCGTCGATCACGGCGTGCTGGTCAAGGAAGTCTTCAAGGCCAGCCCCGCCGCGAAGGCCGGCCTGGAGGCGGGCGACGTCGTCACCGCGGTTGGCGGCCAGGCGGTGCGCTCGCCGAGGGAACTGGTCAACGTGGTGGCGGCGCTGCGGCCCGAGAGCCAGACGGTGATCGCGGTGCAGCGCGGCAAGGAACTGCTCAAGCTGCCGCTGCAGGTGGGCCTGCGCCAGCCGCAGACCAGCGACGAGACCCCGCCGGAATGAACCATGGATGACGACCAACTGCTGCGCTATTCGCGCCACATCCTGCTGGACGACATCGGCGTCGAGGGCCAGCAGCGCCTGCTGGACGCGCATGCGCTGGTAATCGGCGCCGGCGGCCTGGGCTCGCCGGCGGCGCTGTTCCTGGGCACGGCGGGCGTCGGGCGCATCACGCTGGTCGACCATGACCGCGTCGACGTGACCAACCTGCAGCGCCAGATCGCGCACAGCCTGGCGCGGGTGGACCAGCCCAAGGCCGAATCGGCCGCCGCCGGCATCGCCGCCATCAATCCCGAACCGCGCGTGCGCGCGATCACCGAGCGCGCCGACGCCGCGCTGCTGGACACGCTCGTGCCGCAGGCCGACGTGGTGCTGGACTGCACCGACAACTTCCCCACCCGCCACCTCGTCAACGCGGCCTGCGTCAAGCACGGCAAGCCGCTGGTGTCGGGCGCCGCGCTGGGCTTCGACGCGCAGCTGAGCGTCTACGACAGCCGCGAACGGCGCTTCCCCTGCTACGCCTGCCTGTTCCCGGCGGACCAGCCGCCGGAAGAGCAGCGCTGCGCGGTGATGGGCGTCTTCGCGCCGCTGGTCGGGATCATCGGCAGCATGCAGGCGGCCGAGGCGCTGAAGCTGCTCACCGGCATGGGCTCGGCGCTGCCGGGCCGGCTGCTGATGCTGGATGCGCGGCGGATGGAATGGACCGACCTGCAGGTCGCGCGCGACCCGCGCTGCCCGTGCTGCGGCGACCGCTGAGCGCGCGCAACAAACCGTCGTCCACGCCGCTGCGCCGCCGCGCGAGACGAACAGAAATTAAGTGGCAACGCCCGTAAGCTCCCGGGCCATCGAATCATGATCAGAAGCGACAAACTCACCGCCCGCAACTTCCCCTCCGCGCAGGAGGAGGCCGTGCAACAAGCGGCCTTCGACGCCGCGTTCGACGCCAATCCCCCCAGCGCCTACCAGCTGGCGTTCACCGACACCGATTTCCTGCTCCGCCCCGAGCTGCGCCCGGTGCGCATGCAGCTCGAGTTGCTGAAACCGGAGCTGATCCAGCAGGAGCTGGACATCCAGTCGACGGTGGTGATCTTCGGCAGCGCGCGCATCGCCGACCGCGAGTCCGCGCAGGCGGCGGTCGAGGCCGCGCGGGCCGCCAAGGACGAGGCCGCGCTGCAACGCGCCGAGCGCCGTCTGGTGATGAGCGGCTACTACGAGGAAGCGCGCAGGTTCGCGCGCCTGATCACCGAGCACACCAAGGACTTCGCGCATCCGCTGTACGTCGTCACCGGTGGCGGTCCCGGCATCATGGAAGCCGGCAACCGCGGCGCGCACGAGGCCGGCGGCCGCAGCATCGGCCTGAACATCGTGCTGCCGCACGAGCAGCGGCCCAACCAGTACATCACGCCGGAGCTCTGCTTCCGCTTCCACTACTTCGGGCTGCGCAAGATGCACTTCCTGATCCGGTCGGTGGCGCTGGCGGCCTTCCCTGGCGGCTACGGCACGCTGGACGAGCTCTTCGAGACGCTGACGCTGATCCAGACCGGCAAGTGCCGCCGTCGCCCCATCCTGCTGTTCGGACGCGACTTCTGGTCGCGCCTGATCGACTTCGAGCTGCTGATCGACACCGGGATGATCAGCCCGGGCGACGAGCAGCTCTTCCACTACGTCGAGACCGCCGACGAGGCCTGGGCGCTGCTGATGAAGGAATACGACATCGGCTCGCCCGCGAACGGCAACGGCAGCGGGGGCGACGGCACCTGATCCGCCCTTCCGGGGGCATCCCAAAGCAAGAGAGGTTGGACCATGACCGCAGCACGACACGTGAGCCTGATCGGCGCCCCCACCGACGTGGGGGCCGGCGCCCGAGGCGCCAGCATGGGGCCGGAGGCCCTGCGGGTGGCCGGCCTGGCCGAGGCGCTGCGGGCACATGGCGTCGAGGTCAAGGACTGCGGCAACCTCACCGGCCCGTCCAACCCCTGGCAGCCGCCGACCGCCGGCTACCGCCACCTGGACGAGGTCACCGCCTGGAACCAGGCGGTGCACGACGCGGTCTACGCCGAACTGGGCACCGGCCGCATGCCCATCCTGCTCGGCGGCGACCACTGCCTGGGGCTGGGCTCGATCGCGGCGGTGGCGCACCACTGCCGCGACACCGGCAAGAAGCTGCGCGTGCTGTGGCTGGACGCCCATGCCGACTTCAACACCAGCCAGCTCACGCCCAGCGGCAACATCCACGGCATGCCGGTCGCCTGCCTGTGCGGCTACGGCCCGCAGGAGCTGATCCAGATCGGCGGCAAGGTCCCCGCGATCGATCCGAAGTGGATCCGCCAGATCGGCATCCGCAGCGTCGACCCCGGCGAGAAGCGCTTCGTCCACGAGGTCGGCCTGGAAGTCTTCGACATGCGCTACATCGACGAGATGGGCATGCGCCACACGATGGAGCTGGCGCTGGCCACGATGGACGCCAACACCCACCTGCATGTCAGCTTCGACGTGGACTTCCTCGACCCGGACGTCGCGCCCGGCGTCGGCACCACCATCCCGGGGGGACCGACCTACCGCGAGGCCCAGCTCTGCATGGAGATGATCGCGGACACCGGCCGGCTGGCGTCGCTGGACATCATGGAGCTCAACCCGGCGCTGGACGTGCGCAACAAGACCGCGCTGGTGGCGGTGGACCTGGTCGAGTCGCTGTTCGGCAAGTCGACGCTGATGCGCAAGTGAAGCGCGCCCCGGGCACCGTCCCTTGAGGGCCAGGCCGCGCGCGGCCACCGTCACGAAGCCGGGCTCGTCCCGGCTTCTTCCCGTTGGGGACGGCTTCCACCGCGGCCTTGGGGTCGGCCGCCAGTCAGTCGCGGCTGAGCTCCGCCAGATGGACCAGCGTGTGCAGCACGCGGTTGGCCGGCGTGGGCACGCCCAGCGCCTCCCCGCGCCGGACCAGGAATCCATTCAGGTGATCGATCTCGGTCGGCTTGCCGCGGGCCAGGTCCTGGGCGGTCGAGGAGAACTGGCCCGGCATCGTCTCCGCGATCTTGCGCACCGCCTGACGGACGTCCCCCAGCAGGGTGACGCCGTCGGCCGCCGCCACCGCCAGGCCCTCGTCGACGAGCTGGTCCATCACCATCCAGACGCCCTCGCCCTTCACCAGCTCGCCGTAAGGCTGCTGCGTCAGCGCGGACAGCGCGTTGTAGGCGCAGTTGATCAGCAGCTTGGACCACAGCGCGCCGCGCACGTTGTCCGAGATGTCGACCGGCACGCCGGCCGCGACCAGCGCCTGCGCGGCGCGCTCGGCGCCGGGCGCGGGCTCGATGACCAGCTCGCCGCGACCGTGATGCTTCACGTGGCCGGGCCCGGCCATCTCCGTCGCGACGTACACCACCGCCGCGGACACCGGCTGCGGCAGGGTCTCGCGCAGCCGCTCGGCGTTGTCGACGCCGTTCTGCATCGACAGCAGCAGCGTGTCCGCGCCGAGGTGCGGCGCCAGCGCCTGTGCCGCCGACACCGTGTCGGTCGACTTCACGCAGAACAGCACCAGCTGCGCGCCGCGGGCGGCGGCGGGCTCGGTATCGGCGCGCAGGCGGACCTGCTCGTCGAACATCCGCGTCTCCATGCGCAAGCCGTGATCGCGGACCGCCGCCACGTGGGCCGGCCGCCCGATCAGCGTCACGTCATGGCCGGCGCGCGCCAGCATGCCGCCGAAGAAGCAGCCCACCGCGCCGGCGCCCATCACGGCGACCTGCAACGGCACCTGCGGCGGTGTTTGCAGCGGCGCTTGCGCCTCGGGAACATCGACTGGCGTCATGGGATCTTCCTTGTCATCGCGTGGGGGAGCCGGGCGCCTCGCCGGGCGATCCCGATTCAAGCACAGACGATCCAGCCTTCGAGCGGGTCCATGCCGGCGGGCTGGCCGTAGTCCGCCCGCGCATCGGCCCAGGCCGCCTGCATCAGGCACAGCACCGCGTCGAGCTTGTCGCCGCTGCCGTCATCGGCGAGCTCGTCGCGCTGCGCGTGGCTGAGCTTGAGCCGCAGGTCCAGCCGCGTGCGGCCCTGCTCCAGCGCCTCGATCAGGTCCTTGCGCGCGATCAAGCGCTCGGGCGTGTGCTTGGCGCGGTCGTCGCTCTTGTAGCTGCGCTGGCCGATCAGCTCGCGCGCGAGCAGCCCGGGATACGCCTCCAGCGCCACGCGCGACGGGTCGCCCGCATGCAGCCCCGGCAGATGCACGCCCGCGGCCACCAGCCGGGGCACGCCCGCGTGCAGCATGTAGGCCACCGGCGGATTCACCCACTTCATGCTCGGGGACGAGCCGGCCGGCGCGTCGCAGGCGCGGTGCGCGAACTTGCGGCCCGCCGGACGGGCATCGCAGAAGGCGGCGAAGGTGTCGCGGATCTCCGCGCGCGACAGGCTCGCGTAGTGCGCGATCAACGCGGCCCACTCGGTGGGCCAGCCCAGCGTCTCGACCAGCTCACGCGGCAGGCCGAAAGGGAGGTCGAAGCCGCCGAGCCACGATCCCGGCGCCGCCAGCCAGGCCGCGAAGGCGTCCAGCGACGGGAGCGCCTCCTGCCGCTCCAGCTTCACGACCGCGCCGCGCCGCTGGCCGAAGGCCAGCCGGATCGGCTTGCGGGCCGTCGGCGCGCTGCTGAAGTCCACGCCGACCAGCAGGCGATGGCTGTCGGCGGACTCAACGGAGGGCGCGGAGACAGCAGAGACAGCAGAGACAGCAGAGACAGCGGAGGCTCTCGGGAGTTTCGACATGGCCGCCACTGTATCCATCCGCCGTCCACCGCTTGCCGGCCGGCGCCGAGGACCGCCCTCGCGTGGATGCGCGTCAGCGCTCGATGGTGATCCGGTATTCGCCGGGACGGCCGGTGGCCTCGAACACCTTGCCGAGGAAGCCAGGGAACTGCGACAGCACCGCATCGTTGCCACGCGCCAGACCATTGAAGCGCAGCTGCCCCTGCTGCCATCGGCCCTTGCCCGTCAGCGCGATGGGCCCGTCGCCGCTGCCGAGCTCGAAGTCCACACCGCCCGCGTTGCCATCGAGGGCGAGCTGGTAGTCGCCCAGTGCGCCGTTCTCGATGCGCCTTGTCGCCGCGCCCGACCACGCGAGCTGCGCGTGCCCGGCGCAACGCCCCAGCCAGTCGCAGCGCCCGTCGGCGGCCGTCAGCGCCAGCTGCCCTTCCCACTGCCCGCGTCCCAGCGCGCCGGGCAGCAGGGCCAAGGTCTCGGCGGCTGGCAGGCGCCAGTCGGCCACGGTGGTGCCGATGCCGGTCACATCCAGACGAAGGCGGCCCAGCGGGCGGCCGTCGAAGGCCAGCGCGATCTCCAGCGCCCCGTCCCGCACGCCGGCGAGCCGCCAGCCCAGTTGACCCAGCGGCAGCGCGCCATGCCCCGCCGCGGCATCGGCCAGGATCACGCCCTCACCGTTCCAGGCGCTGCCGCGCACATCGGCGATGCGCACCCGTCCCTCACTGGCCTGGCGCACCCCCAGGTCCAGCAGCGCCGCCGGCGCCTGGCACACGGTCGCCACCAGCGCGCCGCACAGCACCGCCAGTGCGATCACGATCCGCTTCATGGCGTGCCCTCACGCGGCACCAGGTCGACGTCGAGCTTGACCAGGCCGGGCGCCTCGCCCGCCTCGATCAGCGCATGCCGCACCACCAGGCCCTGCTCCAGCTGGGCGGCGGCCAGCCACGCGGTCGCGCGCTCGAACGGCAACTGTCCGCTCAGGCGCACGCCGCGTCCGTCGGCCTGTGGCTGCAGCAGCGTTGCCGGCAGGCCCTGCCGCTGCAGCAGATTGGCGGCCGCGCCTTGCAGCGCGCCGCCGCTCAGGCGCGGCCGCGGCGGCTGCGCCTTCAGCCGCAGCAGCTCCTCGCTGCGCGTCTGCATGCGCCACAGCACGCGCTGCTCCTGGTCGCGCGTCCGCTCGGCGCGCTCGTGCGCCGCGGCCATCGCGCCCAGCCCCCAGTACACGCAGGCCGCACCGCACAAGGCGGCCCCCGCCGCCAGCAGCGCGCGTTCCCGCGGCAAGCGGGCCAGCCACCAGCCGCGCGCCTGCATCCGCCAATTGCTCATGGCTCTCCTCCAAATCGAAGCGCGGTGGAGACCTGGCCCTCCGCCAGCGGCCGGCTCACGCTCTCGTAGCCCGAGGCCGCCAGACGCGCCTCGGCCCGCGCGGCCTCCTCTTCATTGCCCTGCCAGTCCACGCTGAGCCGGTCCTCGGCGAACTCGACCTTGCGCCAGGGCCGGGTCGGCAGCGTGCGCGCCAAGGCCGACAACATCGGCAGGAACTCGTCCGCGCCCGGCTCGCCGACGCGCGCCCGCGCCGCGGCCCAGACCGCGCGCAGGTCCTGCCCGGGCCGCCGCGACGCCGGCGCGTCCGTCACGCCGCGGAGCACGGCCAGTTGCTGCTCACGCAACTGGCCGATGCGCCAGCTCGCCGTCGCCCAGCCGGCCGCGTCGAGCCCCAGTTGCCCCAGCAGCGCGAACGCGAGCAGCCCCGCCGCCAGACGCACGCGCGGCGTCGACGTCCAGTCGCGCCGCGGCGCCAGCTCGCCCGTCAGCAGGTTCACGCCGGGCGTGGCGCAATGCAGCCGCCAGTCGTCGGGCGGCGCCGGCCGCACCGGCAGCGCGAGCGCCTCGCCCCAGGCCGCGGCCAGTTCGGGCGTGGCCCCGGACACCCACAGCATCGCGGGCGGCGGCCCTTCCGCCAGCGCCAGGCGCAGCAGCAGCGGCGGCTGGCCGCCCTCCGCCTCGTCGAGCGCCAGGGCGCGCCGGCCGTCGTGCAGCCAGGCGCCGTGCGGCGCGCGATGCACCCGCCAGCCGTCCTCGGGCGGCGGCAGCTTGTCGGCCTCGCATTCGACGCGCGCCAGCGGCCGCTTCAGTTCGCCGAAGCAGGCGATCAGCGTCTTCAGGCGCTCCGTCTGCACGACCGCGCACCGCGTGGCGCCGCCCTCCTGCCGCAGCGGCACCACCGTCTGCTGCTCCAGCGGCGCCGCAAGCTGCTCCTCGATCGCCATGGCCAGCGGTCCGGCGTCGTTCCAGCGCACGCCGGGCGGGAGCGCGGCCAGCGCGTGGCGGACCTGATCCATCGACAGGATGGCCACGTGGCGGTCCGCCGGCGGCCAGTCGCCGGGCGCGCCCGTCCCGTCATGGACAGTCCGGCCGTCCACCAGCCGCCAGGCGCAGACCGTGCCCTGCCGCGGCCAGTCCGCATCGAGATAGACGAAGAGTGTGGCGCTCATGGGGTCCTCATCCAGACAATCGACGGCCACGCGCCCGCCTGGCGCTGCAGCAGCGCCGACAAGGCGGCGCGGCCGCGGCCGAATTTCGCGAAGGTGTCGACACGGAAATAGCGGCTGCGCACCGCCAGCGCGTCCGGTTTCACCCGGCCTTGCGCCGCCTCCGGCAGCCGGGCGATGAAGCCGCCGACGTTGATGAACGGCTCGACGGCGCGACGGGCGATCACGGCGCGCGCATCGCCCGGCGTCAGCCCGGGCACCATCGCGGCAAGCACCTCGGCAGACGCGGTGTTGACGTTCACCGTGGTGCCGGTCTCCGGCAGCACCGTGACGAAGGCGCGCAACCGCTCGAGGACCGGCGCCGAGTAGCCCGGCACGCCATCCAGGCTGCCCGTGCCGGAGAGGATCAGCCGCGGCGTCGCCGACGGCGACAGCCGCGCCCGCAAGGCCGCCGCCAGCGCGGGCGGCAGGCCCAGCGCTTCGAGCAGCCGCCCATAGGCTTGCCACGCCGCGTCGTCGTCCGCGCCGGCGCGCGGAAGCGAGGCGAGATTGAAGCGGGCCTGCTCGTCGAACATCTGCCCGCCGACCTCGCCGCCGGCCACGGGGATCTGCGGCACCCGCGTCGCCCAGGGCTCGCCGAGATAGTCCACCGACACCTGGTTGCGGTCGCGCTCCCACAGCACCGAGCGCCCCCAGTCCAAGCCGCCCAGCGCCAGACGCTGCGCCTGGCGCGCGTCGTGCAGGACCTCGACCTGCGTCAGCCACAGGTCGACGCGCCACAGCACCGCGCTGGCCAGGATCGCGCACAGGGCCGTGACCAGCAGGGCTAGCAGCAGGGCCACGCCGCGATCGGGCCGGAGTCGCCGGGCGCTGCTCATGGCAAGGCGAAGGTCCGTTGCAGCTGCGTGCCCTCGCGCAGCGTCAGGGCGACGATGACGGCCAGCGGGCGGCTGTCCTTCACGCCTTCGGCGGGCCAGCCGGCATGATGGCCGCCAGCGCTGTCCAGCAACCGGATGCGCAGACCGGCGACGCCGTCGAGCAGCACCGCCGGCTCCGGCGTCCCGCCCTCGATCGCGGCGGTGGCTCGCCGCAGCCGGCCGTCCTGCAGGTCGTAGTCCAGGCGCAGCAGCCGGCCGCCCTGGCCCCAGCGCACCCAGCGCAGACGCTCGCCGGTGCCGCGCCAGGCCGTCGCGTCGGCGTCGCCGGGCAGGCCCTGCGCCGCGAAGGCCACGTCCTCCGACAGCCGGCCGAAGGCGAAGGCGATGTCGCGCCAGCGCTGCTGCTCCGCGGCCACCTGGTCGCGCGCGCGCAGCATCTGCGACAGGCCGCGCTCGGCCATCAGGCCGACCAGCGCCATCAGCACCATCGCGATCATGACCTCGATCAGGCTGAGGCCCGAGGCGGCGCGGCGCGGGCTCATGAAGGTGCTCCCGGGCGCGGGCCGTCCGGGCGGCCCTGGTTCATCAGGTAGCCGCTGACCAGGGCCACGTCGTGCCCAGGCGCGGCGGCCAGCTGCACATGCACGTCGACGCGGCGCGCCAGCGGGCTGGGCGTGGCGCTCACCTCCTCGACGACGACGAAGTCCAGCCCGCCCTGGCGCACCGGCTCCGCGGGCTGCCGGCCGGTGTCGATCCAGTCGGCGCGCGCCCGATGCCATTCGAGCCGGTCCTGCGCGACCCATTCGGCGCACAGCCGGGTCCGCAGCGCCGCGGCGTTGTCGACGGTCACGCCGGTGGCGCGCACCGCCGCCATCAGCGCGATGCTCAGCACCAGCAGCGCCACCAGCACCTCGATCAGGGTCATGCCGCGCGCGTCAGGGTGCATGGCCGTCGAGCGTGTACTGCGTCACCGCGCCCGAGGGCGTGGACTGCAACTGCACCTGCCGGCCGCCGGCCCGCAGGCGGAGCCGGAACAGCGGCGGCGCGCTGCCCGCGAAGGACAGCCGCGGCTGACCGCGCTGCGCCTGGTTGTCCTGCCAAGCGGCCTCGATCCGCACCGCGTCGGGCAGCGCCCGCGCGCGCAGCGGGCCGTCGGCCTCGGTCAGCGACCACACGCCCTCGTCGCCGCGGCGCTCGAAATGGTAGGCATCGCCGCTGGAGACGAAGACCAGCTGCTGGCCGCCCAGCATGCTTTCGAAGACGGCCTGCTCCAGCGCCAGCCGCAGCGTCTCGACCGCGTCGTCGCGCCGCGCCTGGCCGACCCAGCCCAGCGACGGCGCGGCCGCCATCGCGGCGATGCCCAGGATCACCAGCACCAGCAGGATCTCCAGCAGCGTGAAGCCGGCGGCGCGGCGCGAAGGGGAAAGCATTCGCATCGGCCGCCTCAATGCAGCAACTGGTTGATGTCGAACACCGGCTGCAGGATGGCCAGCACGATCGCCAGCACCATGCAGCCCATCAGCAGGATCATCGCGGGCTCCAGCAGCCGGGTCAGCACCGCCACGTCGTGCGCCAGCGTCATCTGCTCCAGGCGCGCCGCCTGAGCCAGCATCTCGGGCAGCTGGCCGCTCTGCTCGCCGCTGGCGATCAGCTGCACCAGCAGCGGCGGGAAGCCCTTGTCGCGCTTGAGCGAGCGGCTCAGCGCCTTGCCCGCGCTGACCTCGCGCAGCGCGTGGTCCACGATGTCCTTCAGCGGCAGACGCTGGACCAGCGCCTTGCCCGCCTCCAGCGCGACCAGCAACGGCACGCCGCTGCGCACCAGGATGGCCAGCGTGCTGGCGAAGCGCGCGGTGTCGGCCGAGCACAGCAGCTTGCCGATCACCGGCAGCGCCAGCAGGCGCACCTCGACGCGGCGCCGGAAGGCGTCGCCGCGCCAGGCCCGGCGCCACCAGGCGACGGCGAGCGCGAGCAGCGCCAGCAGCGGCAGCCCCGCGACCTTGACGCCATGGCTGAGCCCGATCAGCGCGCGCGTCATCAGCGGCAAGGCCTGGCGCTGATGCTCGAACACGCCCACCACCTGCGGCACGACGTAGACGAGCAGGGCCGCCACGACCGCGATGGCCACGGTGATCATCATGGCCGGATAGATCAGCGCCTCCATCGTCTTGCGCCGCAGCGCGTCGCTGTCGGCCAGGTAGTCGGCCAGGCGGGACAGCACCTCAGCGAGTTCGCCCGCCGCCTCGCCGGCCCGCACCAGCGCCACGTAGAGCGGCGGGAAGCTGCGCGGATGCTGCGCCAGCGCCGCCGCCAGCGTGCGCCCGGCGCGGACCTCGGCGCGCACCTCCGACAGGACGTCGCGCTGCGCCGGCGTCTCCGCCTGGTTGGCCAGCGCCACCAGCGCCGCGTCGACGTTCAGGCCCGCCTTGAGCAGCGAGGACCACTGCTGCGTGAGCAGGTACAGCGCCCGCGCGTTGAGCCGGCCGCGATGGCGGCGGGCCGCGCCCGCGCCGCTGACCTCCTCCACCGCCAGCGGCAGCAGGCCGCGCTCGCGCAGCAGGCCGCGCAGATGGCGCGCGGAATCGGCCTCCTGCAGCCCGGTGCTGACGATGCCGGCCGCGTCCGCGGCGCGATAGCGGAAGGTGCTCATCGATCGCCCGTCACGCGCAGCAGTTCATCGCGCGAGGTCATGCCCTCGCGCACCCAGCGCCAGCCGTCCTCGCGCAGCAGCCGCAAGCCGCCGCGCTCGCGCGCCGCGTCGCGGATGCGATGCTCGCCGGCCCCTTCGTGGACCAGCCGGCGCAGCGGGTCGTCGACCTCGAGCCACTCGAAGATGCCAAGACGGCCGCGATAGCCGCTGTGGCCGCAGCGCTCGCAGCCAGTGGCGCGCCACGCGGGCCCGTCCGCCGGCTCGCCGCCATCCGCGCGCGGCGGCAGCGGATCGGGCTCGCGGCAGTCGGGGCACAGGCAGCGCACCAGCCGCTGCGCCAGCACGCCGGTCAGGCTCGACGCCAGCAGGAAGGGCTCCACGCCCATGTCGACCAGGCGCGTGATCGCGCTGACCGAATCGTTGGTGTGGATGGTGGCCAGCACCAGGTGGCCGGTCAGGCTGGCCTGGATCGCGATCTGCGCGGTCTCCAGGTCCCGGATCTCGCCGATCATGACCACGTCCGGGTCCTGCCGCAGCAGGGCACGCAGCGCGCGCGCGAAGCTCATGTCGATGCGCGGATTGACCTGCACCTGGCCGATGCCCGCCAGGTCGTACTCGACCGGATCCTCGACCGTCATGATGTTGCGCTCGCGCGCGTTCAGGCGCGTCAGGGCGCCATACAGCGTGGTGGTCTTGCCCGAGCCGGTCGGCCCCGTGACCAGCACGATGCCGTGCGGCGCCCGAAGCGCGCGATCCATGGCCGCCAGCGTGTCGGCCGCCATGCCCAGCGCGCCCAGGTCCAGCCGCGAGGGATCCTTGTCGAGCAGCCGCATCACGACGCGCTCGCCATGGCCGGTGGGCACGGTGGAGACGCGGATGTCGACGGCGCGGCCCGCCAGCCGGATGGCGATGCGGCCGTCCTGCGGCAGGCGCTTCTCGGCGATGTCGAGCTGGGCCAGGATCTTGATGCGCGAGGCCATCGCGGCATGCAGCGCGCGCGGCGGCGACAGCACCTCGCGCAGCTCGCCGTCGCGGCGCAGGCGCACGACGGTGCGGGCCTCCTCGGGCTCGATGTGGATGTCGGAGGCGCCTTCGCGCACGGCCTCGGTCAGCAGCGCGTTGATGAGGCGGATGACGGGCGCGTCGCCCTGGCTGTCGAGCAGGTCCTCGATCGGCGGCAGGTCGCTGAGCAACTGGTCGAGGTCCACGTCCTGGCCGGCGCCGTCGACGATCGACGCGGCGCTGTCGCCGCCGTCGGCATAGAGGCGGGTCAGCGCCTGGTCGAAGCGCTCGGCGTCGACCAGCTCCACCGGTAGCCGCGCGCCGGCGATGCGGCGCGCCTCGGCCGCGGCGTCGGCGCGCGCGCCGCGGCGCACCCACAGCACGGCCGCGTCCGCGCCCCCCCCGTGCACCAGCACGCCCTGCCCCCGGGCGAAGGCGTAGGGCAGGCGCGGCAAGGCGGCGTCGGCGCTCATGGGGCGGGGCTCCCGCCCGCCGGCGGCGCGGCTGGCGTGGGCTGAGGCGTGAGCATCGGCAGCACGGGCGCGGCGGCATCACCGTTCATGCGTCGCTGCGCGCCGGCGATGTAGTCGTAGCGCTCGGAGGAGAGCTGCTGGTCGGCCTCGGCGGAGCGCAGCGTGCGCGGCCGCAGGAACACCAGCAGGTTGGTCTTGCTGCGTTGCCGCGTGGTGTAGCGGAACAGGTTGCCCACCAGCGGCAGGTCGCCGATCACCGGCACCTTGCTGACGCCGTCGGACGAGGTGTCCTGGATCAGGCCGCCCAGCACCAGCAGGCCGCCGTCCTCGACCTGCACGGCGGTCTCGATGGTGCGGGTGTTGATGGTCGGGCCGGAGGGATTGGTCAGCGTGCCCGGCACCACCGTCGAGGCCTCCTGCATGATCTTCATCCGCACCGTGCCGCCTTCGGCCACCTGCGGCAGGATGCGCAGCCCCAGGCCGACCTTGCGGCGGTCGAAGGTCTGGAACGGCGTGGCCGAGCCGCTGGTCTGCGAGTAGCTGCCGGTGATGACGGGGATGTCCTGGCCGATCTGGATCTGCGCCTCCTGGTTGTCCAGGGTCATCAGCGTGGGCGTGGACAGGATGTTGGCGTTGTTGTTGCTCTCGAGGAAGCTGGCCAGCGCGAGCAGGTTGTTGATCACCGTGCCGTTGGGCAGCGTGATGGTGCCGCGGCTGATGCCGACGTTGAGCCCGTTGCCCATCGTCAGCGGGTTCTGGGCGACGCCCGCGATGTTGGACGCCGGCGCGTTGAAGTTGGCGCTGCCGATCACGTGCGTGCCCGTGACGCCCGCCGCCGCGCCGCCCAGCGACTGCCACTGGATGCCGAACTGCGCGGCGGTGTCGCTGTTGACCTCGGCGATCAGGGCCTCGACATAGATCTGCGTGCGCCGCAGGTCGAGCTTGGCCACCACCTTCTTCAGGCGCTGGCTGATGATGGGCGGGGCGCTGATGATCAGCGCGTTGTTGGCGGCGTCGGCCTGGATGTAGCTGCCCTGCGCGAGGCCGGAGGCCGGCTGCGACGCCGCGAAGATGGCACCGCCCGCCGCGCCTGCGTTGCCGGCCGGCGTCGCGCCGCCGCTCGCGGACCGGCTGCTTCCCGTCAGCGCGCCGCCCCCCTGGACGCCGCCGCCCGAGCCCGCCGTGAACCCTCCGCCGCCAGGCGCAACGGCGGCGCCGGCCGCGGCGCCGCCGTTGCCGGGCGCGCCGCCATCGGCCGAGAGCAAGGCGCGCAGCGTCTGCGCCACCTCGACGGCCACCGCGTTGCGCAGATAGATGACCTCGATGTTGCCGCCGGCCTCCGGCTGGTCCAGTTGCTGGATCAGTTGCCGCGCGCGCTGCAGTTTTCCCGGGCTGTTGCCCTTCAGCAGCAGGCTGTTGCTGCGCGGCTCGGCCAACACGGTGAAGCGCTCGCCGCCAATGCCGGCCCCGGCGCCCGCGGCGGCCCCGCCTGCTCCTTCAGCCACCAGGCTCTGCAGAAGCCCGGCCAGCTCGGAGGCCGAGGCGTAACGCAGTGGCACGATCTGCGGCTCGTCGACGCTGGGAACGTCGATCGCCTGCAGCACCTTGCCGATGCGGCGCAGGTTGTCGGAGAAGTCGGTCACCACCAGCGTGTTGTTGCCGGGGTAGCCGACCGCGGTCGCGTTGGCGTTCAGCAGCGGCTTGATGGCCAGGCTCAGCGCCACCGCCGACTCGTGGCGCAGGTTGAAGACCTGCGTGGCGAGGCTGTCGCCGGCGGGTGGTTTTCCGACCAGCGGCGCGCCCTGACTCCGCGCTTCGGCCTCCGGCACGATGCGCACCGTCCTGCCGTCGTCGATCGCGGCGATGCCCTGCAGTCGCAAGGCGGCTACCAGCGTCGGGTACACCAGCTCGCGCGGCAGGGGCTCCGCAGACACGACGCTGATGTTGCCCCGCACACGCGGATCGATCACGAACTGCTTGCCGGTGAGCTGCGAGGCCAGCCGCAATACGCTGCTCACTTCCACGTTGGCGAAGTTCAGGGCAACCGGCTCCTCGGCGGCCCACAAGGGAGCGTTGACGCACAGCAAGGTGGCGGCCAACAGCCACGGATGTAGTTTCATGGGGACGCTCAACGAGACGGAGAAACCGCGGGAAGGGCGAGGCGGGCGGGGACTGTCCGGTCGGGGACGGCGCCGGGAAGACGGCCGTCTTCGGCCGGAGCGCCTCGGGCGGATGGGCTGTCGCGCCCCGGCTCGGACCGGTCGGCGCCCTCGCCCGGCGGACGGAGAACACCCCAGAACGGCAGGAAGTCCTGCAGATCGATGCGTTGCGTGCCGCCAGGGCCATCGACCTCGATGCCGCCGGGAAGGATGCGGGCCACCCGCCGGCCGGGCGAGAGCCACTCGCCTTGCCGGACGATCCTGACCTCGCCGCCGGCCCGGTCCAGCATGGCCGTGCCGCCGCCGCTGCCGGTCGCCAGGGTTGCCAGCAGATGCCAGCGGCCGGCCGACGGATCCTCGGCATCGGCCTCGGACGCCGCGGCGCCACCGCGGGGGGCGGCGATGCCAAAAGGGTGAGGCCCGTTGATCTGCGCCACGTGCTGCTGCGCGACGCGGTCCGGCGCCAGCGGCGCGACGGCCTGCGGCAGGTCCGCCAGGCGCCATCCCAGACTCGCCACGGTCCAGAGCAGGCCAAGGCCCGCCGCGCCGCATGCCAGCGTGGTCAGCACATCGCCGGCGGCAACGCCCGTCGCCGCGCGATGGAACGGAAGGAGGGTCGGCTTCATCCGGTGTACTGCTGGAGAAAGTCCCGCCCAGGAATGGGGCGGGACGGGCTCATCGATGGACGATCAGAGATTGCGGCGGTCGTTCACGACTTGGATCATGTGGTAGCCCCAGTCCTTCTCGTTGCCGGACCAGCTGCCGAAGTTCCTCCAGGACCAGTCATAGACGTAGCAGCCCCACTTCTTGCCCGGAACCGGCGTCCCGTTCGCGAACTCCTGCAGGAAGTGGGCGCCGTTGAAGTGACCGGTGCGCCAGCGGCGAACGGCGACGATCACCGGCTGTGCCCACTTGCCAGGCGCGAAGGTGGTCCGCTCGTCGAAGGACTCCGTCTGGGATTGCGTCCAGGTTTTGGACCGCTGGTACTGGCCTTCGATCTCGATCCCGATGGCCTTGATCGGGAAACCAAACCCACCGCCGACGCTCCAGCCGACGGTGTGGGAATAGGACGTGGTTTTCGATCCGGTCCAACCGAACGTGCATTCCTTGGAGTTCGGCGAGCAATATTGGACGCGATTATCCTGCTTGCCGCGCCAGACCCAGTCGTCCCAGGTCTTCGACGCCTGCTTGTCGTTGATGACCTTGGTACCACCGTCAGGCAGGGCTTCACCGCGGTAATTGCAGGTTTCCCAATCGGCCCAGCTGGAGGCCGCCATGCCCATCAGCAGGGCGGCCGCGATGATTTTCTTCATGTTTTGCACAAGAATATCCTTCATTGTTGAGGGAGGGTTGACGTTCTCGGGCGCCTGTGACTCGACCGAAGAACACAGGATCGGCGGCCGCCCTGACCGGTCAGGGCGTGAAGAAGAAATTGCTCGCCGAATTGGATTGGGCCTCGGGCGCGGGAATCACGCCTCGGGCAACTTGTCCGGCGACATCCGCCTTGCTGTAGATTGGAATGAGCAAATAGCCGCCGCCTTTGTCCTCGGGGCCCTTGCGGATCAAGACTGCGGCAATATCGTCGATCGATGCGCCAATTGCGGCATACGTCAATTCGGCGGCCTTTTTGCGGGATTCCGGCGTGCCATCGCTGTCGATCAATATCCGCTCGTCCTTTTCCAACTGAGCCTGGATCTGCTTGCTGGCCTCGTCCACGCCGAGCGAGGCGGGCGTGTCGTAGACGGTGTAACTGACCTCCGGTTCACGCAGTTCGCCGCCATGCTTCCTCAGCTCGGACATCACCTCTCCGCGGCCGCTGCTACCCGGCGCCATCACGAACGCGCTCATGGGATCGCGGGTCCGCGTGGAAGCGGCCTTTTCCGTCGGCGGGTCGGCGGCGGGTTCGCTCTGCGCCGCAGTGATCGCGGGCGCGCCCCCGCTTTTGCCGCTGCATCCGGCCAGCGTGATCGCCACGCAGATCGACAACAGGATCAAGTGATGCCGCATGAGATATCTCTGCAATCAAGGAGGAAAGAGGGGGAAATCGGTCGCGGAACTCTTCCGCAATCCGCTGGCTCACTGCATCCAGGAACCGATGACCGTGGTATTCCCTTCACCGGCGCTGCCCAGACTGATCACGTCGAAATCGCCGTGCAGGCCAGGCGAGGAATACTTGTAGGGATTCCCCCAGGGATCATTGGGGAGGCGCTCCAGATATCCACCATCGCGCCAGTTGACCGGAATTGGTGCGGCCGTCGGCTTCTGCACCAGCGCGGTGAGCCCCTGCCCCGTGCTGGGGTAACGCTGGTTATCCAGCTTGTACATCTTGAGCGCCTGCGAAAGGGTCGCGATGTCCTGTTTCGCCGCCAGTATTCGCGCCTGTTCCGGCCGGTCCAGGATCTTTGGCGCGATCAACGCCGCGAGCACGCCCAGGATCACCAGCACGACCATGATCTCGATCAGGGTAAATCCCCTGGAAAATCTGCGGATTCCAGTCATGAAGCGACTTCCCATCTTGATGCCGTCATAATTCATTCACACTCGGTGTTGATTTCCGGTGAAGGAATGAATCGAATATTGGCGGAGGGACATCCGCCCGTCTTGATGGACTCAGGACGGTTTTGCGACGGAGATTTAACCGAGGTGTCACCGAAGCCGGACGAAACATCCGCTTCGGGTTTCCGCCAAGGGGTTTACCCTTGCGGCAGCGGTGCCGGGACGGTGATTGAGCCGGTTTCGCCGAGCGCGCGGCGCAATTGCCCCTCGCGCTCGATCAATTCGGCGTGCGTCAGCGCCAGCGCATCCCGCGCTGATTCGAGCTGCCGATAGACCGCCGCGTTGCCCAGCGCCACCGCGCTGTAGGCGCTCAAGGTGCGCAGAATCAGGTGCTCGCGCTCGCCGTAGGCATCGGCGCGCGGCGACTGGACGGTCAGCACGCCCAGCAGCCGGTCGCCAATGCTCAAGGGCGCGAACAGCGCGCTGCGCGTGGGCTGCGTGCCCGGGACGACGCGACCGGCGTCATCGGGCCATCGCACGTGAATCTCGCGGCGCTCGCGGGCGCAGCGCGCAGCGTTCGCGCAAGCGTCATCCAGCGCCACGCGATAGTCGGGCAACGGGCCGCCCGCCTCCGTGCCAAATGCCAGCTCCAGCGCCCGGCCGTCCGCGTCCAGCAGGAACACCGCCAGCGACGAGGCGTCGAGCAGACCGTGCACATGGCGCGCGAGCGCGTCGAAGATCGCCGGCGCGTCGAGGTGGCGCGTGATCTCCTGGCCGATGGTGCCCAGGCGCGCGAGGATGGCATTGGTCTGCGTCAGCGCCTCGGCCCGCTCCGCGTGGGCGGCGGCGAGCGCCCGGTGGTGCTCGCTGTCGGCCTGCGCCTGCTCGGTGTCGTGGCGGATCTTCATCGCGATGGCGCGGCCATCGGCCTCGGCCGACTGGGCCTGCGCCCGGGCCGCGCGGCCGCGGACCTCGTGGGCATAGGCGTTGACGTAATCGCCCAGCCGGGCGTACTCCGCGGCCAGCGCCTCCAGCAGCGCCGGCGGCGGTGTGCCCGGGTTGTCCGTGCCCTGCTTCTCCAGGGCCAGCAGCAGGTAGTGCAGCACGACGCTGGCTTCCGGCACCGGGTCGTGCGGCAACGCCGGATGGTCGCGCCAGAGACCGGCCAGCGCCTCGAACACGAGGAACCGGCAGTAGTCGTTGTCGCTCGCCTCGGCCAGCCGCAGCGCCTGCAAGGCCGACTCGCGGGCCCGCGGCGCCTGGCCCAGGCCGGACAGCGCCTTGGCCTCGCCGATCAGCGCGTCGATCTCGAAGGGGATCAGGCCGCGCCGCCGGGCCTGTGCCGCCGTCTGCTCGAAGGCCGGCAGCGCGGTCGCGTGCTGCCCGAGCGCCAGTTGCAGGTCGCCGCGGTAGCGCAGCGTCATCAACGACACCCGGTGCCCCGGGAACCCGACCAGCAACCCGCTCGCCTCATCGAGCAGCGGGATCGCGTCGGCCGGCCGTCCCATCAGCGTGCCGATGACGGCGGCGGACTGCGCCAGGCAGGCCGCCAGCGTCAGCGGCCAGCCGGCGGCGCGGGCCTCCGTCAGGGCGGCGCTCAGGTGCTGCAGCGCCGACTCGTTGTCGAAGAGATTGGCGAAGAGCGCGCCGAGGTTCCCGGTCTCCCTCACGACGTCGCGGCGCTGCCCCACCGCCGCGTACAACTGGCGCGCGGCCATCGCATGCCGCAACCGATGCCCGCGGTCGCCGCTGGCGAAGGCCCAGTTCGCCTGGACGTAATGACAGACGGCCCGCACGCCGGGGCCGCAGGCGGCCCGCCAGCCGTCGATCGCCGCCGACCACCGGGCGAAGGCTTCGCCCGGACGCCGCAGCGCCTGCGCGAGCGCGAGCTGCAATTGCAGCAATGCGTGGCGTTCCTTGTCGTTCTGGACGCCGGGACGCGCCAGCGCCGCCCGCACGCAGGCCTCAAGGTCCTCGCCGTCCTCGCGGTCGGCGGCGATGGCGGCGCGCAGCAGCGCGGCGTCGCAGGCGCCGGCGACATCCCCGCAGGCGTCGAAGGCCAAGGCCGCCTGCTCGGCCAGGTCGCTCGCCGCATGCAACTGGCCGGCCAGCCAGCGGGCTTCGCCGCGCACCAGCATCAGCCGGGCGTCGGCCCGCGCGGCGGCCCGGTCGAGCGGACCGCCGAGCAGCAGCAGGCTCGCCTCCTCGGCCAGGACCAGCGCCTGCGGCGTGTCGCGCTGGCGCAGATGCCAGGCCAGCGCGATCAGGGTGTCGAGCCGCGCCGGGCCGAGCGCGGCGGGCAGCGCGGCCCTCCAGGCGGCGACTTCATCGTCCAGCGCGAAGACGTCGAGCGCCTCCGCGTCACGGGATCGGACGGTCGCGGCCGTGCGCGTACCGGCGGGCGGCGGTCCGGGCATGACGGCCGGCGCGGCAGGCGGCAGGTTCACTCCGGCCGGGACCCGCGGCTTGCGCGATGCCTCGACCGCCTCCACCTCGCCGATGAACTGGTATCCGACGCCATGCACGGTCCGGACCAGGAAAGGGGCGTCCGCCATGTCGCCGATGGCCCGCCGGGCCTTGCTCGCCGCACGGCCCAGGACGCTGTCGGTGAGGATCTCGCCGCCCCAGACCTGGGCGATCAGCTCGTCCTTGCGCACCACGCGACCGCGGCGCTCGATCAGGCAGATCAGGAAGTCCAGGACGCGCGGCTCGACCTGCTGCCGGCAGCGGCGCAACCACAGCTCCCGCGTGGCGACGTTGAGGCGGCAGTCGGCGAAGTGGTACTCGAAGGACTTCGGCATGGCATCGTCCAGCGCCCGTGCATGGCAGGCGATTGACTCCCTGAGCCCGCAAGGGTATCGGGCGACGCCAACCGTGGCGGGCCGATGAAGGGACGCGGCGCTGCTTTCGAGACTTTTGGCACGCCCGCCACGGACCCCGTGTGGCACTGGGGCCAGCCGCGATTGACGCGCGATGTCCGCCGGCCAATGCTGTGCGTTCGAGGTCGCACCGCATCGCCGAAGGAGGAGTCGCCTTGTTCCAGCGCGAACTGGCCCGAGCCCTGCACCTGAGCCGCCGCGGCGCCTACCGCGACGCGACCGATGCGCTGGAACTGGCGCTGGTGGCGGCCGATTCGGTGCGGGAGCGCGCACGGGCGCTGATCCTGATCGCCCACAACCTCCCCCGCCAGGGCGACCTGCCCGCGGCGCTGCGGCGCGCCAGCGAGGCGGTGGCGCTGGTGCGGCTGATCGACGGCCCCGACCAGGACGAATGGACCGCGCAGGCGCTGACCGAGCTCTGCTACGTCTACGCGCAGTTCCAGATGGGGCGGGACGCGATGCAGGCCGGCTGGCAAGGCCTGGCCGCGGCGCGGCGCGCGCAGGATCCGGCGCGCGAAGCCTGGGCGCTGAACCGGCTGGCGGTGGCCTTCGCGGTGACGGATCAGGTCGAGCAGGCCTGCCAGCACACGCTGCAGGCGCTGGAGATCGCCCAGCAGCAGGCCGCCGGCGAGCGCGAACTGCTGCTGTCCTGCCTCAACAACCTGGCGCATTTCTGGCTGCAGGCGCACGCGGAGGCGATCCGCGACGAGGACCGGCGCTCGGCCGCCGAGGCGCTGGCCCAGGCCGAGCCCTACGCCGTGCGCGCCGCCGACCTGGTGCGGGAGGAAGGCAATCCCTTCCTGGTCGTGGTGTCGCTGTCCAACCTGGTCGAGCTGCAGCTGGGCACCGGCGCGATCGACGACGCGCTGCTCATCGCCGACGAATACGAGCGGCTGGCGCAGCGGCACGGCTACGCCGGCATGGTGTTGCAGGCGCGCGCGCAGCGGGCGCTGTTGCAGCTCAAGCGCGACGACGGCGCCGGCGCGACCGACGCGCTGCCGGCGCTGGCGACGCTGCAGGACCTGGTCGGCCAACAGGCGCCGCAGTCATTGCCCACGCGCCTGCGGCGGCAGCTCGCGCTGGCGATCTATCGGGCCTGCAAGCTGCGCGGCGATGCCGCGCGAGCGCTGGCGGCGCACGAACTGCTGTCGTCGCTGGAACGCCAGACGGCCCGCAGCGCGATGGCGCTGCAGACCGAGGCGATGCTGATCCGGCAGGAATTCGAGCAGGCCCAGGCGCGGGCCGAGCATGCGATGCAGGACGCGCGTCGCGAGCGCGAGCGGGCCGAGCTGGCCGAGCAGGAGCAGCAGCGCCTGCGACGCGAGGCCGCGGAGCTCGGCCGCATGGCCCATGAAGATGCGCTGACCGGCCTCAACAACCGGCGTCATGCCGAGTTCGCGCTGCCGCTGCTGCTCGAGCGGGCGCGGCAGGAGCACAAGCCGATCGCGCTGGGACTGCTGGACATCGACCACTTCAAGCAGGTCAACGATGCCTTCGGGCACGGCGTCGGCGACCAGGCGCTGCAGAAGGTGGCGCAGGTGCTGCGGCGGCAGCTGCGCAGCGCCGACCTGCTGGCGCGGGTCGGTGGCGAGGAGTTCATGCTGGTCTTCGTCGGCGTCCCGGCCGAGCGCGGCCAGGAGATCTGCGAGCGCCTGCGCGGCGCGATCGCCAACCATGCGTGGGGCGAGCTCGCGCCGGACCTGCGCGTCACGGTGTCCATCGGCCTGGCGGCCGGGGAGCCGCCCGCGAAGGCCGCAATGCTGGTGGAGACCGCCGACCAGGCGCTGTACGCGGCCAAGCACGCCGGCCGCAACCGCGTGCAGGTGATGGGAGTCTGAACCGGCGGGCCGCCGCGGGGCCGTGTCAGCCCAGCTTGAAGACGGCCACCGACTGCGACAGCGCATCCGCCTGATGCTGCAGGCTCTGCGCCGCGGCGGCGGATTCTTCGACCAGCGCGGCGTTCTGCTGCGTCATCTGGTCCAGCTGCGCGATGGCCGAGCCGATCTGGTTGATGCCGCCGCTCTGCTCGGCGGTCGCATGGCTGATCTCCGCCACGATGCGCGACACGCGGGTGATCGAGTCGGAGATCTCGTTGATCGTCTCGCCCGCGCGCTCGACCAGCGCCGCGCCGCTGGCGACGCTCTCGCCGCTGGCGGTGATCAGCTGCTTGATCTCCTTGGCGGCCTCGGCGCTGCGCTGCGCCAGCGAGCGCACCTCGCTCGCCACCACCGCGAAGCCGCGGCCCTGCTCGCCCGCGCGCGCGGCTTCCACCGCGGCGTTCAAGGCCAGGATGTTGGTCTGGAAGGCGATGCCGTCGATGGTGCCGATGATGTCGCCGATGCGCGCCGACGAGGCGCTGATCCGGCCCATCGTCGCCACCACCTCGCCGACCACGCTGACGCCGCGGTCGGCCGCGCCGGCGGCCTCCTCGGCCAGTTGGTTGGCCTGCCGGGCCGAGTCGGCGTTGTGCTGCACGCTGGCCGTCAGCTCTTCCATCGCCGACGCGGTCTCCTGCAGGTTGGAGGCCGCCTGCTCGGTGCGATGGCTGAGGTCATGCGCGCCGGCCGCGACCTCGCGCGACGCCGTCGCGATGCTGTCCGTGGCGCTGCGCACTCCGCTCACCACGTGGCGGATCGAGTGCTGCATGCCCTGCACGCCGCGCATCATCGCGGCGGTCTCGTCGGTGCCGTGCACGTCCACGCGCTCGCTCAGGTCCTGGCGGGCGATGCGCTCGGTGGCGCTGACCGCCTGCGCCAGCGGCATCAGGATGGACGCGATGTTGAAGAAGGTGAAGGTGCCGATGACCACCACGCCCAGCAGCATCACGCCGCCCAGCGCCATGCGCACGCGGGTCTCCTCGCCGTCGATGCGCTGCACCTCCTGGTTGCCGCGCGCCATGATGGCCTGCGTCATCTCGCCGAGCTGCTTGTCCATCTCCCGGACCGGCCCCTTGATCGGCTCCGTCTGCCGGTTGGCCTCGGCCGAGTCGACGAACTCCTGCTTCAGGATGCGCGCCACGATGCCGTCCAGGCCGTTCCGGTAGTTGCCCAGCGAGGCCTTCATCGCCGGCGGCATCGCCTTGATCTCGGGCAGGATGTCCAGCCCGCCGATCACGTCCAGGCTGCGCAGGACGCCCTCGAAGGTCTTGCGCCACTCCTCGTGATAACGCTTCACCGCGGCGTCGTCGCCGATGTTGATCAGCATGTCCTTCTCGTAGCGGCGCAGGTTGCCGACACCGGCACGCACTTCCGAGAGCTGCACCAGCGACTCGACGTCCTGCCGCACGTAATGCTGGAAGTCCTGCTTGGTGCGGGCCATCGCCCAGAGCCCGTCGCCGCCGATCAGCAGCATCGCGAGGACCGACAGGAGTCCCAGCGCCATGAGGCGCGTCCGGATGGTGAAGTTGCGCAGGGTCCGCATGGCTGCTCCCGACGAAGTTGCCGAACGGAAACAGCCTAGCAGCCGGCGTGCCGGCCCGGAACCCTGTGGAAACGGGGGGCTCGCCCGCGTCAGCGCCAGAGCGCGGCCATCGTCGCCACGAAGCGCTCGCGGCGGCCGGCGTCGTCGATCGAGCGCGGCTGGCCGGCGACATAGACCTCGCGCCAGGCGGCGCCCTGGCTGGCGAAGACCAGGCCGTCCAGCAGCGCGGCGTCCGGCAGGCCCGCCAGCCCGCTGGCCGTCGTGTCCAGCACCAGGAAGTCGGCCCGCGCGCCGGCCTGCAAGCCCCAGGACGGCAGCCCGGCCGCCCGCGCGCTGCCCGCGACGCAGGCATCGAACAGCCGCGCCGCCGTCGAGGGCTGGTGCCCCGGCCGCGCCGCCACGTTGCGCCGCTGCAGGCCCAGGCGCTGGCCGTACTCCAGCCAGCGCAGTTCCTCGACCCAGCCGCGCGTGACCTGACTGTCCGAGCCCACCGTCAGCGGCACGCCGGCCGTCAGCCAGCCCGGCAGGTCGGCCAGCCCGTCGCCGAGGTTGCCTTCGGTGCCCGGGCAGATCACCACGCCCGCGCCGCTGGCGGCGATGCGCGCGATCTCCTCGCGCGTGCTGTGGGTGGCGTGCACCAGCTGCCAGCGCGGATCCAGGCCGTAGTCGGCCAGCAAGTCGATCGGCCGCTGGCCGGTCGCCGCGAGGCAGTCATTGACCTCCTGCATCTGCTCGGCGACGTGCACGTGGATGGGAATGTCCGCGTCCCCGACCAGCGCCTGCAGCGTGCGCACGTCGGCCTCATGGGCCGCGCGCAGCGAGTGCACCGCCACGCCAGCCCGCACCAGCGGCAACCCGGCGGCGTTGATGCGGCGGCAAGCCTGCCAGACCCAGTCCGCATCGGTGCGGAAACGCCGCTGCGTCTCGCGCAGCCCGCGCTGGGCGAAACCGGCGTGCGCGTACAACACCGGCAGCAGCGTCAGCCCGATGCCCACCTCCTGCGCGGCCTCGGCCAGCGCCAGGGCCATCGCGTGTTCGTCCTCGTAGGGCGTGCCGTCCTCGCGGTGATGCAGGTAGTGGAACTCGCAGACCTGCGTGTAGCCGCCGGCCAGCAGCTCGGTGTAGAGCTGCGCGGCGATGTCCTTCAGCTGCGCCGGCGTCACGCGCAGCGCCACGCCGTACATGCGGTCGCGCCAGGACCAGAAATCGTCGCTGTCGCTGTCGCGCTGCTCGGCCAGGCCGGCGAAGGCGCGCTGGAACGCGTGGCTGTGGGCATCGACCAGCGTCGGCAGCACCGGCCCGCCCAGGCGCAGCGCATCGGCCGGCGCCGGCGCGCCGGCACTCAGCGCGGTCCAGTGCCCGTCGGCGCCCACGCGCATCAGCACCTCAGCCTGCCAGCGCCCGTCCAGCCAGGCCAGCGGCGCGTGGAAGGCCGTCGGCGTCACGGGAGCGGCGCTCATGCGGCGCTCCGCGGCGGGTGGGTCGATGGGTTGGCCGACGGGTTGGCCGACGGGTTGGCCATCAGGTAGGCCTGCAGCAGCATCGTCAGCACCGGCCGCACCCGCTCGACACAGCCCGCGTCGAGCTCGTAGCCGGTGAAGCCCATGTCGTTCTCGACCATGTAGCAGCGGTAGCACATCTCCAGCTGCACCGCCTGCTGGCCCAGCTCGGGCCGGCCGTACTGGCGCGTGATGTAGCCGCCCTTGAAGCGGCCGTCGACGACCCAGCTGAAGTCGTCCTGCGCCTGCAGCACGATCTCGATCGCCTGGCGCGTCACCTGCTTGCAGGACTTGCCCTCGACGGTGCCGATGTTGAGGTCGGGCAGGCGGCCCTCGAAGAGCCAGGGCAGTTCCGAGCGGATGCTGTGGGCCTCGAACAGCAGCGCGAAGCCGTGCTCCTGCCGCAGCCGCTGCAGCTCGCCCTGCAGCGCCTGGTGGTAGGGCGCCCAGTACTGCTCGATGCGGCGCTGCTTCTCGGCCGCGTCCGGCGCCAGGCCGTCCTGGTAGAGCGGCTCGCCGGTGAAGAAGCGCGTCGGGCAGAGCTCGGTATTGGAGGCGCCGGGGTACATCGGCGTGTCCTCGGGCGGGCGGTTCAGGTCGATCAGGTAGCGCGAGAAGCGCGGCACCAGCATCCCGGCGCCGAGCTGCTCGGCGATCGGCGCGTACAGCGGCTCCAGGTGCCAGTCGGTGTCCTCGCTGCCCAGCGCGCGCGGGACATAACGGTGATGCTGGTCGGCCGGGATCTCGCGGCCCACGTGCGGCATGCTGATCAGCAGCGGGGTGCGGCCGCGCCGCAGTTCAAAGACGTCGTGCTTCATCGCTCGTTCCTCTTGTCTCCGCGCGACGGCAACAGGCCGTCGCGCCGCGGCCGCGATCACGTCGTCGCGCGATCGTCCGCCGCTTGTCTCACGCTCGCGCCTGGCCGCCCGCCACCACCTGCCGCAGCGGGTTGCGTCCGAACCAGTAGGCCAGCTCGCGCGGATGCGCGGCCTCCCAGACGCAGAAATCGGCGCGCAGGCCGGCGACCAGCCGCCCGCGGTCGGGCAAGCCGAGCGCCCGCGCCGCGTTCACCGTCAGGCCGCGCAGCGCCTCCTCCGGCGTCATGCGGAAGAAGGTGCAGGCCATGTTCAGCATCAGCAGCAGCGACAGGCCCGGCGAGCTGCCGGGGTTGTGGTCGGTCGCCAGCGCGATCGGCACGCCGGCGTCGCGCAGCGCCTGGACCGGCGGCAGCCTGGTCTCGCGCAGGAAGTAGAACGCGCCGGGCAGCAGCACCGCGACGGTGCCGGCCCGCGCCATCGCGGCGATGCCGTTCTCGCTCAGCCATTCGAGGTGGTCGCAGGACAGCGCGCCGAACTCGGCCGCCAGCGCGGCGCCGCCCTGGTCGCTGAGCTGTTCCGCATGCAGCTTGACCGGCAGCCCGAGCGCGCGCGCGGCCTCGAAGACGCGGCGGGTCTGCGCCGGCGTGAAGGCGATGCGCTCGCAGAACACGTCGACCGCGTCGACCAGGCCCTCGCGCTGGAGTTGCGGCAGCCAGGCGCAGACGGCGTCGACGTACTCGTCCTGGCGGCCTTCGAATTCCGGCGGCAGCGCATGCGCGCCCAGGCAGGTGGTGCGCACCGTCAGGCCGAGCCCGGCGAGCTGGCGCGCCACCCGCAGGCACTTCGCCTCGTCCGCCAGCGACAGGCCGTAGCCGGACTTCACCTCCAGCGTGGTCAGCCCCTCGGCCATCAGCGCGCGGGCGCGCGCCGCCGCCAGCGTCCACAGCGCCTGCTCGTCGGCGGCGCGCGTCGCGGCGACGGTGGAGCGGATGCCACCGCCGGCGCGGGCGATCTCCTCATAGGTCGCGCCCTGCAGGCGCAGCTCGAATTCCGCCGATCGCTCGCCGCCGTAGACCAGGTGCGTGTGGCAGTCGATCAGCCCGGGCGTCACCAGCGCGCCGCCCAGGTCGTGCGTGTCGGCGACGCCGTCGCGCAGGTCGGCCGGCAGCTCGGCCGCGGGGCCGGCCCAGCGCAGTTGTTCGTCCTCGACCAGCAGCGCGCCGTCGTGCACCAGTCCCCAGTCGCGCTCGCCAGCGAAGGTCGCCAGTGTCGCGTGGGTCCACAGGGCGCGGCGTGGCGCGGCGGTCGAGGTCATCGTCATGTGTCGCTCCAGACCAGCCACCAGGCCGGTCCATGTTGATCGCCGTCGTCGAAGACGCAGCTGTGCGCGGCCGGCGATTCACACCAGGCCAGCGTGTGGGGCGCCAGCGGCACCGAGCGGTGACCGTGGATCAGCAAGCCGCCTTCCTGCGTGAACAGGCCCAGCCAGCGCGCGCCGTGCGGGATCAGCGGCCGGTCGGCCGGCTGCAGCCGGAACACGCCGGCATCGCGCCGGTGCATCACGTTGAAGTCCTGCGTCGGGCCGTCGATCAGCGTGCAGTCGGGCGCGTCCTCGCCGGGAAACCGGACCATGCCCTCGTTGGGCTTGAGCGCACGGCCACGCATGATCACGCCTTCCCCCGACAGCACGCCGAACCAGCGGTCCACGCCAGGGTAGGCCGAGAACGGCCCGTCGCGGTCGATGTCCGCGACGCTGATGCGCACCTTCCAGTCCGCGACGTGCGGCCACGCGAGCAGCTCGCGGGTCCGGCCTCCCCCATTGCGCCACGGGGTCGGGGCAACCTCGTCGGCGGTGATCCTCATCCAGCTCATGTCATCCAACTGCGCAGGGCTATTGCTGAAGGGCGGGATTCTCGAAGACTCGCTCATGAGGACACGTCACCAAACGTCAACCCGGGGGTCACGCCTGGAAGCTCCCCTCTAGCAGGTAGCGGCTGGCCGGATGCACCAATCGCACCGCCGTCACCGCGCGGCCCTGGCTGGATGTGACACGTTTCACGACCAGGCAGGGTTCGCCGCGCGGCATGCCCAGCAGCCGGGCCTCGAGCGCCACCGGCATGGCGGCCTCGATGGTGTAGCGCGCTTCCGACAGCGGCGCCACTTCCAGCAGGTAATGGGTGGGCGTGACGCGCGTGAAGTCCTGGTCCATGTAGGCCGGCGCGCAGGCCGGATTCACGAGCCGGTCCTCGCACTGGATCGCCACGCCGTTCTCGCGATGCACGATGACGCTGTGGAACAGCGTCGCGCCGGTACGCACGCCCAGCAGGCCGGCCTGTTCGGCATCGGCCTTGATCGTCTCCAGGACATGGACGCTGGCCTCGTGCCGGTGATTGCGCGCGGCGATTTCCTCATGCACGTCGCGCACCGTCAGCGTCGAGGCGATCCGGTGCAGCTGCGCCACGAAGCTGCCCACGCCCTGCACCCGCTCGACCAGGCCTTCCTGGTGCAGCTCGCGCAGCGCGCGATTGACCGTCATGCGGCTGACGCCAAAGGTCTCCGTCAGGTCCGCCTCCGACGGCAGGCGCTCGCCCGGCCGCCAGCGCCCGCCCGCGATGCCTTCGCGCAGGTGCGTCTTGACCTTCAGGTACTGCGGCGCGGGGCCGCCCGCACCGCTCAACGCGGAGGCCGGAAGAGAGCTCGAGGACTTCGTCGCCATGGGGTCGCATCCTACTTGACTGTACTTGTATAGACAACTAGAGTCCGCCGCATCCCGCCAGCAGATGCGACACGCACGACGGCGCCCAGGAGACATCCATGACCGTATCGACTTCCGCCGCGTCGCGCGCCGGTGCGTCCGCCCCGCCGGACCGGCTGCTGGAGACGCGCACCATCGACCGCGTGCCCGAACGCGAGCGCCACGGCAGCCCCGGCAGCCAGTTCAGCCTCTGGATGGCGGCCAACCTGCAGATCACCGCGGTGGTGGACGGCGCCCTGGCCATCGTCTTCGGCGCGGAGGCGCTGACGGCCATCGTCGGCCTGCTGCTGGGCAACCTGCTGGGCGGCGCGGTGATGGCGCTGCATTCGGCGCAGGGACCGCGGCTGGGCCTGCCGCAGATGATCTCCAGCCGGGTGCAGTTCGGCGTCAAGGGCGCGGCCCTGCCGCTGCTGCTGACGCTGGTGATGTACCTGGGCTTCGCCGCGACCGGCACGGTGCTGTCGGGCCAGGCGATCAACCTGCTGCTGGGCGCGGAGTCGCCGCTGGTGGGCATCGCGATCTTCGGCGGCCTGACCGCGCTGATCGCCACCGTGGGCTACCGGCTGATCCACATCGTCGGCCGAATCGCCACGGTGCTGGGGATCCTGGGCTTCGGCTACCTGGCGCTGCGGCTGTTCCAGCAGCAGGACGTGGCCGCCGTCTTCGGCCAGAAGCCTTTCACCATGGCCTCGCTGCTGCTGACGATGGCGCTGTCGGCCGGCTGGCAGCTGACCTTCGCGCCCTACGTGGCCGACTACTCGCGCTACCTGCCGTCCGGCACCTCGACCGCGCGCACGTTCTGGACCACCTTCGCCGGCACGGTGCTGGGCGCGCAACTGGCGATGACCTTCGGCGTGCTGGTGGCGGCCGCCGGCGGCGGATTCCTGAAGAACCAGGTCGGCTTCATGGGCGAGCTCGCCGGGCCGGCCGTGGCCGCGGCGATCTACGCGGTGATCGTCGCCGGCAAGCTGACCGTCAATTGCCTGAACGCCTACGGCGGCTGCATGACGCTGCTGACCACGCTGGGCGCCTTCCGGCCGTCGCTGCGCATCGGCGCGGCGGCCCGCGCGGCGACCATCCTGGGCTTCGTGCTGGCCTCGATGGCGATCGCGGTGCTGGCCAGCGCCGACTTCCTGAACCACTTCAAGAACTTCGTGCTGCTGCTGCTCGCGGTCTTCGTGCCCTGGAGCGCGATCAACCTGGTGGACTACTACCTGGTCTCGCGCGAGAAGGTCGACATTCCCGCGCTCTACGACCCGCAGGGCCGCTACGGCGCCTGGAACGCGATGGCGCTGGGCTGCTACCTGCTGGGCGTGATCGTGCAGATCCCCTTCCTCAACCAGAAGCTGTACCGCGGCCCGATCGCCGACTGGCTGGGCGGCGCCGACATCTCCTGGATCGTCAGCCTGGTGCTGACCTCGCTGGTCTATTACCCGCTGGCGCGCCGCACGATGCGTGTGCCCGCCACCATGATCTATCCCGACGGCGAGACGGCCCCCGGCCGCCGCTGACCCTCACGCCCCACGATCCCGAGCCTCCCGAGAAGGAACCGCCATGAGCCACGCGCACCACGCCCAACCCCGTCCCGTCCGTGCCCCGATCGGCACGCAGCTCACCTGCAAGAACTGGCTGATCGAGGCCGCCTACCGGATGATCCAGAACAACCTGGATCCGGTCGTGGCCGAGAACCCCGATGCGCTGGTGGTCTACGGCGGCATCGGCAAGGCGGCGCGCAACTGGGACTGCTTCGAGCAGATCCTGACGTCGCTGAAGAACCTCAACGAGGACGAGACCCTGCTGATCCAGTCGGGCAAGCCGGTGGGCGTCTTCCCCTCGCACGTCGACGCGCCGCGCGTGCTGCTGGCCAACTCCAACCTGGTGCCGGCCTGGGCCAACTGGGAGCACTTCAACGAACTCGATCGCAAGGGCCTGATGATGTACGGCCAGATGACGGCCGGCTCCTGGATCTACATCGGCTCGCAGGGCATCGTGCAGGGCACGTATGAGACCTTCGCCGAGGCCGGCCGCCAGCACTTCGGCGGCGACCTGGTCGGCCGCTGGGTGCTGACCGCCGGCCTGGGCGGCATGGGCGGCGCGCAGCCGCTGGCGGCGACCTTCGCCGGCGCCTGCTCGCTGACCATCGAATGCCAGCAGTCGCGCATCGACTTCCGCCTCAAGACCCGCTACGTCGACGAGCAGGCCGCCGACCTGGACGACGCGCTGGCCCGCATCGCCAAGTACACGGCCGAGAAGAAGGCCGTCTCCATCGCGCTGCTGGGCAACGCGGCGGAAGTGCTGCCGGCGTTGGCGGCCCGCGTGAAGGCCGGCAGCGCGATCAAGCCGGACCTGGTCACCGACCAGACCTCGGCGCACGACCTGATCAACGGCTACCTGCCGGTGGGCTGGACCGTCGAGCAGTGGAAGGCCGCCGCCGCCGATCCCGCCAAGCACGCCGACCTGAAGGCCGCCGCCGCGCGCGGCTGCGCGGTGCATGTGCAGGCGATGCTGGACTTCCAGGCGATGGGCATTCCCACCGTCGACTACGGCAACAACATCCGCCAGGTCGCCTTCGACCAGGGCGTGAAGAACGCCTTCGACTTCCCCGGCTTCGTGCCCGCCTACGTGCGCCCGCAGTTCTGCGAGGGCCGCGGCCCGTTCCGCTGGGTCGCGCTGTCCGGCGATCCGGAGGACATCTACAAGACCGACGCCAAGATCAAGGAGCTGTTCCCGCACCACGCCGGCGTGCACCGCTGGCTGGACATGGCGCGCGAGCGCATCGCCTTCCAGGGCCTGCCGGCGCGCATCTGCTGGCTGGGCCTGGGCGAGCGCCACAAGGCGGGCCTGGCCTTCAACGAGATGGTCCGCACCGGCGAGTTGAAGGCGCCCATCGTCATCGGCCGCGACCACCTGGATTCCGGCTCGGTGTCCAGCCCCAACCGCGAGACCGAGTCGATGAAGGACGGCTCCGACGCCGTCTCCGACTGGCCGCTGCTCAACGCGATGCTCAACACCGCCGGCGGCGCGACCTGGGTGTCGCTGCACCACGGCGGCGGCGTGGGCATGGGCTACTCGCAGCACAGCGGCGTGGTGATCGTCTGCGACGGCACCGAAGCCGCCGACAAGCGCCTGGCCCGCGTGCTGTGGAACGACCCCGGCACCGGCGTCATGCGGCATGCCGATGCGGGCTACGAGATCGCGCAGCAGACCGCGCAGGAGCGCGGCCTGAAGCTGCCGATGCTCGGCCGCTGAGCCCGCCGCCCTGGTCGATCCACGATCCCCGATCCACGAATCCGTTCTCGAACCGAGTTCCCATGACGACTTCCCTTGAACTCATCCCCGGCCGGCTGACGCTGGACCAGCTGCGCCGCATCCGCGCCGGCGGCGTGACGCTGACGCTGCACGCCGACGCCTGGCCGGCGATCCGCCGCGGCGCCGCCGTCGTGCAGGCGGCCGCGGCAGGCGACGATCCGGTCTACGGCGTCAACACCGGCTTCGGCAAGCTGGCTTCCAAGCGCATCGGCAAGGACGAGCTGGCCGCGCTGCAGCGCAACCTGATCCGCTCGCACTGCGTCGGCGTCGGCGCGCCGCTGGCGCCCCAGGTCGTGCGGCTGATGCTGGCGACCAAGGCGGCCTCGCTGGCGCGCGGCTTCTCCGGCGTGCGCGAGTCCGTCGTGCAGAGCATCCTGGACGCCTTCAACGCGGGCCTGGTGCCCTACGTGCCGGCGCAGGGATCGGTGGGCGCCTCCGGCGACCTCGCCCCGCTGTCGCACATGACGCTGGCGCTGATGGGCGAAGGCGAGATGCTGGTCGACGGCCAGCGCCAGCCCGCGCTCGCGGTGCTGGAGCGCGCCGGTCTGAAGCCGCTGGTGCTGGAGGCCAAGGAGGGCCTGGCGCTGATCAACGGCACGCAGACCTCGACCGCGCTGGCGCTGGAGGGCCTGCTGCGTTTCGAGACCGTCTATGCCGCCGCCGTCGTCAGCGGCGCGCTGAGTCTGGACGCCGCGCGCGGCAGCGACGGCCCCTTCGATCCCCGCATCCATGAGGTGCGCGGCCAGCCCGGCCAGATCGAGACGGCCGCGGCCTACCGCGCGCTGCTCGCCGGCAGCCCGATCCGTCAATCGCATCGCGATGGCGACGATCGCGTCCAGGACCCCTACTGCCTGCGCTGCCAGCCGCAGGTCATGGGCGCCTGCCTGGACCAGTCGCGCTACGTCCGCGACGTGCTGCTGCGCGAGGCCAACGCGGTCACCGACAACCCGCTGGTGTTCGCGCCGGCCGACGGCCCGGCCGCGATGATCTCGGGCGGCAACTTCCACGCGGAGCCGGTCGCGCTGGCGGCGGACGCGCTGGCCTGCGCGATCGCGGAGGTCGGCGCCATCGCCGAGCGCCGCATCGCGATGCTCATCGACACCGGCGTCTCGCGCCTGCCGCCCTTCCTGACCGAGAACGCGGGCCTCAACTCCGGCTTCATGATCGCCCACGTCACCGCGGCGGCGCTGGCCAGCGAGAACAAGTCGCTCGCGCATCCGGCCAGCGTCGACAGCCTGCCGACCTCGGCCAACCAGGAGGACCACGTCTCGATGGCGACCTTCGGCGCGCGCCGCCTGGGCCCGATGCTCGACAACACGGCGCACATCGTCGCGATCGAGCTGCTGGCCGCGGCCCAGGGCATCGAGTTCCTGCGCCCGCTGCGCAGCTCGGCGCCGCTGGAGGACATGCACGCCCTGCTGCGCGAGCGCTGCCCCGCCATGCCCACCGACCACTACCTGGCGCCGGACATCGAGCGCGCCTTCGCGCTGGTCAACGACGATGGTCCGCGCGGTCCCGCGGCGCTGCTGCGCGCGCGCACCGAGCTGGTCGTGCTGGACTAACATCCGAGGCCTCGGCGGGCCCGGCCCGCCGCCGACCCGCCGGACGGCGGCCTGACCGTCCGGCTCACCTGGTGGGTTCCACATGCCTCACACCGCCTCCACGGCGCGCCTCCCGCGCGCCGTTGTCGTTTCCGCCGGCCGCGCGCCGGCTCGCCCCTCGCCCGCGCTTGTCCGCTTCGTTGCCGCGCTGTTGCTGCTGATGGCGGCGATGCTGGTCGCGCCGCGCGCCTTCGCCGCGACCCGGGTGGTCTTCGACATCGACCTGCGCGAGGAGATCGCCGCCGGCCGCTTCGATCCGGCCCGGGACATGGTGGGCGTGCGTGGCGGCGCCGCGCCGCTGAGCTGGACGCGCTCGCTGATCGCGCCGGCCGCCGGACTGGGGCGCGACGGCTGGTACAGCGTCACCACGCGCTTCGAGCGCGTGCCGCCGGGCGGCACCGTGCCCTACAAGTTCCGCATCGAGCGCCCCGGCCAGGGCGAAGGCGACGCGGGCTGGGAGACCGGCGGCAACCGCGCGATCGAGCTGGTGTCGGACGAGGTGCGCGTCACGCGTGCGTTCAACGCGCCGGGCGCGCCGATCTCGCTGAGCCGCGCCGGCACCATCGAGCGCCTGGAGCCGCTGCCGGAGCGCTTCGTCGGCGCGCGCGGCGTGCAGGTCTGGCTGCCGCCGAACTACGAGCGCGACACGCAGCGCCGTTATCCGGTGCTCTACCTGCACGACGGGCAGAACGTCTTCGACGCGGCGGCAGCCGGCGCCGAATGGCAGGTCGACGAGACGGCGCAGCGCCTGACGGTGGACGGGCAGGTCCAGCCGATGATCATCGTGGCGGTCAACAACACCGCGCGCCGCATCGACGAGTACACCGCCACCGCGATGAGCCGGGACGGCCACACGCAGGGCGGCCAGGCGGCGGCCTACGCGCGCTACCTGATCGAGCAGCTCAAGCCCGCGATCGACGCGCGCTACCGCACGCTGCCGGACGCGGCGCACACGGCGGTGGGCGGATCGTCGCTGGGCGGGATCATGAGCCTGTGGCTGGCGGTGCATCACGGCGACGTGTTCGGCACGGCGCTGGTGGTGTCGCCCTCGCTGTGGTGGGACAACGAATTCCCGATTCGGGATGCGCAGAAGACACCGCTGCCGATGTCGGTGCCGCGTCCGAAGCTGTGGCTGGACATGGGGACCGGCGAAGGGGCCGAGGCGATCCGGCAATTGCGCAAGCTGCGTGGCGTGCTGTACGCGCGCGGCTGGGCCAGCGGAGACATCGCCTACCTCGAGGCGGAGGGCGCGACGCACGATGAAGCGAGCTGGGCGGCGCGTGTGGAGCCGATGCTGCGCTTCGTCGACCGGCAGTTCAACGCCAAGCCGCGCGACGGCAATCGTCAGCAGCGGGATCCGTTCCCTGTCGAGGTCCGTCCTCCGATGCCCAAGGGCCAAGGCACCTATTGACTCAGTCCTCGGTTCGAAGATGGTCGTGTCCCACGACTGCGAGTGGGGCCGGAATGATGCTGGGGGTTCGCGGACGCGATGCCCCCTGCATCGTGGAGAGCCCGCGCTTGGCCTCCCGCACGAACGCTCAATACCGCCCGGTCAGCCCCGCCACGCGCAGGTAGACATAGGCCACCCACGCCACCAGCGCGCGCCCGAGCACGCCGCGCAGGCCGCGGCCTTCGGGATGTTCGACGCGCCGCGAGCGGGCGACAGCGGCGTCGAACTCGCGGGCCACGTCCCCGGCGAACGGCGCGTCGCGCACCACGATGTTCGCCTCCAGGTTGAGCAGCAGCGACAGCGGATCGATGTTGGAGCTGCCCACCGTCGCCCAGTCGTTGTCGACGACGCAGACCTTGGCATGCAGGAAGGCCGGCGTGTACTCGTAGATCTGCACGCCGTGGCCGAGCAGCTCGTCGTAGAGCGCATGCGCCGCCATCGCCGCGATCTTGTAATCGACCTTGCCCTGCAGCAGCAGCCTGACCTGGACGCCGCGCCGGGCCGCGTCCTTCAGCGCGCGCCGGAAGCGCTGCCCCGGATAGAAGTAGGGCGTGATCAGGTCCACCCGCGCGGTCGCGCCGCGGATCGCCTCGACATAGGCGCGTTCGATCGTGCGACGCTGGCGCAGGTTGTCGCGCAGCACGAAGGCCACGCGCACCGGCGCCAGGCGCTCGGGATCGCGCCGGCGATGCTCGCCGCGCGGCATCCGGATGCGACGCATCAGGCGCTTGGCGCGCCGCGCCGGCGAGGCGCTGCGGATCATCGCGCGCATCTCGTCGCCGAAGTCGTGCCCCAGCCAGGCCCGCGTCCAGACGGCGCGCGCGGCCTGCTCGATCGCCCGCACCGCCGGACCGCTGACGCTCACCGCGAAGTCCAGCCGCGGCGCCTCGGTGCGGCCGTGATGCAGGTCGATGCGGTCGTCGATCACGTTGATGCCGCCGACGAAACCGACCTGGCCGTCCACCACGCACAGCTTCTGGTGCAGCCGCCGCAGCTGACCGGGATGCAGCCAGTTCCACCAGCGGTCGATCGGCCGGAACACCGCCAGCGCCACCGGTGCGCCGTCGAGCTGCTCGCGCAGCCAGCCCAGGCTGGCCTTGGAACCGAAGCCGTCCACGACCACCCGCACCCGCACGCCGCGCAGGGCCGCGCGACGCAAGGCGCCCAGCGTCGCGGCGCCGGCCTCGTCGTCATGAAAGATGTAGGTCGCGAGCCAGACCTCGTGCTCGGCCCGGTCGATCGCCGCGATCTGCGCCGGGAACAGCGCATCGCCCCCGCACAGCAGCCCCACCGCGTTGCCGCCCGAGAAGCTGGGCTGCGACCCGAGGGTCCAGGGGAAGAGGGGTTCCTGCGGCCGCTTCAAGATTCCAGGACGAGTTCAGCCAGCAGCGGCAGGTGGTCGGACATGCGCGCCCAGGCCGGACCGCGCGGCACCTTCATGTCGACGCAGCGCAGCCCGCGCGTGTAGATGCGGTCCAGCGAGAACACCGGCACCCGCGACGGGAAGGTCGGCAGCGAGCGCCGCGCGCCCGGCAGCGCCGCGCGGCTCAGCCCGCCGGCGCGCATCGGCTCGTCCAGCCGCTCGCCCCAGTCGTTGAAGTCGCCGGCCACCACCAGCGGCGCGCCCTTGGGCACATGGTCCTCGATGAACGCGCCCAGCCGCTGCACCTGCCGCACCCGGCTGCCGTGGATCAGCCCCAGGTGCGCCACCACCGCGTGCACCTCCGTGCCCTGCCACTGCACCGGCACATGCAGCAGGCCGCGCTGCTCGAAGCGGTGGTCCGACACGTCATGGTGGCCGACGTCCCCGATCGGGTAGCGCGACAGCAGCGCGTTGCCATGCTCGCCATGGCGCGTCACCGCGTTGGTGCGATAGGCCACCTCGTAGCCCTCGGGCGCGAGGAACTCCGCCTGGCCCTGCTCCGGCCAGCCGAACCAGGTGCGCTCGAACTGGCGCGCCTCGCGGTGGTGGAAGAGCCGCACCTCCTGCAGGAACACCAGGTCCGCGTCCAGCGCCTGCACGCCCATGCCCAGGTTGTGGATCTCCAGCCGCTTGCCCGGCCCCATGCCGCGCACGCCCTTGTGGATGTTGTAGGTCGCCACCCGCAGCCGGCCGACGCTGTCCGCGGGCGAGGTGTCGGTGGTCGCGGAATTGGCCACGGCCGCGTGGCGCGGGGTGCGGCGGATCATGCGGCGCTCCCGGCCCGGCGGGCGCGCTGCGCGGGCAGCTGCAGCACGGCCTCGGCGTTGGAGGGTGAGAAGCACAGGTCCGCGGCCTCGCGCCAGGGCAGCCAGCGGTAGCGCAGGTGCTCGCGCGGCGCCAGCGTCACCGCGGTGCCGGCCGGCACCGTCAGGCCGAAGACATGTTCGGTGTTGCGGCTCACGCCCGGGGCGTAGCGGTGACGCCAGACCGGATAGATCTCGTAGACATTGACCAGGCCCCAGTCGTCGAGCGCGCCCGGGGCCAGGTCTTGCACGCGGATGCCGGTTTCCTCGAGCACCTCGCGGCTCGCGGTCTCGACCAGCGGCTCGTCGAGGCGGTCCTTGGAGCCGGTCACGCACTGCCAGAAACCGGGCCGGTCGGCGCGTTCCAGCATCAGCACGTCCAGCGCCGGGGTGTGGATCACGACCAGCACCGACTCGGGAATCTTGTAGGGGCGCGCGGACGCGTCGGCGTCGGTGTCGGCGGCGGCCGCCGGGGGCATCGCGGCAGGGGCGAGAGGCACTTCGCTCATAGCGGGCAAGCATATCCCAGCGTCATGGCGCGACCGGCGCGTGCCAGGCCTGGCACGCGGCCGACATGGATGCGGACGAGCGGGACAAACAGTCGACAACAACGGGCGCATCGCGGTTTCCGACATGAGCGGCGCCGAGTCCCGCAACGCTTGTTCACAAGCGCGGCACAAGGGCGCCGGCAGATGTGCGGCAGGAAATATAGAAAGTTTGTAGAGCCGTCGGCCCTGGTCGCTCATGTGGGCATCCGCCGTGCCGGCCGCCGGAAGAATGGGCTCACCAAGCACACACCCTGGAGGGGTCATGACCACGGTTTCCCAGATCAACGGCACCGGCGCCGCGCCGGTCGCGTCGCGCCAACTCGTCAACCGGCCGAGCGGCAGCTTCGAGATCAACGCCCGCGAGTACGGCAGCGTCGCCGCCGGCGCGATCGGCTTGGCGCAGGCCGCCTGGCAAGGCGGCGAGAACGCGGTGAGCAGCGTCGTCCATTGGAGCGAGGAAGGCCTGCAGGCGCTGGAGGACGGCGCCAAGGCGGTGGGCCACGCGGTCTCGAGCGGCGCGTCCGAGGTGGCGGAACTGGCGGGCGAGGTCAAGGACGCGGTGGCCAGCGGCGCGAGCACCGTGATGAAGGAGGCCGGCGAGCTCGGCAGCAGCGTCGGCGCCTACCTCGCGGCGGGCGCCGTCGCGGGCAAGGCGCTGGTCGACGAGATCCTCTGATCCTGCGCGCCGCCGCCCTCGTCCGGTGCGCCCGGGTGAGGCGCTCGCGCGCGCCGGTTCACCCCCTCGCCCTTCCGGAGCAGTGTTTCTGCGGGCCTCGACCGACTCGGTTTTGCTAAGGACCGCCAATCTCACGTCGTTTCCGGTCATCGATCGGGCGGTTTCAGCCCGGAACACTGCGGGCTTCCTTGGTGAACCCCCTTTGCCCATGTCCGATCCCCGCTCTCTGCCGGCCGCTTCGGCCGCGATGACCGCCTCGCCCCTCCCCCCGTCGCCGTCGCCGTCGCCGTCGCCGTCTCCGACCGCGACCTTGCCGCCAGCTCGAGGCACCCCCACGTCGAGGGCCGATCGCGCCGGACGTCCGGCGGATGAGGGGGTGGCCCCCTCGGCCAACGGCGATGAACAGCAGTCGCCGGCCTCTTCTGCAACGGCCCCGGCGGCCGACACGACGATCCCCGACTGCCCCGCCTCCGACGCGCCGACGCCGGCCAACGCCAACATCGACGCCCAGAACACCGCCGTCACTTGCGGAACGAGGTCCGAGGTGACACCCGGCGCGGCGACCGACGACGACCGCGGCCCCGTCATCGGCTGGATCTGGCCCGGCGCGGGGCTGATCACGCCTTGGGCGTTCGGGGTGATGGCCGGCGGCCTGCGCGGTACTCGCGATGACGCCCCCTTCGCTCCGGCGCATGCCATCGGGCCGGGCCGGCCCACGGACCCGGCGACGCCGGGGGAGCCCGCGTCGCCCGCCAATCCCTCCGACCCCGGCAACTCCGGCAACTCCGGCAACTCTGGTAGCTCTGGTAGCTCTGGTAGCTCTGGTAGCTCCGGCAACTCCGGCAGCTCCGGCAGCTCCGGCAGCTCCGGCAACTCCGGCAACTCCGGCGGCTCCGGCAGCTCCGGCAACTCTGGCGATGCTGGCAATCCAGGCAATCCAGCCGATCCCGCTGGCCCGACGGACCCGACCCGGCCTACGGATCCCACCGACCCGACGAACCCCTCGCAGCCTGGGGATCCCTCCCATCCGGAGGATCCTTCGCAGCCCGGGAACCCCACTCGTCCGGGGGGCACGGGCCACCCCGAGGACCCGTCTCGCCCGGCTGAACCGCCGCTGCCGGAGGATCCCACCCGCCCCGGAGGCCCCTCCGAGCCCGCTCAGCCGGGCGGGGATCCGACCCCGCCCATCGACCCGTTCGAGCCGGATCCCGCCCAGCGCCCGGGGCCTGTTCGGCTCGCGCTGGCGCAGGACTCCGGGATGTCCGCCGTGGACCACCGCACCCGCGACGCGCGGGTGATCGTGTCCGGGCTGGCGCCCGACGCGCACTGGCAGTTCAGCCTGGACCTCGGCCAGACCTGGCACGACGGGCAGGGCAACAGCGTGGACGCGGCGCTGTTCACCCGCGACGGCCTGCACACGGTGCTGGCGCGGCAGGCCAATGCCCACGGCAGCAGCGGGCTCAGCGCGCTGCGCCTGGCCCTCTACACCCACGCCGACGACCTGGACCTCTCGTCGCAGCCCGGCCCGCAGTCGGCGCTGCACCGCATCGTCGACCGCGCCACGATCGCCACCGGTGTCGCGCTCACCGCCACCGAAGCCGCCCTGACCCCGCAAGACCTCCATGAATTGCGCCTGCGCCTGGGCGGCGATGGCTTCGATCCGCTCAACGACCGCCTCCGCCTGGACCGCGACCTGGACCTGAGCCGCGACGGCCAGGCGCAGGGCGTACGCATCGGCGGCCTGGACGACCTGGCCTACCGCTACGACGCGGCCACCGCGTCGCTGGCGATCTGGCGCGCCGACGGCAGCGCGCTGACCGGCTCCGACGCCGCCGCGCTGACCAACGCGATCCGCCTGAACAACCTCCAGACCCGGCCGCGCGACGGCGAACGGACCGTCACCCTGAGCCTGCTCGACGTGGCGGGCAACGTCAGCGCCGACGCGCAGGTGTCGGTGATGGTGGACACCCGCGTCCCCACGCTGGACTTCAATGGCGCCCGGCCCGGCCTGGACGCCGACATCGCCTTCCGCACGCTGACCGCGCCGCGTGCCCTGCTGCCGGACGGCGCCGGCCTGCGGCACGCCAATCCCGACGCGCGCTTCCAGCAGGTGACGATCGAGGCCGGCGGCTCGGGCGCGAGCCGGGACGACGTCCTGGGCAGCCGGGTGGGCGGCACGGTAACGGCGCTCGATCAGGCCGCCACCTCCTTCACCGTGGCCGGCACCGCGTGGCACGCGAGCCGCGCGGCCGACCGCTTCGTGTTCCGCCTCGAGGACGGCGGCTGGGCCAGCGCCGCCCAGACGCAGGCGCTGCTCGAGTCGCTGACGCTGGGCAGCGTCGCCGCGCAGCCGCAGGAAGGCCCCCGGCAGTTCAAGGTCACGGTCACCGATCACCTCGGCCGGACCGGCTCGGCCACCAGCGTCCTGTTGCTGGACACCACGCCGCCGGTCCTGGACCTCAACGGCGCGGCGCCGGGGCTCGATGCCAGCCTGACGGCCGTGTCGGGCGTGCCCATCGGCGTCACGCTCGGCCTGCCGACCCGGAGCCAGGTCACCGAGAGCAGCGGCGTCGTCCAGCTGCAGCTCAAGTTCACCAGCGCGGTCGCCGGCGCGCTCGCGCCCACCAACAACTACCCGCCGAACCTGCGCAACGACACGGAGATCTTCGGCTTCTACGACCTGGACAAGCCGGACCAGCTCCTCTTCATGGACAACCTGGGGCAGCCATTCAGCCACTCGGCGGTGGGCTGGTTCCCGGGCCTGCTGATGGACATGGTCTACACGCGTCCCGGCGACGGCTCGGTGGTCGTGACCATCACGCCGAACATGACACTGACCGAGAACGTCACGCAGACGCTGCTTGAGCGTCTGGCCTACAAATGCGGCATCGGCCAGGTCCCGGGCGTCCGCCAGGTGGAGATCACCGCGACGGACCGCGCCGGCAACGTCAGCATCGTCCCCACGGTGGCAACGCTGGACGTGAAGCCGATCGGCACGCCGGTCGTGCAGCTCGGCCGCGGCAGCGACACCGGTGCGTCGGCCCATGACGAACTCACCTTCGCCAACGGCAGCGCGGCCTCGCCGCTGACACTCGCCGGCTTCGCCGCGGCGGCCGCGACGGTGACGCTGTTCCGCGATGCCGACGACAACGGCCTGCTCGAGGCGGGCGAGGCGCTGGGCACGGTGGTGGCGGACAGCGCCGGCCGCTGGCAATACACGCTCACCGGCGCCGCGCTCGCGGACGGCACGCATCGCTTCGGCGCGGTCGCGAGCGGCTTCACGTCGGCGCTCCTGGCGGTCACGGTCGACGCCAGCGCGCCGGACAGCGTCCTCGACATCGGCAGCACGGTGCGTCCCCGCCCGGTGCTGGGCGGCAAGACCGAGGCGAATGTGAGCGTCACCGTCGAACTCGACACCGACGGCAACCCCGCCAACGGCTACGAAGTGCGCTACCTCACGCGCGCGGACGCCGACGGGCAGTGGCAGCTGGACACGGCCACCGCGACACCGGTCGCGGGAGCGGCGCGTCGATTCGACGGCGGCGACACGGTCCACCTGCGCGTGCTGGCGACCGATCGCGCGGGCAACGTCACGACCCGGACCGCGAGCGCCGTCGCTGCGGATACGGTGTACAGCCTCTCGGACGGGCAGCTTGTCGACGGAGCGGACGGCACCACCCAGCTGGTGTTCACGGTGACGCGCAGCGGTGACCTGGGCGAGGCGGGCAGCGTGCGCTTCGCGGTGGACCGCGCGTCCACGACGGCCAGCCAATCCGCCGACGAGCTGGCCGGTGGCATCGACTTCTCCGGCCCGAGCGCCGGCCTGCTGAGCTTCGCGGCCGGCGAGACCGTCAAGACGATCCGCTTCACCGTCCAGGGCGAGCGGGGGGTGATCGAGGAGGTCGGGATCCGGCTCGAGGCGCCGGTTCACGGTCGGATCGACGACGGCCTGGGTATCGGCAGCCTCCCGGTGGTCGACCTGGACCGGCTGCAAGGCGTCGAGGCACGCGTCCTCCGCGGCGTCACGTCACGCGTGCAGGCTGAGCTGTTGATCGACGGGCCGGACGACGGCGGCATCGGCGACGACGGCCGGACGATCGCGCCGGCCGCGCTGTGGGCGAGCGACCCGCTCCATCTCGTGATCGCGGGCCAGGCGGTGGTCTGAAGCGCTCGTCGCGGCTGCGGCGCGGTCGCCCGCCGCGGCCGTGACGGGGCGCCTCAGCCGAGCCGCGCGGCGAGCCGCCGCGCGAGCGCCAGCGCCTGTGGCAGCCCGGCCGCCTGGACCGCGGCGTCGGTCTCGCCGGACAGGCGCTCCAGGGTCGCCACGAGCGCACGGGCCTGCTCGGCGGGGTCGACCGTCTCGATGGCGGCGGCGGTCGCGCCCGGCAGCGGCAGCTGCGCGATCAGCCGCTGCAGCCACCCCGCGAGCCGCTCGGCGCGGCTGCGATCGGCGCGCGACCAGACGGCGCCAGTGGCGCGTTCGAGCACCAGCGCGCCGACCGCCCCGCCGCTCGCGTCGCGCAAGGTCAGCAGCTGCGACGAGCGATCGTTGCGCTCGATCCGCCCGCCGGCCAGGCCGCCCGGCGTCCATCGCAGTTCCAGTCCGGTCAGCGCCAGCGCCTCCATCAAACGGGGCCGCGCCTGCTGCCACTGCGCCTCGACCTCGGCGATGGAGGCCACCACGGCGGAGGACCGGCCAAGCGCGAGCAGCAGCCCCTCCGCGCCATGCGGGTCCGTGTCGAAGCGCGCCAGTTGCTCCAGGCGCGCGGGCAACTCCGTCTGGCCCAGCGTCGCCTCCAGGCGTTGCCGCTGCTGCTGGTGGTACCAGCTCGGCCCGAGCTGCTCCTGCTCGGCCATCAACTGCCCGAGCCGGCCATGCGCCGCCGCCTGCAGCGAGCGCGACTGGATCGCCTCGCCCAGCGCGAGCGCCTGCTGCGCGGCCGCCACCGCCTCTGCACCGCGGCGCAGCTCGCTGACCAGCAAAAGCGTCTGCGCCTGCAGCCAGCGATAGCGGCTGCGGCGCGAGAGATCCTCGGCCTGGAGCGCCAGCGCCAGCGCGTGGTCGAGGGCGCCGCTGTCGCGGGCGCAGCGCGCGTGATGCCACATGGCCTCGGCCTCGTAGTCGCGGTGCCCGACGGCGCGCGCGTCGGCGCGGGCCTCGTCCAGGCGCGGCAGCGCGGCCTGCGGGCCCTGCGTCGCGCGCAGCGACACCGCGCGGTTCAGCGCGATCTTGGAGCGCATGTAGGGGTCGTCGCCCAGCTGCGGGTAGTGCAGCTCGGCCTGGTCCAGCACGCGACCGCCGCGCGCCCAGTCGCCCAGCGCGAAGCACAGGTGCGCCAGGCCGATGCGGGCCAGGCAGGCCCAGCGGGTCTCGTCGTCGGCCAGCTCCAGGGTCTGGCTCCAGGCGTTGCAGGCCTGGACGTAGTCGCCGCGCTGGTAATGCATGCGGCCCAGCGCCTCGCTGAGCTCGGCGGCCTCTTCCAGCAGGCGGTGCTGCAGCGCGCGCGCCAAAGCGCGCTCCAGCTCGGCCTGGAGTTCAGGCCCGCGGCCCCAGCGCTCAAGGATGAAGAAGGCGCCCAGCAGCGCCTGGAAAGGCGGTTCGTCCTCGCGCGCGATCAGGCGCTGGAGCCGCGGCAAGGCCAGCCCGGGGCGGCGCATCACCAGCCGCTCCCAACGCGCCTGCGGCGACAGCGCCGTCCGGGTGACGGCGCCACCGCCGCGCCGCGCGCCCGCGGGACGCGTCCGCCCGCCCCTGCCCTTGCCGCCGCCCTCGCCCCGCTCGCCGATCGCCATGTCCATTCCGTCCGAAGCCGCCCCGTCCGGGGGAAGGCGGAAGCATAAACGCCTGAGGATTGGCTTCATCAGGCTAGCGCTCGGCGAGGGGAATCGTCGGAGCCCCACCTCTTCAAGTCATGGCAGGGGCCTATGACTGACATGAACTTGCTATTCGGCTACAGGAATCACACCCGTTTCAGCCATCGCCCCTCAGGTTCGGACCTCGGAGACTGCCGGCATTCCATCCATCCGTGCTAGTCGCCATGAACGCCGCTCCGACCCCCTCGCCCAGCCAGCCCGAACCGGCTACCACGTCCCCCACCTTCCCCGCCTCGCCGGCCACCGCGCCGCATCCGCGCGCCCTCCCGCCGTCGTCCACCCCGGAGAAAAACCGCCCGCTGCCGCGCCCGAGACGCGAGGCCGACGACGAATCGACGCCCGCCGCTGAGGCCGAGACCGCGACTGCAGCGTCCACCAGCGACGAGGCCGCTGCCGCAAGCGACGCGCCGGCGCCGGCCGAGTGCCTCCCCCAAGCCACGTCGCCGGAGAGCGCCGCATCGAACGCCGCCGACTGCGGCGGCGCGCGAGCGGACACGCCGCGGTCCGTCGCGGCGGCGTCCGCCGGCCCAGCCGAGGGCGGCTGGGTCTGGCCCGGTGTCGCGCTGATGGGCGCCAGCATCGCGGCGGCCGCGAGCGGTGGCGGCGGCGGTGGCGGCACCCACGGCGGTGCCGGTGACGGTCACCCGCCGCGCCCATCCGATCCTCAGCCCCCCGTCGATCCGGGCCCCCCCGACGTCCCCCGGCCGCCGGCCGACCCGGTCGTCCCGGTCGAGCCCGAACAGCCGGTCCATCCGGCCGACCCGGAGCTTCCCTCCGATCCGATGCCGCCGGTGGACCCCGTCAGACCCGAGCAACCGGTGGATCCCGTTGTTCCCTCCGACCCTGATCACCCGGTTGATCCGATTCATCCCGTCGACCCGGTCGATCCGGTTGTCCCGGTCGATCCGGTTGACCCGGTCGATCCGGTTGACCCGGTCGATCCGGTCGATCCGGTCGATCCGGTTGATCCGGTTGATCCGGTTGATCCGGTCGATCCGGTCGATCCGGTTGATCC
>NZ_JACHYT010000001.1:0-705706 GCF_014193085.1 Mitsuaria sp. BK041 | reverse complement strand
TCCGGTTGATCCGGTCGATCCGGTCGATCCGGTTGATCCGGTTGATCCGGTTGATCCGGTTGATCCGGTTGATCCGGTTGATCCGGTTGATCCGGTTGATCCGGTTGATCCGGTCGATCCGGTCGATCCGGTTGATCCGGTTGATCCGGTTGATCCGGTTGATCCGGTTGATCCGGTTGATCCGGTTGATCCGGTCGATCCGGTCGATCCGGTCGATCCGGTGGATCCGGTTGATCCGGTGGATCCGGTCGACCCGGTGGATCCGGTTGATCCGGTCCCTCCCCCGGACGCGCCCCATCTCGCGCTGGTTCACGATTCCGGCCTGTCCGCCACCGACCTCCACACCAACGACGCGCGCGTGAGGATCTCCGGCCTCGCGGACAAGGCGACCTGGCAGTTCAGCCTGGACCTGGGCCTGACCTGGCAGGACGGCCAGGACGACACCATCCCCGCCTCGCAGTTCACGCAGGACGGCGCGCAGACCGTCCTGGCGCGACAGATCAATGCCCAAGGGGCCAGCGAGATCACCACGCTGCGATTCGTCCTCCAGACGCGCGCGGACGATCTCGATCTCTCCTCGACCGCAGGGCTCCAGACGACGGTCACCAGCGTCGTTGACCGCTTCCAGCTGGCGCCGGGCGTCGCCCTCACCGCGACGCAGGACGCGTTGACCGCGCAGGACCTCAGCGCGCTGCGCGTGCGGATCACCGGCGTCGGATTCGACCCGATCAACGACAAGCTCCAGCTGGACCAGGCCCTGGACCTCGACGTCAGCACGGCGAGGGACAACATCGAGATCGGCGGCCTGGCCGGTCTCTCCTACCGCTACGACGCCGACACCGCCAGCCTGTCGATCTGGCGTTCCGACGGCACCGCGCTGACCGGCTCCGACGCCGCGGCGCTGTCCAACGCGATCCGCCTGAGCAACACCATGGGCCGCCCGCGCGAAGGCGAGCGCGTGATCGCGCTGTCCGTGGTCGACCTCGCCGGCAACGTCAGCGCCGAGTCGCAGGTGTCGGTGGTGATGGACAACCACGTGCCCTCGCTGGACCTCAACGGCTTGCTGGCCGGCGTCGACGCCGAGACGGTGATCCACGACCTCGCCACGCCGCAGCCGCTGCTGGCGCCGGGCGGCACGCTGTCCCACACCAATCCGGACGCGACGTTCCAGCAGGTGACGATCGACATCAGCGGCGAGAGCGTCAGCCCGGACGACCATCTCGGCTGTCTGGACGGCGGCGTGATCACCCAGCTGGGCCAGGTCGACCTCACGATCACCGTGGCCGGCGTCCAGTGGCGGGCGATGGCGCTGGCGGATCGCTACCAGTTCGTGCTGGCCGACGGCTCTGCCGCCAGCCTGGCGCAGACGCAGGCCCTGCTGGACTCCCTGCGGCTGATCGACACCTCGCCGCTCGCGCTGGAAGGCCCCCGCTCGTACCAGATCACCGTCACCGACCACCTCGGCCGGACCGGCACGGCCACGAGCCTGTTCATCGTCGACCGCACCGCCCCGGTCATCGACCTCAACGGCCCCGCGCCCGGCCTCGACCGGACGGTGACGGTGTCGCCGGGCCTGCCGATCGCCTTCCCGCTCGCGATGCCGTCCAAGACCGAGATCACCGAGGCCAACGGCATCGTCCGCCTCCAGTTCCGCTTCAGCAGCGAGGTGGGCGGCGCCTTCGTCGCGACCGATGCGGACGACCCCGCCAACGCCGACCGCCTGGAGCGCTTCGGCCTGTATGACCGCGCCGACCCGGAACAGACCGCCGGCATGCTGAGCATGGGGACCGCCTCGTCCGTCGAGGCCACCACCTCGACGCCCGGACTGCGCTACGGCATCACCTGCGAGCGCTCGCCGGACGGCACGGTGCTGTTCACCGTCGTCCCGTCGATGACGCTCACCGCGGACATGACGCGCGCGCTGCTGGAGCAGCTGGCCTACAGCGCGGGCGCGGGCGCCGTGGTGGGCACACGCCATGTCGAGATCACCGCCACCGACCTGGCGGGCAACGTCAGCGCCGTGGCCTCGCAGGTGACGCTGGAGGTGCGGCCCGCCGGCACGCCCGCCATCCTGCTCAGCCGCGACAGCGACTCCGGCCTGTCGCCGTACGACGGCGTCACCTCGGCCAACGGCTCCGCCGCGGCGCCGCTGATCCTCAAGGGCTACGCCGCGGCGGGAGCGACGGTCACGGTGTTCCTCGACGCCGACGGCGACGGCGTGATGGCAGGCAACGAAGTCCTGGGCACGGTCGTGGCGGACGGGAACGGCCGGTGGGAATTGCAGCTCGCCGGCGCCGGGCTCGAGGACGGCGTGTACCGCTTCGGCGCCGTGGCCGATGGCCTGACCTCCGGCGCGCTCGAGCTCACCGTCGACACGCATCCGCCGGCCAGCGTGGTGGCCATCGGCGACACGGTCCAGCCCCGTCCGGTGCTGTCCGGCACGACGGACGCGCGGGTCGAGGTGACCGTCGAGATCGACACCGACGACAACATCGCCAACGGCTACGAGCTACGCTACGTGACCCACTCCGACGCCGCCGGCCAGTGGCGCGTGGACACCGCCACGGCCACGCCGGTGGCGGGCGAACGCCACCGCTTCGACGCCGGCGACCCGGTGCACGTGCGGGTCACGTCGGCCGACCTGGCGGGCAACGTGACGGTGAAGACCGCCGACAGCGTGACCGCGGGCGCCACGTACAGCATCTCCGACTCGCATGTGATCGAAGGCACCGACGGCAGCCGCGAGATGGTGTTCATGGTCACCCGCGACGGCGACCTGAGCGAGGCCGGCAGCGTCCGTTTCGCCGTGGACCGCGGCGCCAGCTCGGCCGGCTCGAGCGGTGCCGCCCTCGCCTCGGCCGCCGACTTCAGCGGCGCCAGCACCGGCCTGCTCAGCTTCGCCGCGGGCGAGACCAGCAAGCTGGTCCGCTTCACGGTGAACGGCGACCACTACCGCGAGGTGAACGAGAAGGTCGTCGTCCGGTTGGAGGACGCGACGGCGGGACGGATCGCCGACGGCCTGGGCATCGGCAACATCAACGAGATCGACGTCAACCGGCTGCAGGCGGCCTACGGCCTGCGCGACCTGAACCCGCACCAGAACGACTTCGCGATCCGGGTGCGGCGCGGTTCCGACAACGCCGAGCAGGACATCGGCTTCGACCTCAATGGCGAGCTCGACCGCACCGCGTTGCTCGACTTCGTCGGCCGCGGCGCCTCGGACAAGGGCTTCGTGACCCAGTGGTACGACCAGTCCGGCAACGGGCGTGACATGACGCAGACGGACCTGGCCAGGCAGGGCGTCATCGTCGACGCGGGACAGGTCGTGCAGCGCGCCGATGGCTCAGCCGCCATCAGCTTCAACAACGGTCGCAACGGCAAGAACAACGACTACATGGTGGCCAACGGCGTCGCGGCGGACGACTGGCGGAGCGTGGCGGTCTACACCAAGGTCCAGTCCGAAGGCACGGGCTTCGGCACGCTGTTCAACCTGGGTGGCACCGACAACGACCGGCTCAGCAGCCATTACCCCGCCTGGAACAACTACTACTTCGACGTCATGACAGCCAGCGGGGATGGTCGCCTCGTGCAGCCGCTGCCGTCGAGCAATGCGCTGCTGGGCCATGCCAATGACGTCGTTTTCGAGGCCCACGCCGGGAACGCGGGCGCCGGCACCGCCTCGCTGAACTACGTCGATGCGAAGCAGGTCATCTTCGAGGAGGGGATCCGGGTGGCCTCCGACGGCACGCTGCCGAGTCAGTTCCCGACCAGTGCGCAGTGGAAGCTCGGCTGGCACGGCAACTGGGCGAATGGCACGGACACCGCCTATTACCAGCAGGCCATGTACAACGAGTTCCTCGTCTTCCTCGACAAGGACGGCACCGCCACGCCGGCCGTGCAGTCGCTGCTGGGCACCGCCGGCAACGACGTGCTGACCTACTCGGGCGAGCGCGAGGTGAGCCGCATCGACGGCCTGCTGGGCCATGACGCGCTGTACGTCTCGGGCGATGCGAACCTCGACTTCGGCGCCTTCTCCGGCGGCGTGAAGGGCCTGGCTCAGGTGTGGATGGACAACGGCGCGGCCAACACGCTGACGCTGACCTCGGCCACGCTGGCGGCCAACGGCGATGCGCCGCTGGTCGTGCAGATGGACGTGGGGGACCGGCTGATCCTCGATGGCCGCGAGTTCCAGCACAGCGGCGACCACCTGGAAACGATGGTCATCGGCAGCCAGCGCAACGACGTGATCGTCGCCAGCTCGCGCAACGACGTGCTGATCGGCGGTGGCGGCGCCGACACCTTCCGCTGGCAGGCCGGCCAGACCGGCCATGACACGGTGCTGGACTACAGCAATGCCCAGGGCGACCGGCTCGACCTGACGCAGCTGCTGCGCGGCGTCCCCGCCGGCGGCGAGGACCGCTTCATCCGCCGCGGCGTCGATGCGCAGGGCCAGGTCGAGCTGTTGATCGACGCCCACGGCAATGGCGACTTCAACCAGCCCGAGCTGACGATCACGCTGGCGGACCTGCGGCCCACCGACACGATCACCGTCCTGACCGGGGCCGGCCAGGCGGTGCTCTGACGACCCGGCGCGGTTGGCGCGGCACGCGCCATGCCGCCGCGAAAACGACAACGCCCCGACGGCCTGAGCCTCAAGGCGTTGTTCCTGGCGACGGTGGCGGGAAGGCCACCGTGCCCGGCGATCAGGCCGAAGCCGCGCCCGGGTTGCGCAGGCGGATGTGCAGCTCGCGCAGCTGCTTCTCGTCCACGTACGACGGCGCGCCGGTCAGCAGGCACTGCGCGCGCTGCGTCTTCGGGAAGGCGATCACGTCGCGGATGGACTCGGCCTTGGTCATCAGCGTGACCAGGCGGTCCAGGCCGAAGGCCAGGCCGCCGTGCGGCGGCGCGCCGTACTGCAGCGCATCCAGCAGGAAGCCGAACTTCACGCGCTGCTCCTCGGGGCTGATGTTGAGCGCCTCGAAGACCTTGGCCTGCACGTCGGCACGGTGGATACGCACCGAGCCGCCGCCCAGTTCCCAGCCGTTGAGCACCATGTCGTAGGCCTTGGCCACGCACTTGCCGGGGTCGGTGACCATCAGGTCCTCATGGCCGTCCTTCGGCGCGGTGAACGGGTGATGGACCGCGGCCCAGCGCTTGTTCTCCTCGTCTTCCTCGAACATCGGGAAGTCGACCACCCAAAGCGGCGCCCACTTGTCCTCGAACAGGCCGGTGGACTTGCCGAACTCGCTGTGACCGATCTTCAGGCGCAGTCCGCCGATGGCGTCGTTGACGATCTTGGCCTTGTCGGCGCCGAAGAAGATCAGGTCGCCGTCCTGGGCGCCGGTGCGCGACAGGATGTCGGCCACGGCCTTGTCGTGCAGGTTCTTCACGATCGGCGACTGCAGGCCCTCGCGGCCCTTGGCCGTCTCGTTGACCTTGATCCAGGCCAGGCCCTTGGCGCCGTAGATCTTCACGAACTCGGTGTAGCTGTCGATCTCGCCGCGGCTCATCGTCGCGCCGCCCGGCACGCGCAGCGCGACCACGCGGCCGCCCGGCGTCGTGGCCGGACCGGAGAAGACCTTGAAGTCGACGTCGCCCATCACGTCGGTCAGCTCGGTGAACTCTAGCTTCACCCGCAGGTCGGGCTTGTCCGAGCCGAAGCGGTGCATGGCCTCGGCGTACTTCATGACCGGGTAGTCGCCCAGCTCGACGTTCAGCGCCTTGCGGAAGACGTGGCGGATCATGCCCTCGAACATCGCGCGGATCTCTTCCTCGTTCAGGAACGAGGTCTCGATATCGATCTGCGTGAACTCGGGCTGGCGGTCGGCGCGCAGGTCCTCGTCGCGGAAGCACTTGGTGATCTGGTAGTAGCGGTCGAAGCCCGCCACCATCAGCAGCTGCTTGAACAGCTGCGGCGACTGCGGCAACGCGAAGAACATGCCGTCATGCACGCGCGACGGGACCAGGTAGTCGCGCGCGCCTTCCGGCGTGCTCTTGGTCAGCATCGGGGTCTCGATGTCGACGAAGCCGTGCTCGTCCAGGAACTTGCGCGCCTCCATCGCCACGCGGTAGCGCAGCATCAGGTTGTTCTGCATGTACGGGCGGCGCAGGTCCAGCACGCGATGCGTCAGGCGCGTCGTCTCGGAGATGTTCTCGTCGTCCAGCGGGAAGGCCGGCGTCACCGACGGGTTCAGCACTTCCAGCTCGTGGCACAGCACCTCGACCTTGCCGCTGACCAGGTTGGCGTTCTCGGTGCCGGCCGGGCGCGCGCGCACCTTGCCGACGATCTTCACGCAGAACTCGTTGCGGACCTCTTCGGCCACCTTGAACATCTCGGGGCGGTCCGGGTCGCAGACGATCTGGACCAGGCCTTCACGGTCGCGCAGGTCGATGAAGATCACGCCGCCATGGTCGCGGCGGCGATGGGCCCAGCCCATCAGGGTCACGGTCTGGTCCAGCAGCTTCTCGCTGACTTGGCCGGCATAGCAGGTACGCATGGAGTTCTCCGGAAATTTCGAGTGTCGGGACGGCGCTGGCGGCGGGGCGTCGATGCGGATCGCAACGCGCGCGGCCGGCGCGGGAAGGACGGATTCAGGGAATGGGCGCTGGCGGGGTCCCGCGGACCCTCAGGACTGAGCGCTTGCCGGGGCGCTCAGCCCGGTCAATTTCGGGCGACCTCGCTCGGCAGGACGATGGCCGGCTCCCCCTGAGGAGCGACCACCCCCATCGAGATGATGTATTTGAGCGCCTCATCGACGCTCATCGCCAAAGGCCGCAATTGCGCGCGGGGCATCATCAGGAAGAAGCCGGAGGTCGGGTTCGGCGTCGTCGGCACGTACAGCGCGACATGCTCCTCCGGCTCCGCGCCGCTGAGCGTGCCCAGCTGCTGGGCCACCTCGCCGCCTGGCTTGCCGGTGACGAAGGCGATGGTCCACGAGCCCTGGTGCGGGTACGGCACCAGCACGGCTTCGCGGAAGGCGTTGCCACTGGAGGAGAACAGCGTGTCCGAGACCTGCTTGACCGAGCTGTAGATGCTCTTGACGATGGGGATCTTGTAGAGCAGCCGGTCCCATTGACGCAGCCACCACTGGCCGAAGATGTTCGCCACGAACATGCCGGTCAGCATCAGCAGCGCGACCATGACGACCACCCCCAGGCCGGGGATGTCATGCAGCTGCTTGAGCGAGGTCTGCGCCGACAGCGGCAGCACCGCGCCGACCGCCGACAGCAGCCAGACGAAGACGCCGTCGATCATGCCGAGGATCCACAGCAGGACCCAGACGGTGATCGCGAGCGGGAGCCAGACCAGCAGGCCGGTGATGATGTACTTTCTCATGCCTGGGTCCGGCCTCGGCGTCAGTGGCAGGCGCAGGAACCGCCGCAGGCGGTGCCCGACGGGGCCGACGTGCCGGAGGAGGACTCGGACGAGGCGGCGGCGGTCCCGCCGGAGGCCGGGGCGGCCTCGCCACCCGCAGCCGGCGCGGCGGCCGGCGACGCCGGTGCGCTGGCGCCGCCCGATCCGCCGCGGAAGTCCGTCACGTACCAGCCCGAGCCCTTGAGCTGGAAACCGGCGGCGGTGACCTGCTTCGAAAAACTCTCCGCGCCGCAGGCGGGGCAGACGGTCAGCGGAGCGTCGGACAGCTTCTGCAGCACGTCTTTGGCGTGGCCGCAGGCGCCGCAGCGATAGGCGTAGATCGGCATTTGAGGGACTACCGGGTCAAAAACCCGAAATTATATAGAGTGGCCCGCCGACGCCGCACCGGCCAGGCGGTGGTGGCTGCCGTGCACGTCGCGGATCGCCTGCGGCCCCAGCGAGCCCACCAGCATGCCCACGATGCCGGCCAGCAGGCCCGCCAGCTGGGCCGGGAACTGCTCGCCCGCCGGCGTCATCAGGAACAGGATCCAGGTCAGCACGCCCAGCACGATGGCGAAGATCGCGCCCTGCGTCGTCGCGCGCTTCCAGTAGAGGCCGAACAGCAGCGGCACGAAGGCGCCGACCAGCGTGACCTGGTAGGCGCTGGAGACCATCTCGTAGATCGAGGTGCCCTGCAGCGCGATCGCGTAGGCGCAGACGCAGACCGAGAACAGCAGCACCGCGATGCGCATCGTGCGCAGTTCCTGCTTGTCGGACACGCGCGGGAAGAACTGGCGCCAGATGTTCTCGACGAAGGTCACCGACGGCGCCAGCAGCGTGGCCGAGGCGGTCGACTTCAGCGCCGACAGCAGCGCGCCGAAGAAGATCACCTGCATCACGAAGGGCATCTTGTCGATCACCAGCGTGGGGATCACCTGCTGGGGGTCCTCGGCGATCAGCTGCTTGGCCTCGGTGGGCATGATGATCAGCGCGCTCACGACGATGAACATCGGCACGAAGGCGAACAGGATGTAGCAGATGCCGCCGATGACCGGGCCGCGGGTCGCCGCCTTGACGTCCTTGGCGGACATGACGCGCTGGAACACGTCCTGCTGCGGGATCGATCCCAGCATCATCGTGATGGCCGCGCCGACGAAGAACACGACGTCGTGGAAGCTCGGCTCGGGCAGGAAGCGGAACATGTCCTGGCTCGACGCCAGCGCGATGACCTTGTCGGCGCCGCCGGCCATGTCGGCCGCGAACCAGGCGATCAGCGACAGCCCCACCACCAGGATGATCATCTGGATGAAGTCGGTCACCGCCACCGACCACATGCCGCCGAACAGCGTGTAGGCCAGGATCGACGCCGTGCCGATCATCATGCCCACCGGGATGCTGATCGCGCCGCCGGACAGCAGCTTGAACACCAGCCCCAGCGCGGTCACCTGCGCCGCCACCCAGCCGAGGTAGGACAGGATGATGATGAAGCTGCAGACCACCTCGACCACGCGGCCGTAGCGCTCGCGGTAGTAGTCGCTGATCGTCAGCAGCGTCATCTTGTAGAGCCTGGCCGCGAAGAACAGGCCCACCAGGATCAGGCACGAACCCGCGCCGAACGGATCCTCGACCACGCCGTTCAGGCCCGACTGCACGAACTTGGCCGGGATGCCCAGCACCGTCTCGGAGCCGAACCAGGTCGCGAAGGTGGTGGTGATGATCATCACCAGCGGCAGGTGCCGGCCGGCGATGGCGAAGTCCGCCGTGTTCTTCACCCGCTTGGCGGCCCACAGGCCGATCGCGATGGTGACAAGCAGGTAAAGGATGACCAGGGTCAGGAGCATGGCAGCGGGCCTTGGGAATGCGGGGAAGGCGGGAGCGCAGGAATCCGGCGCACAAAAAATTGCGCGCGGATTATCCCCGGAACCTCGGGGACTGCTGCCCAGGGTCCTCCCCGCCCCCCGGACACCCCGTTTCAGCGGCACCCGCGATGGGGGATCCGCCCCCTTTTCACCAGATATCTGCGGGTCAGTTCCTCCATTTGGGTCATGGGGCGCATGTCTCACGCGAGTTCCAGGGATGGGGCCGCCAAGGGGCTCCCTTTCCAATCCCCTCCACGCCCTGCCACCGCCACCGGAGCCCCGCAACGTGGATGCCCTGACCGTAGACCTGGATTTCATCGTCGGCCGCGTCGCCATGACCGTCGGCGAACTGAGCGGCCTCGCGGCGGGCCGGATCGTCCCGCTGGACACCTCGACGCCGGCCCTCGTGCGCATCGTCGCGCACGGCACCGAGCTCGGCATCGGACGGTTGGTCGAGCACGACGACCGGCTGGCGGTCGAGGTGCTGCAGTGGGGCCATCCACGGTGACCTGTCTGGCGCGGCGCGCCCTTTCCTCCCCTGTCCCAGGGAGCCACTGGCTCCGGGAGAGGCCCACCGGATCTTCTTCGAGTCTGTCCATGAGCCATCACACCGACGCCACGGCCCGCCCGCCCGGCCCCCTTGCGAAGTCCGGGGCGACGAGCGCCGCGCCCCACCCCTCCAGCGCCGCCGCCTGCGCGCCGCACGCCGCGCCTGACGAACCGGTCGATCCGGAACTGGCCCGGCAGCGCCAGCAACTGGTCCTGTCCCACATCATCAAGATCGCCCACGACGCACGCAGCGATTCCAGCAAGCTCAAGCGCTTCCTGCGGCGCTACGAGCGCTCGCCCGGCGAGCTCGACGACATCATCCAGGACGCCATGCTCGAGGCCACCCGCTGCGCCGACCGCTTCCAGGGCCGCTCCACCGTCGAGACCTGGTTCTTCGGCATCGCGGCCAACGTCGCGCGCAACCATGTGGCGCGCTGTGCCAAACGCAATCGTCAGATGGAAAGCCTGGACGACGCGCCGCACACGCGGGACGGCGAATCGGTCCACCACGCGCGCGACGGCAGGAAGGATGTCAGCCAGCAGGTCGCCTATCGGCAACTGGCCGGCATCGTCGACGTCACGCTGTCGGGCTTGTCACCCGACCTGCGCTGCACCTTCGACCTGGCCTGCCTGCAGGAAGAGTCCTACCGCGAGGTCGCCGCGCTGCAGGCGATCCCGATCGGCACCGTGCGCTCACGGGTGAACCGCGTCCGCACCCTGCTGCGCGCCCGCCTGAAGCAGGAATTCGCCGACTACGCGGTCTGATCCCCCCGCCTCGTGCTTCCCGCCTCGCGCCTCCCGCCTCCCGGCCGCACAAGCGCGGTCAGTCGATCCAGCGCATCACCAATTGGGTCGCCACCAGCGCGAGTGTGAATCCGCCGATGCCCCACAGCAGCGTCTGGAGCAGATGGTTGGTCCGCCGCTGCTCCAGCAGCAGTTGCCGCGTCAGGTCCGAATGCCCGCCTTCGGCGCGCTGGCGCAGCACCTCGTGCATCAGGCGGGGGAATTCCGGCACCATCTGCGCGAATCGCGGCGCCTCCTTCTTCAGCTGCCGCACGAAGGCGCGCCAGCCCACCTGCTCATCCATCCAGCGCTCGAGGAAGGGCTTGGCCGTGGCCCAGAGATCCAGATCAGGATCGAGCTGCCTGCCCAATCCTTCAATGTTGAGCAGCGTTTTTTGCAGCAAAACCAGCTGCGGCTGAATCTCCACGTTAAATCTGCGGGAGATCTGAAACAGCCGCATCAGCACCTGGCCGAGCGAGATGTCCTTCAGCGGCTTGTCGAAATGCGGCTCGCAGACGGTGCGCACCGCCCCTTCCAGTTCATCGACGCGGGTCTCTGGCGGCACCCAGCCGGACTCGATGTGGAGTTCCGCCACGCGCTTGTAGTCGCGACGGAAGAAGGCGATGAAGTTCTGCGCCAAGTAATCCTTGTCGACCTCGGTGAGCGTGCCGATGATCCCGAAGTCCAGCGCCACGTAGTTGCCGAAGGTGTGCGGATCCAGGCTGACCTGGATGTTCCCCGGGTGCATGTCGGCGTGGAAGAAGCCGTCCCGGAAGACCTGCGTGAAGAAGATCGTGACGCCGTCGCGGGCCAGCTTCTTGATGTCGACGCCGGCCTCCCGCAGGCGCTCGAGCTGCGAGATCGGCACGCCGCGCATGCGCTCCATCACGATGACCTCGCTCCGGCAGAGCTCCCAGATCATCTCCGGCACCAGCACCAGGTGCAGGTCCTGCATGTTGCGGCGCAGCTGGGCGGCGTTGGCGGCCTCGCGCACCAGGTCCAGTTCGTCGTGCAGGTAGGTATTGAATTCGGCGACGACCTCGCGCGGCTTGAGCCGGCGCCCGTCGGCGGAGAAGCGCTCCACCCAGCCCGCGACGGTGCGCATCAGCGCCAGGTCGTCCTCGATGATGTCGAGCATCCCCGGCCGCAGCACCTTCACCGCGACCTCCCGCCCATCCATCAGCGTCGCGAAGTGGACCTGCGCGATCGAGGCGCTGGCCACCGGCTCGGCCTCGAAGGTGGCGAAAAGCTCCTCGATGCGGCGCCCGAAGGCACGCTCGATCAGTTCGCGGGACAGCTCGGCCGGGAATGGAGGCACGTTGTCCTGCAGCTTGGACAGCTCCTCGATCATGTCCGGCGGCACCAGGTCGCGCCGCGTCGACAGCAGCTGGCCGAACTTGACGAAGATCGGCCCGAGCCGCTCCAGCGCGAGCCGCAGCCGCACGCCGCGCGGCTGGTCCCAAGCGCGGCCGACCGAGATCAGCCGGCGCAGGAAGCGGAAACGCCGACGCTTGAGCGTCGACAACGCCAGCTCGTCCAGCCCGAATCGGTAGAGGGTCCAGACGATGACCAGAAGGCGGGACAGATACCTCATGCCCGGACCGGATTCCCGGACCTCATGCCCGGCCCTGGCCGTCCGGCATGAAACGGCCCGCCTGGCGGGCCAGGGTCGCCATCGCGCCCGCGACGGCGCGTCCGAAGCGACCCAGCTGGTGCGCCACCGCCGGACCGGTGATGGCGGCGAGGTCGTCCTCGATGTCCCAGCGCACGTGATCGATCAACCAGTTGAAGTCGCCGGCCAGTTGCGCATCGCCGTCCACCCGCACCTCGGGCCGGGCACCGGACAGGGCCGCGAAGGCCGCCGCCGCCGGATTCGACGCGTCGAGTTCAATGAGCAGGTCCGGTTCTTGCCTAGGGCCATCCTCGTCGCCCAACCGTTCTAAAAGACCGGCCGGGGTGATGCGCAGCCGCAGGTCCGGCGCGGCCGGCAGCATGGCCGGCCAACCCACCAGGCGCAGCCGCAGCGTCTTGCCCGTGTGCGGGGCCAGGCGCGCGGTGGCGACCGGCTCGCGGGACATGACATGGTTGAGCAACAGCGTGATGCGATCCTGGAGCGCAGGGGCCAGGAGCTTGGACCATTCTTGAAGCATGGGGCGGATTGTAGGCAGGCCCGGAGGACGGCCTGATGAACGAGGAAACCGGTGACAAGCTAGGGCGTCCGGTTACGAGTTCGTGAGATGAATTGAGAGAGAATTTCCGGCTCCGGCCGGACAGGAGCGGCAGGCCGGCCTCGATGCCGCCCGCCGTACGGCCACGAGGGAAGCAACGAAGGACCAACGGGTGATGTTTGAGGACCGGAACTACAAGAGAACCTTCTACAGCGCGCCGCAGTCGGTCCAGTCGTTCATCGCGGCATTCCTGGAACCGACGCTGATCGTCCTGATCTACCTGTGCCTGCTGGCCTGGTTCGGCGAACCGGTCATGCGCTCCACCTACACGCTGTGCATGCTGGTGTTCGCGCTGACCTTCCCGGGACGCAACCGCTTCTCGGATCATCCCGCCAGCGCCGTGACCGACATCGTCGGTTCCTGGCTGATGCTGCTGCTGATCCTGGGCATGTTCGCCTACGCCACCAGCAGCTTCCATTACTTCGAGCGCCCGGTGCTGCTGTGGTGGGCGCTGCTGACGCCGCTGGCGCAGATCCTGGCGGTCGAGATCGGCCGGCGCGTGCTGCGCTGGCGCGCGCAGCAGCCCTCGGTGCGGCGCACCGCGGTGATCGTCGGCGCCGGGCCGCTGGGCGCGAAGGTCGGCCGGGCGCTGTCCTTCGGCTCCATCCGCGGCGTCGAATGCCTGGGCTTCTTCGATGACCGCACCGACGACCGCCTTCATCCCGACAGCGTCGGCCGGGTGCTGGGCACGCTGCCGGAACTGAGCGACTACGTCCGCGCCAACGGCGTGCGCGAGGTCTACATCACCCTGCCGCTGGGCTCGCAGCCCCGCATCCTGCAGCTGCTCGAGCAGTTGCAGGGCACGACCGCCTCGCTGTTCTTCGTGCCGGACGTCTTCGGCATCAGCATCATCCAGGGCCGGCTGCAGGACGTGAACGGCGTGCCGGTGGTGGGCATCCTGGAAACCCCGTTCACCGGCGTGAACGAGGTGGTCAAGCGCATCAGCGACATCATCCTGGCCGCGCTCATCCTGGTGCTGATCTCGCCGATCCTGCTGATCCTGGCGATCGGCGTGAAGATGAGCTCACCCGGCCCGGTGATCTTCAAGCAGCGCCGCAACGGCCTGGATGGCGAGGAGATCATCGTCTACAAGTTCCGCTCGATGCGCGCGATGGACAACGGCGCGGTCGTCAAGCAGGCGACCAAGGGCGACCCGCGCATCACGCCGTTCGGGGCCTTCATCCGCAAGACCTCGCTGGACGAGCTGCCGCAGTTCATCAATGTGCTGCAGGGCCGCATGAGCATCGTCGGCCCGCGCCCGCACGCCGTCGCGCACAACGAGGAATACCGCCAGCTGATCAAGGCCTACATGGTCCGCCACAAGGTCAAGCCCGGCATCACCGGCTGGGCGCAGGTCAACGGCCTGCGCGGCGAGACCGACACCGTCGACAAGATGAAGGCGCGCGTCGAATACGATCTGGAATACCTGCGCAACTGGTCGCTCGGCCTGGATCTCCAGATCATCGTGCGCACCGTGCGGCTGATGCTGTTCGACCGCCACGCCTATTGACCCGCAGGAGACCTTCCCACGATGAACCGCCTCCACCGACTGTCGCTGCCCTTCGCCCTGCTCGCGTCCGCCTCCTGCTGGGCCCAGAGCGACCAGGGCAGTCCCTGGTACCTGGGCGCCTCGCTGGGCCATTACTACACGAACAACGTGTTCCGCTCGAATGCGGCCGAAAGCAGCGACCGGCTCACCTCGCTGAGCCTGCTGGCCGGCGTGGACACGCGGCTGGGCCGCCAACGCTTGCACGCCGACGGCCGCTTCAACGACACCCGCTACCAGGACAACAGCCGGCTGGACAACCGCGGCTACAGCCTGGACACCGGCCTGGACTGGGAAACCGCGGGCAACCTGTCGGGCACGCTGGACTACACCCGCGCGCGCACGCTGGCGGACTTCAACAGCAACACCGGCATCGCCCCGACCACCGAGCGCAATCTGCAGACCGACCAGAGCGCCGGTGGCAGCGTGCGCCTGGGCCTGCCGGGGCTGTCGCCGTTCACCCTCGAGGGCACCTTCGTGCGGCGCCAGCGCGACTATTCGCTGCCGCTGTGGGACACGCAGGAATACCGCCAGAACACCTCCTCCGTGGGCCTGCTCTACAACGCCAGCAGCGCCTGGCGCTTCGGCCTGGCCGGCCGCTACACCAAGGGCCGCGTGCCGGTGAACGGCTTCGAGTGGGATCGCAAGGACATCGACCTGACGGCGCTGTGGCGCGCCACCGGGGCCAGCAGCCTGAACGCGCGCCTGAGCCGCAGCACCTCGGACACCTTCACCGGCCTGACCGGCTCGCTGAACTGGAACTGGGCCCCCGGGGGGCGCTGGACCCTCAGCACCAAGCTGTCCCGGGACACCGGCGTCGAAACCTATTACCTGGGCATCAACAACGGCCAGTCCGACTTCAACCGGGTGCAGACGGCCTTCCAGACCCAGTTCAGCTACCGCATCACCGGCAAGCTCACCGCTCAGGCCGGCGTGGGCTTCACGCGTCTGAGCCGCGATCGCGACATCGCCCTGGGCGGGATCCGTTCCAAGGACAACTCCAAGCAATACAGCCTCGGGCTGGCCTGGGAGGCGCTGCGCAACGTCACCGTGGGCTGCCAGTACACCCGCCTGGATCGCGACACGACCGACGTGATCTACTCCTACAACGCCTACACCGCCGGCTGCTACGTGCAGGGCATGATCCGCTGACCTTCCGACTCCATGGCCAACGACACCATCCTGCTGACCGGCGCGACCGGCTACATCGCCTCCCACACCTGGCTCGCGCTGCTGGCGGCCGGCTACCGCGTCGTCGGCGTGGACAACTTCAGCAACAGCTCGCCCAAGGTGCTGGATCGCCTGGCCGAGCTGAGCGGCCAGACCCCGCTGTTCGAGAAGCTCGACGTCTGCGACGGCGCGGCGCTGGACGCGGTGTTCAACGAGTACAAGCCGGCCGCGGTGGTGCACTTCGCCGCCTTCAAGGCGGTCGGCGAATCGACGGCCAAGCCGCTGAGCTACTACCGCAACAACCTGGACGGGCTGCTGACGGTCTGCGAGGCGATGCGCCGGCATGACTGCAAGCGCATCGTCTTCTCCTCCAGCGCCACCGTGTACGGCCAGCCCAGGTCGCTGCCGCTGCGCGAGGACGCCGAGCTGATGGCGGTCAACCCCTACGGCGCGACCAAGCTGATCGGCGAGGGCATCCTGCGCGACCTGGGCGCCTCGGACCCGCAATGGCAGACCGCCTGCCTGCGCTACTTCAACCCGGTGGGGGCGCACGAGAGCGGCCGCATCGGCGAGGACCCGCGCGGCAACCCCAACAACCTGATGCCCTACGTCACGCAGGTGGCGGTGGGCCGGCGCGCCAAGCTGTCGATCTTCGGCAACGACTACGACACCCCCGACGGCACCGGCGTGCGCGACTACATCCACGTCGTCGACCTGGCCGAGGGCCATGTCGCCGCGCTGAACTTCCTGCTGCGCGGCCAGGAGTCGATCTGGGTCAACCTGGGCACCGGCCGCGGCTACAGCGTGCTGGAACTGGTGAACGCCTTCGCCAAGGCCAGCGGCCGCGAGATCCCCTACGAGATCGTCGCCCGCCGCCCGGGCGACGTCGCCGCCTGCTACGCCGATCCGGCGCTGGCGCGCGAGAAGCTGGGCTGGAGCGCCCGCTTCGACCTGCAGCGCATGTGCGAGGACAGCTGGCGCTGGCAATCGTCCAATCCGAACGGTTTCGAGGGCTGATCCGCCGCTCTGCGACACTTCCGACCCATTTTTCGAATCCACAGCCCCGCATCGACATGCAAGGGGCGCCAGTTCCAGAGGGAGCAGTACCTTGAGCAAGATCGACACGCAACCGGTGATCATGGCGGGTGGCAGCGGCACGCGGCTGTGGCCGCTGTCCCGCGCCGGTTATCCCAAGCAGTTCCTGGTGCTGAACGGCAACACCAGCCTGTTCCAGCAGGCGGCGGACCGCCTGGCCACGCTCGGTGCCGAGGACATCGCGGTGAAGCCGCCGATCGTCGTCGGCAACGAGGAACACCGCTTCATGGTGCTGGACCAGCTGCGCGAGCAGCGGCTCGCGCCCAGCGCCGTGCTGCTGGAGCCGGTCGGCCGCAACACCGCGCCGGCGATCACGCTGGCGGCGCTGCAGGCGCTGGAAGGCGGCGAGGACCCGGTGCTGGTCGTCACCCCGGCCGACCAGACGGTCACCGACGGCCCGGCCTTCACCGCCGCGCTGCAGGACGCGGTGCGCCAGGCCAGCGGCGGCGCCATCGTCATCCTCGGCATCACGCCCGACCGGCCCGAGACCGGCTACGGCTACATCCGCGCCGGCGCCGAAGGCACCGGCCTGCGCGTCGAGGCCTTCGTCGAGAAGCCCGATGCCCCGACCGCCCAGAAGTACGTCGACCAGGGCGGCTACTACTGGAACAGCGGCATGTTCGTGTTGCGCGCCAGCGTCTGGCTGAAGGCGCTGCAGCAGTTCCGCCCCGACATCGACCAGGCCACGCGCGTGGCCTTCGGCGGCAAGGCGGTGGACGGTCCCTTCGTGCGCCCGGCCAAGGACGCCTTCGCGGCCGTGCCGTCGGAATCGATCGACTACGCCGTGATGGAGCGCTGCCCCGGCAGCCCGGTCGCGCTGCGCATGGTGCCGCTGGACGCCGGATGGAACGACCTGGGCGCCTGGGAAGCGGTCTGGCAGGTGGCCGAGAAGGATGCGTCCGGCAATGCCAGCCGCGGCGACGCGATCATCGCGGACAGCCGCAACACGCTGGTGCACGCGACCAGCCGGCTGGTCTCGGCCGTGGGTCTGGACAACATCGTCGTCGTCGAGACGCCGGACGCGGTGCTGGTCGCCGATCGCAGCAAGAGCCAGGACGTCAAGAAGATCGTCAGCCAGCTGACCGCCGCCCAGCGCGACGAGCAGAACCTGCATCGCAAGGTGCACCGCCCCTGGGGCTGGTACGACAGCATCGACATGGGCGAGCGTTTCCAGGTCAAGCGCATCATGGTCAAGCCCGGCGCCTCGCTGAGCCTGCAGATGCACCACCATCGCGCCGAACACTGGATCGTGGTGCAGGGCACCGCCGAGATCGTCAACGGCGACAAGACCCTGCTGCTGACCGAGAACCAGTCGACCTACATCCCGCTGGGCCAGGTCCATCGCCTGTCCAACCCGGGCAAGGTGCCGCTGGAGATCATCGAGGTCCAGTCCGGTTCCTACCTGGGCGAGGACGACATCGTGCGCTACCAGGACACCTACGGCCGGAACTGAAGCCCGGGCCCCGCTTGAGGGGTCGGCGCCGACCTGAAAACCGGATACAAAGCCGACCATCGCGCGGGGCGCCCGGACCTTCCGGTCCGGTGGGGACGCTCCGGGCCCACCACAACAGGACGCCGGCGTCGCAGCGACGTCGGCCGTCGACAGGAGAAGATCGTGTCCGTGATTGCCGTCGTCGGATTGGGATATGTGGGACTGCCGCTGGTGGTCGAGTTCGGCAAGCACGGACGGACCATCGGCTTCGACATCGCCGAGGACAAGGTCGCCAAGTGCCGCGCGGGCACCGACCCGTCGCGCGAGCTGAGCGACGAGGAAGTGCGCGCGGCCGTGCACGCCGAGTACCACAGCGACCCGGCCTGCCTGGCCGATGCCGACGTCATCATCGTGGCCGTGCCCACGCCGGTGGACGAGGCCAAGATCCCCGACTTCCGCCCGCTGATCGGCTCGTCCACCAGCGTGGGCCGGCACATGAAGCGCGGCGCGGTCGTCGTGTACGAATCGACCGTCTATCCCGGCGCGACCGAGGAGGTCTGCATCCCGGTGCTGGAGCGCGAATCCGGCTTCAAGTGGAAGCAGGACTTCTTCGTCGGCTACAGCCCCGAGCGGATCAATCCGGGCGACAAGGACCACACGCTGACGAAGATCCTCAAGATCGTCTCCGGCGACACGCCCGAGACGCTGGAGATCGTCGCCAGGACCTACGAGCGCATCATCGTGCCGGGCGTGCACCGCGCCTCCAGCATCAAGACGGCCGAGGCCGCCAAGGTCATCGAGAACACCCAGCGCGACCTGAACATCGCGCTGATGAACGAGCTGGCGATCATCTTCGAGCGTCTGGGCCTGGACACCTCCGAGGTGCTGGAGGCCGCCGGCACGAAATGGAACTTCCTGAAGTTCAAGCCGGGCCTGGTCGGCGGCCACTGCATCGGCGTGGACCCCTACTACCTGACGCACAAGGCCGACATGCTCGGCTACCACCCGCAGGTCATCCTGGCGGGCCGGCGCATCAACGACGGCATGGGCAAGTTCATCGCCGAGCAGACCATCAAGCAGATGATCGCCGCGGGCTCGCCGATCAAGGGGGCCAAGGTCAACGTGCTGGGCCTGACCTTCAAGGAGGACTGCGGCGACCTGCGCAACTCCAAGGTGATCGACATCATCCGCGAGCTCAGGACCTACGGCGTCGAGGTCTTCGTCACCGACCCGGCGGCCGAGGCCGACGAAGCGATGCACGAATACGGCGTGCGGCTGCAGGCTTTCGAGGACCTGCCGCGCGCCGACGCCATCGTGGCGGCGGTCGCGCACCGCGAGTACAAGGCGCTGGCGGCCGGCGCGCTCGCCGCCAAGCTGGTGGAAGGCGGCGCCTTCATCGACGTCAAGGCGGCCTTCCGGGCCGACGATCTCCGTGCCGCCGGCCTCCGGGTCTGGCGGCTGTAATCCGACCGGCGTCACCGCCCGCCCGGGTCGCGACGCCACACATTTCAGGGAAGTTTCATGACGATCCTCGTCACCGGCGGTGCCGGATTCATCGGCAGCAATTTCGTGCTCGACTGGTTCAAGACCTCGGACGAGCCGGTCGTCAACCTGGACGCCCTCACCTACGCGGGCAACCTCGAGAACCTGGCCTCGCTCAAGGACGACGCGCGCCACGTCTTCGTCAAGGGCGACATCTGCGACCGCGCGCTCGTCGACCAGCTGCTGGCCACGCACCGCCCCCGCGCGATCGTGCACTTCGCGGCCGAGTCCCACGTCGACCGCTCCATCCACGGCCCCGGCGCCTTCATGCGCACCAATGTCGAGGGCACCTTCACGCTGCTGGAGGCCGCGCGCGGCTACTGGAGCGCGCTGGAGGGCGAAGCCAAGGCGGCCTTCCGCTTCCATCACGTCTCCACCGACGAGGTCTACGGCTCGCTGAAGGCCGAGGACCCGCCCTTCGCCGAGACGAATCCCTACGAGCCCAACAGCCCGTACTCGGCCTCCAAGGCGGCCAGCGACCACCTGGTCCGCGCCTGGCACCACACCTACGGCCTGCCGGTGGTGACGACCAACTGCTCCAACAACTACGGCCCGTATCACTTCCCCGAGAAGCTGATCCCGCTGATGATCGTCAACGCGCTGGCCGGCAAGCCGCTGCCGGTGTACGGCGACGGCCAGCAGATCCGCGACTGGCTCTACGTCACCGACCACTGCTCGGGCATCCGCGCGGTGCTGGCCGGCGGCACGCTGGGCGAGACCTACAACATTGGCGGCTGGAACGAGAAGGCCAACATCGACATCGTGAAAACGGTGTGCGCCCTGCTCGACGAACTGCGCCCCGATCCCGCCGGCCCTTACGCGCGGCTCATCACCTACGTGAAGGACCGCCCCGGCCACGACCGCCGCTACGCGATCGACGCCCGCAAGATCGAGCGCGACCTGGGCTGGCGTCCCGCCGAGACCTTCGAGACCGGCATCCGCAAGACGGTGCAGTGGTACCTGGCCAACGAGGACTGGGCCTCGCGCGTGCTCTCGGGCGCGTACCGCGAGTGGGTCTCGAAGCAATACGGCGCCTGAGCGCCCGGGCAGGACATCGGCATGAAGATTCTGCTGCTCGGAAAGAACGGCCAGCTCGGCTGGGAGCTGCAACGCGCGCTCGCCCCGCTGGGCGAGTTGGTCGCGCTGGATCGCCATGAGGGCGGCGACCTTGGCGACAGCGAGGCGCTGCGCGCCACGGTGCGCCGCGTGGCGCCCGACGTGATCGTCAATGCCGCGGCCTACACCGCCGTCGACAAGGCCGAGAGCGAGCCCGAGGCCGCGCGCCAGATCAACGCGCTGGCCCCCGGCGTGCTGGCCGAGGAGGCCAAGGCCTTGGGCGCGCTGCTGGTGCATTACTCGACCGACTACGTCTTCGATGGCGCCGGCTCGGACTGGCGCTTCGAGGACGCGCCCACCGGCCCGCTGAGCGTCTACGGCAAGACCAAGCTCGAGGGCGAGCAGCGCATCGCCGCGAGCGGCGCGGATGCGCTGGTGCTGCGCACCAGCTGGGTCTACGCCGCGCGCGGCGGCAACTTCGCCAAGACCATGCTGCGGCTGGCGGCCGAGCGCGAGCAGCTCAAGGTCGTCGCCGACCAGATCGGCGCGCCCACCGGCGCGGACCTGCTGGCCGATGTCACCGCGCACCTGGTCCGCGCCACGCTGCGGGACCGCGCGCTGTGCGGCATCTACCACGCCGTGGCGAGCGGCGAGACCAGCTGGCACGCCTACGCCCGGCATGTGCTCGGCCGCGCCCGCGACAAGGGACTGGCGCTGAAGGTGCAGCCCGAGCAGGTCGAGGCGCTGCCCAGCAGCGCCTATCCGACGCCGGCGCCGCGCCCGCTGAACTCGCGCCTGGACAACCACAAGCTGCAGGACCGCTTCGGGCTGGTGCTGCCGCACTGGCAGGTCGGCGTCGACCGCCTGCTCGAAGAAATCCTGTGATTGGAGAGACCGCGATGAGCAACACCCCCCGCAAGGGCATCATCCTGGCCGGCGGCTCCGGCACCCGGCTGCACCCGGCGACGCTGGCCATCAGCAAGCAGCTGCTGCCGGTCTACGACAAGCCGATGGTCTATTACCCGCTCAGCACCCTGATGCTGGCGGGCATGCGCGACATCCTGCTGATCAGCACGCCGCAGGACCTGCCGCGCTTCGAGGCGCTGCTGGGCGACGGCGCGCGCTGGGGCCTGAACCTCCAGTACTGCGTGCAACCCAGCCCGGACGGCCTGGCGCAGGCCTTCGTGCTCGGCAAGGACTTCATCGGCGGCGCGCCCAGCGCGCTGGTGCTGGGCGACAACATCTTCTACGGCCACGACTTCGCCGGCCTGCTGGACAGCGCCGATGCGCAGACCGACGGCGCCACCGTCTTCGCCTACCACGTGCACGACCCGGAGCGTTATGGCGTGGTCGAGTTCGATGCCGCCCAGCGCGCGGTCAGCATCGAGGAAAAGCCCAAGGCGCCCAAGAGCAACTACGCGGTGACCGGCCTGTACTTCTACGACCGCCAGGTCTGCGACATCGCCGCCGACATCAAACCCAGCCCGCGCGGCGAGCTCGAGATCACCGACGTCAACGCCCGCTACCTCGAGCAGCAGCAGCTGCGCGTCGAGATCATGGGCCGCGGTTATGCCTGGCTGGACACCGGCACGCATGACAGCCTGATGGAAGCCGGCCAGTTCATCGCGACGTTGGAGAAGCGCCAGGGCCTGAAGGTCGCCTGCCCCGAGGAGATCGCCTACCGCCAGGGCTGGATCACGGCCGAGCAGCTGGAGAAGCTGGCGCAGCCGATGCTCAAGAACGGATATGGCCAGTACCTGAAGCAGGTGCTCAACGAACAGGTGTTCTGATGAATGTGATCCCGACCGCGCTGCCCGAGGTGCTGATCATCGAGCCGAAGGTCTTCGGCGACGCGCGTGGCTTCTTCATGGAAAGCTGGACCGAGCCCAAGTTCAACGCCGCCTGCGGCTACGACGTGCGCTTCGTGCAGGACAACCATTCGCGCTCCAGCCAGGGCGTGCTGCGCGGCCTGCACTTCCAGCTGCCGCCGCACGCGCAGGGCAAGCTGGTGCGCTGCACCGCCGGCGCGGTGTTCGACGTGGCCGTGGACATGCGCCGCTCCAGCCCCAACTTCGGCAAGTGGGCCGGCGTCGAGCTCACCGGGGAGAACCATCGTCAGCTGTGGATCCCGCCGGGCTTCGCCCACGGCTTCCTGGTGCTGAGCGAGACCGCCGACTTCCTCTACAAGACCACCGACCTCTACGCGCCGCAGGCCGAGGGCTCGGTGCGCTGGGACGATCCGGCCATCGGCATCGACTGGCCGAAGCTGGGCGTCGAGTTCAAGCTCGCCGAGAAGGACGCGAAGGCGCCGCTGCTCGCCGACGCGAAGTCCTTCGACTGACCCGCCGATGGCCGCGCCCCTGCTGCACCTGATCGCGGGCGCGCGACCCAACTTCATGAAGCTCGCGCCGCTGGTGCGGGCGCTGCGCGCGGACGGCCGGCTCGATTGGAAGCTGATCCACACCGGCCAGCACCACGACGCCGCGATGAGCGGTGTCTTCTTCGACGAGCTCGGCCTGCCGCCGCCTGACGTCTCGCTGGACTGCCACGGCGGCGGCCACGCGCGGCTGACGGCCGCCATCCTGCAGGCCTATGAGCCGCACCTGCTGGCCGACCGGCCCGCGGCCTGCGTCGTCGTCGGCGATGTCGACTCGACGCTCGCCTGCGCGCTGGCGGCCCGCAAGCTCGGCGTGCCGGTGGCGCATGTCGAGGCCGGCCTGCGCAGCGGCGACATGACCATGCCGGAAGAGATCAACCGCCGCGCCACCGACGCGATCGCGGACTGGCTCTTCACGACCGAGCCGAGCGCCGCCGCCCACCTGCGCCGCGAAGGCCACCCCGACGCCCGCATCGTCGAGGTCGGCCATGTGATGGTCGACAACCTGCTGTTCCAGCTCGACCGCCTGGAGGCCGGCGACGCCCCGGCCCGGGCCGCCGAGGCCGCGGCGCTCGCCGCGCTCGACGCGGCCGGCGCCCGGCACGCGATCGCCGGCCGCTTCGGCGTGGTCACGCTGCACCGGCCGTCCAATGTCGACGAGCCGGCCCAGCTCGCGGCGCTGATGGGCGCGCTGGGCACGCTCGCCGGGCGGCTGCCGCTGCTCTTCCCGGTCCATCCGCGCACCCGCGACCGGCTGGCGGCGCTGGGCCTGGCGCCGACGCCGGGCCTGCACCTGCTGCCGCCGCTGCCTTACCGCCCCTTCCTGGCGCTGTGGCGCCGCGCCGCGCTGGTGCTCACCGACAGCGGCGGCCTGCAGGAGGAAACCACCGCGCTGGGCATCCCCTGCCTCACCGTGCGCGACAACACCGAGCGGCCGGTGACGGTGGAACTGGGCACCAACCGCATCGCCGGCACCGACGCCGCGCGCGTGCTGGCGCTGGCAGGGCAGCGGCTGGACGAGCTCGACGCCGCTGGCGCGGGCACCGCCCCGGTGCGACGCCCCCCGCTGTGGGACGGCCGATCGGCCGCGCGCATCGTCGAGCGCCTGGCGACGGACCTGCTCTGCTGAGCCCCCCCCGCGTTCCGGGGGTCTGCCCCGGGAAGCTGTCACGCTGGCGTGAAGCCGGGCCGGGTCGCGGGCGTACAGTTGCGGCCTCACGCGCTCAGAGAAGCGCCGGGCCTGGGCAGAGGGGGATCGCCATGGATGTTTCAACCGCTTCCACCAGGGAGGCGCACCGCCCCGGCATCGCCGGCGCAGCAGATCTGGACCTCGACAGGACCCGCGCGACGCTGATGGTCCTGGGCATCGCCCTGCACACCGCGGACGTCTTCATCACCTCGGGCGACTGGCTGGTCGCCGACAGCCACCGCAGCGCCTTCTTCGACGCGCTGGTCGCGCTGATCCACAGCTTCCGGGTGCCCGGCTTCTTCCTGCTGTCGGGCCTGCTCTTCGCCGGCAGCCTGCGCCGCCACGCCACGCCCGACCTGCTCGTGCGCCAGCTGCTGCGCCTGGGGGTGCCGCTGCTGAGCTGCTGGCTGCTGCTCAACGGCGCGCAGCAGGCACTGCTCGCCTGGCAACGGGGCGCCGATCCCTGGGCGGCGCTGGACGGCCTGTCCGCCCCGGTGTTCCACCTCTGGTTCCTGCGCGACCTGCTGGTGCTGAACCTGCTGGTGCTCGCCGCCTGGGCCATCGCCCAGGGCCGGCATCGCCGCGCCACCCGGACCGCCGCCCGCGGCCCCGGGCGCTTCGCCGCCTGGCTCGCGCGTGCCGGCGACGCCGGGCCGGCGCACTGGCTGTCGGTGGCGCTGGCCGGCGCGCTGCTGGGCCATGCCTTGATCCTCGCCGTCCGGTTGACCGGCATCGCCTACGAGGCCGGCCCGGGCGACCTGACGCTGTTCAACCTGGCCTTCTACGCGCCGCTGTTCCTCGCCGGTCTGGCGCTGTGGCATCGCCCCGTCTGGCTGCGTGCGTGGCTGTCGACGCCGCTCTGGCTGCTGCCGGTGGCCGCCTTCGCGGCCAACTGGGGCGACGCGGCCAGCGCCACGCTGCCGCATCCGCTGGCCCGCGAGGCGGCACTGGCGGTGGAACTGCTGGGCATCTGGATCGCGACCGGGGCCGCCGTCGGCGCGCTGGGCCGCTGGCGCACTGGCCCGCGTGGCGGGCTTGGCCGCTTGCTCTCGGAAGCGAGCTACACGATCTTCCTCGTCCACCACCTGCTGGTGGTGGCGCTGGCGCTGCTGCTGTTGCCGCTCGATTGGCCGGCGGCGGTCAAGTTCCCGATCATCGCGCTGGCCACGCTGGCGCTGAGTCTGGCGATCCACCGCTGGCTGGTGCGGCCCTTCGCCCTCATGCGGCTGCTCTTCAACGGCCGCACGCCCGCCCCTCAGGGCGAGCGCCCGGTCACGCCCGCGCCGGGCCGCGCCTGATCCGGCGCTTGATCCGGCGCCGGCCCGCGCGGCCAGGGGCCGCGGCGGTCAGTGGGTGTCCAGAACCGGGAAACCCTTGACCAGGTCGTCGATCGCCTTGACCTGCTCCAGGAAGGGCTTGAGCTGCGACAGGCGCAGCGCGCTGGGGCCGTCGCACAGCGCCTTCTCGGGCTCGGGATGGGCCTCCAGGAACAGGCCGGCCAGGCCGATCGCCATGCCGGCGCGGGCCAGCTCGGTGACCTGGCCGCGGCGGCCGCCCGAGGCGGCGGCACCGGACTCGCGCTGCTGCAGCGCATGGGTCACGTCGAAGATCACCGGCTTGCCACCGCTGACCTGCTTCATCACGCCGAAGCCCAGCATGTCCACGACGAGGTTGTCGTAGCCGAACTGGGCGCCGCGGTCGCACAGCATCACGTTCGGATTGCCGCCTTCCTCGAACTTCTCGACGATGTTCTTCATCTGCGGCGGGCTGACGAACTGCGGCTTCTTGATGTTGATCACCCGGCCGGTCTTCGCGAGCGCGATCACCAGGTCGGTCTGGCGGGCCAGGAAGGCCGGCAGTTGCAGCACGTCGCAGACGGCGGCCACCTCGGCCGCCTGGTGGGGTTCATGCACGTCGGTCAGCACCGCGACGCCATGCGCCTTCTTGACCGCCTCGAAGATCTTCAGGCCGGCGTCCAGACCCGGGCCGCGGTAGCTCTTGATCGAGGACCGGTTGGCCTTGTCGAAGGACGCCTTGAAGACGTAGGGAATGCCCAGTTCCCGGGTCACGCGCAGGTATTCGCCGCACACATCGACCGCGAACTGCTCCGACTCCAGCACGTTGACACCGCCGAACAGCACGAACGGCCGGGCGTTGTCGACCACGATGTCATTGATCTTGACCATCTCGATTCCGATTCCCTGAGGCGAAGGCGCGGAGTATCCCATAGGCCCCTCTGGCGACCGGCCGCCCCCTGGCCGCCTCGCCCCCCTCGTTGAGGGGCCGGCATCGACCGTCCCGCCCGCCCATCGGGGGCCCGTCCGGGGGGCCCGTCGGGGACCCGTCGGGAATCGGCTGACACCTCCTTCAGCGGGTTGCTTTCCCGAGTTTCGTGCGACGTCCGATGTTTTGTTTCGAATATCGAACCCCAGTATCTCGGACCCGAGGAAGAGTATGTAACGACGGGCAATAACCCCTCGATCCGAGACATCCGTCAGGTTGTCAACCCTTGACCTGGATGTTTCAAAGAGTACCTCCCCGCAGCTGCCCAATATTCCCGGAATCACCCGCGTGTGGCCGGCGTCCACTCTGGAAATCAGCCCATCGGACTCCGCATACTGAGTCATGGCCGCAACACCTGCCCAGCCGGGCGGGAATGAAGCAGTCAATTTCCCGGGTGCCAACATCCAGTAACAAGAATCCCGCCCGACGCCTGCAACGAGGCGTCGGCGCGCAAGAAGAAGAGATACCGGCATTTACTCGTCAACGCGCTCCGCGCATTTTCAGCAGTTCGAAACACCATGACGAAAACCTCTTCTTCCTTTGGAATCTCCGCCGGCCTGAGCGCCTGCGCGCTCGCCGCCAGCCTGCTGCTGGCCGGTTGCGGCGGCGGGGGCGGCAGCAGCGCCGCCGGCGCCGCGCCGCTGGCGCTGGAGACGCCGCCGACCGCCGCCTCCACCCCGGTCTCGATCGCCACCACGCCCGCCTCGCCGGCCAGCGAGGCCGTCGCCGGCGTCGCCGTCCTGGCCGCCGACGCCATCGCCCGTCCCTCCGCGACCGCCGCCTGCACCGCGGGCAACTTCGGCAGCTTCCTGCGTCCGTTCAGCCCGGATTCGCCGTGGAACAGCCGCCCGGTCGGCGCAGTGCTGGGGTCGGCGACGATCCCGGCCTCCACCTATTACCCGTCCGTGGACAGCGGCACCTGGTCGAGCGCCGCCTTCGAGGCGTCGGAAACCGACGCGCCCATGGTTGTGACCGGCACCAACACGCAAGGCGTATGGGATCCGGACAGCGAGGTCTACCGTCCCAGCATCACCATCCCGCACTGGCCGGCGCAGACGCAGCCGGCCACCGGCAGCGATGGTCACGCCGAGATCGTCGACGCCGCCGCCGGGGTCATCCATTCGTTCTGGGGCCTCAAGCAGGTCAACGGCGCCTGGGTGACGAACCAGTACGCCTGGACGCCGCTGGCCGGCCGTGGCATGGGCGACCCGTCGCACTACTACCAGGGCGCGCGCGCCGCGGGCGTGTCCACGATCGGCGGCCTGATCCGCATCCATGAGGCCAACGACGGCGCGGCCAGCTACAGCCACGCGCTGGCGATGTCGCTGGACTTCACCGGCCTGAGCAACAGCCCGACCTACCGCTTCCCGGCCACCTCGGCGGATTCGAATGCGGCCACGACCAACAGCGGCCAGATCCCGATGGGCTCGCTGCTGATGCTGCCGGCCAGCTTCGACGCGCAGGCGCTGGCCACGCCGGAGCTGCGCAAGATCGCCGAGACGCTGAAGAAGTACGGCGCCTACGTCGTGGACCGCAACCACGGCACGCCCTTCGTCATCTACGTGGAGATCGGCGCTGACCTGAAGCTGCACAAGAACGGCTGGAGCAGCAGCACGGCCACCGACCTGGACACCATTCGCGCCGCGCTGCGTCCGCTGGAGAGCGCGGCCTGGTGGGTCGACGGGAACAACAAGAACAGCAGCTCGGTGACCAGCACGGCGATGAACCTGCTGTCGATGCGCGGCGCCTGGTGGCGCACCAAGGGCACGGTCAGCGGCGAGTTCGACACCTGGCGCCAGGCGCTGGTCTTCCCCGCGACGACGACGCTGATCGAGCAGGCCAATGCCACCGGCCGGGCGATGAACCCGGTGAGCTGGGCGCTGCCGGTGGCCGGCGATCCGTATCGGCTCACCGTCGCGGGCACCGGCGGCGCGACCTTCCGCATGACCATCGCCGACCGCCAGACGGGCGCCACCGTCTACGACACCGGGTATCTGGCCGACGGCGCGGTGCTCAACTTCACCTGGCCGGCGGGCACCAGCTTCAAGGTCACGACCTGGGGCCGCAGCGGCACCGCCAACGTGGAATCGACGCTGCGCCCGACGCTGGTCCGCGCCAGCGGGGCCACGGGCAGCGTCTGCGCGTCCTGACGCGCAGGGGCTGAAAGGACAACGCCGCGTCCCTTTCGGGGACGCGGCGTTGTCGTTGCGAGGACGCCTCGGGTGCGGATCGGCGCCCAGGCAGGGCCGCGGCGCCGACGCCTCAATCCGGCTTGCGCTTGCCGCGGCCGATGGCGTGGTGCTCGATGCCCAGCGTCGACATCAGCGCCGGCTCGTACAGGTTGCGACCGTCGAAGACCACCGGCTGCTTGAGCTCGGACTTGATGCGGTCGAAGTCCGGCGTGCGGAACTCCTTCCACTCGGTCACGATCACCAGCGCGTCCGAATCCGCCAGCGCATGCTCCGCGCGTTCGCAGAAGCTCACGCCCTGCACCTGCGCGAGCAGCTTGCTGGCCTCGCTCATCGCCACCGGGTCGTAGGCCGCGATGGCCGCGCCGCGCTTGACCAGCTCCTCGATGATCACCAGCGACGGTGCCTCGCGCATGTCGTCGGTGTTGGGCTTGAACGCCAGGCCCCACAGGGCGAAGCGCTTGCCCGCCAGGTCCTGGCCGAATCGCGCCACGATCTTGTCCACCAGCACCAGCTTCTGCCGGTCGTTGGCTTCCTCGACGGCGTTCAGCACCTTCAGTTCCTGGTCGTACTCGCGGCCGGTGCGCACCAGCGCCTTGACGTCCTTGGGGAAACACGAACCGCCATAACCGGCGCCCGCGTACAGGAACTGGTAGCCGATGCGCGGGTCCGAGCCGATGCCGCGACGCACCAGTTCGATGTCCGCGCCGACCTTCTCCGCCAGCAGCGCCAGCTCGTTCATGAAGCTGATGCGCGTGGCCAGCATCGCGTTGGCGGCGTACTTGGTGAACTCGGCGCTGCGCACGTCCATCACGAAGAGCCGGTCATGGCTGCGGGTGAACGGCGCATACAGCGCGCGCATCATCAGCGTGGCCTGCTCGTCGTCGGAACCCACGACGATGCGGTCGGGCTTCATGAAGTCCTCGATCGCCGCGCCTTCCTTCAGGAACTCGGGGTTGGACACCACCGCGAAACCGACGGTCGCATCGCGCCGGGCCAGTTCCTCGGCGATGGCGGCGCGGACCTTGTCCGCGGTGCCCACCGGCACGGTGCTCTTGTCGACGACCACCTTGTAGTCGGTCATGCGCTGGCCGATCGAGCGCGCCGCGGCCAGCACGTACTGCAGGTCGGCCGAGCCGTCCTCGCCCGGGGGCGTGCCCACCGCGATGAACAGGATGGTGCCGTGATTGACCGCCGCATCGACATCGGTCGTGAACTGCAGGCGGCCGGCCTCGACGTTGCGCTTGACCACCGCGTCCAGGCCCGGCTCGTGGATGGGAATGCCGCCCTCGTTGAGGATGCGGATCTTCTCGGCATTCACATCCAGGCAGACCACGTGGTTGCCCATCTCGGCCAGGCAGGCGCCGGTGACCAGGCCCACGTAGCCGGTGCCGATCGTCGTGACTTTCATTCCAGTACTCCTGATTGAATCAACGGGGACGGACCGCTTCGCCGGTCCGCCTGGGATCTCATTGCTTGAAGTAGTCGCGGTACCAGGCGACGAAACGCCGGATGCCCTCGGGCACCGGCATCGCCGGGCGGAAACCGGTCCATTCGGCCAGTTCCTCGACGTCCGCGTGGGTGGCCGGGACGTCGCCATCCTGCAGCGGCAGGAACTCCTTGATCGCCTCGCGGCCCACCGCCTGCTCGATCGCCGCGATGAAGTCCATCAGCGGGATCGGCGCGTGGTTGCCGATGTTGAACACGCGGTAAGGCGCGTTGGAGCGCGCCGGATCCGCCTTCACCGGGTCGTAGGCCGGGTCGGGCGTGGCGCTGCGGTCGAGCACCCGCACCACGCCTTCGGCGATGTCGTCGATGTAGGTGAAGTCGCGGATCATCTTCCCGTGGTTGAAGACCTTGATCGGCTCGTTCGCGAGGATGGCCTTGGTGAACAGGAACAGCGCCATGTCGGGCCGGCCCCAGGGGCCGTACACGGTGAAGAAGCGCAGCCCCGTCGTGGGCAGGTTGAACAGATGGCTGTAGGTGTGCGCCATCAGCTCGTTGGCCTTCTTGGTCGCGGCATACAGGCTGACCGGGTGGTCCACGCCGTGGTGCTCGCTGAAGGGCATCAGCGTGTTGCCGCCATAGACGCTGGAGCTGGACGCGTAGGCCAGGTGCTGCACGCCGGTGTGGCGGCAGCCCTCGAGGATGTTGGTGAAGCCGACGATGTTGGCGTCGATGTAGGCATGCGGGTTCACCAGCGAATAACGCACGCCGGCCTGCGCCGCCAAGTGCACGACGCGATCGAAGCGATGCTTGGCGAAAAGATCCGCGATGCCCTGGCGGTCCGCCACGTCCATGTGCACGAACTCGAAGCCGGGGCGGCCGTTCAGGCGCGCCAGCCGGTCGTGCTTGAGCCGCGGATCGTAGTAGTCGTTGAGGTTGTCCAGGCCGACCACCTGGTCGCCCCGCGCCAGCAGGATCTGGCTGACATGCATGCCGATGAAGCCGGCGGCGCCGGTGACGAGGATCTTCAAGCGCACTCCCGCGAATCGATGAACGCAATGCCGGCCATTCTCCATGACGGATCACGCCGGGCGGACGCCGGTCCCTTGCTCATGGGGGGTGTCATCCGCGCAACCGTCCCAGCAGGCCCTTGACCATCGTCTTGGCCGCCACCTCCAGGCGCTCGGCGCGGGTGCGCGAGGCCGCCTGGCGCAGCAGCGCGGCGACCTCGTCGCGCGTCATCAGCGGGTAATGCGCCTCGCGGCTCAGGCCGTCGACGTCCTCCTGCTGCCCATTCCACAGCCGCACCGGGAAGCGGTAGAAGCGATAGCGCGGGTCATCCAGCGGCAGCAGGTCGACATCGGGCCGCTGCGCCGGGTTGAGCAGGCCCAGCACCGGCACGTGGATGGTCTGCGCGTCCGACAGCCACGTCGCCAGCCAGGCGAAGGAACTCACGCTGGTGACGACGTGCCGCGCGCTGCGCAGGCGCTCGAAGTCCGCCAGCACGCCCTGGCTGCGCACGACGCGCGCATCGGGCATCGCCTCCATCAGCAGGCGCGAGTACCAGTCGTCCTCGATCTGGCCGAACAGCACCGGACGCAAGCCGGTCTCGCGGGCCAGTTGCCGGTAATAGGCCGGCGGCACCGGGCCGTAGTCGGGGTGGCACTGGCCGAGGATCTCGGCGCCCCGCACGCTGATGAGCAGCTCGTCGTCGCCGTGACGCTCGACCTCGGCCCGGCCCGCCGGGAACAGCGCCTGGTAGGCCGAGGGCGGCAGGTAGTTGGCCATGCGCGAGCCGATGCCCACCAGCTTCATGTCGCGCAGCAGCCCGGCCTTGACCAGCGACGCCACGCCGTCGATGTCGATCAGATGGCCGCGCAGTTCCACCGGCTTGGCGCGCGGCGCCGGTTCCTCGCCGCCCTTGAGCGACCACAGCGGCATGTCGTAGCCGACGATGTCGAGCTCCGGGATCCGCGAGCGCAGCGAATGCCCGAGCATCAGCTGCATCATCTGGTTGCCCAGGTTGCCGGTGGGCTGGATGCGGAAGGTGACCGCGCTCATCGAGGGTGCTCCGTGTTGATCGTTTCAGTGCCCGCGCAGTTCCGCATACAGGGCCTCGTAGGTGTTGCCGATGGCGGCCATGCCGAAGTCGCGCGCGGCGCTTTCCGCCAGGGCGGCCGACGAGGCCGGCGTGCGCTGCGCCAGCAGCTGCAGGCACAGCCGCGCGAACTCCTGCGGATCGCGCGACGGCGTGTTCACCGCGTCCGGGCGCTCGCCGACGATCCAGCCGGTGATCTCCGGGATGTCCATCACCGCCACGGCCAGCCCCGCGCACATCGCCTCGACGATGGCGGTGCCGAAGCCCTCCTGGCGCGAGCAGAACGCGAACAGGTCGACCGCGCGCAGGATCTCGTGGATGTCCTCGCGCCGCCCCAGGAAACGCACGCCGCCGATGCCGCGCTCGGCCATGTACTGCTGCAGCTGGACGTGGAAGGGGTTGGTGTCCTCGTTGCCCGGCCCGATGATCAGCAGGACCGCGTCGGGCCGCTCGCGCCGGATGGTCTCGAAGGCGGCGATCAGCAGGTCGTAGCCCTTGCGGTGCTCGACCGCGCCGATGCTCGCCATCACCGGCACGCCCTCGGGAATGTCCAGCGCGGCGCGCGCGCGCGCGATCTCGTCGGGCATGGGCAGGTAATAGCGCGCGGTCTCCACGCCGTTGGCCACCAGCAGCACCCGCTTGGGCGCCACGCCCACGCTGCAGGCCATGCGCTTGAGGCTGGGCGAGATCGCGATGTAGCGGTGCACCGAGCCCAGGCAGGCGCGGTACAGCTTGCCCATCAGCCGGCGCCGCGTCAGCGTGGCGGGGTCGTCGGACTCGGCCAGCGTCAGCTTGACGATGGTCTTGCGACCCAGCCACTTCAGCACCGGCATGGCCAGCAGTTCGGGCCCCTGCACCGAGTGGAAATGGAAGACGCGGAACTTGGGGTGCGCCAGCGCGAACAGCACGATGCGCAGCGTCCAGATCAGCTTGCGCAGGTTGGAGCGCGCCGCGGTGAAGGTGCGGCGCCGATAGAGGTCGAAGGACTCGTGCCGCAGGTCGGCATCGGCGCCGTCGCCGTTGTCGGCCAGGAAGGCGACCTCGCAGCCGCGCGTCTGGAGTTCGGCGCCCAGGCGCAGCGCCTGCACGATCGCGCCACCGAATTCGGGCGGGAAGGTGAAGCACACCATCAGGATGGCGCCATCGGCGGCCGAGGCGGTGGCCCGGGATTCGTCGAGCGGGTCGGCAGTGGCGGGAACAGGGGAAGTCATCGGGGACGCCTCAGGATGCACGGGACAGCTTGCCGCGGAACATGGCCTTGACCGAGGCCATCTTCTGCGGCGCGAGGACGGCCATCAGGCCGAGGTAGCAGGCGGCGAAGAGCGCGTACTGCGCGGCCAGGCGCCACAGGCCGGTCCGGCCCACGGCCGCCGCGTGGCCGAAGATCCAGCGGTCGCCGCCCCAGACCAGCACGCCGGCGGCCAGCGCCGCGAGCACCTGGTAGCCGATCGCCCGCAGCAGCGGCGCCGGGCCGGTCTCGAGCAGGCGCAGCACCGCGGCCATCGTCAGCAGCAGGTTGAGCACGGTGGCGATCAGGTAGGCCTGCGTCAGCCCCACCACGCCGAAATGGATGCCCGCGGCGAAGGACGCGACCTGCAGCACCGAGCCGATCACGCCATAGCGCAGCATCAGCCCGGCCTGGCCGGTGGCCAGGAAGGCGCTGCCCGAGGTGCTCAGCACCGACTGGATGAAGCCGGTGGGCGCCAACCATGCGAGCAGCACCTCGGCGCCCGCCCACTTCGCGCCGAAGACCACGGCCACCGTCGGCTCGCGGAAGAACCAGAGCGCGGCCATCACCGGCGCGGTGCCGAAGGTGATCACGCCCAGCGAGCGCAGGTACACCTCGGCCATCTGCGCGCGACCGCCCTGCTGGTGCGCCTGCGTCAGCAGCGGGAACACCGCGCGGGCCACCACGTGGCTGATGTTCTGCACCGGGAACAGCATCAGCCGGTAGGCCACGCTGTACAGGCCCAGCACCGCCGAGCCCAGCACCTTGCCGATGATGAAGCTGTCGGCGTTGCGGGCGAAGTAGTTGACGAACTGGAACGCGGACACGTTGCCGCTGTAGCCCGAGATCTCCCGCAGCCCGTCCCAGCGCGGGCGCGGCGCGGGCCGCCAGTCCGACATCGCCCACAGCATCGCGCCCTGCACCGTCGCGGCCACCAGGGTCTGCGCCACCAGCGCGTACACGCCCCAGCCGGCCAGCGCGGCGCCGACCGCGGCCAGCAGCGCCAGCACCACGGCGACGCTCTCCACCGCGGCGATGCGCTTGAACTGCGACGCCCGCTCCAGCAGCGACTGGTGGACGATGCTGCTGCATGCCACCGGGAAGGACAGCGCCATCAGGCACAGCACCGGCACCAGCGTCGGGGCGTCGTAGAAATGCGCCACGGCGGGCGACGCCGCCATCAGCGTCAGGCAGATCAGGCCGCCCAGCGCCATGTTGAGCCAGAACACCGAGGCCTTGAGGCCCTCGGTCAGCGTCTCGCGCTGGATCAGCGCCGAGCCGGTGCCGAAGTCGCGGAACAGCATCGCGAAGTTGGTGAAGATCGCCGCGATCGCCAGCAACCCGTAGTCCGACGGCGACAGCAGCCGCGCCAGCAGCGTCACGCTGGCGATCTGCGAGCCGATGCGGGCCAGCTGCGAGAAGGCCGCCCATTTGATGTTGTGCAGGATGGACACGCGCGCGTTCCGGATCTCTGGACGCGGGCCGGCTCAGGCCGGCTCCTGCGCCATCTTGCGCAGGTCGTCCGCGACATAGGTCGCGGCGACCTGACGGTCGTTGCCGCCGTTGAAGCTGTTGAAGTGCACCAGCCCCTGGTCGTGCGTGCCGGGCAGCCCCTCGAAGTAGCGCGGCAGCCGGCCGAGCTGGCGCACCCGCAGTCCCGCGCGCAGCGCCATCGCGTGCAGCCAGATGTCGTCCGCCTTGGGGCAGCAGGCCTTGAACGCATCGCCCTGCGCGTGCATGAAGTCCAGGAACTGCGGCGGATAGATCACCCCCGACACGCCGGTGGCGAAATGGCGCCAGCGCGGCTCCCGGCTGCCGCACGGCGGCCATTCCCGGTATGGGCGGATGGCGGTCCCGTCCGGGTCCTGCAGCGCCACCACGTGGGCGCGGTAGCAGCTGATCTGGTCCGGCGCGGCGCGGTAGGCCTCCCACAGGCGACGCAGCCACCAGCGCGGATAGACGATGTCGTCGTCGGCGGTGACCAGCGGCACTTCGTGATGCGCCTGCGAGGCCACGTAGGGGTAGTACTTCGTGTGCGGACCGAGGTTGTCGGTGAGGTGCACCTCCAGCCCACGCGCCTTCAGCCGTCGCAGTCCCTCCGGCAGGTCCTTGAAGCGCGCCGCGTCGTCCAGCCACAGGATCAGCCGCGAGGGCTTGAGCCGGCCGCGGCCGATGCTCTCGATCGTCAGGTGGACGGTGTCGATGCGCGGGCCGTAGGTCGTGAGCGACACGACCGGGCCGCCCGGCGCGACGACCGGCTCGGTGGCGGTCTCGTTGAGCCGCTGCAGCGCGCGCACCTGCCCCGGCACCAGCCGCGGCGCGAGCTTGTAGACCAGCTTGCGGTGAATCTTCGAGATCAGCAGATCGATGTCCATGAACCCAGTACCCCTCCTCGAATCAACCCTTGGAGCGGGGCGTCGCCGCCGCCCGCGCCCCCGTCAGGCGCAGGCGGACCAGGTCCATCACGCCACCCACCCAGCGCTTGACCACCGGCTCGGCATAGGTCACCACCAGCCAGCTCAGCAGCAGTACCGCCAGCGAGGCGATCACCAGCGCCATCGCGGGCTCCACGCCCACGCGGCGCAGCTGCCCCATCGCGACCGCGCCGATGTTCTGGTGCACCAGGTACAGCGGGTAGGTCATCAGGCCCAGCACGCGCAGCAGGCTCACCAGCGACTTGCTCGAGCGCCACGCCGCGTTGTGCCGGATGCCAAGCAAGATCACGGCCAGGCTGACCAGCCAGATCGCCAGCGCGGGCCACCAGGGGTTGGTGCGCGGGCCGTTGGCATCGACGTTGGTCCAGAAGATCTGGACCACGCAGGCCGCCAGCGTCGCGGCCAGGGTCGCCCAGGACGGTCGCTTCTGGCCGTCGATCAGCACGGCCCAGATGAAGATGCCGGCGGCGAAGAACGCGCCGTGCTTGACCAGCAGCAGTTCCAGCACGCGCTCCACCAGGTAGGGCAGCGTCTTGTGCAGCACCGCCAGCGCCGGCACCGCGCCGGTCTGGCCCAGCGTGTAGGCCGCCCAGTAGGCCAGGCAGATCCAGGCCAGCGCCGCGGCCAGCCGGCCGATGGCGCGCTCCTTGCCGCGCCAGATCAGCACGCCCACCGACGCGTAGAAGAAGATCTCCACGCCCAGCGTCCAGAAGACGTTGTCGATCCACGGGTACCAGGGCATGAACAGCATGCTGTGGCGATAACCCCGCATCAGGTCGGTGGTGAAGCCGCCGTAGTGCCAGGCCAGCACCCCCAGCGTCAGCGTCGAGCACACCCAGGCCGCCGGCACCAGGCGCACCACGCGGCTGCGCAGGAAGGCATAGGGCGTCGCGCCGCGCGCCGAGTACGCGATCACGATGCCCGAGATCACGAAGAACACCTGCACGCCGATCCAGCCGTAGAAGGACAACCACGGGATCAGCGGCTGCGCGAAGGTGCCGCCGCTGAGCTCGTAGGGCCGGCTGTCGGGGCGGTCGCCGATGCTGAAGGCCAGGTGCGAGAACAGCACCAGCACGGCGGCCAGGAAGCGCACCAGGTCGATGGCGATGACGTGCTGCTGGCGGGGATTGGCGTGGACGATCGGCTCAGGCTGGGACATGGGAATTTCCTCCGGAACGGGCGAGGGGCATCGCTGGCATGTCAGGCTGACGAGCGCCGCCGGCCGACGGCCGCGGCATAACGCCGGGCCCTTGACAGGAACAGGGGATTGCCGAGCACGTAGCGCTTGAACAGCCGGCGCGGCTCGCGCGCCAGGCGGTACAGCCACTCGATGCCCAGGCGACGCATCCAGGCCGGCGCGCGCGTCGCGCCACCGCCCAGGAAGTCGAGGATGGCGCCGCCGCACACGATCACGCAGGGGTGCGCCAGCGCGCGGCGGAGCTGCTGCGCGACCTGCTCCTGCTTGGGCATGCCCATGCCCAGCACGACCAGGTCGGGTGCGAAGGCGCGGGCCAGCGCGACGTAGGCCTCCGGCGCCTGGAACCCGTCCAGTGCCTCGACCACGGCGCCGGGCGCGAGCTCGTCGCGGATCCGCGCGGCCGCCACGGACAGCTGCGGATCGCGCGTGCCCAGCACCAGGATGCGCCGGCCGGCGTGACGCGCGACGATGCGCGGGATCAGGTCGGTGCCGTTGAGGTTCAAGCCGGGCGCGCGGCCCAGCCGGTCCATCAGCATGCGCATGCCCGAGCCGTCGCGCAGCACCCAGTCGGCCTGCGCCACGGCATCGGCGAAACCGGCGTCGGTCACCGCCGAGTTCATCGCATGCGCGTTGACGAAGGCGACCACGCGCGGGCGGTCGACACCGCCCGGGCCGCCGGCGGTCATGGCCCGCAGCAGCTCGTCCTCGACGCCGCGTTCATCCGCCACGACCGTGAGCGCACCCAGGATCGCGCGCCAGCGGTCGATCCAGGTCGGACCGACCGGGGTGGCGGCGCGGGAGGTGGAACTGTGGAGATCCGTCATGGTGCGGGGCTGCGTCTCAGTGATCGCGCTTGGTGCGCACCCATTCGGTCTGGCGGCGCACGACGAAGCTCAGGTAGATGGGCAGCTTGGCCAGCACGTAGACCGGCGCCTTCAGCAGCTCGCCCAGTCCGATCAGCTCGGCGGCGAAGCGATGGCGCGCCGCGACGATCGCGACCAGCAGCGCCGCCACGCCCAGCAGCGCGACGACCAGCCCCGCCGCCCAGCCGGTCAGCAGCGCCCAGATCGCCTGCGCCAGCGTGGCCACGACCAGCAGCCCGGCCAGCAGGGCTAGCGGCGGCACCAGCATGTCCATCACCAGCATCGCCTGCGCGAAGCGGCCGCGGCGCAGCGCCTCCCATAGCAGCTTCGGGCCCTCGCCCACCAGCAGCGAGAGATGGCCGTGCTCCCAGCGCGTGCGCTGGCTGCGCTCGCCTTCCTGGCTGGCGGCGAAGACGCTGGTCACCAGCACGTCCTCGCAGAACAGCGGCGGTGTGCCGTCGCGGGCCAGCCGCACGCCCAGCTGCATGTCCTCGGCCAGATGGCCGCTGGCCAGCGGCGCGCGCAGCGCCACCGCCCAGGGAAAAGCCATGCCCGTGCCCAGCAGCTGGCAGGGCAGTCCCAGCCGGAACATGCCGCGCGAGCGTGCCAGGTTCTTCACCCGCATCGCGAATTCCGCCACCCGCGCCTTCAGGCCGGGCGTGGGGGCGTGCATCAGGTAGCTCGCCTGCACCGGCCGGCCATGCGCCTGCGCCAGCCCGGCCACGCGCGGGATCAACCCCGGCGACAGCACGCAGTCCGCGTCCAGCACCAGGACGACGTCCGGCGCATGGCCCTCGTGCTGTGCCAGCATCTCCAGGTGTCGCACGCCGAAGTCCAGCGCGTAGCCCTTGCCGCGGCGCTCCGCATCGTGGCGCTCGACGACCTCGGCGCCCACCAGCCGCGCCTGCGCGGCGGTGTCGTCGCTGCAGTTGTCCGCCACCACCAGCACGCGGTCATCGGGCCCCAGTTGCGACAGCGTCTGCATGATGGTCGCGCGCACGCCGTGGCCCTCGTTGTGGGCGGGAATCAGCACAGCGATGCGCGCGGGCCGCGGCTGTGCGGGCAAGGGCGGCGGCTGCCGCAACGCCAGCACGATCTGCACCAGCAGCAGCAGCGCGGGCAGTACCAGCAGCGCGGTGCCGGCCAGCAGCAGCCCGTTGACGACGGCCAGGACGGTGTCAAGCATGGGCGTACTCGCTGAAGAGACGGAGCAGGCGCGAGGCCTCGGTGTCCACGTCGTGGCGGGCGAGCACGCGGGTGCGCGCGGCCTCGGCCATCTGGCGCAGGCGTGCGTCGTCGCAGTCCAGGCACTCGCGCATCGCCTCGGCCAGCGCCGGCGCGTCGCCCGCGGGCACCAGCCAGCCATGCGTGCCCGGCACGATCAACTCGGGGATGCCGGCGATGGACGTGCTCACGACCGGACGGCCCAGCGCCATCGCCTCCATCGCCACGACGGGCAGGCCCTCGGCGAAGCTCGCCAGCACCAGCGCGCGCGCGGCCATCAGCTCGGCGCGGACCTGGTCGCTGCCGATCCAGCCGGTGATGCGCACCGTGCGCTGCAGGCCCAGCTCGGCGATGCGGGTCTCGATGGCCGCGCGCAACTCGCCGTCGCCGGCCAGCACCAGCTCGAAGTCGGGGCGCTCGCGCGCCAGCAGCGCGGCGGCCTCGATCAGGAGCAGGTGGCCCTTCTGCTCGGCAAGGCGTCCGACGGCCACCAGCCGGCGACCGCTGGGCGGCGCGTCCGCACCGGCGTGGAAGCCGGGCTCCAGCCCGCAATGCACGACCTGCACCTTGGCCCAGTGCGCACGCTCCACCCACCGGAACAGCTGGCTACGGCAGAAGGACGTGATGGCAACGACGAAACGCGCGCGGCGGATCTTCTCGCCCAGGTGGAGGAATTCGGGTTTGTCGAATTCCTCCGGGCCATGGACGGTGAAGCTGTAGCCCGGCCCGCCGAGCGCATGCAGCAGCATCGCGACCTCGGTCGAGTTGGTGCCGAAATGCGCATGCACATGCGTGACGCCGGCATCGCGCATCAGGCGCAGCGCGACGCAGGCCTCGGCCAGGTAGACCAGATGCAGCGGCCAGGGGCGATCGGCGCGACGGCCCATGCGCAGCGCCAGTCCGAGCGCGCCGAGGAAACGTCCGGGCGCGCGCAGCGCCTCGCGCACGAGCGCGGTGCCCAGCGCCGCCGCGCCGCCTCGCAGCAGGTAATGGGTGCGCGCCTTCTCGGCCTGGTCCTGGGCGTCGGGCGCGGGATCGTCCCAGCCGCGCACGGCCACGCGCAGGACGTCCTGGCCCTGCTTTTCAAGCGCGAGGATCTCCCGGCGGATGAACGTGTGGCTGACCTTCGGATAGTGATTGACGAGGTAGGCGATCTTCAAAGGGTCACACTCCCTGGCTCCTGCTCCTGCGGAGCCGGATGCTTGTTTTGCTCTTGGCCGGCGTCGACGCCGACAGGTCCGGCGCCAGGGCAAGCATCGTTCCTGGCGCGCAGCGCCTCGCCCCGATGCAGGATGCGGGCCGGATTGCCGACCGCGGTCGCACCCGGCGGCACATCCTGCAGCACGACGCTCATCGCGCCGACCTTGCAACCGGCGCCCAGTCGCACACCGCCGAGCACCTGCGCGTAGGCGCCCAGCTCCACGCCGTCCTCCAGCACCGGGCAGGGGCCGCCGTCGACGCGGTTGCCCAGGGTCACGCCCTGGCGCAGCGTGCAGCCAGCACCGATGACGGTGCCCGGGTTCACGAAGATGCCGCCGAAATGCCAGATCCGGAGCCCCGGCCCGATGCGCGTCTGCTTGGGCAGGCTGATGCCGGTCAGCGTCTCCACGACGGTGTGCAGCAGCAGGTGCAGCCGGCGGTGCAGGCCCTGCGCGAAACCGGGCGGCGCCGCATCGACGCGACGTCCGTAGCGGTAGACCCACAGCGCCCACATCGACTGCTCGCGCAGCGGCATGCGGCCCAGCCCCCAGCGGGCGACATCGGCGGCCCAGTCCGGGTCGCGGTGCGCGCGCAACGTCATCGCCTGCTCCTCTCGCCGTCGGACCGGGCCGGCCCGCGGCGGGCGACCGAGGCCTCGACCGGCACCAGCGCGCCGCCCACCGACGACTCGCCCGGTCCGGGTCCGCTGCGCACGGTCAGCCGGACGGCGCCCGGCCCTTGCGGCCATTCGAAGGTCTTGCTCGCACCGTCGGCGAGCTCGCCGCTGTCGAAGAGCGTCGTGCGCCGGTCCGCGTCGAGCAGCTGCAATTGCAGCTTCGCGTCGCCGGTCGCGGTCACGGTCAGCCGGTAGCGCCGGCCGGCCTCGGGCTTGGCCCAGGTGACCGGCTGCAGGCTGCGACCGCTGTCGTTCACCTGCACGGCGATGCCCTCGCCGGGCGGGAACACGACTGCCTGGCGGCGGGTGTCGAAGACGCCCGGCGGCCGATCGGCGCCCGCACCCGCGACCGCTGCCTTCATCGCGGTGGCTTCCGCGCCGCCGCGGCGCCACGGCCCGCGCAGCGACATCTGGTTCTGCGGCGTCTCCATCGACATCGGCCGGCCATTGCCGTCGACCCAGCGCTCCACGGCCGTGACCTGGCGCAGCGCAGCGCGCACCCGGTCGAGCTGGGCCGCGAACGCGGGATGCCAGCCGCGCTTCATCGGCGACTTGTTGGCCCCCATCTCGACGTAGATCACGAACGGCGTCTCGACGTTGCGATCGACGACGTAGGCGCCGTAGACCTTCAGCGTGCGCGCGACCTTGCGCAGCAGCGGGTCCTCGATGGGGCTGACGTCGAAGTCCGGCGGCAGCATCAGCAGCGCGCCCTGCGGGATCTGGCCGGTGTTGGACCTGGCGCCGGTGTCGGCCGAGGTGGCCGGGAAGATGTAGGCGGGATCGGCCGACAGCCCGGTGTGCGTCAGCGACATCGCCAGCGCGTGCCGGAAGAGCTCGTCGCCGTCGTCGATCTCCTTGGCGCGCACCAGGCCGCCCATCGTCGGCACCGCCGCGGCGCGGGCGCCCTGGAAGTAGTGACCGGGCTCGCCCCAGCCGCGACCGTCCAGGCGCGTCCACGCGTACTGGTCGGCGCGCCACTGGCCGTCGATGAATCGCAGCACGTTGAAGGAATGGATCACGCGGTCCACCGGGTCGACGATGTCGCCATGGCCGTCGGCCGCGCTCGCGGGCACGACGCCGGCGGGCCAGCGCGGGATGGTGATCTGCTCGCGCATCGCCTCGGCGTCCGGATCCCAGATGCCCTTGCGGCCCGGCAGCGGCAGCACGGTGACCGGCGGATCGTCGGACGCGGCCACGAACACGCCGGTCGACCACTTGCCGTCTTCCATCGTGGGGAAGTTCTTCGCCTTCGGGATTTCGAAGCTGCCCAGCGTCACGCCGATCGGGCGCGCGTTCCAGGGCGAGTCCGCCGCGAAGGGCCGGTCGGCGGTGCCGAAGCGCAGGTGACGCACCGCGCGGGCCTGGGGATCGGCGGCATCGGCCTTGTCGGTGGCCTGCGGCGTCGCCCACGCGCCCGCGCCCATCGCCGCCGCGAGGCCGGCGAACACGCCCGACAGCAGCCAGCGGGCGGAACGGATTGTGAGCATCGACGTCATCCGTCCACCCTTAAACACTACGAACCGCGTCATTGGACATCCTCAGCCGGTGGCCCATCGCAATAAAGTGTCGCTCGAAGTAAAACGTCGACAGGTGCGCGAGCAGGAAGACCGCCGCCAGCAGCAGCGGTCGCTTGAGGTACTTTTCGGTGACATCGCCGCTGCCCAGCCAGGTGTGCTCCAGCGGCACGTGCAGCACGTACACCGCGAAGGACACCGTCGCGAGGTAGGTCCAGAACGGGCGGGACAGGAAGGCCGCCGCCGCCGATCGCGGCTGGCACAGCAGGGCCCCGGTCAGGCACAGCACGGCATAGGGCCGCAGGAAGGACGCGACGTTGCCGTCGACGTTGTAGCAGGCCAGGCACAGCAACGCCGCCGCGCCCCACAGCAAGACGGGGCGCTCGAAGAAGCCGATCGCCTCGCGCCGGCTCGGCGAGTGCAGCAGGATCGCCAGCACGAAGCCCGCCAGGATGTCGTCGATGCGGTACCAGGTGATGCTGCCGCTGTAGCCGCTCATGTACACGCGGTAACCGGTCACCGCCACCAGCAGCGCCGGCACCAGCACCCGCGCCACGGCGGGACGGAACAGCAGCAGCGCGGTGGCCAGCGCATAGAACTGCAGTTCCACGCACAGGCTCCAGTAATGGTCCAGCGGCACCCGCATGCCGGCGTCGCTGAGGTTGGCGTAGAACAGCAGGTGCGCGGCCAGCACCGACGGCTCGAAGTGCCAGATCGCCGCGACCACCACCGCCACCAGCCAGGCCAGCGGAAGGATGCGCAGCAGCCGCTTGGCGACGAACTCCAGCGGGTGCACGTGCACCAGCACCTGCCTGCCGATGAAGTAGCCGGACAGCACGAAGAACAGCGCCATGCCCAGCATGCCGACCGATTCGTTGAGCCGGGGCCGCAACGCGTTGAGCGGCAGCCAGTGGGCGACCAGCACGGTCGCGATGCTCAGCCCGCGCACGCCGTCCAGGACCGCGGACCGGGTGCCGACGGCGCTCATGCCGGCCTCACCGACCAGGGACGCGCGCGCCGGCCCAGTGTCCGCGGCGCCCGATGCCCGACATCGGGCCGGACGCGGCAGACGATGGCGCAGCCCGCGCCCATCACGAACCAGAAGAACCAGTTGAAGACGAGGTAGCTCAGCATGTTGTCCGACAGCGAGACCACCACGTAGCCGATGAGCAGCGCGATGAACATCGCCGACAGCAAGGCATCGTCGCGGCGGAAGCGCCAGAAGATCTGCGCCGCGCGCAGGTACTTCCAGTAGTAGGTGGCCAGCCCCACGATGCCGACGTCGAACAGCATCTGCACCGCGACGCTGTGCGCGCCGGTGGTCATGCCGCCGCTCAGGCTGAAGAAGGTGGGCGAGTTGAAGAAGAAGCCGCCCGAGCCGTAGCCGAACAGGTAGCGGGCCGGCGCCATCCAGCTGACGGCATCGGCCCAGAGCACGCGACGCCAGGTGAAGGAGTTCAGCTTGGCGTACTGCACCACCACGTTGCCCTGGCCGATGTCCAGCACGCGGTCCCGGATGTCGGGCACCAGCAGCGCCAGCAGCGGCACCAGCATCAGATAGAGCAGGAAACGGCGCTCGAAGAGCAGCCCGTACAGGAAGAACATCGCGCCGGCGGCCATCCAGGCGCTGCGGGTCTTGGTCGCCGCCAGCAGCGCCAGCAGGACCAGCAGGTAGCCCGCCATGGCCAGCCGCGTGGCGGTGGTGGTGGTGGCGAGCGTGCGGGCGTTCTTCCACAGGTACAGCAGCACGCCCTGCATCAGCACCAGGTAGAAGGCCAGGATGTTGGGATGGGAGAACGGGCCCTTGTAGCGGCCCATGGCCGCGGGATCGTTGGTGACGTGCACGTCGCCGCGCGCGATCGCGATCAGCGTGTAGATCGCCACCGGCACCGAGGACCAGATGACCAGCTTCAGGATGCGGTCGAACGAGCTCCAGTCGTCCACGACGTAGAAGGCCACCACGAACATCGCCATCGTGCTCAGCGTGCCGAGGAAGGTCCGCAGCTCGGGCAGCTTGTCCGGCGAATAGAGCAGCCCCACCGCCTGCATCGCGATGAAGGGCAGCCACACCATCCACGCCACGCGCGGGATGCGCCGCGGCTCGCGCATCCAGAAGACCGCCGCCAGCAGGATCACCGCCAGGTTCACCAGGCCGCCCAGTCCACCGAAGCTGGCGAAGCGCGCCTCCTCCAGCACCGGGTTGGCGATCGCGCGCAGCAGCAGGATGGTCAGCAGCAGCGCCTTCGGATTGGCCACGAACATGAAGGCGACGATCAGCGCCACCGGCAGCACGACGAAAAACACCGGCTTCTGCGCCACCATGTCGCCCATCACGACGCAGACCAGCCCCATCACCACGCAGCCCGCGGCCAACGCCGCCGCCGCGAACAGGGTGCGCCAGCCAGGCCAGCGCGACGGGCGGTCGTTGCCGTAGGGATTCAGGCCCTGCGGCCGCGGGGTGCCCTTGAGCGGGCTGCTCGTCGCGCTCATCGGACCAGCATCCCGCGGGAGGGCGCCGGCACCGCCGCGACCAGCTCGGCCAGGAAACGCGCCATCAGGCGCTGCGAGCCCGGGGCGGCCGAGGCCTGCGCCAGGCGCTGCGACGCGCGCACCAGGATGCCGTCGGGAATGCGCCCGGCCAGCCCCTCGTTGAGGATGTACCAGCGCGCGCCCAGCCCGTCGCCCCCGTAGTTGTCGCCGATGCGGATCCAGTAGCGCACCGCCTCGAAACCACCGCCGCGGGCCTCGGCCAGCAACTCGGTCGTGGGCACCGGCCTGGCGCGGCCCTCGGTGGCGATCGGCGGGCCCGGCTCGACCCGGCGCAGCGCGAAGCCCTGCGCCGGATAACAGACCTCGGGACGGTGCACCTTGACGTCCTGGCGCTGGCGCTCGCCCCAGGCCAGCGCGAGCATCACCTGCTCGCCCTGGCCGTTGGCATAGGTCCGCATCACGGTCTGGTCATAGGGCTGCTCCAGCACCGTCTCCACGCCTTGCGCCACGTCGACCTGCGTGGTCGCATCGGCGATCACGCGCCAGTCGCCGAAGGCCTTGGGCACGATGGCGTCCAGGCTGGGCGCGCCGGTCACGGCCTGCAGCCGCGGCGTGGCCAGCCACGCGCCGGCCGCGGCCACGCCCATCAGGGCGGCGCCGCCCAGGCAGGCGCGGCGCGACAGGCGCGGCAGCGCGTCGGCCGGGTCGGGCATGCCGGGGGCCACGCCCCGGGGCGTCGGCACGGGGGGATGCAGGGGCGTGCTCATCGCGCCGCCTCCCGACCGCGCAGGCGGTCCCAGCGCGCCGACAGGCCGCGCAGCAGGGTGTCCACGCCCACGATCAGCATCAGCGCCGTCAGGAACAGCGCCATGCCGGAGAACTCGTGCATGAAGCCCTGGCCGACGTCGTCGCCCAGGTGGTAGGTCAGCAAGGCCAGGATCAGGATGCGGATCACGTTGGAGCAGTAGGAAATCGGCACGATCAGCAGCGCCAGCGCGATGTTGCGGAACACCGATTCATGGCGCACGACATTCATGTAGAGCAGGCCCAGGGCCTCCAGCGTGAACAGCGAGTTCAGGCCCGCGCAGGCATCCGCGACCATCAGCTGGTACGGGCCGATCTGCAGGATCACGCCGGCCCGGGCGATCGGGTAGCCCAGCGCGTACATGAGGGACTCCGCGCCCCAGGACGCGGCCAGCTTCATCGGCTGGGTGATGACGTCGACGATGGACGCCGGCAGCGGCACCGCGAACAGCAGCAGGAAGAACGCGAAGCCGTAGCGGCGCGCGATCGTCGGCCCGAGCAGCAGCAGCGCCAGGCCCAGCAGCACCGGCATCAGCGAGCCCATCTCCAGCAGCGCGATCGACTGCGAGCGGCCCAGCACGTAGCCCAGCAGCCCCAGCACGATCAGCGTCCAGCCCGCCAGGGGCGCGGGCCGCGGACGGAAGGACTGGCCCTGGCGCGCCATGCGCCGGGTCTGGAAATAGAAGTACCAGGCCGACAGCGCCAGCACGATCGGGCCGTGGGAATTGCGGTCGCCACGCCACGGGCCGCGCATGAAGTCGACGATCGTCGGCACGTAGAGCGCGACCAGGCCGATCGCCAGCGCGATCAGCGCGATCCGGTTGGCGGCCCAGAAGGCCGCGCCCGGGTGACCCGGCGCGCCGGGGAGGACGTTCTGCGACATGGTGTTCACTGCGATCCCTGCTGCTGATTCCGGACATGCGGCGGCGTGGCCTCGCGGCCGTGCCGGTGGTCGATGCTCGCGGCTCTGGTGGCCGCTGTGCCGTCTCGCCCGGGGCCCGGTGTCAGTACTGGTTCATCACGGTGCCCACGAGCGTCGTGGACACACCGTCCAGGCTGTCGGTGAGGTCCTGCAGCGCGCTCACCCGCGACTGGTTCTGGCGCGCCAGGACCAGCGCCGCGCCGCAGCGCGACGCGACGATGGCCGCGTCCGCGCCGTACCGGCTCGCGGAGGTGTCCACCAGGACGTAATCGAATTTGCCGGCCAGCTCCCGCATCAGCATGCCGAACGCAGGGCGCTCGAGCAGCTCCACCGGGTTGGGCGGGACCGCCCCCACCGGCAGGATGAACAGGCTGTTCATGCCCTCCACCTGCTGGATCACGCGCGGCTCGCTGCGGCCGGACAGGATCGAGGACAGCCCGGCCTGGTTGCTGACGTCGAAGATCTCGTGCTGCCGCGGCCGGCGCAGGTCGGCGTCCACCAGCAGCGTGCGCCCGCCCAGCTGCGCCAGCGTCACCGCCAGGTTGGCGGTGAAGTAGCTCTTCCCGTCCAGCGTGTCCGGGCTGATCACCGCCAGCGCGCGGCGCGGTTCGCCCTCGCGATAGAGCCGCATCGTGATCTGGCTGCGGATGCCGCGGAAGACTTCCGACTGCGACGAGAACGGCTGGTTCAGGGCCACCAGTTCCGGGCTGCGGGTCTTGCGCTCGTTCGGGGCGTAGGGGTAGTGGAACTGCTTGGACAGCGCCTCCAGCACGTCCTCGGCGTTCGCGTAGCCCAGCGCCACGGCGGCCTCGCCGAAGCGGATGCCGCGCTCGCGCTGGTACTGCAGCACGCGCTCGACCTGGTCGGCGCTGAGGTTGCGGGTCTCGGCGATGATCGCGCCGATCGAGCGGTCGTGCACGCCGGCGCCGCTGCCGGAAGGCTTGTTCAGAGGTCCGTCCACGGGTTTGCTTTGCGCCAGGGGAATGGGTTCCTTGAGGTCCGACATCAGGCGGCTCCTCGACTCGCGGCGCCGGGTGCGCCAAGTAGTCGCCGCTCGGCGGACGGCAGCGCCTGCGCGCGCTTGCCCGGCGCGGGCAGCACGCCCAGCATCGGCAGCGGCAGCACGGCCATGACGTCGTCGGCGTCGCGCACCTTGCGGTCACGCAGTTCCAGCAGCAGCGCCAGGCCGATCGCCAGCACCAGGCCGGCCACGAAGGCCAGCGCCGTGTTCAGCGCCACGCGCGGCGAGGCGGGCTTGAGCGGCGGCGTCGCCTCGGCGAGCAGGTTCACGTTGCTCTGCGTCGACTGGCTCTCCAGGCTGGTCTGCGTCAGCCGGGTCGTGATGTTCTCGTAGGCGCGCTGGGCGCTCTCGACCTCGCGCATCAGGCCGCCGGCTTCGTCGCGCGCTTCCTTCAGCTTGATGACCTTGGCGCGCTGCGCCTCCAGTTGCGCGCGGGTCTCGGCCTCGCGCTGGCTGTTGATGGTGCTGGTCACCGCGACCGAGCCGGTCACGCGGCGGATTTCGGTGTTGAGCTTGGCGCGGGTATCGGCCACCGAGGCCTTGGCCTCGATCACCTGGGGATGGTTGTCGCCGTAGCGCGTGCTGAGCTGCTGCAGGTTGGCCTCGGCACGGCTGACGTCGGCCTTGAGCTGCGACACCACCGGGTTGGCCAGCACGTCGGGCAGCTGGTCGCCGCCGCGCGCGGCCTGGCCGGAGCGGCTGCGCGACTCGGTCGCCAGCGAGGACAGCGCCACCAGCTGCGAGGACAGCTCGTTCAGGCGCGCGTTCTCGACGTCCAGGCGCTCGTCGGAGGCCAGGATGCCGTGCTCGCGTTCATAGGCGGAGAGCTTGGTGCGCGCCTGCTCCAGCCGGTCCAGCGCCGCCTTGGCCTGCTGGTCGAAGTAGCCGGCGTACTGCCGCGCGGGTTCGACGCGCAGGTCCAGCGTGGTGGCGATGTAGGCCTTGACGAAGGCATTGGCCATCTGCGCGGCGACCTGGGCCGACGGCGACCGGTAGTTGACCGTCAGCACGTTGCTTTCCTTGGAGGGCTTGACCTCCATGTTGGCCTGCAGGAAGGTGGCGACCCATTGCTCCATCGAGCCCTCGGCGCCCTGCGCCTGCCATTGCTCGCGCAACTCCGGCAGTTCGGTCAGGCGCAGGTCGCGCACGACGCGCAGCGCGACGCGATCGCTGGCGATCACGTCGACCTGCGTGTTCATGTAGGCCGGCGAGGCCATGCCGGGATAGATCAGGGCCGACACCGGGTCGGGCTTGGCGTCCACGACCACCGAGGCGCTGGCCAGGTAGCGCTTGGGCAGCACGAGGCTCACCCCGAGCGCCGTCAGGGTGGTCACCACGACCACCAGCAGCACCAGCTGCCAGCGGGCCAGGATGATCGACATCAATTTGCTGGGCGTCACCATGCACTCCTTCACCGGGACGGGTGCCCGGGGTTACTGCGTCAGAACAGGCTCTCGCGGACGAAGATCACGTCGCCGTCCTTGAGCGGCTCGTCCATGCCGGGCTTGATCTCCTGGACCTTGCCCGACGCATCCTTGCGGTGCACGCGGATGCCGCGGTCGGTGCCGCGCAGCGTCAGGCCACCGCCGGCGGCCAGGCCCTGCAGCAGCGTCATGCCGCGCTCCAGGCGGATCTGGCCGGGCTTCTGGACCTCGCCGTAGATGTAGATCATCGGGAAGCGCTCGACCCACAGCACGTCGCCGTTGAGCACCACCACGTCCTGCTCGCGGCCGTTGGGGCCGAACAGCGTCGGCAGGTCGACCTCGAGACGGAAGGGCTTGCCGCCGCGCTGGCCGGTCAGCACCAGCAGGTCGCCGCCCGCGGGCGAGACGCCGCGCGCGTTGGCCAGCAGGTCGGTCAGGCGGGTGTCGGCGACTTCCAGCGGATAACGCCCCGGCTGGTTCACCTGGCCCAGCACGCTGGCCTGGTTGCCGGTGACCTTGAGCACCAGGATCGTCACCTGCGGCTGCTTGACGAAGTTGCCCTTGCGCAGGCCCTCGGCGATGCGGCTCTCGGCGTCGCTGACGGACAGGCCGCCGATGCGCACCACGCCCAGGAGCGGGAAGCTGATCGTGCCCGCCTCGGACACGCGCGTCTCCAGCGTCATGTCCGGGTTCTGGAACACGCTGATCTTGATCGCGTCGCCCGATCCCAGGCGGTATTCGGCGGCGGCGCCGGTGGACAGGCCGGTCGGCGCCGGCGCGTTGCCGGGACGGGCGGGCGTCTGGGCGACGGCGCCGGTGGCGAGCGAGACCGCCAGCACGGCCGAGACGGCCGTCGAGACGAGCGGGAGGATCGGGAAGCGACGCGTGTTCATCATTTGATGCCGAGGCCCTTGGCGAGTTCGTTGTTGTCCACCGGGCCGCTGGCGCCGGTGGGGCTGTCGGACGCGGCGGGCGCTGGGGCCGCCGCGGGCGGAGTGCCGGCGGGCGCGGAGGCCGCGGCCTCGGCGAACTTGCCGACGTATTCGATCTTGGCGTTGTCGCGCATGGACTTGATGTCCTTGGCGACCAGCTCGGCACGGCGCTGGTTCAGCAGGAACATCTCGATCGACGCGCGCGCCTGCGCCTCGGTCGCGGGCTGGCGCTGCGAGCCGGCGAGGAACAGCACGGTGAGGCCGTTGGGATGGCCGTTCATGATGAACTGGCCGTCCTTCAGGCGCGCGATGGCGTCGAGGTTGTTGAGCGGGATCTGCTCGGCCGAGCGCACCATCTGCGAGCCGACGAACTTGAAGTTGTCGGCCTTGAGCGCTTCGAGGAAGTCGGGGAGGGTCTTGGCACCCTGCAGCTTGGCGCGGATCGATTCGAATTGATCCGGCTTCGCCTCGATGTTGATTTCCTGCAAGTTGTAGATACGACGCTCGGCAAAAAGTGCCGGCTTGTCGTTGTAGTACTGCTTGATTTCCTGGTCGGTCGGCTTGGCCGCCGTCTCGCCCAGATGGTCAGCATAGGCCCTGGCGATGATCTCCCGCTTGGCGGTTTCGATCTGTTGCACCACCCGCGGATCGCGATCGAGCTTGAGGTCCTGGGCCTTCTGCACCGCCAGTTCCTGGTCGATCAGGCGCTCCAGGATCTGGCGCGACGCCGCGTCCACCTGCTCGGGCTTGATGTTGGGCTGGCGCTGCAGCACGAAGTTGATCTGGTGGACGGTGATCTCTTCCTTGTTCACCTTGGCCGCGGTCTGCGAGGCCTTCGCGCCGCTGCCGCCGCCGCAGGCGGTGAGCAGGATTGCGGCAAGAACGGCGGTGAAAAACGCGCCGACCGGAGCGGCGCGTCGCGCTGGAATACCGTGGACCCGAGTCCGCTTCACATGCATGTTTCGACCTTGTTTGTTGTGTCTGTCCCGCAGGCCTGTCGAGGGCGGCCAGCGGGCGCTCGCGAGCGGCGAGTGTAGCCCTGCACCATGACGGAACTGCCTCATTCCAGGGGGTCTGGAGGCCTCCATCCCGGGTTCGCAGGGGTCCATAGCAAGAATGGGTCCTGCCCTCGTCGCCATCGGCCTTCCGGCCCCCGCAAACAAGGGGGAGATGACCCGCAAAAACGCGGAGCGGCCGTCTTTGCAACCGCTTGAAAAACGCGCTTGAAAATGCAGGCCGCGCTTCACGCGGGCCTCACATCGCGGCGATCAGGTCGCGGCGCTCGCCGCGCTGCGCCGCAGCGCGCCGGGCGGCTGCCCGACGATGCGCTTGAAGGCGCGGCTGAAGGAGGCTTCCGAGTCGTAACCGAGCCGGTCGGCCGCCACCGCCACGCGCATCCCTTCCTGCGCGATCCAGCGGCGCGCCTGGAACATCTTGACCTTGGCCACGTATTTGGCGGGGCTCTCGCCGACGGTGCGGGTGAAGGCCTCGGCGAAGCGCGAGCGCGAGGCACCCATCAGCCCGGCCAGCTCGGGCACGCGCCAGTCGCGCTCCGGCTCGGCATGGATGGCCGCGATGACCTTGCCGATGCTGGGGCACTGCACCGCGGCGATCCAGCCGCTGGCGTCGTTGCAGGCGCACTCGACCCAGGCGCGGATGATGCTGGCGGCCAGCACGTCGGCCATGCGCGCCAGGATGCCGCAGGCGCCGATGCGGTCCATCGCCACCTCGCGCTCCATGGCCTCCAGCAGCGCGGGCACGGTCGGGTCGCGGCGCGCCAGGTCGTTGGCGCGCATCGCGTCCGGCATCATCGCCAGCAGCGGATGCAGCGGGTCCAGGTTGAAGCGCATCGCACCGCAGAACATCACGTCGACCGGCTCGGCGGACGGCATCGCCTTGGCGGCGGCCTCGGCCTCGGCGCCCACCAGGTAGATGTCGTCGGCGACGGCGCGACGCGACAGCGAATCGATCTCCACCGTCGGCAGGTCCGGCGCGCTCGCCAGCACGTGCGCGCTGCCGCGCGGCAGCAGCACCGCGTCACCGGCATTGAGCCGCACCCATTCGGTGCTGCCGCCGGTCTTCAGCCAGCAGCCGCCGCGCGCGACGAAATGGAAACGCGCCTCGGCCCGCGCCGGAAAGGCGACGGCCCAGGGCGCGCGCAGCAGGCAGCGGCCGTACTCGACGCCTTCCAGTCGCAGGCCCAGCAGGATCTGCGTCAGCAGGTCGGCCGGCTTGAGCGGCGTGGGCGGCAGCGGCCCGGTCACGGGAACGTGAACCGGGGCATGACGGGGGGCATGGACGGCGGCAGCGCTGGAGGATTCGTCAAGCATTTCGGCTCTTCCGTCATGGAAACGCCGGAATGCTATCCGTAAGCTGAAAGCCATTGCCACTGACCCGTCTCTGCACCGTGTCTTCCTCCTGCACCGACTGCCTCGATCCGCACGCGCCCCTGTCGCCCACGGCGGCTTCATCGGCCCCATCAATCTCATCCACCGCTTCCCCGGCCTCCCCCTCCCCGTCGGCCGGCGCGCCGCCGCTCGAGGACGACGCCCCGCACTGGCCGGCCATCGCCTCGCTGACGCTGGGCGTCTTCGGCCTGGTCACCGCCGAGTTCCTGCCCGCGAGCCTCCTGACGGCGATGGCCGCCGACCTCGGCATCAGCGCCGGCGCGGCCGGCCAGACGGTCACGGCCACGGCGCTGGTGGGCGCCGTCGCGGCGCCGTCCATCCCGCTGCTGACGCGGCGTTTCGACCGGCGCGCGGTCATGGTCGCGCTGACGCTGCTGCTGGTGCTGTCCAACCTGCTGGCGGTGACCGCGTCCTCGCTGGGCGTGCTGCTGGCCGCGCGGGTGATCCTGGGCGTGGCGCTGGGCGGCTTCTGGTCGATGGCCGCGGCGCTGGCGATGCGGCTGGTGCCCGAGCGCCTGTTCGCCCGCGCGATGTCGGTGATCCTGGCCGGCGTCTCGGTGGCGACCGTCTGCGCCGCGCCGCTGGGCGCCTGGATGGGCGAGGTCTGGGGCTGGCGCAGCGCCTTCGTCGCCGCCGGCGCGCTCAGCCTGGTGACGCTGGCGACGCAGGTCGCGACGCTGCCGGCGCTGCCGCCCAAGGACAACCCGGACCTGCGCGTGCTCGGCGAGCTGCTGACGCGACCCGGCGTGCGGGTGGCGCTGCTGGCGGTGCTGCTGGTGATCTCCGGCCACTTCGCCGGCTTCACCTACATCCGGCCGCTGATGGAGAACGTGACCCACCTGCCGGTGTCCGCGATCACCGCGATCCTGCTGGGCTACGGCATCGGCGGCTTCTTCGGCAACCTGGCCGGCGGCGTCCTGGCCGAGCGCAGCGAGCGGCGCGCGATCGTCGCGGGCGGCAGCCTGATCGTGGTGCTCGCCGCCAGCCTGCTGCTGGCGGGGTCGTCGACCTGGGTGACCGCGGTGGCGGTGGTGCTGTGGGGCTTCGCCTTCGGCGCCTTCCCGGTGGGCTTCCAGACCTGGATCGTGCGCGCCGCGCCGGACCAGGCCGAGGGCGCCGGCGGCCTGCTGGTCGCCGCGTTCCAGATCGCCATCGCCAGCGGCGCGATCGGCGGCGGCATGCTGGTCGACCACATCGGCGCGCTCGGCGGACCGACCTTCGCCGCCGCCGCGATCACGCTCGGCACCCTGCTCACGCTGCGCCACGGCCCGCGCGCCGCCGCCTGAGCGACGTCCTCACCCCCTTGAAGGAATCCCGCATGACCACGCCCCTCAACCGCCGCATCGTGCTCGCCGCCCGCCCCGCCGGGCGCCCGGTGCCGGAGGACTTCCGCCTCGAGACCGTGCCCGTGCCGGCCCCCGGCGCGGGACAGGTGCTGCTGCGCACGCTGTCCCTGTCGCTCGACCCGTACATGCGCAACCTGATGGAGGAGGTCGGCCCCGGCTACGCGCCGCCGATCGGGCTGGGCGAAGTGCTGGTCGGCGGCACCGTCAGCCGCGTGGTCGAGTCGCGCCATCCGGACTGGCGCGCCGGTGAGCTGGTGCTGGCGAACGGCGGCTGGCAGGACTACGCGCTGTCGGACGGCCAGGACCTGGTGCCGCTGGGCGACATCGGCCGGCCCTCGCTGGCGCTGGGCGCGGCGGGCATGCCGGGCTTCACCGCGCAGGTCGGCCTGTTGGACATCGGCCGGCCTCGGCCCGGCGAGACCGTCGTGGTCGGCGCGGCGACCGGTGCGGTCGGCGCGATGGTCGGCCAGCTGGCGCGGCGGGCCGGCGCGCGCGTCGTCGGCATCGCCAGCGGCGCTGAGAAGGTCCGGCACCTGGTGGACACCTTCGGCTTCGACGCGGCGGTCGTCCGGCGCGATCCGCGCTTCGCCGAGCGTCTGCGCGAGGCCGCGCCCGCCGGCATCGACGTCTACTTCGAGAGCGTCGGCGGCGAGGTGCTCGATGCGGTGTTGCCGCTGCTCAACCTCGGTGCGCGCGTGCCGGTGTGCGGCTTCATCGCGCATTACAACGAGGCGGGCAAGGACGAGGTCCCGGCGCCGGACCGGCGGGCGGCCTTGCTCGCGACGCTGCTGCAGAAGCGCGTCCGCATGGAAGGCTTCATCGTGCTGGACCATTACGGCGACGGGCTGTCGCGCTTCAAGGCCTTCCAGCGCGAGATGCTCGCCGCCATCGCGGCGGGCGAGGTCCGGGCGCTCGAGCACGTCATCGACGGGCTCGAGCTCGCGCCCCGCGGCCTGATCGATCTGCTCGACGGACGGCACCTCGGCAAGGTCGTCGTGACCGTCGCCGCGCCGTGACCGTCGCCGCGCCGTGACCGACGGACCGCGCTGACGGCCTTCAGCGCCCTCGGCGCCCTCGGCGCGCGACGGGGCGGCCCCCGTCCGTGCGGCGGGGCTTACCCCAGCCGGAACCGCGCCACCGACTGCACCAGCGCATCGGCCTGCTGCCGCAGGCTTTCGGCGGCGGCCGCGGATTCCTCCACCAGCGCGGCGTTCTGCTGCGTCACCTGGTCCATCTGGCTGACCGCCTCGCCGACCTGATGGACGCCCTGCGACTGCTCGCGCGTCGCACTGCTGATCTCGCCGACGACGTCGGTGACGCGCCCGATGGCCGAGACGATCTCCTCCATCGTGGCGCCCGCCTCGGCCACCAGGCCGGAGCCCTGCTCGACGCGCTCGACGCTGGTGCCGATCAGCGTCTTGATCTCCTTGGCCGCCTCGGCGCTGCGGCCGGCCAGCGCGCGCACCTCCGACGCCACCACCGCGAAGCCCTTGCCGTGCTCGCCGGCGCGGGCCGCCTCCACGGCGGCGTTGAGCGCCAGGATGTTGGTCTGGAACGCGATCCCGTCGATGGTGCCGATGATGTCGGCGATGCGGCGGCTGCTCTCGTCGATGCCGCGCATCGTGTCGACGAAGCGCGCCACCACCGCACCGCCGCGCTGCGCCACCTCGCTGGCCGAGCGCGCCAGGCGATCGGCCTGCTGCGCGTTCTCCGAGGTCTGATGCACCGTCTCGCCGAGCTCGGTCATCGTCGCCGCCGTCTGCTCCAGCGCGCTGGCCTGTTCCTCGGTGCGCTGGCTCAAGTCGCTGTTGCCCATGGCGATCTGCGCGCTGGCGCTGGCCACCGACTCGCTGCCCTGGCGCACGCCGCCCACCACCTGGCGCAGGCTCAGCTGCATCGCATGCAGCGCCGCGATCAGGCTGCGCTGGTCACCGGGACGCACGCGGATGTCGCCGCTGAGGTCGCCCTCGGCGACCTGCCGCACCAGCCGGGCCGCCTCGGCCGGATCGCCGCCCAGCAGGCGGCGGACGTGCCCCAGCAGCAGCAGCGCCAGGCCGACGGCCACCAGCACCGACACCAGCGTCAGCGACACGCTCCAGCCGTGCCCGGCCGCGTAGTCCGCCTCCGCGTCCTTGCGCGACTGCTCGCTGCCGGCGGCGTTGTAGTCGGCGCTGCGCTCGATCGCCCGCACCCAGGCGTTGAAGCTGCTGCGCGACTCGGCGCGGAAGAAGGCCCGCGCCTCCGCGTCGGAGTTCTCGCCGCGCGACAGGTGCAGCAGCTTCTCCTGCGCCTTGAAATAGGTGTCGCGCGCGGCGACCACCTCGGCATAGAGCCGACGCTCCTCGTCGTTGGTGATGAAGGGCTGGTAGGCCTGCTCCGCGGCGGCCAGCTCCTTGCGGGCGTTGGCGATCGCGCCTTCGATCTGGGCGCGCTCCTGATGGTCGTCGGAGAGCAGATGGTCCGGCTCCATGCGACGGATCTGGTTGGCCTTGACCCGGATGGCGGCCATGCTCTGGATGCTGGGCAGCCAGTCCTCCGCGATCTCGGTCGTGTTCTCGTGGACCCGGTTGAGCTGCAGCAGCCCCATGCCGCCGACCAGCGCGCACAGCGCCACCAGCAGCACGAAGGACACGGTCAATTGCGTCGACAGACGCCAGGCGCCAATGTTCATGTGATCCCTCCTCCTGGACAGACTGGATGAATTCTCCCTGGCCGTGGGCTTGGGCTAGCCACCACCCGCCGGGGGTGTTTCCCCCCACATCGGCAGATCCTGCCCGGAAGTTGAGCGCAAGGTGGCGTTGGCCGCCACGCCTGTCGCCCATCGGAGGGACCCGCCGCCTGATTGGCGCGGGGAACGCGGGCGGCGCGACAGGCACAGCAGGCCCGACGGCGCCGCGCCGCACGCACCGGCCCGGCAGGCGCGCAGCACCGGTGCGGGGATGCGGGCGACGCGGGGGCTCATGCGGCCACGGCCCATTCCGAATGCGCGTGGCCGGCGATCTGGATCTGGCCCTTGCCGGTGCGCTTGACCGCGTACATCGATTCGTCGGCCGCGTGGAGCAGCTCGCGGCAGTTGTCGCCGCCGCCGCCGACCACCGCGCCGATGCTGGCGCCGACCGAAACCTTCTCGCCGCAGTCCAACGTGATGCGGCGCTGGATCGAGAACAGGCAGCGCTGCAGCGTCTGCTCGACATCCTCCGGACGCGCGATGCCCGAGAGCAGGATCGCGAACTCATCGCCGCCCAGGCGGGCGACCACGTCGTTGCCGCGCACCAGGGTCTGCAGGCGCTGGCCGATCTCCATCAGCACCTCGTCGCCGGCCTCGTGGCCGTGCTGGTCGTTGATCGCCTTGAAGCCGTCCAGGTCCAGGTAGCAGACCGCGAAACCGCGGCCGGTGCGGCGCGCGCCCTGGATGGCGTCGCCGACCTTCTCCTCGAACAGGCGGCGGTTGGGCAGGCCGGTCAGCACGTCGCGCAGCGCCAGGTGCTGGGCCTGCTCCTCGCTGCGCTTGAGGCCGTCGATGTCCACCAGCATCCACATCGATTCGGTCTCCGAGACGACGGTGCCGTGCAGGTCCACCCAGAACTCGCTGCCGTCCTGGCGGCGCATGCGCAGCTGCGTCTGGAAGCGGCCGCCGGCCCGCATCGTCGCCAGCGCGGTGTCGCGCACGCGGGCATGCTCCTGCGGGCTGAGGAACAGCCGGATGGCGGCCTGGCCGACCATCTCGCCGGGGCCGTAGCCGAACATGCGCTCCAGCGCCGGGTTGCTCCAGACGGCATGGCCGTCGCGCACGCGCACCATGCCGATCAGGTCGTTCTGCAGCATCGCGTCCTGCTCGCGCGCCAGCTTCGCCAGCGCCTCCCGCGAGCGGCGCTCGCCGCGGTGGATGCGGTGGATGAGGCCGGAGGCGGCGGCCAGCGCCAGCGCCACCAGCGCCGCCAGCAGCGATTGCCGCACGAGCTGGGTGCGCCAGCCCGCCAGGAAGTAGTCGCTGCTCATGCCGGTGAACAGCGTCATCGAATACCCCGGCACCTTGCGATAGGCGGTGATGCGGTCGACCTGGTCGATCGCCGTCGGCGTGATGTAGACGCCGCGTTCGGGGTTCTGCTCAAGCGAACGCTGCGCCTGCTCCGACAGCGACCGGGTGCCGAAGCCCTTGGTCGAGTTGGGTTCGCTGGCAGAGTAGCGCGCCACCAGGTTCATCGCCTCCGAGCGCAGCGACACCGCGCCGGACGGGCCCAGGGCCACGCCGCTGAAGCGGTCGACGAAGTGCTTGGCGGTCACGACGGCGTAGACGATGCCGTCGAAGTTGCCGTCGTGGTCGATCAGGCGGCGGGCCAGGATGATGCACCAGTGGTTCTGGGCGCGGCTGTTCAGCGGCTCGGAGATCACCATCGCGTCGGTCGCGCGGGCCTGCGAGAAATAGGCGCGGTCGCCCACGTTGAAGGGCCGCTCGCCGGGCATCAGGCCGGTGGTGACGGTGCCGTGGATGTCGGCGATGCGCAGCGCGGTGACCTGCGGCAGCAGGCCGCGCTGCTCCTGCAGCAGCTTGGCGACCATCGCCGCCTGGTCCGGCGACTGGCGCGCGCTGCGGTAGCGCAGCGCGATCGTGGCCAGCGCGTTGTCGGTGTTGCGCAGCTCGGCGTTGATCTCCACGGCCATGTTCTGCGCCAGGTTCTCGACCACGTCGCGGGCGCGGTCGGTCTCGGTCGCGCGGTGGCTCCAGAGGCTCAGCGCCGTCATCCCGACCAGCGCGACGACCACCAGCAGATTGCCGGCCACCAGCCAGGACGCCATGGCGCCGCGCGGCGACCAGGACAGCCTGGGCAGCGTCGGCAGCGGAATGCGGGGCAGCGTCATTGCGAGTTTCATGGCGGGTCCTCCCTGGTGGTCCGGGTCGCGCGGCCTCAGCCGACGGCGACGGCGCGGGGGCCGTCGCTGGTCGGGGCGTGCATGGGGGCGTTGGCCGCGCCGCGCTTGCACAGCTCGTGCAGGTCGCTGAGCAGCTGCTCGAAATCGAAGGCCTTGTCGTAGAAGGCATCGGCGCCGCGGTGGCGGCACAGGCCGGCGACGACGCCGGAGGATTCGCCGCTGAGGACGAAGACGCGGCCGGGGTAGGCCTGGCCGCGCAGGCGCGTCAGCACCGACAGGCCGCTGCCCTGCGCCAGGCGCAGGTCCAGCAGGACGACGTCGGGGGTGGTGGCCATCACGGCGTCCACCGCTTCGTCCTCGCCGGAGGCTTCGGCGACAACCGTCAGTCCCTCCAGCTTGAGGGCGCGGCGCACCAGCAGCTGGCGCACGGGAACATGGTCTTCGATGACAGCGACTTTCATGGACGCCATGGTCCGCTTCCGTCGCCGCCGGCGCCAGCAAGCGGCTGCCACTCCCCATGAACGCCGCTTGCCGCAGCTGCTGTAGGGACTTGCCCTACAGCACGGGCGCGGCGACGCCAGCCGACATCGCGACGGCGCGGTCGCGTGACATCCTTCGCATCCGAGGGCCCGGCGAGGCAAGCCGCATACCCACCGCCCTCCTGATTTCCCCTCCGTCCCGGCCACGGCGGCGGCCGGCATAGTCGCCGGCTCATGCCTCGCACAGAGTCGCCGCAGCGACCACCCGACCTCGGGATCACGGAGACAAGAGATGACCCAGGCCCACCCCACCCCGCGCCGCGCGGACCGTTCCTGGCGCGCGCGCGGCCGCGCGCTGCTGGTCGGGCTCGCCGCCGCCGGGTCGCTCCAGGCCGTCGCCCAGACGACGACGCTGGGCACGCGCGGCACGCTCGCCGCGCCCAATCCGGCGGTGACGGCCAATGCCGGCGCGAGCTGGCCCGCCACCGCCTACACCCGCGCTCCCGACCACCCGCGCGCCGTGACGCTGCCGCTGCGGTTCATCCCGCTCTCGTCAGGCAGGCAGCTGGCGGTGCTGGTGTCGATGCCGGCGGACTTCCTCGGCATTCCCCGGTCGGGCCGCTACCCGGTGGTGCTGACGCAGACGGCCTACCGCATCGACGTCGGCCAGTTCCTGGGCGTCTTCACCCCGGCCGGCGGCAACACGCTGCTGATCGGCGGCCTGGACCAGTTCATGGTGCGCCGCGGTTATGTCACCGTCGCGATCGACGCCCACGGCACCGGCATGAGCGGCGGCGTCACGCAGCTGATCGGCGAGGAGGAACAGCAGGCCTACCGCGAAGCGGTCGAGTGGGTGACGCGGCAGCCGTTCTTCAACGGCAGCATCGGCGTGGCGGGCACCTCCTACCTCGGCATCAGCGCGCTGCTGACCGCCGGCCAGCAGCATCCGGCGGTGAAGGCCGCCTTCGCGCAGGTGCCGATGGGTGACGCCTACCGAGGCGTCGCGGCCACCGGCGGGATGTTCAACGCGCAGTTCCTGAGCACCTGGCTGCCGCTGACCCAGTCGCTGAGCGTGGCCAACGCGCCGGAGCTGCTGCTCCATCCCTGGTACGCGAGCCAGATCAACGCCGCGACGGCGGACCACGTCGCCGCGATCGACGGCTGGTACGCGCCGACCTTCGACGGCTTCGTCGGCGGCGCGAGCGGCATCGCCACCGACGACGGCGGCTTCTGGGCCGGCCGGTCGCCGGTGGAGAGCGCCGGGAAGATCCGGGTGCCGACCTTCATCGTCGGCGCGTCGCTGGACATCTTCCAGCGCGACCAGCCGCTGCTGTACGAGCAGCTCAAGCGCAACGTGCCGGCCAAGCTGGCGATCCTGCCGGGGGCGCACCTGCAGTCCGTGCAGGCGGGCATCGGCGGCTATGGCGGCGCGCCGTCGTTCGGGCCGCCGAGCACGACCTCGCTGCTGCTGCAATGGTTCGACCAGTACCTGCAGGGGCGCGAGACCGGCACGCAGGCGCTGCCGACGGTGACGCAGTTCGTCGACGGTTATGGCGCCGGCGCCACGCCGCGCTTCGCGACGGCGAGCGACTGGCCGCATCCGCGCATGGCGCCGCAGCGCTGGTACCTGCAGCCCGACGGCAGCCTGGCCGCGCGCATCCCGGCGGAGGCGGCGGGGCGGACGGTGGCCGAGCCGCCGGCGCCGACCGCCACCCGCGGCACCGCGCTGGGGACGCTGTTCACCGCGAGCGTCCAGGTGCGCGACCACAGCGACTGCTCGGCGAGCCAGGTGCAGTGGACCCTGGGCCTGGCGGGGCTGCTGCCGCGGCCGTGCTACTCGGACAGCGCGCGCGTCGAGTCGCTGCAGGGCGCGGCGGTCTTCGAGACCGCGCCGATGGCGCAGGACCTCTACCTGAACGGGCCGATCCAGGCGGACCTCTGGATCTCGACGACGCGCACGCAGGCGGCGCTGTCGGTGCGCATCGACGATGTCGACCCGGCCACCGGCACGGTCAAGCCGCTGACGCACGGGTTGATGTCGGCCGCGCACCGGGCGGTGGACACGAGCCGCTCCCGCTTCGTCAACGGCACGATGATCCAGCCGTGGCACCCGTTCACCACGGCCGCGATGCTGCCGGTGGTGGCCGGCGAGCCGATGCTGGTGCCGGTGGAGGTGTTCCCGGTGGCGGCGCTGGTCCGCGCGGGGCACCGGTTGCGCATCGCGATCAGCGCGAGCAACCAGGCGCAGGGCATCTGGCCGGCGCCGCTGCAGCGCCAGGCCGAGGGCAACATCACGACCCTCCACGCGGGCCCGCTGCGGCCCTCGAGCGTCGTGCTGCCGGTGGTGCCGGCGGGCGAGCTCAACTGAGCGTGCGGGTCAGGCGAGCCCTGACCCCGCGGCGTCCATCCCCACTATCGATATGCGTCGGGGGACCGACCTACTCGAACCGGCATCCCCCGACGATGCGCTCTTCCGAGGGAGTGAATTCGGCATCGCTCACCAGCAAACTGCAGGGCATTCGGGATGTCTTTGCAGTGGCGAAAGGATGAATGCGATGAGTGCAGTGATGGTTGATTTGCCAGAGCCGATGGCGCGCGAGGGGGCGCCGCCGGCACCCAGGTTGGACTTCTGGACCGCCGGGGTGGACGAGTTCGTGCACCACTTGAAGGAGCCGGAGACGCTGTTCAATGTGCCGTCCCCGCGGCTGGCGTCAAGTCGATACCCGGCGATCGGGCCCCACACCACCAAGGAATTGAAGCGCTACTTCCGTCGCTATCAGCGCCGATGCATGGATGCCTATGCCACCTTGCTCTACGCGGGAGGCCTGATGCAGCGGCGCGGTGTGCAGATCTGCAGCGGCCCGCTCGAGGTGCGCATCTGGTACGACGATTGCGACGACTGTTATGTCGACGTCATCGTCAGCGTGGACGCAACCCCGGAACGGGCTGCGGCGCTGAACGACGAAATGTACGGTTGCCCGGTTGGATATTTCGACATCACCTTCGAGTCGGTCGATGCCCCCAGGCCGGCCCGCTTTCATGGGCGACTGCTGGCCGAGCTGTTCGACGACCTCGACGATGAGCCCGGAGCGTCCTTCGACGACGAATGAGGAGATCGCATGCCCATCGAAGCGAAGGACCTCAGCCGTCTCGCCGACGCCCAGGCCGCCCAGGCCGGCAATGAAGCGGGGCGCCGCTCGGCGATCTCACGGGCCTACTACGCCGCGTACCACCGATGTCGCCGCTGGGAACTGATGCTGCCTCATCGCGGCCGCGCGAAGCTTCCCGGCGGCGTCCATGATCGCCTGATACAGCGTCTTGACGCGCCGGACCGGCGATGCTGTGACGCACTCGCGGAGCGATCTCGCGCGCTGGCGAAGCTCCTCAAGCAGGAACTGGACTGCCGAGTGGCGGCGGACTATCACCTCTGGAAAACGATCGACGAAGATGCGGTGCGCGAGCAACTCGATGCCACTCGTCAAGTCTTCGCCAAGTGCGCGGCCCCTGACACCTGAAAGTCCGTCATCCCGTATGCTTGCCCCGGTCCGGCCGCCGATTCGCGGCAGGACCGACTTGCCCATGGACGGTCTTATGCGCCACAGCTTCTCCCGCTTCTCCCGCTTCTCCCGCCTTTCCCTCGCCCTTGCCGCCGCCGCCGCGGCCACTGCCCTCATCACCACGCCCGCCCGCGCCGACAGCCTGGTCACCTCGGCCTCCAGCGCCGGCTCGGTGTCGTCGAAGCAGCTGTCCGATTCGATCGGCCAGTCGAGCGACAGCTCCAGCAAGGACCGCAAGGTCGCCGAAGGCGAATACAAGGTCCTCGCCGTCGAAGATGCCGCCGGCCGCGCCGACACGACGCGCCTGCACCTGCAGCCGGTGCGCGCCGAAGGCGGCACCGATTTCTTCCTCTACGTGCCCAAGCAGGCCGTCGCCGCCCAGCCGCTGCGGGTCGGCGACCATGTGCTGGCGCGCCAGCGTGACTACGGCTACGAGTTCGCCCGCGCGGAGAACCGCCAGGCCTTCCTGCTGGCGCTGCGCGACGACTGGCACCGCGAACTGGAATCCCATCCGGTGACCCTGTGACCCCGCGACGGCCGCGCCGCGCCGCGGTCCCCACCGCGGCCGGCCTCGGCCTCGGCCTGCTGGCCGCGCTGGCCCTCGGACTCACGCTCGTCACGAGCGCCCGCGCCGCGACCTTCTGCGACCGAGGCGGCGAGGTCCCCGCCACCGAGCAGGACCGCCAGCTCCAGGTCGTCGCGGTCGCGCGCCGCGAGCTGGTGGCCAGCGGCGTCGACGCCGCGCTGGTGTCGCGCTCCGGCACCGACCTGAGCCGCTTCCAACTGCAGTACTCCCACAGCGGCCTCGCGCTGAAGGACAGCCGCAACGGCCCCTGGTCGGTGCGCCAGCTGTATTACTCCTGCGACGAGTCACGGGCCCGGCTCTACGACCAGGGCCTGGCCGGCTTCCTGCTGAGCGCGGGCAAGACCGCGCCGATCCGGCTCGCCATCGTGACCCTGCCTGGCGAGGCCGGCAGCCGGCTCGCCGCGCGCGCCTTGGACAACCGCCTGGCGCTCGCGTTGCTGTCGCCGCGCTACAGCGCGAGCGCCTATGCCTTCGCCACGCGCTACCAGAACTGCAACCAGTGGGTCGCGGAGTTGATGGGCTTCGCCTGGCAGCCCCGCGAGGACGACGCGTCGACGCCCGACCGCGCCCAGGCGCAACGCGCGCTGCGGGCGCTGGGCTACGACCCGACGCCGGTGGTCGTGCCGTCGCATGCGGTGATGTTCGCCGCTCAGTTCGTCCCGCTGATCCACAGCGACGATCACCCGCTCGACGACCTCTACGCGATGCGCCTGAAGGTCTCCACCCCGGCGGCGCTGGAGGCCTTCGTCCAACAGCGGGTGCCGCAGGCGCAGCGCATCGAGCTCTGCGCGACTGGCGGCGAGATCGTCGTGCGACGCGGCTGGGAGCCGCTGCCACCGGACTGCCGCGCCGCGCCAGGCGACGAAATCCTGCCCGTGGCCTCCTGAGCGCCAGCCGCTCAGCGCCCTCCCCCGCCCTCCTCCCCTGTAAGACCTGTTTCAGGGGACTTCCCGCGGTGGGGAGATCATCAAATCTTCATCCGTCAGCGCCTACCCTTCGAGCGCTTCACGTTTCGACCACGCGACCGTCACATCGACTCGACAGCCTCTGCGCTGGCGGACCTTCGTGACTCGCCCCAACGACACCATCCGCTCGAAGGAGACCCTCGCATGAAGCTGCTCCGTTCCACCCTGCTCGCCGCCGTCGCGGCCGCCTCGCTGGCGTCCACCGCCTGCGCGCACGAGGCCTACCACCCGCCGCGCGCCAAGGAGCCGCTGCTGATCGCGCACCGCGGCGCCAGCGGCTATCTGCCGGAGCACACGCTGGCCGCGTACTGGCTGGCCATCGAGCAGGGCGCGGATTACGTCGAGCCCGACCTCGTGCTGACCAAGGACGGCGTGCTGGTGGCGCGCCACGAGAACGCGATCGCGATCCTGAATCCGGACGGCTCGGTGCGCGAAGCGACGACCGATGTGGCCGAGCGGCCTGAATTCGCCTCGCGCAAGACGACCAAGAGCATCGACGGCGTGGCCATCACCGGCTGGTTCACCGAGGACTTCACGCTGGCCGAGCTCAAGACGCTGCGCGCCCGCGAGCGTATCCCGCAGATCCGGCCGGCCAACAGCCGCTTCAACGACATGTTCGAGGTGCCGACCTTCGAGGAAGTGCTGCAGCTGGTGCAGCAGGCCAACGAGCGCCGCCGCGAGGAAGCCGGCCGCGACGGCCGAGACGGCCGCTGGGGCCACCGCAAGGTCAAGCCGATCGGCGTCTATCCGGAGACCAAGCACCCGAGCTACTTCGCCGGCATCGGCCAGCCGCTGGAGGAGCCGCTGGTGCGCCTGCTCCACAAGTACGGCTACCGCGGCCCGGACGCGGCGGTCTTCATCCAGTCCTTCGAGGTCGGCAACCTGCGCAAGCTCAAGCGCATGACGCGCGTGCCGCTGGTGCAGCTGCTCAGCGCCACGGGCCAGCCCTACGACTTCACGCTCAGCGGCGACAAGCGCAGCTACGCCGACCTGGCCAAGCCGGCCGGCCTGGCCGAGATCTCCAGCTACGCACAAGGCATCGGCGCCAACACCAACCTGATGATCCCGCTGGTGGCCGGCCGCCTGGGCACGCCGACGACGCTGGTGAAGGACGCGCATGCGGCGGGGCTGATCGTGCACGGCTGGACCTTCCGCGCGGAGAACAGCTTCCTGCCCAACGAGTTCGACAGCAGCGAGGACCCGGCGGCGATCGGCAACCTCGCCGGTCAGATCGATGCCTTCCTCAAGCTCGGCATGGACGGCCTGTTCAGCGACCAGTCCTTCCTGGCGCGCAAGGCGATCGACGCGTATGTGAAGCGTTGAGGACAGGCGCGACGGGGGCGTCGCGCCACTTCGCTAGACTCCCTCCATTCCACTGGAGCCGTCCCGCATGTCCGCCCCCGCGCCCCTGCTGCTGCCCCCGCCCGAATTGAAGGGCGTCGACGAGGTCGTCGCCGACCCCTTGCGATTCAAGGCCAAGCTCGCCATCGGCGAGGCTGCCTATGCCTCGCTGCGCATGATCAATCGCGGCCGCGAGGTGTGGGACGTCCTCGGCGCCGCCGGCGCGGGCGCGGCGGTCGCCAAGACCGGCATGGTCGCTTCGCTGCTGGGCGCGTCGGCCACGCCGATCGGCTGGGTGGCCTTCGCAGCGCTCGCCTCGGGCGGCGCCTGCTACGGCATGTACCGCCTGCTGAGCTCGACCAAGGGCGACCGCGTCATCGAGATCCCCAAGTACCTCAACACCCCGCTGGACACGCTGGGCCTGGCGCTGTTCGACCTGATCGCGCCGCTGTCGCTGCGGCTGGCGGCCGTGGACGGCGCCATCGAGGCCGCCGAGCGCCAGTACCTGGTCGACCACCTGATCGCCGACTGGGGCTTGAACCGCGCCTTCGTCGAGCAGTCCGTCGCCGCCGTCGAGGCGCGGCTGGGCGGCAGCGACCTGGCCGCGATGGCGGCCGAGGGCGCCGAGTTCCTGCACCTGAATCCCGACTGCAACCATGCCGCCATCGCCAAGGACCTGGGTGTCTTCATGCGCGGCATGCTCGAGGCCGGCGGGCCGCTGACGCCGGCCGAGGCCGAGGCGCTCGACACCGTCGTGCGGCTGCTCGCCACCGCGCCGCCGGGCGAGCTCTCCAAGCGCTGGAACCAGACCATGGGTCTGGCCGGCGGCGCGGCGGGCCAGGTGCGCACCGTGCTGGTCGACGCCGCCGACTGGACCCAGCAGCGCCTGCCCAGCGCCGACCAGGTGCGCGTGACGACGGCCACTGCCGCGACGACCGCCTGGGACGCCGCGCGCAAGGCCGCGGACTGGACGCAGCAGCAGCTGCCGACCATCGATCAGGTGCGCGCGCAGGCCGGCGACGCCGCCATGCAGGCGGCCGACGCGGCGCGCAAGGCCGCCCAGTGGACGCAGGAGCGGCTGCCCAGCGCCGAGCAGGTCCGCAGCACCACCGCCGAGGCCGCCAACCAGGCCATGGGCGTCGCGAAGAAGGGCTTCGCCTGGGCCAAGGACCTGACGACGCGCGCACCCGAGGCCCCCGGCGCCGATCAGCTGCCGCGCGGCGACGTGCCGCCGGCCAAGCGTTAGGCGACGACGACGGCCACCGCGGCGCTGCGCCGCGACGCGACGCGATCGTCAGTCGAGGTCGGACAGCTCGCGGCGCCGGATCAGCGTCAGCCCGATCAAGCGCGACACGACGGCTGCCAGGTACATGACGCCGACGAACATCTCGATCGTCGTGACCGCGCGCGCCAGCGGCTTGACCGGGATCACGTCGCCGATGCCGGTGCTGGACAGCAGCGCGAAGCTCAGGAACATCAGCTCGGTCCAGGTGCGCGGCGACTGCGGATCCACCGCCGCCGAGAAGCTGCCCGGATACAGCGCCTGCACCACGACGAACAGGTGGGCGAAGCCCCAGGCCAGCAGCGTGAAGGTGGCGCCGGCGGCGAAGAGCTCGTCGGTGGTCGCATGCCAGTCGCTCATCATGTAGGCGATCAGGCTGGCTGCGGCATAGAAGTAGAACAGCGCCTCCAGCGCGGCGGACCACGGCAGCAGCTGGTCCATGCCCCAGAACGCCTGCAGCAGCAGCAGCGCGATCGCCGGCAGCGCGATGGTCACGCTCAGCCAGGTCAGCCCCGGCGTGCTGCGCACCATGCGCGTCGTGAAGACCAGCACCACGATGCCGAAGGCGCTGAGCGCCAGCGGCGCGGCGCGGCTCGACTCGATCAGCGGATACAGCAGCAGCCCCAGCAGCTGCACCAGCAACAGGATGGCGGACGGATGGCGCCGCGTCAGGACGAGGACTCGAAGGACACGCATCGGCGCATTCTCCACGGGCCCGCGCCGCGAGCCGGGCCTCGGGCCGGCCTCGTCGCCAGAATGCGGTGCCGTCCTACTTGCGCCGCCGCCGGCTTGAGGTCCAATGAGCCACCCCGGCGGGATGGACGCGAAGCGACGCGGCCGCCGGTCAATCCCTATCGCAAGGACTGGAGGACATCATGGGTGGCATTCGTTGGGTGGGCGTGATCCTGATCGCGGCGGGCGTGCTCGCGCTGGTCTATGGCGGCTTCTCGTACACGAAGGAGAACACCGCCGCCAAGCTGGGCCCGATCGAGCTCAAGGTCGAGGAGACCAAGCACGTCAACGTGCCGATGTGGGCCGGCGTGGCCGCCATCGCGCTGGGCGGCGTGGTGCTGCTCGGCGCCGGCCGCAAGTAAGCGGCCCGGGGCTCAGCGCCGGCCGAGGTTCATCAGCGCGGTGCCGGCGATCGCCATCGTGCCGCCGACCAGCAGCGACGCATCCACGACCTCGCCCAGCCACAGCGCCGAGAACACGACGCCGAACACCGGCACCAGCGTGATGTAGCCGGACGCCGCGCCGGCGCCCAGCGCCTTCACGCCGTCGAAGTACCAGGCGTAGGCCAGCGCCGTCGAGCCGACGGTGATGCCCGCCATGCACAGCCACGCGTTGCGCGGCGCGGCCAGCACGCCGGCCAGGCCGGCCGTGCCGTCGACGGCCAGCGTCAGCGCCAGCAGCATCACCGCGCCGATCGCGGCGGTGACGGCGGTGGTGGTCAGCGCGTCGACGCCGGCCATCACCTTGCGACCGATCAGCGTGTAGGCCACCCAGCAGCCGACGCAGCCCAGCAGCAGCAACTCGCCGATGCCGACGCGCCCGTCCAGCACATGCCACGGCTCGCCGCGCGTGATCACGACGGCCGCGCCCACCGCCGCGAGCGCCATGCCCAGGCCGATGCGCTTGTTCAGCCGCTCATGGAAGATCCAGGCCGCCAGCAGCAGCGTGATCACCGGATTCAGCGTGATCACCAGCGCACCCTTGCCGGCCGGCACATGCTTGAGGCCGCTCATGAAGAAGGTCGCGTAGCCGAAGACGCCGAAGCTCGCCGCCAGCACCATGCCGGCCCAGCGCGAGGCCGTCCAGCTGCGCAGCGCGGCCAGGCGGCCGGTGCTGGCCAGCCACAGCATCAGGATCGCGCCGGCGATCAGGAAGCGGCACGCGGCCGCGGCCAGCGGCGGCATCGCCTGCGCCAGCACCCGCCCCCAAGGCCAGGACGCGCCCCACAGCACCGCCATGCCGACCAGGCGCAGGTGGGTGGAGAGATGCGAAGGGGCATGGGTCATCGGGGCGGCGCTCATGGTGGGAACTATCGGCGCTCGGCGTCACGGTCCGGGCGATGCGCGCCCGTGTCGAGAGGGGGTGCCAGAAGGCACGCCGAGGCCCAGGCAGTGAGCAGTGAGCAGTGAGCGCCAAGCGGCCTCAATGCGGGTAGGCCATCCGCTTCTCCATCCACTTCTGCACCTGCTCGAAGGCGAAGCTCAGCAGCCAGTAGATCGCCGCGGCCGCCATGTAGAGCGGGAACGGCTGGAAGGTGGTGGAGATCAACTCCTTGGTGGCCAGCATCAGCTCGGTGACCGCGATCACCGACACCAGCGAGGTGTCCTTGATCAGCGAGATCAGGCTGTTGGACAGGCTGGGCACCGCCGCGCGCAGCGCCTGCGGCCCGATCACGAAACGCAGCGTCTGGTGACGGCTCAAACCCAGCGAGGTGCCGGCCAGCCACTGGCCCTGCTCCACCGCGCCGATGGCGCCACGCATCGTCTCGCTCATGTAGGCGGCCACGTTCAGCGTCAGCGTCAGCACGCCGGCGACCAGCGGGGAGAACTCGATGCCGATGCTGGGCAGGCCGTAGTAGACGATGAACACCTGCACCAGCAGCGGCGTGCCGCGCATCGCGCTCACGTAGACCGCCATCAGCGTGTCCAGGACCGGCACGCGCAGCACGCGCACCAGCGTGATCAATCCCGCGAGCGGCAGGCCGAAGATCATCGCCATCACCGCGAATAGGAGCGTGTAGCCGGTGCCTTTCAAGAGCACCGGCCAGGCCATCTCGGCCAGGGAAAGCAAGGACGGGAGATCCATGGAGTTCTTCGGGAGCAGCGCGCCTCGCGGCGGAAGTGGCGATGTTGCCATCTTCTCCTCACCCTCTCCCCACCTCTGTCGAACTCCCTCTCCCGCTTGCGGGAGAGGGGCGGGGGTGAGGGCCAGCGGCCGTCGCAGGAACCCTCACCCCTTCCCTCTCCCGCAAGCGGGAGAGGGAGTCGGTACAGCCAGACCTGCGGTCAGTACGCGAGCGCGCGGACCTTGCCTTTGAAGACTCGATACGAGAACACGCTGTAGGCCAGGATCACCGGGAGGGTCAGCACCGCGCCGACCAGCAGGAAACGCAGCGACTCGTCCGCCGCGGCGGCCTGCCACAGCGTGATCCGGTCGATCACGACGAACGGATAGAGGCTGTAGGAGAGCCCGAAGAAACTCAGCGTCAGCACCACCACCATCAGCGCGAACGGCGCCCAGCACAGCTTGCCCAGCACGCGATGCGAGTTCAGCAATCCCCGCAGGGCCGCGAGCGCCAGCACCGCCGTCAGCGGCAGCGGAGCCAGCGCGATGATCCCCGGCAGCTCGAACCAGCGCGCCCGCACCGTGCCGCTCAAGCACGGCGAGGCGACCGACACCAGCACCAGCCCCGCGATGACCGCCGGCCACACGCGCCTGGCCCAGACGACGGCGCGCCGCTGGAGCTCGCCCTCGGTCTTGATCAGCAGCCAGCCGGCCCCGAGCAGCGCATAACAGGCCGTCAGCGCCAGTGCGATGCCGGCCGCGAAGACCCGCGCTCCCGCGCCGTCGTCGAAGCCGGTGACGTAGCGGCCCAGCATCCAGCCCTGCGCCAGCGCGGCCAGCACCGAGCCCCCGGCGAAGGCGGCATCCCACCAGCGCTTGTGCGCCGGGTCGCCCTTGGCGCGGAAGTCGAAGGCCGCGCCGCGCAGGATCAGCCCCAGCAGCATCAGCACGACCGGCGCGTACAGCGCGGTGAGCACCACGCCCTGCGCCTTCGGGAAGGCGATCAGCAGCAGCCCGACAGCGAGCACCAGCCAGGTCTCGTTGGCATCCCAGAACGGTCCGATCGACGCGACCATCCGGTCGCGATCGGCCTCCGGCGCCACCGCGGTCAGCAGGCCCACGCCCAGGTCGTAGCCGTCCAGCACCACGTAGAGCAGCAGCGACACGCCCATCAGGGCCATGAAGATCACCGGCAGCACGCTGCCCTCGACCAGTGGCGTTGCGGCGAGCGCGTTCATGCGAAGGTCCTCGAGATGACGGGAATGCCGGCGCCGTGCGAGGCGCTGCCGGGATGCGGATCGTCCTGCCCGAGGTGCGCGGGCGCATCGGCGGGACGCTTCTCCGCCATGCGCTTGATGGCGGCGACGTAGGCGACCAGCAGCGCCAGGTAGACGGTGGCGTAGCCGGCCAGCGACGCGGCGATCATCGAGCCGGGGTTGTGCGCCGCCACCTCCTGCGTCCGCAGCAGGCCATGGACGATGAAGGGCTGCCGGCCGATCTCGGTGACGTACCAGCCGGCGACGGTCGCGATCCAGCCGGAGAAGCTCATCAGCGACATGCCCCACAGCCAGGCGCGCGGCAGGCGCCGCCAGCCCGAGCGGCGGAACAGCCACCAGCCGCCCCAGGCGAAACCCAGCATCAGCACGCCCATGCCCACCATCACGCGAAAGCCGAAAAACAGCGGCTTGACCGGTGGATGCGCGCCTTCGAATTCATCCAGGCCGCGGATCTCGCCCTCGGCGTCGTGCTGGAGGACGAGGCTGGCCAGGCGCGGAATGCCGATGGCCAGGCGGTTCTCCTTCGCCTGCTCGTCGGGCAGCGCGAACAGCAGCAGCGGCGCGCCGCGCTCGGTGTGCCAGACGCCCTCCATCGCAGCGATCTTGGCGGGCTGGTGCTTGAGCGTGTTGAGGCCATGCAGGTCACCGGCCAGGATCTGCAGCGGGATCAGCACCGCGCCCAGCGTCAGCCCGAGGCGCATCACCCGCCGCGTCTCCGCCCGCTCGACGCCCTTGAGCATCTGCCAGGCGCTGACGCCGCTGAGCAGGAAGGCCACGGTCAGCCCGGAGGCGAGCAGCTTGTGGGCCAGCCGGTAGGGGAAGGACGGGTTGAAGATCACCGCCCACCAGTCCACCGCATGCAGGACGCCGTCGCGCATCTCGTAGCCGGCCGGGGTCTGCATCCACGAGTTGAGGCTGAGGATCCAGAACGCGCTCAGCGTCGTGCCGAAGGCCACCGTCGCGGTGGCGATGAAATGCAGGCGCGGGCTGACGCGCTCGCGGCCGAACAGCATGATGCCGAGGAAGCCGGCCTCCAGGAAGAAGGCGGTGAGGACCTCGTAGCCGAGCAGCGGGCCGGCGATGTTGCCGGCGCGTTCCATGAAGCCGGGCCAGTTCGTGCCGAACTGGAAGCTCATCGTCACGCCGCTGACCACGCCGAGGGCGAAGCTCAGCGCGAAGACCTTGGTCCAGAACTGGTAGGCCGCGAGCCACGCGGACTCGCCGCTGCGCCGCCAGCGCCAGAGCATGAAGAGCACGACCCAGCCCAGCGCGATGGTGATCGTCGGGAAGAGGATGTGGAAGGTGATGTTGAGCGCGAACTGCATGCGCGCCAGGATGAACGGGTCCATGGCCGCGCAGTGTTGGGCATTGCGCGATCGCAAGGAAGGGACAGATCGTCCTAGGACAGATCGCCCTAGGACAAATTGCCCTCATGCCCAGGCCGCTGGCCCTCACCCCAGCCCTCTCCCGCAAGCGGGAGAGGGAGTCCGCAGGCGCGGTGGCTTCTTCAGCACACGCTCGGTGGAACACCCTCTCCCCCCGCGGGGGAGAGGGAGGGGTGAGGGGTCTCGTCCCGCGTCACCAACCTCCGTCGCCGTCGCGATGCGGCTCGAAGCGCGCCATCAGGAAGTCCACCAGCGCGCGCGTCTTCGCCGCCAGTTGCGCGCGCGGCGGATAAATCAGGTGGATGTCCGCCGGCGGCAGTTCCCAGTCAATCAGCAGCGGCCGCAGCCGCCCCGAGCGCAGCATCGGCGCCGCCTCCCACCGCGAGCGCATCAGCACGCCGTGCCCATCCAGACCCCAGGCCAGCACGCTCTCGCCGTCGTTGGCCGCCAGCGGTCCGCGCACCTTCACCGTCTCCTTGCGCGCTCCCTGCTGGAAGTGCCAGGTGCCGAAGGTCTCGTCGCTCTCGCGGATGAAGAGGCAGGCGTGTCGTGCGAGCTCGCGCGGCGTCGCTGGCTCGCCAGCGCGCTTGAGGTAGGCCGGCGCGGCGCACAGCACGCGACGGTTGCGCGCCAGCAACCGCGCGGTCAGGCGCGCATCCGGCGGCGTGCCGACCAGGACCTGCAGGTCCACGCCCTGCTCGATCAGGTTGACCGGCCGGTCGGTGAGTTCGAGTTGCACCTCCACGTCCGGGAACTGCCGCGCGAAGCGCGACAGCGCCGGCGCCACATGCTTGCGACCGAAGCCGAAACTCGCCGACACCCGCAGCAGCCCCTTCGGCGCCGCCCGGCTCCCGGCCACCGTGCGCTCCAGCGCCTCGAGTTCCTCCAGCACGCGCGCGCCGTCAACGAGGTAGGTCTCGCCCTCCGGCGTCAGGCCGATGCGGCGCGTGGTCCGCTGCAGCAGCTGGACACCCAGCCGGCGCTCGATCGCGGCCAGCCGCTTGCTGACGGCCGGCGGCGTGACGCCCAGCTGCTGCGCCGCGGCGGCCAGGCTGCCTTGCTTCACCAACAGCGCGAAGAAGGCCAGGTCGGAGAAGCCGTCCATTGATGAACTCCAGGAATGAAAGAACTTCCAAAGTGGAAATTATGTCCGGCCGATTCACTTCCAGAATCAGGCCGACTTGGACCGCTGATCGTCCACCGTCGACGGCGATCCCGCCCTGGAGCCCACATGCCGCCCTACCCCGACATGGACGCCCCGTCGTCCCCATCCGCCCGCGCCGGAGTGCTCGAAGCTATCGCCGGTCGCGGCGCACTCGACGCGCTGTTCCCCGGCTTCCGCCACATTCGCGTTGCCACCGCCAATGGTGTGGATGTAGAAGCGACCGTCGGCGGCTCGGGGCCGCCACTGCTCCTGCTGCATGGCCATCCGCAGACGCGCGCGATCTGGCACAAGGTCGCGCCGGCGCTGGCGGAGCGCTTCACTGTCGTCGCCGCCGACCTGCGCGGTTATGGCGATTCATCGAAGCCGCCAGCGTCGACATCGACATCGACATCGACATCGACATCGGCGTCGGCACCAGGCTCGGCGACCGACGCATCCGCCTACAGCAAGCGGACGATGGCGGCGGACATGCTGGCGGTGATGCGGGCGCTCGGTCACGCGCGCTTCGACGTGCTGGCGCACGACCGCGGCGCGCGCGTCGCCCACCGACTCGCGATGGACGCCCCGACGGCCGTGCGGCGGCTGGCGCTGCTGGACATCGCGCCGACCCTGGACATGTACGCCGGCGCCAATGACGCCTTCGCGCGTGCCTACTGGCACTGGTTCTTCCTGATCCAGCCGGCGCCGCTGCCCGAGCGCCTCATCGAGGCCGATCCCGCCGCCTATGTCCGCGACGTGATGGGCCGCCGCAGCGCGGGCCTGGCGCCCTTCGATCCGCTGGCCCTGTCGGAGTACCAGCGCTGCCTCGCGCTGCCGGGCACCGCGCGCGGCCTCTGCGAGGACTACCGCGCCAGCGCCGGCATCGACCTGGTCCACGACCGTGAGGACCGCGACGCCGGACGGCGGCTCACCATGCCGCTGCTGGCACTGTGGGGCGAGCACGGCGTCGTGCATCGCTGCTTCGATCCGCTGGCGCTTTGGCGGCCGCTGGCGACGGACCTGCGCGGCGAGGCCCTGCCCTGCGGTCACTACATCCCCGAGGAAGCGCCTCAGGCGCTGCTCGATCGGGTCCTGCCCTTCTTCACCGCGCCAGACCGCGACATCGCCGCCGAAGCGGAGCGCCAGCCATGACCGCCACCAACGCCGTGACCGGCACGATCCGCGCCACGGACGCTGCTGACGCCGCTGACGCCGCGGACGCAAAGGACATCAGCGACTCGCCCATCGCGACGCCCGATCCCAAGTCCTCGAACGCCGCGCCGCGCACGCTCTACCGCAAGCTTGTCGACAGCCACACGGTGGCGACGCTCGACGCCCAGAACGTGCTGTTGTTCTGCGACCTGCACCTGATGAACGAGTACACCAGCCCCCAGGCCTTCACCGGCCTGCGCGAGCAGGGCCGCGGCGTGCCGATGCCGGGACAGCAGGTCGCGGTGGTGAGCCACATCATCCCGACGCATGCGGTGCCGTCGGCCCTGCGCGTGATCGCCGACCCGCCTTCGGCACTGCAGGCGAGCAACCTCAAGGCCAATTGCGACCGTCATGGCATCCGCCTCTTCGACACGACCGACGCGCTGCAGGGCATCGAGCACGTGGTCGCGCCGGAACACGGGATGATCCGCCCCGGCATGGTCGTCATCTGCGGCGACAGCCACACCACGACCTATGGCGCGCTCGGCGCGCTGGGTTTCGGCATCGGCACCACCGAGGTCGAGCATGTGCTGGCGACGCAGACGCTGGTCTACCGGGTCGCCAGGGACATGCGGATCCGCGTCGACGGCCCCCTCCCCGCGGGCACGACGGCCAAGGACCTGGTGCTGGCGATCATCGGCCGCATCGGCGCGCAGGGCGCACGCGGCTACGTGGTCGAGTTCTGCGGGACGACGATCGACGCGCTGTCCGTCGAGGCGCGCTTCACGCTCTGCAACATGGCCGTCGAGGCCGGCGCGCGCGGCGCGCTGATCGCGCCCGACGCGACGGCGATCAACTACGTGCTGGCCCGCAGTCCCGACCTCGCCGGCGAATGGCGCGAGCCCGCGCTCGCGCGCTGGCGCACGCTGCGCAGCGATCCGGGCGCCCGCTTCGATGCCGAGCACCGCTTCGACGCGGCCGACATCGGGCCGCAGGTCACCTGGGGCACCAGTCCCGACCAGGTCGCGCCGATCGACGGCCACGCGCCCGACCCGGCCCGGATGGCCGTCGGCCCGGCGCGCGACAGCGCCGAACGCGCGCTGCGCTACACGCGGCTCGAGGCCGGCGCGGCGCTGGCGGGCACGCCGATCCAGCATGTCTTCATCGGTTCCTGCACCAATGGCCGCATCGAGGACCTGCGCGCCGCCGCCGCCGTGCTGCGCGGCCGCCGCGTCGCGCCGGGCGTGCGCGCGATGGTGGTGCCCGGCTCCGGCGCGGTGCGCGCGATGGCCGAGGCGGAAGGCCTGGATCGCGTCTTCCTCGATGCGGGCTTCGAATGGCGCCAGCCCGGCTGCTCGATGTGCCTGGCGATGAACGACGACGTGCTTGCCGACGGCATCCGCTGCGCCTCGACGACCAACCGCAACTTCGAGGGCCGGCAAGGGCGCGGCGCGATCACCCACCTGATGAGTCCGGCGATGGCCGCCGCCGCCGCGGTCACCGGCCGCCTGACCGATGTCCGCCGACTGCCGCCCGTCCTCGGTGAGGAGAGCCCGCGATGAATCCCGTCCGCCGCATCGAGGGCCGCAGCGCGGCCCTGCGCCTGGAGAACCTCGACACCGACCAGATCATGCCCAAGCAGTTCCTGCGCGGCATCGACAAGCAGGGGCTGCGCCAGGGCCTGTTCCACGACCTGCGCTTCGACGGCGAGGGCCGCGAGCGGCCCGGCTTCGTGCTGAACCAGCCCGCCTACGCCGGGGTGTCCGTGCTCATCGGCGGCAACAATTTCGGCTGCGGGTCCAGCCGCGAGCACGCCGTCTGGGGCCTGCAGCAGGCGGGCATCCGCGCTGTCGTCGCGCCGGGGTTCGGCGAGATCTTCTATTCGAATGCGATGGGGAACGGGCTGCTGCTGGTGACGCTGCCGGAGGCCGAGGTGCGCCGGCTCATGGACGAGGCGGACGCGGTGCCGGGGAACACCGTCGAGATCGACGTGGAGACGCTCACGCTGCGCAGCGCCGGGGGCGTCGAGGCGCGCTTCGAGATGCTGCCGCGGCACCAGCGGATGCTGCTCGAGGGGCTCGATGCGATCGGGCTCTCGATGACCTACCGCGATCGGATCGAGGCCTTCGCGGCCGCGCATTGGGCGGCGCAACCGTGGCTCAAGGACGTGGCCCGGGCCAGCGGCGGAGGCCGCTGAAGCCCTTCGATGGAAAAGTCAGGCCGCAGTCAAGCCGGGAACGGCAGGCTGCGCCAGCGCTTGCCGGTGAGCGCCGCCACGGCGTTGGCGATCGCGGGCGCGATCGGTGGCACGCCGCATTCGCCCATGCCGGTCGGGGGATCCGCGGAAGGCACGATGTGCAGGTCCACCGGCGGCGCGTCCACATGGATGGGCACCCGGTAGTCGTGCCAATTGCTCTGCTCGACCTCGCCGTTCTTCAGCGTGATCGCCGCACCGGGCAAGGTCATGCCGATGCCCATCACCAGCGCGCCCTGCACCTGCGCCTCGATCGTGCGCGGGTTCACCGCGAGGTTGCAGTGCACCCCCGCCGTGACCCGGTGCAGCACCGGCCGCCCGCCCTTCATCGAGACCTCGACGACATAGGCCACCACCGTGTTGAAGGACTCATGCACGGCCACGCCCCAGGCCCGCCCCTTGGCGAGCGTCGCCTTGCCGTAGCCCGACTTCGCCACCGCCAGGTCCAGCGCCGCCAGGTGGCGCGCATGCTTGGCCAGCAGCTGCCGCCGGTAGGCCACCGGATCGAGCTTGCCGGCGCGCGCCAGCTCGTCCACCAGCGTCTCCATCACGAAGGCGGTGTGCGTGTGCCCCACCGAGCGCCACCACAGCACCGGCACGTTGGCCTTGGGGTGATGGACCTCCAGCGCGATCGGGAAGGGATAGGCGCTCTCGGCCACGCCCTCGGTCATCGTCGCATCCGCGCCGTTCTTCACCATGAAGTCCGCGAAGGGCGTGCCCATGGTGATGGACTGGCCCACGATCACATGCTTCCAGGCCAGCACCCCGCCCTGCCGGTCATGCGCGATCTCGACGCGGTGCAGGTGCGTCGGACGGTAGTAGCCGCCGCGCACGTCGTCCTCGCGCGTCCAGATCATCTTCACCGGCCCGGTCTTGCCCGCGGCGTGCCGCGCCTTGGCCACCTGCGCGGCCTCGACGACATAGTCCGAGGTCGGCGTCGCCCGCCGTCCGAAGCCGCCACCGGCGGTCATCGTGTGCAGCGTGACCTGCTCGGGCTTGAGCCCCAGCACGCCGGCGACCTGCGCCTGGTCCACCGTCTGGAACTGCGAGCCGACCCACACCGTGCAGCGATCGCCCCGGAAGTCGATGGTGCAGTTCAGCGGCTCCATCGGCGTGTGCGCCAGGTAGGGGAAGGTGAACTCCGCGGTGATGAGCGCCGGTGCCGGCTTCGCCGTCAGCGCCGCGGTGTCGGCCCGCTGGACCGCGATGCCCGGCTGCCTGGCCAGCGCGCGGAACTGCGCCAGCTGCGCCGCGCTGTCCACGCGCTCCACGCCGCTCAGGTCCCACTCGACCTTGACCAGCTCGCGCGCCTTGCGCGCCGGCCAGAAGCCGTTGGCCACGATGGCCAGGCCGGTCGCGCCGCCGCTCAGCGGCACCTGCAGCACCTCCTCCACGCCCGGCACCGCGAGCGCCGGCGCCGCGTCGAAGCGCGCGACGCGGCCGCCGAAGACCGGCGGATGGACCATGACGACGGTGCGTTGCCCCGGCAGCTGCAGGTCGATGCCGAAGTCCTGGCGGCCGCTGGACTTGGCGCGCGCATCGAGCCGGTTGACCGGCTTGCCGATCAGCTTGAACTGCGACGGATCCTTGAGCGCCACCGAGGCCGGCACCGGCTCGGCAAAGGCTGCCTGCGCCAGCGCGCCATACCCTAGCCGACGGCCGTCCGGCGTGACGACGCTGCCCGACTCGGTGCGCAGCTGCGCGGCCGGCGTGTTGAGCTGCTTCGCCGCGGCCGCGACCAGCATCGCGCGCATGCGGGCGCCGATCTCGCGGTACTGCTGCCAGGACGCCTTGATGCTGGTCGAGCCCCCCACCATCTGGATGTGGAAGAACGGATCCTTGTAGGCCTCGCCCGCCGGCGCGAGCTCGCAGCGGACCTTGCTCCAGTCCGCGTCCATTTCCTCGGCCACCAGCATCGGCAGCGCGGTCTGCACGCCCTGGCCGAAGTCGATCTTGCCGATGGTGACGGTGACGATGCCGTCCGCGTCGATCGCGACGAAGGCCGATGGCTGCTGGAAGGGCTTGAGCGGCTCCGGCGCGCCCGGCGCGGAGCCGCCCACCGACGCGTCCTGCGCGCCGCCGGGCGCCGCGTACAGCGCGAAGCCGGCGGCCAGGCCCAGCTTGAGGAAGACGCGGCGACCGAGGCCGCCCTCGCCCGGCGCGGCGGAGGACTCGGGCGCCTCGGCCAAGGCCGTCGGCAGTTCACCGCTGAGGTACTGGAGCATGGGGCGCATGGGAGGCTCCTTCAGGCGAGCGAGCGGGCCGCGTCCTTGACGGCGGCATGGATCCGCACGTAGGTGCCGCAGCGGCAGAGGTTGGCGCTCATCGCGGCGTCGATGTCGGCGTCGCTGGGCTGGGGCCGGTGCCGCAGCAGCGCGACCGCGGCCATGATCTGGCCGCTCTGGCAGTAGCCGCATTGCACGACGTCGTGCTTGACCCAGGCCTCCTGCACCGCCTGCCCGATGCGGTCGCCGCCGATGGCCTCGATCGTGGTGATCTGCTGGCCGGCGACGGACTCGATCGGCGTGACGCAGGCGCGCCGCTGCTCGCCGTCCACATGCACCGTGCAGGCGCCGCAGACCGCGACGCCGCAGCCGAACTTGGTGCCGGTCATGCCCAGCGTGTCGCGCAGGACCCAGAGCACCGGCGTATCGCCCGGCACGTCGACTTGCTGCGCTTGGCCGTTCAGGCGGAACGAGATCATGGCTGGCTCCTGCTCACCGTGGCGGTGGCGCTGATGGGGATGAGGGGGTCGGCCGGAGCGGCGGCGCCGGCCATCGCGCGCAGGTGCTCGACGACCTCGCGCGTCGATGCGGCCTTCGTCGATCCGATGGACTTGCGCAGCGGCTCGGTGGCGTCGCAAGGCGCGCCGTTGCGGATCCAGGCGCGCACCTGCGTGTCGAAGGCCGCCTTGTCCAGCGGCGGCAGCGCGCGGCCCGGCCCCGGCTGCCATCCCCAGGCGACGAGGTGGTCGGTGACCAGGTGCTGCTCGATCATCGCGAGAGAGCGGTGACCGTTGGTCGCGGGCTCGCGGAAGACCTTGCACAGCGCCGCGCCCTTCAGGCCGAGCCAGGACATCTTCATGGTCTCGGGCGGCATGTGCCAGCCCGGCTTGCCGTCGGTCTCCAGCCCCGGCGGCGCGTGCTGGAGCGGGCTGTTGCGCGTCGAATGGCAGGTCGCGCACTGCAGCGGCGCGACGCCCTTGCCGTCCGCGCCGCGCTGCACTGGCGGATAGTGGACCCGGCTGAAGTCGCCCTGCAGCGGCGCATTGGGCACATGACAGTTCAGACATCGGGGATGGAGCAGCACGCGCTCGAGCTGCGCGAAGGCGGCCAGGCCTTCCTGCCGGTTCGGCGTGGCCGAGATCGGCGTCGGCTGGAAGGCGGCGCCGTCGGCCGCGCTTGCCGGCGCCGCCGCGGCCATGAGGCCCGCCACGACGACCACGCACGCCGCGCCCAGCACCGCCGAGCACGCCAGCCTGCATGACGCGGGCATCGAGACATCCGCTGCGAAGCGATCACCCATGTCGACCTCCTGATGGCTGCGTCGGGTTGCCCCGCAGTCTAGAAAGGCGACGGGCGACGCGGCTTGCCTGATCCGACGGGAGACTTGCCCATTTCGACGGCGCGGTCCACGAGCGTTCAGCGGGGGCGCGAGAAGCGGCGCGCACCCGCCACGCATCCGATCACGGCAACGGTGACCGCGAGCATCGCCGGACTCACCGCTTCCCGCAACAGGCCCGCGGCCAGCGCCAGGCCGAACAGCGGCTGCAGCAGCTGCAGCTGCCCCACCGCGGCGATGCCGCCCTGCGCGAGCCCGCGGTACCAGAAGACGAAGCCGATCAGCATGCTGAACAGCGAGACATACCCCAGCCCCGCCCAGGCCGCGGCGCCGACCGGCGCGAAGCTGGCCGGCACGCGCCACGCGGCCAGGGCGAGCATCGGCGGCAGCGCCAGCACCAGCGCCCAGCAGATCACCTGCCAGCCGCCGAGCGTGCGAGAAAGCCGGGCGCCCTCCGCGTACCCCAGGCCGCAGACGAGGATGGCGCCCAGCATCAGCAGGTCGCCCAGCGGCGCGGCGCGCAGGCCCTGCCCCGCCGCGAAGCCGATGACGCACAGGCTGCCCAGCACCGAGAAGATCCAGAAGGCCGCGCGCGGGCGCTCGCCGCCACGCAGCACGCCGAAGGCAGCCGTCGACAGCGGCAGCAGCGCGATGAACACGATCGAATGGGCCGAGGTGACATGCCGCAGCGCCAGCGCCGTCAGCAGCGGGAAACCGATCACCACGCCGGCCGCGACGATCGCGAGCGGCCCGGCCTGCGCGCGCGTGGGCCGCGGCGCGCGCAGCAGGCGCAGCGCCGCCAGCGCGATCAGCCCGGCGATGGTGGCGCGCGCGGCGGTCAGGAACACCGGGTCGAAGTCGGCCACCGCGACCCGCGTCGCCGGCAGCGAGCCGCTGAAGATCAGCACGCCGATGAATCCGTTCAGCCAGCCTCGCGATGCGGTGTCCATGTCCCCGATGCCTCGATGGAAGAAGGGCCGCAGGGTAAGCGGGCTCATCAATACAATCAAAAAATTGTCATGGATACAGGCGGTGGCGCATGGCGGAGCCCAGGTACAAGGCGGTGGTGGACCGGCTGGCGGCGGAGATCCGATCGGGCGCCCTGCCCGCGGGCGCGCGGCTGCCGACCCATCGGGACCTCGCGACCCGCGAGGGCTTCGCGCTGGTCACCGCGACCCGCGTCTACGCCGAGCTGCGGGCGATGGGACTGATCAGCGGCGAGACCGGCCGCGGCACCTTCGTCAAGGAGACCGCGCTCGCGCCCGGCCAGGGCGTGGACCTGGACGCGGTGGCGGCGGACATGGTCGACCTCAGCTTCAACTACCCGTCGCTGCCCGGTCAAGCGGAACTGCTGCGCGGCGCCTTGCGCCAGCTGGCCGGCGCGGGCGACCTGGAAGCGCTGCTGCGCTACCAGCCGCATGGCGGCCGGCCCGCCGACCGCGCCGCGATCGCGCGCCATCTGCGGCGACGGGGCCTCGAGGTCGAAGGCGACCGCGTGCTGGTCGTGGACGGCGCGCAGCACGGCCTGGCGGTGACGCTGATGGCGCTGCTGGAGCCGGGCGACGTGGTCGCCGTGGATGCGCTCACCTATCCCGGCTTCCGCCTCGTGGCCGGGATGCAGCGGCTGGAACTGGCGCCGTTGCCGGCGGCCGGCGCGGGGCCCGACCTCGATGCGCTGGAGGCGCTGTGCCGGCGCCGCCGCGTCAAGGCGATCTACACGATGCCGACGCTGAACAACCCGCTCGGCTGGGTGATGGCGGCCACGCGCCGGCGCGAGCTGGTGGCGCTCGCGCGGCGACACGACCTGCTGATCATCGAGGACGGCGCCTACGCCTACCTCGCCGACCATCCGCCGCCGCCCCTGGCGATGCTGGCGCCCGAGCGGACCGTCTACGTGTCGGGGTTCTCCAAGAGCGTCGCGGCGGGGCTGCGGGTGGGGTTCGCCGTCGCGCCGGCCGCGCGGGTCCACGCGCTGGAACGGGCGATCCGCGCGACGACCTGGAACACGCCCGGCGTGATGACGGCCATCACCACCGGCTGGCTGGAGGACGGCACCGTGGCCCGGCTCGAGGCGCACAAGCGCGAGGACGCGCGACGCCGCCAGCGCCTGGTGGCGGAACGGCTCGGGACGATGAAGCGCATCGCGCATCCGTCGTCCTACTTCGTCTGGTTGCCGCTGGGCGAGGCCGTGCGCGCCGACCAGGTGGCGATGGCGCTGCAGCGCGAGCGGGTGTCCGTGTCGACGGCCGAGCCCTTCGCCACCACGCCGCAGGCGCCGCATGCGATCCGGCTGGCGCTGGGGTCGGTGGACCTGGTGCGGCTGGGCGCGGCGCTGGACCGCGTCAGGGCGGCGATCGAGGCCAGGACCTTCTGACCGCGGCCGCCCCGCCCGTCAGGCCGCCGGCTGCCGGTAGACGAGCACCTTCAACGACCGCTCCTCCGACTCGTCCGCGAAGGCCGGCGGGTTGGCGACGCGTTCGATGAAGGCGAGTCCGGGCGCCTCGGCGGCGACGAGCTCGCGCAGGAACGCGGTATCCAGCTTGGGCGTGTTCAGGCACACGAGCGCATGGCCGCCCGGCGCCAGCAGTTCCGGCAGCCGCCGCACCAGGCGGGCGTAGTCCTTGGTCGCGACGAAGCTGCCCTTCTGGTAGCTCGGCGGGTCCAGCACGACCAGGTCGTAGGGACCGCCGCGGCGGATCTTCCCCCACGAGCTGAAGATGTCGTGCGCATGGAAGGCGGCGCGGTCCTGCACGCCATTGAGCTGGTGGTTGCGGCGACCGGTGGAGAGCGCGCCGCGGGCCATGTCGTAGTTCGCCACGGTCGCGGCGCCGGCCTGCAGCGCGACGACCGAGAAGGCGCAGGTATAGGCGAACAGGTTGAGCACCCGCCCATCCGGATGCGCCGCCGCCCAGCGCCGCACCCAGCGGCGGCCTTCGGCCATGTCGAGGAAGAAGCCGTGGTTCTGTCCTTGCGCCAGGTGGACCACGAAGCGCGCGCCGTCCTCCTCGACCACATGCTCGTCGGGGATGGCGCCGGCCATCAGGCGGTTGGTGGGACGGTGCTCGTCGCGGTGCTGGAACATCCAGTTCAGCGGCTCGCCCGGCGCCACCTCGGCCCAGCGCGCGGCCAGCGCCTCGCCGATGCGGGCCAGGTCTTCGTGTTTCACCGGCGCGAAGCTGGTCAGCACCCAGACCGGTGGATAGACATCGAGGGCCCACTGCTCGCAGCCGGGAAACAGGCCGCCGCGACCGTGGAAGAAGCGGCCGGGGCCGCTGGGCCGGGGAAGCGTGGCGATGACGTCGAGGAGCGCTTGCATGGGGAGTCCGGGAACGGGGGCGCCAGTGTAGACAGGCGCCCCGCCATCGTGGGCCTCACGCCACATCGCGCGCCGATTTCGATCACGCCGTGCAGCGGCATGCCCCCGGCATCTCCTTCCACAGCTTGTGGAGACTGCTGCAAATGCGGCAGCACTTCGCCAGGGCCGACCGACAGATCGAAGCATCGATACACCTGCATCCGGCAGTGGGCTGATCAACGCGAGTCAGCCGAAGGCCCGTCCTGTTCGCCGTGCATGCCGCCGCGGCGAAATCAATCCTCATTCGGAGCCACCCCGTCGCCGTCGCGGCCGAGGCCCGCGGTCACCAAAGAATCCTTCCCATGGCCGCACCAGCGGCGTCATCGGCGAAGGAGCGGCACATGTTTCGAGCGGCGGTCCAGGAGTTCCAGCAGGCGCCATGGATGGGCACCATCCGCGTCGCGCAGCGGCCGGCCTTCCAGGTGGTGGCCGCGGTGGCGGTGCTGCTGGCGACCGCGCTGATCGCTTTCGCGCTGATCGGCCAGGTCTCGCGCAAGGCCCGCGTGCCGGGACTGCTGATGCCGGTGGGCGGGCTGCTGCAGGTGTCCTCGCCGCTGGCGGGGCAGGTCGAGGCCGTGCTCGTCGGCGAGGACGACGAGGTGCGCCAAGGCCAGCCGCTGCTGCGGGTGCGCAGCGAGCGCCGGGTGGACGGCAGCGACATGACCGCGCTCAACCTCCGCGCGATCCAGACGCGCGCCGGCAGCTTGGCGACCGAGCGCCAGCTGCAGCGTCGGCAGGCCGGGGACAGGCAGGACACGCTGAGTGACCGCCTGCGCAGCCTGCGCCTGGAGGCGACGCAGGCGGGCGAGGAGCTGGACATGGTGCGCGCCCGCGTCGCGCTGGCGCAGCGCAGCCGGTCGCGTTACGCCACCCTGGCCGAGAACGGCTTCGTGCCCGACACCCAGGTGCAGCAACGGGACGAAGAACTGCTCGACCTGCGGGCGCGGGAACGCGGCGCGCAGCGGTCGGTCGAGAACCTGAGCCGCGAGGCGCGCGCCATCGAGGCGGAACTCGCCGCGATCCCGACGACGCTGGCGACCTCGCTGGCGCAGCTGGACCGGGCCGCGGCGCAACTCGAGCAGGAGCGCGCGGAGCTCGAGGCCCGGGCCGGTCTGGAGGTGACGGCGCCGCGCGATGGCCGCGTCAGCGCGCTGCCGCTGCATGCGGGCCAGGCGGTGCAGGCCGGCCAGACCCTGGTGACGCTGACGCCGGTCAGCGCCGCGACGACGGACGCCGACGTGCTGGTGGCGCAGCTCTATGCCCCGAGCCGCACGGTCGGCTTCATCCAGCCCGGACAGCAGGTCTGGCTGCGCTACGCGGCCTACCCGTACCAGAAGTTCGGCATGGCGCTGGGCCAGGTGGCCCACGTCAGCCCGACGCCGATCGCGCCGCAGGACCTGCCGTCCGGACAGGCGCAGGCGCTGGTCAGCGCGGCCCAGGCCAACGAGCCGCTGTACCGCATCGACGTGCGCCTGGAGCGCCAGGCGATCGCCGCGTATGGCCGCGATCTGCCGCTGCGCGCCGGCATGGCGCTCGACGCCGACGTGACGCTGGAGCACCGGCGCATCTGGGAGTGGCTGCTGGAACCGCTGCTGGCGACGGCCAGGCGGATCTAGCGGGACATCGATCTTCCGGCGGCGAGTGATCGACGCCGGGGAAACGGCGGCCGACCGTTCTCGGCCCTTCAACTGACGGAGATTGAAATGACGGAACTGACTCAAGACGAGATCGATCAAGTGCATGGCGGCGGCGGATTCCTGTCCAAGTTCGCCAAGTTCATGGTCCGCTGCGCCGCGTCCTACCTCGGCGCGCACTTCGGGCTGACCGGCCCGGTGGCCGCGCGCGTCAGCTGATGCGCCTGCCCAGACCTTGCGTTGACTCGACCTCACCTGCGGCCGGCCACCTCCGTGGCTGGCCGCTCACCGCGTCGCGCCGCGACGGCGCATGACAGCCTCCAGCAATGAAACGCACCCTGTTCACCGGCCTGCTCGGGTTGATCGGCTTCGCGGTCCTCGGCGGCGCTTCGGCCGAGCCCGAGCTCCGGGACCCGATCCCGCTCCCCCGGTCCGATATCTCCGGACAGTCCGTCCATCGGCATCACATTCCCTTTCGCGGGGCGGGCCAGGCTCTGGCCTTCGTCAAGTCCTACCCGGGTCCGCAGGACCGGGTGCAGTGGTACCTGCGCCTGCTGCCATCGGATCCCGCCACCTTCTCCTTCGAGCAGCTCGCGCTCGCGGTCGAGGACGCCGACACCCTCATTCCCATCCCGACAAGAAAAGGATGGGCCCCGTTGCCCGCCGCATTCGCGGTCGACGCCGCGAAGGCCCGATTCGTCGTCAATCGGCCGAAAGGCAGCGTGTCGCTCGAATACTGGATCGCGATCGCCCCGCGCGCCGATGACCGCTACCCGGTCGACGGTCTGCGCGAGGCCTGCGCACAGGCGGTGGCCATGTTCAAGGCCCAGGGCTGGCTGCAGGCGCTGCAAGCGCGAGACCTGCAGTGCGCCGATGTGACCTTCCTGCCGCTCGACGATGCGCTGACCGTGACCGGACGCGATGCCAGCGGCGCGCCCGTGAACCTCGAGGTCCGGCGGACCGCCCGCGGCCCCGCGGTGGTCGTGCCTCTGGAGGAACAGGTCCATGAGGTCACGGTGACGCCGGGCGGCGGCCCCTACGTCATCGTCGTGCGGCAGGAGGATTCATGACCCGGCCCACCCCGATCCTTCAATCCGAGGTGGCCGAATGCGGCTTGGCCTGCCTGGCGATGATCACGACGGCCCATGGCCAGGCCACGACGCTGCAGGACCTGCGCCGGCGCTTCCCGGTCGCGCTCAAGGGCATGAAGCTGCGCGACCTGCTGGAGGTGGCTGCGGGCATTGGTTTCTCCGGCCGGCCGCTGAAGCTGGACCTGCCCTTCCTCGCCAAGCTGTCGCTGCCCTGCATCCTGCACTGGGACATGAACCACTTCGTGGTGCTGGCCCGGGTCCGCCGCGGCAGCGTGACCGTGCTCGATCCGGCCGTCGGCGAGCGCCGGCTGAGCCTGGACGAGGTCTCCGCCCATTTCACCGGCGTCGCCGTCGAATTGACGCCCAACGCCGACTTCAAGCCCGCCGCGCCGCCGCCGCGGGTCTCGCTCGCCGCGCTCACCGGCAAGGTGCTCGGCCTGCGTCGATCGCTGGTGCAGATCCTGCTCGTCGCGCTGGTGCTGGAGCTGTTCGCGATCGTCGCGCCGCTGTGCAACCAGCTCATCATCGACGACGTCCTCACCTCGGGCGACCGCGACCTGCTCAAGGTGCTGCTGATCGGCTTCGGCCTGCTGCTGGTGACCCAGACGGCGCTCGGCCTGGCGCGCTCGTGGATGCTGGTCCTGCTGACGCAGACGCTGTCGCTGCAATGGCGGGGCAACACCTTCGCGCATCTGCTGCGGCTGCCGGTTGGATTCTTCGAGCGGCGCCACCTCGGCGACATCACCTCGCGCTTCGGTGCGGTCGACGCGATCCAAAAGACGCTGACCACCGCCGCGATCGAGGCCCTCCTCGACGGCCTGATGGGTGTGGCCGCGCTGGTCATGATGCTGATCTATGCCTGGCCGCTGGCGCTGGTCGTGATCGCCGCCGTGCTGCTGTACGGCCTGCTGCGCTGGGCCGCCTACCGGCCGCTGCGCGACGCGGCCGCCGAACGGCTGGTCGTCGCCGCGCGGGAAAGCACGCACTTCCTCGAGACCCTGCGGGCGATGACGCCCCTGAAGCTCTTTGGCCGCGAGCAGGAGCGGCGCGCGCAATGGCAGAACCTGATCGTCGAGGTCCAGAACCGCGATGTCCGCACCGCCAAGCTGTCGATGGCGATGAGCACCGCCAACACCTTCCTCTTCGGCGTGGAGAACCTGCTGGTGCTCTTCCTCGGCGCCGGGCTCATCCTGGACGGGCAACAGGCCGGCACGGTCACGATGACGGTGGGCATGCTGTTCGCGTTCCTCAGCTACAAGGGCCAGTTCACCGGCCGCGTGTCGGCGCTGATCAACTACGCGGTGGAACTGCGGATGCTGGGCCTGCATGCCGAACGCCTGGCCGACATCGCGCTCGAGCCGCCCGAACCCGACGAGGTGCCGGACCATGACCTCGCGCACCTGGAGGCTAGCCTGGAACTGCGCGACGTCAGCTTCCGCTACGGCGAGCGCGAGCCCTGGATCCTGCGCCACGTGAACCTGACGGTGCCCGCCGGCCAGAGCATCGCGATCACCGGCCCGAGCGGCTCGGGCAAGACGACGCTGCTGAAGGTGCTGCTGGGGCTGCTGGCGCCCGAGGAAGGCGAGGTGCGCTACGGCGGCATGCCGATGCGGCAGCTCGGATTGAGGAACGTGCGCCGGCAGATCGGCACGGTGATGCAGGAGGACGTGCTGCTGACCGGCTCGCTCGCGGACAACATCGCCTGCTTCGACACGCAGCCCGATCCGGAGCGGGTGCAGGCCGCCGCGATGCTCGCGCAGATCCACGAGGACATCTGCCGGATGCCGATGGGCTACCAGACCCTGGTCGGGGACCTGGGCAGCGGCCTGTCGGGGGGGCAGAAGCAGCGGGTGCTGCTGGCGCGGGCGATCTATCGACGGCCGAGGATCCTGGCGCTCGACGAGGCAACCAGCCACCTCGACGTCACACGGGAGCGGGCGGTGACCGCCAACCTGGCCCGGTTGCCGCTGACGCGATTGATGATCGCGCACCGGCCGGACACCATCGCCGGCGCGGAGCGGGTGATCGTGCTGGAGGGCGGCGCGGTCGACGAACTGCCGCGCCCGGCGGGGAGAGACACGCTGGCCACCTGAGCAATGGCCATTTGAGCGATGGGCACCCGAGCGATGGTGACCGGAGCGACGGCCACCTGAGCGACAGCCACCTGAGCGACAGCCAACTGAGCGACGGCCGGCGCCGGTCGGCACGCGGCGTGGACCGCGCGCCGGCCAAGGCTCACTTGTTGTCGATGGGCTTGCTCACGTCGCGCTCGAACCACTTGGTCGAGATCCGGGCGTAGGTGCCGTCGGCCTGGAGATCGGCGATCGCCTTGTCGATGGCGGCCTGGAACTTCGGGCTGCCCTTGCGGAACGGGATCGCGTTGGTAGCGGGCTTGCCGATGGCGGCGCCGGCCTTGATCGGCAGCTTGGTCTTCTCCTTCAGGTAGGGGATGAGCAGGCTGTCGTTGAGGGCGGCGTCGATGCGGCCGGTGGCCAGGTCCTGCAGGTACTCGGTGGCGCCGGGATAGGTGCGCACCTCGGCGCCGTCCCAGGTCTTGGCCAGGTCGGCGAAGTTGCTGCCCTGGCCGACGCCGATCTTCTTGCCCTTGAGATCGGCCGGCGACTGCAGCGGCCGGGTCTCGTTGGCGCGCACGATCAGCTGCGGATAGGAGGTGACGTAGGGCGCGCTGAAGTCGAAGGTCTTGCGGCGCTCGTCGGTGGCGGCGACCTGGTTGACGATGACGTCGTACTTGCCCGCCTGCAGGCCGGCGAGGATGCCGCTCCATTCGGTGGTGGTGAATTCCGGCTTCACGCCCAGCTTGGCGGCGATCGCCTTGGCGATGTCGACGTCGAAGCCGTCGAGCTGGCCCTTGGCGTCCTTGAAGTTGAACGGCGGGTAGGTGCCCTCGACGGCCACCCGCAGCGTGCCGCGCGACTTCACGTCGTCGAGCAGGTCGGCGGCCTGGGCCGCGAGGGAAGCGCCGGCGAGCAGCGCGGCGGCGATCAGGGAAGTGCGGAAGGCTTTCATGAGGCCCCTCGTTGTTCGTAGGAGGGGCCGATGTTGCCACCAGTCGTTGGCATTCCCTCGCATATGGATATGCCTGGCCGCAATGAGGGACGGGGGCCGCCCGAGGCGCTCACTGGCTCACGCAGAGCACGACCTGCTCCTTCGCAAGCAGGTCCTTGCGCGTCACCACCTGGTTGATGTGCAACAGAAAGGCCTCGTCCCGCTCGTGCTTCGCCAGCAGGGTGTCGTTGACCATGGTCGCGGGAAAGGACTTGAACACGCAGCCTCGGTGCTGGAGCGTCGCCACAGCGGCCTCGATCGCCAAGGTGCCGGCATCGGGATGAAGGGTCCGGTAGAGCAGGAAGCCCGCCATGGCGGCCGCAGCCACCACGCTCCCGATGGCGGCCGTCATCAGGAGCGCCTCCCCGGGCGATCGCTTGACGAAGCCCGCAGTACGCATGCCCCGAGACAACAGCCGGTCTCCGATGATGACCTGCGGCTCCGTGAATCGATGGGCTTCGTCGGGGAGCAGATGGATCGCGATGAACAGCTGCTCGTCCGGATCGAGCTTGTCCAGCCGGAACTCGCTGACCGGGCGGTCGTAGGCCACGGCCATGGCCACGGAGCGGCTCGAGCCTTCGACGTTGGGCTCGTACTCGGGCGCGAACGGCAGTTTGATCCGCACGTTCCTGAGGACGACGGAAGACAGATTGGTGAGGCTGAGCCAGGCCAGCAGGAAGCCCTTCTGACTGTGAATCTTCTTCAAGGCCACGTCGGGGACCCATTGATATCGGGGCTCGACGAAGGTGTAGGCGATCGGCGGCGGGGCTTTCCTGAGTAGGGGGATCAACGAAACGACGGTGTCTACGAGGGCCATGGGTTGCGTGTCGGCAATGCGGGGCGGCCAGTGTCCACGTCGGCCCGAGGCTCGCTCCGCCCGCAAACCCTCACGCGGCCGAATGCCGGCAAGTTTTCACGCCCCTCGGAAGGGTCGACGCCCTGCGTCGATCGGTGCCGCGGAGCCGGTGGGGTGCGCCCGATCCGGGATCAGCGAATCAGAACGCGTGCCGCAGTCCGAGCGCGACCTCCGTCGGCTTCTCCCCCGCGCCCACGCCCAGCGGGTTGATGGCGAAGTCGTAGGCCGCGCGGGCCTGGTTGTCGATGCGCGAGACATACGCATAGAGGCCGGTGCGCGGCGAGAGCGTGTAGTCCGCGCCCAGCGTCCATTGCCGCGCGCCCGTGGCGTCGCCCGCCGAGACGAAACCGATCCGCGCGCCCGCCGGCCCCTTGCCGTCGGCGGCGTCGGTGAAGCTCGCGCGCAGGTTGAAGCGGTCGACCTGCCAGGTGGCCGCCATGAAGAGCGCGGTGCGGGTCAACGGACCGAGTGGCGTTTCGTACCGGAGGCGCTCGATGGCGCCGCTCAGGCGGGCCGGACCGACGCGATACGCGGCGCCGAGTTTGGTCGCCGTGTCCGTGCGACCAGGGCCCTGGTAGCCGCGGTGCTGTTCGTGCGCGAGGGAGACGTTCCACGGGCCGTCGTCCCAACTGAGCGAGGCGGACCACAGGTCGGGCTTCGAGCCACCGGGGCCGATCTCGCCGTCGTTGAGGGCGTAGGCGACGCGTGCGGAGAGCCCCTGCCAGCTGGGGCTCCAGTACTGGACGATGTTCTGCTGGCGCCGGTCGAAGGACGCGGTGTTGCCGAGGTGGTTGGTGGTGGGCGCGGAGCCGTTGGCCATCAACGCCATGTAGCCGGCGGTGGTCGGGTACCAGGGGTCGAGGGTGCTGGTGGCCAGCAGATACGGCGTTCCCCAATGACCGGCGAAGACCAGCCCGTAAGGCGTCTGCAGGCCGACGCGCGTGTCGCGGTTGGCGAGCGATGTCCCGGCGCCGGTGTCGAGCGCCAGCGAGCCTTCGATCTGGAACACCGCCTGGTAGCCGTCGCCCAGATCCTCGGCGCCGCGAAAGCCGATGACGGAGCGGTTGTTGGACTCGCGGTTGACCGCGCGATCGCGTGGCGCACGGGCGACATCGGCGTGCTCGAGGGAGACGTTCAGTCGGCCGTAGATCGTGACGCTGGATTGGGCCTGGGCGCCAGCCGCGATGAGCGCGAGAACCGCGGGCACGAGCGAAGGGAGGAAGCGGTACTGCATCGGAACGAGGGAGGTGAACTCATCCCGATGTTGATTCGGCGGCGGCGATTGCGGCTCTCTCGTTCGGGGGAGCGGTGGCGGCGCGCCGGCTTGCGCGGCGATGCCAGCACTCGAAGGCGAGCGCGAGCAGGATGAGCGCCAGCCCGATGGCCGGCCGCATGGGCGCGAACTCCTCGGCGCTGAGCAGCGGTGACACCATCAGGCTGCGGCCTTCAGCAGGTCGACCGTCACGTTCATCGACAGATGCAGGGCGGTGGTGCAGACCAGCGACCGGGTGCGCCAGAAAACGACCCCCAGCAGCAGCGCGCCGGGCACCACCAGCACCGCGTCCTTCGGCGGATGCATCAGCGTGAAGATCAGTGCCGCGCCCAGCAGGCGCCTCTCGGCGCCCTCTTGATTCCAGGACCAATAACCTCGAACGCGTCATCCTCCGCCCGGCAGTTCCCGTCCCTGCTCATCGACAAACCTCACCTCCACCTGCCTGAGGTGCTCCCGGAGACCCAGCACTCGGCGGCGCAATTCCTCCAGTCCGAGTTGCGGCCCTTCGTGCTCCAACCGATGGCAAGTCCGCGCCGCCTCGCTGAAGCCATACAGCGCGAAACTGCCCGCCAGCCGATGCGCGATCCGGAACACCCCGTCCCCGGTGCCTGCGCCGATCGCCAACTCCATGTCGTCGAGCGCCTGGAACCGCGAGGACAGGAACCCCGGCAGCCATGGCTTGAGCTCCCCGGGCACGCGGGCGATCAATGCATTGCCCGCCTCCGGCGCCGGGGGCTCCTGGGAGGTCTCCGGCCCGATCTCGAATCGGTAGCCCTGGCCATACACCGACCGGATCAGGTTGTGTTCCGGCAGCAAGGCCGCGAGCTTCTTGCGGATGTTCTTGACGTGGCTGTCCACCGCCCGATCGAACACCCCCACCGCGTCGTCATAGGCCAGGTCCAGCAGCTGCGCCCGGCTGAACAGCCGCCCCGGGTGCTGCACCATCACGGACAGCAGCCGGTACTCCTGCGGCGTCAGCTCCAGTTCCTGCCCTCGGCAACGGATGCAGCGCCGCAGTGAATCCACCTGCACCAGCGCGTCTTCATCGACCGCCGGTGCCAGTCGTTGCGCGCCGCGCCGCGCCAGCACCCTCACCCGCGCCACCAGTTCCGCGGCGCTGAACGGCTTGCAGAGGTAGTCGTCGGCGCCGGCATCGAACCCGGCCAATCGATCCGCCTCCTCCGCCTTGGAGGTCACCATCAGCACCGGCACCTGGCTGAAGTGCCGCAGCCGCCGGCAGACCTCGACGCCGTTCAGTCCCGGCAGGACCACGTCCAGCATCACCACCGCCGGCGCGATCGCTCGGACCACCGCCTCCGCGGCGTCCCCGCGCGCCAGATGCCGGATGTCGAATCCCGCCGCCTCCAGGTGATGCCGGATCAGTTCGGCGATCGGGGCCTCGTCCTCGACGACGAGCACCAGCGGAGGGGAAGGCGCGGACATGGGGAATGGGGGCTCGGAACGGACCAGGAAGCCGAAGAAGTCTTCCAAAAGATTGTGTAGCAATTGGGGAGGGCTCCCTCCCCTCCGGGCCAATCGCATTTGCCCCCCATTCCCTCCCTAGACTCGCGCCCCCGTCAGCAGATCCAAAAACATCCGCGGCGCTGGCGGGACATCGCGGGCATCGAGGGAAAAATCCATGGCTGAACTGCTCTTCTATCGCGAGCCGACCTTGCTCGACCGCGCCGGCCACGCCGCGCTGCGCTACACCCCCAGCGCCGACTTCGGTTTCACCCGCGAGGTCAACTCCGTCCCCCTCCTGGCGGTGGAGTTCTTCGAGGCCAGCCGCACGCTCCCCGTGTTGTTCGCCGACGACGCCCAGGAGCGCCGCTTCCCGCTGGCGCTGCTGTCCCTGGCCAACGACCACAACGCCCAGCTCGCCAGCGACGGCCGCTGGACCGGCGGCTACACCCCCGCCTTCGTGCGTCGCTATCCCTTCGCGCTGGACGGCGACAAGAACGTGTGCTTCGACCGCGCGGCCGCCCACTTCACCCTCGAGGGCCAAGCCCTCTTCGACGGCGACAGCCCCTCGGCCACCCTCCAGGGTGTGATCGGCTTCCTGCGTGAGTTCGATGCCGAGCACGCCCGCACCCGCGAGTTCTGCGACGCCCTCCAGGCCAAGGACCTCTTCAAGCCCTTCGTGCTGCAGGTCATCACCGCCGACAAGCAGACCGCCCGCCTCGGCGGCCTGAGCGCCATCGACGAGACCAAGCTGCAGCAGCTCGACGCCGCCACCGTCGATGCGTGGTTCCGCCGCGGCTGGCTGGCCTGGATCCATGCGCACCTGCATTCGCTGGGCGCGCTCAAGCGCCTGGGCGACCAGCTCGACACGCGCGCCGCGGCCTGATCGCCGCGCCACCGCCCGCACCCACGCCCCCCGGGCCTCCCCCCGGCCCCGCCTTTCTGCTGCCCTCGCAGGATCCACCATGTCCAAGCGCCGCGTCCCCGCCTCCCGTCGTCAACCGCGCCGAGCGCCCGCCGTGCGCCAGGTGAGCCGGCCGCTGCGCTGGCTGTTGTCGGCGGCCTCGGTCAACGCGTGGGCCGCGGGCCCGGCGCACAACATCGACCCAGTCAGCGGCTTCACCACCGTCACCACCACCGGCACCAACATCCAGCAGGTGGTGAGCAACCCGGCCACCGGCGGCGTCGCGGTCAACGTCTTCAACCACTTCGTCGTCGGCGACGGCCACACGGTCAACCTGCAGGTGCCGACCGGCGCCAAGCTGGTCAACATCGTGCGCAGCAGCCGCCCCCAGGTCTGGGGCGTCCTCAACGCCTACCAGAACGGCAGCCTCGGTGGCGACGTCACCTTCGCCAGCGCCGACGGCTTCCTCGTGGGCTCCACCGGCGTCGTTAACGTCGGCAAGCTGACGCTGCGCACGCCCTCGCAGACCGACATCGACGACTTCGTCAGCGGCAACAAGGCGATCGGCGACCTCGCCAGCGGCACCTACTCGCTGTCGGCCAGCGGGCTGGTCACGATCCAGGGCAAGGTCAACACCCGCGACGGCGTGGTCATCGACGCCGACCAGCTCAGCGTCGAGGCGGGCGGTGTGATCACCGCCGGCAACGCGAAGTCGGCCAGCTACGTCAACGACGCCGCGGTCAACACCGGCGACCTCACCGCGCCGAAGACGCTGCAGCAGAACGGCGGCACGATCTCGATCGTCGCGCAGGGCAAGTCGGGCACCGCGGTCGCCGTCTCCGGCCAGCTGCTGGCCGACGGCGGCATCACCATCGAAGCCCCGACCATCGCGCTGAACGCCGGCTCCAGGCTCAACACCGAGCGGACCGCCGGCGCCGCCACCGGCGCGGTCACACTCACCGCCACGGCGACCGACAAGGTCGGCATGGGCCAGGCCAGCGCCGCGACCTCGATCACGCTGGACGGCAGCGTCGTCGCCACCGACTTCAGCGCCACCGCCAGCGCGCAGGCGCGCTCGTCCTACAGCGAGGACGCCGGCGTCTGGGCAGCCACCATCGCCCTGGGCGCGGTCAGCGGCCTCAACGCCAACTGGGTCGGCGCCAACGCCGATGCGACCGTCACGGTGGGCAGCGGCGCCGCCCTCACCGCCAGCGGCAACCTGACCCTCGCCAGCCAGGCCCGCGCCCTGGCCGACGACCCCGCCATCACGCTCAACGGCAACTCGCTGATCGGTGCCGCCGTGGTCTACGGCAAGGCCACCTCCGACAGCACCACCAAGGTCACCAGCGGCGCGACGCTCAGCGCCGGCGGCAAGCTCTCGGTCACGGCGCACAACGAGAACACGCTCAGCGTCAGCGCCCTCACCTTCGTCGCCACCAACGACAACACCGCCGTGGCCTCGGTCGCCATCGGCGAAGCCAGTTCGCATTCGAAGGCGCTCGTGGAAACCGGCGCCAACCTCACCGCCGGCAGCGTCGCGGTGAACGCCGAGAACCAGACCGCCTTCTACGTCGGCGCCACGGCCTACGGCCTGTCGGGCACCGCGCTGGGCGCCACCGTCGCCTACGGCAACCTGGTCACCAGCTCGATCGCCGACTTGGGCGCCAGCGTGGGCACGAACGCCGCCAAGGTGGGCGACGTGGAAGTCCTCGCGCTCGACCGCACCACCGAGCAGCGCGTGCACAGCAGCTCCACCGTGGGCAAGAGCCTGCTGTTCCGCACCCTGGGCGCGGCCCCGCTCGCCGCCATCGGCGCGGCGCAGAGCTTCGTCAACAGCGCGATGTCGCGCGTCGTGCCCACCAACGCCGCGGCCGACCTGGCCCGCAATGCCGACGGCTCGATGGACTTCCGCGTCGGCGCCGCCTTCACGCTGTCCGAGTACGACCACCAGGCCGTCGCCCATGTCGGCAACAACGTCGCCGGCAAGAATGCGCCGACGCTGGTGTCCTCGGGCAACGTCGTCGTCGGCGCCCGTGCCGACGTGCGCGAGATGCGGACCACCAGCGAGAGCAGCGTCTCCGCCCGCACCAGCCAGGGCAGCGGCACCGCCTCCGACCCGGAGGTGGCCAACAGCGCCAGCGTCGCGATCAACCTGGCCATCGGCGACACCCGCGCCAGCGCCGAGATCGGCGATCACACCGACATCACCGCCGCGCGCATCGGCGTCGCGGCCGAGCAATGGCAGCCGCTGGTCAGCACCTACAACCGGTGGGACAGCTTCAGCGACTACCTCGACCACCTCACCCCCACCGCCGGCCTGGGCACCAGCCTGCTGTCGGGCTTCGCCAATGCCGCCGGCGAGGCCGAAGAGAACGCGATCGCCTTCTCCTTCAACTTGCAGGCGCAGACCCACGAGACCAAGGCCTGGGTCGGCAGCCGCGCCAGGCTGACCAGCACCGCCGCCGCCGGCGGCTGGACCGCCGCCCACACGCTGAAGGACCTCGGCGACTTCGCCGACGCCGCCACCGCCTTCACCTTCGGTGGCGCCACCGGCGTCTACGCCTACAGCCAGGCCCAGACCATCGATATCGCCGGCAACATGGGCGCGCTGCTGATCGGCGCCGCCGTCGGCGCCGGTGACGACGGCAGCTCGCTCGGCGCCTCCATCACCTACGTCGGCAGCCAGAGCAGCACCGTCGCCGGCATCGGCAGCGGCGCCACGGTGAACGCCGGCGCGGGCGACCTCGCGGTCAAGGCCACCAACGACGACGCCCACATCGTCGTGGCGCCGACCTCCGGCATGGGCTCGGGCACCGCGTTCAACGGCATCCTCGGCGTGTTCTCGATGGACAACGACACGCGCGCCTCCATCAGCAACAGCGCCCGTCTGACCGCCTCGGCGATCGGCGTGGAAGCACACCAGTACGCCGGCAACTGGGCCGCGGCCGGCAGCTTCGCGTACACCGACTCCAAGGCCATCGGCGTCGCCATCGCGATCAACGACAGCGAAGGCACCACCCGCGCCCGCATCGGCGACAACAGCGACGACGACGCGCTGGTCGCCGGCTACACGCCGGTCAGCACCGCCTACACCGGCAGCGCGCCCACCGCCGGCATCACGACGGACCGGCTCACGGTCCATGCGAGCACCGACGGCACCAGCGGCTCGATCGCCGCCGCCGGCGCCGCCACCACGCCCAAGACCGGCGAGCCCGGCTACGGCCAGCAGTTCGAGGACAAGTGGGCCGCGCTGCAGGGCAAGCTGACGGCCGCGTTCGGCGGCTCCCAGTCCCAGATCAGCAGCCAGTCCAAGAGCGGCCAGCAGAACAGCGGCTCGGGCGACAGCGTGGCCCAGAACCCGGATGCGGGCCTGGGCATCTCGGGCAGCCTCGCCGCCAACCTCACCGACCTGGACACCCAGGCCCAGTTGACCGGCGTGACGGTCAGCGCGCGCACCACGCGCAGCGCGATCGACGTGCAGGCGCTCGAGAAGACCGTGCAGGTCGGTGCCGCCGGCTCGGCCGCCTTCATCATGGCGGCCAAGGATCCGGCCGCCAGCAGCACGACCGCGTTCTCCGGCGCCGCCGCCTATCTGCTGAGCAACAACGATGCCGAAGCGGTGGTCAACAGCGTCACCGCGCTGAACGCCGGCGACGTCACCGTGCAGGCCGCGCAGGCCGGCCAGCGGCTGGGCATCGGCCTGGGCTTCTCCGTCAACACCAACAATGCCAGCGGCAAGAACTACAGCGTCGGCGTGTCGGCCTCCGCCGCGCAGGTCAACGACAGCGCCAGCGCGCGCATCGAAGACAGCACGCTGGACGCCCAGGACGCCAGCCGGACGCTGGACGTGCAGGCCTACACCCGCACCGACATCGGCGTCGGCGGCGGCTCGCTGTTCGGCGGCGGCAAGGGCGGCATCGGCCTGGCCATCACCTATGCGGAGATCGGCAACGGCAGCCGCGACGCCACCGAGGCGCTGATCTCCGGCTCCACGCTCACCGACTTCAGCACGCTCAGCCTGAGCGCCACCAACGCCAGCCGCATCGCCTCCGGCGCGGCCAGCCTGGGCGGCGGCAACGACGCGCTGGGCTTCGCCGGCAGCTTCGTGATCAACCAGGTCGGCGGCACGCACGGCGCCAGGCTGCTGAACTCGACGGTCCTCAACACCGGCGTGCTCAGCCTCGACGTGCGCGGCGCCGTGAACTCGGCGCTCGACACCACGCTCGACGGCCTGGGCAGCGGCAGCGAGAACGGCAACTTCGACTTCAGCGGCGCGCTGGTCGCCGACTTCGCCAGCCCCGGCGGCAGCTTCAACGGCACCGGATCACGCGTGCTGGGCGTGGCCGGTTTCCTGCAGTACGGCAAGTCCAACATCGGCATCGCCTACGTCCACAACGACATCGAGCAGACGCACGAAGCCGCGATCACCGGCTCCACCGTCACGGCCACGACCGTGAAGGTGAACGCGCAGGACGAGAGCGCCGCCATCGCGGTGTCCGCCGGCGTGGGCGTCTCCACCGGCACGCTGTCCGGCGTCGGCTCGGTGGCGGTGAACGAGGTCAACAACACGCTGTCGGCCCGCATCGGCGACTGGAACGCCACCACCGCCAGCGGCTCCATCACCGCCGGCGGCATCAGCGTGACGGCGCAGCACCGCGCCGACATCGTGGCCGGCGCCGGCGCGCTGGCCGTCTCCAAGGGCAGCTCCGGCGGCCTGGCGCTGGCGCTCAACCTCATCGGCACGCGCGAGCACGCCACCACCGCGCAGATCGGCTGGACCGATCTCTACACCAACGGCACCGTCGACGTCTCCGCCACCAGCGGCACCAGCGGCGATGCCAACACGCTGATCGCCTTCTCCGCGGGCGTGGCGCTGTCGCAGGGCGGCCTGGCCTTCGCCGGCGCATTGGGCATCAACAACGTGGACCAGTCGGTCGACGCCGGTCTGCGCGCCGTCAACACCGTCAGCGGCAACACCACCTACCGACCGGTCAGCGTCTCGGTGAAGGCCTCCGACGACACCGAGAACCAGGCCTTCGGCGTGATGGGCGCAGGCTCCGAGAACGGCATCGCCGCCGCCATCGGCGTCGGCGTCAACCGCATCGACAGCGACGTCACCGCGCAGGTGCTGGGCGGCCGCGCCACCACGCTCTACACGCAGAGCCTGCTGGTCGACGCCAGCCGTCGCAACGACCTGTACACCTTCGACGTCGGCGTTTCCGGCGCCAGCGGGCTGTCGGGCGCGGCCTCCATCGGCACCAGCGTCACCGACGGCCACGTGCTCGCGCAGATCGCCGGTTCGGCCAAGGTGGACGCGACCAACAACGTGCGCGTCTCCGCGCAGGCGGACACCTTCCACGCCGTCGGCAGCGGCGCGATCGGCCTGGGCACCGGCGCCGCGGCCGGCGCGCTGGCGGTGAGCACCGCCGTCGACACCGGCATCACGGAAGCGCTGGTCGACAACGCCGAGGTCAAGGCGCTCGGCCGCAGCGGCGGCGTCGCGATCCGCAGCGGCCGGCTCGCCAGTGGTCCCTCCACGCCCGACCTGTCCACCGCTGGCGACAGCGTCGACACCGACGCGCTGAGCCAGTCCTTCCAGGACCAGGGCCTCGCCGAAGGCAGCGCCACCGTCAGCGGCCTGGCGGTCAACGCCACCAGCGCGCAGAAGATGCGCACCGTCGACGTGGCCGGCGCCGGCAGCACCGGCGCGGCCGCGGTGACGATCAACGTCACCACCAACGACTTCGAGGGCCGCACCAGCGCCCGCGTCACCAACAGCGCGATCAATGCCGGCGTGAGCGGCGAAGCCGGCGCCGACGTCACCGTGCGCGCCAGCGGCCACAGCTTCGGCCTGGGCATCGCGGCCGGTCTCGCCGGTGCGAGCCAGGGCGCCGGCATCGCCGGCCTGGCGATGAACCTGCAGACCCACGACGTCGATGCGCGCGTCGAAGGCAGCACCGTCAAGGCGGATGCGTTGACGCTGGATGCGGCGGCCACGCAGACCGCCCAGGCCGTGGCGGCCGGCGGCGCCGGCGGTGGCACCGGCGCGGGCGCCGCGTCGATGGTGGTCACCACGCAGTACGGCGACGTGACCGCCTGGCTCAAGGGCGGCACGACCACGGCCAACACGCTGACGGTGAAGGCCGATCGGCAGCAGGAGAGCGACGTCGCCGCCGGCGCCGTGGCCGGCGCCGGCCAGGTCGGCGTGGGCTTCGGCCTGTCCGTCAGCCGCATCGGCGGCGAGACCCGCGCCACCGTCGGCCGCGATCCCGACGACGACGACGCCACCACCGTCACCACGGTGAATGCTGGCGCGGTCGACGTGGACGCCGCCCGCTCCACCGTCATCAACAGCTACGCCTTCGGCGCCGGCATCGGCGTGGCCGCCACCGGCATCGCGGGCATGGTGAACGTCAGCGATCAGACCGGCGACACGCGCGCCGGCGTGTACGACACCGTGCTGCGCGCCGCCGATGGCAGCAGCGCCGCCACCTCGCTGGCCATCACCGCGCAGGACATCTACAGCGCCAACCAGCATGCGGCCGGCGCCGGCATCGGCCTCGTCGGCATCGGCGCGACCTTCAACGTGGCGCTGTCGCGCGCGTCGACCGTGGCCGAGCTCGTCGGCAGCGACGTGAAGGCGGGCAGCATCGACATCCAGGGTTATGCCGATCGCGAAGTCGGCATGAGCAGCGTCGCGGGCGGCGCCGGCAAATTCGCCGGCGCGGTCAGCCTGGGCTTCATCAAGTTCGGCTCCGGCGACGCCGGCGGCGCGGACGGCGAGCTGATCGACACCGCCGCCGCGGCCGACGCCGCGGTCAACCAGGGCTACGCGCAGCAGAACAGCCAGCTCACCAGCGCCGAGCAAAGCCGGCTCACCGCCCAGAGCGGCGGGCTGAGCCTGTCGGGCAGCGTGCAGAACAGCTCGGCCGCCGCGGACGCGACCACCACCACCGGCGACGGCACCGCGCTGAAGGTGGCCAGCGCCAGCCTGCTTGCCGCGCGCGTCTCGGGCGGCGCGGTCGTGGCGGACACCCTGGCCGTCGGCACCGATGGCCGCACCCACGCGTACACCCTGGCCGGCGCGGTGCAGGGCTCGCTGGCGGGCCTCTCCGGCGGCCTGGGCATCACGCGCGAATACTTCGTCAACAGCGCCGTCGTGGACGGCAACGTGCAGGCCCATGCGGTGACCGTGAGCGCCACCGCGCGCGACGGGGCCGGCGGCGCGGCCGGCGAGATCGAGGCCTTCACCGCCGGCGCCGGCGGGCTGGTGATCGGCGTCGCCTATTCCGACGTGCTGGTGCAGAACCGCGTCGTCGCGGGCGTGAACCGCGCGGTGGGCAACGACACCGGCGCGCTCGTGGTCAGCGCGCGCGACGCCACCACCGTCAAGGTCGGCGGCGACAACGAGAACAGCCCGGAGAACGTCAGCGTCGGCATCGGCGTGATCGGCGCCAGCGTCGTTCGCGCGGAGAAGAACAGCGACGTCGACGCCTGGATGGGCAAGACGGGCTACACGCTCGACGGCTATGGCGCCATGACCGTGGGCGCCAGCGTGAGCGGGCTGGTGCGCGCCACCGGTTTCTCGGTGAGCGCCGGCGTGATCAATGTCACCGGCGTGAGCGCGAACGCGGAAGACAACTCCAGCGCCGATGCGCGGCTGTTCGGCACCGTGGACACGGGCACCACCGGCGCCGTCACCGTCAACGCCAGCGCGCGACCCGAGACCTACGCGCGCGCCTACGGCGTGCAGGCGGCGCTGGGTGCCGCGGTGGGCGGCTCCTTCGCCTATGCCACGGCCAATACCAGCGCCACCGCGGCGGTCGCCGACAACACCGTCTTCACCGGCGGCGGCACGGTCGCGGTCAACGCCACGACCGGCGAGACCAACGCGGCCCTGCAGGGCAGCTACTTCAGCGCCGACGCCAAGGCGGTCGCTGCCTCCGGCGGCCTGCTGCTGGGCCTGGCCGGCACCGAGGTCACGGCCTCCAACAGCAGCAAGACCGTCGCTCAAGTCGGCGACCACGTGACGCTGCCGGTCGGCGATCTGAGCGTCAGCGCCACCGGCTACTCCGGTCAGCGCGCGCAGGGCGACGCCTACTTCGGCGGCATCCTCGCCTTCGGCCGCAACGTCGCCACCGCCTCGTCCAGCACCTCGACGCAGGTGCTGCTGGGCGTGGACCCGATCGCCGGCGTCACCCGCGCGGGCGACCTGACGCTCAGCGCCGTCGGCCTGGATCGCAACGAGGCCTTCGCCATCGGCGGCAGCGGCGGCGTGGTGAGCGGCGGCGCGGCGGAAGCGGTGGTCAAGGCCACCGACACCGACGACCGCCCCGCCGTGCTGGTGCAGGTCAAGGACTGGACCAGCGGGCGCAACATCGTCGGCACCGGCGGTCTGAAGCTGCTGGCCGAGCACACGACGCAGTTCTTCGGCGGCGCCGACACCACCGCCGTGTCGGTGATCGGCGGCGCGGCGGCCAACTCGACCACCACGATCGACGTCGACGCGAAGGTCAAGCTCGGCACCTACGCCGCCTTCGAATCGCAGGCGATCGACATCGCGGCGGTGAACGCCGTCGAGCAGCTCACCACCCCGTCCGTCTCGGGCTGGGACGTGTCGGTGAATGCCGGCGCCGGCGGCGGCATCAACGGCTACGCCGCCGGATCGACCGTCAACGTGACCCAGGGCTCGCAGATCAGCCTGGGCAACAACGCCAGCCTGGACGTGTTCGCGCTGTCGGCGCATGAGACCCTGGGCAACCGCTTGCGGCTGGATGCCTACAGCACGCTCAACCTGTTCGACAAGGCGCAGATTTCCACCGGCGGCGCGATCCAGCGCGCCGATGCGGGCTCCACCATCACCAGCACCGCCAACAACGCCATCACGCTGGGCAACGCGGTGACGCTGGACAACGAGGTCGACACGGTGCAGCTGGGCACCTACGCGCTGCAGAACGTGTGGGCCACCGCCAACGCCAAGACCTACGGCGCCGTGGGCGGTGCCGGCGGCACGGCGGTCATCAACGCCACCGTCAACAACACCGTCACGCTGGGTGCCGGCGACCTCCTCACCGGCTACGGCAGCGTCAGCCTGTACGCGGGCCGCAGCGCCGACAGCATCACCGACAACACGATGTCGCTGAACGCGGTGTCCGACGTCTACAACTGGACGCTCGCCTCCATCAGCACCAACGTGAAGGCCGACGCCAACGCGGTGGTCAACAACAACATCGACATCGGCAGCGGCGCCTCGGTGACGAGCGTGCGCAACATCTGGCTGCAGGCGGACGAAGGGCGTGTGGTCGTCAGCGGCACCGGCCGCGGCCACAACCCCTACCTGGAGCTGCTGAGCACCGAGACCAAGGCGGGCTCCGCCACCAGCACCACCAACTCCACGATCACCTTCCAGGGCACGGCCACGGTCGAAGCCGGCATCCGCCACAACCAGTCGGTCACGATCAACGCCGACGGCTCCTGGACCAAGGGCACCGGCACCCAGGCCACGGTCTACAACATGCCGAGCTTCAGCTCGCGCGACAGCCTGCAGACCTACATCGACACGCTCACCGCGGAGAAGAAGGTCACCGACGACTACGTCGCGAGCCTCGACGCGAGCGCGCGCGACTCCTATGTCTACTCGGCGCGCTACCAGGAGGTCCAGAGCCAGCTGAGCTTCCTGACGCCGCTGCTGAGCGAGCTCTCGGCCGGCACGGTCAACGCGGTCGTCGTGGCCGGCATCACCGCCGCCGGCGGCGACGTGCACCTGGCGGCCGACAAGGTGACGGTGAAGACCGGCGCGCCGACGATCACCGCGCATGGCGATCCCACCATCACCATCGTCAACAACAGCGCCAAGGCCTTGATCGTCGACACGCTCAGCATCCCCAACGATGCCGGCGGTCAGGTGCTGGTGACCGGCGGGGCGGCCAACAGCCTGCCGGCGGCGCTGAAGGTGAGCGAGGGCGGCAACGGCACCGGCAGCCAGATCACGATCACGCACAACCCGGGCGTGGACGGCGCCGATCTGGTCGTGCAGGGCGACATCACCAACCTCGGCGGCAAGGTCACCGTCGACGTCACGCGCGGCAGCATGCTGCAGACGGCCAGCATCTACGCCAAGGAGCTGGACCTCACCGTCGCCGACGTCTACCTGGTCAACACCAGCGGCATGCAGAGCTACGGCTTCTCGCCGCTGTCGCTGTCGGGCTACGTGACCAGCGGCCGCGGCTGGAAGCCCGCCTCCGCCGAAGAGGCGGTGATGTGGTTCGTCAGCGATCGCTACGAGAGCCAGATCAAGAGCAAGGGCATCACCGATTTCAACAAGTACTTCTACGGCACGGACTACGCCAGCGCCTACGGCTCGCAGGCCACCGTCACCACCAACGTCTTCCTGAACTGGGGCTTCAACGACGCGGACGAGTGCAAGACCAACTGCACGACCTTCTCGTTCCAGAACAACTCGGGCGGCGGCACGCGCGGCAATGGCACCTGGGGCTTCGACAACGTCGGCGACTACACCGGCAAGCTCACGCTGCACGCCAGCTACGACACGATCAAGAACAGCGGCTTCCTCGGCACCGCGGTCACGAAGGACGCGCTGAACGCGTCGCTGATCGCGGTGAACGCCGGCACGATCGACATCAACGGCACCATCCGCGCGGGCAACTTCAACAACTGGTCGGTGGACATCGGCGCGGGCTTCGACAGCGCGATCGCCACCTACATCGCCAAGAAGGGCCTGAAGGCCGGGGACACGGTCAGCATCACCCCGGGCCAGCCGCTGTACTACAGCGAGAACGTCTACAGCTGCGCCTTCCTCAACATCGGCTGCAGCTGGAAGCTCAAGACCTACAGCATCGACACCGGCGTGGCGCTGGCCAGCGGCGGCGACGCCGGCATCGGCCTGACCTACGACGTGGCCAGCGGCAAGCTCGCGCTGGCCGACGTGAACGCCAGCGGCAACGGCATGGTGATGCTGCGCGGCAAGATCGTCTCCACCGGCCAGGACGGCAAGATCCTGGTGGACGACGGGCTGGGCACGATCAAGGTCAACAACAGCTCGACCAAGGCGCTGGTGGTCAACGACCTGAACGCCGGCAACCAGTCCACCGGCATCATCCGGATCACCGACACCAACTACAACAACCGCACCGACTGGTATGTCCACGAGGCGGGCCAGTCGATCAAGCATTACGTCACCGGCAGCGGCGCCACGACCTACACCGGCAGCACCGGCGTGACCGACGGCTGGATGGAGAGCGGCAACGCCACCACCAGCTACCAGCCGATGCAGGGCCAGTGGTACAAGTGGACCGAAAGCACCCGCGTCACGCGCAGCTACAGCGGCCGCAGCACCAACGACCTGGCCACCATCTGGCCCACCGGCGACTGGAAGTTCGTCAACCAGGACACGCCCTGGACGGTCGGCAGCGGCAGCATCGTCACCGCCTGCGGCAGCTGCGGCAGCGACTACCTCACCGGCGTCTTCAATGCCGGCTCGGTGCGCGCGGTGGACAGCTTCCACGTCCCTTGGTCCTACTCCCCGTACTACGGCGGCACCTTCGTCGATCGCTACTGGCAGTACTACGTGCCCTACGACCTGACGATGTCGGTGGACTATTACGTCAAGGCCGACCACGCGATCAAGATGCAGTTCGTCGGCGCGGCGCAAGGCACGGTCGCGATCGGCTCCAGCACCAACGTCGCGCTCAACGGCACGATCAGCAACTCGCTGGGCAGCACCAGCATCAGCACCAGCGGCAACCTGAGCGCGGACGCCGCGGCCGTGGTCAACAGCAAGACGCTGACCCTGTCCGCCGGCGGCAACCTCGGCACCGGCACGCAGGCGATCAACGCCATCACCAGCAACATCAGCGCCACCGCGGGCGGGCTGGTGAACCTGGACCTGACCGCGCAGTCGTCGTCGATCGCGCTGCAGACCATCCGCGGCGGCGGCGACGTCACCGTGGTCGCGGACAAGTCGCTGCTGCCCACCGGCAGCGGCACCCACCTGGCGGGCCGCAATGTCAATGTCACCAGCACCTTCGGCGGGCTGGGGGACGTGGCGGGCAACCAGGTCGTGAACACCGCCGTCACCGGCACGCTGACCGTCAACACCCGCGGCGACATCGCGCTGCGGCAGGCCAGCGGGGACCTGACGCTCAACACGCTCACCGCCGAAGGCGGCGACGTCAGCGTCACGGTGGACAACGGCCGCCTGCTCAACGGCATCGGCAGCAACACGCGCAGCGCGGAAGAGACGGCCTACCTCGCGGCGCTGTGGCAGTCGCTCAACATGACCGGCGCCGACGCCGGCCAGGAGACCGTCAAGGCTTTCGAGAACCAGGTCAGCGCGCGGTACCAGCAGTACCACCTGATCAAGCAGCGTTTGAGCGATGCCAGCGACGCCGGCTTCGCGATCGCGCCCGCTTATCTGGAGGCGATGCGCACGCGCGTCGCGCTGCAAAAGGGCGTGAGCACCGCCAGCCTGAGCGACGCCGCGGTGACCGCGGCGGTGAAGGCCGAGTACCAGGGCATCACCAGTTTCTTCACCGCGCAGTTCGGCAACGCGTTGCCGTTCGACACGGCCGCGGCCTTCGACACCGGCTGGCGCTACACGCTGGACACGAACTCGGCGCTCTACGCGAGCCTCGTCTCGGGCGCGAAGTGGAAGCAGAGCCAGCTGGAGGTGGCGATCAGCGAGGCGGCGCTGACGCCGGTCACCTCGACCACCATCAGCAGCCGCGCGGCCAACATCAGCGGCAACAACGTCACGCTCAAGACCAGCGCCGGCAGCGTGGGCAAGGACGCCGCCAGCCTGTCCATCGCGATCGCGCGTGCCAACCCTGTGCTCAGCGACGCGGAGAAGGCCGCGCTGGTCAGCGCCGGCCCGGGCGACCTCAGCTTCGTCACGACCGACGCGCAGGTGCTGGCCACCGTCAAGCAGCAGGATCCGCTGAAGGTCAACGCGTCGGGCGTGTTCAAGGCGACGAGCCGCGACGCGCTGTACGTGGAGTCCGACCAGGCCCTGGCGCTGGGCGGCGTGCAGTCGACGCTGGGCGACGTGCGCCTGAGCGCGGGCGGCAGCCTCACCAGCGCCACCGGCGGCGGCACCACCATCTCGGCCCACGGGCTGAACCTGGCGGTGTCGCAAGGCAGCATCGGCACGGCCGCCGCGCCGATCCGGCTGGCCCTGAGCGACGCGCTGCGCGTGGCCAGCGCCCCGGGCGACATCTACGTCTCCCAAGGCAGCGGCGATCTGGCGCTGGGCAGCCTGGGCGCCGGCGGCACGCTCAGCGTCACCGCGGGCGGCTCGCTGACGAACTGGGCCTCCAATGGCAGCGGCTATCACCTGCTGGGCGACAGCATCAGCCTGCTGGCCGGAGGCGCGCTGGGCAGCGCCGACCGCGCACTGCGCCTGCGCCTGACCGGCGGCACGCTGACGCTGGCCGGCACCTCCGCCACCCTGGAGGCGCAGAGCAGCAACCAGTGGACGCTCGGCCAGGTCTCGCTGTTGAACGGCCTGGTGCTCGACGCCACCGGCGACCTCTCGCTCGCGGGCACGCTCAATGCGGCGAGCGCCACGCTGCGCGGCACGGGCGCCGTGTCGGCAACCGCTGCGGCGAACTGGCTCACCAGCGGCGCCACCACCGTGACCGGCACCAGCCTGGCCTTGGCGAGCGGACGTTTCTCCGCCTCGGCGCTGGCGCTGCAGGCGACGGCTGGCGGACTCGAGGTCGGCGAACTGAGCGCCGGCGATGGCGGCATCGATCTGCTCGGCACGGCGCTGATCGGCCTGCGCGGCCCGATCTCCAGCTCGGGCCACCTGCTGGCCGATGGCCAGTCGCTGCTGATGGACGCCGGAGCGAGCGCCTCGGCCGGCGGCGGCATCACGTTCACGACGGTGGGCGCGATGGACCTGAGCTTCCTCGAAGCGGGCGGCGACCTGCGGCTGGACGCCGGCGCGCTGAGCGTGTCGCGGCAGCTGCGCGGCGCACGCGTCGAGGTCGACGCCACCCGCATCGATCTCGCGGCCGGCAGCCTGTTGCAGGCCGGGCAGGACGCCCGCCTGAACGGCACGCAGCTCACGATGGGCGATGGCGCGCTGCTGTCGACCGGCGGCCGCCTGGCCGTCACCACCACCGGCGACCAGCAGTTCGCGCGCTTGAGCGCGGGCGGCGAGCTGGCGCTGACGGCAGGCGGCGCGCTGTCCCTGAACGGCGAGGCCTGGGCGCAAGGCCCGGTCAACATGCAAGCGGGCAGCGCCGCCATGGCCGCGGGCAGCTCGCTCGGCACGGCCGGCGCGCTCACCGTCATCACGACGGGCGACCAGTCGCTGCGCTCGCTGCAGGCCGGGGAGGCGCTGGCGCTTCAGTCCGGCGGTGCGCTGACCCTGGATGGCGCGTCGACCTCGGCGCTGGACACCCGCCTGACGGCGCAGGGCGCGATCCGGATCGCCTCCGGTGCCAGCCTGCAGTCGAACGGCGCGCTGCAGCTGCAAGGCGGCAGCCTGAACGCCGGCGGCGGCAGCCTGCTGCAATCGGCCGGCGATGCGTCGATCACGACGACCGGCGACCTGTTGCTGGCGCAGCTGGTCGTCGGCGGCAAGCTGGATCTGCGCGCGGACGGCGATGCGCGTCTGGCGGATGCCGGCTGGATCCAGGGCAACGCGACGCTGCGGGCCGACAGCCTGCGCCTGGACGGCGAACTCTCCTCGTCCAACGCGGTGAGCCTGATCGCCGCTCGTGATCTGGCGCTCAACCAGTGGGTGCGGGCGCGTGACATCACGGTCGATGCCGGCACGCTGCTTGTCGCGAGCGGCGCCGGCCTGCAGGCGTCGAACCTGCTGCGGGCGGACGCCGGCAGCATCGACATGAGCACCGGCAGCGCCTTCGTCAGCGCGGGCGATCTCGCGCTGATCGGGCAAGCGGACCTGTCGCTGGGCCGGGTGTCGGCCGACGGCCAGCTCACGCTGCGGTCGGGGGGCACGCTGTCGCTCATGGACGCCATCCACGGCGGTCCATCGATCCTGATGACGGCGGACCGCCTCACCGTCGGTGCCGGCGTGGCCGTGACCTCCGGCGGATCGTTGACGGCCCAGGCCACCGAGGTCACGGCCGGGGCGGCCAGCCAACTGGTGGCGGGCACCGACCTGCAACTGGCTGGCGATGGCGACGTGCAGCTGGCGCAACTGACGGTGGGCCGCCATCTGCAACTGCAGGCGGCGGGCCAGGCACGGCTGACGGAAGCGACGCAGGTGACCGGCGACGCGACCCTGCGGGCGACGCAGCTGACGATCGACGGCGGCCTCAACGCCGGTGGCGCGCTGCGCCTGCAAGGCGACCGCGACCTGGCCATCGCCAGCACGGTCTGGGGCGGAAGCACCACGGCGACGGGGCAGGCCGTCAGCTTGTCCGCGGCGGGCTCGCTGTACGGCGGTCAATCGCTGGCCGTGACGGCGGACACGCTGAGCATGGCCGCGGGCAGCCGCATCGACGCGGGCACCACGCTGGCGCTGACGACCACCGGCGCCCAGCAGCTGGCGCGTCTGCGCTCCGGTGGCGCGATGACGGTACAAGCCGGTACCGACCTGTCGATCGGCGAGTTCGCGACCGCCAATGCGGGCATGAGCCTGCGGGCTGGCGGCGTGCTGTCGCTGGCCGATGCCTCGCTGGTGCAGGCGCGCGGCGCGCTGAGCCTGCAGGCGGGCAGCGTGGCCGCCGGCCATGGCAACCGCCTGGTGTCGGGTGGCGATCTCCAGATCACCAGCCTCGGCGGCGTGGCCTTGGAGGCGCTGCAATCGGGCGGTCAGTTGCTGCTGAGCGCTGGCGGCGCGGCAAGCGTCGCCGGCGTCACGTCGGTGCAGGGACTGGCCCGTCTGCAGGCCGACAGCCTGCGACTGCAGGGAAGCTGGCAATCCGCCAACGACCTGCAGCTCACCGCGACGCAGGGCGTCACGATCGAGGCCCTGTTGAAGGCCCGGGCGCTCGGCGTGAGTGCCGCGTCACTGGACCTGGCCGACGGCGTGCAAGCGACGGCCACCGGTTCCGTCGCGGTGGACGCCGGCCGCATCGGCATGGGCGCGCAGAGCCAGCTGCACAGCGGCGGTGACCTGCGCCTCAGCACCACCGGCGACCAGACGCTCGCCACGCTCTACGCGGGCAACGACCTGACGCTGAACGCGGGCGGCGCGCTCGCGATCCGAGAAGCGGTCTATGCCAACGGTGCCGCGGCCATCGTCGCCGATGGCGCGCTGCGCCTCGACGCGGCGGGCACCGTGCAGTCGGGCCGCGCGCTCGACGTGCAGGCTGATGCGCTGCAGGCGGGCGCTGGCAGCCGCTTCCTGTCGGGTGGCGCCATGACCTTGTCCGCGCGTGGCGATCTCGGCCTCGCGCAGGCCGTGTCCGGCGGCGCGCTGGCGCTGTCTGCCGGTGGCACGCTGCGCACCGACGAGGGGCTGAGCGCCCAGGCCGGTGCTCGCGTCGATGCGGGCGAACTGCAGGTCCTCGGCCGCTGGACGGTGAATGGCGACCTGGCAGCGCATGTGGCGCGCGGGCTCGCGCTCGACGCCGACGTCCAGGCCTTCAACGTGTCCCTGTTCGCCGACAGCCTCACGCTCGGCGACGGGGTGACGCTGACCAGCGGCGGCGCGCTGTCGGTGGACAGCGGCCGCCTGCTCATGGGCACCGGCAGCCTGCTGGACAGCGCGGGCGGCGCTCGCCTGGTCACGCTCGGCGACCAGACGCTGGCGCGGGTGAACGTGCTGGGCGACCTGCTGCTGCAGAGCGGCGGCGCGATGCGTCTGATGGCGTCGACTTCGGTGCAGGGCGATGCGCAGGTGAACGCGCAGTCGCTGGCCATCGACGGCGGCTGGTTCTCCAGCGGCGACCTGCGGGTCTCGGCCGCGCAAGGCCTGGCGCTGAACAGCGGCCTGCACGCGGCGAACGCGACGCTGAGCGCCGCCGATCTGACGGTCGCCGACGGCGTCACGGTGAACGCCGCGAGCGCGCTGACGATCAATGCCGGAGCCATCGCGATGGGCGACGGCAGCGCGCTGGAAGCCGCGGGCGCGATGCAACTGATCTCGCAGGGCCGGCAATCGATCACGCGACTGAAGGCGGGCACCGACCTGCTGCTGCAGGCGGGTGGCGATCTGTCGCTGCGAGAGCAGGCCATCGCGGGGCAGTCGCTGACCGGCACCGCCGGTGGTTCGCTCGACGTGGCGCCCGGCGCGCTGGTCCAGGCGGGCGGCGCCCTGTCGCTGCAGGCGGCCGGCCTGCAAGCCGGCATGGGCAGCCGCATCGCCTCGGGCGGCGACATGCAGCTCGTCAGCGGCAACGGCGTGACGCTGGCCTTGCTGGACGTGGGCGGCTCGCTCGCGCTGCAGGCGGGCGGCGCGGTGAGCTTGGCTGATCGCGTCGGCGTGAATGGCGATGCGCAGTTGCGGGTGCAGGGCCTGACCCTCGACGGCGACTGGAACTCGGCCGGCGCGCTGCGCGTGCACGCGGACCGGACTGTGGCGCTGAACCGCGCGGTCCAGGCCGGCAACGTGTCGGTCGAAGCCGATGCGGTGACGATCGCGGCAGGTGCGCCGCTCGCGGCCTCCGGCAGCCTGAGCCTCGATGCTGGCTCGCTGAGCATGGCGACGGGCAGCCGCATCGCCGCGCAAGGCGACGTGGTGCTACGCACCCGTGGCGAGCAGCACCTGGGTCAGGTGTCGACTGGCGGCGCGCTGTCCCTGGCCGCTGGCGGCGGCGTCTCGTTGAACGGCGACTTGCTCGCCTCGGGCGACATCGGCCTGGCGACGGGCGACGCGTTGGTCCTCGCTCCTGGCGTCACGCTGGGCGCGGGCGGACGACTGGACGCCCAGGCCCGCAGCCTCGAAGGCGGCGACGCGAGCCTGCTGCGATCGGGCGGGGACATGACGGTCGTCGCCGATGGCGACGTGCGGCTGGCGCGGCTGGAGAGCGGTGGCGGTCTCGCCTTGCAGGCTCGCGGCGCGGTGCGGACCCGCGACGCCGTGTCGGTGCAGGGCTCGGCTTCGCTGCTGGGCGACAGCCTCGTCGTCGATGGCGGCTGGGCGTCGCAAGGCGCGCTGACTGTGCAGGCATCGGGCGGCGTCGCGCTGAACAGTGAGGTGCGCGCGGGCCAGGTGTCGATCGACGCCGGCTCCGTCGATCTCGCCGCCGGCGTGGCGCTGCGCAGCGGTGATGCGATCAAGTTGAACGCTTCGACCGTGACGATGGGCGCCGACAGCGCCTTGACCACGGGCAGCGCGCTGCAGCTGAAGGCGGACACGCTGGCGATGGCAAGCGGCAGCGCCATGTCGGCCGGCGGCTCGTTGTCGCTGACGACATCGGGCGCGCAGACGCTCTCGACGCTCAGCGCAGGCGGCGACGTGTCGCTGCAGGCTGGCGGCGGCGTGAGCCTCAACGGTCAGGTGAAGACCGATGGCGACCTCGCGCTGAAGGCCGGCGGCGCCCTGGGCGTCAACGAGCGGATCACCGTGGGCGGCGACGTCTCGCTGCAGGCCGGCGGCGGCGTGAGCCTCAACGGTCAGGTGAAGACCGGTGGCGACCTCGCGCTGAAGGCCGGCGGCGCCCTGGGCGTCAATGAGCAGGTGAGCGTCGGTGGCGACCTCTCCCTGCAGACCGGGGGCGACCTCCGCGTGGGCGGGCCGCTGACCGTCGGCGGCAATGCCGTGGTCGACGCCGCGGGCGAGGCTCGCCTCGCCGCGGGCCGCGCGATGAACGTGGGCGGGGCTTTGCAGCTCGGCGCCGACACCGTCGTGATGGAAGCGGGCAGCCTGCTCGCGACCGGCGGCAATGCCAGCCTGCGTGCCGCGCAAGGAGCGCAGCTGGACCAGCTCCGCATCGGCAACGACCTGTCCGTGGCAGCCGGCGACAAGCTCGCGCTGCAGGGCAGCGTGGCCGCGGGCGGCCAGGTCGCGTTGCAGAGCGGCGGCGCGACGCAGCTCGCCGACGGCCACGGTCTCACGGCCGGCGGTGCGTTCAGCAGCGAGTCCGCTGAATGGCGGATGGGCGCGGGCAGCGGCTTGCAGGCCGAAGGCGACCTGCGGCTGCAGGCCAGCGGCGACGTGCTGCTGGCGGCCGTCACCGGGCACGGCGACGCGCTGTCGGTGCAGGCCGGCGGCAAGCTGCTCGGCCGCTCCGATGCCGCGGTGCATCTGCGCACCGCCACCGGCACGCGCGCCGAGCTCAAGGCCGGCCTGGGCATCGGCGATCCGCTGGTGGTCGACGTGCCGTGGCTGAGCGTGACCACCAGCAGCGGCGACATCCACCTGGTCGTCGAGCGCGATCTGTATTCGCCGCTGATCAGCGCCGCCAATGGCACGGTCACGATGACGGTGAAGGGCAGCCTCGGCGTCGACCACCTGATCGGCAATCCGAACCTGTGGATCGACGGCCGTCTCGCGGCCGGCCAGATGACGCTGCACGGCGGCACGCTGAGCTCGCGTGAGGCGCTCGAGGTCGACGACCTCACGCTGCTCGACGGCGGACCGCTGACGGTCGAGGCGCCGCGCATCGCGCTCGGCGTGGATGGCGCCGGCGCGCCGGTCACGACGCTGTCGCTGACCGGCCGCGACGGCGCTCGCGCCGAGGAGATCGCGCTGACCGTCACCGGCACGAAGAAGGTCGACATCACGCGGCTCTCCACCCGCGACGGCCAGCTCACGCTGCCCGCCGACGTCGCGCTGCGCGACGCCAGCGCCAGCGGCGAGCTGACGATCAAGACGCCGGTCGTGTCGATCAGCCTGGACAACGTGAGCGCCGCTGCCCGTCCCGCCGACGCGCAACTGATCACGCCCCAGGACCGCTTCTGGCTGCAGCTGCAGGGCAACGCGCTCTACACCGACGCCCTGGTCACGCGCTTCCAGTCGCCGCTGGCGCTGTACTTCCATCGCGCCACCGAGGACAAGCTCGTCGCCCAGCAGGCCTTCTACCGCATGAGCACCGAGCACCTGTCCCAGGAAGTCGCCGGCCACAGCTGGCGTCTGCCGGCCACCTCGCTGCCGCTGGTGACCGGCACGCCGCTGGTGAGCTGGGGCAGCACCTTGATGCCCGCGGTGAACCTCGAGGGCATGCCCACCCTGGCGGCCGCCCTCGCGGCGGCGCGTGCCGCCGAGGGCCTGGCCGAACGCACCGACCGCGGCGCCAGCGGTCGCGACCTCGGCCGCGATGCCGGGCGGGACGGCCAGCGCGACGACAAGCGCGACGCGGAGCGCCGCGACGAGATCGTGATCGGCGAACCGCTGGCGGCGCGCTGATCCGGATGAATCAGATGTTTGGAAGAAGGTCTCTGCCCGTGTCGAAGTTCTCCCGTTCCTGGCCGGCGCTGGCGCTGGCCGGCGCCGCCCTGGCGCCCGCCGTCCTGCCGACGATCGCGCGCGCGCAGTCCGCGCCGCCGGTGCTGCCGCCCGCCGCCGATCCGGCGCTGCAGGAGCAGGAGCGCCTGCGCCGCGAGCAGCTGCAGCAACAGCGCGAGGCCGCGCCGCCAGCCAAGCGGGAAGACAAACCCGCCGCCGCGACCGACGAGGGCCCCTCGTTCGTTCTGCAACGGGTGCGCTTCAGCGCCTCCCGCCATCTGCAGCGCGAGCAGCTCGCGACGCTCACCCAGCCGCTGCTGGGCAGGCCGATCCGCTGGAGCGACCTGCAGGCGCTGCTGGAGCGCGTGAATCAGCTCTATCGCGAGCTCGGCATCTACACCGCGGCCGCCACGCTGCCCGAGCAGCAGGTGCAGGACGGCACGGTGGTGGTGCAGCTGGTGGAGGGACGGGTCGGCCAGGTGCTGGTGGCGGAGAACGCTTATCTGTCGGACGGCTGGGTCCGCGGCTGGGTCGGCGGCGTGCAGCCCGGCGGCGACGTGGATGCGCGGCGGCTCGAGGCCGACCTCGCCCGCTTCAACCGCATCAATGACGCGCGGCTGCAGGCCTCGCTCAAGGCCGGCCAGGCCTTCGGCGAAACCGATCTGGTCCTGGCGGTGCAGGAGCCGGCGCGCACCAGCGGCCAGGTCTTCATCGACAACTTCGGCTACGCCAGCACCGGCCGCGCCGAGGCCGGTGTCGCGCTGCGCCGCCAGGCCGTGCTCACCGAAGGCGACCGGGTGGCGGGGCATCTCAGCGGCTCGCAAGGCACGCGGGCGCTGTCGCTGTCGTACTCGGCGCCGGCGGGCACCAGCAGCTGGCGCTTCGGCGGCTCGGCCTCGACCAGCACCACCCGCATGGTGGCCGGCGACTTCGCCGCGCTCAACGTCAAGGGCAGCGGCCACAGCGTCGGGCTGGACGCCAGCGTGCTGGCGCACTCGGCCGACAGTTGGTGGTGGAGCGCCACCGGCAGCGTGCAGGTGGCCGATTCCGGCAACGACGTGGCCGGCGCCGCGGTGAGCCGCTACCAGGTGACGCGCGTGAACCTCGGCGCGCCGCTGACCGTCACCGGCACCGGCTGGCAATGGAGCTTCAACCCGGTGCTCACGCAGGCGCGCGCCCGCAACCGCCTGCTGCCCGATCAATCGGTCAACGCCACCTTGTTCACCGGCGACAGCACCCTGGCCTGGCGCTTCGCCCGCGACTGGTACGTGCTGGGACAACTGAGCTGGCAGCTCAGCAACCGCAAGGGCCTGCCGGGCGCGCTGGCGTTCTCGGTGGGCGGACCGGTTTCGGTGCGCGGCTACGAGCCCGGCCAGATCAGCGGCGACGAGGGCTTCACCACCGGCTGGGAACTGCACGCCGACGGCTGGTCGCCGGGTGGCACGCGGGTGGACCTGTTCGCGTTCGTCGACACCAGCGAGGTGCGCTCGATCAACCCCCGCGTGCGTCCGACCGCCGCCGGCCTGGGCGCGAACTGGTCGGGCTGGTCGGGCCTGACGCTGAGCGTGACGGCCGGCCGCGAGCTGAGCACCGTGGTGCCGGAGCAGCGCGGCTGGCACGCCTACGCGCGACTCAGCCGGTCCTTCTGAGCGCGGCGTCCACCTCGGCGTGGACGCGGGCGACGATGTCGCCCAGCGGCGCCTGCTTCGACTGGCCGGGATGGCCATCGAGCGCGTCGCCCCGGGCGCTGAACTCGGCCGGCGTGTAGGCGCCGGTCAGGAACATCAGCGCGACGGCCGCGGTGTCCGGCGTCTGGGCCAGGGTGCGCGCCACGGCGTCCCCGCCCATGCCGGGCATCTCCAGGTCGCAGACGACCAGGTCGGGCCGCTCGCGCCGCACCGCCGCCAGCGCCTGCTCGGGCTGATGCAGCACTGCCACGTCGTAACGACCGCCCAGCACGATGCTCAGGCAGTCGGTGACGGCCTGGTCGTCGTCGATCAGCAGCAGCTTGCGGCGCGAGTTCATGGGGTGGGCGGCAGGAGGTGCGCCGCAGTGTGGCCGCGAAGTGTGTAGGAATCGCGGAGAGCGCCGTCGTCGCGCGGCGCGCGGCGCGTGGCCGTTGCTATCCTGCCCGCGCCCTCCCCCGTTTCGTCCGCCCGTCCGTGCCCGCCCTCCTGCTGTCCGTCGTCGTCCGCCTGCTGCCCTGCGTCCTGCTTCTGCTGGGCGCGCTGACGGTCATGCCCGCGCGCGCCGACGCCGGCCTGTGCGCTGACTGGCTCGCGCGGGACCTCCCCGTCTCCGCCCCGCCGCCCGCCGGCGCCGCCATGACGCCGCTGGGCTGCGGCGCCGCGGCGCTGCGCGCCACGCTGCCCGACCGCGAGCGCGGCAGCTGGGTGCGGCTGCGCCTGCCCGCCTCCGTACCGCAGTCACCGGTGCTGATGGTGGAGACCCCGCTGGCGCCGCGGGTGACACTGCTGCTGCCCGACGGCCGTCGGCTGGTGCGCAGCAAGCTGCAGGTGCCCGCGGGCGGGGACGCCTCGTCGCTGGCGCTGTCCTTCCGCCTGCCCGCCACGCTGAAGGCGGGCGAGGTGCTGTGGCTGCATGTCGAGGACCGCCTGCCGACGCCGCTCACGCTGCGCCTGCTGGATGGTCCGGCCTGGGACGCGCTCGACCGCAACAAGCTGGTGCGCCTGACCGTGCTGTCGGCGCTGCTGGGCGCCTTCGCGCTGGTGGCGCTGGGCTACTGGGTCGTGCTGCGCCAGCGCATGTTTGGCTTCTACACGCTGCACGTGGTGTCGCTGCTGCTGTTCATCGCGGCGAGCGTGGGCTTCCTCTATGCGTGGCCGGGCGCCGGCGTGCTGGCGCCCTTCGGGCATCGCACGCAGTGGGCGCTGGGGGCTTGGTCGGTGGGCTGCGTGGTGGCGTTCGCGCGGGACTTCCTGGGCCTGCGCGCTGCCTTGCCGCGCGTCGCTCGAGGCTTCGACCTGACGGCCGGCGTGCTGATTCCGGGGGGCCTGCTGGTGCTGGTCCTGCCGCTGGACTGGGACTGGTTCGGCATGGCGCTGTCGGTGGTCAGCCTGAGCGTGAGCGTGCTGCTGCTGCCGGTGGCCGCCGCGGTGGCGCGGCGCGGCAGTCGCTATGCGTGGTACTTCCTCGTCGGCTGGGGGCCGCTGGCCGCGGCCGGCCTGATGCGCGCGCTGCAGGGGTTGGGCGTCAGCGTGCCGCCCGATGCGCCGAATCTCTACGCGGTGGGCGTCGTCTGCGAGGCGGTGGTGCTGACGCTGGGCCTGGCCGACCAGGTGCTCTCCATCCGGCGCGAGCGCGATCACGCCTTGCTGGCGGCGGCGCAGGCGCGGCAGCTCGAGCTGCAGAACGAGATGCTCAAGGAGAACGTGAAGCTGCGCGAGCAGGTCGACCGCATGAGCCGGCACGACCTGAAGACGCCGCTGATCAGCATCGTGTCGACGCCGCGGCTGCTGCATGAGCTGGGGCCGCTGAGCCCCGAGCAGCAACTGCTGCTGCGGCGGGTGGAGCGCGCGGGGTATCGCGCGCTCAACATGGTGAACCTGTCGCTGGACCTGATGAAGATGGAGCAAGGCTGCTACGACTGGCAGCCCGGCCCGGTGGACCTGGCGGCGGTGCTGCAGCGGGTGCGGGCTGACCTGACCTCGCTGGAGGCGGCGCATGGCGTGCGGGTGAGCGTGCAGCGCCACGGCGGCATGTGGCCGGTGGCGCGGGCCGAGGAGACGCTGTGCTATTCGATCCTGGCCAATCTCCTGAAGAACGCGGTGGAGGCGGCGCCTTCGGGCAGCGAGGTGCGGGTGTGGTTCGACACCGTCGAGACCGGCTGGGTCGGCCTGCACATCCACAACGAAGGCGCGGTGCCGATCGAGGTGCGGGAGCGCTTCTTCGACAAGTACGTCAGCCACGGCAAGCGGGATGGCAGTGGCTTCGGCACCTACTCGGCGCGGCTGATGGCGCGCATGCAGCAGGGCGAGGTGCTGCTGCGCACGAGCGAGCGCGAGGGCACGACGGTGATCCTGCGCCTGAAGGCGGCGAGCGCGGAGGAGACGGAGTTCCTCGAGACCGGGCCGGCCTCGCTGGCGATGCCGCTGGCGCCGCTGCCGGAGCCCGAGGAGGCCTTGCCGCGGGTGAGCGTGCTGCTGGTGGACGACGACGAGTACAACCTGCTGGCGCTGCGCCGCTGCTTCCCCTTCCCGGGCGCAGAGGTGGTCACGGCGACGCAGGGCCGCGAGGCGCTGCAGGCGCTGTCCGAGCGGGCCTTCGATGCGGTGTTCCTGGACCTGGAGATGCCGGGCATGAGCGGCTTCGAGGTGGTGCAGGCGCTGCGGCGCCATGAACAGCTGAGCGGCGAGCCGCGGTGCTTCGTGGTGGCGCTGTCGGCGCATGACGGCGCGGCGGTGCGGGAGCAGGCGCTGGCGCAGGGGTTCGATCGGTATGCCACCAAGCCGGTGTCGCCGGAGGAGGTGCGGCAGCTGTTGAGGGTGGCGGCGAGGGGGGTGGGGAGGGAGGCGGCTTAGGAAGGTTTCCGACGGCGACGCGTCAGCGCGTCTACAAGCCGTCGCAGACCGTTTCCTGGGATCCGCAGATCTTGTCCACCCAGAGACGGAACCGGCCCGGTGGCAGGCCGGCGCGAGCGGCGGGGGCGACGTTCAGCGCCTTGCGCTCTTCGGCGGGGAGCTTCGCGTCGACGTATTCCACCTGCGCCCATTGCCCCTGGCACGCGGCGAGTGAACTGGCGCTGACCATCACGTCGCTGTCGAACAGCTGCTCGTCGTTGAGCTGGAGCCAGACCGGTGCTTGAGCGTCGGGGCGACCGCGACCAACACGGGCTTGAGGCTTCACGACGAGCTTCCTGCCGGAGATCCAGCCCTCGCCGGAGAACGTGGGCCGCGGTGGCTGGCCGGTGAGGTCCTCGTCATCCCGCGCATTGCGGATTCGGAACCAACCGGAGTCGCTCGCGATGATCTCGACACGGATGCGGATCCAGGTGCCCGAGGCCTTGTCGACCCACACGGGCGGCAGCGTGCCCAGCACGCGGGCTTTCGCATTCGGCGCGGCGCGGACGTTCAGACCGGCGGGATCGGTCTCCTCGACGAAGGCGACGATCGAGCACGGCGTGGCGGGCGGCGGTGCGTCGGCGTGAGCAGCACCGACGAATGCAGCGAGCGCGAGCGTCGTGAGGACGCGCAGTGGGGATTCAGCGGCAGTCGACCAGGACATGGAAGAACTTGGGGCATCGCACCGGGCAAGGCAATCACGATGTTTTCAGGCGGGTGAATCGTGATGAAGAGCACCGCCCTCCGCGAAACGAGAACTCCATAACGGTCCATTCGCCTCCTCCACGCGCCGCGACGGATTCAAGACCACGGCGCTCGCTATGCTTGCCCGAGATCTTCAGGGAGAGAGCCGAATGGCCAGAAAGAAGAAGAGCGACGCGCAGACGGTCATCGACCTCCTCGCGTTGATGCCGTGGTGGGCCTGCGTGGCTCTGGCGGCGGTGGCGTACGTGGCGCTGCATGCGTTGGCGTCGAAGGCGCCGGCGACGGTGGATCCGGCGCAGGCGCTGAATCAGATGGACAAGCTCCTCGTCGGCGCGGCGCTTCGGGGTCTCGCGACCTTCGGGCAGTACGTCGTACCGGTTTTGCTGCTCGCGGCAGCGGTGGTGTCGGCGGTGCGTCGATACCGGCGCGGGAAGCTGCTCGAGGAGGCATTGCGATCGCAGGACGCCGCGGCCGTGGACGGCATGACCTGGCACGAGTTCGAGCTGCTGATCGGCGAGGCGTTCCGGCGCAAGGGCTATGCCGTGGTGGAGACGGGCGGCGGCGGCCCGGATGGCGGCATCGACCTGGTGCTGCGCAAGCCGGTCACGAACGGCAACGAGACCTACGTCGTGCAGTGCAAGCACTGGAAGGCCCACAAGGTCGGCGTCGACGTGGTGCGGGAGCTCTACGGCGTGATGGCGGCCAGAGGCGCGGCGGGCGGGTTCGTGGTGACGTCGGGGAGGTTCACCACCGAGGCGATGGCGTTTGCGCAGGGGCGGAATGTCAGGCTCGTGGATGGGGCGAGGTTGAAGGAGCTGCTGGAAGTAGCGAGGACGGGTGGGCCTGGGAAGGCTGCCACTGTGCGCGATGAGCGGGCGAACGCGGAGATGACGATGGTCGTCTGCCCGCTGTGCTCAAGCGCAATGGTCAGGCGAGTCGCGAAACGTGGGCCCAATGCCGGTGAGCAGTTTTATGGGTGCTCGACGTATCCGGCGTGTAGGGGGACGAGGGCGGCGTGAGGCCGGCCCTCGGCGATTAAGGCCAGGTGCCTCAGGCGATTGAGGAAGAATCGCCGAAACAGTTCATCCAACAGAGAGTGACATGAAGAAGAAGCCTTTCAGCTGGCTGGGCGCCAGCATGGTGTTTGCGATCGGCGCGGTCATCGTGCTCGTGCTGGCCGTGTTTCTCGGACGCGGCCTCTCGATGAACACCAAGACAGGCGAAATCAAGGTGGATTCGAAACAGGCGGCGGAGAGTCAGCCTGTCGCCGAGACGTTCGGCAAGGCATCGCCCATCGCGGGCGAGAAAGGCGCATCCGTCGAGGCGTCGATGACTTCCGAAAGCGCTGCCCCGTCCCGCGCCCCAGCGGCCAGCAGCTCGGCCAAGTTCGTCACGCATGGCGACGCATCGCCCATCGCGGTCGGCCCCGAGAGCCACGCCAGCGCAACGCTCAAAACCAAATGAAGGCCTTGCTCCTTCGAGCGATCGCGCTCGCCTCGCTCGCGCCGCTGCTGGCACACGCGGAACCGCAAGTCAGTACCTCTGGGCCGTGCTCGCCGATCGGCGCCTCCAGCGGCTCCGCGGAAGTGCATTGCACCTTCAAGGCACCCGCGCCAAAGGCTGCCAAGGTGGTCATTAGAAATGCTTGGCTACGACCGTCCCCCGCATTCTTTTTTCCGCCGGTTTCCCACTCGAATGAGATCGGAATCCTCTCGTTGGTGCTCAGGAACTTGTCCGAGAGGGACGTCGTCCTGACCGCTGGAAGGCTCGAAGTGGTCGGCGCCAAGGGCGCGGTATTACAGGGTAGCTACTTCGGAGAGGGAGCTCTCCACAGCAGCATTGGCAGCACGAGCCCGATTCGAGTCGCCGCAGGGAAAACAGCGGAGGTCACGCTCGGCGACTCGATCGCATTTCCAGGACTGCTCGAAAGGATCGAGAAAGCGATCGACACGTCGAAGGTCATGGTGATCGACGATTTGAAGCCGCCGCGCAGTAGCGGCTCCGAGTACATAGACCAGCTCGCGCGTCTCATGGCAGACACATACGGAAAGAACGCATACCTCCGCGTGTCGCTCTTCACGGAGGACTACCAGCTCTTTCAGAGCTTCAGGATCCCGCTCGGAAAGGGCGTGTCCTTCTTCTATAAAGGCGAGCGCATCAACAAAGCCACGGGGCGTCATGTGTTTGAGCCCCTACTCGCCTACGACGCATTTCTCGGCTGCTATCTGAAGTGGAAGGAGGTGTATGTGCCGGACTTCGCGATTGCCAAGACGCCGACGCGGTGCATTTCCGCCATTCCGGACGCCTCGGCGCCTCTTCGCTATCGATATGAAGAGCGCGAATGCACGGGCGCTGATCTACCGGCCCAGGAGCACCACGAAAGTCGTTTACCGACGGGTTGCTAAGTGCCTCAGTCGGATGAAAGCAGCGTCAATTTCCCGGTCGGTGTACGAAGCCCTCATCCTCAGCAATTCGCCCTGTCTCAATAAGCCGTTTCCAATCACGCTCGGTGTTAATCCGGCTAAAGCCCGTCACTGTGGCGCACTTCAACACCAAGGCCAACTGCTGATCGGTTGCAAAGTCCCTCAAACGCGGCCATTTCGCCAAAGAAGCCCAATAGCCTGACTGCACCTTCTCCAAAACCATCTGTTGGAGAGCAATTTCCTGGTCTCGGACGCCCTCTCTTTTGGCGTCCATTGCTCGACGGCGATTCACTTCCGCGGATGTGAGCCACGATGCCTGCGAAGGGACTTCAAACCTTCGCACGCGTGCACGGTCCCAGCATTGTTCCTTCTTTGCCCACTCCCCCACGTTCTTCATACCGAGGGGGGGATTCAATATCACCTGCTGCGCCTCAATCGCAACACTCCTGATCAACACCTCTAGGTCGTGAGGAATGCTCTGCGCATTCCAAAGCGACGCAAAATCCAACTCTTCTCCAGCGCCCCGAAGAGCGTGGATGATCATGCTCAAAGCGTAAGCAACGAGCTGCGGCCGATAGTCGCCCTCGTACCAGTCCGCCTTGCCCCGCGCAACTACCGATTCGGCGGAGCGCCAAAGAAGCGCACAGACGACGATTCGTCGATAGTACTCATCCGAGTAGCTTGACTCAATTGACTCCCAATACTCAAGCGGTGGAATGTCGGATGTCGGCGGCTCGAAGGCGGCAGCGAACTTCAAGAAGTTCTTCTGTGCACCGAAGCTAATTTGATGCGGACGACAATTCAGTACCCCATCATATTTCGCAAGCTCGGTCTTGTTAATTACTTGGATGGGCGGGAATTCAAGATCAAACAGTCTACGCTTTCCATCAGGCAAATAAAGCCGCTCGTTCTGATATTGCCCTCGCGCCCGTTCATAGAACCACTTACTCCTTGCGCGCGGATCGACCAACGATGCAACAGAAAGACGGCGAGAGATCTCCTCCATCTTCCGATGGAACGGATGATTGGCAAAGAAGTCCGCTGCAGCGATTTTATTCTGCGTATTCGCGTACTCTGCGATCCGAGGAATCAATTCGTTAGCCCGATCAGGTGCCACCACAGTCAACTTCATCGCGACTGAGACCTCACGAATCGTAACGCCCTCCTTCTTCCGCACGCTCAGTAAACTGGCTGTTGTCTGCCCTCCGTTCACAATCTGCAGATCGGTCAATCCAACAATGCGACCGACTCCGCCATCCGTTTGAATTGCAACGGCTGAAGCAGTTGCCGCGATACCGTTATTGAACGCGAAGAAGAGCTCGGGGGCTGTCTGCACCGTTCGACGTATTCCCTTATTAACGCCGCCCTTCATTCCCAAGAAACTTCGGACATTCCCTTCAAGCAGCCTGCTACCAAATCGCTCAAACATCTTCGAAAGTGTCTCCGCGTCGACGACACAGAGATACGACCGCAGGTCTTGCTGTCTGACCGCCTCCAAGAAGGGAAAGCCCAGGGAATCAAAGTCGGAGAGCGAAATCTCGATGGCTTCTCGCTCCCGCGACGAGCCATAAATATCCTTCAGCCGAGAGAAGTCCCAGACATGTTGCTCAACAGGAACTCCGCCAATGGGTGGCAGCACGCGCTCCTTAAATCTCTGACTCAGTCGCCGATTTGCAAGCACATGCAATCGGATCCGCGATATTGCCGAGCGCCCATCGCGAAGGAGTAGAGCCAGTTCGAAAGCTGAGTTCGCCTCTGGCATTAGCTCTACCAAGTCGCCCTCAATCGCCTCTCGAGTAAAGGTCTCCAACATGCCGGTGAGCAAATCAACATCTTCGGCAGGAAAAAGCTCGACTTCAGCTTGGTCGGACCAGCTCCCAATGACAAGACCTATGCTTCCGTCGGACTCATCTAGGCGTGTATAGCCATGAATTCGAAATGCGCGCCCTCGACGCCCTGAGCCGGAGTACTCAAGTGGAATCAGCTCTCCAAACGCCGGCTCACCTTCCAGCCGGTCCCCCACTTCCTGAGCGAATGCAAGAGTATCAACAAGATGCGACGCCGCAGCGCGACGGCGCACCATACCTTTCAATTCATCGAGAAACTGCCCATCATCCATAGCTTAGGCGCTCAGCCGGAATCTCTCTAATGCCGCCAAGACAAGGTCATACTGTGCGGCAAGTACACCATCAGGAACCGACGAGGACGTCAATCGTGGGAAGTCTTGGCTGACATCGAATCTTCGGAGATCTTGGACGTAAAGATCTCGCGCATCGTACTCCAATCGGGATACATATCCGGCTTCCAGCAGTTTCATTCGGAAGATGGCCAGCGCGCGAACATCATGCGCGATTATCCGTTCGAGTCTCGCTACCAGTTCGTTGAGAGTAGTTCCGCCCTGCGCGCCTTCCGGCACCTCTGCGATGTTCATCACCACCAACTCTAGAGGAGTGCGAGCCTGGAGCTGCGAAAGTGAAGATATCTTCACAGAATCACGTCCGGGCAGGACAGATTTAATCTCGTACGCCTTGTCGTGAAACACAAAATCTTGGTCCGCCCTTGCGGGACCAACCCAAGCTGAAACGCAGTCGCTCACCGACCTTTCATGCGATCGCACCAGCGAATCCAAGAAGGAAAGTTCCGCAAACAATCCCCTAACTCTGCGGTCCTCTAAGATTCCATCGATGCCAGACAGGAAGAGGCGTTGCCATAACTCTATCCTTTCGGTAATAAAGACCCCTTTCACGTCTTCATTTACCAGCGATATCACCTCTCCTATTAGATCCGTGCCAAGTCGCGCAAATACAGACTCAATCGATTTACTTTGCACGCGTAGGAGAAGCAACCATTTCCCATTTGCTCGACGTAACCGAAAAGAGTCAAGCGCACCCCTTCCAAGCGCAGGCAATTCGGGTCGAGCGTCAAACCCAAAAGCGATGATCGCCCGGTCCTCCCTATCAAGGCCCGCATAGAAATCATATTCTGCGGACATCTGGAGATTTCGTAGCCGGACACCGTCGAGGCTTTCGGAAATCGGCAAATCCTCCGCCCGCCTCAAGATTTCCCATGCACTCTCAATCTTCGTCATCATCCGCCTCATCAAGAAGACCGATTTGACGCAGAGCGACCTTGTTCAACGAATAGACGACGGTTTCCTCTTTCCCGGCGTATCCCGGGAAGGAAATACTGAGTGCGAGCAGGATCGACGGTTCAATGTCCGCCGGATCCATCATTTCCCTCGGAGGAATTACCTTTCCATCCGCCCGGACCTTTGGTTCTTTGGGTTCCCTCTTCGCCGGTTGGACGAGATGGATCGTCAACAGCGGTCGCTTCCTATAACTGCGGTAGAACCATCCCGGAATAGTCTTGCCGAGCTGTGGATCAGCCAACTTCTTCGTCTCCCAAGCCGCGGCTATCGCCTCTTCATCGACGAGCAACCCGACCTGCTCGTCGGAAATCTCGCCCACCCGCTGCTTATTGAGTCGAAGGAATCCCGTACCCTTGGAAACCTTCTCGAACTGCCGCATTCTCGGGCGCAGATATTCCGATCGACCTGAGATCGGTGAGAGCAACGATATGTTGCAAGCGTCTGCCGAACCCTGTGGAATTGCCAAATCCCATTTTTCGAGCTCCTCCAGATCGGCATTGGCAATGAAATTGAGAAGGGGTCGCTGCCCGGTTTCCATTTCCCTCATGAAATGTGGGTTCAATTCAAGAATTTCGAGACGCCCCAGGAAACGAGAAACTACGGAACGATCGATGCCCTGCCAATAATACCTTCCCCGTTCGAAGGCGAAGTTCGTCGGAAGCTCCCGGAGCAGCCGTTCAAGCTCTTCCAAATTTCTTTCGTTCGTTGCACCATCAGCCGGAAGGAGCGGAGTTTCGACTCCAGCGCCGCTGAACGAAACCTTGATTTCAATTTCATCTGAATGCCGCATCTTGGCCGCAGCAGTTGCGACAAGGGCGTTGGGATGAGCGAGAACCTTCATCCCGAACTTCCTCGGCGGCAGACCGTTCGCATGCATCACCTGAATATCGAATCGCAGCTTTGCAACGACATCGGCCAAATGCGCATACCAATCTTGGGCCTGCGGGTCCGCCCAGATTCGGCACAAGTCTTCGTAGCCTGGGCGGTACCCAAACCAACGCCCCATCTGAAGCAGGGTGTCGTACGCCTTCGAGTTGCGGTAGAAATAACTGACGCACAGCCCCTCCAGCGTAAGACCTCTCGAGAGAGTGAGGCCACCGACTGCAATGACGCGGCGCCCAAGTCGGGTATCTTTGAACGCGCTGTAATTCAGTCGCTCGGCTTTCTCGGTATTCTTATTTACGGTAACGACCTTGACGCTTGAGATGGCGTCGTAAAGACAATGCCGAACGGAATCCCACGATTTCCCACAGTCGGCGAAATGCTCTTCCCAAAGTTCATGAAGCCTCACCAAGGGGGGATGCCCCTGCCAAACTTCGTCCGCGGCCAAGTACTGCTTAACATCTTCCACCGTACGATACAGATACTCCTTGAGCTTTTCAGCGATCCGCTCCTGTACCGAAGAGAACCTTGTCGCGTTCACGAGCATCGATCGATGTTTGAGCGGCTCGTCTCTAAGATCGCGAATGGCGCAGCTCAATAGGAATACATCGACAGCATCCTGCAACGACTTGGGAAGCTCCGAAATCGGATGATCGATTTTGTGACCGTAGGGCAGTATGGCAGCCGCATCGACAATGTCCCGCACGCCAGAAGCTGTTGCACCGCCTTCCACGAAGAAGCTGCCAACACCCCTATAGGTACTTGGAGCATTCAGGGAATAGACAAAGTTCGATGGAAACAGATCTTCGAGATCGGGGTCAATAAACACATTTGCGAATGGAGTCGCCGTATACGCCACGTACGAGGTACGTGAGAACTTCTGGAGCAACTCGCGAATCAACCGATTGATCGTCGCAGGGTTGTCATCCTTCTTTGCATTAACCGAAGCGTTGTCCGCCTCATCGTCAACAACCAAGAGAGGGACTTGGATCTTTCCGGCATCCTTTTGAGAGTCCAAGAACTCGACTAGGTTTCCCAATGCGGTCGAGTTTTTCTTCACAACAAGCAAGACGGGCTCTTTGAGATTCTCCAAAGGAATTCCGCCCAATACTTGCTTGTTCGCAGTCAGGAAATCTGAGTCGATGGATGTGAGAACGTTGGGAATCTTGGTGCGAAAGCGGCCGGCTCCAATCGTTGCGCTCGTCTTCTCGCGACGCAGCAGTTGCCGGCTATCCCTCCCTACGAACCCCTCATCGAGTCGCTCCTGAGATTGCGCCCGAAGGTCCTCGATCGTCCCCGTCAAAAGAACGATGACTTTATAGCCCGCATCAGCCGCCTTTGCGATCAGTCCGCAATAGTTAGACGTCTTTCCCGACTGCACATCTCCCATGACTAGGCCCTTGGATAGCCAAGGTCCTTCCTTGCGTGGATCGCCGCATTCAGTCAGGACGTTGTCGGTATCCTCATCCAGAACTCTAATGACGTCCAGTGCTTGGCCTTTGGACTGAAGTTGCCGAACATAGGATCGCCAGTATTCCCAGACAATTGACGACTTTGCATCTTGGACCCAAGGGGCGATATCCCCGTCGTGAAGCCCTTGTCCGGCCTTCATCACAACGCCGAGAGAGCCCTCCAGCTGGCGCCGAACCTCCGATATCACCTGATCGCCAAGATGAGGAAATATAATCCTTAGTTTCTCTAGTGTCTCGCTTAGCAGTTCATCGGTTAGTTGGCGAGAGCCAATCATTCCTACTGCAATCATGAGCGGGTCGACGTCATACATTTTTCTCTCCTCCCTTTAGCATCTCGAAAAGCTCTGGAAATCGACAGAACGGCTCCATCTCAATGATTTTATTGAGCGGCATACCTGAAACCTCCATTACCCGTCTGACGAGATCTGCAAGTTGCTCGATTTCGACCTTGTCGGCTTTCGAACGGCGGTCTCCGCACATATCGGCGTAGATTGCCTCAAGCGGCAATGCATGGCCAAAGAGTTCAGTCAGCGTTTGGAGCTTTCTGACTTGAGACGATGAAAGTTCAGATGCAAGATCAGAAATCAGAGGATGCTCGGAGTTGACCCGATAGTCGAATCGTTCCTTGCTAGCCTCATATCTAACCCATAAGGACAACACGGAACTTCCCGTCGCTTTTCGTCCAGGAAATGTAATTGTCTTCCGGCTTGCGTTAGAGAAGTGGGGGAGCAGCTCCCGGAGGCGATTCCGTATAAATTCCGGGGGTTGGGCCGTGGACTTCTTTATATCTAACGACCAAAGATCGTCGAATGAGTTTGGAATATCGACCTGAACGCGCGTAAGCTTATAGAATTCATCTTTGGGGACAATCTTGAACCAAGTACCCCATACGACGAGCCTGCGATTTCGATAGATATAGAAACCCTGTGTACTTCTAAGCCCGTCGCCGCCGCCAGCAGTCTCTATTTCGTCAGCGGAAAGTCGCCCAACTGGTGGTAGGACGAAGGGCAGCACCTGAACATCGCCACGAGGGTGCTTGATGCATTGACCTTCCAGCGGCTGAATAAATTTGTTGCTTCTTAGAAAGGGGTCTCGCTTCGGCAGAAGCAAGCCATTCACCGAGATCACCAAGCCTCTGGAAGAGCTATCGCCTTCCAGAAATCTGTGGAATACGAGGGCCAAATGCTCTCGGAGCGTGGAGAGCTTCTGGGTAAGCTCTTTCTCGATATCAGCGGCCCCTGCGGAAAGGCGATCCAACTCCTGCCAAACTACAATGGTTCCCGTGGGCGCGTTTTCGAGGCGGCCATACATTGGAATCGCCTGGAGCTCGCTTAGGGAAGGAACAACGACAAGCCATTTTCCCGTCTTCTCTACGATATCCAAGTCCCAACGCCGTCCGGAAACAACGCCGTCCTTTTTGCTCACGACGGTCAGCTTTCGACACTGGGACAACGAGGCTGTCTTCAGACCGAGCCCAAATCGCCCCAAATCATGCGCCTGCCTTTGATCTAAAGGGTTCCGACTTCCGTGGCGCATTGCTGCGGTAAGTTCCGGACTCGTCATGCCGTCGCCATCATCAAAGATGGCGATGTAGGGATCGCCTATGCCATCGTATTGAATGTGAATTTGCTGAGCGTGCGCCGAGATGCTGTTGTCAAGCAGGTCAGCAATTGCCGTCTCCGCCGAGTAGCCGACAGCACGCATTGCCTCCATGAGCGATACAGGATCGGGAATGACCTCAAGGGTCTCCTCGAAAACTTCGGACGAGTTCCCACTCATCTTTTAACGTCACACGCTGCGGCGCGATCGCAGTTAAAAAATGGGGCTTCCAGCGCGCTCCCGCGCGCAGTACGGACGTGGATCAATGCACCCTCCCAAATGCCGCTTCATCGAGTTCGTGCCCTTTTTTTGTGCTCGCGCGACAGCGCAGCGAGGGTCTTGACTCATTACAGAGTACCGCATGCTTGGCGAACTCGAACCCGCGCATTTACGGGGATGGCGTCAGCACCCGCTTTTTGTCGCGGCCGCGGCCAAGACGCTGGCGACGACTTCGGCGATCTGCACAGCCAGCAGCGGCGGAACGGCGTTGCCCACCTGGGTGAACTGCGAAGTCCTGTTCCCAAGGAACACATAGGAGTCTGGGAAGGTTTGGAGCCTTGCCGCCTCGCGTACTGTCAGGCTCCTGCATTGCTTCGGCATGTAATGAATGAACGCATGGCCATCCTTGGCGATGTGGCTGGTGATCGTCATGCTGTGGCGCGACGCCAGCTGTACGCGGAATCTATCTTTGAAGATGGACTCTCCCGCGTTGTCAGGATCGACGTTCTTGTGCGCTGGCAGCAGACACCTTGGGAAGTCAGCGAGTCGCGGGCTTGATCCAGTGGCTTTCCCGAACGCAGCAACAAACAAATAGCGAACCAGATCGCTCGGCATGTGCGCACGGCTTTCGTGGTTGGTCATGAGGGTTGTCGACCGGTCCTTGTACCAAGTCGCCAAGCTCCCAAGCCTTGCGCTTCGGGTGGTGGGGAGAACACGAGACCGCTCTGCGCCTGGGCCGGGGTCGACTTGGCGGGTTTGAATGTTTTGCCTTGCAGACGTCATCACAGCCGCGATTTCCCGTCCTTGATCGCCCATCGAATGCAACGTTCGGACTGCCTCATCGAATAGCGGGAGCGATAGCGCATCCGACCAATGCATGCCTTTGCCGCGGCTGGAGATCTGAGGACGCAGACTCTCTAGGTCACCAATGACCTTCTGAACCGTTGGCGCCGGGGAAGGCAGCAGTTTTCGAATTGTTCCGGCAGCGGAAAACACGTCCTTGCGGACCCCAAGGATGATTACTCTGTGCCGAGCCTGCGGAACGCCAAAGCCCTCTGCCTTTAAGAGAAAGTCGTCCGGTTCGGGCTCGACCCCAGTCGCATGCGCCGTTAGAGGAACTAGCACGTATTCCAAACGCTTTGCAGTTCCGTCCGCCAAGCCAGGCTTTCGAAGATCGGACAGAATCTTCTCGAATATTTGGCGCTCTCCTACTCGAGAAGACAGAATCCCCTTTACGTTCTCCATCACAAAGACGGCGGGACGGAATTCAGTGATTACGTGTAGGTACTCCTCGTAGAGGAAGTGGCGGTGATCCAGCTCAGGAACGTAGTCCTTCTGACCCCTGTTCCGTGAACGCCCCACGATTGAGTATGCTTGGCACGGGGGGCCTCCGATAAGCACCGCGTTGTTTGGATACTTGCCGCCCGTCATGTAAGGCTTCAGTCGCTTTCTGATTTCCCGAGTGACTTCTTCGCGACATGCAGGTCCAAGTTCGAGCTCCAGCGCCTCATGATCTGCGGCAATGCACGCCTCACGGATGCGCGCATTGCCGCATTCCTTGAGTTGATTGAAGACGATGTTCCAAGACTCGCGTTCGATGATCCCGTCCCACGTCTTCCAGTCGTCCTCGCTCGCTCCATTTCTGGCCAAGTGCCGATGCGCAGCTCTGAGCCGCAAGGTTTCATGCGCCATTCCATCCTTTTCAATGGAAATCACCGTCTGGAACGAAGCGCCAGTCGCGCGGGAAAACCCTTCGCCGAGTCCCCCGGGGCCGGCAAAGAGATCAATCACGGGGATGCTCATCTAGTATTTCTTTCTAATCGGCGAGCGCGTGACTCCGCCGGAATTGCGAGATGCTACCAGGCGCCTCCGTGTCTTGGGGCGGCATCTGCACCACTTGCGCGAGTGGCCGCAGCTACGTGAGGAACGTATGACAGACATCGTCTCTCCTGAGACTCGATCCAAGATGATGAGTCGGATTCGAGGCCGAGACACCAGTCCGGAACTGACGGTCCGGAGATTTCTCCATGCGGTCGGATTGCGCTTCCGGCTCCACGCGAAGGACCTCCCCGGCCGCCCCGATATCGTGCTCCCCGGTCGTCGCGCGGCCGTCTTCGTGCACGGATGCTTCTGGCATCAGCACCCCGGGTGTCGCGAAGCAGTCATGCCGTCAACTCGACCGGAGTTTTGGAAGCAGAAGTTCGCTGCAAATCAAGCCCGAGACGCCCGCTCCATCCGACTGCTAGAGGAGGCGGGATGGAACACTTTTGTGCTTTGGGAGTGCGAGGCCAGAGACGAGCTGGCTCTGGAGAACTTGGCTTGGTTGCTGCTTGCGTTGCCCGAGATGGGGCCCCAAACCGGACCTTCCAAGTAAATATCTGGTAGGCCGTACAGGACTTGAACCTGTGACCAAAGGATTATGAGTCCTCTGCTCTAACCAACTGAGCTAACGGCCCCCTGGGGGTAATGCGCATATACGAATCCTGGCGGATTCGCGTGTTCCGGCTTTGCACCGAAGGCGCGGATTGTAAGCATGCTTAAGCGCCGCGCTTAGCACGCTCACTTCTGCGACAACGCATTGCTCACCATCCTCGACGTGATGTCGACGATCTCGATCATCCGGTCGTAGGCCATCCGCGTCGGGCCGATGACCCCCAGCGTCCCGACCACCTCCCCATCGACCTCATACGGCGCCGACACGATGGACAGCTCCTCCACCGGCACCACCTGGCTCTCGCCGCCGATGTAGATCCGCACCCCCTCCGCGCGCGAGGACACATCCAGCAGCCGCATCAGCTGCGTCTTCTGCTCGAAGAGGTCGAACATCCTGCGCAGGCTGCCCATGTCGTGGCTGAAGTCCTGCACCGTCAGCAAGTTGCGCTCGCCGGAAATGATCATCGGCTCGTGCTCCTGCAACCCCTGCTGGCCCACGTCCACCGCCGCGCTCATCAGCTTGGCGATCTCCCCGCGCAGCTGATCCACCTCCAGCCGCAGGCGGTCCCGCACCACGTCCAGGCTCAGCCCCGCGTAATGCGCGTTCAGCCGGTTGCTCGCCTCCGTCAGGTCCGACTGCGACAGGTCCTGCGCCGTGAACACCAGCCGGTTCTGCACGTCCCCGTCCGGCGACACCATGATCACCAGCACCCGGCGCTCGCCCAGCCGCAGGAACTCGATGTGGTGGAACACCGCCGTCTTGCGCGGCGACGTCACTACCCCCACGAAACTCGACAGGCTGCTCAGCAGCTGCGCCGCGTTCGCGATCACCCGTTGCGGTTGATCCGGCAGCAGCTGGCTTTCGAAGGAACCCGCCTCGCGTGGCATCCCCGGCTTGGCCGTCAGCAGCGTGTCCACGAACAGCCGGTAACCCCGCGCCGTCGGAATCCGCCCCGCGCTGGTGTGCGGGCTGGCAATCAGACCCAGCTCCTCCAGGTCGGCCATCACGTTGCGGATCGTCGCCGGGCTCAGCTCCAGCCCCGACGCCTTGGACAGCGTGCGAGAGCCCACCGGTTGGCCATCGGCGATGTACCGCTCCACCAGAGCCTTCAGCAGTGTTTTCGCGCGGTCGTCGAGCATGTTTTTCATTCTAGTGAAGCCACCAGCGGCACCCCTTCCCACCCCCCGGCCCCGCCACCTCGCTGTGGTGTAATTCCGCGCTATGTCCAAGCGCTTCCGTCACGTGGCCATCGTCGGAAAACCCCAGTCCCGGGGCATCCGGCCCATCCTGGAAGAGATTGCCGATTTTGTCGCCTCCCAGGGATTGGATGTTTCCCTCGAACAGGAAACCGCCGACAGCACCGGCATCACCGCCTTCCCCGCATTGACCCACGCCGAACTCGGCACCCAGTGCGACCTGGCCATCGTCGTCGGCGGCGACGGCACCATGCTCGGCTTCGCCCGCCAGGTCGCCCGCTACGGCCTGCCGCTGGTCGGCATCAACCAGGGCCGCCTGGGCTTCATCACCGACATCTCCGCCGACCAGTTCCGCGACGCCCTCGCCCCCATCCTCGCCGGCGACTTCGAGATCGAACACCGCTCCCTGCTCGAAGGCGCCGTCTTCCGCGACGGCGAGCAGATCTTCTCCGGCGTGGCCCTGAACGACGTCGTCGTCTCCCGCGGCGCCACCGCCGCCATGGTCGAGCTGCGCGTCGACGTCGGCGACGAGTTCGTCGCCAACATGCGCGCCGACGGCGTCATCGTCGGCACTCCCACCGGCTCCACCGCCTACGCGCTGTCCGCCGGCGGCCCCATCCTCCACCCCGGCATCGCCGGCTGGGTGCTGCTGCCGATCGCGTCCCACGCGCTCTCCAACCGCCCCATCGTCCTGCCCGACAGCGGCGAGGTGCGCCTGACCATCGTCGCCGGCCGCGACGCCTCGGTGAACTTCGACATGCAATCCCTGGCCTCGCTGCTGCACGGCGACTGCATCACCGTGCGCCGCTCCCAGCACCGCGCGCCCTTCCTGCATCCGCGCGGCTGGTCCTACTACGCCACGCTGCGCCGCAAGCTCCGCTGGAACGAGGGAAACACCTGATGCTGCGCCGCCTGAGCCTCAAGGACTTCGTCATCGTCCCAGCGCTGGAGCTGGACTTCGCCGCCGGTTTCTCGGCCCTCACCGGCGAGACCGGCGCCGGCAAGTCCATCCTGATCGACGCGCTGCAGCTGGCCCTGGGCTCGCGCGGCGACGCCGCCGTCGTGCGCGAGGGCGCCACCCGCGCCGAGATCTCCGCCGAGTTCGACCGCCCCGCCGCCCTCGCCGCCTGGCTGGAGGAAGCCGGCTTCGACACCACCGACGGCGCCGAGGACACGCTGCTGCTGCGCCGCGTCATCGACGCCCAGGGCAAGAGCCGCGCGTGGATCAACGGCGGCACCGCCACCGTCGCCCAGCTGCGCGAGCTGGCCGAGCACCTGCTCGACATCCACGGCCAGCACGCCTGGCAAGGCCTGACCCGCCCGGCCAGCGTGCGCGAGCTGCTGGACAGCTTCGCCCAGATCGAGACCCGGCCGATGGCCGCCGCCTTCACCGAGTGGCGCCAGGCCAGCGAGGCGCTGGGCGCCGCGCAGTCCAGGCAGGCCGACCTGGCGCGCGAGCATGAGCGCCTGAGCTGGCAGATCGGCGAGGTCGACCGCCTCGCGCCCGGCGCCGACGAGTGGGACGAACTCAACGCGGAGCATCAGCGCCTGTCGCATGCGCAGTCGCTGATGGACGCCGCGCGCGGCGCGCTGGAGCGCATCGCCGAGGCCGAGATCAACGCCGAGTCGCTGACCGACGAAGCGCTGTCCGCGCTGCAGGACGTGCTCGGCTACGACGCCGGCCTGCAGGACACCGTCAACGCGCTGCTGGGCGCGCAGGCCCAGCTGCAGGACGCCGCGCACAGCCTCGGCGCCTACCTGCATGCGGCCGACCTCGATCCGGACCGGCTGCGGCAGCTCGACGACCGCCTGTCCGCCTGGGTCACGCTCGCCCGCCGCTATCGCCGGCAGCCGGCCGAGCTGCCGGCGCTGCTGGCCGAATGGAAGACCGAGCTCGCGCAGCTCGACGCCGCCTCCGACCTCGACGCGCTGCAGGCCCGCCAGGCCGACGCGCTCAAGCGCTACCAGAAGGAAGCCAAGGCCGTCAGCACCGCGCGCGCCAAGGCCGCGCCGGCGCTGTCGAATGCGGTGTCGCAGGCGATGCAGCAGCTCGGCATGGCCGGCGGCCGCTTCGAGGTCGCGCTGCTGGCGCAGGACGAGCCGCAGGGCTTCGGGATGGAATCGGCCGAGTTCCTCGTCGCCGGCCACGCCGGCAGCACGCCGCGCCCGCTGGCCAAGGTCGCCTCGGGCGGCGAGCTCTCGCGCATCGCGCTGGCCATCGCCGTCACCACCAGCCAGCAGAACAGCGGCGCCGGCACGCTGATCTTCGATGAGATCGATGCCGGCGTCGGCGGCGCGGTCGCCGAGACCGTCGGCCGCCTGATGAAGCAGCTCGGCCAGCGGGTGCAGGTGCTCGCGGTCACCCACCTGCCGCAGGTCGCCGCCTGCGCCGATCACCACTTCCTCGTCGCCAAGGCGCTCAAGGACGGCAAGACCAACTCCGAGGTCCGCCCCATCGCCGGCGAGGCCCGCACCGCCGAGATCGCCCGCATGCTCGGCGGCGAGCGCCTGTCGTCGACCTCGCTGGCGCATGCGCAGGAGATGCTGGACCTGTCCGCCAAGTCCACCCCCGCCGCGCCCGCGGCCGCCGGCAGGAAGGTCAAGCCATGAGCGCGCCCCACACCGCGCCGGTACCGGCGCCTCAGGCCACGCCCAATGCCAACTCGCCGCGCGGCGAGGTGGTGCTCGTCACCGGCATGTCCGGCGGCGGCAAATCGATCGCGATGCATGCGCTCGAGGACGCCGGCTTCTTCTGCGTTGACAACCTCCCGCCCGAGCTGCTGCCGCAGTTCCTCGACCTGGAGCGCCAGCGCGGCTGGCGGCGCGTGGCCATCGCGGTGGACGTGCGCAGCGCCGGCTCGCTGCCGCAGCTGCTGGGCCACATCAAGACGATGCGCCAGGAAGGCGTGTCGCTGCGCTCGATCTTCCTGGACGCCGACGACGACACGCTGCTGCGCCGCTTCTCCGAGACGCGCCGCCCGCACCCGCTGCGCGTCGGCAACGAGGACAGCGACACCCACCGCGCGCTGCAGGAGGCGATCGCGCTCGAGCGCGAGCTGCTGACGCCGCTGCGGATGGAGTCCACCGTCATCGACAGCAGCCAGCTCCGCCCGGCGCAGCTGCGCGGCTGGCTGCGCGACCTGGTGCATGTCAGCGGCGCCTCGCTGACGCTGGTGTTCGAGTCCTTCGCGTTCAAGCACGGCGTGCCCAGCGACGCGGACTTCGTCTTCGACGTGCGCGTGCTGCCCAACCCGTATTACGACCGCGAGCTGCGGCCCTTCACCGGCCGCGACGAGCCAGTCGCGGCCTACCTGGAAGGCCAGCCGGAGGTGCGCTTGATGCTCAGCCAGATCGGCGCCTTCATCGCGCAGTGGCTGCCCAACTTCGCGCAGGACCAGCGCAGCTACCTGACCGTGGCCATCGGCTGCACCGGCGGCCAGCACCGCTCGGTCTATCTCGTCGAGACGCTGGCCAAGCAGTTCGCCTACCACGGCCAGGTGCTGAAGCGGCACCGCGAGCTGGACGCCCGCTGAGCCGTCCGCTCACACGGCGCTCGCGCCGCCCTCCTCGCGTGCCTGCTCCATCTCCTGCACCTGGTTGAACAGCAGGATGCCCAGCACCACCGAGGCGAAGGGCATCAGCACCAGCATCAGCAGCAGCCACAGCACCACGTTGCGCCCGGCGCGCTTGAGCGCGATGCCCATGTAGGCGAAGTGCGCGCACAGGCCGGCGAACAGACCCAGGCCGAACATGGTCAGCTTGGCGGGATCGCCCTCGCCGGGCACCTGCGTCTCGCTGATCAGGAACCACAGGCAAACGCCGCTGGCGAGCACGGCGATGAAGGCCGATTCCAGTGCGCTCTTGAGGGCCGCGGCCCGGCCCGGCTTGACGTCGTTCGACATGGTGTCCCTGAATGCGGTGGTGGCGTGCGCGGGCCTGTCGTGGCCCGTTCTGGCAATCGCGGGAGCATAACGGAGCGGCGCCCGTCGGGAACCGGCGGAACCCCGCGCCCGACCCGGAAACCGGGGGTCGACGGCCAGCGCGGCGACCTTAGTCCAGCAGCTTCTTCAGCGGCGCCGGCAACGCGTACTCGCCCAGCCGCTCGCGCGCGACCCACACGCCTTCGCTCGCCGGTCGCGTCTCGCGCGGCAGCAGCGCCCGGCGCGGATGCAGCAGCCAGTCGAAATGCGTCAGCACATGCTTGACGCGCGGCAGCGGCTCGGGCGCCGCCACGCCCAGCGCGGCGCTCTGCGCCGTCAGCGTGGCCTCGTCGTCGAACAGCGGCAGCGTCCAGAGCCCGCCCCAGACGCCCTCGGCCGGCCGCTGCTGCAGCCAGACGCGGCCCTCGTGCTCCAGCCACAGCCACCAGCTCTCCCGCTGGCCGCGCTTGAGCTTCTTGGTCTTGACCGGATAGCGGGTGGGCTCGCCCTGCGCCAGCCCGGTGCACAGCGCCGCCACCGGGCACAGCAGGCACTGCGGGCTGCGCGTCGCGCACAGGCTGGCGCCGAGGTCCATCAGGCCCTGCGTGTACGCGGGCATGTCCTCGGGCGACGGCGGCAGCAGCGCCTCGGCCTGGCGCCACAGGCGCTTCTCCTGCGCGGCGGAGGACAGGTCGCCGTCGAAGGCCAGCAGCCGGCCCAGCACGCGCTTGACGTTGCCATCCAGGATGGCCACGCGCTCGCCGAAGCAGAAGGACGCGATCGCCGCCGCCGTCGAGCGCCCGATGCCCGGCAGCTCCGCCAGTTCGGCGGCGCTGCGCGGGAAGGCGCCGCCATGGCGCTCGACCACCGCCTGCGCGCACTTGTGCAGGTTGCGCGCCCGGCTGTAGTAGCCCAGCCCGGCCCACGCGGCCATGACCTCGTCACTGGGCGCCGCGGCCAGCGCGGCCACGTCGGGGAAGCGCTCCAGGAAGCGCTTGTAGTAGCCCAGCACCGTCGTCACCTGCGTCTGCTGCAGCATGATTTCCGACAGCCAGACCCGGTACGGGTCGCGCGTGTTCTGCCACGGCAGGTCATGCCGCCCCTCGCGGCGCTGCCACGCGAGCAGCCGCGGGGCGAAGTCGCCGCGCAGCGCCGCCACGCGGGCGTCCAGGTCGGCATCGGGGATCGGGGAGTCGGGCGTCGTTCTCAAGGCTTGCTTCTTGGCTGGCGTACTGGCGCTCATCGCTTTGGCGCTCATCGCTTCTGGCAGACCGGACAGAAGAAGGTCGAGCGCTGCCCCTGCACGATGCGCCGGATCGGCGTGCCGCAGGCGCGGCAGGGTTCGCCCTCGCGGCCATAGACGCGCGCCTGCATCTGGAAACTGCCCGCCACGCCGTGCGCATCCTTGAAGTCCCGCAGCGTGCTGCCGCCGGCCTCGAGCGCTTCGCCCAGCACCTGCCGCAGCGCCGCCGCCAGCTTGGCGGCGCGCGGCCGGCTCAGCTTGCCCGCCGCCAGGCGCGGATCGACGCCAGCCAGGAACAGCGCCTCGCACGCATAGATGTTGCCCGCGCCGACGACCACGTCGCCGGCCAGGATCGCCTGCTTCACCGCCACGCGCCGGCCGCGGAAACCGTCATGCAGGTAGGGGCCGTGGAATTCGATGTCGAAGGGCTCCAGCCCGATCCGGGCCAGCAGCTTGGCCGCCGGCTCGACGGCCAGTCCGTCCGACCAGACCACCGCGCCGAAGCGCCGCGGATCGGTCAGGCGCAGCACGCCGCGGTCGGTGACCAGTTCGAAGTGGTCGTGCGGCCCGGCCGCCGGCGGCTGCTCGCGGAAGGCCAGCGAGCCCGACATGCCCAGGTGCAGCAACAGGCCGCCGCCGCTCTCGTCCGGATGGCCGGGCTGCTCGGCCGTCGCCACCAGCGGCAGCCAGATGTACTTGCCGCGGCGCTGGGCCTCGCCGACCCGGCGCCCCACCAGCCGTTCCGCCGCCACGCCCAGCGGCCAGCGCAGTGGTTTTCCCAGCCGCACGTCCAGCACGCGCGCGCCGGCGATGGCCGGCGCAAAACTTCGTCGTGTAACTTCAACTTCCGGTAACTCGGGCATCCCGGAATCATAGGCGCGGCGCCCGCGCCGCTTCCCTAGAATGGTCCGCGGCTTGCCCGTCAGGCCTTCCCGCCCAGTTCAGGAGTTCCTCATGCCCGCCCTCGTGCGCCACCGCTGGTGGCTCCCAGCCGCCCTCGCCCTGAGCTGCGCCGCCCACGCCCAGACCCAGCCCCCGCAAGCGCCGGCCGCGGCCGACGCGCCCGCCTCCGCCGCCTCGGCGCCGGTCGTCAATTCCGACCTCGACGCGCCGATGTTCTACCAGCTGCTGATCGGCGAGCTCGAACTCCAGGGCGGCCAGGCCGGCGTCGCCTACCAGGTGCTGCTCGACGCCGCCCGCCGCAGCAACGACGAGGAACTGTTCCGCCGCGTGGTCCAGATCGCGCTGCAGTCGCGCGCCGGCGACCAGGCCGCCATCGCCGCCCGCGCCTGGCGCGAGGCGCTGCCGACTTCGCTGGAGGCGCACCGCACGCAGATCCAGTTGCTCGCGCTGCTGAACCGCCCGGCCGAGATCCCGCCGGTGCTGCGCTCGCTGCTGGCGCTGACGCCGGCCGATGGCCGCGGCGCGCTGATCGCGGCGCTGCCGGCGCTGTTCCAGCGCAGCCCGGAACCGGCGCGCGTGCTGGAGGCCTTCGAGCCGCTGCTGCGCGAGACCGCAGCGAAGCCGGAGACGCGTTTCTCGTCGCTGCTGGTGCTGGCCCAGCTCGCCAAGAACGCGGACCGCTACGAGACCGCGCTGATCCACGTCCGCGCCGCCGCGAAGGACTTCCCCGAGCGCGAGGAACCGCTGCTGATGGCGCTGGAGCTGCTGCCGCGCCGCCCCGAGGCCGAGGCGCTGGTCACCGCCGAGCTGCAGGCCAAGCCCGACAAGCAGGCGCTGCGCCTGGCCTACGCCCGCGCGCTGGCACGGGCCCAGCGGCCCGGCGACGCCGCGCGGGAGTTCCGCGTGCTGACGCAGGAGTCGCCCGAGGACGCGTCCCACTGGCTGGCGCTGGGCGCGCTGGAGCTGGATTTGCAGCATCCCGACGCGGCCGAGACCGCGCTGCAGCGCTATCTGAAGCTGGTGGACAAGCCCGGCGGCGACTCGTCCTCGCTGGCGGAGCGCGCGATCGCGGCGGCCGGCCTGGACAAGGCCGACAAGGAAGCCCGCCTGCAGGGCCAGTTGCTGCTGGCGCAGGCCGCGGAGATGCGCGGCGACTTCAAGACCGCCGAGAAGCGCCTGGCCGGCATCGAGGCCGCGCCGGGCAACCTGGACATCGCCTACCGCCGTGCCTCGCTGCTGGCGCGCCAGGGCCGGCTCGACGAGGGCCGCGAACTGCTGCGGCAACTGCCCGCCGACCGCGACCAGGACCGCCGCGCCCGCGTGCTGGCCGAATCCCAGCTGCTGCGCGAAAACAAGCAGTGGCAGGCCGCCTACGACCTGCTCGGCCAGGCGATCAAGCAGTCGCCCGAGGATGCGGACCTGATCTACGAGCAGTCGATGATGGCCGAGAAGCTCGGCCGGGCGCAGGAGATGGAAGCGCTGCTGCAGAAGGTCATCCAGCTCAAGCCCCAGCATTACCACGCGTACAACGCCCTGGGCTACTCGCTGGCCGATCGCAACGAGCGGCTGCAGGAGGCGCGCGACCTGATCTCCAAGGCGCTGAGCTTCGCGCCGGGCGAGCCCTTCATCGTCGACAGCATGGGCTGGGTGGAATTCCGCCTCGGCCGGCTGGGCGAGGCCGAGCGGCTGCTGCGCCAGGCCTACGGCTCGCGCCCGGACGCGGAGATCGCCGCCCACCTCGGCGAGGTGCTCTGGGCCGCCGGCCAGCAGGACGAGGCGCGCCGCGTCCTCGCCGATGCCGCCAGACGCGATCCGCGCAACGAGGCGCTGCAGTCGGTGATGCAACGCCTGCAGGTCCGTCCCTGATGCGGCGGCGGCAATTCCACCTCGGCGCGCTGGCCGTTCTCGGGGCGACGGCGCTCGCCGGTTGCAGCTCGGTGCCCCGGGCCTCGGGCGCGGACGCCGCCTCGCTGGCGCAGGCGCCCCGCCTGACCGGCAAGTTCGGGCTGATCGTGCCGGCCGGCCCCGGTGGCCAGCCGCGCGGGCAGAACGTCAACGCCAGCTTCGAGCTGCTCGGCGATCCCCGCCGCGGTCAGCTCGAGATGAGCACGCCGATGGGCAGCCTGGTCGCGCGGGTGTCGTGGCAGCCCGGCTCCGCCTGGGTCAAGACGCCCGACGGCGACCGCGCCTACGACGACATCGACGCGCTGACGCAGGAATTGCTCGGCGAGGCGCTGCCCGTGCAGGCCCTGTTCGACTGGCTGCGCGGGCGGCCCTGGCCGCAGGCGCCGTCGCGGGCGGCGGACGGCACCGGCTTCCAGCAACTGGGCTGGCAGGTGGACCTGCGCCGCTTCGGCGACCAGCTGATCTCCGCCCAGCGCCTCAACCCGAATGGATCCGAACCGCTGGCGACGCTGCGCCTGAAACTCGACGCGCCCGTCAGTCCTTGATATCCCGGCGTCGCGCCGGGGTATTTTTCGAGCACTTTTCACGAGGGAATCGCGCGCGGCTCGTTAATCGCACGCACGGCCCCTGAATACTCGGCGGCATACTGCGCCGCCATGTCGACGCCCATGATCCCGATTTCCACCGCCGCGCCCTTGAAGGCGCTCTACGACGTGCCAGCGCCGGCCAAACTCAACCTGTTCCTGCACGTGGTGGGCAAGCGGGCGGACGGCTATCACCTGCTGCAGTCGCTGTTCGTGCTGGTCGACTGGGCCGACACGCTGCACTTCGAGCGCCGCGAGGACGGCGCGCTGCGCCGCCACGACCGCGGCGACGCGCTGCCGGCGGACGACCTCTGCCTGCGCGCCGCGCGTGCGCTGCAGCAGGCCAGCGGCTGCGCTTTCGGCGCCGACATCCACATCGAGAAGCGCCTGCCCTCGGGCGCGGGCATGGGCGGCGGATCCTCGGATGCCGCCAGCACGCTGCTGGCGCTGAACCGGCTGTGGGGGCTGAACTGGTCCCGTCGGCGGCTATTGCCGATCGCGCTCCAACTGGGCGCAGACGTGCCGTTCTTCGTCGGCGGGCGCAATGCCTTCGTCGAAGGCATCGGCGAGGTCCTCACCCCGGTGGCGGTGCCCGAGTTGCGCCTGGCGGTGGTCAAACCCGCGGTCAGCATCGGCACCAAGGAAATTTTTTCGAGCCCGCTGTTGCAAAGGTCGGAAAGCGTGGCTATAGTAGCGGGCTTTCCTGCAGCGAACGGCAGACGCAGCGAAGATAGTCTGGTTACCCCGGTAGCGGATTTTCCAAGCGACGAAGCCAATAGCTCGGGTGAACGCAAAGGCAATATCTGCCGCGATCACCAAACGCAAGAAATACCCGTGCAGCAGTTGTACGAAGGTTGGGGCAGAAATGATCTGCAACCGCCCGCGGAAGCTGCCAGTCACGAAGTATCGACAGCGCTTGAATGGTTGCAAACCCGCTACGAAAATTCTCGGATGACGGGTTCAGGCAGTGCGGTTTTTGCTATAGTTCGGCCCTCGCGAATTGCAACGCAAACAGCAGTGCAAAACGCGGTGCAGGAAAAGGACACGGTCACCGGCCTGGAGAGCAATCTCAAGGCGACACCGGAAGGTGAGTTCCAGGAACTCCCGGACGGTTGGGTCGGAAGGATGTGTCGCAGTCTGTCAGTCCACCCTTTGCGGGGCTGGGCGGAAGACTGAAGGTTGTAGGGTGTTGTTCCTCGAACAATGTCCTGTGTAGGGGAGTCGCCAAGTTGGTTAAGGCATCGGATTTTGATTCCGACATGCGAGGGTTCGAGTCCTTCCTCCCCTGCCAAATTCTCAGTTTCAATCCGGGACCCGCTGGGTTGGCCACCGGGCCATAAATCTAAGGATGGCCCGTCGTGCTGCTCAATACCGTCCTCTTCACGGGTAACGCTAACCCTTCCCTCTCCAAGGAAATCGCCTCGCATCTGGGCCTCGAGCTCGGCAAGGCCGTGGTCGGTCGTTTTTCCGACGGTGAAGTGACGGTCGAGATCCAGCAGAACGTCCGCGCCCGCGACGTGTTCGTGATCCAGCCCACCTGCGCGCCCACGAACGAGAACCTGATGGAGCTGCTGATCATGGTCGATGCGTTGAAGCGCGCCAGCGCGCGCCGCATCACCGCCGTGATCCCCTACTTCGGTTATGCCCGCCAGGACCGCCGTCCGCGTTCGACGCGCGTGCCCATCTCGGCCAAGGTCGTGGCCAACCTGCTGGAGACCGTCGGCGTCGAGCGCGTCCTGACCATGGACCTGCACGCGGACCAGATCCAGGGCTTCTTCGACATCCCGGTCGACAACATCTACGCCTCGCCGGTGCTGCTGTCGGACCTGAAGGCCCGCAACTACAGCGACCTGGTGGTGGTCAGCCCCGACGTCGGCGGCGTGGTGCGCGCCCGCGCGCTGGCCAAGCAGCTGGGCTGCGACCTGGCCATCATCGACAAGCGCCGTCCGGCGGCCAACGTCTCGGAAGTGATGCATGTCATCGGCGAGATCGACGGCCGCAACTGCGTGATCATGGACGACATGATCGACACGGCCGGCACGCTGGTGAAGGCCGCGGAGGTCCTGAAGGACCGCGGCGCCAAGAGCGTCTTCGCCTACTGCACCCATCCCATCCTCTCGGGCCCGGCGATCGAGCGCATCGCCGGCTCCCACCTGGACGAAGTCGTCATCAGCAACACGATCCCGCTGTCGGAAGCCGCCAAGGCCTGCGGCAAGATCCGCCAGCTGTCCGTTGCCTTCCTGTTCGCCGAAACCATCCGCCGCATTTCGGACGGTGAATCGGTGACCTCCCTCTTCAGCGAGCAGAACAACAACTTCTGATCGCGTTGCCAGTTCCGGCCGCTGTTCGCGAGGACAGCGGCCGTTTCGTGAAGGTGCCTGGTCGCGGGGCCTTCAACCGGAGCGCCATGGGGGTGCTCCGTCAATTTGGAGTCAGATATGAAATTCGTCGCTTTCGAGCGTAAGCAGCAGGGGACCGGAGCGAGCCGCCGCCTGCGTTTCGCCGGCAAGGTGCCCGGCATCGTCTACGGTGCTGGCGAGCCGGCCCTGGTCGAACTGGACCACAACGCGCTGTACCACGCCATGAAGAAGGAAGCTTTCCACAGCTCCATCCTCGACATGGAAGTGGACGGCAAGACCACGCAAGTGCTGCTGCGTGACTTCCAGATGCACCCGTACAAGCAGCAAGTGCTGCACGTGGACTTCCAGCGCGTCGACGCCACGACCCGCATCACCAAGAAGGTGCCGCTGCACTTCGTCGGTGAAGCCGAGTCGCCGGCCGTCAAGACCGACAAGGGCACCGTGAACCACGTGCTGACCCAGCTGGAAATCACCTGCCTGGCGCAACAGCTGCCCGAGTTCATCGAAGTGGACCTGAGCAACCTGACGATGGGTCACTCGATCCATGTGAACGACCTGAAGCTGGCCGATCACATCAAGATCGTCACCCACGGCAAGCCGAACCCGGTCGTCGCCACCCCGGTGCCCCCGGTCGTGGAAGAGATCGTGGTGGCCGCCGCTCCGGCCGCGGACGACAAGAAAAAGAAGAAGAAGTAATTTCTTCCTCTGCGATGGATACGCCGCTGACGAGGCGCGTGTCCATCGCCCCGAAGAAGGCCCCGCTTGCGGGGCCTTCTGCATTTGGGCTCGACGCTGATAATTCCTCCCCATGATTCGTCTCTTTGTCGGCCTGGGCAATCCCGGCCCGGAATATGAGGACACCCGGCACAACGCCGGGTTCTGGTGGATAGATGCGCTGGCGCGCGGCCTCAAGGTCACGCCGCAGCTGGACACCAAGTACTTCGGCCTGGTGGCACGCGTCAACGATGCGCCGGGCGCCGCCGGTCCGATCTGGCTGCTGCAGCCGATGACCTACATGAATCTCTCCGGCAAGTCGGTGGCGGCGCTGGCGCGCTTCTTCAAGATCGCGCCGGAGGAGATCCTGGCGATCCACGACGAGCTCGAGATCGCGCCGGGCGAGCTCAAGCTCAAGCAGGGCGGCGGCAACGCCGGCCACAACGGCCTGAAGGACATGCAGGCCCAGCTGGGCAGCGCGAACTTCTGGCGCTTGCGGCTGGGCATCGGCCACCCGGGCCACAAGGGCGAGGTTGCCGGCTACGTGCTGCGCAAGCCGCCGCTGGCGGAGCGCCAGGCGGTGGAGGACAGCATCGCCAAGTCCTTCGAGGCCTTCAAGCTGATGACCGCCGGCGACATGGCCAAGGCCGTGGCGCTGCTGCATGCCAAGCCGCCCAGACCCAAGCCCCCCCGCCCCGCCCACCTGCCGCCGAAACCGGGCGCCCCGACAGGCGCCCCGGCGGACGCCCCACCGATGGGGGCGTCGGCCGCCGCCACGCCGGCGACGTCCACTCCCCCCGTTCCCGATCCCGTTCCCCCGACCTCCGGAGCCTGACATGCCGACGCGCGCCCCCTCGATCCTGATGACTGTTGTGCTGGTCCTCATGTTCGGCGCGGCGCACGCGCAGCCCGAGAGCGCCAAGCCCAAGCCCGCGCAGGAACGCACCTTCGGCTACTACCGCTGCGGCCCGCAGGGCCTGGACCTGCGCGACAGCCCCTGCCCCGACGGCCCGTCGCAGGCGCTGGACCTGCCGCAGGACCGCGTCGATCCGAAGGAGGCCGCCGCCGCCCGAAAGCGCGCCGCCGACGAGTCCCGCGAGCTCGCATCGCGGCAGCGCGAACGCGAACGCCTCGCGGCGCAATCGCCCGCGCCCGCCGCCGCCGGCATCGACGGCTCCATCGAGCCCCGGCCCCCGAAGGCGTCGACGCGCCCCTCCAAGCCCGCCGATCCGAAGAAGCCCAAGCCCAAGGATCCGAAGCAGCCGCCCAAGAAGAAGCCCAAGCTGCCGAAGTCGCCCGACCCGTCGCTGCCGCCCAAGCCGACGACCAAGCCCGGCAAGAAGGCGCCCGCGATGGTCGGCGATGGCGCGCTCCAGCCACTGCCCAGACGCGGCGAGGCGGAAACACCTCGCTAGAATGCGCGCCGTTGGTGCTCGCGCGGACATTGCGTCCGTGCAGTTAAACGGGAATCAGGAAGCGGGCGCATCGCCGATGCGCGAGCCAACCTGAGCTGTCCCCGCAACGGTAAGTGGCCACCGGCCGCGCGCCCCGGATCCTGACGAAGGACCCGGCACGCCGCCGGCACTGCCTGTCCCCATGTCCACTGGCGCGCCCGCGCTGGGAAGGACACAGGCAGCGGCCACCAGCCCGGATACCGGCCAACAGGTGGTGCCCGCCAGCCGATCCCGACCCGCCCACCCGGTGGATCGACGACGCAGCCGGCGGCATCGTTCCTCAGACGTCCTGCGGGTGAGCAGGGCCCTGAACCCGTCGTTGGTCCGTTCTCATGCTTCCGTTCGTTTCGCGCGCGCGCGCCGGTGCCCGCTCGCTGCTCGCCTTCACGCCGCTGGCGCTCGCCGCCACGGCCTTCGCGCAGTCCGCGCCCTCCTCCACCCCGGACGTTTCCTCAGCCGACGCCACCGCTCCCGCGAGCCGGCTCGACGAAGTCACCGTCACCGGCTCGCGCAGCCCGATGCGGCTGGGCGACATCGCCGCCGATCTCACCGTCATCCACCGCGACACCATCGAGCGCCAGGGCTTCGGCAACGTCGCCGCGCTGCTGCGCAACGTCGCCGGCCTGCAGATGACCAACAACGGCGGGCCGGGCAACACCACCTCCGTCTTCATCCGCGGCGCCGAGACCCGCCACACCGTCGTCCTGATCGACGGCGTGCGCATCGACGGCCAGTCCACCGGCGGCGCGCGCTGGGAGAACCTGCCGGTCTCGCTGATCGATCGCGTCGAGGTGCTCAAGGGCCCGGCCAGCGCGCTGTACGGCTCCGACGCCATCGGCGGCGTGGTGCAGATCTTCACGCGCCAGGGCAGCGGCCGGCCGCAGCTGGACCTGGGCGTCGGCGGCGGCAACCTCGGCCAGGTCAAGGCCGACGTGTCGCTGCTGGGCGGCAATGCGGACTTCGACTACGCCGGCTCGCTGGCCGTCGACCGCGGCACCGGTTTCAACGCCTACGGCCTCACGACCAGCAGGAGCTTCAATGCCGACAAGGACGGCTGGCGCAACTACAACGGCAGCCTGCGCCTGGGCGGCCGCATCGCCGAGGGCCAGCGCCTGGAGCTGCTCGGCCTGAAGAGCCGCAGCGACGTCGGCTACGACGCCGGCAAGAACGCCGACGACCGCGGCATCACCGAATCCATCGCCGCCAAGCTCAGCCTGAAGTCGGTCTGGTCGCAGGCGCTGTCGACGCAGCTCTCCGTCGGCCAGTCCGAAGAGAACTACGAGACGCGCCCCAGCGCCCCCTACCTGACCAGAACCCGCATCCGCAGCGCCTCGCTGCTGGGCTTCTACCGGATCGATGCCGCGCACCAGCTCAATGGCGTGCTGGAGCGGCGCGAGGACCGCCTCGTCAACGCCGACCTGGTCGGCGGCGGTACCGGCACGCGCAGCCAGAACGCGGCCGGCCTGAGCTACCTCGGCACGCTGGGCGCGCTGAGCCTGCAGGCGCACGGTCGCCATGACGACGACAGCGAGTTCGGCGGCATCGACACCGGCAGTCTGGCGGCCGGCTACCGGCTCGGTGGCGGCTGGCGGGTGACGGCCTCGGCCGGCAACGCCTTCCGCGCGCCGACGCTGTTCCACCGCGGCAGCGTCTACGGCCCGGACACCAGCAAGGGCTTCCCGGAACTGCGGCCGGAGCGCGGCCACAACCGCGAGGCCGGCCTGGCCTGGGCCCAGGGCGACCTGGACTTCGCCATCACCACCTTCCGCAACCGCGTCAGCGACCTGATCGCCTTCGGCGCCGCGGGCAGCTGCCGCTCCACGACCGGCTGCTACACCAACGTCGCGCGCGCGATGCTCAAGGGCACCAGCCTCAAGGGCGGCGCGACCCTGGGCGCGGTCAAGCTCAGCGCCACCGCCGACTTCCTCGACCCGACCGACGCCAACACCGGCCGCCAGCTGCAGCGCCGCGCCAAGCGCTTCGGCACGCTGCGCGCCGAAACGACGCTGCGCGCCTGGACGCTGGGCGCGAACCTGGTCGGTTCCGGCGAGCGCTTCGACGACGCCGCCAACAAGACCCGGCTCGGCGGCTACGGCCTGCTCAACCTGGACGCGCAGTTCGCGTTCGCCAAGGACTGGCGCCTGCAGCTGAACGTCGACAACGCGTTCAACCGTCAGTACCAGACGGCGAACTTCTACAACCAGGCGGGCCGGACCTGGTTCGTGATGCTGCGCTACGCGCCGACGCTGTGAGCGCGGCCCGCCTCGACCGTCGTTCCCCGCCGCGCGGACCCTCGCGGTAAGGTCCGCACTTCCCCTTCGCCCCCGGAGTCCCGGATGCCTGCTCATCACCTGATCGTCGGCGGCCAGCGCAGCGGCAAGTCGCGCCATGCGGAGCGCCTCGCGCTGCGCTGGGCGCGCACGCCGGGCCATCGGGTCACGGTGGTCGCGACCGCCGAGGCCCATGACGACGAGATGCGCGAGCGCATCGCCCGCCACCGCGCCGACCGGCCGGCCGGCTTCGACACCGTCGAGGCGCCGCTGCAACTGTGCGAGGCGCTGCGGGCGGCGGCATCGCCCCAGCGGCTGCTGGTCGTCGACTGCCTGACGCTGTGGCTCACCAACTGGCTGATGCCGATGGTGGGCGCGCCGCGCCTGGACGACTGGCGCGCCGAGTGCTCCGGACTGCGGCGCCTGCTGCCGACGCTGGCCTCGCCGGTGATCTTCGTGTCCAACGAGGTCGGATGGGGCGTGATGCCGATGGGCCGCGAGGTGCGCGCCTATGTGGACGAACTCGGCCGGCTCAACCAGCAGGTCGCGCGGCAGTGCGGCGAGCTGACGCTGATGGTGGCCGGCCAACCGTGGACGCGTCCGGTCGAGCCGCTCGACGAGGACCAGGACGACAACGAGGCCGCCGCCCGCGAGCGCGTCGACGCCACGGACAACGAGGAGAACAAGCGATGAAGTCGATGGGACCCCTGAGCCGCGCCGCGTTGTCGCTGGCCACGCTGGTGCTGACCGCGACCTCGGCGGTCGCCGCGCCGATCACGATCCAGGACGACCGCGGTCACACGGTGACCTTGCCGGACGTGCCGCGGCGCATTGTCAGCCTGCTGCCTTCGCTGACCGAGACCATCTGCGAACTGGGCGATTGCGCCAAGGTCGTCGGCGTCGACCGCTTCTCCAACTTCCCCGCCAGCGTGCAGAAGCTGCCCCGGCTCGGCGGCCTGGACGACACCAGCATCGAGGCCCTGGTCGCGCTCAAGCCCGACGTCGTCGTGGCCGGCGTCTCGGCGCGCGTCATCGATCGCCTGGAGGGCTTGGGCCTGCGTGTCCTGGCGCTGGAACCCAAGAGCATGAACGACGTCCAGCGGGTGCTGGGCAAGATGGGCCGGCTGCTCGGCAAGGAGGACGACGCGCGCCGCCTGTGGAACCGGGTCGACGGCCACATCGCGCAGAGCGCCGCCACGCTGCCGCCGGCCGCGCGCGGGCTGAGCGTCTATTACGAGGTCGACGCCGGGCCCTATGGCGCCGGCACCGCCTCCTTCATGGGCGAGATCCTGGCCCGGCTCGGCGCGAAGAACATCATCCCGGCCGAGCTCGGGCCCTTCCCCAAGCTCAATCCCGAGTTCATCGTCCGCGCCGACCCGCAGGTGATCATGGTCGGCCAGCGCAACGCCGCGGGCCTGCCGCAGCGGCCGGGCTGGTCCGCGATCCGCGCCGTCAAGCAGCAGCGCATCTGCGTCTGGGTGCCGGCCGAGTCCGACGTGCTGGTGCGCCCCGGCCCGCGCATGTCGGAAGCCGCGGCGCTGATGGCGCGCTGCCTGCGCGAGGCGGCGCAGGGGCCGGTGGCTTGGCCGACCACGCCCTTCAACGCCCCGCCCGGAGGCATGCGCTGATGCGCGCCAAGTCCGCTCCGTCGGCTGCATCGGCCGCATCGGCCGCGTCCGCCAGGACCGCCGCGCAGTTCGTCGCGCTGCTCGTGCTGGGCGCGGTGCTGCTCGCGCTGGGCCTGGCGATCGGCAGCCTGGGCTGGAGTCCCTGGACCGAGGCCGGCGACACGATGCGGCTGATCCTCTGGGACATCCGCGCGCCGCGCTCCCTCGGCGCCTGGCTGGCGGGCGCGCTGCTGGCGCTGGCCGGCGCGGTCGCGCAGGGCCTGTTCCGCAACCCGCTGGCCGATCCCTACCTGCTCGGCTGCTCGGCCGGCGCGTCGCTGGGCGTGGCCGCGCTGCTCTTCGTCATGGGCATCTCGCCGGCGGCGGCGGCGCTGGCGCTGCGCGTCGGCATGACCGGCGCGGCCTTCGTCGGCGCCATCGGCGCGGTGCTGCTCACGCTGGTGCTGGCGCGCGGCGTCACGCAGAGCCTGCGGCTGCTGCTGGCCGGCGTCGTCGTAGGCGTGGTGCTGGGCTCAGGCGCCGCGCTGCTGACGCTGATGAACCCCGACATCCTGCGCGCGATGCAGGCCTTCATGCTGGGCAGCACCGGTTATGTCGGCTGGAGCGCGGTGCAGGTCATGGCCGTCGCCCTGGGCCTGTGCCTGCTGACGGCGCTCGGCTGCAGCCGCACGTTGGACGCGCTGACGCTGGGCGAGGACACCGCCCGCTCGCTGGGCCAGCGCCTCACGCTCATCCGACTGCTGCTGATCGCGACGCTCTCGCTGGCCACGGGCGCGGCGGTCGCGCAGTGCGGGCTGATCGCCTTCGTCGGCCTGGTCGCGCCGCACCTGGTGCGCAGCTGGGGACCGACGACGCATGGCGCGCTGCTGCTGCTGTCCGCGCTGACCGGCGGCGCGCTGCTGCTGGCGTCCGACATCGCCGCCCGCTGGGTCATCGCGCCGCAGGAACTGCCGGTGGGCATCATCACCGCGCTGCTGGGCGGCAGCTACCTGCTGTGGCTGATGCACAGACGCAAGGCGCATTTCGGCGGCGCGGGAGGCAGCCAATGAGCGCCGCCCGATTCGACGACGGCAGCCGGCCAGGCGCTGGCGGCGTGCTCGCAAGCTCTGGCGCATCCTTCGTAACCGGGAACGCCGGCACGTCCGCGACTGCGGCCGATGTCGCGTCCGCCGCCGTCGCCATGGATGCTGGCGCAAGCGACCACGCAGCCCAGGCGGCCGACGCCGTGACGCTCGGACACGTGCCCGCGCTGCGCATCGAGCTCCGCGCGCTGTCGCTGGGCCACCGGCAGGTGCTGCACCCGCTGTCGCTGGCGCCCGCGCCGCGCGCGTGGACGGCCATCGTCGGCCCGAACGGCGCCGGCAAGTCCACGCTGCTGCGCGCGATCGCGGGCCTGCTGCCCTTCGACGGCACGCTGACGCTGGACGGCAAGCCGTGGCAGGCCTGGCCGGCGAAGGCGCGTGCGCGCCAGGTCGCGTGGCTGGGCCAGAACGAGGCCGCGTCCGAGGACCTGACCGCCTACGACATCGCGATGCTCGGCCGCCTGCCCCACCAGCCCTGGCTGGCGCCGGCGAGCGCGGCCGACCATGCCGCGGTCGAGCATGCGATGCGCCAGACGCAGAGCTGGGACTGGCGGGACCGCGCGCTGGGCAGCCTCTCCGGCGGCGAGCGCCAGCGGGTGCTGCTGGCGCGGGCGCTGGCGGTGCATTCCGGCGTGCTGCTGATGGACGAGCCGCTGGCCCACCTGGATCCGCCGCACCAGAGCGACTGGGCGCGCATCGTGCGCGGCCGCGTCGCGGCGGGCGGCGCGGTGGTCAGCGTGCTGCATGAACTCAATGTCGCGCTGCAGGCGGACACGCTGGTCGTCATGGATGGCGGCCGCATCGTCCACCAGGGCCCGCCCCACGACCCCACCACGCACGACGCGTTGCAGCGCGTCTTCCACCACCGCCTGCTGATCCTGCAGGTGCAAGGCCGATGGGTGGCGCTCAATGCATGAACGACGCGACAACGACGGAGCCGATGCCGCGATGACCGACTGCCCCGCCTTCCTGATCAGCGCGCCGGCTTCTGGCCAGGGCAAGACCAGCGTCACTGCGGCCATTGCGCGCTCGGCGCGCCGGCGCGGCCTGCGCGTGCGCGTCTTCAAGACCGGCCCGGACTACCTGGACCCGATGGTGCTCGCCCGCGCCAGCGGCCACACCGTCTACCAGCTCGACCTCTTCATGGGCGGCGAATCGCACTGCCGCGAGTTGCTGGCGCAGGCGTCGCGCGAGTCGGATCTGGTGCTGGTCGAGGGCGTGATGGGCCTGTTCGACGGCAAGCCCAGCAGCGCCGACCTGGCGGCGGCCTTCGGCCTGCCGGTGATCGCGGTGATGGATGCCTCCGCGATGGCGCAGACCTTCGGCGCGCTGGCCACGGGCCTGGCGCGCTTCCGCGACGACATCCAGGTCGTGGGCGTGATCGCCAACCGGGTGGGCAGCGACGCGCATGCGCGCATGGTCGGCGAGTCCCTGCCTGCCGACCTGCCGCTGATTGCCGCGCTCAAGCGCGACGCCTCGCTCTCGCTCCCCGAGCGCCACCTGGGCCTGGTGCAGGCGCTGGAGCTCCCCGACATCGACGCGCAGCTGGACGCCTGGGCCGATGCCTGGGACGCAGGCACCGCCCTGGCCGCCCCCGCGAATGCCACCCGCACATCGACATCCCTGCCAGAAGCAGCACCGCCCCACGCGCCTGCAGCGCTGACCGGCGAAGTCCTCGATGGTGGTGGGACGGGCGACCGGGGGCCCCTTTTCGGAACTCAAGGGAGGAATTTGCTTGCCGGTAGGCAAGCAAAGGTAGGAGATGGAGAAAAGGGGCCCCCGGTTGCCTGTCCGTCGCTCGATCCCGTGCAGGCCGGACTGCCGCTCACCGGCCGACGCATCGCCGTGGCGAGCGACGCGTGTTTCTCCTTCATCTACCCCGCCAATCTCGACCTCCTTCGCGCGCTTGGCGCGGAGGTCCTGACGTTCAGCCCGATCGCCGGCGAGCCCTTGCCCGCGTGCGAGGCCGTGTGGCTGCCGGGCGGTTACCCCGAGCTGCACGCCGCGGCGCTGCGTGCGCATGCGGGCTTCTTCAGCGACCTGGCCGCGCACCTGGCGGCGGGCAAGCCGCTGCTCGCCGAGTGCGGCGGGATGCTGGTGCTGCTGGATGAGCTGGCCGATGCCGACGGCGCGGCCCATCCGATGGCGGGCCTGATGCCGGGCCGTGCCTCGATGCAGAAGCGGCTGGCTGCGCTCGGCTTGCAGTCGCTCGACTGGCCGGAGGGCGAGTTGCGGGGCCACACCTTCCATTACTCGACGATGGCGACGCCGTGGTCGCCGGTGGCCACCGCGCGCAATCCCAACGCGGGTCGCGCGGCCGAGGCGCTCTACATCGCGGGCTCGCTGCGCGCGAGCTACGTGCATCACTACTTCCCCTCGAACCCGGCCGCGGTCGCCGCGTTCTTCGGCGGCGCCACCGCGACCGCCGCCACCGCTGACGCCCACGCTGCCATCGCAACCGCTGCCGTCACCGCGACCGCTCCCACCGCCGATGCGGCCCCCGCCCACCCCCATTCCACTGCCACGAACTGAGTTCCCCATGCTGCTCGAATCCGGATTCGCCCACATCGCGCAGGCCCTGCTGTGGCCGGTGCTCATCCTCGTCGCCCTGGGCTTCGTCTATGCGCTGTGGAGCGCCGGCGCCACGCTGATGGAAGCCGTGCAGCGGCGCCGTCCCGGCTACCGGCTGCTGCAGGTGCCGGCCGGCAGCTCGCTCGAGACGCTGGAGCTGCAGGTCGTGCGTCGCCTGGAGGCGCCGCGCCTGCTGGGCCGCGTCGCCCCGCTGCTGGGCCTGATCGCGACCATGGTCCCGCTGGGCCCGGCGCTGCAGAGCGTCGCGGCCGGCCAGGGCCAGCAGGCGCTGGCGGTGTTCAGCTCGGCCTTCTCGGGCGTCGTGCTCGCGCTGGCCGCGGCGGCGATCGCGCTGGTCGTCTACTCGATCCGCCGCCGCTGGCTGCTGGCCGAGCTGCTGGCGATCAAGACCGAACAGGGCTGGGCATGAGCACCGGCCGCCGCCTGTCCATCCTCGCCGAGGAGGACGACGACCCGATGCTGTCCGCGGTGAACCTGGTGGACGTGTTCCTGGTGCTGGTCGTCGCGCTGCTGACGGCGGTCGCGCTGCAGCAGCAATCGCATGCGAACGAAACGGTGATCCGCAACCCCGGTCAACCGGGCATGGAGATCGTCGTGCGCAAGGACGGGCAGGAGATCAAGTACCGCGGCAACGGCGGCAGCGCCGAAGGCCAGGGGGAGCGCGCCGGCGTCGCCTACAAGATGAAGGACGGCTCCATCATCTACGTGCCCGAAGCCGGTGAGGCTGGCGCGGCCGGAACGCCGGGCGGCTCGCCCGCGGCCACGCCGGCCGGTCCCACGGGCCCTGCTGCGGGCGGCGGTCGCGGCGCCGCGGCGGCCCCCGCGCCGACGACGGCCGGAACGCCTCAGCCATGAGCGTCCGCGCCCTGCTGGCCCGCTGCCTCGCGGCCGCGGCCCTGAGCTTCTGCGCGGCGGCGTCATGCGCGTCGGCGGGCGCCGGAGGCGCGGCCGCCGGCACTCCGGTGCTCTTCCTCAGCGTCGACATCACGCCCGCGGCCAAGCACGCGCTGCTCGAGCGCGAGGGAAAGGCCGCCGGCTTCGCAGTCCGGCAGATCGAATACCCGCTGCGCGGCGCGCCCATCGAGCAGGATCCCGCGCTCGACCGCGCGCTGCGCGAGGCCGCGCTGGTCTGGGTCGACATCCCGCATGCGACCGCCGAGGCGCGGCTGCGCCCGATCGTCGACGCCGCAATCCGGCGCGTCGGCAAGCCGGACGCGCAGGTGCTGTGGATCCCCGCCGGCGAGCCCACCCCTAGCGACCGCAGCCTGCGCGCCTACCTGCAGGCCGGCGGACCGACCAACACGCGCATCGCCTTCGCGCTCGCGCGGGCGCAGCTCGCGGGCGCGCCCGCACCCGACCTCGGCCCACCGCAGTTGATCCCGCAGCGCGGCATCCACTACCCCGGCGCGCCGCGGCTCTTCGCCGACGCCGCCGAGTTCCGCGCCTGGGCCGCGCAGCAGGGCCTGCGCGGCGAGGCCGTGGCGCTGCTGCTGCACCGCTACCACTTCGTCCAAGGCAACACCGCCTGGCTGGACCGCTGGCTCGCGATGTTCCGCGAGCGCGGCCTGCTCGCCTACGCCGCCTTCAGCGGCCAGCTCAGCGACCAGCCGCTGTCGGCCCTGCTGGAGCGCGACGGCCAGGTCCAGGCCCGCGTGATCGTCAACCACAGCCTGCTGCCGCAGGGCGCCAGCCTGCAGCCCACCTTCGAGCGCTGGGGCGTGCCGGTGCTGCAGACGCAGCCCTACCGGCAGGACCAGGCCGCGGCCTGGGAAGGCAGCGAGACCGGCCTCTCGCAAGCCGACATTCCGTTCTACTTCGCGCAGCCGGAGGCGGCGGGCCTGATCGATCCGGTCGTCGTCGTCGCCCATCCGAAACGGGGCGAGCCCGAACTCATCGACCGCCAGGCCGCCAGCGTCGCCGGCAAGGCGGCGCGCTGGATCGCGCTGCAGACCCGGGCCAACGCCGACAAGCGGCTGGTGGCCTTCGTCTACAACTATCCGCCCGGCGGCAGCAACTTCGGCGCCTCCTTCCTCAACGTGCCGCGCAGCCTCGCGCGCGTCAGCGAGGGGCTGAAGGACGCCGGCTACGCCGTCACGCCGAAGGCGGAGGCGGACTGGATCGCCGGCCTCAAGCCGCTGCTCTCGGCCTACTACCCCGGCACCGACCTGCAGGCCCTGCTCGACGCCGACCAGGCCGAGGCCTTGCCGCTCGCGCGCTACACCGCCTGGTTCGACGCGCTGCCCGCCGCGGTGCGCGAGCCCATCGTCGCGAAGTGGGGCCCGCCCGCGAGCAGCCGCTATGTCGTGCGGCAGCGCGGCGAGCCGGTCTTCGTCATCCCGCGCCTGAAGCTCGGCGCGCTGACCGTGCTGCCGCAGCCGCCGCGCGAGGAGACCCTGCGCAACGGCCAGGATCCTTTCATGCATCGCAGCCGCACGCCGCTGTCGCATCACTACCTCGCCACCTACCTGTGGGCGCGGCAGGCCGACGCGATCCTCCATTTCGGCACGCACGGCACGCAGGAGTGGGCGCCGGGCAAGCTGCGCGGTCCCGACGTGTGGGACCCGGTCTGGCTGCCGCTGGGCGACACGCCGGTGATCTATCCCTACATCGTCGACAACCTCGGCGAGGCGCTCACCGCCAAGCGCCGCGGCCGCGCGCTGATGGTGAGCCACCGCACGCCGAGCTTCGCGCCGGCGGGCTTCAACGCGGGCATGGCCCACATGCATGAGCTGATGCACGAGTGGGAGACGGTCGATCCCGGCCCGACGCGCCAGGGGCTGGAGCGCCGCATGCTGCAGCAGTTCGTCGAGCACAACCTGCACCGCGACCTGGGCTGGAGCGCCGAGCGGATCGCGGCCGACTTCAGCGGTTTCCTGGAGCTGCTGCATCCCTACCTGGACCGCCTGGCGCAGAGCTCGCAGCCCAAGGGGCTGGCGGTCTTCGGCGTGGTCCCCGACGAGGACCAGCGCCGCGGCTCGATCCTGCAGCTGCTGCGCGTGCCCTTGATCGAGGCGCTGGGCGAGGACATCGACGAGGCCTTCCTGATCAACCACGAGGGCGTCGCGCAGGCGCGGCCGGCCCGCTGGCTCGATGTCGCGCTGAAGGACGCGCAGGCGGCCAGCCAGCTCGACCTGCGACCCTCCGCCTGCGTGGCCGTCGGCACGCCGGCGGCGGCGTCGGCGGCGTCGGCGGCATCGGCCGTGGCGGCCGAGGCGAAACACGCGGCGTCGGCTGCGGCGTCGACACCGGCGGGCAGCGCCAGCGCCGCGCACGCGCTGCCGGTGACCTGCGGCGACGGCTTCGTGCCCAACCGCGCGGCGCGCAAGCCGATCGACCAGGCGGCGCTGTACCAGCTCGCGCTGCGGGCGCAGGAGATGGCCGCGCGGCTGTCGACCGAAGGCGAGATGCCCGGCCTGCTGCGCGCGCTCGATGGCCGCTTCATCCCCGCGGCCTACGGCGGCGACCTGCTGCGCAATCCGGAGAGCCTGCCGACCGGCCGCAACCTCACCGGCCTCGACCCCGCGCGGCTGCCCACGCGCCAGGCCTTCGAGGCGGCGCAGGCGCTGTTCAAGCGCTGGTACGAGGAGCAGGCCCGGGCCGGCGCGGCGCCGACGCGGCTGGCGCTGTCGCTGTGGGCCGGCGAGACCTTGCGCCATCAGGGCGTGATGGAGGCGCAGGCACTGGTGGCGCTGGGCGCGACGCCGGTGTGGGACGCCACCGGCCGTCCGACCTCGATCCGGCTGCTGAGCGTCGCCGAGCTGGGCCGGCCTCGGGTGGACGTGCTGTTGTCGATCACCGGCTCCTACCGCGACCAGTTCCCGGCGCTGATGAAGCTGGTGGACCAGGCGGTCGCCGCGGCCGGCGAGGCCGAGGCGGACAACGCCATCGCCGTCAACAACCGCGCCATCGCGGCCGAGCTGCGCCAGGCCGGGCTGCCGGCGGCGCAGGCGCGGACGCTGGCGCAGGCCCGCGTCTTCGGCAACCCGGCCGGCGACTACGGCACCGGCATCGCCGACGCGGTGCAGGACAACGGCCTGCAGGGCGGCGACGGCCGACCCGATCCGCGGCTGGGCCAGCTGTTCCTCTCGACGATGAGCCAGCCCTATGTCGACGGCGAGCCGCTTGCCGTGCCCGCGGGGCAGGCGCGCCAGGCGCTGGGCGCGCACCTGCGTCACACCGACGCGGCGCTGATGTCGCGCAGCAGCCACCTCTACGCGATGGTCAGCAGCGACGATCCGTTCCAGTACCTCGGCGGACTGGCCGCGGCCGCGCGGGTCGCCGGCAACACGAAGGGCCTGGCCCTGCACGTGAGCCAGCTGCAGGACGCCGCCGAGGCGCACACCGAGACCGCCACGCAGGCGATCGCGCTGGAGATGCAGAGCCGCTACCTGCATCCCGGCTGGCTGAAGGCGCAGCAGGCCGAGGGCTGGGCGGGCGCGCTGCAGGTGCTCAAGGCGGTGCAGTACAGCTTCGGCTGGCAGAGCATCGCGCCGGGCACGGTGCGCGCCGACCACTGGCAGAGCTTCTACGACGTGCTGGTGAAGGACAAGCACCAGCTCGGCGTGCCCGCGTGGCTCAAGCAGAACCCGCAGGCCTACGCGCAGGCGCTGGAGCGGCTGGTGCAGGCCGAGCGCATGGGCTACTGGCAGCCGGACGCGCAGACGAAGCAGGGGCTCGCCGCGCTGTACCGCGAGCTCACGAAGGACGCGCCGCTGAGCAACGAGCTGGCGGCCGTGCGGCGCTGGACGGAGGATCAACTGCCGCAGGCGGTGCCCGCGTTGCCGGTCGCGCCGGCGGCCGCGCCTCGCCCCGCGGCGAAGGCGCCGGAGCGCGCGCCCGCGACCGTGCCGCCGGTGCCGACCGTGCGCGGCCTCGCGCTGCAGCGCGTGCCCGACGCGCCGAAGCCCGAGCCGCGTGCGGCGACGCAGCGCTCGCTCGAGCAGGCGCTCGCGTGGGTCGCGATGGCGCTGCTGATGAGCGCCGGCGCGATGTGGCAGGCGCGACGGGCGACGAACAACGACAACAACTTGAGCCCACAGGGGACTGCATGAACGCCAACGACTCCCACACACTGCGGGCACATCGCCCGACCGCCGTGGCCATTGCCATCGCCATCGCGATCGCAACAACGGCGACGGGCGCCGCCGCGCAGGCCGACCCATCGGGCACGCTGGACACCGTCCGCATCAGCAGCCGCGCGCAGCTCGGCGAAGCGGGCAGCGCCTCCGAGGGCGAGGTCGGCGTCGAGCGCCTGGCGCTGCGCCCGCTGCTGCGCCCGGCCGAGCTGCTGGAGGCGATGCCCGGCATGACCGTCACCCAGCACAGCGGCGACGGCAAGGCCAACCAGTACTTCCTGCGCGGCTACAACCTCGACCACGGCAGCGACTTCGCGACCTTCGTCCTGGGCATGCCGGTGAACATGGCCAGCCACGCGCACGGCCAGGGCTACATGGACCTGAACTTCCTGATCCCGGAGCTGGTCGAGAGCCTGCGCTACCGCAAGGGCGCGTTCGCCGCCGAGGACGGCGACTTCGCCACCACCGGCGCCTCGCGCATCGGCTACCTGGGCGAGATCGAGCGCCCCTATGCGCAGCTCACCGCCGGCCCCTACGGCTACCAGCGCGCGCTGGCGGCCGGCAGCACGCGGGTGGGCGGCGGCTGGACGCTGCTGGGCGCCGTCGAGGGCAGCCGGTACGACGGCCCCTGGGACCAGCCCGAGGACCTGCACCGCCGCAACGCGGTGCTGCGGCTGACGCGCGGCGACGAGCGCAACGGCGCGCAGGTCGACCTGCTGAGCTACAGCGCCGGCTGGCGCGCCAGCGAGCACGTGCCCGAGCGCGCCATCGACAGCGGCGAGATCGGCCGCTACGGCACGCTCTCGCCCGACGACGGCGGCCGCACCCACCGCCACAGCCTGAGCGGCGCGCTCGCCTACAACCAGGGCGGCGGCCAGTGGACCGCGCAGGCCTGGGTGATCGATTACGCGCTCAACCTGTTCTCCGCGCCGTCGGGCTTCATCAACGGCCCGGACGGCGACCAGCACGAGCAGGCGGACCACCGCCGGCTCTGGGGCGGATCGCTCAAGCACCAGTTGCCGGCCGCCTGGCTGCCCGCCGACCAGACGCTGACCTGGGGTCTGCAATGGCGCCATGACCGGATCGGCACGCTCGGGCTGTACGACACCGTCGGCCGGGTGCGCACGCACACCGTGCGCGAGGACCGCGTCACGCAGGACAACGCCGGTGCCTTCGTCGAATGGGGCAGCCGCTGGACCGGCTGGCTGCGCAGCACCGTCGGCGCGCGCTGGGACACGATGCGGGCGACGGTCACGCCCACCGGCGGTGAGTTCAACCTCGGCAATGGCGGCAAGGCGAGCCAGTCGCAGTTCAGCCCGAAGCTGGGCCTGATCGCGCGGGTCGCCTCGGACACCGAGCTCTACCTGCACTGGGCGCGCGCCTTCCGCTCCAACGACGCGCGCGGCGCGACGATGACGACCAACCCCGCCGACGGCAGCCCGGCCGACACGCTGCCGCTGTTGGCCCGCACGCAAAGCACCGAACTGGGCCTGCGCACCCGGCCGGCGTCGGGCTGGACCACCAGCCTGGCGCTGTGGCAGGCCCGGCTGGCGTCGGAGCTGGTCTTCGTCGGCGACGAGGGCGTGACCGAGGCACGCGGCGCGTCGCGGCGCCTCGGCCTGGAGTGGTCCAACGACGTGCAGGTCGGCCGCGACTGGCTGATCGACGCGGACCTCGCCTGGTCGCGGGCGCGCTTCGTCGAAGCGACCTCGAATGAATTCGGCAGCGGCCGGCGCGTGCCCAATGCGGTGCCGGTCTCGGCCTCGCTGTCGGCCAACTGGGCGCCGGCGGGGCGCTGGTCCAGCGGCGTCAAGCTGCGCTACCTGGGCGCCTACGCGCTCGAGGAGACCGGCACGCAGCAGTCCAAGGCGGTGTTCACCGCCAACTGGCGGCTCGGGTACCAGGTCAGCGAGCGCTGGCAGGTGGGGCTGGATGTGCTGAACGTCTTCAACACGAAGGCCAACGACATCGAGTATTGGGGTGCCGCCTGCACGCGGGCCGAAGGCGCGGGCTGCAATGGCGGTGCGGGGATCGACGGCCGGCTCGTCCATCCGATGGAGCCGCGCACCTTCCGCCTCAGCTTGCGGGCGCGGATCTGATCGCTTGAGGAGTCCTCCGCCCTTCCACCACCGCTGGCCCTCACCCCTTCCCTCTCCCGCAAGCGGGAGAGGGGGTTCACCGAGTGAATCGTCGATGACCTCTTTTCCGGCAAGCGGGAGTGGGGTCACGGTCTCTCTCTTTCGGAGCACGACATGGAAATCGAACAACCGCCCGTCGACCGCGAACGCATCATCCCCAGCGGCGAGCGCCGCGGCTTGGTGTTGGTCCACACCGGCAACGGCAAGGGCAAGAGTACGGCCGCCTTCGGCCTGGCGCTGCGGGCGCATGGCCGCGGCAAGCGGGTCCACATCTACCAGTTCATGAAGGTGCCGAGCGCGCGCTTCGGCGAGCACCGGCTGTTCGAGCAGATCGGCGTGCCGATCGAGGGGCTCGGCGATGGTTTCTCGTGGAAGAGCAAGGACCTGGATCACTCGGCGCAGTTGGCGCGCGACGGCTGGGAGCGCGCGAAGGCGACCATCCTGGGCGGTGAGCACTTCCTGGTCGTGCTGGACGAGATCATGTATCCGCTGCGCTACGGCTGGCTGCCGCTGGAGCCGGTCCTGCAGGCGCTGCGCGAGCGGCCGCCCCATGTGCATGTCTGCCTGACCGGTCGCGGCGCGCCGCAGGAGCTGATCGACCTGGCCGACACCGTCACCGAGATGACGATGGTCAAGCATCACTTCAAGGCCGGTGTCCCCGCCCAGCGGGGCATCGAGGATTGACCGCTAAGCTGCGCGCCTGATCCCGCCCGCCCGCGCCAAGATGTCCACGCTTCCCATGCCCTGGCTGCTCGCTCTCGCGATCCCGATCGCCCTGCTGGTCGACCGCTGGTTCGGCGAGCCACCGGCCGCCGTGCATCCCGTCGTCGGCATGGGCCGCTTCCTGACGCTCTTCGGCGACCGGCTGTGCGCGATGTCGGCCAAGGCCGCCTTCCTGGGCGGCGCACTCGCCTGGACGATCGGCCTTGTCCTCGCCGCCCTCACCGCCTGGGCCATCGAGCACACGATCATCGCGGGCCTGGAACCGTGGCTCGGCGGCTGGCGCCTGGGCGCCGCGGCGCTGCTGGTGGGACTCGCGCTCAAGCCGATGCTGGCCTGGCGCATGCTGCGCGACGAGGTCGGCGCCGTCGAGACCGCGCTGGCGCGCTCGCTCGACGACGGCCGCACCCGTCTGTCCCGCCTCGTCAGCCGCGACACGCGCGCGCTCTCGCCGGTGCAGGTGCGCGAGACCGCCATCGAGACGCTGGCCGAGAACCTCAACGATTCGGTCGTGGCGCCGCTGTTCTGGTTCATGGTCGCTGGACTGCCCGGCGCGGCCGCCTACCGCTTCGCCAACACCGCCGATGCGATGTGGGGTTATCGCGGTCGCTGGGAATGGGCCGGCAAATGGGCCGCGCGCGCCGACGACCTGCTGTCCTGGATCCCCGCGCGGCTGACCGGCCTGGCCCTCATCGCGCTGCGGCCGGCGCTGCTCGCGTCCCTGCGGCGCGAAGCCGCCCGCACGCCCTCGCCCAACGGCGGCTGGCCGATGGGCGCGATGGCCTTGCGGCTCGACCGGCTGCTGAGCAAGCCCGGCCACTACACCCTGAACCCGTCCGGCGCGCCCGTGGTCGCCGGCGACATCGGCGCCGCCCAGCGCCTCGCGGCCGGCGCGCTGCTGGGGCTGGCAGCGCTGCTGGCGCTCGGCGCCGCGGCGCTGCGCGGCGCGTTCGCGCCGGGCCTCGGCCTGGCCCTGATCCTCGGAGGCCCGCGATGAGCCGCTTCCCCCTGCCGCTGCACGGCGGCACCGACGCCGGCCCGCCCGTGCGCCACGATTTCTCCACCAACGCCCATCCGCTCGGCCCGCCGCCGGCCGCGCTCGACGCGGTGCTGCGCGCGGACCGGCTGCGGTATCCCGATCCCGCCTACTCGACGCTGCGCGCGCGCCTGGGCGACTGGCACGGCGTCGATGCCGACCGCGTGCTGCCGGCCTCCGGCGGCTCGGAAGCCATCCGCCGCCTGACGCTGGCCGCGATGCTGTCCGGCGTGACCCGCGTGTGCGTGCCGCAGCCCGGCTTCGGCGACTACGCCGCCGCGGCGCATGCACTCGGCCTGCAGGTGTGCGGCTACGAGGACGCCTTCCAGCTCGCCGACACGCTGACCCTGCCGTCGCTGGTCTGGGTCTGCGATCCCAACAACCCCACCGGCGCCAGCTTCGGCGCGGCCGAATGGACCGCGGTCGCGCTCGCGCTCGGCCACAGCGGCTCGCAACTCGTCGTCGACCAGGCCTACGGCGCGCTGCGCCTGGGCGGCGGCTGCGCCCTGCCTCAGGCCATCGCCGACGGCGCCTGGCGCCTGGTCTGTCCCAACAAGGCGCTGGGCATGACCGGCGTGCGCGGCGCCTACCTGCTCGGGCCGCGCGACGGCCTCTGGGTCGACCGCGTCGCGGAACTGGCGCCCAGCTGGGTGCTGTCGGCCGAGGGCCAGGCGCTGCTCGAGGCCTGGACCACGCCGGCGATCCGCGACGAGCTCGAGGCCTCGCTGCCGCTGCTGCGCGAGTGGCGCGCCGCGCAATGGGACCGGATGGCGGCGCTGGGCTTCGACCAGATCGACGGCGGCGTCGCCAACTTCTGGCTCGCGGCGCTGCCGGCGCCCTGGCTGGCGACGCCAGAGCCGCTGCTCGAAGGCCTGCGGGCGCTGGGGATCAAGCTCCGCGACGCCAGCTCCTTCGGCCTGCCGGGCCTGGTGCGGGTGTCGGTGCAGGCGCCGGAAGCCGTCGACGCGCTGGCGGCGGCGATGCAGACCTTCGGCGGGCATCGGGCGCTGCCCGCGGCGCCGTCGGTGCATGGCGCGTTCGACACGACCGTGCCAGTGGAGACCACGCAATGAGCGGCGGCGACAACGACCGCCCCCGCGCGACCACCGGCCGCGGCCGCGCGGTCATGGTGCTGGGCACCACCAGCGGCGCCGGCAAGAGCTTCCTCACCACGGCGCTGTGCCGCTGGTATGCGCGCCAGGGGCTGCGCGTCGCGCCCTACAAGGCGCAGAACATGAGCAACAACGCGCGCGTCGTGCCCGGCCTCGGCGGTCGGCAGGGCGAGATCGGCGCCGCGCAGTACTTCCAGGCGCTGGCCGCCCGCGCGCGGCCCGAGGTGCGCATGAATCCGGTGCTGCTCAAGCCGGAGAAGGACACGGCCTCGCAGGTGGTGGTGCTGGGCGAGGTCGACGAGGCGCTGAGCCGCGCGCCCTGGCGCGAGCGCAGCGAGGCGCTCTGGGTCCGCGCGCGCGGCGCGCTGCACGCGCTGCTGGACGAAAACGACGTGGTCGTCATCGAAGGCGCCGGCTCGCCCGCCGAGATCAACCTGCACAGCAGCGACTACGTCAACATGCGCACCGCCCGCGAGGCCGGCGCGGCCTGCCTGCTGGTGAGCGACATCGACCGCGGCGGCGCCTTCGCGCACCTGTACGGCACGCACCAGCTGCTGCCGGCCGAGGAGCGCGCGCTGATCCGCGGCTTCGTGCTGAACCGCTTCCGCGGCGATGCCTCGCTGCTGTCGCCGGGGCCGGAGATGCTGGCGCAGCTGACCGGCGTCCCGACGCTCGCGACGCTGCCGATGTGGCGCGGCCATGGCCTGCCGGAGGAGGACGGCGTCTTCGACGACCGCGCCACCGGCGGCACCGGCGGCGGCCGCGCGCTGCGCATCGCGGTGGTCGCTTATCCGCGCCTGTCCAACCTGGACGAGTTCCAGCCGCTGCGCAACCTGGCCGACGTGCGGCTGAGCTGGGCCCGCTCGCCGGCCGAGCTCGACGGCGTGGACTGGATCGTGCTGCCGGGCTCGAAGGCGGTGGCCGCGGACCTGGCCTGGCTGCGCGCGCAGTGGCTGGACGTGGCGATCGCGGCGCACGCGGCGGCCGGCCGGCCGGTGCTGGGCATCTGCGGCGGCCTGCAGATGCTGGGCGAAGCGCTGGTCGACCCGCATGGCCTGGACGGCAACGCGCCGGGCCTGGGGCTGCTGCCGCTGGTGACGCTGTTCGAGCGCGACAAGCTGCTGCGCGAGAGCCGCTGCCGCTTCGCGCCCGAGTTGGCGGCGCCGTGGTCGGCGCTTGGCGGACAGCCGGCGCGCGGCTACGAGATCCATCACGGCCGCACCGCGCAACACCCGGCCCTCCCCGAGGCGCGGCCGGTGCTGTTCGACGACCTCGGCGAACCGGTCGGCTGGCAGCACGGACCGGTGCTCGGCCATTACCTGCACGGCCTCTTCGAGGACGAGCGGGTCCTGACCGCGCTGTTCGACCGGCCGGTCCGCCCGCTCGACCAGGTCTTCGACGAACTGGCCGACTACGTCGATCGCCACTTCGAACCCGGCGCGCTGGCGGGCCTGCTGTCGCCGGCGCCTTCGTCCTCGCCGCCACCCCCACGCACATCGACGCCAGCGGCCTCACGCTGAGCGACGCGCCCGTCTTCCTTGACGTCACAAGAAGTCCGCATGACCACGCAAGACCTGATTCCCGCGATCCCTTCGCTGCACGACGACGCGCTGGCCGCGGCGCTGCGCCACCGCATCGACCGCAAGACCAAGCCGCTGGGCTCGCTGGGACGGCTGGAGGCGCTGATGCTGCGCCTGGGCCTGATCCTGGGCACCGAGCAGCCGCGGCTGGTCGATCCGCAGCTGATGGTCTTCGCGGCCGACCACGGGCTGGCGGCGCACGGCGTCTCGGCCTATCTGCCGGACGTGACCTGGCAGATGGTGGAGAACTTCCTGGCGGGCGGCGCGGCGGTGTCGGTGCTGGCGCGCCAGCACGGGCTGCAGCTGAGCATCGTTGACGCCGGCGTGCGCCATGTCTTCGAGCCCCGGCCGGGCCTGCTGATCGCGAAGATCGGCATGGGCAGCCGCGACATGCTGGACGGCCCGGCGATGACGATGGACGAATGCGCCACCGCGATCGCGGCGGGCAAGACGCTGCTGCAGAAGCGCCCGGGCAATGTGCTGCTGCTGGGCGAGATGGGCATCGGCAACACCTCGTCGGCGGCGCTGCTGCTGTCGCGGCTGGGCGGGCATGCGCTGGCGGCCTGCGTCGGCCGCGGCACGGGCCTGGACGACGCGCAGCTGCGCCACAAGCTGGACGTGCTGACGCGCGCCCTGGACAAGCATCCGCGCGCGACCGAGCCGCTGGCCGCGCTGGCCGCGCTGGGCGGCCTGGAGATCGCGATGATGGTCGGCGCGGTGCTGCAGGCGGCGCAGGAGCGCCGGGTGATCGTGGTGGACGGCTTCATCACCGGTGCGGCGGTGCTGGTGGCCTCGGCGCTGCAGCCGGCGGTGCTGGAGCGCTGCGTCTTCGCGCACCGCTCCAACGAGCAGGGCCATCGGCTGATGCTGGACACGCTGCAGGCCGAGCCGCTGCTGGACCTGGGCCTGCGCCTGGGCGAAGGCTCCGGCGCGGCGCTGGCCTGGCCGCTGCTGGCGTCGGCCTGCCGCCTGCTCGACGAGATGGCGAGCTTCGACTCGGCGGGGGTGAGTGACAGGGCGTGAGTGACAGGGCATGAGCGCCGCGGCCGGTATCCTCGCCTCTCCGCATCCCGCCCGACGCCCATGCCCGATACCGACCGCTCCCTGCTCGACACCCTCCGCGCGCTGGAGGTCGAGCTGCACCACCCCGGCGTGCGCTGCAGCGCCGAGCGGCTCTCGCAGCTGCTGCATCCCGACTTCCACGAGGTCGGCCGCTCCGGTCGCCAGTACGACCGGCCGACGATCATCGCGTGGCTGGCCGACGACCATGAGCCGCCCAAGGTCGTGCCCGACGACTTCCGCCTCGCGCCGATCTCGCCGGAAGCGGCGCTGCTGACCTACCGCTCGGCGCATCGCCAGGAGGACGGGACGCTGGTCCACCACACGCTGCGGTCCTCGCTGTGGCTGAAGACCGCCGACGGCTGGCAGATGCGCTACCACCAGGGCACGCCGGCGGCGCAGCCCTGGTAAGGGCGCCACGCGGCCCCGAGGCGGGGAGACAGACCCCGAGGCTGCAAGGCCCGAAGGGCCGTGACGAGGCCGACTTCCGGGCGCGACACGCCGGCCGCAGGGAGATTGCGGACCTCCGCCGACGCGATGGAATAATCGCCAGCCCCGCCAGCCAACATGAGTGAGCCAGCCGTCGCCTGTCACAAGGACCGCTCCTCATGTCCCGACCACCCCTGGCGCGCCCCTCGCGGGCGCTGGCGCTGAGTCTGTTCGCCGGCACGTCCGCGTGGGCCGCCGCCGACACCTCGCTCGCCGATCCCCTTTCCCAATCCCTGCTGGCCGCGCCGGGTGCGGCCGCCGTGCTGGCCTCGGTCGTCGGCCTGGCCGCCGCGATCGCGCTCTACCGCGCCAGCAGCCATCAGCGGCTCTGGCCCCGCAGCGCGCGGCCGCGCCGCTGGCGCTGCGCCGCGCTCGCGCTACTCGTGGTCGCCACGCTGCTGGCCGTGCCCGCGCTCGGCGTCACCGCCGCGTTCTCGGTCGCGCTCAGCGCCGCGATGCTGGGCGCGGTCGCCCTGCCCTTCCTCAACGCGTGGCGCGTCCACGCCCAGGGAGACAGCGATGTGGGCTAGATCCCTCGCCGCGGGCCTGCTCGGCCTGCCGCTGACCGTCGGCGTGGTGGGCCTGGCCGCGCTGCTGTGGCCCGGCCCGCTGCGCGACCACGCGCTGGTGCTGCTGGTCTGCGCCTGCCCCGTCTGGGTCGGCGCGCTGGCCCTGCCCTTCCAGCTGCGCAGCGCGACGCGCGCCTGGATCGTCATGACCGCGATCACCGCGCTGTGCTTCGCGGCGATCCACGGACTCAAGTTCATCGGCTGGGTGCGCATCGCATGAACGCCAAGACCCTCAAGACCTGGCTCTCGGTGCACAGCGGCATCGGCATCGCCGCCGGCCTGCTGCTGTTCATCGCCTTCTACGCCGGCGCGCTGACGCTGTTCCATCACGAGATCGAGGAATGGTCCGCCGCCGCCGAGCCCCCGGCCGGCCCGCCCCCCGCGCTGGCCGACGCGCAGCGGCTGCTGGACGGCGTGCTCGCGCAGGCGCCGAAGATGGCGGCCGACATCCGCCTGCAGCTGCCCCACGACGGCCACGGCCTGCGCGCCTACGGCCAGGATCCCGCGACGAAGGCCTGGCGGTCGTTCGAGCTCGGCGCCGACGGCCAGCCCCGCGAGCAGCGGGAGCGCGGCGAGCTCGGCGAGTTCATCTACCGCCTGCACTACACCGTCGGCATTCCCGGCGCCTGGGGCACCTACACGATGGGCGTGGTGTCGCTGGTCTACGGCCTGGCGCTGGTCAGCGGGCTGGTGATCTACCTGCCGGTGCTGGCGCGCGATCTCTTCGCGCTGCGCTGGGGCCGCAACCTGAAGCGGCTCTGGCAGGACGCGCACAACGCCGTCGGCCTGCTCTCCCTGCCTTTCCACATCGTTTTCGCCTGGAGCGGCGCGGTGCTGTGCATCGGCACGCTGCTGCTGGCGCCGTTCCAGTTCCTGGTCTTCGAGGGCAAGCTGCTGGCGCTGATCGGCCCGCAGGCCGGCTTCTCGCGGCCGGTCCAGGCCAGCGGCACGCCGGCATCGCCGCTGAACGTGGAGCAACTGGTCGCCGCGGCCACCCGGGCGGCGCCCGGACTGGAAGTCGAACGCCTGCACATCCGCCATCACGGCGACGCCGCCGCGCAGGTGGAAGCCGACGGCGTCGTGCACGAACGCCACCTCAGCGGGGCCACGCGCGTGGAGCTGTCCGGCACTACTGGCGCGCTGCTGCATCCGGTCCAGCGGCCCACGAGCTACGGCAGCGGCACCGCCCTGCTGCGCGGCTTGCAGACCCTGCATTACGGCGACTTCGGCGGACTGGCGCTGCGCTGGGTGTACTTCGTGCTGGCGCTCGCCGGCGCCTTCCTCTTCTACAGCGGCAACCTGCTGTGGGTCGAATCGCGCCGCAAGCACCAGCAAGCGGCCCAGCCGCGCCGCGCCAGCGTGATGGCGCGGCTGACGCTGGGCGTGGCGCTGGGCTGCATCGCGGGCATCTCGGCGCTGTTCGTCGGCACCCGGGTGCTGGGGCCGGACCGTTTCGCCGACGCGGTGCAGCCGGTCTACTTCGCGGTGCTGGGCCTGTGCGTGCTCTGGGCGCTGGTCCGCCCGCTGCCGAAGGCAGCCTTCGAGCTGTGCGTCGCCGCCGCGGCGCTCACCGGCTGCATCGCGCTGGCCGACGCCGCGATGCTCGGCCCGCGCCTGCTGCGCGGCGACCTGCTGCTGTGGACCGTCGACCTGACGGCGCTGCTCGGCGCCGCGCTGCTGCTCCTGCTGGCCCGCGCGACGCGGCATCGCGCCCGCAACGGCGCGCCGCACAGCGTGTGGGCGCTCGGCGCATGAGCGTCTGAACGCGGCTGGCATCGGCGTGCGGAGCCGGAGCCGGCCTTCGACTTCCGACAGCCGCCGACCGGGCTACTTCGAGTAGCCCGTGTCCTTGATGAACACCGACCGCCGCTCCGGGCCGCTGAAGGCGAACAGCACGCGCTGCTGCTCGCCGTTGTCGCGCTCGACGACCATGGCCCAGCGCTCGAGCCGGTAGCGTCCGGTGAAATCGGCCCCGTTGCGGCGCTGCGTCGTCCCGCCGCCGGCGCCGGCGCCGACGGCGCTCACCGACGAGGTCCCCGTGCTGCCGCCGCGCGAGTAGGACGTCGTCGCCATGCCGGTCACGCCGGCCGCGGCGGCCATCGAGCCGGTGCCGAAGACCGCGCGGCCGCTCTGCTCGAACTGGCCGTCGCCATGGAAGTGGAAGCGGTTCTGCGAGCTGCTGCCGCCCAGGATCGAGTACCACGAGTGGGTGAAGGTGCCGTCCACCCGCTGCCCCGCCTCGGCGGGCTGCGCCGGCCGGCCCTGCACGGTGCGCCAGTCCTTGTCGTCGTGGTCGCGGATCTGCCACTCGCTGCCCTGGCGGCGCCACTGGATGACGCGCTCGGGCTGGAAGCGGCGCGCGCCGGCCATGTCGAGCTCGTCGGGCGGCAGGTCCAGCCGCTGGTAGCCGCTGCCGTCCTTGAGCAGCAGGTGCACGTGCTCGACCAGGCTCTCGCCGCTGGGCTGGTACCAGGTCCAGAGCAGGAAGGCGATGTCCTTGTCCGCGACGCCCTTGCCTGGCGCGGCCCGGATCGCGCGCTCGGCGGCGGCGCGGCGTTCCAGCGTGGCGCTGCGCTCCGCCTCCTCGCGCAGGCGGCGGTCGTCGCCGGCCAGCGCGCGCAGCGTCGGCCACAGCTCGTTGGACTTGCCCGTGATGGACTTCAGGCCGTCGCCGTAGCGCTGCAGCAGCGCCTCCTCCTGCGAGAACGCGATGCGCAGCCATTCGACCTTGCCGTCGCGCGGCGGGCGCATGTAGACCTGGGTCTCGACGGCGGCGCCCGCCACCGTCACCACGCAGCTCTGCACCACGACGCCGGCGGTCAGCGTCTCGGGCGCGCGGCAGGCGGGCTGGCCGCTCGCGCCCAGCCCGCGCAGCGGCTCACGGATGCGCGCGAAGGCGTCCAGGCCCTGGGCGCGCCCGACCTCCAGCGGCGGCGCCGCCCACAACTGCATCACCTTGCCCGGCGGCAGGTCGGCCGGCTGCTGCAGCAGCCCGTCATCGACCACGCGCATCGTCCAGCCGGTCGGGGCGTCGTACGCGCGGACGGGCGAGGCGAGCACGAGGAACATCAGCCCCACCAATGACAGCGGTGGCGTCGATGGCATCGACTGCACCCGCGGCACTCGCGGCACTCGCGGCACTCGCGGTATGCGCGGCATCCACGACATCAGGCAACGGCGGAAGGCATCCAGGCGCATGACGATCCTGCGGCAATGAGGAGCGCGCAGTGTCACGGCGATGCGTCCGTCCGCCTCTCCCCAGCCCTAGGGAGTGCCAGAAATGCAAAGCGGGCCCTGAGGCCCGCCGGAGTTCCTCGAGCGACGCTCGCGGATCAGATGGAGTAACCCAGCAGCATCGCCACGCCGGCTTCCTTGTTGGGACGCTTGAAGCCGTCGCGGGTCAGGCGGTTCATCGGGATCGACAGCGACGAGGTCTGGAACCACTTGGCGTAGAGCTGGTCGATCTCGCCGCTGGCGTAGATGCGGCTCAGCACGCGGTCCACGATCGAGCCGAGGCGGGTGTCGCCCTTGCGCATCATGATCCCGTAGGGCTCGACCGAGAACGCCATGCCGCCCAGGCTCAGGCTGTCCTGCGCCTTCTCCTTCGAGGTCAGGCCCAGCAGCAGCGCGTCGTCCTGCGCGAACGCGCGGGCCTTGCCCTCGCGCAGCGCCTTGAAGGCGTCGCCGTTGCTGGCGTACTGCACCAGCTGCATCTTGGCTTCGCCCGACTTGTTCAGCTGGTTGAACAGCTTCTCCGACGTCGTGCCCTTGGTCAGCGCGATCGTCATGCCGTCCAGGTCCTTGGTCGTCTCGACCCGGGTGCCGTTGGGCAGCAGCACCCGCATGCCGGCGACGAAGACGGTGTAGCTGAAGTCGACCTGCTCCTGCCGCGCCTTGGTGTTGGTCGTGGAGCCGCACTCCAGGTCGATGTCGCCCTTCTGCAGCTTGGGGATGCGGTCGGCGCCCGAGACGACGACGTACTCGACCTTCAGCTCGGGCAGCTTGAGTTCCTTCTTGATCTCGTCGACAGCCGCCAGGCACAGCTCGACGGTGTAGCCCTGGCCCTGCTTCTGCTCGTTGACGAAGGAGAACGGACGGGACGTCTCGCGCACGCCCAGCGTGATCGTGCGGGTCTCCTTGATGCGGGCCATCGTGTCGATGGTGGAGCCGGCGGCGCTGGCCGACAGCGACGTCAGCGCGGCGGCGGACATGACAAGGACGCCGCTCAGGCGCCGGATCGCGGAGGACATGGTCGAAGTTCGGGTCAGTGAAAACCCTGAATTCTAGGGATGCGTCCTCACCGAAGCGTCACCAGCCACCGCCGCTCGACCACCGGTTCCCTACCGCCCAGGCGCAAGCCGAACCCTTCCGTGAAATCAATCACGGGTCGATAACCGGACTCACCGTGAAGGCGCCGTCAAGGGCGCGCCGCCTGCCGGCTGGCCGCGCACCAGCTGGCGCATCAGCAGCGCGGCCACCAGCGTCGATCCGATCACGACGTAGCCCACCTGGCCGAAGTCCTGGACGTGGCCGTCCGGCCCGATGTGGACGATGTGGCCCGCCACCAGCGAGGCCACCCCGCCGGCGAGCTGCTGCAGCGCCGAATTGATCGCGTTGAACGAGCCGCGCTGCTCCGGCGCGGGCACGCCGGCGAGGGTCGCCTGGGCCGGGATCATGCGCGAGAAGATGCCCACGAACATCACCACGTTCACCAGGATCAGCAGCCACAGCGGCGACGGGCCCAGGTGGGTGTAGACCGCGACCGTGGCGATGGTGATGGCGCAGCCGGCGTAGAACACCGGCATCGCGCCGACGCGGTCGGCCATGCGGCCGATCAGCGGCGAGAACACCAGCGTGCACAGGCCGGTCACCAGGTAGATCACCGGCAGGTGATCCAGCGGGATGCCGACGTTGTGCACCACGAAGGCGCTGGCGAAGGGCATGAGCATGAAGCCGCCCGTCGTCAGCAGCGCGGTCAGCGCGAAGGCCAGCTGCTGGCGCGACACCCGCACCGTCTGCAGCAGGTGCCGCCCGGCGCTGTGCCGGCCGGTGCCGGCCGCGCCGAGGTGCGCATTGACCGGCTGCAGCCGGGTCGCGATCACCAGCGCGGCGAGCAGCCCGAACAGCACGATCGCGATGAACGGCGCATGCCAGTCGAAGCGCGAGGCCAGGAAGATCGAGAACGGCAGCCCCAGCACCTGGCTGGCCGCGAAGCCGCCCTGCAGCAGGCCCATCACGCGGCCGCGCTGCGCGGGCGGGAACAGGTCGGCGGTGATGGCCATGACGATGGAGCCGATGACGCCGCCGAACAGGCCGGTGACGATGCGCGCCGCCAGCAGCGACACGAAGCTGGTGGCCAGCCCGCACCACAGCGTGCCCAGCAGGAAGCCGCCGAAGAAGAACAGCAGCAGCCGCTTGCGGTCGAAGCGGTCGGCGAAGCCGGCGGTCAGCAGGCCGGCGATGCCGGCGCTGAAGGCGTAGGCCGAGACGGCCGTGCCGAACTCGCCGGCGCTCATCCGCAGTGCCGGCATGATCATCACGCCCAGCGGGGACATGATCATGAAGTCCAGCACGACGGCGAATTGCAGCAGCGCCATCAGGCCGGCGGCCAGGCGTTGGTAGGGCGTGAAGGGCTGCATCGCGGCGGGTGGGGCCGTGGATGTCGCCGTGGATGTCGCGGCGGGTGTGCCGGCGGGAGCGGATTGGTGGTCAGGCATGGGGCGCGATTCTGCGCACCGCCTGTCCCGACTGCGTAAAGACATGGCGTAAAGACATCGCCGGCATCCGGAGATTGCCGCGGGCCGGCGGACGTCAACCCCCTTTTCACCAGAAACAGGGGATGAATCGCGGTGGCACGAGGTCTAGACTGGCGCCACGCCGGCAAGGTGGTGCCGCGCATCGACGCACGACAGTGCGCGCGCGGCGGCCGGCAGGGGCCAGGGAGCGGTTCTCTTCGGGGCGTTCGATGCCGAGCCGGGAAGCGCTTCTCCGCATCATCGAGATCCACAGCCAGGTCGCCCAGCTGGGACTGGACCTGGCGGGCGTGATGTCGCTGTCGGTCCACGGCACGCTGGAACTGGTCGACGCCGACGGCGCCGCGATCGAACTGGCCGAGGGCGAGGACCTGGTCTACCGCGCCGTCGCCGGCGCCGCCTCCCACCAGCTGGGCGTGCGGGTGCGGCGCGACGGCAGCCTCTCCGGCACCTGCCTGCGCCAGGGCATCCCGCTGATCTGCGAGGACGTCGAATCCGACAGCCGGGTCGACCTCGAGGCCTGCCGCCGCGTCGGCCTGCGCTCGATGGTCGTGCTGCCGCTGTCGCACCAGGGCACGCCGGTGGGCGTGCTCAAGGCCTTCTCCGCCCGCACCCGCAACTTCGGCAACCGCGAGGTGGAGGTGCTCTCGCTGATGTCCAAGGTGCTGGGCGCCGCGATGTACTGGGCCACCCGCTACGGCCGCGACGACCTCTTCCACCGCGCCACCCACGACGACATGACCGGCCTGGCCAACCGCTCCCTGTTCATGGACCGGCTGCGGCATGCGACCGCGGAGGTCGAGCGCGGCGATCCGCCGATCGCCGTGCTGCTGCTGGACATGGACGGCCTGAAGCTCATCAACGACAGCCTCGGCCATGCCGCCGGCGACGCCGCGCTGATCGAGTTCAGCCGCCGTCTGGCCATGGCCACGCGGGAGTCGGACACGGTCGCGCGACTGGGCGGCGACGAGTTCGCCGTGCTGCTGACCCACGCGGGCTCGGCCTCGACGCTGGCGACCACGCTCGATCGCATCCAGACGGCCGTCGAGGGCCCCTTCGCCTACCTGGACCGCGTGCTGCGGCTGCGCGCCAGCATGGGCGCCTCGCGCTGCCCGGAAGACTGGCGCGACGCGACGGCGCTGATGGAGTGCGCCGACATGCGGATGTACGAGGCCAAGCGCACCCGCCAGGGCCGCGACCGCACCGGGCCTGTGCCGCTGGACCCGCCGTGCTGACCGTGCTCTGCTGACCGCGCGCTGGCGGCCGGGCGCCCTGTCGAGCGCCGAAACCGTGCGGGCGGTCACGCGGCGCGCCGCGCCCGCGTGCATGTCCGCATTCCCTTGTCGCGGCCGCTGCTGATAATGCCGGCACATCAAGAGCCCGCAGGGAGGGACCGATGACCGACATGGTGTTCGCCGACGAGCTGCCGGAACCCGGGGAGGAGAGCCGGAGCCGCGTGCTCGATCCGTGGGTGGTGATGATCGTCGACGACGATCCCGCCGTGCACCAGGTCACGCAGCTGGTGATGGCGGACTTCGAGTTCGCCGGGCGCCGGCTCCAGTTCCTGAATGCCTACAGCGGCAGCGAGGCGCGCGACGTGCTGCGCGACCGCCACGACATCGCGCTGATCCTGCTGGACGTGGTGATGGAGTCGGAGCACGCCGGGCTGGACGTCGCGCGCTTCATCCGCGAGGAGCTGCGCAACACGCAGGTGCGCATCGTGCTGCGCACCGGACAGCCGGGCCAGGCGCCCGAAGAGCATGTCATCAAGACCTACGACATCAACGACTACAAGGAGAAGACGGAGCTGACCAAGCGCAAGCTGATCACCGTCTTCTACTCGGCGCTGCGTTCCTACCGGGACATCGTGATCCTGTCGCAGTCGCGCGCGGCGCTGCGGCGCTCGATCGATGCGATCACGCAGATCCACGACTCGAGCAACCTGCGCCACTTCGCATCGGCGCTGCTGGAGCAGGTGGGCCACATGCTGGGTTACCAGGCGCAGGGCCTGTGCGCGAGCCGCATGTACGCGGCCTCGCATGCCGAGGGCCGGCTGCAGGTGCTGGCCGCCACCTCGGAGTACCAGGGGCTGCTGGCCGGCAACCGCCTCACCGACCTGCCGCCCGACGTGCGCGACGCGCTGGACCAGGCGCTGGTCACGCGCGAGAGCCGCTTCGAGGACGGGCGCTTCATCGGCTACTACCAGACGCACTCGGGCAACGAGAGCCTGCTGTACATGGTGCTGTCGGATCCCATCGACGACGAAGGGCGCGAGATGCTGGACATCTTCTGCGCCAACGTCGCGATCGCCTACGAGGGCCTGCTGGCACGGGATCGGGCGCGCTGAAGCGGCCTATCATCGCGGCCGCTTTCCCGGCATTCCGGGGGTCCGCGGTTCCGTGTCCATGCATCAGCTTCGCCTCTTCTTCATCGCCCTGCAGTTCTTCACCCGCGTGCCGGTGCCGCGCTGGGTCGGCTTCGAGCCGGCCTGGCTGCAGCAGTGCGCGCGCTACTTCCCGCTGGTCGGCGCGGTGGTGGGCGGCTGCTCGGCGCTGGTGCTGTGGGGCGCGATGCAGCTGTTCCCGGCCACGGTGTCGGTGGGGCTGGCGATGGCCGCCAGCGTCTGGCTGACCGGCGGTTTCCATGAGGACGGGCTCGCCGACAGCTGCGACGCGCTCGGCGGCGCGGTGTCGCGGGAGAAGGCGCTGGCCATCATGAAGGACTCGCGCATCGGCAGCTATGGCGCGCTGGGGCTGATCCTGGTGCTGGGCCTGAAGGCGGCGGTGCTGCTGGGCCTGGCGGACACCGATCCGGCGCTGGCGGCGCTGGCGATCGTGTGGGCGCATGTGGCGTCGCGCGCGGCGCCGGTCTGGCTGCTGCATGCGCTGCCCTACGCCGGCGATGCCGACCACGCCAAGGCCAAGCCGCTGGCGACGCAGATCAGCGGCCCGGGCCTGGGCATCGCGCTGGGCCTGGTGGTGCTGGCGACGGCCGTCGGCGCCTGGCTGACGCCGGAGAACGTGCCGCTGATGCTGGGCGCGGTGGTGGTGGCGGCGGGGCTGACCTTCTACATGCAGTCGATGCTCGAGCGCCGCCTGCACGGCTACACCGGCGACACGCTGGGCGCGACGCAGCAGGTCGTGGAGCTGGGCGCGCTACTGGCCTTCCTGGCGCTGGCGCCGCTGTTCCCGGTGGACTGACGATGGGCGGCGGTGTCGACGCCAACGCCCGTGCTGGCGTCCAGGCGCGTGCGCAGGCGCAAGCCCATGCCTATTCCCATGCTCAGGCCCGCGCCGACGGGGCCGTCGTTGTCTGGCGGCATCCCCGTCCGGAAGGCGCGAGCGGCCTGTGTGTCGGCGCGCGCTGCGACCTGCCCGTGGCGCGGCGTCGGGCCAAGCGCCTCGCGCGGCGCATCCAGGCCCATGCGCGGCGACACCGGTTGCCGCATGAGGTGTGGACCTCGCCGCTGCGGCGCTGCGCCGACGTCGGTCGATGGCTGAAGCGCTGGGGCTGGCGGCATCGGGTGGAGGCGGCGCTCGCGGAACTCGACTTCGGTGAATGGGATGGCCGGCCGTGGGCCGGGATCCCGAAGGCGGAGATCGACGCCTGGGTCGCGGACTTCGCGCGCTACGCGCCGGCAGGCGGCGAGACGCTGGTCGCGCTGCTGGCTCGCGCGTCGGGCTGGTCGGGCGGCGCCCTGGTCGTCAGCCATGGCGGCTGGATGCTGGCGCGGCGCTGGTCCATGGCGCATCCCGGAGAACTGCCGCGTGCCGATCAATGGCCGCGACCACCGGCCTACGGCGAGCGCTGGGCGCTCTGAGCGCCGCCGCCGGTCGACGCCGGCCTCAGGCGGCCTGCTGGGTCAGGCGGATGTACTTCTGCATCAGGGTCTCGCGCGATTCGACGTGCGCCGGATCGACCGGAATGCAGGCGACCGGGCACAGCGTCGCGCACTGCGGCTCGTCGAAGTGGCCGACGCATTCGGTGCACTTGCCCGGATCGATCTGGTAGTACTCCTCGCCCATCGAGATCGCGTGGTTCGGGCACTCGGGCTCGCACACATCGCAATTGATGCATTCATCCGTAATCATCAACGCCATGGCTTTACTGCTCCATGCGGTTCTTGGCGATGCGGTCTTCCAGCCGTTCGCGCACCAGCGGCGAGACGAACTTGGAGACTTCGCCGCCCAGCGTGGCGATCTCCCGGACGAAGGTCGAGGAGATGAACTGGTAATGGTCCGACGGCGTCAGGAACACCGTTTCCACCTCGGGCATCAGCTGCCGGTTCATGCCGGCCATCTGGAATTCGTATTCGAAGTCCGACACCGCCCGCAGGCCGCGCACCACGACCTTGCCGCCGTTCTCCATCACGAAGTCGCGCAGCAGCCCCTTGAAGGCGACCACCTCGACATTCGGATACGGCGCCACCAGCGCGCGGGCCATGTCCAGCCGTTCCTCGACGCTGAACATCGTCTTCTTGTGGTGCCCGGCCGCGACAGCCAGGACCAGGCGCTCGAACAGGCGGCTCGCGCGACGCACCAGATCCTCGTGGCCGAGGGTCATCGGGTCGAAGGTGCCGGGGTAGACGGCGGTCAGCAGGGTCTGCGAAGTCATGGGCGCGGATTATCCGCCGCGTCGCAACAGGCGGTAATGCACCGCCCCGGCCCGCCCTTCCTTCCACACGGACAAGCCCATCGCCGCGGGCGCTTCCACCGGATGCGGCGATTCCAGATAGATCAGCCCGCCCTGCGCCAGCAGCGGCACCGCGGCGGCCAGCGCGGGGAGGAACAGGTCCTGCGCGAACGGCGGATCCAGGAACACCAGGTCCAGCGACTCCGGCGCCGCGCGCCGCATCCAGGCCAGCGCATCGGCGTTCTCGATCGCCATCGGCACGGTGCCGTCCTTGTCCAGCCGCTTCAGGTTGGCGCGCAGCGCGCTGGCCAGCGTCGCATCGCGCTCCAGCAGCGTGACCTGCGCCGCGCCGCGCGAGGCGGCCTCGAAGCCCAGCGCCCCGCTGCCGGCGAAGGCATCCAGCACGCGCCAGCCGGCCAGGTCCTGGCCCAGCCAATTGAACAGCGTCTCACGCACCCGGTCGGGCGTGGGCCGCAGCCCCGGGCTGAAGGGCACCGGCAGCTTGGAGCGCTTCCAGACGCCGCCGACGATGCGCACCTCGCCCGGACCGGCGGCCTTGGGCGGACGCGGCTTCACCGCGCCTTCGCCCACCGTCACGCGGGGACCGGGGCGGCCGGCGCGGCGCAGGCCGTCGGGCGCATTCGCCTTGGCAGCGCTCATTGACGCACCGGGATGCCCTGCGACGCCATCAGCGCCTTGGCCTCGCCGACGGTGTGATCGCCGTAATGGAAGATGCTCGCGGCCAGCACCGCATCGGCGCCGCCCTGCGTGATGCCGTCGGCCAGGTCCTGCAGCGAGCCCACGCCGCCCGAGGCGATCACCGGCACGCTCACCGCGTCCGACACCGCGCGCGTCAGCGCCAGGTCGAAACCGTTGCGGGTGCCGTCGCGGTCCATGCTGGTCAGCAGGATCTCGCCGGCGCCGAGCTCGGCCATCTTCGTGGCCCACTCGATCGCGTCCAGGCCGGTGTTCTTGCGGCCGCCATGCGTGTACACGTCCCAGCCGGTACTGCCGTCGGCGTTCTGGCGCCGCTTGGCGTCGATCGCCACGACGATGCACTGCGCGCCGTACTTGTCGGACGCGGCGCGGATCAGCTCGGGATCGGCCACCGCGGCGGAGTTGAAGCTGACCTTGTCCGCGCCGGCGTTCAGCAGCCGCCGCACATCGGCGACCGAGCGCACGCCGCCGCCCACCGTCAGCGGGATGAAGACCTGCGAGGCCACGCGCTCGATGATGGGCAGGATCAGGTCGCGGCCGTCGCTGGTGGCGGTGATGTCCAGGAAGGTCAGCTCGTCCGCGCCCTGCTCGTTGTAGCGGGCGGCGATCTCGACCGGATCGCCCGCATCGCGCAGCTCGACGAAGTTGACACCCTTCACGACGCGACCGCCGGTCACGTCCAGGCACGGGATGATCCGCTTGGCCAGCACCGCTCAGCCCCCGTTCAGCTCGTCGGCGCGACGCTGCGCCGCGGCGAAGTCGAGGTCGCCGGTGTAGATCGCGCGGCCGCAGATCACGCCGCCCACGCCTTCGGACTCGACCGCGCACAGCGCCTCGATGTCGGCGATGTTGGACAGCCCGCCCGAGGCGATCACCGGGATGGACAGCGCCTGCGCCAGCTTCACCGTCGCGTCGATGTTGATGCCGGTGAGCATGCCGTCGCGGCCGATGTCGGTGTAGATCACGCCTTCGATGCCGTAATCCTCGAATTTCTTCGCCAGGTCGATGACCTCGTGGCCGGTCAGCTTGCTCCAGCCGTCGGTGGCGACCTTGCCGTCCTTGGCGTCCAGGCCCACGATGATGTGGCCGCCGAAGGCCGAGGCCGCATCCTTCAGGAAGCCCGGGTTCTTCACCGCCGCGGTGCCGATGATCACGTACGAGAGACCGTCGTCCAGGTAGCGCTCGATCGTGTCCAGGTCGCGGATGCCGCCGCCCAGCTGCACCGGGATGTCGTCGCCGACCTCGCGCAGGATGGCCTTGATCGCGGCCTCGTTGACCGGCTTGCCGGCGAAGGCGCCGTTCAGGTCCACCAGGTGCAGGCGACGCGCGCCGGCGTCGACCCATCGTCGCGCCATCTGCGCCGGGTCTTCACCGAAGGTCGTGGAGTCGTTCATGTCGCCTTGCTTGAGGCGGACGCACTTGCCGTCTTTCAGGTCGATCGCGGGAATCAGCAGCATGGCCCGGGGAGCTAGGGGTGGAGGAAGGGGAAGAGAGGGAGGGACGCTCGAGAAGGTGTCGTGCGACGCAGGACCGGAGGCCAGGCCTCAGGGCGTCCAGTGCAGGAAATTGCGGTACAGGGCGAGCCCGGACGCGGCACTTTTCTCGGGGTGGAATTGGGTGGCAAAAATGTTATCCCGCGCCACCGCACAGGTAAAGCGCAGGCCGTAGTCGCTCTGGCCGGCGCTGTCGCGCGGGTCCGACGTCTCGGCATAGAAGCTGTGGACGAAGTAGAACCAGCTCTCGTCCGGCACCTCGCCCCAGACCGGATGCGCCCGCGTCTGGTGCACGCGGTTCCAGCCCATCTGCGGCACCTTGTAGCGGCTGCCGTCGGGCTGCAGCCGGCCCTCGAGCCGGAAGCGCTTCACGCGGCCGGGGATCAGCCCGAGGCCGGGCGTGTCCTGCTCCTCGCTGTGGTCCAGCAGCATCTGCATGCCGACGCACACGCCCATCAGCGGCTTGCGCGCGGCGGCGTCCAGCACGGCTTCCTTCAAGCCGCTGCCCTCCAGCTCGCGCATGCAGTCGCGCATCGCGCCCTGGCCGGGCAGCACGATGCGCTCGGCGGCGTAGACCTCGTCGGGCTCGGCGGTGATGAGCACCCGCACGCCCTGGTCCTGGGCCGCGGCCATCACCGCCTGCGACACCGAGCGCAGGTTGCCCATGCCGTAATCGACGACGGCGACCGTCCTGGGCATGACGCTCACAGCGTGCCCTTCGTCGACGGGATCACGCCGGCCGAGCGCGCGTCCGGCGTCATCGCCATGCGCAGCGCGCGGCCGAAGGCCTTGAAGATCGTCTCGCACTGGTGATGCGCGTTGTGGCCCTTGAGGTTGTCCACGTGCAGCGACACCAGCGCGTGATTCACGAAGCCCTGGAAGAACTCGTAGGTCAGCTGCGTGTCGAAGGCGCCGACCGATCCGGCGGTGAACTTGACGTCCATCGCCAGCCCCGGACGGCCGGAGAAGTCCACCACCACGCGCGACAGCGCCTCGTCCAGCGGCACGTAGCTGTGGCCGTAGCGGGTGATGCCCTTCTTGTCGCCGATCGCCTGCGCCACCGCCATGCCCAGCGTGATGCCGACGTCCTCGACGGTGTGGTGGCCGTCGATGTGCAGGTCGCCCTTGGCCTCGATGTCCAGGTCGATCAGCCCGTGGCGGGCGATCTGGTCGAGCATGTGGTCGAAGAAGCCGATGCCGGTGTTCAGCGTGGCCTGGCCGGTGCCGTCCAGGTTCACGCGCACGCGGATCTGCGTTTCCTTGGTGTCGCGGCGGACTTCGGCGATGCGTTCGGAGCTCATGGGGATTCCACAGGGATCAGGAGAACAGGGGACCTGCCGGCAGGCGCCAGTCTGGCATCAGTCGGAAACCAGCGCGGCGAGCGAGGCTTCGAGCGCCGCCAGCATCGCCGCGTTCTCGTCGGCCGTGCCGACCGTCAGCCGCAGGCAGCCCGCCAGCAGCGGATGCATGCCCGAGACATTCTTGACCAGCACGCCGCGCGCCTTCATGTCGGCATGCAGCCGGTCGGCCTCGGGCACGCGCACCAGGATCATGTTGGCCTCGCTCGGATAGGCCCGCACGCCCGGCAGGCGCGCCAGCGCGGCCTGCAGCGCGGCGCGCCCGTCGCGCAGCGCGGCGGCCTGGCGCTCGTAGACCTCGGCATGCTCGAGCGCGAACAGGCCGGCTTCCGCGTTCAGCACGCTGACGTTGTAGGGCGGGCGCAGCTTGTCGATGTGATGGATCAGCTCGGCATGGCCCATCAGGTAGCCGATGCGCACGCCGGCCAGCCCGAACTTGCTCATCGTGCGCATGATCAGCACCTGCGGATGGCGCGCCATCAGCGCCATCGCGTCTCGCGCGGCGAAGGGCTGGTAGGCCTCGTCGATCACGACCAGCCCCGGCGCCGCCTCGGCGATGCGCTCGATGACGGCGTCGTCCCAAAGGTTGGCGGTGGGGTTGTTCGGATAGGCCAGGTAGACGATGGCGGGCCGGTGCTCGGCGATGGCGGCCAGCATCGCCGCTTCGTCGAGCTCGAAGTCCGCCGTCAGCGGCACGCCGACGAAGTCCAGGTGCTGGTAGGCCGAGGACAGTCCGTACATGACGAAACCGGGCAGCGGCGCCAGCACGGCGACGCGCTGGCCCGGCTTGCTGACGGCCATCGCCAGCAGCGAGATCAGTTCGTCCGAGCCATTGCCCAGCATCAGCGCCTTGCCGTCCGGCAGGCCGGCGTGCGCGGCCAGCGCGCGCGCCAGGTCCTGCGTGCGCTCGCCGGGATAGCGGTTGATCGCGACCGCGCCCAGGCGCTCGCCCAGCGCCCGCTGCAGCTCGGCGGGCAGCCGGAAGGGGTTCTCCATCGCGTCCAGCTTGATCAGGCCGGCGGACGGATGCACCGCGTAGGCGTGCATGACGCGCAGGTCGTCGCGCAGGACACCGAGGGCTCGATCGAGGGCAGCTTTCATGGGGCGACCGCCAGCGGCGGTGGGGTATCGGAGAGGGGATCGGGATCGAAGGCCGCGCCCGCCGGCAGCGCGCGCAGCGGGTCGACGATCAGGACGCTGTCGTAGAGCTGGCCGTGCGGCAGCGCCAGGCTGAGCAGCGTCTCGCAGCCCTGCGCCTTGGCGGCGGCGACGATCAGCGCATCGGCATAGGGCAGCGCGAAGCGGCTTTCCAGCGACCAGGCGGACTCGACGGTGGCGTGGTCGGTCGACCACGGCGTCCAGCGCTGGTAGCGGCGCACCTCGGCCCGGGCGTCGCCATTGGGCATGGCGGGCGCGATGCGGGTGGTGACGGCGCGGTAGAAGTCGTTGAGCACCTGGCTGGAGGTGCGGCCCAGACGCAGCTGCCACAGCACGCGCAGCCAGCGCATGGCCTGCGCGCGGCGGCCTGAGTCGGCGCCGTCCTCGCTCAGGATCAGCACCGAGGTGTCCACGAACACCGGGGCGGTCAGCTCCAGGCCCGCGCTCACAGCAGCTCCCGGCCCGGATAGGGCTGGCCGTCGGAGGACCAGGTGCGCTCGCGGTGCAGCCAGTCCTGCAGCGCGCGTTCATAGGCGTCGTCGTGACGCATCTTCTCGGCGAGCAGCTCGCCGACCAGCCGCGAGACGCTGGTGTTGCGCCGCGCCGCCTCCAGCCTCGCCCACTCGGCGACGCTGTCTTCCATGGTGACGGTGACGTTCTTCATGAAGGCCGCAGGGTAACACGAAGTTCGTGTTCCACGAACTTCGTGTCCCTACCGACCTTCGGGGCTTGGCGCCGGGATCCGACTAGGAAGGGCGGGTTTCAGCCCTGGAGACGGAACTGCGCGACCACGTGCTGCAGGCTGCCCGCCTGCTCGCGCAGCGATTCCGAGGCGGCCGAGGATTCCTCGACCAGCGCCGCGTTCTGCTGGGTGACCTCGTCCAGGCGCCGCACGGCCTGGCCGACTTCCATCAGGCTGGTGCTCTGCTCCTGCGTGGCCGAGGAGATCTCCTGGATGATGTCCGTCACCCGCTGCACGGCGGCGACGATCTCGCGCATGGTCTCGCCGGCGTCGCCGACCAGGCGGGCGCCCGCCTCGACGCGCTCGACCGAGGAACCGATCAGGCCCTTGATCTCGCGCGCCGCCTCGGCGCTGCGCTGCGCCAGCGAGCGCACCTCGCCCGCCACCACCGCGAAGCCGCGGCCTTGCTCGCCCGCCCGCGCCGCCTCGACGGCCGCGTTCAGCGCCAGGATGTTGGTCTGGAAGGCGATGCCGTCGATGGTGCCGATGATGTCGGCGATCTTGCGCGAGGACGCATTGATCTGGTCCATCGTGCTGACCACCTCGGACACCACCACGCCGCCGCGGTCGGCGACCTGGCTGGCGTTGAGCGCGAGCTGGCTGGCCTGGCGCGTGGCGTCCGCGTTCATGCGCACCGTGTCGGTCAGCGCCTGCATCGTGGCCGAGGTCTCCTCCAGGCTGGAGGCCATCTGCTCGGTCCGCGCCGACAGGTCGCTGCTGCCCGCGGCCACCTCGCCGCTGGACATCGCGATGCTCTCCGCGCTGGTGCGCACCGTCGACAGCGAGCGGTTGAGCGCCCCCTGCATCGCCGAGAGCGCCTGCGCCAGCTGTCCCAGCTCGTCGCGGCGCGAGGTGTCGATGTCGACCGTCAGGTCGCCCTCGGCGACGCGGCTGGCGACGCCCACCATGTCGGTCAGCGGCCGGACGGTGCTGCGGGTCAGGTAGAAGGCCAGCGCGCCGCCGGCCGCCAGCGCGGCGACGATCAGCACGACCATCGTCGTGAGCACGGCCTTGTAGACCGCGCGCGACGCTTCGACGTCGGCCTCGGCCCCCTGGGTGTTGATGTCCACCAGCTTCTGCGTCGCGCCGATGACGGCACCGAAGGCCTTGCTGGATTCGCCGCTGACGGTGGCCAGGTACTCGCCGCGGTTGCCGGCCTTGCGCGCCGCGATCAGCCGGTCCTGGATGCCCAGGTAGGCGGCGTACTGCGCCTTGGCGTCCTTCCACTGCTCGGACTCCTGCGGCGTGCTGACCATCGTCTCGTAGGTCTTGGCCAGCTCGGGCAGCGTCTTCTCGCGCAGCGTCTTGATGCGCTCCTGCTGCTCCTCGACCTCGAGGACCACTTCCTTCAGGCACATCGACATCTCGGCGCGCCGCAGCTCGTTGAGCTGCCCGCGCAGCGCGTTGATGGCGTTGATCGACGGGATCCAGTCCCCGCCCATGTCCTCGACGTTCTTCTGAATCGCCTGCATGCGGTTGATGGCCACGATGCCCACGAGCACCGTGGCCAGCAGCACCGCTGCAAACCCCAGGGAGATGCGCACACCGACGCGCAGATCGGAGACCTTCATGCTTCGCCGTCCTCTTGTGGAGATGTCGGCGAATCCTAGAACGTCCGCCCCGGCGGGCGAACCTCAAAACAGCGTCAAAAGTGGCGGCTTATCCGCGAGCCAGGGTTTGCCCGGCGCCGCCGCGTGAAATCTGCGCAGGCGGGGCGGCCGCCGACGCGGCCTCAGCGCTTGAGCCGGAACTCCGCCGCCTGCGCATGCGCCTGCAGGCCTTCGCCGTAGGCCAGCGTCGCGGCGATCGGGCCCAGCACCTGCGCGCCGGCCTCGCTGACCTCGATCAGGCTGGAGCGCTTCTGGAAGTCGTAGACGCCCAGCGGCGAGGAGAAACGCGCCGTGCCCGAGGTCGGCAGCACGTGATTGGGGCCGGCGCAGTAGTCGCCCAGCGACTCGCTGGTGTAGGCGCCCAGGAAGATCGCGCCGGCGTGGCGCAGCAGCGGCTCCCAGCGATGCGGGTCGGCGCTGGAGACCTCGAGGTGCTCGGGCGCGATGCGGTTGCTGATCTCGCAGGCCTCCTCCATCGAGCGCGTGTGGATCAGCGCGCCCCGCCCTTCCAGCGACGCGCGGATCACGTCACGCCGCGGCATGCCGGGCAGCAGGCGCTCGATGGCCTCACGCACCTGCGCGATGTAGGCGGCGTCCGGGCACAGCAGGATGCTCTGCGCGAGCTCGTCGTGCTCGGCCTGGCTGAACAGATCCATCGCGACCCAGTCCGGCGGCGTGGTGCCGTCGGCGAGCACGAGGATCTCGCTCGGCCCCGCGATCATGTCGATGCCGACCTGGCCGAAGACATGTTTCTTCGCGCTGGCGACGTAGGCGTTGCCCGGTCCGGTGATCTTGTCCACGCGCGGCACGGTGGCCGTGCCGTAGGCCAGCGCCGCCACCGCCTGCGCGCCGCCGATGGTGAAGGCGCGGTGCACGCCCGCCACGTAGGCCGCCGCCAGCACCAGCGGATTCTTCTCGCCGCGCGGCGTGGGCACGACCATCACGATCTCGGGCACGCCGGCGACCTGCGCCGGGATCGCGTTCATCAGCACGCTCGAGGGATACGCGGCCTTGCCGCCCGGCACGTAGATGCCGACACGATCCAGCGGCGTGACCTTCTGGCCCAGCAGCGTGCCGTCCTCGTCGCGATAGCTCCAGCTCTCGCCGCAGGCCTGCTTCTGGCGCTCGTGATAGCGGCGCACCCGCTCGGCGGCCTGGGTCAGGGCTTTCGCCTGCTCCGCGGGCAGGCCGTCGAAGGCGGCCCGCAGCTCCTCGCGCGTCAGCTCCAGCGCGCCGAGCGTCGCGGCGTCCAGGTGGTCGAAGCGGGCGGTGTACGCCAGCACCGCGGCATCGCCACGGGCGCGCACGTCGGCCAGGATCTCGGCGACGCGCGACTCGATCGCGGCGTCGGTCTCGGCGGACCAGTGCAGCACGCGCTGGAATTGCGCGTCGAAGTCGGCGTCGGTGGTGACGAGGGTGCGAAGTTGAAGGGCTGGGCTCATGGCGGGGCTCCGGGCAGGCGTCGGGGGCGGTCGGTCGATCAGGCGTTCGGGATGGCCGACCCGATCGCGTCGATCAGCGGCTTGAGCGCCTCGCGCTTGAGCTTGAGCGCCGCCTGGTTGACGACCAGGCGCGAGGAGATGTCCATGATCCGCTCCACCTCGACCAGCCGGTTGGCCTTGAGCGTGCTGCCGGTGGAGACCAGGTCGACGATGGCGTCGGCCAGGCCGGTCAGCGGCGCCAGCTCCATCGAGCCGTAGAGCTTGATGAGGTCCACGTGCACGCCCTTGTCGGCGAAGTGCTGGCGCGCGATCGAGGTGTACTTGGTCGCCACGCGCAGCCGCGAGCCCTGGTGCACGGCGTTCTCGTAATCGAAGTCGTCCCGCACCGCGACGCTCATGCGGCACTGCGCGATGCGCAGGTCCAGCGGCTGGTACAGGCCCTGGCCGCCGTGCTCGATCAGCACGTCGCGGCCGGCCACGCCCAGGTCAGCGCCGCCGTATTCGACGTAGGTCGGCACGTCGGTCGCGCGCACGAGCACCACGCGCACCTCGGCCTGGTTGGTCGGGAGGATCAGCTTGCGGGAGCTGTCCGGGTCTTCCAGCACGGAGATGCCCGCGGCCGCCAGCAGCGGCAGGGTCTCTTCGAAGATGCGGCCCTTGGAAAGTGCCAGGGTGATCATGCGGTGTCCTCGGTGAACGCGCGCTCCACGCGGAAGCGCTTCGGGCTGTTCAGCGGGACGGCAGCGGGTTCACCGGACGGGCCACACCGCCACCCGCCTCGCAGCCGGGTGGCTTTCAGTGATGGTGATGCGCGCTGCCTTGCTGCGCGAACTCGGCGGGGGTCAGCGTCTTCATCGACAGCGCGTGGATCTGCTCGCGCATGCGATCGCCCAGTGCCTGGTACACGCGCTGGTGGCGCTTGATCCGGCTCAGGCCCTCGAACTCGGCCGACACGATCGTCGCGAAGAAATGGCGTCCATCGCCCTCGACCTGGAGCTCGCTGCAAGCGAGACCCTGGGCGATGTAGCTCTGGACTTCTGCGGGGGTCGGATCGGCCATGATGGGGCGGGATTCTACTCGGGCGCCTCGCGCGGGCGCTTTCGTGCTTGGAGAGGCCCGGCTTGCGAGGGCCGGGCCGGCGCGGTCGTCGCGACGGTTCAGTGGCGGATCTTGTAGCCGCGGCGCAGCAGCTCCAGCGCGACCGCGGCCACCGCGGCGAAGGCGATCGCCACGACGCCCAGGCTCACCCACGGCGAGGCGTCGCTGACGCCGAAGAAGCCGTGGCGGAAGCCGTCGATCATGTAGAAGAACGGATTCAGGTGGCTCACGCCCTGCCAGAACGCGGGCAGCGAATGCACCGAGTAGAAGACGCCCGACAGGAAGGTCATCGGCATCACGATGAAGTTCTGGAAGGCGGCCATCTGGTCGAACTTCTCCGCCCACAGGCCGGCGATCAGGCCGAGCGAGCCCATCAGCCCCGCGCCCAGGATCGCGAAGGCCAGCACCCACAGCGGCTTGGCCATGCCCGGCGGCGCGAACCACACGGTGGCGACGAACACGCCCGCGCCGACCATCAGCCCGCGGATCACCGACGCGCCGACGTAGGCCAGGAACCAGGCCCAGTGCGAGAGCGGCGTGACCAGCAGGAACACCAGGTTGCCGGTGATCTTGCTCTGGATCAGCGAGGAGCTGCTGTTCGCGAACGCGTTCTGCAGCACGCTCATCATCACCAGGCCCGGGATCAGGAAGCTGGTGTAGCCGACGGTGCCGTAGACCTTGACGTGGTCCTCCAGCACGTGGCCGAAGACCAGCAGGTAGAGCACCGCGGTCAGCACCGGCGCGCCCACGGTCTGGAAACCGACCTTCCAGAAGCGCAGCACCTCCTTGTAGAAGAGCGGACGGGCGCCCTCGAGGCGGATCGGGAAATGGCTGGCGCTCATGCGCGGCCCCCTTGCATGATTTCCAGGAAGACGTCCTCGAGGTCGGCGCGGCCGATCTCCAGGTCCTCGATGGGCACGGCGGCCTGGCGCAAGGTGGCCAGGATCTGCTCGACCTCGGCCGCGTCGTGCGCGGTGAGCTGGACAATGCGGCCGGTGATGCGGGCGCGCTCGGCCAGCGCCAGCGGCAGCGCGGAGTCGGTCTTGAACTGCAGCATCGTCGAGGCGGTGCCGGCAAGCAGCTCGGAGGTGCGGTTCAGCGCGACGATCCGGCCCTGCTTGAGCATCGCGATGCGGTGGCACAGCGCCTCGGCCTCCTCGAGGTAATGCGTCGTGAGCAGGACGGTGTGGCCCTCGCGGTTCAGGCGCGCGATGAACTGCCACAGCGTCTGGCGCAGCTCGACGTCGACGCCGGCGGTGGGTTCGTCCAGCACGATGACCGGCGGCCGGTGCACCAGCGCCTGCGCCACCAGCACGCGGCGCTTCATGCCGCCGGAGAGCTGGCGCATGTTGTTGTGGGCCTTGTCGGCCAGGCCGAGGTTGAGCAGCAGCTCGTCGATCCAGTCGTCGTTGTGGCGCACGCCGAAGTAGCCGGACTGGATGCGCAGCGTCTCGCGCACGCTGAAGAACGGGTCGAAGACCAGTTCCTGCGGCACGATGCCCAGCTTCTTGCGGGCGTTGGCGTAGTCGTCCACGACGTCATGGCCCAGCACCGACACCTGCCCGCCGCTGGCGCGCGACAGACCGGCCAGGATGCTGATCAGGCTGGTCTTGCCGGCGCCGTTGGGGCCGAGCAGGCCGAAGAACTCACCGGGCTGGATGTCGAAGCTGACGCCGTCCAGCGCGCGGAACTGGCCGGCCCGGTAGGTCTTGCTGACGTTGCTGAATCGCAGGGCGGGCGGACCGCCGGCCGGCGCGGGCATGGCGGCCGGCTGTTGTTGGGGGCTTGCGGGCATGGGCGCGGATTGTAGGGAGCGGGGCCGTCCCGTGCCCGCCTGGGGTCATGACAGAATGCGCCCACCTCCCCCCACCCACGCCCACGGGCCCATGGCCACCAAGAAGCCGCGCCGCACCGCCGAACGCATCCTCGAAGTCACGCTGGACCTCTTCAATCGCTTCGGCGAGCCGAACGTCTCGACCACGCTGATTTCGGCGGAGCTCGGCATCTCGCCCGGCAACCTGTACTACCACTACCCGGCCAAGGACGAGCTGATCAACGCGCTGTTCAACCGCTACGACAAGTCGCTGTCGGAGCTGCTGGGCGCGGTGGGCAATGTGCGGAACGTGGAGGACGCCTGGCTGTTCTTCCACATGCTGTTCGAGCTGATCTGGCAGCACCGCTTCCTGTACCGCGACCTCAACGACCTGCTGTCCAAGAACCGCAAGCTGGAGACGCACTTCCAGCATGTGCTGGAGCAGAAGACGCAGGCGATGGTGGGCCTGCTGGGCGGGCTGCAGGCCAGCGGCGCGCTGACCATGCAGGTGCGCGAGGCCGTGCCCACCGCCAACGCGATGGTGGTGCTGCTGAGCTACTGGCTGAGCTACGAATACGTGCGCGATCCGCGCAACGCGCTGGAGCCCGACCGCGCCGGCGAGGCGCTGATGCGCGGCGCCTTCCACGTGCTGGGGCTGCTGCTGCCCTACCTGGAGCCGACCTCGCGGGACCACCTGTTCCAGCTGGCGGGCAAGTACCAGGCGCCCGCGGACGGCACGGCCTGACCCCCGGGAGCCGCCCTAGCGCTTCGGCGGACTAGCATCCGGTCCCGCGGCGGGCCTCCGAGGAAACCCTGGCATCGTGCGCGGCCAGCCCCCCTGGTCGCGGTTGGCGTCGAAAAACGACACCCTATAAATTAGGGATATCGCATTCAACGACCTCTAGGGACCGACTCCATGACGCGCATCCTGATCTCCGCCGCCCTGCTGGCCCTGGCCGCCCCGATGGCGCATGCCGCCGCCGCCTCTGCCGAGAATGCCGACGCCAAGGCCCTGCGCGCCGAGTGCGCCAGCCAGCACGCGGTGCGCTTCGAGCAGCCGGCCGCCGCCAACGAGTACCGCTTCGTCTACAACCGCGGCGAGTACCGCGGCGAGGCCACTTCCGGTCAGCCGGTCGCCTGCGCCCAGACGCAGTACGCCGAGTACCTGGCCAGCGCCGACCCGGTCAAGGTGATGTCCGCCTACCCGACCGCCGCCGGCCGTCCGCAGCCGGCGAAGAAGGCCGCCAAATAAGGCGTCCTGCCCCAGCGACGAACGCCGCCCCCGGGCGGCGTTCTGCATGGCGCGGACGGCGGGCCGGCGCTCAGTCCTTCGTCTCCCACGGGAGCATCAGCGCCAGCGTGAGCAGGTGCTGGAACTCGGGCTCGAAGTGGGCCACGATGGCCTGCGGATCGGGGCACAGCCCGGCGTCGGCGATGAGGCCGAACTGCACTTGGCCGGCGTAGGTCAGGATGCTGATGCCCAGGCTCATGTCGCCGGCCTGCGGCGCCCAGAACATGACGCGCTCGACCGCCGAGTCGCACAGCCGCAGCGTCTGCGCCGGGCCCGGCACGTGGGTCATCAGCGCCGTCGCCTTGCGCGACAGGGTCTTGAGCATCGCCCGCTGCGCCGCCTTCTCGACCGTGCCGGAGGTCGCCATCAGCCCCAGCGACAGCGCCGGCTGCAGGCTGTTCTTGAGCGCCTGCGTCTGCGCGTGCACCGCGTAGAGCCGCTTGACCGGATTCGTGATGCCCACCGGCATCGGCAGCGGCACCATGCCGAAGCGGTTGCCCAGTTGCCAGGCCGTCTCCAGCGGCCGCAGGTTGACCGGCACCAGCGCGCGGATCTCCTGGCCCTCGGTGTCGTCGCCGTGGCCGCGCAGGTAGAGCCCGATCGCGCCGGCGACGCAGCTCAGCAGCACGTCGTTCACCGACACGTTCATCGACTTGCCCACCGCCTTGACGGCGTCCAGCGCCAGCGGCGCACCCCAGGCCACCCGCTTGGCGCGGCCGGCCTTGCCCTTGAGGCGGGTCTTGGCGTCATCGGGCGCCTCGGTCAGCGCCGCCGCGTCCTCCAGCACCTGGCGGCCGAGCCGCTCGGCCGGCGAGGCGGCCGCGGCGCCCGAGCGGTCCGAGCCGGCGCGTTCCTGGATCTCGCGCACCGTCCAGGCATGGATCGGCTTGACCATCGCGTCGGCGAGCCATTCGGGCTCGGCGTCCTCGGCGCTCGCGACCGAGCCGGCCTTCGCCGCCTTCCCCACCGGGGTCTTCTTCGGTCCCGCCGCCGCCTGCGCCGGCGGCACCGCGCCGCCATCGGTGATCGACAGCAGCACCGCGATCAGCGCGATGCCGTCGGCGATGCAGTGATGCACGCGCGCGATCAGCGCGCTGCTGCCGTCGTAATGCTCGATCAGGTGCAGCTGCCACAGCGGCCGCGACGGATCGAGCGGCTCGGCGGCCAGCTCGGCCAGGCGGTCCTGCAGCGCGCCTTCCAGCGGTCGGCCGCGGCGGCGCGGCAGCGTCTCGGGCACCACGTGGCGGGCGATGTCGACCTCGGCGTCCTCCACCCACCAGGCGCTGTCGCCGGTTTCGACGACGCGCTGCCGGAAGCGCGGGAAGCGCAGCAGCCGCTCGGCGACGCGCCGACGCAGGTCCTCGAGCGCGATGGTCGGCTTCAGCAGCAGCACCCCGTGGATGATCATGCGGTTGGCCTCGGTGTCCAGGCGCAGCCAGGCGGTGTCGACCTTGGACATCGGCTCCGCGTCACGCGGGAGGCCGGCAGGCTTCGCGGCCCTCGCGGACGACGCCGACCGCGCGGGCGGTGCGGCCGTCTTCGACGGCGTGGACTTGGCGCTCCGGCGGGAGGGCGACGGGCGCGACGCGGCGGAAGTGGGCAATGCGGTCTCCTGGCGGAAGGGGTTCTGGCGGCGGGCGATGCGCTCCCGATGATGCGTCATCTAGAGAGGCGGCCCCAGTCCGCGCCGGGAGGTGGGCTGGGTAACATCGCGGCCGTCCGTCCCGATTGTCGCCAACGGGACGCCCTGCTCATCGCCACGGGAGACACACATGAGCCTCAAGGACCAGTTCGACGCGGCCGTCGCCGATTCCAAGACCCTGCCCGAGCGGCCGGACAACCAGACCCTGCTGAAGCTGTACGCGCTGTTCAAGCAGGCCACCGCCGGGGATGTCGAGGGCGATCGCCCCGGCATGACGGACTTCGTCAACCGCGCCAAGTGGGACGCCTGGAAGACGCTGGAAGGCAAGACCAGCGACGAGGCGATGCAGGACTACATCGACCTGGTCGAAGGCCTGAAGTAAGCAGCCTCGCAAGCGGCTCTCCAAGCGGCTTCGGCCTCAGCGGGACAGCGCCGCCCGGCGCTCGTCCTTGGGCAGCTTGGCCAGTCGCTGGACTTCCGCGTAGAAGCGCGGCCAGTCCCCGTCCAGGCGCTCGAACAACCGGAGGAAGTCCGGCACCAGGTCCGTGTAGCTGCCCTGGATCGCCAGCGCCGGCGTGTTCAGGCCCGAGACCCAGCGATCGAAGCGCGTGTCACCGCCCCAGCGGTCCCGCTTCATCGCCTCGTAGTCGGCGCGCAGCCGCGCGAAGGCCGCGGCCTTGCCGGCGCGCTTCTCGTCGTCGCTGGCGGTGCTGCGGAAGACCTCGCGCAACTGCTCGCGCGTCGCCTTGAGCAGCGCCTGGACCTCGTCCTGCCGGCGGCGCGACTGCTCGTCCTCGCGCAATGCGTCCGGGCGGTCCTTCAGCCAGCGCGCGACGCCGATCTGCTCGACCGCGGTCGCGAAGCTCTCGTTGAAAGTGGTGTCGTCATTCGCGTAGGCCACCTGGTGCGCGAGCTCGTGGAAGATCATCCGCGCAAGCTGCCCCTCCGGATACCGGATGAAGGTGTTGAGCAGCGGATCGCCGCCCAGCCAGTTGCTCCAGCCCAGCGAGGAATAGGCCGGCACGCCGTACACGTAGGGCTCGTAGCCGTCCTGGCGCAGCTGCTGCGCGAGCGCGCGCGCGGCCTGCGGATCGAAGTAGCCGCGGTAGCCGGCGCAGCCCATGATCGGGTAGCACCAGGTCTTCAGCTGCAGGCTCAGCTCCGGCGTCGCGACGACGTTCCACACCGCGGCGCCGCGCTTGAGGTCGGCGTAGCGGCGGTAGCTGTCGTTGTCCGGCAGCTTCAGCTCCGACGATGCATAGGCGCGCAGCGCCTGCGACAGCACCAGTTGCTGGCGGACTTCCGGATCCAGGTCGGGCTGCGCGAGCCAGTCGTCGACCGGCTTGGCCGCGCGCACCAGCGACAGATGGCCCGACAGCGACTGCCCGTAATAGGACAACTGCGCGCAACCGCCCAGCGCGAACAGCGCCAGCAGCAGCGGCGCGAGGCACAGCGCCTTCAGTCCGCGAGGGATCCGCGTCGCGATCGGCGTCGTGATCCGCGTCGTCATCGGCGTCGCCGTCCGTGCGCGGCGCTCAGGCCGCGGCGACCTCGACCAGGCAGTCGTAGAAGCACGGCGCGCGGCCCATGTCGGTGAGCCGCTGGTGCGTCACCTCGTTGACATTGCGGCCGTCGGCGCCGAGCTTGCGCCACCAGATGCCCAGTCCGTGCACGACGCCCTCGCGCGCGCGGGCGCTGACGTCCAGCCGGCAGGCATAGCTGCCGCGGTCGTTGAAGACCCGCACCAGCTGTCCATCGGCCAGGCCGCGCGCGGCGGCGTCGCCGGCGCTCATCTCGAGCACCTGCTCGCCTTCGATGTCGCGCAGGCTCTTCACGTTCACGAAGGTGCTGTTCAGGTGGTTGCGCGCCGGTGGCGAGATCATCGCCAGCGGGTACCGCGCCGCCAGCGCCGGCGCGCTGGACCGGCTCTCGTAGTTGGCCACGTAGTCCGCCCCGCGCGCATCGGCCTTGCCGCTGGCCGACGGGAAGCCGCCCTCGGCGAACGGCGCCTCCTTGAGCGGCAGCTTGAACCAGCCGCGCTCGCGCAGCTGGGCCAGGTCGATGTCGTCGCGGAAGGCCTGGCGCAGCAGCGCCTCGTCGTCGTCGTGGAAGGCGGGCTCGTCGAAGCCCATCGCCGCGGCGAGCTCGCGGAAGATCCGCGTGTTGGACCGCGACTCGCCCAGCGGCGCGACCGCCGGCTCGTTGACCAGCACGTCGGTGTGGCCGTAGCTGGTGTGGATGTCCAGGTGCTCGAGCTGCGTGGTCGCCGGCAGCACGTAGTCGGCCAGGTCGGCGGTGTCGGTCAGGAAGTGCTCCAGCACCACCGTGAACAGGTCGGGCCGCTGGAAGCCGGCCACCACCTTCGGCGACTCCGGCGCCACCGCGACCGGGTTGCTGTTGTAGACGACCAGCGCCTCGATCCGCGGCCCGAAGTCGGGCGAGGCCTCGCGCAGCAGGTCGTCGCCGATGGTGCTCATGTTGATCGTGCGGGAGGGCCGGCCGGCGCGCAGCTCGGGACGCTCCAGCGTCGGGTTCTTGAAGGGCGCGAACCAGCCCGAGCTCGACAGCAGCAGCCCGCCCGCGCGATGGCGCCAGGCGCCGGTCAGGCAGGGCAGCAGCGCGATCAGGCGCACCGCGTTGCCGCCGCCGCGCACGCGCTGCATGCCGTAGTTCAGGCGGATCGCCGCCGGCGCCAGCGTCGCGTAGTCGCGCGCCAGGCCGCGCACCTCGTCCGCGGTCAGGCCGCATTCGGCGGCGGTGCGCTCGGGGGGCCAGGCCAGCGCCTTCGCGCGCAGCTCCTCCCAGCCGTCGACATGCCGGGCGATGTAGTCGTGGTCCAGCCAGTCCTGGGCGATCAGCTCGTGCATCAGGCCCAGCGCCAGCGCGCCGTCGGTGCCGGGCAGCAGCGCCAGGTGCTGGTGGCACTTGTCCGCGGTCTCGGTCTTGCGCGGGTCGATGCAGATCAGCTTCGCGCCCTCGCGCTTGGCCTGGTTGGCGAAGGTCCAGAAATGCAGGTTGGAGGCGATCGAGTTGCTGCCCCAGATGAGGATCAGCTTCGATTCGGCGAAGTGCGGCAGGTGCATGCCGACCTTGTGCCCGTAGGTGGTCGTCAGCGCCGCGCCGCCGGCCGAGGCGCAGATCGTGCGGTCCAGGCAGGACGCGCCGAGCCGGTTGAAGAAGCGACCCGCCATGGCCTCGCCCTGCAGCAGGCCCATGGTGCCGGCATAGCTGTAGGGGAGGATGGCCTGCGGGTCGCGCGCCGCGATCGCCTTCAGGCGGCCGGCGATCTCGGCGATCGCCTGGTCCCAGCCGATGCGCTCGAAGCGCGGCGGCTCGTGCTTGGCGTTGCCGCGCTTGAGCGGGTGCAGCACGCGCTCCGCGTGGTAGGTCCGCTCCGGGTAGCGCGAGACCTTGGTGCACAGCGCGCCGTGGGTGCTGGGATGGTCCGGCTGGCCCTGCACCTTGACGACCTTGCCGTCCTCGACGGTGATGCGCAGGGCGCAGGTGTCGGGGCAGTCATGCGGGCAGGCGCCCTTCACCACCCGCGACGGCGGTGCGGGCGTCCGGGCGAGGGCCGGATCGTCATGGTGATGGGCCGGTGGCGGAAGATTCACGATCGGTTCTTGGAGAGCGGGCGAGGAACGTCAACTATTGCACAGGCGCCACACGCTTGCGCTTTCTTACCGAACATGGTGACGACGCTTGGCGCACGAACCGCTAAGCTCGCTTGCTGGGGGCCGAAATAGGTCGTGTCGAGCCTCCTGGCGTCAGTCGCTCAGGCAGGCGCCACAACATCTATCGCACCCCCTGGGAGCCTCTCTTGGATCGCCGCCAACTCCTCGCCTCCGCCAGCGCCCTGGGCGCGCTCGCCACCCTGCCCATCCCGACGGCCGTCCGCGCGCAAGGCAAACGCCTCGTGCTGGGCCAGTCGGCGCCGCTGACGGGCGCGGCCTCGCAGTTGGGCCTGCAGATGCAGGCCGGCGCGAAGCTCTTCTTCGACGCGCAGAACGCCGCCGGCGGCATCAACGGCACCCTGATCGAGCTGCGCACGCTGGACGACGGCTATGAGCCGGACCGCTGCAAGGCCAACACCGAGAAGCTGATCGCCGACGACGTCTTCGCGCTGTTCGGCTACGTCGGCACGCCGACCTCGCTGGCCGCGCTGCCGCTGGTCAACCAGGCCAAGATCCCGTTCGTGGCGCCCTTCACCGGCGCCGAGGCGCTGCGCGATCCGTTCAGCCCCTGGGTCTATCACGTGCGCGCCTCGTATTACGACGAGACCGCCCTGATCGTGAAGCAGCTGTCCCACCTGGGCCTGATGCGGATCTCCGTCTTCCACCAGAACGACGCCTACGGCAAGGCCGGCCTGGACGGCGTGCTGCGCGCGATGAAGCCGCTGTCGATCCAGCCGCTGGCCACCTCCACCGTCGAGCGCAACAGCGTCGACGTCGCCAAGGCGGTCAAGGACCTGGTGCAGACCGGCGCGCCGCCCGAGGCCATCGTCATGATCAGCGCCTACAAGAGCTGCGCCGCCTTCATCCGCGCCGCGCGCAAGGCCGGCTACGGCGGCGTGTTCTACAACGTCTCCTTCGTCGGCACCCAGGCGCTGCTGGAGGAACTGGGCAAGGACGCGATGGGCGTGGTGGTCAGCCAGGTCATGCCCTACCCGTTCGGCACCCAGGTCGGCGTGGTCCATGAATACCAGCAGGCCGCGACCAAGGCCGGCCAGAAGTTCAACTACACCGCCATCGAGGGCTACATCGGCGCCAAGGTCATCAGCGAGGGCATCCGCCGCGCGACCCGCCCGACCCGCGAGGGCCTGGTCGCCGGGCTGGACAGCCTGCAGAACTACAACCTCGGCGGCTTCAACGTGAACTTCCGGCCCAACAAGCATGTCGGCTCCAGCTTCGTCGAGATGACCCTGCTGACCAGCGACGGACGCGTGAAGCGTTGATCCGGCCTTGATCCGGCAGTGACGCGGCGCTGATCGCCCGGACGGGCGCGGCGGCGTCGGGCACCTTCGCGGTGCGGCGGGTACACTGGCCCGACACAGCGGCGCCGCCCTGAGCGGCGCCGCGGCCTTTCTGGCTCGCGGCAAGCCCGACGCGCTGTCGCGATGACATCGGAGTGCCCGCCCATGAAGCTGATCGAACCCATCCTGGCCGACGCGCCGGCCATCGCCAAGCTGCGACGAGACCTGCACGCGCATCCTGAACTCTGCTTCCATGAAGACCGCACCTCGGACGTGGTCGCGAAAGCGCTGACCGACTGGGGCATCGAGGTCCACCGCGGCCTGGGCAAGACCGGCGTGGTCGGCATCATCCCGGGCCGCGACGGCGGCAGGAGCGGCCGCACGCTGGGCCTGCGCGCCGACATCGACGCGCTGCCCATCACCGAGCACAACACCTTCGCGCACGCGAGCAAGCATCCCGGCAAGATGCATGCGTGCGGCCATGACGGCCACACCGCGATGCTGCTGGCCGCGGCCAAGCACCTGGCCGCGCATCGCGACTTCGACGGCACCGTCTATGTCGTCTTCCAGCCCGCCGAGGAGGGCGGCGGCGGCGCCCGCGAGATGATCAAGGACGGCCTGTTCCGCAAGTTCCCGATGGAGGCCATGTTCGGCGTCCACAACTGGCCGGGCATGGCCGCCGGGCAGTTCGCGCTCAAGACCGGACCGGTCTTCGCCTCGAGCAACGAATTCAAGATCGTGATCAAGGGCAAGGGCGCGCACGGCGCGATGCCGCACCTGGGCACCGACCCGGTGGTCGTGGCCGCGCACCTGGTGCAGGCCTTCCAGACCATCATCACCCGCAACAAGCGGCCGATCGACGCGGGCGTGATCTCGGTGACGATGATCCACGCCGGCGAGGCGACCAACGTGATCCCCGAGCGCTGCGAGCTGCAGGGCACGGTGCGGACCTTCACGCTGGAGACGCTGGACCTGATCGAGCGCCGCATGCGGCAACTGACCGAGGCCACGGGCACCGCCTTCGAGGTCGAGTGCGAGTTCAGCTTCCACCGCAACTACCCGCCGACGATCAACCACCCGGCCGAGACCGAATTCGCCCGCGGCGTGCTGACCGAAATGCTGGGCGCGGCCAATGTGCAGGAGTTCGAGCCCACCATGGGCGCCGAGGACTTCAGCTACTACCTGCAGGAAGTGCCGGGCTGCTACTTCCTGATCGGCAACGGCGACGGCAGCCACCGCGAGGGCGGCCACGGCCTGGGGCCCTGCATGCTGCACAACCCGAGCTACGACTTCAACGACGAGCTGATCCCGCTGGGCGGCTCGATGTGGGTCCGGCTGGTCGACGCCTGGTTCAAGCGGCCGCGCCCGGCCCAGGCCTGAGGGCCGCCCCCGCCCTCCGCGCCCCGCCCTCTTCTTCGACTCCAGCCCCACGCCCGATGACCGCCCCGATCGCGCCCGACCAAGAGAAGACCGTCCGCGAGGACACCCAGCGCTGGCTGCAGCGGGCCGTGATCGGCCTGAACCTGTGCCCCTTCGCCAAGAGCGTGGAGGTCAACCAGCGCCTGCGCACCGTGGTCAGCGCGGCGCACACGCCGGAGGAACTGCTCAAGGACCTGGCGCGCGAGCTGCTGGCGCTCAACCGCGCCGATCCGGAGGAGACGGAGACGACGCTGCTGGTCCATCCGTGGGTGCTCAACGACTTCCTGGACTTCAACGACTTCCTGGGCGCGGCCGACGCGCTGGTCGAGGACCTGGACCTGGACGGCGTGCTGCAGGTGGCCAGCTTCCACCCCGACTACCAGTTCGAGGGCACCGACGCGGACGACGTCGACAACTTCAGCAACCGCTCGCCCTACCCGACGCTGCACCTGCTGCGCGAGGAGAGCATCGAGCGGGCCGTCGAGACCATGCCGGACACCGACGCGATCTACGAGGCCAACATCGACACGCTGCGTCGCATCGGCCGCAAGGGCTGGGACGCGCTGGACCTCGAGGCCAAGCTGCCGCTGGCCCAGCGCACCACGCGCGAGGACTGATCGGTCGAGTGGCGAGGCGCCGCGCCGCCTTGCTCCTCTCCCTCCTGCCAAGGAAAGCGCCGCGCCGCCTTGCCGCCTCTCCCGCTTGCGGGAGAGGGGCGGGGGTGAGGGCTGCGATCGTGGCACGTCCGATGTCCTGATTTGACCGCGACTGGTCCTGCGACGGCGCGACGCCGCGCGCGTCCGTCGGCACGATGGCGTCCATCACCCACTGCTCGATGGAGCCCCCGATGACCGCCGCCACCGCCTTCCGTCCCGACGCCGACACCGCCGTCCTGCTGATCGACGTCCAGGAATCCTTCCGCCACCGCCCCTACTGGGACCCGGCCGGCTTCGAGCCCTACATGGCCCGCACCAACGCGCTGCTGACCGGCGCCGCCGCACGCGGCCTGCCGATCGTGCGCATCCTCCACACCGACGGCCCGGCCACGCCGGACAACCCCTTCTCGCTGGTCAGCGGCCACGTGCGCCCAATGGCCGAGCTGGCCAACGTGCCCATCGCCGCCGAGTTCCTCAAGCGCCGCCACAGCGCGCTGGCCGGCACCGGCCTGTCGATCTGGCTGACCGAGCACGGCATCCGCCGCCTGATCGTCGCGGGCATCCGCACCGAGCAGTGCTGCGAGACGACGACGCGCCACGCCAGCGACGAGGGCTGGACCGTCGACTACGTGACCGAGGCGACGCTCACCTTCCCCATCCGGCATGCCAGCGGCGTGGTCGTCGGCGTGGACGAGCTCAAGCTGCGCACCGAGGTGGCGCTGCAGGACCGGTTCGCGCAGATCGTCGACGTCGAGGCGGCGCTCGATCGCGCCACCCAGCGCAGCGCCGTCGCGGCCTGATGGTCGGCGGGTCCACGGCGCGGCGCGCTCGCCCGCGCCGGGAGCCCGCTCTCCCTTGAGCCCCATTCCCGAATGCCCCGGGGGCATACTGCCGCGATGTCCTTTCCTGACTCTCCCCTGGCCGCGCGCCGACCGGACGACAACCCGGTCGACGTCTGGATCCTGGTCGAGCGCCACACGCTGCTGCTGGACCTGGCCGGCGCGGCCGAGGCGCTGCGGCTCGCCAACCAGGCCTTGCGCCGCCGCGGCGAGCCGGAAGCCTTCCGGCTGCGCTACTGCGCCGCGTCGCCGACGGCCTCGAGCTCGGTCGGCCTGACGCTGGCCGCGCTGGAGCCGCTGCCGGCGCTGGGGCCGCGCGACTGGCTGATCCTGAGCGGCCGCCGGCATGCGCATCCGGACGACCCGGCGCCGGGCGCCGTCGAGCGCGAGGAGGAACTGCGCATCGAGCGCTGGCTGCATCGCGAGGGCACGGCGCTGCTGGCCGGCGGCGAAGGCCGGCTGCTGAGCATCTGCGCCGGCGCCCTGCTCGCGGCCCGGGCCGGGCTGCTCGAGGGCCGGCGCTGCACCACGCACCATGAATCGCTCGACGCGCTGCGCGCCGCCGCGCCCGGCGCGGACGTGCAGGCCAACCGGGTGTTCGTGCTCGACGGCCCGCTGGCCAGCAGCGCCGGCATCACGGCCGGCATCGACCTGGTGCTGGCCCTCATCGCCGAGCACTGCGGCGAGGCGCTGGCTGCGTCGGTGGCGCAGGTGATGGTGGTCTACCTGCGGCGCGGCGCGCAGGACCCGGAGCTGTCGCCGATGCTGGCGCACCGCCACCACCTGCATCCCGCGCTGCACCGGGTGCAGGACGCGATCTGCGGCGACCCGCGCGCGGACTGGAGCCTGGCTCGGATGGCCGAGGTCGCCCATGTCACGCCGCGCCACCTCACCCGGCTCTTCACCCAGCACGGCGGCACCACGCCGCTCGACTACCTGCGCGCGATCCGGCTTGAACTGGCCCGGCGTGAGCTGGCGCGGGGCCAGCGGCCGGCGCAGGCGGCCCTGGCCGCCGGCTTCAGCTCGGATCAGCAGCTCCGGCGCACGCGACGACGGATGAGCGCGCCGGCCTGAGCCGCTGCGTTCCCCACCGGAGCGGGTCCCGCGCCGGCCCGCTGCGAGTCCGGCCCAGGGCGGGCCCCCGAGGCCTCCTCCGGCCTGCGGATTGCCCGCAAGTTGCGAGGGATTGCCGGCCGTTGACCCGCTGAAGGCCGGTCGATCGCCTCACCCCGCTTAGCACAAACCCGAGAAAGCCAAGTCAAGCGGGATTCGTGCACATCTGTTAACTTGCGCGCCCACATCGAACGAGGAGCGGGTTTTGAGCGATTGGCTGAAGCGACTGGAGGCCCTGGATCCGGCCCGTCTGGCGGGCATGCGCCGCGGCGTGGAGAAGGAAAGCCTGCGCGCGCTGCCGACCGCCGCCTCGCTGGCGCTGACGCCGCATCCGACCGCGCTCGGCTCCGCGCTGACCCATGAGACGGTCACCACCGACTTCAGCGAGTCGCAGCTGGAGCTGATCACCGGCGTGCATGCCTCCGCCGAGGCCTGCCTGGCGCAGCTGACCGAGATCCACCAGGCCGTCTACCGCAGCCTGGGCGAGGAACTGATGTGGGCGTCGAGCATGCCCTGCCTGCTGCCCGCCGATGAAACCATCCCCATCGGCCGCTACGGCGCCTCCAACATCGGCCGCGCCAAGAGCGTCTACCGGATGGGCCTGGGCCACCGCTACGGGCGGCGCATGCAGACCATCTCCGGCATCCACTACAACTGGTCGATGCCGGGCCTGGACAACGCCGACCACTTCGCGCTGATCCGCAACTTCCGCCGCCATTCCTTCCTGCTGCTGACGCTGTTCGGCGCGTCGCCGGCGCTGTGCGCCAGCTTCGTCGCCGGCCGCGAGCACGGCCTGCAGCCGCTGACCGACGGCACGCTGCACATGCCCCACGGCACCTCGCTGCGCATGGGCCGCCTCGGCTACCAGAGCGACGCGCAGGCCTCGCTGGCGGTCAGCTACAACAGCCTGGACGGCTACGCCGCCTCGCTGCAGGACGCGCTGACCCGCCCCTACCCCGCCTACGAGAAGGTCGGCGTGGTCAATCCGGGCGGCGAATACAACCAGCTGTCGACCACGCTGCTGCAGATCGAGAACGAGTTCTACGGCACGATCCGCCCCAAGCGCACCATCCGCTCGGGTGAGCGTCCCCTGCATGCGCTGCGCGAGCGCGGCGTCGAATACATCGAGGTCCGCTGCATGGACCTGGATCCGTTCGAGCCGGTCGGCATCGCCGCCAGCACGATGCGTTTCCTGGACATCTTCCTGCTGCACTGCTGGCTGACCGACAGCCCCAACGACACGCCGGACGAACTCGGCGCGCTGGCCCGCAACCAGCACCGCACCGCCTCGGCCGGACGCGAGCCCGGCCTGAAGCTGGAGCGCCGCGGCGGCGAGATCGCGCTGCGCGACTGGGGCCGCGAGCTGCTGACCGACTTCGCGCCGATCGCCCGCAAGATCGACGAGGCGCTGGGCGGCTCGCTCTACCGCGAGGCGCTCGCCCAGGCCGTCGAGCGCTGGGAGCGGCCGGACGAGCTGCCGTCGGCGCGGGTGCTGGCGGCGATGAGCGCCGGACACCGGTGCTCGCACCTGGACTTCGTCGCGGCCCGCTCCGAGGCCGCCCGCGCCCATGTGCTGGCGCAGCCGATGCCCGAGGGCCTGATGGCCCGCTTCGAACAGTCGGCGCGGGCCTCGCTGGAGACGCAGGCGGCGATCGAGGCGGCCGACACGGTCGACTTCGAGACCTTCCGCCAGCAGTACCTCGATCCGGCGCAGCTGCGCGGCTGAGGCCGCCGGCTCAGCCCGGCAGGGTGGAGCTGCGCAGCTCGTCGTGCCGGCGCTGCAGTTCCTGGCGCAGCTTCTTGCGCTCGATCGCGGCTTCCCAGCGGCGCTTCTCGTCGGGGGAACTCGGCGACAGCGGCGGCACCGGCACCGGCCGGCCGTCCTCGCCGACGGCCACCATCGTGAAGAAGCAGCTGTTGGCATGCCGCACCACCTGGTCGCGGATGTTCTCGGTGACGACCTTGATGCCGATCTCCATCGACGAGGTGCCGGTGTAGTTCACCGAGGCCAGGAAGCTGACCAGCTCGCCGACATGGATCGGCTGGCGGAACATCACCTGGTCCACCGACAGCGTCACCGTGTAGCGACCGGCGAAGCGGCTGGCGCAGGCGTAGGCGACCTGGTCGAGCAGCTTCAGGATGGTCCCGCCGTGCACGTTGCCGGAGAAGTTGGCCATGTCCGGCGTCATCAGCACGGTCATCGTCAGTTGGTGGGAAGGCAGGTCCATGGCGAAGGCTCCGGAACGGATCGTGAAGGAAGGGGCGGCCGCCATGGTGCCAGAGTCGGCGGCGACCCCCCTCCCCCGGAGGCGCAGCGGCCGTCCGTCCCCCGCCCGGCGCCGCGCGCCGCGCTCTCCCGTCCGGCGCTTGCCGCTGGCCCGCCCGTCGGTTAGGGTGCGCGCCAGGAGGTCCCATGGCCCAGGTCCAGCAGCCCAGCATCGCCGACACGCGCGGTGCCCAGATGTTTCCCACGCTCGGCGTCGCCGACATCGCGCGCGTCGCGCGCTTCGGCCGGTTCCGGCGCTATTCCCAAGGCGAGTGGGTCGTGCGTGCCGGCGATGCCGGCATGGGCATGACCCTGATCCTCAGCGGCGAGATCACCGTCTCCCAGCGTGACAGCCTCGGCCACGTGACGCCGATCCACCGGCACGGCCCGGGCGGTTTCCTGGGCGAGGTTGGCCAGCTCAGCGGCCGGCCCTCGTTCATCGACGCGATCGCGGAAACCGAGGTCGAGGCGGTCGAGGTCAGCCCGCCGCAGCTGCGCGCGCTGCTGATCGCCGAGGCCGACCTGGGCGAGCGCCTCACCCGCGCCTTCATCCTGCGCCGCGTCGGCCTGATCGAGGCCGGCGCCAGCGGCGCGACGCTGATCGGACGGGCCAAGGCCGCGCCGGTGATGCGGCTGCGCAGTTTCCTCGGCCGCAACGGCTATCCGCACCAGCAGCTCGAGCCCGACCAGAACGACGACGCCAAGGCGCTCGCCGACCAGTACATGAGCGAGGGCGTGCAGATGCTGGTCATCTGCCCCGGCGGCGACGTGCTGGTCGACCCGACCGACGAGGAGGTCGCCCGCTGCATGGGCATCGTCGACATGCGCGAGCGCCCCGAGCTCTACGACGTGGCCATCGTCGGCGCCGGCCCGGCGGGCCTGTCGGCCGCGGTGTACGCGGCGTCGGAGGGGCTGTCGGTGCTGGTGATGGACTGCCGCTCGTTCGGCGGCCAGGCCGGTGCGAGCTCGCGCATCGAGAACTACCTCGGCTTCCCGACCGGCATCTCGGGCCAGGCGCTGGCGGGCCGGGCCTTCGTCCAGGCCCAGAAGTTCGGCGCCGACATGCTGATCCCGGCCAAGGTCACCGAGATGAGCTGCGAGCGCCACGGCGAGGACGACGAGCTGCGCCTGGCGCTGGAGGACGGCCGCACGGTGCGGGCCCGCACCGCGGTGATCGCCACCGGCGCGCGCTACCGCCGTCCCGACCTCGACGCGCTGGCGCGCTTCGAGGGCCGGGGGGTCTGGTACTGGGCCTCGCCGATCGAGGCCCGCATCTGCAGCCGGCAGACGGTGGTGATCGTCGGCGGCGGCAACTCGGCCGGCCAGGCGGCGGTGTTCCTGGCCAATCACGCCGCCAAGGTGATCATGCTGGTCCGCGGCCCGGGGCTGGCGGCGACGATGTCGCGCTACCTGATCGACCGCATCCAGGGCACCGCCAACATCGAGCTGCTGCCGCACCAGGAGCTGTGCGAGCTCGAAGGCGGCGACTCGCTGGAGGCCGTCTGCTGGCGCGACCGTCGCAACGGCCAGCAGCGCCGGCTGGCACTGCAGCACCTGTTCATGTTCATCGGCGCGGAACCCGAGACCGGCCTGATCTCGCAGTGCGGCCTCGAACTGGACCAGGCCGGCTTCATCATCACCGGCCGCGCCTGCGCCTGCCCGCTGTCGCAGTACAAGCCGGAGCTGCTCGAGTCGAGCATCCCGGGCGTCTTCGCGGTCGGCGACGTGCGCTCGGGCTCGGTCAAGCGGGTCGGCGGCGCGATCGGCGAAGGCGCGCAGGTGGTGGCCAGCATCCACCAGTACCTCGCCCGCCAGGACGCCGAGCGCGCCGAACGCACCACCCCGGCGGCGGCCGCCCGCGCGACCGTCTAGCGGTCGCCCGGCCTTCGCCCCCCCTGCCGCCCCCAAAAGGGGCGGCAGCGCTTTCAGCCTCCGCTTTCCCACCGCCCAAACGGGAGATCCCGCCACCCAGCCGGGCTGCGCTTCGCTCTAGAATGCGAATAATTGTTATTTGCAAGCTGAGCGTCCGCCGATGTGGTCTCCCGAATCCCGCCGTCTCTGGTCCTGGCCGATCGCGCTGGGCGTGCTGAGCACCTCCGGCCTGCTGTCGGCGCTGGTGTCGGACGCCTGGGGCGACGTCTGGTCGTGGATCGGCCTGGGCGTGCCGGTGGCGGTGATCGCCTGGTTTGCCTGGCGGCCCCGCAAGGCGGCCTGACGCCCGTCACCCATACCGTGCCGGCCCGGCGCCGGCCGCTGTCCCTCCCCGAAGAAGAACTCCCTCCAGGTCCCCGTCCCATGAATCACTTCCCGAAGCGCCCGCTGGCGCTCGCCATCGCCCTGGGCCTGTGCGCCCTCGCCGCCCCTGCCGCCTTCGCGCAGGACGCTCCCAAGGACAAGGACGGCGACGCGCCCTCCCAGTTGCCGGTGGTGACCGTCAGCGCCACCGCGGACAAGCAGGGCCTGTCCAAGGCCTATGCCGGCGGCCAGGTGGCGCGCGGCGGGCGCGCCGGGATCCTCGGCACCAAGGACAACCTCGAGACCCCGTTCTCGATCACCGCCTACACCAACGAGCTGATCCAGGACCGCCAGGCCAGGAGCGTCGCCGAGGTGCTGCAGAACGATCCCGGCATCCGTGCCGCGCGCGGCTTCGGCAACTTCCAGGAGGCCTACTTCATCCGCGGCTTCATCCTGAATTCGGACGACGTCGCCTACAACGGCCTCTACAGCCTGCTGCCGCGCCAGTACATCGCCTCGGAGCTGTTCGAGCGCGTCGAGGTGCTGCGCGGCGCCTCCGCCTTCCTGATGGGCGCGAGCCCCAACGGCAGCGGCATCGGCGGCAACATCAGCCTGCTGCCCAAGCGCGCGCCGGTCGAGCCGCTGACGCGCCTCACGGTGAACGCCGGCAGCGGCGGCGCGGGCGGCGCGGCGCTGGACGTCGCGCGGCGCTTCGGTCCGGACAAGGCCACCGGCGTGCGCTTCAACGCCGCCTACCGCGACGGCGGCACCGCGGTCGACGACGAGAAGGCGCGGACCAGCGTCGTCGCGCTGGGCGTGGACTGGCGCAGCCGCGACGTCCGCCTGAGCGCCGACCTGGGCTGGCAGGACAACCAGCTCACCCGCACGCGCCCCAGCGTCACCGTCAACGGCCTGAGCGCGATGCCGGCGCTGCCGGACAACAAGGCCAACTACGCCCAGCCCTGGACCTATTCCAACGAGCGCGACGCCTTCGGCACGCTGCGCGGCGAATGGGACCTCAACGACGCCGTCACCGCCTGGGCCGCCTACGGCGCGCGCCGCAGCAAGGAAGCGAACCGGCTGGGCAACCTCACGGTCACCGACGCCGCCACCGGCGACGGCACCTTCTACCGCTTCGAGAACGGCCGCAAGGACAGCGTCGACACCGGCGAGGCCGGCCTGCGCGGCAAGCTGCGCACCGGCTCGGTCGGGCATGAATGGGTGGTCTCGGCGGCCGTGTTCTCGCTGGACACGAAGAACGGCTACGCGATGGACTTCCTGAACACGCAGCCGACCAACCTCTACACGCCGGCCCGGAGCGCGCTGCCCGCGTTCTCGGACAGCGTGTACGTCGGCAACAGCGTCGACGACCCGCGGCTCAACACCCGCATCCGCAACCGCAGCGTCGCCATCGGCGACACGCTGTCGCTGCTGGACGACTCGCTGCTGATCACGCTGGGCCTGCGTCACCAGACGCTCAAGGTCGACTCGATCAGCGCCACGGTCCGCTTCCTGGACACGATCACGCCGGGTGGCGTCGTCACCACCTACGACCGGAGCAAGACCAGCCCCGTCGCCGGCATCGTCTACCGCCTGTCCAGGCAGCTGTCGGTCTACGGCAACTACATCGAGGGCCTGAACAAGGGCGACAGCCTGGCCGCGCAGAACGGCCAGCCGGCGCGCGACCTGGCGCCCTACGCCTCCAAGCAGAAGGAAGTCGGCCTGAAGTACGACGGCGGACGCCTGGGCTTCGGCGCCTCCTACTTCACCACCGACAAGCCGCGCGCGGTGCTGGCGCGGGACACCGCCCAGGGCGAGGACCGCCATCGCGGCGTCGAGCTGACCGCCTTCGGCATGGCCACCCGCGAGCTCAAGGTGCTGGGAGGCCTGACCTGGCTGGACGCCAGGCAGCACGGCACCGGCGTGGCCGCCACCGAAGGCAAGCGCACGCTGGGCATCGCGCGGGTGCAGGCCAACCTCGGCGCCGAATGGGAAGTCCCCGCGCTGCAGGCCCTGGCGCTGGACGCGCGCGTCGTGCACACCGGCAAGGTCTTCGCCGACAGCGCCAACACGCTGCGCGTGCCGGCCTGGACCCGCCTGGACGCGGGCGCGCGCTATCTGTTCGAGGTGCAGGGCACGCTGCTCACGCTGCGTGCGCGGATCGACAACCTCACCAACCGCAAGTACTGGGCGTCCGCGGGCGGCTATCCGGACCAGAGCTACCTGGTCGTCGGCCAGCCGCGCAGCGTCAACCTGAGCCTGGCGGCCGACTTCTGAGGACACGACGATGCTGAGCTCGCGCGCCATCCGCGTCTGGAGCTGGTTCCACAAGTGGACCAGCCTGGTCTGCACGCTGTTCATGCTGCTGCTGTGCCTGACCGGGCTGCCGCTGATCTTCCATCACGAGATCGGCCACCTGCTCGGCGACGAGATCGAGGCCCCCGTGCTGCCCGCCGCCATGGACGCGCAGCGGGTCTCGCTGGACGTCATGGCCAAGGCCGCGAACGCGGTGCATCCGACCCGTGTCATCCAGTACGCCGGCGAGAACGAGGACGACCCGCGCCTGTGGTGGTTCACGCTCGCGCCGACGCCGGCGCCGACCGAGGACTTCAAGTCCGTCGCCGTCGACGCCCGCACCGGCCTGGTGGTGCGCGAGTACCGCGTCGGCGAGGGCTTCATGGACCTGATGCTGCGCCTGCACGTGAACATGTTCGCGGGCCTGCCGGGCAAGCTCTTCCTCGGCTTCATGGGCCTGCTGCTGCTGATCGCGCTGGTCAGCGGCGTGGTGCTGTATGCGCCGTTCATGCGCAAGCTGGACTTCGGCGCGGTGCGCAAGGACCGCTCCACCCGCGTCAAGTGGCTGGACCTGCACAACCTCGTGGGCATCGTCACGCTGGTGTGGTGCTTCGTCGTCGGCGCGACCGGGATGATCAACACCTGGGCCGACCTGCTGGTGAAGTACTGGCAGTACACCGAGGTCTCCACGCTGCTCGCCCCCTACCAGGGCCAGCCGCTGCTCGCGGCCAGGGACCGCGGTCCGCTGCAGGCCTCGCTCGACACCGCGATGCATCACGGCCAGCAGCGCAAGGTCTCGTTCATCGCCTTCCCGGGCACGGCCTTCTCCAGCCCGCACCACAACACGATCTTCCTGAAGGGCACCACGCCGCTGACCTCGCGGCTGCTGCAGCCGCTGCTGGTGGACGCCCGGACGGCGCAGCTGACAGCGGCGCCGGAACTGCCCTGGTACCTCACCGCGCTGCTGGTCTCGCAGCCACTGCACTTCGGCGACTACGGCGGCATGCCGATGAAGATCCTGTGGGCGCTGCTGGACGTGGCGACCATCGTCGTGCTGGGCAGCGGCCTCTACCTGTGGCTGCGCAAGCCGCAGGGCGCCCGCAAGGGCGCTCCGGGCGGCGCCGCGGCCGACGCATCGCCGGACCCGGACGACGCCCCGAACCCCGAAACCGCGGCCGCCTGATCGCCAGTCCGCACCTGCCCTGCCCGCCCATGCCCGACTCGCACAAGCCCGACTCCCCCAAGCACCAGATCGAGAGCCTGCAATCCAGCGGCCTGAAGGCGACGCTGCCCCGCATCAAGGTGCTGCAGATCTTCGAGCAGTCGAACCAACGCCACCTCAGCGCCGAGGACGTCTACCGCCAGCTGCTGCTGGAGGAGGCCGACATCGGCCTGGCGACGGTGTACCGGGTGCTGATGCAGTTCGTCGAGGCGGGGCTGCTGGCGCGGCAGCATTTCGAGTCGGGCAAAGCGGTGTTCGAGCTCAATTCCGAACAGCACCACGACCACATGGTCTGCCTGGCCTGCGGCCGGGTGGAGGAGTTCTACGACGCCGGCATCGAGCAGCGCCAGCGCGAGATCGCCGAGGAGCGCGGCTACGAGCTGGTGGAGCATGCGCTGGCGCTGTACGGCCTGTGCTCCAACCCGGCGTGCCGGGCCCGGCGCCAAAGGTGATGGGCGCGTCGATCAGCGGGTCGCCGTGGCGCGAGGCGCACAATCCGGCGATCCCCTGTTGAATACTGTATGGACATACAGTACATTGCCATCCATCGCAGCCACTTCCGGCTGCAGCAGGAGATGGCAATGCAGATGCTCAAGCAAACGGTCTGGACCTCGTTGAACAACGCGGATGCCTGGGTGGTCTGCATCGGCGTCATGTCCTGCGTGGGGTTGGCGACCGGTCTGCTGGGTTGACAGCCTAGCTTCCGCCGCCGCCTTCGTTCCGTCCGCGGAGCCGGGGTCCCCTGTCCAGGGGACCTTTCTTTTCAGTTCTCAAGTCTTCGTCCGCTGCCCCCTGGGGCCGCGGACTTTTTTTTGGCGGCTTCAAAGCGGCGTCAGCACGGCTTCGCCCGCCTCCCAGCGCCGGGCGTTCTCGAGGAACAGGTCGACGGTCGCCTGCACCGACTCGGGCGACCATCCGGCGATGTGCGGCGTGAGGATCACGTTGGGGAAGCCGAGCAGGGCCTCGGGCGGTTTCGGTTCCGATTCATAGACATCGAGCGCCGCGCCGCCGAGCTCGCCGGCCGCAAGCGCCGCGGCCAGCGCGGCGGTGTCGACCAGGCTGCCGCGCGCGATGTTGACGACGTGCCCCTGCGGCCCGAGCGCCTTCAGCACCTCGGCGTTGACGATGTGCCGGGTGGCGGGGCCGCCGGGCGCGGCGACGATGAGGAAGTCGGCCCACCCGGCCAGCGCCAGCGCCGAGTCGAAGTAGCGCGAGCCCAGCGCGTCATGGCGTTCCCGGCGGTTGTGATAACCGACCTCCATGTCGAAGGCCAGCGCCCGCTTGGCGATGCGCAGCCCGATGGTGCCCAGGCCCAGGATGCCCAGCTTGCGGCCGTTGACGCTGGGGCGCAGCGGCAGCGCGTCGCGCCAAAGGCCGGCGCGCAGCGCGCCCTCCTGCTGCGGGAGCGCCCGCACCGAGGCCAGCAGCAGCGCCATTGCATGGTCCGCGACGCAGGAATCGTTGGTGCCCGCGCCGTTCCACAGGGTGAGGCCGCGGGCCCGGGCGGCCGCCAGGTCGATGGCCTCGTAGCCGGCGCCCTGCGCCGCGACGGCGCCCAGCCGGGGCATCGCCGCCATCTCGTCGGCGCGCAGGCCGACCGCGCCGATGGTCACGACCAGCTCGATCTCCGCGCCCTGCCCGGCGACCGCCTGGGCGCGCGCCTCGGCGGTCGGCGCGTAGATCACGTCATAACGCTGGCGGAACTGGGCCAGATGCTCCTCCGCCGTCGGCATCAGCACCAGCAGCTTGCGGCGCGAGGACGTGGGAGCAGGCATCGAGGGATTGGCGGACACGGCGACCTCATGGGGCTGGAAGTTCGCCGGCCATGATAGGAGCGCCCATCCCCCGGGCCGCCGGAGCACGGACGCGTTTCGCACGCGGGGAGCCGGGACCGCCCGTTCGGGAGGGATCAGGGCTGCTCGCCGCGCGCCATCCGGGCCTCGATCTCCGCGAGCGCCCGCGGCAGCTGCGCGACCGAGTCGATCACCAGGTGCGCGCCCGAGGCCGTCAGCCGCCGCGCCGCGGCGTCGCGGCGCGCGACGAGCTCCGCGTCGGGTAGCGCCTGCAGCTGCTCGAGCGTCAAGCCGGTCTCGTTGCCCGACAGGCTCAGGCCCACCGTCCACATGCCGGCGCGCCGGCCTTCCTCGATGCCGGGCGTCGTGTCGTCGACCTTCACGCAGGCGCGCACGTCGCCGATGCCCAGCGCCAGCACGTTGGCCAGGGCCATGAACGGGCCCGGGCGGCCGCCCGCGGCCAGCTCGTCGCCAGCGACGACGTGGTCCGCCCAGACGCCATCGGCCTTGGCCTGCGGCAGCAGCACGTCCATCACCTGGCGCGGATAGCCCGAGCACGAGCCGATCTTCAGCCCGGCGCCGCGCAGCGCGGCGAGCACCTCCACCGCGCCCGGGATCGGCGCCGAGTAACGACCGACATGCGCGATCTGCATCGGCATGAAGCGCTCATAGATCGCGTCGATGTCCGCGTCGCTCGATGCGCGGCCGAAACGCGCGCGCCATTGCGCCTGCAGGCCGTCGTCCTCCAGCAGCGTGCGGATGTGGTCGCGCTTGGACAGCCCCATCGGGCCGCGCGCCTCGTCCAGCGTCAGCGTGATCCCGAAGGTCGCGAAGGCGTCGACGAAGATCTGCGTCGGCGCCAGCGAGCCGTGATCGACCAGCGTGCCGGCCCAGTCGAAGATCACCGCCTGCAGGCGCGAATGGCGCCGGGCCTCGGCGGTCGTGGCGGTCGACGCGCCGTGGCTCGTCGAGTCCGTCGAATCCGTTGAAACAGGGGTGGCAATCGAAACGTCGTTCATGCGAGGGCCTGGATGAAGTTGCGTCCGCGAGGGCCGCGCAGCGCTTGAGCGACGCGCGCGTCCCAGTCGTCGGGGGAGATGCCGTAGTCGGCGGGATCGGTGGACACGCCCAGCGCGGCCAGGAAACGTTCCAGCGCGGCGACCGCGCCGTCGGCATCGACCGCGTCGAAGATCGACAGCAGCCGCGCGTCCAGCGCCGCGTCGCGCCCGAAGGCCAGGCGCATCACGCGCGGCAGGCTGAACGAACAGGCGATGCCGTGCGCCGTGCCGCGCGTCAAGGTGATGTCGTAGGACAGCGAATGCGCCAGCGCGGTCCGGGTGTTGGAGAAGGCCATGCCGGCCTGCAGCGCCGCGACGGCCAGCGCCTCCCGCAGGTCGAGCCGGCGCGGCTCGCGCAGCAGCGCCGGCAGCGTCGCGACGATCGCCCGCGCGGCGCTCGCCGCCAGGCTGGAGGACACCGGATTGCGATGCACGTTCCACAGCGCCTCCAGCGCGTGCGACAGCGCGTCCAGTCCGCTGGCGAGCGTGGCGCCCACCGGCAGGCTCACCATCAGCGACGGATCGACGATCGCCGCCTCCGGCCAGGTCCAGGGCAGGTGCAGCGAATGCTTGCGGCCGCGCGCGGCGTCCCACAGCGTCGCCCAGGGCGTGACCTCGCTGCCGGTGCCGGCGGTGGTCGGCACCGCGATCAGCGCGCGATGCGGCGCATCCGCCGACAGCGGCGCCGCCTTCGGGTCGACCAGGTGATCGAGCAGTTCATCGAAGCGGCCCGAGGGCGTCGCCGTCAGCATCGCCTTGGCGCAGTCGATGCTGCTGCCGCCGCCCAGCGCGATCACGCAGCGCGCGCCGCGATGCTCGCGCCAGAGTCGCTCGTACAGCGGCGCGAGCCAGCGCAGGTCGGGATTGGGGCGGATGTCGGTCTCGACCGCGACGAGGCGATCGCCGAGCAGCTCGCGCACCCGGCCGACGAGACCGAGCGCGTCGGCCTCCGGGAAGGCGATCAGCAGCGCGTCGCGCGCGCCGACCAGGCGCGGCAGTTGCGCCAGCGCGCCGTTGCCGGCCCGCACGTCGACGGGGTTGTGGAAGGTCCAGGGGGTCATGGGCGGGTCCTCGCGCTCGATGACGGTCAATGCCTGCTCAATGCCGGCCGGCATCCTGGATCGCGCGGCGCAGCCGGCTCGACACCAGGTCGGCGCTGACGACCATCGCCGTGATCACGAGGATGCAGGTCGCGGTCTCGGGATACTTGAAGAGCTTGAGGCTGCCCACCAGCTCGAAGCCCAGCCCGCCCGCGCCCACCATGCCCAGCACCGTCGCCGAGCGCAGGTTGACCTCGAAGCGATAGAGCACCACCGCGATCCAGGCGGTGATCACCTGCGGCAGCACGCCGAAGGCGATCACCTGCAGCGGCCGGGCGCCGGTGGCGCGCAGCGCCTCGAGCGGACCGTCGTCGATCTCCTCGATGGCCTCGGCGAAGAACTTGCCCAGCATGCCGGCGCCATGCACCGCCAGCGCCAGCACGCCGGGGAACGGTCCCAGTCCCACGGCCGACACGAACACCAGCGCCAGGATCAGTTCATTGATGCTGCGCGTCACGTTCAGGCCCTGGCGGGTGAGGTGATACAGCCAGCGGGGTCCGTGCAGGTTGCGCGCCGCGAGGAAGGACGCCGGGATCGCGCCGATCACGCCCAGCAGCGTGCCCCACACGGCGATCTGGACCGTCTCCAGCGCCGGCGCCCACAGCCGCTCCAGGATGCGCCAGTCCGGCGGCCAGGTGCGGCCGAGGAAATCGGCGATCTGCGGCAGGCCGCTCGCCAGCTCGGCCGGGCTCAGCTGCGCGCCCCGGGCGCTCCACTGCAGCGCCCACAGGCCCGCGACCATCAGCGCCAGCAGCTTCGTCCAGCCGCCCGGCGTGGTGGGTAGCGCCACCAGCCAGCGGGTGCGATCGCGGGCGGCGCGGTCCACAGCGGTCATCGTCGTCATGCGGTTCTCCAGGTCGGGGCGGTAGCGGCCGGCGGCGCCGACGCGGCCATCGAGGCGATGCGCTCCGGGTCATTCGCTGGCGCATTCATCGAGGCATTCACCGGCACGTTCACCGGCGCGATCAGCTGCAGGCCCGCCTGCGCGGCGCTGCCCGCGTAGAGCGCCTCGAGTTCCGCCTCGGAGAGCTCGCGCGGCAGCCGGTCGAAAAGCACGCGCCCCTGCGAGAGCCCGACGATGCGATCGCCGAATTCGCGCGCGTAGTCGACCTGGTGCAGGTTGCAGACCACGGTGATGCCGAGCTCGCGGCAGGCCTGCTTCAGGTAGCCGAGCGCCTGGCGGGCGGTGTGCGGGTCCAGGCTCGCGACCGGCTCATCGGCCAGGATCACCTGCGGTTGCTGCGCCAGCGCGCGGGCGATGCCCACGCGCTGCATCTGCCCGCCCGACAGCGCGTCGGTGCGCGACGCCGCCTTGTGGGCGAGGCCGACGCGGTCCAGGCAGGCCATGGCCAGCGCGATGTCGGACGCGCGGAACAGCTGCAGCACCGAGCGCCAGACGGCCATCGCGCCGAGCCGCCCGCTGAGCACGTTCTTCAGCACGCTGAGCCGCAGCACGACCTGGTGGTGCTGGAACACCATCGCCACGCGCCGACGCAGCTCACGCAGCTCCGTGGCACGCGCAGCGCCACGCGCGTCCAGGCCGGCGATCGTCATCGTCCCGCCGTCGGCCTGGACCAGGCGGTTCATGCAGCGCAGCAAGGTGGACTTGCCGGCGCCGGACGGGCCGAGCACCACCAGGAACTCGCCGGGCCGCACGTCCAGGTCGACGCCGCGCAGCACGTCGTTGTCGCCGAAGCGCTTGGTGACGCCACGCAGTGCGATCACTTCATGCCCCGCAGGTCGAGCTTGAGCACCTTGGCGGTGTCGCGGACCACGTCGTAGGCGGCGTCGCTGGTCGGCTGGAAGCCGTTGAGAACGCCCTGGTCGCCCCACTTCACGTCCTTGAGATTGGCCAGCGCCTTGGCGAGCTTCTCCTTGAGCGCTGGATCGAGGTCCTTGCGCCAGACCATCGGCGATTCGGGAATCGGCCTGGAGGACCACAGCACGACGAAGTCGTCCTGCTTGACCGTCCCCTTGGCGACCGCGCCGTTGAAGATGCGGTCCGCGACAGCGGCCGCGTCAACCTTCCTGTTGGCCACCGCCAGGATGCTGGCGTCATGCGAGCCCGAGAACACGACGCGGCCGAAGTAGGCGTCCGGGTCCAGGCCCGTCTGCTGCAGTCCTGCCTTGGGGAACAGATGGCCGGAGGCGGAACTCGGATCCACGAAGGCGAAGTTGCGGCCCTTGAGCTCGGCGACGCTGCGCAGGCCGCTGTCCTTGCGGGCGAGGATGACGCTCCGGTAGGCGCTCTGGCCGGTCTTCTTCGTCACCGCGACGGAGAAGGCCTCGACCTCGGCCACCGAGCTCGCCAGCACGTAGGAGAACGGGCCGAGGTAGGCCACGTCCAGCTTCTTCGCGCGCAGCGCCTCGATGACGCCGTTGTAGTCGGTGGCCACGAAGGGCTTCACCGGCATGCCCAGCTGCTGCTGCAGCGCGTCCAGCACCTGCCGGCTGGACTCGATCATGGCCTGGGAGTCCTCGGCCGGGATCAGGCCGATGGTCAGCGCCCGCGGCTGGGCCGATGCGTGCCGCGGCAGGCCCGCGCAGACGGTGAGGACCAGGGCGGCACCCAGTGCGGCGCGGCGCGCGGCGGAGAAGCGGGGATGGGACATGGCGGCATCCAGGAGTGGTGAGCGAATGCCGGCACTCTATGAATCCAACATGACAGCAGATCCATCGATCCCATGTTGATTTCTCGACCGAAGCATTCATGCGATCTATGGATCGTCCGCTCGGTCTCTCCGACGATCGGCCACGCCTCCTGCTCGTAGGTCGGCCGTGCCGCGAGGGCCCCGGGTCGCGCGACCGGCGTAGAACAGGGCGTCGCCACGCAGGCCGTCGCGCCTCTGGCTGAGGTCGCACTGCTGCGAGGCCTTGTAGTAGTCGAAGCTCGCGCACCAGGACCTGCGCGCGTCAGCCAGACAGGCCGAAAACGGGTGCGGTTCATGGGCACTCCAGGTTGGGTTGAGGGGGAACTGCCCACGCAGCGTAGGAACGTCACGTGACCGTCACTCGATCGAATCAATATGGCCAACCGCAAGAAATCATCGAGAGCGTCTATACATGTCCGCCGCCAAGCTCCGCGCCTTCCTCGCCGTCGCCCGCCATGGCAGCTTCAGCGCGGCGGCGCGGGCGCTCGGGCTCTCGCAGCCAACCCTGACGACGCAGGTGCAGGGCCTGGAGCAGCAGCACAAGGTGGAGCTCTTCCACCGCCGCGGCCATCGCATCGAGCTGACCAGCGTCGGCCACCAGCTGCTGCCGATCGCCCGGCAGCTCGCCGCGCTGGAGGTCGAGGCCTACAACCTGCTGCATGACTGCGGGGAGCTCACCCGGGGGCAGCTCAAGCTCGGCGCGGTGGGTCCCTTCCACGTCATCGAGATGGTCGACGCCTACCGCCAGCGCTATCCCAAGGTGGACGTCTCGATCCGGCTGGGCAATTCGGCGCAGGTCTTCGGCGACCTGGAGAACTACGTGATCGACGTCGGCGTGCTGGCGCGCTTCCACGACGCGCCGGGCTTCGAGACCATGGCCTACGCGCGGCACGCGATCATCCTCTTCGTCCACCTCGACCATCCCTTCGCCGCGCGGGAGCATGTGTCGCTGCGGGAGCTGGCCGAGCAGCCGCTGCTGCAGCGCGAAGCCGGATCGAGCACGCGCCGCGCGCTCGAGTCGGCGCTGCGCCAGGCGGGCATCACGCCGCGCGTCGCGATGGAGATCGGCAGCCGCGAGGCGCTGCGCGAGGCGGCCGCGCGCGGCATCGGCATCGGCGTCGTGTCCGAGGCGGAATTCATCCCCGACGCGCGCTTCCGCCCGGTGCGCATCGAGGGCGACCCGGCCTTCACCGAGACCCATCTGTACTGCCTGAAGGAGCGCCGCGACAGCCTGCTGCTCGGCTCCTTCTTCGAGGTGGCGCAAGGCCTGCGCCGCTGAGGCGCAGGTAGCGCGCGGGTAACGCGCGGGTCGCGCGCGGCCAGACAGCGGACAGACAGTGGACAGGTTTCTGAAGGCCGCCGCAGGCATCCTGCGGACCTTCGCGCGGGGGGCCCCAGGGGGTCGTCTGTTCCCTGGAATCCATGTAGAGAAGAGAGCGCGCATGGACCGCCGCCAATTCTTCCCCCGCCCCGTGGTCGAGGCGGGCACCAATCGCTGGGACTGGGCGCTGCTGCCGCTGGTGCTGGGCCTGCTCGTGCTGCTGGCCTACGGCGCGGCGCAGATGACGCGTCCCTTCGCGCTGGGCGATCCGCTGCCCTTGTCGCTGGACCCGTCCCACCTGCCCTACTACCTGCTGCGCACCAACCTGCGCATGCTGGCAGCGATGGTGCTGGCGCTGCTCTTCAGCGCGGTCTTCGCGGTGCTGGCGGCCAAGGTGCGCGCCGCCGAGAAGGTGCTGGTGCCGATGCTCGACATCCTGCAGTCCATCCCCATCCTGGGGTTCCTGTCGATCACGGTGACCGGCTTCATCGCGCTGTTCCCCGGCAACCTGCTGGGCGTCGAGTGCGCGGCGATCTTCGCGATCTTCACCTCGCAGGCCTGGAACATGGCCTTCAGCCTCTACCAGTCGCTGCGCACCGTGCCTTCGGAGCTCGACGAAGCGGCGCGGGTGTTCCAGCTCTCCGGCTGGCAGCGCTTCTGGCGGCTGGAGCTGCCCTACGCGATGCCCGGACTGCTGTGGAACATGATGATGTCGATGTCGGGCGGCTGGTTCTTCGTCGTCGCGTCGGAGGCCATCTCGGTCTCCGACCAGAGCATCAAGCTGCCCGGCGTCGGCTCCTACATCGCCATGGCGATCGAGGCGCGCGACCTCGGCGCGATCGGCTGGGCGATCGTGGCGATGCTCGTGGGCATCGTGCTCTACGACCAGCTGGTGTTCCGGCCGCTGGTCGCCTGGGCCGACAAGTTCCGCTTCGAGGACAGCGGCACCGACAACGCGCCCAACTCCTGGATGCTGAACTGGCTGCGCCGCACCGCGTTCACGCGCCGCGCCGCGGCGTGGCTGGTGGACCGGCTCGAGGGCAGCCTGGTCTGGTTCCGCCGGCACCATGACGGCACCTCGATCCGCGCGCGCCCGCGCATCGCCGTGGCCGCGTGGCAGCGCGCCTGGGATGCGGTGCTGGCCGCCGCGGTGATGGTGGCGCTGTACCAGCTGGTGCGCTTCGTCCATGCCGAGGTCGGCTGGTCCGAAGCGGGTCATGTGGTCGGCCTGGGCCTGGTGACGCTGGCGCGGGTGCTGGTGCTGATCGCGCTGGCGGCGCTGGTGTGGGTGCCGGTGGGCATCTGGATCGGGATGAATCCGCGCTGGTCCGGCCGCCTGCAGGCGGTGGCGCAGTTCCTGGCGGCCTTCCCAGCCAACCTGCTGTTCCCGGTGGTCGTGGTGCTGATCGTGCGCTGGAAGCTCGATCCGGACGTGTGGCTCTCGCCGCTGATGATCTTCGGCACGCAGTGGTACCTGCTGTTCAACGTCATCGCCGGCGCGTCCAACATCCCGGCCGAGCTGCGGCACGCCGCGCGCAACCTGGGCCTGAGCGGCTGGCTGAAATGGCGCCGCTACCTGCTGCCGGCGGTCTTCCCCAGCTTCGTCACCGGGGCGATCACCGCCAGCGGCGGCTCGTGGAACGCCAGCATCGTGGCCGAGTACGTGTCCTGGGGCGACACCACGCTCAAGGCGCATGGCCTGGGCAGCTACATCGCGGAGATGACGGCCAAGGGCGACTTCCCGCGGATCGCGCTGGGCATCGGCGTGATGTGCGTCTTCGTGATGGGCCTGAACCACTTCGTCTGGCGCCGCCTGTACCGGCTGGCCGAGGACCGCATGCATCTGTGAGGAGCACCGCATGACCGCATCCATCATCGAACTCCATGGCGTCGGCAAGCGCTTCCGCTCGGCCGACGGGCATCCGCGGCCGGTGCTCGCGGACGTGGACTTCCACCTGCGCGAGGGCGAGATCGTCGCGCTGCTGGGGCAGTCGGGCTCGGGCAAGAGCACGCTGCTGCGCATCATGGCCGGGCTGGTGCCGGCCGATGCCGGCCAGGTCCGTTATCGCGGACAGCCGCTGTCGGGCCCGGCGCGCGGCATCAGCATGGTGTTCCAGTCCTTCGCCCTGTTCCCCTGGCTGACGGTGCAGCAGAACGTCGAGCTGGGCCTGGAGGCGCGCGGCGTGGCCAAGGCCGAACGCGCGGTCAAGGCCGAGGAGGCGATCGCGCTGATCGGCCTGTCGGGCTTCGAGGGCGCCCTGCCGCGCGAGCTGTCGGGCGGCATGCGGCAGCGCGTCGGCATCGCGCGCGCGCTGGTGACGGAGCCGGACGTGCTGCTGATGGACGAGGCCTTCTCGGCGCTGGACGTGCTGACCGGCGAGCGGCTGCGGGAGGACATCCTGGAGCTGTGGGACGGCGGGCACATGCCGACGCAGGCGATGCTGGTGGTGTCCCACAACATCGAGGAGGCCGTCATGATGGCTGACCGCGTGCTGATCTTCGCGAGCGATCCCGGACGCATCCGCTGCCAGCTGTCGGTGCAGCTGCCGCGACCGCGCGATCCCGAGAGCGCCGACGTGCGCGCGCTGATCGACGAGGTCTACGCGCTGATGACCGCCGGCGCGGCGCGCCCGACGCGCGCGGCCGGCACGGTGGATGCGGCGGTCGCCCCGGCCCCGCTGGCCGAGCGCCTGCCCGCCGCCGACGTGGCGCGCATGGACGGCCTGCTGGAGCTGCTGGCCGATCCGCCCTTCGACGGCCGCGCGGACCTGCCGCAGCTCTGCGAGGAAGCCGGCCTGCCCGACGCGGAGCTGCTGCCGGTGGCGCACGCGCTGGCGCTGCTGGGGCTGGCGCAACTCGACAGCGGCGACCTGCAGCTCACCTCGCTGGGCCGGCGCTACGTCGAGGGCTCGCATGGCCTGCGGCGCGATCTCTTCGGGCAGCAGCTGGTCACCCACGTGCCGCTGATCGCGCACATCCGCCACAGCCTGGAGCAGGAGCCCAGCGGCGAGATGCCCGACAAGCCGGTGCTGCGGCTGCTGAGCGAGCACCTGGACGATGCCGAGGCCGGCGCCGTGCTGCAGACGGCGGTCAGCTGGGCGCGGCATGGCGAGGTGTTCGAGTACGACTACAACACCGGCGCGCTGCGCCTGCCGACCGGCGAAGAGGAGACCGCGACGCGGTGAGCGGTCGCCGGCCTCGCCAGGAGGCCGGTGGCCCTTGCCACCGGGATGAGCGTCAGGCGCGCGGCGCCGGGCTCGGTAGAGTCGGGGCTCCGCGACTGCGAGCCGCCCCGATGAAGCGCACCGCCCGCCCCCGTTGGAAGTCCCTCGGTGTCGATCGCCTGCTGCGCCATGCGCTGCGGCACTGGCACGCCGACGAGGGCTGGCGCGCGATCGAAGCCCTGCAGCGACGCGGATCGCCCGCGCTGCTGGCGCGGGTCGTCGCGCTGTGCGCGAGCCCGAACGTCCGGCGACGGGCCGTGGGCGTCTCGATCGCCGCGCAGCTCAGTCGCCGCACCCCGGCTGGGCTCGCCCTGTACGCCGAGGAGGAGACGCAGCGCCTGCTGCTGCGCGGCTTGGCCGATCCGCATCACGACGTGGTCCGCGCGGCGGTGGGCGGGCTGGGGCTGCGGCCGCATGGCGAGAGCGTTCAGGCGCTGCTGCGACTGGCCTCGCATCCCGACGCCAGGATGCGCTGGCAGGTCGCGGTGGCGCTGGGGTCCTACGAGGAACCCGAGACGATCGCGGGGCTCATCCGCCTGAGCGCGGACCCGTCGGACGAGGTGCGCGACTGGGCCACCTTCGCGCTCGGCTCGCTGCGGATGGAGGACTCGCCGGAGATCCGCGCGGCGCTGCGGCGCAACCTCGACGACACCGACCTCGACGTGCGCGGCGAAGCGCTGGTCGGCCTGGCCCGGCGGCGTGACGACGGCATCGTCGAAGCGCTGATCAAGCGGCTCACACCCGATTGCCATGTCTATGAACTGGATGCCGCGGAGGCCCTGGCTGATCCACGGCTGATCGCGCCGCTGCAGGCGCTGACGAAGGCCGCCAGCCCGTCATCAACGGCCGCGTACTGGCAGGCGCGGCTGGATGATGCGCTGGAGTCCTGTTGGGGTCCGATCGTGGGCCGACCTCAGCCGGAGACCTCGCTATAGCGGATTTCTCCGGATGCACGGTTTCTCTAGCAAAATGCCTGATCCTCTAGCGGATTTCACGTGATGGCCGACGTCCACATCGGGTTTCAGCGACTGGCAGAGCTGCATCAGCTTCGGCTCGTGCAGCCGTTGTTCACCCGGAGCCGGATCGGGACACGGCTCCAACGCGAAGAAGCGGGCGGGCGCGAGCTTCGGACATGGACATCCAGGTACCAGCCCGAGGACAACTTCGCTGGACATTTCGAGTTCGGTCTGAAGTACGAACGCTTGAACTTCGAATTCTTCTCCCGGCTCTTCGCCGTGCTCGATCCCGAGGAAGTCGCGGCTTGGATACGCAGGGAACCCACAGGTCTCTATGCGCGGCGAGCCGGCTTCCTCTTCGAGTGGTTCACTGGAGCTGTTCTTCCGGTGCCGGATTGCCGCTCGACGGTGGGCTATGTCGACGCCATTGCCGGGGATCTTTACCTTTGCGCTGCAAGACCTGAACGCAATCGCCGTTGGCGCGTCAACGACAACATGCCCGGGATGCCAGCGTTCTGCCCACTGGTCTTCCTGGGGCCTCCCGAACAGCGGGACTGGGACTACGACGTCCAGACCGGCGTCAAGAACCTGGACGACCTCTACGGCCCAGAGATCCTGTTGCGCAGCGCGACGTGGCTGACCTTCAAGGAATCGCGTGCCAGCTTCGCCATCGAGCACGAGGCCGACAAGGAGGATCGCGTCAAGCGATTTGCCTCCGTCATCCAGGAATACAGCGGACACATGGACGATGCCATGTCGCCTGCCAACCTCGAAATCCTCCAGCGGGCGGTGCTCGGCGAGGCGGCGCTGCGCATTGGCATCAGGCAGTCTCCCGTGTTCATCGGAGAAAGCACGTTTCGCGGCCAGATCGTCCACTACATCGCGCCATCCGAGGACTTGGTTGAACCGATGCTGACGGCGTTGCGCGAACTCGAACTCCGCACGCGCGGCGTTGGAGGCGTCGCGCGTATCGCCGCCATCTCTTTCGCCTTCGTCTACCTGCACCCCTTGGCCGACGGCAACGGTCGGGCACACCGCTTCCTGATCAATCACCTGCTGGCCATCGACGGTCTCGTCCCGCCCAACATCGTCGTGCCCATCTCGGCCACCATCGCCGGCAGTGCCCGCGCGCGGGCCGAGTACGACCACGTGCTCGAAACCATCTCCAAGCCCTTCATGAAGCGATACACCGACAGCTATCGCTTCGGGGACCTTCGCACTTGCGTCGATGGCGTCATCACGGATTTCGAGTTTCTGGAGTCCGGCGATGCCATCCACGCCTGGCGGTACCCCGACCTCACGGCGCACTCGCACTACCTGGGTGGCGTGCTGCGCCAGACCGTCGAGCACGAGATGGCCGAGGAGGCCCTGCTGCTCCGGCGGAACGATGAAGCGCGCGCTGCCATCAAGCGCGTCATCGAGATGCCGGACCAGGATGCCGACCGGATCATCCGGTCGCTGAAGGAGAGCAACTGGGCCGTCAGCGGCAAGTTGCGCAAGAGCCTGCCCCAGTTGTTCCAGGAGGGCGGCAAGCTTTACGAACGCCACGCGCGTCTGATCGACGCGGTCAAATCCGCCTTCGAAGGCACCTGACCCATGCTCCCCCGCATCAGCGAAGAGATCACCTTCCGCAAACTCGAGATCCTGATCACGTTCCTGGAGAGCGGCAGCCTGGCGCGCGCCGCGGAGCGGCTGGGCACGAGCGCGGTCAGCGTGCACCGCGCGCTGCATTCGCTGGAGGCCGGCACGCGCTGCGCGCTGTTCCGGCTGGAGGGCCGCAACCTGCAGCCCACCGACGCGGCCCATGCGCTGGCCGACGTCGCCCGCGAGATCCTGCAGCGCATGGACGAAGGCATCAATGCCACGCGCGCCATCGCCGGCTACGGCGCCGAGCGCATCCGCATCGGCTCGCTGTACTCGCTGACCAGCGGCACCGTGCCGTCGATGATCATGGCGCTCAAGGCCCGCAAGCCCGAGGTGCAGGCCGAGCTGATCCTGGGCTCCAACTCCGACCTCACCCAGCGCCTGCGCGACGGCACGCTCGACGCCGCCGTCATGGGCCTGCCCGAGTCCGCACCGGAACTCGAGACCCACGCCCTCTTCGACGACGACGTCTTCTTCGCCGCGCCGGCCCAGTCGCCCTACGCCGCGCTCGCCGCCATCGACCTGCGGGACTGCGCCGAGGAGCGCTTCGTCAGTCTGCAGGAAGGCTTCGTCACCTACAGCCGCTTCGTCGACGCCTTCCGCATCGCCGGCTTCGAGCCGCAGATCGTGATGAAGACCAACGACATCTTCTCGTTGATGAACCTGGTCGGCGGCGGCATCGGCTGCACGCTGCTGCCCGGGCGCGTGCGCGCCGTGCTGCCGCCCAGCGTCCGGCTGATCCCGCTCCAGGAACGCTACGCGGTGCGCCAGACCATCGCGCTGTGCTTCCTCCGCGCCCGCGAGCGCGACCCCAACCTGCTGGCCCTGCTCGCCGCCAGCCGCACGCTGCGCCTGGGCGGGCACTGAGCCGTCCCGGACGGCCTCGATCATTCCGCTGCGCGTAATCGTCAGGCGCGGCGGTTGATTGATCGGGCACGGCGGTGCCCGTACCGTCCGTGCCCATGGACCGCATCAACCTGGACACCAAGGCCCGCGACCGCGCCGCGCGCATCGGCGCGGCTCGCGAGGCGCTCGGCACGCGCCTGACCGGCAAGCAGGTCGAGACCGACGCCATCGTCGACCTGCTGCACGCGGTGCTCAAGCCCGGCGACCGCGTCTGCCTCGAAGGCAACAACCAGAAGCAGGCGGACTTCCTGGCCAAGGCGCTGGTGCGGCTGGACCCGGCCCGCATCCACGACCTGCACATGGTCCAGTCGGTGCTCGCCCTGCCCGAGCACCTGGACGTCTTCGAGCGCGGCATCGCCGGCCAGCTGGACTTCAGTTTCTCCGGCCCGCAGGGCGCGCGGCTCGCCAAGCTGCTGTCCGGCGGGCGCGTGCGCATCGGCGCGATCCACACCTACCTGGAGCTCTTCTCCCGCTACTTCGTCGACCTCACGCCCAAGGTCTCGCTGATCGCCGCGCACGCCGCCGACGCGCTGGGCAACCTCTACACCGGCCCCAACACCGAGGACACACCGGCGATCGTCGAGGCCACCGCGTTCTCCGGCGGCCTGGTCATCGCGCAGGTCAACGAGCGGGTGCCCGACGGCACGCCCCTGCCCCGCGTCGACGTGCCGGCGGACTGGGTCGACTTCGTGGTGCAGGCGCCCACGCCCAACTTCATCGAGCCGCTGTTCACCCGCGACCCGGCGCAGATCAGCGAGATCCAGGTCCTGATGGCGATGATGGCCATCAAGGGCATCTACGCCGGGTACGGCGTGCAGCGGCTCAACCACGGCATCGGCTTCGACACGGCCGCGATCGAGCTGCTGCTGCCGACCTACGGCGAATCGCTCGGCCTGAAGGGCAGGATCTGCCGCCACTGGGCGCTGAACCCGCACCCGGCGCTGATCCCGGCGATCGAGGCGGGCTGGGTCGAGTCCATCCATTCCTTCGGGTCCGAGCTCGGCATGGAGGACTACATCCGCGCGCGCTCGGACGTCTTCTTCACCGGGCCCGACGGCAGCCTGCGCAGCAACCGGGCGTTCAGCCAGGCCGCGGGCCATTACGCCTGCGACCTGTTTATCGGCTCGACGCTGCAGATGGACCTTCTGGGCAACAGCTCGACGGCGACGCTGGGCCGCATCGCCGGCTTCGGCGGCGCGCCCAACATGGGCGCCGACGCGCGCGGGCGCCGGCATGCGAGCCCGGCCTGGCTGAAGGCCGGCGAGGAGGCCCGCAGCCATCGCAGCGGCGCGGCCGCGACGCCGCGCGGGCGCAAGCTGGTCGTGCAGATGGTCGAGACCTTCCGCGAGCACATGCAGCCCGCCTTCGTCGAGCGCCTGGACGCCTGGGAACTGCAGCGCCAGGCCGGCATGGACCTGCCGCCGATCATGATCTACGGCGACGACGTCACCCACGTCCTCACCGAGGAGGGCATCGCCAACCTGCTGCTGTGCCGCAACGACGAGGAGCGCGAACAGGCGATCCGCGGCGTGGCCGGCTACACCGCGGTCGGCCTGGGCCGCGACCGCCGCGCAGTCGAGCAGCTGCGCGAGCGCGGCGTCATCCGGCGTCCCGAGGACCTGGGCATCGACCCGCGCGACGCCACGCGCAACCTGCTGGCCGCGCGCGGCATGCGCGACCTGGTGCGGGCGTCCGGCGGTCTGTATCGCCCCCCGAAACGCTTCCGCAACTGGTGACGCCGCCGGACCGCGCGAGACGCCCCCGACGCCACGACGCCACGCCCCACGACGAGGACTCCCATGACAGCCATCCCACCGGGTCTCGAGACCCTGGACTTCCGCTTCGCCGGCACGCGCGCCGTGCCGGCCTTCGCGCCGGTGCTGGTCGGCGTGGTCGGCTCCGGCAACCTCGAGGTGATGCTCGAGCCCGGGGACGGCGGCGACTGCGCGGTGCATGTGCAGACCTCCGCGCGCGGCTTCGCGCCGGTCTGGCAGGCGGTGCTCGACGACTTCCACCATCGCCACGACCTGGCCGGCGTGCGGGTGTCCATCAACGACATGGGCGCCACACCCGCCGTCGTCAGCCTGCGCCTGGATCAGGCGGTGCGGGAGCTGCGGCCATGACGGCGACGACGCCCATCGCCCGCGCAAACGCCGTGGCCGCGAGCGCCGCGTCCACCAGCGCCGTGGCCGCGAACTCCTACGCCGAATGCAGCGCGCGCGAGCGACTTGCACAGCTGCTCGATCCCGGCAGCTTCCACGAATGGCTGCCGCCCGCCGAGCGCGTGATGAGTCCGCACCTGGCGCAGCTTGGCGTTCCCTCCGCCTTCGACGACGGCGTGGCGATCGGCCGCGCGCGGCTCGACGGACGGACCGTCTTCGTCGCCGCGCAGGAAGGCGCCTTCATGGGCGGTGGCGTCGGCGAGGTGCATGGCGCCAAGCTCGTCGGCCTGCTGCGCCGCGCACTGCGGGAGCGGCCCGCCGCGGTGCTGCTGCTGCTCGATTCCGGTGGCGTGCGACTGCACGAGGCCAACGCGGGCTTGATCGCGGTCTCCGAGGTGATGCGCGCCGTGCTCGATGCGCGCGATGCCGGCATCCCGGTGATCGCGTTGATCGGCGCGGCCAACGGCTGCTTCGGTGGCATGGGGATCGTGGCGCGCTGCACCGATTTCGTCGTCATGAGCGACCTCGGCCGCCTGGCGATGTCGGGGCCGGAGGTCATCGAGGCGTCCCATGGGGTCGAGGAATTCGACGCGCGCGATCGCGCGCTGGTCTGGCGCACCACGGGCGGCAAGCATCGTTGGTTAAGCGGCGACTGTGACGCGCTGGTGGAGGACGAGGTCGCCGCGTTCCGTCGCGCGGCGATCGACGCCATGGACGCGCTGCCCACGGCGCGCGCCGTGACGCTAGAGGCACTCGAGGCGGAACACGCGCTGCTGGCGCGGCGGTTGGCGCTGCTCGATGCGCCGGTCTCCGGCGACGACGCGCTGGCGCTGTGGCGCCGGCTGGGTGTCGAGGACGCCGCGAGCGTGCCGGACCTGGACGTGGCCGAGGTCGTTGCGTTGCGCACCGGCGCGGCCGTCCCCGAGAACCACTGAGCCGATGTGCCGCTGAGCCGATGTGCCGATGTGCCGACGTGCCGATAAACCGCTGAACCGCAAAGGAGTTCGAACATGGACTGGAAGACCTTGGCCGAGGCGCTGTTCGGCTCGGACCGCGGGCTGACGCTGGACGGCGAACTGCTGCACGGCGAAGTCGCGCTCGACGATGAACCGCTGACCGTCGTCGGCACGACCGGGCATGCGCCGATCGGCGTTCGGCTCGCACTGGCGCAGGCGCGCGTGGTGCTGGACACCGTGGCCCGCCATCCGGGCCGGCCGATCCTGCTGTTGATCGACACCCAGGGACAGCAGTTGCGGCGGCGCGATGAGCTGCTGGGCATCAACCGCGCGATGGCCCATCTGGGCATGAGCATCGACCTCGCGCGCCGGCGCGGGCATCGCGTGCTGGGCCTGGTCTACGACCAGGCGCTGTCGGGCGGCTTCATCACGTCGGGCCTGATCGCCGACGCCTGCGATGCGCTGCCGCAGGCGGAGATCCGCGTGATGCGCATTCCAGCGATGTCGCGGGTGACCAAGCTGCCGGAGGCGATGCTGACCGGGCTGTCCCGGACCAACCCGGTCTTCGCGCCGGGCGTCGAGAACTACGTCGCGATGGGCGGTGTGCGGCGCGTGTGGACCGGCGACCTGCGGGCCGCGCTGCGCCAGGCGCTGGCCGATGCGCCGACCGAGGACCGCCGTGCGCTCGATGGCGCACAGCGCGGCGGTCGCCGGCTCGCTGCGGCCGTGATGGACCGCGTGCTGGAGGCGCCATGACCCGCCTGCATCGACATCAACTCGTGCATCCGTCGCCCGCGGCCTGGGAGCGCCTGCGCGCGGGCGCTCGCGACGCGGTCGAGCGGGAATGCATGATGCTGTGGGCCGCGCGTGGCCTGCCGCTGGTGGTCACGCAGCAGCGCTGCGACGCCGGCCCGGCCGTCGACTCGACCGCTGGCGGCATCGCGACGGGCCTGTCCGCGCCGCTGCGCTGGGAATCCCGCCGGCTTGGCGTGATGCTCGCGCGGAGCGAGGTGCTGTTCTTCGACGAGTTCCCCGTCGCGCGCGCGCTGACCAAACTGCTGCCCGCCGCGGCGCGGCCCGCGTGGGATCGGCTGTGCCGGTCCGCCGCCGCGGACGGCGTCCAGTCGCGCGTCTACGGCAGCTACGGCTGGCAGGCCTTGACCGGCATGGCGCATGTGCGTGCGGATTCGGATGTGGACCTTTGGGTGGGCGTCCAGGATGCGGCCCAGGCCGACACGATCGCCGCGTTGCTCGCGCGCACCGAGATCCCCGGGCTGAGGCTTGATGGCGAGCTGATCTTCGACGGCGACACCGCGGTGTCGTGGCGCGAGTGGTTGACCTGGCGCGCCGGCGGCAGCCGCTCGATCCTGGTAAAGACCGTCAGCGGCAGTCGACTGGCCAGCGATCTGGGCGAGATCGTCCGCGACATGAAGGTGGCGGCATGAGCGCGCCAGCGCAGCAGAGGCCGCTGGGCCGGCGCCCACGCGACGCCGACGCGATCCTGGCGCCCGTGGCCCGCGACCTCGGCCACGCCGCCGCAGCCGCGCTGTACGACGAGCTGGCGCTGTCGCCCAAACCGGGTCTGGTCACCCTGATCAGCAACGGCAGCCATGACGACATGGACGCGAGGACCTTCTTTCGCAGCATCGCCGCGCTGCGCGGCTACTTCGTCCGGATTGCCAGGCTGGGCATGTCCGGCGCGGACTTCGAGGCCCTGGAGCGAGCCGGCATCGAGGCCGAGGCCCGCATGCTCGCGGCGACCGGAGGCATCAACACCCATCGCGGCGCGATCTTCCTGCTGGGGCTGCTGTGCGCAAGCGCTGGCGCGCTCGTCGTGGCCGGCCGACCGCTGACGCCGGCGGCGCTGCGGGCGATGCTCGTCGAGCGTTGGGGCGCGGCGCTGCATCGGCGCGCGCAGCGTCCGTCGATGTTGCCCGGCGGCATGGCCGCGCGGCGGCACGGGCTTCGCAGTGCGTCGGAAGAAGCGGCGCTCGGATTTCCCGCTGTCTTCGACGTGGGCGTGCCCGCGATGCGGTCGGCGCGCACGCGCGGCCTGTCGCACGAGCGCGCACAGCTCGACACCTTCTTCCATTTGATGGCTGCCCTCGACGACAGCAACCTCGCGCATCGCGGCGGCCTGGAGGGTCTGCGATTCGCGCAGCAGACGGCGCGCGGATTCCTCGCCGACGGCGGCGCCGCTCATCCCTTTGCCACCGCACGGGCTGAGGCACTCGGTCAGGAATTCGAGGTGCGCCGGCTATCGCCCGGCGGCTCCGCCGACATGCTGGCCGCCGTCTGTTGGATGGTTCGCATCGGCGCGGTCGATGCGGTCGACGGCCGGTGAACACCTCGGGCAGTGCTCGTGAGCGTCGCGATCGTCTTCAGCGGGCAAGGCCACCAACATCCGGCGATGCTGCCGTGGTTGCGGCATGACGCGGCGATCGCCGCGATGGCGGCACGGCTCGACGTCGACGACTGGCGAGGCGCGCTCGCCGACGAGGCATGGGCTCACGCGAACCGACATGCGCAGGTGCTGATCACCGCGACCGCGGTGTCGGCCTGGACTCAACTCCATGCGGCGTTGCGCGTCACGTCAATCGAGGTCGACGCCCTCGCCGGTTACAGCGTCGGCGAGCTTGCCGCCTGTGCGGCGGCCGGCGTGTTCAGTCCAGAGCGAGCGGTCGCGCTGGCGGCGCGTCGGGCCGCGCTCATGGATGCCGCGGGCAGCGTGGGACGCGGTGGCCTGTGCGGCGTCACCGGCCTCGGCGCGGCCGCGGTGGACGAACTCCTGCACGGCTCGGCGGTGACCGTCGCCATTCGCAATGGCGAGGATTCGGTGGTGATCGGCGGTCCGCTCAGCGACTCGCATGCACACGGACCTGGGGCGATGCCTCCGTCGGACGGGTCGCTCGACGCGGCCGAAGCCGCGCTGACTGAACGCGGCGCGCGCTGCACGCGCCTGGCGGTCACGGTGGCGTCGCACACACCGCTGATGCGGACAGCCGCCAAGGCTTTCGCCGTCGAGCTGGCAGGCGCGGCGATCGACGCGCCCACGCTGCCGGTGTTCGACAGCGACGGCAATCGCAGTTGGACCGCCGAGCAGGCGCGTGACGGGCTGTCGCGGCAGATCGCCACGACGGTGCGATGGGATGCGGTGATGGACCAGTTGGCGGCGCGCGCGCCGTCGTGCGTGCTGGAGATCGGCGGCGGCCAGGCGCTCGCTCGGCTCTGGCAGCGGCGTCATCCGGCGATCCCCGCGCGGTCGGCGGACGAGTTCCGCACCGTCGACGGCGTGATCGCGTGGATCGAGCGTTGCAACACCTGAGCGGGGATCAGCGAATGGCAGCCAGCGGTCGACGGTCGACGGTCGACGGTCGGCGATGCGACATGCGAGCAGTGAGCGGTGAGCGGCGACCTGCGCGCGGGTTCACCCTCGATCGTTGCGGCGCGCGTAACGGTCCGCTTGGGAGCTTGATTGAAGCAGGCTCGCGCGCTGGATACCGTGCGACCCGATGAGAAACCGATGAAGAACGGAGCGGCCGGTGCTCGACATGCCGGACCGCCTCAACAGGAGACAGCGATGACCACACACTGGATGTCGATCCTTCCGCTCGGGGCCATGTTCGTGGTGGCCACCGCCCTGCCCATCAACATGGGCGTGCTCGCCTTCGTCGGCGCATTTCTGGTGGGCACGCTGGTGGCCGGCATGAGCGCGAAAGCGATCATGGCCGGCTTCCCGGCCGAGCTCTTCCTGACGCTCGCCGGCATCACCTACCTCTTCGCCCTCGCGCAGAACAACGGCACGATCGACTGGTTGGTGCGACTGGCCGTGCGCGCGGTGCGGGGCCGCATCGCCGCCATCCCGTGGATCATGTTCCTGGTGGCGGCGCTGCTGACCTCGGTCGGTGCGGTCAGCCCGGCGGCGGTGGCGATCATCGCGCCCATCGCGCTGGGCTTCGCGGCCCGCCACGGCATCCATCCGCTGATGATGGGCCTGATGGTGATCCACGGCGCGCAGGCGGGTGGGTTCTCGCCAATGAGCATCTACGGCGGCATCACCAACAAGATCGTCGCGAAGGCGGGGCTGCCGCTCAGCGAGGTCACCACCATGCTGGCCAGCTTCGGCGTGAACTTCGCGGTCGCGCTGGGGCTGTTCGTGGCGCTGGGCGGTTTGAAGCTGATGCGACGGGGCCGTGTCGAGGAGGACGGCGAGCTGGCGCCGATTCCTCCGGTGGCGCGCCCGCAGGGTGGGCCGCAGGTCTTCGGCGGTGCGGAGGCCGAGTCGTATGGTGAAGGGCGGCGTGTCGCGGCGAGTCGTTCGTCGATGCTGGGCCAGGTGCAGACGCAGACTTTCCAGGCCACGAGCGTGCATCAGGTCATCACGGCGCTGGGCCTGGTGCTGCTGGCGGTGCTGACGCTGGGCTACAAGCTGGACATCGGTTTCGTGTCGATCACGATTGGCCTGGTGCTGAGCCTGATGCAGCCGCGGCTGCAGAAGAGTGCGCTGGGCCAGGTGTCGTGGCCGGAGATCATGTTGATCGTCGGCGTGAGCACGTATGTGGGCGTGATGGAGAAGATGGGGACGATCGACTACGTCGGTCACAGTGTCGCGAACCTGACGTCGCCGCTGATGGCTGCGCTGCTGCTGTGTTTCGTGGGCGCGGTGGTGTCGGCCTTCGCGTCGTCGACGGCGGTGCTGGGCTCATTGATTCCGCTCGGTGTGCCGTTCCTGACGGGAGACAACGCCGGCATGGCGATTGGTTTCATCGCTGCGATGGCGGTGTCCTCGACGATCGTCGACGTGAGCCCCTTCTCGACGAACGGTGCGCTGGTGCTGGCCAATGCCAAGGGCATGGACCGCGACCGCTTCTTCCGCATGTTGCTGCTCTACGGCGCTGCCGTGACGGTGATTGCCCCGATCGTCGTCTGGTCCCTCTTCGTCCTGCTCTGACCACCGCAGTCCGTCGGGTGCTTGGCCGGGGCCGCCGGCGAAGCCGAAGCTTCGTCAACTGACTGGGGCGCCGTCTGTTTGAGCAGAGCGAGCCGAAGGTGAGCGTCGCGAGTTGGCGCCCTGAGCTTCGGCTTCGCCGGCGGCCCCGGCCAAGTACCGAGCTCCTCGCGCTGTACGCCCCGATCAAGCGTCCACAAACGCCGCCGCGATCATTTCCCCTGCGTTGATGGGTGACGGCTCATCGACCCTCGGTGTGTAGATGAGGTCCCCCGCGCGAATGCTGGCGCCGCTGAGCACGCAGATGCCATCGCGTTTGGACGGCACCATGTCCCAGATTTGATAGCCGTAATGGCAGGCGCCTGCGTCGGACCACGAGATGGCGGCGGTGCGCGGCGTGGGTCGGTCGAGGACGTGGATGGTGGGGGGAGGCCGCAAGGAGAGGCTGGTGCTGTCGTGGTTGCGGTTGGAGCGGGACTTGGAGGTTGGGGGGTGAGGCGTATCGGGCACGCCGCCGTTCCCGAGCCAAGACACCGTGCGCAGCCAACCCTCGCGCGTTGGATCGTTTGCCAGATTGCTGTGCATGCCGCACCGCCTTTCACGTCCGCCGACAATCGACGTCGAAGCCTGAAATAATTCAACGGGTGATGAATATAACAAAGGCAGCCAGCGCATGAACAAGACCCCAAGGACCGTCGGGGCGCCGCGGCGTCGCGGACGGCCGAGCGCGGATTGCGCCCGCGGCGCCGATGAACTGCTGCGCGTCGCGCGGCGCACCTTCGCGCTGCGGGGATATGAAGCCACCAGCGTCCGTGAGATCGCGCGCCAGGCCGAGGTCGATCCGGCGCTGATCGCCCATCATTTCGGATCGAAGGAAGCGCTGTGGCTCGCGGTGGTGGAGCAGATCAGGGAGCTCCTCGAGCCGATGCTGGAGACGACGGCGGCGCTGCGCGCCGACGCGTCGCTGGGACCGCGGCAGCGGGTCGAGCACTGCCTGCTGGCGTTCATCGACCGCGTCTTCGAGCACCCGGACATCGGCATCTTCTTCTCGACGGCGGCGACCGAGGAAGGCGAGCGGCTCAACGTGCTGGTCGACGTGATGGTGCGGCCTTTCCACGCCGTCTGCCTGCCGCTGTTCAGCGACGCGATGGATGCCGGCGAGCTGCGCCGCTGCGATCCGGCGCTGCTGTTCTCGGTGCTGATGCAAGGCATCAGCAAGACGGTGGCGTATGCGCATGTGCTGCGCGCGGTCTCCCCGCTGCCGGACGACCCGGGCCGCTTCAAGCGCGAGCTCACGGACGTGGCACTGCACCTGCTGCGCTGATCGCACGATTGCTCAAGCGGGGCGATGTGTCGCTGTCGCCAGTGCGGTGATGTGTCCTCGCGCATCGGATCGTCTTTCCTTCCCAGGCCGGATACACGGGCATACGAAAGCCGTATCGCCCATCGGCCCGCGCTCGAAGAATCCGCTCCATCGCAGCCTCCCGCTGCTGGCCTGGAAAGGATTCCCCATGCGATCGATCTCCCGACGTTCCCTGCTCCCGCTGGCGCTGGCCGGTGCCGCCGCCGCGGCCACCGTGGCGCTCTCGCTGCCGACGATGTCCACCGACGCGGCGGCCGCTTCGCTGCTGGGCGGCGGCGGCATGACCGGCAAGCCGGCGCCCGCCTTCGCCGGCATCAACAGCTGGGTCAACAGCCCGCCGCTGAAGATGGAGGAGCTGCGCGGCAAGGTGGTGCTGGTCGACTTCTGGACCTACACCTGCATCAACTGCCTGAACGCCCTGCCCTACGTGAAGGCCTGGCATGAGAAGTACAAGGACCAGGGGCTGGTCGTCGTCGGCGTGCATTCGCCCGAGTACGAGGAAGAGAAGTCGCTGGCGGGCTTGAAGGAGGCCATCACGCGGCTGGGCATCACCCATCCGGTGGCGCAGGACAACGACTTCAAGACGTGGAAGAACTACAGCAACCGCTACTGGCCGGCGCTGTACCTCGTCGACAAGCAGGGCAAGGTCGTCTACACCCACTTCGGCGAGGGCGCCTACCAGCAGACCGAAGCGCAGATCCAGGCGCTGCTGAAGCAGCCGGCCTAATCGCGGCCCTCGACGGCCATCGACAGCACGTAGCCCTCGCTGCGGACCGTCTTGATGTATTTGGGCTCGCGCGCGTCGTCGCGCAGCCGCTGGCGGATGCGGCTGACGAGCAGGTCGATCGAGCGCTCGAAGAGCTCGGCCTCGCGCCCCTGCGTGAGGCCGAGCAGCTGGTCGCGGCTCAGCACCCGCTGCGGATGGTCCAGGAACACGCGCAGCAGCCGGTACTCCGCGCCGCTGAGCGGCACCACCGTGCCCTGGGCATCGACCAGGTGACGCTCGATCGTGTCCAGCACCCAATCGCCGAAGGCCAGTCGCGGCGACTCGTCCGACGAGCGCATGTTGGGCGGCAGCATGCGCGCGCGCCGCAGCACCGACTTGATCCTCGCCAGCAGCTCGCGCGCCGCGAAGGGCTTGGCCAGGTAATCGTCCGCGCCCATCTCCAGGCCAAGGATGCGGTCGGCCTCGTCGCCCCGCGCGGTCAGCATGATGACCGGCGTCGCCTTGTGCCGGCCGGCGCGCAGGTCGCGGCACAGCGACAGGCCATCCTCGCCCGGCAGCATCAGGTCCAGGATCACCAGGTCGAAGGGGCCGCCGGTCTCCATCGCGATGCGCATGTGCCGGCCGGTCGGCACCGCGGTGGCGCGCAGGCCGTTGCGGGTCAGGTAGGTGGTGAGCAACTCGCGGATCTCGCGGTCGTCGTCGACGATCAGGACATGGTCCTGGGTGGGCGCGGTCGTCTGCATAGGCGTGGAAGGCGGAACGCTGGGGACGGATGAGCCGGAATGTAGCGGCCCGCAGCCCGCGTGGCGTCGGCCGGGGCAATGTTGTGTCTCCGGTGCGGGACGCGGATACACGCCCATACAAAGCCCGCCACAAACCGGAGCCGCGCGCCTATAAACCTGCCTGCGGCGCCGCCGCCGCCCTTCGACCTCATCCCCAGCGTCACCGCATCGGAGATCCCCGTGAGCCGCGTCATCGACTACTTCCTCGCTCCCCACAGCCCCTGGACCTACCTCGGCCACGAGCGCTTCGTCGCCATCGCGCGCGAGGCGGGCGCCACGGTGCGCCCGATCCCGATCGACCTGCTCAAGCTGTTCTCGGTCTCCGGCGGCCTGCCGCTGTCGCAGCGCCCCGCCCAGCGCCAGGCCTATCGTCTGCTGGAGCTGCGGCGCTTCTCGCGCCATCTGGGCATGCCGATGCATGTGGAGCCGACCTTCTTTCCCGTCGTGCCGCATACGGCGGCGCGGCTGATCATCGCGGTCGACGAGGCCGACGGCGCGGAGGCGGCGCTGCGCCTGACCGGCGCGTTGCTGCGTGCGGTCTGGGAGCAGCAACGCGACATCGCCGACGCCGCCACGCTGACCGCCATCCTGGGCGAGCAAGCCCTGCCCGCCGAGCGCCTGGCCCGCTCCGCCGCCGACGACATCGGCGCGCGCTACGACGCCAACACGCAGCGCGCGATCGATGCCAGCCTGTTCGGTGCCCCCAGCTACGTCATCGATGGCGAGCTGTTCTGGGGCCAGGACCGGCTGGACTTCGTGCAGCGCGCGCTGGCCGCCGACCGGACATGAGCGCCCTCCGCGCTCCGGGCGGCGCCAGCGCGAACCCGCCGCCGCGACCGCGCCGCTTCGGGCCCCGCACGCTCTTCGCGCGCGTGTTCTGGATGATGGTGCTGGGCATCGCGATCGCACAGGCGCTGGCCTACGTCGCGATCCGGCAGGAGCGCTCGATGGCGCTGCGCTCGCTGATGATGTCGGGCATCGAGCGCGACATCGCCACCGGCGTCGCCGTCCTCGACCGCCTGCCGCCCGCCGAGCGCGCCGCGTGGCTGAACCGCCTGGAGCGGCCCAACTTCCGCTTCGCGCTCGCCGACGAGATTGATGCGCAGGCGGGACCGGTCGATCACACCGAATTCAGCGGCGCGTTCGTCGACGCGTTGACGCAGGCGTTGCGGCCCTTCCGCATCGAGCGCGTCGCGCAGGTCGGCGCGCGGCGCTATCAGTTGCTGGTCCGCCTGGGCGACGGCACCGCCGTCACCGTGCATGCGCGCCGCGTCGACATGCCCATCCCCGAGTGGGTCACCTGGGTGCTGGTGGCGCAGCTGGTGGTGCTGACCTTCTGCACCTGGATGGCGGTGCGGCTGGTGACGCGGCCGCTGAACGCGCTGGCGACCGCGGCCGACGATCTCGGCCCGGACCTCACGCCGCGCCTGATCGCCGAGGACGGCCCGGCCGAGGTGGCCCATGCCGCGCGCGCCTTCAACGCGATGCAGCAGCGCATCGCCGGCTACACCGCCGAGCGGGTGGAGATCCTGGCGGCGATCTCGCACGACCTGCAGACGCCGATCACGCGGATGCGGCTGCGCGCGGACCTGATGGCCGACGAGGCGCTGCGCGACAAGTTCCGGCAGGACCTCGACGCGATGCACGCGCTGGTCCGTGAAGGCGTGACCTACGCGCGGACGCTGCACGGGACTTCCGAGCCGACCGCGCGCCTGGACACCGACGCGCTGCTGGCGAGCATCGTCGGTGACTACGAAGACGCCGGCGAATCCGTGACGCTCGACGGCGCGGCGGGCGCGCCCATCGTGGCGCCGCCGCAGGCGCTCAAGCGCATCCTGGTCAACCTGATCGACAACGCCCTGGCCTTCGGCGGCGCGGCGGAGATCCAGGTCCGGCGCGATGACGCGCAAGGCCCGGCCCCGCGCTTGACCATCGCCGTGCTGGACCGGGGGCCCGGCATCCCGGAGGACCAACTGGGCGAAGTCTTCAAACCCTTCCACCGGCTGGAAACCTCCCGCAATCGCGAGACCGGCGGCACCGGGCTCGGGCTGGCCATCGCCCAGCAACTCGCCACCGCGATGGGGGGACACCTCTCCCTCCGCAACCGCCCGGGTGGGGGCCTGGAGGCCAGGCTGAGCCTCCCCGCCTCGCCGCCGACGGCACTGTCCACGACTTCTGTGGACAAGTCTGTTGGCTCAACGGGCAGGGATGGTGCAAGCCGTTGATTCATCACGGAATTCATTGCACTGCCGCGAAATGAGGCAGTGATCCGAATGAGCCATACGGAACGACCTGCGACGGTGCTGCGGCTATCCCCGCGCGCTGTGGACAAGCCTGTTGGCTGCCGCTGCAGGAGCGACGCAAGCTCTTGTCATGTCAGGGAAATTCTTGCTTCGCCTTAAAAACAGGCAGGCCGGCGAGCGGGGCGATTGACGAGCGTCAGGTCTTGACGGCCGGGCCGGGAACCTTGAGCAAGCCACGTTCCCGTCCTGGAGTTGCTCACAGTGCCCACCGGTTGTGCACCGGCGGGTCAGTCTGTCCACGGCTGCTGTGGACAACTCTGTTGGCTGCCCGCGCACGGATGTCGCAAGTGCTTGTCACGGCAAGGAAATGATTGCGGTGCTGCGGAATGAGGCAGCCCCCACAACGGTGGCGTCGGACGCGCGTCTCCCCGCTCGTCAGGCGGTATCGCCGGTCAGCGACTCGACGATCAGCTGCAGGCCCTTCAGCGCCGGCGCGGGATCGTCCGCGAACTGCGCCTGCACGATCGCGCCATCGACGGCCAGGGCGAGCGCGGCCGCCAGCTTCCGGCGTTGCCGCGAAGCGGGCAAGCGCCCGACGATCGCGTCCGTCATGTCCTGCTTGTGGCGCCGCGTGATCTCGACCACCTCGGGCAGCGCGGGTCCCATCTCGCCCACCCCGTTGAGGAAGGCGCAGCCGCGGTAGTCGCCCAGGGCCTCGTCACGGAACCATTCACCCATCGCCGGCACCAGCGCGAGCGCACCCGGGTGCCTGTCGCCGTGGCGAGCGAGCGCCTCGCTGAACCACGCCATCCAGCGCGCGTGCCGCATGTCGAGGTAGGCCACGATCAGGTCGTTCTTGCTGGGGAAGTGCCGATAGAAGGTGACCTTGGTGACGCCGGACGCGGCGATCACGCGGTCAATGCCGGTCGCGCGGATGCCCTCGCCATAGAACAGGCCGTGGGCGGTGCGCAGGATGCGATCGCGGGCGGGCAGCTCGCCGATGTCCACGCTGCCATCGATGTCGTTCATGCGGCTATTGTAGACAGACCTGTCTACCTCCGACAGAATGCCGACGTAGACAGACCTGTCTACCTGATGTCTCCCAATGAAAGGCCAACGACATGGACTCCCGCCCGCCCCTGCCCCCGTTCACCCGCGACACCGCGATCCAGAAGGTCCGTCTGGCCGAGGACGCCTGGAACAGCCGCGACCCGGCGCGCATCGTGCTCGCCTACAGCCCGGACACGCAGTGGCGCAATCGCGCCGAGTTCCCGCGCGGCCGTGCGCAGGCCCAGGCCTTCCTGGAGCGCAAGTGGACGCGTGAACTGGACTACCGCCTGATCAAGGAACTGTGGGCCTTCGAGGGCCACCGCATCGCCGTTCGATTCGCCTACGAATGGCGTGACGACGCCGGCAACTGGTTCCGCAGCCACGGCAACGAGAACTGGGAATTCGACGCGCAAGGGCTGATGACCCACCGCCACGCCAGCATCAACGATCAGCCGATCCAGGCCGCGGACCGCAAGTTCTTCTGGCCGCAGGGCCGCCGCCCCGACGACCATCCCGGCCTGAGCGACCTGGGCCTGTGATCCTCGGCGACGGCACGCGGCCATCATCAGCGGCCGCGGCCGTCAGCGTCCGCCGCCGTGCTCGCGCCATTCGGTCGGCGCGCGCCCGGTGTGCTTCAGGAAGAAGCGCGTGAAGTAGGCCGGGTCGGCGAAGCCCAGGCCGTCGGCGATCTGACGGACCATCAGGTTGGTGTAGCCCAGCTCGCGCTTGGCCTCCAGCAGCACGCGCTGGTGCAGGACGGCGAGCGCCGAGCAGTGCAGATGGCGGCGGCACAGCCGGTTCAGCTGCGTCGGCGTGATGCCCAGCGGCGCCGCCAGCTCGGCCACCGGCGGCTGGCGCCGGTAGTGGCGCTCGACCTGCTCGCGATAGCGGGCCAGGTGCTGCAAGGCGCGGCCCTCGCCGGCCGCATGGGTCGCCGGCTCCGCGGCGCCGAAACGCGCCGCCTGCGTCGCCAGCAGCGCCACCGCGTGGTCCAGGGCCGGACCGCGCCAGGCCACCGCGCCGGCGTAGTCTTCCCTCAGCCCATGGCCGACCGCGAACAGCGCGCGCGTCACCGTCGCGCCGCGTTCCAGCGGCACCAACCGCGGCTCGGCGAGGCTCTCCAGCAAGTCCGGCAGGTGATCGAGCAAGTCCCGCAGCCGGCCCTGGTCCAGCGTCACGACCAGCCCTTCCGTCTCCGGTGCGAAGCGGAAGCCGTGCACCGCCAGCGCCGGCACCCACACCAGCGCGGGCGCACGCAGTTCGCGCTCGTCCTCGTCCATGCGGACCACGACCCGGCCGCGCTCGATCAGCAGCAGCTGCACCAGCGCGCCATGCCGATGCGGCTGGATTTCCCAATTGTGCAAGCGGCTGCGCTCGGCGATCGATTCGAGGTGCAGCCCGTCCAGGGCGGGCGCTTGTCCTTCCTCGCCGTAGAGGGAATACACCGGCGTCGCGCCGGCGCGTGATCGGGAAGAGGACTTCGGGCGCGATTCGGGCATAGGTTCGGATTGTGCAAGCGCGCGTCGGCGCCGTCCATTCACCGCGGATCGTCCGCGCCGTAGGCTGCGCCCATCGGAGACAACACCACGCGCCTCGCCAGAAGGCCGGATTGCCATGAAGACCTTGCGAACCCAGGTGCTGATCGTCGGCGCCGGACCCTCGGGCCTGCTGCTGGGCCAGTTGCTGCACCGCGCCGGCATCGACACGCTGATCGTCGAGCGCCAGACCGCCGACCACGTGCTCTCGCGCATCCGGGCCGGCGTGCTGGAGCAAGGCACCGCCGACCTGATGGACGAAGCCGGCGTCGGCGCCCGCATGCATGCCGAGGGGCTGGTCCACGACGGCTTCGAGCTGGCGGTCGGCGGCGTGCGGCACCGCATCGACCTGCGCCAGCTCACCGGCGGGCATGGGGTGCTGGTCTATGGCCAGACCGAGGTCACCCGCGACCTCATGGCCGCGCGCGACGCCGCCGGGCTGCCCACGCTGTACGAGGCGGCCGAGGTCCGCATCGACGGCTTCCACACCGCGACGCCCCGCGGGCGATGCATGGTGCGCGGAGAGGCGGTCGAGATCCATGCCGATTTCATCGCCGGTTGCGACGGCTTCCACGGCGTGTGCCGCGCGAGCGTCCCGCCGGACGCGATCCGCCTCTACGAGAAGGTCTATCCCTTCGGCTGGCTGGGCCTGCTCAGCGACACGCCGCCGGTGGCCGACGAACTGATCTACAGCCGCCATGCGCGCGGCTTCAGCCTGTGCAGCATGCGCTCGCCGACCCGCAGCCGCTATTACCTGCAGGTGCCGCTGGGCGAGCGCGTGGAGGACTGGACCGATGCCCGCTTCTGGGACGAGCTGCGTCTGCGGCTGGATCCCGAGGCGGCGGCCGCGCTGGTCACCGGTCCGTCGCTGGAGAAGAGCATCGCGCCGCTGCGCAGCTTCGTCGCCGAGCCGATGCGCTTCGGCCGCCTGTTCCTGGCCGGTGACGCGGCCCACATCGTGCCGCCGACCGGCGCGAAGGGACTGAACCTCGCGGCCTCCGACGTCCGCTACCTGTCGCAGGCCCTGATCGAGCACTACCGCGAGCACAGCGATGCCGGACTGGACCACTACTCCGCCCGCTGCCTGGCCCGCGTGTGGAAAGCCGAGCGCTTCTCCTGGTGGCTGACCAGCCTGATGCACAACTTCGACCAGGAACCGGCCTTCCAGGCCAAGCTGCAGGAGGCGGAGCTGGACTACGTCCTCGGGTCGGAGGCGGCCCGCCGCGTGCTGGCCGAGAACTACATCGGCCTGCCGTTCTGACCCGCGCCCCGATCGGTCCCGATCAGTCCTCGATCAGCCCGAGGAAGTGATCGAGGATCACGAAGTGGTCCTCGAACAAGCGCGACTCCATCGCCGCCAACTCATCGCGATGGAACCAGCGCGCCTCCTTCACGTCGTCGCAGCCGACGACCTCCGGCAGCGTGCCCATGGCCGGGAACTTGAAGTGGTGGGCCATCGTGATCAGCCGGCCGCGCGCGCTGCGCAGCGGGTCCTCGAAGGTGGCGACCCCGTGCAGCGCCGCGAGGATGGAGGCCGGCAGCAAGGGAAAGCGCGTCTCCTCGATCAGCTCGCGGATCGCGCAGGCCACCAGCTTCTCGTCGCGGTCGAGGTGGCCGCCGGGCACGGCCCAGAGGTCCTCGCCGAAGGGGCCCTTGCGCCGCACCAGCAGCACATGGTCGCCGACGGTCACCACCGCGTCGCCGGTCATGTACGCGACCGCGGTGTACTTCTTCCGATAGCTCGCCACGGCCGCATGCTCGGCCTTGCGCCGCGCGTATTCGGGCAGGCGGCTCCAGGCCTGCAGCCATGCGCGCACCGGCGCGCTGACGTAAGGCGTCATGACGGTCAGCGCCGCGTCCGGATCCTCGGCCTCGAAGAACACCTGCCGCATCGCCGTGGCGTCGACGTCGGCCAGGCGGTCCACCAGCTGCTGCCGCCAGCGCGGGAAGTTGTTCAGGTAGTAGCTGGTGTGGTCCTTGCGATGGCCCACCAGCACGATGTCGGCCTCCTCGCCCGCCAGTGCCCGCACGCCCAGGGTCACGGCGGCGTTCCAGCGCCGGTCGTCGAAGTAGTCGCGCACCGGCAGCACGTGCAGCCGTTGCCGCTGCGCCTCGCTGAGGTTGGCCAGCAGCATCTGGCGGCGCTCCTCGTGCACGAAGGGATTGCGCGGATCACGCGCCCTGTGCGAGGAGCCCAGCACCGCGATCACCTCGTCCGCCAGGCCGAAGGCCGCCTGGAACAGCGCCTCCTGCCCCTGGTGCACCAGCTGCCAACGGCCCACCACCACGGCGACGGTCTTGCGGGTCATGCCTTGTCCTTTCCCTCGGATTCGACGCGCGCCGATGCGGTCATCGGCGCTTCGGTTCAATAGTGCCGCGCCGCGATCGGCAACTGCCGGCCGCTGCCGAAGGCCCGGGCGCGCAGCCGCACGATCGGCGGCGCCTGGCGGCGCTTGTACTCGTTGCGCGCGATCATGCCCTTGATCCGCGCGAGCAGCGCCTGACCTTCGTCGCTTCCGCGCAGCGCGGCGACGGCCGCCTCGGCCGCGGCGCGTTCGTCGGCGGCCAGCCGCTCGCCTTCGATCAGCAGCTTCAGCACCTCGTCCAGCAACTCGTAGGGCGGCAGGCTGTCGGTGTCGCGCTGGTCGGGCGCCAGCTCGGCGCTCGGCGGCTTGTCGAGGATGGCGGCGGGAATGAGCTCCCGGCCGGCCACCTCGTTGAGATGCCGGCTCAGCGCGAAGACCTCCGTCTTGTAGAGATCGCCGATCAGGCCGAGGCCGCCGTTGGTGTCGCCGTAGAGCGTGCAGTAGCCGACGGCGATCTCGCTCTTGTTGCCGGTGGTCAGCAGCAGGTGGCCGCGCGCGTTGGACACGGTCATCAAGAGCGTGCCGCGCACCCGCGCCTGCAGGTTCTCGAGCGCCAGGCCGGACGGTCGCAGTGCCAGCGTGCTGGCGGCCAGGGTCTCGCCGACCTGGCCGACGATGTCTTCGATCGGGCAGACCTCGAGCGCGATGCCGAGCCGATCGCACAGCGCCTTCGAATCGTCGACGCTGCCGCTCGACGAGAAGCGCGACGGCATGGTGATGGCCATGACCCGGTCCGCGCCCAGCGCCTCGACGGCCAGCGCCAGCGTCAGCGCCGAGTCGATGCCACCGGACGCGCCGACGACGACGCGCTCGAAGCCGCAGCGCCGCGCGTAGTCCCGCAGCCCCAGCACGATCTGCCGGCGATAGAAGGCCATCGTGTCCAGCCCGGTGGCCGCTGGCGGCAGCGCGCCGCCGTCGAGCGACGCGAAGTGGCCGCGGTCGACCTCGAAGCCCAGGGTCACGACCTGCTCCTCGAAACGCCGGGCCTCGAAGACGACGCCCGGCTCGGGCTCGATCGCGAAGGACGCGCCGTCGTAGACCAGCTGGTCGTGCCCGCCGATCTGGTTGACGAAAACCAGCGGCAGCCGATGCCGCCAGCAGGCGGCGCGGAAGACCTCGTGGCGGAGCTCGCGCTTGCCGACGTGGCTGGGGCTGGCGTTGATCGACACGATCAGGTCGGGCACCGAATCCGCCAGGCGCTGGAACGGATTGACGGTGTAGTCCTTGCCGTCGTCGTTCCAGCCGTCCTCGCAGATCATGAAGCCCACCTGCGCGCCGCCGATGCGCAGCACGCGGGCGACGTCCGGCCCGGGTTCGAAGTGCCGGCGCTCGTCGAAGACGTTGTAGGTGGGAAGCAGCTGCTTGTGATAGTCCAGCAGCAGCTCGCCGTCGCGGATCACCAGCAGCGAATTGCGGAAGGCCTTGCCGGCGCCCGGGTTGCGGGTCGGCGCGCCGACAACCCAGTGCAGCGAGCTCACCTCGCGCGTGGCCGCCAGCAGCGCCGCCATCGCGCGGTCGAGACGCTCGCGGAAGTCTTCGTCGTCGAGCAGGTCGGCCGGGTAGTAGCCGGTCAGCGACAGCTCCGGAAAGACGACCAGGTCCGCCCCGTCGTGCCGGGCGCGGCGCGCCGCGTCCAGGTGCAGCGCCAGGTTGCCTTCGAGGTCGCCAATGGTGGGATTGATTTGCGCGATGGTGATCTTGAGCATGACTTCGCTCCTCAGCTGGCCCTCACTCGAAAGACCTGCCGCAGGTAGTTGAGGAAGGTCTGGTCGTCGCACAGCGTCTTGCCGGGCGCGTCGGACAGCTTGGCCACCGGCTGGCCGTTGCAGCGCACCAGCTTCATGACGATGTTCAGCGGCTTGGGCCCGAGGTCGTTGGTGAGGTGCGTGCCGATGCCGAATCCGACCGGCACGCGCCCGGCGAAGTGCGCATGCAAGCGGAAGGCCTCGTCGGTGTCGAGCCCGTCGCTGAACACCAGTCGCTTGGTCCGCGCGTCGATGCGCAGCGCCGCGTAATGCGCGAGCGCCTTCTCGCCCCATTCGACCGGATCGCCCGAGTCATGCCGCAGGCCATCGAAGAGCTTGGCGAAGTAGAGGTCGAAGTCGGCCAGGAAGGCGTCCATGCCGATCACGTCGGTCAGCGCGATGCCGAGGTCGCCGCGGAACTCCTGCACCCATCCCTCCAGCGCCGCCCGCTGCGACAGCCGCAGCTGCACGCCCACCGCCTGCCAGGTCTGCAGGTACTCATGGGCCATCGTGCCGATCGGCACCAGCCCGTGACGCCGCGCCAGCGCCACGTTGGAGCTGCCCTTGAAGACCTGCGGGGCCTCACGCTTGAGCGTGGCGACGACCTCGTCGTGCCAGGCGCCGGAGAAGCGGCGGCGCAAGCCGAAGTCGAAGCACTCGAAGGGATGGACTTCGGCGCCCAGCGTCGCGGGCACGGCCGCGGCGTAGTCGCGCAGGCGGGCCGCCTTCGTTGCGAGCCGCGCGCGGCCCTCGACCAGCACCTCGCGCTCGCGGCCCGCGCACAGGCGGCGGAAGTAGAGCTCGTTGACGATCGCCAGCACGAAGATCTCGAAGCCCATCACGTGGACCTGCGGCCCCTTGGCGACGATGACCAGCTGTCCGGCCTCGGCTTCCTCGCCCGGCCGCGCCTCGATGAAGCGCCGCTGGAAACGGAAGATGCGCAGGAAGTCGATGAAGTCGGCCTTCATGAAGCGCAGCCCGCCCAGGTAGGCGAGTTCCTCGTCACTGAAGCCGAGCGTGCAGAGGTGGTCGAGCTCGCGGTTGACCGCCTCGCAGAGCTCGCTCAGCGGGAAGGCGGGCGTGTTGCGGCACACGAAGCGGTACTCGGCATCGTTGGCCGGAAACGCATGCAGCAGCGTCTGCCACATCGTGAACTTGTAGAGATCGGTCTCCAGCAGGGAGCGGATGACAGGCGTGTCGTTCATGAAGCCACCCCGCTCAGGCAGAGAGCAGGCCGAGCGCCTGCGCCGCCGTCATCGTCCGCACGCCCAGCGCGCGGGCGCGCTCGACGAAAGCCGAGGCGCCGGCCTCGAAGCCGCCCACCGCGCTCATCGCGTCCTCGATCAGCACGACCCGCGCGAGCCGCTCGGGCGTCATCGCCGCGAAGAGGTCTTCCGCCGTCGCAGCGACGCAATGGCTGCTGGCCTCGCCGGCGATGAAGCTCAGGCCGGGGAAGTCGACGATGCGGTCGACCAGCGCCTGATTCGTCTGCGTGCGCGGGTCGCCGTCGACCGGCACCTCGGCGCGCACGGCGCTGTATTGCTCGGTCATCGGATTCAGGCCCTTCAGCACCTTCTCCACCGTGCGCAGGCGCGCCGATTCCCAGCGGCCCAAGGCGTCGGCCAGCGCGCCATGCAGGTTGTGGCCCCAGGTGCCGACGACGCAGTGGGTCGGCCACACCATCAACACGTATTTCCTCGGGCTGGCCTCGAGCGCGTCGAGGTAGCGCAGCACCGCGTCCCGCAGCGCCGGATCGCGCGGGGCGTAGCGGCCCTCGCGCACGTCGGCCGCGCGGATCTGCGTGAACGGCGCGACCGGCTGCGGCGCGCCCTCCGCGCCCGGCTGTTGCCAGAAGGCCGGGCGCTCGATCGCGTAGACCGGGTGCGAGTCCAGCGTCACGACGATGTCGCCGATCGCATCGCCGGCCTGGTCCACCAGCGCGGCCAGGCGCTTCATGTCCGCGTCCGCGCCAGTCACCGGCAGCGCGGCGCCGGGGATGTCGCAGAAGTCGTTCTGCGGATCAACGATGAGCAGTTGGGCTTGGCGGTCCATGGGAACTCCGTTTCGGTCTTTGTGATGTCGTGGCGACAGCATACCGCTCTTCGTGCTAGTTTGCACTAAGTCGCGTTCGCAACCGACGGATCAGAAGCCACGATTTGTATCCGCTTATTTCGCGTGTTCCAGGAAGCGGTTTGACGTCTGAGGATGTGACCGCCCATAATTCGTGCCCTTTTGCACTAAGCTTGGCGCCGTGGACTTCGAACGCCCCATCGTCACCGTCGACATCGTGCTGCTCACTCTGCTCGACGGCGCGTTGCACGCCGGCCTGGTACGACGCGACAAGGCGCCGGCGCTCGGCGCCTGGACGCTGCCCGGCGGCTGGGTGCACACCGACCAGGACCAGGACGCCGACGAGGCCGCGGCGCGCATCCTGCGGGACAAGGCGGGGGTGGTCTCGCCCTACCTGGAGCAGCTCAGGACCTTCTCCGGCATGCATCGCGATGCGCGCGGGTGGTCGTTGTCGGTGAGCTACTACGCGGTCGTGCCGGCGCCGGTGGGCGAGCCGTCGGGCGGGCGCTTCCGCTGGGCGCCGGTCGACGGCCTGCGCTCGCTGCCCTTCGACCATGCGCAGATCCTGCGCACCGCCGTCGAGCGCGTGCGGTCGAAGACGCTGTACTCCTCGCTGCCGGTGCACCTGATGCCGGCGCAGTTCACGCTCGGCGAGTTGCAGCGCACCTATGAGCAGGTGCTCGGCGCGGTGCTCGACAAGCGCGGATTCCGCCGCCGCATCGAGGAGCTCGATGTCATCGAGGAAGTCCCCGGCGCCTTCACCAGCGGCGGCAGCCACCGGCCAGCGCAGCTCTACCGCAAGAAGGCCCACGCCCCGGCGCTGAAGACGGCGCCCAGCAACCTGCCGGTCAGCTGAGCGGGCGCGCGCGCCGGGATGTCGGCGAGGCGTCGATCCATTTCCGGGTCTTCATCGGGCGGCGAGTCCCTTCAGCAGCGCCTCGTGGAATTCCTTCGGCGACTCGACCTGCGGCGAGTGGCCCAGCGCCGGGAACTCGACCAGCGCGGCGCCGGGAATCATCTTCGCGGTCGTGCGGCCGAGCGTCGCGTAATCGCCCAGCTGCTCGGCGATCGCCTTGGGCGCGCGGTTGGCGCCCGGCGCGGTGCGGTCCTTGCCGCCGATCATCAGCAGCGTCCGCACCTGCAGATGTGGCAGCTCGTGGACCACCGGCTGGGTGAAGATCATCTCGGAGGTCTGGGCCTGGTTCCAGGCGACGAGCTCACGTCCCGGACCGGCATACAGGCCGGCGGCCATCTCGACCCAGCGGTCGTAGGCCGGCTTCCATTGGCCGTTGTAATAGAAACGCAGCTGATAGGCCTTGATGCTCTCGGCCGTCGTCTTCAGTTCCTGCGCGTTCAGCTGGTCGATGGTCGCGTACGGCACGCCCGCCGCCTGCCAGTCCTCCAGCCCCAGCGGGTTGACGGCGACGAGCTGCTCGACCTGCGCCGGGTACTGCAGCGCGTAGCGCATCGCCAGCATGCCGCCCATCGAGTGGCCGATCACCGTCGCCTTGGCAATGCCCAGCGACTGCAGCAGCGCCTGCGTGTTGGCGGCGAGCTGGTTGAAGCTGAACTGGTAACCGACCGGCTTGGTCGAGGCGCAGAAGCCGACCTGGTCCGGCACCACGACGCGGTAGCCCGCACCGGCGAGCACCGCGATCGTCTCCGCCCAGGTCGCGCCGCAGAAGTTCTTGCCGTGCAGCAGCACCGCGGTCCGGCCGTTGGGCGGCGCGGTCGGCGCGACGTCCATGTAGACCATCTCCAGCGCCTGGCGCTGCGAATTCAGCTTGAAGCGTTGCTGCGGGTACGGGTACTCGAAACCCTCGAGCCGGGCGCCGTAGCTGGGGGCGGCCTGCGCCGACGTGGCGAGGGACAGCGCCGCGAGCGCGGCGGCGAGAAGCATCTTCATCGGGGACTCCAGTGACGGGGAACGGGCGCGCCGAAGCGAGCAAGTGTCGTTCCCTCCACCCCGCGCGCCGCCTTCAGCGCGGATCGAGATATCCGAAGGTGCCGTGGTCGCGGATCTCCTCGGCGGCCAGGCGGGCCGCCTTCATCGCATGCCGGAACAGCGACATCGCCAGGCTCACGCGCTTGACGCCCGCCTCGCCCAGTTCGCGCACGCTGAACGAGCGCCCCGGGATGCCGGCCATGAAGTTCACCGGCCTGGATACCGACGCGCAGACCTGGCGCACCGCGTCCAGGTCGGGCAGCAGTGGCGCGAACAGCACGTCGGCGCCGGCGCGCTCGAAAGCCTGCAGGCGGCGGATGGTGTCCTCGAGGTCGTTCACGCCGTGCAGGAAATTCTCCGAGCGCGCCGTGACCAGGAAGGGGACCGGCAACGCCCGCGCGGCCTCGACCGCGGCGGCGACGCGCTCGACGGCCAAGTTGAAATCGAGGATGGGCGCGCCGCCCTCGCTCGACGCATCCTCGATCGATCCGCCGACCGCGCCCGCTTCCGCCGCCAGGCGGATCGTCAGCGCGCAGTCCTCGGGCCGGTGGCCGAAGCCGTTGCCCAGGTCGGCGCTCAGCGGCAGCGGCGTCGCGCCGGCCAACTGGCGGATGTGGGCCAGGGTCTCGTCGCGAGTCAGTTGGCCGTCGCGCCGGCCGATGGCCTCGGCGGCCGCGGCGCTCGAGGTCGCCAGCGCGGGAAAGCCCGCCGCCTCCAGCATCCGCGCCGACGCGATGTCCCAGGCGTTGGCGATGACGAAGGGACCCGGGCGCTGATGCAACGCGAACAGGGCGGCGGACTTGTCGGCGGCGGTGGGGGATGCGGTGGTCATCTTGAGGGCCTCGTGAAGGGTGAGGGGCGCATCGTAGGACCGGGCCCCTGCCGCCGTCTGGCAGGAATCGGACGTCTTCCCGGCCCCCTCGCTCCCCGCCCCGTTCGCGACGGCCGGCCCGGAGACCCTCGAAACGGTGGTGCTGCCGCCACGATTTCGTTGCGATTCCACCCGATCGGGGTGCCCGCGCGCGTCCTGCGCACGAAATCCGGCGACCCGAATGTTGCGAACTATTCGCATTTGATAACGTATCGCGTTAGCTGAGCACGCACGGCCCATCGCCGCGCCGCGGGCCACCCCGGCCCGCCTCCGAATCCCTGATCTCCGGTCCCCCCGGTCCACGTCCATGTCGTCCACCGCGTCCCGCGGCGCCTCGCCGCGCCGGTCCCTGATTTCCCTCTCCGTCCTCGCGCTGCTGGCCCCGCTGGCGGCTGCCGCGCAATCCGCGGCGCAGCCCGTAGCGCCTTCTTCCTCGACGACGGACGCGACAGCGCCCGCCCCCCGCCCCGCCGCCGACGGCCCGGCGCCGGCCAAGCTGCTGGACGAGGTCACGGTCAACGGCGTGCGCAAGAAGACCTTCGCGCCGACGACGGTGCGGGTCGGCGCCTTCCGCGACCAGGACCCGCTGGACGTGCCGCTGACCAACAGCGTGATGTCGCGCGACCTGCTCGACGCGCAGGCCGCGCAGGGCCTGTACGACGCGTTGAAGAACACCGCCGGCGTGACCCGCTCGCAGGTCAGCGGCTCGACCTACGACAACCTGTCGATCCGCGGCATCGTCGTCGAGAACCGCGGCAACTACCGCCTCAACGGCAACCTGCCCATCGTCAACCTGATCGACATCCCGCTCGAGAACAAGGAGCAGGTGGAGGTGCTGAAGGGCGCGTCCTCGATGTACTACGGCATGGTGCCGCCCTCGGGCATCGTCAACTTCGTGACCAAGCGGGCCGGCCCGACGCCGGTCACCTCGCTCACGACCACCTTCAACGACCACGGCGGCATGAAGGCCCACGTCGACATCGGCCGCCGCTTCGGCGCCGACGACAGCATGGGCCTGCGCCTGAACGCCGTCACCAGCAAGGAAGCCACCGGCATCGACCGCTACGAGGGCCACCGCGACCTGGTGGCCGTCGCCTACGACTGGCGTGCGACCTCGTGGGCCAACCTGAAGGTGGACGTCGAGCATTACCGCAAGAACGTCAGCGAGCAGGGCGCGATCACGCTGCCGGCCGCGGTCAACGGCGTGATCACGCTGCCGCGCGTGCCGGACAACACCACCAACATCGCGCCCGAATGGGCCCGCTACGACGCCGAGGCGACCAACGTCCTGGTGCGCGGCGACTTCGCGCTCAGCGACGACTGGGTGCTGAGCGTCGAATCCGGCCGCGCCAACACCCAGCGCGACCGCAACTACACCACGCTGACCAACTACAACACGCAGACGGGCGCCGGCACCGCCAACATCTCCGTGCTCAAGGGCCAGGAGTACACCAACACCAATCACCGCGTCGAGGCCATCGGCCGCTTCGACACGGCCGGCATCGGCCACGAGCTGACGATCGGCGCCACCTACAACCGGCGCGCCTCGGCCGGCTGGTTCAACGGCACGGCGCGCGCGGCGCAGAACCTGTACGACCCGGTCGACATCGCGCCGGTCAGCCCGACGCTGACGCAGACCGGCTTCCCGTCCGAGGTCAACGACCGCGGCCTCTACGTCTTCGACCGGATGAGCGTCGGCGAGCAGTGGCAGCTGCTGGCGGGACTGCGCAAGACGGTGTACCGCAGCGAGGCGAGCAATCCCTCGTCGCCGGTGCCGACCTACCGCGCCGACAAGGTGACGCCCAACGTCTCGGTGATGTGGAAGCCGCTCAAGGACCTGAGCGTCTACGCCAGCGCGCTGCGCGGCCTGGAAGAGACCGGCACCGCGCCGCTGAACACCGACAACTTCGGCCAGGTACTGCCGCCGGCGGTGAGCCGTCAGCACGAACTCGGCGTGAAGGCCCGCCTGGGCGCGGTGCTGCTGCAGACGGCACTGTTCCAGACGGACCGCCCGCTGGCCACGACGATCAACCGCGTCTACCAGGTCGGCGGCGAGACCCGCTATCGCGGCCTGGAGTTCTCCGCCAGCGGTGAGATCGGCCGCGACTTCGCGCTGGTGGTCTCCGGGGTGGTGCTGGACGCGGAGATCACCAAGGTCGGCACCGGCAACCCGCTGGAGCTGGGCAAGACGCCGGAGAACACGCCGAAGAACACGCTGGGCGTGTTCGGCGAGTACCGGCTGCCGATGGTGCCGGGCCTGGCGCTGAACGCGGGGGTCTATCACGTCGGCAAGCGTGCGGTGAACAACAGCAACCAGGCCTGGGTCGACGGGTACCAGACGCTGTCGCTGGGCGCGCGCTACCAGACGCGGATCTTCGACAAGGCGGTCAACCTGCAGGCCAACCTCGACAACGCGACCAACAAGAACTACTGGAGCACCGCCGGCAACGGCCTGCTGGGCGTCGGCGCGCCGCGTACGCTGCGCCTCACCGCCAAGGTCGACTTCTGACCGCCGGCCCGGGAGCGAGCACGCCATGGCGCTGATGACCGCCCGCCGCGTCTGGATCTGGCTGCACCGCTGGACCGGGCTGACGCTCGGCCTGCTGCTCACCGCGGCGGCGCTGCTGGGCGCGCTGATGACGGTGCTGCGCCCGCTGGACGAGGCGATGCATCCCGAGCTCTTCCGCGCGCCGGTGGCCGCCGCCACGGCGTCCGGCTCCGCGCCCGTCGGGCCCGTCACGCAGGCGTCGGCCACGCCGCTGGAAACCCTGCGCCGTCGCGTCGCCGATGAATTCGGCCCGAAGTCGACGATGACGATCCGGCCGCCGCGCGAGCCCGGCGAATCGCTGCGCGTGATGGTGCGCGGCCCGGCCTGGGAAGGCACGCTCTACCTGGACCCGGTCACCGTGGCCGAGCTCGGCCGTCGCGGCGAGGCCGAGGGACTCGCGAACCTGGTGTTCGAACTGCACAGCGCGCTGCTGCTGGGGGACACCGGCAAGGCGGTGCTCGCGTTCACCGCGCTGGCCTACCTTGCGCTGCTGGTCACCGGGCTGGTCCTGTGGTGGCCGACGACGGCGGCGCAGTGGCGCCACGCCTTCGGGCTCAAGCTCGACAAGGGCACCACCCGCGGCCTCTTCGACCTGCACCGCTTCGGCGGCGCGGTGCTGGGCCTGCTGCTCGCGGTGACCGTGGCCAGCGGCGCGTGGATGGCCTGGCGGCCGATCGGCGGCTGGCTCAATGCGCTGGTCGGCGAGACGGCGCCCAAGCCGCCCCAGGTCGGCAAGGACCACGGCGAGCGCCGCCCGCTCGACGCCATCGTGGCCGCGGCGCAGGCGGCCTGGCCGGACGGCCGGGTCGGCTTCGTCCAGCTCGGCGCCGCGGACACGCGCCCGGTGCGCATCCGCTTCAAGCTGCCCGGCGACCCGCATCCCAACGGGCTGTCCTCGGTCTGGGCCCATCCGGTCGACGGCCATGTGCTGGCGCGCCAGCGCTGGGATGAGCTCGATCTCGCGGGCCGCTCCACCGCGTGGATCTATCCGCTGCACGCGGGCGAGTTGTTCGGCGTGGCGCACCGGTCGATCACCGGCGTGCTCGGGCTCGTGCTTTTCGGCATGGGGGTCACCGGGACCTGGCTGTGGTGGCGCCGGCGGCGCTGAGCGCTTCCGACTGAACGGGACGGCCGACGCCCCGACGGCAGCTTTTTCCGATGGTGCGGCGCCTGGGCAAGACCCGCCCCCGCGTCGCCCGACAGGCGTCCCCCACGATGGCGACGGGCGTCCCCTGCCCCAGGAATCCCACCTGCCCACCAGCGCTCGCGACACCGCTTCTCCACCCCGGTGCGCCTGACCTGATGCCGCTGTACCACCTGCCGCCCTCCCCCGTCCCGCCCTCGCTGGTGGGGCTCCCCGATCTTCCGGCCGGCTCCAGGGAGCCCGCCGACTCCTCCTCCCCCCCCGCGCCGCCACCGGCCGCAGCCCCCGACGCCCGCGGCCTGCGGGCCTTGGAGCGGCGCTGGGCGCAGTCGGTGGCGGCGCACGCGCTCTGGTCGCGCCAGGCGCCGATCGTGCCGCTGCTGCTGGACTGGCTGCGCGACGCCGAGCCCATCGCGCGCGCGCTCGGCCCGGCGATGTGGCGGCACTTCGCACAGCATCTGTTGCAGCACGCCAGCAGCCGCGACCTGCGCGCGATGGGGCTGGACGAGCGCGTCGAGTCCCGCGTCTGGAGCTCCTGGCCCGAATGGCGCAGCGCCGGCTTCCGCATCGCCGACGCGCCGGGGCGCCTGCACCGCGCCGTCGTCTGGTGGGAGGACGGCCGCCTGCCCGAGTTCCCGCGGGACGGCGCCGTCTTCGAAGCGCCCTATGGCGCCGCGCTGTGGCTGGACGGCCGCCTGCTGCCCTACCCGCAGGAGCTGACCTTCGGCTGCTCGATCGCGGGCTCCGGGGAATGGCTGGACGACCGCTACTTCGTGCTGGACGTCGACGGCCCGCCGGAGCATCCCGACTATGTCGAGGAACTGGCCAACGGCCGTGGGTCGGTGCTGAGCCTGCTGGTGGTGGACGCCCGCCATCGCAGCTGCCACCTGCTGAACCCGCGCGCCCACGAGCCCTGGCTGCGCCCGAGGATCACCGTGCAGGCCGACGGCCGCTGGCGCATCGACCCCGGCATCGATGCGGGCGCCGGCGACCCGCGTTATGACGAGGATGCCGACCGGCCGGTCGTGGCCTCCCGGCTGATGCTGCCCTCGGACCTGCCGCCGGCCTCGATCGAAGCGGAGATCCCGGACGACGAGGCCGAGCCACGCTCGCTCGCGCCGGCCTGGCGCCATGTCGTCGACAGCTGGAACGCGGACCGCGACCGCCTGGTCGCGCTGCTCGGCGAGATGAACTACGAGCTGGCCCTGGACAGCTTCCGCGACGCCGCCCTGGGCGGCTGAGCCTCCGCGACCTCCCGGCAGCAGGCCATGAATTGCTCGGCCGCCGGCGTCGCGCGCCGGTTGCGCAGCGTCAGCAGGCCCACCGGCGGCAGCTCGATCGGCACGTCGATGGGCAGCGCCTTCGCCAGCCCCTCGCGCGCCAGGTAACGCGCCACGTTGTCGGCGACGAAGGCGGCCGCGCCGCGCTGGCGCAGGAAGGTCAGCGTCACCAGGAAGGACGCGCTCTCGATGATGTCGCTCGGCGGATCCAGCCGCTGTGCGTAGAACAGCTGGTTCAGCTTGATCCGCGACGAGGCCCATGGCGGCGGCATCACCCACGGCATCCGCGCGAGCTCGGCCCAGGGCGGCTCGCGCCGCCTGCGGCCGCCGACCAGCGGATGGTCGGGCCTCACGACGATGCGCATCGCTTCCTCCATCAGCGGCTCGGTCGCCAGGTCCGGCGCCGCGTAGCCGGGCTCCAGCCGCGCGACGATCACGTCCAGCTCGCCCACCCGCAGGCGCGGCAGCAGCCGCGTCAGGTCGCCCTCCTCCAGGTGCACCGTCGTCAGCGACGAGTGGCGCTTGAGCCGCTCCACCGCGCCAGCCACCAGGCCCGGCATCGCCACCACCATCGCGCCGACGCTGACACGTCCCGCCGCGCCGCTGGCCACGGCGGCGATCTCGTCGCGGGTGCGGGCGTAGTCCGACAGCACCGAACGCGCGAAGCGCACCACCGCCTCGCCGAACGGCGTCGGCTCGGTGCCGCGCGTGGAGCGGGTGAACAGCGCCAGGCCGAACATGCGCTCGACCTCCGCCAGCGACTTCGACACCGCCGGCTGCGTCTGCGACAGGAACTCCGCCGCGCGGCCCAGGTGACGGAACTGGTCGAGCGCGACCAGCATCTGCAGGTGGCGCAGCTTCAGGTTGGAACGCAGGACGCGGTCGATCTGGCTCATGGGCGCGCATCTTAGGCTTCATGCCGTTTCCGGCATGAAGCCTGTCCAGTTCTTCAATTGAGCCGCATGGACCGGATGCCCACAATGCGACGCAAAGAGCCCACGTGACACGGCGCGAAACGGCGCAAAACGACGCGACAGGGCCCCGCCTTCGATGCCGAGCCAGACCTCGATCCCGAGCCAGGAGACAACGATGACCTTCCGCATGGACCGCCGCCGCGTCCTGCTTGCCGGCGCCGCCGGCCTCGGCGCCAGCGCCCTGTCGCTGCCGCGCGTCGCGCGCGCCGCTGCCTACCCTTCCGAACGCGCCATCACCTTCATCTGCCCCTGGCCCGCCGGCGGCACCGCCGACGTGACGATGCGCGCGCTGTGCCAGGCCGCGGCCAAGGTGCTGGGACAGACCGTCATCATCGAGAACCGCGCCGGCGCGTCCGGCATGCTCGGCACCAAGGTGCTGTCCACGGCCAAACCCGACGGCTACACGATCGGCCAGGTGCCGATCTCGGTGACCCGCTTCGCGCAGCTGCGCACGGTGCAGCTGGATCCGCTCAAGGACCTGACCTACCTCGCCCGCGTCAACGGCCAGACCTTCGGCCTGGCGGTGCGCGCCGACTCGCCGTGGAAGACGCTGGCCGAGTTCGTCGCCGCCGCGAAGGCCAAGCCCGGCCTGATCAGCTACGGCAGCGCCGGCATCGGCGGCGCCACCCATGTCGGCATGGAGGAGTTCAACCTGCTCGCCGGCATCCAGCTCAACCACATCCCCTACAAGGGCGGCGCGCCGGCGCTGCAGGACCTGCTCGGCGGCCAGGTGGACGCGGTGGCGGACTCCAGCTCGTGGGCGCCGCACGTCAAGTCCGGCAAGCTGCGCCTGCTCGTGACCTGGGGCGAGACCCGCACCAAGGACTTCCCGGCCGTCCCGACGCTGAAGGAATCCGGCTACGACCTGGTCGTCGACGCGCCCAACGGCATCGGCGCGCCCAAGGGCATGGACCCGGCGATCGTCGCCCGGCTGCGCGACGCCTTCCGCAAAGCGACCGCCGACCCCGAGTTCATCGCCGTCTGCGATCGCATCGATGCGCCGGTGATGTACCTGGACCAACCCGACTACGAGAAGTACATCCAGGCCACCTACCGCAAGGACACGCAGTTGATCGAGCGGCTGAAGCTGCGCGAGCTGCTGGCCAAGGGCTGAGCGTGAGCGACGCCTTCATCGCCCCCGCCTACGGTGCGGCCGCGCTCGCGATGGCCTCGCCGCTGCTGCGCCTGCATGCCGACGACAACGTGCTGATCGCCCGCCAGGCGCTGGCGCTGGGCCAGGTGCTGCCGGAATTCGGCCTGCGCCTGAAAGCGCAGGTGCCGGCCGGCCACAAGATCGCCGCGCGCCGCATCGCCGCGGGCGAGCCGATCCGCAAGTACAACGCGGTGATCGGCGTGGCCGCGCGCGACATCGAGGCTGGCGACTACGTCCACGCGCACAACATCGCGCTGGTCGAGTTCCACCGCGATCCCGCCTTCGGCGCGGACGTGAAACCGGTCGACTACCTGCCCGAGGCGGAACGCGCGACCTTCCTGGGCATCGTGCGGGCCGACGGCCGCGTCGCGACGCGCAACTTCATCGGCATCCTCGCGTCGGTCAACTGCTCGTCGACGGCGATCAATCGCATCGCGGAGCACTTCACGCCGGAGCGGCTGAAGGACTATCCCAACGTCGATGGCGTCGTCGCCTTCGCGCAGACCACCGGCTGCGGCATGTCCTCGCCCAGTCCCCACTTCGACCTGCTGCGTCGCACGATCGCCGGCTACGTGCGCCACCCCAACCTCGGCGGCGCGCTGATCGTCGGCCTGGGCTGCGAGCGCAATCAGGTCGCCGGCCTGATGGAGTCGCAGCATCTGGTGGCCGGCGAGACGCTGCGCACGCTGGTGATGCAGGAGACCGGCGGCACGCGCGCCACGATCGAGGCCGGCATCCGCGCCGTCGAGGCGATGCTGCCGATCGCCAATCGCGTTGAGCGCCAGCCGGTCAGCGCCGCGCATCTGAAGATCGGGCTGGAATGCGGCGGCTCGGACGGTTTCTCCGGCATCGGCGCGAATCCGGCGCTGGGCGCGGCCATGGACCTGCTGGTGCGCCACGGCGGCACTGCGATCCTGTCGGAGACACCGGAGATCCACGGCGTCGAATACATGCTCACCCGCCGCGCGGTCAGCCCCGAGGTCGGCCAGAAGCTGCTGGACCGGCTGGCCTGGTGGGAGGACTACACCCGCGGCCACAACGGGCAGTTCAATGGCGTCGTCGGCCCCGGCAACCAGGCCGGCGGGCTGGCCAACATCTTCGAGAAGTCGCTGGGCTCCGCGATGAAGGGCGGCACCACGCCGCTGCGGCAGGTCTACGACTACGCGGAGCCGATCGACGAGCACGGCTTCGTGTTCATGGACTCGCCGGGCTACGACCCCGTCGCGGTCACCGGCCAGATCGCCAGCGGCGCCAACCTGATCTGCTTCACCACCGGCCGCGGCTCGATGTTCGGCTCCAAACCGGCGCCGACGATCAAACTGGCCAGCAACACGCCGATGTTCACGCGCCTCGAGGAGGACATGGACATCAACTGCGGCCAGGTCATCGACGGCACCTTGAGCATCGAGGAGATGGGCCGGCAGATCTTCGAGCACATCCTGCGCGCCGCCTCCGGCGAGCCGACCAAGAGCGAGCTGCTGGGCCTGGGCGACCACGAGTTCGTGCCCTGGCACCTGGGCATCGTCAGTTGATGACCGGCCCGCCCGCTTCCCGCGCCATCGCGACCGCCGCCCACGCCGCGGCGCCGGCCGCGTCCTGACTTCGCTTCCCTCCAGGTCCCTTCATGCAGACGCAGAACCACATTGCCGGTCGCTGGTGCGACGCGGCCGCCGGCGACCGTTTCCCGGTCGTCGATCCCGCCGACGACGGCCGCATCGCCGAGGTGCCCGACAGCCGCGCCGAGGACGCGCGCGCCGCGGTCGATGCCGCGCACGCCGCCTTCGCCGGCTGGCGCGCGGTGCCGGCCAAGCAGCGCGCCGCCTTGCTCAAGCGCTGGAACGACCTCCTCCTGCGCGACCAGGAGCGCCTGGGCGCGCTGATCTCGCAGGAGCAAGGCAAGCCGCTGGCCGAAGGTCGCGCCGAGGTCGCCTACGCGGCAAGCTACGTCGAGTGGTTCGCCGAGGAGGCCACGCGCGCCAACGGCGAGGTCATTCCCGCGCCGGTGGCGGGTCGCCGGATGCTGGCGCTGCGTGAGCCGGTCGGCGTCGTCGCCGCGATCACGCCATGGAATTTCCCGGCCGCGATGATCGCCCGCAAGATCGCGCCGGCGCTGGCCGCCGGCTGCACCGTCGTGGCCAAGCCGGCCGAGGACACGCCGCTGACCTCGCTGGCACTGGTCGAGCTGGCCGTCGAGGCCGGCCTGCCGCCGGGCGTGCTCAACATCGTCTGCGCGTCGCGCGAGCGCACGCCGGAGGTCGTCGACGTCTGGCTCGCCGACGATCGCGTGCGCAAGATCACCTTCACCGGCTCGACGCCGGTGGGCAAGCACCTGGCGCGCGAATCAGCCGCCACGCTGAAGAAGCTGTCGCTGGAACTCGGCGGCAATGCGCCCTTCATCGTCTTCGACGATGCCGATGTCGACGCGGCCGTCGAGGGCTTGATGGCGGCCAAGTTCCGCAACGGCGGCCAGACCTGCGTGTGCCCCAACCGTGTGTTCGCGCAGGCGGGCATCCATGATCGGTTCGTCGAGCGGCTCGCGGCGCGGGTGAGCGCGCTGCGGGTCGGGCCGGCCAGCCGTGCCGACTCGCAGATCGGTCCGATGATCAACGCCCGCGCGGTCGAGAAGATCGAGCGCCACGTGCGGGACGCGCTGGCGCGCGGCGCGACCGCGGTCGCCGGCGGCCGCCGCCTGCGCGATGAGGTCGCCGCCGGCCCGAACTACTTCGCGCCCACCGTGCTCACCGGCGCGACGACCGACATGCTGCTGTGGCAGGAGGAGACCTTCGGGCCGGTGGTGCCGGTGTTCCGATTCGAGCGCGAGGACGAAGTCGTCGCCGCCGCCAACGACACGCCCTTCGGCCTGGCCGCCTACTTCTATACGCGCGACATCGCGCGCGCCTGGCGCGTCGCCGACGCGCTGGAGAGCGGCATCGTCGGCCTGAACGAAGGCGCGATCGCCGCCGAGGCGGCGCCCTTTGGCGGCGTCAAGGAATCCGGCTACGGGCGCGAGGGCTCCACGCACGGGCTCGACGACTACCTGCACATCAAGTACGTTTGCCAGGGAGGCCTGTCATGAGCGCCATGCATTTCGCCAACACCTTCAAGCAGGCCCTGGCCGCGCGCCGGCCGCAGATCGGCCTGTGGCTGTCGATGGCGCAGGCCTACAGCGCCGAGGTCTGCGCGACGGCCGGATTCCAGTGGCTGCTGATCGACGGCGAGCACGCACCCAATGAGCTGACCAGCACGCTGCAGCAGCTGCAGGCGGTGGCGCCGTATCCGTCGCATCCGGTGGTGCGCGCGGTCAATGCGGACAAGGACGGCATCAAGAAGCTGCTGGACATCGGCGTGCAGACGCTGCTGGTGCCGATGATCGACACCGCCGAGCAGGCGGCCGCGGTGGTGGCCGCGACGCGTTATCCGCCGCACGGCGTGCGCGGCGTCGGAGCGGCGGTGGCGCGCGCGTCGCGCTGGGGCCTGCGTCGGCACTACCTCGACGAGGCCGACGGCGAGACCTGCGTGCTGGTGCAGGCGGAAACGGTCACCGCGCTGCGCAACCTCGCATCGATCTGCGCGGTGGACGGCGTCGACGGCGTGTTCATCGGGCCGGCGGACCTGGCGGCCTCAATGGGTCATCGCGGCAACCCGACGCATCCGGAGGTGCAGGCGGCCATCGACGCGGCGGTGCGCACCATCGTCGCCAGCGGCAAGGCGGCCGGCACGCTGACCGGTGATGCGGCGCTGGCGCGGCACTACCTGTCGCTGGGCGCGAGCTTCGTCGCGGTGGGCATCGACGTCACGCTGCTCGCACAGGCCACGCGGCGCCTTGCGGCAGACTTCGAGCTCTCGCCGCCGCAACCGGCGCCGACCGGCTCGCCGTACTGATCGCGACGGCGGATCGCCCGCGCTGATCGGTCGCCCCCTTCGGCGGCCCGGCGCACGCGGTCCGCCCTTCCGACCTCCGTTGATTTCAAGACCGAAAGCACGACCATGAGCAAGACGTACAGGATCGCCGTCATTCCCGGCGACGGCATCGGCAAGGAAGTGATGCCCGAGGGCCTGCGCGTGCTGGAAGCCGCCGCCCGGCGCTTCGGCATCCGCTTCGAGTTCACCCCCATCGAGTGGGCCAGCTGCGACTACTACCAGCAGACCGGCCAGATGATGCCGGACGACTGGAAGGCGCAGTTGCAAGGCCAGGATGCGATCTTCTTCGGCGCGGTGGGCTGGCCGGCGACCGTGCCGGACCATGTGTCGCTGTGGGGCTCGCTGCTGAAGTTCCGCCGTGAGTTCGACCAGTACATCAACCTGCGGCCGGTGCGGCTCTTCGAGGGCGTGCCCTGCCCGCTGGCCCATCGCAAGCCGGGCGAGATCGATTACCTCGTCGTGCGCGAGAACACCGAGGGCGAGTACACCAACCTCGGCGGCGTGATGTACGCCGGCACCGACCGCGAGATCGTGATCCAGGAGTCGGTCTATTCGCGCTTCGGCGCGGACCGGGTGCTGAAGTACGCGTTCGAGCTGGCGCAGGCGCGTGCGCGCAAGCACCTGACGGTGGCGACCAAGAGCAATGGGATCGCGATCTCGATGCCGTGGTGGGACGGGCGCGCGGACGCGGTCGGCGCGGGTTATCCGTCGGTGACGGTGGACAAGCAGCACATCGACATCCTGTCGGCGCGTTTCGTGCTGCAGCCGGGGCGCTTCGACGTGGTGGTGGCATCCAACCTGTTCGGCGACATCCTGTCGGACCTCGGGCCCGCGACCACCGGCACGATCGGCCTGGCGCCGTCGGCCAACCTGAATCCGGAGCGGAACTTCCCCTCGCTGTTCGAGCCGGTGCATGGCTCGGCGCCGGACATCTACGGCAGGAACATCGCCAATCCGGTGGCGATGATCTGGTCGGGCGCGCTGATGCTGCAGTTCCTGGGCGAGCAGCAGGCGCACGACGCGATCCTCGCGGCGATCGAGCAGACGCTGGCGTCGGGGCCGCGCACGCGCGATCTCGGCGGCGAGGCCAGCACGACCGAGATGGGACAGGCGATCGCGGCGCTCGTCTGACTGCTGGCCTACAGCCACCCCGCCTTGCGGAACCGCCAGAACAGGACGCCGCAGGTTGCGGCGATGACGCCGAGCGCCGCCGGATAACCCCAGCGCCACTTGAGCTCCGGCATGACCTCGAAGTTCATGCCCCAGATGCCGGCGAAGGCGGTTGCCGCCGCGAAGATGCCGGCCCAGGCCGCGAGGCGCTTGGTGACCTCGGACTCCTCGATCGTGGCCATCGACAGATGGACCTGGATCGCCGTCGTCGCGGTATCGCGCAGCGAGTCCAGCGCGGACTGCATGCGCTCGAGGTGGTCGTAGACATCGCGGAAGTACTCGCGCGTGTCCTCGCAGATCGGCGGCACCCGGCCGCGCACCAGCTTGCCCACCGCGTCCAGCAGCGGCGACACCGCATGCTTGACGGTGGTGATGCGCTGCTTGAGCTCATACACGCGGCGGATGTTCTCGCGGGTGACGCCCGGCTCGAAGATCTGGGCCTCGATCGCGTCGAGCTCCGCCTCCAGCGCCTCGATGACGGGGAAGTAGCGGTCCACCACCGCGTCCATGATCGCGTACATCACGAAGCCGGGCCCGCGCTTGAGCATGTGCGGCTCCTTCTCCGCGCGGGCCCGCACGCCCAGCAGGCTCTGCGCGACGCGGTTGCGGATCGACAGCACGAAGTTGCTGCCGGCGAAGATGGACACCTCGCCGGTGCAGAGCTCGTCGGTCGGCGTGAACTGCACCGTCTGCATGACGGCGAACAGGGTGTCGCCGTACTCCTCGACCTTGGGCCGCTGCTGCCCGTGCAACGCGTCCTCGACGGCGAGCTCGTGCAGGTCGAACTCCTCCTTCATCGCGAGGACCTCCTCGGTGGAGGCGTCGCGCAACGCGACCCAGACGAAGCAGTCGGGCAGCTTCACGTAGTCGCTGATCTCTTCGGGCTGGATATCGGCCAGCCGGCGGCCGTCGCGGTAGGCGACACAGTTGATGAGCATGGGGCGTCTCACTCGTTCTTGCTTGCGGCGAGCGTAGCCCGGATGGCATCAAGGCGGCATCAAGAGAAACCGAGGGGCGGCGCGCGGGATCGCGAAAGCACGACCGCTCGACCGCTCATGGGGCTTCGCGGTTCAGCAGGTCGAGGTAGGCGGTGTAGACGTAGATCGGCTCGCCAGCCGTGCCGAAGACGGTGCGCAGCAGGCCCAGGCCGGTCAGCACCCGCGCGCCCCGATCGATCGCGGCCGCGTCCTGGCCGTTGAAGGCGGTGATGTCGACCCGGCGTGCCACGGGCCGGCTGAACAGCGCGTGATGCAAGCGCAGCGCGTCCTCGTCGGCCCGCGCCTCGCGGCGGATCCGCGCCCCGTCCACGGTGAAGAGCCGCGTGATCGCCAGGGTCATCTCCACCGCCTGCATCGCCGCCACCTGCACCGCGGTCGCGAAGAAGGACAGCCAGGACTCCCAGTCCCCATGCTCGCGCACCGCCTGGAGCAGGTCGTAGTAGTCGTTCCTGCACGACTTGAAGTAGAGCGACAGGTAGAGCAAGGGCTCGCGCAGCACGCCTTCGCTCACCAGGATCAGCGGGATCAGCAGCCGGCCCAGCCGGCCGTTGCCGTCCAGGTAGGGATGGATGGTCTCGAACTGCAGGTGGGCCATCGCGGCCTTGACCAGCGAGGGATGCCGCTCCGGCTGGTCGTTGATGAACTTCTCCAGGTCGGACAGGCAGCGCTCGAGCCGATGGGGCGGCGGCGGCACGAAGGAGGCGGACGCCGCGGACGCACCGCCGATCCAGTTCTGCGTGCGCCGCAGTTCTCCGGGCGCCTTGCCACGCCCCCGGCCCTGGGTCATCAGCCGCCGGTGCATGTCGTTCATCAGGCGCGTGCACAGCGGCATCCCCTGCCGCATGCGGTCCCGGCCATGCTCCAGCGCCGCGACGTAGCAGGACACCTCCCGCACGTCGTCCAGCGGCGAGCCGGGCGCGCCGTCCGCCTCATAGATCAACAGGTCGGCGAGGGACGACTGCGTGCCCTCGATGCGGGAGGACATCACCGCCTCCTTGCGCACGTAGCTGTAGAGCAGCACCGAGGTCTCCGGCATCAGCAGCGAGAGTCCATCCAGTCGCCCCAGGGCCAGATGGGCGGCGTTGAGCCGCTCCTGCAACTCGGCGTCGAGGCTCAGCGCGGGCCGCGGCGGCAAGGGCAGCGGCACGAAGGCCTGGCATGTGTCGCCGCCCGCGATCGAGTATTCATAGGTGCCGGTGAGTCCGCGTCGCATCGGGTGCTCCGTGATGAGGGAACCCGTGATGCTGCGCGACCGCGCGATTTCCGCAATCGCAGCTTTGCGCTATTGGACCGCCGCCGCGCGGGTCGGCCGCCATTCGACCAGGCGCCCGCCGTCCATCACGCCGATCCAGTCGCCGATCGTCTCGGCCTCGTCGGGGTCATGGGTGACCATCAACGCGGTCTGGCCGGCGGCGCGCAGGATGTCGCGCACCTCGCCGGCCAGGCGGTCGCGGGTGGTCGCGTCCAGGCTGGAGAAGGGCTCGTCGAGCAGCAGCAGCCGCGGCGACGGCGCCAGCGCCCGGGCCAGCGCGATCCGCTGCTGCTGGCCGCCGGACAGCTCATGCGGCATGCGCGCGCCCAGCGACTCCAGGCCCACCATCGCCAGCAGTTCGCGCACGCGCTGGTCACGCTCGGCGCGCGGCCGGCGCCGCAGGCCGAATCCCACGTTCGCCGCCGCGTCCAGGTGCGGAAACAGCGCGATCTCCTGAAAGAGCAGGCCGACGCCGCGCCGCTCGGGCTCGACGTGCCGGCCCGGGCCGGACAAGACCTGCCCCGCCAACACGATGCGGCCCGCTTCCAGCGGCTCGAAGCCGGCGATCGCGCGCAGCGCCGTGCTCTTGCCGCAGCCCGACGGACCCAGCAGGCAGGCGATGGTCCCCAGCGGCTGGACCAGCGACAGGCCGCGCAGGACCGGCGCGGCGGCGCCGGGATACCGGACCTGGAGGTCCTCGAGGGCCAGGGTGCTCATGTCGCCTCCTTCATCGGCATGAATGCGGGGGACGCGTCGTCCGCGGGTGACGCGGGCGCGGGCTCGCGGCTCAGCAGCAGCACCGCCGGCAGCCCCACCGCCACGATCAGCAGCGCCGCGAGCGCGCCGTGCTCGTAGCTGCCGCGCGCGGCCTCGGCGTATAGCAGCGTCGGCAGCGTCTCGAAGTTGGCCGGCCGCAGCAGCAGCGAGGCCGGCAGTTCCTTCATCACGTCGATGAACACCAGCAGCGCGCTGGCGGACAGCGCCGGCCTGAGCAGCGGCAGGTGGACGCGTCGCAGCGTGCCCCAGGGCGATTCGCCCAGGCTGCGCGCGACCTGCTCCAGCGGCGCCGGCAGCCGCGCCAGCCCCGCCTCGACGCCACCGATGGGTAGCGCCAGGAAACGCAGCACGCAGGCCAGGACCAGCACCGCGCCCAGGCCCATCAGCGGCAGGCCGGGCCAGCCCAGCGCGCCGGCGATCCAGCCGTCCACCGCCAGCGCCGGCGGCAGCAGCCCGATCGCCAGCACCGTGCCCGGGATGCCGTAGCCCAGCGCCGCACTGCCCAGCCACCAGGCGCGACGACGCCCCGCCCCGCCGGTCGGACGCGAGGCCCAGGCGACGATCAATCCGGTCGCCACCGCGATCGCGGTCACGCCGAGCGCCAGGCCCGCCGAGTGCTTCGCGCCCGCCAGCACCTGGGCGGACAGGCCGTGCCCTTCGGCGGCGCGCTGCCAGGCCAGCACCGCCAGATGGCCGGCCGGCAGCACGAAGCCGATCAGCACGGGCAACGCCGCCGCCGCCGTCGCGAGTCCCGCCCGCAGGCCGCGCAGCCGGCGCCGCTGCGCGGGCCGCATCGCGTGGACCGTGCCGGCGCGACGCCGCCGCCGGCCCTGGCGTTCCAGCCAGACCAGCAGGGCCACCATCGCCAGCATCGCGCAGGCGATCTGCGCCGCCGCGCCCAGGTCCGAGCGCGTGATCCAGGTCGTGTAGACCGTGGTGGTCAGCGTGGTCACGCCGAGGAACTCCGACGCGCCCACGTCGTTCAGCACCTCCAGCAGCACCAGCCCGACGCCGACCGCCAGCGCCGGCCGCGCCATCGGCAGCGCGACGCGCCGGAACGCGCCCCACGGCCCCTCGCCGAGCAGGCGCGCCACCTCCATCAGCCGGGCGGGCTGGGTCGCGAACATGGCGCGCATGATCAGGTAGACGTAGGGATAGAGGACGGCGGACAACACCAGCACCGCGCCCGTCATCGAGCGCGCATCGGGCAGGCGGAACTGGCGCGGCGACTCGACGCCCAGCAGCGCGCGCACTGCGCTCTGGAAGGGGCCGATCGGATGCAGCAGGTCGACATAGCTGTAGGCCGCGATGTAGGTCGGCACCGTCAGCGGCAACAGCAGCGCCCATTGCAGGACGGCGCGGCCAGGGAAGTCAGTGCGCGTCACCAGCCAGGCGCTGCCGGTGCCCACGAGCGCCGTCAGCAGCCCCACCCCGGCCAGCAGGGTCGCCGTCTGCGCCGCCGCGAGCGGCAGCACATGCGCGACCAGGTGCCCCCAGTGCGCGGTCCCGGCGCCCAGCGCCGTCCAGGCGAGCGCGGCCAGCGGCGCCAGCACCGCCAGCGCGATCGCGGTGGCCGTCGCGTGCCAGAGCGGACCGACCGCGCGCGGCCGGCCGAGCACCGTCCTCACGCCGTCACTGGTCGAAGGCGACCTTGTCGATCAGCAGGCTGGCCTGCTTGCGATGACGGGCGATCTCGGTGAGCGGCAGGGTGTCCGCCTTGACCGGGCCGATCGCCGACTGGATCAGCGGATCCAGCGCGACGCCGGCACGCACCGGGTATTCGTAGTTGGTCTGCGCGTAGAGCTGCTGCGCCGGCTCGGACACCAGGAAGGCCAGCAGCGCCCGCGCGGCCGCCGGGTTGGGCGCATGCCTGGCGACTGCGGCGCCGCTGATGTTCACGTGCGTGCCGGCCCCCTTGGCGGCGAAGGTCGGCTTCAGCACCTGGATGCCGTCGCCCCACTTGCGGGCGTCGCTGCCCGGCTTGGACGACTTCATCTGGCCCACGTAATAGGAGTTGGCCAGGCCCACGTCGCAGATGCCGCCCAGGATGTCGCGCGCCACGTCGCGGTCGCCGCCGGTCGGCTTGCGGCCGAGGTTGGCCTTCAGGCCGCGCAGCCACTGCTCGGTCCGGGCCTCGCCGTCGTGCGCGATCATCGCCGCCACCAGCGCGGTGTTGTAGGGATGCTGGCCGGAGCGCGTGCAGACCTTGCCCTTCCACTTCGGGTCGGCCAGGTCCTCGTAGCGGATCGGGCCGGCCTTGAGCGCCTGGTCGGCATACAGCACGCGGGCGCGCATCGACAGCGCGGTCCATTGCCCGTCCGCGCCGCGCAGGTGGGCGGGCACCGCGGCCTCGACCTCGGCCGACTTCAGCGGCTGGGTCACGCCGCCTTCGACGAGGTCGACCAGGTTGCCCACGTCCACCGTCATCAGCAGGTCGGCCGGCGAGCGCGCGCCCTCGGCCTTGACCCGTTCCAGCAGGCCGTCCTTCACGAACACGGTGTTGACCTGGGTGCCGGTGCGGGCGGTGAAGGCCGACAGCAGCGGCTGGACCAGCGCGACCTCGCGCGTCGTGTAGAGCGTCAGCTCGCCACCGGGTCGGGCCTCGGCTTGCGCGCCCGCCGGCACCATCACCGTCGCGAGGGCCAAGCCGGTCAGCGCCGCGGCGGTCGCGGTCGGGCGGAGGGCGGGTCGGAAGGAGGTCGTCAGTGAGCGCATCGTGGGTCTCTTTCGCTGGTATCCCGGAGGACGGTGGAACCGGAGCCTGTCGATGAGAATTACTCTCATCTGAGGAGTGGCGCACTTTAGGCGCCACCCTCCGTCCCGGCAAGGAGACAAATTCTGGGACGGACGCAGGAATTGACGTATCCCGTACGGCGGAGGTAGGCGCCCGCCGACGGGGCCCCGCAGCGCGGGCAGGGCCCGTCGCTCAGGCCGGCTCGGCGGGCTCCGCGGGCTCGGGCGGTGATGGGGCCGTCTGCGGCAGCGCCCGCGCGCCGGCGGCGATCACGTCCGAGATCTCGCCGATCACCTGCCGCAGCCAGCGCTGGGCGGGATCGGGCTCGGCGCGCACGTGCCAGACCTGGCTGATGTCGATGCCGCGCAGCGCGAACGGCAGGTGCCGGCAGGCGAGCTGTCCCGCGAAGCCCGTCGCGGGCACGAAGCTGTCGGGCAGCACCGTGATCAGGTCGGACTGCTGCACCGCCATCGTGCCGGTGAAGAAGCTGTTGACCGTCATCGCCACCGTGCGCTTGCGGCCGATCATCGCCAGGGCGTCGTCGACGAAGCCGTGCGCCCGGCCCGCGAAGCTCACTCGCAGGTGCTGCGCCGCGCAGTAGGCGTCCAGCGTAAGCGCGCCCGGCGCGGCCAGCGGATGGTCGGCGCGCATGACGCAGACATAACGGCTCGCGTAGAGCGCCTCGCGGCGGAAGGCGGCGCTGTCATCCTCGACCAGCAGCTGCTCGGTCAGGTCCGGGAAGAAACCGATCGCGAGGTCGGCCCAGCCCTGCTCCAGCAGCTCGCGCGGGTCGCGCGTGGTCAGCGGCACGACGCGCAGGCCGACATGGATGCCTTCGTCCAGGAAACGCCGCGCCAGCTGCGGCACCACCAGGGCGGCGGTGGCGTCGGCCATCGCCAGCGTGAAGCTGACGGTGTTGCCGGCGGCGCGCGGATCGAAGACCTGCGGCTCCAGCGCCTGCTGCAGGCTGGAGAGCGCGCGCCGCACCACCGGCCACAGCGCCTGGGCATGCGGCGTGGGCTCGACGCCGGTGGAGGACGGGATGAACAGCTCCTCATGCGTCGCCTCGCGCAGCCGGCGCAGCGCGTTGCTGACCGCCGGCTGGGTGATGGCCAGCCGGTGCGCGGCGCGGGTGACATGACGCTCTTCCATCACCACGTCGAAGACGCGTAGCAGGTTCAGGTCCAGCGTCCGGAAGTTGACGGGGCGGGGGGTGCTCATGCGCCGGATGCTAATTCCGTCACGGGTCATTTCCGGCCGTGATGACCCGATTCCGAAGCGCAATTGGCGTGCCCTACGTAAAAACCGCAATATCTCGGCCATGGCGCAAGGCCACCCGCCCAGCGCCCCCAACACCACCTCAAGAAGGGAACCGCCATGATCACCACCACGCTGAATGTCCAAGTGATGGCTGCCGACGCAGCCCGCGTCCGTGCCGCGAGCGCGGCCGGCGAGCGCCTGGTGAGCCTGGCCCTGCGCGCCGGCCATGCGGTCGTCGAGTTCGTCAACGCCGCCGCCGAGCTGCGTCCCCGCGACGCGGTGCTGCAGGCCGCCGCCGAGCAGTCGGCCGAGCGCCCGGACCTGGCCTTCTCGCTGCGCCGCGTCGCCCGCAACGGCTGGATGATGTATTGACCGAGTCTCCTCCGGACGCCTGACCCGCGTCCGCTCCTGCAAGGATTGAGCCGGACCGCAAGGTCCGGCTTTTTTCTTTGCGCCGGCCGCCGAGTCCGGATCGGTCAAATCCTTCGTTGCTTCCGCGCCTGCGGACCGGGTTTTGGCCGGAAGGCCATCGACGGCCTCTCAACATCGCTGCCTCGTTCCTGTCGAAGGAGGCCAGCCATGCCAGTCGAAAATCTCCACGCCCGAAAGCCGGGAGCCGCTTGCGGCGCGTACCCGCCCGCCATCCTGGCGCCTCAGGTCCTGCGCGAGCCGGACGCCAGCTATCTCGCCCCCCGGCCCCGACCGCCCGCCTGGTCCGAGCCGTCCCGGCAGATGTTCGACTTCATGGAGATCCCGGTCGACTACCGCGATGCCGTGTCCTACCGGCGAGCGTTCCTCGATGCCTACGAGCCCAACGTCGATTCGCTGCTGCCGCCAAGCCTCGCCGACTCGCTGTACCGCACCGCGCACTGGGAGAACGGTCCCCATCATTTCGAAGGCGCGGTGACGATGCTGACCGAGTTCATGACGGAGTTCTGCTGGTCCTCCTCGCGGCTGGAGGGCTGCCCCTTCACGCTGGCAGAGACCGACGCCCTGCTGCGGCTCAGCCACGCGCTCCAGACCGACGCGGCCGGGCGAAGCGAGGCCTCCCGCATCGTCGTGAATCACAAGCATGCGCTCGAGTTCCTGGCCTATCACGGCTACACCCGCAAGGCGAGCCCTGCCTTGCTGCTGCAGCTGCAAGGCTTGCTGATGGCGGATTTGCTGCCGCCCTCCCGATGCGGTCGGATTCGGGACATCGCCGTGAGCGTCACGGGCACCTCCTACAAGCCCAACGACATTCCCGCCTTGCTGGAGGAAATGTTCCAGCAGATCGCCACCAAGGCCGCGGCCATCCGCAACCCGGTCGAAGCCGCCTTCTTCCTGTGGATCCACATCGCCTACCTGCAGGCCTTCGCCGACGGCAACAAGCGCACCGGCCGGGTCGCCGCCAACCTCCCGCTGCTCAGCGGGCACTGCGCGCCGCTGAGCTTCGCCGGTGCGGAGAAGCGCGACTACGTGGTGGCCATGCTGGGCGTCTACGAGCGCAACGACGTGTCGGTCGCCGTCGACCTCTTCGAATGGCTGTATCGGCGTTCGATGCAGCGGTACGTCTGGATGCTGGGATGATCGGCCCATGCCCGATCCGACCGTTCTCCAGGCCGTGCGCTTCGCCGGCGCCCACGCGCTGGCGATCTACGCCGCGCTCCTGCTGCTGGTGATGCTCACCGCGGGACTCGTCGCCCGCGGCCTGCTGCCCCTGCGCGGCCCGTCCGCCGCGGCGCCCGAGCCGCTCTCGCCCGTCGCCCTGCTGCTGCGCTTCGCGGCGGGTTTCGCCTGCCTGGTCGGCGGCGCGATGCTCTTCGCCACGATCGCGGAGGAGCTCCACACCGAGCCGACGCTCGGCCAGCTCGACGAGGCCTTCATCGTCGCGATGATCGACCACGTGCCCGAGCTCGCGCTGCGCGCCTTCTACCTGATCACCGTCGTGGGCAACCGGGAGACGCTGATCACGCTGGGCGTGGTGGTCACCGCGGCCCTGCTGGTCCTGCGCCGCCGCGGGCTGGCCCTGGGCTGGGCGCTGGCGATGCTGGGCAACGGCGCCCTCAACCCGACGCTGAAGCAGGTCTTCGAGCGCGCCCGCCCCATCCATCCGACCCACTGGCTCACCGAGGACGGCTTCAGCTTCCCCAGCGGGCACAGCTCGGGTGCGGTGATCGCCATGGGCATGCTCGCCTACCTGGCGGTGCGGCTGCTGCCGCGGCGCTGGCATGTGCCGGCCTGGATCGCGGCCGCGGGGCTGGCCTTCTCGATCGGCGCGAGCCGCGTCTTCCTGCGCGTGCACTTCCCCAGCGACGTCCTCGCCGGCTTCGCCTCCGGCACGGCCTGGCTGACGGTCTCGATCGCCAGCATCGAGCTCGCCCGCTGGGCCAAGCGCCGGCGCAGAGCGCCTCAGGTCAGCGGCGTCGAGCTCACCCGCTGAAAGAGGCCCACGGTCTCGTCGACATCCCAGCGCTCGACAACCGCCGCCTGCCCCTGCTCGGTCCGGATCAGGTTCACCGAATTCGGGATGCCGCCCCGCACCCGCGTGCTCAGCGCGGTGCCGGCCTGGACCGCCCAGACCGGCCGCGGCAGGTCCGTTCGGCGCTCGTGCAGCGGCAGCACGTAGGGCAGGTGGATGTGGCCGCCGACGATCGCGTCCACGCCCGCCTCCGCCCACCGCCGGGCGGCCTTCGCATGACCGCGCAGCAGGTTGGCCAGGTCCGATGCGCGCGTCACCGCCACCGGCTGGTGGACCGCCACCAGCTTCACCTGACCGGCGCGCGCCGCGGCCAGCCGCTGCGCGGTGCGCTCGATCTGGCGCTCGGACAGCTCTCCGTTCTTGTGCCGGTAGCGCCGCGTGGTGTTGAGCGCGATCAGCAGCAGATCGTCGGTCTCGAACTCGTCGTCACGGACCGGCCCGAAGGCGCGTTCATACCGCTGGTAGGGATGCAGCAGCCGCGTGGACAGCGCGTAGAGCGGGATGTCGTGGTTGCCGGGAATGACCAGCCGCGCCGGAATGCCGAGCTTGTCGACGAAGGCCCGGGCGCGCGAGAACTCGATCGGCCGCGCCCGCTGGGTGATGTCGCCGGTGATCAGCAGCACATCGGGCCGCAGCTCGCCGCACAGCCGCTCCAGCGCCGCCAGCGCCATCGGCCGCTCGGTGCCGAAGTGCGGGTCGGACATCTGCAGCACCAGCGTCATCGCCCGGACTCCGCCTCGGCGAGGCTGGCCTGCGCCTGACGGCGTTCCTCCGCCAAGCCGGGTGGACGGATCAGCATCAGCCGATGGGGCGAGACCTCGAAATGCAGCGGCAGCCGCATCCAGAGGACTTCCCCGTCCGTGGCGACCTTCACCCGCCGTGCGCCGATGCGGCGGTCCCGCACCGTGAGCCGGCGGAAGGCGAAGTTGACGATCTGGTCCGCCTCGGCCAGGCGCCCCATGGCGCCGCGCACCAGCAGCTTCAGCAGTCCCCAGCGGCCCACCGGCTTGAGCATCACGCCGGCCAGCGCGCCCTGGTCGATGGCCTGCGCCTCGGGCAGGCCGACCTGCTCCATCTGCAGCGCGTTGTTGCCGACGAAAACCGTCGGTGTGCGGACCTTGCGCGGCGCGCCCTGCGACTCGATCGTCAGCCCGAGGCTGCGATGACCGCGCAGGATGGTCGCGAGCACCGCGCCGATGGCGATGGCGCGGCTGCGGCCGAACTGCCGCTTCCAGACCTCCCGGTCTTCGAGCGACTGCGAGTACAGCCCCAGGCTCGCGTTGACGAGGAAGACCCGGTCGTTGAGCAGGCCGACCTGGACCGGCACCGCGCGCTCCTCCAGCAGCACCCGCAGCGCGGCGTCCAGCTCGGCGGGAATGCCGTGGGTGCGGGCGAAGTAGTTGAAGGTGCCCCGCGGCAGCACGCCGAAGGCGCAGCCGCTGCCGAGCACCGCCTGGGCGACGCAGTTGATGGTCCCGTCGCCGCCCGCGGCCACGACGACGCCGCCAGCCTCGCTCGCTCGCCGCACCGCCTCGCGCGCGGTCTCGACCAGGCGGCCCGGTTCCTCGACGGGCATCAGCTCGCAGACGCGGCCCGCCGCGCGGCAGGCGGCCTCGACGGCCGGACCGAGCTCATCGCGGTCGCCTCGGCCCGAGGCGCGGTTGAACACGACGAAGAGCGGTGCGGAGCGGGGCGCGAGTGGCACGGACATGGGCGTTGGGGCGCGTGGCGGGCGGGAAAGTCGGGACGATACCCGGCTTGGCAAGCGAGGCGCCCGGCCGGCGGGCGGCGCCGGGTTCAGCGTTCGGCCGGAGGGCGACGCGAATCGCCTGCCGGGGCGATCGACAGGGCGTCGATCAGGGCCCGCACGCCCGGCAGCGACGGCGCCTGCGCCGTGTGGCACAGCAGCAGCGTGCGGCGCGCCCAGGCGTCGGCGAGCGCCACCATGCGCAAGCCGGCCGTCATCTGCCGCTTCGCCGCGCTGCGCGGCATCACGGCCACGCCCGCGCCAGCCTCGACCAGGCGCGCGATGGCCTCGAAGCTGGACACCCGCACGCGATGCTTCGGCACCCGGCCGCCGCGCGCGGCCTGCGCCTGCAGGAAGCGACTCAATCCGCTCTCGGCGCCGAGGCCGACGAAGGGCTGATCCAGCAGCTCGACGAACCGGATCGATGCCGCGCGCCGGCGCGGGCTCGCCGGCAGCAACGCGACCAGTTCGTCGTCCAGCCAGGCGTGGGCGCTCAGGCCGGCGGTGTCGACGTGGTCCGCGACCACCGCCACGTCCGCGACGCCGTCGCGCAGCGCCTGCAGCGCGGCGTCGCTGGGCATCTCCTGGAGCTCGAGGTCGATGTCGGGATGCGCGGCCAGGAAGGCCCCCAGGCGCGGCGGCAGCGCCTCGACCACCGCCGCCGTGTTGCCCAGCAGGCGCACCGTGCCGCGCAAGCCGTGCCCGAAAGCCGACATCGCGACATGCAGCGAATCGAGTTCCGCCAGCACCCGGTGGGCCTGCCGCGACAGCGCACGGCCCGCGTCGGTGGCCGCGGCGCCGGTCTTGGCGCGGTCGAGCAGCCGCACGCCGACGCGATGCTCCAGCGCCTTCAAGCGCGCGCTGGCCGCGGCGAGCGAAAGGCCCATCGCCGCCGCGCCCGCGGTGATCGACCCCTGCGCCACCACCGCCTCGAAGAGCTGCAGGTCGAAGGGATCGACGCGGTAGTCGATCGGTCGCGCGGCGGCGCGGGAGCGGGTGTTGGCGGCGGTCATCAGGGCCATCCTCTTGCAGACGCGAAGGATATCCGCCGCACATCGAGATCGACAGCGCCACGGCCGGCCCTGAAGATGCGCCGCATGCAGTCGATCTCCTTCGCGGCGCTCGCGCCCTGGCTCGGCATCGGGCTGGTCTTCGTCCTGGCCGGTGGCGTCAAGGGCATCACCGGCATGGGCCTGCCGACGGTCGCCATGAGCCTGCTCGGCCTGTGGATGGCGCCGGCCCAGGCCGCCGCGCTGCTCGTGATGCCCTCGCTGGTGACCAATGTCGCGCAGTGCCGAGGACCGGCGGGACGGGAGCTGGTCGCGACGCTCTGGCCGATGTGGACCGGCCTGGTGCTCACGACCGTCTGGAGTCCGGACCTCGCCACCCTCGCGCCGATCGACGCCCGGCTCCCGCTGGGCGCGATCCTGGTGGTCTACGGGCTGTGGGGCCTGCGGAAACCGGTGCTGCCGCGCGTCGCGCCGGGCGCGTGGTGGGTCGGCCTGGCCGCGGGACTGGCGACGGGTGTCGTCACCGCCGCCACCGCCGTCTTCGCGCTGCCGCTCGTGCCCTACCTGCAGGCGCTGCGACTGGACAAGGACACGATGATCCAGGCGCTGGGCCTGTCCTTCACCGTCGCGACGCTGGCGCTGGCCGCGCGGCTGCAGGCCTTCGACGGCGGCGCGCTGTGGTCGCTGCCCTCCTTCGTCGCGCTGGCGGCCGCCAGCGTCGGACTCGCGCTGGGCGCGGCGCTGCGCGCGCGCATCAGCGCCGCGGCCTTCCAGCGCGGGCTGTTCCTCATGTTCATCGTGCTGGGCGCGGCCAACCTGTGGCGTGGGCTGTGAGCGCGAGCTCGACGATGCCCGCGCGCTGCTGGTCACCGCCAGCGTCACGCCAGTTCGTTCATCCGCTCCGCCTGGTCGTTGAACGACGCCGCCGATCGCGCCTCACTTCCCGTCCCTTAAACTCGCCCGCGCCCACGACAACGCCATCCCGCCCATGAAGAGCTCCAAGTCCGCCCGCCCGTCATCGAAGGTGACGCTGGGCATGGTGGCCGAAGCCAGCGGGGTCTCGCCGAGCACCGTCTCGCGCATCCTCAACGGCACCGCCGTCGTCAGCCAGGAGAAGAAGGACGCCGTCGACCGCGCCATCGCGGAACTCGGCTTCGTCCCCAATCCGATCGCGCGCGTGCTGGCCGGCGGGCGCTCGCTCAGCGTCGGCGTCGTCACGCAGGCGATCGACAGCCCCTACTACGGCGTCGCGCTGCGCGGCATCGAGGAAGTGCTCGACGCCGCCGGCTTCGTGCCGCTCTTCGCCAGCGGGCATTGGAATGCCAAGGAGGAGCAGCGCTGCATCGACACGCTGCGCTCGCGCCGCGTCGACGGGATCATCGTGCTCACCGGCCGCCTCAGCGACGAGTCGCTGCGCAAGCTGGCGAAAGAGCTGCCGGTCGTCGTAACCGGCCGCAGCCTGAAGGCGCCCAGCCTGCATGCGCTGAACTTCAATGACTTCGAAGGCGCGCGATTGGCGACGCACCATCTGCTGTCGCTGGGACATCGCAAGATCGCGTTCATCGCCGGCGACCCGGTCCACCCCGACGCGCAGGAGCGCCTGAGGGGCTACCGCGCCGCGCTCGAGGCGGCGGGCGTGAAGTACAAGCCGGCGCTGGTGCTGCCCGGCCTGTTCCACGAGGACAGCGGCGTGATGGCCGCCGAGCGCCTGATCGACAGCCGCGAGCCCTTCACCGCGATCTTCGCGGCCAACGACCAGATGGCCTTCGGCGCCTCGCTGGCGTTGTACCGCCGCGGGCTGCGGGTGCCGGAGGACGTCTCCATCGTCGGCTTCGACGACCTGGCCGGCGCCGCGCACTGCATCCCGCCGCTGACGACCATCCACCAGGCCGGCCTCGAGCTGGGACGCTGCGCGGCGCAGGCGCTGCTGGAGCTGCTGGCGGACAAGACACCGACGACGCAGCTTCCGGAGCCGCGGTTGATCATTCGATCGTCCACACGGGCGGTCTGAGCGGGGCTTCGGGCTCGACCTCGCTCCGCAGGCAAGCCTGCCTCACTAGCGATAACCCTGGTACGTTCCCACTCTGACGACCGATATCATGAAAGCGCTTTCATAACGGCACCAACGACGGAGACACAAAGCATGCGGCAGTGGGCCCGATGGCTATCCACGGCGACATTGACCCTGGCCCTGATCCAGGCGGGGTCAGGCGTTGCCGCGCAGCCGGCCAGCGCGACCGCCACGCCCACTCCCACGCCGGCGCCCGTGCCTACGGCAACCACGCTCACCGTCGCCGCCTTCCCCGCCATCGACGAGATCGTCCGGTCCGCCCTGCCTGCCTGGAAGCAGCTGCATCCCGACGTCGAGGTGAAGATCGTGAGCCGCGAGCTCAACGACCACCACACCGCGATGACGACGGCGCTCTCGACCGCGAAGGGCCTGCCGGACGTGATGGCGCTGGAGATCGGCTACCTCGGCCGATTCGCGCAGGGCACCGGGCTCGAGGACCTGTCCCGTCCGCCCTATGAGCTCGGCCGCGAGCGCGCGCGCTTCGTCGGCTACGCCTTCGACCAGGCGACGACCCCGGCCGGCGCCGTGCTGGCCGTCCCTACCGACATCGGCCCCGGCACCCTCCTCTACCGCGCCGACCTGCTGGCGCGCGCCGGCCTCAAGGAGGCCGACCTGACACGGAGCTGGGAGGGCTACGTCGCCGCCGGCGTGAAGATCAAGGCCTCGACCGGCGCCTACCTGATGGCGCACGCGCGCGACATGAAGGACATCCTCATCCGCACCGGCCTGCAAGCGGGCGAGGGCCTCTACTTCGACAAGGACTCGCGGCCGCTGGTGACCTCGCCGCGTTTCGTCCGCGCCTTCGAGCTGGCGCGCGCCGTGCGCCGCCAGCAGCTCGACGCCAAGGTCACCGCCTGGTCCTCCGACTGGACCGAGGGCTTCAAGCGCGGCGGCATCGCCACGCAGATGTCCGGCGCCTGGCTGGCCGGCCACCTGAACACCTGGCTCGCGCCCGGCACGCGCGGCAAGTGGCGCGCGGCGCAGCTGCCCGAGGGCGCCTTCGCCGCCTATGGCGGCACCTTCTTCGCGATGGCCCGCCATGGCGACGCCGCCCGCAAGCCGATGGCCTACGCCTTCATCCGCTTCATGACGATGAACCGCGCGCAGCAGCTCGCGGCCTTCAAGTCGCAGGACGCCTTCCCCGCGCTGGTCGATGCGCAGCAGGACGCCTTCTACGACCAGCCGCTGCCCTTCCTCGGCGGCCAGGTCGCCCGCCGCGACTGGCGCGATGCCGCCAGCCACATCCGCGCCTTCCCGGTCCACAAGCAGGACGCCTTCGCCCGCGAGGTCATCGACACCGAGCTCGACAAGGTCCTGGACCGCGGCAAGGACATCGCCACCGCGCTCGCCGATGCGCAGCGGCTGCTCCAGCAACGCGCGCGACGCTGACACGGAACGACGACGATGCACTTCCGACTCCCGCCGGCCCTGCGCCTCTCGCCCCGCTACGCGCCCTACGCGCTGCTGGCGCCCTTCCTGCTGCTGTTCGTGGTCTTCGGGCTGTTCCCGCTGCTGTTCTCGCTCTACCTGGCCTTCCACAGCTGGGAGCCCACCAGCGGCCTGGGCGCGATGCACTGGGTCGGGCTGGACAACTTCGCTTTCGCGCTGCAGGACGAGTGGTTCTGGAAGTCCATGCGCAACACCGCCTGGCTGGCGATCGCCTCCGGCGTGCCGCAGCACCTGGTCGCGATCCCGCTCGCCACCTTCCTGCACATCGCCTTCAAGCGCTGGCGCAACCCGATGGTCGGGGCTTACTTCCTGCCCTACATCACCTCCTCCGTCGCGATCGCGATCCTGTTCAGCTCGCTGTTCTCGACCGACTACGGCCTGATCAACCTCGCCATCGCCACGCTGCGCGAGATCCCGCTGCTGGGCCCGCTGATGCCGCAGGCCGCGGTGGACTGGCTCAACGATCCCGACGCCCTCAAGCCCGCCATCTCGACCATCGTCTTCTGGCGCTACGTCGGCTTCAACGTCGTGCTCTACCTGGCCGCGCTGCAGACCATCCCGCCCGATCTCTACGAGGCCGCGACCATGGACGGCGCCAGCCGCGTGCAGCAGTTCTTCCACATCACGCTGCCCAGCCTGCGGCCGATGATCTTCTTCGGCGTGACGCTGAGCGTCATCGGCGGTCTGCAGCTGTTCGAGGAACCCTTCATCCTCACCGGCGGCAAGGGCGGCTCCGACCAGGCCGGCATGAGCGCCGCGGTCTACCTCTACCGCAACGCCTTCGACTTCAACGATTTCGGCGCCGCCAGCGCGATGTCCTGGCTGCTGTTCTTCATCGTGGCCGCGCTGACGTGGCTGACGAACCGCGCCTTCCGGCGCAAGGACGACTGAGGACGCCGCGCCATGAGCACCACGATGCCTGCCTCCCTCGACGCCACCGCGCCGCGCGCCGCGCAGCCGCCGCGCATGACCGCCTGGGCCGCCTACCTGCTGGTGGGCGCCGGGGCGCTGATCATGCTGGCGCCCTTCTATTTCATGTTCGTCTTCGCGACGCACTCGCGCACCGAGATCTTCAGCCTGCCGCCGCCGATGTGGTTCGGCAACGACTTCCTGAACAACGTCGACATCCTCACCAAACGCCTGCCCTTCTGGCGCAACCTCGGCCTGAGCCTCTACGTGGGCCTGTGCAACACCGGCCTGACGCTGCTGTTCTGCTCGATGGGCGGCTATGCCTTCGCGATGTACGAGTTCCGCTTCAAGAAGGCGCTCTTCGGCCTCGTCATGGGCACGATGCTGCTGCCCAGCTTCATGAACATGATCCCGAGCTTCATGATCATGGACCTGCTGGGCTGGATCGATCAGCCGCGCGCGCTCTACATCCCCGGCGCGGCCAGCGCCTTCGGCATCTTTCTGATGCGCCAGGTCATCACCTCGGCCGTGCCGCGCGAGCTCGTCGAGGCTGCGCGCATGGACGGCTGCGGCGAGCTCGGCATCTACGCCCGCATCGTGCTGCCGCTGCTCAAGCCGGCGCTGGGGACGCTCGGCCTGATCACCTTCATCTCTTCCTGGAACAACTTCATCGGGCCGCTGGTCGTCATGCGCTCGCCCGACATGTACACGCTGCCGCTGGCGCTGCGCTCGCTGCAGAGCCCCGTCGACACCGAATGGGGCGCGCTGATGGCCGGCTCCGCCATCGCGACGCTGCCGCTGATCGTGCTCTTCGTCCTGTGCTCGCGGCAGCTCATCTCGGGCCTGACCGTCGGCGCGGTGAAGTGACGCGCCACGCATCGCATCACGCCCTCCGCCTCTCGCCTTCCGCCCTCCAACAACCATAAGCACGCCTGCTCCGATGTCATCCTCCACCCTGCCGACCGCCTCCGCCAAGCGCTTCCCCGACGACTTCGTCTGGGGCGTGGCCACCAGCGCCTTCCAGATCGAGGGCGCCCATGACGCCGACGGCAAGGGCCCGTCGATCTGGGACAGCTTCTGCCGGCAGCCCGGCGTGATCGCCGACGGCAGCAGCGGCGACGTCGCCTGCGAGCACTACGCGCGCTGGGAGCAGGACCTGGACATGATCCGGGACCTGGGCGTCGAGGCCTATCGCTTCTCGGTGTCCTGGCCGCGCGTACGCCCGACCGGCGACGGCGAGTGGAACGAAGCCGGCCTGGCCTTCTACGAGCGGCTCGTCGACGGCCTGCTGGCGCGCGGCCTCAAGCCCTACCTGACGCTGAACCACTGGGACCTGCCGCAGGCGCTGCAGGACATCGGCGGCTGGGGCAACCGCGCCACCGTCGAGCGCTTCGTCGAATACGCCGTGGGCATCGCGAAGCGGCTGGGCCACAAGGTGGTCTCCATCGCCACGCACAACGAGCCCTGGGTGGTCGCGCAGCTCGGCCACGAGACCGGCGTCTTCGCGCCCGGCCTCAAGGACCGCCGCCTGGCCGCGCAGGTCTCGCATCACCTGCTGCTCAGCCACGGCCTGGCCGTGACCGCGATGCGCGAGCTGCAACTGAAGGCCTCGCTGGGCATCGTGCTGAACATGGCGCCGATGTATCCCGCCACCGACTCCGATGCGGACCGCGCCAAGGCCCGGCTCGAGGACGGCAAGCTGCGCCGCTGGTACATGGACCCGCTGTTCAACGGCCACTATCCCCAGGACGTGATCGAGCACCTGGGCGATGACGCGCCGTACGTCGAGGCCGGCGACATGGACCGCATCCGCGTGCCCATCGACTTCGTCGGCATCAACTACTACTCGCGCGGCATGGCCAGCGCGGACAACAGCTTCGACCCGAAGACCAGCGGCCTGGAGCTCACCGACATGGGCTGGGAGGTCTACCCGCAGGGCCTGACCGACCTGCTGGTGTCGGTGCATCGCGACTACCCGGCGGCCAAGCGCCTGTACGTGACCGAGAACGGCGGGGCCTTCCCCGATCCGGTGGGCGCCGACGGCCGCGTGCATGACGACGACCGCACCCGCTATCTGGACACACACATCGCCGCCGTCGGCGACGCGATCGCGCAGGGCGCGCCCATGGGCGGCTACATGGTGTGGAGCCTGATGGACAACTTCGAATGGGCCTCGGGCTACGAGAAGCGCTTCGGCATCGTGCATGTGGACTACGCGACGCAGCGGCGCACGCCCAAGGACAGCGCGCTCGCCTACCGCGACTTCGTGTTGGCTCGGCGCGCGGCGCGCCAGGCTTGATCGGGAGCACCGTCATGGGACAAGTCACGCTGCGCGGCATCCGCAAGCGCTACGGCGATCACGAGGTGATCCAGGGCATCGACCTGGACGTGCGGGACGGCGAGTTCATGGTCTTCGTCGGCCCGTCGGGCTGCGGCAAGAGCACGACGCTGCGCATGATCGCGGGCCTGGAGGAGATCAGCGGCGGCGACCTGCTGATCGACGGCACCCGCGCCAACGACCTGCGCCCCGCCGACCGCGGCGCGGCGATGGTGTTCCAGAGCTACGCGCTCTACCCGCACATGACCGTGGCCGAGAACATGGGCTTCGCGCTGAAGATGGCCGGCGTCGGCCGCGCCGAGCGCGACGAGCAGGTGCGCCGCACCGCCGAGGTCCTGCGCATCACCGACCTGCTGCAGCGCACGCCCCGGCAGCTCTCCGGCGGCCAGCGCCAGCGCGTGGCCATCGGCCGCGCGATCGTGCGCAAGCCCAAGGTATTCCTGTTCGACGAGCCGCTGTCCAACCTGGACGCCGCGCTGCGCGTGGACATGCGCATCGAGCTCACCCGGCTGCATCAGCAGCTCGGCACGACCATGATCTACGTCACCCATGACCAGGTCGAGGCGATGACGATGGGCGACCGCATCGCGGTCTTCAACAAGGGCCGCATCGAGCAGCTCGGCGCGCCGATGGACCTCTACCGCCATCCGGCCAATGCCTTCGTCGCCGGCTTCCTCGGCGCGCCGCGGATCAACTTCATCGAACGACCGGCCGCGCACGCGCCCGGCGCGGCGCGGCGGCTGTGGGACGCGCTCGGCGGCGCCGCGCGTCCGGCGGCGGCCCGCCTGGGCCTGCGGCCCGAGCATCTGCAGCTGGCGGCGGCCACCGACGAGGCCGCGGTGCCGGCGACCGTCGTGCTGGCGGAGCACCTGGGTGACGTGTCCATCCTGCACCTGCGCGTGGACGGCATCCCCGAGCTGCTCACCGCCAAGCTGCCCGCCGGCGCGGCCGCGCTGCACGACGGGGACAGCGTCCGCCTGATCGCCGGCGCCGAGCACGCGCTGGCTTTCGACGCCGAGTCCCGCGCGCTGGACGCGCGCCCCGCCGTCCCCGTGGCGGCCTGAAAGCGCCACGCCGCCCGGCGTCCGCCAGGCCGCCGCGGCCGCCCCATTTCGCAGTACCCCCGCGCCCGGTGTGGCGCGGACCCCTCGCTAGGGAAAGTCAGTAGAGGACCCGGAGCCGAAGCAGTTAAATTCTGAAAGCGCTTTCAAGATGATCCGCCACGCGCCCTCCGGTGCGAGGGAAGGAGCGTCCTGGCAGCGAAGGACAGACGGGGCGACGGCCAACGAAGCCGTGCCCCGACGAGATCCGGATCCAGCTTGCCCTGCATCCCTCGGGCCCGCCGTCGCACGTGGGTCATGGCCAAGACTGAGAGACAACAAGGAGACACATGAAACACGTCCACCCCACCCGACAGCGGCAGGGCCGCGGACCGCAACCCCAACCGGTGGCGGCGGCCTGCGCGATGCTGTTCCTGGCCGCCGCGGCGCATGCCCAGCAGGCGCCCGCGGCCCCCGAGGGTGCCGCGTCCGAGGCCCAGCGCAAGACGGCCGACGCGCAGATCGACACCGTCGTCGTGACCGGCATCCGGCAGTCGCTGGACACCTCGCTGAACCTCAAGCGCCAGCAGCGCGGCGTGGTCGACGGCATCGTCGCCGAGGACATCGGCAAGTTCCCCGACACCAACCTGGCCGAGTCGATGCAGCGCATCTCGGGCGTGTCGATCGACCGCTCGATGGGCGAAGGCTCCAAGGTCACCGTGCGCGGCGTCGGCCCCGACTTCAACCTGGTGCTGCTCAACGGCCGCCAGATGCCGGCCTCGACGCTGGCGGACACGGGTCCGTCGAACTCGCGCGCCTTCGACTTCGCCAACCTGGCCACGGAATCGATCGCCGCGCTGGAGGTCTACAAGACCAGCCGCGCCAGCGCCCCGACCGGCGGCATCGGCGCAACGATCAACATCAAGACCGCGCGCCCGCTGGACACCAAGAAGACCATCGCCAGCATCGGCGTCAAGGCGGTGCATGACGGCGGCAACTCGCGCCTGCCGGACAACATCAAGGGCGACAGCGTGACGCCCGAGGTGTCGGGCATCTACAGCACGACCTTCGGCGAAGGCATGTTCGGCGTGTCGGTCTCGGGCAGCTTCCAGAAGCGCGACGCCGGCTACAACAGCGCCGGCGTGCCCAACGGCTGGCTGCCCTTCAAGGGCGACGAGACGGGCAACGGCGCGATCCCGCTGCCGGGCGCGCCGGGTTCGGAACGGATCACCAACCGTCCGGGCGCGAGCGACGTCTACTCGCTGCCGCAGAACGTCAACTACAACATGAACGCCATCAGCCGTGAGCGCACGAACGGCCAGCTGACGTTCCAGTTCGCGCCGACCAAGTCGCTGACGACGACGCTGGACTACACGGTCTCGCAGAACAAGGTGCACACGCGCCGCAACGACCTGTCGGCCTGGTTCAGCTTCGGCCCCTCGTCGAGCTCGTGGACCTCCGGCCCCGTGTCCGCGCCGCTGAACTACACCGAGCTGATCGCCAACGGCGACGCCGACCTGTCCATGGGCGGCGCCGACTTCGCGACCAAGAACGACAACAAGTCGCTGGGCTTCAACGCCGACTGGAAGGTCACCGACAAGCTGCGCTTCGGCTTCGACGCCCACCACTCCACTGCGGAGTCGGGCGCCGACAGCCCCTGGGGCAGCAACAACGTGATCGGCACGGCCAGCTTCAACCGCGGCCAGACCGGCGTGGACTTCAGCCAGGACCTGCCCATCCTGATCATGCCGACGACGACGCGCAACGCGGCGCTGCAACAGGTGACGGGCTCGTCCTTCCGCAACAGCTACATGAAGGCGCAGGTCGACCAGCAGCAGATCAACGGCAGCTGGGAGATCAGCGACGAATCGAAGCTGGACTTCGGCGTCGGCCTGACCAAGGCGAAGAACCGCTCGGCCTACGCCAACGTCCAGCTGGACAACTGGGGTGGCGTGGCCAACGGCCCGGCCAACTACCCGGACGAAGTCTGGATCCCGCAGGACCTGCGAGACTTCTTCGGCAAGATCGGCGGCGTCGGCGATCCGCGCCTGTTCACGCAGTTCTACACCTTCGACTTCGGGACGGTCCGCGACCTGGCCGCCAAAGGCAACGGCGATCCGTCGAAGTACCTCGCGTCCAACGTCTTCTCGACGGACCGCCGCACGACGGAGAAGTCCACCAGCGCCTACGCCGAGTACACCCGCGAGTGGGAACTGGGCGTCCCGATGAGCGCCACGGTCGGCATGCGCTACGAGAAAACCAAGGTCACCTCCAGCGCGCTGGTGCCGATCGCCACCGGCATCACCTGGGGCTCCAACAACGAGCTGACGGTGCTCAAGGGCGACCCGGGCTTCACGACGCTGGACGGCAAGTACAGCTACTGGCTGCCCAACATCGATTACCAGGCCGACCTGACCGACAAGCTCAAGCTGCGCGCCAGCTACGGCACGACGATCGGCCGTCCAGGCTGGGACGCGATCCAGGGCGGGCAGACGCTGAACGACCTGGCGCGCCTGAGCGGCGGCACCGGCTCGCAGGGCAACCCGGGGCTGAAGCCGCTGAAGTCGAAGAACATCGACTTCTCGCTGGAGTACTACTACGCGCGGTCCAGCTATGTGGCGGCGGGCGTGTTCCGCAAGAACATCAGCAACTACATCGGCTCGACGCTCGAGAACGCCACCCCGTTCAACCTCCACACCCCGATCGGCGGCGCGTACTACAACGAGGCCTCGACCACCGGCGGCTGCGGCAGCGACATCACCTGCATCCGCGACTACATCCTCAACCGCTACAACGGCCAGCCGGGCGTGACCAAGACCGGCGAGAGCAACGGCCATGCGCTGGGGACCATCGTCGGACAGCCCGGCGATCCGGTGGCCAACTTCCAGATCACGGTGCCGGCCAACACGCAGTCCAACAGCCTGAAGGGCTTCGAGCTGAACGTGCAGCACGCGTTCGGGAACTCGGGCTTCGGCGTCGCGGCCAACTACACCAAGGTGAAGTCGGGGCTCAAGTACGACAACATGAGCTTCGCGCAGCAGTACGCGCTGGTGGGCCTGAGCGACTCCGCCAACCTGGTGGGCTTCTACGAGGACGCGAAGTTCAGCGTGCGCGTGGCCTACAACTGGCGCGACAAGTTCCTGGCCGCCGTCAACGACGGCAACCAGCTGGGCCGCTCGGCGCCGATCTTCACCGAGCCCTACTCGCAGGTGGACGTCAGCCTGGGCTACAACTTCAGCGAACGCCTGAGCCTGCAGGCCGAAGTCATCAACCTCGGCGATTCGGTCCTGCGCCAGCATGGCCGGACCAAGGAGGAGGTGTACGCGGTCACGCAGACGGGACGCCGCTATATGCTGGGCCTCCGCTACAAGTTCTGACCCCGCCGGGGGCGATGCCCGCATGAAGCCGATCCGAGAACTCCACGACCTGGTGCCGGGTCGGCTTCCTTCCCTCCTGATCGAGGCCGCGCAGCCGGTGGTGCTGCGCGGCCTCGTGTCGCATTGGCCGATGGTGCGGGAGGCGCGGCGCTCCGACCGCGCCGCGGTCGACTACCTGCACGGCTGCTGGCGCGGCGCGCCGGTGGCGATCATGACCGGCCCGCCGGAGATCGACGGCCGCATCTTCTACAACGACGACCTCACCGGCATGAACTTCAGCCGGGCCGACGCGCCGCTGCCGGCGCTGATGGAGGAACTGCTCCAACTCGCGGAGGTCGAGCGTCCGCCCTGCTACTACGTCGGCTCAACGACGGTCGACGAGTGCCTGCCCGGCTTTCGCGCGCACAACGACCTGGACCTGTCCTCGCTGGCGACCGGCGGCACGGCGGCACCGGAGGCGCTGGCCAGCGTCTGGCTGGGCAATCGCAGCCGCATCGCGCCGCACTACGACCTGCCCGACAACATCGCGTGCGTGGCGGCCGGCCATCGCCGCTTCACGCTGTTCCCGCCGGAGCAGTTGCCCAACCTGTATGTCGGTCCGATCGACTTCACGCCGGCCGGCCAGCCGGTCAGCCTGGTCGACCTCAAGCAGCCGGACTTCGAGCGCTTCCCGCGCTTCGCGACGGCGCTCGAGCACGCGCAGGTCGCCGAGCTCGAGCCGGGCGACGCGCTCTACATCCCCAGCATGTGGTGGCACCAGGTGGAGGCGCTGGACGCGTTCAACGTGCTGATCAACTACTGGTGGCGGCAGTCGCCGGCCCACATGGATCCGCCGGTCTTCGCGCTGATGCTGGCGCTGCTGTCGCTGCGCGATCTGCCGGCGCCGCAACGCCGCGCCTGGCAGGGGATCTTCGACCATTACGTGTTCAATGCCGACGGCCAGACCTCGGCCCACATCCCCGCGCATGCCCGCCATGCGCTGGCCCCGATCACCGCCGAGGGCGCCGGCCATCTGCGCGCCCACCTGATCCAGCGGCTCCGGCAGCGTTGAGCGACGCGTCCTTGCGGACGCCCGCATCGTCGCGCCGGAAGCCGCCCGACCCACGACATGGAGGAGACGCCATGAGCTTCACGCCCCCCGCCCCGTCCGTTCCCCGCTCGCCGGTGCGACGCGTCGTCATCGCCGGCGGCGGCACGGCCGGCTGGATGATGGCCGCCTGCATCGCCAAGCACCTGGGCAAGCAGCTGGACATCCGCCTGGTCGAGTCCGACGAGATCGGCACCGTCGGCGTCGGCGAGGCGACGATCCCGACGATGCTGACCTTCCACCAGTTGCTCGGACTGGACGAGCGGGAGTTCATGGCCGCGACGCAGGCCACCATCAAGCTGGGTATCCAGTTCGAGGGCTGGCGCGACCCCGACGCGCGCTACATCCACGCGTTCGGCAGCACCGGCATCGACCACTGGACCGCCGGCTTCCAGCACTTCTGGATGAAGGGCCGCGAGCGCGGCATGGCGTCGGACTACGGCGACTACTGCCTGGAACTGCGCGCGGCGCAGCAGAACCGCTTCGCGCATCTGCCGGGCGACGGCATCAACTACGCGTTCCACCTGGACGCATCGCTGTACGGCGCCTTCCTGCGCCGCTTCAGCGAGGGCTTCGGCGTGCGCCGCATCGAGGGCCGTATCGCCGAGGTGCTGCTGCGGCCCGATGGCGACCTGCGCGCGCTGAAGCTGCAGGATGGGTCCGAGGTCGAAGGGGATCTCTTCATCGACTGCACCGGCATGCGCTCGGTGCTGCTGGGGCAGACGCTGGGCGTCGGCTACCAGGACTGGTCGCACTGGCTGCCCTGCGACAGCGCGATCGCGCTGCAGACCGCGTCGGTGCGGGACGCGGTGCCCTACACGCGCGCGATCGCGCATCCCTGGGGCTGGCAGTGGCAGATCCCGCTGCAGCACCGCGTCGGCAACGGCGTGGTCTTCAGCAGCCGCTACACCGACGACGAGACCGCGCGCGCGGCGCTGCTGGGCAACATCGAGGGCGAGGTGCTGACGCCGCATCGCGTGATCCGCTTCAAGCCGGGCCAGCGCGACGTGGTGTGGCAGCGCAACTGCGTCGCCGTGGGCCTGGCCAGCGGCTTCCTGGAGCCGCTGGAGTCCACCAGCATCCACCTGATCCAGCGCAGCGCGATCCGGCTGCTGCAGATGTTCCCGAAGGACGGGATCCGGCAGTCCGACGTCGACGAGTACAACGCCCAGATGCGGCATGAGCTGGAGCACATCCGCGACTTCATCGTGCTGCATTACCACCTGCAGCAGCGGACCGATTCGCCGATGTGGCGCGACCTGCGCGAGATGTCGGTGCCGGCGTCGCTGCAGCACCGGCTGGACCTGTTCCGCGAGAGCGGCCGGGTGTTCCGCGGGCCGAATGAGCTGTTCACCGAGAACTCGTGGATCCAGGTGATGCTGGGCCAGGGCCTGATGCCCGAGCAGCATCATCCGACGGCCGACCTGATGAGCGACCGCGAGCTGGCCGGCTTCCTGGGCGGGATCAAGGCGCGCATCGACCAGACGGTGCAGCAGATGCCGGGGCATCAGCAGTACATCGCGCGTTATGCGCCGGGGACGCAGTGGCAGATGCCGCAGGTGCCGCAGGCGCCGGTGACGGTCTGAGCGCGCGGTGCGCTCCGGACGACGGATGCGCCCACGCGGGAAGCGGTCTAAGCTGCGGCCCTTGGGAGGAACCCAGGAGGACCCATGCCCGACCGCGCCGACGCCAGCTCCGATGACTTCGTCTGTGTCGCCACGCGCGACTCGCCCATCGAGGCCCACCTGCTGATGGGCGTACTCCGGTCCGCCGCGCTCACGCCGCACCTGGCGGACGAGCACATGGTGCAGAACTACTCGCTGCTCTCGCCGGCCGTTGGCGGCGTGCGCGTGCTGGTGCCGGCCTCCCAGCTCGCCGCCGCGCGCGCGACGATCGCCGATTTCGAGGCGGGGGCGTTCCGGTTGGAGGAGTAGCCGGCGGCCGTGTTCGGCCTCACCCGAACACGGCGTACTTCGCCTGGAGCGCCCAGCGCTTGAAGTCGCTCATCCTTCCCTCGAGCATGCCGATGATGCCAAGCAGCACTGGCAAGGTGATCGTGACGTTGATGCTCATGAAAGGCTGCAGGGTGGCCAACGCCGTGTCGTAGAGCACCCGCTCGGCGGCGCCGCCGGCGTTGTTCTGCAGCATGTCCACCGTGCCACCGGTGGTGCCGCCTCCGACCGGGTTCATCGTCACGCCGCCGACGCCGATGAGCGCGTCGCGATAACGCACATGCTCAGGGACCACGGTCGCATCGAGGACATTGTTGTTGGCGGTCAGCGGCACGTTGTTGAGCTGGCGCAGGTGCTTGGCCGCTTGCGCGTTCTGGAGGGCCGGGTTCTGGCCCACCGCCTCGGCGAGCATTTCCATGGTCATCTTGAGGACCTGAGACCCGGCCGGATGCATCTCGACCGTGCCGGCCGGGCCACCTGCGGCCTGCCTGGCCTGCAGGGTGTCGCGCACCTCCCAGAGCGTCATCAGGAAGTTCTGCATCAGTTCGCCGGCGAGGTTGGCGCCCGCCGCGATGTGCAGATCGGCGATATTGGGCCCGGCCGTGTAGCCGGCCATGACGCCACCCCGGTTCTTGCTCTGGCGTGGCACGGTTGTGAGGTTGAACATCCCTTGCAGGACCGCACCGTGCGGGCCCATGCGCCCGCCAGACAGGGTGCGCGGTGCGGGTCCAACCCGATGTCGGCAGGCAGCGCCGAAAGCAGCGTCGATGGCCTGACGCTGGGACACCATGCGAGGCGACTGGTGAACCAGCGAGGTTCGCGAGGCGCCGTCCATGGCATCGCCACGATGCGCGGCGGCCGCGGGCTGGCGTTGCATCACCCTGGGCCGGGAGTCATGAGCTTTCATCGTGGGCTTCCTCCATGCTGTCGCGCAGCGTGATTGCTGGCCGATGAGGGAGGACGATAGTCAGCACGCCACGGCTTGCCTATCAGCAGAATGCTGAGGCGGCGGTTGTATCCGCCCTCACTGTTTGGCGACCCCAAACAGTGATTGTGCGAGTCGCTGGTTTATCGGCGGGCGGCGAATTTCTACAGTGAGCACATCGCAATTCGTGCTTCAAAGGAATGCCGGTCATGTTCACTCGAGATGTCGTCTCCCCGCCCGACCGCCACGCGCTCTATGAGCTGCACCGCTACTCCCCCGCCATTCGCGCCAATGGGCTGCTGTTCGTGTCCGGCCAGGTCGGCAGCCGCGCCGATGGATCGCCCGAGCCGGACCGGGACGAGCAGGTCCGACTCGCGTTCAGGAACCTCAACGCCATCCTGGCGGCGGCGGGCTGCAGCTTCCGCGACGTCATCGACGTGACCGTCTTCATGGTGGATCCCCACACCCACTTCGAGCGCGCCTGGGCCGTCGCCGCCGAGTTCTGGGGCGAGGCGCCCTATCCGACCGCCACCGCCATCGGCGTGACCTGGCTGTCCGGGTTCCAGTTCGAGATCAAGGTCATCGCGAAGCTGCCGGATGGCCCGGCGGCCTGACAGCCATGATGCTTCGATCCATCGCGCGACGTTAGTCGGGGCGCCGAATGCGGCCGCCCCGATCCGCGGGTCTCCCGGCCGCGCGAGCGAAGACGTCAGGGGCTGAAGGCGTCGACTCATCGCGCCGTGGGATGATCCCGCACCGCCGTGACCGACGGCGGCAGGCCATTCCTCACGCTCTCATCCGCTGCACCCATGCCGACTTCTCCCGAACTCCTCGATCGCCTGGTCAACAACGACGATCCGGACGCCAAGGTGTTGGCGCAGATGGTTGAACTCGGCGCGGATCTGTCCTTGCCACACGTCCCCGAATTCGCCTTCGACGCCGCCGAAGAAGCCGCCGCGATGTCGATCGCGCACGCCCTGGCCGACTTGGATTTCGATGTGCGGATCTTCGGTCCGGAGGACGATGCGCCGACCTGGCAGGTGGTCGCCGCTCGCCGCATGATTCCGGACCTGGATGCGCTCATGGCGTTGTCGGCGCAATTCGAGGCGCTCGCGAAAACACATGGCGTGGTCTACGACGGATGGGGCGCGGAGATCGTCGACTGACGAGTCGTCGTCAATCCCCTGACGCCTCATCCCGCGTGTTCACTTCACCGTGTAGCTCTGCAGCGCCGTGTCGTAGGCGCCATTGCGGGCCGGGTCCCAGTAAGTGAAGTTGAATCGCACGACATCGCCCTGCTTCAGCCCGGTGACCGTGTAGGCATTGCCGCTGCCTTCCTTCAGCATCCGCACATTCATCTGGCCGCCGCCATTGATCGTGTAATGCACGTCGGCCCAGGTCCCCGTCGGCTCCGTGAACTTGACCGTGGTCGCCGACGGCTGGGTGATGCCGGCCGGCGTCGGCGGCTCCTGGGTCGTCGTGCCGGACTCCCACACCACGTCATCGATCGCGAACTGGAAAGCCGAAGTTGGCAGCCGGTTGTTGTCGCCCGAGAACATGAAGATGTCGGCGATCGATTGCAGCGCGACCTTCGGTCCGATGAGCGTCGAGACGGGAACGGTCGCCGTCGCCCATTCGCCATTGCGCACCAGGCCGAATGCCGTCGTATTGGCTGGGAAGTTCACCCAGTTCTGGTTGGTGTAGGTGTCGCCAATGCCGATGTTGAAAGACACGTTGGCCGGGATCTTGATCCGGAACTTCAGCTGGCCATTGCGGTAGTTGGTGAGGTCGCGGATCTGGCGGGACTGGATGCCGCCGCCGAACCACTGTCCCGGCGTGTTGTAGCTCCACGCGATCACATTGCCGCCTTCATACGGCAGCGTGTTGCCGGCCGCGGTCGACGCGCCATTCCACAGGAAGATGTCGGACGTGCTGCCGGCGACCAGCTTGTTGTTGACCACCGTGTTGTCGGTGAACACGCCGAATTTGCCGGCGACTTCCGGCACCACCTGGTTGCCCAACTTCACCTCTCCCTTGCCGTCGAGTTCATACACCCGGATGTAGTCGACGTACATCGTGGCGGGCAGTGGCGCGTTCACCTGCGAGGGCGTCGCCGCATCGGTGAAGTTGCCCCCCACCGCCATGTTCAGCAGCAGATAGAACGGCGCCTGCAAGGCCGTCGAGTTCACCGGCAACGGCGCGTCGTACATGTCGTGTTCACCGTCGTTGTCGACGACGGTGAATCGCATCTGGCTTTCGGTCCAGTAGAAGCGGTATTTGACGAAGCGATTCGCCAATGAGGCCTGCGGCTTGTACCAGTTCTTGGTCTGCCAGGCGGTGGAGGCGGCACACGACTCATTGCCCGGCACGCAGGCGGCCTGCGACCAGGTGATCACATTGGCGCCGACGAAATGGTCGGGCGAAGGCGCGCCCGCCGCGGCCCAGGCCGAGGCGCGATGGCCCAGCTCGGCGATGTCGATCTCGCCCTTGCGCGGCCAGACCTGCGGACTGGTTCCCAGCAGCCAGGCGGCCGGCCACAGCCCGGTGGTGACCTGCGGCGTGGCCATGCGGATCTCGATCATTCCGTACTGCACCTGCACCTTGCCGTAGGAATCGACCTTTCCGGACGTGAACTCATTGCTGCCGATGGTCTGCCGCAGCGCGCGGATCGCCAGGGCGCGCGTGCCGGCTTCAAAGGGCACGTCGGCGATCGAGAGGTTGTTGGGGCTGTAGTACTCGAGCTCGGCATTGCCGTAGCCGCACAGGTTGATCTGGCAGCCATTGCCGTCATAGGGCGTCCAGACACTGGTGTTCAACGACGCGCCGTTGAATTCCTCGGACCACAACAGGCGGCCGATGGTCGGATTGGTGACGCTGGCAAACGCCGGCGCGGCGGCAGTCGCGCACAAGCCCAGGGCGACGGCGCGCAGCATCGGCGCGCCCATGCGGTTCGGAAATCCCATTCATGTCTCCAAGAGGTGTCGATGGTGTGCAGGAGGGCACCGATCGGCGCGATCCGGCCAGCGCTCTGCGGCGCGGGTCCAAGGTCGCGACTTCTCTCCGGCGGGACGCATCCTAGGCAATATCGGTCGATTGTGAAAGCGCTTTCACAACGAGCGGGTTTTCGAATGCAACCGCCGGGAACGCCGATCACCGCGAGGCTCTGCCCATACCAAGGTTCAATGCCCAGGCAGCGATGAATTTGGTCTGATCCGTGGCACTGCCCCACTTGCCTGGAAGACCCACATGCATGCCCACCGTCTCGCCTCGATGCTTCTCCTGGCTTCGCTCAGCGCCAGCTCGTTTCCCGCGTTGGCCCAGGGAAAGCCCTCGAAACCCGCTTCGCCGATCTACGGCGTGGTGCTGCCGGACGGCTATCGCCAATGGGAGATGGTGGGCGTCGCCACGGAGGACGCACCGCTCGACGAATTGCGCGCCGTGGTCGGCAATCCGATCGCGATGAAGGCCTATCGACTGGGCCAGCTGCCGTTCCCCGACGGCGCCATGCTGGTCAAGCTGGCGTGGAAGCGGCAGCGCTCCACCGAGTTCCCGGCCGCGACGGTTCCCGGCGCGCCGACGACGGTACAGGTGATGGTCAAGGATTCGAAGCGCTACGCCGACAGCGGCGGCTGGGGCTACGGCCGCTTCATCGACGGCAAGCCCGTCGACGCGGCCCAGCACCAGACCTGCTTCGCCTGCCACAACGCGCTCGTGAAGGCGCGCGACGATGTGTTCACGAAGCTCGCGCCCTGAGCGGCCTAGCCGTACACCGCGCGTCGCAGGTCGCGATGCAGGGCGTCGTCGAAGGGCAGCTTCTGGGCGAAGAACACCACCGCGAGCTGATTCGCCGGGTCGATCCAGAACAGCGTCGACGCGGCGCCGCCCCAGGAGAACTCGCCCACCGCGCCGGGCGGCTCGTCCCGCAGCGGCGGCGCGATGCGCACCGAACCGCCGAAGCCGAAGCCCACGCCCGGGCTCGTCAGGAGATGCCGCTGCGTGATCGCGGGGTCGAGGTGGTCGACCAGCATCAGTCGCACCGTCGCCGGGCGCAGCACCCGCACGCCGTCGAGCTCGCCTTCGCCGAGCAGCATCCGGGCGAAGCGCAGGTAGTCGTCGATGGGACCGATCAGGCCGGCGCCGCCGCTGGCGAAGGTGAAGGGCTGATCGGGCTCGCGCTCCGGCTTGCCGTCGGCGGACAGGCGGTAGGTCGCGGCCATGCGGTCCTGCAGCGCAGCCGGCGCGGTCCAGTCGGTCTCCCGCAGGCCCAGCGGCTGCAGCACATGGCGACGCACATGCGCATCGAAGGGTTCCTCCGCCAGCGCCTCCACCAGCCGGGCGAGGATGTCGGTCGAGGTGCCGTAGTGCCAGGCCGTGCCCGGCTCATGCCGCAGCGGCAGCGCAGCCACCGCGCGGCTGAAGGCGGCCAGGTCGGGGGAGCGCTCGAACGGGCTCGCGGCGCGGAACGCGCGGTCGGCAGGGCCGTCCTCCATCGCGTAGGTCAGGCCGGCGGTGTGCAGCAGCACGTCGCGCACGAGGAGGGTCCGCTCGGCCGGCCGCTCGCCGCGGCCATCGTCGGCATGGACCCGCATCGAGCTGAACTCCGGCAGGTAGAGCGCCAGCGGATCGTCCAGCCGGAACCGCCCCGCGTCCCATAGCCGCATGAGCGCGACCGACGCCACCGGCTTGGTCATCGACCAGATGCGCGCGAGCGTGTCGCGGGCCATCGGCCGCTTCGCTTCCACGTCGGCCAGGCCGTGGGCGCCGAAGTAGCGCTCCACGCCCGCTTGCCAGACCAGGGCCGACACGCCCGCCGCGCGGCCGTCGGCCACCATGCGGCGCAGCGTCTGGTCGATGCGCCGCGGCGAGAGTGTCGAGCCGGGAGCGCCCGGCGCCAAGCGCAGGACGGTCGCGCTGGCGCTGTTGGAGGGTGCGGGAGCGGCGGCCACCACGGCCGGCGCCGCCAGTGCCGCGCCCAGCACCAGGCGTCGGGAAGGAATTTGCGTCATGCGCGCGATGCTAGGGCCGTACCCGCGTGTAATCGCGCCCGGTTCACGGGACGCGGCCGCGCCGGCTACTTCGCCGCGTTCGGGAAGGCCGGCAGCTTGCCGATGTCACGCGGGTCGTGCTGGATGATGACCGTCGCCTTCAGGTTCTTCTCGATCTCTTTCATGCGCTGGATCGACGCGAGCGTCTGCGCGCGGTCGTCGTTGAAGCCGGGCACGCCGTCATGCTCGTAGTTCTCATGGAAGTGGACCGCGTCGCCGCTCAGCAGCACCGGCCCCGTCTCCTTGAGCCGCACCAGCAGCATCGAGTGGCCCGGCGTGTGCCCCGGCGCGCGCAGGATCATGACGCTGCCGTCGCCGAACACGTCCTTGTCCGCGCTCAGCGTCTCGACCTTGCGCTTCTCGGCGATCCATTCGGCGAAGCCCTTGACGTTGGCACCGCTCATCGGCGGCGTGGCGGTGATGCCTTCCCAGTCGCCCTTGCCGATCAGCAGGGTCGCATTCCTGAGCCCGGCGAGCTGGCCGGTGTGGTCGGCGTGGTAGTGGCTGATGCCGACGTACTTCACCTCGCCGGGCTCGACCTTGATCTGTCGCAGCAGGTCGGCCAGCGGCTTGTTGGTGGCGTTGGGCACCGAGCCCGGCAGGTAGCCGGTGTCCCAGACCATCACGTCGTTGCCATGCCGGATGACGTAGCAGCTGAAGGTGAAGGGCTTGGTGGTCTCGGTGTAGGCGTAGGTGTCGCTGAAGCGCCGCGGGTCGTTGCTGCCGCTGCCGCAGTCCAGCCGCGTCAGGGTGAGGTCCTGGGCCGCGGCCGACAGGCTGAAGAGCGCGCCCACCTGGAGCGCCAACCAGAAGCGTGATGCCATCTCGACTCCTTGTCTGCGGGGGCGATGATAGCGACGACCGCGGCCCCGTGGGTCCCACCGGCGATCGATGTCCCCCGCGGCGCGAGCCGCCTCACTGCCCGAACTTGCGCTTGCGCGCGCCCTGGCCCTGGCCCTGGCCCTGACCCTGGCCCTGACCTTGGCCCTGGTGCCCCACCTGCTGCAAGGGCGGTGCAGGCTGGGCGGGGAAGACGGGCAACAGCGCGATGGCCTGCTGCTGCAGGTGCTGCGCCTGCTGGAGGGGCGCCACCTGGGGCACACCGATCGGCGCCTGCGGCACCGGGACCGGCACCTGCGCGGGCTGCGCGTTGACCGGGACCACCGCTTGCGGCGGCACGCGCGGCGTGAGGCTGGTGTTGCGCCGGGCGGCCCGGTCGAAACGGGTCTGCGCGAAGGCCTCCCAGTCGTTCTTAGGTTGCCATCCGTCCAGCGCGGAGTAGCCGCGCATCTCGAAGAGCGCCAGGTCGCCATCCATCCCCATCGCACCCATGCCATACCGGAATTTCTTGTTCTCGCCGGACAGCGCGCTGTGGGGCGTGTATCCGGGCGGCGGCGACAACACGTCGCGGCCGGGGGCCGCCGTCGTGATGCTGCTCAGCCAGGCGCGCAGGGTCGGCCCCGCGTTGACCTTCTGCGGCACGTTCGGAGCGCCTTCGTCCAGATAGCCACGGCGGAACAGCTGGCTGTCCAGCTCCATGTCCACGACACGCGTGAGGGTGTTGGCCCTGCTGTCGACCGTACCGGCCGTCGCGGTGCCGTAGAGGATCAGCTTCAGTTGGTCCCGCTCCCCCTGGGTCAGCGAGCGGAACATGCTGCGGAAATCGGTTCGCGCCATCAGCCGGAATGACGCCTTCGGTCCATCCGTGCTGTCCGGCACGGTCGTGCGGGCCCGGTCGATGTACATCACCAGCGCCAGCAGCATGCCTTTCACGTTCGGGAAGACCGCGGTCTGCGGACCCAGCGAGGTGTTGGCGCGGGCGTCGCCGATCACGTCGCGCATGTCGTCATGAATGTCGTCGTGCTCGTCGCCCGCCTCGAGGTGCTCGTCGATCATGCGGGACAGGTCGCCCAGCGCCACCCCTTCCGTCGACTGCACCGCGGCCTCGAACGCCGGATCGTCTACCCTCATCCAGATGCCGTCCTGGGTGAAACCGTCGGCGATGCCGACGGAGAACTCTCCCCGAGGCGCCGCTCCGGCGCGCTGCTCGAGCGTGTCCGCCAAGGCCTTTGCCCCCGTGATCGCCTGGGCGAGCGCGGGCCAGTTGTCATAGGGCTGGGTCACGAATTCCAGGTTGTGGCCCGAATCGGCCTCCAGGCGGAACGCGCTGTTGCCGTTGCCGTAGGCGACGTCCTTGCGATCGAGCGCCTCGGGCGTGGCCGGGTCGTCGGCGGCCGCGTTCGGGTCCTTGATGAAGGTATTGCCGCTCTCGAACTCGAAGCCCATCTTGCGCTGCGCGACCCCACCGGTGGCCAGCACCGCGAGCGGCGTCGTGCCGCCGGCACGGCCCGCCGCCTGAAGCGTCGGGGTGATTGGTCCGCGCCGGGCCGCGCGCCCGAAAACAGCCTCGATCGTGCGGCGCTGCAGCTGCATGCGCGGCGTGGCCTCGATCGTGGCCTGCCAGCCACTGGCGCGCGGCGCCGCGTCACGGGGGCCGGTCGAGGCGAACCCCGCCGACCGCGGGGCGGTCGCGCGCTGAGCCGGCGCGGCTTCGGTCCGTTCTTCGGCCTGTTCGATCGAGCGCTTCATCGAGGCATCTCCCGCTGCGGGTCGGGTGACCGCGATGGGAAGCTATCGCACCGCCCGCGGCAACGCCATCGGCAGAATGCTGAGTCGCAGCCCGCCCCGCCCGACCCCGCGTCACGGCGGCGTCAGTCGCCCCGCTGCTGCCGCTCCAGGCGCCGGAGCACCTCGCCGATCGCCGCGCCTTCGCGGATCTGCGGATTCGAATAACCGTCGGTCTTGCCGGCCTCGCGCTCGCGGACCTCGATGAGCTGGCGCGCCCGCGCATGGGCCTGCGCGAAGGACCAGGTGTCCTTCAGCGCGTCGACGTAGAGCGCCTGCCCGAAGAAGGTCAGCGGCGAGCGCGACCCGCAGCCATACGAGGTGTGGGTCGCGTCGGCCGCCGTCATCACCAGGGTGTCGTCGCCCGCGAGCGGCTCGATCCAGCTGCCCGAGTAGCAGGCCGAGATCGAGATCACGCGCCAGCGGATGCCGGCCTCGTCCAGCCACTGCTTCAGCAGCGCCGGCGTCACCGGCTCGGATTCGAGCGGCCAGGCCTCGGCGGCCAGTTGCCCGTCGCGGCCGCCGTGCGAGGTGAGATGGAGGAAGAGCACGTCCTTGTCGCGATCCATCAGCTGCCCCATGCGGTCCAGCGTCCGGCGCAGGTTGGCCTGCGTCGCCCAGGGCAGCGACTCGGTCGTCGACGGGTTCATCACCAGCTGGACCGTCCTGTCGCCCGCGCCGAAGCGCTCCGCCATCGCCTGGGCGACGACCGCGCTCTCGCGCTTGAAGACGTCCTCGATCGCGTAGGGCGCGTAGGTGACCGCGTAGACCTTGATCCGATCCGGCTCGGAGCGCGGCAAGGCGTCCAGGGCCTCGGCGATCAGGCGCGGTTGCGCGGCCAGCACGGCCTCGGTGAGCTTCAGGCCCGGGTCGGTGGCGGCGTCTTCGTCGGTCGCGGCCGTGCCGGTGGTCTTTGCCGACAGATCGGGCCACCAGAACATCGCCGGCTGCAACCAGCCGGCGATGGCGACGGCCGCGAGCGCCACCAGGCCCGCGAACGCGCGGGGCGCGGCGGAAGGGATGACGCGCCAGAGCAGGCCGGTGGCGGTCGCCAGCAGCCACATCATCGGCAGCAGCCAGACGCCCCAACGGGCGCCGAGCGGCCAGCTTTCCAGCGGGCCGATCAGTCGCAGCAGCGGCACGAGGAGCAGGCTGACCGCGACGGAAATCAGCGCGCTGTTGGCCATCACCAGGGTCAGCACCACCGACGTGTCGGGCATCGCGGCGGCCCCTGGCTGCTGACGCGCGGCGCGGGCGGCGATCCAGCTGATCCAGATCCACAGGACCGTGGCCGCCCAGCCGTTCAGCACCGCCGGCCAATACAGCCGCGCGGGCCCGTCGATGGCCAGGCGCTGGACGCCGAAGGCCAGCAGCAGATGCCCCAGCAGCAGCGCGGCGATCCAGGTCGGGTTGGTGACGAGCCGTTCCCACGGCGGTGCGCGGAAGGTCGCCACGCGGCACACCGCCAGGCACCAGGCGGCCAGGTCGACGCGGTCCGGCTCGGCGGCGGTCGGCGCCTCTTCGTTCTCGTTCATCCAAGCCCCTCCCCGGGCATGCGTGATCGCGATGTCTTGATCGGGCGGATCATCGCCGTTGCTTCAATCGTTCAATCGGCGCGCCGGGCGGCGCGTCGCGCCCCGATCCCCGCCACCAGCGAGCCGAGCGCCACCAGCGCCGCGCCGCCCCAGAAGATCGGCGGCAAGGGCGCGCTCAGCAGCAGCGACGCGAACAGCGCCGACATCACCGGCGTGCCGTTGGCCGCCAGCCCCAGCAGGTGGATGTTGCCGCGCAGCACGCCGAGGTTCCAGAAGGTATACGCCAGCGTCACCGCGGTGCTCGCCAGCGCGACCTGGACGACGACATGCATCGACGCCTGCATCGGTGCTCGCTCCGGGTTAAGCGCGTGCACCACCCAGAAGCCGGCGGCGCTCAGCGCCATGAAGAACCACAGCGCGTTCCGGCCCTCGGCCATGTAGCGGGTGCAGGTGCTGTAGAGCGCCCACACGATCGCGCCGACGAAGGCCAGGCCATAGGCCAGCGGATTCGACGCGGCGTTGTGGAAGAAGCGCGCCAGCGACAGCCCCTCGGGCGGCGAGGACGCGGTGACGACCCCGGTGAAGGCCAGCGCCAGGCCGCCCAGCATCAGCGCATTCAGCCGCCGCCCGCCGGCGATCGCGGAACACAGCACGGTGAGGCTGGGCCACAGGTAATTCACCATGCCGACCTCGATGGCCTCGTGCCGCGTCCGCGCGAAACCGAGCGCGAGCACGAAGCACAGCTCATAACCGACGAACAGCGCGGCGCCCAGCCACAGGTAGCGCCGCGGCAACTCGCGCAGCGCGCTGCGCGTGGGCAGCAGGAGCAAGGCGGACAGGGTGAACATCACCGCCGGCGCGCCGGTCCGGCCGAGGAACTCGATCGTGCTGCGCGTGACGCCGACGGAGGTGCTCCAGAACAGGATGGCGATCAGGCCGAGCAGCGTGGCGCCTTGGGTACTGCGGGACAAGTGGGGCTCTCGAAGCGGGTCGATGGGCGCGTCGACGGACGTGTCGACGGACCAGGTCATGAAGACCGTCTTGCGGTCTCCGGCCAAGCCGGAAGTAGACCATCGATCCGCGCCGGGTCCGGCGAGCGCCGCCGGCGCCCCGCGTTCAGCGCGCCTGCTGATAGACCCGCACGTGGGCCACCTCGTAGCTGACCGGGAAGATCGCGTCGTCGATCTCCCCGCCGAGGTCGCCACCGATGGCGAGGTTGAGGATCAGGAACTGCGGCTTGTCGAACGGCCATTGCGCCGGGCCCTGGCCGAGGTTGGGATAGGCGGCATGCACCTGGCCGTCGATGCCGAAGCGGATCTCCCGGGGCGTCCACAGCATCTGGTAGTCGTGGAACTGGCCGCAGGCGGTCGCGAGCTTGCGGCCGTCGCCGACGCCATGCCCGCCGTGCCCGGAGCTCGTGTGGACCGTGCTGAAGACCCAGTCCGGCTTCTGGCCCATGTGCTCGAGGATGTCGAGCTCCCCGGCGGCCGGCCAGTCGCCCTGGCTGCCCAGGGTCCAGATCGCCGGCCAGGTGCCGCGGCCGCAGGGCAGCCGGGCGCGGATCTCGAAGAAGCCGTAGGTCCACTCGGCCTTGCCTTTCGTGATCAGCCGCGTCGAGCTGTATTGCTGGCCGCCCCAGTCGGGCCGCGACGACAGCGCCTCCTTGCGCGCGGTGATGACCAGCCGGCCCTCGCGCACCGCTGCGTTCTCCAGGCGCGGGCCGGCGTAGTACTGCTGCTCGCGGTTGTGCCAGCCCTGCTGGTTCATGCCGGTGTCGTGGGCCCACTTCGACGGGTCGGGCAGCCCGTCCCGGTCGAACTCGTCCGACCACACCAGCGTGTAGCCGGCCGGCAGGGCGATCGGCCCGGAGGCCGCGCCGCCCTTGCCGGTCGCGGTCTGCGCCAGCGCCGCGCCGCCGTCGATCGTCAGGGCCGCCAACAGCGGCACGGCGGCCCAGCGCCGCGTCATTCGTTGCTTCATGAAAGAGCTCCCCTTCCTTCAGCGCTTCGCGCGCCGCAGCAGCAGCTGCTCGGCATCCGCGAGCGCCGCCTTGATCGTCTTGTGCCCGCGCAGCACCTTGTCCAGCTCGGTCTGCACCACTTCCTCGGCGAACTTGTTCTGCTTGTGGACCGGCAAGGCGGTGATGCGCAGGGCATCGTCGCGCCACAGCAGGCGCGCCCGCTGCCCGCCGAGGAAGTCCACCGGCTCGCTGAAGAAGGGATCGTCGTGCACGTCGCGCAGCGCGGGGAAGGCGTCGTAGTCCTTGAAGGCCTGCAGCTGCCGCGCCGGGTCCAGCGTCATCAGCTGGATGAACTGCCAGGCCAGGCGCTTGCGCGCCGGCGCCGACCGGCGCGCGATCGCATAGAACGTGCCGCCGTAGGGCACCTGCGAGCCGCCCGGCAACGAGGCCGCCCGCCACAGGCCCTTGGTCTCCGGCGCGACGAAGGCGTTGAGCTGCCCCACCAGCCACGCGCCCGAGAGCTCCGTCGCCAGCCGCCCCTGCTTGAAGCCCGCGCCCCAGTCGTTGGACCAGGCCTGCACCTTCGCATCCAGTTCCTTCTGGCGGGCGCGCAGGGACACCTCGAAGGCGCGCTCGAAGCGCGGCGTGTTCACCAGCACCCGCGACTCGGTGTCGAAGTAGACGCCCTCGCCCGGCCGCAGGCCGTCGGCCACCAGGATGTCCTTGATCTCCTGCACGTTGGCGACCAGGTAGGCGCCGGTGCGCGCCTTGATGCGCTCGCCGGCGGCGACGTAGGCATCCCAACTGCGCGTGAGGTCCTCCGGCGCCACGCCCGCGCGGTCCAGGATGTCCTTGCGATACAGCAGGGTCCCCGGGCCGATGTCCGCCGGCATCGCCACCACCGCGCCGCTGCGCGCGATCGCCTGGTCGTAGGCATACGGCACCAGCCGCGCGCGCACCGACTCGATGCCGAAGGGCGGCTGCCGCAGGTCCTCCAGGCCGCCGCCCTGGGCGAAGCGGCCGACGAAGCTGGCCTCCAACGCCATCACGTCGGGCAGCCCGACGGCGGTCGACAGCGCGGTCGTCATCGCCGTGTGGTGGTCGCTGTACTGGCGCATCAGGATGCGCAGCTCGACGTCCGGATGCAGCGCCTGCCAAGCCGGGATCGCCGCCTCGGCGATCTCGTCCATCAGCGGAAAGGCGGCGACGGTCAGCACCTCGCGCGGCTGCGCCCGCGCCGGCACGACCAGCACGCCGGTCCAGGCGGGCGCCGTCATCGCCGCAAGAAGCCCGCGGCGGGAGAGTCCCCGGCCGGCGCTCAAAAGTCGAGCTCCATCGTCAGGCTGGCGCCTTCGGCCAGCGAGCCGCCCGACGGCGGCTGCAGGTAGACGCCGAAGCGCGAGGCCTGTCCCGGCCAGCGCTGCGCGCTGAGCGCCGCGATCGCCGTGTCGATGCCGGCCTGCGCCTGGCCGGTGTCGGGATCGACGTTGGGCACGACGCAGCGCTCGCTCGGCATCCGATGCACCAGGCGTCGCCAGGCGCCCTCTCCGTCGCGCCAGACCATCTGCGTCAGGTGCTCCTCGATGAAGGGCATCCCCGCGTCCGGCCCGCTGCCCAGCACCAGGTTGGGCCGCAGCCGGCGCACGTCCACCGGTCTCAGTCCCAACGTCGCCAGATGCGCGTTGAGCTCCGCCACCGAGGCCGTCGACACCGCATGCAGCGGATGCGGCGCGGTGGCGAGCATCGCCTCGCGCTCCAGTTTCACCAGCCGCAGCTCCTCGCCGGTCAGCTCGCGCAGGAACTGGGCCGCGAGCGCGCCGGCGTCGCGTCCGGCGTACCCCACCATGCGACGCTCGCCGGGATGCCAGATCAGTGCCTGCGTCGCGTCGCCCTCGGGCTCGCGCGACAGCCGCAGCGGCTGCTGCCCGCCGCCGCGCAGCAGCAGCGCATCCGGCAGCAGGCTCGGCTGGAGCAGCGCCAGCTTCGGATGCGAGCCCAGCCAGGCCAGCTCGCCACGCGCGTCGACCACGATCCATTCGCGATCGCCCTCGATGCGGCCGTCGGCATCGAAGCGGAGTTCGGGCACGCGTGCGCCGGCGCAGGACTTCACCGGGTACAGGTAGAGCGCCTCGACGCGGGCGGAGGCGGTGACATCGGCGACGGTCATGCGGTCGTCCCCGCCTCAGCGCGGCAGCAGGTAGGTCGCGATGCAGCGCGCCGGCAGCGCCGCGACGCCGGCCTGGCCGTCGATGCGCAGCGTGAATCGGTGCGCGCGTTCGCTGCGGTTCATCACGACGACGGCGATGCTGCCGTCCTCGTTGAGCGCGGCGGTGCATTCCAGGTCCTGGCTGCTGGCCGAGCACAGCACCCGATGCGCGCCCGGTCGGATGAAGCGGCTGAAGTGGCCCAGGTAGTCGTAAGCGCTCTGCGGCATCAGCCGGTTCTGCTCCCGGTCCGCCAGCATCGGCGCGCTGCACAGGTTGCCGACGTGGTTGGGCCCGCCGGTCTCGTCCAGCAGCAGGTTCCAGTCGATCCACCCGACCGTCCAGCGATTGAGGTCGTTGATGATGCTGCGCCCGTAGCGCTCGCCGGTCGCCCAGGAGCCGATGTGCGGGCCGCCTTCCTGGCAGCCCTCGGTGAACAGCAGCTGCTTGTCCGGATAGGCGTCATGCAGCAGGCCGACGTGGTCGAAGTGGTCCTCGACATACCAGTGGAAACCGCAGCCCCAGACGTACTTCGCCGCCTCGGGGTCCGAGTAGACGACGTCGGCGCGCTGCACCATCTGGTCGCGGTTGTGGTCCCAGATCACGATGCGGATGCGCGCCAGGCCGGCCGCGTGCAGCGCCGGGCCGAGGTGATCGCGGACGAAGTCGCGTTCCTCCTCGGCGCTGTAGACGCAGGAGTCCCAGCGCTGCACCGCGTCGGGTTCGTTCTGCACCGAGACGCCCCAGATGGGCACGCCCTCGGCCTCGTAGGCCTGGATGAACTTCACGTAGCACTGCGCCCAGGCCCGGGCGTACCGCGCCAGCAGCTTGCCGCCGTTGTTCATCTCGCCATTGGTCTTCATCCACGCCGGCGGACTCCAGGGCGAGACCAGCAGCTTCATCGGCCGGGCGGCGACCTTCATCGCGGCCTTGATCATCGGCAGCAGCGCGCGGCGGTCGCGATCGATGCTGAAGTGGGCCAGCGCCTCGTCGCCGGGGACCTCCGCATGGGCGTAGTTGCCCAGCGAGAAGTCGCAGCTGTTCATGTGCACCCGGTTGAAGGTGTAGCCGTGGCCGGCGCCGACGTCGAAGTAGGCCTGCAGCAGCGCGTTGGCCTCGGCGGGTGGCAGCTGCTGCCAGGTGATCGCGGCGGCTTCGGTGAAGGCACCGCCGAAGCCCTCGATGCGCTGGAAGCGCCTGGCGCTGTTCACCACCAGCTTGGGCATGCCGGCGATCGCGGCATCGGCCATCAGCTGCGCGACCGGCTGCAGTGCCAGGTCGGGCTGCGCGGCCAGGCGCGTCGAACTCGCCAGGTCCGCGCCTTTGGCGGACAGCGTCCATCGCAGCGAGGCGCTGGCGCGCCCCGTCGTCGTCTCCGTCATGGGAATGCCTTTGTGCTGCGCGCTTATGAAAGCGCTTTCAAGCACCGAGCATAGAGGCACTCCGTCCGACGGTCAATCCAGGGATGGCCCCAGGAGGGTGAGGACGCGAGGCCGCTCAGATCGCGATCGCGTCGAAGGCGATGGGGACGCCGCTGGTGGTGCCGGCATTGGGATTGCCGCGCGCGCCGGTCGCGAGGGAGGCGCCGGCTTCCGGCCACAGGGCGAGGCCGCCGGCCAGGCTCCAGGACTGCGCATGGCCGAGGCGGCGCAGCGCCCGCGCCGCCTGCGCGCTGCGATTGCCGCTGCGGCAGAAGAAGACGACCGGCGTGTCGGCTGGCAAGGCGCGCCAGCGCGGCAACGCATTGATCAGCGCGGACAGCGGCACGGCCTCGGGCGCGAGCGCCTCGTTCGGGCTCAGCCGCGCCTCGTAGGCCTCGCGCACGTCGACCAGCACCGGCTTCGGATGAGCGCCCTCGCCCAGCAGCGCCTGCAGGCCAGCGACATCCAGCTCGACGCGTTCCGCCGACCGCGCGCAGGCCACGCGCGCGCCGCACGCCATGGTCTGGTACTGGGTCGGCGCGAGGTCGTGCTCCAGCACGCCCTTGCCGATCGCGAAGGCCTCGGCGCTGAGCCGGCCCTTGAGCACGCCGTCGAGCAGCGGCTGCGCCTCGCATTCGACCGCCAGCGTCGTGGCGAAGCGGTCGTCGTAGTCATGGCCGGGCAGCAGCAGGCCGTCCAGGCCGACATTGCGCTCCAGCGTCTTCAACGACGGCCCGAAGGCGGCCGGCGCGCTCTGCGCGAAATCGCTGCGGCCGAGCGCGCCCGGCATCACCGTGTCGCCGACGAAGGTCGCGACCAGGTCGCCGCCGGCATGCAGGAGATAGGCGGTCGAGTCCTCGGTGTGACCGGGGGTCGCCAGGCGCGACAGGCGATAGCCACCCAGCGCGATCACCTCGGCGCCCGCGGGCCAGCCCAGGGCATCTACCCGGCCCGGCCGGGCGTCCTCGGACAGCAACTCCGGCACCGCGTCGCGCAGCGCCTGCGCCGAGGAGGCGTGATCGCCATGGCTGTGGGTGTCGAGCACCGCCGCCAGCGACAGGCCGCGACATCGCAGCCATTGCGCCAGCGTGCCGGTCAGCTCCGGCAGCGGATCGACGACGACGCAGCGGCGGCTGGCGACATCGGCGACGACGTAACAGCAGGCGCCGTCGACGGTGAAGCGCGTCAGCAGATCCGGCGCCTGCGGGCTGTCGTTCGGCGACGGCGTCTGGCAGGTGGCGCGCAGCGACTCGCCGCAGGCGCGCACGCGGCGGCAGGCTTCCTCCAGCGTGGCGTCGGTATCGGCCGCGCCGAAGGACAGGCGCACCGCCGACGCGGCGCGCCACGCCGGCAGGCCCATGGCCTGGAGCACGTAGCTCGGCGCGGCCTTCGACGCGCCGCAGGCCGATCCGCCGCTGACGCGCAGGCCGGCGGCATCGAAGAGGTCGAGCAGCAGCTTCGCGCCCAGGCCCGGGACGGAGACGTTCAGCGTGGTGGGCAGGCTGATGTCGAACGGCGCGTTGAAGACCACGCCGGGGAAGGCGTCGCGCAGCGCGTCGGCCAGGCGCTGGCGGCGGTCGATCAGCTGGCTGAGCGAGGCGAAGGTGCCGCCCTGCTCGAGCGCGTCCAGCACCGCGCCCAGCGCGGCGATGCCGGCCATGTTCTCGGTGCCGGAACGCAGCGCGCCCTCCTGGCCGCCGCCGGCCATCAGCGGCGTGAACGGCGCGCCTTCGCGGACGTAGAGCATGCCGACGCCCTTGGGCGCGTAGAGCTTGTGGCCGGAGAACGGCGCGTAGTCGATGGCGCGCTCGCCGAGCTGCAGCGGCAGCTTGCCCAGCGCCTGCACGCCGTCGACCAGCCACAGCGCGCCGCTGCCGCGCAACACCTCGGCGATGCCGTCGAGGTCGCTGATGACGCCGGTCTCGTTGTTGGCCGCCATCGTGCAGACCAGGCCGGCGGCGGACACCTGCTCGCGCAGCCAGACGAGGTCATGGCGACCGTCCAGTCCGACCGGGATCGCGACGACCTCCAGCCCCAGGCCGAGCAGCGCGTTCCAATGCTTGAGCGCCTCGGGGACGGCCTTGTGCTCGGTGGCGCCGTACAGCAGCCGCGGCGGGATCGCCTGGCCGGCGTCGCGGCGCTGGCGCAGCGCGGTCAGCGCGGAGAGGACGGCGGTCTGGATGCCTTCGGTCGCGCCGCTGGTGAAGACCAGCCGGCCGCCCGGCGCGCCCAGCACCCGGCGCGCGGTGGCGCGGACCTCGTCGAGCCGGGCGCGGGCCTTGAGGCCGCTGCCGTGGATGCTGCTGGGGTTCCCGAACGCGTCCGCCATCACGGAGAGCGCGGCCTCGCGGGCCTGCGGCAGGACGGGGGTGGTGGCGTTGGCGTCGAGATAGATTTCCATGGCCGACGATTGTCAGAAGGCCGCTGTGGAATCCGCATGCAAAATCCACCTGTCCTTCATCGCTTTCAGCAAATGCATTCCAAGGCGGCCGGAAATGACAAAACTGGATTCCATTGACCGCAAGATCCTGCATGTGCTGCAGCGGGATGCCGCGGTCCAGGTCAGCGACCTGGCGGCGGAGGTGGGCTTGTCCACGACGCCCTGCTGGCGGCGGGTGCAACGGCTCAAGGAGTCGGGCGTGATCACCCGCAACGTGATGCTGGTCGATCCGAAGAAGGTCAACGTCGGGGTGACGGTGTTCGTGTCGGTGCGGACCAGCATTGGGGCATCATAAATACCCCCTTGTCTGACATAAATCCGCCTTGTCCAGCCCGGATTTGATATGTTTTCCTTTAACTGCCCCTTCTTCGGGCTGGCCGACGTGATAAATCCGGCTTTAACTCCTCCGAAGCCGGATCACCCGTCAACCTTTGTCGCGAAGTGCGAATAAACCCGTAGTTCCACCGAATTTTGGCCAGGCCGAGGCGCCATCACTGACAATTCCTGACTACACGACATCCAAGAAGTTGGGATAACTTGTTGTTGAGCAAAGACTTTCTCTGATTCTTCGCGCAACTCGTCGTGATAAATGCCCGTTGTCCGGAAAACGCGAAAATATGTAGGTCCTTATCTGGATGACTCCCCCAGAAACCGGTGGGCCACTTGGTCGTATTCCCTGGCTAGAGTTGCCGCTTCACAAGAGGGAGCGGCCTGATGAAGAAGAGTCGGAGGTGGAGGAATGGAGCGACCGTTCGGAGCGCCCTGAGCAAGCTAGCCAGCCAACGCCGGCACTTCGACACTGCGGGGAAGCAGGTCATCACTGCATGCGCTGGAAGCATCTTCCCGGCGGACGTCTACTTCATGGCGACCTGCAATCGAGCGCTGCAGAACTTCGACGCCTTTCAGCTGACGATGAAGGCCGACTTCTTTTCGACTTCCATGATCTTGCTGCGCGTCCAGCTTGATTCCGTCCTCCGCTGCTACGGATTGCTGCAGACCACCGATCCGCATGACGTTGCTACCCAGGTCATGAACGAAGTGAAGCTGTCCAAGATCAAGGACAAACACGGGAAGCCGATGACGGACGCTTATCTGGTCGATCTGTTCAGCTCAATTTCCGATGCGAACAAGGCCATCAAGCACGTCTATTCCTTGTCGTCGGGCTACGTCCATCTTTCCAATGCCGCTATTGGAAACTTGTTGAGCAAGGCCAAACCAACTGATGCCGGGCAGCACGGCTTCTACATCGGCGCAGGCGAGCCCGAGGTTCCTACCAAAGCGAAGCTGGAGTTGGTCCAAGCCTTCAATGCGGTCACCAACGTCATCTTCCAGATCGCCGCCGAGTGGGCGAAGACCCGCGGCACGTTCGGAAATGATGACGACCTGATTGCTAAGTACGGGCCGAAGGCCTGACCCACTCGGTGCGACGAGCGCGGCCCCCCGTTGCCGCGCGGCCACCCGCTGAAACACGCAACGGGCTGTCCGTGCCAAAGGCAACTCGTTCGGGCTCAGCCGACTGCGGCTTGCCGGAAAACCCACCAGGCTGCTCCGCTGCCGCTCGCAAGCGCCACGAATGAACAGGCCATCCACTTCCCGACCTGATCGTTGAGCACCAGGAGGAACAGTGCTGTGAGGAACAGCCATGGCCGATCCTTGGGTACCAGCTTCAGCGGCTCGGTGATCCGGGCGGCTCGCCCATCGGTGTTGAACCTTGTGGGTTTGTTCATGCGCCAATTGTGGTGTCGCGACCGGCTCAGACCTGTCAGAGCGACGCCGGTTTGGCGCCGCAAACCCGGTCGTTGCGTGGCCTGAACAGCTCCACGTCGATCACCTTGTCGACCATACGGGTGTTGCAACGGGCACGTCAGGCCTTCACGGGGAGGCGCCTCTTTTGAAGGGGCCGCCCAGGTGCCGCAGGCGTTTCGGCTCTGGCGCCTGCTTAGTGCGCGACGGCGCGCAGCTCGTAGAACTGTACGCCGTCCGTTCGGCGGACGAATTCCTGGAGAACATTTCGCGCCCGCGGACGGGCGCCCTGGCCGGGGAAAAAGTCCCATCAAGAAACTGTACAACGTACGCCATCTAACCGGCGGTCGTTAACTTCACAAATTTGCACATCCGCGGCAGCGCCCTGAGAATTCTCCCCCACGGAGGAGATTCCAAAAAAATGTCGGTCGAAATGAAGGATGGCGCCGAGCTGGGCGCGGATGAGGCTGGCGCCCAAGCTGGCCAGGATCAGGAAATGGACGTCAGCGGCGTTCCGAACGCAACGCTGCCGTCGCCGACGTCGGCAGCGAATGCCGTGCAGGCGGCTTCGTCGTCCGTCCCCGCTGTAACTATGCAGGTGGCGTTGGCGGTTGCTCCTGGCCTTGTAAAAGCGGAGATGGCCACCCTCTTCAACGGCTGGATCAACGGGACCCATCCGGCGACCGTTGGTGGCCCGGACGAGGTCGCATGGTTCATGAGCAAGAAGGCGACCGCACTCATCAACAAGTGGCTGGGCAGCAAGAACTTGGCGATGCTCCATCTGACCAAGGCGGAGCTGGGTCCCATCGTCATCGCGCGCGACCGCGTGGAGCACGCGCGTCACGAGCGCACGACAGAAGATGGCGTCAGTATTGCGGGCGTCGAAGAGCTGATGGCAGCGCTCTTCATCCACGGTACGCCGAAGTACGCGCCTCACCATGACACCGTAAAGTATCCGAATCAGCTGCTGATGTTCGACCCGAGCTACAAGGGTGTGGACGCCACTGTCAGCGGTGAGTCACCCGTGGCGGCGCTGCAGTGGGTCAGCTATCCAGAGCCGCACTTCCGCCTTGAGACCGCGTACTGGGCGAACCCCGGAAAAACAAAAAAGCTCGACCAGCGAGCTCTTAAAAAGTAGAAAAATAAACTCCGCAACAGAGGAGGACGGCTGAGAAACCAGCTTCCGACCCTTGGTCGGTCGCCTTGTCCAGGCAAGCCTGCAAGGTCTCCCATTTTCCTCATCAATGTCGACTCGTGTGCACCAAGTCGACCACCGGGACGCCTTTCCGGGTTTCTCGGTTGCGGAGTACATCCAGTGTAGCAGTTGCCGGCAACATTTGTTGCCAGCATCCATAGCGTCACAGTGACAAGCGTTACGGCTATGCCTACTCGGTAGCAACTTAGCAGCTGCTGTCCTTCCCATGTATAGGCGTCTACGCTGCACTTCAATGAGAGCGCGCGCTCACATGCGTCCACCGAGGTGGCGATAACAGCTGTTGCCGCAAGCCCTCACGGCGACGCGGTCCTTCCATGTCCGGAACTCGATCATGAGCCCCCTCCCCGAAGTCCAAGTGCGGTCTGCTGCCTTCCTAGAGGCCCTGATGGACACGATTGCCGCGGCCGAGAGCTTCGGCGGTGCCAACGACCGAGAGGAGGCGTCCATCGCGGCAGCGGAGCTGGCGCTGGAGCACGGAACCGCCCTGAACGCGCTCTTCGACATGGGGCTGGCCAACTCTGGCGTGGCTCTCCTTCGGCTCCAGTACGAAGCGCTGCTCAGGGCCGCGTGGCTGCTCTACGCCGCAACAGACGCTCAGGTCGAAAAGGCGTCGGCGCCGCTGACGCGCGAAAGCGCTGACGCCGCCAAGGGCCTGCCCAATGCTGAGCAGATGTTGCTGGACCTTGAGCGCAAGCTGAAGGACCAACCTGGACTGGCCGGCCTCGTAGCCCCCCTGCGCGAGCTGCGTAATGCAGCTTGGAGGCAGATGAACGCTTTCGTCCACGCCGGGCTCCATCCGTTGGCACGTACCCGGGACGGTTTTCCCGAGCAACTCGCGGTCAGCGTTGTGAAGCTCTCAAACGGGCTGGTGCACCTCTCAGCAAGACTCCTGTCCAGGTACACCGGCGACCGCGAAGTGATGCGTCGAATCGAAGTGGCCTACGAGCAGTTCAAGGACGTTATGCCCATGGCGACGGGCTCGGACGCGGAGACATAGCGCAACGACAAGCGTCTACGAAAGAGGTGCCGCGTCATTGGGCCCTCGCGATGCGATCCTGTCGGACACGAATCACGGTTCCATGGCATTCTTGTCGCACGGTGTCGACGTCCTGGTGAACAACCGCTCGGCACCCTGCGTCTCGTGCAACTCCCCCGCAGTTCGGCTCCGGGCTGTGCAACGTCCGGCCGGTCCTCAACCCAGAGCACGGAGGGGCTATGGCTCAAAGTTGGTGGGTTCCATTCATTCCGCTCGCCACGGCTGTCTCCGGAATCTCCGGAGTCATGCTGGGTGCATGGTTGACCAACCGGCGAGAACGTCGAACCGCAAAGGAACGCGACGAAAGGGACATCGTGCACCTAGCCGTCGTTGTGGGCAGGCAGCTCTCCGAATTCGCTGACGCCTGCTATGAGGTGGCCACGGACGAGGGCGCCAGCGAAAGCTCAACACGGCGGACGACCAGGCTGCGACAGCAAAACCGGTGGAAGCCTTCGGTGAAGTATCCGGAACTCTTCAATCCGCCTGATGTCGACGTCTCGTGGAAAGTGCTCCCGAAGGACCTTCTGGTCGCGATTCTTCGACTTCCAGCGCAGCTTGAAAGTGCCGTTTCGTCGGCGAAGACTCTGGAGATGCCTGGGCTGAGCGCAAATGCGCTGGAGGCACATCGCTGCAGATTCGCTCGCCTCTTCCTCGATGCGTCTGCTGCGTGCGCGCAGTTGGACGAGCTCGCACAGGTGTGTTTCCACGTCGTGCCGCTGATGGATTACGAACGCCTTGGTGAATGCGAGCGCCTGATCCGAGCTCACGAATCAAGGCGAGCGCAAGAAGCGGAGGAATGGCGAAAGCGAGAAGCGCAGCGGGTTAACGAAGAGGAAGGCGACTGGCACGACGCCACGGGTCGAACCTGCTAGGTGTGAGAAGGCGACTTCACAGTTCGCGGAGCATGCGCGCTTAGCGTGGGGCAGGTCAAACGGCTTGTCGGGGGCCAAGGAAGTGGAGCCGCTCCGCGATGAATTCGGCGATCTGGGCTGCGCTGAACTTGCGGCCGTCGATGTACCCATCGTGGTGGAAGATGCCGTCCACTTGGCCCTCGTCCATCTTCACGTACATCACGCGCGCAGGCTCCCGCAAGTTCGTGATGATGGACCGGATGGCGGTCCACTCGATGCCCGGCCAAACCTTCCGTTGGTAGTCGCTCCCGATGAAGACCACGATAAGCTTTGCCCTGTCGCGGTAAAGGGCCTGCAGCAGCAAATCTAGGCCGGGTCGTGCCAACTGCGCCTGATAGTTGTTGTCGTAGAAGCGCGAGTGGCTGCCCTTCAGCACCGTGGTCTCACGTGCCACCGCCTCCACGGTCTCTCGATACTCACCTGGGAAGGAGAAGGCGACGTCGAAGTGGTGCTGTGTGATGTCGACGTATTGAAGCGGCGATGGGATGCGCGGCTGACCAGCTGCGGCGAACTGGGGCGGCAGGATGATCCCCTTCGCTAGCAGTTCTCGCATCAGGTCGACGTTTTTCACCGCCCAATGCGTACGGCTCGATTCCCATGTGCCGTAGTCGAGCTCCGCGCCCATGGACCAAAGCTCTTCGCTCGTCAGGAACCTCTGGAGCGGGATCAATTCGTAGTCGACGCGGACCTCCCGTCGGTTCGCACGCTTGCTGACGTCCGTGATCCGCCCGAACTTCGGGGCCTTACCGACGGCCTCCTCGTAGGCAAAGATGGCCGGCAGCTTTTTCAACTGCTCGACGCTGGCTTCGTCGAGGTCGCCAAACCGCTTGGTGATGTCCGCGTCCGTGTACTCGCGGATGCACCGGGTAAGGTCGAAGATGGAGGGGCGGCCCTCCCAGGCGGTCTCGTCCGCCGACACCAACAGATTGAACATAACGCTCGCTTTCTTGCGAGCAGACTTTACGCGAGCAAGGGCTATGCGAAGCGCAGCCGGCGGGCCTCGACGGCGCAGAAGTGAAGAACGGCTCATGAGGATTCGGTACCTCGCGATCCGCGGACCTGCCACTTCGGTCGCTTCGGTTGTTCCAGCATTCGCACAACCTTATGAGCGAAGGCATGTACGTCTTGAAGTTCAAGCCGTCCTTGGCACTGCGGGACGTTTTCGTCCGCTGGGGGGCGCCCTGGCTCAGACCGAAAGCTGCAGCGCGGCTCTGCCCCTCTCCATTGCCTCCCCTTCAGCCGCGTTGGCCTTCACCCATTCGGGCCAGCCACTCCTCCATCGGCACGAACGCCAGTCCCGAGGTGTGGTCGTGGGCGATTCAACCTCCGCAGGTCTCCGCAATCGTCTGGAGCTGCGCTGCATCGTCCGGCGTCAGGTTGTGAGGAGCTCCTCCGCCACCTGGTGCATGCATAGCCCGCCAGAGTTCGACCTCGATGTTGAGCATCCACTGTGCTCGGTAGGCGCGCTCAGACATCTGGGACATGAGAGTCGCGAGCTGTTGTTGGGCGGGGGTGAGGTCAGTGCACATTGCGTTCTCCTCCCGTCAGCGTAGGGCCCCTGGTAGCTCATGACATGAGCCAAGCTCGTCCGCATCCTAGACAGTTTGCGGTGGGCAGTAAAAACACCAACAAAATCAATGACTTGAAACGATTCCCCTCGGCGAAACCAAAGTGAATTTTCCGGCGATACCAAAGCGTTTTTGATCCGCGCCCGTAAGTTTCCGGCCCCACCCGGGGCCCTTGGTCAGGTCCGATGCGGCCGAATGCCGCTAGCTAGCAACGCAGCCCTAGAGGTGCTAACGCGACCAGTGCCTCATTTTGTGGCTGAGGAAGACTTTCCGCACGGGGACAACGACTTGGGCTCGCGCTGCTCAGAGAACGAACAGAGTTGTCCACAGCGAGCGGGGATAGTCGGGGCCGGAGAACCGGATGACCTCGTCGCCCACTGAGCCTGACAGACTCTCTGGATACCTGCTGGGTAAGCCATCACGTCGTAGCTAGATCAGGCTGCTCTGATAGGGCGGCTGTCGGCAGCAAGGACGCCGTGGAGTTGACCCGGCCTACCCCGGCTCACGCCACCCCAGTCGGATCATCCAGTCCCCAGCTTTCATCGCTGAGATGTGCGGTGGCACCCACGGCCGCGAGGGGAACCAGCTGATCGACATTACCTTGCGGCCGTGCTCCATGCTGACGTCGAGGAGCATGGACGCCTCAGGGTCGTCCGGAAGGCGAAGCACGTTGGGCGCCAGGAGCAGGCTGCAGCCTGCTTCGTTCAGTAGGTAGTACGCTGGCATGTGCGGTTCGGCCAGCTGGTACTGCCCGCCAGCCTGTACGCGAGGCGCCAGGGTCTCCATGGCCCATCGAGCCACCGCCAGTCTCGACGCAAGCTTGGTTCCTGCCATCGCGGCCTCCAAGATTCAGATGGCTCTGCTCCGGAAACGGGCGCGGGGCTTCGATGTCCCCGCACTTCGCGCTCGAGTCTATGCGCCGACCGCGGGTGAACGCTCAAGGCCTTGGTCGGCGTTGCTCGACCGCCGCATGACGTCGGTGGCACAAGCTCGGTCAACCGCCAAAGCCTGATGTTGGCAAGTAGGCTTCGCCAGTCTGCGAGGCATGCCGACGCACACGCAGCAGCACCTCTTGGAACGAGATCGCCCCGGCCAGGAAAAGGTACAGGTGCATAGCGTCGAAGAGCAGCAGAGCTGTCTTGCGTCCCGACGCCTGCGTGATAGCGACCGACGAATACCCAGAGATGGACACCATGATGCCCATGGTGTTGTCGGCCTTATCGTCGACCTTGGACCGCAGCGAGTCGATGTCTGTCGCGCTGGCCTGACCGCTCGTGAACTTCAGCTCCACCAGATAGGTCGTCCCGTCGAGAGTGATCGAGCCGTCTATTTGCCGGCCGGCGCTGACGTAGGGCCGACGGTTCTGAATCTCGCAGAAGTCCAGCAGCTCGTAGAACCAATCTTGAAACTCGTAGCCCCCCTGCTGGGTGCCAACCAACGGGTGAAGCTGATCCAGTCGCTCCTGCAGCTTGCGCTTGTCGGTCAGGCCCCGCTGGACCTTCTGGCGTTCTTCATGGGCTCGAGATTTCGCTTCCTCCCGCTCCCGCTCGGTGCGAACTTCTTCTGCTTGCGCCCCGACGTACGCTCTCAGTTCTGCCACGGCCTTTGTCGCGGCGGCAATCTTCTGCTCGCTGTCCTCCCAGTCCCGCAAGTCCGGGAAGGATGTCTGTTCCGACAGGGCATTGGCCATCTCGAAAATGACAGCCTTGCCGCGGTCGCTGCCCTGAAGCTTCTGGAACGTGCGGTCGAGAAAGTCGCGCTTACTCTCATCGACGGACCAAGTATTCAGGTGCGCGTCGGCGACATGGGCACTCAAGAGGAACTTGCGTAGCGCCGTCTTCCGCCAGAAGGACTTAAGAGCGGCTTCATAGGTCAACTCAACAAGGCGATGCGTGAACTTGGTGGCCATGGGAAGTTCTTAGAAGAGGTGTTTGTTCCTAGGGGCTGCGTCAGGCTGGGACGTCAAGACTGAAGCCACACCCCGGCGGGTGTGGGCATCACGCTTGAGCGTGAAGATGTGTCGGGTCGTGCGCGGACCAGCGGAACCGAAATCAGGGGATCGCCTATCCGGGGAATGTCATCCCGCTCGATGCTTCTGGGTTGGGTCATGGCGCCATTGTCTTGTCACGACTTGGGAGCGGAGGGGGTGAAACAGCCCCCAATTCTGAGAGCCAAATGCTGAACCCCGTTCGCGAGCCCTTCGCCTGGGCCTGGGGTCCTGCACCTGCTGGACCATGATTTCCTTGCGTGAGGAGCGGGTGCCAGTCGGTCTGCTCCAGGGAGTGCGGGGGGAGCGACGGCTTTGACCAGGTCCAGGTCGAACTGAGCTTCTGGGCACTCTCCGTTCGAACCTGGAGAGGGCTGATGTCAGCGCCGCAAGAACGGAACGTCGTCGAGCATGTCGAAGCCTCTGTTTTTGACAGCGAGCCCGTGAGCGCCTGGTCGTGGCATGGCTTCTTCGATGGGTTACTGGGCCGCCCTCGTGGCGTTGCCCCCGCCCTGAATCCGTGCCGGAGGAACGAGCTGCGCCGAGGTGTGTGATCGCGCTGAGAATCTCACGGGTTCGCGGCGTGGCCAGGGCTTCGACGCGACTGGGGTCGAACGGGAGCCGCGACAATTCGGCGTCGCCATCAAGCCGCGCTCGTTGAGCGCCTCATCTCGTGCGCTACGAAGAGTTGTACGCTGCGCTACATCACCTACCTAGCATCCTGGCTAGGCCGTGCCTTGACGTCCTTCAGCTCTACATGCGCCGACGGCACTGTGCGCGTGGGGTGCATCGGCTCTGGCTTGGAAACTACTGCTGCTTCGAGTGTGGGACCTTGCTGAACAAGGCAGCCTGGCGCTACTGGCACACGACCCTGCGAGATGGAAGCACCAGAACTGTCGTCGCCTTGAACGAGAAGATGGCATTGCATCAGGTGGTCCACAACATTGGCCTGGACATGGTCGACGCAAGTGAAGTGGTGATTCACCCAAGCAACGTTGTGTCCTGTGTGGCTGGTGAGATTGCGCCGGACCCTCGAGCTAGGCGAACTCCCACTGCGAGTACGTCGCGCTAAGCCAAGCTACTTCGGCGGGTCGACGACACCGGCGGAGCTCCTCGAAGCCGGCGTGCGCCGTTAGCTTGGGTCCAACAGGATGCGTCGTCGTGTTGTTGGTCGAGTGGCCTGTACCGGAATCATCACGTAGACAGGCCGGTAGGGATTGCCTCCGTAGGGGCCGAACATGCCGTACGCCCGCTTCACCCGAGACCTTTCTATGGCGTCCATGGCTGCCGCCCAGGGCCTGGGGCTCGAACTGTCCTCGACCAGATCAGCGACCTGCCCCAGGCTCAGCACGTCTATTGGGCGGCCACTCTCCCATTGAGGTTCAGCGTCGGAGCTCGAGATGTTCACGGTGAAGGTGCTGTCGCCGGCGCCCCTGGTAGGCACCAAGAACCAATGGGTCTTGAAGTCGCCGCACATGTCCACCAGCCTTCCCACCGCCGGGAACCCCGCCACGCATGGAATCCCGCAAGTCGCTGCCTCTGCGGCGAACTCCATGAGCTCAGCGTTGAGCTTTCCGCCCACAACCTCGGGGTCCTTGGTCACCTTCGGTCGCCTCGCGAAGACGGCCAAGACGCGGACGTCTACCCCTTCATGGATTCGTCCCGAGGTTGTGTTGCCCTCGCGGTTGCTCCACAGGAACATTGGCACCGCCCGGCCGAAGCGCCCTGCGAGGTGCCCAACCAATGGGGGAAGAATCGAGTATTCCGCGGTGCGCTCTGAGAAGAAACTGCTCATCAGTACCCACGCCGGTTATCCGTCAGGTCAGCGCAGCTTGGACGATGCGTCCGATGTCCGGGGCGTGCTTCACGGCGGCCTCAACGAGCAGCGTGGTGGCCTTCTTTAGCCCTTCCTCGCCTGCCTTCTGAAGAAGCTCTTTGATCCGCGATTTCTCTTCGGGAGGGAGGGGGCTTTCCTCAACCTTCTGAGTCAGCAACGCCTTCAAAGTATCTCCGTCGAGCCGGACAGTCACCACGTTAAGGACGGCATTTAGGCCACCGTCTTCGGACAAGAAGTCGATGCCTTGCGCCGTAATTTTGGAGAGCAAGATGCAAGGTGGACCATCAAGCGCGACATGGCCGCGATTCTCGACAAGCCCGTGCTCCTCAAGATAGGCCACGTTCTGAACCCATGCAGGGTCAGCTTGGTCGAACCCTAAATCGTCAGGTTGTACGAAGTCAGGATAGCCATCGGCGATCTGCTCCAGCAGCCGTCTCTGCAGCGCTCGATTCAACTTAGAAGCCATTCCACCCTCCCTGGGCGATTCATTTTTTGCTTCGAATCTTGAAGGGTATCGGAGTGGAGCGGAGGCTGACACCACGCACCTGAGGGTCGCTTCACCTTCAGATTTGCTTCTGTACCGGGCATCAGACAGCGCCTCTGCGAGTAGCCCGAGGTCTCACCGCAGGACAGACTGGCGCGTACTCCATACGGTTGTCCTGCCAACACGAAATGCGAAAGGGCCCCGCAGGGCCCCAAAGCTGATGAACGGCATCAAGTGCCGCAGGGGGGAGCCTGGCTCCATTCGACCTGGGGCGTAATCAGCCACCGTGCCTCGCGACCACGGCAAACTCGGCCCCTGCGTGTGGGCGAGCCTGGCCCGTTCGACTGGGATGCTGCCACGTCGGCGGCTTCCGTCGGCGTCGTAGGCATGACGTGCACAGCCCGCGGCACCTGCTCGATCAAGTCGTAGTCGAATCCCACGATGCGCCTCATCCGCTCAACGTGCTCGTCATAGCACCTCTTGAGCGTGTCGACGAGGCGCCCATCTGGGACGCCGAGTAATACGATCACTTCTTCGTTCTCCAAAAGTACCCGGCCACAGCAATGAGGCCTGCTGCAAGAGCAACTCCGAACGGATGCCGCTCAAGGACTACGAGCAGCGCTTCAACCGTTGTGGCGTCGGGGATGGAAAAGTTCATCGGTCACCTTATCCACCGCTCCGCCGCCGTCCACCAGAGATGGCGACGTGCGGGGTGATGCATTCTCGCAGCGTCGACCACCGGGGGATCGGCGCCCGGAGGGCTGGCGTCGCCGCAAGGCACGTCATCCGCTCGAAGACTTGCGCGGTGGGCCGCAGAATCCGCGTAGGGAGGTTGGGATGACCGACAAGAACACGAACGGCAGCATGCCGGCAGATGGCCCCTGGCTGTTTCAAGAGGCTCTGGCAAACCTGGGGTGGAGCGCCGACCCGGAAGAGCTCGCGAGACGCGTCCGACGGCTGGATCGGGGGATACCGGCGGAGGATGAGTTCGCCGCAGTTTGCGCTTGGCTCGGCAAGTGCCGCCTGCTGCACAAGCTGGACCAAGTCCAGGTGCCAGCCTCGTCGAAGGCGGAGTACCAGGTGCCTGATCTGCTGGCCAGGTTCACCACACAGGTTGATGAACGGCCGGTGCTCATCGAGGTCAAGACGTCGGATGGGCCCAAGCTCAGGTTCTCCGACGGGTATCTGAACAGGCTCAAGGCATACGCGACCCTGGTGGGTATGTCGCTGCTCATCGCCTGGAAGCACTACGGCATCTGGACGCTCTTCGAAGCCCAGCACATGGAGGAGCGCAAGGGGAACCACTACATCGACCTCGACCTCGCGATGCGACAGAACCTGATGTGCGCGCTGGCCGGAGATGTGGCGTTTTCGCTAGGCGACGGCGCCGGCGTCCATCTCCGCATGCGCAAGGACCAGCTGGTTTCAAGCGAGCACAAGGACGGTGAGACCACCGAAAAGTGGATCGGGTCCTTCGACAAGATCGAGTACACGTCCTACACCGGGGAGACCCTAGAAGACCTGGAAGGGAACCTGCAGGCGATCTTCATGTGCTCCGACCTGGGCGAACGCGTGGAGGACACGCCGTCGCACGTCTGGTTCCACTACACCGTCTCCGACACAAGCCAGTTCGGACACCGTGCCCTCGTGGAGTTGCTTCACTGGGAGAGCACGCCTGACGGTCGTCCCCGTTGGCGAGAGGTCATGCGACGCGCGCAAATCACACGCAACATGAGCAGCCTGATGCACGCGCTGGATCAGGGTCTCGCGATGAAGATCGTTCGCCTGGTGCTCCACTTCAGACCAGAGCAGATGCCTGACTTCCTCGCCCCCACGACCCAATCTGAACTGCGAGTTGGCTGACCCATGGGAGTCGGACGTTTCATCCTTCGCCTCCTCGGCTTGAGCTCGAAGTCCAAAGTCCGATCTGGCCCCGCCAGTCCTTCCCGCCGGTCAGGCCCCAGGGACGCGTCCTATTCGGACAACTTCCTCACCGTCGATTCTTTGAATTTCATGGGCCAAGGACGCCAGTCCCGGAACAAGCGCTGGGTTGTCGGTTGCATGGACCGGCCTCCGCTGTCCAACCCGCGGCGCGGCCAGCTGGACGGACGCGCCGTTCTGGTGGACTACCCGGCAGACCGCGTCGGGGCGCTCGTGACTGGCTTATCCCGTCCGATGGAGTGTGCCGTCTCAGACGAGGGCATCTTCGTGGTCGATGACAGCACCTGGGAGAGTGGCATCAGTGGGGATGTGCGTGTCTTCGACGCTGCTGGTCGCGAGCTGTTCCGTCGGCAGTACGAGGCCAACGTCTACAACCTCGACATCTCAAAGTGCGGCCGCTACGTCGTGGTCCAAACCGCGAACTCGTCGCACGCCGACGGAGACCTGCTGGAGGTGCTGAACGTCGATGGGGGAGCAATCCTTTTCTCGACTTCACCTGACACAGGCTGGGCTGACAGCTACGCGTTTGCGGTGAGCGACGACGGTTCGTTGAAGCACCTGACGGTGGTTCACAAGACGCTTGGGCGCTTCCGCTATGGGCCGACGGGCGAGTTCCTGGATAGCGAATCATTCTGCGGGGCTCGCCTCGAAAAAGGCGGACCGGAGAGTCGCATCCTTGGAGCTCGTGCCGCCATGGACGCCGCTGGCGGCAACCAACAGAAGATCGAGGAGGCATTGCTGGCGGTGGGTGGTGCTCTGCAGCAGCTGAGCTCCAATGTCGGCGACTACCAAGCGCTCGGCCTGCGCGTACAGGGCGAGGCGTTGGAAGCGCTAGGCCGGAGCGCTGAGGCTCTTGCGTCATACGACGCAGCGCTGGCACTCAATCCCAAGATCGGCGTCGCGCGGAAGGCGACAGCCTTGCGGAAGAAGTTGGGGCAGGCCCAGAGTTCGCCTGACTAATCGCGCCCGATGAAGCACCTCCAGCTCGCCAGTCGCACACACCGTTGAGGCTCATTTCGGGTGCCGGGCGCCAAAACTCCCACCGTCACAAGGCGAATTGCTTGCAGAGGGAACAAGAGGCATCAAGCCTGCGATCACCTATACCGTGCCTGCGGCTCGAGAGGGCCGTCGTCCAGCTGGGGAGAGACATGACGACAGCGGCTGGAGGAGACTCGTACTGTGGGGTAGTGTCCTGAGACAGCGAGGCGGGTGGCGAAGCTAGAGCCCGTGGACACAAGTCTTGGCGGAAGGCTAAATCTTTGAGGTAGTGCCCCGGGAGGCACGCATCTGGAAGCGAGTCTGAAGGGAACCGACGCTTGCTGCGTCGGGGTGGCAATTCCTATGCAAAGATTCCCTCTCCATACCTCCAGGGTGTCACACCAGCACCCTAAATCCAAGATCAACATTTCTGAGGAAATCCTTGATTGAGGATCAAATCAACGCGTTGATTTCCTCTCCGCGCCGCGCCGCGAAGGTCTCACAGGCCACCCAGGGCGCTCCGCGCCGAAGCTTCTCGTCGGTCTGTTGCCTCGCCTCTGGGACAGCGCGCGCATCCAACCCTTGAAACAGACTCAGACGTACGCGTTTAGCGCCAAGCGCTGCAGGTGCTCAAGGACCGCCTCGGTCCCCTGGGCTGTGGTCAGAAGTTCCACCGGGCGGGCTGCGTCGAGGCTCCTGGCAGGCGTCAGTAACCAGGCCCGCGCGGCGCGCTGAGACCCTTGCATCCCGGTCGACCGGGCTAGGACATGTGCGACTTGCCAGACCCTCTGCGCGAGCGCTGGTGTCATCTGGCAGCTCTCGCCGGCATCCCGCTCTGACCGCTCGGCATCATTCCTGAGCCGCTGGACCACCTGAGAGAGGCCAAGGGCCTCCAGGCATATAAGAAGCTGCGTCAGGGCCCTGTCCGGCACCCCACGCCGCGCGCGGCATTGAACGTCCCAAGGGCCGTCGGGCTTTGGGCCCCAACCTTCCGCTCCGCCAAGCAACCTCCAAGTCTCGTCCCACACCTGGTTCTCTCGGTCCAGGAACAGCTTCCAGCAAGGGGCAGTTGCTGCGGCCATCAACGCCGCTCCTTTCGCGTCGCGAGCGATCCAGGCCGCCCAAAGTTGCCCTCGAGGACGGTCACCAGTCGGTCCATCGCTTTGGGGTCCTTCAACCCTTCCGTGCCGCTCGTCAGCACCAAGCGCTGCTTGCGGTCATCGTCGTCCCATCCCAGGTCTTCGTCGTCGAGGGCGATCCACGCCTTCGGCCGCAACCAGTCCACGTGCGCATGAACAATCTGTCCCTTGGAGAGACGCCAGTAGTCCACGTCGTACATCGGACGTCCGCGGCGAACTCGGGAAGGCGCCTTCGTCGTCAGGTCTTCGAAGCTGAAACCATCAACCCGAGTAGCGAGTGGCCCGAGTTCGACAAGCACCTCAGCAAGGCTCTTCGCCCACGGTTGTGTTGACGTCAGCACGATCCTCGCGGACGGCCATCCAACCAGTGCATCGTCCAACGCGTCCACCGACTGATACTTCCGGTGGCCGTCCTCGCTGGCTTCCCGCCCATGCACGTAGCGGTAGAAGCTGGACGACGGGTGCAAGACCCCAGAGATTCCCAAGTACACGACGTTCATTGCGTTTCCCCTTCCGGCTCGGCATCGCCTGGAAGCGCGGGACCGGCCTCGTTGAGATGAACAACGCGGTCTGGGAACAGCCGCTCAACCACCTCGTCGACGACTGATGGAACCGGGCCGACCAACCTCGGCCTGGGACGCGCTGCTTGCAAGACCACCTCAAGCTCAAGTGCCTCCGCCGCGCGGATGAGTTGGTCGACCGTGAGGGTCGTGTCGCAAGCCAGGATCGACTCCACTGCGGGTTCTGGAAGATCGAGCCGCCGCGCCATCGTCCAGCGGTCGAGCCCAAGCTGTCCGGCTGCTTCAGCCAGCGCCTGACGAATCTCGTTGAGCACCATGGCGACTCCCTAGCCTCGCAACCGGCGAAGCTTCGAGAGCACCATAGATCAAAGGTGGCTCACTGAATGAGCCACCAAGGTCGGTTCGGACCGGACAGCCCAAAGGTACCGGCCACTCGGTGTTTGGCCAAAATTCAGCTTGCGGCCCTGCGGGAGACCTCGTCTACTTGCGGAAAATTTCAAGAATCATGGCGAAAGTAAAACTGGATTCCATCGACCGCAAGTTGCTTGAGTTGCTTCAGAAGGACTCGGCGATGCAGATCGCGGATTTGGCCAACGAAGTGGGGCTCTCTTCGACGCCGTGCTGGCGGCGAGTTCAGCGCCTGAAGGAGGCCGGCGTCATCACGGCGAACGTGGTTCTGCTTGACCGCATGAAGGTAAACGTCGGTGTGACCGTGTTCGTGTCAGTGCGCACCAACACCCACTCCCAGGCTTGGTTTGAGCGCTTTCGGGCCACCGTTGAAGCGATCCCAGAGGTCGTCGAGTTCTACCGGATGAGCGGAGATGTGGATTACCTCCTACGCGTAGTCGTGCCTGACATCGCCGCGTACGACCAGGTCTACAAGCGCCTCATCCACAACACAGAGCTCTTCGACGTCTCATCGAGCTTCGCGATGGAGGAAATCAAGTTCACGACCGCACTGCCGCTGTCGTACATCTGATAGTCGACAAGACGGATGGCCGTACGCCGTCTCTCCGCCACCAAGTGGGAATGCCCGCTCAATCCGCTCGCCTCAGTCGCCGAAAATGAGCGCATGCCCCGCGAAAGCCCATCACGCGGTGTTGCCTCCCATTGGGGCAACCTCCTGCTGTTCCCCTTCGACGTGCTTGCCGCCTGCGAAGGCAGTTCATTGCGCAGCCTCATCAGCAGGCTCACGGGCATTTCCCCCGCTCATCTCAGCCAGGAGGGGTTCAACGTGAAGGGAGCGCGACGGCTGGAGCGAATCGGCGAGCACTCCCAGAGGGTCTCGAGGGAGTACCTCAGAGACAAGGGGTACTCGGAGCAGGAAGTCGATGGGGTCCTGGCGGCTCATCCGAGGACGCCGCTAGCAAGCTTCGCCTACAGGCTAGGCCAAGCCAGTCCACTGCCGCTTGAGCATGCCATCGCATACTGCGCGAAGGTTGACCGTCTCGCGGCCGACGTCCTCGCTCATATTGAGGGAGGCGACTTCGAATCCTGCAAACAGGTGTTGGCAGACTTCTTGGTGGATGAGGCTCAGGTGTATGCATCGGAGGAGCTTCGACATGAAGCCTTGGGACTGCGCCAGGCGATCCTCGAGGCCCGTGAATGGCAGGCTCTGGTCAAACCGTCGGCCACTGCAGCGAGTTACGCACTGATGGCAGCGCTTGCTGCTGTCGATGTCGAATGGGGTGCCCGCTACCTGGGTCGGCTTCAGCCCGTGCCGACCTTCTTTTGGATGCAGCCGAAGTTCCACCCCGACTTCGATCCTACGAACTCAAACGGCTTGAAGCGGGATGTGGTCGCGAGGCCCACGCGGCATCTGTTCGAGCTGCTTTGGGCGGTCGCAAAACGAGGTACGGGTCGGAAAGAGTGGCCTACCGAGAAGCCCGGCCCGAAAGAACTGACGCAAGACATCGCGCATGAATCCACGAGTGACCTCGTCGTCCGCAAATGGGTGTCCGGCGCCAAGCCTTTGCGGTTCGATCAGGCGGTTGAGCTGTGGAGCTCGTTGACCACCAACCTATCCGGTGAAGGTTGCTTCGAGGTTCCAGTTCCGTGGATTTCGCTGGCGCTGTGGATGGAACGGTCGTTAGTTCGCAAGAAGCCAGGCTCAAGCCTCGCCGGCACTGTGATCGTGCTGTGCCATGAGTCTTACGGGAACATTTGGGAGGGACACCGCAGGCGTTGGGCCGACCGTCTACCTGCGCCTGCGGACCTCCCTTGGCCTGAGTGGCTACGGGCTCAGTCTTCGTCTCCGGGCTTTATGCGGTCCTCCCAGTCATTCGGCCTCAGGCTGTCGCCCCTCGACTGCCAGTAAGCATCGTTGTTCGGGTTGAGTTGGTCGGAGCGATTGTTCTGGTCCTGCTTGGTCGGCGAAGGGACGTTTCCGGAGCGCGGAGCTGCCATGTCACTTCGCTCCCTTCGCCGGCGCCTTGGCGGACGCGCGCTCGATGCGACGTACATGCGGGGGAGGAGGAGTGCCTCCGCCGTGGTGTTTCGCGAAACCTGACTTCATCCTCGCAACATCTGCGACGGTAGGGGACTGGCGGGCAGCGGCGTTCTTCTTGGTCATTAGCGGCTCTGGAGTGCACGCGGTCACGTCGACCGCTCTCGAACTCTGGAGGATGCATGCTCTGGAGGTGTTCCGCTTTCGTTCAGAAGCAACGCTTCACAGTGGCCAGAGACCTTAGCTCTACAGGTGTGTCGGCCGCGTGCCAGGGCGACCGGAAGCTGCGATGCACTGCTGACCACTCAGGCGGGAGGCGCTGGGATGTTGGGCCGAACGGCGGGGGACTGCGGCGAGGAGCGCACTGGGCCTGCCGGCCTCAGCTTTCTTCGACCAAGCGGACGCACGCCGCACCGACGGGCGGCTCACTCTTCTCAAGACCTGACCCCCAAACGGGACAGTCGCACTCCGACATTCGCACGGCCGCCTTCTGCCGGTCGTGGAAGAGTTCGCGCTTCCATTCCCCAACTATTGCTTGTTGCCGACGCCGACATTTTGTGAAGGCAAGAATGGCAGTGACGCGATGTAACGCGCACCCATAACAGGACCATCACGAGGGAATATGGCAACGAAGAAAGCAGCACCGGCGAAGAGCGCCACCGCAAAGAAGGCGCCGGCCGCAGCGAAGAAGACGGCTGCGACCAAGGCAGCTCCGGCGAAAAAGCGTGCGGTCAAGAAGGTCGAAAAGATCGACTATCGGCTGCTCGCCATGCAGAAGGCGCTCGCCGTCATTGACGACGCAGGGACGCGCGAACGGGCGGAGAAGTTCTGCGTCGCGCTCGTGCAAGAAGCTCATCTGCTTGCGCTGGCACGCACCGACGACGGCATCGCCTACCGCAAGCACCTGGGGGACGTCTCTGATGCATGTCGCCTGGCCGCATGGGCCGTAGCGTCAGAAGACGAGGACCGCATCGAAGACGCGCATGCGGGCCTGGTCGATGAGCTGAACTACAGCCCCTTCTCTGACCGAATCGACACCGAATTCGACCGGCGCGAGGACCGCGAGGCGTTCCGCCTGGTGGAGTCGATCATCCACGCCGAAGAGATTGACCTGGCCTTCACGATTCGCGGCCGGGACTGAGGTCTCGTTGGCTGTGCGCTCATGAGCTTCCAGGGCGCCGCCGGAAAGTGGCGCTGTTGCTCTCGACAGAATCGCCTCGTCGAAGGACCGGAGCGTCAGCTTCTCCGTCTTGAGGGCTGGCCGCCTTCGGCCTGGCTCGGAGCTTCTCACCGGAGCTCCGCCGCGCGGGCTGCTGCAGGTCCTTCTCCATCGCAGCCATGCACTGCAAGGCGAAGGCGAAAGAGAACTTCCCACGCGCCATCTTGTTGGAGAGGTTCACAGAAGTCTCGCGAACACCCAGCGCCTCAAGGCGCTCCTGAAGCGCCTTGAAGTTCATGCCGCGGCGTTGCATCTCAGCGCGCAGCATGTTGCGGGCTTCTTCTTCCCAGCTGTTCATCGTGGTTGGCAATCTGTGAAGGATGGTCTAACGCAATGATGACTCAACCGCGCTCCCACCACCCGAAACTTCACACTTAGCTGCAATGGTCTTCTTCTTTGACGATGAAAATTCATCGCCTACGATGAATTCGTCGGGTCGTGCCCACTGCTCATCGACGACACGGTCAGCAGGACGAGTGGTGATGGCCGACAGTCAGCGACGGGAGCGTCCCATGACGTCCGGCGCAACGACGAGGGGGGCGAAGGTTCGGGCGACGCGGCGCGCGTTGCGATGCCATTCGCTCATCGAAGGTTTGACCGAGCGGCCGAGTCTCCCTCAGCCGCCGCTGGAGGTCTGACATGCCCATACTGAAGTGGGACGAGGACACCGTTGCGCGCCTCCAGAAGGAGGGCCGCGGTCAGGGCGAAGGGGCTGACTACAAGCCGTGGATTTACGTCACCGACTTCTCGTCACGAGGGAAGTCTCGTCCTGTTCCAGGGCTGAAGATAGATCGCATGCACCAGGTACTCTCAGACCCTGAGTACAACTTTCTGCTGTGCGCGGAATGGTCGCCGAACGTCCTGGACATTCGGGAGCAATTCCCGCTGGATCGAGAAGTTTCGCTGCGCATCGCGAACGATGTTGGACTCCCGCATCCGAAGTACGACAGGACCAATGTCCCCATGGTGATGACGGTCGATTTCCTGCTAATCATGCAAGGGGAAAACGGCCAACCCTTTGAGCTGGCGGTCAACATCAAGACCGATGACGCGGCGGAAGATCGCGGCACGCTGAACAGGCTTGAACTTCAACGTGCCTACTTCGAAGCCCTAAGCATCAAGCACCTGTTGGTCTTCGAGTCTCGTCTGCCGTCGTCGGTATGTCTGAACCTGGCGACACTTCGCTCGAAGCTAATACGGAAGGGCGAGGAGTCCGCTGAACAGAGACGGCTGCTCGACCACAAAGAGGCGATGGTCAGCTGGGCACGGAGTATCAAAGGCTCACAGGCCGACCTGTCGGCCACGCTGCTCTGCGCCGATTTCGAGGAGTTTTACGGACTTCCCTCCGGTGACGGCCTACGCCTCCTTGCGATTCTGTTCCGTGAGCGCGCCATTCCCGTCAATCTCTACATTGACAACCTCTTCACCGCTCCCTGGGTCCACCTGACGCAGCCTCGTCCGAGCGACGAGAAGAGCATCCTTTTCAGGAGCGCGGCATGAAGCTAGACCTCAATGCAGTCTTCGACTTCGAAGGCAAGCGATTCCGCGTTCTGCAGGCCGACGCCGACCCCAATCAGGTTTGGTGCATCGACATTGACGACAACAAGGCGTGGCCGATCATCTTCCGCGTGTCGCACGTCGCGCTTCTGCAGTTCGTCGATGTCGAAGAGAACCTTCCGCACGAGCTCCGGGCAGACGAGCGGCTCGCAATGAACAAGGCCTATGCGCTTCTGCAAGGACTGCGTGCCGACGTTCCGTTTCTCAGTCTGGTCCAGCCTTCCCTGAGGAAGGCAGCCATCCGTTCCTACGTCGAGAAGCTGAAGTTGAAGGCGGAGATGGCGAAGGAACATGGAGTGACTTCGGCCACATCCACGGAGCCGACTCTGTACAAGTACCTCCGGCGCTTCTGGCAACGGGGTCAGAAGCCGCAGGCACTCCTGCGCGACTACCCTATGGGCAAGAAGCCCCAGGATGAGACAAAACAACGCCGCGTCGTCGGGCTCACTGCAGGCCGGGGCCGGCCAAGCCCCCGAGGGGTCAGCACCTACCAGGTCACGGCAAATGACCAGGAGAACATGCGGCACTTCATCAAGACGTACATCAAGGACCTGCGATGGAAGATTCCTCGCACACACCTCGAGATGCTGAGTCAGCGCTATCGAGTCTCTGAGGAGACGAAAGCCCTGCGCGATGAGGGCGACTACCCGTCACTCGCGCAGTTCCGGCACTTTTACAACACGGTTTACGGGATCAAGACGCGCAAGACGAACGCCGGCGGGATTGAAAACTTCAACCAGAATGAGCGAAGCCAGACGGGGAACGCGCTGGTCGGCGTGTATGGGGTGGGCCATATCTTCGAAGTGGATGCAAGCCCGCTGGAATGCTACGCCGTCCTCGAAGAAGACCCCCGTTTCGACATCGGGAAACCGACGCTGTACCTCATCATCGACCGCTGGTCGCGATTGATTGTGGGGTACTACCTGGGTCTAGAGAACCCCAGCTGGTCTGCGGCCGCGATGGCGTTCCTCTCCATGGTCGAGGACAAGCAAGAGCTCTGCCGAAAATACGGCGTTGAATATGACCCTGCGGATTGGCCGGCTCATGGGCTTTTCCCATGGGAGTTCATCGTGGACCGAGGAAGCGAATGGACGTCCGAAAACTCCATGAGGTACATCGAGGACATCGGCGGCGTCCTCAACATCATGCCGGCGAGCCGACCAGAAATGAAGCCAATCGTGGAGTCGATGCATGGGCAGCTTCAGCTGCGCTTGCAGACTTCTGAGCCGTCGGCCGATCCGGACGCCAACCAGCGCGACCGACAGAAGGTGGACTACCGCAAGGATGCCCACGCAACGATGAAGCTGCTGAACAAGCACGTCCTGGAGACCATCATCTCGCTGAATCGAACGGAGCAGCATAAGTTCCCGATGAACTCGGAGATGATCCGTGCTGAGGTCTTTCCCACTCCGCTCAACCTCTGGGCCTACGGCATCCGCAAGACGGGCGGACTCCCAAGGATGTCAGAAGAAGCGGTTCGCCGCGCTCTCCTTCCCCGTGGAAAGGCCAGCGTGAACCAGTTCGGCATTCAGTTCAACAACCTCTACTACTGGTCCAAGGTGGCGGAGGACGAAGAATGGTTCGACCTCGGGCACGACAAGACGTTTCCCGTCCAAGTTCAATACGACCCGCGTCGGTGCGATCACATACTCGTCTATCCACCGAATGACCGGAAGGCAAAGCCGCATCTGGCCAAGCTTTCTCCTCGTTCTGCTCAATACGCTGGCCTGCCGTTCGCGGACACCGACAAACTTCAGGGCATGCTCAGCAAGCTGACCGGCGACGGCAAGCATCGCAACCGTGAGGAGCACGTGCGGTACCTCGATGCAATCGAACCTGCGATCCAGGAGAGCCACGCGAAGATGAAGGCGGCAACCAAGGGCATGTCCAAGAGCGCCCGGAAGAAGAACGCCAAGGAGAATCGTGAGGCGGAGCGGAACCGAGAGCGGGAGGACCGCCCCATCATCGTCTCGGATTCAGGTGAGACACCTCCGGCTCCGGCGCGGCAAGCTCCGCCGAAGCTGCGTGTGGTCACCACGGGCACAAAGCCGGCCACCGAGGCAGAGGTGTACATCTCAGGCGGCGAACCAGTTCCAGTGGCCGCACCGGAAAAGGTTGCTCCGTCGCTGGCTGACCGTCTGGCAGCGCTGAAGAAGACTTTCCTCCCGCCGCCACCCGCTGAGGAGTCGCCATGAAGGAGCTTGACCCCATCGTTGCGCCTGAAGGTGCGGTGACGGCCCGGTACACGCCTTCCCGCATTCCCGACCACAAGGGCAACCCACTCATCGAGGCCCTGCCACCGACGCTCGAAGACGATGCCGTTCTCAGAGCTCTGTCCAGCAGGCCGCGCTTCAACGAGGAGCAACGCTCCTGGCCCACGTCCGAACGCATGAACATGTTGAGCAGCCTCAGCAGGTTCATGATGCCGCTTCAGCAGCAGGTTGAGCTCTTCTACTCCCTGGAGAACATGATCCGGAGCGGCTACGTCGGTCGCGCTCCGCGGACACCCATGCATGCAGAAATCAGCCAGAAGCTGTACGACCTACAGCATTCCGGCGAAGCCTTCGACCAGCTCATGGCCGAGCAGACGCCTCAAATCAGCACGGCGCTCATCGGCCTTTCCGGCATGGGGAAGACCACGACGATGAAGCGCTGGTGGGTTCGCATGAAGGACACCATCTACCACTCGGCAACGAACACCTATCAGGTGCCGGTGCTGCACATTGAGCTCCCGCCCGATGGGGCATCGGTCATCGGCCTGGCGAACTCCATCTTCCACGCGCTCGAGCAACGCATCCCGCGGAGCGACTACGTTCGAACGTACACGAAGGGTCGCCCGAACGCGGTGACGATGATTCTGAACGCGGTGAAGCTGATGCATAGGCACTGCGTGGGGCTGCTCATCTGTGACGAGCTCCACAACCTGCTCAACGCGAAGGTCAACGCCCAAGTGCTGATGACCCAGTTGACCAACCTGTGCAATACCACCGGCGTGCCGCTGCTTTTCGTGGGCACCAACAAGGCCGCCAGGTTCAGCGGCATCGCGCTTCAACAGGCTCGCCGCAGCACCGGTGAGGGCATCGCCACCTGGGATCGGCTTGTTCCAAAAACGGCTGGCGGAAACGGCGAGTGGGAGGACTTCATCGGCACACTTTGGGCGTACCAATGGATCAAGAAGCCAGTGCCCCTCACCGGTGCTATGCGCCAGATGATGTTTGAGTCGACGCAGGGCATCATCGACCTGACGATCAAGCTCTTCAGGTCTATCCAGATTCGAGCCATGTTGAATGGCACTGAGACCATCACGGTCGAGTTCATCGAAGCGGTCTACAAGCGGGACTTCAAAATCCTGCACCACCTGCTCGATGCAATTCGCACGAACAATCTCGTGCTGCTGGCCAAGTACGACGACATCCGCCCGGTCGATCTGGACCGCCACCTCCAGCAGGCTTGGCTGCAGCATGAGAATCTGAAGACCCCGCGGCACAGTCCGCTCCCTGATGACATGGCCTTCCGCGTCAGTGTCATCGAGGCACTCATGAACATGGGGACGCCCCCCGGTCTGGCCGAGGAAGCCGCCGACTTCGTGATTGCGGAGGGCAAGGCAAAGACCGTCCGGCAGGCCGTCCTGCTAGCCGATAGCTACATCGAGAAGCCTCCGAAGACCAAGCCGAAGAAGAAGACTTCCGGCGCGGCGGCCAATGTCTCGCCGGAAGAAGACCCAAAGCGCTTCGACGGCAACCAGTACGACTACCGCCGTGCCTACGCGTACGCCGAGCAAGACGGCACGACGGTGCTTGAACAGCTTGGTCTGCTGGGTATGGCGCCGGCAGTCGAAGAGTTTCTGGTGCTCTGACCATGCATTTGCAGCGGCCGTACGGGGATGAGCTCGTCGGCAGCGTGCTGTCGCGGGCCATGCGCGAGCTTGGGCTGCGGCCTACGACATTGCTGCAGGAGCTCACTGGGCAACCCATGATGCAGCACTCCCTTGTTGTGACGCGGCAGGCCGGGATCGCACATGCATGCGGGATGAGCCTGGAGGACTTCAACAGGCGTCACACAGTGCTCCGTTACTCCATCGGCTTCATGCCACCGGAGCGACGCCGCCGCATGTGGGCCAGCATGCTGGTGGCCACGCCGAAGCCGAAGCCGCCCGCGGCGTTGGCACAGAGCGCCATCAACGGAGCCTTTCCGCTGCGGTACTGCCCGGCTTGCGTTCATGAAGACTTGGTCATGCACGGTGAGTCCTACTGGCGGCGCGTGCACCAGCTTCCAGGCGTCACCATGTGCATCGAGCACCGCCGCCATCTGGTCGGTTCGACCATCCCGCTCAGCGCGCCTGCGCCCGTTCCGCTCCCGCATGAACTGTGCTGCGATGGTGAGTGCGCGCTGCACCTCGCTGAGGACATTGAGCTTGCCATCGCTCACTGGTCCGAAGAAGCACTGGCTGGCCACACTCTCCTCGACGAACTCTGGGCCACCTGGTATCGACAGCGCGCCATCGAGTGTGGGTACGTTCGACTCAATGGATCGGCGTATGGCGAGTTGCTGGCGAGGGACCTGCAGTCCTTCTTCGGGAAGGAGGTTCTTGAACGCCTTCAATGCGCCATTGGCTCGGACTTTGCGCAGGCTTGGCCTGCGAGACTGTTGCGGCCCAGCAGCTTCCACACCGAACCGCTCAAGCACATCCTTCTGCTCGTCTTCTTCCAGTACGCAGCGAACCCCTCGTACGACCCCGAGCGGCACGAACGAACCCCGCGAGGTTCGCAATTTGATTGGAAGCAGGTGGATGCTGAGGCAGTCGAGGCTCTTGAGCGTGAGCTTGAGACGCTCAGCAGTTCGCGCCAACGTTCCTCGGTGGACTCGCTGATGAAGCGCGTAGGCCTTGAGAGCTCGTGGCGCTACAGCCGAAGCAAGTTGCCAATGGTGGCCGAGTGGGTAGCGGCGTTCAAATGCAGCTGCTACTCAGAACGGCAAGTAGGCGGTCGCCCTCGCGGGAAGCTTGACTCATGAACACTTCAACAGCACGACCTGCATGTTCCTAGCGATTGGCATCCTTCTCATCGACGGCTCCTTGGCGGTCGAGGCGGTTGGAAAGAACGGCGAACGCGCGACGACTTCCATCCCGAGTTTGGCCACCGACGGGCTGCCGATGAAGCGAGCGCGGGTGAGCTTCAGTGGAGCGCTCACCGACTGGCAGCCAGCCCGATTCGCGGACTACGCTCAGGGTCTGGGCATCGAACTGCCGGCCTGGGCCGGCCCGCGACACGCGGTGTTCCGCATCGAACGAGATGATGGTGAGAGCCTCTTCGTGCCCGCGCTGGCGTTCATGCGCGCATTCTTCTGGCCGGCCAAGGATGTTCTGCCGGAAACGTTCACGAGCTTGAACGTCGACAAGCTGGCCTTCCTCAGGTTCGCTGATGACCTGCCTGTGGTTCAGGTCGAAGGCGGGCTTACGGGCTTCAGGTCGTTCGACCCGAGAAAGGGGAACGACCGTAATCTCCGCTGGATTCATATCTCGCAGAGTGCGCGTGCCAGCGCGCAAAGCGTTGAGGTTGGGGCCAGTCGAGGCCGACTCACCCTCGACCTGCCTCGCGGCAAATTCGAGCTCAACCTGGTTGGACAGCATTCTGGCCGGTCGTTCTATGCCACGGCGGTGGAAGTGGAGTCTGTCGAGGTCGATCCCACAGACAACCTGACCGGCCAAGCGGAGGTGTTCTTCCTCCATCGGGACCCGTCGACGGATGTGACTCGTCGTGCTGGCGAGGTGCTGCCACTTGTGTCGGACGCTGAATGGAAGGCCATCGAGCCGCAGCTCCGAATCCATGGTTTCGCCTGGGAGGCGGCGCAGCTACGGCACCTAGGCCGCTACCTTGCGCAGCGTTACTGGGAGCGCGAAGCGCCTGGCGTGGTGCTGGAGCTCGGATGGCTGCTGCATCAGTGGACGACCTCCGGTGTGTTGAAGGCATTGGTGGACCGTCTTCAATTGCTCAGGGAGTGCCGCTTTCCTGTCGAGCAACCTCTTCCGGGGCATCGCCATCCGGTCACGGTTTCCACCCAACAGAGCAACGTGGCCCGTGTCTTCCTCGACACGGAATTCGTCGACCGGCGGACCGACGTGGAGCTGCTCAGCCTCGGATTGGTCTGCGGAACGACTGAGTTCTACGCCGAGCGGCCGCTGCCCCTCCCTCGATCCTCCTGGCAGCGTGGCAGCTTCATCGAGACAAAGGTCGTGGCGCAGATGGGAACCGGTCTGGGGATTCAAGGCGATGCCTACGCCATAGCAGCGGCGCTCGTGGGCTGGCTGAACTCGTTAGGTGCAGAACGGGTGGAAGTCCATTACGACTTCAACATCGACTTCCTGCTGCTTGAGCAACTGACGACGCTGTTGCCCGGTGAGCTTGGCACGGTGGTCGTCCCGGCGCATGTTGGTTACTTGCTTGACGATCCCACCGGTGAAGGAGCGGCTACCTCGAGCTGGGAAAGGCTCGGGGCCGAACGAGGCCTACACCGGCATCACGCGCTTGCAGACGCCATCTCCCTGCAGGCGAGGTTCTACGCGGTACAAGGTGGCTAATTCCACCAGGGCCAGCGGCCACCTTCGAGGACCGCAGCCTCCTCGACATACCATCCGCTGCCGCTGTTCCGCGGGATGCCTGAGATGACCATGACTGAACTTGATGTTGCGAAGCTGACCTACACGGAGCTCCTGGCCTTGCGAGCTCGGCTGGACCGGGAGATCGGCGAGAAGCGCGACGAGGAGCTGAAGGTGCTCGCGGATGGCTACGTGAAGAAGGCACAAGCTGCGGGCTTCACCGCGGACGAGGCCTTCGATGCCCTGCGACCCTATGTTGAGGACAAGCAGCGCGGCAAGCGCTCTGATGCGGGCGCCCCGGCCCCGGTGATGTACCGCGATCCGCAGAACCCCCAGAACACATGGAGCGGCCGCGGACGCGCTGCGCGATGGCTGGCGGCCTACGAAGAGCAAGGTCGCAACCGCGAGGAGTTCCGGGTGAGCGGCGCTACGTCACCGCAAGGCTGACGCGGTCCCCCATCACTGGGGGATCGAAGCCGCCGGGCCACTGTGCGATGCTGCCATCACAACAACATGGGAGGGCCACATGGCGCGTTACACCGTTCGCATCGAGCTTCACTCTGCGACGTGGGATCACTACAAGAAGCTCTATGAGCACATGGCACGTGCGGGGTACACCGACATCCTGACCAGTGGCGAAGGCGTGAAGTACAAGATGCCGCCCGGCGAGTACAACATCGAGACCTCCCAAACGCGGGATCAGGTTCTCGAGTCGGCGAAGTCGTGTGCTGGCAAGGTCGTCAGCAAGTACGCGGTACTGGTTACCGAATCCGCAGGACGAAGCTGGGACGGCTTGGATAGGGTTTGAGGTGCCCACGGCATGAGCCCGTCGAATCGCCTGCGCCTGTTGGCTGCCGCAGCCTTCTTCGGCGCTGCGGCAGCGCCTGTTTCTGCACAGACTGACCTCGACTACGCGCGCAACCTTGTCGTCTGCTACACCGGTACGACGCCATCCCTCTGCAAGCGGGTTTGGCTGTCGGACACTGAGAAGCTGAAGGCTGATAAGGCAGAACGCGAAGCCAACCTCCGCCGATGCCTGACGGGTTCATACCCCTCGCTTTGCAAGCGGAGCTCACTAAGCGAGGAGGAGCTTCGGCGGGTCGAATCCGCCGAGAGCCAGGTCAACCTACAACGCTGCCTCATGGGGCGCTATCCGTCGCTGTGCAAGCACGACAAGCTCACCTCGGAGCAAGCAACCCAGGTGGCGGCAGCCGAAGAGAAGTCGAAAGCGGCCGCGAGCGCGTACTTGGCACAACCGTCTGCGTCCGCGCCCGCATACCTGTACGCCCCGTCGGTGTCTCACGCCAGCGGCGGATGCGGCAGCCGAGGTGGGCCAGGCTGGCGCAAGGCGAATGGCAAGTGCGCGAGCTGGCGGGACTAGCCTGACCTGTCAGTGCCCGCGCGGCGGGATTTGGACAGGCTGCCCGGCCATCACCTCGCAAGAAATGATGTCCACCCGGCGGCCGTTGAGCTTGACGATGCAACTCTCGCGCTCGACATCGCCCGACACGAGAAGCGGGGACCCTTCCTGACGGAACTCCGCGCTCAAGGGGAATGACGAGGCAAGTCCTGGCACCAACGACCAGGCCAGGCCGTCGACGTTCTCCCAGTAGCAGCCGCGGTAGACCGGGACCACCAACGGGAGTTGTTCCCAGAGGCTTTGCTCCTCCGCCGTCATCAGCGCGGTGCGCCGGTGATGATCCAGCCCGCGGAGGTCCTGCCTCAGCGCGTCTCGGAAAGGCCAGTGCGGCTGTTCATCGCCGAGGACCGATCCAAGCAGCTGAAGGAAGGCCTGCTCGTTCAAGTGCAAGCGAAGCTCCAGGACCCGGCTGAGCCGCTTGCCGGCAGGGAGGCGGGAGCACTGGTCGAGGGCGGAGTGGAGAGAGATGGTGGACAACTGAGGGCAGCGACAAGCAGACAATCCATTCTCGAACGCTCCGACCTTCGCCACCAACCAACTGCCCACCAAACGCCAAGCGGCGTGCAGAAGTTGGCCGTCGCATCGTCAAGCTATGTGATGCGGCGGTCGCACGTCGGTGGGATGCTCCAACAGGATGAAGGTCTGTACCCTATGTCGTACAAGGAGTACCCATGCGATCTGCTGCCCTTTACCTCTGCGTCGCGGGCATCGTGGCGCTCCTGTTCGCACCGGCATCCGTTCAGGCTGCAGCGGTCGACGACGTGAAGCTGATTCAGGGCGCCTTCTGCGCTGGGGCGACCGGACATAGCTGGCGCATTCGGAACAACAACAAGAGCCAGACCGTCCAGATCACCCTTGAGAAACAAGGAGCACCCAACGAGGTCATCGTTCTCCAGCCAGCCGAGGAGAAAGGCATCTTGGGGTGTTACTACAAGGTGGCCGCCGTTGGTGGGAAGTACCTCTAGTGCCTGCTTCAACTGCGGTTCAAGCGCTCCGGGGAAGGACGTAAGTCAACGCGGCCACGACCAATCCCACGAGCGTTACAACGATGGCCAAAATTGCGAAGCGCAAAGAGGACTTCGCGCTAGTTGCCTGTGATTCTGCTGCCGCGACGCTCCGCTCGCTGTACTCGAGCTCTCGGGCTTGACGAGACTGTTCGGCCGCCGCATCGCGCCTTCGGAACCAATTCTCAACGTAGCGGGCTCTCGCCCCGCCAATTCTCCCAAGCTCCAGCGCGCTGCGCAGATTCTCTTCGCCGTTGGGCCCGTTGTCGGCAATCCACGCAGCGATGCTGTCGTCGGTGAGCAAGGAGTGCGCGCTGCGCCCCTTCATGTTGCCCGGGCCATCGTCACTCAAGCGGTCCTCCCCGTGGTCTCGATGAAGGCTCGGAGGCCCGGCTTGCCGTTCAAGACTTTGGACCCTTCGAGCAGATTTTGGACGTGGACGTCTGCAATGGGGTCCTGCTTGCTTTCGGGCCAACTGCTGAACGCGAAGACCACAGCTACAGATGTCTTCTCAAGGCCGTTCTGCATCGGTGTCTGGGTGCGAAGGTAGCCTGGCTGCAGGTAGGTCTTGGCGGGCAGAGACAGGTAGAAGCGATGGCGCCAGAACTCCTCGCGTTCCTCGCAGATGGTTTTGTGTGCTGAGTCAGTGATGGCCAATTTCAGCTGCTTGTAGCGCTCGATGTGTCGAGCGGCCGTGAGCCAGTTCAACCGGTCCGCCAATGGCGGGTCGACGTGTTTGCCCTGCTCTGTGAGAGCTTCCCACGCCCACTGCAACGACAACTCAGCTTGCTGCAAGATGGCCTGGCTTGCCTGGGTCTGTTGCTGGACCTTTATCGTTCGCGCCGACAGGATCGCCGAGACCGCCGCGAATATGGCAGACAGCCCCGCGAAAACTGCTGAGGCGACGGTCGCCATGGTGGTTGCATCCCAAGTCACTTTTTCTCCTCCATGCTTCACCCGCTCACACCGCGTGCTTTGATTTGACTGCTTCATCCAAGCCCTCCGCGCGCGCTCGCCGCGCGCCCTGGCCGGATACCCTTGGACGGCCTCAGAAGCCGCCGCGCTATAGTCCCCAACCCGCCGGGAGCCAGCCTCCGCGAGCCCCTCCCAGGTACCGAGAACACGAATTGAAGAGCGTTGGATTTGCCTCCGAAGAGCAGCTGGTGAAGGCCATCGTTGCCTGCACCAGGCGCGCCCGGCGCCATGACTACAAGGTCGAAGCTGAAGTCGACGCCGGCGTTGGCATCGCTGACCTAGTCCTCGCCAAACGTTCCCCCAGGTCCACCGCAGCCCTAAGAGCCCTCGGCTCCATGAACCCGCGGCTTGCCGTTCTGCTCAGCCGAACCGTCGGTGACGCCATCACCACCCGAGACGCACTCGCTTCCACCATCGGGTCCTCGAGCGCAGCCGCACAACGCCTCCTGTCCCAACTCACCTCCGCCGGCCTTGCCACCGGCAACGCGTCGGACCTTCGCCTCGCCACCATCTCAACGCTCCCCTTCGAACGGCTCATCGCCGTCGAGGCCAAGGTCAGCGAGTGGCAGCGCGTGCTGGTCCAGGCCTACCGAAACCTGCAGTTCGCCGATGAGTCGTGGGTGGTGCTCGACCACGCATACATCCGCCCGGCGATTGCCCAGCTCGACCGCTTCAAGGTCTCCGGCGTTGGACTCGCATCCGTCGACCGAGCACAAGGGCTGTTCATCCACCTGGCAGCACAGAACACGGGCCCCATGAGCGTAGGCAAGCGGTGGCAAGCCCAAGCAGTCCTTGCCGCCCGAGCCGTCGCCCGCAGGCCTTCACCTGAACGTCCGCAGCGCCTCGTGCCAACCGGCGAGATGTGAAGCCTGGCCGTGCTTCTCCAACTGCACGCCGTGTAGGTTCAGCTCCCGATAAGCGCCCTGAGCTGCCTCGACCTGCTGCAGCAAGAAGGCACGGCGCTGTTCAGGTGACATCGGTCGAAGCGTCTCCACCTGCATCTGCATGTTGGCGAAGTAGTGCTTGTAGAGCGGCGGCTGGTTGAACGTGGGCTCAACATCGCGCTGCAGCGCCTCATCTGCCCAAGTCGTTGGGAAGTAGATGCGCTGCCAAACCCCAGGCGCCCGGTCGCGGATGCGCTTCGCATCTTCGAACTGCACCCAGTTGAAAAGACCTGGCATGTAGATGCGCGCCTTCAGCCCGCGGCGATCCCCTTCGGACTCAAGGAACTTGTCCACCGAGAAGATTCGGGTGTTCTCAAAGGCACCCATGGTGATGTTCAAGTCGCCGACGGCGGAGAACAGCAGACCTTCGCAGTTCGTGTACCCAACGGTCAACTTCAGGCCGGTGGATAGGACATCCGAGAAGAAGCGCAGTGCCTCGCGAAGGAACTCCGGGTCCTGCACCTGCTTGAGGTCGCGCTCATGCTGGTACATCAGGTAGACCTCGTCCACCGTGGGGAACGCGGTGATCCAGTTCAGCAGGTAGCGGCGCCAGGCCGGATGACGAATCATGTGGTCTGTCACCGCAACCGACAGGCAGAGCGGCTGGTCGCCCGCATGCTGCATGAACGCGTTCACCGTGAACTGGTTCTGCATCTCGAAGTAGTCGGGATACATCTGATCCAGGAAGCGCGTCGGGACGACGACCTTACGGAACTGCTGTTCGAGCTGGAAGTCGATGCACTGCCGTGCCACCTCGTTCACATGCGTCCCAAAGGTCGCCGTGCGGAAGCCTCCATCGACCTGCTCAGGGAAGAACGGATAGCTCAGCAGCTTCTTCTTCCTTGAGCTGGGCAGATAGAACTGCGGGTCGAATAGAGACGCCTGCCGAGTCGATAGCGGGAGTTTCTCGACCGTGTTCTTTGCTTGGTGAAGCGGACTCAAGATGAGGCCGTCGCCGTTGCCGTCATCCTGGAACGACTCGACATTCCAGTTGCTGTTGTGACCGACCTGGTGAAGCAAACCTAGCGCCATGCGCATCTCCTCCTAGTTCTTCGGCGTGGAGCGACCACGCAGTTCCCGCAGCTCTTGGATGAACAGCGCCGGCGTTCGGTGCCGCTTGAATGGCTCCTTCTGCATCGCCTTCTCAACGAAGTCCGAGAGCGCAGCAGACGCGCCAGATGCCTGACTCAGCGGCGGTGGGTTGTCGTTCTTGGTTGCCAGCAGAATCTCGAAATCGTGCATGTTCTTGCGCGGCTCGAAGGGCCTGATGCCGGAGTGCAGCAGGTACATGAGCACCCCGATGGTGAAGAGGTCGGTCTTGAACGTGATCGAGGTCTTCTCGTTCTCGATCTGCTCAGGAGCTGCGAAACCCAGGGTGTACGGCGCCAGATTGAAGCCGGTCTTGGTGACCCCCTTCGCACCGGTCTCGCGCGCAATGCCCAGGTCAATCACGACCACCTCGCCGGTCTTTCGGATGAGCACGTTGGCCGGCTTGATGTCGCGGTGGACGAAGCGCTTGGGATGCATCCACAGCGGGAGCAACGCCTCGGCGATGCCGATGGCGACGTCGAGCACTCGCTCTTCGTTGCCGCGGTACTGGTCAATGACCTCGCTCAGCGGCTTCGAAACGATGAATTCCTCCACCGTCACGTACAGGCGCTCTGCCAAGCGCTCCTCGGTCACCGGGTTCTCGTAGAACAGGTTGTCGTAGAGCAGCCGTGGGAAGTTGGTTGGCCGGACTTCGCCAAGGATGTCCGCCTCGGCCTGCAGGCGAGCAATCGTCTCGGAGTCCGCGCCGGACACAACCTTGACGACAATGTCGCCCCATCCTTGCCAACCGTGAAGGAACGGCTTGGCATCCGGATCGTCGTCCTCCGGCGGAGGCACGTCGTCCGGGATCAAGGAGTCATCGAAACGCGCCAGATAGACCACGCGTTGGCCGGATTCCGCGAGCGGCCGGTCGATGACAAGGCTGGGCAGGCACGCGAGCAGGTCGTCGCGCAGTTGCAGCGAGTCGTTGGGCAAGGCGAGCCTCCCTGGCTCTAGTTGTCATCCGTCTCCCTGCGCACATGCGCGGGGACAGACTTGTGTAACGGAAGATAACAGACGCCAACGTGCGCGTTCTGGACGAACAGCCTGGCGCTCGTGACGTCCATCAAAATCGCTCGAGAACTTCACAGATTCCCACCCAGGGCGGCTGCCGCCGCACGATGTCCGACCGCGAGGGTCAGTCCATGCCTCCCGAACAAGTTGAAGCCCATGTCATCTACCAAACCCTGATGGCGGAGGCCAAGCAGCGCCTGCTGGCCATCGAGCGCATCAGCGCGGCGGTGCAGCCTCTGTCGGGGCTCGCCGCGTTGGACAGCGAGTTCTGCTTCCTACAGCTCCGCCGAGTGGTTGAGTTGGTCGCGTTCTCGGCCATGAAGCGCGAGGAGGGGCGCTACCGTCGGCTCAGGGAGTTGAACCCGCAGGGGAAGTGGGACCAGGGCGATGCGACCAAGGACTGGCAGGCCAAGGAAATCCTCGGGCGACTGGTGAAGCTCAGCCCTCACGCCCTACCCATTCCCATCAAGCAAATCGAGCCATCCGGCCCGCAGGCCTTCCACCTGAGCAGGACCAACCTGGCCGTGAATCACGGAAGGCTCGTGGAGCTCTACGAGAAGTGCGGAGGCTTCATGCATGCGAAGAACCCGCTCGCTGCCGACTTCGTCGAGCAGGTGAACAAAGAGCGAGTGAAGTACGACGAGGCTCCTGAGCTGGTCCGGCGGTCCTGCAAGTTCCTGCGGGAGCTTCTCTGGACGCATGCCGTCGTGCAGCTCGACTGGACCGACCCGGACGACCCCAAGGAAGTTGCAGGCCCGATGTCGGCTTGGATCATCGACTTCGGCTCACCCGCAGACTTGAACGTGAACGTCATCGTCGGCGAAGCCTCATGAAGCCGGCCGCAAGTCGCACCGACAGCGGTACTCAGAAGGGCAAGTCCGATCCCACGCATGAGAATCTGTGAATGAGCCTCGACGGCTCAACTCCTCCTGAATCGCTTCACAGACTCGATGTTCACGATCCACCTTGAACTGGCACTGGCCGCCGCACTCAACCCATGAAGCGCGACCAAGACTTCTACGAAGGGCTTCCCACCGCCGCTACCGGCCCAGAAGAGTCCGCGCTCCTCGAGCTCCCCGCGACCACCACCGGCGCTGCCGTGCTGCAAGCTCGCAGCCGCCGAGCTATCCGCTTCGCTGGCGAGGTGTTCCTACCGTCGTGGCCAGCGGGCGCGGTCGGCCTTCCAACTGTTCTGCTCCGCTCCGCGTTGTGGGCGGCCGGTGAGCAGGATGAAGTGCTGGTCAAGGACCTCGCGATCCCGACCCTGGGGGACGATGTGAGGGTGCTGCTGAGCGGCAAGCCACTGCTTCAGTACGACCGACGGGTCTTCGCGGCGTGCCTCGCCATCGTCAAGGATCAGCCGTTGTCGAACGACGATGCGCCGGGGAGGTCGACGACGGTCACCTACTACGAGGTGGCTCAGGCGATGGGCAACGCGTACACGCTGAATACGCACACCGCGATCCGATCCAGTCTTCTGCGCCTTCGGCAAGCGTCCTTGCAGGTAAGGCTCCGAGGCGCGCTGCACCAAGTGCCGCAACTGCTCGATGTGGCGTTCACGAAGGGGGACGACGAGCCCCAAGGAGCCGACGACCTGCTGGTCCGCGTTCCAGAGCAGGTAGCGCTGCTCTACGGGATGAGGAGTTGGACGGTCGTTCCGAACGAGGTGCTGGCCATGAAGGCGCTGCGCGGTTGGTTGTCGGGCTTGCTCGCGACGCAGGTCGTGGCTGAGACGCTGAGCTTCGAGCGGCTCCACGAAGTCAGCGGGATGCTCTGCCGGCCGAATGACTTCCGCCGGCGGGTGTGCGATGCGCTGGAGGAGCTGCAGGTTCCGGATGTCCCGCTCGCCTGCCGCGTGGGAAGCTTCGAGGTGACAGCTGACAAGAAGTGGTTGACGGTGCGGATGGCGCGGTGGGGGTAGATGCGCCGGCGACTCATCGTGCGACCCCAAACGGTCGCAGCGCTCCTTCTAGGTCGGCTCCGAGCCGTGCTCTAGCAGCTGCTGAAACTTCCGGATGCGCGGCAACCGAGCAAAGTAGGACATCAGATTCATCTCGAGGAAGGCTTCCTGTGCCACGCGCAGGTGATCGTCATGAGGAAGTCTGCCTTCAGCGACGAGCCTGGTCTCTTCCTGTCCGATTAGGGAAACCAAGGCTCGTCCGCGCGCCGTTAGGGGCGCCACGAAGTGCGGCTGCATCCGCTGGTCAACCCAGTCAATCAAGCAGTCGGAGTAGTCGATTTGAGCAAGGCCTTGGGCGAGAAGGAACCTCACAAAATCGAAGGCGAAGTTTTGCTCGACGTCGCCCACTCCCAGACCAAAGGGTGACTGCGAAGCGCCTAGGTTGTATTCCGCTGCTTTGCAGACCAGGTCCATGCCGTAGTAGATGCTGCGACAGACGTTGGTGAGGCCCTGCGCGAAGAGGTCGAAGTAGCTGAGTGGAAAGCCTGCGTCGATGGATCGGGTGTCGAGAAGTGCCCTCAGAACCTCATGCAGGTCACTGATGAATGGCTGCCCCTGTACGCCGGCGGTCTCGAATAGCGTCACCGGATCGGTGGCAGCCAGCACATTGGTGGAAGGAACTTCGACGAAGCTGGTCTTCCCGCCCGACCTCGTGCGCAAGGCCTGGCGGACGTCCGCCCAGTACGACAAATCTTTCACCGGGTCGTGCAACACGAGCAAGACGGGCAACGGGAACGATTCCCAGTAATTGCGATGCTTCTCCTCCGGGTAGAACTTCCAGCCGTACTCCGTTGGATCGGCGAAGTACGACGGCCCCGACTTGACCTGTACCGCGACAATCCGGCCCTGCGCTTGGCCGTCTGAGTTCACGAACTCAAGATTTCCGTCGATGCCTACGTCGCCTGTGCCGGTCTCGCGCCAAATCTGCTGTCGCTGCGCCGCGTAGTGCTGCACCGCCGCGATTCCTCGCCGCTCCTGCGCATAAGTGGCACCAACCTTTGGGAATTGCATGGCGACACTGCTCCAGTTCTGATTTGAGAAATGCTCGATGCGAGGCGATCCGGTGAATCACGAGAGGTGGTAAGGCATCAGCGTGCACCAAGAGAGATGAGCAGTTCCTGCAGCATCGCCTTCGTCACATCATCAACTTCGGAGATCGGCCGAAACTGGAAACTCCGGTCTCCGTAGGTCTCCTGGAGCACACCGGCTACGCTTATTTCCATCTCGAACGAACTCACCTGCTGCCGCGCTTGCAGGAACACGAAAGGAGTTGAGCGCCGTTTCTGTCCGGAGCTGGCGGCGTGAAGCTTGCAACAGCACATCACCGCTCGCGCCTTGTCTCCCTCAGACATCTTCGGGCCGAAGACAAGGCCCGCCATCTGGGACCGGTCGTAGTTCGTGCAGCGCTGCTCTGGGGTCAGCTCCTGGCCTGTCGGCAGAAGGGCTCGAACTTCTTGCTCGTACTTCCAGGTCTTCGCTTTGATCAGGCCGTACTGCGCCTCCTTCTTGGTGGGCGCATCTCCCGGGAGCAGCAAGGGCACGTCATAGTGCTCCTCCGCTTCGGTGAAGCTGAAGTGATGGATGAGCCGATGGAATGCGTTGAAGCGCTGTGGGGCTGCCCGGTAAAGTACCGGCTGCAAGTCCACCGCCGCTTCCGTATATGGCCCGACCACCAGCGGCCCGCCACCTTCGGGCTCGCGGCAAACATCAAAGACGTCCAGCGGCGAATGAATCCGCAGTTTGCCCTCAGGGGCATGGAACATGATGGCGAACCCACGCTCGGCACCGCCGTAGTGCCCCCACATCGTCGGATCGCGCGGGGTCGTTGTAAGCGACGCGATGTATGCGGGCTCGTCCAGATGCTTCCGCGCGCGGGCACAGGCCTGCAGGACGAGAGCCATGATGCCTTCAGCGGCAGGCCCAAGCTGCGCCTCTTCAAGCAATCGAGGAAGTACGCCTCCAATCACAGTCCCCAGCTGTTCAAAGTCGAGGTCGCGCTTTCCCACCTTCGCGTGTAGCGAGCGCCCCAGCGGCTTCGCAAACCGGCCAAGCGTCTTCGCAGCCTCAGAAGAGGGCATGGGCGACAGGGCGACCGCATCCAACAGGAGCATGTCTGCAAGCCGAGTCCACAACTCGACAGCCCCCTTGAGGATGTACCGGGGCCGGCATTCGCTACCGTCGTTCAGCTCCTCGGCCGAAGCGAAGTACAGCTCGCCGCGCGACAAGGCGCCGAAGCTCAGGATGGAAGGCGCGGAGTATTTGAAGACGTACACGGAGAACCTCGCACAGCGCCACAATCCCTGTGAGCACGAGTTGGGCCGAGCAGACCGCCCCAGCTAGAAGGCTCACTTGATGAGCAAATCCTCAGCGGTCTTGCCGCCATCCAAAGCAGCCACGTACCAGCCAGGCCGCTTACCTTGGCCAGTCCAGGTCTTGCCGGACCCAGAGGGGTCAGCGTACTTGGGCACACCGGCTCCGCGCTTACCTGTGGCGGCGCGCTTGCGGCGAGCCTTCTTCACCGGCGCTTCAGCCGCCGCCTTTGCTCGAGGCGCTGAAGAGAACAGGTCCTTGGGGGTCAGGCCGTAATGCTCGATGGCCTCTTTGATTCTGGCGACGACGTCCTTGACCTCGCGAGCACGAAGCTCTGCTGCTTCCTTCTGCAGGACATCAATCTGGTCCAGGACTTGGCGGAGTGAGCGTTTCGGCATATTCGTTAAGGAGTGGCAAGGGAGAGCCGGGTTGTAGCACGAGCGCCCAATGAGCAGCGCAGTCGCGCTGTCATTCGTGTGACGTGCTCCGGATCAAAAACATGCGGCTCAACCCTATACGGACAGGTGCACAACCACCGCCGAATCATGCTGAGTCAAACCATCCACATCTCGCTCGTCTCTCTTCAAGCTCAGGGCCTCTACCCGTTGACGCGCGATGCTGCCCTTGCGTTGGCTGCTGAAGCTCGCGGACCCGCCGGTCACCCCGTGACGATCCTTGTTGATGGCGAAGACGATCCGGATGGCTATCCCACTCATCTGGCAGAGGTGGGAGCTCGCCGAGCGCCGACAGGTGCGTGGGTGTTGGAGCTCGTGAGCTACCCGCGCTGGAACGACGTCACGGCGAGGATCACCGCGACCGAGGAGGACTTGCTAGCGTTCGTAGAGACGCATCGGGACGGACTGGCCGCGGTGAAGGTGCAGGCCGAGTCCGCCGAAGCGATGGAGGCAGAGGGCCTTGGCCCCCTGGTGGCGCTCGATCTTCGACCAGGCAACCCGTACCCCACTGTTCCAACGAACAGCGACCTCTCTAAGCTCCTTGCCCTGCTAGCGCACGAGGCGCAGCCGCCTCAAGCAGCGCAGTAAAGGTCGTCCAACGAATCGACCTCCAGCACGAACCGCCCGTCTCGAAGGACCGGCAGCCCATAGCCGTGCCACGAGATGCGCTGACCGGTCGCCGCGAACCCCTCGATTACCTCGAGCGCGTGCCAATGATTCGTTGGGGCATTGCCAGGCAGCACTCTGTTGAGCACTACAACGAACGGCACCAGGTTGTCCTTGCTCTTCGGAACCGTTGGCCACACGTTCACGTCGGTGATGACGCATGTGTCGCCCTCGACAGTTACCCGCCCAGAACCGAAACTGATCCGCGGTTGGCGCCGCGGCGCAATCTTGTGGCTTTGGAAGGCAGTGGCGTAGCTCAGGTGCTGCCCATAGAGCGACAAGTCGAAGGACGCCAAGACATCCCGGTAGAACTCGTTGTACGCCGGGGTTCCGGGAGTCAGTCCCTTCTTCGGCGCCTCACTGCGAATGTGGTCCTTGAGTCCTTCAAACGCCTGAACGATGGCACGCAGCTGCGTCGTCGTGTAGCAGGTCGACATGGTTGACTCGCCGGCCAGGGCCTTGCGACGCCTCGTCACTTCGACCGCATCAGGAACGGTGAGCCCCGGAGCGCCTGCCGGCTTCACCACTCGGGGAGGTCTGCGCTTCACAAGCGCCTGCGGCATCTCAATGTCGCCCACCACCTTGCGCTTCGGGGCGCGAGAAGGCTTGACCGCTACGACCTCCACGACGTCGCCTGATTCACCGTTGCACCCATTGCGATGGTCAGTGCCGTTGGGGAGCTTGAAGTGCGGCGCTTTCACGCACTGTCGCACGATGCACCGGTCTTCGTATGCCACCTCGCAGAACGGACACTTGTACGGCCCGTACGACCCCTCTCCATCAAGAAAGGCACTCTTGAACTCGGAGGCGCTTCGCACCTCCCCGCGGTCATTCATTCCAAGCGAACTCAAGTCGACTCCCTGTCGATGGTTGTTTGCTGGAAGTGTGTTGGAGGCTGAAGCCCAACCAGGGGCGCGCCCGCTCGAAGCAATCTGAAGTGTGACGAAGTTGTCGCGCCACGGCACCATCGGGCCGCATGCGTTCGGAGGTCGCCCGAAACGCAGCGTCCACGCGCATACCTGCTACGCGGCTTCCGTTTCACTGTAGAGCTGCTTCGGGAAGCGAAGGCCCGAAGAGAGGATCGACGAGCCTAGGAGAGCTACAACGACCGCAACGACGCCATGCCCCACAAAGCCGGCGGCGAAGGCCGTAGCCACAAAGCCAAGTCCCAGCGCCACGCGCTTGAAACGCGCGCGCTGCAACACTTTCGGCAGAGCCGTGACAACCTTTCCTTCAGCCGTGACGACTTGGTCCAGCACCCAAAGCGAGTGCGCTCCAAGCATTCGACTCATAGGTGCAGGGCTATCCAATGGGGCAAGGTGGACTTCACGAATCTGTTCGGCCGCCAGGGCCTCCTGAATCGCAGGCTCAGCGTAGACCGAATAGAAGTGCATCGTCTCCCCACCTGGACACATCAAGGCATCCAGATCGAAGACATTGCGCAGGGGCGGCCGTGCCGGCGAAACCATGACCGGCCGGATGGTGGCGGCGCAGACATGGACAGTGTGAGGGTACATGCGGAACTCCAAAGTTCCGTATAGCGCCTCAGCGCTGGTCTTGCAGGATCATCGTCGGCAACGGTCTGCCAGAAGTACCTACAGCTTTTTGTGTGTGTACCCCTTGCAACCAGGTCGCTTGCAGCGGAACTCTCTCACGACGAATTCGTGAGCGTTTTGCTGCTTCCCTTCTGAATCGGCAACGAAGTCATGCTTGCCCGTCCAGCAAAGGAGCTTTCCCCACATCTTCTTGAGCACGCTATCTCTCCCATGATCTTTGGCGGCGCATCATAGGGAGGCCAGCTAGTCGACCCGACTGCGAACGCGCGCGGTTGAGGATGAAGTCACACTTAGGGAATCAGACTTGAAGCTGGAGACGAAGAGGAAGGCTGCGTGCTGGCTGCGCTTGCAGCGGACAGCGGTGATGAAGTGGTGGACGCCCGTGTGCTGGAAGCTGGTGCGGACGCTGGAACCGCAGCGGAGTGCATGGCCTTCGACAGGACCTCGCTGTCTGCCAATGTGAGCACCTTCATTTCCGAGGCCGCGATGAGCGAAACGGAATGCGCGACCGGGTCGTAGATGGCGAATCGGTCGCCAAGCTTGCCGACGAAGCGTGGCTTCTCCGCGGTGGCCAACTTGGGCGCTGAACTCTTCACGGGCAACTCGGACACGACAACTTGGTACTTGGAACTGTCCGTCACCTCGTAGGCCTGTTTGCGACCATGACCAAACGAGAACGGCACCAGCGCGACCAGCAGGAACACGACGATTGAGCGGAAGCCGTCAGAGCGAATCTCCTTGGCCAGCAACCCAGACGCCTTTGCCGGCACATACCCAGCAACGGCAAGCATGATGGGTACGACGTGCCACTTGTTCGGTCCTCCAAACAATGCGAAGACCACGATCAGGCCGAAGTAGCCAGCGACGATGTACGGCGCAGCCTTGCGCAGGACCTGAGCGACTGGAGTATTCGCTCCGGCGCCAGGCTCGAGGCGAGGAGACAGCACCTCGCCAAGGAGCGCGCCAATGGCCATGAAGGCGAAGGCCGACACCACCGGATAGACCGCCGCCTTGATGATGTCGCTGGCCCCGATGTAGTCCAGCACATTGATGCCGAAGGCGCCCCAGTAGCCCCACAGGTACAGCGTGGAAACCAACAGCGCATAGGGCGCGAGCCAGACCTTGGGGGACAGAAGCGTGGACGAAATCGGCTCAACGGTCGGGGTCGGCGTGGTCATGCGTCTTGTTGTTGGCTCTCAGGGCGCGGCAGATGTTGCGCGGCGGCGCATTCTTGCCTATGCGACGCCTCCATCCACGCTCAGCAGGGCCAGGTCTTGACTTGGCAGATAGCATCCCGCGAATGAAACCGCTTCGCCGGCCGGCCCACCAACCCGGCCTGATTCCGCCCCGCAACCGTCACCTCCAACGGCCAGGTCCGGCCGCGCCGGCCGCTCCGCCATCAACAACACCGCCACGCTGGGACAGTTGGCTCTCCCGCGGTGCATCGGTAGCGCAAATCGTCGGCGTGGCCTTGGCGCTGGCGGGCCTCTTCTACACGGTCATTCCGCTGTACCAGAAGGCCGCCGTGGACGAGCAGTTGGCGCGGCGCGAGATGGAGCTCAAGGCGGTAGAGGCCTCGCTGACGGAGGGGAAGGCTGAGGTCTACCGGCTGCGCAGGGACGACTTGGTGCGAGTAACTGTCAGAGGCGCCGCAGAGGAGTGCTCCGACTCCTTCCGTGGTTTCATGGACCTTCCCGCAGGGGAGAGAGAACCAGAGGAAGCGTACCGCCTACGACTTGACGTCAATGTGAAGGACTGCGTGGACCGACACCTTGCGCGCGCCGAGACTTCCAAGCAACTAGGCGCGGCAGACCTAGAAGCTTGGCGAGCTTGGGCGAAGCCCATCGTTGCGGAGCTCGAAGCTGAGCGCCTGCGCACTCGTCAGACAGTTCAGGAGTTGCCGCGTAGAGCTGCGGCTGACCCGTCGCTGCTCGACGACGATGGTGAGTTCTCACAGATCACCGAAGAGCTGTTCAAACACTACGAGGCCTACCTCTTTCCAACACCTCAGCTGCGCCAAGAACGGGACAAGCATCAGTTTGCTCGCCGGCTGCAGTTCACCAGGGAGCGGGTAGCGATGGCCTACCGTCTGAGCGTCTCCACTCGGCTCACGCAAACGCTTGAGCCAAAGATGTGGAAGGTCGAGCGTGCCAAGAAGGAAGCTGCGGCCCGGGTGAGCGTTGGCGCATCCAGGGCCGGGCCGTGAGGCTATGGCCGGCGACCTGAGAGGCTGGAAAGTGGGGGCGCGTCGGAGTAGAAAGATGGGGGTGGTGGCAGATGCGGTGGGCCGCCCAGCGGCGGCAGGTAGAGCCAGTTAAGAACCTGATTTATCACGGCCAGAAACGGCGCTCCGGGCCAGTTAAAGTCGGATTTATCACGGAAAAATCGGTGACCCAGCTAAGTCGTTGTCAGAGAAGGGATTCTCTGGCTTGGCTGGTTAAGAACCTATTTATCACGCCCCAGCATGCATTCGCAAGGCTGGTTCGAGCAGTTCCGCGCCGCGGTCGAGGCGATCCCGGAGGTCGTCGAGTTCTACCGGATGAGCGGCGACGTCGATTACCTGCTGCGCGTGGTCGTGCCGGACATCGCGGCCTACGACCAGGTCTACAAGCGGCTGATCGCCAACACGCAGCTCTCGGACGTCAGCTCCAGCTTCGCGATGGAGGAGCTGAAATTCACGACGGCGCTGCCGTTGTCGTATATCCCGTGAGGCAGCGGGAACCGCGTCAGCGGACAAGGACCGCGTTCACCCGAGAGCTGCGGGTCGCGCTCATCGACCGGTCAGCCGTGCCACCAGCCGCCTCGTCAGCGGCGCGACGACCAGCACGGTGGGAAACGCGATCACCCAGGCACTGAGCCACCCCGTCATCCACAGGCCGCCGACGCCGTCGACCAGCCCCACCGCGCGCAGCGTGGTCACCGCCGAGACGAGCAGCGACATCAGCCCCGACAGGATGAAGCCGAACAGCAGGCCGGCGCGGCGCTCGGGCGTCATGCGGGCGCTCCCGTCGCACCCGACGCGGCGACCAAGCTGCCGGCCTCCATGCCGCCCAGCCGATGCAGGGTCTCCGCGACATGACGCCCGAACAAGCGGGCGGTACGCACGTCCCCGGACGAGAACGCATCCGCTGACGCGCCGTGGGCGGACTGGGCCATCAGCCCGGACCAGGAGCCCAGCCGATTGGCCGCCTCCGCCTCGGGCACGCCGCGGTGCTGCTCGGGCAACAGCGGGTTGCCGACCCACACCATGCCGTGCTGCATGCAGAAGACGAACAGCGACATCAGCGTGGACTGCTTGTCGCCGGACGGCAGCGAGGACACCGTGAACGCCGCCGCCAGCTTGCCACGCAGGCGCTGCGTGCGCCACAAGGGGCCGGTCGCGTCCATGAAGTGCTTGAACGGTCCCGACACGCCGCCCAGGTAGGTCGGCGAGCCCAGCACCAGTCCGTCGTAGGCGATCAGGTCGGCCGGCGTCGCGGTGAGGTGCTCGGCCTTCAGCAGGTCGGCCACGACGTCTGGCACGTCGCGAGCGCCCGCGCGGATGTGCGACGCGATGTGCTCCGTGTGCCCGTGGGCGCTGTGATAGACGATCGCGAGGCGGCGTGTCGTCCGGACCGGTCGGTCGGTGGGGATGGCGGTGGCTTTCATGGGAGTCCTTTCGAGGGAAGAGGAGGCGGACAGGCAGACATCGGGGCCGCGGCGCGGCCCCGCCCGCTCATCGCAGCGCTTGCAGCGCCAGCGCGCTGACCAGCAGGCCGAGGCCAAACACGAGGTGGTTGGCCAGGTTGCGCAGCCGGTTCTGGAAGGGCGCGGCGGTGCGGCTCGCCGCGACACCGGCGCCCATCGCGGGCTGCATGACGAACCAGGGCATCAGGACCGTGGCGACACCAACCCCCAACGCCGGCTCCCAGCTCGGCGCGAGGAGCCAGCCGGGTCCGGCGATCAGCACGAGCAAGGCCGCGAAAGCAATGCCGACGGCGTAGTGCACCAGCCATCCGAGGACCGCTTCGCCCGGGACAGCCGATGCCTGTCCGATCGACGCGTGAGCGAAACGTCCCTGCGCCATGTGCCCGACCCAGCGTCCGATCCAGGCCATCGGCTGCGTGGGCACGCCGGCGCGTCGCAGCGCCATCAGCCAAAGGTCGAGGATGGCGGTCGCACCGATGCCGATCAGCGCGATGTGGCCGAGGGCACTCGGCGGCAGGGAAAGGAGGAGGGGCAGCGGTGGGCTTGTCATCGTGGGCCTCGTGGGCAGTCGCGGGCGGTTGGGGTGGCGGGTTGACGTGTGGCGTCGATGGGCGGCACGATAGAAGTTGAAGTCAACTTCAAGTCAAGCGCTCATGAGCCAATCCCCACCCGGTCCGATGGACATCGCGCAGGTCGCGAAACGGACCGGCATTGCGTCCTCGACGCTGCGCTACTACGAGCAGCGCGGGCTGATCCGGTCGCTCGGACCGGCCGGCGCGCGGCGCCAGTTCCCGGCGAAGGTGCTGGACGACCTGGCGCTGATCGCACTCGGTCAGGCGGGCGGGCTCTCGCTGGACGAGATCCAGTCGATGCTGACGCCCACCGGCCCGGTGATCGACCGTCAGCTATTGGCCGCCAAGGCCGACGAGATCGACGCGACGATCCGCCAGCTGCGCGCCATCAGCCGCGGGCTGAAGCACGCCGCCGTCTGCCCCGCCAAGAGCCACGCTGCCTGCGCGACCTTCCGCGGCCTGCTCAAGGCCGCCGCGTCCGGCGCGCTCGACCGACGCGTGCAATCGCGGTTCCGGCGCGACGAATAGCCGCGACGGCGGCTTGGAGCCCCCAAGTGACGACCGCGCGACCGAGCGCCTGTGGGGCCGTCGCGACGACGGCTGGCCAATCCTTCGATTTCTCCCTACTGGCGTGAATGCAAGCATGAGCGGGAACTAGCAGGCGTTGATCAGTTCATCGGACAGTCACGCCGACTTCGAATCGGGATCCGGGATCGCCCATCGGATAGATGCATGCGCGGGCGCCATTCATTCGTGGCGTTCCGACGCGATACGGCAAGCGGGGTTGCACGACCCGCGCCGGAAAGTCCATCCGGCTTCGCCCCTGCTGACGACAACATGAGCCCTGCGCAGGCTGATCGACAGCGCCGGAATCTCTTCCATGCGAATCGACTGCTCAACCGCCCGCGTCCTCGTGATCGTGCTATCCGGCTTGGTCGGCCATCTGATCACCGGCCGCCCCCTCGTCGCAACCCTCGTCGGGCTGGCCCTCTCGGAGATTGTCGGAAGGCTGTGTGAACGACGAGTTGCTCGACGATCAGAAAGAGATGCCGGTCGCTCCGAAGACGGACGAGCGAGCGCCGATGAGTGAGGGGCTGATCACCATCTCAGCCAGTGCCGCCCGGCGATCGCCCCCAGCGCCGCCGACAGCCCCATGCCCAGCACGTACCAGACGGCGACGAAGGGCGCGGCCATCTCCGGGCAGTGCAGCGAATAGACGCAGGCGCCCACCGCGCCGGCCAGCCAGCCAGCCGCCGCGCCCGTCAACGTGGGCCGCGTCGGCGCCAGGCCGCGCAGCGCCCACAGCAGCGCGATGCCGATCGGCAGCGCGGTCGCCGTCACGTTGAACACGCAACTGCGCCAGGTGGTGCCCAGCACCAGCGGCATGCGCGCGGCCGGCTCGGCCATCCACAGCACGGCCGCGGCCCAGATCCACAGCAGCGACACCGGCAGCCACACGCCCAGCCACCAGCCGCGCACCCGCGCGCCCGGATGGCCCAGCCGGAAGACCACGACCAGCCCGGTGACCGCCACCGCCAGCGGCATCGCGACCTTCTGCCAGAAATCGGCGGTCGTCATCAGCAGCGGCAGATCGGCCCGCAGGCCGAAGGCGGCCTGCACCCAGGCCAGGGCCGCCAGGATGCCCAGCACCAGCGCCGCGGCGAAGCGCCGCTCCCCCACGCCAGTGGGCACCGGGCCGGCATCCCGGGCCAGCAGCGCGATGAGCTCGTCGGTCTTCATGTCATGTCCTTCCACAGGCGCGCCAGCGCCTTCAAGCCGCGATGCACGCCGACCTTCACCGCCGATTCGCTCATGCCGGTGAGGCGCGCGGTCTCCTCCACCGACAGGCCTTCCAGCTTGGTGTGCAGGATGGGCAGGCGCTGGCTGGTCGGCAGCCGCTCCAGCAGCCGGCCGAGGTCACGACGGGTGTCGCCGGCCTCGTGGTCGGCGGTCGCGAACACGGCCAGGTCCTCGTCCAGCGGATCGTTCAAGGCCTCTTGCCGCGCGCGCCGGCGCCAGAGGTCCACCAGCTTGTAGCGGGCCACCGCGTGCACCCAGGCCGTCAGCGGCTCGCCGCGGCGATAGGTCTGGCGCTGCGCGTGCACGGCCATCAAGGTGTCCTGGACCAGGTCCTCGACCTCGTCCGGCAGCTGCTGCAGCCGACGCCGGAAGTACCCGCGCAGCAAGGCCCCCAGGCGTTCGAGGAAGCGGCGGTAGGCCGCCGCGTCCCCGTCCAGCCCGGCCAGGAACAGCTCGTGCAGCTCATGCTCGGTCGCGATCACGGGGTCTATTCGCGTCATGGGCCTGGAAGGTTACAGACCGCTCGAAAAAAGAATCCGGGAAATTTCCCGTGGCGCTGTAACCCGGAGCGCGTCCGTCGCGAACTAGCTGCCGGAACGCGACGGAATCGCCGCCGCGTCCGACCCACAACCCCGATCCACCGCACAAGGAGTGCCCCCATGAAGTCGACCACTCTGAGCCTCGCCCTGGTCACGCTGACCACCCTGTCCGCTTCCGCGATGGCGCAAGACGCCAAGCCAGCCGCCGCCGAGAAGGAGCGCTGCTACGGCGTGGCGATGGCCGGCAAGAACGACTGCGCCGCCGGCCCCGGCACCACCTGCGCCGGCACCGCCAAGATGGACTACCAGGCCAATGCCTGGAAGTACGTGCCCGCCGGCACCTGCACGACGATCAAGACGCCCAAGGGCATGGGCTCGCTGACCGCCACCAAGTCCTGATCGGCCGGCCATGACGCGCGCGCTGGGCGCCGGCCTGGGCTTCAAGCCCGAGTTCGCGGAGGACGCGCTGGCCGCGCGCGATCCGGGGCTCTGGTTCGAGGTCCATCCCGAGAACTACCTCGTCGCCGGCGGCCCGCGCCTGGCCCTGCTCGAGGCCTTGCGGTCCACGCATCCGCTGTCGCTGCACGGTGTCTCGGCCTCGCTGGGCGGCGCCGCGCCGCCCGATGCCGATCACCTGCGGCGACTGGCGGCGCTGGTCGACCGGGTGGCGCCGGCGCTGGTGTCCGAGCACCTGGCCTGGAGCCGCGCCGGCGGCGCCTACGCGCCGGACCTGCTGCCGGTGCCGCGCACGACCGAAGCGCTGCGGCGCGTCGTGGCCAACGTGTCGCGACTGCAGGACGCGCTGCGACGCCCGGTCGCCATCGAGAACCCCTCGCACTACCTGCGCCTGGACCATGCGTGGGGCGAGGTCGACTTCCTGCACGAGCTGGTCCGACGCAGCGGCTGCGGCCTGCTGGTCGACGTCAACAACGTGTTCGTGTCGGCCAGCAACCTCGGCCTGGACGCCGCGGCATGGATCGACGCGATCGACGGCGACGCGGTGATGGAGATCCATGTCGCCGGACACCGCCCCGACGCGGATCCGTCGACCGGCCTGCTGATCGACAGCCACGATGCGCCGGTGGCGGCGCCGGTCTGGGCCCTGCTGGAGCGGCTGACCGCCCGCATCGGACCACGCCCCACCCTGCTCGAGCGCGACGGCCACCTACCTCCATTCGCCGAGCTGATCGCCGAGCGCGGCCGTGCCCAGTCGGTGCTCGCGGCCGCCCCGCGCCTTGCGCTGGAGGTGACCGCATGACGCTCGTTGAATTCCAGACCGCCTTCTGGCGCGACCTCTGGGCCGAGGCCGACGATCGGGCCCCGCCCGAGGGGCCGGCGGCGCAGCCGGGCTTCGCCGTCTACCGCAACACCGTGCTGAAGGGCTGCGCGGAGGCGCTGGTCTCGTTGTACCCGGCCGTCCACCGGCTGGTCGGCGACGACTGGATGCGGGCCGTCGCGCTGGACGCGGCGCGGGCCGCCCCGCCCGCGGGCGGTGACCTGCAGCACTACGGCGCCCACTTCCCGGCCTTCCTCGATCAGGCGCTGGCCGGCGGCGACTGGCCCTGGCTGGGCGAGGTCGCTCGGCTGGACCGCCTCTGGAGCGAATGCCACGTCGCGGCCGACGCGCCGGTGCTCGATCTCCACACGATCGCGGCACTCGATCCCGGGCGGCTCGCCACCGCGCGGCTGGTGCCGCATCCCGCGGCCCGTTGGCGCTGGTGCGCGGACTGGCCCGCCTTCTCGCTCTGGCAGGCCGCACGGACCGCGGCCGCCGATCCGAATCCGCCGTGCTGGCACGGCCAGGGCGCGTTGCTGACGCGGCCCGCCGGCGCGGTGCTGGGCCTGGCCATCGACAGCGCCGACTGCGCGCTGCTCGAGGCCTGCGCCGCCGGCCAGGCGCTGGGCGAGGCGCTGGACGCGGTCCAGGCCCGCCATGCCTGCTTCGATCCCGGCGCCTCGCTGGGTCGCCTGCTTCAACAAGGCGCTTTCGCCGCCCTCACGGAGATGCCGTCATGAACACCCTGTCCACGTCCTCGTCCCGCGCCCTGAGCGGCGCCTCGTGGTCGCTGGCCGCGCTGCGCGCGCGCCTGGAGCGGTTGATCTCGCACGACCTGATCGCGCTGGCCTGCCGCTTCAGCATCGCAGGCGTCTTCTGGCTATCCGGCCGCACCAAGGTCGAGGGCTGGTTCACGCTCACCGACACCACCTTCCTGCTGTTCCGCCAGGACTACGCGCTGCCGCTGATCCCGCCCGAATGGGCCGCCTACCTCGCCACCGGCGCCGAGCACCTCCTGCCCATCCTGCTGGTGCTGGGGCTGTTCACCCGCCTGGCGGCGCTGGGCGTGCTGGGGATGACGGCGGTGATCCAGCTCTTCGTCTATCCGTCGGGCTGGCCGACCCACCTGAGCTGGGCGGCACCGATGCTGTATCTGGTGGGTCGGGGTCCGGGGCGCTGGTCGCTGGACCACGTCCTGTTCGAGTCCTCCAGCGGGAGACCCCGACTGCCGTGACGGCCCGCGCCGCGCCGAGCCGGGCCGCGACAACCCAGGCGCGGGCGGGCCCGCCGCCTTCAGCCCGCCCGCCGCGTCGGGCTCAACGCTTGCGCGCGGTGAGCCACTTGTCGGCGCTCAAGGGCTCGCTGCAGATGCGGATCTCGCCCAGGCTGCCGAGGAAGCCGTTCGACGGCGCGTTCGCGTAGACGCCGCCGCCGATGATCATCCGGTCGCTGGCGCTGCTGAACGCGATGCCGTTCGTGTTGGACGCATTGCGCAGGATGGGCGCGCCCTCCACGTACATGATGGTGCTGTTCTGCGCCGGGTCGTTGACGATGGCGACGTGGATCCAGCGCTCGGTGACAATCTCGCCGGAGAAATTCGCCGCCGGCGAGCGCGTGCCCGGCGTGCTCGGCGTCACTTCCCATTGCACCTCGCGCAGGCTGGAGATCGCGAAGATCAGGGCGCTCTCGTCGCCATCGGCGCTGGCGTCGATGCCGGCGACATCGCCGCGCCGCCCCTCGCGCTCCATGATGTTCATCCACGCGTTGTTGGCCGCCGTCCAGTTGGCGGGCAGCTTGAGGAAGGCCTCGACCGTGTAGCCGGCGCTGAAGCTCAGCCCGTTCAGCGGTGCCGTCACGTCGGTCGCGAAGGCGCTCATCCGCAGCGGCGAGTTCACCGAGTTGGAGAAGCGCACGCTGCCCGGCGCGGCCGAAAGGTAATGGTGGTCGCTCGACCAGGTCAGGTCGCCTTCCTGCGCGGCGCCGCCCTGGGCCAGCGGCTGGCGCGCGATCGGATTGGCGCCGGTCTCGTCCTGGATCACCTGGCCCACCGGCACGACGCCGCCCTCGGTGCCGCCGAAGAAGCGCCAGTGCGCGACGGTCGACGCCACCACCGGGTAGTCGCTCGGGTCCGCCGCCGCCTTCTTGACGCTGGGCGCCGGCTCGGTGAAGTGGGTCAGCAGGGCCGCCTTGGCGCGCTCGTTGATCGGCGCGTTGCCGGCCGCCGGTTGGGCGAAGTCGGGGTTGAAGCGCGCGAAGCGCTTCTTGAAGTCGATGTTGATCTCGAACTGATGGTTCGCGTCGGAGAGCACCGCCACGTCGAACTCGTTGAGCGTGTCGGTCGGCTTCTGCGTGACCCAGGGCGAGAACGACATCACCTTGATCTTGTTGTTGGTCAGGTCGAATTCGTACAGGCGCATGAGGCCGTTGCCGCCCATGTAGGCCATCTGGTAGTCGACCACCATCTCCTCGACCGCGTTGCCGAAGTCATTGGTCTTCGTCAGGTGGGCGCCGCCGTGGTAATGCCCGTTCAGGGTCATGAAGATCTGGTCGTTGTCGCGGATCAGCTTGTCCCACAGCATCAGCCCGTAGGGGACCTCGAGCGGGCTCACGCCGTCGGCCGCGATGTTGAGCAGCTGGTGGGTCGCGAGGATGGTCGGCAGCGTCGGATGCTTGGCGAGCACACCGCGCGCCCAGGCGATCGCGGCGTCGGACGCGCGCCAGGACATCGACAGCACCATGAAGGCGTTGCCGTCGACGTTGATGACGTGGTACTCGTGGAAGCCCGACGGGTCGCGCCCGCCGAAGGTGGACTGCTGCTGCGCCCGCGTGGTCGGGAAGGCCTGCAGGTAGGGCTCCTTGGCGAGGTTGCGCTGCGCGTCGGTGTTGGCCGACTGGCTGCTGGCATCGACATAGTCCACGTCGGAGATCACGTCGTGGTTGCCGGCCAGGATGGAGTACGGCATCTTGGCCGACTCCAGCACCTTCATCGCCGAATCCGCGACCTGCCACTGCAGCGGCTTGCCCTGCTGGTCGACGACGTCGCCGAGGTGGATGGTGAACGGGATGCGCAGCGCCGCGGCGTTGTCGGCGATCCACTTCGTCTGCGCCACATACGGCGTCGAGCCGTACTTGCGCTGGAACTGCAGGTTCTCGTCGGTGGTGGCGTAGCGCGAATAGAACTGCGTGTCCGGCAGCACGGCCAGCGCGAAGCTCGAGACCTGGGCCGGCGTTCCCGCCGGGGTGCCGCCGCCGGCGTCCGGGCCGCTGCCGCCGTCGTTGTCATCGCCGCCGCCGCAGGCGGTGAGAAGGGCGGCACCGCCCAGGGACAGGCCCAGGCCCGCGCGCAGCAGCAATCGGCGCTGGCGGTCGGGAAGGCCCTCGAGTTGACGCAGCGAGGAGAGGGGCAGCGACAAGGCGCTCGGATGCTTTGACGACATGGGCGGTGATCCAACAACGAAGAACAACAACCCCGTCACCTTGCCTGCCGGTCATGTCATCGGTGTGGCGGAGTTATCACCACGGCGTTCAGGCAGTCGCTGACAGCACTTACCAGTTGTCACGCAGTCGCATGGCGAACGCCTCTTAGCATCCGCGCCGCTGACTACGTTGTCAGCACACCAGGGAACGGAGGCTCCGACTCCCGCATGCGGGAGCGGTACTCCGTCGCAGGAGACGAGGGGCGCCTTTGCATCGGCAGGCACGCGGTGCGGCAGCAAGGGCTGGTTTGGGAGCGGACGATCGCCTGGCCGATGGCGAGGCCGGTCCGCGCACATCGAAGATCAAGATCATGACAAGACGCACGCAGGTGGGCCCCGTGGAGTTGGCCCAACTCCGCTACTTCGCTGCCGCAGTGGCGGCCACCAGCCTGATGACCGCCTGCGGCGGGGGCGGCTCCGGCAACGCGGACACCACGGCGAGCACCGCGCCGCCGACCGCGTCAACCCCGACGCCATCGCCGTCGCCCTCACCCTCGCCGTCGCCGTCGCCCTCACCCTCGCCCGCCCCGGCGCCCGCACCGTCACCGTCACCGTCACCGTCACCGTCACCGTCACCGTCACCGGCGCCGTCGCCGTCGCCATCGCCAGCTCCAGCCCCTGGGCCTGCACCAGCGCCTACACCGGCTCCTGCGCCTGCGCCGACTCCTGCACCAGCACCAGCACCGGCACCAGCTCCGGCTCCAGCACCGGCACCCGCGCCGTCCACCCCGCCGCCCACACCGACCGACAACCACAGCGGCGGTTATGCCGGCACGGTCACCGGCGGCGGCACGGCCAAGCCCGTGGTGGTCACCACGGCCGCGCAGATGCAGGCCGCGGTCGATGCCTACAGCGGCTCCGGCGGCCTGGTGATCACCTACGCCGGCAGCTTTGATTTCGGCACCATTCCCGACCCCTGCACGCAATGGAAGAAGCCGGCAGGCGACATCGTGGAGCTCAAGGGCAAGCGCGACATCACCATCCAGGGCGCCACCGGCTCGGCCGCCAACTTCGGCCTGGCCATCAAGGCCGACGCCAGCAACATCATCATCCGCAACATGACGATCGGCCTGCTGCCCGGCTCCATCGACGCCATCGGCATCGAGGGCCTGGGCAGCAAGTTCCCCGCCTACATCTGGGTGGACCACAACACGCTGTTCAGCTCGCTGGCCGAATGCGCCGGCGCGGGGGACCTGGAGTTCGACGGCCTGGTGGACAACAAGGCGGGGGCCCACCACATCACCTACAGCTACAACGCCATCCACGACCACCACAAGGTCGGCCTGATCGGCAGCAGCGACAGCGACTCGAGCGACCGCTACATCACCTTCCATCACAACTACTACCGCAACGTCGGCTCGCGCCTGCCGCTGCAGCGGGGTGGCTACACCCACCTCTACAACAACCTCTACAGCGGCGTGACGGCCTCCGGCATCAACGTGCGCATGGGCGGCTACTCGCTGATCGAAGCCAATTACTTCGAGAACGCCAAGAACCCGGTGACCTCGCGGGACAGCCCGACGCTCGGCTACTGGGAGCTGCGCAACAACAACATCACCAAGGTGGCGGACTTCAGCACCTACGGGGTGTCGTGGACCGATTCGGACAGCAGTCCGTCCAGGAACGCGTCGGACTGGACCACCACCGCCGCCTACCCGGTCAGCATCTCCTACAGCTACACGCCGGACACGCCCAGCTGCGTGAAGGCCAAGCTGCCCCAGGTGGCCGGGGCCGGCACCTCGCTGGCCAAGCTGAGCTGCCAGTGAGCGGCGGCGCCCGTCACCCCGGGCGGCCTCATTTCGTGAAGGCCATCAGCGCTTGCACAGATCGCTGATGGCGTTGCGACCGACGGCCGTGATCAGGCCCAGCCGATAAGGCAGCTCGATGTACTCGTACTTCTTGCCGGGCGTCATGTCCAGGCCCTGGTAGAGGAACTGGAGCGGCTTGCACGGATCGATCGTCAGCGTCTGATCGACGCCCGCGCGGATCATCTCGCCGTGCGAGACGCCCTCCGACCAGACGCGGCCGTTGAACTTGAGGTTCTCGGCACCCGCGAACCGGTTCATCGCGCTGCCCGGGATCGGCCGCCATTCCCCGTCCAGGCGGTCGGCCAGCCAGGCGCGGAAGTAGCGCCCGGTCGGACCCATGGCCTCGATCAAGGTCAGGTAGTGCCCGGTGCCTTCGATCTTGTAGGTGTTGCTCGCCTCGAACAGGTCTTCACGCCGCTCGGTCTTCATGGCGAGCACGGGCGTGGAGAAGCCTTGAGGGAAACGCTCGATCGAGGTCTCCGCGCGGAAGAAGCTGCCGTTGTCGTTGGTGAAGAAGAGGTGGCACTTCCGGTCGTCGCAGATGATCCAGAAGTCGAGCCAGGCGGCCTGGCCCTTCTCGTCCTTCACGATGTCCGGCGCGGCCGCGTAGAACGGCCGCGGCGCCGTCCACGAGCGGGGATCCGCCACATTCGTGGTCGTGGAATACATCGGATCGCCGCCCTGGTAGATGAGGTACCAGAGCTTTTGCGGCGCGAAGTAGAAGACCTGCGGCGCCGCCCGGTAACCGGGCCCGATGGGCGACTGGTCCAGCATGAAGACCGGCGCCCGGGGCGCGTCCTTCCAATCGGCGAAGCTGGTGTAGGCCATGCCCCAACCCTTGGTGCCGGCCGTCGTGAAGAAGACGTGATAGCGCTTGTCGTGGAAGACGACGGACGGGTCCTTGACGCCGAAGAGGCCCGCTGCGTCGGCGGGCGGCTTGATCAGGGGTTCGCTGGATTCCCAGGCGAAAGCAGGCGCCGGCGCCATCGCGGGTTGGGCCGCGGGTTCCGCCGCGTGGGCCAGCGGGCTCAGGGCCGTGCAGAGGGCCAGCCAGAGGGCGGACGGCCAGCCTGGCGTGATGTTGAAGTTGCGCATGGTCGAAGGTCTCCGGCGATCTCGCCTCGCAGCGTGACGGTGCGGATGTCGGGGTGGTGACGAGATGGTGATGCCCCGCCGGCGTCGACGCATTGCCCGGGGCAACGCGGACGCTGGCGAGGGGCGATCAGGCTTCAGTTGCTGTACAGCAGCCCGCGGCCGGTGCCGCTGAGGTAGACGCGCCCGTAGACGTTCTGGTCGGCCGCCATCACGCCGATGCCGCCGAACTGGTGGGCGTCGTCGTTGAAGCGGGTCCAGGTGGCGCCGCCATCGTCGGAGCGGTACACGCCCCACACGCCGCCGACGGTGCCGACCACGTAGACCGCCGCCGAGTAGGAGGCGCCGTCCTTCGCCTTGCCCAGGGCCACCACGGTGGCGCCCTGCAGGTCGGGCCAGGCGTTGCTGCCCTGGACCGATGCGAACTGGCTGAGCTTCTGCCAGGTGGCGCCCGAGTCCACCGAGTGGTACACGGCATTGCCGTCGGCCATCCAGAGGTCGCCTTCCGCGTTGGGGTTGACCGCCATCGAGGTCACCCACCAGCCGTTGGGCGCGAGCGCCGCCGTCACCGAGCCCTGGCTCAGCGCGAAGCTGTGGCCGCCATCGGTCGAGACGTAGACCCGGCCGGCCGACGCCCACCAGGCGCCGCCCGAGTCGTAGGCATAGACCTTGTTCGGGTTCTTGCGATCGACCACCAGCCGGTAGCCGCGGTTCCACCCGACGGCGGGCAGCGCCGGCAGGTTGGTCGCAGTCCAGGTGGCGCCGTTGTCGGTCGTGTAGGACGGCACCGAATTGGCGGGCGCCCAGACCGCCTTGTTGCGCGCGGTGACGACCAGGCTCGACTCGCTGGAGGTGTTGGTCGTGGCGCCGGCCGGCAGGCTGGCGAAGGTCGTCCAGGTCTTGCCGCCGTCGCCGGACCAGTAGCCGGTGCCGGTGGCGCTCGAGTTGATGACGCCGGAGGCCGCGATGTACTGCGGATCGGACCACGCCATGTCGGCCGCGATGCCGTTGCTCCAGCCCAGGCCCGGCGACCGGGTCGGCGTGGTCGTCACATCCGTGTGGATCCAGGTGCCGACGTCGCCCGAGCTGTTGATCAGCAGGTAGGACGCGCCGGGCGGCGGCGCCACGATGGCCTGCGCGGCGATCTCCTCGATGCCGGCGATGACGCCGCTCCAGGTCGGCTTGGCCGCGGAGGCGTTGCGCGTTTCGACGACGCCGCCCCCGTGGACATGCAGGATGTGGTCGCGGTCGGAGGGATCGATCTCGACGTCGTCGACCCAGCCCGAGGCGATCTCGCCCGGCATCTGCGCTTCGATCTCGCGCCAGGTCAGGCCGGCGTCGTCGGACAGCTGGACGATCTGCTGGCCGTTCCAGTTCCCCCAGGAGTTGGTCACGCCCAGCGCGATGCGGGTGCTGGCCCCGCTGCCCTGGACCGAGACCCCGCCCAGGCCGAAGTTGATGCCTCCCGCCGGGTCCACGCTCTTGAGCAGGGTCCAGGTGGTGCCGTCGAACTTGTAGAGACGGCCGGGGCCGCCGGCGCCGGGTCCCGCGTCCTTGGTGAACACGACGTAGAAGACGCCGTCGGCGGCACGCACCATGTGCGGGATGTGGAAGCCCGAGACCGGCGTCGTGACCGCGGTCCAGGTGGCGCCGCCGTTGGTGGACCGGTACATGTTGGAACCCAGGCCCGCGACGCTGGCGTAGTCCGGCGCGACCGCGGCGTAGAGCGTGGAGGTCGCGGTGCCGGTGCCTTTCGTGCCGGTGTCGTACACGACCAGCTCGATGCCCATCGCGCTGCCGCCCGCGGCCTTGATCTGGTCCTGGGTCATCCTGGCGCTGGACAACGCGCTGACCTGCGCCCAGCTGCGGCCCGAGTCCTCGCTCTTCCACAGGCCGGCGGTGCGCGAACCGTAGAACAAGGTCGACGGCTTGTTGGGATCGACCATCAGGCGCTCGCCCATCGCGCGGCCGCCGTTGTTGCCGCCGGTCGAGAACGGCAGGTTGACGAAGCTCCAGTGATCGCCGCGATCGCTGGAGATGTACAGGCGGGCATCGGCCTTGTCGGTGTTGTACATGCCGGCGGCCATGTACACGAGGCGGTCGTCGTTCGGATCGACGGCCATGCTCTCGATGCCGTGGTAGGAGCTCTCCGCGGCGCTGAAGCCCAGGCCGTCGGTGATCGGGGTCCACGACGAGGCGGCCGGGTTCCATCGGTAGGCGCCGCCGATGTCGGTCCGCGCATACAGCAGGTTCGCCGTGCTGGGATGGAACACCAGGCCGGTGACGTAACCGCCGCCTCCGAACTTCATGCTGTTCCAGGACGTCGCCTGCGACGGAGCAGGCGCGGGGGCCGGGGCGGAAGGTGGCGCCGGCGCGGGTTCTGGCGCAGGCGCTGGCGCGGGAGCAGGCCCGGGCGCGGGCGCCGGGGCCGGTGCGCCCGAGCCCGAAGTCGGGCTGGGAGTCGTCGTGGTGCCGCTGTCGCCCCCACCTCCTCCGCAACCCGACGCGAGGGCTGCTGCGACGAGGGACAGGGCGGCAAGTCGTTGTCTCTTGATTGATGTGTTCATGAGGAGCGGGGAACGAAAGGTAACGGAAGCCCGACCAGGTTATTGATATAACGCTAAATCCCGGCATGTTAGTTCGGCCGGCGCATGAACTATCGATGGAAAACACCTACCGGGTCACCGGAGGTTGGAGGCGTGAAATGTCCGGCAACAAATTCCCATTCGACGAGGGCGAGGCCCCTGTCAACACCACCCGCCGCAGGCTGTCGGCGGGACTCTTCGGGTTGCCGATGCTGCCGCTGCTGCCCGCCTGCGGGGGCGTCAACGGCGACTCGGAAGGCAAGGCCGCCGGGGGCGAGGCCGTGGCCGATGCGAAGACGCCTGACGGCTCCGCGGGCTCGCCGGCGGGGCGCATCCCGGCCTCACAGAGCGGCGTCTTCCGCCACCCGGGGCTGCTGGTGACCGAGGACGACTTCACGCGCATCCGCGCCCACATCAAGGCGGGTCAGGAGCCATGGACGGGCTGGTGGAACAAGCTGAGCGCCGACCGCTTCGCCAGCCTGGACACCCGGCCCTTTCCGCTGCCTGCCGTCTACCGCGCCGACGGCAGCAAGAACAACCTGTACGTCGACATCTGGCGCGCCTGGACGCTGACCCTGCGCTGGAAGCTGTCGGACCCGCCGGACAACCGCTATGCCGACAAGGCCGTGGAGTTCCTGGACGCCTGGGCCAGCACGCTGAAGGAGGTCGGGACGGTGCCGCCCGGATCGACCGCCCATGACGACCACACCTTCATCCTGATGGCCGGCATGCAGGGCCACCAGTTGGCGCAGATCGGCGAGATCCTGCGCACCTACCCGGGCTGGGCGCCGGAGAGCCTGAAGCGCTTCCAGGACATGCTGCTCAAGGTCTTCGGCTCGATCTCGTCCTGGTTCCTCAGCGACGGGCGCATCGGGTCCCATGCCAACTGGGACATGGCCTCGATCGTCGGCGCCATGGCCATCGGTATCTTCTGCGACCAGCCTGACCTGTACCGGCTGGCCTGCGACTGCTACGCAGGCAACAACCGCGGCAAGCTCAGGAACTTCGGCAACGGCTCCATGGTCCACGGCGTGTACTTCATGCACCCGGGCCACTTCGGGCAGTGGGAGGAGAGCGGCCGCGACCAGGGCCACGCGACGCTGGGCATGTCGCTGGGCGGCGACGTGATGGAGATGGCCTGGAACCAAGGCGACGATCTCTATGGGCTGGGCAACAACCGCTTCCTGTCGGCGGCGGAGTACGTGGCGCGCTCCAACCTGCTCGACGAGAACGGCAAGCCCTATCCGATGCCGTTCGCCCGTGAACACAATCCGACGCAGCCTCACACCTCGCTGTGGACGGAGGTGAACCAGTCCTTCCAGCACGGCCGCAACGCCTGGGAGCCGATCTACAACCATTACGTGAACCGCATGGGGCTGGCGGCGCCGAACGTGGCGCGCATGGTGAAGCTGTGCGAGCCGAAGTACGGCGGCAGCAGCGACGACATCTGGTGGCCGACGCTGATCCACCGCCGCGCGGACTACACCGCCCCGATGAAGCCGGCCTCCGGCCTCACGGCGCACACGCGCGGCGATCGCGTCGTGCTGTCGTGGTGGGGCAGCGTGGGCGCCACCGCTTATGCCGTCCGGCGCGGCAGCCGGGCCGCCGGGCCGTTCACGCTGCTGGGCACGGTCTCGGCGAGCGAGGTGCTGACCTACAGCGACGCGCCCCCCAGCGGCGTCTGGTTCTACCAGGTCACCGCGCAGGGCAACGGCGCGAGCGCCAGTTCCCCGGCGGTGCGGGCCGTGATGCCGGGCGAGGACCGCTTGTCGCTGCCGCTAAATGGCCGGAACGGCACGGAGACCTTCGGCGCGCTGCTGGGCGCCGACGGCAACCGGAGCGTCATCGAGGGCAAGCTGCTGGACGGCGCGGCCTGGGGTGACGGACGCCGGGATGACAAGGCCATCGTCTTCGACGGCAAGAAGGCGGGCCTGCAGTTGCCCGCCGGGATCTTCAGCGGGCTGGAGGACTTCACGGTGTCGCTGTGGGCGTATGCGAATGCGCTGCGCTGGGACACCTGCCTGTTCTTCGCCGGGAACGACGCTTTCTCCTATATGTGCATCGCGCCCCAGAGCGGCCGGGGCGGGCTGCGATTCGCCATTGCAGGCGCAACCCACAACGACTCGCAAGGCATGGAGGCGCCGGGGCCCTTGCCCATCCGGCGCTGGGCTCATGTGGCGGTGACGCTCCGGGCGGGCACCGGGCGGCTCTACCTCGACGGCGTGGAGGTGGCGAAGGCCGACGACATCCTGCTGTCGCCGCGGCAGGTCGGTGACCAGGTCACCTTCCTGGGTCGAAACTGGGGGCATCCGTCCTTCAACGGCCGCATCCAGGACTTCCGCGTCCAGGTGGGCGCATTGAACGCTGCCGAGATCGCGGCGCTGGCGAAGTGACGTCGACTCAAGTGACGTCGACTCGTCAGGGAAGTTCTGCACAACACGTTGGCCGATGCCTCGTGGCCGGGATGAAGGGGCCCGCCGTGCCGCGCACCGAGTGGACCAGGCCCGATTCGGCATCGACGCCGATATGCGCCTTCATGCCGAAGTACCACTGGTTGCCCTTCTTGCTCTGCTTCATCTGAGGGTCGCGTTCGCCCGAGGCGTTCTTCGTCGAGCTGGGCGCCGAGATCAACGTCGCGTCCACCGCCGTGCCGGTCTTGGCTTGCGCGTCTTCTTCGTCGAGAGGTTCAGGCTGACCGCCGCCTTCCAGCATGCCCCCAGCACGATGCACGATTTCGCGTTAGGGTGAGGGCCCTTGGGGCCCCGCCATGACCACCCTCCGCACCGACCTCTCCGCCTCTCCCGTCCTCTCCGTTCAGCCCCTGGGCATGCCCTGGGACACGGTCGACCCCTTCCTGTTCTGCGTCCACCACGACGACGCCTATCCGCGCGGCAACGGCCGGTACGGCCCGGATGCTTCGCTGCTGGCGGGCCGGCAGATGGGTTCCGACTTCTCGCGCAAGGACGGCTGGAGCATGTACCACGGCCAGCAGGTGCCTGGCTTCCCCGCCCACCCGCACCGCGGCTTCGAAACCGTCACCATCGTGCGCCAGGGCCGCATCGACCATTCCGATTCGCTGGGCGCCGGCGCGCGCTTCGGCGGCGGCGACGTGCAGTGGCTGACGGCCGGCAAGGGCATCGTCCACGCGGAGATGTTCCCGCTGCTGCACACCGACCGTCCCAACCCGCTGGAGCTGTTCCAGATCTGGCTCAACCTGCCCGCGGACAGCAAGATGGTGGAGCCGCACTTCACGATGTTCTGGTCGCAGGACATCCCGCGGCACACCTTCGTCGACGACGCCGGACGCGCGACGGAGGTGGTGGTCATCGCGGGCGCCCTGCCGGACGCCGCTCATGCCGGCGCGACGGTGACCAAGCCGCTCGCGCCGCCGCCGGACTCGTGGGGCTCGCGGCTGCATTCGGACCTGGCCATGTGGACCCTGCGCCTGGAGCCCGGCGCGCAATGGACCTTGCCCGCGGCACTGGGCGACGGCACGCGACGCAAGCTGTACTTCTTCGCCGGCGGCCGCATCACGATCGGCGACGAGCCCGTGACCGTCGGCCATTCCATCGAGGTGCGGGCCGGCCTCGACGTCGTGCTTGTCAATGGCGAAGAACCCGCCGAGTTGCTGATGCTGCAGGGCCGTCCCATCGGCGAGCCGGTGGCGCAGTACGGCCCCTTCGTCATGAACACCGAGCAGGAGCTGCGTCAGGCCTTCGAGGACTACCGTCGCACCGAGTTCGGGGGCTGGCCGTGGCCGGACCCGGCCCCGGTGCACGGCGACCAGGAGGACCGATTCGCGCGGCATGCGGACGGCCGGACGGAGCGGCCGCCGGCGCAAGACTGAGTCACCGCAAGCGAGGCGCCGGTCACACGATCGGACAGGGACACGGTTAAGCTGGACGCAAGGAGGCAGCGATGAATGTTTCCCAGCGCGTCGGCGCCATCACCTACCGTTTCGACAGCCTGCGCGAGCTGATGGCCAAGGCCACACCGGAGCGTTCGGGCGACCGGCTCGCCGGCGTCTGCGCCGGGTCTGAGCAGGAACGCGTCGGCGCGCAGATAGCCTTGGCCGATCTGCCGCTGAAGACCTTCCTCAGCGAGGCCCTGATCCCATACGAGGACGACGAGATCACCCGACTCATCGTCGACGGCCACGACGCCGCGGCCTTCCAGCCGATCACCCACCTGACGGTCGGCGGGTTGCGCGAGTGGCTGCTCTCGGACGCGGCGGACACCGCGGCGCTCACGCGCCTGGCGCCCGCCCTCACGCCCGAGATGGTGGCTGCGACCAGCAAGATCATGCGGAACCAGGACCTGATCCTGGTCGCTCGCAAGTGCCAGGTCGTCACACGCTTTCGCAATACGCTGGGACTCACGGGCAGGCTGTCTACGCGCCTGCAGCCGAATCATCCGACCGACGACGCCAGCGGGATCGCCGCGAGCGTGCTTGACGGTCTGATGTACGGCAGCGGCGATGCGGTCATCGGCATCAATCCCGCCACCGACAACCTGACCCAGGTCGCGCATCTGCTACGCCTGCTGGCGGAGGTCATCGAGCGCTTCGAGATCCCCACCCAAAGCTGCGTGCTCACGCACGTGACCAACACGATGCAGTGCATCGAGCGCGGCGCGCCGGTCGATCTGGTGTTCCAGTCCATCGGCGGCACGGAAGCGACCAACCGCAGTTTCGGTGTCGACCTGAAGCTGCTGGCCGAGGCGCGCGCGGCGGCCTTGTCGCTGGCGCGGGGCGCCTACTTCGACGACGGCCAACGCGGGCAGCACGTGATGTACTTCGAGACCGGCCAGGGCAGCGCGCTGTCCGCCGGCGCGCACCACGGTTGCGACCAACAGACCCTCGAGGCCCGGACCTACGCGGTGGCGAGGCACTTCGAGCCGCTGCTCGTGAACACGGTGGTCGGGTTCATCGGGCCGGAGTACCTGTACGACGGCAAGCAGATCATCCGGGCCGGGCTGGAGGACCACTTCTGCGCCAAGCTGCTGGGCCTGCCGATGGGCTGCGACATCTGCTACACGAACCACGCGGCGGCGGATCAGAACGACATGGATGTGCTTCTCACGCTGCTGGGCGTGGCGGGCTGCAACTTCATCATGGGCATCCCGGGCTCGGACGACGTGATGCTCAACTACCAGACGACCTCGTTCCACGACGCGCTGTACGCCCGGCGGGTGCTGGGCTTGCGCGCCGCGCCGGAGTTCGAGCGCTGGCTCGAACGCATGCGCATCGCGCGACCCGGCGCGCCGGGGCATCTGGTCGACGCCATGTCCCCGGCCTTCGCTGCCTTGCTGCCATCGTCGTGAGCGAAACACCATGAGCGACGCGATCACTCCCAATCCCTGGCACACGCTGCGGCGCCACACGCCGGCGCGGATCGGGCTGGGCCGAGCGGGCGTCAGCCAGCCGACGGCGGCGCACCTGGCCTTCCAGTTGGCCCATGCGCAGGCGCGGGACGCGGTGCATCGCGAGCTGGATCACGTGGCGCTCGCGGCGGCCCTGAACGAGGCCGGGTTGGAAACGCTCGATCTGCACAGTGCCGCCGCGGATCGGGCGGCGTACCTTCAGCGACCGGATCTCGGTCGACGGCTCGACGACCGGTCGACGGCCGTGCTGTCCTCGCTCGATGCGCAACAGCAGCCGGATCTGGCGCTGGTCGTGGCCGATGGCCTGTCCGCGTTGGCGATCGAGCGGCATGCGGTCCGGTTCGTCGAAGCGCTCCGGCCGCTGCTCGCCGACGGCTGGCGTTGGTCGCCCGTCGCCATCGTCCGTCAGGCGCGCGTCGCGATCGGAGATCCGATCGGTCAAGCGCTGGGAGCGAAGCTCGTCGTGGTGCTCATCGGCGAGCGCCCTGGATTGAGCTCCCCCGACAGCATGGGCGTCTACGTCACCTGGGCGCCTCGCCCCGGCCGCGTGGACGCGGAGCGCAACTGCATCTCCAACGTGCGACCGGAAGGATTGGCGCCGGCCACCGCGGCGGCGCGGCTGGCGTGGTTGCTCCAGGAAGCGCGGGCTCGTCAGGTGACGGGTGTTGCGTTGAAGGATGAAAGCGTGGAAGTGGCGCCGGCGGTCGAGACTCGGGAGCCGTTCCGGCTCGACAGGCGCTGATCACGGAGGCAGCGGCCGCCGCGGATATCGATGGCTGCGTCCGATGGTTCCGACCGTTGTCAGGTTGATCGGACTCGGTGGGCGGCTCCGGGACGCTAGACGACGAAAGCGCGCAGTTCAGCCAACAAGCCATCACGGAAGCGCCAGACATCGCAGTACTCATGCCGGGAGGCTTCCCCCTTGTCGTCCTTGAGCGTGATCTCGCCGATCGCAATGACGAAGTCGCCCTCTGCCACCATTCGATGGACGTCGAACTCGGGGGGCTCGCGATAGGTGTCGGCCATCCACTTGCGAACGGCTTCCTTGCCCCTGAGCGTCCGCTCGCCGACAAAGGTCCACTCGGTATCCTCGGTGCAGAACCGCAGGAATCCTTCGAAGTCGCGCTTGACGATGGCCGCGTTCGCCTTCTCAAGAATCGATTTATGGGCGTGAGACATGCAGGTTCTCCTGGTCAGATCGGTCCCAACAACAACGGCAACCCGCTTGCCACCTGGATCCGTGTCCGTGTCCTGTGGCAAGAAGTCTCGTTCGACACAACTTCTGTAATTCCCGTTGCGGCGCCGTTACCTCATGTAGCGAATTCCAGGGGCACCGCATTCAACGCCCGACCTATCATGCCGCCGCAACGATTTAACGCTAAATCGCCGCAAACACTCGAGTAGCCCGGCATTTCGCTGCAATCGGTCATCGACGCCAAAAGCGGCTCGACGTCGTGCTGGCTCGCAGCGAGGGGGAGCGCAAGGCGGGTCGCACGACGCGAGAGAGGGGGCTCGCCATGGCGACGCTGCAGCCCGGTGTGGCCGGCGCCGCCACCGTGATGCGTGAACCGCGCCAGCCAAGCCATCCGGTTGCGTGACGAAGTGGCGAGATCAGCCACGCGATCACGCGCCGTTATGACTGCCGCGCACGCCGGCCATAGCGTGGCGCACTTCAACAAGACCACCGCAATGACGATATTCAGACCCGGGGCGGAGCACGCGGCCCTTGACGACTTTCCGGACGCGCACCGGCGCCTGCTGACCTTGGGCGTCGGCCTGTTCCCGATCCTGCCGCTTCTGCCGGGATGCGGCGGCGGCCCGGTCAGCGAGGCGGGTACCCCGTTGCTCGGCGGAGCGGATGAAGCGGCGGCGGGCATCGGGACGCCGCCGCCGCCCGACACGACACCGGATCCTCGGCCCGACGATCCGATTCCAGCCCCCGCGCCGGCGCCGGCGCCCCCTCCCGCCCCGACCGAGCCCATGCCGCCCGCCCCGGCTGCGCCTGCACCCGCGCCTTCACCGGCGCCCGCACCCGCACCCGCACCCGCACCCGCACCCGCACCTGCGCCTGCGCCTGCACCTGCACCTGCACCTGCACCTGCACCTGCACCTGCACCTGCACCTGCACCTGCACCTGCACCTGCACCCGCACCGGCACCGGCACCCACGCCCGCACCGGCACCCGCGCCTGCGCCTGCGCCAGGCGGGCTGCTCCATCCGGGGCTGCTTCATACGCAGACGGATCTTCAGCGCATGCGCGATCAGGTCGCCGCCGGCAGGCAGCCCTGGCTCGGCAGTTGGAACCTGCTGCTCGCCGCGCGTCGTGCCGAGCTGGGCGTGAAGCCCTCACCGCTGGAAGTCGTGAGTCGCGGCGGAACCGGCGAGAACTTCTGGGTGATGGTCACCGACATGATGCGCGCGTATCACCTCGCGCTGCGCTGGAAGGTCACCGGCGACGAGGCCTATGCGAAAGACGCGGTGAAGTTCCTCAATGCCTGGTCGTCGACCTTGAAGCGGCTGGCCGGCGATTCCAATCGTTACCTGGCGTCGGGCCTCTACGGCAACCAATGGGCCAATGCCGCCGAGGTGATGCGCACCTATCCGGGTTGGGCCAAGGAGGACGTCGCACGGTTCCAGACCATGCTGCTCAACGTGTTCTATCCGGAGTGCCACGCGTTCCTCACCGACCACAACGGCACCGAGATCAGAAAGGTCACGCACTACTGGGCCAACTGGGACCTGGCGAACGTCTGCAGCATGTATGCCATCGGCGTGTTCTGCGACCGACCGGACATCGTCGCTGAGGCCAGCAACTACTACAAGAACGGCCGAGGCTGTGGATCGCACGGCAACAACGTCTACTACCTGCATCCCGGCTACCTGGGCCAGTGGCAGGAAAGCCACCGCGACCAAGGACACTCCACCCTTGGCATCGCGCTGGCCGGCATGCTGTGCGAGATGGCCTGGAACCAGGGCGAGGACCTCTACGGGCTCTGGAACAACCGCCTCCTCGCCGGTGCGGAGTACGTCGCGAAGACCAACGTCCTGGTCGGACCGCCGCCCGACTACATCGCGTACCCGATGCCCTTCACCCCCTACACCGGCGTCCATGGATCCAGCACCACGGTGTCCGGTGGGGACAACCCTCGCCCCTGCTGGGAACTCATCCTCAACCATTACGTCGCCCGCAAAGGCCTGTCGGCCCCATGGACCCAGAAGATGGTGAACAAGCAGCGTCCTGAACGGGTGGACGGTGGGGATTCGCCGGGCCTGGGATCCTTGCTCTACGTCCGTGACGCCGTCGCGCCCGCCCGGCCGAGCGGCCTGAGCGCCGTCCTCCATGAGGGCAAGGTGCTGATGTCGTGGTGGGGCAGCGCCGACGCAACGGACTATCTGGTGCAGCGCGCGAGTTCCTCCGCCGGCCCCTTCACCACCCTTGCGCGAGTCACCGACCCGCGCACCTACACCGACGCACCGGCTGCGGGCACCTGGTACTACCGCATCAGCGCCGTCACCGGCCAGGGCGAGCGGGTCGGGGCGGACACCCTGCGCGTGGCGGTGCCCGGAGAACTGTGGCTGCATCTGCCACTCAACGGCAGCACCGATGACCTCAGCGGCAACGGCCGATATGGCGTGCTCATGGAAGGCGCGACCTGGGGCGAGGGGCGCAACGGCAGCACCTGCGTCGTGTTCGACGGCCGCCGTGCCCATGTGCGCCTGGTCGATGGCGTGGTGTCGGCGTTGGGCGACTACACGGTGGCGATGTGGGTCTACTGCGACAACACCGGCGCCAGTTCGCGCTTCTTCGATTTCGGCTCCAACGACGTGTCGTACATGGCGCTCACCCCGCGGGAGTCGACGCGCCCGCCCGTCCCCAGCCTGATGCGCCTCATGTCCACACGCAATCAGTTCTGGATGCCGTCGCCCTTGGCGGCGCCCATTCCGCCCAACGGTCGCTGGACCCATGTGGCCATCACGCTCTCTGGCACGGTCGGCACGCTTTACGTCGACGGCTCACCGGTCGCCACCAGTCCCGAAATCTGGATGGCGCCCTATCAGTTCGGCCACACGACGCGGAACTGGCTGGGACGCTCGCAGTACGGGGGCGATCCATTCTTTAAGGGGCGGATGCAGGACTTCCGGATCTACAGCGGAGCGCTGACCGCCGCCGCCGTTGCGAACCTCGCCCGCTGACAGCCTTGCCCCCGCCCTTGGGCGGGGGCAAGGCGAGCGCGGAAGCTTCACGTCAACTCATACGCCAGCTCAGAGAAATGCCGCCCGTCCCGGATGTCGACGCTCAGCTGCCCGCTGAGCCCGGTCAGCCCGCCGGTCCCTGAATCCGGCACCACCTGCACGGTCAGTGTCGGCTGGCCGCGGTTCATCTCGCCGGTGTGCATCAGCACGAAGCTCCCCTCCCAAGTTAGCTGAATGTCGACACCCGCCCTTGAAAGCGCCAAGCCGGTCCATATAATCTCCCTGCTAGCACTCGCGTCGGTCGAGTGCTAACAAGCCCCACGACGTCCCTCGCGGGGCTTACTTCTTGTGGGGGTTGGCCAGTGCGAGAACCGCACGGCGGGCCCTTGAAGCAAGTCCGCACAGTCAAGGAGATCTGATGAAACTGCGTCCTCTGCACGATCGCGTGATCGTTAAGCGCCTGGAAAACGAAACCAAGACGGCCTCCGGCATCGTCATCCCCGACAACGCCGCCGAGAAGCCCGACCAGGGCGAGGTGCTGGCCGTCGGCCCGGGCAAGCGCAACGACAAGGGTGAATTCATCGCCCTGAACGTCGCCGTCGGCGACCGCGTGCTGTTCGGCAAGTACAGCGGCCAGACCGTCAAGGTCGACGGCGAAGAGCTGCTTGTGATGCGCGAAGAGGATCTGTTTGCGGTCATCGCCAAGTAATCGGCGACCACCCTCACAGACCCCATTCATCTAGATAGAGATTCGGAGAGATACACATGGCAGCAAAAGACGTTGTCTTCGGCGGCGAAGCCCGTGCCCGCATGGTCGAAGGCGTGAACATCCTGGCCAACGCGGTCAAGGTCACGCTGGGTCCCAAGGGCCGTAACGTGGTGCTGGAGCGCTCGTTCGGCGCCCCCACCGTCACCAAGGACGGTGTCTCGGTCGCCAAGGAGATCGAGCTCAAGGACAAGCTGCAGAACATGGGCGCCCAGATGGTCAAGGAAGTCGCTTCCAAGACCTCGGACAACGCCGGTGACGGCACCACCACCGCCACCGTGCTGGCCCAGGCCATCGTGCGCGAAGGCATGAAGTACGTGGCCGCCGGCATGAACCCGATGGACCTCAAGCGCGGCATCGACAAGGCCGTCGCCGCCCTGGTCGAGCAGCTGAAGAAGGCCTCCAAGGCCACCACCACGTCCAAGGAAATCGCCCAGGTCGGCACGATCTCGGCCAACTCCGATGACTCGATCGGCAAGATCATCGCCGACGCGATGGACAAGGTCGGCAAGGAAGGCGTGATCACCGTCGAGGACGGCAAGTCGCTGGCCAACGAGCTGGACGTCGTCGAAGGCATGCAGTTCGACCGCGGCTACCTGTCGCCCTACTTCATCAACAACCCGGAGAAGCAGTCGGCGATCCTGGACAACCCCTTCGTCCTGCTCTACGACAAGAAGATCTCCAACATCCGCGACCTGCTGCCGACGCTGGAAGCCGTCGCCAAGGCCGGCCGTCCGTTGCTGATCATCGCGGAAGAAGTCGACGGCGAAGCGCTGGCGACCCTGGTGGTCAACACCATCCGCGGCATCCTGAAGGTCGTCGCCGTGAAGGCCCCGGGCTTCGGCGACCGTCGCAAGGCCATGCTGGAAGACATCGCCATCCTGACCGGTGGCAAGGTCATCGCCGAGGAAGTCGGCCTGTCGCTCGAGAAGGTCACGCTGGCTGACCTGGGCCAAGCCAAGCGCGTCGAAGTGGGCAAGGAAAACACTACCATCATCGACGGCAACGGCGCCGGCGGCGACATCGAGGCGCGCGTCAAGCAGATCCGCGTCCAGATCGAGGAAGCCACCAGCGACTACGACCGCGAGAAGCTGCAGGAGCGCGTGGCCAAGCTGGCCGGCGGCGTGGCCGTCATCAAGGTCGGTGCCGCCACCGAAGTCGAGATGAAGGAGAAGAAGGCCCGTGTCGAAGACGCGCTGCACGCCACCCGTGCCGCCGTCGAGGAAGGCATCGTGGCCGGCGGCGGTGTCGCGCTGCTGCGCGCCCGTCAGGCCGCTGGCGACATCAAGGGCGACAACGCCGACCAGGACGCCGGCATCAAGCTGATCCTGAAGGCCATCGAAGCCCCGCTGCGCGAGATCGTCTACAACGCCGGCGAGGAAAGCTCGGTCGTCGTCAACAACGTGCTGGCCGGTTCGGGCAACCACGGCTACAACGCCGCCAACGGCACCTATGGCGACATGATCGAGATGGGCATCCTGGACCCGACCAAGGTGACCCGCACCGCGCTGCAGAACGCCGCCTCCGTGGCCTCGCTGATGCTGACGACCGAGTGCATGGTCGCCGAAGCGCCGAAGGACGAGTCCGCCGCGCCCGCGATGCCGGGTGGCATGGGCGGCATGGGCATGGACATGTAAGAGTCCGGCCGAGCCCGCGACGATCGACGCCCGCCGTCGATCGTTGACGCTCAGCAAAAGGGGTCGCTTCGGCGACCCCTTTTTTCATTGCGCGGGCCGCAGCGGAAAGAGAAAGATCGCCGCCCGGGCCCGCTCTGTTTCCGTTGGATACGAACCGGGCAGCGCGCTTGCTGGTCATCCCGGTCGGCATGCGCCCAGAATCGACGGACCCGCCGGCCTCGTCGGCTCGGCACCGCAGGGGCTTTCCCCAGGTCGCACGGCCCCACGGGCCTGGGGGATGTCACTTGAATCGGGGGCGACCATAATGCGCTGACAACTTGTCACAAACGATGGCCCACGCCGCTTCGCCTTCCCTTCAAAGCCTGGTCGACGAGACCCTCGCCCACGTGCCCGCGCTGTCGCATGCGGTCTACAACGGCTTGCAGGACGAGCTCAAGAGCCGGCTGGAGCACCACCAGCTGCTTGCCGGATGGTCCAAGCGGCGCGCCCACTTCGCTTCCGACCTCGAAGGCTCGCTGGGTCGCCTGCTGGGCCTGGCGCGCGAAGGCGGCGATCCGCTGCAGCGCGAGCGTCAGGCGGCGGGCCGCGGGGAGCTGTCGCTGAGCCTGGTCGACGAGGGCCAGGCGCTGAAGGACGTGGCGATCGCGCACGTGATCACCGCCATCGAGGACCAGTCGCGCGCCGAGCTCCACCAGCTCGGCAACTTCTTCGCCGCGCTGCGCGGCATCGCCCGGCCGCTGAAGAACGACAACCCGCTGCGGGCCGCGCTGTTCGCGCAGGCGCTGTCCCGCGCGATCGAGGGCGTGGACCTCGATGCCGAGGGCCGTTATGCGCTGATGCGCATGGCCGCGCTGCCGCTGGCGCTGAAGCTGCAGCCGATCTACGCCTCGCTGTGCCAGGGCCTGCGGCAGGCGCAGCTGAGCGGCATGCTCACGAGCCACGGCGCCGCGCTGAAGGAGTCGGACCTGCGGCGGCGCCAGTTCAAGAGCATCACCGAGACGCCGACGCAGAACGCGACGCTGGACCAGGTCGCGCTGAAGCTGGACCTGATGAACACCCGCGCCGCCGAGCTGACCCCGGCGATGGCGCACCCCGGCCCCGCCGGCGCCGCGCCGGCCGCTCCGCCGCCCAGGCTCGGCCCCGGCACCGGCGCGCCGGGCACCGACCTGCTGTCGCGCCTGTACGACCAGATCCTGGCCGACGACAGCCTGCAGCCGCCGCTGAAGGTGCTGATGGGCCGGCTGCAGGTCGCGATCGTGCGGCTGTCCCGCGCCGACGCGACGCTGCTGCGGCGCCAGGACCACCCGACCTGGCAGTTGCTGAACCGCATCGCCGCGCACGGCGCGGGTTTCCAGCGGCCGGACGATGTCGACCTGAAGGCCTTCCTGCAGTTCCTGGAGCGCGTGATCCAGCCGCTGCTGGACAGCGCCCATCCCTCGGCGCTGCAGTTCCAGCAGGCGCTGACCGAGGTCGACAGCCACATCCGCGCCCAGGCCGAGGCCCGCGGCCAGCGCAGCGCGGTGGCGCTGGAGCGGCTGGATCGCGAGCAGCGCCGGCAGGAGTGGCAGCGGATGCTGCGCGACCAGCTGGAGCACCAACTCGACGACGCGCAGGCCGGCAAGCTGATGCGGCGTTTCCTGCTCGGCCCCTGGGTCGAGGTCATCGCGCACGCGATGGTCCAGCACGGCCGCGACGCGGTGGAGGCACAGACCTCGATCGAACTGGTCGACGCGCTGCTGCACAGTGTGTCGCCGCAGCCGGACGAGGCGGCGCGCCAGCGGCTGCGCGCCCAGTTGCCGGAGCTGGTCCGGGCGCTGGAACGCGGCATGGACTCGATCGCGCTGCCGCCGATGCAGCGCCAGGCCTTCCTCGACGAGCTGATGCGCCAGCACGGCCGCGTGCTGCGCGGCCTGCCGGCGGTCGAGGAAGCGGCGCCGGCGGCGCCTGCGCCCCGCCGCCCGGCCCAGACACCGGAGGAGCTGCTGCAGCAGCTGCTGGACGAGCGCGAATCGCAGCTGCCCTCGCGCTGGGCCTACGAGCGGGTCGACCGCGGCCAGCTGCCGACGGTGCCGGTGGCGCTCTACAGCGAGGAACATTCGCCGCACGCGCAGGCCGCGCTGCAGGACTGGATCGCCGGCGTGCACATCGGCGGCTGGTACCACCTGTTCCACCGGAGCGAATGGATCACCGCGCAGATCGCCTGGATCAGCGACAGCCGCCAGATGTTCCTGTTCATCGGCCAGGCGCCGGAGGAGCGGCACTCGGTGACGCGCGGCGCGCTCGAGCAGCTGGTGGCCGCCGGCCTGATCACGCAGCTCGAGGATGCGCCGCTGCTGCAGCGCGCGATCGGCACGCTGATGCTGGACCTGGACCGCACGCCCGCCCACGGCGACGATCGCTGACGACACGGCCGGCCGCCGAGGCCGGTTCGGGTCACAATGCGCGCGCCCCGGGCGCTTGCCGTGGGGCGTTCCGCCCCCCGTCCGCCGTCGATGCCCGCCGTGTTCCGCGATTCCCGAGCCGTTTTCCGCCTCGCCGGTGTTCCCGGCCTGCCTGCCCTGCTGCTGACGGCCGTGCTGGCCGCCGCGCTGGCCGCGCCGGCGGTGCTGGCCCAGACCGTGCCGCCCAACCCGTCCCCCGGCCCGGTGCCGACGCCCGCCGCCGACCAGGCGCAGCGGCCCAAGCTGGCACTGGTGCTGTCCGGCGGCGGCGCGCGCGGGCTGGCCCACGTCGGCGTGCTGAAGGTGCTCGAGCGCGAGCACATCCCCGTCGACATCGTCACCGGCACCTCGATGGGCGCCATCATCGGCGGGCTCTACGCCAGCGGCATGTCCGCCGAGGACCTGGATCGCGAGCTGTCGAGGATCGCGTGGGACCGGCTCTTCGCCAGCCGCGTCGATCGGCAGGACCTGTCGCAGCGCCGCAAGGAGGAGGACTTCGAGTTCTCCGCGACGATCGAATTCGGCCTGCGCGACGGCGAGGTGCGCGTGCCCACCGGCACCCTCTCCAGCCGCGGCCTGGAGGCGCTGCTGCGCCGGCTGACGCTGCCGGTGCGCAACGTGCGCCAGTTCGACCGCCTGCCGACGCCCTTCCGCGCCGTCGCCACCGACATGGAGAACGGCCAGGAGCGCATCCTGGCCGAGGGCGACCTGGCGCTGGCGCTGCGCTCCAGCATGAGCGTGCCCGGCGTGTTCGCGCCGGTCGAGTGGGAAGACCGCATCCTCGGCGACGGCGGCCTGGTCAACAACCTGCCGGTGGACGTGGCGCGCGAGATGGGCGCGACGCGGCTGATCGCCGTCAACGTCGGCACCCCGGTGGGTGGGCGCGAGACGCTGAACTCGCTGATCGGCCTGACGGCGCAGATGATCAACATCCTGACCGAGCAGAACGTGCAGCGCTCGATCGCCAGCATGTCCGCCGGCGAGGACCTGCTCATCACGCCGCAGCTGGGCAAGCTGACCTCGGGCGACTTCGACAAGGCGCGCGACTTCATCCGCGCCGGCGAGGAGGCGGCCCAGGCGCTGCTGCCGCAGCTGCGCGCCTATGCCGTCGACGACAAGACCTATGCCGACTGGCAGTTCGCGCGCATCGGGCTGAAGCCGCCGGCCGTCGTGCTCGCGGCGGTCAAGCTGGAGGGCTCGGACAACACCAATCCGGAGCGCTTCCGCAGCCAGCTCGAATCGAAGCCCGGCCAGGTCTTCAACAACGAGACGGCCGAGCGCGACATGCGCTTCCTCTCCTCCAGCGGCGACTACAACCGCGTCGACTATCACGTCGAGCAACGCGCCGACGGCGAGACGCTGGTCTTCAACATGGAGGACAAGCCCTGGGGGCCGAACTACTTCCGCGTCGGCATGGACCTGTCCACCGACTCGGGCGGCGACAGCTTCTTCAACCTGCGGCTGAGCCACAACCGCCACTGGCTGACCAGCAAGGGCACCGAGTGGCGCAACCAGATCACCATCGGCGAAACGCCGCGGCTCTACACCGAGCTCTACCACCCGCTCGGACTCAAGCTCGGCGTGGCCGACGACTGGTTCGTCAGCGCCTGGGCCGAGGCCAACCAGCGCAAGCAGATCGTCTATGACGACAACGACCCCGACAACGCCAGCCTGGGCCAGGCGCGCCTGGTGCGGCGCGACGGCACGCTGGGGCTGGACGTCGGGCAGCCCTGGGGCCGCTGGGGCGAGGTGCGGCTGGGCGTGATCAGCCAGGTCCGCCATGCCAAGCCCGACCTGATCACCGTCGCCACGCCCGCGATGGGCAAGCTGCGCTGGACCAGCTACGAGCGCGGCTTCCGCCTGCGCACCGTCGTTGACCAGCTCGATTACGCCAACTTCCCGCAGCACGGCTACCGCTTCACCGTCGAGGCCCAGGGCGGCCGCCAGGACAACCGCAACCTCAGCAGCGGCCGTTTCCTGCGCCTGAACATGGACGGCAACATGGTGCGCAGCTTCGGCGGCCACACCGTCAGCCTGTACGCGCGGGCGGTCGGATCGCAGCAGCCCGACGACACCGGCCTGGGCGGCTACACGCTGGGCGGCTTCCATCAGCTGTCGGGCTACAACCCCAACCAGCTCAGCGGCAACTCGCTGTTGTTCACGCGGGCGACCTACTACCGGCGGCTGAACGACCAGCCCTTCCTGTCCCGCGGCTTCTTCGTCGGCGGCACGCTCGAGGCCGGCAACACCTGGCTGTCGCGCCGCGACATCAACATCAAGGACCTGCGCTACGCGAGCAGCGTGTTCCTCGGCTCGGACACGGGGCTGGGTCCGTTGTACGTGGGCATCGGCTACGCGCCGCGCGGCGGCACCGCGCTCTACGTGTTCATCGGCCGGCCCTGATCGGGCTCGGCGTCGGCGTTCTCATCGGGGTCGGCGTCGGCATCGGCTTCCTCGTCGTCCGATCGCAGCACCGGCTCGCGGTGGGCCCAGTCATAGAGCACCTCGGCGACGTCCTCCAGGCCCTGCTTGTTGAGCGCCGAGAACAGCGTGATGCCGATGTCCGAGTCCTCGGTGGCCAGCACGCCGATGTCCTTCTCGACCTGCGCCAGGACCGCGGCGCCTTCCTTGCGGTTGAGCTTGTCGGCCTTGGTCAGCACGATCAGCAGGCTGACCTCGCCGGCGGTGACGCGGTCGGAGACGAACTCCAGCAGCTGCTTGTCGAGGTCGGTCAGGCCCAGCCGCGAATCGACCATCAGCACCACGCCCGACAGCGATTCGCGCTCGCTGAGGTAGTCGGCCATGACGCGCTGCCAGCGCAGCTTGGCGTCGCGGGCGACCGCGGCGTAGCCGTAGCCCGGCAGGTCGGCGAACAGCGCGTCCGGCGCGTCGCGCGGGCCCACCGCGAACAGGTTGATGTGCTGCGTGCGGCCCGGCGTCTTGGACGCGAAGGCCAGGCGCTTCTGCTGCGCCAGCGTGTTGACCGCCGTCGACTTGCCGGCGTTGGAGCGGCCGACGAAGGCGATCTCCGGCAGCTGGCGCGGGGCCAGGTCGTGCGCGAGCGCCTCGCCCTCGCTCGCCAGCGCGGAGCCGGCGTCGCCTTCGGGCGCGCCGACGTCGGCGTCGTCCAGGAATTCGTCGAACTCGTCGTCGCCCGCGGCCTCGGCGCGCGCCTGGGCCTCGGCGGGCAGCACGCCGTTGACGGGCAGATGCTTGAGCTGGCTGGCGGTCGTCAGGAAGCGCGCGGTGTGCGTCCACGCCAGCGCGCGCTTGCCGGCCGTCAGCGGTTCGGTGCTGGCCGGCTTGACCGGCGGGGGCAGGCCTTGCGCCTTGAGCTTCTCGTTGGCCTTGGCACGCGCCTTGGCGGCGGCACGCTGGCCGGTCTTGCCCGGACCGGGCTTCTTCTTCGCCCCCCCTGCGCGTCCCGCACCACGGCCTGCGGGTTTCCCTGGGGCCGCGGGAGCGGGTTTCTTGTTGGAATCGGTCATCGCGCTGCGGGGCTCAAAAGAGGTGCCATTGTAAGATCCCACGGTTGCGCTCACCCAACCCTCAACAATTCATGAAGACTGCCGCTTTCTTGTTGTCGAGTATGGTTTTGATGTCCGGCGCCGCCAACGCCGCCGAACCGCAAGCAGCCACCAAGCCCGATCTGACCAAGGGCCAGGCCATCAGCTCTCAAGTCTGCGCCGCCTGCCACACGGCGGACGGCTCCCGCGGCAGTCCCGCCAATCCCATCATCGCCGGCCAGCATGCCGACTACCTGGCCAAGCAGCTGCACGAGTTCAAGTCGGGCAAGCGCAAGAACGCGGTGATGTCGGGCATGGCCGCGCCGCTGTCGGATGCCGACATCCGCAACGTCTCGGCCTTCTACGCCAGCAAGGGCGCCAAGCCCGGCTTCGCGAAGAACAAGGAACTGATCGCCCTGGGCGAGAAGATCTACCGCGGCGGCATCGCCGACAAGCAGGTGCCCGCCTGCGCCGGCTGTCACAGCCCCAACGGCGCCGGCATCCCCGCGCAGTACCCGCGCCTGGGCGGCCAGCACAGCGACTACACCGAGGCCCAGCTGACCGCGTTCCGCGCCGGCGGCCGGCCCAACAGTCCGCAGATGCTGGCCATCGCCGCGAAGATGAGCGACCGCGAGATCAAGGCGGTCTCCGACTACATCGCCGGCCTGCGCTGAGCGGCCGTCTGCGCGACGCCCCTTTCGGGGCAGGTGCCGACGAACGAGGCCGGTGATCCGATCACCGGCCTTCGTTTTTGCCGGCCCTCGCCCGATTCGTCGTTCCGGGCAACGAGAATGCCGGCCATGACCGAGAAGTCCCCCGACCGTCCCCCCCGGCCCGCCGCCCAGGTGGCGGCCCGTGTCGCGCTCGACGACGCGATGGAGCTGCTGGCGTCGATGCGTTTCGCGATCGCGCTGCTGACGGTGATCTGCATCGCCTCCGTGATCGGCACGGTGGTGCAGCAGCAGCAGCCGATGACGAACTACGTCAACCAGTTCGGGCCGTTCTGGTCGGAGCTGTTCGGCAAGCTCGACCTCTACACCGTCTACAGCGCCTGGTGGTTCCTGCTGATGCTGGGCTTCCTGGTCGTGTCGACCAGCCTGTGCATCGCGCGGCACACGCCCAGGATCCTGCGCGACCTGAAGACCTACAAGGAGACGATGCGGGAGCAGTCGATCCAGGCCTTCAAGCTCAAGGCGCTGGGCTACCTGCACATGAATCCGGAAGCGGCGCTGGGCCAGGTCAACGCCTGGCTGGCGGCCGAGGGCTGGAAGGCGCGCGCGCAGGTGCGCACCGGCGGCGTGATGATCGGCGCGCGCAAGGGCGCGGCGCACAAGATCGGCTACCTGGCGGCGCACTCGGCCATCGTGCTGATCTGCGTGGGCGGGCTGCTCGACGGCAACCTGATCGTGCGCGCGATCATGTGGGCGCAGGGCAAGCAGATCTACCAGGGCGCCGACCTGAACCAGATGACGGCGGTCAACCGGCTGGGCACCTCCAATCCCAGCTTCCGCGGCAACCTGTTCGTGCCCGAGGGCAGCCGCTCGTCGACCGCGCTGCTGTCCATGCCCACCGGCGTGGTGGTGCAGGACCTGCCCTTCGACGTCGAGCTGAAGAAATTCATCGTCGAGTACTACGCGACCGGCATGCCCAAGCTGTTCGCGAGCGACATCGTCATCCACGACCGCCGCGACGGCTCGTCGACGAAGGCGACCGTCAAGGTCAACGAGCCGGTCACCTACCGCGGCGTCACGCTCTACCAGAGCAGCTTCGAGGACGGCGGCTCGGGCATGAAGCTCAAGCTGCGCTCGCTGCAGTCGCCGCACGACACGCCGCTGGACGCCAAGGTCAACGGCACCACGACGCTGACGGTGGACGGCGAGTCCTACGGCCTGGAGTTCACCGGGCTGCGCGTCATCAACGTCGAGAACTTCGCCAACGACGGCAAGGACCAGGCCGGCACCGACGTGCGCAAGGTCGACCTGGTGGGCCGGCTCGAGCAGCACCTGGGCTCGGGCGCGAACGTCAGCGACCGCAAGACGCTGCGCAACGTCGGCCCGTCCTTCAGCTACAAGCTGCGCGACGCCAGCGGCCAGGCGCGCGAGTACAACAACTACATGCTGCCGCTGGAGCTGGAGGGCCACCGGGTCTACCTGCTCGGCGTGCGCGACACGCTGGCCGACAACTTCCGCTACCTGCGCGTGCCGGTGGACAGCAAGGACAGCATGGAAAGCTGGCTGGCGCTGCGCCGTGTGCTGGCCGATCCGGCGCAGCGGCTGCTCGCGGCGCGGCAGTACGCGCTGGGCGCCAGCCCGCCCGACAAGCCGGCGATGCAGGCGCAGCTCGAGGCCACGGCGCTGCGCACGCTGACCCTGTTCGCCGGCGCCGAAGGCCTGAAGGCCGATGCGCCCGCGCAGGGCGCGGCGCTGGGCGGCCTGCCGGCGCTGTCGCAGTTCATCGAACGCGAGGTGCCCGAGCCCGAGCGCGCCCGCGTGTCCGAGGTGCTGCTGCGCATCCTCAACGGCAGCCTGTTCGAGCTGCACAAGCAGGCCGAGGAGCAACTGGGCCGTCCCCGGCCGACGCCCGGCGACGCGACGCAGGCCTTCATGACGCAGGCGGTGCTGTCGCTGTCGGATGCGATGTTCTATCCCGCGCCGGTCCTGATGCAGCTGGACGACTTCCAGCAGATCCAGGCCAGCGTGTTCCAGGTGACCCGCGCCCCTGGGCAGACCCTGGTCTATCTGGGCGCCGTGTTGCTGATCGTCGGTGTGTTTGCGATGCTCTACGTCAAGGAGCGGCGGCTGTGGCTGTGGCTGGAGGCCGCGCCGGGACGCAGCGAACAGACCCGGGTCCGCATGGCCCTGTCCAGCAACCGCGATTCGCCCGACCTGCCCGTCGAATTCCAAGCGCTCAAGCAGCGGCTGCTGCATGAGGAGGCCTGACATGAACAGCACCTACTCCCCCGCCGAGTCGTCGGCCCTGCCCGCGCAGCTGCCGGGCGCCTCCGAGGCGACGCCGCAGCGCTCGCTGGTGATCGGCCGGCGCGGTTACTTCCACGGCCGCAATGCGTTCGACTGGATCTTCGCGGCGCTGGTACTGATCGGCGCGGGCTTCGCGTTCAGCCGCTATCACGCGTCGATGGACGTCTACGAGAAGGGCATCCTGGCCGGCGCGGCGCCGGCGCTGATCGCGCTGGGCTGGTTCTGGCGGCCGCTGCGGCCGCTGTGCCTGATCGTCGGCGCGGCCAGCCTGTTCGCGATCCAGCTCTACCTGAGACAGACCGACGACTTCGGCGCGGACCTGGCCGCGGCGGACAAGGTCTTCTTCCTGAAGTACATGCTGTCCAGCCAGAGCGCGATCCTGTGGATGAGCGTGCTGGTGTGGATGAGCACCCTCTTCTACTGGCTGGGCTTCTTCCAGAAGGCCGGCGGCCACAGCGCGGCCGAGGCGATCGGCACCCGGCTGGCCTGGGGCGCGGTGGGCATGGCGCTGATCGGCACGATGGTGCGCTGGTTCGAAAGCCACCAGATCGCGCCCGACATCGGCCACATCCCGGTGAGCAACCTCTACGAGGTCTTCGTGCTCTTCACCTGGCTGACGACGCTGATGTACCTGTACTACGAGCAGCGCTTCGCCACGCGCGCGCTGGGCGCCTACGTGATGCTGGTGGTCAGTGCGGCGGTCGGTTTCCTGCTCTGGTACACGGTGGCGCGCGAGGCGCATGAGATCCAGCCGCTGGTGCCCGCGCTGCAGAGCTGGTGGATGAAGATCCATGTGCCGGCGAACTTCATCGGCTACGGCAGCTTCGCGATGGCGGCGATGGTGGCGCTGGCGACGCTGCTCAAGACCGCGACGCCGCGCGCGCTGGTGATCGGCCTGATCGGCGTGCCGGTGGGGCTGGTGGCGGTGCTGCTGGCCTTCCGCTTCGGCGCGAACGTGTCGCCGGAGCTGGCTGCCGGCCTGAACGGCTGGGCCGGCAAGATGGCCGGCGTGGCGGTATTCCTGGCGGCGAGCGTCGCGCTGCGCGGCCCGCTGACGGCGCGGTTGCCGGCGCTGTCGACGCTGGACGACCTGGCCTACAAGGCGATCGCGCTGGGCTTCGCCTTCTTCACGATCGCGACCATCCTGGGCGCCTTCTGGGCGGCCGAGGCCTGGGGCGGCTACTGGAGCTGGGACCCGAAGGAAACCTGGGCGCTGATCGTCTGGCTGAACTACGCGGCCTGGCTGCACATGCGGCTGATGAAGGGCCTGCGCGGCGTGGTGAGCGCCTGGTGGGCGCTGATCGGCCTGCTGGTCACGACGTTCGCCTTCCTGGGCGTCAACATGTTCCTGTCGGGCCTGCATTCCTACGGCACGCTGTAAGGCGGCTCGGATTCGAGCGAGGGCGGCGTCGGGCGAGCAGTCCACGCCGCCCTCCTTCTTTCGAGGTAGGCCGCGGCGCGCGCCGGGTCCGGTCCGGGCCCTGAACGAGGGGACTTAAGCGCGATCTCATGAAATCCCGCGGCGGGCGGCGTAAGGTGCGAGGCTTCCCTCCCCCGAAGGTCTGCCATGCATTTCCACAAGCCACGCGACGGCCAGCGCATCCCCGCTTCCGAGATCACGCCCCGCGAGGTCCACGACGCCCGGCGCGACTGGCTGAAGACGGCGGGCGCGCTGGGCCTGACCGGGATCGGCCTGAGCGGCCTGTCCGCGGGCGTCCAGGCCCAGACGGCGGGCCCGGGCAAGCTGGCGAAGCTGCCCGGCGCGAAGAGCGCCGTCGCGGGCGCCACCGTCATGGAGAAGCTGACCGCCTACAAGGATGTCACTTCCTACAACAACTTCTATGAGTTCGGCACCGACAAGTCGGACCCGGCGGAGAACGCCCACACGCTGAAGCCGCGGCCCTGGTCCGTGGTCATCGAGGGCGAATGCGCCAAGCCGGGCCGCTTCGGCCTGGAGGACCTGCTCAAGGTCGCCCCGATGGAGGAGCGCGTCTACCGGCTGCGCTGCGTCGAGGGCTGGTCGATGGTGATCCCGTGGGTGGGGTACTCGCTGTCGGAGCTGCTGAAGAAGGCGGAGCCGACCGGCAAGGCCAGGTACGTCGAGTTCACGACGCTGGCCGACAAGGCGCAGATGCCGGGCGTGCGCTCGGGCGTGCTGGACTGGCCCTACGTCGAGGGCCTGCGCATCGACGAGGCGATGCATCCGCTGACGCTGATGGCCTTCGGCCTGTACGGCGAGGTGCTGCCCAACCAGAACGGCGCGCCGCTGCGGCTGGTGGTGCCCTGGAAGTACGGCTTCAAGTCGGCCAAGTCCATCGTCAAGATCCGCTTCGTCGAGAAGCAGCCGGTGAGCAGCTGGACCAAGGCGGCGCAGCAGGAATACGGCTTCTATTCCAACGTCAACCCGACGGTCGACCACCCGCGCTGGAGCCAGGCCACCGAGCGCCGCATCGGCGAGGACGGTCTCTTCGCCAAGCGCCGCCCGACGCTGATGTTCAACGGCTACGAGGCGCAGGTCGGGCAGCTGTACGCCGGCATGGACCTGAAGAAGAACTTCTGAGCGCGGCGCGCCGCCCGGCCCCACCGCGGCCACCGGACGCCGCCGCCGGCCATCGCCATTGCATCCACCGATGACCTCCGTTCCCCCTTCCACCGCTGCCACGTCCACCTCCGCGACGGCGCCGGCTGCCGCGCGCCGCGCGCCGGCGAGGCGTCGTCCGCTGCTGCATCCGGCGGCCAAGGTCGTGCTTTTCCTGCTGTGCCTGCTGCCGCTGGCCTGGTACGTCTTCGGCGCCTTCACCGAGCGGCTGGGCGCGAACCCGGCCGAGACGCTGATCCGCGGCCTGGGCGACTGGGCACTGCGCCTGCTGTGGATCACGCTGGCGGTGACGCCGCTGCGCACCTGGACGAACCAGCCGGCGCTGGCGCGCTTCCGCCGGATGCTGGGCCTGTTCGCCTTCTTCTACGCCAGCCTGCACCTGCTGGCCTACGGTTGGCTGGACAAGGGGCTGGACTTGGCCGACATCCTGCGCGACATCGGCAAGCGGCCCTTCATCCTGATGGGCTTCACCGCCTGGCTGCTGCTGGTGCCGCTGGCGGCGACCTCGTTCAACCGCGCGATCAAGGCACTGGGCGCGCCGCGCTGGCAGGCGCTGCACAAGCTGGTGTACGCGATCGCGATCGTCGGGCTGATGCACTTCATCTGGATGCGCGCCGGCAAGAACAACTTCGCCGAGCCGCTGGTCTATGGCTCGATCCTGGCGGTGCTGCTGGGATGGCGGGCGTTTCGGCGGATGAAGCGCTGAACGGGCGCGGCGGTCGCGGTCGCTACGCCGCTATGCTCGGCGACTTCGGCCGCCGTTGACTCATGCTGAGCCTGCACCCCGTCTCCGAGCGCGACGTCGTCGCGCTGCGTCGCTTCGAAACCGACAACCGTGCGTTCTTCGAGTCGCACATCAATGCCCGGCCGCCGGCCTATTACGACGCGGGCGGCATCGAGGCCGCCGTCGCCACCGCGCTGCGGGAGGCCGCCGCCGACATCGGCCACCAGTACCTGATCCGCGATGCGGATGGCGAGCTCGTCGGACGCATCAACCTGAGCCATGTGCGCCGCAGGCATTTCCACTCGTGCGAGTTGGGCTACCGGATCGCGGAGCGGGCCAATGGCCGTGGCCATGCGAAGGAGGCAGTGAAGCTGGTGCTGGCCAAGGCCTTCGACGAGCTCGGCCTGGTCCGGATCGAGGCGAAAGCACGAGCCGGGAACCTCGGCTCGCTCAAGGTCCTGCGACACAACGGCTTCACCGAGTTCGGCCGATCCATGCGCAGCTTCCAGCTCCACGACGAGTGGGAAGACATGCTGCACTTCGAGCGCCGAGCGCCCGGTCGCTGAGGGCTGGTCGCTGACCACCGGGCGCTATCGGCGCTCGACCGTCCGCAGTAGGTCGGCCAGGCGCTCCGGCCACACCGTCTCGGTGGTGGACGCGAGCTCCGCAGGCGACCACCAGCGGTGGTCCGAGGTCGGCGGAGCGACCGGACGATTCATGGCTGGTGACTCTCTGCGCGGCGCGCCTACCGTGTCCTCCGGCCTGTGCGTGCCACACGCCGATACTCGCGCGATCGCCTCTCCTTCACGCGACATGACCGACGACGCCGAGACCGACGACCTCCGTGAGATCCCCGCTTCCGCGCCGTCGCTGCCACCGTCGCTGGCCGGGGCGCTCGCAGGCCGCGAGTGGCACCGCAATCTGGTCGGCGAGGCCGGCGCCCTCGTGCATCGGCTGCGGCGCGAGGGCTCGCCCGATCTCTACCTGAAGCACGGCGATGGGGAAGCCGCAACAGCCATCGTCGATGAATTCGCCCGGCTGCGCTGGCTCAGCGGGCGCTGGCCCGTGCCGGCGGTCGCGCATTTCGAGGCGACCGGCGGGACCGCCTGGCTGCTGACGCAGGCCCTGCCCGGCCGCACCGCCTACGAATGGCTCGAAGCGGCGCCGGATCGCGCGCCGGCGATCGTCGCGTCGATCGGGCGCTGCCTGCGCCGCCTGCATGCGCTACCGGTGGAGACCTGCCCGTTCAGCGCGAGCCACCGCCTGCAACTGGACCTCGCCCGCCAGCGGCTCGAGGCCGGGTTGATCGACGCCGACGACTTCGACGACGCGCGCCAGGGCTGGACGCCCGAGCAGGTGTGGCGCGCGCTCGGCGAGCTGCTGCCGCTGGAGGAAGACCGCGTCGTCAGCCACGGCGACTTCTCGCTCGACAACCTTCTGATGAGCGCCGAGGGCGAGGTGGCCGGCGTGATCGACGTCGGCCGCGCCGGCATCGCCGACCGCTATCGCGACCTCGCGATCCTGGCCAACTGCCTCGATGAGTTCGGTCCGTCGCTGGGCGAGGTCCTCTTCTCGGCCTACGGCATCGCCGCGCCGGACGCACGCAAGCTCGAGTTCCATCTGCTGCTGGACGAGTGCTTCTGAGGCCGCGGCGCGCCGTCGCCGCCCCTGCCTCCGGCTGAGCCGACCTATACCAACGCAGGATGTCGGCGGCCGCGTCGCGCTCCTACCCTTGCGCCCGGGGTCGACGCTCGGCGCGCGGCCCGCAGGACCGAGTAGAAAGGACGCCCGCCGTGTTCCATGCCGCCTTCGCCCGCATCCAGGTGCGGGTCGCCCATTCCGACCCCGTCGTCGCCGCCGGCCTGGCCAGCCTGCTGTCGCGCGAGGGGGACATCGACGTCCTCGACGACCGCATCGAGCTGCCGGGCGTCGCGCGCGCGGGCCGACGGACCGACGTCGTCATCGCCGACTACGCCCGTGCCATGGCGCTGGCCGCCCTGCGCGCCAGCGACGACGCCGACCGCGCGACCGGCTCGGGCGAGACGTCCGCGCCGCGGGTGATGGTCCTCACCGCCCACGACCGCGAGCAGGACGTGCGCAGCGCGCTGGAGGCCGGCGTGGACGGGTATGTCGAGCTGGGCTGCGCGTCGCAGGAACTGGTGGCCGGCGTGCGCCATCTGGCGCGCGGCTCGCGTTACCTGAGCGCGCTCGCCGCCCGGCGCGTCGCCGACAGCATGACGCGCTGCCGCCTGACCGGCCGCGAGCGCCAGGTGCTGCGCCTGGTCGCCGACGGCAAGAGCAACAAGGCGATCGCGCTGGCGCTGGACATCTCGGCCGGCACGGTGAAGACCCACATGAAGGGCATCCTGGGCAAGCTCGCCGCCGCCACCCGCACCCAGGCGGCCACGATCGCGCGGGAGCGCGGTCTGCTCGCGGCCGACAGCGCGGTGCTCTGAGCGCGCGGGCCGGTCGGGAGATCCGACCCGGTCGGCCGTGACACGCGTCACCGGCTGGCGCCCCGTCGCGTCCGCAGAAGGCCCCCGATGGCGGTTTCCGGCGCTCATCCGGGATAATCCCCGGTTTGCTCGGGATGGCGGACGCCGCCTCGCCGGGCCCGGGCCGGGCTGACCGGCCTCCCTGCGCCGGCGCCCCGCCGGCCGACGCCACGCCCGCCCATGTCCCAGAACTCGCCCGACCGCCTGCCCGCCAGCCTGCCCGCGCTCGTCGATGCCGCCATCGTCGGCGGCGGTCCGGCCGGCTGCAGCGCCGCCAGCTGGCTGACCCAGCTGGGCCTGAGCGTCGCGCTGATCGAGCGCGCCCCGCGCCTGTGCGACAGCCTGCGCCCGCTCGAGTACCGCCAGGACTGGTTGCTCGGCGCGCCCGGCGAGTCGCTCGCGGAGCTGGGCGAGCGCTACGCCGCCCATGTCGCTGCCCAGTCCGGCGTGCACGCGCTGACGGACCAGACGATCCACCACCTCGATTGGCAGGCGGAACAGGGCTGGACGCTCTACTTCGACGGCGGCCCGGCCTTCGCCGTCAACGCGCCGGATGCCGCCGACGCCCCCGGCGCACGCGACGCGGCCGGCCTGCGCCCGCTGCGCGCCCGCGCGCTGCTGCTCGCCACCGGCCTGACGCCGCGCCATCCGGCGCCGCTGTACCCCGCCAGCGACCGCCACGACCGGGTGCTCGACGCGGTCGAGCTGACGGCGGTCCGCGACCGTCTGCCGCCCGGCAAGGTGCTGCTGCTGGGCGGCGGCGACAACGCCGTCGAGAACGCGCTGTACCTCGCCGGTCGCGGCCATGCGGTCACGCTCTGGTCGCGCTCCGAGTGGCGCGCGCAAAGCCACCTGGTCCAGCAGCTGGACAGCCTGCCCGGCCTGCGCCGCCGTCCCGCTCAAGCCTTGCCGACCGCGGTCACCGCCTCGGCCGAAGGGGTGGTCGTCACCTCCAAGGCGCACGGCGAGGAAGCGTTCGACCATGTCGCGGTGCTGCTCGGTTACGAGCCCGAGCCCTCCGCCTGGCTCAAGGTCGCCGATGCGCTGCAGCGGGCCGGCGTCACCGCGCCCTCGCAGCCCTTCCGCGACGAACCGCGTTTCGGCGTGCTGGGCCTGTTCGTGGCCGGCGACGCCAGCGGCCGCCAGCATCCCTGCGTGCAGACCGCGCTGGGCGACGGCGTCGTCGCGGCCAAGCAGATCGAGGCCTTCCTGCGCCCGCTGCGCGAGTCGCAGCCGCCGCCCGCGCTGCGCCGCAACAACCGCCAGGTCATCCACATCAACGGGCTGCGCTTCGGCGCCAACCTCGGCGTGCTCGACTTCGAGCGCGAGGGCCCGCAACCGATCCAGGTCGACGCCGAAGTGAACCTCGGCGCCCAGACCATCGTCTCGCGCGATGCCGACATCGGCCACGTGCTGGACTACCGCCGCGTGCGCGCGATCATCATCGACGAGTGCACCGCCGAACACACCGACCTGCTCGAGGCCCTGCTGGGCAAGCTCAGCGTCCGGCTGATGAAGCTGCCGGGCGTGGTGGGCGTGCGCATCAAGGTGACCAAGCTCGAAATCTTCCCCGACTGCCAGGTCGCGATCTCCGCCGAATGTGGCACCTGGTAGGACCACCCCCTACGCGCTGACGCGCGCCCCCTCAAGGGGGCGGGCCTGGCGGCCCGGCAGAGCCGGTTCCGCAGGCCCCGCTTGATGAATACATTGAGGACAGAACATGACCGACTCGACCACCACCCTTGAAGGCCTCGACCTGGCCGCCGCGGACGCCGCTGCGGACGCCGCGGCCAAGAAGCATGCGCATGAGATGAACAAGCTCAGCAAGCGCCTGCATCGCCAGGTGGGCCAGGCGATCGCCGACTTCAACATGATCGAGGACGGCGACAAGGTCATGGTCTGCGTGTCCGGCGGCAAGGACAGCTACTCGCTGCTGGACATCCTGATCAACCTGCGCGACCGCGCGCCGATCAAGTTCGACATCGTCGCCGTCAACCTCGACCAGAAGCAGCCCGGCTTCCCGGAGGACGTGCTGCCCGCCTACCTGAAGTCGCGCGGCGTGGACTTCCACATCGAGGAGCAGGACACCTACTCCATCGTCAAGCGCCTGGTGCCGGAGGGCAAGACGACCTGCTCGCTGTGCTCGCGGCTGCGCCGCGGCATCCTGTATCGCGTCGCGGGTGAGCTGGGCGCGACCAAGATCGCGCTGGGCCATCACCGCGACGACATCGTCACGACGCTGATGCTGAACATGTTCTTCGGCAGCCGCATGAAGGGCATGCCGCCCAAGCTGGTCAGCGACGACGGGAAGAACGTCGTGATCCGGCCGCTGGCGTATGTGAAGGAATCGGACCTGGAGCGCTGGGCCGAGCACCGCGAGTTCCCGATCATTCCGTGCAACCTGTGCGGCAGCCAGCCCAATCTGCAGCGGGCGACGGTGAAGGCGATGCTGCAGGATTGGGACCGCCGCTTCCCGGGGCGCGTCGACAACATGTTCACCGCGATGGGGAACATCGTGACCTCGCACATGATGGATCGCGAGCTGTTCCCGTTCCAGACGATCAAGGCCACCGGGGCGCCGGTCGCCGACGGGGACATCGCGTTCGATGAGGATGAGCAGTGCGGCACGCCGGCGCCGGCTACCGGGGTGGTCAAGCTGGTTCGCCCCGGGCAAGCCCCGGCACCGCTGGACGATGCGGGCGAGGCCTATTCGGCGGCGGATGACTGAGCGCCCATCGCTGGAGTGACAACGGTTCATGCGTGAGGGCCAGCGACCGTAGCAGTCATGCCGCACGCCGGCTTCGCGCTTTCATACGAAGAGATACCCCGCATTGACCGTGCCGTCACGCGGCTCCCACACACGGGTCAACCGCGCGAGGCCACAATCGTTGCACCGTCACGCCGCGTACTGGCGTCATCACCGGGCGCGGCAACTGCCCCGGCTGACGACCGTCAGCGGCATTTGACCTGGAGGTTTCCATGTTCACCTTGAATCGTCGACTGGCCCTGGCGAGCCTCGGCGCGGCAGCCGTGCTGTCGCTCACCGCGTGTGCCTCGCTCAATTCCGTTTCGGCCGATGCCCAGAGCTTCGGCTCCTGGCCCGCCGCCCGGCAGGCGGGCACCTTCGCCTTCGAGCGGCTGCCCTCGCAGCAACGCGACGCCGCGGGTCAGGCGACGCTCGAGGACGCCGCCCGGGGCGCGCTGCTGAAGGCCGGCTTCACCGAGGCCAGCGATCCAAAGGCGGCGGACGTGCTGGTGTCGCTCGGCGCCCGCATCACCCGCACCGCCACCGCGCCGTGGGACGACCCGCTGTGGTGGCGCTGGAACGGCAGCTACTGGGGCTGGCGCTACGGCCCCGCCTGGCGGCCGTACTACAGCCGCTGGGGTTACGCCTACCCGATGGACCCGATGATGGAGCGCCGCTACGACCGCGAAGTCGCCATGCTGCTGCGCGACCGCAAGTCCAACGAGCCGCTGTACGAGGCCCGCGCCTCCAGTGACGGCTTCACCGAGGGCGGCAAGGAGCTGTTCGGCGCGCTGTTCGAGGCCTCGATGGCCGACTTCCCGGCCACCCGTCCCGAGCCGCACCGCGTGAGCGTGCAGCTGACGCCTTCCAAGTAAGGCCTTCGGACGCCGGACCCCGGCGGGTCGCCGCGGACGGCGCCCGCCGCCGGTGCCAACAAACGGCGACCACCGGTCACGGCGCCGCCCTCAGGGGCGTCGCGGGCGCCCCCGATAATCGCGGTCTCTCCAACAGGGAACCGCGATTTTTCTTATGTCGCTGAACATCGTCGTCATGGCCGCGGGCAAGGGCACCCGCATGAAGTCCAGCCTGCCCAAGGTGCTCCACAAGCTGGCCGGCCGCGCGTTGCTGCGACACGTGCTGGCCAACACCGCGTCCCTGCAGGCGGACGCGCGCATCGTCATCACCGGCCACGGTGCCGACCAGGTCGAGGCGGCCATCGGTGGCGAAGGTGTGCGCTTCGTGCGTCAGGAGCCGCAGCTGGGCACCGGCCATGCGATCCAGCAGACCGTCCCGGCGCTCACGGCCGGCGGCAGCACGCTCATCCTCAGCGGCGACACCCCGCTCATCAGCACCGCCACGACGCGTGCCCTGGTCGAGGCCTGCGGCGGCGAGCGGCTGGTGCTGCTGACCATCGAGTACGCCGATCCCACCGGCTACGGCCGCATCGTGCGCGATGGCGAGCAGATCAAGGCCATCGTCGAGCACAAGGACGCCAGCGACGAGCAGCGCCGCATCCGCGAGTGCTACACCGGCATCATGGCCGCGCCGACCGAGGCGCTGAAGCGCTGGGTCGGCCAGCTCGACAACAAGAACGCGCAGGGCGAGTACTACCTGACCGACATCGTCGCGATGGCGGTCGCCGAGGGCGCGCCGGTGGTCGGCGTGAAGACCGCGGACGAGACCGAGGTCCTGGGCGTCAACAGCCCGTCCCAGCTGGCGCACCTGGAGCGCCGCTTCCAGCTCGCGCAGGCCGAGGCCTTGATGACTGCCGGCGTGCGCCTGGCCGATCCCTCGCGCTTCGACCTGCGCGGCACGCTGCACTGCGGCAAGGATGTCGAGATCGACGTCAACTGCGTCTTCGAAGGCGAGGTCACGCTGGGCGACGGCGTGCGCATCGGCGCCAACTGCGTGATCCGCAACGCCACGATCGGCGCCGGCGCTCGCATCCATGAGTTCACCCACATCGATGGCGAGGCCGCTGGCGCCAGCGTCGGCGAGGGCGCGCTCATCGGCCCCTTCGCGCGGCTGCGCCCCGGTGCGAAGCTGGGCGCCGAGGTCCACATCGGCAACTTCGTCGAGGTCAAGAACTCCACGCTGGCCAAGGGGGCCAAGGCCAATCACCTGGCCTACCTCGGCGATGCCACGGTGGGCGAGCGGGTCAACTACGGCGCTGGCAGCATCACCGCCAACTACGACGGTGCCAACAAGCACCGCACCACCATCGGCGCGGACGTGCACGTCGGTTCCAACTGCGTGCTGGTGGCCCCGGTCGCCCTGGGCGACGGCGCCACCATCGGTGGCGGTTCCACCATCACCAAGGACGTCGAGCCGGGCGCCCTCGCTGTGGCGCGCGGCCGACAAACCGTGATTTCCGGCTGGTCCCGCCCCAAGAAGGTGAAGTGATTCACCCAAATAGGCCAGGAACTGCGTAAGCTCTGCCATTCGTGTCACGAAGTGTGACAAGTTCACGGGATTGAGATCCACGGCGTTTGCCGGGTTGGCGTTCCCCCCAAGCTGCGGGAGGCGCGTTTGCCACGGCTTCCCTAGGATCCTTTCCGTTGACCGGCTGACCCGCTGTTCCCAGCTGAATCCTTATGGCGAACCCCAAAACTGCTGCTCTGCTGCTGGCCCAGGATGACGACGTGATGGTCGTGCCGCCGGCGTCTGCCGCGCTGGATGCGTTGGCGGATCGTTCCGAGGATCCGGCGGCGCAGGCGGCTCGTGCCGAGGCGCTGGAGCAACTGGCGATGTCGCACGCGATGTGCGATCAGGCGGCGGATGCCTGCTTCTACCTGTGCCGTAGCCTGGGATTGGCGCGTCAGCAGCAGACGCCGGATGCGGCGCCTGATCTGGAGTTGCTGTTCCAGCTGTTGGGTGCGCTGGCGGATCTGCCGAGCGAGGTCTCGGCGCTGCCGCTGCCGGAAGGCGAGGCCGATGGTCTGGGCGTGGCGGAACTCTGTCATCAGCTGAGCGCTGCCCGTGACCTGACGACCGCCGCGTGGCACGAAGCCACCGAATCCGACGCCTCGATCGCCGCATGCCCTGCGGCGCCCGCCCACGCGCTGCACTGACTTTCGCCGCGCCCCCGCCACGGCCCTTTCGTCCGCGCCACGTCCTTCCGCCCCGCCACGGCAGCGCTAAAAGGCTGCCAATCTAGGCGCAAAGCGCAGCCATAGCGGGGCTATGGCGAGCATTTGCAACGACGAGTGGCAGCCTTTTAGCGCTGCCGTTCGTGGCAGGAGATGAGGCGGCTGACGCGGGAAACCGACAAGCCGAGTTCGCGGGCGAGAGCAGTCATGGATTGACCGCCTTCGGTGTGGGCGCGATAGAGCGCTTCTTCGCGGCTGGCGGAGGCTTTGAGCCAGTCGCCCCAGCGTCTGGGGCGTGGGGTGCGAGGCGGATGCTCGCTCTGCCGCACGGTGCGCTGCACGAAGGCCGCATCCCCAAGAAAGATCTGTTGCCGCAACTGCCCCCAGATATCCAGGTCCGGTTCCGACTCCACGATCGCCTGGTAGCGCTGCGCCGCCTTGCGCCGATCCGCCGCGTTCTGCGGCACGCGCCCCAGCACGTTGGTCCACAGCCCCTCGACCTCCAGCCACTCCGGCGCCGCCACCAGCCCCGCATGCGCCTGCAGGCTGCTCCAGCGCCACGCCACCGGCGAAGACGCCAACCCGGCGCGTCGCCCGATCAACTCCACATACCGGCAAGCATCCAGCAGCAGATGCTCCCGATCCACCAGCACCGCCTTGAAGCGCCCCTGGAACACATGCCCGATCTGCCCATGCCGACGGTTGTGCGCCTGCGTATACACCCCATTGAGATGCCGCATCAATCGCGACAGATTCGCCTGCCGCGTGAACAGCAGCAGCTCGTAATGCTCGCGCCCCAGCCCGTAGGCCAGCACCTGGGCATCGAAGCGCTGGGCGGCCTGCTCGATCAGGCCCAGCATCGCCAGCCTGTCCTCGTCATCCGCGAACACGGACGCATCACCACGCGTCGCCACGTGATAAACGGCGCCGGGGAACTCGATGCGAAGCGGCCTGGCCATGCCCAATAACTAGGCGAAGCCCGCACAAAAGACAAGCGCCCGGACCGCTGTCGCGGCCACGGGCGCAAGACTTGACCCCTGATCGCGGGGCCCGCGTCCCCCGGTCGATAGCCAGAGCGCTATCGGGGGTCAGGACTCAACAGCAAAGCCTGGAACCGGATGCCTGCCTATGCATGGGTCCGCGCCCCGCGAAGGCTGCGCTCAGGACTTGCCCAGCGATTCCAGCACCCGCATCACGGCGTCCTCGCCCATGTTGCGCGCATCGGCGAGCTCGCCACCCTTGGTCGTGCCCAGCACCTGGCCGTCGGCGCCCAGCACCGCGACGGTGGGGATGCCCTTCTTCAGCGTCACGCCCATCTGGTTGGCGAGGTCGACGTTCTTGTCGAAGCGGCCGACATTGACCTTGACCGTGACGAAGCGCTTGTCGACCGCGCCGCCCAGGTGACCCTGCCCGAAGCCCTTGTTCAGCGCCAGGCAGTCCTTGCACCAGTTGGCGCCGTAGACCACCAGCACCTGCTTGCCCTCCTTGGCAGCGCGGGCGACGGCGGTGTTGATGTCGGCGCGGGCGTCGGCCTGTTCGTCGTACGGGCCCGGCCCGCCGGCAGCGGCGTCGGCGGCGTGGACCGCGGTGGCGGACGCCGCGACGAGCGCGGCGGCGAAAAGCTGGGTGGCGGTGCGGCGTTTCATGGCGTCGGAGTTTGCCACCACCGGCAAGACCGCGACGAAGCTGAGGCCCGGCTTCGGGTACAAAGACGGGCTTCGCACAAATCATCACCCTCAGGGAACGGGACACCTCCGCCATGGCCTCCAGCCTGCTCGCACTGCTCGACGACATCACCACGGTCCTGGACGACGTGGCCCTGCTCTCCAAGATGGCCGCCAAGAAGACGTCCGGCGTCCTGGGCGACGACCTGGCGCTCAATGCGCAGCAGGTCACCGGCGTCAGCGCCGACCGGGAACTGCCCGTGGTCTGGGGCGTCTTCAAGGGCTCCCTGATCAACAAGGCCATCCTGGTGCCGGCGGCGCTGGCCATCAGCGCCTGGGCGCCCTGGCTGGTCACGCCGCTGCTGATGATCGGGGGCGCCTACCTCTGCTTCGAGGGCGTCGAGAAGCTCGCCCACAAGTGGCTGCACACCGCCGACGACGACGCCCACGAGGCCGCGCTGGCCGAGGCCGCCAGGAACCCGGCGATCGACCTGGCCGCGCTGGAGAAGGACAAGGTCAAGGGCGCGATCCGGACCGACTTCATCCTCTCCGCCGAGATCATCGCCATCACCCTGGGCACGGTGGCCGAGGCCAGCTTCATGACCCGCGTGCTGGTGCTCTCCGGCATCGCCCTGCTGATGACGATCGGCGTGTACGGCCTGGTCGCCGGCATCGTCAAGCTGGACGACGCCGGCCTGTGGCTCAGCCGCAAGGCCGCGGCCTGGCAGCAGGCGCTGGGCCGCGGGCTGCTCTGGCTGGCGCCGTGGCTGATGAAGGCGCTGTCGGTGGCCGGCACCGCCGCGATGTTCCTGGTCGGCGGCGGCATCCTGACGCACGGCGCGCCCTTCCTTCATCATGCGATCCAGCATGTCGTGGAAGCACTCGGCGCCAGCGGCTTCGCCCGCACCCTCGTCGAACTGCTCGGCGACGCGATCACCGGCATCCTGGCCGGCATCGTCGTCGTGGCCGTGGTCACCGGTATCCAGCGCCTGCGCCATCGCCGAGAATGACGCCCCATGAAGACGCATCACATCGAAGTCCAGAAGTTCAAGGCCGCCTCGAATTCCAGCACCAGCGGCCTGGTGACCTTCAAGGTGGACGCCCTCGTCAAGGAGCGTGAACCGGTCGAGGGCATCGAACCCAGCACGCTGCTGGTCATGACCGAGGCCAACGCCCGCGTCCTGATGGCGCTGCTCAAGACCCAGCTCACCGACATGGACGGCCGCAAGCCCAAGAGCCGTCACGGCCGCCACGGCTGAGCGCCGGCCCTCGCCTTCTCCGCTTCCCCGACTCCGCCCGACCCCGCCCGACTTTCCAGGATCCGACATGGACTTCCCGCAGTACCAGCCCGACAAGGCGCAATACACCCCGCTGACCGACGATGAGCTGTCGGACCTCGACGACTTCCTGTCCGAGATCGACAACGACGCGGCGATGAACATCGAGGCGCTCGACGGCTACCTCAGCGCGCAGCTGCTGAGCCCGCTGTCGCTGAGCGACAAGCCCGGCGCCGAATGGATGAGCCCGGTGTGGGGCGGCGGCGACCCGTTCGCCAGCGGCAAGCAGCGCAAGAAGATCGCCTTGCTGCTGCTGCGCCACGTGCACAGCCTGGCGGTGCAGTGGTCGTCGAAGCAGGACGAATGGGAACCGATCTTCAGCGTTGCCGAGGAAGGCGACCAGCAGCTGGTCGATGCCGAGGACTGGTGCACCGGCTTCATGATCGGCGTGGACCAGGACGGCGAGGCCTGGGCGCCGCTGTTCGAGCACGTCAAGACCGCGGCCGCGCTGGCGCCGATCGCGCTGCTGGGCGGCGACGAGAGCCAGCTCAGCGCCGAGGACCAGGACAAGCTCACCGACCTGCACTGGCGCGACGCGCTCAGCCGCGAAGTGCCCGAGGGCGTCCTGACGCTGTGGACGCTGCGCCAGCAGGCCACCTGAGCGCTCCCCGCCTTGCCGCCGGCGGGCCTCACGCCCGCCGTCCCGCCCTTCCCTTTTCCTTCTTCCGTCCCGCCGAGTTGATCCGATGAAGCGCCACTTTCCGTTCGCGGTGCTGGCCACCGCCGCCTTGCTGACGATCGCCGGCTGCGGCACCCAGGTCGTCAACCCGGTCTCCGGCCGCACGGAGCGCAGCGCGATGAGCCTGCAGCAGGAGGTGGCCGCCGGCCGCGAGGCCCACCAGGGCGTGCTCAAGGAGTACGCGGTCGTCGATGACGCGCGGCTGCAGGCCTACGTCACCGCGCTGGGCAACAAGCTCGCCGCGCAGTCGCACCGGGCCGAGCTCGAGTGGCATTTCACCGTGCTCGACAGTCCGGAGGTCAATGCCTTCGCGCTGCCGGGCGGCTACGTCTACGTCACCCGGGGCATCCTGGCCTACATGGAGAACGAGGCCGACCTGGCCGGCGTCATGGGCCACGAGATCGGCCACGTGACCGCGCGCCACGGCGCGCAGCGGGCGACGCGCCAGCAGAACGCCGGCATCGGCGTGCTCGCCGCGACGGTGCTGGGCGCGGTGCTGGAGTCGCGCGGCGTGGGCGGCGCGACGGACATCGCCGGGCAGCTCTCGCAGAACGCCGCGGCCGGCTACATCGCCTCCTACAGCCGCGAGCAGGAACTGCAGGCGGACCAGCTCGGCGCCGAGTACCTGGCTCGCAACCGCTACGACCCCAGGCACATGGTCGACGTGATCCAGGTGCTGAAGGACCAGGAGCAGTTCGCCGCCGACCAGGCGCGGGCACAGGGCCGGCAGCCGCAGACGGGCAACAACTGGCTGGCCTCGCACCCGAGCAACGAGCAGCGCCTGCAGCGCATCCGCGACGAGGCCTCGCAGCTGACCGCCGGGCAGGCGGTGGACGAGAACCGCGCCGCCTTCCTGCAGGCGATCGAGGGCATGGTCTTCGGCGACAGCCCGGCGCAAGGGCTGGTGCGGGGACAGCAGTTCCTGCACCCGGACCTGGACTTCGCGCTGACGGCGCCCGCGGGCTGGGCGATCCAGAACGGCAATGACGCGGTGACGGTCATGAGCCCGCAGCGCGATGCGGCGCTGATCCTGCAGCCGGTGCCGGCCAAGGCGGGCAACTCGCACGACGAGATCCTGCGCAACCTCGGCGCCGAGCAGGGCCGCACCGACGCGAAGACGATCAACGGGCTGAAGGCGACCCACTTCGCCGGCGTGCGTCGCAACGCGCAGGGCCAGCGCGGCAACGCCGAGCTGACGCTGGTGACGAGTTCGAAGGGCGCGGTCTACGCGCTGGTCTACGCCGCGAAGGACGGCCAGGCGCTGCAAGCACGGCGCGAGGGTCTCGCGCAGGCGGAGGGCAGCTTCCGCGCGCTGAATGCCGACGACCGCAAGCAGGCCCGGCCGTGGAAGATCGCGCTGCGGCCCTTCCCGGCCGGCGGCTTCGCCGAGATGGCGAAGGGCTCGGTGCTGACTGAAGCGCAGCTGAAACTGCTCAACGGCCGTTACGGTGGCGAGGCACCGCCCAAGCCGGGCGAGCGCGTGAAGACGGTGGTCGCGACGCCCTGAGCGCGCGCCATCGCCCGTCCCGCACCCGCGCCGGCGGCGGCCTTACGGCTTCGGCGACTGATCGTTGTCGTTGAGCCGCCTGAGCTCTCCGCTGCGGCGCGCCTCGTCCAGCTGCTGCTTCACCTCGGCCCGCGTGGTCGCCGACCTGGCGGCTGGACGTTGCCCGTAAGGCTGGCCGTGCGCGAAGGACTCGTGGAAGGCGTGGTCGAGTTCCCCAGCCGCGCGAGCGCGCGCGAGTTCCGCCTTGACCTGCTCGCGGGTCAGGCCGCCCTCGTCCCCGCCGCCGGCGTCCCGGCCCGGCTGGGGTGACTGATCGTTGTCGTTGAGGCGGCGCAGTTCGCCGCTGCGGCGCGCCTCGTCGAATTGCTGCTTCACCTCCTGGCGCGTGAGGGCCTGGCGGCGCTGCGCCCCGGAGAGGGCCTGCTCGCCCAGCTCGATGACCACGGGATCGAGCTCGCCATTGGCGCGTGCGCGCGCCAGCTCCTCGACCACCTGGGCCCGGGTCATCGCGCGGCCGGACTGGCCCAGTTCGCGGGGCGTGTACTGGCCGTTCTCGGCGAACTGCGCCATCGCGGCGCCGGTGGCCATGGTCATCAAGACCGACATGAGCGTGAGACGGGTGGCGCATCGAGCGTCGCGGTACTTCACCTGCTTGTTCCTTTCAGTTCCAGTCGGAGGCCTGGCACCGCCATCAGGCGGCCCCGGCATCGCACCACGGCGTGGTGTGCGATGAAGTCTGGCCGCGCGGGATGAACGTCGGTGGCCCCGGACATGAACCGCGCATGAGCAGCACATGAACAGCGCAAGCAGGGGCTTGCTTTCATGATCCGTTCATCTCTCGCTCACATTCGATTAACTGGGCTCGCCGCTGACGTTCATTGCGGGTTCTGAGAATTCATCCTGCACCGCGCAGTGGTGCGACGTCCGACAGGCAGCACGCCGAGTCCGGCCGTCTGACAGGAAGTGAAAGGAACAGCAAAGTGATGAACCGCAACACTCGAAGCACGACCCGGACGGCCCTGCTGTCGATCCTCGCCGCCGCCGCTGCGAGTGCCTCGATGTGGGCGCATGCCGAAGACGCGACCGCGCGTCCCCCCACCCGGGATGAAGTCAAGGCCGAGCGCGACCGCGCGCAGGCCTCCGGAGCCATCGACGCGGCGTTCGACGAGAACGGTCAGCACTCCAAGGAAGAGCTCGGCGTCAAGGGCAAGAGCACCAAGACGCGCGAACAGGCGCGCCAGGCCCTGACCGAAGCGCGCAAGTCCGGCGCGAAGCGCGACGCCTTCCACGAGTCGGCCGCCCACGCGAAGACCCAGACCGCAGGGGTCCAGACCAGCGGACCCAAGACGCGGGCGCAGGTCAAGGCGGAACTGGCGACCGCGCGCGCCAACGGCGAGGTCGACCACGCCTTCCACGAGTCGCGTGCCCATGCGGGGCCTGCCACGACCGGCGCGGCCAAGAAGCCGGCGACCACCCGCCAGGACGTGAAGCAGCAGTTCGACGAGGCGCGCCGCAGCGGCGAGCTGCGCCGCATCAACGACAACGACCAGTCGGCCAAGCCGTGAGGGGCCGCCCGCCGCGAGGCGGGCGGGTGGGTGTCCCTCGCCGACTCCGATGATTCAGCGGCTGCTGGTCGTCGAGGATGACCCGGCCGTGTCGGATCTCCTGCGGCGGTGCCTGACCGCCGCGGGGTTCATCGTGCGGATCGCCTGCTGCGGCGAAGAAGGGCTGCGCCTGGCCCTGGAGCTCGAATGGAGCCTCGTGATCCCGGACCTGGCGCTGCCCCGGCTGGACGGGCTGGACCTGTGCCGCCTGCTGCGCGCCAGGGGGAGCCAGGTGCCCATCCTGATGCTGGCGGATGCCGCGAGCAGCAAGGACAAGGCCAAGGGGATCCAGCTGGGAGCGGACGACTACATGGCCATGCCCTTCGACCCCGAGGAGCTGACGGCGCGCGTCAGGGCGCTGCTCCGGCGCAGCCGCAGCTATCGGCCGGTGTCGACCACGCTGCGCGCGGCGGACCTGGTCTTCGACCTGGAGCGGCGGCAGGTGCGGCGCGCGGGCCGCGCGATCCCGCTCACGGCCAAGGAGATGGCGGTGCTGGAGCTGCTGATGGTGTCGCCGGGCAGCGTGCTCAGCCGCCAGCGCATCCTGGCCAAGGTCTGGGGCGATCAGGTCGATCCGCTGACCAACATCGTGGACGTCTACATGCGGCGTCTGCGATCGAAGATCGACCTGGGACACGGCCGCGCCTTGCTCAAGACGGTGCGGGGCATCGGTTACCGGCTGGACGACGCCGTCCCGGGGCCGGCACTCCGGACGGCGTGAGCGGCCGGCCGGGCGTCGTGACAGGCACGACATCGGCGGCTCAGGGCACGGGTAGGGTTGGCGTCCTACTTGCGCTGCGCCGCCCCCAGTTGCGCCAACCAGAACGCCTCGTACTTGCGGTGCCAGCCGGCGGGCTTCACCGCGCCACCGAGGGCGTGCTCGCCATCCGGATCCAGGAACAGCTCGACCAGCCCTTCCTTGCCCGACTCCAGCAGCGCGCGGTACACGTTGACCGTGTCCTGGTACAGCACGTTCGGATCCTGCATGCCGTGCACCAGCAGCAGTGGCTTCTTCAGCTGCCTGGCCAGCGGCAGCAGCGAATACTTGCGCAGCACCGGCTTGGTCCGGTCCACCTTGCCGATGGTCCGGCCGCTGTACCAGCTGTTGTAGTTCTCCCATTCGGTCGGACCCGCTCCGGCGATGCCGGCCGCGAACAGATCAGGCTTCGTATACATCGTGTACTGGGTCTGGAAACCGCCGAAGCTCCAGCCATTCAGGCCGATGCGCTGGCCGTCGACACCCAGGTTGGCCTTCATGTAGGCGACCAGGTCCTCGAGGTCCTCGGTCTGCGGCGCGCCCGGCTGCTCCCAGTTGGCATCGGCGAACTTCTCGCCGTAGTTGGAGTGCCCGCGCGGATCCACCGTCACCGTGACGTAGCCATGCTTGGCCGCCATGTACATCGCGAAGACATAACCGGTCGGCTGGAAGCTGTCGGTCTCGACCGAATGGCGATCATTCAGCGGCCCGCCGTAGGTGTAGACGACCGCCGCGCGCTTGTCGCTCGGCGCCCAGCCCAGCGGCTTGAAGACGTAGGCCGGGATCATGTCGCCGTGGCGGTTGCGGAAGCTGAAGCGCTCCGGCCGCAGCACGTCGACCTGGGCCCAGGCCGGGTCGTGGCTCTGCGTCAGCAGCTTGCCGGGCTCGGCACCCGACGCGGCGGCCTGGCCCTTCAGCAGCTTCAGCTCGGGACGCTCGGCCCAGTTGCCGGCCACCGCCGCCGCCCACTGGCCGTTGCGCGCCACCGCCGCGTTGCGGTGGTAATCCGGCGAGCGGCCCAGCGCCGTCATGCGACCGTCCTTGAGCTCGACTCGCCAGACATTCATCGCCGCGTAGTCGTCCTTGTTGGACACGACGAACATCGTCTTCGCATCCGGCGTGAAGCCCAGCACCTGGAAGGCCTCGAACTCGCCCTTCACCAGCGGCGTCACCGAACGGTCGGCGCCCGCCGCCAGGCTCATCGCGTAGGGCTGGCGCCAGCCGTTGTCGGCCAGGATCAGCACCAGCTGCTTCGAGTCCGGCGTGAACGACGGCGTCATCACGTTGACCAGCTCGTGGTGGATGGGCGCGCGGCGCTCCAGCACCATCTCCGGTTTCGCGTCGCCGGGCTTGCCGAGGTAGACGCGCAGCAGGTCCTTCTCGCGCTCGAAGGTGGTGAAGGCGTAGCGGCTGCCGTCGCGCGCCCACACCACCGGCGAAATCTCGAACCACGCGTCGCCGCCCGGGTGCGTGAACACCGGCTCGGGCTGGCGCTCCGGCGCGGCACCGGCGGCCGGCACCTTGCGGATGTAGATCGCCATCGAGGGCAGGCCGCGCTTGTCGTCGGAGACCTCGCGGTCCACCTTCTTCGCCGTCGCGAAACGGTCGCCGTAATTCATGATCTCGACCTGCCTGCCCGGCTTGGGCAGCGGCTTGCCGTCCGCGTTCACCAGCGGCGCGTTGGCCGCCAGCGCCATCCAGCGGCCGTCCTCGCTCAGCGCGGTCTGGGCGATGCGGAACTTGCGGTCCTCGTCGTCCGGGTTGAACAGCTCGCGGTTGATCACCTCGATGCCGGCCGTGGCCAGGCGCACGCGCAGCACGCGGGTCTCGTCCTGCACGATCAGCGACTGGTCGTCCGGCGCGTAGGCGACCGGCTTGAGCGTGCGACCCGTCGACAGCAGCGGCTCGGCGCGGTCGGCGCCCGCTTTCCAGCGCAGCAGCTGGCCGCGGTAGGCGAGCACCAGTTCATCCGCCTTGGACGCCCACACGAACTGCGAGACGCCGGGGTACAGGTCCTCGGGCTTGAGCTTCTCGCGCTCGCGCTTCTTCTTCAGTTCGTCGCGCAGCTCCCAGAGCGCCATGTCCTTGGGATCCTTGGCCGGCTTCTTCGCCTCCGCGGCGGAAGCGCCCGAGGCCGGCGCCGCGGCGGCGGCCGGTGCGTCGCCCCAGGCCGCCTTCTCGGCCGCCTTGCGGGCGTCCTCGCGCGCCTTGCGCTCGGCCAGTTCCACCTTCAGGTCGGCAATCGCCTGGCGCTCCCATTGATCCGGGTCCACCGGCTCGCCGCGCAGGTAGGCGGCCTGCGCCTCCTCGCGGGCCTGGCGCTGGGCCAGCTCGTCGCGCTTCTGCTTGAGCTTGCGGGCGTAGCGCTCCAGGTTCTCCGGCGTCTCCACCACGGCCATCAGCGCCGGCGAACTCACGCGGACCGTCCTGCCGGTCTGGGTGTCATGGACGTACAGATCGCTGCCCGGCTCGCCGAACGGGTTCCAGAGGTACGCGACGTAACGGCCGCTCGCGCTGAATTTCAGGTCCTTGGCGGACTCGCCGCGGTAGGACTCGGCGCGGAACAGCTGTTCCAAGGTGAGCGGCCGGTTGGCCACGGCGACGGGGGCCGTCGTCGTCTGCGCCAGCGAGGGCTCGCCGGCGCCCAGCCCCGTCGCCAGGGTCGCCAGCGCCAGGGAAGTCAGGATCCATTGCTTCAAATCGTTGCTCCACGCCCCGCAAGGTCAGCAGGGACGCGGGATTCTAGGGAGGGGTCAACAACTGCTTACCGCTGCGTTGTGCACCGGATCCGTCAAGCGCGCGTTAACCGTCCATACTTTCCCTAGGTAGGTCGGAGGTTCCATGAAGCACCTGATCCAACGCATCCTCGGCGCCGTGGCGCTGACCGCCGGCGTGCTGGCTGCGCCAACGGCCTTCGCGGGCGACGTGGGCGTGTCCATCAGCGTCGGACAGCCCGGCTTCTATGGCCGCATCGACGTCGGCAACGTCCGCCCGGACGTGATCTACGCGCAGCCGATGGTGATCGAGCGGGTCTACGACCCCGCCCCGCCGATGTACCTGCGCGTGCCGCCTGCGCATTACCACGCCTGGTCGCGCCACTGCGGCTACTACCGCGCCTGCGGCCGACCGGTGTATTTCGTCCGCGAGGACTGGTACACGCGGACCTACGCCCCGGTCTACTACGGTCGCCCGCGCGTGCATCCGATGCCGGTCTATGCCCCTCCGCCGCCGCCCCGGTGGGAGCCGGTGCGCCGGGATTGGGATGGCCGCTGGGATGGCCGCCGCGACTGGCACGACCACCGCGACGACCATCGCGGCTGGGAGGGCCGGCGCTGGGAAGAACGCCGCGATGACCATCGCGGTGGCGGTCGCGGCGGCTGGGACCGCGACGGTGACCGCGGTGATCGTGGCCACGGACATGGACGCGGCCATCATCGCGACTGAGGTTTTCCCCTCGCGTATAGTCGGCCGCTTGCACGCCAGCAAGGCGTGATTCACCGCGCCGACGTATGTTCGCCAAAGTCATCGCCGCCCTTGGACTGCTGATCTGCGTGCTGCTCGCGATCGACATGGCCTTGCCGCGGCGGCACCAGATGGCCTGGCGCGCATGGGTCCGGCGCCCGGGCCTTCTGATGGGCAGCGGCATCGGCCTGAAGGGTCGCTTCAATTCACGCGACCGCCGTCGCGCCGCCCATGACGCGGCCCTCGACGCAATCGCCCGCGCGAAGCACCGCTCAGGCACCTGGGACGGCAACGTCTATCACGGCGACGACTTCGAGCAGCGCCAGCGGCGCAAGCCGCATTGAGCGCCGGTACCGGCCCTCCTCCCGCCTTCCAACGACAACGGCCTCCTTGAGAGGCCGTTGTCGTTGGCGCTTGCGGCGGCGTGCCGGACGCCCCGGTTCCGGAGCGCCCCGCCGGTCAGCGTCTTGCCAGCACCGGTGCCAGCGCCTTGCCGGTGTGCGTCCCTTGCGCCACCAGCGTCTCCGGCCGCCCCTGCGCGACCACGCGTCCGCCCGCCGAGCCTCCCTCCGGTCCCAGGTCCAGCACCCAGTCGGCTTCGGCGATCACATCGAGGTCGTGCTCGATCACGACCACGCTGTGCCCGCCGTCGACCAGGCGATGCAGCACGCGGATCAGCTTCTCCACGTCGGCCATGTGCAGGCCCACCGTCGGCTCGTCCAGCACGTACAGCGTGTGCGGCGGCTTCTGGCCGCGGCGCGTCACGTCGTCGCGCACCTTCACCAGCTCCGACACCAGCTTGATCCGCTGCGCCTCGCCGCCCGACAGCGTCGGGCTGGGCTGACCCAGCGTCAGGTAGCCCAGTCCCACGTCCTGCAGCAGCTTGAGCGGATGCGCGATCGAGGTCATCGCGGCAAAGAACTCCACCGCCTCGTCCACCTCCATCTGCAGCACCTCGCCGATGCTCTTGCCGCGCCAGCTCACCGCCAGCGTCTCGGGGTTGAAGCGCTGCCCATGGCATTGGTCGCAGAGCACCTTCACGTCCGGCAGGAAGCTCATTGCGATGGTGCGCATGCCCTGCCCTTCACAGCCCGGGCAACGACCCTCGCCGGTGTTGAAGCTGAAGCGGCCCGGACCATACCCGCGGGCCTTCGCCTCCAGCGTCTCGGCGAACAGCTTGCGGATCGCGTCCCAGAAGCCGATGTAGGTCGCCGGGCAGCTGCGCGGCGTCTTGCCGATCGGCGTCTGGTCGACCTCCAGCACCCGGTCCACCTGCTGATGGCCCTCGATGGCGTCGCAGCCCAGCCAGGTCGACGGCGCCCGGCGCAGCGGCACCGCCGCCGCCATGTTGGCCAGCAGCACGTCCCGCGCGAGCGTCGACTTGCCCGAGCCCGACACCCCCGTGATGCCCACCAGCCGGTGCAGCGGCACGTCCACCGTGACGCCGCGCAGGTTGTGCAGCGTCGCGTTGAGCACCGTCAGCTTGGGCGCGTCGGCGTCCATCTCGCGGCGCTCCTTGAGCGGATGCACCAGCGGCCTGGACAGGAAGCGGCCCGTCAGCGAATCGGGGTTCTTCGCGATCTGCTCGGCCGTGCCTTCGGCGATCACGCGGCCGCCGCGCTTGCCCGCGCTCGGGCCGATGTCGATGATGTGATCGGCACGCCGGATGGTGTCCTCGTCGTGCTCGACGACGACCAGCGTGTTGCCCTTGTCGCCCAGCGTCGACAGCGCCTTGAGCAGGATCTGGTTGTCGCGCGGATGCAGGCCGATGGTCGGCTCGTCCAGCACGTAGCAGACGCCCTGCAGGTTGCTGCCGAGCTGCGCCGCCAGGCGGATGCGCTGGGCCTCGCCGCCCGACAGCGTGGGCGCCGCGCGGTCCAGCGTCAGGTAGCCCAGCCCGACCTCCTCCAGGAACTCCAGTCGCCCCTTGATCTCGCTGACCACGTCGCGCGCGATCTCCGCGTCGCGGCCGGTGAGTGTCAGGCCCGCGATCCACTCGCGCGCCTCGGTCACGCTCCACGAGGCCACGGTGCCGATGGTCTCGTGCTCGAAGCTCACCGCGCGCGCCACGGGATTCAGCCGCGAGCCGTGGCAATCCGGGCAGGGCGCGTCGCTCAGGTCCTCGATCTCGGCTTCCTCGGCGGGGAAACTCTGCTCGCGACCGCGGTTGTCCTTGTCCTGCTGGCTGTCGTCCAGGGCCTTGCGCTGCTCGCGCGTCAGCGCCAGGCCGGTGCCGACGCAGGTGGTGCACCAGCCGTGCTTGGAGTTGTAGCTGAACAGCCGCGGATCCAGTTCCGGATAACTCGTGCCGCACTGCGGGCAGGCGCGCTTGGTGGAGAACACCCGCAGCTCGCCGATGCCGCGCGTCGGCTTCGCATTGCGCAGCGCGTCGTGCAGTCCGTCCAGCGGCGACAGCACATGCACCACGCCCTTGCCGTGGTCCAGCGCCTTGGCCAGCAGCTCGCGCAACTCGGCCTCGGTCTCCGGCGTGACGGTCATGTCGCCCACCGGCAGTTCGATCGTGTGTTCCTTGAAGCGGTCCAGCCGCGGCCACGGACTGGTCGGCAGGAACTCGCCGTCGACGCGCAGGTGGGTGTAGCCGCGCTGCTTCGCCCACTTCGCCAGGTCGGTGTAGACGCCCTTGCGATTGACCACCAGCGGCGCGAGCAGCCCGATGTGCCGGCCCTTGTAGTCGCGCAGCAGCTGCGCGGCGATGGCCTCGACGCTCTGCGGCTTCACCGGCGTGCCGTCGTTGGCGCAGTGCTGCACGCCGAGCTTCACGTAGAGCAGGCGCAGGAAGTGCCAGACCTCGGTCGTGGTCGCCACCGTGCTCTTGCGCCCGCCGCGCGACAGGCGCTGCTCGATCGCGACCGTCGGCGGAATGCCCCAGACCGCGTCGACCTCGGGCCGGCCCGCCGGCTGCACGATCGAGCGCGCATAGGCGTTCAGCGATTCGAGATAGCGGCGCTGGCCCTCGTTGAACAGGATGTCGAAGGCCAGCGTGCTCTTGCCGGAGCCCGACACGCCGGTCACGACGTTGAACTTGCCGCGCGGGATGCTGACGTCGACCGACTTCAGGTTGTGCTCGCGCGCGTTGACGATGCGGATCGCTTCATCGGCCTTGCGGCGCTGGCGCAGCAGCGATTGCAGCGGCTTGCCTTCGGCGACCTTGACCGGCGCGCGGTCCATCTCGGCCGCGTACTCGCGCAGCGCCTGCGCGGTGTGCGAGGTCGGATGGTCCTTCAGCGTCTCCGGCGTGCCGACCGCGACGACCAGGCCGCCGTCCTCGCCGCCCTCGGGCCCGAGGTCGATGACCCAGTCCGACGCGCGGATCACGTCCAGGTTGTGCTCGATCAGGATCAGCGAATGCCCCGCCGACAGCAGCTTGCGCATGGCGCGCATCAGCTTGGCGATGTCGTCGAAGTGCAGGCCGGTGGTCGGCTCGTCGAAGAGGAACAGGGTGCCCTTGGTCGCGGTCGCCTGGCGCGGCTTCGAGGCCGCCTCCGCCAGGTATCCCGCCAGCTTCAGCCGCTGCGCCTCGCCGCCCGACAGCGTCGGCACCGGCTGCCCCAGCGTCAGGTAGTCCAGGCCGACATCCGACAGCTGCTGCAGCTTGTTCAGCACCTCGCGGTCGTCCTTGAAGACGCCCAGCGCCTCGGCCACCGTCAGGTCCAGCACGTCGGAGACGCTGAGCTGCCGTCCGGCGCGCTCCAGCTTGACCTCGAGCAGCTCGGCGCGGAAGCGCTTGCCGTCGCAGTCGGGGCAGCGCAGGTAGACGTCGGACAGGAACTGCATCTCGACGTGCTCGAAGCCCGAGCCGCCGCAGGTCGGACAACGGCCGTCGCCAGCGTTGAAGCTGAACATGCCGGCGCCGTAGCTGCGCTCCCTGGCCATCGGCGTGTCGGCGAAGCGCTTGCGGATCTCGTCGAACACGCCAACGTAGCTGGCCGGGTTCGAGCGCGCCGTCTTGCCGATCGGCGACTGGTCGACGAAGACCGCGTCGGCCAGCCAGTCCGCGCCCAGGAGCCGGTCATGCGCGCCCGGCGCCTCGGTGGCCTGGCCGAACCAGCGCGCCAGCGCCGGATAGAGCACGTCCTGCATCAGCGTGCTCTTGCCCGAGCCCGACACGCCGGTGACCGCCACCATGCGCTGCAGCGGGAACTCGACGCTGACGTTCTTGAGGTTGTGCTCGCGCGCGCCCTCGAGGATCAGTCGCGGCGTGTTCTCCTCGACGACGCGCTTCAGGCCCATGCCCACGTGCCTGCGCGCGCCGAGGTAGGCGCCGGTCAGCGTGTCGGCGGCGCGGATCTGTTCCGGCGTGCCGTCGAAGACGATCTGGCCGCCCTGCTGGCCGGGGCCGGGGCCCATGTCGATGAGCCGGTCCGCCGCCAGCATCACCGCCGGGTCGTGCTCGACGACCACCAGCGTGTTGCCCGCGTCGCGCAGGCGCTGCATCGCCTCGACGATGCGGTTCATGTCGCGCGGGTGCAGGCCAATGCTGGGCTCGTCCAGCACGAACAGCGTGTTGACCAGCGAGGTCCCCAGCGCCGTGGTCAGGTTGATGCGCTGCACCTCGCCGCCGGACAGCGTGCGGCTCTGGCGGTCCAGCGTCAGGTAGCCGATGCCGACGTCGACCAGGTACTTGAGCCGGTTGCGGATCTCGTCGAGCAGCAGCTTCAGCGCCTCGTCGAGCATCGAGCCCGGCAACTGGAGCTCGTCCATGAAGCGTCTGAGCCGGTGGATCGGCAGCTGCATCAGGTCATGGACCGACAGGCCCGGCAACGCCTCGAGCTGCGCGCGCGTCCACTTCACGCCCTCCGGCATGAAGCGCTGCGCGGCCGGCAGTGCCGCGTCGGCCAGCGCCTTGGAACCGATGCGCCACAGCAGCGCCTCGGTCTTGAGGCGCGCGCCGCGGCAGGCCGGGCATTCCGTGTAGCTGCGGTACTTGGACAGCAGCACCCGGATGTGCATCTTGTAGGCCTTGCTCTCCAGGTAATCGAAGAACCGGCGGACGCCGTACCACTGCTTGTTCCAGTTGCCGTTCCAGTTCGGGCTGCCTTCGATGACCCAGTCGCGCTGCGCCTGCGTCATCTGGCTCCACGCGGTGTCGCGCGGGATGCCGGCATCGCCGGCGTACTTCAGCAGGTCGTCCTGGCATTCCTTCCAGGCCGGCGTCTGCATCGGCTTGATCGCACCGCCGCGCAGCGTCTTGCGCTCGTCGGGGATCACCAGACCCAGGTCCACGCCGATCACGCGGCCGAAACCGCGGCAGGTCTCGCACGCGCCCATCGCCGAGTTGAACGAGAACAGCGCCGGCTGCGGGTCGGCGTAGCGGATGTCGCTCTCCGGGCAATGCAGGCCGGTCGAGTAGCGCCAGAGCACCGGCTCGGCGCCCTCCTCGGCCGGCAGCACGTAGACCGTCATGCGGCCGCTGCCGCGCTTGAGCGCCAGCTCGATGGCTTCCATCGCGCGCGCCTGCTCGACGCCCTGCATGCGGAAGCGGTCCGCCACCACGTCCAGCACCTTGCGGCCGTTGACGACGCGCTCCGACTGCACCCGCGTGAAGCCGGAGGCGGAGAGCCACTGCTCGACCTCGCCGGCGCTGACGGTCTCCGGCAGCTCGACCGGGAAGGTCAGCACCAGGCGCGGATCGCCGTCGACGGTGCGCGCCAGCAGCTCGGCGTGGATGGTCTGCGGCGTGTCGTGGCGCACCGGCAGCGCGGTGTCGCGGTCGAAGAGGTCGGCGCCGCGCGCGAACAGCAGCTTCAGATGGTCGTTGAGCTCCGTCATCGTGCCGACGGTGGAGCGGCTGGTGCGGACCGGGTTGGTCTGGTCGATCGCGATGGCGGGCGGCACGCCCTCCACCTTGTCGACGGCCGGGCGGTCCATGCGGTCGAGGAACTGGCGCGCGTAGGCGGAGAAAGTTTCGACGTAGCGGCGCTGGCCTTCCGCGTAGAGCGTGTCGAACACCAGGCTGGACTTGCCCGAGCCGCTCGGCCCGGTCACCACGGTCAGTTCTCCGGTCCGGAGATCCAGGTCGAGGTTCTTGAGGTTGTGCTGGCGGGCGCCGCGGATGCGGATATCGGCGTCGGACATGAGGTGTGGGCTCGGGAGCCTCGAAAAAGGCAGTGGGCGATGATTCTAGGGAGGGCGGCCGCCATGAATTGGCAGCAGCCGGCGGGACGCGCGCGAGGTGACCGGCGCGACGCAGTGGTAAGCAATTGAAAGCAGGAGACCGTTCAGGAAGCCTTCGCATACCTCTTGTCAAGGCCTCCGACCGATGACTTCCGCACACTTGCTAGTCTTCGGGGGGTGCGGCAACAATGGACCCCGTCGCCGCCGAGCAACACCGACCCCGGTTCGACCTGAACGGCGGGCGACGTTTTTCAGGGAATACCTCGCCTCCCGACCGGAGCGGGGACGACAAGCGACATGGACAGAAACGACGGCCATCCCATTTCCGAGACCACGCTGGTCTTGATGACGTCGGACGCGTCCGCCAAGCCGTCGCCCCCTTCCTCGATGACCGATCCGACGGTTTCCGGCCAGCGCCCGGCCCCGGGCGAGCCGTTCGTGCTGCTGGTCGAGGACAACCCGATCAACCAGGTGGTCGCGCTGGAGTTCCTGGCGCTGATGGGCTTGAAGACGCAGCTCGCGCGCAATGGCCAGGAAGCGCTGGACCTGTGCGAGTACGCGGCGCCCAGCCTGGTGCTGATGGACATCCAGATGCCGGGCATGGACGGCCTGGAATGCGCGCGCCGGCTGCGGGAGCAGCAGGCGCAGGGCAGGCTGCCGCGCTTTCCGATCCTGGCGCTGACGGCGCACGCGCTGGACAGCGACGTGGCCGACAGCCTGAAGGCCGGCATGGACGAGCACCTGACCAAGCCGCTGGACTTCCTGACGCTGCGCCGGCGCCTGGCGCGCTGGCTCGATTTGCCGCAGCTCAACGACTGACCGAAGCTGACAGCCGCCTTCGGCGGCATCCTCGGCTGGCTGATCAAGCGATGAACGCCATGACGCGCACCGACCGTCAGCCCCCCGCCAGGAAACCCTCAACGATCGCGAAGTGCTCCGGCACGTTCAGTGCGGGCGCGTGCCCGCAACCCGGCACCGTCACCACCTCCGCCCGGGGCCCGCGCACCCGCATCGCCTCGGCCGTCTCCGGCAACAGCAGATCGGAGCTCTCCCCGCGCAGGCACAGCACCGGCAGGCTGAGCGAATCCCATTCGGTCCAGCGCTTGTAATCGTCCGGGTGGACGAAGAACTGGCGCACCATCGCCGGGTCGTAGTGCGGCGTCACCCGGCCGTCCGGCAGGCGGCGTGTCGAGGTCTCCGTCAGCCGGCGCCATTGCGCCGCGCTCATCCAGCCGTAGGGCTGGTAGATCTGACGGAAATAACGCTCCAGCTCGCTCACCGTGTCGAAAGCCGCCGGGTCACCGGCATAAGCGCGGATGCGCTGGATCGCGGGTTCGGCGAGCTCCGGCCCGATGTCGTTCAGCACGAGCCGGCGGATGCGGCCGCGCAACGAGGTCGCCGCCGCCAGTAGCCCGATCGCGCCCCCCATCGACGTGCCCACCCAATGGCAGTTGGCCAGCCCGAGCTGGTCCACCAGCGCCACCGCCAGCTTCACGTAGAAGGCCAGGTGGTATTCGTTGTCCGGGTCCGGGCTCCACTGCGACAACCCTCGCCCGATCGTGTCCGGGCAGATCACGCGATAACGCCCGGACTGCGCCAGGTGCGCCGCCAGGTCGTCCATGTCGCGCCCGGTGCGCGCCAGGCCATGCCAGGCGATGACCGGCGCCGCGCCCGGATCGCCCCAGTCCATGTAATGGAGTTCGCGGCCCTCGCAGCGCAGGTAGTTCGACGTCGACTTCAAGTGCTTCTCCTCGCCTGCCGCAGGCGCCCCACCAGGCCGTTCGGGAAGTGGTACACGGCCAGCACGAACAGCACGCCCAGCCACAGCAGCCAGCGCTCCGGCGCGATCAGCTGCGACAGCACCGGCACGCCCTCCACCGCCGACGCGCCGACGCGCATCAGGTCCTGCAGGTAGCTCTGCGCGAGCACGAACAGCGCGCTGCCGATCACCGCGCCGTAGATCGTGCCCATGCCGCCGATCACGACGATCAGCAGGATGTCCAGCATGATCTCGAAGGACAGCGAGGTGTCCGGCCCGTTGTAGCGCAGCCAGATCGCGAGCAGCGCGCCCGCGAGCGTCGCGAACATCGCGGCCAGCAGCGTGGACAGCGTCCGGTAGGTCACCAGGCGGTAGCCGATGGCCTCGGCGCGGAAGTCGTTGTCGCGGATCGCCTGCAGCACCCGCCCGAAGGGCGAATTGACGATGCGCAGCAAGGCCAGCACCAGCACCAGTGTCACGACGAAGAGCAGGTAGTAGCTCAGCAGCCGGCCGTCGACGGACACGCCGAGGAAAGGCTCCTCGAGGAATTCGGTCGATGGCGACAGCAGCGCGGGCAGGCGGAAGTTCAGGCCGTCCTCGCCGCCGGTGAAGTCCGACAGCTGCGACGCCAGGCCCTGGAAGGCCGCGGCGACGGCCAGGGTGATCATCGCGAAGAAGATCGCCTTGACCCGCAGCGAGAACAGGCCGATGACCAGCGCCAGCAGCAGCGACAGCCCCAGCGCGCCGCCGACGCCGATCGACAGCGCCGCGAAGCCCGGCTCCAGCCGCGTGCTCGCGATGGCCACGCCGTAGGCGCCGATGCCGAAGAACATCGTGTGGGCGAAGCTGACGATGCCGGTGTAGCCCAGCAGCAGGTCGTAGCTGCCGACCAGCACGATGAACACGAGGATCTTGGCCGCCACGTTGAGCGCCTTCGTGCCGGGGAACACGAAGGGCGTCAGCGCCAGCGCCAGCACCGTGAGCAGCAGCAGCGCCGCCAGCACGCGGCTGCGCGGCAGGTCGTGGGACAGCAGGGATCGGATCAGGGACATGAGGGATCCGCTCAACGGCGGCTGACCGGATAGAGGCCCTGCGGCCGCCACAGCAGCACGGCGACCATCAGCGCGATGTTGGAGAACAGCGCCGCCTTGGGCGCCAGGAAGCCGCAGTAGTTGGCCATCAGCCCCACCAGCAGCGCGCCGGCGAAGCAGCCCAGCGTCGAGCCCAGGCCGCCGATGATGATGACGATGAAGATCAGCGTGTTGACCTGCGCTCCGATCTGCGGGATCACGCTCTGCTGGTACAGCCCCCACAGCACGCCGCCCAGCCCCGCCAGACCGGAACCCGCGACGAACACGGCGACGAACAGCCGCCGGATGCGGTAGCCCAGGCTCTCCACCATCTCGCGGTCCTGCACGCCGGCGCGGATCAGCAGACCCAGCTTGGTGCGGTTCAGCAGCCACAGCAGGCCGGCGAAGACCAGCAGCCCCACCACGACGGCCAGCAGCCGGAACTTCTCGACCGCCACGTCGCCGACGATGAGCGCGCCGCGCAGCGACTCGGGCGGCTGCAGCGGGATCATCTGCGCCCCCCAGACGAGCTTGATCAGCTCCTCGCCGATGATCATCCCGCCCATCGTGATCAGGATCTGCTTCAGGTGCATGCCGTAGACCGGCCGCACCAGCACCCGCTCGAACACCAGCCCGAGCGCCGCCGCGCTGACGATGCCCGCCAGGGCCGCCACGGCCACCGCGCCGAGGTTCGCGGCCAGCGAGGGGCTCGCCACGAAGCCGCCCATCGCACCCATCACCGTCGTGGCCACGAAGGCGCCCAGCGCGATGAACACGCCGTGGCCGAAGTTCAGCACGTCCATCAGGCCGAAGACGAGGGTCAAGCCGGAGGCGATGACGAAGACGATCAGGCCCATCGCCAACCCGGCGATCGTCAGCGTCGCCCAGCTCGACGCCGACCCGATCAGCGGCAGCGCGCCCAGCGCGAGCGCCGCGATCAGCAGCAGCGGAATCAGGTCGAAGCGCGCCTGCGGCACCACGTCGATCGCCGGCGACGGCGCGGCGGAGGATGGCGTCGAGAAGGCGCTCATTGGTGCGCCGCCAGCGACAGGCCCAGCAGGCGCTGCTGCAGCGCCTCGTCGGCCGCCAGCTCCGCCATGCGTCCGGCGTGCACGACGCGGCCGTCGTCCATCACCGCGACCCCGTCGCCCAGCGCCTGCGCCACCATGAAGTTCTGCTCGACCAGCAGCACCGTCGTGCGCGCGCCGTCACGGCCGCGCTTGATCTCCTGCAGCGCCTCGATCAGGTTGCGGATGATGGCCGGCGCCAGGCCCTTGGTCGGCTCGTCGATCAGCAGCAGCCGTCGCGGCTCCACCATCGCGCGCGCGATCGCCAGCATCTGCTTCTGTCCGCCGCTGAGCTTGCCGGCCGGGTACAGCCAGAACTTGCGCAGCGCCGGGAACAGGCCGAACAGCCAGTCCAGCCGCGCGGTGTCCAGCTCGTCCAGCGAGCGCGCCCCGCGCGCGGCCAGCAGCAGGTTCTCGCGCACCGTCAGGTCGCCGAAGATGCCCATGTTCTCGGGCACATAGGCGATGTCCAGCCGCGCGATCTCCGGCGTCGGCAGCGCCTGGATCGGTCGCCCGTCCAACAGCACACGACCGGCGCCCGCGCGCCACAGCCCCATCACCGTGCGCAGCGTCGTCGTCTTGCCGGCGCCATTGCGGCCCAGCAGCATCGTGACCTCGCCCTCGCGCGCCGCGAGGTCGACGCCATGCAGGATGTGATAAGCGCCGATGTGCGTGTGCACGCCCTCCAGCCGCAGCAGCGCGCGATCGGTGGCGGCGCTCATGCGGCCTCCGGCATCGCCAGGCCCAGGTAGGCGTTCTGGACCACCGGCGAGGCGATCACCGCCGCCGGCTCGCCGTCCGCCACCAACTGCCCGTTGTGCAGCACGACGATGCGGTCGGCCAGCTCGCGCACCACATCCATCTTGTGCTCGACCAGCAGGATCGTGTGGGCCCCCTCCACCTTCAGCGCGCGGATCAGGTCCAGGATCACCGGCACCTCGTCGACGCTCATGCCGGCGGTGGGTTCATCGAACAGGTAGACCTTGGGCCGCAGCGCCATCAGCATCGCCACCTCCAGCTTGCGCTGGTCGCCGTGCGGCAGGCTGGCCGCCGGCGCGTCGGCGCGATGTCCCAGCCGGACGCGCTCGACGATGGCCTGCGCCTCGTCCAGCAGCTCCCGGTGATGCAGCCAGACCGACAGCATCCGCAGTCCCTCGCCACGGCGCGACTGCACGGCGAGCCGCACGTTCTCCCGCACGCTCAGCGTCGGGAACAGCTGCGTCAGCTGGAAGGCCCGCCCCAGCCCGCGCCGGGTGCGCAGCGGCGCGGCCATGCGCGTCAGCTCCTCGCCGTCGAGCAGCACGCGCCCGGCGCTCGCGCCGAGCTGGCCCGAGATCAGGTTGAAGTAGGTCGTCTTGCCGGCGCCATTGGGCCCGACGATGGCGGTCAGCGTGCCCGGATGGAAGGCGCAGCTGACGCGGTCCACCGCCGTGTGGCCGCCGAAGCGGATGGTGAGGTCGCGGGTCTCGAGCATGCGTGCAGGGGGTGGCTGGCCGGCGCCTCAGGGGCAGGTGCCGATCACGTAGTAGTTGGGCGCGGTCCGCTTCAGCGTCGTCGTGGCGTAGATGTTCCACAGGCCCATGGCCTGGTTGGAGCCATTCGCGTAGGTCAGGCCGTACAGCGCGTAGGCGCGGCCGGAGACGGTGTGGGTGTAGTTCGACGAGGTGAAGCAGACCGGCGCCGGCGTGCCCGGATCGCCGGGGTCGCCGGGATCGCCGCCCGACACCTGGTCCACCATCGCCTTGATCGCGGCGACCTGCGTCCCGGCCTTCTGCGCGAAGTTGGAGCCGTACCAGCCCACCCAGTCCCAGCAGCCGTTGGGATTGGGCAGCAGGCCGCTGGCGGCCGTCGAGCGCGCGATGTTGTCCACCCGGGTCTGCGGGAACAGCACGACGATGCTGTTGGTGTCGGCCCAGCGCGAGAAGCCGGTGTTCCTCACGAACTTGTCGCCGATGGTCGCGTAGTTCTGCTGGCAGCCATGCAGCGCGACATGCAGCTTGCAGGACTGGCCCGCCGCGCAGTTGGCCGGGATGTAGGCCCAGCCGCTGGTGGCCAGGCCGGGGTTGGTGCTGAACGCGGTCTGGTCGAACTCGACGTAGTTCGCCGCGGCCGGGCTGTCGTTGCGCGCATTGAGCGGGCCGTACAGCTGCGTCAGCACGGCCTTGGCGCCGTCGTAGCCGCAGTTGGCGATGTAGGGCGAGGCGCTGGTGCCGCAGCTGGTGTTGCCGCTCGCGTCGAAGTCGGTGGGCAGCACGTGCGCGGTGCCGCTGCGCTGCACGTAGGAGAGATTGGCCGCCGTCACGCCGTTGTCGAGGTACTGCGTCTGCACGGCGTTCATCGGGTTGGGCCCGACGGTCGCGTCGCTGGTGCCGACGAACAGGTAGACCTTCTGCGCGGCCACGTTGCTCTTGGCGTCGATCGCGGTGCCGCTCCAGTTGTTGAGGTCGGCCTGCATCGTGCTCAGCGCCGATGCCGGGATCGTCGCGTTGTACATGCAGGCCGTGTAGTTGCTGTGGCCGGCGCACATGTAGGGCCCGCCGGCGAAGACGCCCACGCCCTTGAAGGTCGATGAATGCGCGTAGCCGAGCTGGTTGGCCATGAAGCCGCCCGACGACAGCCCCGAGACGGTGATCTTCGTCTTGTCGATGTTGAGCGCCGGCAGCGGCGCCGCCGCCTGCGCGGCGCCCGCCGCGGCCAAGGCCAGCGTGACCGCCAGGGCGAAGGCCGGCGCGGCGGGCGCCAGCGCCCGGATCGTGGAACCACGGACTGCGGAAGACTTCATGGAAACCTCCTGGACGTCGGGGACGGTGGTGGGTCGCCGGGCCGCGCCGCGACCGGTCGCCACGGGTTGGCGACCAGATCGCGAGCCAGTCGCGGGCGGTGGCGATTCGGCAGCGGCGCTCATGCGCCGGGGATCGGTGGACGGGCAGGGCCGCGGGACGGGCCGCCGCCGTTCAACGCGCGTTGCGGATGGGGATGGCCATCTCCTCCGGCTTGATCTCGCGCACCAGCTCGGGCACGCCCCAGGCGAAGGCGGGGTCGACCTTGATCTTGAAGTGGTACATCGACTGCATCGCCTGGTGATCTTCCGCGCGGAAGGTCATGCGGCCCTTGGGCGTCTCGAAGCTCATGCCCTCCATCGCCTTGATGAGCTTCTGGGTCGTCGTGTCGCCGCCGGTCTTCTTGAGCGCCTCCACCACCGCGATCGCGGCGCTCATGCCGCCGGCGGTGAAGAAGTCGGGCGGCGACTGGAAGCGCTTGTAGTGGTTGGCCACCAGCCACTCGTTGACCGGGTTCTTCGGGATGCCGAAGTAGTAGTAGGTCGCGCCCTCCATGCCGGGCAGCGACTTGTAGGCGGCCATCGCCGGCAGGATGTTGCCGCCGGTGGCGATCTCGATGCCATAGCGCTTGAGGTCGAGGTCGGCGATCTTGAACGGGTTCCCCGCGCCAGCCCAGATGATGAAGATCACCTTGCGGCCGGGCTGGTCCTTGAGCTTGTCGATCAGGCGCTGCGCGCCCGCGGTGAAGTCGGTGGTCGTCGTGGGCAGGTACTCCTCATGGACGACCCTGGCCTTCTTGATCGCGTCCTTGAAGGCCTTCACGCCGTCGCGGCCGAAGGCGTAGTCCTGGGCCAGCGTCGCGATCACGGTGCCCGGCCGGTCCAGCGCCACCGCATTGGAGATCGCGTCCTGCGAGCTGTTGCGGCCGGTCCGGAAGATGTACTTGTTCCACTTGTCGCCGGTGATCGAATCGGCGACGGCCGGCTCGACCAGCAGGATCTTCTTGTATTCCTCGGCCACCGGCAGCAGCGCGAGCGCCACGCCCGACGAGGACGGGCCCACGGCCAGGTCGGCCTTGTCGTCGCCGTAGGCCGCCGCCAGCTGGCTCTTGCCGACGTCCGGCTTGCCCTGGTCGTCCTTCTCCAGGACGACCAGCTTGCGGCCGGCGACCGTCATCGTGCCGCCGGTCGCGTAGTCCAGGCCCATCAGGAAGCCGGTCTGCGTCTGCTTGCCGTAGGCCTCGAGCGGGCCGGTGCGGCTGTAGACGTGGGCGATGCGGATCTCCTTGCCTTGCGCGAACGCGGGAAGGCTCGCGCCGAAGGCGGCGCTCAGCGCCAGGGCCGCGCCAGCGGTGGCGCGGATGAAGCCAGGGGTCATGGGCCGGGTCTCCTGTGGGGCGGACCGGTCGTGCGCCGGTCTCGTGCCCCTCTTTCGCAAGGCCCGTGCCGTGCGGGAGAACCCTCGGATTCACCGCACCCATGGCCACGCCACCGTCCGGACTCCAGACAGTGGCGTGCGGTGGCGAACACAAGCCTGTCCGGACTCCAGACGCTGTGTCCGGAGTCCAGGCGGTGCGCGCGGCCCGGCCGCGCGGGCTCAGGTGCGGAAGGTCGCGACCTGCGCGTTGAGCAGGCGGGCCTGCTGCTGCAGCGATTCGGCCGCGGCGGCGGTCTGCTCGACCAGCGCCGCGTTCTGCTGCGTCATGTCGTCCAGGTGGGCGACGGCCTGGTTGATCTGCGCGAGGCCGTCGGACTGGCCCGCGCTGGACTGGCTGATCTCGGCGACGGTGCCGCTGACCTGCTGCACCGACTGCAGGATCTGGCCCATCGCCTCGCCGGCGCGGCCGACCTGGGCGCTGCCGGCGTCGACGCGCGAGACCGAGTCGTTGATCAGCGCCTTGATCTCCTTGGCGGCGTTGGCGCTGCGCTGCGCGAGCGCCCGCACCTCGCTGGCGACGACCGCGAAGCCGCGCCCCTGCTCGCCGGCGCGCGCGGCCTCGACCGCGGCGTTCAGCGCCAGGATGTTGGTCTGGAAGGCCACGCCGTCGATGACCGAGATGATGTCGGAGATCTTGCGGCTGGCGCCGGCGATGCCGTCCATGGTCTGCACCACCTCGCCCATCACGTCGGCGCCGAGCTTGGCCCGGTCCGCCGCGCCGATGGCGAGCTGGTTGGTCTGGTGCGCCGCCTGCGCGGAGTTCGTCACCTGCTGGGTCAGCTCCTGCATCGAAGCCGCCGTCTGCTGCAGGCTGGAGGCCGCCTGCTCGCTGCGCTGAGACAGGTCCTGGCTGCCCATGGCCACTTCCTGCGAGGCATGCTGGATCGAGTCGGTGGCGTCGCGGATCGCGCGCACCAGGTCGCTGAGCCGGACCTGCATCGCCGCCACCTGCGTCAGCACCACGCCGATCTCGTCGCTGCCGGCCGCCTGGTTGCCGAGCACCTGGGCGCGCAGGTCGCCGTTGGCCACGGCCTCGACGACCTCACGCATCTGGTCGAGCCGGCGCTTGAGGCCGCGCGCGAACCACTCGACCGCCACCATCGCGGCGATGCCCACGGCGATCACCAGCGTCAGCGCGATCGTCGCGTCGCGGCGCGCGATCGCGGAGACATCGTCGATGTAGACGCCCGAGCCGATGACCCAGCCCCAGGGCTTGAAGCCGGCGACGTAGGAGCGCTTGGGCTCGGGATCCTTGGCGCCGGGCTTGGGCCAGAGGTAGTCGACGAAGCCGCTGCCCTGGCTCTTGACCGTGTCGACGAAGGCGACGAACAGCTTCAAGCCGTTCGGGTCCTTGTTGCCGGACAGGTCCTTGTCGTTGAGCTCCGGCTTGATCGGGTGCATGACCATCTTGGGGCTCATGTCGTTGATCCAGAGGTACTCGTTGCCGGAGTAGCGGATCTTGCCGATCTCCGCCGCCGCCTGCTTGCGGGCCTCGGCCTCGGTCAGGCCGCCGGCGCCGATGCGGTCGAAGTAGCGCTTGGCGATCTGCTCGGCGTTCTTGACCTGCTCCACCGTCGTGATCATCTTCACGTCCAGCAGGCTCATCGCCGACCGGTGGCTGAGCCACATCACCAGCACCACGAAGCCGACCACCGCCGCGAGCACCGCGACGCGCAGCTTGGTCGCCAGCGTCCAGGCCCGGCGCGGCGCGGGCCGCGCGGATCCCGTGGCGCCCGCGGAGGACTCGGCGGCAGTGGACGCGGCCGCATGGAAGCCGGGCGCGGGCGTGGTCAGCGTGTTCATGAGGTCTCCTGGGCGGGCCGGTGCGTCCGGTCGTCGTTGTGTTCCCTGCCCTGCAATATGCGCATGCGCCCCGCGCGCGGCAAGCCCTCGAACCCTCGATGAAGCCCATGAACACGGCCCAAACGTGACGATGTGGCGCCGGGCTCGCGCCGGGGTGCAGGCGTACGCGTCAGCCTGAAGCCAGTTCCGGGTACTTGGCGAGCTTCTCGTAGAGCGTGGCGCGGGAGATCGCCAACAGGCGCGCCGCCGCCATGCGGTTGCCGTTGGTGCGGCGCAGCGCCTGCGCGATGGCGGCACGCTCCAGCTCGGCCTTGCGGGCCGGCAGCGTCGCGGCGGGACCGGACGCCGCCATCGACGCCGGCATGAACGCCCCGTCCTCGATCCGGTCGTGCGCCCAGGTCGCTTGTGGCTCGCCACCCGGCGTCCGGTGGAAGGCCGTCGCCGCCGGCGAGCCCGCCGGGGGCTCGGGCATCGCGGCGATCCCGCGCGCGAGCCCCGCGCCCAGCGGGCATGGCATCGGCACGCCGGGATCCCTCAGGCCGAAGTGGCGCGGCTCCAGCTGCGCCTCGTCGCTCATCAGGAAGGCCTGCTCCAGCGCGTTGCGCAGTTCGCGGACATTGCCCGGCCACGGCCGCCCCGTCAGCGCGCGCAGCGCCGCGGGGCTCAGCGTCTTCGGCGCCAGTCCGCCGCGGCGGGCGATGTCCTCGAGCAGCACCTCGACCAGCGATTCGATGTCCTCGGCCCGCTCGCGCAGCGACGGCAGGCGGATCGGCAGCACATGGAGCCGGTAGAACAGGTCGGCACGGAATTCCCCGCGCCGCACCATGGCCTCGAGGTCGCGGCTGGTGGCGGCGATGACGCGCACGTCGACCTTGACCACCTCGTTGCTGCCCAGCGGCTCGAGCTCCTGCTCCTGCAGCACGCGCAGCAGCTTGGCCTGCAAGGCGGGCGGCATGTCGCCGATCTCGTCGAGGAAGAGCGTGCCGCCATCGGCCAGCCGGAACTTGCCGTCGCGCCCCTTGCGCTCGGCGCCGGTGTACGCGCCGGGCGCGACGCCGAAGAACTCGGCCTCCAGCAGCGTCTCCGGCACCGCGGCGATGTTGACCGACACCAGCGGCTTGCCCGCCCGCCGCGAGGCGGCGTGGATCGCATGCGCCAGCAGCTCCTTGCCGGTGCCGGTCTCGCCCAGCAGCAGCACCGTGGCGTCGGCCTGCGCGACGCGGCGCGCCTGCCGCTTGACCTCGACCGCCGCGGCGCTCGCGCCGACGAAGTCGATGATGCGGTGCTTGGGCCGGCGGTTGCGCGACTGCTCGGCGGCCAGTTGGCGGCGGGTCTCGTCGAGCTCCGCCTGGAGGCAGGCGAACTTGTTCATCAGCGGCTGCATCGTCGTCTCGGGATGGTCGAGCAGCACCATGCCCATCGCGCCGATCACCTCGCCGCCCGGGCCGCGCAGCGGCAGCCGGCTGACGAGGAAGGTGCCCGCCTTGTTGGTCAGCAGGTCCACCAGGATGGGCTGGCCGGTGTCGATGACCTGCGCCATCAGCGTGTTGGGCACGACCTCCTCGACGCGGCGGCCGACGAACTCGGACTCGTCGCGGAAGCCCAGCGCCGGCAGGAAGCGCTTGTAGCCCTCGCTGATCCAGACGACGCGGTGCGCGCGGTTCACCACCATCGCGCCCTGGGCCGTGCTGGCCAGCACGTCGAACATCGACTGCGCCGCCAGCCGCAACACCGCGTCGGCGTCCTGCGGAATGTCGTTCATGGCTTGTCTCCTTGGCTGCACCCAGGCCGCTCCGGGGCGAAGCGTCCGGGCCCTGTCCGGGGCTCTGTCCGGGGCTCTGTCCGGGGCCGTGTTCGGGGCCGTTTCCGGGGCCGTGTCCGGGTCGAGCCGCCACCGCGTGAGGCCGCCTCGGATCTGATGCGAGGCAATGTAGCAGCCGGCCCGGCGGTGCGAGGGCCATCCCACCCGCACGCCCGCCCTGGGGATTCCCTGAGGCGGCGGCCTGCCCGCGTCGCGGCCGATCCAGCTATAAACCGCCCTCATGGCCATCGTGGACTCCTGGACTTCGGCGCGCGCGGCAAGGCAGGTGCTGGCCTTGGCGCGCAAGCTCCTGTCCGAGCGCGGCCAGGCCAACAGCCTGGGCCTGGCGCAGGACCTGATCGGCCGCATGGGCGCGCTGCCTGCGCCCGCCTGGCCGGCCGTCTTCGACAAGCTGGCCGCCGATTTCAATCCCGAGCCGGCCGCCGTGCTGCGCGCCGCGCAGGCCTACGCCGACGCGCCCGGCACCGAGACGCTGCGCGCGCTCACCGAGCTCAGCGAGCCGCCCCGGCAGGAGCTCTTCCGGCGCCTGAACCGGGCGCCGGGCGGCACCGGCACCCTGGTGCGGATGCGGCGCCGGCTGCTGGAAGGCCTCAAGGCCCATCCCGACTGGCGCATGGTCGACGCCGACCTGCTGCACCTGCTGTCCTCCTGGTTCAACCCGGGCTTCCTGGAGATGCGGCAGGTGGACTGGAACTCCCCCGCGCGGCTGCTGGAGCAGGTCATCCACCACGAGGCGGTGCATGCGATCGATGGCTGGGACGACCTGCGCCGGCGCCTGCTGCCGGACCGGCGGCTGTTCGCCTTCTTCCATCCGCAGCTGCCCAGCGAGCCGCTGATCTTCGTCGAGGTCGCGCTGCTGGCGGACATGCCGGACGCGATCGCGCCGCTGATCGCCAAGCGCGCCGAGCCGCTGCCGGCCAGCAGCTACAAGACCGCCGTCTTCTACTCGATCAGCAACTGCGAGCCGGGCCTGCGCGGCGTGTCGCTGGGCAACTTCCTGATCAAGCGCGTCGCCGAGCACCTCAAGCGCGAGCTGCCGCGGATCAAGCAGTTCTGCACGCTGTCGCCGCTGCCCGGCTTCGCCGCCTGGCTGCAGGGCCTGTCGTCGCTGGACGAGCTGGCGGGCCTCAAGCCGGCGCAGCGCGAGCGCGCCGCGCAGGCGCTGGAGCGCGTGCGGCACCACACGGCCGCGGCGCTCGCGGGGCCGGCCGCGCTCGAGGACGAGGCGCTGCAGGCCGACCTGCGCCAGCTCGCCGCCGTCTACCTGATCGGCCAGACGCCGCTGCCCGGCGGCGATCCGGTCGCGCGCTTCCACCTGGACAACGGCGCGCGGCTCGAGCGCCTGAACCCTGGGGGCGACCGCTCCGCCAAGGGGCTGAAACAGTCGCACGGGATGATGGTCAATTACCTGTACGACCTCGACCGGATCGAGGAGCACCACGAAGCCTTCACCCAAGGGGAGATCGCCACCGCGCGCGCCGTCAGCGGACTGCTGTGAGCCGGCGCCGCGCCGTCCCCCACCGATGCCACATCCCGATTTCCCCCCATCGCCTGCCCTTCATCACGACACCACCGCCCGCAGAGGCCCAGAGGAGACCGCCATGACTTCGACTTCCCCGTCCCGCCGCCGCGTGCTCGGCGCCGCCACCCTGGCCGCTGTCGGCGCGGGCGCCTTCGGTGCCGCGTTCGCGCCGTCGGCCTTCGCGCAGGGCGCCTGGCCGAGCCGGCCGGTCACCATCGTCGTGCCCTTCCCGGCCGGCGGCGGCACCGATGCCTTCGCGCGGCCGCTGACGGCGGTGCTGACCAAGCAGACCGGCAAGCAGTTCATCATCGACAACAAGGGCGGTGCCGGCGGCACCGTCGGCGCGACGCTCGCCTCGAAGGCCGCGCCCGACGGCTACACCTTCTTCATGGGCGCGGTCCACCACGCGATCGCGCCGGCCATGTATCCGAAGCTCGAGTACAAGCTGGAGGAGGACTTCGTCCCCGTCGGCCTGATCTCCAGCGTGCCGCAGGTGATCGTGATCAACCCGGGCAAGGTCCAGGCGACCGACGTGAAGGGCCTGCTGGACCTGCTCAAGAAGAACCCCGGCAAGCTGAACTACGGCTCGGCCGGCAACGGCACTTCCCACCACCTGGCGGGCGAACTCTTCAAGCTGCAGACGCAGACCTTCATCACCCACATTCCCTACCGCGGTGCCGGTCCGGCGCTGCAGGACCTGATGGCGGGCCAGGTGGACCTGATGTTCGACGGCCTGGGCTCGTCGGCGGCCCACATCCGCGGCGGCCGCATCAAGGCGCTGGCGGTGGCCTCGGCCAAGCGCGCGCCCGGTTTCCCCGACATCCCCAGCGCCGTCGAGGCCGGCATCCCGCAATACCAGGTCTCGACCTGGTACGGCCTGTGGGCGCCCAAGGGCACGCCCAAGGAGGCGGTCGCCGCGATGCAGGCCGAGCTGCGCAAGGCCTTCGCCACCGAGGAGCTCAAGACGATCTGGACCGGCCTGGGCACCGAGATGCCCAACCTCTACGGCGACGCCTTCGGCAAGTACGTGCATGGCGAGGTGGTGCGCTGGGCCGACGTGGTCAAGCGCTCCGGTGCGAAACTGGATTGATGCTCCCTGCCTGACTCCCGCCGACGGACATGACACCCAACGCCAATCTCTTCGCGGCACTGCGCGCGAACTTCTCCGACGACCTGGACGCCTGCGCCATCGAACTGGCCGACGGCCCCGATGCCGGCCAGCGCTACAGCTGGCGCGACATCGACCGCGCCACGGCGATGATCGCCAACCTGCTGGACTCGCTGGACCTGCCCGCCGGCAGCCGCGTCGCGGTGCAGACCGAGAAGAGCGTCGAGGCGCTGCTGCTCTACCTCGCGGTGCTGCGCGCCGGTTATGTCTACCTGCCGCTGAACACCGGCTACCAGGCGGCCGAGCTCGAGTACTTCATCGGCAACGCGGAACCGGCCGTGGTGGTCTGCGCGGGCAAGCACTTCGGCTGGATCAGCAAGCTGGCCTTCCAGGCCAAGGTGCCCTGGGTGTTCACCCTCAACGAGGACCGCAGCGGCACGCTGCTGGACCGCGCGGTGCAGATGCCCGACAGCCACCAGGTGGCGGCGAAGCAGCCGGACGACCTGGCCGCCATCCTCTACACCAGCGGCACGACCGGGCGCAGCAAGGGCGCGATGCTCAGCCACGGCAACCTGCTGTCCAACGCCGAGGTGCTGCGCCATGCCTGGGGCTGGCAGGCGGACGACGTGCTGATCCATGCGCTGCCGATCTTCCATGTGCACGGCCTGTTCGTCGCGTCGCACGGCGCGCTGCTGGCCGGCGCGCGCATGCTCTGGTTCAACCGCTTCGAGCCGCGCGCCGTCATCGCGCGCCTGTCCGACGCGACGCTGTTCATGGGCGTGCCGACGCTGTACGTGCGCCTGCTCGAGCAGGCCACGCTGACCGCGGACGCCTGCGCGCGGATGCGGCTCTTCATCAGCGGCTCGGCGCCGCTGCTGATCGAGACTTTCCAGGAATGGCAGCGCCGCACCGGCCACACCATCCTGGAGCGCTACGGCATGAGCGAGACCGTCATGCTGACCTCCAACCCCTACCGGGCCGAGGACGGCCCGCGCCGCGGTGGCACGGTCGGCTTCCCCTTGCCGGGCGTGGGCCTACGCGTCGTCGATGACGCCGGCGCGCCCTGCCCCAGCACCGGCGAGGGCGAGATCGGCCACATCCAGGTCCGCGGGCCGAATGTCTTCGCCGGCTACTGGCGCATGCCGGAGAAGACGAAGGAGGAGTTCACCGCCGACGGCTGGTTCAAGACCGGCGACGTCGGCCGCCGCGACGAGCAGGGCTACGTGACGATCGTCGGCCGCAGCAAGGACCTGATCATCAGCGGCGGCTACAACGTCTACCCGGCCGAGATCGAGGGCTGGCTCAACGAATTGCCGGGCGTGGCCGAGTCCGCGGTAGTGGGCGTGCCGCACCCGGACTTCGGCGAGGGCGTGATCGCGGTGGTCGTGCCGCGCGCCGGCGCCACGCTGGACGGCGCGACGCTGATCGCGTCGCTGAAGGACCGCATCGCCGGGTTCAAGGTCCCCAAGCGGGTGTTCGTCGAGACCGAGCTGCCCCGCAACGCGATGGGCAAGGTGCAGAAGAACCTGCTGCGAGACCGGCATCGCGCGCTGTTCGGCTGAGGCCGGTGTCGCCTCTCAGGCTGATGCGAACGCCTGCAGCGCAACAGCGGCTGTCGCCGGGAATTTGAAGAAGGCGTGCGGCGCGTCAACGCCGCCGATCCCATAGCCGCTTCCTCCGGCCCCACCTTCGCGGCCAATGCCACTGACGCTGCCAACTCCAGGACGTTCTGGAAGCAGTCCCCTGCATGGGCGGACTCATCTTCATGCTGTCGCTTCTTGGAGACGGCGTGGGGGTGCCACGTGAAGAGCGGATTTTCGGTATCACTTCACGCCAAGCCATTTTGGTTGGTTGTTGGTGGTATGTCAGTTATAGGTTCGAACCAAAACCTGTAAGACCTGACAATTCTGTCGCTCGCCGGCATCTGATATTGACTAACGCCCCACCTCTTATATTCGAATCCCGCCCCTTTGGGGGAGCGATCCGCGAGAGCGAGGCGGTCATGTATAAAGAAGCGCGTCTTGAGTTCCCTTAGGGCGAATCGGGGCGCAATTTCCCGTCAACTTGAATAGAGAAGAGAGAGAAGCAGAATGGATGACCTCCAAGAATTGAACTTGAGCGATCTGGAACAAGTCAGCGGTGGGCTGCTCCGCGGCTGGGCCGTTGGCAAGTTGCTGGACATCGCTTTCGACGCCGTCGTCAATTACAACAATTCTGGCGCTGCAGCCGATTTCGCCACCGGTGCCGGATCGGGCGCTGGCACTTTCGGTTAACGAATGTGCAAAGGGCCCGACCGGGCCCTTTTAATCACATGGCGCTTCTTTCAAACTACTTCAACGCGCTCGTCCGCAACGGACGCTGGTTTCAGTTTTCAATGACGTCCGCGCTATTGGCTTGGCTGATTGTCATGGCGATTCTCTGGCCATTCACCTGGCTGATCGGTACGCCTGCACTTCCTCTCGACGAATCACCAGTCAGGGTATTGTTTGACGGCCTGCTGTTCGCACCACTGCTTGAGAACGCCCTGGTCGTCATTGGCCTTCTCCTCCTGCGCAACAGGTTTTCGGATCGTCAGGCGGTCGGGCTGATGACCGTGGTGGCCGTTGCCCTGCATGCCGCATTCGCTTCATGGAGCGCGATCGCTGCCTTGCTGCTCTTTTCGATGATGGGCACGAGCTATATCGCGTGGCAGCCTCTGGGGCCCAGGCGCGCGTTCTTCATCATTTGTCTGCAGCACCTGCTCTTCAATCTCCCCGCTACGGCGGCGACCGCGCTGGAAGTCGCTCGCCTTCGTTGATGCCGACTCGAACGCGAGCAAGCCAGCACCGCTCAGCCGGTTCGCTGGCGATGGGCGCAATCCCGTGGGTGGCATTCAAGTCAGCCGACAATCCCGCCCCATGAGCACGCCCCCACCGCTCCCCGACAACACCGCCTGCCCGCGCTGCGGCGGCGGTTTCCATTGCGGTGTCGAGGACGGCTGGTGCGCGTGCTTCGGCACGCGCCTGGGGGAGGGCCTCAAGCGCGACCTGGCGACGCGCTGGCCCGGGCAATGCCTGTGCCTGAAATGCCTCACGGAACTGGCCCGCGACGACCCCGGCGGCCATGTGCCTGACGTGCCCCGAACAGGGCCGCCGGTGCCCCCTTTCTGAGCGTTTGAACCCCGGCGCCGCGCGTCCAAAATGCCGCGGATGGCTCCCTCCCTGTTCAGCCAGTCGGTCGCCGAGCGCCTGCGGATGCGGCGCCTGCTGGTCTACGGCCCTTTCCTCGCGCTGGGCCTGGTGCTGGTGGTGATGTGGGCGCTGGTGCTGTGGTTCGCGCTGCTGTATCCGCGCTCGCTGGTCGAGGACCTCCAGCAGGACCTGCATGCGATCGCCCTCAACGCCGCGCAGGACACCGAGCAGCTGCTGCGCGAGACCGAGGGCAGCCTGCGCACGCTGGACCTGCTGCTGATGACGCGCCGCAACGAGCGGCAGGACCTGGACGCGACGGTGTCGCTGCTGGCCGACTCGCTGCGCGACAACTCGCGCGGCCTGACCGACGTGATGCTGGCCAGTCCTGAGGGCCGCCTGTGGCGCATCCCCTCGGTGACCGGCGAGCCCTATGTGGACCTCGGCCCGAAGAGTTTCCTGTCGGAACTGGGCCGGCCCGGCGGGCCCAGCGTCATCGTCGGCGCGCCGCTGCGGCTGCGACCGGGTGCCCACTTCGTGATGCCGATGGCCACCCGGCTGAGCGCGCCCGCCGGCCCCTTCACCGCCACCGTCGGCTTCATCGACCTGGAGACGCTGCTGCGCAGCTACCGCGCGCGCTCGATGCGCTCGGGCATGGCCGTGCTGCTGGAACGCGACGACGGCATCGCGATGGCGCGCTGGCCGGAGGTGCCGGGACTGATCGGCAGCAACCTGCGCGAGGTGCCCGGCGACGAGGTCGTGCCGCCCCACCCACCGGCGAGCGGCCAGTTCATCGTGACCCGCAGCCCGGCCGACGGCCGCGAGCGCATCGTTTCCTACCGCGTGCTGCAGGACTATCCGCTGCGCCTGTTCGTCTCCTTCGAGCGCGACCGCATCCTCGCCGGCTACCTGCAGCAGCGCCGCGCGGTGCTGGTTTTCTCGGTCGTCATCAGCGCCATCGCGGTCGGGCTGATGGCCTGGTTCACCCGGCTGCAGCAGCGCGCCCGGCTGCGCGAGGCGGAGAGCGAGGCCACCGCCGACGCCTCGCCGATGGGGCTGTTCCGCTGCGACCTCGCCGGCCGCACCGTCTACGCCAACGAGACCTACCTGCGCCTGCTGGAGGTCGACCGCGACGCCCTGGCCTGGGGCTGGCTGGAGCGGTTGCCGGCGGCCGAGCGCGAGCCCACGCGCGCGCAATGGACGGCGCTGGTCGCGCGCGGCGAGCCGGTGGACCGCGTGCACCAGCTCATCCGCCGCGATGGCAGCGCGCTGCTGGTGCGGCTGCGGATGCGGCCGATGCGGCTGGGCGACCGCATCGTCGCCCATGCCGGCACCCTCGCCGACATCAGCGCCGAGCTGGCCGCGCGCCGCGAGCGCGAACGCAGCCAGGCCGTCATGGGCGCGATGGCGCAGAGCGTCAACGTCATGATGCTGGCCGTCGACACCGACGAACGGGTGCTGTTCTGCAACAAGGCCTTCGAGCGCCGCTTCGACATCCCGGAGCGGTCCTGGCTGGGCCGGCACGCGTCCGAGGTCTTCGACGAGCTCTATCCGGCGGTGCAGCCGCTGATCCAGCGCGCCTTCGCGGGCGAGACCAGCGTGGTCGAGATGCGCGACGACGACGGCGTCAGCCGGCCCATGCCGCTGGACGGCGACGATCGCGGCGAGACCCGCTACGTCGAGCTCACCTATGCGCCGCTGCTCAACGACGACGGCACCATCCTCGGCGCCTACGGCGTGGCGCGCGACGTGACCGACGTGAAGCAGGAACAGCTGCGACTGCTGCGCGCCTCCAACACCGACCCGCTGACCGAACTGCTCAACCGGGCCGGCTTCGCGTCGCAGGTGCACGCCGCGCTGGGCCGGGCGGTCGACCGCGACGAGCTGGTGGCGCTGCTCTACCTGGACCTGGACCGCTTCAAGCCGGTCAACGACGAGCACGGCCACCCGGTCGGCGACGCGCTGCTCAAGGCCGTCGCCGGGCGGCTGCGGCATGCGCTGCGGCCGCAGGACCTGGTCGCCCGCCTCGGCGGCGACGAATTCGCGGTGTTCCTGACCCACGTCGCCCGGCCCGTCGACGCACAGGTGGTCGCCGACAAGCTGGTGCATGCGCTGACGATGCCGTTCCGCATCGGGGCGCTGGAGCTGCACATCGGCACGAGCGTCGGTTTCTGCGTCGAATGGGCCCGGCAGGCCGACATCGACGACCTCGTCACCCGCGCCGACGAGGCGCTCTACCGCGCCAAGCGCGCGGGCCGGGGACGGTCCAACGGCAGCCTCTGCGCCGACCGGCTCGGGCCGTCCGGCGAGACGCCGCCCGCAGGCCGGGGCTGACCGCCGCGCAGCGGGCTCAGCCGCATTGACCGAAGTCGGCCGGGTCGCGGCCATTCAGGCCCGCCGTCGGCGTCGTGGCGCCGTGCTTCAGGCGCATCAGCGTCATCTGCAGCACCTTGGCGTCGGCGCTGGCGCGGTGACGGCGCAATTGCGCCTCGGCGCGTACTTCCTGCTGCACCGCGTTCCAGCGGCCGGCCTCGTCCTCGGACAGCAGCCGGCGCAGGTCCTCGAGGCGGAAGCGCGGCAGCCGGCCGGCGCTGTCGAAGAGCTTGGACAGCCAGCTGTAGTCGTGGCCCCAGCTGTCCGAATAGACCGTCTGCCCGGCCAGGCGCCGGTTGAGTTCGTCCGCGACCCACTCGCGGGGCCGGCCATGGCGCAGCAGCAGCTCGCGGGAGATGCCGTGCAGCGCCTCGGCCTGCTCGTCCCAGTGCGACCACTCGGGCGCCGGCTGGATCAGCGAGCAGAACGGCAACCCGCCCGGCTCGACGAAGCCGATCTCGATCGGATAACTGCCGCGACCGAAGCCCGAGGCTTCCAGGTCGAGGATGGTCGGCGCGAGCACCGGGACGGCGGCAGGCAGGGCAGCGACGGTCATGGGGGCGAGTATGCAAGCGGCGCGCCAGCCCCGGCCGTCGTCCCTCCTCAGATCAGGGGACGGCCGGCGCGGCGGTCGGCGCGGGCGAGGACGGCGGATCGACCGCATCGCCGTCGCCGCTGTCGCCGCGATCCCGGCCGCGGCGACGCTGCAGCGCGTGCCAGCCGTCCAGGCCGCCGTCCAGCGCCAGCACCCGCGCATGGCCGCGCTGGAGCAGCTCGTGGGCGCCCTGCACTGCCGAGATCTCGTTCGGGCAGTTGCAATACAGCACCAGCAGGCGGTCGTGGGGGAGTTGGTCGGCGTAGTCGGGCAGGCGCGTCAGCGGGATGTTGAGCGCGCCGGGCAGCGTGCGCGGATCGGCGGCGCGACCGGGGTCGCTGCGCACGTCGATGAACAGCGGCGCCATGTCCTGGTCGACCAGCGCGGCGGCGTCCTCGACGCTGATGCGCTCGACCTCGCCCTGCAGCCGCGCCATCTGGCGGCGACGGCGCCAGCGGTTGCCCATCAGGAGCAACAGCACCGCGCCGAGCGCCGCCAGCGCCAGCAGGCCGGCGTTGGACAGCGCGTCCAGCACGTCCTGGATCTGGTCGCTGAAGACCAGGCCCAGGCCGAGGAAACACAGCGTCCACACCAGGCCGGCGACGGCGTCGTAGGCGACGAAGCGCCGCCAGCCCATGCCCAGCGCGCCGGCCATCGGCGCGGCGACCACCGAGATGCCGGGCAGGAACTTGGCCGCCAGCAGCGAGCTGCCGCCCCAGCGCGCGATCAGGCTCTCGCTCTGGCGCACGCAGACGTCCGGCGACAGCGAGACGCGGCACAGCAGCCGCAGCACGCGGTGGCCATGGGTGCGCCCGGCGATGAACCAGATCGCGTCGCCCAGCACGTTGGCCAGCACCGCGGCCACGACCAGCGACAGCGCCGACAGCCGCCCCGCCGCCGCCAGCCCCCCGGCCACCACCAGCAGCGGCGCCGCCGGCAGCGGCGCGCCGATGCGCGCGGCCAGCGTCACGAGGAAGACGAGCAGGAAGTCGTGCTGGATCAGCAGATCGATCAGGGCGCGCATGCGGCGCATTGTCGCGGCTGGCGAGGACTCCGGTCGGCGGTGGGGCGATTGGGCGATTGGGCGATTGGGCGATAGCGCGAACGCCGCGCGCCCCGCCGGCTCAGGACGCCAGCCGCTGCGGCGCCGGCCGGGCGACGAAGGCGAACTGCACGTACTTCGTCTCCTCCAGCTGCCGCCCGAACAGCCGGAAGGCCAGCCGCCGCTTGATCGACGGCGTGTACCACTGCTCGTTGATGCCCTGCACGCTGAGCACCTCGTAGCCGCACTCGTCGAACATCCTCATCGCGCTGGTGCGAGTGAAGAAGCGCAGGTGGGTGCGGTCGCGGACGCCGCAGCGCTCGTAGCGGAAGTCGCGGTCGTGCAGCAGCGGCCAGATCGTGTCCAGGTGCAGCAGGTTGGGCAGCGAGGCCAGGACCACGCCGCCGGGCGCCAGCAGCGGCGCGGCGTGGTTCAGCGCGGCCCAGGGATCGGGCATGTGCTCGAGCACGTCGTTGAAGACGATGGCGTGGAAGTGCGCCTCGGGCAGCGGCAGCGTCGGGTCGAAATAGCCTTGCAGCACGCGATCCAGGTGCTGGCCGGCGCGCTCGGCGGCGCCGGCGTCGGGCTCCACGCCCCAGACCTCGGTGCCGGGGCGCGCGGTCTTGACCGCCTCCCCGAACGCGCCGGTGTTGCACCCGACGTCCAGCACCCGCAGGCAGTCCGGCGGCAGGAAGGCCAGCATCTCGCGCCGGGCGATGTGGGGGTAATCGATGCGAACCAGCGGACTGGCGGAATGGGCGGCCGGCATGGGCGTCTCCTTGGCGGCAGGCACCGCGGCGGTGCGGGCAGCATAGTCACGCCCGGCCGCCGACAACATCCTTTGCTTTCGGGACAGGAAAGTCCCGAGGCGCTAACGGCTCGCGGGCCGGTGCCTGCGGGGCTGCAGCTCGCGCCGAGCATGGTCGCGCTCGCCTGGGAGGTCGCAGAGCCGGCCGCGATCACTCTGGCTCGCGCCGCGCGAGGGCGGGCTCGCCGGTCAGAAGCTCGTCCAGTCGTCGTCACCGGCGAGGACCGGCTCGGCGATCTTGCGAGAGGCCGGTTTCGTCGGCACCACCAGCAACTCGGGCGCCGGCGCGCCCCGTCTCGCCGGGGTCGCCGTGGCGGCCACGACACGGATGACCGCGTTCGCCGCCGCTGCCGTCACGGGCGCGGGGGCGGGCTTGCGTGACACCCACGACGTCACCGGGGCTGCCCGTGCCGGCTCGGCGCGCGGGTTGTCGCGGCGCAACGCGGGCGCTGGCGACGTGATGGCCGCAGGACGGCTCGCCTCGAGCGCGCGCGGCAACTGCTTCGCCTGCGGGAACTGGTGACCAGGCCGCACTTGGCGGTCCTGCCAGGCCGGTTTCTCCTGCCCGTCCCGCTGCACTGCCTGCACGGGCTGCGCGGGGCGCGGCGGCTGTCCATCGGTGCGGAACACCGCGACCGCGCCGACCATGTCGATCGCCTGGCGCTTCATGCTGTCCGCCGCGGCGGCGCTCTCCTCGACCATCGCGGCGTTCTGCTGCGTGGCGCGGTCCATCTGCGTGATGGCTTCGCCCACTTGGGCGACGCCGGCGCTCTGCTCGACGCTGGCAGCGCTGATCTCGCCGACGATGTCCGACACCTGCCGGATCGCGCCGACCACCTCGGTCATCGTGGCGCCGGCCTGGTCGACCAGCCCGCTGCCCAACTCGACGCGGGCGACGCTGTCGCCGATGAGCTGCTTGATCTCCTTGGCGGCTCCGGCCGAGCGGCTCGCCAGGCTGCGGACCTCGGCGGCGACGACGGCGAAGCCGCGGCCCTGTTCGCCGGCGCGGGCGGCCTCGACCGCGGCGTTGAGCGCCAGGATGTTGGTCTGGAACGCGATGCCGTCGATGACGCCGATGATGTCGGCGATGCGGCGGCTGCTCTCGTGGATGCCACGCATGGTGTCGACCACCTGGCCCACGACCTCGCCGCCGCGGGTCGCGACCTCGCTGGCCTCGCGCGCCCGCTGGTTGGCCTGCTGGGCGTTGTCGGCGTTCTGGCGCACCGTGGCGCTGAGCTGCTCCATCGAGGCGGCGGTCTCCTCGAGCGCCGCGGCCTGTTCCTCGGTCCGCGACGACAGGTCGTTGTTGCCCTGCGCGATGCGGGTGCTGGCGTCGGCGATCTGCTCGGCGGAGCCCCGCACCTGGCCGATCAGCGCGAGCAGTTGACCCTGCATCGCCCCCATCGAGGCGAGCACGCTGGCCGCCGGCGCTTGCGCGGCGCCTTCGACCGGACGCAGGTCGCCGTCGGCGATGCGGCGGGCGGCGTCGGCCAGTTGCGCCGGCTCGGTGCCGAGCGCGCTCATCAGGCGGCGCGTGATCAGCCAGCCCAGGCCGCAGGCGGCCGCCACGGCGGCGAGGCTGAGCAGCGTCAGCCACCAGCGCTGCGCCTGGTACTGGGCGGTGGACGCGGCGATCTCCTCGTCGGCCGCACGGGCGGCGAAGTCGACGTACTCGCGTGTGGCGGCCAGCAGCGCCGCCAGCAGCGGGCGGCAGTCACGGGTCATGGCGGTCATCGCCTCGTCGCGCCGGCCGGAGGACGCCAGCTCGACGATGTTCGCCGCGACCGGGCCATAACGCCCCTCCACCTCCAGGAGACGCGCGACCAACTCGCGTTCGCGGGGGCTGGCTTCGGGCGCGGCGGCCACCGCGTCCTTGAGCTTGCGCAGGTGCTCGCCGATCGCCGAGTGGGCGTCGAGGGCCATCTTTCGGGCGGACTCGACGTCCGCCGCTTCCTTGGCGATCACCATGTCCCGCACGCCGATGGCGCGGCGGTTGGCGGCGATGCGCACGTCGACGGCCATCGATTCCCGCTCATCGATGCCGTGCACGAACCCGGCGAACCGTGCATCCGCGGCGGCGAGGCCTCGCAGCGCGACGGCGCTGACCAGCATCACCACCGCGACCAGCGCGGCGAAGGCAAACGACAGCTGCTTCTTGATGGAAAGACCATTCATGGATCTGCTCTTGAGACAAACGGCGCTCGGAAGGGCGCGGGCGGCTGCGGTGGGCGGCCGATCAGTCTGGCGGCATGGGGTGAGGAAATGATATTTTTGAAATCACCGCTGCCGATATCACCACTTCGGACGAGCGTGACGCAGTACGGAAGGGGTGGTCCCGGCCCCCGCGAACGAGGGGAGGAGCACCGTGATCGGTGTCACGGCCCGGGAGATCGGGGGCTCGCCTTCTCGTCAGAATGGTTGTCCACGGTGTCGTTCGGGAGCGCGGCCCGGGGGGGCCTGACACGGGGATCGTGAGGGGGTTGGCGGGCGCGAAACGAGCGTCCGTGCCGCTGCGCTACGATCGCCCGATAGACCGTGAGCCTGTCATCCCGAAGTCTTCGCCTGGTTTTCCTCCGACGGACGCCGTGCAAGCCCTCGCCTTGATTGCTTGGCGACTCTGTTCGCGCCGCATGTCGCGGCGCGACACGCGCGGAGGTGTTCCATGCCTGTCCCCCAAACCCTCGACGAGCTCCGGGTGTCGTTGCGCCAAAGTGTCGATGCCCTGCAAAGACGCCAGGCCAGCGAGATCCCCGAACAGCTGATCGACCGGCTGGTGGATCTGGACTGGCTGGAATGGCATGGTGGCAATTTGCGTCTCACGACCACCGGGGCCAACATCCACCGTCAGGAGATCGTCCGCGTTCGCGCCCTCGCCGAGTCGTCCTCAGGCTCCTCGATCACCCCCAACCTCACGGAGGCCACCATCGCTACCCCGAACTACCAGTACGAGAAACGTCAACGCGAACTCGCCAAGAAAAAGAAGAAGGAAGAGAAGGCCCAGCGCAAGGCCGCTGGCTCGCCGCCCGCGCCTGCGTCGGAGACCCCCGACGGCGAGAAGCCCGGCCCGGCCTGAGCGCCACGGTCCTTTTGGTGAGCTAGTTCGCGTTGCCGACGGCATCGCGAGCGGCCGTTAGGAATTGGTGCTGACTCGCGGTGGGGGGTCTGGGATCCTCCGCCGCCTATGTCCACGTCCCGCCTGGCCTCCCTCAGAGGCGTCGCCCTGCTCGCGGCGCCCTTCCGCCGCATGGCCCGGCTCCTTTCGACCGACGTGCGCCTGGAGCGCAAGGGCCGGCGTATCGGCATCCGCGTGGCGGCCCCTCCGCCCGAACCCTCGCCGCCGGACAGCAGCGCCCTCGAGGCGCAGAAGTCCACCGGCATGGCGCTCAAGAAACTGCTCGACACGCATCGCCAGACACGGCGGGTGATGCGTCATCTCGGCTACGTCGAGCGCGCGCTGGCGGCCCGTGGCCAGGAAGCGCTGAACGATCTGCCGGTGGAAGTGATCGCGAAGGCGCTGAAGCAGTTCGAAGCCCTCGTCAGCAACTGGTCCGATCCCGTGCTCGCGGGCCTGCGGTCGCAGATGGCGGTGGCGGTGCTGCGCCGGTCCGACGATCCCTTCGGTGGACCGGTGTCCGACCGACGCTCCGAGTTCTACACGGATTCGCGGCTGGAAGTCAGGGATGACTCGCCGTCGGCGTTCATGGAGTTCGAGCGCGCGTTCCACGGCAAGGACCTGCGCTCCTGAGAGCGCCGGCCGGCGCGACGCGACACCGGCCAGAGGCGCCTTCGCCGCCCGCCCCCAGCGTCGGCCGGGAGCGGGCATTTGTGCCTCAAGGCTCCGAGATGCGGCCCAGCAGCGCCTGCGCCGGCGCGCCATCCGGCTGGGCCAGCCAGTTCAGGCGGTTGCCGCCCGTGCAGCCCGCGCCGTCCTGGAAGGAGGCGAGCACATTGGCCGCCGTCACCACGCTGCGCTGGTAGCAACTGCCCAGGCTGTCTTCGTAGGTGACGGTCTGGCTGCCCTCCTCGCCCCCACGCTGCGCGGGACCGCCGGTGCTGCTGAAGAGGAGCGCCGATTTGACGGCCAGCGTGTTCCTGAACGCGCTGTGGAAGGCATCGCCCCCGTTCACCGTGCGGGACACGTCGGTGCGGAAGTCCTGCGCGGCCGTGGCGTCCTGCCGGTTCTTGTCGCCGTCATAGGTGTAATCCATGTCCAGCGGGTAGCTCAACGCGATCCGGTCGACGGTCCGGCGGCCGCTGCCCTCCGTCGTGACGGTGGCCGTGCTGGTGGTCCTCTGCGTCAGCGCTTGGCGGTAGATGGCGCCTGCGATATTGAATTTCTGCTGGTTGCTGAACGTGAGGTCGTGCTGCACGGTCGTGGTGACGCGGCCGTTGGAGGTGTTGACGTAGCCCGTGACCGCATAGCTGTGAGCCGCCGTCACCCCCAGCGTGCCGCCGATACTGCTGTCGGCGGCCGTGGTGATGCCGTTGCTCGTGACGGGGGGCGCCAGCGCCGCGCTCGCCAGCGTGTTGCTGCTCAGGGCCCCGCCGGTCTGGCTCGCGGCGGCGTCCTGGTAGACCAGCAGACTGCCGACGACCGCGAAGTGATCCTGCGCGCCCTGCACGGAGATGGCCACGGTGTGCGGCGTGCCATCGCTCAGCGCACCGGCGAAGGGGGTGAGGTCCACGCGCGAGGGGACGAAGGACAGCGTCTCCGCGCCTGGCGTCGGCCGCCACAGGCCCGGATCGACGCCGCCGGTATAGACCCGCGGCACCACCGGCGCCAGGCCGGCCGGCTGCCCGTCGATGCGGACCAGCACTTCGCGGAAGCTGCCGCCGCCGCAACTCTGCAGGACCTGCGCCTGGTCGTCGGGCACGCAGGTGTACCAGAACTCGTCGCCCCCCTGGCTCTCCGCCTGAACGTCCAGGTAGAGGCGCACCATGTTCGTGGGCAGCGACATCGTGCGCTGCAGCGCATCCGCCGCGGACTTGAGATTGGCCGGGTCGCCCGTCTTCAGGTCGCCCGCCAACGGGATCACGAGGTCCGCAGCCCGAGTGCTGGCCGCATCGGCCGAGCTGCCCGCCGGATAGAAGACCAGCCGCGCCGAGCCCGTCAGCAAGCCGGTGTAGGTCGTGTCGACAACGTTGTCCAGACGCACGAAACCATCGGCCGAGGCGGTCAGGGCCTTGGCGTAGTCGGTGACGTCGCGCTCGACATGCCAGCTCGGCGCCACGTTGGCCGAGGGCTCCTGCGTGGTGCCGGCGTACAGGTTGATGCCGCCGATGGAGATCAGGGCGGTACGGTCGAACTGGCGGCCGGCGTTGACGGCGAAGTCCGCTTCCAGCACCACCTTGGCCCAGGGACCGGGGCAGGCGCCCGCGCCGGCATAGGCGAAGGAGTGGGCGTCGAAGCCCTGGAAGCTCATGCCGTCATACAGCTTGACCGTGCAGGCCGCGGTCGTCGGCCGCGGCAGCGGCGCATCGGCGACGACGACACCAGCGGCGCTCGCGGCCGGCGCGAACGCCGCCACGGCCACCAGATCGCCCGGGGGCGGGGCGGCGGCGTCGCGGCCACCGCCGCAGGCGCTGAGCAGACACAAGGGCGCGCACACGGCGAGTACGTGCCGGAACCGGCGCTGCCGGGGCGCTCGAAGCGCCGAACGGGACGGAAGGAAGAAGGACATCGGGAAGATCCAGGTCAATGACGAAGAAGGTCGCGCGTCAGGCGACCAGGGATCGGGCGCAAGACCTGTGCCACGCCGAAAGGCAGCGTCTGTCGTCCAGGGTTCACCAAGACGGGGCTTGTGCGTCGGTGTGTGTCAAGCCTGTTACCCGCACTGCCCCACAAACCCGCAGGCGGTGCAGAACTCGCACCCATCGCGATGGATGAGCGTCGAGTTCCCGCACTCGGGACACTTCTTGCCGGCCATCGCGACGATGCCGCCCGCCTCCGACGCTGAACGCGCCACCGCGCCCGCCTTGCCCGCCTTCAGCGGCGCCTGCTGCATCAGCCCCATGTCCACGAGCGGATAGCCGTTCTCGTCGAGCACGCCCAGCATCGCGTAGCGGTGGATCACCAGCCGCGCGACGTAGGCCACCGTCGACGGCCACACCTGCTGTCTGCGCTCGCCCGACAGCGTCGGCACCGGCGCCATGAAGTGGCCCAGCGGCTCGCCGACATTCAGCAGCTTGCGCAGCTTCATGCCGATCCAGCCCGGATCGAGCACGCGCATGTCCAGCGACAGCAGCCGCGCCAATCCATCCAGCGCCTTCGGATAGTTGCCCGAGAAGCCCATCGCGCACGGCCGCGTGACGCTGCCGCCGTCGGGCGTGGGCAGGCTGACCTCCTTCAGCGTCAGCGTGAACAGCTCGCCGGTCGCCGGGTTGTCGACATCGACCGCCCACGCCAGCGTCCCCGCCGTGCCGGTGCGCGGTTCCTCGCGCGAGAACATCGCGTCGAGCACCGGCGTCGGGCCGCCTTCCTGGAGCGCGCCGAGCTGCTCGCAGCGCCAGCGGATCACCGCGGCCGTCGCCGCGACCACGCCCGGAAACAGCCGCGGCTCGCCGAGCGGCGGCATCGGCATCTCGAAGGCGCGCTCCTCGGCGACGGTGGCCAGCGCGTCGAGCTTGAGCCGCAGCCACGCGGCGTCGTTGGCGCGCAGGTCCATCGACAAGGTCTTGGCCATCGCACCGAGCCCGCGCGGCTGCTCCGCGCCGTTGACCCAGACCTCGAAGGGCAGCGTGCGGCCGAACAGGCCGGCGTCGGGCCCCTCGGCCGGCAACTCGCCGACGAACAGCGCGAAGTCGCCATGCGGGTGGCGGATCATCGTCGACCACGCGGGATTGCCGCCGGGCATCTCGGGCCGGCTCGGCCAGCGCAGCGAGGCCAGCACCGGTTTGGGCAGCCGCTCGACGCGCAGGCGCTGATTCGGGCCGGTGTCCGCCTTCAGCGGTTCGGGCTTGGCGATCGGCTCGACGCTCAGCACCGCGCCGAGCACGCTGTTGGGCCGATAGGTCGCGAGCCCCTTCAGGCCGCTCTGCCAGGCCCAGCGGTAGAGGTCCTGGAAATCGGCGTACGGATAGTCCGCCGGCACGTTGACGGTCTTGGAGATCGAGGTGTCGATGCACGGCGCGACGGCCGCGACCATGGCCTCGTGATCGGCGGCCTGCAGCTCGAGCGCGGTGACGAAGGCGTCGGTCAGCGGCGCGTCGGGGCCGAAGAGATGGCGGTAGAGCCGCCAGGCATGGTCCTCGACGGCGTACTCCTTGAAGCTGTTGTCCGGCATCCGCTTCTTGCGGGTGTAGCTCCAGGAGAACGCGGGCTCGATGCCGTTGCTCGCGTTGTCGGCGAAGGCCAGCGAGATGGTGCCGGTCGGCGCGATCGACAGCAGGTGCGAGTTGCGCAGCCCTTGCGCGCGGATCTTGTCCTTCAGCCACGGCGGCAGCCGCGAGGCGAAGTTGCCGCCCGAAAGATAGAGATCCGCGTTGAACAGCGGGAAGGCGCCGCGCTCGAGCGCGAGGTCAGCGGAGGCCTCATAGGCGGCATCGCGCATGACCTCGCTGATGCGCCGCGCCATCGCGCGAGCCGCGTCGCTGTCGTAACGCAGGCCGAGCATCACCAGCGCATCGCCGAGCCCGGTGAAGCCCAGGCCCACGCGGCGCTTGTTGGCGGCCTCGCGGGCCTGCTGCGGCAGGGGCCAGGGCGTCACGTCGAGCACGTTGTCGAGCATGCGCGTGGCGGTCTTGCAGATGTCGGTGAACTCGGCCTCGTCGAATCTGGCCTGCGAGGTGAAGGCCTGTCTGACGAAAGTCGTCAGGTTGACCGATCCCAGGCAGCAGCAGCCGTAGGAAGGGAGGGGTTGCTCGGCACAGTTGTGGACCATCAGGCCATTCGCGTCGAAGGCATGGACGTGCTCGACGGTCACGTCGTAGACAGGCTCGACGCCATCGGGCTCGATGGAGGCGACGGTGGCGACGAAACGCTCGCGGTTGGGACGCCGCTTCTGCGCCGCCAGGCGCTCGGCGAGACGCCGAGCCTTGGCCGTGTCCGAGAAGCCGATGCGATCGGCGAAGAGTTGGAGATTGTCGAGAGCGATCACCAAATCGTGAATCGCTTGATGGGGATAGTCCCGCTTGTCGCCCCGCCCATCTGGGAGTTCACGGACACCCGCCTCTCGCCGATTGGCGTAGATGGTGCTGACGATGCCGAATCGCAGCAGCATCCGCTGCACCGCTTGCAAGGTGGGAAGGTCGACCTGCGTCAAACGCACGCTCACGCCCTTCTCTTGCGTGCCCTGGACCGAGCCGTCCGCGTCGAAGAGTCCTTGCAGCAGTCCGGCCTGGAAGTCGGACGACGCGCGTTCCATTGACGGCGTGATCGACTTGCCACCAACGCCGCAGCGCATGCCGAGTTCCAGCGCGAGGTCCCGGAGGGGTGCGGACGCCAACCGCATCTCCCCTACGGATGCGATCGGACGTTGCCACCCGCGGAAGTCCGCGCGGTGCGGCAAGGTGGCAATTGCCGTTGTGATCGCCGCCACGATGCCCTCTGCTGAATGCGAGGCCGGGGCGCCGTTGGCCACACCTCGCAGTTCGGGGGCCCACACGGAGAGCACGGCTTTCTCGTTCTTGAGATGTCCGTCGCCCAGCAGCGCTCCGATGAGATATCCCTCCTCGGCTGTATGAGCCCCGGGCCATCCAACAAACGATCGGTGCTCATGCAGCACCACTTCATCTCCAGGCTGCAAGGCGCCTGCGGCGACCCAGTCGGTCTCGGTCAAGTAGCGCGTGCGCTTCAGCACTCTCCTGACCAGGTGATTCGCCGTCAGCCGCAGCGCGTGGCCTTCCCGGGTCTTCAGCGCGAGCACCGGCTTCGTCCCGGTCGGGAAGAAACCCGCGGACTCCGTCCGATACGCCTTGCCATCGACGATCGCCAGGAACGGCGTCCCGATCAAGTCCGCCACCTGGCGCGGTCCGTCCCCCGTCAGCACCCAGGTCTCCGCGGTCACGCACGGATTCGTCGCGCTGATCGACTCGCAGTAATGCAGGTTGTTGTCCGCATTGATCCGGTCCAGGAAGAGCACGCCCGGCTCGGCGTGGTCGTAGGTGGAGCGCATGACCTGGTCCCACAGCTTGCGGGCCCGCATCCGGCGGTAGACCCACAGCCCGTCGGCGCGCTGCGTCGCGCCGGCGGCGCGCAGCTTGGCGCCGGGCGCGGCCTTGTGCACCAGCTCGATGTCGGCATCGGCCTCGACCGCCTCCATGAACGCGTCGGTCACACCCACCGAGATGTTGAAGTTCTTCAGGTCCCCTTGGTCCTTCGCATGGATGAAGGCCTCGATGTCCGGGTGGTCGCAGCGCAGCACGCCCATCTGCGCACCGCGCCGCGAGCCGGCCGACTCCACCGTCTCGCAGCTGCGGTCGAACACCCGCATGTAGCTGATCGGGCCGGATGCGCTCGACTGCGTCGACTTGACATACGCGCCCTGCGGCCGGATCCGCGAGAAGTCGTAACCCACGCCGCCGCCGCGCCGCATCGTCTCCGCCGCTTCGGTCAGCGCGGTGTAGATGCCGGGGTGGCCATCCTCTTCCTCGGCGATCGCATCGCCCACCGGCTGGACGAAGCAATTGATCAGGGTCGCCGACAAGGCCGTGCCCGCCGCCGAGGCGATCCGCCCCGCCGGCACGAAGCCGCGCCGCTGCGCCTCGAGGAACTTCGCCTCCCAGTGCGCGCGCTGCTCCGGCGACTCCGCCGCGGCCAGCGCCCGGGCCACCCGCGCCCGGACCTCGTCCAGGCTGCGCTCGCCGTCCTTGGCGTACTTCTCGAGCAGCACCTCCGCGCTGATGTCCTGCGGCGGCAGGGTGTCGGCCGTGGCCTGCAGGGGCGAGGCGGCCGGAACCGGCGGCGACAGGTGCTGGGGGACGGGCTGCTGGCTCATGCGGGTCTCCATCGAACGACGCGGGCCATCCTAGTCCCGCCCCGGCCGGCCCGTCTCCCCCAGGCCACGAATCCGTCATCCCGGCCTCGCCGCCACGTCACGGAACCGTCAACCGCGTGTCCTCCGGTAAGCGCGTACTTGCGGCGCAGACACGGTTTGATGCGTCTTCAGCCCCTTCTCCGCTGGTTAGCCCCCATGGGATGGTCGGATATCGGACGTTATTCTTTGGTGATATGACTCCCGAGAAGGTCTTGCGGTCCAGTCCCGGTACCCTGGGCGATCTGGAACAAGGCTGCGCCGACGCCCACCGTCTCATCCTCGACGGCCAGCTCGACGCGGCCCGTTCCCGCCTGGATGAATTGCGCAAGGTCCATGGCGACGACCATGCGCCCATGCAGGAGACCTTCAGCGCGCTGGCCGAGGCCCATGGCGACTTCAACATCGCCCTGGCCCACTACAAACGCTTCCATGCGCTGGCCGTGCAGGCCGGCGTCTCCTCGCCGCTGGCATCGCGCGATCAGCTGCTGGCGCGGCTGGTCGAGCGCCAGGAGCAGCGCTCCCCCGACATGGCCTGGTGCCTGGTGGCACTGGCCGCCGCGCGCGCGCCGGCGGGCGCCCTGCCGCACATGCTGCGCCAGCAGTGCCGCGCGCAGGACGTGCTCGCGCTCGGCCAGGGCGAGGCGATGCTGATGCTGCTGCACGACGTCGACCTGCCCACCGGGCGCAAGGTCTGCGAGCGCTTCCGCGCGGTCTGGATGCAGCAGCAGCCGACGGCCGGTCCGCTCAGCATGGGCCTGACCGCCTGGCGCGGGCCGGGCGACACCGGCAGCGGCCTGCTCGCCCGCGCCGAGCAGGCGCTCACCCGCAGCCAGCGCGAAGGCGCGCCGCTGCGTACCGGCTGAGCGGCGCCGGTCGATCAGAACGGATTGATCGTCTTCTCGCGCCGGTAGTGGATGTAGCCGACGCTGGCCCCGGCACGCAGGCCCACGCCCAGCCGGATCGGCGCCAGCGTGATGCCATCGGCGCGCTGGTAGTTGATGCCCGCGCCGCCGATGTAGTACAGGCTGCCGTCCACCCCGGGGAAGCGGCGGTAGATCGCGCTCGGCTTGGGCAGCTTGTAGACCAGCGTGAAGACCTTGGACGCGTTCGCGCCGAGGTCGAAGCCCACCGACGGTCCGGCCCAGTACACCATCCCGCCGCCGCCGCGCTTCATCAGCAGCTGGCCTTCGCCATAGCGCAGGCCCACGGTGATCGCGCCGCCGGCTTCCTGGCCCTTGATGTAGGCGTTCGGACGGCCCTGCTCCTTGAAGGCCTTCTCGATCACCTTGGCCAGGCCCTCGGTGGTCTCGCCGAAGAACTCGGTCGCGGCATGCACCACCGAATCCTGGTCGTAGGTGTCGTCCTCGCCTTCGGCCGCCAGCGCGGGGAACACCGCCAGGCCCGGCGGCAACACCAGCCCCGCGGCGGCATAACGCCCCAGGCGGCCCAGCGCGTCGCGTCGCGCCGGCGCGCTCGGCGCCTCGTTCAGCTCCATCGGACCTTCGGTCGAAAAGTCTTGGCGGTCATGGCGATTCATGCGGATCTCCGGGTAAGTCTGGATGGCGTCGGGCAATCGCGTCGCCCGGCGCGTTCCTGGTCCGGCGGGCAAACACAGTGCCCGCTCTACGAACCGATGGATGCTACCCCCGGGCGTGACAAACGGCGTGCGCGCCGCGGCAGCACCCCGATACACTCGGCCTCACGCCGTCGAGAGGGACCGAATCCACAACAAGGAGCGGCGATGCATGCAAACAGCAGTCATGACAAGAGTGCATCAAGGAGGACATGCAGTGAGCAGTGATCTGCCCCGTCTGGCGCGCGCGCTGGAGTACCTGGACATGGCCTCGGCGCTTTACGTCGCCGGCGGCGCGGACCATTCCGCGCAGTTGCTGGCAGCCGCCGGGGAACGCCTGCTCGGCGACCTGGCCCGCCTGATCCAATCGCCCGAGCACGGCCACGAGGTCCAGCAGCTGCTGGCCCGCCTGACGCAGCAGCATGTGCCGCCGCAGGTGCCGGAAGTCGCCGGGCACAACCAGTCGAGGCAGCTGCAGGCGATGCTGGCCCGCCAGGAATCGCCCGAATCGACCGAGCTCCGCCAGGCCACCTCCGCGCTGCTGCGCGCCTCGTGGTACCTGCTGGAGACGATGGGCCTGGAGCCGCTGGCGCCCTCGCGCCTGCACCAGGCGATCGAGAAGAGCACCATCTACGCCGAGCTCTGAGCTCGCGCCACCCCCACCGAGCGACACCATGAGCTCCGCCGAACGCCGTCATTTCTCCCGCATCGCGTTCGCCGGGCCGGCGCAGCTGGTGACGGTCGAGCAGCGCCTGCCGGTGCAGGTGCTGGACCTGTCGCTCAAGGGCGCGCTGCTGCTGTTGCCGGCGTCATCGGGCGTCGAGCCCGGGGAGCTGTGCCTGCTGGACCTGCCGCTCGCGCCGCACGAAGGGCGCATCACGATGGCGGCGCAGCTCGCCCATGTGAACAGCGACCGCGCCGGGCTGCTCTGCCTGGGCATCGACCTGGAGAGCATCACCCACCTGCGCCGCGTCATCGAGCTCAACCTGGGCGACGCGGCGCTGGCCGAGCGTGACTTCAAGGCGCTGGTGGCGCCCTGAGGGGCGACGGGACGAGCGGGACTTCATCGGGCGCTGGCCCTCACCCCTGCCCTCTCCCGCAAGCGGGAGAGGGGGTAAGACAGCGGGTCACTCCGCGATGAATTTCCTCAGCACCGCGAAGGCCGCGGTCGGGTCGTCGCGCCATGCGCCGTGGCCGACGCCGGGGAAGCGCGCCAGTTGGCGCCACTGCTGCGGCAGCGCGTCGTGGATCTCCAGCGCATCCTCCAGCGGGCAGACGGGATCGTCCTCGCCCACCATCACCAGCACCGGGCAGCGGGCCTGCTCCAGGCCCTGCAGCAGACCCAGGTCCTGTTTCTCGCCGCCGACGAAGTGCAGCAGGATGTCCAGGTTCACCAGCGTGCGGCCGCTGGCTTCCGGGTCGGCGGCCGGGCGGGTGTTGTAGAGGTGGCGCACCCCGGCCCAGTAGGCCTCGAAGGTCTCGCGCGACGGTTGGCTCCAGAAAGCATGCGCCAGCGCGCGGGCCTCGGGGCCGCCGCGCCGCTCGAAGGCGGCCAGCTTGCGTTCCAGCCCCATGTGGTGGGAGGTGCTGGACAGGATCACCTTGGACGCGTGCCCCGGATGCCGCGCGATGTAGCGCTGCGCCACGAAGCCGCCGAAGGACTGGCCCAGCACGATGGGCCGCTCGATGCCCAGCGCGTCGCACAGGCGCACGATGTCGTCGGCCCAGGTGTCGAGCGTCCATTCCGACGACGGTCGCGGATCGCTGCGGCCGTGGCCGCGGTGGTCGTAGTAGACGATCTGCGCCAGGTCCGCGAGCTGGCTGAAGGCCGGCTTGAACGCCGCATGGTCGAAACCGGGGCCGCCATGCATGCAGATCAGCGTCGGCTTCTCTCGCATCCGCACCCCGTCCGGCACCAGGCCGGGCCCCTCGACGTCGACGAAGAGTCGCGCGCCGTTACCGATATGGATCTTCATGGGCGGCGAGTATGCCGCCTCCGCCCCCCGCAGGCCGGACTCGTCCGGCCCAGGGCGGCTTCGTCGCACGGCCGCTGGCGGGCCCCGGACGCCGCGGCCAGAATGCCGCCCATGTCCGATGCGTCCCCGTCCCCGACCGGCCCCGCCGGCGCGCCGCCCGAGCCCCGCCGCTCGGCGCGCGACGCCGCGCTGCAGCTCTTCAACCTGCGCATGATCGCGGCGGCCTTCTACTTCTGCCTGGCGATGGCGGGCGCGCGTTCGCTGACCTGGCTCACCCAGGATGAGACCGTCGGCGGCTGGCTGCTCGAGTGGATCCGCTTCACCCGCCAGACGCTGCTCACCGCGCTGAGCGTGCTGGCCGCGCTGGCGCTGGCCGAGGCGCTGCTCGCGCGCACCCGGATGCGCTGGCCGGTGGCCGTGCGCGCGGTCGCGATCGGCGTCGGCGCGGCGCTCGGCACGCTGCTGCGCTACAAGGTCGCGAACCTGGGCTCCGAGGACAACGAGCCGCTGAGCTGGACCTGGCTGATGTCCACGACCGCGCTGTGGCTGGTGCTGGGCGGCTTTTTCGCCGCGCTGCTGCACGGCCTGCGCGAGGAGCGCAGCGCCCAGGCGCGCCTGGCCGAGCTCTCGCGCCAGCACGACCGCCTGCAGGCGCAGCAGCTGGAGGCGCAGTTCTCGGCGCTGAACGCGCAGATCGAGCCGCATTTCCTGTTCAACACGCTGGCCAACGTGAAGCGGCTGTACGAGACCGCGCCCGAGCGCGGCCGCGACATGATGGGCAGCCTGATCGCCTACCTGCGGGCGGCCCTGCCCAGCATGCGCCAGGGCATGTCGACGCTGGGCCAGGAGCTGGAGCTGGCGCGCAGCTACCTGACCATCCTGCAGATGCGCATGGGCGAGCGGCTGCGCTTCGACATCGAGGCCGACGCCGCGCTGTTCGCGACCTCGCTGCCACCGATGGTGCTGCCGACGCTGGTCGAGAACGCGATCAAGCACGGCCTGTCGCCGTTGCCCGAGGGCGGCCGCATCGACATCTGCGCGCGGCGCGAGTCCGCCGGCGACGGCCTGCTGCTGGAGGTGCGCGACACCGGCCAGGGCTTCGCCGCCAGCGGCGGCAGCGGCGTCGGGCTGGCCAACACGCGGGCGCGGCTGACGGCGATGTTCGGCGCCCAGGCCTGGCTGGAACTCGAGGCGGCCGAACCGCGCGGCGTGATCGCACGGGTGCGCGTGCCGCTGGCCGGCGCGGAGCGCGGCGCGTCCGTGGCCACCGCCGGGGCGCTCCCATGAGCGCGCGCGGCGCGGTCGACCACCTCTGGCATTCGTGGCGCTCGCTGCGCCGCGAGGAGCTGTCCTGGTTTCTGCTGATCGGCGTCTTCTACGGGCTGGTGGATGCGCCGTCGATCTTCTACGTGATCGACGACGCGCGCTGGCCGTCCGCGCTGGCCAACCAGATGCTGACGCCACTGCTGGTGGCGCTGGTGATCCTGCTGACCTGGCTGCCGGCCACGCGCAGCGCGCTGCGCGGCGGCTGGCGGATCGCGGCGCTGGCGCTGGCGGTGCTGGGCGGCGCGGTGCTGGCCAAGCTGCTGTACGACCAGTTGATGCCGATGCTGCATCTGCCGTCGATCGCCGACCTGGCGCGCAGTCGAAAGTGCGAGGACGCTTGCCAGCCGATCGGATGGCTGAACTTCATCGGCGAGTGCCTGTCGATCTGCGTCACCGCCAGCCTGTCGGTGGCCTGGTACGAGATGGCGATGCAGCGGCGCCGCACCCGTGCCCGGCTCGACACGCTGCTGCGCGAGCAGAGCGCGATGCAGCGCGACGCCGTGGCCGCGCGCCTGGCGGCGCTGCAGGCGCAGGTGGAGCCGCAGTTCCTGTTCGACACGCTGGTCGACATCGAGCGCGCCTACGAGCGCGCCGATGCCGCGGCGCCGGAACAGATGGAGCGCCTGATCCGCCATCTGCGGGTGGCGCTGCCACGGCTGCGCGAGCGCGGCGTGACGCTCGAGTCCGAGGCGGCGCTGCTCGACAGCTACCTGGCCGTGGTGGCCGGCCGCCAACGCGGCGCGCTGCCGCTGTCGACCGAGTGGTCCGCCTGGCTGGCCCCGCGGCCGGTGCCGCCGATGCTGCTGCTGCCGCTGGCCCAGCTGATGCTGCGCGACGCGGCGCGGCTGCCGACCCAGGCGCGGCTGAGCGCCCAGGAAGCCAGCGGCGGCGGACTGCGGCTGCGGCTGTCCTTCGACCGCGGCGGCCTGTGCGGCGAGGAGACCGCGCTGCGCGCGCTCGGCGAACGCCTCGAACGCCTGGACCGCGCGCCCGGCGCGCCGCCACCGCGGCTGCAATGCCGCAGCAATGCCGACGACACCGAATTCACGCTGGAGCTGCCCGCATGAGCCTTCATTCCGCCGCACCGACCGCTGTCGTCGCCGAGGACGAGGAGACGCTGCGCCATGAACTGATGGACCGGCTCGCGCAGCTGTGGCCGGAACTGGTCATCGTCGGCGAGGCCGCGGACGGCGTGCAGGCCTTGCGCCTGCTGCAGGAATGCCGGCCCGACGTGCTTTTCCTCGACATCCAGATGCCCGGCGCCACCGGGCTGGACGTCGCACGGCAGGTGCAGGGGCGCTCGCACGTCGTCTTCGTCACCGCCTACGACCAGTACGCGGTGTCCGCCTTCGACGAGGGCGCGGTCGACTACCTGCTCAAGCCGCTCGAGCCGGCGCGGCTGTTCACCGCGATCCAGCGCGTCAAGCAGCGCATGGCGGGCCCGCCGGCGGACCTGAGCGCGGTGCTGAGCCAGCTCGGCGCCCAGGCCGGCAAGCTGCCGCAGCGGCAGTTCCTGCGCTGGATCAACGCGTCGGTGGGCCAGACGCTGAAGCTGATCACGGTCGACGAGGTGCTGTACTTCCAGTCCGACAACAAGTACACCCGCGTCGCCACGCGCCAGGGCGAGGCGCTGATCCGCAAGCCGCTCAAGGAGTTGGTCGACGAGCTCGATCCGCAGCAGTTCTGGCAGATCCACCGCTCGACGCTGGTCAACGCCGCCGCGGTGGCCGGTGTCTCGCGCGACTTCCGCGGCCGCATGCAGGTCAAGCTCAAGGAGAGCGAGGACGCGCTGATCGTCGCGGAAAGCTATACCCACCTCTTCCGGCAGATGTAGGGCCAGCGGTCGAGGCAGTGCGCATCACGTCATCCCGCCCCTGTCGCCTACATGACCACCGCTCCTGCGGCCGCCTCCCACAATCGCCGGCAAACGACGGGAGACACGCCATGGCCCTGGACGCCACAGCCACCGAGCACACCCACGCCCGCATCTGCCCGCTGTGCGAGGCCTGCTGCGGCCTCGAGATCCGCACCCAGACCACGCCCGAGGGCAGCTCGGTCATCTCGATCCGCGGCAACGAGGCCGACCCCTTCAGTCACGGCTACCTCTGCCCCAAGGGCGTCGCGCTGAAGGACCTGCACGAGGACCCCGACCGCCTGCGCCAGCCGATGCGTCGCCGCGCCGACCGCGCCGGCTTCGAGCCCGTCAGCTGGGACGAGGCCTTCGCCGAGGTCGCCCGCCGGCTGCCGCCGCTGTGCGAGCAGTACGGCGCCGACGCGGTCGCGCTGACCATCGGCAATCCGGCCTCGCACAAGATCGGCCTGTTCAGCTACTTCCCGCACCTGGCGCGCGCGCTGGGCACGCGCAACCTGTTCTCGGCCTCGACGCTGGACCAGATGCCCAAGCAGCTCGCCTGCGGGCTGATGTACGGCCATTGGCTCAGCGTGCCGGTGCCGGACCTGCCGCGCACCGATCTCTTCATCTGCCTGGGCGCCAACCCCATGGTCAGCAACGGCAGCCTGTGGACCAGCCCCGACTACCGAGGCAAGGCGAAGGCGATGCGCGCGCGCGGCGGGCGCATCGTCGTCATCGACCCGCGCCGCACCGAGACCGCCCAGGCCGCCGACGAGCACCTCGCGATCCGCCCCGGTGGCGACGTCTACCTGCTGCTGGGACTGCTGCACACCGTGTTCGAGGAAGGCCTGGAACGGCTCGGACGCCTGGAAGCGCATGTCGAGGGCCTGGACGCGCTGCGCGCCGCCGTCGCCGACTTCCCGCCCGAGCGCGGCGCCGCGCACTGCGGCATCCCCGCCGAGACCCAGCGGCGCCTCGCGCGCGAATTCGCGACCACGCCCAAGGCGGTGCTCTACGGCCGCTTCGGCACCTGCACGCAGCGCTTCGGCTCGCTGAACAGCTGGCTCATCGACGCGCTCAACATCGTCACCGGCCACTTCGACACCGAGGGCGGCCTGATGTTCCCCAAGGCCGCCGCCTTCGCCGCCAACACGCTGGGCCGGCCGGGGCAGGGCAAGGGCGTCGCCACCGGCCGCCGGCACAGCCGCGTCGGCAAGGCGCCGGAAGTGATGGGCGAATTCCCCATCAGCTGCCTCGCCGAGGAGATCGAGACCCCCGGCGACGGCCAGGTGCATGCGCTGATCACCGTGGCCTGCAACCCGGTGCTGTCCTCGCCGAACGGCGCGCGGCTCGCGCGCGCGCTCGACGGCCTGGACTTCATGCTCAGCCTGGACCCCTACATCAACGAGACCAGCCGCCACGCCGACCTGATCCTGCCGCCGCCCTCCCCGCTGGAGGACTGGCATTACGACATGGTCTTCGCGCAGCTGTCGTGGCGCAATCATGCGCGCTGGTCGGGCCCGGTGCTGCGCGTCGATGCCGACGCCCCGGACGCGCCGCGGGCCGAATGGCAGACGCTGCTGCGGCTGGCGGCGATCGCCTCGGGCCTGCCGGTCGACGCGGACCTGCAGGCGGTCGACGATGCCGCGCTGCGCGCCGAGCTGAAGCGCCAGGCCGGCGACCAGGCCGAGGCCGTCTTCGGCGTGCTCGAGGGCGGCGCCGGCCCGGCGCGCTGGCTCGACCTGGGGCTGCGTTCAGGCCCCTACGGCGACGGCTTCGGCGCGAAGCCGGACGGCCTCACGCTGGCCAAGGTGAAGGCCGCGCCGCACGGCATCGATCTCGGCGAACTGCAGCCGCGCGTCCCGGAGATCCTGCGCACGAGCTCGGGCCGCATCGACCTGGCGCCGTCGGCGCTGCTGGCCGACCTCGCGCATGCGGACGCGGCGCTGCGTCATCCGACCGGCGACGAGCTGCTGCTGATCGGCCGGCGCGAGACCCGCAGCAACAACAGCTGGATGCACAACCTGCCGGTGCTGGCCAAGGGCCGCGAGCGCTGCACCTTGCTGGTCCATCCCGACGATGCGGCGCGCGCGGGGCTGGTGGAAGGACAGTCCGCGCGCCTGAGCAACGCGCGCGGCAGCGTGATCGCACCGGTCACGCTGAGCCCCGACATGCGGCCAGGCGTGGTCAGCCTGCCGCACGGCTGGGGCCATGACCTGAGCGGCAGCCAGTTGAACGTCGCCGCCCGCCATCCGGGCGTCAACATGAACCTGCTGCTGGACGAGGAGGCCCGCGACCCGGTCTCGGGCACCTCGGTGCTCAGCGGCATCCCGGTGCGGCTGAGCGCGGCCGAGGCCTGAACCGCCGCGCCCGGCACCGCGTCGGCAGCGCGCCTCAGGCTCGCACCGCCGCGGGCGCCAGCAGGCTGGTCGGCACGCCGGCAGGGCTCGCCTGGGGGAAGCGTCCCGCGAGCACGCCGCTGATCAGCTCGAGGTGGTGCATCAGCTCCCACTGCTTGCTGAGCGCCCGTGAAGGCTGGACACCATCGATGAGGCCGGCCAGGTAGCGCCGCACCGCCTCGGTGGGACCGAAACAGGCGTCGTCGCGGTCGAGCGCCGCCTGGAACACGCGGAGCGCGCGGCGGAAACGCTGGTCGGCGTTGTCCTCGTCGGGCGCGAGCCGGCCGCTCAGGAAGGACTCGAGCCAGATCGCGGCCGGCGCTGGCGCCGCGGCTGGCGCGATGCGCAGGTAGCTGAGCCGGAACGCCGCCAGGCGCGACGATGCCTCCGGCGTGTCCGGGCGCGAGGGCAGCGTGGTGTAGTCCGAGAAGTCCGCGCCGCCTTCCCGCCAGGGATGGGGCAGCGGATCCAGGAACGGGTGACGGTGGTCCTGGCGCAGGTCGGGGCTGTCCGGCAGGCGCCGGTCCTCGACCCGCACGCAGGCGGCGTCCCCGAGCGCGGCTCGGTCCGCGGCGGTCGGCTCGACACCCTTGAAGAACACCTGCCGCACCCGCGCCCCGCCGAGCATCGTCATCAACTCGGACAGCGGCGGCGCCTCGGGGCCGACGACCAGCCCCATCGGCCGGGCCCCGAACAGCTGCACGAAGCGCCGCACCACGTCGGGCGTCAGCGCCGGGCCCAGCATCAGCGTCGGATGGATCCACTGGCGCGTCGGCAACGAGGTGAACAGCTGCCGGCCCCAGTCGAAGGCCTCGGCGGGCAGCAGCAGGTCGAAATCCTGCCGCACCGGATTGACCACCAGCCACACCGGCAGGCGATGCGCCTCGCAGGCCTCCAGCGTGTGCCGCATCGAGGTCGCCATCACCCGCACCGGCTCCATCACCGGCTGCACCTGGCCCTCCGCGCCCAGCACCTGCGCCAGGTGGCGCAAGGCCAGCACCTCCTTCTGTTTGCCATGGAGATAGGGGAAGTACATGGTCTTCGCCTCCAACTGTCTCGATTGAGGGAGGGGCGATGATGATGAGCACTGGCTCATCCGTCAGCAGCGATCCCTTCCATCAATGCGCCAGATCAAGGGACCCGGAAAAATCACGGGCCCCGTCACGCCAAGAAAAAAGGGACCGCGTGGCGGTCCCTTGCTGGGCGGGGCGGCCGGCGCGTCGGCCGGCATCGGCGCGTTTCAGGGCGTGCTCTTCGGCTTGGCCGGCTGCTGGGCCTGGCCCATCGCGGCCAGCTCGGCCTCGCTGATGATCTCCATCGCGCGCACCACCTTTTGCACGCCGCGCACGCCGCGGGCGATCTCGGTCGCGCGGGTGGCCTCGCGCTCGGTCACCCGACCCATGATGTAGACGTTGCCGCGCTCGACGACGACGTAGAACGCGTTGGTGATCAGGTCCTTCGCGTCGACCAGGCTGGCCTTGACCTTGGCGGCGATGGCCACGTCGTTGGCGCGGCTGGACAGCGAGCTCAGCATGCCCACGCCCACCTCGTTGAGCACGTTGCCGACGTTCTCGACGCCCTGCGCGATGCGCTCGACCGCGGCGCGGTCCTCGTCGTTGCGGGTCTCGCCGGTCAGCAACACCATGCGGTTGTAGCTGTTGACGTTGATGTGCACGCGGTCGCCGAGCTGCTCGCGGATGCGGTTGGCGGTCTTGAGCTCGATGCCCTGGTCCTCGAGCTGCGTGCCGGAGGTGCGCCGGTCGGTCGCCACCATCGCGCTGCCCACCGCCGCGCCGCCGACGATCAGCGGCACGCAGGCGGTCTGCAGCAACGCGCCGCCCAGCGCGGCGGCAAGGATCAGGCGGCGGGTCCGGCGGGGGCTTCGGGTCACGGAGGTCATCGGGAGGTCCTTCAAGGTCGGGAGGAGGGTCATTCGCCCGCGCCGAGCAGCTGCAGGTCGATCGCGTCGCTGAGGCAGTGGGAGAGCAGGCGGTGCGCTTCCGCCACCCGCGCGAAGCGGCTGTGCGGCACGCGCAGTTGCACATCGGTGTCCAGCAGCGTGCCGCGCCAGTCGTCGTCCTGCGTGCCGCTGAGCACGATCACGCTCATCTCCTGCGCATGCGCCACCTGCAGCAGCGCGGCGGCCGCGCCGCTGGCCTGCGCCTCGTACAGCAGCAGCAGGTCGCCGGGATGGCCGAAGGTCTGGATCTGGCGCATCAGCGCGGAGGCGGGATCGGCGTAGCCCTGGGCCTGCGCGTCCAGCGCGATGGCGGCCAGGCCCGGGCGCTCCTGCTCGAAGCGGCCGGACAGCAGCGAGGCCATGTAGGTCGCGTCCGCCGCCGAGGTGCCGAGCCCGGCGGTGAGCACGCGACCGCCGGCGGTGAGCGCGTCCACCATCATCTGCGCCGCGACGGCGAGCGGGCGGGACAGCCCTTCGGCGACCTGGTAGAGCAGGTCCGCGCTCTCGAAGAATTGTTGTTGTATGCGTTGTTCCAACATGAGCGCGGATGATAAAGGGTGCTGCAAGGCCATCGACCGCCGCAGAGCTCAGTGCTCGGCCGGCACGTCGAAGGCCCCTTGCAGCCACTCGACGCGATCGCCATCGATGGCCACCACGTCGAACCGGCAAGGCGGGATCTCCGCCAGCGTGCGCAGGAAACATGTCGCCGCGAAGATCACCTTCCGTTGCTTGGCCCGGGTCACGCTGGCCGCCGCGCCGCCGTGCGCATCGCGTTCCCTGGCACGCACCTCGACGAACACCAGCGTCCCATCGCGCGCCCATAGGATCAGGTCGACCTCCCCGCCCCGCGCGGACGGCCCGCGCGCGACCCGATAATTGCGCGCCACCAGCCGCAGCCCCTGCCGCCTCAGGTAGTCCAGGGCGCGCTGCTCGGCGCCGGCGCCCCGTGCCTGCGCATCCGCGCCGTCCCGTCCGATGGAGAGTTTCTTGAACATGTCGACGTCCCCGTCCGCCTCGCTGATCGCCGCCGCTTCCGCCGCGGCCGGTCATCAGCAATTCCCGGGCGGCACGCTCTACGTCGTCGCGACCCCGATCGGCAACCTCGCCGACCTGAGCCTGCGCGCGATCCACGTGCTGGGGCTGGTCGACGCCGTCGCCTGCGAGGACACGCGCGTCAGCGCTCAGTTGCTGCGCTGGCTCGGCCTGCACAAGCCGCTGCTGGCGCTGCACCAGCACAACGAGCAGCAGGCGGCGGAAGGCCTGGTCGCGCGGCTGCTCGCCGGCGAGCGCATCGCCTACGTCAGCGACGCCGGCACGCCGGCGATCTCGGACCCGGGCGCGGTGCTGGTGGCCGCGGCCGCGCGCGCCGGCGTGCGCGTCATGCCGCTGCCCGGCGCGAGCAGCGCGGCGGCGGCGCTCAGCGTGGCCGGCGACGCCCGCGCCCAGGGCTTCCGCTTCGTCGGTTTCCTGCCAACCAAGGCGGCCGAGCGGCGCGCGGCGCTGCAGGCGCTGACCGGCGCGCCCCACAGCCAGGTGCTGTTCGAGGCGCCCCATCGGATCCAGGAACTGATCGCGCTGCTGGCCGAGCTCGCGCCCGAACAGACGCTGACGATCTGCCGCGAGGTCACGAAGCAGTTCGAGACCATCCACACCGCGCCCTGCGCCACGCTGCCCGCCTGGATGGCGGCCGACAAGCAGCGCGAGCGCGGCGAGTTCGTGCTGGTGCTGCATGCCGCGCCCGCGCCGGCGGGCGAAGCCGGCCTGCCCGAGGACGCCCAGCGCACGCTGCGCGTGCTCATGCGCGAGCTGCCGCTGAAGCAGGCGGCGTCCCTCGCCGCGGAGCTGACCGGCGAATCGCGCAAGGCGCTGTACCAGCTGGCGCTGGCCTGGAAGCAGGACGCCGGGGGCGATGCCAACGGCGACGGCGATACCGACTCCGACTCCGACACCGACACCGGCGCCCGCTCCGACTGAGCCGGCCCTCCACCCCGGGGCCGCCCGGTCCCCATCCTTGCGGCAGGGTCGGCCGCCGCGCCCGGCCCCCGGCCGCCATGGGCGATGCCTACAATCGCCCGATGATTTCGCGCGAACCCACCCTCGCCCGCCTGGTCACCGCCCGTGCCCAGCTGCTCGAACCCTTCGGCCTGACCGACGCGTCGCTGTCGCAGGCGTTGCGGCTGATCACCGAGCACCGCGTCGACGACGCCGACCTCTACTTCCAGACCACCCGCGCGGAGGGCTGGAGCCTGGAGGAAGGCATCGTCAAGAGCGGCAGTTTCTCGATCGACCAGGGCGTGGGCGTGCGCGCCGTCGCCGGCGAGAAGACGGCCTTCGCGTATTCGGACGACATTTCGGAGGCCGCGCTGCTCGACGCCGCGCGCACCGTGCGCGCGATCGCGTCGGCCGGGCAGAGCAAACGCGTCAAGGTGCCGGCCGAGCCGGTGGTGTCCGGCAGCCGCGCCCTGTATGGCGACGCGGATCCCATCGCCAGCCTGGACAGCACGCAGAAGGTCGCCCTGCTGGAGCGCACCGAGCGCCTGGCCCGCGCCAAGGATCCTCGCGTCAAGCAGGTGATGGCCGGCCTGGCCGCCGAGCACGAGGTGGTGCTGATCGCGCGCGCCGACGGCACCCTGGCCGCCGACGTGCGGCCGCTGGTGCGCCTGTCCGTGACCGTGATCGCCGAGAGCGACGGCCGCCGGGAAGTGGGATCGGGCGGCGGCGGCGGCCGCTTCGGCCTGGCCTATTTCACCGACGAGATGATCGCGTCCTACGTCGAGCAGGCGGTCAGCGCGGCGCTGACCAACCTCGAGTCGCGCCCGGCCCCGGCCGGCGAGATGACCGTGGTCCTGGGCCCGGGCTGGCCCGGCGTGCTGCTGCACGAGGCGGTCGGTCACGGCCTGGAGGGCGACTTCAACCGCAAGGGCTCGTCGACCTTCTCCGGCCGCATCGGCCAGCGCGTCGCGGCCAAGGGCGTGACGGTGCTGGACGACGGCACCATCCCCGACCGCCGCGGCTCGCTCAACGTCGACGACGAGGGCTGCGCCTCGCAGCGCAACGTGCTGATCGAGGACGGCATCCTCAAGGGCTACATCCAGGACGCGATGAACGCGCGGCTGATGAAGGTCGCCCCCACCGGCAATGGCCGCCGCGAGAGCTACGCCCACGTGCCGATGCCGCGCATGACCAACACCTACATGCTGGGCGGCGACAAGGATCCGGCCGAGATCATCGCCAGCATCGACAAGGGCCTGTACGCGACCAACTTCGGCGGCGGCCAGGTCGACATCACCTCGGGCAAGTTCGTGTTCTCCGCCAGCGAGGCCTTCTGGGTCGAGAAGGGCAGGATCCAGTACCCGGTCAAGGGCGCAACCATCATCGGCAACGGCCCGGACGCGCTCACCCGCGTGAGCATGATCGGCAACGACATGCAGCTGGACACCGGCGTCGGCGTCTGCGGCAAGGAAGGCCAGAGCGTGCCGGTGGGCGTCGGCCAGCCCACGCTGCGCATCGACGGCCTGACCGTCGGCGGCACGGCCTGACCCCATGCCGGCCGCGCATCCCCACGGTTCCGCGAAGGCTCGCTTGCCCGATGCCGTCGCGCCACACCCGCGGCCGTCCCCTCGCGGCGCTTGACGCGCCGCGACCCGCGCAGGCACTATTGGTCCTTATGCGTTCCGCACCGAAGTTTTACTTTGCTTATTTTTGGTTCTCGCACCGCCCCGGCGGAGGAGAGGCGAACGCATAAGCAAGCGCGCCAAGAATCCTCAAGAAACCGCCGGGCCCACAAGCCCGGCGGTTTTTTTTCGGCCGGGCCCCGAGCGCCACCCCCAGCCCTCATAGAAAGCGTGATTCCCATGAATGCCAAGTCGACCCCGTATCCCAGCGCCCAACAGGCGGAGCGCTGGTATTCGCCGCAGGACAAGACCTCCCAGACCGACGACGAACGCATCCTGGACATCACGCCCTTGCCGCCTCCTGAACACCTCATCCGCTTCTTCCCGATCCGTGGCACGGCCATGGAGCAGCTCGTCGTCGGCACGCGCCAGCGCATCCGCGACATCATGCAGCGCAAGGACGACCGCCTGCTGGTGATCATCGGCCCGTGCTCGATCCACGACCCGGGCGCGGCGCTCGAATACGCCAAGCGGCTGATGACGATGCGGGAGCAGCATGCCGACACGCTCGAGATCGTGATGCGCGTCTACTTCGAGAAGCCCCGCACCACCGTCGGCTGGAAGGGCCTGATCAACGATCCCTACCTCGACGAGAGCTACCGCATCGACGAGGGCCTGCGCATCGCGCGCCAGCTGCTGCTGGAGATCAACCGCCTGGGCATGCCGGCGGGTTCGGAGTTCCTGGACGTGATCTCGCCGCAGTACATCGGCGACCTGATCAGCTGGGGCGCGATCGGCGCGCGCACCACCGAGAGCCAGGTCCACCGCGAGCTGGCCTCGGGTCTGTCGGCGCCCATCGGCTTCAAGAACGGCACCGACGGCAACATCAAGATCGCCACCGACGCGATCCAGGCCGCGGCGCGGCCGCACCACTTCCTGTCGGTGCACAAGAACGGCCAGGTCGCGATCGTCGAGACCAAGGGCAACCGCGACTGCCACGTGATCCTGCGCGGCGGCAAGGCGCCGAACTACGACGCCGAGAGCGTCGCCGTCGCCTGCGCGGACCTGGAAGCCTCCAAGCTCGACGCCCGGCTGATGGTCGACTGCTCGCATGCCAACAGCAGCAAGAAGCACGAGCGCCAGCTGGACGTCGCCAAGGACATCGCCGCGCAGATCCGCGCCGGCAGCACCAGCATCTTCGGCGTGATGGTCGAGAGCCACCTCAAGGGCGGCGCGCAGAAGTTCAGCCCCGGCAAGGACGATCCCTCGCAGCTCGAGTACGGCAAGAGCATCACCGATGCCTGCCTGGCCTGGGACGATTCGATCGCGGTGCTGGACGTGCTCAGCCAGGCGGTGCGGGCCGCCCGCACCGAGACGGTCGCGCGCTGATCACCACGACCAGCGCTGGTTGTCGCCGCCGTTGCAGCGATACATGATGACGGCCGTGCCCGGACGGGCGCGGCCGCCTTCGATGTCCAGGCACTTGCCGGAGTCGGCACTGCGGATCTCGCCGCCACGCGCGCGCCAGCGCTGGTTGGCGCCGCCGTTGCAGGTGAAGGCCATCACCCGCGCGCCATCGGCGGTGTTGCGGTCCGCGACATCGAGGCACAGCCCCGCGACGCGCAGCTCGCCTTCGCGGTTCCATTCGAAGTGCTGGTTCCCGCCGCCGTTGCAGTCGTAGACGATGAGCTTGCGCCCGGGCCGCGCGCCGCCTTCGATGTCCAGGCACAGGCCGCCCTTGCCGCGGATCTGGCGCGCATTCCAGCCGCCGTCGTCCTGCCAGCCGTCGTCGCGGTCGCGATCCTTGTCCTTGTCCTTGCTGGCGATCAGCGCGATGCCGGCGATCACCGCCGCCGCCGCGACCGCCGCGCCGATGTTGCTCGAGTTGTCGGAGCTGCTGGCGCCATCGCCACCGGCCGCCGCGGAGGTCGTGATCTTGAAGCGGCCGCTGCAGCCGCCATCGACCCACAGCTCCTGGCTCGTCAGGTCATAACCCCAGGTGCGCCCGAAGCGGCAGCCACCGGCGGTCTGCTGCACGAGTTCCACCTCGGTCGTGCCGTCCGGCAGCCGATGGCTCTGGTAGCCGCCGCGCGAGCTCAGCTCGATGGTCTGGTCCGCCGCCCGCGCGGGCAGGCTACCGATCAGCAGCCCCGCCGCGACGGGCAGCGCGATGACGCGCCGCGCCCAGCGGCGAGGCCGGTTGTTGGAATCCATGGTCGCCTCCTGCCTCTCCCTGCGTCGCGCGCCATGCGCACGCGACTGCGGGCGATGCTAAGGCGCCTCAGGCGGTGACGTCCAGCACGCGCGGCGTGCCGCCGGCGCGCTCCACCTCGCTGACGAGCAGGGGCCCCAGCGTCACCTGGACCTGCAGGTCGGGAAAGCTCGCGGCGGTGTAGGTGCCCCGCGAATAGGCCGGCGTCTCGACGCGGCTGGCCGGCGGCGCCTCCTGGCCGAGCGGATGCCGGCCATAGGTGACGTCCGCGCGGTTGCGCGCGTACATCTCCTGGAGCGGCCCCTCCGTCCCGATGAACGGGGACAGCTTCAGCACCACCGACGGTGGCGGCCCGTCCAGCATCTCCTGCTGGATCCTGGCGCGGTACTGCTGCAGCGGACTGACATCGAACGGCGACGTCCTGAGCGGCGTCGCCTGTACTTCCGAAAACTTCAAATCGCCCGACGGCGCCCGATCTTCCCGACCGTCCGCCGCCCTCCCTCTTGATGCGTGTGTGCCTGTGGGCGAGCGCCGCGCGCCGCGCTTCATCGAGCGCTCAAGCCGGCGCCGCCCAGGTCGAAATTGTCCGGGGCGAGCCGCTGGAAACCGACATGCGCCGCTGCCCGTCGGACGTCAATCGCCCGCCCGCGCGCCCAGCGTCGCGCCGACGCCGCAGATGTGTTCGAGCATCGGGCGAAGCGCCCGTCGCCCCACCCACAAGCGGGCGCAAGACCTGCCCGCTCTTGAAAACATCGCTCCCTGAGCGCATGTTCGAAGCTTCGATGCGACGCGCCCCAGGCGCCGAAGCCATGGCCCTGATCTTCCTCGCGCTGACCGCCGCGCTGCTGTGCTTCTGGCTGCTGAGCCAGCCCTGGCGGCAGGCCCGGCGCCGGGCCGCGCTGCGGGCGAAGGCCTTCCCCGCCGCATGGCGCGCCATCCTGCGCCGCAACGTGCCGCAGGCGGCGCGGCTACCGGCGGACCTGCAGCTCAAGCTCAAGCGCCAGATGCAGGTCTTCCTGGCGGAAAAATCCTTCATCGGCTGCGCCGGCCAGGTCATCACCGACGAGGTCCGCGTCACCATCGCCGCGCTGGCGTCGCTGCCGCTGCTGGGCCGCGCTCGCGGCTACTACCCGAAGCTGCACACGGTGCTGGTCTATCCCGGCGCCTTCATCGTCGATCGCGTGCGTCATCAAGGCCCGCTGCAGATGCAGGACCGCCAGGTGCTGAGCGGCGAATCCTGGGGCGAGGGACAGGTCGTGCTGTCCTGGGACGACGTGCTGCGCGACGCCTCGCTGCCGGAGCGCGGCCACAACGTCGCGGTGCACGAGTTCGCGCACCAGCTGGATCAGGTCAAGGGATGGGCCAATGGCGCGCCCTGGCTGGGCAACCGCGCGCGGCAGGCGCGCTGGGCGGCGGTGATGCAGCAGAGCTTCGACCTGCTGCGCGCGCGGCTCGCGGCGGGCGAGCCCGATCCGCTGGGGGACTACGCGGCCACCGAGCCGGCGGAGTTCTTCGCGGTCGCGAGCGAGCGCTTCTTCGGTCAGCCGTGGGCGCTGGCACAGGCGCATCCCGCGCTGTACGGGGAACTGCGGCGCTTCTACGAGGTCGATCCGCTGCTCTGGTCCTGAGCGCGGCGGGGACGGGGATCAGAACCCCATCTCGGCCAGCAGCGCGTCGACGTCGTCCTGCTGCAGCGCCTTGTCGGGCGTCTGCACGCCGGCGAGCTGCTCCTGCGCCGCCGCGGCGGCCGGCTCGACATGGTCGTGCGCGGCGAGCAGCTGCTGCAGCGGCGCCTCGGCCGGCCGCAGCATGGCCAGCACCTTGTTGATCACCTGGCCGGACAGGTCCTGGAAGTCCTGGGCCATCATGATCTCGGTCTGCAGCCCCTTCACCCGATCCGCGAAACCGGCGGCGCCGGCCGCGTAGGCCGCGCACAGGCGCATCATCGCGCGCGCCCGCTCGACGCTCAGGTCCGGCGCGGCCGCCAGCCGCTGCAGCGACTCGGACAACTCATGCCCCTGTCGGCCCACCGCCTGCGCGTCCTCCTGCGCCGATTCCACGATGCCCAGCACCTTGCTGGCGGCCTGGTCGGTCATGCGCTTGACGTAGTCCAGACGCTCGCAGGCATCCGGCAGCTCCTGGGACAGCTTGTGCAGCGCCTGATGCGCGGCGGCCGTGAGCGGGGATTCGGATTGAGACATGGCGGCGGATCGCGGTGGGTGGGCGCGAAGGAAACGCGGGGTTGCGGATGGCACCGGCGCGGTGCGGGCGCCATCGACACTGGCGCTGGGGAGCGGTCTGGAGCGCCGCTTTCAATACCCGGAAATCTTAGTTCTGCAACTGGTGTAACCAACGGAAAGGGGGAGGGTCACCCGTGCATTTTTGGTGAGGAGTCCTGCATTTAAGTCAGCGACCGGCCGGCGCGCCTGTAGCCTTCGCTTCGTCCGTCCGCGGCCCGTCCTTGCTGCCGTCCGTTCTTGGCAAAGCGATCCGTCTCATGAACATGGCCACCACCCGTCCCTCGCCCGGCTTCCATCGCGCTCCCTCGCGGTCCGGCTCGTCCGGCACCGCGCGTCCGTCGTCGTCCTCCCGCGGCGACGGCGCCAGCTTCGCCGCCGCGCCGCGGGCGCAGGCCGCAGCCCCGCAGGCCTCGGCGCTGCGTGACGTGAGCGACGTCATGGTCGGCGTGGTGCTGATCCTGGGCGTGCTGTTCGCGCTGCTGGTGCTGGCGCTCTACACCCGCGACTCGATGGCGGTCGGCAAGGCGCTGACGGAGCAGGGACAGGCGCGCGGCGCGCTGGTCTGCAAGGACGGCCGGATCGCCCGGGGCGATGGCTCCCTGCCCGACCGGATCATCGAGGACGGCGTGTTCGTCTGCACCGACTGGCGCACGCTGCAGGCGATCGAGCAGGAAGAAGCCGAGCGGGGCATGCGCAAGTACTGACCCCGCCGCGCCGAAGGCCCGGGCGCGCGCTCAAGTCCACAGGTCCAGCGGCGGCTCGTGCGTCATGCCGCGCAGCAGGTCGCTGCGCGAGAGGAAGCCGATCGGATGGCCGTTGTCGTCGCCAACCGGCAGGCCAGGCAGCCCCAGGTCCAGCAGCAGCTGCGCCGCTTCGCGCAAAGGCGTGTCCGGCTGCGCCACCGGCACCGGCGTCCACATCACGTCATCCACCGGCGCGGCCAGGCGCCGCGCGATGACCATCATCTCGGCGATCTCGTCGAGATCGTCCGCCAAACCCCGCGTGAGATCGCCACGCGACACCAGGCCGCGCACCTCGCCCATCGGACCCAGCACCGGCGCCTGCGCAACGCCAGCACGCGACATCATCCGCATCGCGCTCCGCAGCGGGGCGCCCGACATGACGCTGATCAGCTTGCGGCTCATCAGCTGATGCACCTGCGTAAGCACCTGGCGCTGCGTGTCGCCGGCATAGGCCGCCAGCGCCTCGTGCGCGACATAAGCCGACGCGCCGCTCGCCATCCCGCCCCCGGCACCGCCCTGACCCACGCCAGCCAGCACGACAGTCGACGGCGTCAGATCCCCCTGGCGCGCGATCGGCGCCACCGCGCGGGTGCGGGCCACGGCCTGCACCGGCGCGAGGTCGCGCACCTGCTCAAGGCCGCCCGTCAAGATCTTTCCAGAGGTGCCGTAGACGGAAAACATGCGGCGGAGGATGGCATGTGGAGGCAGTGGAGGCCATTGAGGAGAACGCCTAACTCCGGAGGGACAAGCGCGGGCTCTCCACGACGCGAGGGGGCTCCCTCCTGGACCCCCTCGCATCATTCCGGCCCCATCGCCACTCGCTGCCTTCCAGGAAGAGGACTGCGGGAGACGGAGACGGAGACGGAGACGGAGACGGAGACGGAGACGGGAGGCGGGGCGTGGCGGTGGAATGGAGGTGGTGGTGGCGTGGGAAGCGGTCAGGGAACCGGGTAGGCGGTCTCGTACTTGACCTCGCGGAGCACGACGTTGCTGCGCACGCTCGCGACGCCGGGCACCTTGAAGACCTTGCTCTGCAGGAACTGGTCGTAGACCTTCATGTCGGGCGCGACGATCTTCAGCACGTAGTCCGCCTCACCGGTGATGGCCTGGCATTCGACGATCTCCGGGCTGCCCGCGACCATCGCTTCGAAGGCCTCGACCGCGCCCTCGGTGTGCCGGACCAGGCTGACATTGGCCAGCACGCAGATCGAGAGCCCCAGTTGCTCCCGGTCCACCAGCGCGACATGGCGGCGGATGACGCCGCGCTCCTCCAGCTCCTTGACGCGTCGCCAGACCGGCGTCGCCGAGAGCCCCACCTTGTCGGCCAGCTGCTGGGTGCTCTGGCGGGCGTCGGCCTGGAGCGCCTCCAGGATCAGGCGCGTCGCCCGGTCGAAACGTTCGTTCTCCATATCCGCCTCTTTTGAGAATGTCTCTATCGATCCTTGCGATGCAGCGAGCAAACGGAGCAAGAAACTGCCGATTGTCTAGGAAAGAATCTCCTCATTCATACATTCGAGCCGACCGGTCCTGCCGGCCGGCTCTTCCCGTTGGGGAGACAAGCCATGACCGAAGTCCGTCCTGCCGCCTCGCCGGCCCTGCGCGCCTACCAGCTGTCGGACAACCTCGCCGCCCAGTCCGGCCAGGTGTTCCTCACCGGGACGCAAGCCCTCGTGCGGCTGCTGCTGGCCCAGAAGGCCCAGGACGAGCGTCAGGGCCTGCAGACCGCCGGCTTCGTCAGCGGCTATCGCGGCAGCCCGCTCGGGATGGTCGACCAGCAGCTGTGGAAGGCGAAGAAGTTCCTCGAGAAGGCCGAGGTCAACTTCCTGCCCGCGATCAACGAGGACCTCGCCGCCACCGCCTGCCTGGGCGTGCAGCGCGTGGCGCTGGATCCGAAGCGCACCGTCGATGGCGTTTTCGCGATGTGGTACGGCAAGGGCCCCGGCGTGGACCGCTCCGGCGACGCGCTCAAGCACGGCAACGTCTACGGCACCGCGAAACAGGGCGGCGTGCTCGTCGTCTGCGGCGACGACCACGGCTGCGTGTCCTCGTCGACCCCGCATCAGAGCGACCTCGCGCTGCAGGCCTGGTCGATGCCGCTGGTGCATCCCGGCAACGTGGCCGAGTACCTGGAGTTCGGCCTCTACGGCTGGGCGCTGTCGCGCTTCTCGGGCGCGTGGGTCGGGTTCAAGGCGATCTCGGAAGTGGTCGAGTCGGGCATGACCGTCGACCTGGACGCGGTGCCGCTGGACTTCGAGCTGCCGGTCGACCACACGCCGCCGACCGACCTGCACATCCGCTCGGTGGACCTGCCGTCGCTGGAGCTGGAGTCGCGCCTGGCGCACAAGATCGACGCGGTGCTGGCGTTCGCGAAGATCAATTCGATCGACAAGCACATCGTGGTGAGCCCGCGCGCATCGCTGGGCATCGTGACCGTCGGCAAGGCGCATTACGACTTCATGGAGGTGCTGCGCCGCCTGGACCTGGACCCGAACGCGCTGGCCGCGGCCGGCGTGCGCGTCTACAAGGTCGGCCTGGTCTATCCGCTGGAGCCGACGCGCATCCGCGAGTTCGCGCAGGGCCTGACCGACATGCTGGTGATCGAGGAGAAGGCGCCCGTCGTCGAGCGCCAGATCAAGGAGCTGCTCTATCACCTGCCCGACGCGCAGCGTCCGCGCGTGGTCGGCAAGTCCGATGAACACGGGGCGGCGGTGCTGAGCGCGCTCGGCGAGCTGCGGCCGTCGCGCATCATGCCGACCGTCGCGGACTGGCTGGCGCGGCTGAATCCGGCGCTGGACCGCCGCCATCTGGTCGTCGATTTCCTGACGCCCTGCCTGCTGTCCAACAGCGCCGACGCGGTGCGCCGCCAGCCCTATTTCTGCTCGGGCTGCCCGCACAACACCTCGACGAAGCTGCCCGAGGGCTCGCGCGCGCTGGCCGGCATCGGCTGCCACTTCATGGCGAGCTGGATGGAGCGCGGCACCTCCGGCCTGATCCAGATGGGCGCCGAGGGCGTGGACTGGGCCGCCCACTCGCGCTTCACCACCGAGAAGCATGTCTTCCAGAACCTGGGCGACGGCACTTACTACCACTCGGGCTATCTGGCGATCCGTCAGGCCATCGCGGCCAAGGCCAACATCACCTACAAGATCCTCTACAACGACGCGGTGGCGATGACCGGCGGGCAGCCGGTCGACGGCCAGACCTCGGTGCCGCAGATCGCGCGCCAGGTCGAGGCCGAAGGCGTGAAGCGCCTGGTCGTGGTCTCGGACGAGATCGGCAAGTACGACGGCCATCACGGCCTGTTCCCCGCCGGCACGACCTTCCACGATCGCAGCGAGCTCGACGCGGTGCAGCGCGAGCTGCGCGAGATCCAGGGCGTGACGGTGCTGATCTACGACCAGACCTGCGCCGCCGAAAAGCGCCGCCGCCGCAAGAAGGGCGAGTTCCCCGACCCCAACAAGCGCATCTTCATCAACGAGTCGGTCTGCGAGGGCTGCGGCGACTGCGGCCAGGCGAGCAACTGCCTGTCGGTGGTGCCGGTGGAGACCGACTTCGGCCGCAAGCGCGCGATCGAGCAGAGCAGCTGCAACAAGGACTTCAGCTGCGTGAACGGTTTCTGCCCGAGCTTCGTGTCGGTGCATGGCGCCAAGCTGAAGAAGCGCGCCGGCGCGGCCTTCGGGCCCGCGGACCTGGCGCGCGAGATCGCCACGATCCAGCCGCCCGCGGCCTGGGCGTGGACCGGCCCGTTCGACATGCTGGTCACCGGCGTCGGCGGCACCGGCGTGGTGACGGTGGGCGCGCTGGTGACGATGGCCGCGCACCTGGAGGGCAAGCAGAGCTCGGTGCTGGACTTCATGGGCTTCGCGCAGAAGGGCGGCGCAGTGCTGTCCTTCGTGCGCGTGGCGCCGACGCAGGACCTGCTGAACCAGGTCCGCATCGACACGCAGCAGGCCGACGTGCTGCTGGCCTGCGACATGGTCGTGGGCGCGAGCGCCGATGCGCTGGCGACGGTGAAGGCCGGCCGCACGGTGATCCTGGCCAACACGCATGAGCTGCCGACCGCCGCCTTCGTCCGCAACCCGGATGCGAGCCTGCAGGCCGATTCGCTGCTGGCCAAGATGCGTCACGCCGTCGGTGAGGAGAAGGCGCTGCTGACCAGCATCGACGCGCAGGACATCGCGCAGCGCCTGATGGGCGACACCATGCCCAGCAACATCGTGATGCTGGGCGCGTGCTGGCAGCGCGGCCTGGTGCCGGTGTCCTTCGAGGCGCTGATGCGCGCGATCGAGCTCAACGGCGTGGCGGTGGAGAACAACAAGACCGCCTTCGCGCTGGGCCGTCTGGCGATCGCCGCGCCCGAGGCGCTGCGCCGCCTGGCCGGCGAGCAGAGCGGCTCGGCCGTGCAGTGGTTCAACTTCGACCAGCTCGACGACAAGGACGGCCAGCCCGGCCTGATCTCGCGCCGCAAGGCCTTCCTGACCGAGTACCAGGACGCCGCCTACGCGTCGCGCTACGAGGCGCTGGTGCAGCGCGTTCGCGCGGCCGAAGCGGCGCTGGGCGACGCCGGCAAGGGCCTGCGCCTGACCAAGGCGGTGGCGCGCTATTACGCGAAGCTGCTGGCGATCAAGGACGAGTACGAGGTCGCGCGCCTGTACACCGACGGCAAGTTCGAGGCCGCGCTGAAGGCGCAGTTCGAGGACTGGGATCACCTCAGCTTCCACATGGCCCCGCCGCTGATCGCCAAGCCCGGCGCCGATGGCCGCGCGAAGAAGGTCGAGCTCGGCTCGTGGACCTTCAAGGCGCTGAAGACGCTGGCGAAGTTCAAGGGCCTGCGCGGCGGCGCGCTGGACCTCTTCGGCAGGACCGAGGAACGCCGCATCGAGCGCCAACTGATCCGCGACTACGAAGCCCTCGTCGATGAGCTGCTCGCCGGCCTGAGCGCGGAGAAGCTGGACATCGCGATCAAGCTCGCCCGGCTGCCGGAAGGCATCCGCGGCTACGGCCACGTGAAGCTGGCGAATGTCGTGACAGTGCGCGCGCAGTGGAAGGACCTGCTCGACCGCTTCCACGGCCGCGCGGTCGAGGCGCCCATCGCCGTCGTGCCGCTGGCGAAGGCGCCCGAACGCGTGAAGGGCGTGGCCGAGCTGTGAGCGTCTGATCCCTCGCGCCGCCGCGCGGGGTTGCAACTGTGAAGTAGCGCAAAGGCCGCAGTCACCGCTGGACACCGCCGACACGGGGGCGGCATGCTTGCCCCATGCCACTGTCCCCGCTCCCGCCGCCCCTGCCCCTTCCCTTGCGCCGGCGCACGCTGCTGCTCGGCGCGACCGCATCGGCGGCGCTCGCCGCCTGCGGCGGCATGACGACGGCGCCCGACGTGCCGATGGATGCGGCCCAGCGTCTGCGCGCCGCCAACCGCATCGGCTGGGGCGCGACACAGGCGCAGCTGGACGAGATCGAGCGCCTGGGCTGGGGCCGCTACGTCGAGCGCCAGTTGAAGGCCGATCCGCGGGCGCCGATGCCGGCGACTATCCAGGCCCGCATCGAGGCGCTGGGCATCAGCCAGGGCGAGGTCGCCGCGCGCGTGTGGACCGCCGAGTCCTTCCGCCGTGGCGGCGACAAGGGCGCGACGGAGGAGGAACGCAGCGCCGCGCGCAAGGCCTACCAGGACGCCCAGGGCCTGGCCGCGCGGGAGACCGGCGAGCGCCAGCTGCTGCGCGAGCTGTACTCGGAACAGCAGCTGCTCGAGCAGATGACGTGGTTCTGGTTCAACCACTTCAACGTCCACCAGGGCAAGCGCGACATCCGCCTGCTGCTCTCGGACTACCAGGACCGCGCCTTGCGCCCGCACGCGCTGGGCTCCTTCCGCCACATGCTTGGCGCGGTGGCGCGTCACCCGGCGATGCTGCGCTACCTGGACAACGACCAGAACGCCGTCCGCGCGATCAACGAGAACTACGCGCGCGAACTGCTGGAGCTGCACACGATGGGCGTCGACGGCGGCTACAGCCAGCGCGACGTGCAGGAGCTGGCGCGGGTGCTGACCGGCTTCGGCGTGCGCGTCGATCCCGACCCGCCGATGATCGCGCCCCGATTCGAGCCGCTGTACCGCCGCGACGGCCTGTTCGAGTTCCACCCGGCCCGGCACGACTTCAGCGACAAGCAGCTGCTCGGCCGCACGATCCGCGGCCGCGGCGCCGACGAACTCGACGAGGTGCTGGACCTGCTGGTCGCGCAGCCGGCGACGGCGCGCTTCGTGTCCCGCAAGCTGGCGGTGTATTTCCTGAGCGACCAGCCGCCGCCGGCCGTCGTCGACGCCATGGCCACCGCCTTCCAACGCACGAAAGGCGACATCCCATCCACGCTGCGGCCGATGCTGCGCTCCCCGGCATTCCTCGCGGCCGAGGCGCCCAAGTTCAAGGATCCCCACCGTTACCTGCTCTCGAGCCTGCGGGCCGGTTTCGAGCAGCGCGAGCTGCAGAACGCGCAGCCGCTGCAGAACTGGCTGCGACGGCTGGGCCAGGGCCTCTACGACAAGCAGACGCCGGACGGTTACCCGCTGACGGCCGAGGCCTGGAACAGTCCGGGGCAGATGACGCTGCGCTTCGAGATCGCGCGCCAGATCGGCGGCGGCGCGGCCGCGCTGTACCGCCCCGAGGGCACGACCGGCCCGGTGCCCCTGCCCGATCTGAAGGTGCTGCGCGCACGCGTCGAGCCCACACTGGCGATGTCGACGCGTGACGCGCTCGCCCAGACGACCTCCCCGCAGCAGTGGCTGACCCTCTGGTTATCCAGCCCCGATTTCATGTATCTCTGAGCCCACCATGCACCGCCGCCATCTCCTGCACGCCCTCGCCGCCGCGCCGCTCACCCTCACCTCCGCGCGCCTTTTCGCGACCCCGCCGACCGCTGCCCTGGAGAAGACGGGGACGCCGGAGCCCCTCCGAGCGATTGCCGAGCGTGCGGAGGCGCTTGAGCGAGGAGGGGCTCCGGCGTCCCCGTCTTCGGGCGCAGTCCAGCGCCCGCGATTCCTGCTGGTCTTCCTCCGCGGCGGTTACGACGCGACCCACCTGCTGGTCCCCACGACCAGCAGCTTCTATTACGAGCAACGCCCTCGCATCGCCATCGCGCGCCCGTCGCCGACCGACCCCGCTGCCGCGCTGGCGCTTGACGCCGACTGGGGCCTGCACCCGGCCTTGAGAAGCAGCCTTTACCCGCTGGCGCAATCGGGCCAGCTCCGTTTCATCCCTTTCGCCGGTACCGAGGACCTGTCGCGCAGCCATTTCGAGACGCAGGACAGCATCGAGCTGGGCCAGCCGCTCGGTGGTTCGCGCGACTACAACTCGGGTTTCCTGAACCGCCTGGCGGCGGAGCTCGATGCGCAGCAGGCGCTGTCGTTCACGGACCAGTTGCCGATTGCGTTCCGCGGTCCGGTGAGGATCGCCAATGCTGGCTTGCGGGAGACGGCGCGCCCGGCGGTCGACGCCAGGAGCCGCGCGCTGATCGCGAGCATGTACCGGGGCCAGGCGCTCGGCGGGGCGGTGGAGGAAGGTCTGGCGCTGCGCGAGGAACTCGCGCGCGACCTCTCGCCGGACAAGATGAAGGCGATGACCGACGCGGCCGGCCGCAACGCGATCCCGGCCAAGGGCTTCGAGCTGGAGGCACGTCGCATCGCCACGCTGATGCGGGGCCGCTTCAGCCTGGGCTTCATCGATGTCGGCGGCTGGGACACGCACGTCAACCAGGGCGGCGCGACCGGCCAGTTGGCCAACCGCTTCGAGGAACTCGGCCGTGGCCTGGCGGCGATCGCGGATGAACTCGGTCCGGAGCTCTGGCGCCAGACCACGGTGATGGTGATCAGCGAATTCGGCCGCACCTTCCGCGAGAACGGCAACCGCGGCACCGACCACGGCCACGGCAGCGTTTACTGGCTGCTGGGCGGGGGTTTGGCGAGCGGTGGCCCGGTGGCCGGCGAGCAGGTCGCGCTGAGCGCCAGGACCTTGTTCCAGAACCGCGACTATCCGGTGCTCAACAATTACCGCGCGGTGCTGGGCGGCCTTTGGCAACGCCAGTTCGGCCTGTCGCCCGCGGCCCTCGCGCGCGTGTTCCCCGGCGTCCGTCCCAAGGACCTTCACCTGATCTGATTGCCGGGTCGCGCAAAGCCCCCAGCCGGCGCAAGCGCTTGCAGTGACCGCCTTGCAGATGAGAGAAGTTCTCATCTAGCATCCCTGCTCGAACGAAAAGACTCCAGCGGGATCCGACGTCGCGACACAGGCACCTGCCTTGCTGGAGCCTCCTTCGGTTGAATGACCCGGAACGAAGGATCCCCGATGACCAAGGCCACCCGCATCGAACGCGACTCCATGGGCGAGGTCGCCGTACCGGTCGACGCGCTCTACGGCGCCCAGACACAGCGCGCGGTCGAGAACTTCGCCATCAGCCGCCAGCCCATGCCCGAGCGCTTCGTGCGCGCACTGGTGCTGCAGAAGGCCGCCGCGGCGCGCGCCAACATCGCGCTCGAGCAGTTGCCGGCCGACATCGGCCAGGCCATCGACCGCGCCGCGACGCAGCTGCTGCAGGACCCGGCGCTGATGAACCACTTCCCGGTGGAGGTCTTCCAGACCGGCTCAGGCACCAGCTCGAACATGAATGCCAACGAGGTGATCGCCACGCTGGCCACGCGGCTCATCGGCACCGGCGCGGACAACCCGACGACGGTCAGCCCCAACGACCACGTCAACGCCGGCCAGAGCAGCAACGACTCCATCCCCACCGTGCTGCACATCAGCGCGGCCCAGGCCCTGCACGGCGAGCTGCTGCCGGCGCTGGACCTGCTGGCGCAGACGCTGCAGGACAAGATCAAGAGCGACGGCCATCACGTCAAGACCGGCCGCACCCACCTGATGGACGCGATGCCGCTGCGACTGGGTCAGGAACTCGGCGGCTGGTGCGCGCAGATCGACGCCAGGCGCACCCAGCTGCGCGCGCTGCTGCCGTCGGTCTGCGAGCTGGCGCAGGGCGGCACCGCGGTGGGCACCGGCATCAACGCGCATCCCGACTTCGCGCAGCGCTTCTGCGAGGAACTGTCCACCCTGACCGGCCTGGTCTTCCGGCCCGCGCCGGACTTCTTCGCCGCGCTCTCGGCGCAGGACACGGCGGTGGCGCTGTCGGGCGCGCTCAAGGGGCTGGCGGTGACGCTGATGAAGATCGCCAACGACCTGCGCTGGATGAACTCGGGCCCGCTCGCCGGCCTGGCGGAGATCGAGCTGCACGCGCTGCAGCCGGGCTCGTCGATCATGCCGGGCAAGGTCAATCCGGTGATCCCGGAGGCGGTGACCATGGTGTGCGCGCAGGTCATCGGCCACGACGCGGCGATCACCGTGGCCGGCCAGTCGGGCAACTTCCAGCTCAACGTGATGCTGCCGCTGATCGCGACCAACCTGCTGGACAGCCTGGCGCTGCTGGCGGCCGCGTCACGGGCGCTGGCCGAGCAGGCGATCCGCGACTTCAAGGTCAACACCGCCGGGCTGCAGCATGCGCTGGCCCGCAATCCCATCCTGGTCACCGCGCTCAACCGCGAGATCGGCTACCTGAAGGCCGCGGCGATCGCCAAGCGCGCCTACGCGGAGCAGCGGCCCATCGTCGACGTCGCGGAGGAGATGACCGAGTTCGACCGCGCCACGCTGCTGCAGATGCTGGACCCGGCCAAGCTCACCGATGGCGGACTCTGAGGCCGACACCCCAAGGACACCGATGGCCCACGACCCGACCCACGCCCACGAGGCCGCCGTCGATCCGGCGCAGGCGCTCGCGGCGATCGACCCGGCATTGGCGCGACGCCACCGGATGCGCCAGTGGCTGGGCTTCGCGATCCTGCTGATCGGCGCGGCGCTGCTGCTGCACCAGGGCTGGCGCTGGATCAAGCCGGCCGGCGCCATCGGCCAGGGCTCGGTGATCGCGATGGCGCTGCAGGCGGGCCTGCTCGCCGCGGCGGCCACCGCCTTCGGCACGCTGCCGGCGCTGGGCACGCGCAGCCTGTCGGCGCGCGGACAGGACGCGCTGATGGGCTTCGGCGCCGGCGTGATGCTGGCGGCCTGTTCGTTCTCGCTGATCCTGCCCGGCCTCGAGGCGGCGCGCGCGCATGCGACGCCGACGGGCGCCGCGGCGCAGGTGGCGCTGGCGGTGCTGCTCGGCGCGTGGGCGCTGATGGCGCTGGACCGGTGGCTGCCGCATGAGCACTTCATCAAGGGCCGCGAGGGCATGGACCCGACGCGGCTGCGCCGCACCACGCTGTTCGTGATCGCCGTCACGCTGCACAACCTGCCCGAGGGCCTGGCGATCGGCGTGGCCTTCGCGGCCAACGATCCGGTCGCGGCGGCCAGCCTGAGCCTGGCGATCGCGATCCAGGACCTGCCCGAGGGCTTCGTCATCGCGGTGGCCTTGATGACGGTGGGCTACTCGCGCCGCAAGGCCCTGCTGCTGGGCGCGGCCTCGGGCCTGGTGGAGCCGGTGGGCGCGGTGCTGGGCGCCTGGGTGGTCTCGGCCTGGCCGCTGCTGCTGCCCTGGGGACTGGGGTTCGCGGCCGGCGCGATGCTCTTCGTCATCAGCCACGAGATCATCCCCGAGTCGCACCGCAAGGGCCATGAGCGCTGGGCGACGCAGGGCCTGATGCTGGGCTTCGCGCTGATGATGGTGCTGGACACGGCACTGGGCTGACACGGCGCCGGCGGGCGCGGCGCGGGAGCGCCGTCGCCCGGCACGGGCCTCGCGCGCGGGTCGTGCGATGCGTCACGGGCCCGCCGGCAGGCGCCAAAAGCTGTTTTACAACTCGCCGCGCGCAAGCGGCAAACCGTCACGCCGACCCCGGCGTCATCGGCGGCCGACCGCGCACAAGCGCCCTGCGGCCCGTCACCATCGGTGCTCTGCCCTCATCGATCCGCAGGACCCGAGCCGTGATGAAGAAGTTGCCCGCCGCGCTGTTCGCGCTTGCCGCCGTGATCACGGTGTGCTCGACCCCCGCCACGGCCGCGGGCCTGACACCGCTGGAGCAGCGCTGGATCGCGGGCATGACGCCGGTGCTGCAGCATGCGAAGGCGTCCGGCATGCCGGTGGACGTGGTCGTGCAGCCGCAGGATGCGCCGGAGGCCGCGCCGCTGGCGCTGGGCTTCAGGGACGGCCGCTGCAAGCTGGTGCTGAGCCTGCGCGGCAACCCGGAGGGCGAAGCGACGATGCAGCGCCTGCCCGCGGGCCTGGAGGACAGCGCGCTGGAACTGATGGCGGCGCACGAGCTGGGCCATTGCCGCCGCTACCTGGACGGCGTCTGGTTCAACCTGCCAGCCGGCTTCTCGGCCGCGCCCGCGCCCGACGGCCTCAGCCCCGACCTGCAGCGGGCCTATCTCTCGATGAAGTCGGCGCGCCGCGAGGAAGGCTACGGCGACCTCGTCGCGCTCGGCTGGACGGCCCAGCGCCATCCGGCGCAGTACGCCGCGCTGCACGCCTGGCTGAGCGCCGAGCGCGCCCGGGACCTGCTGCCCGGCAGCCACCACGACACGCTGGCCTGGCTCAAGCTGGCCCGCGACCCGCAAGCGCTGGGCAGCGCGCCGTCGATGTTCGATGCGGCCCTGCCGGTCTGGCAGCGCGGGCTCAACCTCGACGAGGACTGAGCGGGCGCACGGATCGACGTGCGGACGAAGTGCTTAACGGCACCTTGTCGTTACCTGAACGCAGAGGAAACGCCCAGGGCGCCACACTGCCGCCGCCCGGTTCCCCCACGCGGGGGCCGGACTTCCTCCCACGTCTCATTTGGCGCCTTCTCTCATGAACCTGTCCGCACGCCCGCTGTTCGCCGCCCTGTCGATCGGCCTCCTGTCGTCCACCCTCGCCGTCGCCGCACCGGCGCCGCACTGGGAATACACCGGCGAAAAAGGCGCCGCCCACTGGAGCGAGGTCGACCCGTCCTTCGCCACCTGCGCGCTGGGCCACCAGCAGAGCCCGATCAACATCGACCATGCGGTCAAGGCGGACCTGCCCGCGCTCGCCTTCCATTACGGCAGCGCCGCGCCGACGATCTGGAACAACGGCCACACGGTCCAGGTGAACCTGCCGGCCGGCAACACGGTGGACGTCGGCGGCCAGAGCTACGAGCTGCTGCAGTTCCACTTCCACACCCCCAGCGAGGAGCTCATCAAGGGCAAGTCGATGCCGATGGTGGTGCACTTCGTCCACAAGAACGCCGCCGGCGACCTGGGTGTGGTGGCCGTGCTGGTCCAAGCCGGCCAGGCCAATCCGGCGCTGTCCCCGGTGTTCGAGCACCTGCCCCGCGCCGGCGAGAAGATCAGCGTGGACGGCCTGTCGCTGGACCTGTCCGCGCTGCTGCCCAAGACGCTGGGCTACTACGACTTCACCGGCTCGCTGACCACGCCGCCCTGCTCGGAGGGCGTGCACTGGATGGTCCTGAAGTCGCCGATCACGCTGTCGGCCGCCCAGATCGAGGCCTTCCGCAAGCTGGTCGGCAGCAATGCGCGGCCGGTGCAGCCGCTCAACGGCCGCGAGATCAAGGAAAGCGGCGAATGAGCGCTTCCGGGCCGCGGACCGGCGGCCCGGTGCCCCGGCGCCGCCGCGGGTAGCCCACCGCGGCCCTCCCGGGCCGCGACGTGGCGCCGGCTTCAGCCCAGCGCGCGTCCGATCAGGATCTTCTGGACCTCGGACGTGCCTTCGTAGATCTGCGTCACCCGGACGTCGCGGTAGATCCGCTCGACCGGAAAGTCGCTGACGTAGCCGTAGCCGCCGTGGATCTGGATGGCGGCGGAGCAGACGCGCTCGGCCATCTCGCTGGCGAAGAGCTTGGCCATCGCCGCCTCCTTGAGGCAGGGCTGGCCGGCGTCCTTCAGCGACGCGGCATGCCAGATCAACTGGCGCGCCGCCTCGATCTGCGTGGCCATGTCGGCGAGTTTGTGCTGCATCGCCTGGTGCTCGAAGATCGGCACGCCGAAGGCGACCCGCTCCTTGCTGTAGCGCAGCGCCGCCTCGAAGGCCGCGCGCGCCATGCCCACCGACTGCGATGCGATGCCGATGCGGCCGCCCTCCAGTCCCGACAGCGCGATCTTCAGGCCCTGCCCTTCGTCGCCCAGCCGGTTGGCGGCGGGCACGCGGCAGTTCTCGAACAGGATCTGCGCCGTGTCGCTGGCGTGCTGGCCCATCTTGTCCTCGATGCGCGCCACCACGTAGCCCGGCGTGGACGTCGGCACCAGGAAGGCGGAGATGCCCTTCTTGCCGGCCGCCTTGTCCGTCACCGCCATCACGATCGCGACATCGCCGTTCTTGCCGCTGGTGATGAACTGCTTGACGCCGTTCAGGACGTACTCGTCACCATCGCGCACGGCGGTCGTCTTCAGCCCGCCGGCCTCCGAGCCCACATGCGGCTCGGTCAGGCAGAACGCGCCCAGCATGTCGCCGCGCGCCAGCGGCTTGAGGAAGCGCTCCTTCTGGTCCTCGTTGCCGAAGGCCATCAGGATGCTGCACACCGGGCAGTTGTTGACGCTGACCACCGTCGAGGTCGCGCCATCGCCGGCGCCGATCTCCTCCAGGATGATCGCCAGCGCCAGGTAGTCCAGGCCCGCGCCGTCGTATTCATGCGGCACGGCCACGCCGTAGCAGCCGAGCTCGGCCAGGCCCTTGAGCTCCGCGGCCGGGAAGTGGTGGGACTTGTCCCACTCGGCCGCCTTCGGCGCGATCTGGTCCTGCACGTAGGCGCGGACGGCGTCCTGCACCGCGCGGTGGTCTTCGGAAAGGATCATGGGATCACCAGGGCAGCGGGCTGCCGTCGTAGTTGAAGAAGCCGCCGTTGTCGCCCGGCTTCAGGCCGTCGAGCACCTGGCGCAGGCTGGAGGCGCTGGTGGCGACGTCGATGTCGGCTTCCTGCCCACCCATGTCGGTCTTGACCCAGCCCGGATGCAGGCTGACGCAGGTCGCGCGACCGTCCAGCGTCAGCGCGACGTCCTTCATCACCGAGTTCACCGCCGCCTTGGAAGCGCGGTAGACCCAGCCCGCCGAATTGGCGCGCAGCGTCAGCGATCCCATCCGCGAGGACAGGATGCCGATGCGCGCGTCCGGCGCCAGCGCGTCCAGCAGCTGCGGCAGCACGCGCATCGGACCCAGCACGTTGGTGTGCATGACGGCGTCGAAGTCCGCCGCGCTCGGCGGCTGCAGGCCGATGGTCTTGGGCCCGTACAGGCCCGCCACGTACATGACGCGGTTGAACTGGTAGCCGTCGAGCTGCCAGGCCAGGCCGGCGATGCTGATCATGTCCGAGACATCCAGCTTGATCGCCGTCGCGCCCTGCGCGCGCAGCTTCTCCAGGCTGGCCTCGTCGCGCGCGGTGGCGACGACGGTGTCGCCGCTCGCGCGATGCTGCTTCACCAGCTCCAGGCCGATGCCGCGCGACGCGCCGATGATGAGGACTTGCGCCATCCGACCCGTCCTCAGATCAGCTCGACGCCGACGGCCGTCGCTTCGCCGCCGCCGATGCACAGCGCCGCGACGCCGCGCTTGAGGCCGCGATGCTTGAGCGCGCCCAGCAGCGTCACCAGGATGCGCGCGCCCGAGGCGCCGATCGGATGGCCCAGCGCGACGGCGCCACCGTTCACGTTGACGATCTCGTGCGGCAGCTTGAACTCGGCCATCGCGGCCATCGTGACGGCGGCGAAGGCTTCGTTGACTTCCCACAGGTCGACGCTCTTGGCATCCCACTGGTTCTTGGCCAGCAGCTTCTGGATCGCGCCCACCGGCGCGGTCGTGAACCACTCCGGCGCGTTGGCATGCACCGCCGTGCCGACGATGCGCGCCACCGGCTTCACGCCCAGCTTGTTGGCGGTCGATTCGCGCATCAGCACCATCGCCGCCGCGCCGTCGGAAATCGACGACGAGGTCGCCGCGGTGATCGAGCCGTCCTTCTTGAACGCCGGCTTGAGCGTCGGGATCTTGTCCAGCTTGGCCTTGAACGGCTGCTCGTCGCGCGAGACCACCGTGTCGCCGCCCTTGCCGGCGATCGTCACCGGCGCGATCTCCCAGGCGAAGGAACCGTCCTCGTTGGCGCGCTTGGAGCGCTCGGTCGAAGCGATGGCGAACTGGTCCTGCGCCTCGCGCGTGAAGGCGTACTTGTCGACGCACTGCTCGGCGAAGACCCCCATGGCCTTGCCGCGCTCGTAGGCGTCTTCCAGGCCGTCCAGCGCCATGTGGTCATACATCTGCGCGGCGCCGTACTTCACGCCCTTGCGCGCGAACATCAGGTGCGGCGCGTTGGTCATGGACTCCATGCCGCCGGCGATCAGCACGTCGGCGCTTTCGGCCTTCAGCGTGTCGTGCGCGAACATGACCGCGCGCATGCCGGCACCGCACATCTTGGACAGCGTGACCGCGCCCACCGATTGCGGCAGGCCGGCCTTGAGCACCGCCTGGCGGGCCGGCGCCTGGCCCTGGCCGGCCATCAGGCAGTTGCCCAGGAAGGTCTCCTGGATCGAGTCGGCCGGCACGCCGGCGCGCTCGACGGCCGCCTTGATGGCGACGGCGCCCAGCTCCCACGCGGCCAGGCCGGCGAAGTCGCCCAGCAGGCCGCCGATCGGCGTGCGCGCGGCGGAAACGATGACGATGGAATCGGACATGGGGGTCTCCTTCAAGGGAAGCGGTGCGGCCCCACGGGGCCGCGGCGGATCAGTGGATGGGAAGCTCCCGGTCCTGCGGCTCCGGCACCTTCAGGGCCGGCGCGGCGTCGTGGACGTGGAAGCGCTTGTGCGGGTCGTAGGGGAAGACGTCCTCGACATGACCCGCCAGGATGCGCTCCTTGTGGGTCTGCCAGAACGCCGGATCGAGCAGGTCGGCGTGGTGCGCCATGAAGACGTCGCGCACGCCCGGATGGCCGAGCAGGAAGGGGCCGAAGGTCTCGGGGAACACGTCCAACTTGTTGACGTGGTACCAGACCTCGCCGGACAGCTCCTCCTCCTCGTTGCGCGGCGCGGGCACCTTGCGGAAATTGCAGTCGGTCAGGTATTCGATCTCGTCGTAGTCGTAGAACACGACCTTGCCGTGGCGCGTCACGCCGAAGTTCTTCCACAGCATGTCGCCCGGGAAGATGTTGGCCGCCACCAGGTCCTTGATCGCGTTGCCGTACTCGACCACCGCATGTGCCAGCTGCGCCGGCGAGGCTTCCTGCAGGTAGATGTTGAGCGGCACCATGCGGCGCTCGATGTACAGGTGCTTGATGACGAGGTCCTCGCCCGTCTCCTCCAGCAGCGAGGGGCAGAAGTGCCGGAGCTCGGCGACCAGCTCGTCCTCGAAGCGATGGCGCGGGAAGGCCACGCGGGTGTACTCCAGCGTGTCGGCCATGCGCCCCACGCGGTCGTGCTGCTTGACCAGCAGGTACTTGGACTGGATCTGCTCGCGCGTCGTGTCCTTCTGCGGCGGATAGAAGTCCTTGATGACCTTGAAGACGAAGGGATACGACGGCAGGTCGAAGACCAGCATCACCATGCCCTTGATGCCGGGCGCGATGCGGAACTTGTCGCTGCTGTGGCGCAGGTGGTTGAGGAAGTCGCGGTAGAACAGGTTCTTGCCCTGCTTCTGCAGCCCCAGCGCCGAATAGATCTCCGAGCGCGGCTTGCGCGGCATCAGCGATCGCAGGAACTGCACGTAGGCGCTCGGGACCTCCATGTCCACGAGGAAGTAGGCGCGCGCGAAGCTGAACAGCATCTGCAGCTCGTCCTCGCCGAACAGCGCCGCGTCGATGTAGAGCCGGCGCGCCGCGGCGGGGTCCTTCGCGCCATTGGCTTTCGCGCCGTTGGCCCTCGCCGGCGCGGCGTCACCCGGGGCGGGCTCCTTGTGCAGGATGGGCAGCGCGAACGGCGTCTCGCTGAAGCCGTTGACGACCTTGCCCACGATGTACGCGCCCTTGTTGCGGAAGAACAGCGAGGACAGCACCTGCACCTGGAAGTTGGTGCGCCAGCGGAAGGCGCCGAGCTGCTCGCCCACCGCCTTCAGCACCAGGTCGATGTCGCGGCCCAGGTCCTCGAACTCCAGCGCCAGCTGGAAGTTCCAGACGATGCGCATGAAGGTGTCGCGCAGCGTGTCCTGCGAGGGGTAGTAGCAGCGGTAGGTGGGCTGGGCGGCGGGCTCCTCGTTCTCGATGAACTCGGTCGAGATGGCGGGCCGGACGAAGATGAACTCGTTGTGGAAGTAGCTGTGGTGCAGGATGCGCGTCGTGACCGAGTTGAAGAAGGTCTCGGCCAGTTCCGGGCGCAGGTGGCGGGTCAGCAGCCCGATGTAGTGCAGCTTGACCTGCTGCCAGACCTCGCTCGGCAGCTCGCTGGTCTTGTAGCGTGCCTCCAGCAGCGCGACGGCCTCGTCGACGCGCAGGTCGTAGAACTCGATGCGCTCGCGCTGCGCGCGCTGCTGGCCGTGCCAGTCGGCCTGCTCGAAGCGCTGCTTGGCGGTGGCCGACGCGGCGCGGAAGAGCCGGTAGTGCTTGTCGAAGCCCTCGAGCATGGCCTGCGCGATCTCGAAGGCGCGCGGGTCGTTGAGCTCGTGGGGGAACATGGCGCCGCCGTCCGTTCCGCTCATGTCCGGTCCTGGCCGCGCGGGCTCAGCGGCCCATGGCCGCCTCGTAGCGGCGCTGCAGCGCTTCGAGCGCGCGGCGGTAGGCCGGGCCGACGTCCTCCGGCCCCGCGGCGGTGACGCTCAGGTCCTTGAGCAGGCCGTTGTGCAGGCCGTAGACCCAGCCGTGCACCGCCACCGACTGGCCGCGCGACCAGGCGTCCTGCACCACCGTCGTCTGACAGGCGTTGCGGGCCTGTTCCAGCACGTTGAGCTCGCACAGCGCATTGACGCGCTGCTCCTCGGGCAGCTGGTCCAGCCAGTCCTGATGGTGGTTGCGGACGTCCTGCACATGGCGCAGCCAGTTGTCCACCAGGCCGACGCGCAGGTCCTGCAGCGCGGCGCGCACGCCGCCGCAGTTGCTGTGGCCGACGATGATGATGTGCTGGACCTTGAGCTGGTCCACCGCGAACTGCATCACCGAGAGGCAATTCAGGTCGGAGTGGACCACGACGTTGGCCACGTTGCGGTGGACGAAGAGCTCGCCGGGCAGCAGCCCGACCAGCTCGTTGGCCGGCACGCGGCTGTCGGCGCAACCGATCCAGAGGTACTGCGGGGTCTGCTGCTTCAGCAGGCGCGAGAAGAAACCGGGGCTGCGCTCCTCGGTTTCGGTGGCCCAGCGCTGGTTGTTGTCCAGCAGTCCGTCGATGTGGTCGTTGGTGCTCATGGGGCGGGATTGTCGCGGTTGCGGGCGGACACCGGCCTGTCGCACCCGCGAAGGCCTCACATCGTTTCGGCGAAGAGCTCGCGGCCGATCAGCATGCGGCGGATCTCGGACGTGCCCGCGCCGATTTCGTAGAGCTTCGCGTCACGCCAGAGCCGGCCGAGCGGATATTCATTGATGTAGCCGTTGCCGCCGAAGATCTGGATGCCCTCGCCCGCCATCCAGGTGGCCTTCTCGGCGCACCACAGGATGACGGAGGCGCAGTCCTTGCGGACCTGGCGCACGTGCGCGCCGTCGAGCGCGTCCAGGTTCTTGCCCACCGTGTAGCAGAACGCGCGCGCGGCCTGCAGCACCGTGTACATGTCGGCGACCTTGCCCTGGATGAGCTGGAATTCGCCGATGGACTGGCCGAACTGCTTGCGGTCGTGGATGTAGGGGACGACGTTGTCCATCACCGCCTGCATGATGCCGATCGGACCGGCGGCCAGCACGGCGCGCTCGTAGTCCAGGCCCGACATCAGCACCTTGGTGCCGCCGCCGACCTGGCCCAGGACGTTCTCCGCCGGCACCTCGACGTTCTGGAACACCAGCTCGCCGGTGTGGCTGCCGCGCATGCCGAGCTTGTCCAGCTTCTGCGCGATCGAGAAGCCCTTCATGCCCTTCTCGATCAGGAAGGCGGTCATGCCGCGGGCGCCGAGTTCGGGCTCGGTCTTGGCGTAGACGACCAGCGTGTCCGCGTCGGGGCCGTTGGTGATCCACATCTTGGTGCCGTTGAGGACGTAGTAGCCGCCCTTGTCCTCGGCCCGCAGCTTCATCGACACGACGTCGGAGCCGGCGCCCGGCTCGCTCATCGCGAGCGCGCCGACGTGCTCGCCGGAGATCAGCTTGGGCAGGTACTTCTTCTTCTGCGCCTCGTTGCCGTTGCGCTTGATCTGGTTGACGCACAGGTTGGAGTGGGCGCCGTAGCTCAGGCCCACCGAGGCACTGGCGCGGGAGATCTCCTCCATCGCGACCATGTGGGCCAGGTAGCCCAGGCCGGCGCCGCCGAATTCCTCGGGCACGGTGACGCCCAGCACGCCCAGGTCGCCCATCTTGCGCCACAGGTCCATCGGGAACTGGTCGCTGCGGTCGATCTCGGCCGCGCGGGGGGCGATCTCGGCTTGGGCGAATTCGCGCACCGCGTCGCGCAGCGCGTCGATGTCTTCGCCGAGGTGGAAGTTCAGACCGGGCAGGCTCATGGGAATGTCTCCTCGACCGCCTCCACGCGCGCCGCTCCGGACGCGCGCTGGGCAATTCGTTCTCTTACGTTTACGTAAACGTCAATTGTAGGGCAGGTCTGTACCGTTTCGGCTATTGCATAAATGCGTAAGGGTGGGCCCGGAACTGATGGATCGGCGTTAGAGGAATCGCTCGAGCAGCTTGCGCGAATGCCGGTCCAGCGAGAAGCGGTCCGGCACCAGGAAGTGCAGGCCGTGGGAGCTGGCGATCAGCAGCCGCCCTTCCCCGATGCGCCGGATGTCTTCCTCGCTCTTGAGGATGAATTCGGTGGCGCCGCGATCGGTCTCGACGGTCCATTGCGACGGCGTCGAGAAGGTCGAGACCGCCAGCAGCTTCAGCACCGTGGGCGTGACCTCGCGGTGATCGAGTTCGTCGCGCAGCAGCGTGCGCTGCGCCTCGGGCAGGTCGCCGAGGCGATCGATCCAGGCGATCTCATGGCCGTCGGTGCCGACCAGCGAGATGCCCTCCTCGGGCGCGGACAGCGGATGCGCCCGCACCGGCGTGACGTTGTCATGGGTCTGGCCGGTCGCGTCGACCAGGACCAGCCGGCCGAACGGATTGCGCGCCAGGGACTGGATGTTGCTCATGAAGACACCTCGGCGCGGTCAGGCCTGCGTGGCCGTGTGGACATTGACGTTGGGCGCGACGACGACGACGCTGTCCTGCTCCTCCGCGTCGACGCGGCGGGCCTGCGCCTCCCACAGCCGCCAGTAGGCACCCTGCTTGGCGATGAGCTCGTCGTGCGGCCCGACCTCGACGATCTCGCCGCGGTCCATCACCACCAGCCGGTCGGCCTTGCGCAGCGTCGAGAGACGGTGCGCGATCGCGATCGTCGTGCGGCCCCGCACCAGGTTGTCCAGCGCCTTCTGGATCTCCTTCTCGGTCTCGGTGTCCACCGCCGAGGTAGCCTCGTCCATGATCAGGATGCGGGGATCGATCAGCAGCGCCCGCGCGATCGAGATGCGCTGGCGCTCGCCGCCGGACAGACCCTGGCCGCGCTCGCCCACCAGCGAGTCGTAGCCCTGCGGCAGCCGCAGGATGAATTCATGCGCATGCGCGGCGCGGGCCGCGGCGACGATCTCCTCGCGCGTCGCGTCCGGCTTGCCGTAGGCAATGTTCTCCGCGATGGTGCCGAAGAACAGGAAGGGTTCCTGCAGGACCAGGCCGATGTGGCGGCGGTAGTCGGCCAGCGAGAAGCGGCGCAGGTCCACGCCGTCCAGCTTGATCGCGCCTTCGGTGACGTCGTAGAAGCGGCAGATCAGGTTGACCATCGTGCTCTTGCCCGAGCCGCTGTGGCCGACCAGGCCGATCATCTCGCCGGGCTGGATCTCGAGGTTGAGATCGCGGATCACCGTCCGGTTGCCGTAGCGGAAGCCGATGTCCTGCAGCGTCAGCCCGCCGCGCACCTTCTCCAGCCGGACCGGCTGGGCCGGTTCAGGCACGTTGGAATGGTGGTCGAGGATGTCGAAGATCCGCTTGGCGCCCGAGGCCGCCTTCTGCGTCACCGAGACGATCCGGCTCATCGAGTCCAGCCGCCCATAGAAGCGCCCGATGTAGGCCAGGAACGCGGTCAGCGTGCCGACCGTGATCTGCGAATGCGCGATCAACCAGATGCCGAAGGCCCACACGACCAGCAGGCCGATCTCGGTCAGCAGCGACACGCTGGGCGTGAACAGGCTCCAGGTCTTGTTGAGCCGGTCGTTGACCAGCAGGTTGTGCTTGTTGGCGCTGCGGAAGCGCTCGGCCTCGCGGCGCTCCTGCGCGAAGGCCTTGACCACGCGGATGCCGGGGATGGTGTCGGCCAGTACCGAGGTCACCTCGCCCCAGACGCGGTCGATCTTCTCGAAGCCGGTGCGCAGCTTGTCGCGCACCAGGTGGATCAGCCAGGCGATGAAGGGCAGCGGCACCAGCGTGGCCAGCGCCAGCCAGGCGTTGTTGGAGAACAGGATCACCGTGATCATCAGCAGCATCAGGCAATCGGTGATGAAGTCCAGCGCATGCAGCGACAGGAAAACGCTGATGCGGTCGGTCTCCGAGCCGATGCGGCTCATCAGGTCGCCGGTGCGCTTGGAGCCGAAGTACTCCAGCGACAGGCCCAGCAGGTGGTCGAAGGTCGCCGTGCGCAGGTCCGCGGCGATGCGCTCGGAGACCAGCGCGAGGATGTAGGTCTTGGCCCAGCCCAGGATCCAGGACACGATCGCCGCGCCCAGCAGGCCGCCCAGGTAGAGCGCCACCAGCCCGGTGTCGATCTGGCGGCCCTGCTGGAACGGGATCAGCACGTCGTCCATCAGCGGCATGGTCAGGTAGGGCGACACCAGCGTCGCGCCGGTCGCGCCCAGCATCAGCAGGAAACCCAGCAGCAGCTGGCCGCGATAGGGCCGCGCGAAGCGCCACAGCCGCAGCAGCACCCAGGTCGAGGGCGGCGTGTGCAGCTCCCGCGCGCAGGAGGGGCATTCCTCGCTGTCCTCGGGCAGCACGGCCTGGCAGCTCGGGCACAGCTCGGGTTCGGCGTCCTGGGTCAGCGCCGGCTCATCGCGGCGGTTGAAGGCGTCCTGGAAGCGCTGGGCCTGCAGGTTGACCTTCATCGTGAAGCGCCACTGGGCCAGCCGGCCGCGCTCGTCGACCAGTTCCAGCAGGCCCAGGCCGGCATGGTCCGACAACGCCAGGCGCAGCGCCGGCGTCAGCGGCCATTCGCGCTCGACCAGCGCGCCGGCGCCGTCCTCGGCGGGCTCCAGCGACAGCAACCGTTGATCGGTGAGTTGCAGACCGCCCCGGGCGAAGCGCAATCGCGCGTCGAGGTCAACCTCCAGCGTGGCCCGGACGTTCTCGCCACGCCGCAGGCGTGACGCGAAGGCCTCGGCGAGCGAAACGCCGCCGGCACTGGCCGACGCGACAGGATGTTGATGCTGCATTTGTGTTGTTCTGCGATCTTCGAAACCGGACGTTCTTCGCCGCTTCCCTGATGGGCAAGACCCGGACCAACCCGGATGCGGCATTTTTCGCGGGATTTTCGCTTAAGCGCACAATTGTGCTTCGCATTCCTCTCCGGTGGTCCGCCGGGCGGCCCCCTTCCACGTTCCCACCCCTCATGAGCCGACACGACGACATCAAGCTCCTGCGCATCAACTACCTGCGCGGCCCCAACATGTGGACCTACCGTCCGGTGCTGGAAACCTGGTTGGACCTGGGTGGCCTGGAGGAACATCCCTCGAACCTGATCCCCGGCTTCACCGAGCGCCTGTGCAAGCGGCTGCCGGCGCTGGAAGAGCACCACTGCGGCGTGGGCGAGCGCGGCGGCTTCCTGCAGCGCCTGACCGAAGGCACCTGGATGGGCCATGTGCTGGAGCACGTCGTCATCGAGCTGCTGAACCTGGCGGGCATGCCCACCGGCTTCGGCCAGACCCGCTCCACCTCGCAGCATGGCGTCTACCGCATGGTCTTCCGCGCCCGCGACGAGCAGGTCGCCCGCTGTGCGCTGGAGCAGGGCCATGCGCTGCTGATGGCCACCATCAACGGCGACGACTTCGACGTCGGCGCCGCCGTCGAAGCGATCCGCGACAAGCTCGACGACTGCTACCTCGGTCCCTCCACCGCCGCCATCGTGGCCGCCGCGACCGATCGCCGCATCCCCCACATCCGCCTGAACGACGGCAACCTGGTCCAGCTCGGCTACGGCGCGCGCCAGCGCCGCATCTGGACGGCCGAGACCGACATGACCAGCGCGATCGCCGAGGGCATCGCGCGCGACAAGGACCTGACCAAGGAACTGCTGAAGTCCGTCGGCGTGCCGGTGCCCGCCGGCCAGGCGGTCAAGACCGCCGCCGAGGCCTGGGACGTCGCCCAGGACCTGGGCCTGCCGGTCGTCGTCAAGCCCTCGGACGGCAACCACGGCCGCGGCGTCACGCTGGACCTGCGCCGCCAGGCCGATGTCGAAGCCGCCTTCCACCTGGCCGACAAAGAAGGCTCGGAAGTGCTGGTCGAGAGCTACATCCCCGGCATGGAGCACCGCCTGCTGGTGGTCGGCGGCCAGGTGGTCGCCGCCGCGCGCGGCGAGGAAGCCTGGATCACCGGCGACGGCACGCACAGCGTCGTCGAGCTGATCGACCTGCAGATCAACACCGATCCGCGCCGCGGCACGACCGAGGACTTCCCGCTCAACCGCATCGACATCCGCGACGACCCGGTCGTGCTGCTGGACCTGCAGCGCCAGGGCCTGTCTGGCGACGGCGTGCCCGAGGCCGGCCGGCGCGTGCTGATCCAGCGCAACGGCAACGTCGCGATCGACTGCACCGCGCAGATCCACCCCGAGGTCGCCCATGCGGTCTCGCTGGCGGTACGCACCGTTGGCCTGGACATCGCCGGCGTGGACCTGGTCTGCAGCGACATCTCCCGGCCGCTGTCCGAGACCGGCGGCGCCATCGTCGAGGTCAACGCGGGCCCCGGCCTGCTGATGCACCTGAAGCCGGCCGAGGGCATGCCCCAGCCGGTGGGCCAGGCCATCATCGACCACCTGTTCGCCGAGGACGAGAACGGCCGCATCCCGATCGTGGGCGTGGCCGGCTCGCGCGGCACGGCGCAGATCGCGCGCCTGGTCGGCTGGCTGCTGCACCTGAACGGCCGCCACGTCGGCCTGGCCTGCGGCGCCGGCCTGTTCCTGGGCACCCGCCGCGTCGAGCGCAAGCCCAGCGCGACCTGGGCCGCCAGCCACCGCCTGCTGATGAACCGCGCGGTCGACGCGATCGTCGTGGAGAACGGCGCCGGCACCATCCTGGGCGACGGCCTGGCCTACGACCGCTGCCAGGTCGGCGTCGTCACCGACATGGGCCGCGTGCCCGAGCTCGACCAGCACGACATCCAGACCGAGGACCAGCTCTTCAAGGTCTTGCGCACGCAGGTGGACGTGGTGCTGTCCGACGGCGTCGCCGTGCTCAACGCCGACGAGGCCAAGGTGGCCGAGATGGCGGAGCTCTCCGACGGCGAGGTCATCTTCTACGCCCTGGACGCCGCCAACGAGGCGCTGGCCGCGCACCGCGCGCGGGAAGGCCGCGGCGTGTTCCTGCGCGGCGGCGCCGCGATGCTGGCGCAGGGCACGGCGGAAACCTCGGGCGCCAATGTCGACTCGCTGCAGGCCCGCTTCCGCGCGGCCGGGCAGGAGATCGCCACCGACTCGGTGCTGGCCGCCGTCGCCACCGCGTGGGCGATGGGCATCTCGCCCGAGCTGATCTCCGCCGGCCTGGACACCTTCGTGCCGGACCTGCCGCAGTAAGCGCCCGGCCGCCGTTCCGATCGCCCCTTCAAAGAACAGTCGAACCGAAAGACGACAGATGGAAGTCTCCCGCACCCGCGCCCTCCGCGGCCCCAACATGTGGAGCCGCCACACCGCCATCGAGGCGGTCGTGCACTGCAGCGAGACCGAGCGCGCGCTCGCCGACATGGCCGGCTTCGAGGCCCGCCTGCGCGAGCGCTTCCCCGGCATCGGCCCGCTGCGGCCGGCCAGCAGCGCCAAGTCGCCCATCACGCTGGCCCATGTGCTGGAGCAGGCCGCGCTCGCGCTGCAGGCCCAGGCCGGCTGCCCGGTGACCTTCAGCCACACCCACACGACGTCCGAGCCGGGCACCTACCAGGTCGTCGTCGAGTACAGCGAGGAAGACGTCGGCCGCATGGCCTTCGACAAGGCCGTCGAGCTGATCGCCGCGGCCCAGTCCGGCGGCGCCTTCGACGCCGACGCCGCCATCAAGGCGCTGCGCGAGACCGACGAGGACATCCGCCTCGGCCCCTCGACCGGCTCCATCGTCGACGCCGCCTGCAAGCGCGGCATCCCGTTCCGCCGGCTGACGCAGGGCTCGCTGGTGCAGCTGGGCTGGGGCGTCAAGCAGCGCCGCATCTGGGCGGCCGAGGTCGACGCCACCAGCGCGGTGTCCGAATCGATCGCGCAGGACAAGGACCTGTCCAAGCGCCTGCTGCAGTCGGCCGGCGTGCCGGTGCCGATCGGCGCGCCGGTGAACTCGGTCGACGAAGCCTGGGAGCTGGCGCAGGAGATCGGCCTGCCGGTCGTGGTCAAGCCGCTGGACGGCAACCAGGGCAAGGGCGTGACGGTGAACGTCGCCACCCGCGAGCATCTGGAGATGGCCTACAAGGCGGCCGACGAGATCGGCACCGTGATGGTCGAGAAGTTCCTGCCCGGCAGCGACTACCGCCTGCTGGTGGTCGGCGACAAGCTGGTGGCCGCGGCCCGCCGCGACCCGCCCAACGTGATCGGCGACGGCGTGCACACGGTGCGCCAGCTGGTCGACAAGGTCAACGAGGACCCGCGCCGCGGCGACGGCCATGCCACCTCGCTGACGAAGATCCGCCTGGACGACATCGCCATCGCGCGCCTGGACCTGCAGGGCCTGACGCCCGAGTCGGTACCCGACAAGGGCCGCCGCGTGATCCTGCGCAACAACGCCAACCTGTCCACCGGCGGCACCGCCACCGACGTGACCGATGACGTGCATCCCGAGGTCGCGGCGCGCGCGATCGCGGCGGCGACCGTCGTCGGCCTGCATGTCTGCGGCGTCGACGTGGTGGCCGAGAGCGTGCACAAGCCGCTCGAGGAGCAGAGCGGCGGCATCGTCGAGGTCAACGCCGCGCCGGGGCTGCGCATGCACCTGAGCCCGTCCTACGGCAAGGGCCGCGACGTCGGCGAGGCCATCATCTCGAGCATCTACGGCCCGGGCAACCGCGGCAGCGCGAACGAGGACGGCCGCATCCCCATCGTCGCGGTCACCGGCACCAACGGCAAGACGACGACCTCGCGCCTGGTGGCGCACATGTTCGCGACGCAGGGCCTGCGCGTGGGCATGACCAACACCGACGGCGTCTACGTCGACGGCCGCCAGACCGACAGCGGCGACTGCTCCGGCCCGAAGAGCGCGCGCAACGTGCTGATGCATCCGGACGTCGAGGCGGCGGTCTTCGAGACCGCGCGCGGCGGCGTGCTGCGCGAGGGCCTGGGCTTCGACCGCTGCCAGGTGGCGGTAGTGACCAACCTGGGCGAAGGCGACCACCTGGGCATGAACTTCCTCAACACCGTCGAGGAGCTGGCGCTGGTCAAGCGCGTGATCGTGCAGAACGTGGCCGACAACGGTTATGCGGTGCTCAACGCCGCCGACCCGGTCGTGGCCAAGATGGCCGAGGTCTGCCCGGGCCAGGTGATCTTCTTCGCCAGCGACCGTCACCATCCGCTGATGGCCACCCACCGCGCGCAGGGCAAGCGCTGCGTCTACATCGACGGCGACGCGCTGGTCGCGGCGCAGGGCGCGTGGCGCGAGTCCATCCCGCTGCGCGACATCCCCTTCACCCGCGGCGGCGCGATCCCGTTCCAGAACGAGAACGCGATGGCGGCGGTGGCGGCGGCCTGGGGCGTGGGCCTGGACTGGGACACGATCCGGCGCGGGCTGGCGAGCTTCATGAGCGACCCGGACAGCGTGCCGGGCCGCTTCAACGTGATGGACTACCGCGGCGCGACGGTGATCGCCGACTACGGCCACAACGGCGACGCGATGCGCGCGCTGGTGCAGGCCGTGCAGGCGCTGCCGGCCAACAAGCGCTCGGTGGTGATTTCGGGCGCCGGCGACCGCCGCGACGAGGACATCCGCATCCAGACGCAGATCCTGGGCGAGGCCTTCGACGAGGCCATCCTGTTCCAGGACGCCTGCCAGCGCGGGCGCGAGGACGGCGAGGTCCTGGCGCTGCTGCAGGAAGGCCTCAAGGGCGCGACCCGGACGAAGCACATCGAGGAGATCCGCGGCGAGTTCGTCGCGATCGACCGCGCGCTGGAACGCCTGCAGCCGGGCGACCTGTGCCTGGTGCTGGTCGACCAGGTCGAGGAAGCCCTGGCCCACCTGAACCAGCGCGTCCGGGAAGCCTGATGGCGGCCGGTCGCTGGCGTCACTGGCCGGCGCACTGGTGGAACGGCCTCAGCGTCGCCCTGGGGGTGATGCTGGTGCAGGCGATCGTGTCGCACGCGGCGCCCGCCGCGCTGTCGCACGTCGCCTCGCAGCTGGCGATGGCCTGCGCCATCTGTGCCAGCCTGGCCGATCTGCCGGGCAGCGTCCGGCGCAACCGCAACCGGGTGCTCACCGCCGGCGCGATGTCGCTGCTGGCGGTCGGGCTGGTCGCGGTGCTGCATCCCTACCGCATCGCGATGGGCGTGCTGGTGGCCGCGCTGGCCTTCGGCAGCGCCTTGCTGCTGAGCTGGGGCCCGCGCGCGGGCCCGGTCTCGTTCGCACCCATCCTGGCCATGGTCTTCGCGCTGGCCTGGCCGCCGCAGCCGCTGCCGGTGGTGCTGGCCAGCGGCGCGGCCGGCATCGCGCTCTACCTGCTGTGGAGCGTGCTGACCAGCGCGCTGCTGCAGCGGCGCTTCCATCGCCTCGCGCTGGCCGAGGCGCTGCACGGCCTGGCCCAGCTGCTGACCGCGCGCGCCGAGCTGCTGGGCAGCGGCGGCGCGGCCCATGCGATGCGTGACTGGCTGGGCAACGAGGCCCAGCTTGCCGAGCTGCTGCAGACCGCGCGCGACCAGGTGTTCCCGCGCGCCCGCACCGACCCGCGCAGCGCCGCCGTGCTGCTGCACGTGGTGGAGCTGCGCGACCTGATGCTGGCCAGCCGGCTCGACCTGGAACTGCTGGGCGAGGACCCGGTCGGGCAGCAGATGCGCGCGGCGCTGGTGGGCCGGCTCAAGGCGCTGGGCGTGCTGCTGGACGAGTACCGCGATGCGCTGCTCGACGAGCGCGCGCCCGCGATGAACACGGTAAGGCCGACGCGCTGGCCGGAGCTGCCGCCGCAGGATCCGCGCACCCGATTGCAGCTGGTGCTGCAGGACCGGCTCTCGCACCTGGACGGCGAGGTGCTGGCGATGGGCCGTGCGCTCGACGTCGCCCAGCCGGTGCCCCCGCTGGCGCTGGACGCCGGCACGCTGCGCCAGTTCGTCACGCCGGTCGGCTGGCCCATGGGCCTGCTGCGGGCGCAGCTGCACCTGGACTCACCGGTGCTGCGGCACGCGCTGCGCAGCACGCTGGCGCTGGCCTCGGCCTACTTCATCGCGCTGGCGCTGCCCTGGGCCTCCCATCCGCACTGGCTGGTGCTGTCGGTGGCCGTCGTGCTGCGCGGCAGCCTGGACCAGACGCTGGAGCGCCGCAACCTGCGGGTGCTGGGCACGGCGATCGGTTGCGGACTGATGCTGGCGCTGTCGCTGATCCCCAGCCAGACGCTGTGGATCGTCGTGCTGCAGGTGGCGGTCGGCATCGCGCATGCGTTCGTCACCCGCCGCTACCTGGTCACCGCCATCGCCGCGACGATGCTGGCCCTGCTGCAGTCGCACCTGGCCGATCCGTCGCACGGGATCGCGGTCTCGGAGCGGCTGGCCGACACGGTGCTGGGCGCGGTCCTGGCGTGGGCCTTCAGCTACGTGCTGCCGGCCTGGGAGCGGCGCAACCTGCCGCGCGCGCTGAAGCGGGCGCAGCACGCGCTGCAGCAGTACGCGCTGCAGGCGATGACCGCGGCGATGACGCCCGCGGGCGCGCTCACCCAGCGCATGGCGCGGCGCCAGGCCTATGACGCGCTGGCGGCGCTGTCCGCCGCCTTGCAGCGCAGCGCGGCGGAACCGCGCCGGGTGCGGCCGCCGCAGGACGAGCTCAATGCGGTGCTGGACCACGGCTACCGCCTGATGGCCCACCTGTCGATGATGCGGCAGAGCCTGATGCGGCGCGGCAAGGAGCTGGACGGCGACCTGATGGCCGAGATGCCGGCCGCGGCCGCGAAGTTGCAGCGCGCGCTGGCCGGCCAGGAGCCGGTGCCGCACGCGGTGCAGGCGCTGCAGGACTGGAGCCTGCTGCCGGACGTCGGCCCGTTGGAGGACATCCGGCCGTGGATGCGGCGCCGCATGCAGGTCAGCCTGGACGACGCGGCGCGCGCGGGCCAGGCCGCCGAGGCGGCGTTCGCTGCGATGGCGGCGCCCCCCGAGGCGGAGATGCCGGTGTCGCGGCTGAACTGATCGCCCGGCGACGCCGCGCGGGCGATCACGCCACCGTGATCACTCCACCGTGATGTGCCGCTCCTTGATGAGGGACGACATCCGCTTGAGCTCGGCCTCGACGAACTTGCCGGACTCGGCGACGCCGCCGGCGAAGGGCTCGCCGCCCAGTTCCACGATCCGGGCCTTCACTTCCGGCGCGGCCAGCGCCTGCTGGACGGCCCGCGACAGGCGCTCGACCACCGGTGCCGGCGTCCCCGCCGGCGCGAACAAGCCGTTCCACTCGTACATCTCGAAGCCGGGCAGGCCAGCCTCGGCGCCGGTGGGCACCTCGGGCAGCGCCGCCGAGCGCTGGCGGCCGCTCACCGCCAGCGGGCGCAGCTTGCCCTGCTTCACGTACTGCAGCGTCGAGGCCACGTTGCCGAAGAACACCGGCACCTGGCCGCCGATGACATCGGTCAGCGCCGGACCGCCGCCCTTGTAGGGCACATGCATCATCTCGACCTTCGCGGCCTGCTCGAACAGCACGCCGGCGATGTGCTGCGCCGAGCCGTTGCCCGACGACGCGAAGGCGACCTGGTCGGTCTTCACCCTGGCCGCGGCGACCAGCTCAGCGGCCGTCTTCGCGGGGAACTGGGCGTTGACCAGGACCACGTTGGGGAACAGCGCCGTGACCGCGACCGTCTTGAAGGCCTTGCCCTGCTTGTAGGGCGAGTTCGGGAACAGCGTCGGCGTGACCGCGTAGGACGAGGCGTCGAACAGCAGCGTGTAGCCGTCGGCCGGCGCGCGCGCCACCGCGCCGGCGGCGATCTGGCCACTGCCGCCGGGGCGGTTCTCGATGATGACGGTCTGGCCGAGCGCCTCGCCCAGCTTGGGCGCGATCAGCCGTGCGATCAGGTCGGCGCCGCCGCCCGGCGGGTAGCTGACCATCAGGGTCACCGGCTTGCTGGGCCAGGCTTGCGCCCAGGCGCCCGTCGACAGGCCGCAGGCCAGGGCAAGTGCCGTCATCACGGCAGGGCGTCGTCCGATCATCGTGGTCTCCTGATAAAGCGATCAGCGCATCTCGGCGCTGTAGTGGAAGGCGGTCGCGTCGCCCCAGGTGGTGCGCAGCTCAATGCAGTGGCCGCCCAGGTCGAAGGCCTGCCGGTCGACCCGGATGGCGGGCGCGCCCTCGGGCAGGTCCAGCAGCGCGGCAGTGGCCGCGTCGAGGTGCCCGAAGCTCAGCTCGTCATTGGCCCGCGCGACGGTCACGCCGCAGAGACGGGCCAGCATCGGATAGAGCAGGTCCTCCCACTCGCGGGTCGGGAGCGCGCGCAGCGCCTCGAAGCGGGCCAGCGGCAGCAGCAGGTCCTCGGCCAGCACCGGCCGCCCCGCCAGCAGCCGGACCCGCTTCACCCGCAGCGCCGCATCGCCGGTCTGCTGGCCCAGGGCCAGCGCTTCGGCCGCGCGCAGCCGCACCGTCTGGCAGCGATGGACGCGGGCCGTCGGCGGCTCGTCCGTCGGTCCGCGGAAGCGGAAGAAGCGCAGCAGCGACGGGCCGTTCAGCCCCTGCGTGACGAAGGTCCCCTTGCCATGCACGCGCTGGACGATGCCTTCGGCGGCAAGCATGGCCACGGCCTGACGCACCGTGCCCAGCGCCACGCCGAAGCGTTCCGCCAGTTCGGTCTCGGCGGGAATGGCCGCGCCGGCGGCCCATTCCCCGCCGACGATGCGCTGGCGCAGCTCCTGCGCGAGCTGGGCATACCGGCTCACGCCGGCCGCGTTCGGAAGTCCTGTGTCCAAGGCTGTTTTCCTATGGTCCTCTATAGGACTAGAATTCGCGCATGATGCCGACGCCCTCTTCCGACGTCAAGCCCGCGCCCCGCGTGGGCGTGGTCGACGCTCATTTCCACGCCTTCCCGCTAACCGGCACTGGCGTGCCCGGCGCGCGCTATGTGCCGGCCTACGCGGCGCCGCTGGAGGCCTGGGTCGCGGCGACGGCGCCTCATGGCGTCACGCAGGGCGTGCTCGTGCAGCCGAGCTTCCTGGGCACCGACAACACCCACCTGCTGCGGCTGCTGGCGGAGCAGGCCGGACGACTGCGCGGCGTGGTGGTGGTCGCGCCGGACATCGCCATGGCTGAACTTGAGCGCATGCAAGCCCTGGGCGTGCGCGGCGTGCGGCTCAACCTCGTAGGCACCAATCACGAGCTGGGCGCCGAGTGGCATCCGCTGTTCGAGCGCCTCCAGGCGCTGGACTGGCATGTGCAGGTCCACACGGACCACGGCCGGCTGGCGGAAGTCCTGGCCCGGATACCGCAGGCGCTGACCGTCGTCGCCGACCACTTCGGCAAGCCCGCGGCGGCGTCTGAGCTCAAGGCCTTGGCACCCGCCCAGCGGGATCGGCTGCATGTGAAGCTCAGCGCGCCCTATCGCCTGGCGGCCGGCTGCGAGGCGACGGCGCTGCTGTCCCGCTGGCGGGACCTGATCGGCCCGGGGCGCCTGATGTGGGGCAGCGACTGGCCCTGCACCGCGCACGAGCAGGCGCGGGACACGTCGACCTCGCCCGCATGGCTCGAGGACGCGGCGGGAACGAGCGGGACGCTCGATGCGCTGCGGGCCGGCAACGCGCGTCGGCTGTACCGGTTCTGAAAGCGCGCAGCGGACGCCACGCGGCGTCTGATCCAACCCGGCGGAGGTTGGGGCCCGGAGGCGACACGGGCTCCCGACTGGGAGCCCGTGTCATGTCGACGATCGCGGCCGGCCCGAGGCAGGCCGGCGCGCCCGGCGAGCTCAGCTCAGCTTGACGTCGATCTTGCGCGGCTGCGCGTGCGCGGCCTTGGGGATGCGCACCCGCAGCACGCCATGGTTCAGTTCGGCGCTGATCTGGTCGGCGTCGAGTTCCTTGCTCAGCGTGAACGCGCGGCGATAGAACTGGCGCGAGACCTCGACATGGCCGGCGGCCAGGCCAGCGGGCAGGTCCAGCTGCATCTCGGCCTCGATGACCAGGCGGTCCTGATCGACGCGCAGCTGCAACTGCTCGCGCGGCGCGCCGGGCAGGTCGGCGAACAGCGTCAGGCCTTGCGCGTCCTCGATCACGTCGACGGCGGGCTGGATCGCGTAGTCGTCGCGTCGGCGCGCGGCCTGTGTCGAGGCGGTGGCGGAGGTCGAAGCCGATACGGTGGCGGCGTCGGTGGCGGGGGTGTGAACGGCGGTCGTGCTCATGAAATGCTTTCGTCTCGGGGTTCCGGGGACTTGATCGCGGCGGGCGCGGATCAGTGGATGTCGATGCGGCGGGGCTGCGGCGCGGGACGGCGCTTGACGCTGACACGCAGCACGCCGTCCTTGTAGGAGGCGGTCACCTGCTCCGGATCGATGTCATCGGGCAGGCTGACGACGCGGCGGAACTTGCCGGCGAAGCGCTCGCGCTGACGGACGATGGTCTTGCCGGCCGACGCGGCCGACGCGGCGGGTTGGGCCGCGGTCTCGCCGTCGCCCTCGGTCGCGGACGGCTTGGCGGCCAGCGGCGACACGCGCTCGCCGGACAGGCTCAGCACGCCGCGGTCCAGGTCCACGCCGATCGTGGCCGGGTCCAGGCCGGGGGCGAAGGCATAGACCTCCACCGCCTCCGGCGACAGGCCCACGTTGAGGGCCGGATAACCCCCGCGCGCGACGCCACGGCCGGCGGTGGCTTCGAACAGGCTGCTCATCTCGCGCTGGAAGCGGTCCAGGTCGTTGAACAGTTCACGGGCAAACAGTTGACGGTACATGCGGGGCTCCTTGGCTTCCTGCGGATGGGTCGCGGCGGGGTGTCCGCCATGACTCCCCAACTAGGAGCGCCCGGTCGCGCTTCAAGATCTTGAAATCGAGGGTGGCCCGTCCCCATATGCCGCGCCCGCCGCGGGGAGCCCGTCCGATCCGGGCGATTTCAAGCCCCCCGGCTCCGCGTCATCCGCTGCGCCGCGTCATATGACCGGCCTCATCTCAAGCGCAGCACGTCCTGCGCCGTCACCGCCGGCGCCTGGTTGCCCCAGCTCTGCCGGATGACCGTCGCGACGGCCGCCATCTCCTCCTCGCTCAGCACCTGCCGCCACGGCGGCATGCCGTAGGGCCGGGGGTGGGCGGCGGTCGTCGGCGCGTAGCCGCCGTCGGCCAGCGTCTGCAGCAGGTTCTGCGGGGCGTCGAGCGTCACGGCGCGGTTGCCGGCCAGCGGCGGATAAGCCGGCTGGCCGTCGATGCGCCGTCCCTGGCCCCGATCGCCGTGGCAATCGGCGCAGTGCTTCGCATAGACCTGGCGGCCGAGGTCCAGCTGCGCCGGCGGCGCCGGCTTGAACTCGGCCGGCGTCGTCGCCTCGCGGGGCAGGCCGCGCAGGTAGACGGCGATCGCGCGCGCGTCCGCCTCGCTCAGATGCTGCAGGCTTTCGGCGACGACATCGGCCATCGGCCCCAGCGCCGCGCCGCGCGGCGACCAGCCTGCGCGCAGCCAGTGCGCCACCTCGTCCTCGGTCCAGTCCTGCACGCCCGCCGCCCGCGGATCCGCCAGCGACGGCGCCGTCCAGCCCTGCACGCCGACCCAGCCGCCGCGCAGCCCCGTCGCGTCCCGCAGCGCGCCCAGCCGGTTGCGCGGCGCATGGCATTCGGCGCAATGACCCACCGCCTGGACCAGGTAGCGGCCGCGCGCGATCACCGCCTGGGAGCCCTCCCCGCGCGACGCGGCGCGATCGACACCGGACTCGTCCTGCGACGGCGCATCGCCGGGCGTGAAGTACATCAGGCGCCACACCGCCAGCGCGGTCTGCCAGCGATAGGGCCAGCCGAGCTGGTGGGCCGGCGCGGCCTGCCGGACCGCCGGCTGCTGGCGCAGCCACGCGAAGATCGCGTCGGCGTCCTCGCGCGACATCGCCGTGTAGCTGGTGTACGGAAAGGCCGGATAGAGCAGCCGGCCATCGCGGCTGCGGCCGTGGTGCATCGCGCGCCAGAAGTCGTCGGCGGACCAGCGGCCCAGGCCGGTCTCCGGATCGGGCGTGAGGTTGCTGCTGAACAGCGTGCCGAAGGGCGTGCCCAGCGGCAGCCCGCCCGCCAGCGGCGCGCCACCGCGCGGACTGTGGCAGCCGGCGCAGTTGGCGACGCGCGCCAGGTAGGCGCCGCGCGCGATCAGCGCGGGGTTGGTGTCCTCGGCGCCGGACAGGGCCGGACGGCCGGACAGCCAGAGCTCCCGTCCCCAGGCACCCGCGATCAACAGCAGCGCCATCACGGGCAGCGCGATCGCCAGGCCGAGCAGTCCGCGCAGGAAGGTCTTCATCGGCCGCGCCGGGTCCTGCGCCGGCCACGAGCCGGCGTCGCGGGGCGCCGCCCCCGATGCGTGTTCCGGCCCGCTCATGGCGCGAGGCCTCCGCAAGCCACCGGGAGCGGCGCCGACGACGGCGGCTCCGAATGCGCACCCGCCGGGCGTGCCGCGAGCCAGCTCGCGACCACGGCGACGTCGTCGGCCGACAGCGCCCGGGCCACGTCGGCCATGCAGTCCGGCGCATGCGCGCGCCGCAGTCCGTTGCGCCAGGCGCCGAGCTGCCCGACGAGGTAGTCGCGCGGCAATCCCAAGAGGCCAGGGATCGCCGGCTGGCGACCCGCCATCGACGGCCCGTGGCAGGCGGTGCACGCCGGCACGCGGCGCGACGGATCGCCCTGCGTCACCAGCCGCTCGGCCCGGGCCTGCTGCTCGGCGCCGAGCCCGGACGGCGCGGGCGCCGGATACGGGACGTCGAGCGCGGCGAAATAGCCGGCGATCTCGCGCAGGTAGTCGTCGCTCATGTTGCGCAGCAGCCCGGCCATCAGCGCGTGATGGCGACGCCCGTCGCGGAAGGCCTGCAGCTGGTTGGAGAGATAACCCGCCGGCTTGCCCGCCAGCCGCGGGAAATAGCCCTGCGGCGTCGCCCGGCCCTGCGGGCCGTGGCACAGCGTGCAGGCCTGGACGCGCTCCGCGATGTCGTTGCTCAGCGGCCGCAGCGGACGGCCGCCGGGCGCGGCTTCCTCGTCCGTAGCGATGGCGGAGGCCGCCGGGGCGGCCGGTACTGCCGGCGCGATCCGCGGGACCGGCGCGGCCGTCGCGGTCGGAGCGGGCTTCGCCGTCGGGACGGGCTTCGCGGCCGGGGCGACCTGGGAGGAAGAGGTCGGCGACGCCTGCGCGAACGCGACGGAGGCGGTGGACGGTCCCAGGCCCAGTACGGCGGCGATGAGGACGCTCGTGACGATTCGGGTGCGATTCATCGGGCCATCATCGCCGCTGGTCCTGTGCCGGCCATCGCAGCGCCGTCCAGCCGTCGCGCCCCTGGTGCTTGGCCTGGTACAGCGCGCGGTCGGCCAGGGCGATCAGGTCCATCGCCGGCGCCTCGATGTCGGCGACGGTGGCGATGCCGATGCTGGTCGTGATCGCGACCTCGGCCGGCCGCGCCGCGCGCACCGCGTCGACGATCTTGGCGGCGACCTGCTCCGCCTCCTCGGGCCGGTTCAGGCCCTCCAGCACCGCGACGAACTCGTCGCCCGCGATGCGGGCCACGTGGTCGCTGCCGCGCACCGCGCGACGCAGCACCGCCGCGAACTCGCGCAGCACGACATCGCCCACGCCGTGACCGTGCGTGTCGTTGATGACCTTGAAGCGGTCGATGTCCAGGAACAGCAATGCCATCACGCGGCCCTCGCGCGCGAGCCGACGCTGCCGCGCCAGCGCCGCGGCCAGCGCCTGGTCGAACTCGCGCCGGTTGGGCAGCCCGGTGAGCGCGTCCGAGCTGGCCAGCCGCGCCAGCTGCGCCTCGGCCTGCTTCATGACGGTGATGTCGACGGACAGGGTGAAGATGCCCTGCACGCGACCGTCCGCGACCACGTCGGGCACGTACACGGTGCGCAGGTGCCGCTGCTTGCCCAGCATCACCGAGGTGATCTCGAACTCGACCCGCTCGCCGCCCAGCGCCAGGTCCAGCTGCGCGCTGCGCTGACTGGTGCTGGCCTGCCCGAACACGTCGTCGATGTGCAGGCCGATCGCCGCCTGCGGGTCCAGGCCGAACCAGGTGCGCAGGGTCTCGTTGACGTAGCGCATCCGGCGCTCGGCGTCGATGTAGGTGATGAACACCGGCAGGTTGTCGGTGACGGCCTTCATGCGGCGCTCGCTCGCGGCGACCAGCGCCTCGGCGCGCTTGCGCTCGGTGATGTCCATCGAGCAGGCGTAGAAGCCCTCGACGCGGCCGTCGACCAGCTCCGGCACGAAGCGCTGGTGGAAGTGGAGCGTCTCGCCGTCGATCACCTGCTCGGCGTCGAAGGAGACGGCCTCGCCGCGCATCACGCGCTCGACGAAGGGGCGCATCTGCGCCGCGTTCTCGGTCCCGCGCACCTGCTCGAGCGTGCGGCCCCGCAGCGCGGCGGGATCGGCGTGGAAGACGCGGCCGACCTCGGCATTGGCGAAGCGCAGCAGGCCGTCGGCGTCGTAATGGCTGATCAGCGCGGGCACGTTGTCAGTGATGCCCTTGAGGCGTTTCTGCGTCCGCATCAGCTCGCGCGAGCGCAGGACGACCTGGGAGGTCGCCATCACGGTGAACAGTCCCAGCATCGCCAGCCCGGCCAGCATCAGCAGCTCGGTGTGGCCGGCCTCGCGCGACAGCCGCTCGCTGATCGCGGCGCGCTCGGCGCGCAGCGACGAGGTCAGCTCGCCCAGCACGTCGCGCAGCTCGTCCATGTGGTGCAGGCCCTGGTCGTTGAGCACCAGTTCCAGCGCCTCGTCCTGCCGGCCCGAATCGTGCAGCCGGATCGTCTGGTTCATCTCGCCGAGCTTGAGGTTCACCAGCTCGCGCACACGCGCCAGCTTCGGCGCGTGGGCGGGGTCCTGGTCGCGGGCGCCGAGCTCCTCGACGCGGCGGTCGAGGTTGCGCACGGCGTCGCGGTAGGGCTGCAGGTAGCTGGCGCGCTGCGTCAGCAGGTAGCCGCGCTGGCCGGTCTCCGCATTGAGCAGGTCCTCCATCAGCGTGGTCATCGACGGCAGCACGTTGTTGATGCGATCGGCGCGGCGCAGGTCGTCCAGCGTCGCCCGCGCCCGCCAGGCCAGCAGCGCCACGATCACGCCCATGGCCACCAGGGCCACCATCAGGAGCCCCACGCCGCGACCGAGGCTGGTGCGGTGGATCGGCTCGGCGGAGGAACGCATGCGACGTCTCGGGCGGGTCGGTCTCTTGAAGGCGGATCGGCGGGAACGGGGCCGGCGGGCGCCGGCGGAAGCGGGAGACAAATGGGGGTGCGGGCGATTATGGGTGCGGCCGTGCGATCTGCGTCAAGCTGGCATCGGCCCCGGTGGAGCGCTCATGGCCGCGTGCGACAGTCCGGGGATGTCCCGGATTCCCCTCCTGCGCCGTCCCGACCCGCACGGCCATGCCAAGGTCAGTTTCGTCGAGCTGTTCTTCGACCTCGTCTTCGTCTTCGCCGTCACGCAGCTGTCGCACACGCTGATCGGGCATTTCGCCCACGACGGCGTCACGCTGCGCGGCGCGGCGCAGACCGGTTTCCTGATGCTGGCGGTCTGGTGGGTGTGGATCTTCACCTCGTGGGTGACGAACTGGCTGGACCCGGAGCGGCTGCCGGTGCGGCTGTGCCTGTTCGCCATGATGCTGGCCGGGCTGCTGATGTCGGTGTCGCTGCCCGAGGCCTTCGGCGAGCGCGCGCTGATGTTCGCGCTGTCCTTCACCGCCCTGCAGGTCGGCCGCACGCTGTTCTTCCTCTGGGCGGCGCGCGGCGCCGACCTGGCCCTGGTGCGCAACTTCCAGCGCATCGGCGCGTGGCTGTCGGTGTCGGCGGCGCTGTGGATCGCCGGCGCGCTGCATGAGGACCTGCGGGTGCCACTGTGGGTCGTGGCCCTGGGGATCGAGGTGATCGGCCCGTCGGCCGGGTTCTTCGTGCCGGGGCTGGGCCGGTCGACGACCGCGGACTGGAATGTCTCCGGCGGCCACCTGGCCGAGCGCTGCGCGCTGTTCGTGATCATCGCGCTGGGCGAATCGCTGCTGGTCACCGGCGCGACCTTCGCCGCGGCGCCGCTGACGCCGATGAGCCTGCTGGCCTTCCTGGTCTCCTTCGCCGGCAGCCTGGCGCTGTGGTGGCTCTACTTCGACACCACCAACGACTTCGCCACCGGCCGCATCACCCACAGCGACGATCCGGGGCGGCTGGCGCGGCTGGCCTACACCTACATCCACCTGCCCATCGTGGCCGGGATCATCGTCAACGCGGCGGCGGACGAGTTCGTGCTCGCCCATCCCGACGGCCACACCGACCTGAAGACGGCGCTGTGCCTGCTCGGCGGCGTGGGGCTGTATGCCGTCGGCGTCGGGCTGTTCAAGCGCGCGGTGGTCGGGCACTGGCCGTGGTCGCACGGCGTGGCGGTGCTGGTGCTGGCGGCGGCGGGGCCGTTCGTGCAGGCCTGGCCGCCGGTGGCGACCAGCGCCTTCGCCTGCGCCGTGCTGGTGGCGCTGGCGGCCTGGGAGCGGCGCTCGCGGGCGCAGTGTCTCGTGCCCGACAGCGCGACCGAGGACGGCGACCCTAGCATCGGACCATGAGCGCCCCTTCTACCCCTTCCTTCACCGCCAGGTTCATCGCCGAGCCGCATCCGGCCGATGCCCTGTTCCCGCCGGCCGCGCGGCGCCTGTCCGTCGAGGTCGAGCCCGGCGTGCGCATCCATGCGCGCGTCTGCGGCGAGGGTCCGCCACTGCTGCTGATCCACGGCCATCCGCAGACGCTGGCGATCTGGCACCGCGTGTTGCCGGCGCTGGCGGCGCAGTTCAGCGTCGTGATGCCGGACCTGCGCGGTTATGGCGATTCGTCCAAGCCCGCCGGCGCGTCGGACCACGCGAACTACAGCAAGCGGCGCATGGCGCTGGACCTGGTCGCGGTGATGGCCGCGCTGGGGCATGGGCGCTTCCGCGTGCTGGCGCACGACCGCGGCGCGCGGGTGGCGCACCGGATGGCGGCGGACCATCCCGCGGTGGTCGAGCGGCTGGCGCTGCTGGACATCGCGCCGACGCTGGCGATGTACGAGCAGACGACCGAGGCCTTCGCGCGCGCGTATTGGCACTGGTTCTTCCTGATCCAGCCGGCGCCCATGCCGGAGCGGCTGATCGAGGCCGACCCTGCCGCCTATGCACGGGACACGATGGGACGCCGGCATGCGGGCCAGGCGGCCTTCGACCCACGCGCATTCGTGGAGTACCAGCGGGCGCTGGCGCTGCCCGGCACCGCGCACGGCATGTGCGAGGACTACCGCGCAGCGGCGGGCATCGACCTCGAACACGACCGGGCGGACCGCGATGCCGGCCTCAAGTTGGCAATGCCGCTGCGCGTCTGCTGGGGCGCGCAGGGCGTGGTGGCCAAGTGCTTCGATCCGCTGGCGGAATGGCGGCGTGTGGCCTCGGAGGTCTACGGCGAGGCCCTGCCCTGCGGTCACTACATCCCCGAGGAGGCGCCCGACGCGCTGCTGGCGGCGGTGATGCCGTTCCTGCGCGCGGGGCTTTGATCGAGGAAGCGGCGCTGCGACCGTTACGCTGCGTCCTTTGACGACATCCGGAGTGAAGGCATGAACAAGCTGGTCGCCCTTGGGCAGTTGGCGGGCGGCGCGGTGCTGTGGATCGCGGCGGTGGTGGCGGGCGGGAATGCGCTGAGCCCCTTGATCGGCGCCGCGGAAGGCGCGGGCGCGCCGAGCGGCGCGACAGGCGCGCTGGTGATCGTGCTGCTGCTCGCGGGCGTCGGGACCTGGCTGATGCGCAACGGCTGGCGGCGGTTGCGGGCGAAGGCGGGCGGGCATTGCTGATCGATTGATCGGTAGATCGGTTGATCGGCTGATTGGCGAATCGGCTGATGGATTGGCGGGTCCACGGATCGATCAGCCAAGCATGGCCAGCGGCTAGGTGGCCAGCGCCTGCATGTCGGCGATGAGTTCCGGCCTCGACGCGTGGGCATAGGACTCGCGCTTCAGCTCGAGCGCCTCGATCATCGCCAGGTTGTTCAGCAGGAAGTTGTCGAGCACGGTGTACCAATTCAGGACGAAGCGCTTCATGCGGTTGTCGTCGCTGACCAACCCCGTCAGGCCCTTTTGCAACTGGCCCTGCATCCGGCTGCGGATCTCTGTATCCGCCTCCGAGATCTTCCGCCCGATCAGGATCAGCTCGAAGTGCATGGCCTCACTGCCGAACTCCGCATGCTTCTTGATCAGCTGTGCATAACCGTCGAGTTGCTGGAGGTGCCGGTAGTTGAGGGCGACGCTTGGGCGCTTGATCTCCACCACGATGCAGCGATAGATCCTCCGGCCCATCGAGTCGTAATGCGGCACCTTGCGAGCAAGGAACAAGTCCGCCTGCTTGTTCGCGCCGTCGATGAACGCTGACTCGCTCTCATCCAGGTCGCTCACGTCGACGTCGTCGATGCCCTTCACCGCATCGCGGAGCGACTTGGCGATCTTGGTGAACGTATCCTCCTCGGCCCCGAGGGTCTCGTAGGCACTGCCGAACAACCAGGTGTTGGCTTCGATGATGCCCTGCAGGTCCGGTGTCTCAAGCGTGTCGAGGTAGTGGTCGTTCATCAGCGCCCTCAGCTTCTCGGCCACCTCGTGCCTGCGGCGGAGGATCTCGATTGCGGAGACGACGCTTTGCAAGGACACACTCTTGAGCTGCATGGCGAGCCGCTTCGTCGTGGCATCGTCCAGCTCGAGCACGCTGTTCAGCACCTCGAAGATGGCGTCGTTCTCGTTGGAGACGGCCAGCTTGTCGAGGAGCAGCACGATGATCTTCTTCTGATTCTTCTTGAGCGACGTCCACGCCGTCGGATCCGCCGTGTAGATGGCCCGCAGGATGCTCTTCGTGTTCTCGAATCGCCACTGCTTGTAGTCCTCGGGCAGGCCTTCGTAGCTGGGGAAGACGCCGTCGGCAAGATGGCTCGCCATCTCCCGGTCGAAGGGATCATCGGGGAACGCCTCACGGAAGGACGTGGTGGGTGCCGTCGGTGCGGGGATGTCTTGCGTCGCCATGTCGGAGCCGGGTCGCTTGTGGGTTCGATGCGGCAGATGTTCTCCGTGACGCGACCGGCGAGCCATCACCTCCATTGGCGGAGAAACCAGCGACACCCACGGCAACATGCCGTGGCGCTGACTGGAATCATGAAAAAAGGGCATGCATCCCTGCACGCCCAAAGGGGCACCGGTCATGAGCCGGTCGCGAATGAAGGGGCCGGGCCTTGCCCGGCCGCGGGCCTCAGGCCGGGGCGTTCCAGCCGCCGCCCAGCGCGCGCACCAGTCCGACCGTCGCCTGGTACTGCGCCGCCTGCACCTGCAGCGCCGCGCGGCGGTTGCGCAGCTCGCTGCGGCGCGCGTCCAGCAGGTCCAGCTGGCTGACCAGCCCGTTGCGGTAGCGCGAGTCCGACAGCGCCGTCGCGCGCGCCGACGACTGCACCGCCTGCCCTTGCACGTCCGCCTGCTGCGACAAGGTCTGCAGACCCACCAGCGAGTCCTCGACCTCGCGCAGCGCCTGCAGCAACTGCTGGCGGTAGCTCGACATCGCCAGGTCCAGCCCCGCCGTCGCCGATTCGACACCGGCCTTGCGCCGGCCGCCGTCGAAGATCGGCAGCGACAGCAGCGCGTCCACCGACCACGCCCGCGCCGACCACCGGAACACATCGCTCAGCTCCGGCGAGGCATAACCGCCGTTGGCCGTCAGCGTCAGGCTCGGGAACCACGCGGCCTGCGCCACGCCCACCCGCGCCTGCGCCGCCAGCAGGCCGCGCTGCGCCGCGGCCACGTCCGGACGACGCGCCAGCATCGCGCTCGGCAGGCCCGACGGGATCGCCGGCAGGGCCGCCAGCGCCGTGTCCTCGGCCACCTTGAAGCCCGAGGCCGGCTCGCCCAGCAGCACCGACAAGGCGTTCTCCAGCTCGGCCCGGCGGCGGTCCAGGCTGATCGCCTCGGCCTCGGTCGCGGCCACCTCGGTCTGCACCCGCGCCAGGTCCAGCTCGGCCACGTCGCCCGCCTGGTAGCGGCGCTGCGTCAGCGCCAGCGTCTCGCGGTAGGCCGCCACCGTGTCGCGCACCAGGCGGCGCTCCTGGTCGGCGAAGCGCAGCGCCAGGTAGGTCTGCGCCACGTCGGCCTGCACCATCAGCCGGGTCGACTGCAACAGCGCCTCGCGCGATTGCGCATCCAGCGAGGCCGCGCGGCTGGCCTGCGACAGCCGGCCGGAAATGTCGACCTCCCAGCTCGCGGCCAGGCCGGCGTTCCAGACCGTCGCCGCGGCCGGGCCCTGCCCCGCCACGGTGCCGCGCGCCGCGCCGGCGCTGGCGCCGAGCTGCGGCAGGCGGTCGGCGTTGGCGCTGCGCAGCAGCGCGCGGGCCTGCGCCAGCCGCGCCGCGGCGCCCTGCAGGTCGGTGTTGCCGACCAGCGAGCGGCGGATCAGGTCGTTCAGCGTGGCATCGCCGAAGGCCAGCCACCAGTCGCCGCGCGGCTCGGCATCGGCCGGCGGGACCACCGCCCAGCGCGCCTCGCCCACCGTCGCGGGGGCGGTCGACTTGAAGGCCGCCGGCGTGGCCGGCAGGCGCGACTCGTCGATCGGCGGCGGCGTCGCGCAGCCGGCCAGCACCAGCGCGGCCAGCAGCGTCGTCATCATCAGTTTCGTTTTCATGGCATCGACTCCTTGGCGCCCCCGCAAGCGGCGGGAAGCGCTCCGCCGGCCCCGGCGCCCGCGCGGTGGCGGGACGCCGGAAGTCCGGGGATCAAGATTGCGGGATCACTCGTGCTCGTGGCGCGGCGCGGCCGGGTGCGGACGGGCGTTGCCGCCCGGACCGAAGTCGTGGCCCGCGCCCTGCTCGGGCTGGACGAAGGCCTCGACGTCATGCGGCACCTCGCCATGCTGCTTGAGCGGCTTGTTGCCGGTCAGGCGGCGCACCACCACGTAGAACACCGGCGTCAGGAACAGGCCGAAGGCCGTCACGCCGATCATCCCGGCGAACACCGCCACGCCCATCGCGTTGCGCATCTCCGCACCGGCGCCGGAGGCCAGCACCAGCGGCAGCACGCCCATCACGAACGCCATCGAGGTCATCAGGATCGGACGCAGCCGCAGCCGGCTCGCCTCGATCGCCGCCTGCAGCGGCGTCCTGCCGGCGAATTCGAGCTCCCGGGCGAACTCCACGATCAGGATCGCGTTCTTCGCCGACAAGCCCACCAGCACGATCAAGCCGATCTGCGTGAAGACGTTGTTGTCTCCATGGCTCAGCCAGACGCCGGTCATCGCCGCCATCAGGCCCATGGGCACGATCAGGATGATCGCCACCGGCAGGGACAGGCTCTCGTACTGCGCCGCCAGCACCAGGAACACCAGCAGGATCGCGAGCGGGAACACCCACACCGCGGAGTTGCCGGCCAGGATCTCCTGGTAGGTCAGCTCGGTCCATTCGTAGCTGATCCCCGGGGGCAGCGTCTCGGCGGCGATGCGCGCGATCGCGTCCTGCGCCTGGCCGGTCGAGTAGCCCGGGGCCGGGCCGCCGTTGATGTCGGCGGACAGGAAACCGTTGTAGCGCATCGCGCGTTCCGGGCCGAAGCTCGGCTGGACCTTCATCAGCGCCGACAGCGGCACCATCTCGCCCGAGGCCGAACGCACCTTCAGCAGGCCCACGTCCTCGGCGCGCGCGCGGTAGGCGGCGTCCGCCTGCACCCGCACGGTGTAGGTGCGACCGAACTTGTTGAAGTCGTTGACGTAGAGCGAGCCCAGGTAGATCTGCATCGTGTCGAACACGTCCGTGACCGCCACGCCCAGCTGGCGCGCCTTGGTGCGGTCCAGGTCGGCATACAGCTGCGGCACGTTGACCTGGTAGCTGGTGAACATGCCGGCCAGCTCGGGCGCCTGCTGGGCCTTGGCCATGAAGGCCTTGACCGCCTGGTCGAGCGCCTCGTAGCCCAGGCCGCCCTTGTCCTCGAGCTGCAGCTTGAAGCCGCCGGTCGTGCCCAGGCCCTGCACCGGCGGGGGCGGGAACATCACGACGAAGGCGTCCTGGATCTGCGCGAACTGCGCGTTCATGTTGCCCGCGATCTCGCCCGCGGACAGGCCCTTGCCGGTGCGCTGGTCGAAGGACTTGAGCGACGCGAACACGATGCCCGAGTTGGAGCTGTTGGTGAAGCCGTTGATCGACAGGCCCGGGAAGGAGATGGCGTGCTCCACGCCCGGCGTCTTCATCGCGATCTCGCTCATGCGGCGGATCACGTCCTCGGTGCGGTCCAGCGTGGCGCCGTCGGGCAGCGTCGCGAAGCCGATCAGGTACTGCTTGTCCTGCGCCGGCACGAAGCCGCTGGGCACCGCCTTGAACAGGCCCACGGTCAGGCCCAGCAGGCCGCCGTAGACGACCAGCATGATCACCTTGCGCGAGATCGCCTTGGTCACGCCGCCGCTGTAGGCCTTGGCACCGCGGTTGAACAGCTTGTTGAAGCCGCCGAAGAAGCGGCCCAGCACCTTGTCCATCGCGCGGGTCAGCCAGTCCTTGGGCTCGTCATGGCCCTTGAGCAGCATCGCGGCCAGCGCGGGCGACAGCGTCAGCGAGTTGACCGCCGAGATCACCGTCGACATCGCGATCGTCAGCGCGAACTGCTTGTAGAACTGGCCCGTCAGACCGGTGATGAAGGCCAGCGGCACGAACACGGCCACCAGCACCAGCGCGATCGCGATGATGGGCCCGGAGACCTCGCGCATCGCGCGGTAGGTGGCTTCACGCGGACTGAGGCCGGACTCGATGTTGCGCTCCACGTTCTCGACGACCACGATGGCGTCGTCGACCACGATGCCGATGGCCAGCACCAGGCCGAACAGCGACAGCGCGTTGATCGAGAAGCCGAAGAGGTGCATCACCGCGAAGGTGCCGATGATGGACACCGGCACGGCCAGCAGCGGGATGATCGACGCGCGCCAGGTCTGCAGAAACAGGATCACCACCAGCACGACCAGCGCCACCGCTTCCAGCAGCGTGTGGATCACCGATTCGATGGACGCCCGCACGAACTGCGTCGGGTCGTAGACGATCGAGTAGTCGACGCCTTCGGGCATCGCCTTCTTCAGCTCCGCCATCGTGGCGCGCACGTTGTTGGAGATCTCGATCGCGTTGGAGCCCGGCGCCTGGAAGATCGGGATCGCCACGGCGGACTTGTTGTCCAGCAGCGAGCGCAGCGCGTATTCCGACGCGCCCAGCTCGATGCGGCCCAGGTCGCGCAGCCGCGTCACCTGGCCGTTGGCGCCGGACTTGACGATGATGTCGCCGAATTCCTGCTCGCTGTTCAGGCGGCCCTGCGCGTTGATCGGCAGCTGCAGGTCGATGCCCTGCAGGCCGGGCGACGCGCCGACCACGCCGGCCGCGGCCTGCACGTTCTGCTCACGGATCGCCTGGACCACGTCGCTGGCCGACAGGCCATGCTCGGCGACCTTCTGCGGGTCCAGCCAGATGCGCATCGAGTAGTCGCCCGAACCGAACAGCTGCACCTGGCCCACGCCCTGGATCCGCGCCAGGCGGTCCTTGACGTTGAGCACCGCGTAGTTGCGCAGGTAGGTCATGTCGTAGCGGTCGTTGGGCGACAGCAGGTGCACGACCATGGTCAGGTCGGGACTGCTCTTGACCGTCGTCAGGCCGAGCCGGCGGACCTCCTCGGGCAGGCGCGGCTCGGCTTGCGAGACGCGGTTCTGCACCAGCTGCTGCGCCTTGTCCGGGTCGGTGCCCAGCTTGAAGGTCACGGTCAGCGTCATGAGGCCGTCGGTGGTGGCCTGGCTGCCCATGTAGAGCATGCCTTCGACGCCGTTGATCGATTCCTCGAGCGGCGTGGCCACGGCTTCGGCGATGACCTTGGGGTTGGCGCCGGGGTACTGCGCGCGGACCACCACTTGGGGCGGCACGACCTCGGGGTATTCCGAGATCGGCAGCACCCGCACCGCGAGCAGGCCCGCGACGAAGATCAGCACCGACAGCACGCCCGCGAAGATCGGGCGGTCGATGAAGAATTTGGAGAGATTCATGTCAGTCTTTCAGATCGACTGGGAATGGAAGGCGGTGCCGGGCAGCGCCGAGGCGCTCCCGACCCGCTGACGGCCACGACGGCGGACCGGAGGCGATCCGGTCCGCGGCGTGCTGTCAGGATTTGTCGGCCTTCGCCGCGCCGTCCTTGGCCTGGAGTTCCGCCTTGGCGTTCATCGGGACCAGGGTGGGCGCCACCAGCGCGCCGGGACGCACCCGCTGCAGGCCGTTGACGACCACGCGCTCGTTGGGCTTCAGCCCGGTGGTGACGATGCGCAGCCCATCGACATTGGCGCCGAGCTGCACCTCGCGGTAGCTCAGCGTGTTGTCCGCGCCGACCACCATCACGAAGCGCTTGCTCTGGTCGGTGCCGACGGCGCGCTCGTTGACGAGCACCGCCGGACGCGACTTGGCCTGGCCCAGGCGGATTCGGGCGAACTGGCCCGGGATCAGCGCGCCGTCCTTGTTGTCCAGCACCGCGCGCACCCGCACCGTGCCGCTGCGGGCATCGACCTGGTTGTCGATCAGCTGCAGCCGGCCGTTGAAGGGCGTGTCGGCGGTGGCGGCGGTGCCGATCTGCACCGGGATGCTGGACAGGTCGCCCATCGCGCCAGCTCCGCCCGTCCCGCCCTTGGCGCTGCCATGCAGCTCGCCCAGCGCGCGGGCCACGGTGCGCTCGTCGGCGTCGAAGCTGGCGTAGATCGGGCTGACCGAGACCAGCGTCGTCAGCACCGGCGCGCCGGGGCCGGCGGCCACCAGGTTGCCCTGCGTGACTTCCAGCTTGCCGACGCGGCCGGCCACCGGCGCGCGGACCTGCGTGTAGCCAAGGTTCAGCTTGGCCGACTGCAGCGCCGCCTGCGCCGCGCGCAGGTTGGCATTGGCCTCGTTGGCGGCGTTGCTGCGCTCGTCGAGTTCACGCTGCGCGATGGCGCGCTCGCTCCACAGGCGGGTGGAGCGCTCCAGCTCGCTCTTCGTGTAGCTGACGCGGGCCTGCGCGGCCAGCACCTGCGCCTCGGCGCGGTCGACCTCGGCCTGGTAGGGCGCGGGGTCGATGGTGATCAGCAGCTCGCCGGCCTTGACCAGCGCCCCTTCCCGGAAGTGCACCGACTGCACCGCGCCCGACACCCGGGCGCGGACGTCGACGCGCTCGACGGCCTCGAGGCGGCCGGAGAACTCGTCCCAGGCCGCGACGTCCTGGCTGGCGACGGTGGCGACGGACACGGGGATCGCCTGCGGCGCGCCCGACGGTTGATTGGCGACCGCCTGCTGGCTGTGCAGGCCGACGACGAGAGCCCCGACGACCGCGGCGACGGCGGTGAGCGAGGTGGCAAAGATCTTCTTGTTCATGGTGGTGCTCCGTGGACGGGGGTAGACGTTGGGAGTTCGGGACGGCTGGGAAATCGGTGGATCGGTCAGGGGAAGGCTCGGTGGGCCGGTCAGGCGGGTTGCGGCCGGCGCGGGCCGGCGGGAGGAATCAGGGTCAGGAAATCGGCGAGCTTCTGGCGCAGCGCGCTCGCCCAGGGCTGCGGCGGCGCGGCCAGCGAGGGGCGCTTCATCAGGCTGCAGGGCCAGCCGCTCGGGCCGGCGATCAGCGCCTGCTGGACGTCGACGCCGGCGCGCTTCATCGCGCGGGCGTAGGCCAGGGCCTCGTCGCGCATCGGGTCGTCCTCGGCGCTGACGACCAGCGCCGGCACCAGGCCGGCGAGGCGGCTGGTGTTGGCCGGCGCGGCATAGGGATGGTCGCCGTCCTCGCCCTCGCCGAGGTAGGCGCGCCAGCCGTGCATCCAGCGGCACTCGCCGTAGCCGGCCTCGGCCTGGCGCAGCGAGGCCGTGGCCATGCAGGGATTGAGCATCGGCCCGATCAGGATCTGGCCGGCGAGCTTGCGGTGGCCCTGGTCGCGCGCCATCAGCGCCAGCGCCGCGGCGAGGTTGCCGCCGGCCTCCTCGCCGGCCACAACCAGCGGCGCGCCCTTGCCGGACAGCCGCGTGCGCGCCTTGTGCAGGCCGGCCAGCAGCGCGTCCAGCATCTTCAGCGCGGCCGGGAAGACGTGGTCGGCGCCGGTCGGATAGTCGACGTCCACCACCACCGCGCCCGCGTCGGCCAGCAGGCGCGACACCAGTTCGCCGCTGTCCAGGTCGCCGCAGGTGAAGGCGCCGCCGTGCAGGTGCATGACGACCGGCGCGTCCTTGCGGCGCGCGGCACCCTTGTAGACGCGCACCGGCACCACGCCGTCGCCGGCGGGCAGGAGGTCGTCTTGGCAGGAGGTCAGCGGCAGCGCATCCATGGCAGGAGCAAAGGCCTGCTCCGCGTGGGGGCAGGCCGGTTCATGTTGCAATGCAGCGAAATTTAGAGATCGGACGCCGTCCGATAAACAGGGCCCGGCGCGAATCAGCGTTTCATCGACGAAACAATCGATCGGGCAGGATGGCGACCTCGCGCGCGCACGAAGACGCGCCGATCGGCAGCCGATGGGCAGCCGATCAACAGCAGCTCAGAAGCACATCAGCAGTCGCGGCCTCGCGCCGACATCAGGGGTTCAGGATGGACAAGCTCAATGCCATGCAGGCTTTCGCGCGCGTCGTGGAAGCGGGTACCTTCACGCGGGCGGCGGAATCGCTGGACCTGCCCAAGACCGCGGTGACGCGGCTGATCCAGTCGCTCGAGGAGCACCTCAAGGTCAAGCTGCTGAACCGCACCACGCGGCGCGTCAGCGTCACGCCCGATGGCGCCGCCTATTACGAGCGGGTCACGCGGCTGCTATCGGACATCGAGGAGCTGGAGGGCTCCGTCTCGCACGCGCGCGCGGCGCCGAAGGGGCGGATCCGCGTGGACGTCGCGTCGAGCGTGGCGCGGCTGCTGCTGATTCCGGCACTTCCGGAGTTTTATGCAAGACATCCGGACATCCAGATCGACCTGGGCGTGTCGGACCGCCCGGTGGACCTGATCGGCGACAACGTCGACTGCGTCGTGCGCGGCGGCGAGATCACCGACCAGTCGCTGGTGGCGCGGCGCATCGGGGACTGGGGCTACGGCTGCTGCGCCTCGCCCGCCTACATCCAGCGCCACGGCATGCCGCAGCATCCGCTGGACCTGGAATCGGACCAGCATCACGTGGTCAGCTATTTCTCGACCCGGACCGGCAAGCGCTTCCCGTTCGACTACAGCAAGAACGGCCAGCGCTACGAGATCTACGGCCACTACAAGGTCTCGGTGAACGACGGCAACGCCTACATGACGGCGGGCCTGACGGGGCTGGGCGTGATCCAGGCGCCCTACTTCATGATCAAGCCGCACATCGACGCGGGCGAGCTGGTGCCCTTCCTGTGCGACTGGGAGTCGGACCCGCTGCCGCTGTACGTGGTGTACCCGCCGAACCGGCACTTGAGCACCAAGCTGCGGGTCTTCGTCGACTGGATCGCGGAGCTCTTCGACCGCCACGGCCAATGGCAGAAGCAGCTGGTGGCCAACTGCGAGGCCAAGCGCTCAGAGTCGGATCAGGCCTACCTCCCGCTGGAGGCGAACGCGGCGAAGCAGGCGGTGCTGAGCGCGGCGTGAGCCCTCGGGGGCGGGGCCGGGCCGCAGCGGCTGGTCGTCGCGCTCAGCTTCGGATCGCCGCCCCGCGCTCCTCCAGCAGCTGCGTGAGCAGGCTGCGGTGGCAGCGCGCCGGGTCGTCGCAGTAGCAGCCCACCGACAGGTTGGCCGAGTGCGACAGCGCCGCCAGCGCATCCAGCAGCTGCGACGGCGCGGACTCGCCCATCTCCTTGCGGTAGGCCTTGGCGAAGGCGGCCCATTGCCGGTCGTCCTCGGCCGCCTTGCCCTGCGCCATCAGCTCGGCGCTGGGCGCCAGCAGCGGCAGCCAGCTGTCGTAATAGCCCAGGCGCGCGTAGTCCTCCTTGCGGACGCCGCGCGGCGGGCGACGCACGGTGCCGAGGCGGGCGCCCTCGTCGGGCAGGCGCGGCGTGACGCCGAGTTGGACGATGCGGATGGACATGGCGATGCGGGTGCGCAGGACTGGGAACCGGCCAGCTCCGAGCCGCGATTGTGCTCGCCCGGACGACCGGTGGCTGGTCCATGACGCTCGCCCCGAACGAGCCCGCGTCGCGCCCCTCACTTCACGGTGACGAAGATCGGGTTCGAGTAGAACCACAGGCTGCCGTAGTTGCGGTCGTTGATCTGGTCATGGCGCGTCGCGTTGTCGGCCGTGTTCACCGGCTGGTCGGCGAGCGGCTCGCCGCCGGCGCTCAGGCCGGGCACGTCCTCGGCCAGGTTGGTGCCGCGCAGGCGCAGGTACTGGCTCCGGCTCGCCGGCAGCGTCGTCGTGACGCTGTAGTAGCCGTCCGCGCCCAGGATCCAGTCGGCGCTGGTGAAACGCTTGAGCACCCGCGTCGACGGATTCGTCGCCACGTCGTAGGCCGGCGTGCCGGGCACTGCCTTGGGACCGACGTCGCCGACGATCAGGTCGACGTGATGCACCTTGGGCACCATGTTGCCGAGGTTGCCGCTGTTGACCGGCCGCTGATAGTTGTTCACCGCCGGGCTCTTGAAGCGCAGGGTGACGGTCACCGTCTGTCCCGCGCTGGCGACCAGCTCCTGACCCATGGTCGCCTGGCCGCCGCCGGCCGCGGCGCGGAAGTCCAGCGCGTTGATCAGGTCGCCGAACACGCCAAAACCGCGGCCCGCGCGCAGGCTGCCCAGCAGGCCGGCGACGCCGGTGCTGCCCTTGGGCTGCCACACGTAGTTCTTCGCGTACTCGCCGGGGTAGTAGCCGCTGCTGTTGCCGGCGGCATCGATCTCGAAGTGCGAGTCGGAGTTCGCGACGTTCCAGATGCGCCGCCCTTCCCCCAGCAGCGCGTCCCACACGCCGCCGAGCTGGGCGACGACGTAGTCGGTGCCGCCGTAGGTGCGGTTGGGCTTGTTGGCGTCGATGTAGGCCGAGGTGTAGCCGCCGCGGTTGGGCTCCATCTGGTTGCCCACCATGCCCTCGATCGCGAAGACGATCTTCGGCGCGAGGTCATTCATCTGCCGGAAGTCGGCGATCGTGTACTTGCCGGGATTGCGCGACGGATGGTTGATGACCGCGTAGCTGGTGTCCGGGTAGTTGTCCTTCAGCCAGGCGATGCCCTTGAGCGCGTCGGCGGCCGTGGCGTTGGCGCGCTGGCTGTACTTGGCCTTCCAGCGGGCCAGGTCGTCCGCCTGGAACAGCGACTCGTCGCCGTTGGTGAAGACGTACTGGAACTCCTTCATCGCGCTGGCGGAGGTGGCGAGCGTCGGGTCGCCTTCGAAGATGCCGATGCCGATGTGGTCATGGGTGGGCGTGTCCCACTCGAAGCCGGAGAAGATCAGCTTGCCGGTGTAGCTGCCGGCCGCCTGCAGCGCCTTGACGCGGGGCATCTCGTAGGCGGCCATGCCATAGGCGAAGGCCACCGGCGCCGGCAGCAGCTTCGCGTCGTTGTCGTACTTGGACGAACGCAGATGGTTGGTGACCGCCATCCAGTCCAGCCCGTGGGTGGTGAAGGCCTTGCCGAGCACGAAGTCCAGCGTCTGCGTCGTGCGCGAATCGTCGGACTGGACGGTGTGCACGTGCAGGTCGCCGGTCGTCCAGGCGCCGGCTTCGGGCTCGGGAGCACCGCTGCCGTTGCCGCTGCCGCCGCAGGCGGCCAAGGCGAGGGACAGGAGGCCGGCCATGGCGCCCGCCGCGGCGAGGCGGCTGCGGTCAGCGTTGGCCGTGACGTTGGAGACGATGGCTTCGACGGGTTCGGGAGAGTCGGTGCGGACAGTGTTCACGAGCAGGGGGGCCGCCCAAAGGCAAGGCACGGGAGGGAGGAAGCCCGCGAGTCTGTCCACGCGCGATGACGACCCCATGAACGGCGCCCCGGAGATGCCTTCGTTGCACCTCCGTTGCGATTGCCCATCGTGATCGGGCGCCTTGCGCCCGGCGCGCGTTCAGTTCGCCCCGTCGGCGCCCGCCCTCGGCACGCTCAGCCGCACCCGCAGCCCGGTGCCCGCGCCGGCATCCAGCAGCTCCAGCCGGCCGCGGTGCCGCTGCGCGATGTCCAGCGCGATGGCCAGGCCCAGGCCGCTGCCGGTGCCCTTGGACTCGCTGCCGCGCTCGAAGCGGCGCAGCGCGCGCTCGCGCTCCTGCGGCGGGATGCCGGGACCGTTGTCCTCGACCTCCATCCGCGACCACTCCCCGTCGCAGCCGGTGCGCACCGTGATGCGCGGCGCCGGTCCGGCGTAGTTCAGCGCGTTGTGCAGCACGTTCGCCAGCAGCTCGCGCAGCAGGAAGCCCTGCCCCAGCGCGGGCGCGCTGTCCAGCTCGAACTCGATGTCCGCGCCCGACTGCAGCGCGCGCGGCACCCAGTCCTCGGCCACCTGGGCCGCGATGTCGCGCAGGTCCAGCGGCTGCTCGCGGCCGCCCGGTTCGGCCTCGGCGCGCGCGATCGAGAGCATCTGCGTCGCCAGCCGCGCGCTGCGGTCCACCGAGCCCTGCAGGCGCTTGAGCACCGGCTCCATCTGCGGGTCGTGCGGCTCCAGCAGGGCCAGATCGATCTCGGTGCGCAGCGAGGTCAGCGGCGTGCGGAGCTGGTGGGCCGCGTTGGCCAGGAAGTCCTGCTGCGCCGACGACGCCCGCCGCAGCCGCTCGAACAGCCGGTTGAAGGCCGCGATCAGCGGCCGCAGCTCGCCCGGCACGTCGGGCTGCAGCGGTTCCAGGCGCGCCAGGTCGCGCTGCTCCAGCTCGGCGCTCAACCGCGCCAGCGGCCGCAGGCCGCGATAGGTCGCCCACCAGCCCGCGCCGGCCAGCAGGATCGCCATGCCGCCGATCAGCAGCACCACGACCACCGCCAGCTGCCGCTGCAGCGCATCGCGCTTGTTGAGGGTCTCGGCGACCAGGATCTGGCAGACCGAGCGGCCGCAGGTGGCGCCCAGCGCCGCGGCGCGCAGCGACTCGCCATCCAGCGTCGCCAGCGTGAAGAACCATTCGTTGGGCTTGCGCCGCGGCAGCTGGAGCCGCGCCAGCGGCGCGTCGCCGAGCAGCACCTCGCCGGCCGGGTCGAGGACGAGGTAATAGATCCGGTCGGTGCGGTCGAAGCGCAGCGCGCGGTCGGTCGCGCCGGAGACGTCGACGAACACGGTGCCGTCGCGCTCGCGCAGCAGGCTGGCCACGGCCAGCGCGGTGTCGCCCAGCGCCTGGTCCAGCCAGGAGATGGCCGTGTCGTGCATCACGTCGTAGAGCACCAGGCCGGCGGCCGGCACCGCCACCAGCACCGGCGCCATCAGCCAGATCAGCAGCCGCTGCTTGAGGCTGAAGGTGCGGTGGCGCGGCGTGTCGCTCATGCCGCGGGTCAGGCCTTCGCCGCCGGCGCGGCGGGCATCTCCTCGAGCAGGTAGCCCAGGCCACGCACGGTGCGCAGCTGCAGCCCGGCCGGCTCGATCTTGGCGCGCAGCCGCGAGACGCAGACCTCGATGGCGTTGTCGCTCACGCCCTGCTCCCAGCCGTTGCTGGCCGAGGCGATCTGCTCCTTGGCCACCACCTTGCCGGCACGCGCCAGCAGGAAGCCCAGCACGTCCCACTCGCGCGCCGACAGCGCCAGCGGTTCCTCGGCGATGAAGGCGCGGCGCGCCTCCAGGTCCATGCGCAGCGTCGACAGCCGCAGCTCGTTGCCGGTGCGCGCCTGGCTGCGGCGCACCAGCGCGCGGGCGCGGGCGATCAGCTCGCTCAGGGCGAAGGGCTTGACCAGGTAGTCGTCGGCGCCGCCCTCCAGGCCGCGCACGCGGTCCTCGACCGCGTCGCGCGCCGTCAGCAGCAGCACCGGGGTCGTGCTGCCCTGGGAACGCACGCGTCGCAGCGTCTCGAAGCCGTCGATGCCGGCCAGGCCGATGTCCAGGATCAGCAGGTCGTAGCGGTCCTCGCGCAGCGACAGCGGCACCGGCTCGCCACGCGCGCTGACGTCCACGACCCAGGACTGCGAGCGCAGCGCCCGGGCGGTGGATTCCGCCAGGAATTCATCGTCTTCGACCAGGAGGATTCGCATGGAGCGGCAGCATAAGCCTTGAGCCTTGCGGGGGCCAATCCGAGACCTGTCAGAAACCTGAGGGCAACGGCGCCGACAGCTTTCCGACAGCTTCGCGTCAAGTCCGCAACAGCGAGCTTGGACAGACTGCCGCCCATGCCGAACATCGTTGCCCCGTTCTCCACGACCGCCGCGGCCGCAGAGCCGCCGCCGGCGCCCGCGCTGGATCCGCGCCCGGCCGTGCTGCTGCTGCACGGCCTGTGCGCGAACCCGCTGGAGATGATGCCGCTGGCCCGCGCGCTGCGCGATGCCGGCTACGTCGTGGAGGCGCCCGCGCTGGACGGCTACGGCGTGGTGCCGCCGGTGGCCGGGGCGCCCGCGCCGGCGCGCCGCCGCGCGGTCCCGCCCTTCGAGGCCTGGGTCGAGATGGCCGCCGCGCATTTCGACGCGCTGGCCGCCCGGCATGCCCGCGTGGCCGTGGGCGGCCTGTCGATGGGCGCGGTGCTGACGCTGGCGCTGGCGCTCGAGCGGCCTGCGGCGGCGCTGATGCTGCTGTCCACCAGCCTGCACTTCGACGGCTGGAATGTCTCGCCCTGGCGGCGCCTGCTGCCGCTGGCCTATGTGCCGCCACTGCGCCAGTGGCTGAGCTTCCGCGAGACGCCGCCTTACGGCATCAAGAACGAACGGCTGCGCGAATGGGTCGCGCAGGCGATGAACGCGAGCCATGTCTCCGCCGCCGGCGCCGACCGGCTGCCGGCGGCCTCGCTGCATCAGGCGTCGCGGCTGATCCGCCACGTGCGCCGGAACCTGCACCAGATCGCCGCGCCCGCCGTGGTGCTGCACGCGAGCGAGGACGACGTCAGCGGCGCGCGCTCGGTGCTGGAGCTGCAGCGGCGCCTGGGCACGACGCCCGAGGTGCACTGGTTCCACCACAGCTATCACATGCTGACCCTGGACAACGAGCGCGGCGCGGTCACGCAGACCGCCCGTCAGTTCCTGCTTCGCCAGGTGCCCGTCGCGGCGCCGGCCGAGCGTTTTTCCCCTTTGACCGCGACCGAGGACCTCCCCCATGAGCAACACGCTTGAAGAACTCCGCCAGCTGGCCTGCCACGACCTGGGCATGTCGGCCGACGACCTGAAGAACGACGTCACCTTCGCCGAACTGGGGCTGGACTCGCTGATGCTGGTCGACTTCATGTTCGCGGTCGAGGACAAGTTCCACATCGAGATCGACCACGACGCCGCGATGAAGCAGCCGACGATCGCCGGCCTGGCGGCACTCGTGGATGCGCTGCTGGCGGGCGACGGCGACGCCGGCACGCCGGCGGCGTCCGCCACCGCGGTCGCGGCCTGAGCGCCGCCAGCCGCATGAACGCGGAAGCGGTATGGATCACCGGCATCGGCGCCTGCAGCGCGCTTGGCCCGGACGCGGCCTCGTTCGCGGACGCGCTGGCGCGGGGACGGTCGGGGATCGCGCTGCAGCCGGGCGATCCGGCGCGCGGCGTGGCGCCGTTCGCGGCGGCGGCGGTGACGCAGGCGCTGGGCCAGGACATGCCGCCGGCGCAGCGCAACCTGCACGACCGGCACAGCCTGATGGCCTTGCAGGCGGCCAGCGAAGCCTGGGCCCAGTCCGGCCTGCCGGCGACGGCGCCCCGGCCCGAGCGGGCGGCGGTGGCCTGGGGCACGGGGCTGGGCGGGTCGAATGCGCTGCAGCAGTCCTATGGCGAGCACCTGACCAAGGAGACGCCACGCATCCATCCCTACACGGTGGTGCGGGTGATGAGCAACTCGGCGGCCTCGCACCTGGCGATGCGGCACGGGCTGAGGGCGGCGATGCTGACGATCTCCAACGCCTGCGCGTCATCGGCGCAGGCGATCGGCGAGGCGCTGATGCTGCTGCGCCAGGGCCGCGCGGACCTGGCGCTGGTGGGGGGCTCGGAGGCGATGCTGAATCCGGGCTCGGTGGCCGCGTGGCAGGCGATGGGCGTGATGGCGCCGCCGGATCCGGAGGAGGTCTCGCACAGTTGCCGGCCCTTCGACGACGGCCGGCGTGGCTTGGTGCTGGGCGAGGGCGCGGCGGCGCTGGTGCTGGAGACGGCCTCGCACGCCCGCGCACGCGGCGCGTCGGCGCTTGCCGTGCTGGCCGGCTACGGGCATAGCGTGGACGCGGTGCATCTGTCGCGGCCCGATGCCGACGGCCAGGAGCGCGCGCTGCGCGCCGCGCTGGCCGACGCGGGGATCGATCCGGCGCAGGTCGGCTACGTGAACGCGCACGGCACGGCCACGGACGTGGGCGATGCGGTCGAGGCCGAATCGCTGGCGCGCGTCTTCGGTCCGCGCGGCGTGCCGGTGAGCGCGACCAAGGCGCTGCACGGTCACCTGATCGGCGCCGGCGGCGCGCTGGAGCTGATCGCCTGCGTGCAGGCGCTGCGCCGGGGCGAGCTGCCGCGCAGCGCGAATGTGCGCACGAGCGCGCTCGAGGAGATCGCGGATGTGATCCGCGAGCCGCGGGCCTTCGACCCATCCAAGTCGATGGTCAGCAATTCCTTCGCATTCGGCGGGAGCAACGTGTCGCTCGTCATCAGTGCGGCATGAGGGCATGCGGCTGCCGCCGTCGCTCACTGAGCGCCCTTCTCCCGCTTCACCTCAAACCGCTCCAGCAGCGTCGCCAGCTCCGCCGCGGAGCGCAGGCCCAGCTTCGTGAACGCCCGCGCGCGGTGGACCTCTACCGTGCGGATCGCAATACCGAGTTCATCCGCGACCTGCTTGTTCAGCTTGCCGGCCGCCACCAGCACCGCGACCTCACGTTCGCGGTCGGTCAGGCTGGCGAGCCTGCCGGCCACGTCCGCATGAGCGCGCGATTCGCGCCAGCGGTGGACGTCCGTCGCGATCGCGCGCTGCACCTTGTTCACCAGCGCCTGGTCGTTGAACGGCTTCTCGACGAAATCGACCGCGCCCTTCTGCATCGCATCCACCGCCATCGGGATGTCGCCGTGACCGCTCAGGAAGATCACCGGCAGCGGCACCCCGCGCGCGATCAGCTCGTCATGCACCTGCAACCCGGACAGCGGCTCCATCCGCACGTCCAGCACGATGCAGCCATGCGGATCGATCGCCTGGTCCAGCGCCTCGAACAGCGCCGGCCCGCTCGCATGCGCGTCCACCCGCAGACCGTGCGAGCGCATCAGGAAAGCCAGCGCGTCGCGCACCGCCGCCTCGTCGTCCACCAGGTGGACCGTCGCCTGTGGGTCGCTCATCGCGCGCCCTCCTTGTATGAATCGACGCCCGCCTCGCCCGCGCCGCACGGCCCGGTCTCCTGACACAGCGGCAGCGTGAAGCTGATCCTCGCGCCGCCCAGCGCGCCCGCGCCGGCCTCCATGCCGCCGTGGTGCGCCTCGATCACCGAGCGACAGATCGCCAGCCCCATGCCCATGCCTTCGGCCTTGGTCGAGTAGAACGCCGTCGTCAGCTGATCGATGCCGCGCCCCTGCAGCCCGGGCCCGTTGTCGTCGACGTCCACGCGCACGAAGCGCTCGCCCACGCGCTGCGCGGCGATGCGCACTTGCGCCCCGGGCCGATGGTGCAGTTCATCCAGCGCGTTGCGCACCAGGTTGATCAGCACCTGCTCGATGAGCACCGCGTCGGCCTGCACCTCCGGCAACCCGGCGGGCATCTCGACGTCCACCCGCACGCCGCGCAGGTCGCGCTTGAGCAGCGCCAGCACCCGCGCGACGAGTTCCGGCACCGCGCAGCGTTCCGGCTGCGGGGCGCGGCGCGTCAGGAAGGCGCGGATGCGCTGCACGATGCGCCCCGCCTCCTGCGCCTGCTCGCCCAGCCGCCGCAGCGCCTCCATGACGATGTCGTCGTCCGGATGCCCGGCCCGCTCCAGCGAGCGCAACGCCCCCGCGTTGTAGCCCGCGATCGCCGCCAGCGGCTGGTTGAGCTGGTGCGCCAGCGCCGAGGCCACTTCACCCAGCGTGCTCAGCCGCGCCTGGTGCGCCAGCGCCTCGGTGCGGCGGCGCTCGCGCTCCTCGGTCTGCTTGCGCGCGCTGATGTCGACGATCGACCCCATCCAGCCGATCTGCACGCCGTTCGCATCCACCAGCGGCGCCTCGAAGATCATCACGTCCAACTCATGGCCGTCGCGATGCATCCAGCGCGCCTCGTAGCCCTCGCGCGGCGCGCCGCCCGCCATGTTGCGCTGGTGGCGGCGCAGGCTGTCGGCCATCTCGTCGGGCAGCCAGTACGGCATCGGCGGCAGGCGGCCCAGCAGCTCCTCCGCGCCATAACCCACCAGGTCGCAGAACGCGCGGTTCACATGGGTCAGGCGGCCGTCCAGGTCCCGCCCGCGCAGGCCCACCGTCAATGAATCCTCGACCGCGCGCCGCCAGGCGGCCTCGGTCCGCGCCTCGCCCTCGGCGCGCCGCACCTCGCGCATCTGCCGGCGCAGCATCGCGCTGGCCAGCGCCGACAGCAGCAAGAACACCCCCATCAGCCCCGCCGCCAGCGTGTACCACCAGGGCCGGTGAGGCACGCGCGTGTTGAGCTCGAGCCAGGTCTCGCGCATCGCGGGATCGACGCTGACGCGGTAGCTCTGCGTCCCGGGCAGCGCGATCGCATCGCCCGTCTGCGCGAGCCGCTGCCCGAGTCCGTCGACCAGGCGCACGTCGTACTTCTGCGCCAGCCACCACGGCAGCGTCTGGCGCAGCAGCGCGCTCGGCGCGAAGCGCACCACCAGCCGCCCGCCCTGCGGCCGTGCCGCGCTCCAGTGCGCGGTCAGGCCGCCCTCGTCCAGGCTCACGCCACTGCGCTCCTTCGACGGCGCCGTCGCCTGCGGCACCTGCTGCGGCACATGCGCGATCACGCGGTTGTTGGCGTCCAGGACCGTCGCGCTGACCCACAGCCGGCGCAGGCCCTCGGCCACCGCACGGTGGTTGAGCAGCATGCGGTCGTCGACCGCGCCCGGCAGCTGCTGCGCGAGCCGGTCCACCGCCGCGTGCTCCGCGTTGAGCCAGTCCGAGATGCGCGCCTCCAGCGACAGCGCGTCGGTGATCAGCGTGAGCCGTTCCTCCTCCAGGTCGCGGACGTCGCTCAGCCGCAGCCACACGCCAACCGAGGCGGCAAAGGCCAGCGCCAGCAGCAGCGGCAAGGCCCAGCTGGCGCGCTTGAGCATCTGGAGCAGTCGTCGGGACACGGCCATGGCGGCAGTCTAGGCGCTGCGCGGCGCGCGGGCCGGGCCGCGGGCGCTGCGGGCTCCCCCAATGTGGAAGTCCACAACTGGCCGCGCGCAGGCCGGATTTCCACAATCCGCTCCATCCCGCAGACCGGCCCCGCGCCGGCGCCTTGGATCCCGAGAACACCAGGAGACCTCCATGTCCGCCACCTTCCCTCGCCGCGCGCTGCTGTCCGTCGCGCTCGCCACCGCCGGCCTGTGCGCCGCGCTCGGCACCACCACGAGCGCCTTCGCCCAGGCGCCGATCGTGATCAAGCTGAGCCACGTCGTCGCCCCCGACACGCCCAAGGGCAAGGGCGCGCAGCGCTTCAAGGAGCTGGCCGAGGAACGCAGCAAGGGCCGCCTGAAGGTCGAGGTCTATCCCAACAGCCAGCTCTACAAGGACAAGGAAGAGCTGGAGGCGCTGCAACTGGGCTCGGTGCAGATGCTGGCGCCGTCGCTGGCCAAGTTCGGCCCGCTGGGCGTGAAGGAGTTCGAGGTCTTCGACCTGCCCTTCCTGTTCAAGGACGACGCCTCGTTCCGCAACACCACCAACACGCTGGGCATGGAGCTGTTCAAGAAGCTCGAGCCCAAGGGCATCAAGGGCCTGGCCTTCTGGGACAACGGCTTCCACATCATGAGCGCCAACAAGCCGCTGCACCACGTGGCGGACTTCAAGGGCCTGAAGATGCGGATCCAGTCCTCCAAGGTGCTGGACGCGCAGATGCGCGCGCTGGGCGCGATCCCGCAGGTGATGGCCTTCTCCGAGCTGTACCAGGCGCTGCAGTCGGGCGTGGTGGACGGCACCGAGGGCGTGCCGTCCAACTTCTACACGCAGAAGACCTACGAGGTGCAGAAGCACACGACGCTGAGCAACCACGGCCACCTGGCCTACGCGCTGATCATCAACAAGAAGTTCTACGACGGCCTGCCCGCCGACCTGAAGGCGGTGGTGGACAGCAGCGTCAAGGACGCCACCATCTACGCCAACGCGATCGCGCAGACCGAGAACCAGCAGGCGCTGGAGAAGATCAAGGCCAGCGGCAAGACCACGATCTACACGCTGACGCCGGCCGAGGTGAACGAGTGGAAGCTCGCGCTGATGCCGGTCCACAAGGAGATGGAAGGCCGCGTCGGCAAGGCCACCGTCGAGGCTGCCTACAAGGCCGCCGGCTTCGTCCCGCCGACTAGATAAGTTCCCCCCTACCGGCTCACGCCGGCCCCCCGAGGGGGCGGACCCCAGGAGCCCGGCGAAGCCGGTTCTCCGGGCTCCCGCTTGATGGGTCCGCCCGCCGGTGGCGGCGTCCTGTGTGCCGCGCCCCTGTTCTGGGCGGCGCGGCCTTCTTTTGTCTGAAGGAGATCGCCATGTCGCTGAGATGGTTGGATCGATTGGAGGAGACGCTCATTGCGTTCCTCATGGGCGCCGCGACGCTGGTCATCGCGATGGCCGTGCTGCACCGCTTCCTGGCCGGCGTGCCGCACTTGCAAGATGCCGTCATCCGCATTGACGTGAGCTGGGCGCAGGAGCTGTGCATCTACATGTTTGTGTGGATGGCCAAGTTCGGCGCCGCCTACGGCGTGCGGGCCGGCACCCACGTGGGCGTGGACGTGCTGGTGCGCAAGCTGAGGCCCGAGCACGCGAAGTACCTGGTGATCTTCAGCCTGCTGGCCGGCGCGGTGTTCACCGCGACCATCGGCACGCTGGGCGCGACCTTCGTGTGGGAGAACGGCGCGCACTACGCGTTCACGCATGCCTTCGGCATCGAGAACCCCGACCTCTTCGAAGGCCCGACCTCGCCCGACCTGGAGATCCCGACCTGGATCGCCTACTCCTGCGTGCCGCTGGGCTCCTACCTGATGTGCTTCCGCTTCCTGCAGGTGTGCTGGCACTTCATCCGCACCGGCGAGGCGCCGCACGCGGACCACGGCCACGTCGAGGGCATCGAGGATGACGTCGCCGCGGTCGGCGCGGCCAAGACAGCCGAGGAAGCCGCCAAGGGCTCGAACGGCTCGAAGGGAGATCGCGCATGAACACCCTGATCATCTTCTCGCTGCTGGTGGTGCTGATGCTCACCGGCATGCCGATCTCGATCTCGCTGGGCCTGACGGTCCTGACCTATCTCTTCACGATGACGAACGTGCCGATCGAATCGGTCGCGCTCAAGCTGTTCACCGGCATCGAGAAGTTCGAGATCATGGCCGTGCCCTTCTTCATCCTGGCGGGCAACTTCCTGACCCATGGCGGAGTGGCGCGGCGGATCATCCACTTCGCCACGACCATGATCGGCCACTGGTACGGAGGCCTCGGCCTGGCCGGCGTGCTGGCCTGCGCGATGTTCGCGGCGATCTCGGGCTCATCGGTCGCGACGGTCGTCGCGGTCGGTTCCATCATCCTGCCGGCGATGACCAAGCAGGGCTATCCGAAGCAGTTCGGCGCGGGCGTGATCACGACGTCCGGCGCGCTGGGCATCCTGTTCCCGCCGTCGATCAACCTGGTGATGTTCTCGATCGCGACGGCCGGCATGAGCGCCACCGGACCGAATGGCGAGGTGGTAGGCACCGCGTCGGTGGGCCAGCTGTTCATGGCCGGCGTCGTGCCGGGCGTGTGCCTGTCGCTGCTGCTGGGCATCACCACCTGGTACCGCGCCAAGAAGTACGACTACCCGCGCATGGTCAAGGCGACCTGGGCCGAGCGCTTCAAGGCCTTCCGCGAGAGCTTCTGGGGCCTGATGCTGATCGTCGTCGTCATCGGCGGCATCTACAGCGGCAAGTTCACGCCGACCGAGGCGGCGGCCGTGGCCGCGGTCTACGCCTTCATCATCTCGGTCTTCGTCTACAAGGACATGGGCCTGAAGGACGTGCCCAAGGTGCTGCTGAAGGCGGCGGCGATGAGCTCGATGCTGCTGTACATCATCACCAACGCGGTGCTGTTCAGCTTCCTGATGGCCTCCGAGCAGATCCCGCAGACGATGGCGGCGTGGATGTCGGCGCAGGGCTTCGGGCTGATCGTGTTCCTGCTGCTGGTCAACCTGATCCTGCTGGGCGCGGGCAACTTCATGGACCCGGCGGCGATCGTGCTGATCATGGCGCCCATCCTGTTCCCGGTCGCGGCCAAGCTGGGCGTCGATCCGGTGCACCTGGGCATCCTGATGGCCGTCAACATGGAAGTCGGCCTGTGCCACCCGCCGGTGGGGCTCAACCTCTACGTGGCGTCGGGCATCACGAAGATGGGCATCACCGAACTGACGGTCGCGGTCTGGCCGTGGCTGCTGACGATGCTGGGCTTCCTGCTCGTCGTCACCTACTGGCCGGGCCTGTCGCTGGCGCTGCCGAGGGCGCTGGGGTTGGTCGGCTGACCGTCCCCTGCAACGCCTGCCTCGCCAGGCATCGACACCGCGAAAGCGCCGACAGTCCTGTCGGCGCTTTTTTCATGGGACGTCCGAAGTGCTCCACCGCGGCCTCCCCCAGACTGAAGGGGTGGGCCGATTTCCCGACCGCCTTACGATTCGCCGCCGCCGAAGCCCCTGGGGCAACCGGTACTCGACCTGTTCGAAAGGAACTGCCTTGCCTTTCCGGAACCGTCTTTTGGCCGTCGGCTTGGCGGCGATGCTTGCGGGCTGCGTCAACCTGCAGGCCATCAGCACCTACGCCGAATCGGCGGCCGGCGTGGCCGGCGCCACCGATGCCGCCAAGCGCTGGCGTGATTCCGACAAGAAGCTGCGCGAGCAACGCCTCGATGGCGACGTGTGCCCCATCGGCTACACCGGCCGGCTTCCCCAAGCGCAGTTCGACGCTGCCTATGACGACGCGGAGAAGCTGCACCAGGCCATGAGCGCGTACTTCACCGCCCTCGGTGAACTCGCCTCGGACCAGTTGCCCGACGTCGCCAAGACGGCCGCTCCTTCGCTCGAGGGCATCAAGGGCGCCGGCGCCAAGGTGTCGCCCGAAGAGGAGGCCGCCGTGCAAGGACTGTTCGCGCTGCTCCGGCGGGGGCTCGACGGCTATCGCCACAAGAAGCTCCGCGAGCTGATGGCGTCCTCGCATGGCGACGTCGCGCGCGTGCTGGGCCTGATGCGCAAGCTCGCCGACGTCTATGCCGAAGGCCTGCGGGGCGAACGCATCCAGGCGATCAACTTCGTGAAGTGCGAGATCGGGCAATCCGATCTCGGCGACAAGTACCTCGGCCGACGGGAGCTCGCTCGCGTCGGGGCGGACTACGACAAGGAACTGAGCGCGATCGCCACCTACAAGGCGGCACTTCAAAAGCTCGCCGACGATCACGACCGGATTCGCGGCGCGCTGGCGATGGACCGCGACGCGATGACGCGCACGCTGAAGGCGATCGCCGCGACGGCCAAGGAACTCGACAAGGCGCACGACGCCGTGGCCAAGCTCTAGGGAGGGCGCATGACCGACACGACCCTGGCGTACAGCGCCGACGAACTGGTGCAGCTGGCCAAGGCCCTCGACGACATGGCCGAAGCCATGCCGGTCGGTACGCCCGGCCCCGACGGTCTGACAGCGATGCGATGGAGCCAGTCGCTCGGCGGAGCGGCGCAGAACCTGCTGTTGATGGCCCAGCGGGACTACCTCGCCGACACCACCGAGCCGCTGGCGGACATCGTCGTCACGACGAAGGAGGCCACCGCGGCGCTGGCGAAGATCAAGGCCATCGACAAGATCGTCGAGGTGGTGGGGGACGTCATGCTGCTGGCCACCGTCATCTGGCTGCAGAAGTGGAACCTGGTGCTGCCGACCGTCAAGGAGCTTCGGAACGACATTCGTTCGGTATGAGCGGCCTCGTCAGCGCCGAGGCCGCGCGCCTTTGAGCCCCGCACTGGCTGGCGCAGCGGCCTTCAAGTCGTCCGCGCGGCAGAACCATCGCGCCAGCCACAAGCCTCGACGCATGGCGTTCAACTCCTCGATGCGGGAGGTCGTGAACCGCTGACCGGTACGCCGCTCCAGCGCCCGGAGTGCCTGGATACGAGCGAGCGATGGGCCGATCCCCGTGGTCAGGACGTAGGTCACCGCGGCGCCCAGGACCGGCATGGCGAGCCACAGCACGTCGTCGCGTTGCAGTCCGTTCAGTTGGAGCAGCAATGGCAGGTTGAGCGCCAAGGCGGCCAGGAAGGCGACCCGACCCATCGTTGGTGGACTGCCGGCGATCGGCAGCGGACGAAGTCGATGCTGCTCCAGGTCGATGATGGGCATCAGCGCGACGGGGATGCCGTCCTTGGACGGAGACAGCCGCCGCCGCTCCGCGAGGTAGCCCAGCAGCAGTCCACCGGTGCCGATCGCCGCGGCCACGGCCACTGCGGCGCCGTGGAGTTCGGGGCGCCCCATTCGCCATACCAGCGAGGTGGTCGACGCCACCAGCAGGCTGCCGAAGAAGATCAACGCCAGGACGAAGCTCCACATCGCCTCCGCGGGCGAGAAGCGGCTTCGGTAGGTCATGTGCACGCCCGACAGCAGAAACAGCAAGCCGGTGAACGGCGCCACCGCCAGCACGATGCGCGGCGCCAGCAGGAACGCCCACATCGCCGGCACGATCAGCACGCCGGCAATCGCCATGGCGACCGGCGTGCCTTTCAGGGTGGCGAGGTTGTCCGGAGGCCTCACCGAGACATCCCGAGCGCGGCGCGCGCCTGGTTCTCCGCGAAATCAGCGCCGCCAGAAGCGTTCCAGATGACTTGCACCGCAACGCCCGCCGCCAAGCCGATCAGCACGAGAGGGGCGCCCACCACAGTCAGGCCCAGACCAGCGGTGATCGCTACCGCCACGGGGACCGCGGCGACGCTGGCGGCCAGTCCCAGGGCGTTGCCGCTTTGGTTGCGGGCAGAGGCGACCAGGAACTTGTTGGTGTCGAAGGACCGGATCTGCCGCTTGCCGTTCGCGTCCAGGTCGAATTCAATGCTGCTCCACGCATCGAGGGCGGCTGTGGGGGCAAAGGTGATCAGGCCGGTCCCCAACTTCCCCGTGGACCAGCCCATGCTCCGGGCCCATCGGCTTTCCGCGGCGACCGCCCCCGCGCCTTTGACCTGACTGGCCGTTGGAGCGGCCCAGCGCGTGGAGTGGGTCGTGCCTTTTGCGTTGGTACGCCATTGGGTTCCCGGAATCGGCGCGGCAACCGTCAATGGCAGGTTTCGGATTCTCAGCCGTAGACGCGGCGGCCCCTTTCCCTGGTTGGCGTTGTACAGGTCCATGAACTGATTGATGCGGACCGTACGCGAAGCGCCAGAGGCGACCTGCTGCGCGGCAGTGCTGAGGCGCGCGGCTGTCTGGCCCTGCATGCCCATCATGGTCGCGGTCTGCGCCGCGGCGAGACCGTTGCCAATGATGTTGCCGGGTCCCACACCGGCAGAGCGGATTTCGGACTGCACGCCGGCGCCGCCCCATTGCCCGAAAAGATAGTCTTTGAGCCATGGTGGGAGATCGTCTTCGGGGCGCGGTCCGGGGCCGGGACGGGGCGCAGCGACGGGCATTGGCACTCGGGCGACCGGCATGGTCGGCTCCCAGCTTCGCAACGTGTGCAAGACGCTGGGCTGTTGAGCGAGCAGTCCCCGCAACAGACCCTGACCGACGGGCGTGTCCAGGTCAAACTCGCCACTGAAGGTCTCAGCGCAAAGATCCCAACCGTCAGCGGCACATTGACCAGCGGCCAGGCCTTGCCGGGCAAAGGCCTGTCGATGCGCCAGCACTTGCAGCCTGCATTCAGCCGCCTTGTTTTGTGCGATCTGTTGCGCGGGACTCGTCATTCCTGTCTCCCTGATCCGTGTCGGAGGAACCATCGATTCTGAGTGCTGCAACGGTGCGGGAAACAGTCGAAGGTCACACCGCCCTCGCATGCCCGCGCACCGCGGTCGGCGCGAAGCCGAATCGATCACGGAAGCGCACCGCGAATCGCGATGGCGAGTCGTAGCCGACCGCCGATGCGATCTCGGAGACGGGCCGGGAGGTGGCCTGCAGCAGGACCAGCGCGGAGGCCATGCGCACATCCGTGATCAACTCGCGCAGCGTCACGCCCTCGGCCGCCAGACGGCGTCGCAGCGTGGCCTCCGACATGGCCAACGACCGGGCGATGGCGTCGGAACTCCACTCGCCGTCCAGCCGCGCCGACAGCATGGCCCGGATCCGCCCCGAGACCCTCGCGTCGTCAGGGGGCACGCGCAGCACCATGCCCGCCGCGAGCAACCAGTGCGCCACCTCCAGCATCTGCTGGCGCACCACCGCCTCGGGCCGCGACGGGTCCGGGGCGAGGCCACGTCGCGCGCGCTCGAAGGCCTCGGCCAGGCCCTCCGGCACGCGGCGCAGCACCCGCGCCGGAGGCGGGGCCACCTCGGACGCGTCGGCAGAGGACTGGCGCTGCGCGGTGGCCAGGTAGTAGGGATCGTCCAGCACCGTCCCGCCGAACATGAGCCAGCGCGCCTCGTAGCGCTCGCCATCGGTGATGCGGTTGTGGAAGTCGACCGTGTGCCCGCCGGCCAGCAGCAGCGCCTGGCCGGGCAAAGCCCGGACGGCGCTGCCGCGCGCGGGCTTGACCGTCTTGATGCCGCGGTCGACGACGATGACGGCCGGCCGCTCGACGCGGATGCGCACGATCTCCAGCCCCTCGCCCTGCACGACGTGCGCGGCGACGCCCAGGCCGGGCCTGACATGCAAGGTCCGCGCGAGCTCTGCCCCGGTGGCCAGGCTCGCGCTGCCGCAGGCGACGCTCAAGGCGATGTCTTCACGCGATGCAGGGCGCACAGCTTGTTGCCATCGGGGTCACGGACGTAAGCCAGGTAGAACTGCCCGAGCGAATCGACGCGCAGGCCGGGTGGCTCCTCGATCGAGACGCCGCCATGGGCCACCGCCGTGTCGTGGAAGGCATGGACCTGCTCCGGCGACGCGCAGCGGAAGGCAATGGTGCCGCCGTTGGCGAAGGTCGCGGGCTCGTCGTTGATCGGCTGCGCGATGCCTAGCGTACCGCCGTCATGGCGGTAGAACAGGCGCTGGTGGCCGGACTTGACCTGGTGCGGCATGACCCCGCCCACCCCGAGCACGCCCAGCACCTGGTCATAGAAGCGCCGCGCGCGGTCGATGTCGTTGGTGCCGATGACGATGTGGTTGAACATGAACACTCCTTGTGGATGACGCAGCCAGTGTAGGCAGCGCCGGCGCCGGCTCCTCGCCGCGTCCGTTCAAGTTCGGTGCCGATCCGATCAGGCCCATGGCGATCGGCCGGCGGCATGGACACCTCAACGCGCCGCTGCCGATTCGCCCGAGTCGCGGTGCAGCGCGCTCACATACGCCCTCGGCGTCATGCCGACCAACTGGCGGAAGTCCCGGATGAAGTGCGCCTGGTCGAAATAGCCGAGGCGCTGCGACAGTTCGGCGTCGGGCTTCGCTTCACCGCTCTGCAGCAAGGCGAGCGCCTCATGCAGCCGGTAACGTGCGATCACCCATTTCGGACTCGCTCCCACGTAGTGCCTGAAGTCCCGCTGCAAGCGACGTGCGGACTCTCCCGTCATCGCGCACAGCTGTTCGACCGAAGTGATGCCCGCGTCACGGCCTATGACCTCGACGATCTCCGCCAACCTCGCGCCGCGCGCATCCACCACCGCCGGAACTCGCGCGCGCAGTACGGCCTCGATGCGCGCCTTCCCCGCCTCGGGAGCGTCGGCCAGCGGCGGATCGAGCAACCGATCCACATCGTCACCCAGCAGGCCGCGGGCATCGACCTGCCGGTCCATCAGGTCGGCCGCCGGCGAATTCAGGAACGCCGGCAGCGCTCCGACCTTGAACTTGACGCCATGCACCCAGCCGTGACCGGCAAGCGTCCGGTTGAAACGTGCTCGATGGACGCCCCACAGGCGCACCGCGCCGTCTTCCACGACCAGGTGGACATTGGGATGGGGCAGCGTCGATTGAACCTGCGGCGGACATCCGCGGAGATCCCAGCTCACGAACCAGTGATGCTCGATCCAAGGCGCCAGATCGGCGCTGGGTGGCTGCCGGTCATGGCGGAAGCGCCCTGGCGCCAGTCCGGGGTAGAGAACGCCTCGCGCGCCGCGAGGGGCGTGTGCTGTCATGCGATGCCGATGTCGTGTTTTTCCTATCGCCGGGATGGCGGTTCCGGTGCAATGGGACGAAATCAACTCCGTCCCGATCACCATGCCAGCTCTTGCGACGAGTATCGCCGCGCTCCTGTCCGCAGGTTCCGCGATGGCCGCCCCGGCGCCCGAGGCCACAGCGCCTGCCGTTTCCGCGAGTGCGCCGATGGCGCCGGCCCGCGTCGCTCGCGGCCTCTTCGACGTGAAACTCACCGCCCAGCCACTGGAACCCGGCGAGGCGCCGGCTCAACCGGCCCGGACGCTGATCCACAAGCAGTTCCGCGGCGACCTCGAGGCCAGCGGCATGGGACAGATGCTGTCCTTCCGCAGCGCGACGCCCGGCTCGGCGGGCTATGTCGCCATGGAGCGCGTGGAAGGGCGTCTTGCGGGTCGCAGCGGTTCCTTCGTGCTGATGCACCTCGGCGAGATGACGCGCGGTGCGCCTCAGCTGTCGGTTCGCGTCGTGCCCGACTCCGGCACCGGCGAGCTGGCCGGCCTGAGCGGCGACATGAGCATCGAGGCCCGCAACGGACAGCACCTCTATGTCTTCACCTATCGCCTGCCCGGCGAGTAACGCGGACAGGCGCCGCGCCGCAGGATCAGGCGTAGGTGTTGATGTTCCGCCCGAGCGTGCCCTCGGTGGCCAGGGCAGGCGCCTGCGGCAAGGCGGCGAGCAGGGCGGCGGCGCCGGCTTCCTGGACGTCCATGGCCTTGCGCAGCACCAGCAGGCTGGCGGCATTGCCGGCCGTGCCGGGCGTGCGGCGGGATGCATTCCGGACCACGGCGTTGACGCTGGGGGAGTTGGCGATGACCATGCAGGCACTATCGGCCGCTTCCGCGCCAACTTGAGCGGAATTTCACGAAGTGGCCGCCGCTCCCGCGCCGAGCCACCTCGCCCGCCGCCTCACCCACCACGTCGCGCGCGGCCGTGGACGCCGCCTCAGACGCCGCCGCGGTAGCTGCCCTGCTCCGCCGACAGACCCGCCTTCACCGCGCGCGTCATGTCATCGGCATAGACCTCGTCCTTGCCGGCGGCCAGCGCCGCCAGCACCTGTCGGGCGACGTCCAGCGGGTCGGTCTTCGGTGCATCGATGCCGGCCGTCATGTCGGTGTCCATGAAACCGACGTGCAGCCCCAGCACCGCCGTGCCCTGGTCCTTCAACTCCTGGCGCAGTCCGTTGGTGACCGACCAGGTCGCCGCCTTGGACACGCTGTAGGTCGCCGCGCCGGTCAGGTTGAGCCAGCTCAGCACCGACAGCACGTTGACCACCGCGCCGCCGCCCTGCTCCTTGAGCACCGGCGCGAACGCGCGGGTCAGCTCGAGCGGTCCCACGACGTTGGTCTCGAACTCATCGCGCAGCGCGGCGATCGCCTGCTCGCCCAGCAGCGGCGAGCCGCGGGTGATGCCCGCGTTGTTGATCAGCAGCGTGACGTCACCCGCCGCCCGCACCGCCGCGGCGATCTGGTCCGGCTTGGTGACGTCGAGCCGGAGCGGCGTCACGCCGGGCAGGTCGATGGACGCCGGATCCCGCGCCGCCGCGTAGATCTTCTTCACGCCGGCGGCCTGCAGCGCCTTGACGAAGCTCTTGCCGAGACCGCGATTGGCGCCGGTGACCAGCGCGACAGTGTTCTTGAAGTCCATGGTGAATCCTTGAGCAGTGGAAGAGGGTGGAGTGGCTGTTTTCAATTTCACTCGACATGAATAATGTAATGTCGACCATCATCTAAACGCCGAACCGCGCACGCCTTGCCCCTGTCGGCGGAGGGGACGTCGCCGAGCCGCGCGGACCGATGTTGGCGCTCCGGCTACTCGCGCGCGCAGCTGGCTCAGGGGCAATAATCCCGGCCATCCCGTCGTCCGGAGAAGCCGCCGATGCCCACGATGCCGCGCCGCCCGCCTCACCGCCTCTTCCGTTGGAATGGGGTCCGGATCGGTCGCCAGGCCGAGGCGGTCCGCGCGGCCGGCGCGGCGACCCCGCAGGCTCCGGAGGCTCGGGGAGCAGGTCGCGCGAATGCGGTCATGGCGCTGCTGGCCGCCACAGCCCTCGCCGCCTGCGGTCGCGAACCGCCGCCAGCCTGGTCCGGTTATGCCGAAGGCGATCCGGTCTACGTCGCGGCGCCGGTCGCGGGCCAGTTGCTCGACCTCCAGGTGCAGCGCGGCGACACCGTGGCGGCCGGCGCGCCGCTGTTCAGCATCGACGTCACCCCGATGCGCGCCGCCCGCGCCGAAGCCGATGCGCGACTCGCCGCTGCCCGCGCGGAGCAGGCCGATGCCGCCAAGGGCCGCCGTCCCGACGAGATCGCGATGAGCCGGGCCCAACTGGCACAGGCGCGCGCGCAGTCCGCGCTGGCGGAGACCGACCTGGCGCGGCAGCAGCAGCTGATCGGCCAGGGCTTCATCTCGGCGGCGCGGCTGGACGACGCCCGGGCCGCCGCGGCGCAGGCGCGCCAACGCGTGCGCGAGCTCGAGTCCTCGTTGCGCGTGGCGGAACTGCCCGCGCGCAGCGATCAGCAGGCCGCCGCGCGCGCCAATGCAGAAGCCGCCTCGGCCGCGCTCGAACAGCAGCAGTGGCGCGAAGCGCAGACCCGGCAGCGCGCGCCAACCGCCGGCCTGGTCGACGACACCTTCTATCGCGTCGGGGAGTACGTCAACGCCGGCCAGCCGGTCGTGGCGCTGCTGCCGCCGTCGCAGCGCAAGGCGCGCTTCTACGTGCCGGAACCGGAGCTGGCCTCCCTGCGCCAGGGGCAGGCGGTGCTGCTGAGCTGCGACGGTTGCGGCGCGCCGATCGCCGCGCGCATCAGCTACATCTCGCCGCAACCGGAGTACACGCCGCCGGTGATCTATTCCAACAGCCAGCGGGCGCGACTCGTGTTCCTGGTCGAGGCGCGACCCGATCCCGCACAGGCGACGCGCCTGCATCCGGGACAGCCGCTGGAGGTGCGCCCGTCTGCGGGTGCAGCGTCTGCGACTGCCGGTGCCGCGTCGATGGCATCGGCCGCTTCCGGCGGGCGCTCATGACCGAGCGCAGCGCGCCGACGACGCTCCCCGGCGACGGCGCCGGGGCGTCCGCGAGCGACCTGGCCATCGACGTCCGCGGCCTGACCAAGCGCTACGGCCAGCGGACCGTCGTGGACCATGTCGACCTGCAGCTCGGACGTGGGCGCATCTGCGGCTTCCTCGGCCCCAACGGCAGCGGCAAGACGACCACGATCCGGATGCTGTGCGGACTGCTCACGCCCGACGAGGGCGAGGGCCGTTGCCTCGGCCTGGACATGCGCCGGCGCGCGGCTGAGATCAAGCGCCAGGTCGGCTACATGACGCAGCGCTTCGGGCTCTACGAGGACCTCTCCATCCGCCAGAACCTGGACTTCATCGCGCGGCTGTTCGAACTCGACGCGCGGCCTCGCCGCGTGGACGAGGCGCTGGAACGGCTCGGACTGAAGACGCGGCAGGACCAGCTCGCCGGCGCCCTGTCCGGCGGATGGAAACAGCGGCTGGCGCTGGCCGCCTGCCTGCTGCATGACCCTCGCCTGCTGCTGCTCGACGAGCCGACCGCCGGCGTCGATCCGAAGGCGCGCCGCGACTTCTGGGACGAGATCCATCGGCTCGCCGCCGACGGCATCACGGTGCTGGTCTCGACGCATTACATGGACGAGGCCGAGCGCTGCCACGAGCTCGCCTACATCGCCTACGGCCGGCTGCTCGCGCGCGGCACGCAGCGCGAGATCATCGCGCAGGCCGGCCTCACCGTCTGGGCGCTCCACGCCGATGATCCGCAGCGACTGACCGCCGTCTCCACCGCCTTGAACGGCGCCGAGGGCGTGTTGAGCGTCGCCGCGTTCGGCAGCAGCCTGCACGTCGCGGGACAGGACGCGGTCGCGCTCGACCGGGCAATCGCGCCGCACCGCGCCGGCGACGGGCTGCGCTGGGCGCGGGCGGAGGCCAACCTCGAAGACGTGTTCATCAGCCTGATCAGCCGGACACCGGACAACTTCGAGGCGGCGACCGCGACGCCGTCCCCCCCGGCAAGGCCCACGCACCGGGCGGGCGCGCGATGACCGATCGCCGCTTCAGCCTCGCGCGCGTGCTGGCGATCTTCATCAAGGAGGTCCAGCAGATGCTGCGCGACCGGCCGACCTTCGCGATGGCGGTCGGCGTGCCCATCCTGCAGCTGCTGCTTTTCGGCTACGCGATCAACACCGACCCGAAGGGACTGCCCACCGCCGTGGTGACGCAGGATCGCGGGCCGATGGCGCGCAGCCTGGTGGCGGCCATGGAACAGAGCGGCTATTTCCGCATCCAGGCCCGTCCGGCCTCGGAGCATGACGGCGACGCGATGGTCGAGGACGGCGAGGTGCAGTTCCTGATCGTGATCCCGCCCGACTTCAGCCGCCGCATCCTGCGCGGCGAGCGGCCGGCGGTGCTGGTGAGCGTCGATGCGACCGATCCGTCCGCGTCCAGCAACGCGCTGGCGGCGCTGGCGCAGCTTGGCGCGCAGGCGCTGCGGCGCGACCTGGTCGGCGCGGCGGCGGCCGGGACGCCCGGCGGCGCCGGAGGCGGCATCGCCCCGACGACGTCGATCGCCACGGGCGGCGCCGCCAGCCCGCCTTTCGAGTGGCGCATCCATCGGCGCTACAACCCGGAGGGCCTGTCGCGCTACAACATCGTGCCGGGCCTGATCGGCACCATCCTGACGATGACGATGGTGATGCTCACCGGCCTGGCGATGACGCGCGAGCGCGAGCGCGGCACGATGGAGAACCTGCTCGCGACGCCGGTGCGACCGCTGGAGGTCATGGTGGGCAAGATCCTGCCCTACATCGTGCTGGGTTACGTGCAGCTGGGCGTCATCCTCCTGGCCGCGGCGCTGCTGTTCCAGATCCCGATGGCGGGCAGCTTCACGCTGCTGCTGGCCATGATCGGCGTGTTCATGCTGGCCAACCTGGCGGTGGGCTTCACCTTCTCGACGCTGGCGAAGAACCAGCTGCAGGCCCTGCAGGCGACGTTCTTCTTCTTCCTGCCGTCGATGCTGCTGTCGGGCTTCATGTTCCCGTTCCGCGGCATGCCGCGCTGGGCGCAGGTGATCGGCGAGGCACTGCCACTGACCCACTTCCTGCGCATCGTGCGGGGCATCATGCTCAAGGGCAACGGCTTCATGCAGCTGTTGCCGGAACTCTGGCCGATGCTGGTGTTCCTGCTGGTCGCCGGCACGATCGCGCTGATGCGCTACCGCCAGACACTCGACTAGCGCCGCAGCGCCGGATTGCTTCCTCGCCCGCTTGCGGGACAGCGCCGCGGCGCGGAGGCGCGGGAATTCTCCCTCTCCCGCTTGCGGGAGAGGGCGGGGTGAGGGCCAGCGTACGCTCGCAGTCCACGGGGAAGTCCCGACCCCACCTTCAGCCGCTCTTCAGCACCGCTTCAGGAGTGCTTCAGCGGCGCCGCGCACTGTGGCGGCACGCGCTTGAAGGACGGAGGACGGCATGGGACACGCGACACGACGTGTTTGGCGAAGCGCTCGGGAACGGGCTTGGCAACGCGCCTGGCGGCGAGCCGGCGCGCTGGCGGCGCTCGGCATGAGCGGGCTGGTCGCGGCGGCGCCCTCCCTGCCGGATGTGGCGGCCTCGGCGCCCGACGTCCTCGCCCCGACCTCGCCCGCGTCGGAAGCCGCCATCGACACGGCCGCCGATGCCACCCGCCGGCCGCTCGCGCTGCAGGCTTCACTCGCCGCCCTGCGCGCCCGCATGCAACCCGGGCGCCCCTCCGCCGGCGCCACCGGCAGCAGCACGATGCTGCACCAGGCTCTCCAGATCCAGGTCATCGAACTCCCCCGCGAGGGCGCCCCGATCGGCCCGCCGCCCAAGCGCGCGCATCACGCGCTGAGCATCGGCATGGAAGGGCCGAAGCAGCTGCTCCGCGGCCTGGGCCTCGATGCCACCGAATGTGCCGGGCGCTTTCGCATGCCATCCAAGCTTGGCCGCAAGGGCGACGGCTCGACGCAGGTCGACATCGCGGCCCAACTCGGCATGGCCTGCAAGTTCTGAAGCGGCAACGCCGCGCAAGGGCGCGAGGGCGCGAGGGCGCGAGGGCGCGAGACCGCGTCAGGCGTACAGCGTCGCGCGTCCGTCGCGGACGAAGCCCGCCAGCCGCAGCCCGCAGGTCTGCGCGGTGCGGATCGCCAGGTGCGTGGGCGCGCTGACCGCCGCCAGCATCGGCATGCCGGCGAGCGCGGCCTTCTGGACCATCTCGAAGCTCGCGCGGCTGGTCACCGCCGCGAACCCTTGCGAGGCATCGACGCCGTCGCGCGCCATCGCGCCGATCAGCTTGTCGAGCGCGTTGTGGCGCCCGACATCCTCGCGCACGCATCGCACCGCGCCGTCGACGCCGCACCACGCGGCGGCGTGGATGCCGCCGGTGCGCTGCTGCAGGGGCTGCGCGGCCGCCAGCTCGCGCATCGCGCGCGACAGCGCCGCCACCAGCGCCTCATCCGCCGCCAGCGCGTCCGGCAGCGGCGGCACGGGCCGCTGCGGCGGCCGGAAGACCTGGTCGAGGTTGTCCGTCCCGCACAGGCCGCAGCCGGTGCGCCCGGCCATGCTGCGCCGACGCTCCTTGAGCAGCGCCTCGCAACGCGCGGTCACGCGCAGCTGCAGGGCCACGCCATTCGGACGCGTGCGAACTTCCACGTCGAGCAGGTCCGCCGGCGAGGCCAGCAGGCCCTCCGTCAGCGAGAAGCCCAGCGCGAAGTCCTCGAGGTCGAGCGGCGTCGCCAGCATCACCGCATGCGACAGGCCGTTGTACTCGAGCGCGACGGGCACTTCCTCGGCGACGAATTCCTCCTCGGCCGCGCGCGTGGCGCCGAGCCGCGTCGGATGCACCGCGACCAGCGCGGCGGGCAGTGGTGCGTCGTCGTCGTGATCGCCGACGCCGCCCTCACCGCGGCCCTCCGCGCCACCCGGCAGTGCGCAGGTCCCGCTCATGCCGTCGACTCCCCGCCACCGGCAGCGGGCGCCTCGTCACCGCGGCCCACCGGCGTGAGCCGCGCGATCCAGCGCCCGTCCTCATCGACATGCAGCCGCACCCAGCCAGGCCCCTGCTCGTCGCCGACGCGCGCGTCGCTCATCAGCGTGTACAGGCGCAGCAGCACGCTGACCCGCAGCCCGGTGCGCTTGGCCAGCCGCGGCAGCGACACGCCGTTGCCGGCGTCCAGCTCGGCGAGCGTCTCCAGCGCGAAACGCGCCTGCGCGGCCATGTCGCCCGGACCACCGTCATCGCCGCCATCGCCGTCCACGCCCTCCCGGTCGTGGACCTCGTCGGCGGCGGACGCGTCAGCGCGGCTCATGCGGCGATCCTCAGGCCCGCGCGTCCGCCACCGAACGCGCCTGCGCCTGCGGCACCGGCTCGTCCTGCGGCCGCAGCGTCAGCACCACCGGGATGGACTTGGACGTCGGCGTGCCGGCCCCGATCGAGATGCTGCTCAGCGGCACCAGCGCGTTGGTCTCGGGGAAGTAGCTGGCCAGGCAGCCGCGCGGGATGTCGTATTCAATCAGCACGAACTTCTCGGCGCGACGCGTGTCGCCATCGCTGTAGACGCTGGTGATGTCGACCCACTGGCCGGCCTTCATGCCGATCTGCCGCAGGTCTTCCCTGTTGATGAAGACCACGCGGCGATGGCCCCAGACGCCGCGGTAGCGGTCGTCCATGCCGTAGATCGTCGTGTTGTACTGGTCGTGCGAGCGCACCGTCGCCAGGTTGAACACCACCGCCTTGTGCTCGATCGCCCGCGCCTGTGCCAGGTGGAACGGCGTGTCCGTCGGCAGCACATGGGTGATGAAGTTGGCCTTGCCGGTGGGCGTGTTCCAGACCCGCTCCGACGCCGTGTTGCGCAGCCGGAAGCCGCCCGGCTGCTTGATCTTCTCGTTGAAGTCCTTGAAGTCGTCGAAGACCTCTTCGATCTTGTCGCGGATGCGCGAGTAGTCCTCCACCAGCCACATCCACGGCGTCTTGGAGCGGCCCTTGAGCGTCGCTGCCGCCAGGCGCGCCACGATCATCGGCTCGGACAGCAGGTGCTCGGACGCCGGCGCGTTCATGCCGCTGGAGATGTGGACCATGCTCATCGAGTCCTCGACGGTCACGCCCTGCGGGCCGGTGGCCTGCATGTCGATCTCGGTGCGGCCCAGGCAAGGCAGCACCAGCGCTTCCTTGCCGTGGATGGTGTGGCTGCGGTTGAACTTGGTGGTGACATGCACCGTCAGCTCGGTCGAGCGCAGCGCCTTCCAGGTCGCCACCGTGTCCGGCGTCGCGGCGGCGAAGTTGCCGCCCAGCGCGATGAAGACCTTGCCCTTGCCGTCGAGCATCGCCTGGATGGCCTCGACGGTGCCATAGCCGTTCTCGCGCGGCGGCTCGAAGCCGAAGACCTGGCCCAGCCGGTCCAGCAGCGCCTTGGGCGGCTTCTCGTAGATGCCCATCGTGCGGTCGCCCTGCACGTTGGAATGACCGCGCACCGGGCAGGCGCCCGCGCCGGGACGGCCCAGGTTGCCGCGCAGCATCAGCAGCGCCGCGATGTGCTGGATGGTCGCCACCGAATGCTGGTGCTGCGTGATGCCCATGCCCCAGCAGATGATCACGCGCTTGGCCTGCGCGTAGAGGTCGCCGGCGGCGCACAGCTGCTCCTGCGACAGGCCGGACTCGGCCTCGAGCGCTTCCCAGGATTCGGCGCGGATGCTGGCCTCGAAGGCCTCGAAGCCATGCGTGTGCTCGGCGATGAAGCCCAGGTCCAGCACGCGCTCGCCGCCGGCGGCCACGGCCGCGTCGTCCAGCTCGAAGACGCGCTTGCACAGCGCCTTCATCACGGCCATGTCGCCGCCGATGCGCAGCTGGAAATAGTGGGTCGAGATCGGCGTGCTGCCCAGCGTCGCCATCTCCATCTTGTCCTGCGGATCGGCGAAGCGCTCCAGGCCGCGCTCGCGCAGCGGATTGAAGCTGACGATCTTGCAGCCGCGCTTGGAGGCCTCGCGCAGCTCGCCCAGCATGCGCGGGTGATTCGTGCCGGGGTTCTGGCCGAAGATGAAGATCGCGTCGGCCTGCTCGAAGTCGTGCAGCGTCACCGTGCCCTTGCCGATGCCGATGGTCGGCTTCAGGCCCTGGCCGGACGGCTCGTGGCACATGTTCGAGCAGTCGGGGAAATTGTTGGTGCCGAACTCGCGCACGAACAGCTGGTACAGGAACGCGGCTTCGTTGCTGGCGCGACCCGAGGTGTAGAACATCGCCTCGTTGGGATCCTTCAGCGCGTTCAGCCGCGCGGCGATCAGCTCGAAGGCGTCGTCCCAGGCGATCGGCACGTAGCGGTCGCTGGCGGCGTCGTAGACCAGCGGCTCGGTGATGCGGCCCAGGTTCTCGAGGTCGAAGTCGGACCACTCGGCCAGCTCGCTGACGGTGTGGCCGCCCAGCACCTGCGCGGTGGCGCGGTGCGAGGTCGCCTCGGCGGCGATGGCCTTGGCGCCGTTCTCGCAGAACTCGAAGGTCGAGCGGTGATCCCGGTCGGGCCAGGCGCAGCCCGGGCAGTCGAAGCCGTCGGGCTGGTTGGCCGACAGCAGCGTCTTGGCGCCCTTGACGGCCACGCCCTGCTGCTGCAGGTGCTTGGCGACGCTGCGCAGCGCGCCCCAGCCGCCCGCAGGCCCCTTGTAGAAATGGATCTTCTGCTCTGCTGTCATGGGTGCCCCCGGATAGAACGGGCCGCGGCCCGTTCTATCCACCCCCCGAGGGGTGGCGGGCCGGCTTGGGGCGGCCCGGCGCTCGGCCCGCCCCTCGCTAACAAGGAAGAATGGCAGACCGAGGTCTGCCATCGATGGTCACAGTATCGGCGCTGCTTTGGGGCGCCGTACGGTGAGGGTCAATTGAAGAACTTCGCGACCGTCAGCAGGGTCTTGTAGATGCCCCAGGACAGTGGAATGCCAACGGCCAGCCAGGCCAGGACCACCAGGCCCACCGGCGTCGCCTTGCCGGCGCCCGGGCCGCTGCCGACTTCACTGGCGGCAGCCTTCTCGTGGGCCAGCTTCTTCTCGATGGCCAGTTCCTCGTCGCTCATGAAGTGCTTCGCAGCGACCGGGCGGATGGCCAGGTTGGCGATCAGGCCGATCACCAGCATGCCGACCAGCACATACATGGTCTGGTTGTAGACCTGCTCGCGGGGGATGCCCAGGCCGAGCTGGTACTCGCGCATGTAGCCGATCACGACTGGGCCGAGGATGCCGGCGGTGGCCCAGGCGGTCAGCAGGCGACCGTGGATCGCGCCCACCATCTGCGTGCCGAAGAGGTCACCCAGGTAGGCCGGCACCGTCGCGAAGCCGCCGCCGTACATCGACAGGATGATGCAGACCGCGCCCACGAAGGCCAGCTTGTGACCCGCGGCGGCGCTGCTCGGCAGGCTGGCGTACAGCAGGCCGCCCAGCACGAAGAACACCGTGTAGGTCATCTTGCGGCCCAGCTTGTCCGACAGCGAGGCCCACACGAAGCGGCCGCCGATGTTGAACAGGCTCAGCAGTGCGGCGAAGCCGCCGGCGATCGCGGCGATCGCGGCCAGCTGCGTCTTGTCGAGGTCGGCGAACTTGGCGTCCACGCCGATCAGCGAGCCACCGAAGATCTCCTGCAGCATCGGGCTGGCCATGCCGATCACGCCGATGCCGGCCGACACATTCATGCAGAGCACGATCCACACCAGCCAGAACTGCGGGATGCCCCACACCTTCTTCACGTGCACGTGGCGCTGCGTGATCATGGCGTTGTTGGCCTGCGCCGGCGGCGGGGTCCAGCCCTCGGGCTTCCAGCCGGTGGGCGGCACGCGGTAACCCAGCGCGCCCGCGACCATGAAGACGAAATAGATCAGCGCCATCACGACGAAGGTCTGCGTCACGCCCGGGTCGGTCGGCGTGGCGAAGCGTTTCATCAGCTCCACCGCCAGCGGCGAACCGATCATCGCGCCACCGCCGAAGCCCATGATGGCCATGCCGGTGGCCATGCCACGGCGGTCGGGGAACCACTTGATCAGCGTCGACACCGGCGAGATGTAGCCCAGGCCCAGCCCGATGCCTCCGATCACGCCGGAGCCGAGGATCATCATCCAGAACTGGTGGGTGTGGATGCCGATCGCGGAGATCAGCATGCCGCCGCACCAGCACACGGCTGACACCAGGCCCGCCTTGCGGGGACCGGCGCGCTCCAGCCAGCCGCCCCAGATCGCGGCGGCGCAGCCCAGGAACACGAAGAACAGCGTGTACATCCAGCCGAGCGTCGCGACGCTCCAGTCGCACTCGGTGGTGAACAGCTGGGCGAAGAAGCCCACGTCCTTGCCGCAGGCGGCGCCGGCTCCGGCGGTCTGCAGCATCTTGGACAGCGGCAGCCAGAACACCGAGAAGCCATAGGCCATCCCGATGCACAGGTGAATGGCCAGCGCGCTGGGCGGCACGAGCCAGCGGTTGAAGCCAGGAGCGGCGATGGTGCGCTCCTTGTCCAGCCAGCTCGAGCCAGCGGATCCGACGCTCGGGTCGGTCAGCACAGTAGACATGGGTCCTCCTCAAACAATGAATGGCGACCGCGACGCGGCCCGCTGATGGGCGACCCTCTCCGAACCCTCAAACGGGATGGGTCGGCCGCGTCCCGCGTTCCGGGGTCCCCGTGTCCCTTTCGGCATCAACGACCTGCAAACACAGCAGGGGTTGGTTACGGCCTGAAAGAGTTGAGGCAGAACGCTCGCGGCGGGCGCGATCTTGACGCATGTCATTGACATTCATTGACAACCACACATAGCAAACGGACATCTATCGCACGAAACCGACAGCCGGTAACTATGGGGCGGCCGGCGGTTACCCGTAGAGGCGGCGTTAATTCGGGCGAATGACGCACATCACCCCCGGTTCGGGGGCGATCCCCGGGGCGGCGATTGTTGAGCGCGCCACAACGGTGCATTTCCGCTCACGCATTTTTACGGTCCGGGTCTTTGCCTATTGTTGGGACCGTTCCCCCGTCTCCAAAGGCGTCCATCAGCGCCTTCTTCACCGGACCACCTCGTCGAGGTCGTCCGGTTTTTTATTGCGTGGGAATCGCGCTTGCCCCGATGAACACGAGGATGTATCGGGGTGAAACCTGCCGTTTGTCCTACAAGACCTCGCGTCCTCTGCCCACGTTCCGCTCCCCGTCCACGGTCCACAGTAGGTCCTAACCGATCTCACCGATCGGCCCCTCAAGCCCAAAGGAGAGACTAGATGAACGCGACCAAATCCCTCGTGACCGGTGCCGTTGCCCTGACCGCCTTCGCCAGCGTGCTGGGCCTGGCTTACGCCCAGGTGGAGAACTCGACCGAGTCGACCCAGACGCAGACGACGCAGGAGCAGTACCCCGCCACGCAGACGGAGCAGCAGGCCCCCGCTGACCAGAGCATGACGCCGGCCGACCAGGCGGCCCAGTCGACCCAGTCGACCGACCCGCAGTCGCAGACCCAATCCGAAGCGCAGTCCCAACAGGCTCAGCCGCAGTCCTCGGACCAGTGGCAGAACCAGCAGTCGCCGTCGTCGCAGCAGCCGCTGCCGAGCGAGCCGACCAGCGCTGGCGAGCCGGCCCCGCGCGCCGACCGCAACTGAGCGTGACCCGCTCATCGCCGTCCAGCCCCGCTGACGCCTTTCCCTGAGAGCCCTCCATGCTGCGCGCCTCCAGCGGCTATTACTTCAGCGATCCCCCGCCGGCCGAGCCGGCGCGGCGGCGGATTCCTGAAGCGCTGAAGGAACGCGCCGGATGGGCGGCGCAGGGATTGGCGATCGGGCTGGCCGGTGCGCTGCTGGCCTGGCCGGCGGCGACCTTCCTGATGAAGCAGCTGCGCCCGGCGCCCGTCGCCGTCGCGAAGCACCTCCCCTCTTCCCCGGTCCAGCCCGTCGTCCAAGCCCCCGCGCCAGTGCCGCGGACCGGCACGGCCGATTTCGGCAAGACCAAGGTTTCCAAGCAGGCCCGCCAGCTGGCCCAGTGGGTGATGGCGGGCTGGGATCACAACGGTCGTCCGTTCGCGATCCTCGACAAGCGCCAGGCGCGCGTGCTCGTCTTCAACGCCGACGGCAAGCTGCAGGCCACCACGCCGGTGCTGCTCGGTTATGCCGCGGGCGACGACAGCGTCGCCGGCATCGGCCTGCGCCCCATCGCCGAGGTCAAGCCCTCCGAGCGCACCACGCCGGCCGGGCGCTTCGTCGCGCAACCGGGCAAGAACGCGCTGCACGAAGACGTGCTCTGGGTCGACTACGACGCGGCCGTGTCCATGCACCGCGTGCGGCCGACCAACCCGGCCGAGCGCCGCCTCGAGCGGCTCGCCTCCCCGACGCCCAAGGACAACCGCATCAGCTTCGGCTGCATCAACATGCCGGTGAAATTCTTCGAGCAGACCCTGTGGCCCACCTTCGGCAAGCGCGGCGGCATCGTCTACGTGCTGCCCGAGAAGAAGTCGATGGAGCAGGTCTTCGCCGAGCAGATGCGCCGCGCCAAGGCCGGCCCTTCCACCTGACGCCCGGTCCATGACCGTGCGCCGCTCCACCCGCCCTTCCCGCTTGTCCCGCCACGGCTCCGCCTGGCTCGTCGCGCTCGCGCTGGGCGCGGGCCTCGATGCGCCGGTGTCGGCGCAGGTCAGCCGCGCGACGGTCCGCGGGCTGGTCAACGCGCCGGCCGGCACGCAGTCCGGCGGACTGACGATCCTGGCGGTCAATGCCGCCACCGGCGCGCGTTATCGCACGGCCACGCGGGCCGATGGCCGCTATGCGCTGATCGGCCTGGCGCCCGGCGACTACACCATCACCGTGGTCGGCCCGGACGGCGCGACGCTCCGTTCCGAGCGCATCACGCTGTCCGTCGGCGAGAGCGCGGCGCTGGACCTGGGCGATGCGCCGGCGGCGCCCGGCGCGGCCGATGCGGTGCAGCTGGGCCGCGTCACCGTGCAAGGCAATGCGACGCGCCAGGGCGTGAAGGATTCGCAGTTGGGGACGGTCGTCTCGCAGCGCATGATCGAGGCGCTGCCGCAGAGCACCCGCAACTTCCTCAGCGCCGCGGACCTCGCGCCGGGCGTGGCCTTCTCGACCGATGCGGGCGGCTTGAGCCGGGTGCAGTCGGGCGCGCAGGACTTCGACCACCTCAACGTCTTCATCGACGGCGTGGGCCAGAAGAACAACATCCTGCGCGGCGGCGTCAGCGGCCAGTCCGACACCCGCGGCAATCCGTTCCCGCAGTCGGCGATCTCCGAATACAAGGTGCTGACGCAGAACTACAAGGCCGAGTTCGACCAGGTCAGCAGCGCCGCGATCACCGCCGTGACGAAGTCCGGCACGAATGAATTCCACGGCGAGGTCTACGCCGATCGCACCGGCACCAACTGGCGCTCGATGAATGCGCTGGAGAAGGAACGCGAATCGCAAGGCGTGCCGCGCCCGTCGTCGCAGAAGTACGAGTACGGCGGCAGCATCGGCGGCCCCATCGTCAAGGACAAGCTGCATTTCTTCCTCGCCTACGATGGCAAGCGCATCGAGGACTCGCGCCAGATCGCCGGGCAGAACTTCGAGAAGCTGCCCGAGGCCGGCATCGTGCCCACGCTGCGCGCGCGCCGCGGCAGCCAGGTCGACCCGTTCCACGAGGACCTGCTCTTCGGCAAGCTCGACGCGCAGATCAACGACGAGCACAAGCTCACCTTGAGCGCGCGCCTGCGCCGCGAGACCGATCGCATCGCCGAGGACCGCAACCTCTCGCTGCCCGGCAACGACAAGGAGCGCCGCAATGACGAGACGCGGGTCGACCTGAAGCACGAGTGGTCGCGCGGCGACTGGCTCAGCGAGGCGCGCCTGGGCTACGAGGACTACCTCTGGAATCCCAGGTCGGCCGCGGACGCGGCGCTGGTGCGCTACAAGGTGTCGACCGCATCGCCGCAGGTGCTGACGACCTCGCAGGACGTGATCCTGGATGGCGGATCGCCGGATGCGCAGCGGCGCCAGCAGCGCGGCGTCTTCGTGTCGGAGGAACTCACCTACACCGGCTTCGACGGCCACGTGATCAAGGGCGGCGTGAAGCTCAAGGCGATGCGCTACGACCTCAGCGGCACCGCGAATTCGGTCGACGCGGTCGACGTGCTGATCGACACGGCCACCGGCCTGCCCTATTGGGACGGCACCAACTGCACCGGCACCAACGTTTCCAACAACGGCAGCAGCAGCGACCAGTGCAACATCCGCCGCGCCACCGCGCCGGCGCAGGCCCGCTTCAACAACCGGCAGTGGGGCCTCTATCTGCAGGACGACTGGAGCGTGACGCGCCAGCTCGAACTCAACCTCGGCGTCCGCTGGGACTACGAGGACAACATGCTGAACAACGCCTATGCGACGCCGGCCGACCGCGTCGCGGCGCTGCTGGCGGCGGACGTGCCGCGCTTCGGCATCGCGCCGCCGGCGGGGCAGACCTACGCGCAGTCGCTGGCCAAGGGCGGCATCGAGGTGTCGCGCTACATCAGCAGCGGCAACTCCCGCAAGGCCTTCAAGCAGGCGATCGCGCCGCGGCTGGGCTTCTCCTACGACGTCTTCAGCGACCGCAACACGGTGGTCTTCGGCGGCTACGGGCGCAGCTACGACCGCACGATGGCCAACCACGCGCTCGACGAACTGCAGAAGAACCAGGCCCCGGGCGGCGAGATCTGGTTGATCCGCAACGACCTGAAGATGCCCTACGCGGACCAGTTCAGCATCGGCGTGCGGCAGGCGCTGTCGCCGACCTGGAACGGCGAGATCGCGCTGAGCCGCATCGAGGCGAAGCACCAGTTCGTCTGGTTCAGCGGCAACCGCGACGCCAACGGCGGCTTCGCGCAGCAGTCGGCGCTCGATCCGCTGTGGGGCGGCCCCGATGGCTTCGGCCAACTGGTGCTGGGCGACTCGATCGGCCGCACGCGCACCGACTCGGTCTTCGTGAAGGTGGACCGGCCCTACAGCGCGGCCTCGGGCTGGACGGCGACGCTGGCCTACACCTACAGCGATGCCAGGACCACCAACCTGCAGTGGAGCAACGACACCTTCGACTGGACCTACGGACGCGCGGGGCGCGGCTGGAATCCCAGCACGCTGGTCGACAGGCACCGGCTGGTCGGCGCGTTCATGACCGACAAGCTGCTGCCCTGGGGCCTGAGCTTCTCGGCCAAGGGCACCTACGCGAGCGGCTTCCCGCGTCGGCTGACCAACTGCCTTGCCGGCACCGCGCAGTGCGTCCTGATGCGCGGCGATGCGCCGAGCTACCGCCAGGTCGACATCAGCCTCGGCAAGGCCTTCAAGTACGGCCTGCACCAGGTGGCGCTGCGGCTCGATGTGCTGAACGTCTTCGGCGCCGACAACTACGCCGGCTTCGACGACTGGGTCGGCATCGCCCCGCCCGCGGGCCAGCCGACGAATCGCCTGGGCGGCGACAACCTCAACCTCGACAAGCCCAATACCGCCCGCGGCGACAACCGCGCGCTGCGGGTGGTGCTGACCTACAAGTTCTGAGGCGGCGGGAGCGGCGTATGCTCGCCGGCTTCTCCCCTGCCCGGCGACCGTCATGACCACTGCCCTGCTCATCATCGACCTGCAACGCGCACTGTGCGTGGGCGAGTACGCCTGCCACGACGTGGACGCGGTGATCGGCCGAATCAACGACCTGATCGCGCAGGCGCGCGACACCGGCACGCCGATCGTCTTCGTCCAGCATGAGGAGGACGGCTGGGAACCGCTGCGCCATGGCAGCGAGGGCTGGCAGCTCGACGACCGGCTGCAGGCGCGGCCGCAGGATCCCCGGGTGCGCAAGACCTCGCCCGACTCGTTCCACCGGACCGAGCTGGACGCAGTCCTGAAGGGCCTGGGCGTGACCCACCTGGTCGTGTGCGGCGCGCAGAGCGACTTCTGCGTCGACACCTCGACGCGCCGCGCGCTCAGCGCGGGCTACGACGTCACGCTGGTCGAGGACGGCCACACGACGATCGCCAATGGCGCGCTGACCGCGCCGCAGATCATCGAGCACCACACGCTGATCCTGCGCCACCTCAACAGCTTTGGTCCCGCCATGAGCGCGAAGCCGGCGGCGGAAATCCGCTTCGGCGCGGCCTGAGCCGACGGCTGCCGAGCGTCCCTCCCGCCGGCCGCTCCCGCCGGCCTCCCGCCGCGCTACTTCAACGCCGTGCGCGCGCTGGCCAGGCGCGACAGCGTCATGTCGCACTGGTCGACGGTGCCGATGCAGTCCAGCCCGCGCGATTCCACCTCGCTCATCAGGCTGAGCCAGGCATTCAGGCCCTCGAGCGTCACCTTCGTGCGCGAGGTCCGACTCCAGCCGCGTTCGGCGAGCTGGCCCAGGTAGATCCAGGTCTGCCGGCGCGACAGGCCCGACAGCTGCCCGATGCAGGCCTGCGACACCGGCAGCGCCAGGCTGTTGCTGGCCGCGCCGCCGCGCTGCGAGCTGCTGAGCGCCGCCGCCAGCGTGGCCAGCACGCTGATCAGGCGCTGGAAGCCGTTGCCGGCCAGTCGCATCGTGATCTGGTCCTGCAGCCGCGACGCGGTCGCCGCGTACAGCTCGCCGGTGGCCGCGTCGCGTTGCGGGGCGTGGGTGTCCTTCATCCGCGGCAGCGGGATGTGGATGGTGGTGACGTCGACCAGCGCCGTCACGTCGTAGCGCGCCGCCAGCTGGCCCAGCGGCGAATCCGCCCCGATGACGTCGCCCAGCCACAGCGCCGCCACCGCCACGCGGGTGTCGGCCGCGACCTTGGCCGCGAGGAAGGCGGCACCGCCGCTGATCGCGATCCATTCGGCCAGCGGGCTGCCGGCCTCGATGATCTTCTGGCCGCGTCGATAGGTCCGCACCTGGCCGTCGGCCAGCCAGTCGTCGGGGTTGTCCGTCTCGCCGTTGTGCGGCACCTGCGTCGCCTTCGTGTTCATGCTCATGCTGGATGGGATCCACCGGGCCAGGCTCCGCCCTCCGCGCTGCATGCGGAAGGTCTGCGAAGGCCTGACGGCGAACCGTGGGTTATAGAAGCGGACCGTCCCCGCCGATCGGTCGATAAGGCCGGTGAGGTCGGCCCGGTTTGCCGGTTGACCGCGCGCCGGTCACCAGATGGACAGGCTCCGCGCCAGGACGCGCTGCAGCCAGCTGCGCGACGAGGCCTCGGACACATCGCCCTGCGCGACGCTCTCCAGGCTGGCGTTCACCACGTCGCGGGAAGCCACCACGTTGCCCGGGCGGATGTCGCGCGGATTGACGATGCCGGAGAAGCGCAGCGTGTTGACGCCCTTGTTCAGGCCCACGTTGCGCTCGCCCGCCACCAGCAGGTTGCCGTTGGGCAGCACGTTGATCACGCTCACCGCCACCTGCGTGACGAAGCTGTTGTCGGTCTCGGTCGTGCCCGAGCCCTTGAAGGCATCGCTGCCCGAGGCGGTCGCGTCGATGTTGAGCAGCCGCTCCACCGCGCCGACCTTGCTCTGGCCGCCCGGCCCGCGCACCGCGAGCCGGTTGTCGCGGCTGGTGTCGGTGGTCTGCTTCTGCGTGGCCTTGAGCGTCTCCTGGATGTCCACCTTCAGCGTGTCGCCGATCGCGCTGGGCCGCTTCTCGCCCGAGAACAGCGAGGTGGGCGACATGCCGGGCTGGTAGATCGCGCCGTTGCTGGGCCGCTCGATGTACATCGGCGCCTGCGGCGGCGCGACCAGCATCGGCCCGGGCACCGTGGGCGGCGCACCGGCGCAGCCGCCCAGCGCGGCGAGCGCGCCGGCGGCGGTCGCCAGCGCGGCGGCGCGGCGGGCCGCGCGCATGCGGTGGCGAGATTGCTTGCTCGAGATCACATCCCTCTCCCTCAGCTCTGGAAGCCGGTGACCAGCGCCTTCACGACCGGCGCGATCTTGTTGCGTGTCCCGGCCCATCGGGCCAGGCCGAAGTTCTCGTCCGCGACGTAGCTGCTGGTGGACAGCAGCGTGCCGTCCGACCGATGCAGGCTCAGCGACGCGGCGCTCAGGTTGGCGCGGTAGCCGCTGGCCATCGGCGGCACGCCCCATTCGATGGTGGCGACGTAGCGCAGCCAGACGCCGCACTGCTGCAGGCCGGTGCCGGGCTCGTAGACGCGGCTGTCGACGCCCTGCCCCTTGAGCTCCACCTGCAGCGCCGGGACCAGGTCCTCGAGCGGCGCGTTGCGGTTGAATTCGATGCACACCGCGCGCACCGGCGCATCGCCGTGATGCACGGTGTTGCTCGCCCGGGCCGGCGCGGCAGTCGCCAGCGCGGTCGAGGTGGCCGCGCTGGCGCCCTTCACCAGTTCCCAGGCGGGGACCGGGCTCAGCACGGCGCAGCCGCCGAGCGCCATCGCCGCGGCGTGGACCATGACGACGGCGGCGAGCGGCCGGATGAGGGACGGGCGCATGGCGGCGGGCCTCACACCAGCTCGTCGAGCACGGCGCCGCCGCCCAGCGCGGCCATCACGCCGTAAGCGACCACGTTGCCCAGCACCTGGCCCACGGTGCCGGCGACATCGCCGACGGTGTCGGTCACCGTGTCGGCGGCGGTCTCGACCGCGTCCAGCGTGTGGTCGGCCAGCGCCTGCAGGCCCTGGGCGCTGATGGTGGCGGTGACGCCGAGCACCGGTCCCAGCGTCAGGCCCGGACCGCCGCGGGACGGGCCCGACGACGCGCCGGACGAGGTGGCGCGGCTGGCCTCGGCGGAGGGGCCGTCGGACGAGGTGGCGAGGCTGGCCAGGCCGGACAGGAAGGGCACGCTGCTCAAGGCGGACTCCCGGGGCTCAAGGCCGAGCGGCCAGCGCGGCCGTGTCCAGCGACAAGGTGCTCGGCACCGGCGAGGCGGGCGTCGGCGAAGCAGCCGTTGACGAAGCGGGCGCCGCGGTGGTGGCTGCAGCGTTGGCCGCGCTCGCGACGGCCGACGCGAAAGGCGATGCGACGGGCGCGGTCGCGGCCGGACCGGGGGCGGCCGCCTTGGCCTCATTCAGCGCCTTGGAGAAATCGGCTGCGCCCGACTTGGCGCCCTTGGCCGGTCCCGAAGGCGCCGGCGCGCCGGCCCGGACGGCCGGCGACGGAGAAGCGGAGGACTTGACGTGCATGGCGAAGCGCTCTCGTTCGTTGGGGTGAACGGATTCTTCGCCGCGGCCGTCGGGCGGCATGCGCGGATGAGCGCGAGGAACTCAGCGGTCGCCGCGAGCTCGGTGAACTGCGTCACCGAGGCCAGGAACTGGGCGGCGTCGACCCCGTTCCCTCCGCTCAAGTTCGCGCGGAAGCGGCGTCGTGCGGGCGATCAACGCCCTCGGCGCGCGAGGCGCGTGCGGGCGGTCATGAAGGGGGGAAGGGAACGCGGAGGGCGGTCAGGGGCGACGCTGGAGCTCGAGCGCCTCGGTCCACTCGTCCCAGCTGGACTCGCTGACCTCCAGGCCTTCCAGCGCGGGCGTGTCCTCGATGGGCCAGCCGGACGGGCTGAACGGGATGCGCCGCTGCAGCAGCAGTTCGGTCTGGCGCAGGATGTGCTGCATGACCGAACCGAGGGGGTGACCGGCGTCGCCGGTCGGGGGCGCGAATCGTTGTCGCATGGTCCTCTCCTGTCGAACCCCCACTATCGGCGGGGGCCGGTGCAAGTGCCATCCCACCATAGGGTGGACATGGAGGGATGCGAGCGGGAGCGGGACGAAAGGCGGTGGGGGACGGTCGAGCGGTCACGGGGGAGGCGACACGCGCGACGACAGGCCGGCACAGGATCAGATCGATCATTTCGAGCTGATCGATCTGATCATCCCGGTGGCTCAGATCACCTGTCGCAGCAGTGCATACAGCGCGATGCCGCCGGACACGACGGCGCAGGCGGTCTTCACCGAGCGATTGGCCACGAAGGCGCCGATCAGGCTGCTGACCAGGATGGCGGCGAGGAGGTAGTTGGTTTTCATGGGCCGCGATTGTGGCGGCGTGCCGGTGCCGGTCGACCCGGCGCCGCGGCGCGGATCAGACAGTCGCGCTCACGGGCCGGTTGATCTCGACGGTCACGTGAACAAGTTCCTCATGCACCGACAGCAGCCGGCGGACCTCGTCCGGCCGCGCCTCGGGATGGTCGGTGACCAGCGACACGATGCAGGCGTACTGGGCCCGGCCCACGCGCCACACATGCAGGTCGGCGATCGCCGCCGGCCAGGGGGCGGCGGCGATGACCTCGCGGACCTCGTTGACGACCGGCGCGTCCATCTCGGCGTCCAGCAGCACGCGGCCGGTGTCGCGCAGCAGCCCGCGCGCCCAGACCGCCACCAGCGCCGCGCCGGCGATGCCCATCGCCGGATCCAGCCAGTCGGCGCCCCAGAACCGCCCGCCCAGCAGGGCCACGATGGCCAGCACCGAGGTCGCCGCGTCGGCCAGCACATGCAGATAGGCGGCGCGGAGGTTCAGGTCGTCATGACCGTGATCGTGGGACGCCGCGTGGCCGTGGCCGTGGCCGTGGCCGTGATGATGGTGCTCGCCGCGCAGCAGCCAGGCGCAGGCGAGGTTCACGAGCAACCCGAGCGCCGCCACCGCGATGGCCTCGTCGTAATGGATCGGCGTCGGCGCGAGCAGCCGCTCGACCGACTGCCACAGCATCAGCCCCGCGACGCCGATCAGCAGCAGCGCGCTGCTGTAGCCGCCCAGCACCTCGATCTTCCAGGTCCCGAACGCGAAGCGGCCGTCCTTCGCCCAGCGCCGCGCCGCGCCATAGGCCAGCACCGAAACGCCCAGCGCCACCGCGTGCGAGCTCATGTGCCAGCCGTCGGCCAGCAGCGCCATCGAGTTGAAGACATAACCGCTGGCGATCTCCGCGACCATCATCGCGACGGTGAGCAGCACGGCCCAGCGCGTGTTGCGGGCGGCGAGCGGGTTGCCCTCGTCAAAGACATGCGTGTGCTGCCAGGCGGCGATGGAGGTCGTGGAAGGCATGGGAAAAGCCGGTCCCGGCCGGCGTTGTCATACTCCCCCCCAGTATATGAGCCGGCTGTGCGGCGTCGCTAGAATGCCGCGCCATGGCACACACGACCACCGGCCGGAAGAAGCTGCTCACGCGCATCCGCCGCATCCAGGGGCAGGCGGCGGCGCTGGAGCGCGCCGTCGACCAGGACGCGGACTGCATGGCCGTGCTGCAGCAGATCGCCGCCATCCGCGGCGCGGTCAACGGGCTGATGGCCGAGGTGCTGGAAGGCCATGTGCGCGAGCACCTCGGCGCGCCGGGCCTGAGCGCCGAGCGGCGCGCGGCCGAGACCGACGCGGTCGCGGCGCTGCTGAAGTCCTATCTGCGCTGAGCGCCCGCGGGCGCGGGGCGCGAGGGGTAGACTCCGCCGCACCTTTCAAGACAACGGGGTCTCGGGTGGATACAGAGGAGCGGCGTCCCTTGCGGGTGGTGGTGCTGGGCGGCTCGGCAGGCAGCATCGACGCGCTCGGCGCCATCCTCGGTGCGCTACCGCACGAACCGGGCTTCGCGGTGCTGGTCATCACGCACCTCGATCCCAACGAGGAATCCCATCTCGCCGAGGTCCTGCAGGAGCGCACCGTCCTGCCGGTGGAGCGGCTCGAGCACCTGGCCAAGGTCGAGCACGGCCGCGTCTACGTGCTGCCCGAGAACGCCGGCGTGATCGCGCTGGACGGCCACTTCCGCCTCACCCGCCGCCAGCCGGGCCTGCACCTGCCGATCGACGGCTTCCTCGCCACGCTGGCGCAGGACCCGGACCAGGACGGCGCGGTGGTCATCCTGTCCGGCACGGGCCAGGACGGCGCGGCCGGCATCGTCGACCTGAAGGCCAGCGGCGGCTTCGCGATCGCGCAGGCGCCGGGCACCGCGGCCCATGACGGCATGCCGGTCGCGGCGATCAACACCGGCCTCGTCGACGAGGTGCTGCCGCCGGCGGACATCGCCGGCGCGCTGGTGCGGCGCTTCGGGCAGCCGCACCAGGAAGGCGGGCTCCCCGGCTCCGCCTCCGGCACGCAGGACGCCGATGCGCTGGAGACGGCGCTGTCGATCGTGCAGCAGAAGGCCGGCGTCAACCTGGGCTACGTGAAGGACGTCAACCTGCGCCGGCGCTTCCTGCGCCGCGTGCTGCTGCAGAAGGACCGCGACGTCGCCGCCTACCTGCAGCTGCTGCGCAGCGATCCCTACGAAGCCGCCGCGCTGCGCGACGACGTGCTGATCGGCGTGACGGCCTTCTTCCGCGATGCCGAGTTCGTCAACGTGCTGCGCCAGGTCGTGCTGCCCAAGCTGCTGGCGCTGCGGCATGACCCGATCCGCATCTGGGTGCCCGCCTGCTCGACCGGCGAGGAGGTGTACACCATCGCCATGCTGCTCAAGGAGGCGATGAACGCCGAGGGCATCGCGCGCCGCGTGCAGATCTTCGGCACCGACATCAACGAGGCCTCGATCGAGACGGCGCGCGCCGGCCGCTACGGCGCGGCGGCGCTGGAGAACGTGCCGCAGGCCTTCCGCGACGCGGCCTTCCTCCCCAGCGCCGGCGGCTACCTCGTGGCCAAGGACCTGCGCGAGATGTGCGTCTTCGCGCGGCACAACCTGCTGGCGCATGCGCCCTTCTCCGGCATGGGCCTGATCAGCTGCCGCAACATGCTGATCTACCTGCGCAAGGAAGCGCAGCAGCATGTCTTCGAGGTGCTGCACTACGCCTGCCGCAACGACGGCTTCATGCTGCTGGGCCGGGCCGAGGCGGCCTCGGTCGCCGATGGCTTCGAGCATGCCGGCGCGCCGCACCTGTACCGCAAGCTGCCGAACTCGCGCCGCCAGCGGCCGCTGTTCCCGATCGACGCGCTGCGCCCCTGGGTCAGCGACAGCGATGCGCCGCGCGTGCCGCAGGCGCCGCCGCCGGACCTGGTCAGCGGGGCGGCCGACCGCGTGGCGCTGGCGCGCTACGCCCCGCCCGGCTTCGTCGTGAACGAGAGCGGCGACGTCGTGCAGTTCCGCGGCGACGTGGCCGCCTTCATCGCGCCGGCCAGCGGCGAAGCAACGCTGGCGCTGCCCCGGCTGCTCGACGCCGAGCTCAACGTCCCGGTGCGCACGGCGCTGATCGAGGCCAAGCGCACCGCGCAACCGGTGCGGCGCGAGCGGGTAGCGTTCCGCGACCGTCGTTATGCGCTGGAAGTGCTGCCGCTGGAGACGGGGGAGGCCCTGCAGCACTTCCTCGTCACGCTGGCGCCCGAGGCGGACGAGCCGGTCGCCGGCGTGGCCTCGGCGCTGTCGGCGCCGCCGTTCTCGCCGGGCGGCGCACGGGCGCGCGTCGACGAGCTCGAGCGCACCGTCACGACGCTGTCCGATGAACTGGAGGCCACGCAGGCCCAGCTGCGCACGCTGGTCATCGAGTTCGAGTCGGCCAACGAGGAGCTGCGCACCGCCAACGAGGAGATGCTCAGCACCAACGAGGAGCTGCAGAGCGCCAACGAGGAACTGCAGAGCGCGAAGCAGGAACTCGAGTCGGCCAACCAGGAGCTGATCTCGCTGAACGAGGAGCTCAAGTCGCGCAACGACGAGCTGGACCAGGTCAACGACGACCTCAGCAACCTGGTCGAGGGCATCCCGCTGCCGGTGGTGCTGCTGGACCGCCAGCTGCGCCTGCGCCACGCGTCGCCGCAGGTGGCGCAGCTCTTCGGCTTCGAGCCCGCGGCCATCGGCCAGGCGATCGGCCAGCCGGTCGCGCTGGTGACCTCGCGCTTCGCGGTCGGCCAGCTGGAGCAGTTGGTACAGGCCGCCGTGCAGGGCCTGGCGCCGGTGGAGCACGAGCATCAGGACAACGAGGGCCGCTGGTGGCTGATCAACGTGCGGGCCTACCGCACCGCGGATGAGCGCATCGACGGCGCGGTGATCGCCTTCCAGGACATCCACGAGCTCAAGTGCGCGCTGGGCTCGGCCCAGCATGCCCGCGACGACGCGGAGCGCGCCAACACCGCCAAGGACGACTTCCTGGGCATGGTGTCGCACGAGCTGCGGGCGCCGCTCAACGTGATCGCCGGCTGGGCCTCGGTGCTGAAGCAGTCGCAGGAGCGCGGCGTGCTCGCCGAGGCGACCGCCACCCGCGCGATCAGCACCATCCTCAAGCACTGCCAGGCGCAGGCGCAGCTGATCGACGACCTGCTGGACGTGTCCCGCATCGCCTCGGGCCACCTGACGCTGGAGATGCGGCCGCTGGACCTGTCGGCCTGCGTGCGCGCGGTCGTCGACGGCCTGCAGCCCACCGCCGAGGCGCGCGGCCTGACGCTGAGCGGGACCGGCCTGCAGCAGCCGCACCGCATCCAGGGCGACCAGCGCCGGATGCAGCAGATCGTCTCCAACTTGGTCGGCAACGCGCTGAAGTTCACGCCGCGCGGCGGCCGCATCGGCGTGACGCTCAGCCGCATCGGTCCCACGGTCGAGCTGGCGGTCGTGGACACCGGCATCGGCGTCGCCGTCGAGCTGCTGCCGCGGCTGTTCGACCGCTTCACCCAGGCCGACATCACCCGCACCCGCGAGTACGGCGGGCTGGGCCTGGGGCTGTCCATCGTGCGCCACCTGGTGCTGGCGCACGGCGGCACGGTGACCGCGCACAGCGAGGGCGAAGGCCGCGGCACGCGGCTGACGGTGCGTTTCCCGGCGGCGGAACTGGTCTCGGACACGCCCGACGCGCCGCCGCGCGAAGGCGTCACCGCCGACCTGCACGGCCTGCGCGTGCTGCTGGTCGACGACGACCCGCATGCGCTGGACGCGCTGCGGCATCTGCTCGAGTTGGCCGGCGCACAGGTCTGCGCGGCCGGCTCGGTCGACCAGGCCTGGGCCGCGGTCACGGCCGCGGCGCCGGACGCCGCGCCCCATGCGCTGGTCAGCGACGTGGCCATGCCGGGGGCGGACGGTTATTCGCTGATCCGTCGGCTGCGGGCGCATGAGCGCGACCGCGACGCGGCCGGCGGCCCGCCGCTGTATGCGGTCGCGCTGACCGGCCTGGCCACGCTCCAGGACCGCGATGCCGCGATCGCGGCCGGCTTCGACGACCATCTCGCCAAGCCGGTGGACGTCGACCTGCTCGTCGAGAAGCTGCTGATCGCCAAGCCGCGCTGAGCGAGCCTCGAGCTCAAGCCATCACGACGCCAGGTCGCAGCGGCGGATCAGTCCGCCGCCTGCGCGATGACCGCGGGCACGATCACGCTGCGGCGGCGTGCGCGCTTCACGTCGTACATCCGCTCGTCGGCCAGGTGCAAGGCCTGCTCGACGCTGAGCCCGGTCGGGTCCAGCGCGACGACGCCCACGCTCGCGCCGGCGTACTGCAGCGCGTGGCCTTCCAGGTCGAAACGACCGACGCTGGCGAGCGACGCGCGCTGCTCCAGCGTGCGCGCCGCCTGGGCCGGCTCGCCGCGATCGAGCAGCGGCGCCTGCGCGGACGAGGCCCCGCCCAGCGCGACGCCGGGCCCGACGACCACGAACTCGTCGCCACCGACCCGCGCCAGCATGTCCGAGCCGCGCAGCTCCAGCGACAGGCGCTGGGCCATCTCGCGCAGGAACAGGTCGCCGCGGTGGTGGCCGAGCTGGTCATTGACGGTCTTGAAGCCGTCCAGGTCGATGCAGCCCAGCAGCACGCAGATGCCGTCGCGCGCGGCCCGCTGCAGCTGGCGCTGCAGCTCGTCGAACAGCGCGCGGCGGTTCGGCAGGCCGGTCAGCGCGTCGGTCAGCGCATAGGTCGCCAGCTGCTCGTTGGCGGCGCGCAGGTCCGCCACCAGCCGCTCGCGCTGCAGGAATTGCCCCACGAGCGAGGAGAACAGCCGCAGCAGCGACTCCGCCTCCGGCGCGATCGGCCGGCGCTGCGCGCTGGCCGCGCACAGCGTGCCTATCAGCTCGCCGCCGTCGTCGCGCACCGGCGCGCTGACATAGGTCTGGATGCCCAGCTGGCGCGCCGCGTCGGAGTCGCCCCAGCAGTCCGCCACGTCGCTGGTGGCCATGCGGCCGGCGTCCAGCGCGCGCTTGCACAGGGTGTCGGACCAGGCCACTGTCAGCCCCTCGGGGATGGTCATCGCGCCGGTGTTGCGCGCGATCAGCACGTGCTGCTCGCCGGCGCGCAGGTCGATGGTCGTCAGGTAGGTCGATTCGAGCCCGGTGATCGAGCCCAGCATCTCCAGCAGCGGGCGGGTGAGCTGGTCGAGGTTCCGGGCGACCGGCACGGTCGAGGTCAGGCGGGCGAGCAGGGCATCCAAGATCGGCATCGAAGGTCGGGACTGAAGCCGCCGATGTTGTCACAACTGCGCCGCGTCACCGGACGCCGTCCGTCATGGCGTTGGCGCCGTCCGCCGGATGCGGCCGAGGACATCGCCGTCCCGGCGCGGCGGGCTACGCCCCTGCATGTGCGCCGGGCATGTGCGCCGAGCGCGCCCGCCGGGCCTGGGGCGTCGGGGTCCGCATGCGCGCCGGGCGTGTGAATTGCCGCGAACGCTTCATCGAAGGCACAGGGAGAACCCCCATGCAACGCGACGGACAGTACCGCGGCGTCTCGTACCGGGTCGAATCGACGCCCACGCCCGGCGGCGCCTACCTTGGCCGCTACCAGCTGCTGGATACCGGGCGACGGCGCCATGACGCGACCGATCATGAATTCCTCGGCGGCGGACCGGCCGCCAACGACGCGTTCGGTGAGGAGCTGGAAGCACCGCCGGCACGGCGCGCGGCGATGGACGCCGCTCCGGCGCGCGAGGCAGCGGCGTCCGGCGGGGCCGCGCTCGGAGCCGGCCCGGCGACCGGCGCCGAGGACGTCGTCCACCCCTCGCTCGACGCCGTCTGGGCGACGGAGAACGAAGCCCTCAGCTACGCCACCGAAGCGGCCTGCCACGCCATCGAGATCATGCAACTCGGCCGCCCGCAGGCCCAGGGTCGCGGCAGCGGCTCGAGCTGGCGCCGCACCGACACGCTGGGGCAATGAGCGCCGGATGAAAAACGGCGCCGGCCGCGATGCGGTCCGGCGCCGGAGCGCGGGCGGGGCCGCCGCCGGCCTCAGGACGGCTGGCGCGCGGGGTCCAGGCCGCCGCCCAGCACCTTGTAGAGCTGCACCTGGTTCTGCAGCTGCGCCAGGCGCACCTGCAGCGCCGCCTGCTGCGCCGCGAAGCTGGCGCGCTGCGCGTCCAGCAGGTCCAGGCTGGACGCCGCGCCGTTGCGGTAGCTCAGGTCCACCAGCTCGAGGCGGGTCGCCTCCGCCGCGGCCTGCGCGTCCTGGGCGCGGAGCTGCTCGTCCAGCGTCGCGCGGCCCGCCAGCGCGTCGGCCACTTCCTTGAAGGCCGTCTGCACGGTCTTCTCGTACTGGGCGACCGCGATCTCGCGATTGGCCCTGGCCGCCGCGACGTTGTTCTTCACCCGTCCCGCGTCGAAGATCGGCATCAGCGCCGAGCCCGCGATGCTCCACGCGCTCTGGCTGAACAGGTCCTTCAGCGCGCTGCTGGCCGTGCCTACGCTGCTGGTCAGCGTGATGCTCGGGAAGTAGGCCGCGCGGGCGACGCCGATGTTGGCCTCGGCCGCCACCAGCTGCTGCTCGGCCTGGCGCACGTCGGGCCGGCCCACCAGCACCTGCGAGGGCACGCCCGCCAGCAGCGCGCCCATGGTCTGGTCGCTCAGCGGGCGCGCTTGCGGCAGCGCGTCCGGCAGGGTCTGCCCCACCAGCAGCGTCAGCGCGTTCAGGTCCTGCTGGCGCGTGCGCTCGGCCTGGGCCAGGGTGGCCCGCGCCGATTCATAGGACGACTTGGCGGTGCTCAGGTCCAGGTTGGACGCGGCGCCGTTGTCGAACTTCAGCTGCATCAGCTTGAGGCTGTCCTCGCGCGTGGCCAGCGTCTGGCGCGTGAGCGCCAGCAGTTCCTCGTCGGCCTGCACCGCCAGGTAGGCCTGGGCCACGCCCGCGACCAGGCTGATCCGCGCCGAGCGCGCCGCCTCGTCCGTCGCCAGGTACTGGGCGAAGGCCGCGGCGCTCTGGTTCTTGACGCGGCTGAACAGGTCGAGCTCGTAGGAGGTGACCTGCAGCCCCGCCTGGTAGACGCTGACGATCTGGCTGTCGCCGCTGGACGTGGTCTGCGGACCGCGCTGCGCCGACAGTCCGAGATTGACCGTCGGCCAGCGGTTGGCCGCCGTGACGTTGGCCTGCGCCCGCGCCACGTCGACATTCAGCAGCGCCACGCGCAGATCGCGGTTGTTCTTCAGCGCGAGGTCGATCAGCTGCTTGAGCCGCTCGTCGCGGAAGAACTGCTGCCATTGCAGCTCGGTGGCGGCCTTGGCGTCGGCCGCCTCGGCGCCCGGGCCCTGGGGCCACTGCGGCGCCACCGGCGCCTCGGGGCGCTGGTGCTCGGGCGCGAGGTTCACGCAGCCCGCCAGCAGCGCCACCGTGGCGGCGGCCGCGGCCATCACTGAGAGTTTTCTTTTCATCATCGTCAGACTCCGTCCGCGTTCTTCGCGGCGTGGGCGGCCCGGGTCGCGTCGGGACCGTCGAGCTCATGCGAGTACAGCTTCTGCTGGCGCTCGCTGCCCTTGAAGAAGCGGCGCACCACCAGGAAGAACACCGGCACGAACACCACCGCCAGCACCGTCGCGGTCACCATGCCCGAGAGCACGCCGGTGCCGATCGCCCGCTGGCTCGCCGAGCCCGCGCCCGAGGCGAAGAACAGCGGCGTCACGCCCAGGATGAAGGCCATCGAGGTCATGATGATCGGGCGGAAGCGCAGGTGCGCCGCCTCCAGCACCGACTCCACCAGCCCCTTGCCCTGCGCCTGCAGGTCCTTGGCGAACTCGATGATCAGGATCGCGTTCTTCGCCGACAGGCCGATGATGGTGATCAGGCCGACCTTGAAGTACACGTCGTTGGGCATGCCGCGCAGCGTCGCGCCGAGCAGCGCGCCCAGCAGGCCCAGCGGCACCACCAGCATCACCGACAGCGGGATGGACCAGCTCTCGTAGAGCGCGGCCAGGCACAGGAACACCGCCAGCAGCGAGAACGCCAGCAGGATGCCGGCCTGCGAGCCGGAGAGCTGCTCCTCGCGCGACAGGCCGGTCCACTCGTAGCCGATGCCCGGCGGGAGCTGGCGGATCATCGACTCGAGTTCCTTCATCGCCTGGCCCGTCGAGGCGCCGGCCGCCGCGTCGCCGGCCAGGCGCATCGCCGGATAGCCGTTGTAGCGGGTGGCCTGCATCTGGCCGGTGATCCAGCGGCTGGAGGCGAAGGCCGACAGCGGCACGTTGGCGCCCTGCGCGTTGGTCACGTTGATGGCCAGCACGTCCTCCGGCGTCATGCGCTTGGGCGCGTCGGCCTGCACCACCACGCGCTGCATGCGGCCGGTGCTGGGGAAGTCGTTGACATAGGTCGAGCCCAGCTGGATGCCCAGCGTGCGCGCGATCGTGTCGTAACCGACGCCCAGCGCCTGCGCCTTGTCGCGGTCGATGTCGACCTGCAGCTGCGGCGCGTCCTCCAGGCCGTCGGGCCGCATGCCGGTGATGATCCTGCTCTTCTGCGCCATGCCCATCAGCTGGTTGCGCGCATTGAGCAGGGCCTCGTGGCCGAGGCCGCCGCGGTCCTGCAGGCGCAGCGCGAAGCCGGTGGCGGTGCCCAGTTCCGGGATCGGGGGCGGCGAGAGCGGGAAGATGAACGCGTCGCGCACGCCCACCATCATCGCGCCCATCACGCGGCCGGCCAGCGCCTGCGCGCTGTGGTCCTTGCCCTTGCGCTCCTCCCACGGCTTGAGCGGCACGAACACCAGCGCGGCGTTCTGGCCCTGGCCGGAGAAGGAGAAGCCGATCACGCCGATGGTGTCGGCCACTTCCGGCTGCTTGTGCAGGAAGTTCTCGACGGCGGCGACGGCGGCCTCGGTCCGGTTGGAGGTCGCGCCCGGCGGCAGCTGCACGTTGACGATCAGGTAGCCCTGGTCCTCGTTCGGCAGGAAGGAGGTGGGCATGCGGAGGTACAGCCAGCCCACCACCGCGACGACCGCGGCGAAGGCCACCATCATCGTGCCGCTGCGCTTGAGCAGCCTGGCCACCCAGCCTTCGTAGCCCTTGGCGGTGCGCGAGAAGCCGCGGTTGAACCAGCCGAAGAAGCCGCGCTTCTCGTGGTGGTGGCCCGCCTCGACCGGCTTGAGCAGCGTCGCGCACAGCGCCGGCGTCAGCGACAGCGCCATCAGCGCCGACAGCGCCATCGAGGCCACCATCGCCAGCGAGAACTGGCGGTAGATGTTGCCCACCGAGCCGGCGAAGAACGCCATCGGCACGAACACCGCGATCAGCACCGTGGTGATGCCGATGATGGCGCCGGAGATCTGGCCCATCGCCTTCTTGGTCGCCTCGCGCGGGCTCAGACCCTCCTCGCTCATGATGCGTTCGACGTTCTCGACGACGACGATCGCGTCGTCGACCAGGATGCCGATCGCCAGCACCATGCCGAACAGCGTCAGCACGTTGATCGAGAAGCCCAGCGCCAGCATCACGCCGAAGGTGCCCAGCAGCGCCACCGGCACCACCAGCGTCGGGATCAGCGTGTAGCGCCAGTCCTGCAGGAACAGGTACATCACCAGGAAGACCAGGATGATGGCTTCCACCAGCGTCTCGACGACCTGCGAGATCGAGATCTTCACGAACTTCGAGGAGTCGTACGGGACGGTGTAGACGACGCCCGCGGGGAAGTACTTCTTCAGCTCCTCCATCCGCTGCTTGATCGCGGTGGCGGTGCCCAGCGCGTTGCCGGTGGGCGAGAGCTGCACGCCGATGCCGGTGGAGGGCTGGCCGTTCAGGCGGGTGTAGGTGGCGTAGCTCTGGCCGCCCAGCTCGATGCGGGCGACGTCCTTGAGCAGCACCTTGGAGCCGTCGGTGTTGGCGCGCAGGACGATCTTCTCGAACTGCGCCTTGTCCTCGAGCTGGCCCTTGACCACGATGGTGGCCGACATCGTCTGGCTGCTCGTGTTCGGGCGGTCGCCCAGCACGCCGGCCGGCACCAGCGCGTTCTGCGCGGAGACGGCGGCGCTGACCTCGGCCGGGCTGAGGTTGTAGGACTGCATCTTGGCCGGGTCCAGCCAGATGCGCATCGCGCGCTCGGAGCCGAACAGCTGCGCCTGGCCGACGCCGGGGATGCGCTGGATCTCGGGAACGATGTTGCGGGCGGCGTAGTCGCCCAGCGCGATCGGGTCCATCGAGCCGTCCTGGGACGCCATGGTCACGAACAGCAGGAAGTTGGAGCGCGACTTGTCCACGCGCACGCCCTGCTGGGTGACCGCCGCCGGCAGGCGCGGCGTGGCGCGCGAGAGGCGGTTCTGGATCTCGACCTGCGCCAGGTCGATGTTGGTGCCCGATTCGAAGGTCACCGTGATCGAGCCGGTGCCGTTGGCCTGGCTGATCGATTCCATGTAGGCCAGGCCGGGCGCGCCGTTGAGCTCCTGCTCGATGACGGAGACCACCGCCTCGTCCAGCGTCTTGGCCGACGCGCCGGGGTAGGCCACGGAGATCACCAGCGAGGGCGGCGCCACGGTCGGGTACTGCGCCACCGGCAGCTGGGTGATCGCCACCCCGCCGAAGACCAGGATGAACAGGGCGATCACCCACGCGAAGATGGGGCGATCAATGAAGAAACGTGCCATGTCTTGGATCCTTCCTGAGCGTCAGGCGCTCAGCGGCTCGCCGCGCCGGAGGCGGCGGGCGCCGCGCCGGAGGCCGCTCCGGACGCCGCGCTGGCCGGGTTGAACGGCACCGGATTCACCGGCGCCCCCGGCACGAACATCTTCTGGAAGCCGTCGGCGATGACCTTCTCGCCGGGCTTGAGGCCATCCAGCACCACCCACTGGTTGCCGATCGCGTTGCCGATCTTGACCTTGCGCGGGGCGGGCTTGTTGTCGGGGCCGACCACCAGCACCGTGTCGCCGGTGGAGCCGCGCGTCACCGCCTGCTGCGGCAGCAGCACCGCCGAGGGCAGCTCCGCCTGCGCGACGCGCACCCGCACGTACTGGCCGGGCAGCAGCAGGCCGTCGGGGTTGGGCACCTCGGCGCGCAGCGTCACCTGGCCGGAGGTCGGATCGACGCTCAGGTCGGTGAACAGCAGCTTGCCGGTGCGCGGGTAGACGGTGCCGTCGTCGCCGACGACCTCGACCTGCGCCGCATTCGCGCCCGCGCTGCGCAACTGGCCCGCGGCCAGCGCGCGGCGCATCGCCTGCACCTCGTTGGCCGACTGGGTGAAGTTGACATAGACGCTGCTGACCTGCTGGATCAGCGCGAGCTGCGTCGCGTCGGACGCGCCGACCAGCGCGCCCTCGGTCACCAGCGCGCGGCCGATGCGGCCCGAGATCGGCGCGTACACGTGGGCGTAGTCCAGGCTCAGCTTGGCCTGCACGACGGCGGCCTTGGCGGCGGCCACGTCGGCCGCGGCGGCCTTGGCGGTCGCCACCGAGGTGATGTATTCCTGCTGGCTGATCGCCTTCGCGTCGGCCAGCGGCTTGTTGCGCGCGGCCTGCGCGGCCGCCTGCGCCTCGTTGGCCTGCGCCTTGGCCAGGTTGGCATTGGCGCTGTCGAACTGCGCCTGGTAGGGCGCCGGGTCGATCAGGAACAGCGCCTGGCCGGCCTTGACTTCCGAGCCTTCGGTGAAGAGCCGCTTGAGCACCACGCCGTTGACGCGCGCCCGGACCTGCGCGGTGCGCAGCGCCTCGACCCGGCCCGGCAGCTCGGTCTGCAGCGCGACCGCCTGCTGGCCCACCGTGACCACGCCGACATTGGCCGGCGGCATGCCGCCGCCGCCCGGACCGCCCTTGCCGGCCGCCGCCTCGTCCTTGCCGCAGGCGGTCAGCACCGCCGCGATCGAGATCACCAGCGGCAGCAGGTAGAGCATGCGCGCGCCGGCCTTCAGGCTCGGGCGCTCCGACCCCGGCGTTGCTTTTGTCAGAGGGGTAGACATCACGATGGGATTCCTCTCGCAGTACAGATCAGTTCTTCGGATGAGCGGCCCGGCGCGACGTCGCCAGGCGGGAGATCGGCGGCCGCTTCCGGCAAGCCCGGGCCCTCCCCGCCACGACGCCTGGCGCCGTCACGGTTCGACCCAAAGTCGCGCAGTATATACATACATTCATGCATGTATGTTTCTGGAACGTGCTTCTACAATCGCGCCCCATGGCCCGCCGAACCAAACAAGAAGCCCAGGAAACCCGCGCCCGCCTGCTGGACGCCGCGGAGCAGCTGTTCCATGAACGCGGCGTCTCGCGCACCTCGCTGCATGACATCGCGCAGGCCGCCGGCGTGACGCGTGGCGCCGTCTACTGGCACTTCGAGGACAAGGTCCAACTCTTCAACGCCATGATGGAACGCGCCACCATGCCGCTGGAGGAGGACTTCGAAGCCTCGGTCTCGCCCGGTCCGGACCGGCCATTGGACGACTTGCGGCTGCGCCTGATGAACGTCATGCACTGCGCAGCGTTCAACGCTCGCACACGCCGGGCCTTCGAGATCGCCAACACGCGGGTCGAGTTCGTCGGCGAAATGGCCACGGTGCGCAAGCGCAAGGTCGCCGCGCACCGCGAATGGACCGGCCACAACCGCGAGGCCTTCGAGCGCGCCAAGGCGCTGGGCCAGCTGCCGGCGGAGGTGGACTCGCAGCAGGCGGCGATCGGCCTGATGGCGCTGGTGGGCGGGCTGCTGCACCACTGGATGCTGGATCCGGAGGCCTTCGACCTGATCGAGGTCGGGCAGGCGCGGCTGGAGCATTACCTCTCCTCGTTGACGGTGGCGGTGCCGAACCGCTTCGCGCCGCTGACCGCCGCCGAGCGCGGCGCGCTGGGGCGCCAGCCGGTGTGCTCGGCCAATCGGGCGGAAGACGACCGCGGCGACGACGGCGACGACCACTGAAGGTCGGCGAACGCGGCGTCCATCGTCGCGATTAACCGTTAATCCGGTGGAAAGCCCTGCATTTGTGCAGGGTCCCCTCAGGGAAACCCCAGGGTGCGGCGACAATAGCCGGTTGCCCATGCCCGAGCCGCCGCCGTGTCCATCGCCCCGCCCCCCACCCGTCCGCTGTCCGATCTGAAGAAGACCGGCCAGAAGGCGCTGACCGCCTACCGCCCGTTCTGGGCCAAGCGCTTCGGCCCCGCGCCCTTCCTGCCGATGTCGCGCGAGGAGATGACGCAACTGGGCTGGGACAGCTGCGACATCATCATCGTCAGCGGCGACGCCTACGTGGACCACCCCAGCTTCGGCATGGCGGTGATCGGGCGCACGCTGGAGGCGCAGGGATTCCGGGTCGGGATCATCGCGCAGCCGGACTGGAATTCGGCGGATCCGTTCCGGGCCCTGGGCAAACCGAACCTGTTCTTCGGCGTGGCGGCCGGCAACATGGATTCGATGATCAACCACTACACGGCCGACCGGAAGATCCGCTCGGACGACGCCTACACGCCGGGCGGCGCCGCAGGCAAGCGGCCGGACCGCGCGACGCTGGTCTACACCCAGCGCTGCAAGGAGGCGTTCAAGGACGTCCCCGTGATCATCGGCGGCATCGAGGCTTCGCTGCGCCGCATCGCGCATTACGACTACTGGCAGGACAAGGTCCGGCGTTCGATCCTGGTGGATTCCAAGGCTGACCTGCTGGTCTACGGCAACGCCGAACGCGCGATCATCGAGATCGCCCACCGCCTCGCGCAGAAGAAGCCCATCGAATCGATCACCGACGTGCGCGGCACCGCCTTCATGCGCAAGCCCGACGACGCGTCGCTGGACGGCTGGTTCGAGATCGACTCCACCGAGGTCGACGCGCCCGGCAGGATCGATGCGCTGCTCAGCCCCTACATGACGACCGAGGAAGCGGCCGCCGACCAGGGCACGGATTGCTCGAAACAGCAGGCACAGGCCGCGGGCACGGATGGTGCCACCGCGGGTGCGGCAGCTCCGGCGTCGGCCAGCATGCCGGAGATCAAGCCGATCAAGATCGTCCGCCAGACGCTGGCGAAGAACGGCAGCGACGGCCGAGCGCTCGTGACGCCGCGCGATCGCACCGTGATCCGCCTGCCCGCCTACGAGCAGGTCAAGAGCGATCCGGTCCTCTACGCCCACGCCAACCGCGTGCTGCACCTGGAGACCAACCCCGGCAACGCCCGCGCGCTGGTGCAGCGGCACTCGTCGGGCGGCGTCGACCGCGACGTCTGGCTGAACCCACCGCCGATCCCGCTGACGACGGTCGAGATGGACCACGTCTTCGACCTGCCCTACGCGCGCAGCCCGCATCCGGTCTATGCCGACGAAAACGGCAGCCACGACCACGGGACCAAGATCCCGGCGTGGGAAATGATCCGCTTCAGCGTGAACATCATGCGCGGCTGCTTCGGCGGCTGCACCTTCTGCTCGATCACCGAGCACGAGGGCCGCGTGATCCAGAGCCGCAGCGAGGACTCGATCATTCGCGAGATCGAGGACATCCGCGACAAGGTCAAGGGCTTCACCGGGATCATCTCGGACCTGGGCGGCCCGACGGCCAACATGTGGCACATCGGCTGCAAGAGCCCCGAGATCGAGGCCGCCTGCCGCAAGCCCAGTTGCGTCTATCCGGGCATCTGCCCCAACCTGCACACCGACCACGGCCCGCTGATCAAGCTGTACCGCCGCGCCCGGGCGCTGCGCGGGGTGAAGAAGATCCTGATCGGCTCGGGCCTGCGCTACGACCTGGCGATCGAATCGCCCGAGTACATCCAGGAGCTGGTGACGCACCACGTCGGCGGCTACCTGAAGATCGCGCCCGAGCACACCGAGGGCGGTCCGCTGTCCAAGATGATGAAGCCGGGCATCGGCACCTACGACCGCTTCAAGCAGCTGTTCGAGCAGGCCAGCGCCGCCGCCGGCAAGAAGCAGTTCCTGATCCCCTACTTCATCGCGGCGCACCCGGGCACGGCCGACGAGGACATGATGAACCTGGCGCTCTGGCTCAAGCGCAACGGCTTCCGCGCGGACCAGGTGCAGACCTTCTATCCGAGCCCGATGGCCACGGCCACGGCGATGTACCACTCGGGCAAGAACCCGCTCAAGAAGGTGACACGCGACAGCGAACCGGTCGACATCGTCAAGGGCGAGCGCCGGCGGCGCCTGCACAAGGCCTTCCTGCGCTACCACGACCCGAGCAACTGGCCGCTGCTGCGCGAGGCGCTCAAGGACATGGGCCGCGCCGACCTGATCGGCAACGGCAAGCATCACCTGATCCCGACCTTCCAGCCCACGGGCACGGACGGCGGCTACGAGTCGGCGCGCCGGAAGAACTCGACCAACGCCGGGCAGAAGGTCGCGCCGAACAAGCCGCGCGCCGGCCAGCTGCTCACGCAGCACACCGGCCTGCCGCCGCGGGAGACCGGCTCGGCTCGCGCGCCGCAGCGTCCGGCCGGCGCCGCCGCGCGCCCGGCCGGCAAGCCCTTCGCCAAGCCGGCAGGCAAGCCGGGCGCGAAGCGCGGTCCGCGCTGACGCGCCTTCAGCGGGCGGGCGTCAAGGGGGACGTCGGGTTGGAGCCCGGTGTCGCCCTGCCGGCAGCCTCGGTCGCCGGCGCGGGCTTCACCCACTGCCACACCTTCCATCCCAGGCTCAGCCACGCCCACAGCCGCGCGATGCGGCCCGGCGGGCTGTCCGCCGCATCGGGATCGCGCCGGCGGAAGGCGCGCGTCAGTCCCACCAGGCCACCCGCCGCGGCCAGCGCCGCCACCGTGCGCCACAGGCGCGGCAGGCTGCCCGCCAGGCGGTAGAGCGCATGGCCGCGTTCGGCCCATTGCATCGGGCGCTCGAGTGCCCGCGCCTCGTGCAGCAGGCCCAGGCGCAGCTCCGCGCTGCGCAGTTGCAGCTCGAGCAGCCGCAGCTTCAGCCGCTGGCGCGCCTCGCCCCACATCATGGCCGCGCCCCCGGCTCCGTCTCGGGCTCGAGCGCGCGCTGATCGCGCGCCAGCTCCGCCACGCTGGCCGCGAACGGCCGGCCCGCCGCCAACTGGCGCTTCGCCCAATACCAGCAGCCCACCGCCCCCAGCAGGAAGGCCGCGCCCAGGCCGGCGCCCAGCGGCGCGCGCCAGGCATCGGGCACCCACAGCAGCGCGGCGAACACCAGCATCAGCAGCGCGGCCACGCCCAGCAGCAGCGCCAGCAGCAGCGCGGTCAAGGCGCCGAACAGGCGCAGCAGCTCCGCCTGCAGCTCGACGCCCAGCAGCTCCAGCCGCACACGGGCCAGTTCAAGCGCCCGCTCGGCCATCCGCCGCAGCCGCTCCGTCAGCCCCGGATCGCGTGATTCCATCGAACGTCTCTCCTCTGTGTCCGGCCCCTCCGGTGTGCGGAAGCTATCACTGAATCGGGGGAAACGAGGGCGTTCTTTGTCCATACCGGCTCCAGGCCTTGGGCTACAGTGCGGTAACGCTTGGTTGCGCGGACCCCGCGCGGCCGGCCTTTCAAGGTTGATTCAATGCCTGATCGCCAGCACACGCACTCCGACGTCGTCGAGGACGACGACCTGCTGCAGTTCCTGGACGACCACGAGCACGCCGTCCTCGACGACCTCCCGCCACGCAAGCCCTGGCGGGTGCTGATCGTCGACGACGACACCGACGTCCACAAGGCCACCGAGCTGGCCATGCAGGGCCTGCAGGTCGAGGGCCAGCCGCTGGCCTTCCTGCATGCGAAGTCCGCGGCCGAGGCGCGCGCGCTGCTGCGCCAGGAGCCCGACATCGCCGTCGTCCTGCTGGACGTCGTGATGGAGTCCGACGACGCCGGCCTGCAGCTGGTGCGCCACATCCGCGAGGAACTGCGCCTGCGCGCCGTGCGCATCGTGCTGCGCACCGGGCAGCCCGGCTACGCGCCGGAGATCGAGACGGTCCAGGCCTACGACATCAACGACTACAAGACCAAGTCGGAGCTGACCCGCACACGGCTGTACACCGTGCTGACGGCGGCGATCCGCTCCTACCGCCAGATCCGCGCGTTGGAAGCCAACCGGCAGGGGCTGGAGATGATCGTCGAGGCCAGCACCGAGCTCGGCCGCCAGCACGGGCTGCACCGCTTCGCCGAGGGCGTGGTGACGCAGCTGTGCGCGCTGCTGGGCACGCTGCCGGAAGGGCTGGTCTGCGTGCAGGCGCACAACGACGCCAGCGGCGATGCCCGCGTCATCGCGGCGGCCGGCCAGTACAGCTCGCTGATCAACCGCCCGCTGCACGCGGTGCCGGCGGGCAAGGTGCGTGACCTGCTGGCGCGCTGCCTGGCTGTCGGCCACAACCTGCACGAGGACGGCTGCACCGTGCTGTTCTTCGGCCTGCCCAGCGGCCGCGCCATGGCGGCGCTGGTCGAGGTGCAGCGCGAGCTCGACGAGCTCGACCGCCAGCTGCTGCGCGCGTTCTGCTCCAACATCGCCGTCGGCTTCGAGAACGTCATGCTGTACACGCAGCTGACCGACCAGGCCTACAACGACCCGCTGCTGCAGCTGCCCAACCGCACCCGCTTCATCGAGCTGCTCGAGCACAACCTCAAGTCGCCCGAGGGCATCACGCTCGCGCTGATCGACCTGGACGACTTCGCCGACGTCAACGACGCCTTCGGCCACCGCTTCGGCGACCAGGTGCTGCAGGCGGTCTCCCAGCGGCTGGCGCAGCGGCTGGGCTTCAACACCGCGATGGCGCGGATCTCGTCGAACGCCTTCGGGCTGCTCGGGCCCGACGACATGGTCAACGGCCACCGCATCGGCGGCGTCTTCGACGACCCCTTCACCGTCGCGGGCGAGCGCCTGCAGCTGTCCGCCACCACCGGGCTGGTGCGGCTGGCCCAGTCCCGGACGCTGGGCTCGGAACTGCTGCTGGACGCGCAGATCGCGCTCAAGCGCGCCAAGGCGGGCAACCGCGGCGCATCGCAATACTTTTCGCCGGAGATGGGCATCGACGCCCGCGAGCGCTTCAAGCTGCTCAAGGGCCTGCGCGCCAGCTTCGAGGAGCGCCGGCTGTTCGTCGTGTACCAGCCGCAGGTGGAGCTCGCCTCGCTGCGCGTCATCGGCGCGGAGGCGCTGCTGCGCTGGCGCACCGCCGACGGCAAATTCGTCCCGCCCGACCAGTTCATCCCGCTGGCGGAGCAGTCCGGCCTGATCGTCCCGATCGGCGAATTCGTGCTCCGCGCCGCCTGCCGCCAGGTGCGCCAGCTACGCGACGCCGGCTACGCCGACTTCCGCATCGCGGTGAACATCTCGCTGGCGCAGTTCCGCCATCCCGCCTTCATCGACACCGTCCGGCGCGCGCTGGCCGATGCCGACGTGCCCGGCGCGGCGCTCGAGCTGGAGATCACCGAATCGATGGCGATGGAGGAGGTCTCGGCCGTGCTGCGCGTGCTGGCGGAGATCCGCGGCACCGGCGCGTCGGTCGCGATCGACGACTTCGGCACCGGCTTCTCGTCGCTGAGCCAGCTGCGGCGGCTGGACGTCGAGCGGCTCAAGATCGACCGCGCCTTCGTGCGCGAGGCGCAGAGCTCGGCGGCCGGCGCGACCATCGCGCAGATGGTGGTGAACCTGGGTTGCAGCCTCGGCATGCGGGTCGTCGCCGAGGGCATCGAGACCGAGGAACAGCGCCAGCACCTGCTGGCGCTGGGCTGTCACGAAGGCCAGGGCTGGCTGTTCGCCAAGCCGATGCCGGCGGAGGAACTCGATCGCTGGCTGGCTGCGCCCAAGTCCTGGGCACTGGACCCCGCGCCTGCAGCAGCGACGGCGACGGCGGCCCAGCCGGCGGCGGGGGCGCCTTGCGCCGCCCCCTGTGCCGCGGCGTCGCCGATCAACGGCGGCTGATCAGCAGGCCCAGCAGCAGGCCCACGCCGGCGGCCACGCCGATCGACTGCCAGGGGTTGTCGTGCACGTAGTCGTCGGTCGCCTTGCTGGCGGCCTTGGCGCGCTCGACCGCGGCGGACTGGAACTCGCCCAGGCTGGACTTGGCGCGATCCAGCGTCGACTGCACGCGCGCGCGCAACTCGGACGCGCCGGCGCTGGTCTGGTCGGCGGTGGCCCGCAGCAGCGACTCGGCGTCGGTCACCACCTGGTGCAGGTCGGACAGCAGGCGGTCGGAGGGAGAGGTCTTGGCCATGGGCGGGCTCCTTTTGGTCGGGTTGTGAGGATCAGGACGCGCATCGGCGCGGAACGAAGTCCGGTTGTACGTCTGCCGAGCAACCTCCGGCAAGTCGCCCTGACGGGTGTCCGACCGCGGCACACGGTTTTGACGATGCGCGAGGCTCGGTGGGTCTCCGGCAGATTTCGCTCCCGGCCTGGGCACCCTTTCGGCGGCGCCAGCCGTTCGCTCATCCCGCGGAAGGGGGCTCGTCGCCGCAAACGGTATAGCGGCGCACCAGGAAATAGCTGCTGCGCCGTTCCCCTTCGACGATCAAGACCTGGCCCTCCAGCGCTTCCAGTTCCGGATCGCGGAACGGATTGGCGCCAGCGCGGCGCAGCACGACCCGGTCGCCGTCGTCGACGACCAGCAGCACCGCCAGGCGCTCGCTCTTGCTGCCGAGGTCCAGGCGCTCGCGGCACAGGCGTCCGCGCAGGCACTCGGCGGTGCCGTCCTGGGCGGCGTCGCGATCAGCGGGCATGCATGCGCCTCACATGGAGCAGCCGCCCGTCCTGCTCGGTCGCGATCAGCGCCAGCAGGCGGCGTTCGACCCAGCCCTTGTAGACATGGATCGCCCGATGGCCTGGGGCGCCGGAGATCCGGTAGCTGACCCGCGCGCAGTGCTCGGCGTCCAGGCCGGATTCCTTGAGCATGGGCCGCACCGCCTCGAGCACGGCCGGGGCCGGCGCCGCCTCGGTGGGCAGCAGGCGCGGCAACGAGCGCGCCAGGTTGCGGCCCTCGCGCTCCAGGCGCTCACGGCGCAGGCCGCGCACGCCGCGGTCCTCGACGGTGGCGAAGGCCTTGCGGAAGGCCTTGGTGCGGGCCAGCGCATGTGACACGCCGGCCACCGGCTGCAGCGACGGGTCGCCCAGCAGGTAGAACTGCCCCAGCGTCTTGAGGTCCATCGGGTCGAGGTGGGTGCGCTCGCCGGCGAATTTCTGACGCGCCTCCAGCAGCGCCCGGCCCAGCGAGGCCCCGGCCAGCACGCGTTGCAGGAAGTACTGGCACAGCAGGTCGGCGGAGCCGTTCCCGTCGCTCGGTCCGTAGGCGATGGTGGTGCTGCCGAGGAAGGCGCAGGCGCCGTCGGTCAGGTAGCGCAGAGCCATGGGCCAGTCGCCGTCGGCCAGCGCCGGATCGAAGAGCTGCGCGCCATAGCAGCATTCCGCGGCGACGACGGTGCCCGCCGTGACCCGGTCGCGCAGCAGCGCCGAGCGCATCGAGACCGGGAAATCCTCGCCCCGCTGGCCGTAGTACTCCGGCATGTCCGCGGCGCCGTGGCAGTTGATGAAGTGCATGCGCGGCGCCAGGTCCGCCTTGTTCCACTTCGGCCCGTCCGGCGGCGACAGGCGCAGCCCGTCCGCATGGCCGAAGGTGTTGGTCAGGCTGAGCCGCGTCGAGCCCTGCCAGACCTCGGCCGACAGCGCGAAGCTGTCCACGAAGGACGCGCGCGGCAGGCCCTTGTGGCGGGACGCCGCGCGGATCAGCTGCAGCAGCAGGTCGGGCCGCGTCGCGCCGGGCAGGTCGGGCAGCCGCCCGACGACCCGCGTCGGCCCGAGGAACCGGTTCGGATCGGTCGAGTAAGCGGCCTCGCAGGCATAAGGCAGGTCGCTGGGGACGATGCGGTCCTCGTCGCCCAGCTCGCCGCCGTGGGCCGGGTTCTTCAGCGGCACCATCGGCAGCAGGTCGGGGCCGCCCAGCAGCATCAGGTAGTGGGGCTGGCGGGCGCGGGCCAGCGCGTCGATGGCCGTCTTCAGCGCCTTGGCGTCGGGCCGGGCCGGCACCGGTGCGGCGCCGTAAGGCTTCATCGCGGAGGCGAGGTCGACCGCCACCACCAGCGTGTCGACGCCACGCCGCTTGTCCGCGGTGGCCAGCGCCTTCAGCGCTGCGTCGACCTTCGCCAGCGCGGTGGCGCCGTACTTGGCGCGCAGCGCGCCGCGATGAACGATGACCAGCTTGTCCATGTGAAGTCCCTCCCCGCCCGGGACGGTGCCCGGAAAGCCGGATCGTAGGCAGCGGCGGCGCGTGCGGCAATCCACAAGCTGGGGAGGCCTACGCCGGACTGTCATCAAGCCTGCATGCGACCTTCGCAACATCCGGCCCGCCATGCAAACTTCTGTTACTCCTCCCCGCAAGACCGAGCTGGCGCGCCAGATGCTGGCGCCGGGCCAGCGCCAGTTGGCGCCCGCGTTGCGAGCGCTGCTCATCACCGTCGACGGCAAGCGCGACGCGCAGGAGTTGCAGCGCCTGGCCCGCGGGCTGGGCCTGGGCGACGACGGCCTGTCGCGGCTGGTCGACCAGGGCCTGGTGGAGCTGCCGCGGGCCCTCAAGCCCGCGGTGGCCGCTGCGGCGTCGGCGTCGACGTCGACGGCGTCCGCGATCCAGGCCGTGGACGCGGACGAGGTCGCCGAAGCGGCCGCCCTGGCGCGCGAAGCGCAGGCGCGTGCCAAGCGCCTGGTCGCCACCAAGTTCTTCGCGCTGGACCTGGTCACGCGGATGCTGGCCGGCCGCGAGGGCGAGCTTCGCGACCTGGTCCGCCAGGTCGACACCGAAAGCCGCTTCCAGGAGTGGGTCCACCACTGCTGCGAGCGCATCGAGGCGCATGCGGACGCCGAGCGCGCGGCGAAGTTCCGCGACAGCGTCGGCCAGACCCTCGCCGCCAGTTGAGCGGCCCGGACTAGCGGCCCGGCCGAGCGGGCCGCCCACTAGGAGGTCAGCACGGCGACGTACAGCTGCGCGACCTTCGGGTACCGGCGCAGGACGCGGCTGGCGGCCTCGAGGGTGACGCCGGTATCGATGTGGTCATCAATGAGCAGCGCATTCCATCGTCCCGGGTTGCGGATCTCGTCGTGCAGCGAGAAGGTGGCGACGAGCCACCCCAGCGTCTCTTCACGGGTGGCGCAAGCGCGCGCCGCGCTGGCCTGCGGCGCCTTGAGCAGCAGGCGCTCGAACACCGGCACGCGCAGTTGCTGCCCCAGCGCGCGCGCCACCAGGGCCACGGGCTGCCAGGGCCGGGCGCGTGACGGCGGCATCGGCACGATGAAGCCGATCGGCCCGAGGCGCGGCAGCACGCGGGTGCGCAGCGCGCGGGCGAGCGGCTCGGCCTTCGAAAGGTCGCCGCGGTGCTTGAGCTGGAACAGCGCCTCGCCGACCTCGGTGCGGGTGGTCGTGATGCGCGGCCGCCCGGCCGGGTCCTCGCCGAGGTAGGCGCTGGCGAGCAGCGTCCGGTCCAGCACATAACCCGCGGTCCAGGGACCTTCGATCGTTCGCAGGGAGACATCCATCCGGCTGCCTTCAGGAGGTGGAAAGCCGGATGGGTTGGTCCACCGCACGGGTGGTTCGACACCGCCCGGAGAGGGATGGCGTCGCTCAGGCTTGCGGACGCCAGGAGGCGACGCCTATGCTGGATGTTTCCTCGATCAGGGAGTCGCCATGAAGCCCACGCCCGCCGGTTGGCCGCGTCTGTCCAGCGCCGTGTTCTACGAGAGCGCCGCCAAGGCCATCCCCTGGCTGTGCGAGGCCTTCGGCTTCGAGCTGCAGCTGCGCATCGACGGCGACGACGGCTCGGTCGTCCACAGCCAGCTGATCTTCGGCGAGGCGCTGATCATGGTCGCCGAAGGCGGCGAAGGACAGCACTCGCAGCGCTTCGGCATCCCGCTGCGCAGCCCGAAGGGCGTCGGCGGCGCCAACACGCAGAGCCTGATGCTCTACGTCGACGACGCGGACGCGCACTGCGAGCGAGCGCGCCGCGCGGGCGCCACCATCGTCCACGAGCCCAAGGTCGAGGACTACGGGCCCGAGTACTGGGCCGACAAGAACTACGGCGTGCTCGACCTCGACGGCCACCTGTGGTGGTTCGTGGAGCGCGTGCGCGGTTGAGCGCCAGAGCCGCGGCGATCAGCCCTTGCGCTTGGCCAGGGTCGCCTTGCCCACGCGCGACACCGGCGGACGGCCGAGCACGCCCGAGATGAAGGCGCCCGCATCGACCAGCTTGTCCAGGTCGATGCCGGTCTCGATGCCCAGGCCGTTCAGCAGGAACACCACGTCCTCGGTCGCGACGTTGCCGGTCGCGCCCTTCGCATACGGGCAGCCGCCCAGGCCGGCCACGCTGGCGTCGAAGGTGTGGATGCCGAGTTCCAGGCAGGCATAGATGTTGGTGAGCGCCTGGCCGTAGGTGTCGTGGAAATGACCGCTGACCTCGACCAGCGGGTAATGCTTCAGCGCCCGCTCCATCGCCGCCTGCACCTTGCGCGGCGTGCCCACGCCGATCGTGTCGGCGACGCCGAGGTGGTCGACGCCGATGTCCTTCATCAGCTTCACGACGCGCTCGACCTCGTCGGCCGAGACCTCGCCCTGGTAGGGGCAGCCGACCGCGCAGGACAGCGCGCCGCGCACCTTGATGCCGGCCTCGTGGGCCGCGGCCACGACCGGGGCGAATCGTTCGATGCTCTCGGCGATCGAGCAGTTGATGTTCTTCTGCGAGAAGGCCTCGGACGCGGCAGCGAAGACCACGATCTCATCGGGCCGGGTCGGCAGCGCGCCCTCCAGGCCCTTCATGTTGGGGACCAGCACGCTGTGGCGCACGCCGGGGCGGCGCTCGATGGCGGCCATCACGGCGGTGTTGTCGGCCATCTGCGGCACCCACTTCGGCGAAACGAAGCTGGTGACCTCGATCTCCTTCAGGCCGGCGTCCTGCAGCAGCGACACCAGCCGGGCCTTGTCGGCGGTGGCGACGGTGTCCTTCTCGTTCTGCAGGCCGTCGCGCGGGCCGACGTCGACCAGGGTGACTCGTGCAGGCAATGTGGTCATGGCTGATTCCTTCAGCTATCGGATTCGACAAGATCGGCGGCATCGCCGACCGAGGTTTGCAACGCTCCCACCCTCACCCCTGCCCTCTCCCACCCCGCGGGAGAGGGAGTTGAAGACCGCGCGTCGCCGGGTTTACTCCCTCCCTTGCCGGGAGAAATAGCTCAAGACCGCGCGTCACCGGGCTTACTCCCTCTCCCCGCCTTGCGGGGAGAGGGTGGGGGTGAGGGGTCTTCAGGCTGCCTGCAGCCGCAGCAGCTCCGCGCCATCGCCGACCTGGTCTCCGACGGCGAAGAGCAACTCCGCGACGACGCCATCACGCGGCGCGGTGATCGTGTGTTCCATCTTCATCGCCTCCATCACCGCCAGCGGCTGACCCTTGGCGACCGTGTCCCCTGCCTGCGCCAGGAAGGCGACCAGTTTGCCGGGCATCGGCGCGGTCAGCCGACCGCCTTCCGATCCCCCCTCGCCCGCATGGGCGATGACGTCGACCTCGGTCACCAGCGCCGAGCCGTGCGCGCCGAACACCGCCACCTGCTCGCCGACCTTGTAGGTCGACACCGCGACGCGCCGCTCGTTCAGATGAAGCTCATGCCGCTCCGGCGAGGCGGAGCGCACCGTCAGCGCGATCGCCTCCCCGGCCGCGCCGCCCGGCAGCGTCAACGACAGCTCGCCGTGATGGTGCCGCGACAGCAGCACCTGGTGATGCACGCCATCGACGTCGAGCTCGAAGCGCCGCTGCGCCGCGCCGAACAGGCGCCAGCCATCGCGGCGGCTCCACGGGTCGGCGGACTCGGTGGCCGACTCCTCGGCCAGCGTGTGGGCGACGACCGCGGCGGCGGCCTCGGCCAGCGGCAGCCCGGGCTGGCCGAACAGCGCGTCCTTCTCGCGCTCGATCAGCGCGGTGTCCAGGTCGGCATGCGCGAAGGACGCCGTCGCCGCGCAGCGCCGCAGGAAGGCGACGTTGGTGTGCAGGCCCACGATGTGCGTGTCCCGCAGCGACGCGTCCAGCAGCGCCAGCGCCTGCTCGCGCGTCTCGCCCCAGACGATCAGCTTGGCGATCATCGAATCGTAGAACGGGCTGATCGCGTCGCCCTCGCCCACGCCCGAATCGATGCGCACCGCCGCGCGGCGGAAGGCCTCGTGCGCCGGCCAGCGCGCCACCGACAGCGTGCCGGTCGCCGGCAGGAAACCGCCTTCGGGGTTCTCGGCGCAGATGCGGGCCTCGATCGCGTGGCCGTGCATGCGCAGCTCGTGCTGCTTGAGCGGCAGCGGCTCGCCGGCCGCGACGCGCAGCTGCCACTCCACCAGGTCCTGCCCGGTGATGGCCTCCGTCACCGGATGCTCGACCTGCAGCCGGGTGTTCATCTCCATGAAGTAGAACCGGCCGTCCTGCTCGGCGATGAACTCGACTGTGCCCGCACCCTGATACCCCACGGCCTTCGCGGCCGCGACCGCGGCGGCGCCCATCTCGGCCCGGCGCTCGGCCGTCATGCCGGGCGCGGGCGCCTCCTCCAGCACCTTCTGATGGCGGCGCTGCACCGAGCAGTCGCGCTCGAACAGGTAGACGCACTCGCCATGGCTGTCGCCGAAGACCTGGATCTCGATGTGGCGCGGCCGCTGGACGTAGCGCTCGATCAACACCGCGTCGTCGCCGAAGCTGTTGATCGCCTCGCGCTTGCAGGACGCGAGCGCGGCCTCGAAGTCCTCGTCCGCATGCACCGCCCGCATGCCCTTGCCGCCACCGCCGGCGCTGGCCTTGATCAGCACCGGGTAGCCGATGCGCTGCGCCTCGCGGCGCAGCAGCGCCGGGTCCTGGTCCGCGCCGTGATAGCCCGGCACCAGCGGCACGCCGGCCTGCTCCATCAGGCGCTTCGATTCAGCCTTCAGGCCCATCGCCTGGATCGCCGCCGGCGGCGGGCCGATGAACACCAGGCCCGCGTCCGCGCAGGCCTGCGCGAACTCCTCGTTCTCGCTCAGGAAGCCGTAGCCCGGATGGACGGCCTCGGCGCCGGTGGCCTTGGCCGCATCGAGGATGCGCTGCCACTGCAGGTAGCTGTCGCGCGGCGCGGGACCGCCGATGCGCACCGCCTCGTCGCAGGCATCGACGTGGCGCGCACGCGCGTCCGCGTCGGAATAGACGGCGACCGTCTTCACGCCCAGTCGGCGCGCGGTGGCCGCGACGCGGCAGGCGATTTCGCCACGGTTGGCGATCAGGATCTTCTTGAACACGGGTGTCTCCTCATGCTTCAGGTCCTCGGCGCGTCGCGGCTTGTGGCCGCTCGGCGCCGGGTGCGCCCGGACGGCGCGATGCGCTCGTCCGGGGCGGCGCGGCGGTCGGTGCCGTCGCGCCCGTCGGGTCGGTTCAGATCGGTGCGGCCCTGGCCGGCCCGATCAATGGCGATGGCCGCAGCCCGCCGCCACGCCCTCGCCGGCCGGTGCGCAGCCCGGGGCGCGGTCATCAGCGGCATCGGCATCGGCGCTCAGTTCGGCCTCGGTGGCGCAGTGCATGCCCAGGCGCTGGATCAGCTGGCGATCCTTCTCGGCCTGCGGGTTGCTCGTGGTCAGCAGCTTGTCGCCGTAGAACATGCTGTTCGCGCCGGCCAGGAAGCACAGCGACTGCATGGTCTCGGGCATCTCCTCGCGGCCGGCGGACAGGCGCACCATCGCGCGCGGCATCGTGATGCGGGCCACCGCGATGGTGCGGATGAACTCGAAGGGGTCCAGCGCCTGCGTGCCGGCCAGCGGCGTGCCCTCGACCTGCACCAGGTTGTTGATGGGCACCGACTCCGGATACGGATCCAGGTTGGCCAGCTGCGCGATCAGGCCGGCGCGCTGGCGGCGCGTCTCGCCCATGCCGACGATGCCGCCCGAGCACACCTTCAGGCCCACGCCGCGCACGCGCTCCAGCGTGTCCAGGCGGTCCTGGTAGGTGCGCGTCGTGATGATCTGGCCGTAGAACTCGGGCGAGGTGTCCAGATTGTGGTTGTAGTAGTCCAGGCCCGCCTCGCGCAGTTGCTCGGCCTGGCCGTCGCCCAGCATGCCGGCCGTCAGGCAGGTCTCCAGGCCCAGCGCCTTGACCTCGGTGATCATCTCGCCGATGGCCTCCAGGTGGCGCTCCTTGGGCGAGCGCCAGGCCGCGCCCATGCAGAAGCGGGTCGCGCCATTGGCCTTGGCGGCGCGGGCGGCTTCCATCACTTCCTCGAGCGGGATCAGCTTCTCGGCCTTCAGGCCGGTGTCGAAGTGCGCGGATTGCGGGCAGTACTTGCAGTCCTCCTCGCAGCCGCCGGTCTTGATCGACAGCAGCGTGGACAGCTGCACCGCGTTCGGGTCGAAGTGCTCGCGGTGGACCTGCTGCGCGCGGAACAACAGGTCGTTGAACGGCAGCTCGAACAGCGCGGCGATCTCGTTGACGGTCCAGGGCTTGGCGTTGCGACGCAGTTCGTCGGTGGTCGGGGTCAGCGTCTGGATCTGGTTGACGGTCTGCTTCATCGTCATGCTTTCAAGGCGTTCAGCAGCAGCGCTTGCTGCAGGTGCGCGGCCACGGCCGCGGGAGAGGGATCGGGAAGGCGGGGCACATGGCCCCAGCACGGCGCGCCCAGGGCCTCATCGAGGCCGGCGCGCAAGGCGGCCAGATTGTCCGCCACATGGGCCTGGTGGGGGTCGGCGGTGTTGGCGACCCAGCCGGCCAGGCGCAGCCCGCGGGCAAGGATGGCTTCGGCCGTCAGCAGCGCATGGTTGATGCAGCCCAGCCGCAGGCCGACGACCAGCACCACCGGCATCGCCAGGTCGACGGCCAGGTCGGCCGTGTCCCAGTCGTCGGTGAGCGGCACGCGGAAACCGCCGACGCCTTCGATCAACGCGAAGTCGCCCTTGGCCGCCGAGCGCCGGATCGCCGTCAGCAGCGCCAGGCGGTCGATCGCGCGGCCCTCGAGCCGCGCGGCGATGTGCGGCGCGCAAGGCTCGCGGAACTGCAGCGGGCCGACCTCGTCCATCGTCATGCCCTGGCGCTGCGCGGCGTGCAGCAAGGCGACGTCCTCGTTGACCCAGGCGCCGTCGGCGTCCTGCGTCTGACCGGCCGCCAGCGACTTGATCGGCGTGACGTAGCGGCCCAGGTCGTCAAAGGCGCGCGTCAGGCCGGCGGTGATGCAGGTCTTGCCGATCTCGGTGTCGGTGCCGGTGATGAAGAAGCCATGCAGCGGATGCGGCGTCGTGGCCGGGTTCGGTGCCGGGGCTTTCGTGGACGGGGTCATGCGCAGGCCTCCAGTGCGGCGAGCAGCCGGTCGACGTCAGCCTCGGTGTGGGTCGCGCACAGCGTGATGCGCAGCCGCGCCTCGCCCTTGGGCACGGTCGGCGGCCGGATGCCCGGCACGCGCAGGCCCTCGCGCTCCAGCGCGGCGGCCAGCGCCATCACCTCGGCATTGCCGCCGACGATCAGCGGCTGGATCGGCGTCTGCGAGTCGGCCAGCGTCCAGGTGAGCGTCGGATGGCGATCGAGCAGCGCGCCGATGCCGGCACGCAACCGGGCCTGCAGGGCGCGCAGCGCGGCGCGGCGCTGCGTGCCGACCTCGCCGCGGATCAGGTCGAGGCTGGTGAGCAGCGCGTGCTCCACCGCCGGCGGCGAGGCCGTCGAGAAGATGTAGTTGCGGGCGGCCTGCAGCAGGTAGTCGGTGACCGTCCGGTGTGCGACGACGAAGGCGCCCGCCAGCCCCGCCGCCTTGCCCAGCGTGCCCACCAGGATCAGCCGCTCGCTGCGCAGCCGGAAGTGTTCCAGCGTGCCGACGCCGGTCTCGCCGAGCACGCCCAGCCCATGGGCGTCGTCGACGATCAGCCAGGCGTCGAAGTCCTCGGCGGCCTGCAGCAGCGCGGGCAGCGGCGCGATGTCGCCGTCCATGCTGAAGACCGCATCGGTGACGATCAGCTTGATGCCCGCGCTGCTGGCGCCGAGCTGCGCGCGCAGGTCCTCGACATCGCAATGCGCGTAGCGCGACACCTTGGCCTTGGCCAGCCGCGTGCCATCGATCAGCGAGGCATGGTTCAGCGCCTCGCTGAAGATCTCCGCGTCGGCATCGCCCAGCGCGGTCACGACCGCGAGGTTGGCCATGTAGCCGGTGCAGAAGCCGATCGCCTTGGCCTCGGGGACGTGCGGCTCGAACCAGCGGCCCAGCAGCGCCTCGACCTCGTGGTGCGCCCGCGAATGCCCGCTGACCAGCGGTGACGCGCCGGAGCCACCGCCATACACCTGCGCGCCTTCCGCCAGCGCCGCGGTCACCGCTGGATGCGCCGCGAGGCCCAGATAGTCGTTGCTGCAGAACATCGTCAGCTCGCGCGCGACGCCGTCGGCGCCTCGCACCGTCTGGTGCGGCGCGGTGCCGGTCTCGGCGATGCGGGTGAAGCGCGTCAGGTCCTGGGCGCGGATCGCGTCCAGCTTGGCTTGCAGGTGATCAAGCAGCATGGACCACCTCCTCCAGCGTCGCGGCCACGGCCGCCGCGAGGAACTTCGCGGCGGGCTCGTCGATCAGGTAAGGCGGCATCAGGTACACGGTCTGGCCGATCGGGCGGATCAGCAACTCGTGCCGGCGCGCGGCGAGATGGAACTTCTCGGCGAAGCGCTCGACCGGCACAGTCGTTGCCGGATTGATGTCGAAGGCCAGGATCATGCCGCGCTGACGCAGGTGCGTGATGCGCCGGTCCGCCGCCAGCGGCGCGAAGGCCTCGGCCAGCCACGCGGCCTGCTGCTGGTTGCGTTCGAGCTGGCCCGCGTCGAAGCGGTCCAGCACCGCGTTGGCCGCGGCGCAGGCCAGCGGGTTGCCGGTGTAGCTGTGCGAGTGCAGGAAGCCGCGCGTCACGTCCTGCGACCAGAAGGCCTCGTAGACCTCGTCGGTGGTCAGCACCAGCGACAGCGCCATCGTGCCGCCGGTGATGCCCTTGGACAGCAGCAGGAAGTCGGGCCAGTCGGCCTTCGTCTCCGGCGCCGTCTGCTCCCAGGCGAAGAAGGTGCCGGTGCGGCCGCAGCCGACCGCGATCTCGTCCGCGATCAGGTGCACCTCGAACTCGGTGCACAGCGCGCGCAGCGCCTTCAGGTAGCTGGGCCCATACATCGACATGCCCGCGGCGCCCTGCACCAGCGGCTCGACGATGACGGCGGCGATGTGCTCATGCCGCTCGGCGAGCAGCGCGCGCATGTCGCCGAGCGCCTGCGCCTCGTTGCCCAGGCGCTGGTCGGGCGAGGCCACGATGTGGCTGCGCATCAGCAGCGGGTCGTAGGCGTCGCGGAAGATCGCGACGTCGGTGACCGCGAGCGCGCCAATGGTCTCGCCGTGATAACCGTTGCGCAGGCAGACGAACTCGCGCTTGTCCGTGCGGCCGCGGTTGCGCCAGCTGTGGAAGCTCTGCTTGAGCGCGATCTCGACCGCCGAGGCGCCGTCGCTGCCGAAAAAGAGATGGCCCAGCGCGCCGCCGGTGCGCGCCGACAGGCGTTCGGCCAGGCGCACGGCCGGCTCGTGCGTGCAGCCGGCCAGCATCACGTGCGGCAGCGTATCGAGCTGCTGCTTGATCGCGTCGTTGAGGGCCCGGTCGGCGTGGCCGAACAGGTTGACCCACCACGAGCTGTTGGCGTCGAAATAGCGGCGGCCCTCGTGGTCGATCAACCAGGGGCCCTCGCCGCGGGCGATCGGCAGCGGCGGCACGTCCTGCGCGCGCGCCATCTGCGTGCACGGGTGCCAGACCGCCGCGAGGCTGCGGCGCTGCCAGTCTTGTCGTACTGCTTCAGACATTCGGAACTCAGCTCTTGGGAAACAGCGGCGCGACGCTCGAGCGGGGCGATCGCGACGCGTCCGTCAGGCCAGCCATGACGGCTTGCCCTTGGACAGGAAACTCTGCACGCCCTCACGCCCTTCGGCGCTGGCGCGGATGTCGGCGATGCGGCGCGCGGTGTCGTCGCGCAGCGTCTCGGTGATGGGCGCGTGGGCCACGTCCTGCACCAGGCGCTTGCAGGCGCGCACCGCGGCCGGGCCGTTGGCCAGCAGCGACGCGACCAGCGCGTCGACCTTCGCATCGAGCGCCTCGGCGTCGGCGGCCAGTTCATGCACCAGGCCCAGGCGATGGGCCTCGGCGGCGGAGAAGCGCTCGGCCGTCACGAAGTAGCGGCGCGAGGCCTGCTCGCCCAGCGCGCGCACCACGTAGGGACCGATGGTGGCGGGCAGCAGGCCGAGCTTGGCTTCGGACAGGCAGAAGCCGGCGGCCTCGCTGGCGACGACGATGTCGCAGACCGACACCAGGCCCACGCCACCGGCGTAGACGTCGCCCTGCACGCGCGCGATGACCGGCACAGGGCAGCGGTAGAGCGTCCACAGCATGTGGGCGAGGCGGCCGGCGTCGGCGTGGTTCTCGTCCCAGCTGTAGCCGGCCATCGCCTTCATCCAGTTCAGGTCGGCGCCGGCGCAGAAGGCCTTGCCCTCGGCGGCGAGCACGATCGCCCGCAGCGACGGATCGGCGCCCAGGGCCTCGAACACCGCGGTCAGCTCACCGATGACGGTGTCGTTGAAGGCGTTGCGCACGTCCGGGCGGTTCAGCGTGACGCGCGCCACGGCGCCTTGCGGGCCGGAGCGCTCGACGCGCAGCGTGGTCGGGTTCAGGTCGGTCGAGGTCATGGCGATGATCGATGCGGAGGGACGATGGCGATGGCGATGGCGGTGACGCACGGGCCGGGGCTCACGGGGCGCTCCAGACGATGGTCCGGTTGATGGCGTAGAGGCGGCAGCGCTCCTCGCCATCGGTGAACTGGTCGCACAGCGCGAGCGCGCGCGATGCGGCGTCGTCGCCGACGGCCAGGCCCCAGTGGCTGCCGTTGGTGGCGAAGGCGCGCGGCTCCCTGGCCGCCAGGAACTTGCGATAACCGTTGACGATGCGGCCGTCGGCCGGCAACGCGGCCGTGTCCTCCACCGCGCTGCTGCCGACGCCGGCCACCCGCAGCGCGCCAGGGATGGGGAAGCCGAGCGGCTTGAGGAATTCGTCGACGACCGGTTGCCAGACGTCGTTGCCTTTGGCGAAGAGCTGGTGACCGTCCTCGCCGAAGGCGGGCATGAGCCGCGTCTGCGCCAGCCCACCGGCGTCGCGGTAGGCCGCGGACCAGCGCTCCTGGTAGCGAGGTGCGATGAAGCGGTCGTTCTCGGTGAAGACCCACAGCGTCGGCACCGGGTGGCCGCCTTGCGCGGCGCGCCGGCCGAAGTCGGCGAAGCGGCGGGCGAGCTCGTCGGGCCGGCAGGGCTCGCCGGTGTGGGTGTCGGGATTGCCGCCGTGGCCCCCGGCGAAGTCGATCGCCGCGACGACACCGGGCAGCCGTTCGCCGGTCGCGGCCATCGTGGCGAAGCCGCCCAGCGATTGGCCGGCCAGCACGACGCGGCTGGCGTCGATGTCGGCGGCCGATTGCATGTGGCGCACCACCGCGGCCACCTGCGCAGCCGCGGCGGCGGCGGCGGCCTCATAGCGCGGCGCGTCGCAGCGGACGCTGGATTCGGGATCGCCGGCGCCCGCCAGCTCGCCGTAGCCGATGCGCGTGGGCACGGCCACGGCGAATCCCTTGCGCACGAAGAAGCGCGCGGCGCCTTCCAGGCGCTGGCGCTTCATCGCCGCCCGGTCCTGCTCGGAGACCGGCCGGCCATGATTCAGCACCGCCAGCGGGAACGGCCCGGGACCGGCCGGGCGGAAGGTCGTCACGATCAGCTCGGCGTCGATGCGGCGGCCCTGGTGGTTCTCGACCGAGACCGGCACGCGGATCACCGCTTCGCGGATGTCGTTGGCCAGTCGGGGCGGCGAGCCGGTCGCGGAGGCCGCGGGCGGCAGGTCGCCGGTGGTCGCGTCCTGCGCGCGCGCGGTGGACGGCACGCCGAGGGCGAGTCCGCCTCCGAGCACGGTCGCCAGGGCCAGCGCGGCGAGGCGCGACGTGCCCCTTCCCGTGCCGGTGCCGGTGCCGGTGCCGGTGCCGGCGCCGGCGCCGGCGCCGGCGCCATCAATGATCGTGCGGTGCTTGACGCTCATGGGTGGGCCTCCGTCGACGCCGTGGGGCCGAGCGCCTTGCGCATCAGCACGCTGCGGTAGGTCTTGCCAGCCCACTGCACGTCGCCGATCCGCGCGTAGCCGCGGCGCTCGTAGCGGCGGCGCAGGGCCTCGGCGGGCACGGCCGTATCGAGCGCGACGTGCGCATAGCCCTGCGCGTGCGCCCAGGCTTCGGCACTGTCCATCAGGCGCTCGGCGATACCCTGGCCGCGGCAGGACGGATGCACCGCCAGCTGCGCCAGGATCGCCGTGTCGGGCTGCGTGTAGCAGTCCGGCACCGGGTCGCCGAGGTAGCGCCCGTCGGGCCGCTTCGGCGGCGCGATGGTCACCGTGCCCACGAGCTCGCCCGAAGCGCTCAGCGCCACGAAGGCCTGGCCGGCCTCGACCCGCTCGCGGGTGGTCTGCACGCTCTGGTTCACCGCCGTGAAGTTCCAGCCCTGCGCCGCCAGCGACGCATAGGAGGCGTGCAGCAGCGCGGTCAGCGCCTCGATCGAATCGGTGGCGGCAAGCGGTCGCAGGGTGATGGCGGTCATCGTCGGAGCGTGGGCAGCGGTCGGAGCCCGGACCTTACATCCGGAACACGCCGAACTTCGTCTCGGGGATCTCGGCGTTCAGCGCAGCCGACAGGCCCAGCGCCAGCACGCGGCGGGTGTCGGCGGGATCGATGACGCCGTCGTCCCACAGGCGGGCGCTGGCGTAGTACGGATGGCCCTGGTCCTCGTACTGCTGGCGGATCGGCGCCTTGAAGGCCTCTTCCTCGTCGGCGGACCACTGGCCGCCCTTGGCCTCGATGCCGTCGCGCTTGACAGTCGCCAGCACCGACGCGGCCTGCTCGCCGCCCATCACCGAGATGCGGGCGTTGGGCCACATCCAGAGAAAGCGTGGCGAATAGGCGCGGCCGCACATGCCGTAGTTCCCGGCGCCGAAGCTGCCGCCGATGATCACGGTGAACTTGGGCACCTGCGCGCAGGCCACGGCCGTCACCATCTTGGCGCCGGCGCGGGCGATGCCCTCGTTCTCGTACTTGCGGCCGACCATGAAGCCGGTGATGTTCTGCAGGAACACCAGCGGGATCTTGCGCTGGCAGCACAGCTCGATGAAGTGGGCGCCCTTGTTGGCGCTCTCCGCGAAAAGGATGCCGTTGTTGGCCACGATGCCCACCGGCATGCCCTCGATGTGGGCGAAGCCGCAGACCAGCGTGTTGCCATAGCGGGCCTTGAATTCGTCGAACTCGCTGCCGTCCACGATGCGGGCGATGACCTCGCGCACGTCGAAGGGCTTGCGGGTGTCGGTCGGGATCACGCCGTGCAGTTCGGCCGGGTCGTAGGCGGGCGGCTTCGGCGGCTGGGTCAGCAGCTCGCCCCGCTTGCGCCAGTTGAGGCGGGCCACCGACTGGCGCGCGATCGCCAGCGCGTGGGTGTCGTTCTCGGCCAGGTGATCGGCCACGCCGGACAGGCGCGTGTGGACGTCGCCGCCGCCCAGGTCCTCGGCGCTGACGACCTCGCCGGTGGCGGCCTTCACCAGCGGCGGGCCGCCCAGGAAGATCGTGCCCTGGTTCTTGACGATGACGGTCTCGTCGCTCATCGCCGGCACGTAGGCGCCGCCGGCGGTGCAGGAGCCCATCACCACGGCGATCTGCGGGATGCCCTTGGCCGAGAGGTTGGCCTGGTTGAAGAAGATGCGACCGAAGTGGTCGCGGTCCGGGAAGACCTCGTCCTGGTTGGGCAGGTTGGCGCCGCCGCTGTCGACCAGGTAGATGCACGGGAGGCGGTTCTGGTCCGCGATCTCCTGCGCGCGCAGGTGCTTCTTGACGGTGATCGGGTAGTAGGTGCCGCCCTTGACGGTGGCGTCGTTGCAGACGATCACGCACTCGACGCCCGAGACGCGGCCGATGCCCGCGATCACGCCGCCGCCCGGCGCGGCGTTGTCATACATGTCCAGGCCCGCGAGCGGGGCCAGTTCCAGGAAGGGCGTGCCCGGATCCAGCAGCATCTCGACGCGGTCGCGCGGCAGCAGCTTGCCGCGCCCGACGTGCTTGGCCCGCGCGGCCTCGCCGCCGCCTTCGGCGATGCGGGCCAGGCGGGCGTTGAGGTCGTCGATCAAACCGCGCATCGCGTCCGCGTTGGCCTTGAAGTCGGCCGAGCGGGCGTTGAGCTTGGTGGACAGCTGGGGCATGGTGAGGGGTCTCCGGGCATCTGCGCTCAACGGCCGGCATGGCCGCTGAAACGCTCATATGAGCCGCGCTCAATTCTGTGGAGCGAGCGCTGGTGGGGCGCCGCCGCCCGGGATCGCCGGGCCGGCGCAAGGCGCGAAGCATACGCGAGAAACTCCAGGCGCTGCCAGATGTCCGGCTGCGGAAACCGCCCACTTGAGGCGGGCTCAATAAATCGGGAGAATCCGCCCCTCATGAGCGCCTCCGCCCCCCTCCGCCCCGATGCCGGCGCCACTCCGGCCTCGGCCGCCGCACTGCCGGCGCGGCGCCGCTCGCCGGTGGGCGCCAAGGCCGAGCAGCGGGTGCGCGACATCCTGCGCGAGAGCCGGGTGGTGTTCGCCGAACGCGGCTACGAGCGCGCGACGACGACGGAGATCGCGCAGCGGCTGGGGATCTCCGAGGCGACGGTCTTCACCTACTTCCGCGGCAAGCGCGAGCTGTGCATGCGGGTGATCGGCGACTGGTACGACGAGATCATCGACGCGATCGAGTCGGGGCTGCCGCGAGGCCGGCCGATCCGGGACCAGCTGGAATTCGTCGTGCACACGCACCTGCGGCTGTTCCTGATCCAGGGCACGGGGCTGTGCGAGCTGGTGCTGTCGGAAGGCCGCAAGCGCGAGGCGCCGGTGACGCGCGGCGAGGGCCAGGACTTCGGCGCGGCCTTCGTGGACCTGCAGCGTCGCTACACGGCGCCGCTGATGGACCTGCTGGCGCGCGGCCAGGCGCAGGGTGAGGTGCGGCAGGACATTCCGCTGCGGCTGCTGCGCTCGCTGGTCTTCGGGCCGATGGAGCACATGCTATGGGAGGTGATCATCGCGGGCCGGCAGATCCAGGTGGACGCCGCGGCGCGCGACCTGGTCTCGCTGCTGTGGCCGGCGCTGCAGGCGCCGGACCAGGAACTCAAGGCGCTGCGGCGCATGAAGGCGCGCGTGGCGCAGGCACTCGCCGACGCGGGGGACGAGGGCGAGGGCTGAGGCTCGACGGCCAGTCAGCGGACCGGCGCAAGACTCGAGAGGATCAGACGCGCAGCAGTTCGAGTCATGGCGCGAGCAACACGATTCGGCCACGATGGCTGCTCCGACTTTCGAGTCGATTCCTGGAGTGAAACATCGTGAATGACCAGCCCCGCCTCGCCGTAGATGCGCTTGCCGCCGCTCATCCTGCGCCCGCCCAGCACCCACCGACCTCGCCAGGTGGGCTCCGCCCCGGCCTCGACGAGGACCAGTTCGATCAGGAGGCGTGGGACGAGTGGTACCGGGAGCGCATTCGCCGCTCCCTCGAGGACCCTCGCCCCCCGATCTCTCATGCGGAACTGGTGGCGGCGACTTCGCAGTTCCTTTCCGAGTTGGAGGTGCGCCATGTCAGCAAGGCAGCTTGATTGGCGCATCCAGGCCGTGGAGAGCTTGCGCGTGATCCTGGAGCACATTGGCGAGCACAACCTCGACGCGGCCAAGGAGCTGTTCGGCGAGATCTGCAAGCGTCTCAAGCTCGTGACGGATTTCCCCAACCTGTACCGCGCCTCGGAGCGGGTCGAGGGCCTGCGCGAGATCGTGGTGACCGCGAACTATGTCGTGCCTTATCGCATCACCCCGGACGCCGTGCAGGTCGTGGACGTCGTTCATGCACGACGCAATTGGCCGCATCTGCCGCAGCCGACCTCCTGAGAGCTCTCACAAGACCGTTGCCGGCGGCGTGCCGCCGACGCTGAGCGACGTCGAGCGCGATCACCAAAAAAGAAGGGGCCCGAAGGCCCTTGTGGTTGGAGGCCAGGGGCCGGCGGGCGAGGCCGCCGGCGTCCCTGCGAAACGCTCAGATCACAGCGAGTAGCTCAGCGTGGCGCGGAACTGGCGGCCACGGGTGTCGTACAGGCTGAAGTCGTACAGCGAGGTGCTGCTGAAGCCCGGGTCATGCGGAGGCATGCGGTTGAACACGTTCAGGACCGACACGCTGGCCGTCAGCTGCTTCGTGATGGCGTAGCGGCCGAACAGGTCCATCGTGGTGTTCGAGCGGACATGGGTCGGGAACACACCGGTCTGGAAGCGCGGATCCTGCGGCGTGAAGTAGCTCGCGGCCAGCAGTTCCTGACGCACATGGTGCGTGTAGTTCAGGCCGGCGGTGACCGACCAGGGGCCGTAGTCGAAGTCGGTCGAGAAACCGGCGCGGATGCGCGGGATCGTGTTCGCACCGCCGTTCGTGCCCACCACCTGCACGCCGTCTTCCTTGAAGGAGCTGACGTAGATCAGGTTGCCGCGGAACGTGAACTTGCCCAGGCTGGTCGGAACGCGCAGCGTGCCGTCGATGTCCACGCCACTGGTCTTGCGCGAAGACAGGTTCTCGTAGTTCGACAGGATCGTGATGATCTGGTTGGTCTGCGGATTGCCGTCGCGAATGATCGTGGGCGTCGACGGGCAGTTCGGCTGCGTCGGATCCGCGCCGGTGCCGCCGTTCGGGCAGGACTCATCCAGGATGTCCTGGAAGTTCCGCGATGCCACCACGTTGCGCCAGTTGATCTTGTAGAAATCCACGCCGAAGTTGAAGTTCTTGGTCGGCTCGAACACGAAACCGATGGTCGTGCTCGTGGACTTCTCCGCCTTCAGGTTGGGGTTGCCCGCGAACACGCCGGAGATCTGGCGGGTCACGCCGTCCTGCGGGTCGATCACGGACTGGAAGAACGAGGCGGCCGACGGCGAGATCTCCGGCAGCGTCGGCGCACGGAAGCCCTTGCCCCAGTTGGCGCGGAACAGCAGGCTGTCCAGGGCCTGGAACTTCGCACCCAGCTTGGGCGTGGTCGACGTGCCGTAGTCGCTGTACTTGTCATAGCGAATCGCGGCCTGCACCTCCAGCTTCTTGGTGAAGGGCATCGAGATCTCGGAGAACAGCGAGATGTTGTCGCGACGACCGTTGGTGGCGGTGATGCCCTGGCCGATGATGCCGCCGCTGGCGGCGATCTCCGCGGGCGTGTCCTTCAGCTTCTCTTCACGGAACTCGGCGCCGATCGCCAGGCCGATGTCGCCACCGGCCATCTGCCCGACCGTCGTGTTGGCCTTCGTGTCGACGAAGGTCATCTCCGACTTGGACTTGCGGTCGAAGTTGCCGCGCATGCTGTCACGGACCGCCTGGCTGTTGGTCGTCCACTTGTCGAGGTTGTAGGTCGACGCGCTGGACAGCGGCACCGGCGGCTGCGCGCTCGTCGGGATGCCGAAGGCGGCGGAGGTCCCGGCCAGGGTCAGGCGGTTCAGGTTCTTCGAGGTGGTGTCGGTGCTGGAGTAGCCGACCGCACTGTCGAAATCCCAGCTGCCGATGGTGTAGCTGACGCCAGCCACCGCGCGCAGCGAGTCCGAGCGGATTTCGTTGTCCCGGGTGCCCATGTCATTGAGCACGCCGACATAGCGGGCGCGATTGGAGAAGGGGTTGCCCGCCACGCCGGGGGCGAAATTGGCGGTGTAGCTGAACGGCTGCAGCTGGCCGGCGACCGTGGTCAGGCCGGTGCTGACGAACGACGCGGCCTGGAAGGTCTGCGTGGTGTCCGAACGGCTCAGCCCCAGCTCGAAGTAGCCGGTGGCATTGGGCGAGAAGACCTTCGTGCCGCGGGTCAGCAGGCCGATGCGCTCGGTGCCCGGCAGCGCGGTGAACTCGTCCTTGAAGTCACGCATGCAGTACGTGTTGGACGCCGCGGTCATCGCGATGTTGGCTGCGGTGTTCGGGTTGATCAGGCCGGCCGCCAGGGCTTGCTGGCCGTTGATGACCGTTCCCTTGCAGTCGCTGATGGCGCGGTAGTTGTTGGTCAGCGTGCCGTTGGCCGCCACTTCGCGCCAGGTGCCGCCACCGGTCAGGGACTGGTAGTTGCGGCCGCCGGCGTACTTGCGGAAGTCGCGCGACTCGGTGAACTCCACGTCCTTCTGCAGCAGCAGGTCGCGCTTGTAGTAGTCGAGCGTGGCAAAGATGTTGTAGCCATCGCTTCCCAGGTCGCCGAAGCCGCCGGCGGCGGTCACGCGGTAGTCGTTCTTGCCTTCGAAGAAGCCACCGGAGGCCGAGATGTCGAAGCCCTGGTAATCCTTGCGCAGGATGATGTTGACCACGCCGGCGATCGCATCGGAGCCGTAGATGGCCGAGGCACCATCCTTCAGGATGTCGATGCGCTGGACCGCCGCGGAGGGGATCGAGTTCAGGTCGACGAAGGTGTCCTGCAGGTTCTGTGCGAAGCCATAGCCGGCGACGCGGCGGCCGTTCAGCAGCACCAGCGTCGTCTTCTGGCCGAGACCGCGCAGGGAGAAGCCAGCTGCGCCCGGGGCGAAGCTGTTGCTGAAGCTCTCGCCCAGGCTGCCGGTGTTGGACGGCAGGTTGCGCAGCACGTCCGCCACCGTCGGCTGGCCGGTCCGCTCGATCTGGTCTCGCGTAATGATCTGCACCGGCGACACCGTTTCGGCGTCGATGCGCTTGATGTTGGAGCCGGTGACTTCGACGCGCTCCAGTTGCTTGGAGTCTTGCGCGACGGCCACGCCGCAGGCCAATGTGCTGGCAATCGCGATGCTGGTCAGTGCCAGCGCCCTGTGGGTCAGTTGACGAGACATTACGGTCCTCTTTTGAAAAAGGGGGGCGCACCCGGTGATGGCGCTGCTTCCCGACGTCGCAGCGCGCCACGGAATCGATAACTCCGGTGCGGTGCGCAACGCGATTTTTTCAGTGACGCAAACGTGTGGTTCACCAACAAAAACATTTGCTACAGCGCGCAGCAAAGATGCGACAGACCTATAAGAAGAAACCCGTGATGGACGCGTCAAATTCGGGGGAACCCTATCCTCAGAAACCCCCTCAAATGGAGGCGGGACTACTACGGATATGTGGGGTGAATAACCATGACGAGGCAGTCCCAATGCCAAAAGCCATGCGGATCACCCATGCCAAAGGTCATGGGGCCCCTCCCGCGAAGGACGAAAAAAAGCCCGGACAAGCCGGGCTTCGCAAGGGGTGGAAGGCCGCGGGCGGCGGCCTTCCGGAACGCGCGGGGCGCTTTGATCAGAAGTCGTAGGACGCGCCGATCTTGTAGCTCCGCGGACGGACGCGGTAGCCATCGCGCAGGTTCACCGGCCGCTCGTCGCCCATCAGGTTGTTGATGTTCAGCGTCAGGCGCAGGTTCTTGATGCCGGTGTAACCCAGGCTGAAGTCGGTGCGCAGGTCCTCGTCGATGTAGCAAGGCAGCGCGCCCGGCTTCAGGCGGGCCTGGCACGCGGACTCACCCCAGCTGGCCAGGTCGGTCTCGTCGCGGTTCAGCGCGGTGCGGGACGTGTAGTTGAAGCGCAGTCCGGTGGTCCAGTCGCCCTTGTTCCAGTAGGCCGAGAACACCGCCTTCAGGCGCGGGTTCTCATACATGCCGACCTGGTTGGGACGCCACTTGTTCGCGTCGATGTCCCACGCCTTGTAGGTCAGCGCGTAGGTCGCCGCCACGCCCAGGTTCAGCGTGCCGAACGAACCCGCCGCCACGCGGCCCTTGACGTCGATGTCCACGCCCGAGGTCTCGGTCTTGCCGAAGTTCTCGTACTGCAGCAGCAGCGAGGTGATCTGGCCGGCCTGCCAGGCCAGCGAACCGCCCGACAGCTGGTTGGCGCGGTCCACCCAGGCCTGCTCCTGCGCGGTCAGCGAGGCGCGGCTGATCATGGTCTCGTAGCCGGGCTTGCCTTCGCGCTCCAGCACGTAGTCCGGATCACGCGAGTTGATCTCGTTCTTGCGCTCGATCTTGAAGTAGTCGACGGCGATCGACGCGTTGCGGGTCGGCTCGAACACGAAGCCCAGGGTGATGCTCTTCGACGTTTCCGGCTTCAGGTTCGGATTGGCCGAGATCATCGCCGGCACCGAGGCGCGGCAGCCGCTGGCCAGGGCCAGCGCGGCATCGGCCTGGTCGGCCGCCGTGCCCTTCTTGAGGATGTCGCTGACGGCCGTGGCGGTCGCGCAGCGCGCCGGGTCCACCGTGTTGTTGAAGAAGCCGGTCACGCCGACCTGGCCCAGCGTCTCGGGGATGTTGGGCGCGCGGAAGCCGCCGGCCACCGTGCCGCGCAGCAGCAGCTGCGGCGACACCTCGTAGCGCACGCCCAGCTTGGGCGACACGCGGCCATCGAAGCCGCTGGCCTTGTCGAAGCGCAGCGCGCCATTGAGCTCCAGGCCCTTCCACACCGGGGCGTTCAGTTCCAGGAAGGCGGCGTCGAGGTTGCGCTCGCCGTCGATCAGCACCGAGCCGCGGCCCACGATCTGCGCCTTCAGGACGTTGTCGGTCGACTTGATCGACACGCCTTCCTGGCGGTGTTCGGCGCCCAGCGCGAAGGCCAGCGGACCGCCCGGCAGCTGCATCAGCTCGCCGCTCAGCTTGGCATCGACCCAGGTCTGGTGGTTCTTGCCCTTGGAGCCGTTGACCGGGAACAGGCGCTCGAGCAGCTCGCGGCTGTTGCCGCCGCCGATCTTGTACTCGCCGGATTCGACGGCCGCGAACAGGTCGCGCGAGCCCCAGCGGGCCAGCTTCTCCGCCTCGGCGGCGTTGCGGCCGACCGAGACTTCCCAGTCCATGTCGCGGAAGGTGCCTTGCAGACCGGTCAGCACGCGGTACTGCTTGCCGGTGCCGTCGTAGTTGAACAGGCTGGGGTCATCCATGAACCGGTAGTCGATGCCACGCGGCTGGCCGGTCGGGTTGGCCGGGTTGGTGGCCGACAGCACCGGGTGCGGCACGGACTGGGCCACCTTGTTGTAGCCGTCGTACCAGCGCGAGGTGGCGCCGGCGCCGATGGCCATCGGCACCGTCAGGTACTCGGTGGTCGTCTTGGAGTAGCTCAGCTCGGCGAAGGCCTGGATGTCCTCGGTGACCTTCGCGCGGGCGGCGCTGAACAGGTTCACCCGCCTGGCCGGATCGGAGACCGCATTCAGGCCGTTGATGTCGGTCACGCACTGGCCGGCCGAATTCAGCGTCGTGCAGCCCGCCACCGGCACGCGGTTGGTGCCCACGCGCAGGTTGCCGGGGTAGGAGTTCAGGCTGGGGTCGCCGAAGGAGGCCAGGTAGAAGGACTTGTGCCACGCGGGGTAGTCGTCCTTGACGTCGGCCACGGTGTAGCCCTCGCGGCGATAGGCCTCGATGTTGGCGAAGACGTTGAAGCGGTCCTTCTCGAGGTCGCCGAAGCCGGCCACGATGCTGGCCTGGCGCTGCGCGCCCAGGCTGGGGTTCTCGTTGAAGGTGTAGCTGGCGGACGCGCCGACGCCGTTGTAGCTGCGGCGCGTGATGATGTTGATCACGCCGGCCATCGCGTCCGAGCCGTAGATGGCGGAGGCGCCGTCCTTCAGCACTTCCACGCGCTCGACGGCATCGGCCGGGATCGAGTCGACGTTGACGAAGGTGTCCTTGGCGCCGTCGGCCAGGCCGAAGTTGGCGACGCGGCGGCCGTTCAGCAGCACCAGCGTGGCGCCCTTGCCCAGCCCGCGCATCGACACGCCCGAGGCGCCGGAGGCGAAGCTGGAGGTGTTGCCGTCGTCGCGGATCTCGGTGCTCGAGGTCGAGGTCAGCGTGTCCAGCACCTGGCGCACGGTGTTGGCGCCGGTGCGACGGATCTCCTCGCGGTTGTAGACCTGCACCGGCGAGGCGGTTTCGGACGCCAGGCGCTTGATGTTGGAGCCGGTCACCTCGACGCGCTGGAGCTGGGTCGTGTCCTGTGCCTGGGCTTGCGCGATCTGGGCGCAGCACAGCAGCGCCGCGGCGGCGCTCAGGGACAGGGAGAGCTGGTTGTTCTTTCTCATACTTCCACTTGCGAATTGATGAAAGGCCGGATGGGTCGCATCGGCCGAGGAGACCGGTGCCCGCGAGCAGGACCGGATCGCGCCCGGGGGATCACCCGATGGGCGCGAGGGGGCGGATTCTGGGGAGGGGCCTCCCCCCTGTCCCTCGTCATCCATTGCAAATCAGCAACAAACCTTCACGTCGCGCCGTCCGTTATTCGCAAAACCGGGCGCTTCTCGCGCGAGTGCTACAAAAGTGGGCTGACTTGGATGGGGGACGGTCCGTTACCTCACCCAAAGCGCGGGAAAACCCTCCCGCCTGGGAGCGGCACCATTCGGGTGCGCCCATCGCCCTCTCGTGCGGGTGAACCCTGCCGGGTTGACCCTCGAAGGCGGCATCAAGACCTGTCCCTGCACGGTTTTGAAGCGAAAGCGCTACCCTTGCGCACCCCCGCCGCAAGACCCGGCCCCTTCGCGAAGGACCGGGCGCGGTGGATCCGCCCCAGGCGCCCCCAGGAGGAACCCCCATGTCCATTTCGATGACCGTGAACGGCAAGGCGGTGACGCTCGATGCCGATCCGCAGATGCCGCTGCTGTGGGCGCTGCGCGAGGACCTGCAGCTGACCGGCACCAAGTTCGGTTGCGGCATGGCGCTGTGCGGCGCCTGCACCGTCCACCTGGACGGCCAGCCGGTGCGCGCCTGCCAGACGCCCCTGGAGGCCGCGGCCGGCAAGAAGATCACGACGATCGAGGGCGTGGCCGCCACGCCCACCGGCCGGGCGGTGCAGAAGGCCTGGCTCAAGATCGACGTGCCGCAGTGCGGCTATTGCCAGAGCGGCCAGATCATGAGCGCCTGCGCATTGCTGGCCGGCAAGAAGAAGCCCACCGACGCGGACATCGATGGCGCGATGAGCGGCAACGTCTGCCGCTGCGGCACCTACAACCAGATCCGGGCGGCGATCCACGACGCCTCGGCCACGCTGGCGAAGGGAGGCTGATCATGGGCATCACCGTCGAATCCCCGAGCCGCCGCGGGCTGCTCAAGACCGGCGCGGCGCTGACCCTGTCCTTCGCGCTGCCGCTGGCGACGACGCGCGCCGCGCTGGCACAGGCCGCCTCGGCCCCCGCCAGCAACACCTTCGCACCCAATGCCTGGCTGCGCATCACGCCGGACGGCAAGGTCACCGTGGTCTGCGGCTCGGCCGAGATGGGCCAGGGCGTGCTGACCGCCATCCCGATGATGGTGGCCGAGGAACTGGACGCCGACTGGGCGCTGGTCTCGGTCGAGCAGGCGCCGGCCAGCGCCGCCTACAACAACCCGATGTTCGGCATGCAGGCCACCGGCGGCAGCACGACGGTGCGCGCGCACTGGACGCCGGTGCGCCAGGCCGGCGCGGCGGCACGCCAGATGCTGGTCGCGGCCGCGGCGCAGCAGTGGGGCGTGGATGCCGCGTCGCTGCGAACCGAGCGCGGCCAGGTCATCGGCCCGAATGGCCGCCAGCTCGGCTACGGCGCGCTGGTCGAGGCCGCCGCGAAACAGGCCGTGCCCGAGAAGCCGGTGCTGAAGGACCGCAAGGACTTCCGCATCATGGGCAAGCCCACGCGCCGCCTGGACAGCGCGGCCAAGATCAACGGCACCGCCAAGTTCGGCATCGACGCGCACGTCGAGGGCATGCTGGTCGCGGTGATGGCGCGCGCGCCGATCGCCGGCGCCAAGCCCAAGGCCTTCGACGAGGGCAAGGCCAAGGCGATCAAGGGCGTGCGCAAGGTCATCGCGATCCCGTCCGGCGTGGCGGTGCTGGCGGATGGCTACTGGGCCGCGAAGCAGGGGCGCGACGCGCTCGGCATCGAGTGGGATCTGGGCGTGCACGCGGACCTGTCCACCGACAAGGTCTCGGCGACGCTGGACGAAGCCCTGCAGAACCCCAGCGCGATCGCGCGCGAGACCGGCAACGTCAAGGATGGCAGCGCCAATTCAGCGCGTAGCCTGACCGCGCAGTACGACGTGCCCTACCTCGCCCACGCCTGCATGGAGCCGCTGAACTGCCTGGCCTGGGTGCGCGGCGACGAGGTCACGATCTGGGCCGGCACGCAGAGCCAGGGACCGGCGCAGGGCATCCTGTCGCAGGTCGCGCAGGTCACGCCGGCCAAGGTCAAGGTCAACACGCTGCTGCTGGGCGGCGGCTTCGGACGCCGCTTCGCGCCGGACTTCACCATCGACGCCACGCTGCTGTCCAAGCTCAGCGGCAGCCCGGTGAAGCTGGTCTACACCCGCGAGGACGACATGGCCGCGGGCTACTACCGCCCGACTTCACGGGTGCGCTTCGAGGCCGGGCTCGACGACAAGGGCCAGCCGCTGATGCTGCGGGCCGAGGTCGCGAGCCCGTCCATCATGGCCGCCTCCGGCTTCATGAAGATCCCCGACAACGGCGTCGACGCGATGGCCGTCGAGGGCCTGGCGGACCATCCCTACGAGATCCCGCATCAGCGCGTCGCCTACGGCCGCGCGGAGCCGGGCCCGCAGGTGTGGTTCTGGCGCTCGGTGGGGCATTCGCAGAACGCGTTCTTCATCGAGAGCTTCATCGATGAACTCGCGCACGCGGCCAAGGCCGATCCGCTGAAGTACCGCCTGGCGCTGCTGGAGAAGCATCCCCGCGCGCGCGGCGTGCTGCTGCTCGCGGCGGAGAAGGCCGGCTGGAGCCGCCCATTGCCCAAGGGCCGGCACCGCGGCATCGCGGTGGCCGAGAGCTTCGGCACCTGGGTGGCCGAGGTGGCCGAGGTGTCCGTCAGCAAGGACGGGGCGATCAAGGTGCATCGCGTGACCGCGGCGGTGGACTGCGGCCAGACCGTCAACCCGCAGACCATCGCCCGCCAGATCGAGGGCGCCGTGGTCTACGGCCTGTCCGCGGCGCTGTATGGGCGCATCACCTTCAAGGACGGGAAGGTCGAGCAGAGCAACTTCCACGACTACCCGGTGCTGCGCCTGAACGAGATGCCCAAGGTGGACGTGCACATCGTGCAGAGCACCGAGGCGCCGGGCGGCATCGGCGAGCCGGGCACGCCGCCGATCGCGCCGGCCGTGGCCAACGCGATCTTCGCCGCCACCGGCAAGCGGCTGCGCCAGCTGCCGTTCGACGGCGAGGCGCTGAAGCGGGCCTGAGCGCCCGCGGCGGACTCAGGAGGCCGGCGGGTAGCCGGCCTCGCTGAGCACGCCGGCCAGTTGCTCGCGGCTCAGGCCGCTTTCCACCCGCACCGTCTTCTGCGGCAGGTCGACATCGACCTCGGCCTTGGCGTCGGCCTCCTTGACGGCCTCGGTCACGGCGGCGAGGCAGTGGCCGCAGCTCATGTCGGGCAGCTTGAATTCATGCATGGGGAACTCCTGGGAAACAAGGAACGGGAGGAACGGCCCGAAGGTTAAACCTTGCCATCGTGGCAGGGTCAAGGCGAGCGCCGCATGACGCTTCTCCCATCCGGGGCATGGCCTTGACCTTCCCATCATGGCAAGCTTGACTGCCGCCATGAACACCGCCCCCACCCCCACCGCGCCGGCCGGCGAGCTCCAGCTCGCCGTCGCCGGCATGACCTGCGCGAGCTGCGTCAACCGCGTCGAGCGCGCGCTGCGCAAGGTGCCCGGCGTCGAGGACGCCCAGGTGAACCTCGCACTGGAGACCGCCACCGTGCGGCTGCTGCCCGGCGTGGACGCGGCCGCGCTGGTCGCGGCCATCGGCAAGGCCGGCTACGAGGCCCGCCAGCTCGCCGTCGAGGACGACGCGCCCCCCGCGCCGCCGCCCTGGTCGGCCACCGGCTGGCCGGTGCTGACAGCGGCGCTGCTGACGCTGCCGCTGATCGCGCCGATGGTCGCGATGCTCTGGGGCGGGCACCTGATGCTGTCCGGCGGGTGGCAGCTGGTGCTGGCCACGCCGGTGCAGTTCTGGCTGGGCGCGCGCTTCTACCGCGCCGGTTGGGCCGCGCTGAAGGACCGCAGCGGCAACATGGATCTGCTGGTCGCGCTCGGCACCAGCGCCGCCTACGGGCTGAGCGTCTACGAGCTGCTCCGGCAAGGACCGGCGAGCGGCGCGCTGTACTTCGAATCGGCGGCCGCGGTGATCACGCTGGTGCTGCTCGGCAAGTGGCTGGAGGGACGCGCCAAGCGCCAGACGCTCAGCGCCATCGCCGCGCTGAAGCAGCTGCGCCCCGAGCACGCCCGCGTGCGCCGCGGCCCGGCCGATGCGCTACGGGAGATCGACGTGCCGCTCGCGCAGCTCCGGCTGGGGGACCTGATGGTCGTGCGCCCCGGCGAGCGCATTCCCGCCGACGGCCGCATCCGCGAAGGCGCGGGCCACGTCGATGAATCGCTGATCAGCGGGGAGAGCCTGCCGGTCGAGAAGGCCGCGGGCGACCGCGTCGTCGGCGGCGCGGTCAATGGCGAGGGCCTGTTGCTGGTCGAGGTCACCGCGCTGGGGGCCGAGTCCACGCTGTCGCGCATCGTGCGGCTGGTCGAGTCGGCGCAGGCGCACAAGGCGCCGATCCAGCGCCTGGTGGACCAGGTGAGCGCGGTGTTCGTGCCGGCGGTGCTGGTGATCGCCGCCATCACGCTGACGGGCTGGGGCCTGGCGAGCGGCGACTGGGAGCGCGCGCTGATCCATGCGGTCGCGGTGCTGGTGATCGCCTGCCCCTGCGCGCTCGGACTGGCGACGCCCGCCGCGATCATGGTCGGCACCGGCGTCGCGGCGCGACGCGGCCTGCTGATCAAGGATGCCGAGGCGCTGGAGCAGGCGAGGCGCGTCGACCTGGTCGTGTTCGACAAGACTGGCACGCTGACCGAGGGCAAGCCGCGGCTGACCGCCTTCGCGGCGGTGCCGGGCCAGGACGAGGCCGAAGCGCTGGCGCTGGCGGCCGCGCTGCAGCAAGGCAGCGAGCATCCGCTGGCGCGCGCGGTGCGCGACGCCGCCTCCGGGCGCGCGCTGGCGACGGTGCCGGCCACCGCCGTCCGTGCGGTCGCGGGGCGCGGCATCGAGGGCCGCGTCCATGACCGCGCGCTGAAGCTGGGCAGCGGGCGCTGGATGGCGGCGCTGGGCGTCGAGTTGTCGCCGCTGGCCGCGCAGGCGGACGCCGAGATGGCGCGTGGTCACACCCTGTCGTGGCTCGCGGCGGTCGAGCCCGGGGGTGCGCCGGTGCTGCTGGCGATGCTGGCCTTCGGCGACCGCGCCAAGCCGACCTCGGCCGCGGCGATCGCCGAGCTGAAGGCGCTGGGCCTGCGCACGCTGATGCTCAGCGGCGACAACGGCGCGGCGGCAAAGGCCGCGGCCGACGCACTGGGCCTGGACGAGGTCCGCGCCGAGCTGCTGCCGGAGGACAAGGCGCGTATCGTCGCCGGGCTGCGGGACGGCGGCGCGCGCGTAGCGATGGTCGGCGACGGCATCAACGACGCGCCGGCGCTGGCCGCGGCGGATGTCGGCCTGGCGATGGGCGGCGGCACCGACGTGGCGATGGAAGCCGCCGGCATCACGCTGATGCGGGGCGACCCACGACTGGTCGCCGACGCGATCGCGCTGTCGCGCGCGACGGTCGCGAAGATCCGCCAGAACCTGTTCTGGGCCTTCATCTACAACCTGCTGGGCGTGCCGCTGGCGGCGCTGGGACTGCTGAGCCCGGTGATCGCCGGCGCGGCGATGGCGCTGTCCAGCGTCTCCGTGCTCGGCAACGCGCTGCTGCTCAAGCGCTGGAAGGGATCCGCCCGATGACCGCCGCCGCCCCGATGAGGACCCGCGCCGCCGGCGCCAGGCACCGCCGCGACGAGGCGGCCGACGCCGGCAACGGCGTGCCCGCCAACGACGCCGCGCCGCTGACGATCGGCCAGGCGGCCGAGCGCTCCGGTGTCTCGCCGAAGATGCTGCGCCATTACGAGTCGCTCGGCCTGCTGCCGCCGGTGGCGCGCACCGGCTCGGGCTACCGCCTCTACGGCGAGAAGGAGGTGCACACGCTGCGCTTCATCCGCCGCGCGCGCGACCTGGGTTTCTCGATGGCGGAGATCGCCGAGCTGCTCAAGCTCTGGCAGAACCGCCGCCGCGCCAGCGGCCAGGTCAAGCGCATCGCCGAGGCCCACATCGCCGACCTGGACCGCCGGCTGGCGGAGATGCAGGCCATGCGGCGCGCGCTGGCCGAGCTGGCCCGCTGCTGCCACGGCGACGACCGCCCCGACTGCCCCATCCTCGACGACCTCTCACAAGGAGCCCTCCCATGAGCGTCCCCCTCGACCCGGCCATCGGCCCGCATGCCGATCCCGTCCCCGCCCGCTGGGAGCGCATCGGCGCGCACCTGGGCGATGTCGGCGGCCTGAGCATCCGCCGCGCGATCCCCACCGCCAGGCGCCGCATGATCGGCGCCTGGTGCTTCCTGGACCACGCCGGCCCGGCCGACCTCACGCCCGAGACGGCGATGCGCGTCGGCCCGCATCCGCACACCGGGCTGCAGACCTTCAGCTGGATGATCGAGGGCGAGGTGCTGCATCGCGACAGCCTGGGCTCCGAGCAGATGCTGCGGCCCGGCCAGGTGAACCTCATGACCGCGGGCCGGGGCATCAGCCACACCGAGGAATCACAGTCGGACCGCCTCCAGCTGGCGCAGCTGTGGATCGCGCTGCCCGACGCGGTACGCCATCGCGAGCCGGCCTTCCAGCACTTCCCGGAACTGCCGTCGTTCGCGACCGGCGGCTTCGACACGATGCTGCTGGTGGGCGAGTTCGGCGGTCAGCGCTCGCCGGTGCCCAGCCACACGCCGCTGCTGGGCATGGACCTGAGCGCGACGCGCGCCGCCGAAGCGACGCTGCCGCTGCATCCGGACCACGAGTACGGGCTGATGGTGCTGGAGGGCGAGCTCTCGGTCACGCTGGACGGCGAGTCCGCCGGCGCCAGCAAGCCCGGCGAGCTGCTCTACCTGGCGCCGGGCGCGCAATCGCTGAAGCTGCTGTCGGGCGGGGGCAAGAGCCGCGCGCTGCTGCTGGGCGGCCCGCCGTTCGGCGAGCCGGTGCTGCTGTTCTGGAACTTCGTCGGCCGCAACCGCGAGGAAATGCAGGCCTATGCCGAGGAATGGAACAGCCGCGAGGACGGCGGCCGCTTCGGTGCGGTGCAGGGCTTCGACGGGCCGCGGCTGCTGGCGCCCGTGGTGCCGCCGCTCAAGACGCCGCGATGAGAAGTCGCGGGCGGGGCGCGTGTCCCCGCCGGCGGCGCGTCGAGTCGGACCGGGGCTCAGGCGAACTTGCCGGCCTGGAAGTCGCGCACGGCCTGGAGCAGCTCGCCTTCGGTGTTCATCACGAACGGGCCGTACTGCGCGATCGGCTCGCCCAGCGGCTGGCCGGCCACGAGGATGACGCGCGCGCCCTCCTCCGACGCCGTGAGCCGCACGCCGTCCGAGCCGGCCGTGTTGGCCAGGATCGCCATCCGGCCGCTCGGCACCAGGCAGCCGGTGTCGAAGCGCAGCGCTCCGCGGTACACGTACACGAAGGCGTTGTGCGACTCGGGCAGCCCCTGCTCGAAACTCGCGCCGGGCTCGAGGCGGATGTCGAGGTAGGTCGGCTGCGTCGCGTCGCGCTGCACCGCGCCCGCCACGCCCTGGCTCTCGCCCGCGATGACGCGCACCGTCGCGCCCGGCAGCGCCAGCTCGGGGATCTCGGCGCTGGTGATGTCGCGGTACCAGGGGTCGCGCATCTTGTCGCGGCCGGGCAGGTTCAGCCACAGCTGGAAGCCTTCCATGCGGCCTTCCTGCTGCTCGGGCAGTTCCGAATGGATCACGCCGCGGCCGGCGGTCATCCACTGCACGCCGCCCGGGCCCAGCAGACCTTCATGGCCGGCCGAGTCGCGATGGCGCATCCGGCCTTCCAGCATGTAGGTCACGGTCTCGAAACCGCGGTGCGGATGGTCGGGGAAGCCGGCGATGTAGTCGTCGGCGTCGTCGGTGCCGAAGGCGTCCAGCATCAGGAAGGGATCCAGGCGCCGCTGCAGGTCCTGCGTCAGCACGCGCGTCAGCTTGACGCCCGCGCCGTCGCGGGTGGCCCTGCCCTGCACCAGGCGCTCGACCTGGCGGGGCGTCCGAAGAGGGGTGGCAGGGGTGGCGGCGGTCATGATGGATCCTTTCCAGAAAGAGGGATTGTCGAACGAGGGGGAGAGGCCCTTCCCCCGGAGGGGCCCACCCGCATCGGGTGGGCAACGGTCGAAATCGGTCGAGCTCAGGCCGGCTGGGCTTCGCCGAACAGCGCGGCGATTTCCTCACGGGCGACCGCCAGGCCCTTGGCCGCGGCTTCCTCGCCCATGTTCAGGCCCTCGGCCAGCACGAACTGCACGTCGGTCATGCCCAGGAAGCCCAGCGTCACCTGCAGGTAGGGAACGATGTTGTCGGTCGGCTGGCCGCGGTGCACGCCGCCGCGCGAGCTGACGACGATGACCTTCTTGCCGGTGACCAGGCCGACCGGGCCGTTGGCGCCGTAGCTGAAGGTGACGCCGGCGCGGGCCACGGCGTCGATCCAGTTCTTCAGCTGCGAGGACACGCCGAAGTTGATCATCGGCGCGGTCAGCACGATCACGTCGGCGGCCTGCAGTTCGGCGATCAGCTGGTCGTTGAACGCCACGCGGTCGGCCTGCGCCTGGCTGCGGGCGTCGGCCGGGGTGAACAGCGCGCCCAGCGTGGCTTCGTCCATCGGGGGCAGCGGACGCACCGCCAGGTCATGCACCACCGTCTTCGCACCGGGGTTGCGCTCGATCAGTTGCTGGACCACTTCATTGGCCAGCAGGGTCGAGACCGAACCCTGGCCTTCATGCAGACGGCGGGCGCTGGAATTGATCTGGAGGATGTTCATGGTGCGTTTCTCCGGGCGTTTCGGCTGAATCAGCCGGGGTGTGATGGGATGGAATGAACTGTATTGATCCCACCTCGACACCAGAAGACGCCGTACTGGATAAGATTGTTCCATTGGACGAACAATCCACCGCTCCCCCTCCCTACCCTCTGCTCTTCCCTCGTTCCCCCCTCTGTCCCCCTCTTCGACGGATGCCCCCATGAGCCTTGATGCCGACGACCTCCTCGTCTTCGCCCGCGTGATGGAGAGCGGCAGCTTCAGCCGCGCGGCCGAGCGGCTGCAGTTGCCCAAGTCGACGGTGTCGCGGCGCATCGCGGCGCTGGAGGAGCGGCTCGGGGAGAAGCTGCTCCAGCGCAGCACCCGGCGGCTGACGCTGACCGAGTTCGGCCAGGGCGTGCTCGAGCATGCGCGGACGCTGGCGGGCGAGGTGGACGGCGCGCTGGCGCTGGCGCTGCATCGGCAGCAGCGCCCCACCGGTCGGCTGCGGGTGTCGATGCCGGCGGACTTCGCGCACCAGATGCTGACGCCGATGCTGAGCCGTTTCGTCGGCGACTACCCGGAGGTGCAACTGGAGCTGGACCTGTCGCCCCGGCGCGTGGACCTGATCGCGGAAGGCTTCGACATCGCGGTGCGCATGGGCCAGCTGCCGCCGGACAGCCAGTTGGCGGCGCGTCGGCTGGCGATCTTCAGCAGCGGGCTGTACGCGTCGCCGGCCTACCTGCAACGCCATGGCGAGCCCCAGCTGCCCGAGGGCCTGCTCAGCATGCATGGCCTGATGATCCTGGGCCGCGCCGGCGAGCCGCTGCCGTGGCGACTGTCCGGGATCGTCGACGGCAAGGCCGACCAGCGGACGGAGTGGGTCGGCGTGCCGGACAGCCGCACGCTGGTCAACGCGCCGGACATGCTGCTGCACATGGCGCGCGCGGGGCTCGGCATCACCTGGGTCGGCAACCAGTACGCGCAGGGCTTCGTCGACCGCGGCGAGCTGACGCGCGTGCTGCCGCACTGGTGCGCGGAACCATCGACCTGCTGGGCGGTGTTCCCGCAGCGACGGCTGATGCCGCTGCGCACGCGGCTGTTCCTCGACGCGATGGCCGCGGAGCTCGCGCCCTTCGACCAGGCGGCGATGTACGGGCTCTGAGCTCCGCCGTCGCGGCGGCGCCTCGCGTCAATCGACCTGGAAGCCGATCTCCACGCTCACCTGGCGCGGCGTCGGGATCGGCTCGAAGCGCCATTGCTTGACCGCGTTGATCGCGGCGGCGCTCAGCTTGCGATCGGGCGAACGCATCGCCTGCGCCGCATCCACCGAGCCGTCCGGCCGGACGGTGAACTGCACCAGCACCGAGCCCTGGCGCTGCTGGGCCAGCAGGGCGCGGGGGTACTCGGGATCGACCTTGCGGACGAGCTTGAGCGGCACCGGCTCGTCGGCCTCGGGTGGTTCCGGCTCGGGCGCACGGCCGGCCGGTGCGGCCATGGACGGCGCGGCCATCGACACGACCTGCGGCGCGGGCGCCTCCGACAGCGGTTGCGGCGCGGTCGAGGGCGGCGCCACCGTCTGAGCTGCCGTCTGCGCGAGCGGCGCGGGCGAGGCGCCGACCGCGGCGACCGCGGGCGCCTCCTGCGCGGCGTTGCGCGTGGCGAGCGCGCGTTCGGCCGCGGGATCGAGGTCCTGGCGGCGTGCCGCGGGCGCCGGCGCCGGCGCGGCCGTGGCCACCGCACGGGCAACGGGCTTGGCCGCGTCGGCCTTGGCCTCGTGTCGTTCGGGGGTCTTCTTCTCGCCCTTCTCGGCGTGGAACTTGATCCACTGGAAAACCTTGTCGGCATCGCGCTTGGCGCGGTCGACATCGCTCATCGGGGCCTTGGGATCGGCGGGCGCGGCGGACGTCGCCGTCTGCGCCTGCGCGGCCATCGCGACCAGGGACAAGCTCAAGACCTGGCACAGCGCCAGACCGTGACGCCGGACGTTCAGGAGACTACGGCTGCTCATCACTCCACCCTCTCGATTGCGCTGGTTGCTCTCTTTTGGAGACAACGCCGGTCTTGTCTACGGCTCTTGGTCTTGGTTCTCGCGCCCCGGCATGAGCGCCGCAGTGTAAGAAGTCACCACCGTGACGAGACCTCGGGGTTTGCCCGGAATCAGGATGTAACAGCGGGCCGCAGGGCCGATGGCGTCGAGGAAGTCACGATCTCGCGGGCCCGCACGCCGACCGACCTATACTGCGCGCCTGCTCCGGGGTGCCCTGGGCCGATCCGCGCGACAGCGCGGCGCGGCACGGGCTGAGACATGGCGATGAAGCTGTGGACCCGCTGAACTTGATCCGGTTCGTACCGGCGTAAGAAGAGCCCGCCCTTCCAGGCGCACCTCGGCGATCCCCGCGCATTCCTCGCGCGCCGCCCGTGCGCCGTGCCACGAGAAGGGCCCAGTTCCTCACGCCCGCGTTCCCTTCAGTCCAGCCTCCGGCGCCCAACCGGAGACCCTGATGCTGGACCTGACGCACAACCTGCCCCCGACCGCCGCAAGCCCCGATGCCGCCGCGGAGTTCCATGACCGCCTCGCCGCCAGCCGCGCGCCGCTGCCGGCGTCGACCAAGACGCATGAGGCCGGCGTGCTGCATCCGCAGCTGCGCGTGCCGCTGCGCGAGATCGCGCTGACCAACGGCGAGCGCATCGCCGTCTACGACACCTCGGGTCCGTACACCGATCCCGCCGTCACCACCGACGTGCGCCGCGGCCTGCCCGCCACGCGCGCCGCCTGGGTCGAATCGCGCGGCGACACCGAGGCCTACACCGGCCGCCCGATCCAGCTCTTCGACGACGGCCTGCGCGAGGCCGCGCAGCAGCAGGCGCTGCGCGCGCAGAGCGCGGCGCTGAACCGCACGCCGCGGCGCGCGAAGTCCGGCGCCAACGTGACGCAGATGCACTACGCGCGCCGCGGCATCGTCACCGCCGAGATGGAGTACGTCGCCATCCGCGAGAACGGCCGCCGCGCCTGGATGCACGAGTACCTCGCCGACAGCGAGCGCGAGCAGCGCCTGGCCGGCCAGGGCCTGGGCGCGCGGATCCCCGGGATCATCACGCCCGAGTTCGTCCGCGACGAGGTCGCGCGCGGCCGCGCCATCATCCCGGCCAACATCAATCATCCGGAACTCGAGCCGATGGCCATCGGCCGCAACTTCCTGGTCAAGGTCAACGCCAACATCGGCAACTCGGCGGTCAGCTCGGGCATCGAGGAGGAGGTCGAGAAGCTCGTGTGGGCCACGCGCTGGGGCGCGGACACGGTGATGGACCTCTCCACCGGCCGCAACATCCACACCACGCGCGACTGGATCCTGCGCAACAGCCCCGTGCCCATCGGCACCGTGCCGATCTACCAGGCGCTGGAGAAGGTCGGCGGCGTGGCCGAGGACCTCACCTGGGAGCTCTTCCGCGACACGCTGATCGAGCAGGCCGAGCAGGGCGTCGACTACTTCACCATCCATGCCGGCGTGCGGCTGCCCTTCGTGCCGATGACGGTCAAGCGCCGCACCGGCATCGTGTCGCGCGGCGGCTCGATCCTGGCGAAGTGGTGCATCGCGCACCACCGCGAGAACTTCCTCTACACGCACTTCGAAGAGATCTGCGACATCATGAAGGCCTACGACGTCAGCTTCTCGCTGGGCGACGGCCTGCGGCCGGGCTCGCTGGCCGACGCCAATGACGAGGCCCAGTTCGCCGAGCTGCGCACGCTGGGTGAGCTGACCAAGATCGCGTGGAAGCACGACGTGCAGACCATGATCGAAGGCCCGGGCCATGTGCCGATGCACATGATCCAGGCCAACATGACCGAGCAGCTCAAGCACTGCGACGAGGCGCCCTTCTACACGCTGGGCCCGCTGACGACGGACATCGCGCCCGGCTACGACCACATCACCAGCGGCATCGGTGCCGCGATGATCGGCTGGTTCGGCTGCGCGATGCTGTGCTACGTGACGCCCAAGGAGCACCTGGGCCTGCCCGACCGCGACGACGTCAAGCAGGGCCTGATGGCCTACAAGATCGCGGCGCACGCGGCCGACATCGCCAAGGGCCATCCGGCGGCGCGCGCCCGCGACGACGCGCTGTCCAAGGCGCGTTTCGAGTTCCGCTGGGAGGACCAGTTCAACCTGGGCCTGGATCCGGAGACGGCGCGCGAGTTCCATGACGAGACCCTGCCCAAGGACAGCGCGAAGGTGGCGCACTTCTGCTCGATGTGCGGGCCCAAGTTCTGCTCGATGAAGATCACGCAGGACGTGCGCGAGTACAGCGCGCAGCTGGAGGACGGCATGCGCGAGAAGAGCGCGGAGTTCCGCGCCGGCGGCGCCGAGCTCTACATCCCGATCCGCCAGGACTGAGCGCGATGGCCGCGATCGCCATCGCCGGGGCGGGGCTCGCCGGGCGGCTGCTCGCGTGGGCGCTCGCGCGCGCCGGGCATCGCGTCGAGGTCTTCGACGCGTCGCCCGGTCCGGCGCCCGCCTTCGACGCGCAGGGGGCCGCCGCGTTCAGCGCGGCCGGCATGCTGAGCCCGCTCGCCGAGCAGCAGCAGGGCGGCGCCGCGATCGCCGCGCTGGGATGGCGTTCGCTGGCGCTGTGGCCCGGCATCGTGGCGGCGCTGCCGCTGCCCGTGCCGCTGCAGGCCAACGGCAGCCTGTTGCTGGCGCATCGCGCGGATCTGGGCGCCGCGCAGCGCGCGCTGATGCGCATGCCGGGCGCGGAGCCCCTCGATGCCGAGGCGCTGCGGGCGCGGGAGCCGATGCTCGCGCCAGGCCTGCGCGGCTGGCTGCTGCCGCGCGAGGGCCTGATCTCGCCGCCCGCCGCGATGACCGCGTTGCAGGCGGGCGCAGCCCAGGCGCGCTGGCACTGGGCGCGGCCCGTCGACCAGGTGCTGCCGGGCGAGTTCCATTTCGCCGATGGCGGGCATTGGCGCGGCGATTGGGCGATCGATGCGCGCGGTCTAGGCGCGCGGCCGCCCTTGCCGCTGCGCGGCGTGCGGGGCGAGATCGTCACGCTGTCGCTGCCGGGCCATGGCCTGAGGCATCCCGCGCGGCTGCTGCATCCGCGCCATCGCGTCTATCTGGTCCCCCGCTCCGGCGAGGAGCTCGTCGTCGGCGCCAGCGAGATCGAGAGCGAGGACCGCAGCCCCATGTCGCTGCGCTCCGCCGTCGAACTGATGGCCGCGGCGCAGAGCGTGCTGCCGGCGCTGTCCGAGGCGCGCATCGTGCGGCTGGATCGCCATCTGCGCCCGGCCCTCCCCGACAACCTGCCCTTCACCCATCACGAGCCCGGCCTGCTGCGGCTCAACGGCCTGTACCGCCACGGCTGGCTGCTGGCGCCCGCGCTGGTCGAGCGGCTGCTCGGCGAGGCCGGCCTGGCCACGCTCGGCGCGCTCATCGGCGAGCGCGTTCCAGCCACCGATTCCCTGGAGACTTTCCCATGACCGCCCTGCCCTCGATCACCGTGCGGCTCGACGACCGCGCCGTGGCGCTGCCCGCCGGCGCCACGCTCGCGCAACTGCTGGAACTCGAACGGCGCGAGCCCGCCGCAGTCGCAACGGCGCTCAATGGCCGCTTCGTGCCGCGCGACGCGCGTCCCGCGACGGCCCTCAGCGACGGCGACGTCGTCCTGTTCTTCCAACCGATCGTCGGAGGCTGAGATGACGAACATGACGAACAGATCCGATCCGCTGCTGATCGACGGTGTCGCGCTCGACAGCCGCTTCTTCCTGGGCACGGCCGGCTATCCGAGCCCGGCGGTGCTGTGCGAGGCGATCCGCGCGTCCTCGTCGCAGGTGCTGACGGTCGGCCTGAAGCGCACGCTGCAGGCGGGCGACAACGGCGCGCTCGCGCAGGCGCTGGCCGCCGGGCGCGAACAGGGCGCGCGGCTGCTGCCCAACACGGCGGGCTGCCGCAGCGCGCGCGAGGCGGTGCAGCTCGCCCACATGGCGCGCGAGCTCTACGGCACGGCGTGGATCAAGCTGGAGGTGATCGGCGACGAGCACACGCTGCAGCCCGATCCCTTCGAGCTCGTCGCCGCCGCGACCGAGCTGACGCGAGAGGGCTTCGTCGTCTTCCCGTACTGCACCGAGGACCTGATCCTGGGCCGCCGGCTGCTCGACGCCGGTTGCCCGCTGCTGATGCCCTGGGGCGCGCCGATCGGCTCCGGCCAGGGACTGCTGAACCTGCACGGCCTGTGCACGCTGCGCGAGCGCCTGCCCGACACGGTGCTGGTCATCGACGCCGGACTGGGCGCGCCGTCGCAGGCGGCGCGGGCAATGGAACTGGGCTTCGACGCGGTGCTGCTGAACAGCGCGGTGGCGCAGGCCGGCGACCCCGTCGCGATGGCGGGCGCGTTCCGCGACGCGGTGGGCGCGGGACGGCGAGCCTGGCGCGCCGGCCTGATGGCGGCGCAGTCGTTCGCCGTCGCGAGCACGCCGGTCAGCGGCCACGCCTTCCTGCTGGGGGACGCATGAGCGAACGCGAGAACCGCCGGGCATCGCCGTCAGGCAGCGCACTGCCTTCGCCTCTGGTGCCGCATCCGAGCCTGCCTTCGCCGTGGGCCGAGGCGGTCGATCCCGACCTCGCAGCGCTGACGCCGTGGACCGAAGACCCGTCGCCCCCGGTGATCTGGAGCGTCGCCGGCACCGACAGCGGCGGCGGCGCGGGTCTGAGCGCCGACACGCGCGCCGCCGCGGCGATGGGTGTGCATCTGTGTCCGGTGGTGGCCGCGGTGACGGCGCAGCACTCGCTCGGCGTGAACGCGGTCTTCCCGCTGCCGCCGAACCAGGTGCGCGCGCAGCTGAGCGCGCTGCGGCAGGACCTGCCGCCGCGCGTGATCAAGACCGGGCTGCTCGCGAGCGCGGCGACCGTCGATGCCTTGCTGGCGCAAAGCGGCGACGCGCTGCTGGTGGTTGATCCGGTACTGGGCGCGAGTGCGGGCGGCGCTGCCTTCTGCGACGAGGCGCTGCTGGGCGCCTATCGCCATCAGCTCGTACCGGCCGCGGCCCTGCTGACGCCGAACCGGCGCGAGGCGGAACGGCTGCTGGGCGTCGCGCACGGGCAACTGCCGGTGCCGGAACTCGCCGCGATGCTGCGCGGCCTGGGCGCGCAGGCCGTGGTGGTCACCGGCGGCGACGACGCGGCGCTGGCCGATGGGCTGTCGCTGGACTGGCTCGACAGCCCGCTGGCGACGGGCTGGATCGCGCTGCCGCGGCTGTCCGGTCGCGATGGCGCGTCGGCGCATCACCACGGCAGCGGCTGCACCTTCGCGGCCGCGGCGGCGGCGGCGCTGGCGCGCGGCTTCGCGGTGCCAGACGCGGTGATCCTCGCGAAGATGCTGACCTGGTCGGCGCTGCGCGACGGCCATGCGGCCGGCGCGGGCCCGGGACCGCTGCGACCGGACCGCCGCTTCGTCGACGACCCGCGCGCGATGCCGGTGATGGGCTTCGGCGACGACACCGCGCCCGACCGGGCGACGTTGACGCGCTGGCGCGAAGTCCTGTGGCCGGCCTCGCGCCGGCCGCCGACCTTTGCCGGCGGTCTCTACGCGATCACCGACCGCCCGGAGCGTGTCGCCGCGATGGCGCTCAGCGGTCGCTTCGAGCATGTGCAGCTGCGCATCAAGCGCGGTGCCGGTGTCGATGAGGACCGGCTGCGCGCGGCGATCCGCGAGGCGGTGCGGGACATGGCCGGCCGCTCCAGCACGCTGTGGATCAACGACCACTGGCGGCTGGCGCTCGACGAGGGCGCACGGGCGCTGCATCTGGGTCAGGAGGACTGGGCCGGCCTGGCGGGCGAGGATCGCGAGGCGTTGTGGCAGCGCCGCGCACGGCACGGCGTGCAGCTGGGCCTGTCGAGCCACAGCCTGTGGGAGTTGTGCCGGGCCCGCGGCCTCGCGCCCGACTACATCGCCTGCGGTCCGCTCTGGCCGACGACGACCAAGGACATGCCCTGGCTCCCGCAGGGGCTGGCGCAACTGCGCTGGTGGTCGCGGATGGCTGGCGTGCCGGTGGTCGGCATCGGTGGCGTCCTGGAGGACCGGCAGTGGCGCGCCGGCCTTGCCGCCGGCGCGTCGGCGATGTGCCTGGTGCGGGCAGCGGAGGCGATGGTCCCCCAGGGGGATCGGGCCGAGCCCTCGGTCCGAGCCTGACGCCTGGCTTTCAACCCCCACCATCGCCCCCCAAACGGCCCGCCGATTCCCCCGATGGGCGGCGCCCTTCTTGGCGATTTCCGATCGAGGCCGACTCGTGGACGATGGTTGCTCGTTCGATGCATGCCGCCGCAAGGCCCGTCAGTCGACCGCTTACGGCGGTCTTTCCGACCAGGCAATGATCGTACAACTTTGTTTTACTTGAGACCGCCAGCCTGCCTAGAATGCGGACCTGTCTGCCGCGGGAAGGAACGGTCATGGAAGTGGTGTTGAAGAAAATGGGGAACAGTACCGCGTTGATTCTCCCGCCGCCCGTGCTGCGGGACCTGGGCCTGGCCGCCGGCCACGCGTTGACGCTGGAGACGACGGCGGACCGCCGGCTCGTCCTGACGCCCAGGCGCAAATACACGCTCGACGAGATGATCGCCGCCTGCGACCTGTCGGCCCCGCCCCCGGCCGACATGGCCGCCTGGGACGCGCTCAAGCCCGAGGGAGGTGAGGCGTGGTGAGGAAGGCCTTCGATCGCGGCGACATCGTCGCCGTGCCCTTCGATCCCACGCTCGGCCGAGAGCAGCGGGGGGCGCGCCCGGCGCTGGTGCTGACGCCGCAGGCCTTCAACCGGCTCGGCGACGTGCTGGTGGCGCCCATCACGCAAGGCGGCGACTTCGCCCGCCATGCCGGCTTCGCGGTGATGCTGACGGGCACGGGCTGCAAGACCCAGGGTGCGGTGCTGATCAACAAGATCCGGATGATGGACCTGGAAGCGCGACAGGCCCGTCGCATCGAGCGAGCGCCGCCGGAGGTGATCGAGGAGGCCGTCGCGCGGCTGTCGGCGATATTGGCTTAGCGTCGCCAGTCGCCAGTCGCCAGTCGCCAGTCGCCAGCCGCCAGCCGCCAGCCGAGAATCGCGGGTTGCGGGTTGCGGGTTGCGGGTTGCGGGTTGCCGGTCGCCGTGTCGATGGGTCGACGGGTCGCCCGCAGTCGCTACCGCGCCGTCGCGGCGCTCACCGTCGCGGCGACTTCGCCGGCCGCTTCGCGCCCGAGGCGTCGGCGGGCGCCGTCGTGCCCTTGACCGCCGCCTGCGCCAGCTTGAAGAACACATCGGTGTTGTCGATGACGCCGGTGAAGGCCAGCGCGCCGGGGCCGAAGGCCGACAGCGGGATGTCCGTCGCCGTGTGCACCGCCTGCTCGCCGGGCACCTGGCCGGTGACCAGGAATTCGCCCTGCGCGTCGTCGCGCTCGGCCGCATTGGCCGGGTACCACTTCAGCGGCTCCGACTTGGCCAGCGGCTGCTGCCCATCGCGCAGCGGCGTCTGGTTGGTGCGCCAGTCCTCGTAGCGGTCCGCGTTCGCGCCATAACCCACCAGCAGGCGGTAGTCGATGTCGGTCGCTTCCGGATAGCCGTCGGCGGCGATGCGATAACGCGGGAAGCCCGCCTTCTCGTAGACGCCGACCACCTTGTCGCGCAGGTTGGCCGCGCCCTTCTTCGTCGCCGCGTCCAGCAGCGCCTGGTCGGTCAGCATCGAGCCCCCGATCAGCGCCGCGCCCGAGCACTCGTGGTCGGCGGTGACGATCACCAGCGTGTCGCCCTGCTCCCGCGCGAAGTCCTGCGCCACCTGCACCGCACGGTCGAACTCGATGGTGTCGAGCATCCAGCGCTCGCTGTCCATGTTGTGCGCCTGCTTGTCGATCGAAGCGCCCTCGATCATCAGCACGAAGCCCTGGGGCTGCTTGCGCAGCGTCGCGAGCGCGGCCCGGGCCATCTCGTCGAGCATCGGCTGGTCGGGGAAGCCGTAGTCGTCCACGACGCTGCCACCGGCCAGGCCCTTCTTCGCACCACGGCGGCCATCGATCTTGTCCAGCGCCACATTCATGTTGGAGAAAGCGAACAGGCCTAGCAGCTTGTCAGCGCCCGCGCCGGCGACAGCGGCGTCCAGCGCCGTCCGCGTCGGCGCATAGCGGTAGCCCGCGTCCTGGAACTCACGGATCAGGTCGCGGCCCTTGTCCTTCGCGCCCGGCGCCGCGCCCCAGCGCTTCACGATCTCCGCGGTGTGCGGATCGCTCGCGGAGAAGGCGTAGTCGCTCGCCTCGGCGCGCTCGGAGCCGGCCGTGCCGGCGGGCAGGAACCACTTGCGACCGCCACCCAGCAGCACCGTCAGGCCGGTGCGCGCGCGGTCGTCGAAGAACTGGTCGACGATGCCGGTGCCTGCGCCGCGATTGCTGGTGTGCACCGCGTTGCCGGCCGGTGTCGCGTCGAAGACGTCGGCGGTGGTGACGACGCCCAGCGCCTTGCCCTGCGTGCGGTGCAGGTATTCGGACAGGTATTCGATGCGCGGGTTGTCGAAGGCATCGACCGTGTCGTCCGGGAACACCCCTTCTTCATTGTTGTTGTTCTTGTTACCGGAGACGTAGGCCGTCATGCCGGGCGCCGAGTCGGTCACCACCGAGTTCAGCGAGGCCGTCTTGACCATCCCGGTCGCCGGGAAGGTGTCCATCGCCAGCGGCTGGATCACCTTGCCCTGGGCGTAGCCGCCCTTGACGATGCGCGCGGCCGTGCGCTGCGCCGCGCCCATGCCGTCTCCCACCAGGATGATGAGGTTCTTGACCTTGGGCCCCATGGCCGTGGTGAAGGACACCACGTCGAGGTTGCCGGTGGCGCTGACCGTCTGGCCGTCGGCCTGGGTCGCCTCGACGCTGAAGGTGTGACGGCCGGCCTTCTGCAGGCTGACCGCGCGCACCGTCGCGATCGCGGTCTCCGCCGCCACGCCCTTGACGCAGCCGGCCGAGCAGTCGCGCAGCGCGACGGTCGCATCGACCGGCTTGCCGTCGATCAGGAAGCGCGCGGCGGTGATGCGCTGCCCCGCATCGGGCTTGATCGTGGCCTGCAGGTCGAAACGTTGGCCGGGCAGGAAACGCGCGATGACCGGCTCGGGACGGCCGCTGGAGAACAACTCGCTGGGCGGCGTGAGGCGCGTCACGGTGGGAGCCGCGTGGGCGGCGCTCAGCGCCAGGAGCGCGCAAGCGCCGGCGAGCAAGGAAGGCAGGTGTTTCATCATCGGGGCTCGAATCGAAGGAATCGGTAGAGGGGCGGAGGGGCGGAGGGGCTGCGGGGACGCCGGGCGTGCGCGGGCGCGCTCAGTGGCGATGGCCCGCGCCATCGGGCCGCGTGGCCGAGGCGGCCTCGGCCTCCAACGCTCCGGGCGGCAGGCGCAGGCGGATCCAGGACACGCGGCCGGTCTCGTCCTCGACGCGACCCACCGACAGCGTGCCGGTCAGCGACACCAGCCCGTCGCGATGGGCGACGAGGCGACCCTGCTGCGACGGATCAAGCAGCACGGTCACCGTCGCGGCGGGCAGGTCATCGGCCTCGCCGTCGGCGTGCTCGCTCATGCGCACCGGCCGCGGCGTCAGCCAGAAGCGGCCCGGCCGGGCCTGTTCCTGCGCGACCATGTAGCCGACCAGGCGCACCGGACGGCCGTCGGCGGCGCGCAGCGCGTCCGACAGTTCCAGGCCCGCGGGGCCGATCGGCGACTTGAAGAACTGGGAGAACTTGAGATCGGCCACCTCGGTCGCCGTGGCCACCGGCGCGGGGGTGTCCCGGGCGGCGGGTTCGGCTCGGGCCGTCGGCATCGTGGCCATGACGAGCAGGGCCGCACAAAGAGGCGGGAGGACGCGGGCGGCACGCCGGGCAAGCCGCGTACCTGTGGTGAGTTCGACGCACATGGGCCGCGATTCTTTCGGCGGCGGGTGACGGTTCCGTGACGCACCGTTTTTCTTGCTTGACACCGCGCGAGGCGCCACGCGAAGCTGGCCCGCGAAAAAAAGGGAGCTCATGAACACGCCCGACACCCGGCCGGCGCTGCAGGCCCTGAACGCGCTCTACGCGCACCGCGCGCCGATCTACGACTACGAGCTGATGCCGGTGGCCCCGCTGCGGCGCGAGGCGATCGCGGCGCTGGATCTGGCGCCGGGGCAGACGGTGCTCGACATCGGCGCCGGCACGGGCCTGAGCCTGCCCGGGCTCAGCCAGGCGGTCGGACCGACGGGGCGGATCGTCGCCGTGGAACCCTGCGAGACGATGATGCGGCAGGCCCGCCAGCGCGCGCTCACCGATCACCTCGAAACCCCGGTCGACTACCTCCCGACCACGGCCGAGGAGGCACCGTATGCGTCCGCGCTTGGCGCCCGCCGCGCCGACGCGGCCCTGTTCTTCTTCACGCACGACGTGCTGCAGAGCATCGAAGCCGTCGACCGCGCGCTGGCCGTGCTGAAGCCGGGTGCGCGCATCGTTGCGGCCGGGCTGGCCTGGGCGCCGCCGTGGATGCCGATGAGCAACTGCTTCGTGCTCGGCGCGGCGATGCACTCGATCCTGCGCATGGACGGGCTGGACTGCCCCTGGCGACATCTGGAGGCCCGGATGGCCGACGCGGAGGTCGAGCGCCGCTGGCTCGCCTCCGCGTACCTGCTCAAGGGCCGCCGCTGAGCGGCCGAAGCGTCAGTCCTCGATCGGCACGAAGATCCACAGCAGGAAGTACAGCAGCATCCCGCCGCCGGCACACATCGTCAGCGCGAAGAAGACGATGCGCCAGAACCATGCGGCCAGGCCGCTGAGCCGGGCGAGGCCGCCGCACACGCCGCCGATCCAGCGGTCGTCGCGGCTGCGCCGGAAGGCATTGATCGCGTTGACGGCCGGCGCGCCGCTCTGGGGGGCCGCATAGGCGTAGGTGGTCGATGCGGACGGGCGGGTGCCGGCATTCAGCACCCGGTCCTTGGCCCTGGCGAACTCCTCGTCGCTGAGCACGCCGCGCTGGTGGAGATCGGCCAGGCGATTGAGTTCTTCGCTGTCGGACATGGGGGCTCCTTTTCCTGAAAGTCGCGCATCGAGGGATGCGATGGAATGCAGGCTACGCAGCGACCCGCGCCGCCGCGACCCGCGTGCGACCGGATGCAGGTGGGCGCGATGCGGAGCGGATGTCGCGCGACAGGGCGTTTCCACCCAGTGCCGGCACGGCATCGCGGACTAGCATTCCCGCCCATGACGCTCGAAACCATTGAATTGCAGACGCGCGAGGCGCCCCGTTTCAGCCTGCTGGTGTTGCACGGACTGGGCGCGGACGGCAACGACTTCGTGCCCGTCGTCCAGGCGCTGGACCTGTCGCCGGTGCTGGCGCAGGGCGGCTTGCGGGTCGTGCTGCCGAGCGCGCCGGAGATCCCGGTGACGATCAACGGCGGCATGCGCATGCGCGCCTGGTACGACATCCGCCATGGCGACCTCAGCCAGCGCGAGGATGCCGACGGCCTGCGCGCGTCGCAGGCGCTGATCGAGGAGCTGATCGCCCGCGAGGAGCGCGAGTTCGGCATCCCGCCGGAGCGGGTGGTGCTGATGGGCTTCTCGCAGGGCTGCGCGATGACGCTGATGACGGGCCTGCGCTACCCCCGGCGGCTGGCCGGTCTGGTCGGCCTGTCGGGCTACCTGCCGCTGCTCGACACGACCGAGGCGCAGCGCAGTCCCGCCAACGCGGCCACGCCAATCTTCCTGGCGCACGGCACCGGCGACGGCGTGGTGCTGCCGGCGCGGGCGAAGGCCTCGCTGGCCGAACTGCGCCGCCTCGGCCATGCGGTCGATTGGCACGAGTTCCCGATGGCGCACGAGGTCAGCATGGATGAGATCCAGGCCCTGCAGGCCTGGCTCGTGAAGACCTTGACCGCCGCCGCCTGATCGAGCGCCCACCCCGCGCTCACGCGGATGCCGCCCCTCGCCCCTTCCGCCCCATTTGCCCTCTCGACCCCATGTCCTCGTCCTCGACCATGCCCACCCGGCTTCTTCCGCCTTCGCTGGCCGCGCTCTCGCTGGCGCTGCTGCCCTTCGCCCCGCTGAACGCGGCCACGCCGCCGCAGGCGACCACGCCGGTCGCCGCCGCGGCCGCAAGCGCTGTTCAGCCCAGCTCGGCCTTGCCGCCGATCACGCACGACGTCTACGCCACCTGGCGCAGCATCCAGCACACGCAGCTGAGCCGCGATGGGCAGTGGATCGCCTACGCGCTGGTGGCGCAGGAGGCCGATGGCGAGCTGGTCGTACGCCGCGTCGCCGATGGCCGCGAGTACCGCGCGCCGCGTGGCACCGCGCCGCAGTTCAGCGCCGACGGCCGCTTCGTGGCCTTCGCCGTGCAGCCGACGCGCGTGGAGATCGACAAAGCCAAGAAGGACAAGAAGAAGGGCGACGACGCGCCCAAGCCCGGCGCGGCCTGGATGGACCTGGCGACCGGCAAGGTCGAGACGGTCGAGCGCGTGAAGCGCTTCGGCTGGGGCAAGGACGGCGGCGTGCATCTGGCGATGCTGCTGGAAGCACCCGCGAAGAAGAACGGTGCGAAGGATCCCAAGGCGCCGGCCGCCAGGGCCGACAGCGAGACTGAAACCGCGGGCGAGGTCCTGGTCGACGCGGAGCTGGACGCCGGCACGGGCCGCACGAGGGCGGACGTCCCCCTCGACCAGGAAGCGCCGGCCGAAGGCGGCGCGCCAGCCGCGAAGAAGCTGCCCGGCAACGATCTGCTGCTGATCGACGCCCAGACCGGCCAGCGCAACACCTTCAAGGACGCCGCCGATTTCGCCTGGAACAACGGCGGCACCCTGCTCGCCTACGTGGTCTCGGTGAAGGATGCGAAAGCCCCCGCCGGCGCCTCCGGCGCGGCGAAGACGACGCCTGCCGCCGCGCCGGAGCCCCGGCCCGTGGAGCCGTCCGCACCGGCCTCGGCGAATCCGCCGGCGCCCGCCGCTCCGCCAGCGTCGGACGCGCTCGGCGCCGTGCCCCCCGCCACGCCAGTCGCGGCGGCGAAACCCGCGGCCGACGACAGCGCCCGCGAAGGCGTCTACCTGATCGACCCGAGCGCGCCGACGCGAGCACGCGCGGTGATGTCGGGCGCGGGCAGCTACAAGCAACTGCGCTTCGACGAGGCGGGCCGCCGCCTGGCATTCGTCACCAACCGCGACCACGTGGCCGAAACCCGCACCACCGAGAAGGCCCGGGAAGCCGAGGACCGGAAGGACGGCGCCAAGGAAAGCGCGAAGGACGCAAAGGACGGGAAGGCCGACAAGCCCGATCCGACGCCGTTCAAGCTCTTCCTCTGGCAGGCCGGCCAGGACCGCGCCACGGTGCTGGTCAGCGCCGCGACCGCCGGCATGCCCTCCGGCTGGACGCCGAGCGAGCACGCGCCGCTGGCCTTCAGCAAGGACGGGCAGCGTCTGTTCCTCGGCACCGCCGAGCTGCCCGCGCCCGAGCCCAAGGACGCGCCCGAGCCGATGAAGGTGGACCTCTGGCACTGGAAGGATCCGGAGCTGCAGTCGGCGCAGAAGGCCAAGGCGGAGCGCGAACGCACGCGCAGCTATCGCGCCGTCGTGCACCTCGGCCAGGACGTGGACGCCGCGCGCTTCGTGCAGCTCGGCACCGTGGACCTGCCGACGATCCAGGTCAACGAGAACGCCCGCGTGGCGCTGGGCCTGAGCGAGCTGCCGTATCGCCCGCTGATGTCCTGGGAAGGCGTGTACGTGGACGCCTACGCGGTCGACCTGGACACCGGCGCGCCCACGCCGCTCGCGCGCAAGCTGCGCCATGCGCCGACGCTGTCCCCGACCGGCCGCTACCTGCTGGGCTTCGACGCGCCGGCCGCGCGCTGGATGGCCTGGCGCACCGACACCGCGCAGGCGATCGACCTGACCGGGAAGATCAAGGCCCGCTTCGACAACGACGAGCGCGACGTGCCCGACCTGCCAACCGCCTACGGCAGCGCGGGCTGGACCGCCGGGGACGACAGCGTCGTGCTCTACGACAAGTTCGACCTCTGGGCCGTGCAGCCGGCGACCGGCCAGTCGCGCAACCTGACGCAGGGCTGGGGCCGCAAGCGGCAGGTCCAGCTGCGCGTGGTGCCGCTGGACCCCGAGGACGCCGACCAGCGCGCCCTGCCCGCCGATGCGCTGATGCTGGCCGGCACGCAGGACCTGACGCGCGCCAGCGGCTACTTCCGCGTCGATGCCAGCGGCGGCGTCCCGACCACGCTGTTGCAGGACGACAAGATGATCGGCGGCCTGATCAAGGCCAAGGACGCGGACCGCCTCGTCTTCACGCAGCAGACCTTCACCGAATTCCCCGACCTGTGGACCTCGACGCTGAGCTTCGAGCGGCCGCAGCGCATCAGCGAGGCCAATCCGCAGCAGTCGCGGTATGCCTGGGGCACGCAGGAGCTGATCGAGTACACCGCGGCCGACGGCCGGAAGCTGCGCGCGCTGCTGGCCAAGCCGGCCGACTTCGACCCGAAGCGGCAGTACCCGATGATGGTCTACATCTACGAGAAGATGAGCGACAACCGCCATCGCTACGTGCCGCCGGCGCCGGGCCAGAACATCAACGTCACGCGCTACGTTTCCAACGGCTACCTGGTGCTGCGCCCGGACATCGTCTACACCACCGGCCACCCGGGCCGCAGCGCGATGAACACGGTGCTGCCGGCGGTCCGCCAGCAGATCGCCAAGGGCTATGTCGATCCGAAGCGGGTGGGCATCCAGGGCCACAGCTGGGGCGCCTACCAGATCAACTACCTGATCACCCGCACCCACGAGTTCCGCGCGGCGGAGGCCGGCGCCTCGATGGCCAACATGATCAGCGGCTACGGCGGCATCCGCTGGGGCGCGGGCATCAGCCGCGCCTTCCAGTACGAGCACGGCCAGAGCCGCATCGGCGCCACGCCCTGGGAGCGGCCCGACCTGTACCTGGAGAACTCACCGATCTTCCGCGTCGACAAGGTCACCACGCCCTACCTGACCATCCACAACGACGAGGACGACGCGGTGCCCTGGTACCAGGGCATCGAGTTCTTCACCGCGCTGCGCCGCCTGGGCAAGGAGGCCTACTGGTTCAACTACAACGGCGAGAAACACGGCCTGCGCGACCGCGACAACATGAAGCACTTCACCGTGCACATGGCCGAGTTCTTCGACCATTACCTGCTGGGCAGTCCGCGGCCCGCCTGGATGGACCAGCCGGTGCCCTACCTCGAGCGCGGCAAGCGCGACGTGATGGGCCAGTTCAAGCCGGGGGCGCCGGCCGCCGCGACCGCCGTCGCCAAGGGCCAGCAGGAGGCCGCCAGCGGCGGCAGCGCGAAGTGAGTCGCCGGCGGCCGGGACCGGCCGTCCCGGGCCGCCGGCCCCGGGTCAGCGCGCCGACTCAGCGCACCGGGTCGGCGTTCTGCGCGGCGCGACGGGCGCTTTCCAGGCGCTCGCTGATCGGCGGGTGCGACGACAGCCACTCGACGCCCTCGCTCGTGTGGCCCTCGCGCCGCATCGCGTCGCGCAGCTTGAGCCACACGCCGACCAGCGTCTCGTTGGGCAGGTGCTCGCGCAGGATCAGGCGCTGCGCCTCGGCATCGGCTTCGCGCTCCGCGTTGCGCCCGTAGCGCAGCGTCTGCACCGAGGCCATCGAACTGGCCGCGACGGTGGAGAAATCGCCCATCACCACGCCGGCCACCGCCACCAGGCCGATGCCCTGCACCAGGTGGCGCATCGCATGGCGATGCTTCACATGCCCGGCCTCGTGACCGAGCACGGCCATCACTTCGTCGTCGCTCAGGTCCTGCGTCATCCCGTCGAGCAGGAACAGCGTGCCGTTGGGCAGCGCGAAGGCATTGAAGCCGCCGCTGTTGCCCAGCCGCGCGAAACGCAGCTTGAGGGCCTGGCCGGGGAAGGTCCGCCCGGCGATCTCCTCGAAGCGCTGGCGCAGCGCGGCCTGCCGCGCCGGCGCGACCGTCGACGGCTTGAGCCAGCGCGCCGTCACCTCCTGCTCGACCTTGTCGCCGACGGCGATGTCGAGCTGCTTGGGCACCAGCGGCAGCGCCACGCGCGCCAGCAGGCCCGCGCCCTGGCGGTCGAACCAGGCGACCAGCGCGATCAGCGCGACCAGGCAGCACAGGGACATCGCCCAACTCGAGATCAGTTGCGTCGTCAGCGACTGGCCGCCCAGGGCGCGTCCCATCGCGTTGTCCGCGGGAACCCAGAGCGTGCCGCCGTCGGGCAGGCCGACCGGCGTCGGGCTGCCGCGCCACCATTCGCCGACCGACAGGCCCTTGCGGGTGTAGCGACGCAGCCCCGGCAGCGACGGGCGCGACGCGGCCAGCTCGGCCTCCGACGGCGGCATCGAGGACGAGGCCTGCGGGCGAGGCGGCCAGGGCATGAACTCGAGGTGGTGGCGGCTCAGGCGCACGCGCACTTCCTGCGGGCGGTTCTCGACGCCGTCGAACCACCGGGCGGTGGCGGTGTAGCTCTGCGATCTCATGGCGATGTCTCCCCGCTCACCAGCCGATGTCCAGGCCGAAGGCATCGGCCACGCCGTCCCCGACCGCGCCGGGGCCGCGCCGTCTGGCGGCGCGCACGACCAGGACGTCCAGCGGCTCATCGGACAGCACGGTCATGCCCTCGATGCGCAGCTTGGCGATGCGCACCGCGAGGAAGGGCCAGTACAGGCCCAGCGTCAGCACCGTGAGCAGGCCGTGGCCCATCACCGTCTTGAAGAGGGAGAAGGCGGGCAGCTGGTACGCGAACTCGATGCCGCCGGCCAGCCGGGTGTTGTCCCAGATCAGCTTCTGCAGCCGCGCGATGTAGATCGGCCAGCCGATCACCCACAGCACGCCCATCGTGGCCAGCGGCGCGAACATCGCCACCAGCGACGCCTGCGCGCCGAAGACGGCTTTCAGCGCGCCGATCGCCACCGCGGCGATCACGCCGGCGACGAAGCCGCCCAGCAGGCCCACGCCGACCAGCGTCAGGTACAGGCCGTAGAACTTGCGCACCGGGAGCTCGAAGTCGAACTCGAGCGCGCCATAGCGGGCATGACGATGCTGGAAGCGCTTGAGCCAGCCATGCGCCAGCGGAAAGAGCAGCCCCACCGCCAGGCCGGCGATGCCGATGACGATGGGCCCCAGTCCCATGCCGGCGCCGACGGACACGACGGTCCACGCCACCAGCAGCGGCAGGCAGGAGGCGTAGACGGTGGCGGCGCTGGCCTGGAAGCCGAAGCGCACGCCGCGCCAGCTGGTGTTGCCGAGCTTGAAGCGCTGGGCGCCCGCGAACAGCATCGGGCCAAACGCGTAGAGCACCGCCAGCATCGCGAAGCCGGCGCCCTTGGACCACTCGAACGCATGGCCGTAGCAGACCAGCAGCGCCAGCGCCAGCACGCGGCCGATCAGGATGCGGCGCGGATCGCCGTGGAAATCGAAGCCGTCGCCGGCCAGCAGCGTGTGCCGCGCGAACCAGCTCGCCTTGCGGCGCTTGGCCCAGGCGGAGTAGACGCCCAGCGTCGCCAGCGTCAGCAGGGCGTTGACGACCCAGATGCGGAAATACTCGCTGCCGGTGCCGGTGAACTCCAGTCGCTGCTCATGCAGCTTCGCGAGCAGGCCGGTGGCCATCGGCCCGGCCTGCTCCGACGGCGCGGCGACCGCCGGCTTGAGGACCGGCGCGCGCGGCGCCGGCGGCATCGGCGCCGGCGGTGCGGCTGGAGGTGCCTTGGGCAACAGCTCCAGCTCGATCTTGTTCTCGATCAATCCCTCTTCTCCCAGGCCGTCCTGGCCCGGGCGAGAGTCTAGTGAAGCCGGCGGTCCCCGCCGATCCCCCGCCGGGGCGAGCGGGGAAAACGCCACGGTCGCGTCATCACTCGGTCCGGGGGGCCGGACGCCCCCGTTCGAGCGACTGCAGGTCGGCCTCGGCCGGCTCGAACAGCGCCACCAGCGCCGCCATCAGCGCGCGCGCCTTGGCCGAGTTGTCGCCGCCGTAGTTGCAGACGTAGACATCCAGCGTCACCGCGGCCAGTTCGGGCCAGCTGTGCAGCGCCACATGCGACTCGGCCAGCAGCAGCATGCCGGTGATGCCGCCCGGCGAGCCGTCGGCCGCGGCCGGGAAGCGATGCCAGTGTTCGCCCACCACGGTCAGTCCGGCCGACGCCACCGCCTCGCGAGCCTGGCGGGCCAGGCCGGGGGCGTCCGTCAGCAGCGCCGCGCGCGCGCAGCGGGCCAGGTCGGCGGTGAGATGCAGGCCGTTCATGGCAGCGGAGTGTAGGGCGGCGCCGTGTGGGGCGGCGCGACGCGCAGGGCCGGGTTTCGTCCGCGCGCCGCGGTCAGCGGGTGGCGGCTCAGCTGTCGACCGGCTGGCCGGCCTCGGCGAGCAGCGCGTGGCAGCGTTCCTCGTGCTGGGCGATCTCGGCGAGGGTGACCTCGATGTCGCTGAGCTGCTGCTGCAGCTGCTTGCGATGCTGGTCCAGCACGCCGAGGAAGGCGCGCAGCTGCGGCACGGTGTCCGACTGGTTGTCGTACATGTCCACCAGCTGCTTGATCTCCTGCAGCGACAGCCCCAGCCGCTTGCCGCGCAGGGTCAACTTCAGCCGCGTGCGGTCGCGCTGCGTGTACACGCGATTGCGCCCGGCGCGGGCGGGCGTCAGCAGGCCCATGTCCTCGTAGAAGCGGATCGCGCGCGGGGTGATGTCGAACTCGGCCGCCAGCTCGGTGATGGTGAACAGCGGTCCCGCGTCGTCGCCGGCTTCGGGCAGCGCGTCCTCGGGCAGGTCATCGGCCGGGGTCGGGCGGGGTGAGGGGCTCATGGCTACACTGGCTAATGACGTTGACGTAAACGTAAGTCTAAAGCCATGGCCAATCCTCGCGAATCCGAACTCACCTACCCCCTGGGCGACACCCTCCCCGGTCCGGGCGAGGCGCTCGACCTGCTGCCCGGCCTCCGGTGGGTGCGCATGGGCCTGCCCTTCGCGCTGGACCACATCAACCTGTGGTTGCTGCGGGACGTCCAGGACGGGCGCGAGGGCTGGACCATCGTCGATTGCGGCATCCACAGCGATGCGACGAAGGCGAACTGGGAACGGGTCTTCGCCGAGCGACTCGACGGCCTGCCGGTGCTGCGCGTCATCGTCACCCACTTCCACCCGGACCACATGGGCCTGGCCCACTGGCTGACCGAGCGCTGGCAGTGCCGGCTGTGGATCAGCGCGACGGACTATCAGCTGGCGCGGGTGGCGTCCTCGTCGACGGTGGGCATGGGCGGCGAGGCGGCGGCGGCCTTCTTCGGCAGCCACGGCCTGACCGATCCGGCGGCGCTGGACAAGATCCGCGGCCGCGCGAGCTATTACCCGAGCATGGTCCCGTCGATCCCGCCCGCCTTCCGCCGGCTGATGGACGGCATGAGCGTGCGCATCGGCGATCACGACTGGCGCTGCCTTGTCGGCCATGGCCACGCGCCGGAGCACATCAGTCTGTTCAGCGAGACGCTGGGCGTGATGATCTCGGGCGACATGGTGCTGCCGAGGATCTCCACCAACGTCTCGGTCGTGGACGTGGAACCGGAGGCGGATCCGCTGCAGCTCTACCTCGATTCGATCGCGCGGCTGAGCACGCTGCCGGCCGACACCCTGGTGCTGCCCGCGCACGGCAAGCCCTTCCGGGGATTGCACGCGCGCATCGACCAGTTGCAGCAGCACCACCAGGAGCGGCTGGCCGAAGTGCTGGAGGCCTGCACCGCCAAGCCCTGCCACGCGGCCGAGCTGCTGCCGATGATGTTCCGCCGGCCGTTGGACCTGCACCAGACGACCTTCGCCATGGGCGAGGCGGTGGCTCACCTGCATCGGCTGTGGCTGGGCGGGTTGCTGCGGCGGACGCTGGATGCGGATGGCATCCATCGCTTCTCGGCCTGAAGAAAAACGAGGCCCGGAAAGACAGTCGCCGCCGCCCCGATCACGGGACGGCGGCGCTGCGCCTTGTTATGCATCAGCTTGTCGGCTCTGAGCGCGGGTCGACCAGACGCAGCCGGGAAGGCTGGGGGACCAAAGCGCCGCCGGGAGCGGAACGCGGGAGGAGGTTCTGACTCAGATGCGAGTGATGACAGCGGTATCCAGTGTGCAGCCCCACCCAAATCAGCTACAAGCCCCCCCAAAGGGGGAAATGCGAACGTTTACCGCTATCAAGCGGAACGATTGACGAAATCCCGACGCGGCATCAGGCCTCGTCCATCAGCGGCAGCACCGCCTGCTTGAGGCGATCGCGCGCGAGTTCGTATTCCGGGAACACCGACCGCACCACCGCCCAGAACCGGGGGCTGTGGTTCATCTCCTTGAGATGGGCCAGTTCATGCGCGACGACGTAGTCGATCAGCGCGTGCGAGAAGTGGATCAGCCGCCAGTTGAGCCGGATCATGCCGTCGGCGCTGGCGCTGCCCCAGCGCGTCTGCGCGGAGGACAGCCGCAGCCCGGTCATCGTGACGCCCAGCGGCCCGGCGAAGTGTCTGCAGCGGGACTCGAACAGCTGCCGCGCCTGGCGCTGCAGCCAGGCCTGCACCGCGTCGCGGATCTGCTCCGGCGCCGCGGTCTGCGGCAGGCCGAGGTAGAGCATGCGGCGCGGCACCGTCGCCAGCGTCGGCTGCGGATCGGCCTGGCCCTCGTCGAGCCGCGTGCCGGTCATCGACGGATCGAGCACGACGATCAGCGGCTCGCCCAGGTAAGGCAGGCTGCAGCCGTCGCCCCAGTGGACACGGGCCGCCTGCGTCCGCTTGGCGCGCTCGCGTTGCTCGACCAGCTTGCGCAGGATCCAGTCGCCCTTCTGCTGCAGCGCGTTGTCGATGTCGCCCAGCGGCACCCACTTCGGCGCGGACACCCGCAGGCCCTCCTCGCTCACCGTGAAGCCGATGCTGCGGCGGCGCGCGCGCTTGAGCTCGTAGGGGATCGCCTGTCCCTGCAGCAAGACCTGGCGCAGCGACGCGCCGGCCTCACCGCGCAAGCGCGGCGTCGGGGCGACGGGATCCGGTGCGGGCGGCGGAGGCGCGGGCGGGGGCTCGGTGTCGAACAGCGACAGCTGCGTGAAGTTCAGCAGCGCGCCCAATCCCCGCAGCTTGGAAGGCAGCATGGGCTGCGAGTGTAATCAGGCGGCGGCCGACGTGGACGGCGGGGCCGGCGGCGCAGGCGGCACGCCGGTCATCGCGGCGGCGCCGTCGGCGGGATAGGCCGCCGGGTCCAGCACCCGCATCTCGGTCTCGATCCAGCCCTGCACCTCCTTCATCAGGTCGGCCGGCGTGCGGCCGGTGCTGGGGATCATCGGGCCGATCGAGATGTCGACCACGCCAGGGCGCAGCAGGAAGCTCTTGCGCGGCCAGCAGCTCGCCGAGTTCATCGCGATCGGCACCACCGGCACGCCGGTCTCGACGGCCAGTCGCGTGCCGCCGGTCTTGTACTCGCCGACCTTGCCGCGCGCCACCCGCGTGCCTTCCGGGAACATGATGATCCAGTTGCCCAGCCCGGCGATGCGCCGGCCCTGCGCGGCCACCTTGTTCCAGGCCTCGCTGCGCTTGCTGCGGTCGATGTGGATCATGTCCAGCCGCGCCATGGACCAGCCGAAGAACGGGATGTAGATCAGTTCCCGCTTGAACACGTAGGCCAGCGGCCGCGGCATCAGCATCGGGTAGGCGAAGGTCTCCCAGGTCGACTGGTGCTTGGACAGCAGGATCACCGACTGGGCCTTGTCCGTGGGCAGGTGCTCCATGCCGCGCACGCGCCAGCGCACGCCGCAGATCAAGCGGGCGCCCCAGATCGCCACGCGCAGCCAGTTGGCGCACATCCAGTACAGCTGCGTGCTGTTGAGGAACAGCGAGCAGACCACGACCGCGGTGCCCCAGGGCACGACGGTGACGATCAGGTAGAGGACGAAGAGGATCGAACGCAGCGCGATGAGCATCAGCCCAGGTCTCCAGGAGCGGTATCGGGTTCAGCGGATTCGCCGCGCGACTCGGCGCGCGCGCGGCGTTCCTCATGGATCAGGGCCTCGGCGAAGGCGGCCAGGTCCTGGTGCACGCGCGAGCCGGGCACCAGGGCGATCTGGCCTTGCAGCTGCGCCTCGTCGACGCCGGCCAGGCGGTCGCCGCGCACCAGATGCGGCACGCAGCCGGCGTTGTGCGCGGTCTGCAGGTCGCGCACGCTGGCGCCGACCATGTGGACCTGCTGCAGGTCCACGCCGAAGCGCTCGCCGATCTGTTCGACCAGCCCCGGCAGCGGCTTGCGGCAGTTGCAGTTCTCTTCCGGCGCATGCGGGCAGAAGAACGCGGCGTCCAGCCGGCCGCCCTTCTCCGCCAGCAGCTGGTTCAGCCGCAGGTGCACCGCGTTGAGCGAGGCCATGTCCAGCAGCCCGCGGCCGATGCCGGGCTGGTTGGTGGCCATGACGGTGTGCCAGCCGGCGTGGTTGAGCCGCGCGACGGCCTCGAGCGCGCCGGGCAGCGGCTCGAGTTCCTCGGGCGACTTCACATGGTCGTCGCGGTAGCGGTTGATCGTGCCGTCGCGGCCCAGGATCACCAGTTTCATGCCATGCGGATGGTCGGACCGGTTGGGCATCGAAGGCTCCGTTCTGCGTCAGGCCGCCAGGCGCGACAGGTCCGCGACGCGGTTCATCGCGTCGTGCAGCTGCTTGAGCAGCGCCTGGCGATTGGCGCGCAGCGCAGGGTCCTCGGCGTTCACCATCACGTCGTCGAAGAAGGCGTCGACCGGCGCCTTCAGCGCGGCCAGCGCCTTGAGCGAGCCGGCGTAGTCGTGCTGCTCGAACAGCGCGTCGGCCTGCGGCTTCACGCCGGCGAGCGCGTCGGCCAGGGCCCGCTCGGCCGCCTCGGTCAGCAGCGCGGGCTGGACCTCGGTCGGCAACTCGCCCTCGATCTTCTTGAGGATGTTGCCGACCCGCTTGTTGGCCGCGGCCAGCGAGGCCGATTCGGGCAGCGCGGCGAAGGCGCGCACGGCGCCCAGGCGCTTGGGCACATCGCCCAGGCGGGCCGGGCTCAGCGCCAGCACCGCGTCAACCTCCTGGGCGCTGTAGCCCTGGTCGCGCAGGCTCACCGCCAGGCGGTCGGCGAAGAAGCCCAGCAGCGCCTCGGTCGGGTCCTGGATCAGCTCGCCGAAGGCCGGCAGCGCGCCCTGGATCAGCTCCGGCAGCGACAGGTGCATGTGGTTCTCGACCAGGATGCGGATCACGCCCAGCGCATGGCGGCGCAGCGCGAACGGGTCCTTGTCGCCGGTGGGCAGCTGGCCGATGCCGAACAGGCCGATCAGCGTCTCGAGCTTGTCGGCCAGCGCCACGACGGTGCCGGTGTGGTTGCGCGGCAGCGCATCGCCGGCGAAGCGCGGCTTGTAGTGGTCCTCGATCGCCTTGGCCACGCCGTCGCGCAAGCCTTCATGGCGCGCGTAGTAGCCGCCCATGATGCCCTGCAGCTCGGGGAACTCGCCCACCATGTCGGTCAGCAGGTCGGCCTTGGCCAGCAGCGCGGCCTCCTGGGCCTTGCTGTCGAGCACGTCGAACTCGTCCTTGGCCTCGACCGTGTACGGGTGCTGGGCCATGCGCAGCTGGTTGACGATCGCATGCGCGATCGCGCGCACGCGCTCGGTGCGTTCGCCCTGGCTGCCGAGCTTGCCGTGATAGACCACCTTGCCCAGGCCCTCGACGCGCGAGGCCAGCGTCTTCTTGCGGTCCTGGTCGAAGAAGAACTTCGCATCGGCCAGGCGCGGGCGCACGACGCGCTCGTTGCCCTCGATGACCTTGGACGCATCGTCCGGATGGATGTTGCTGACCACCAGGAAGCGGTGGGTCAGCTTGCCCTGCGCGTCCAGCAGCGGGAAATACTTCTGGTTGGCCTTCATCGTCAGGATCAGGCACTCCTGCGGCACGGCCAGGAACTCGGGCTCGAACTGGCAGGACAGCACGTTGGGCAGCTCCACCAGCGCGGTCACCTCGTCCAGCAGCTCGGGCGCGTCGATCGGCGTCAGGCCCAGCGGCGCGGCCTGCGCCTGCAGCTGGCGCAGGATCTCGTCGCGACGCTGGTCGAAGGACGCGATCACCGCGCCCTCTTCGCGGAGCTGGCGCTCATAGCTGTCGGCGCTCTGGATCGTGATCGTCCCGGCCTTGGATTCGAAGCGATGACCGCGCGTCGTCCGGCCGGCGGTGAGGCCCAGCGCGCCGATCTCGACCAGGTCCTCGCCATGCAGCGCGACCAGGCCGTGGGCCGGACGCACGAACTTGACGTCGCTCCAGCCGTCGGCCAGCTGGTAGGTCATGACCTTGGGAATGGGCAGCTTGGCGAGCGCCTCGTCCAGCGCCTTCTGCAGGCCGTCCTTGAGCGACACGCCGGCGACGACGGTGTCCAGGAACAGCGCCTCGGCCTTGCCGTCGGGGGCGCGCTTGAGGCTGGGCACGACGGTGGCGTCGGCACCCACCGACGCCAGCTTCTTGAGCAGCGCCGGCGTGGCGTTGCCCGCGGCGTCCAGGGCCACCGCCACCGGCATCAGCTTCTGCTGGACGGCGCGGTCGGCGGCCTTGGCGGCGACGCCGGCCAGATGCACCGCCAGGCGGCGCGGCGTGGCGTAGGCGGTCACGGCCGCGTCGGCCGGCGCCAGGCCCTGCGCCTTGAGCGCATCGGCCAGCACCGCCGAGAACGCCTCGCCCAGCTTCCTCAGCGCCTTGGGCGGCAGTTCCTCGACAAACAGTTCGACGAGCAGGTTCTTCGTGGTCATGGGGCGGTGTTCCTCGTCGTCAGGCGGCGGTCTTCTTGTCCGACTGCTCCGCGGCCTTCCCGGACTTCGCGGCGGCCTCGGCGCTCTTCTTCTCGATCTGCGCGACGACCTCGTCGGCCCAGGCCTTGGGGGCCATCGGGAAGCCCAGTCGCGCGCGGCTGTCGACGTAGCTCTGGGCCACGGCGCGCGCCAGGTTGCGGATGCGGCCGATGTAGGCGGCGCGCTCGGTCACGCTGATCGCGCCGCGGGCATCCAGCAGGTTGAAGGTGTGGGCTGCCTTGAGCAGCTGCTCGTAGGCCGGCAGCGCCAGCCGCGTGTCCATGAGGTCCTTGGACTTGCGCTCGTAGGCGCCGAAGGCCTGCAGCAGGAAGTCGACGTCGCTGTGCTCGAAGTTGTAGGTCGACTGCTCGACCTCGTTCTGGTGGAACACATCGCCGTAGGTCAGACCGTCGGTATAGACGAGGTCGTAGACCGATTCCTTGCCCTGCAGGTACATCGCCAGGCGCTCGAGGCCGTAGGTGATCTCGCCGGTGATGGGTTTGCAGTCGATGCCGCCGACCTGCTGGAAGTAGGTGAACTGGGTCACCTCCATGCCGTTGAGCCAGACCTCCCAGCCCAGGCCCCAGCAGCCGAGCGTTGGGTTCTCCCAGTCGTCCTCGACGAAGCGGACGTCGTTCTTCTTCAGGTCGAAGCCCAGGGCCTCGAGCGAGCCCAGGTAGAGCTCCAGGATGTTGGCCGGCGCCGGCTTGAGCACGACCTGGAACTGGTAATAGTGCTGCAGCCGGTTCGGGTTCTCGCCGTAGCGGCCGTCCTTGGGGCGACGGCTGGGCTGCACGTAGGCGGCCTTCCAGGGCTCGGGACCCAGCGCGCGCAGGAAGGTCGCGGTGTGGCTGGTGCCGGCGCCGACCTCCATGTCATAGGGCTGCAGCAGGGCGCAACCCTGCTTGGACCAGTATTCCTGCAGGCGGAGGATCAGTTGCTGGAAAGTCAGCATGGGGCGTCGGGCCGTCGGGCCGGCGGTGGAGCAAAACGCCCGATTCTATGTGCGGCCCGGGGGAGACACCGGCGTGCCGCCCAGGGACGGCGGGCCCCGGTCAGGCGACGCGTCCGGCGCCGTCGCGGCGGCGTCGCCAGGCCGGCACCAGCACCGGCAGCAGCCCCAGCGCAGCCAGCGCCCACAGCGGCCACAGGCCCGCCGCCGACAGCCAGCGCGCATAGGGCGTGACGCCGCTGCGGCCCTCCACGGTGACCTCGAGCACGCCCGCCTGCTCCGCCGGGAGCCGGGCCAGCACCTGCCCGCGGTGGTCGACCTGCGCGGTCGCGCCGGTGTTGGTCGCCCGCACGATCGGCCGCTGGAATTCCAGCGCCCGCATCTGCGAGAACTGCAGGTGCTGGTCCTGCACCATGCGCGGCCCGAACCAGGCGAGGTTGCTCACGTTGACGAAGACCGTGGCGGCCGCGTCGCCGCGGTCCAGCGCGCTGGCGACGACGTCCTCGCCGAACAGGTCCTCGTAGCAGATCAGCGGCCGCAGGCGCTGGCCCGCGAAGGCCAGCGCGCGCTGGTGCGTGCCGCTGGCCTGGTCGTCCATCGGGATGTTCATCGCCCTGACGAACCAGTGGAAGCCGGGCGGGATGAACTCGCCGAAGGGCAGCAGGTGGCGCTTGCCGTAGTCGTACTCGCCCGCGAAGCCCATGGCGGCCAGCGAGTTCACGAAACCATCGGTCGTGTTGCCCAGGAAGGTGCCCAGCAGCAGCGGCCGCTGCCGGGCGTCGCGGCGCAAGCGCTCCACATGCGCCTCGTCGAGGAAGGCCAGCGGCACCGGCAGCACCGACTCCGGCGTGATGACGACCTGCCCGCGGGCCGACTCGATCAGCGCGGTCATCTGGTCGAGGTTGTGGTCGAAGCGGTCGCGGTCGAACTTCTGGTCCTGCGGGATGTTGGGCTGCACCAGCGACACGGCCAGCGTGCCGGTCGGGCGCGTGAAATCCCGCGGCAGGAGTTGCGCCAGGCCGATGGCGACGACCAGCGCGCCCAGCAGCGCCCAGTGGCGCAGCGCCAGCGCCGCCGCCAGCAGGGCCGCCACCGCGGTGATGCCGTAGACGCCGACATAGGGCGCGAGCGCGGCCAGCGGCCCCTGCGCATGCGCGTAACCGCTGGCGATCCACGGGAAGCCGGTGAACCAGCTCGCGCGGGCGAGTTCCGCGCCCAGCCACAGGGCGGCGAAGGCGAGCACCCGCCGCGTCGGCGCGGCGCCGGCGGACCAGCGAACCGCCAGACCCATGCCGGCGGCGTAGTAGAGCGAGAGGAACAACGCCAGCGCCAGCACCGCCAGCGCCGACACGGCCGCGGGCAGATGCCCGAAGTCGTGCATGCTGATGTAGAGCCACCACAGCCCCGAGGCCAGCCAGCCGATGCCGAACAGCGCGCCGGCCAGCGCGGCGCGGCGCGGCCGCACGCCATCGCAGGCGGCGACCAGCCAGGCCAGCGCCAGCGGCTGCAGCCACCAGGCGGGACTGGGCGAGAACGAGGCGGTGTGCAGCGCCCCGGCGACAAGCGCGAGCGCCGGATGAAGCTGCCAGGACCACCGGCCCTGGCGGGCCCCGCCGTCGATCCGGTCCGACAAGGAGCCGCGGCGCATCAGCCGCTGTGGTCGTCGGCCTCGGGCGCCGGCGCGCGGGTCACCTTGAACCAGCGCACCGCGCCGCCGCGGTTGATCATCACCGAGAAGCGCAGGCCGGCGACCTCGACGGTCTCGCCGCGGCGCGGCACGCGGCCATGCTCATGCGCCACCAGGCCGCCGATGGTGTCGAAGTCGGCGTCGGACAGCGACAGCCCGAAGGCGGTGTTGACCGCATCGATCTCGGCGTCGCCCGCGACGCGGTAGCTGCCGTCGGCCAGCGTGTAGATGCCAGCATCGCCGTCGCCGACGTCGAATTCGTCCTCGATCTCGCCGACGATCTCCTCGAGCACGTCCTCGATCGTGATCAGGCCGGCGGTGTTGCCGAATTCGTCGATCACGATGGCCAGGTGATTCCGGTTGGAACGGAAATCGCGCAGCAGCTCATTGAGGCCCTTGCTCTCGGGCACGAAAACTGCCGGGCGCAACAGCGCGCGCAGATTCAGTTCCGGAGCGCGCTGGAGCTTGAGCAGGTCCTTGGCCAGCAGGATGCCGATGATGTTGTCGCGCTGGCCGTCGTAGACCGGGAAACGCGAGTGACCGGTATCGATGACGGCGGCCAGCAGTTCGTCGGGCGGCGACTGGATATCCAGCAGGTCCATCCGCGGCGCGGCGACCATGACGTCACCGGCGCTGAGTTCGGCCATCCGAAGGACGCCCTCGAGCATCTGGCGCGATTCGGGCGCGATCAGATCGCGCTCCTCCGCTTCGGCGAAGTTCTCGATCAGCTCGCTGGTCGAGTCCGGGCCGGGGTGCAGGAATTCGAGCACGCGATCGATGAGACCGCGTTGGTCGTTGCCACGCCCGCCATGCTTGGCGGGCCGACTAGGCTGGGGATCAGACACTGTCGTGTGTGCCGTCGTTGAGGAGGCGCCAGAATAACCGATTGACATTGACATTCGCTTGAAACACAGTCATCCGCCCCCAGTTGCCGGGCCCAAGCTTCTCCATAGATTGGTCGTTCACCATGTCGTCCGTTCCTGACACCGCCGCCGCGAATCCAGCCACGGGTCCCGCGCCGGGACTGATCCCCGCCACCATCCTCACGGGCTTCCTCGGCTCGGGCAAGACGACGCTGCTCAAGCGCGTGCTGACCGAGGCGCACGGCCAGAAGATCGCCGTCATCGAGAACGAGTTCGGCGAGGAGAACATCGACAACGACATCCTCGTCAGCGAGACGCAGGAGCAGATCATCCAGCTCAGCAACGGCTGCGTCTGCTGCACCATCCGCGAGGACCTGCGCACCACGCTGGCCGACCTGGCCGCCAAGCGCCGCAAGGGCGAGCTGGACTTCGAGCGCGTGGTCATCGAGACCACCGGCCTGGCCGACCCCGGCCCGGTCGCGCAGACCTTCTTCATGGACGACGAGATCGCGGAGACCTTCCTGCTCGACTCGATCCTGACGCTGGTCGACGCCAAGCATGCGGGCGACCAGCTCGACACCCGCCAGGAAGCGCGCCGCCAGGTCGGTTTCGCCGACCAGATCTTCCTGAGCAAGACGGACCTGGTCGACGCCGCCGCGGTGGACGCGTTGTCGCACCGCCTCAAGCACATGAACCCGCGCGCGCCGCAGTCCAAGGTGCACTTCGGCGAGGTGCCGATCAAGGACGTCTTCGACCTGCGCGGCTTCAACCTGAACGCCAAGCTGGAGATCGATCCCGACTTCCTGGCCGCCGACGAGCACGATCATGCGCACGACCACGGTCATGACCATGGCCACGACCATGCCCATGATCATCACGACCACGACCACGACCACGAGCACGGCGAGCACTGCGACCATCCGCACCATCACCACCATGACGACGACGTGAAGTCCTTCGTCTTCCGCTCGGAGCGCCCGTTCAACCCAGCCAAGCTGGAGGACTTCCTGGGCGCGATCGTGCAGGTGTACGGTCCGAAGATGCTGCGCTACAAGGGCGTGCTGAACATGAAGGGCACCGACAAGAAGGTGATCTTCCAGGGCGTGCACCAGCTGATGGGGTCCGACCTCGGTCCGAAGTGGATGCCCGAGGAGAAGAAGGTCAGCAAGATGGTGTTCATCGGCATCGATCTGCCGAAGGACATCCTGATGCAGGGGCTGGAAGGCTGCCTGGCTTAGTGCCACACTGACCGATGGCTCAGACCCATCGGCGGCGCGGCGGCGGAGGTGGCTACAATCCGCCGCGCCCGAACCAGGCCCCTGCGCCAGCGCGGGAAGCCCCGGCTTCTCATGTCGAGCAGGTATAAAGAGCCGCTAGGAGAGTGAACGTGAGCAAGACACCGGCCTCCAAGACCGCCGCGCCCAAGGCCGCCGCCAAGGTGGCCAAGGCTCCGGCGGCAGGCAAACCCGCCGACGCGGACGCGCCCGACAGCACGGTCTCTCTGCTGGACAGCCCTGTCCGGCCTTCGACCCCGACATCAACGAACCAGAACAGCCGCCCTGCCGTGAAGACCGATCCCAAACTCTCGTCTGCCTGGAAATCCAAGGCCGGTGCCGAACTGACCGACGCCGAAGTGCTGGCGATGCCGGACAGCGAGTACATGAACGACAAGCAAGTCGACTTCTTCCGCGCCAAGCTGACGCAGCTGAAGGAAGACATCCTGTCCAACGCCGGCGAGACGACCGAGCACCTGCGCGAGGACACCTCCATCGTCCCCGACCCGGCCGACCGCGCCACGATCGAGGAAGAACACGCCCTGGAGCTGCGCACCCGCGACCGCGAGCGCAAGCTGCTGAAGAAGATCATGCAATCGCTGCAGCGCCTGGAAAGCGGCGAGTACGGCTACTGCGACGAGACCGGCGAGCCGATCGGCCTGGGTCGCCTGATCGCGCGCCCGACCGCCACGCTGTCGCTGGAAGCGCAGCAGCGCCGTGAGCTGAAGCAGAAGATGTTCGGCGATTGAGCCGGACAGCGCGCAGAGCAAGGTCCGCCAGAGCATGACCGACCCCAAAGACGGCACCAAAGAAGGCGAGAGCTTCTTCCGCAAGGTGGCGCGCTTCGTCGCCAATCCGACGACCGACTGGGCGGAGATCAACTCCCGCCAGGACGATCCCGAGGCCGATGCCGCCAAGGCCGAGCTGCGGGCGATGGTGGAGCGCAAGCGGCGCAACGATTTCGTGCGCAAGCGCGAACTCGACATGCTGCGCAAGATCCGCCGCGAAGGCCTGACGCCTGAACAGCTGGCCGCGCTTGGCGGCCACGCGACCTCCGGCATCGACGAACTGGGCCGCATCAGCGAGATCCAGGGCGCGCGCCGCGATGAAGCCAGCGTCAAGGCCAAGATCGACCAGATCGAGCAGCAGATGGTGGGCGAAGGTTTCGTCCCCACGCAGGTGCAGGGCCAGCACTCGCCCGGCTTCTTCGAGACCAGTACCAAACCGGTCAATTTCGCCGCGACGCAGCCGGCGGACCAGATTGGCGCGCGGGTGTCCGACCACGCCTCGCCGGCTGACATCGAGCGCCTGGACCTGTCGCCGGCGCCGGCCGCGGCCTCGATGGGCGGCGGCATGGCCCCGCAATCGGCCGCCGCGCCCGCGCCGATCCCCGAGCTGAAGAAGGAGATCCCGACGCTGAGCTTCCGCGTCGCGGATCCGCAGGTCGAGGTCAGCGAAGTCGTCCACGACGCCGAGCTGGACGAGGCGGTGATCGCCTTCGCCAATGCCGACTACGAGCACTGCGAGCGCAGCCTGATCGACCTCACCCGTGCGGGTGGCGCGCGCCACGAACACGCCGAGACCTGGCTGGTGCTGTTCGACCTGTACCGGGCGACCGGCCAGCAGGGCAAGTTCGAGCAGCTGGCCAACGACTACGCGCAGCAGTTCGGGCTGTCCTCGCCGCAATGGTTCTCGCTGCCCAAGCTGGTGGCCGAGGCGGTGCAGCAGGAGCGCGCCCCGCGCGGCCGCGCGAGCAGCGTCTCCTGGACGGCGCCGGAATACCTGGACACCGAGGCGGTGACGCAGATGCGCACCCGCTGCGAGAACCTGCCGATGCCCTGGGTGATCGACTGGGCGCCGCTGCGCCAGATCGACATCGAGGCCTGCGCCAAGCTGCGCGACCTGTTCCGCGCCTGGGCGCAGCAGGCGCTGGACCTGCGCTGGCTGTCGGGCGACCACTTCTTCAACGTGCTGCGGGAGCAGGCGCCGGTCGGCAGCCGGGACGCGGATCCCATCCTGTGGATGCTGCGCCTGGAAGCGCTGCGCCTGGCCAACCGCCCGGACCAGTTCGACGAAGTCGCGATCGACTACTGCGTCACCTACGAGGTGTCGCCGCCCAGCTGGGAAAAGGCGCTGTGCCATGTCCGCATCAGCGGCAATGCGCTGTCGACGAGCTCGCCCTCCTCGATCCAGCCGGCGGCGCCGGACACCGGCATCGCCTTCCTTGAATCGACGATGACCGACGCGGTCAACACCGCGGCGCTGATGGAGCTCTCCGGCCAGTTGAGCGGCGACATCAGCGAGACGCTGGCGCTGATGACCGAGCAGCTCGGCGCCGCGTCGCTGGTGACGATCGCCTGCCCGAAGCTGATCCGCCTGGACTTCATGGCCGCCGGCGACCTGCTGAACTGGGTGCTGGCGCGGCGCAGCGAGAACCGCGCGGTGCAATTCAGCGACGCGCACCGGCTGGTGGCTCTGTTCTTCGGCGCCATGGGCATCAACGAGCACGCCCGGGTCAAGGTGCGGCACGTCTGACGACCGCCGCGCGCCGGCTTCGACCTTCGCGACCACGGGGCCTCTGGCCCCGTTCTTCATCCGGATGTCCGATCATCGGCCTCGTCAACCGGCATTCGCACAGGCGGGGCCGCTCCCTTTTCCTCACCTTGTGATTCCCGCGCGGGAACCCACGTGAGGCCTTCATGACGTTCAAGGCGTCCCCGCACGTCCGCTCCACCATGTCCCAAGATTCCTCCTCCCCGCTTGCGCCGTACCACGGCACCACCATCGTCAGCGTGCGGCGCGGCAACCAGGTCGCGATCGGCGGCGACGGCCAGGTGACGCTGGGCTCGATCGTCGTGAAGTCGACGGCGCGCAAGGTGCGCAAGCTCTACAAGAACCAGGTGCTGGCCGGCTTCGCCGGCGCGACGGCCGATGCGTTCACGCTGTTCGAGCGCTTCGAGGCCAAGCTCGAGAAGCACCAGGGCCATCTGGTGCGCGCGGCGGTGGACCTGACCCGCGACTGGCGCACCGACCGCGTGCTGCGCCGCCTGGAGGCGATGCTGGCGGTGGCCGACCGCACGGCGTCGCTGATCATCACCGGCAACGGCGACGTGCTGGAGCCCGAGCAGGGCATCGTCGCCATCGGCAGCGGCGGCGCCTATGCGCAGGCGGCGGCGAAGGCGCTGCTCAACCACAGCGAGCTGAGCGCGGTGGACATCGTCAAGCAGTCGCTGGTGATCGCCGGCGAGATCTGCATCTACACCAACGGCAACCACACGATCGAGACGCTGGACTGACCGGCGCCGGAGCACACGAATGAGCAGCAGCATGACCCCGCAGGAGATCGTCTCCGAACTCGACCGGCACATCGTCGGCCAGGCCGATGCCAAGCGCGCCGTCGCGATCGCGTTGCGCAACCGCTGGCGGCGCCAGCAGGTCGACGAGAAACTGCGTGGCGAGATCACGCCGAAGAACATCCTCATGATCGGCCCCACCGGCGTGGGCAAGACCGAGATCGCGCGCCGCCTGGCCAAGCTGGCCGACGCGCCCTTCATCAAGGTCGAGGCGACCAAGTTCACCGAGGTGGGCTACGTCGGCAAGGACGTGGACAGCATCGTGCGCGACCTGGTCGACATCGCCGTCAAGCAGGAGCGCGAGCGCCAGATGCGCTTCCAGCGGGCCCGAGCCGAGGATGCAGCCGAGGAGCGCATCCTCGACGCGCTGGTACCGCCGCCGCGCTCGTCGACCGGCTTCGCGCCGGCGGCGGACAGCGCCGGTGGCGACAACACCGCCCGGCAGGTGATGCGCAAGCGGCTGCGCGAGGGCTCGATGGACGACAAGGAGATCGAGATCGAGCTGGCCGAGGCGCGGCCGTCGATGGAGATCGTCGGCCCGCAGGGCATGGAAGAGATGGCGGAGCAGCTCAAGGGGCTGTTCTCGCAGATGGGCCAGGAGCGCCGCAAGGCGCGCAAGCTCAAGATCGCCGAGGCGATGAAGCTGCTGGTCGAGGAAGAAGCCGCCAAGCTGGTCAACGAGGACGAGATCAAGACCGCGGCGCTGGCGCATGCGCAGGACAACGGCATCGTCTTCATCGACGAGATCGACAAGGTGGCGACCCGTGCCGAGCACAGCGGGGGTGCGGACGTGTCGCGCCAGGGCGTGCAGCGCGACCTGCTGCCGCTGGTGGAGGGCACGACGGTCAACACCAAGTACGGGATGGTGAAGACCGACCACATCCTGTTCATCGCCTCGGGCGCCTTCCACCTGAGCAAGCCCAGCGACCTGATTCCCGAGCTGCAGGGCCGCTTCCCGATCCGGGTGGAGCTGAAGTCGCTGTCGGTGGAGGACTTCGAGGCCATCCTGTCGAGCACGCATGCGAGCCTGGTCAAGCAGTACCAGGCGCTGCTGGCGACGGAAGGCCTGACGCTGGAGCTGAGCGCGGACGGCATCCGCCGTCTGGCGCAGATCGCGTTCGAGGTCAACGAGCGCACCGAGAACATCGGCGCGCGACGCCTGGCGACGGTGCTGGAGCGACTGCTGGACGACATCAGCTTCGACGCGCACAAGCACGCCGGCCAGACCGTCACGATCGCCGGCGCGCAGGTCGACGAGAAGCTCGGCGCGCTGGCGCAGAACGAGGACCTGAGCCGGTTCATCCTGTAAAGCAACCTTCCCTTTCGAAAAAAGCCGGGCAAAGCCCGGTATTTTTTTGTCGCTTTTCAGGACTCGAATCCGTTCTCTGTAGATGGCGGGATCTGGTCCTCACACAAGGACGACGAGGAACGCATCACACACAGCCAATCAATCAGGAGGGAAGCGGAATGCAGTTCGTGATCAACGGTCCAGATGTTCCCGAGGAACTCATTCAAGCTCAGGAAGAGGGACGGGTCGTGTTCTTCTGCGGCGCTGGAATTTCCTATCCGGCGGGCTTGCCCTTGTTCAAAGGATTGGTGCAACAGATCTTTGATAAGACCGGAATGGCGATGAATCAGCTCGAGCAAGGCGCCTTTGACAGGGCCCAGTTTGACGTGACGCTCGACCTCCTAGAGCGTCGACATCAAGGTGGCCGACCCGCAGTTCGCAACGCAATGGTCCAATCGCTTCAGCCGAATTTACGTCGCACGATGGCGACCACCGCGCACGACGCCTTACTCCGCCTTGCGCGAGATAAACGCGGAGCGCTACGACTCGTCACCACCAATTTCGATCGAATTTTCGAAACTGTTTCCAAGCGTCTGCGGCACAGGCACACCGTCTACTCAGCGCCGTCCCTTCCAATCCCAAAGAATTCGCGATGGGATGGACTCGTATACCTGCACGGCCTACAACCGGTAGAGGCTGATGCCCACGCTCTAAACCGCCTCGTTGTAACAAGCGGTGATTTCGGGCTAGCGTATCTGATCGAGCGATGGGCCTCGCGCTTTGTGACCGAGCTGTTTCGCAATTACGTCGTCTGCTTCGTCGGTTACGGTATCAACGATCCGGTCCTCCGATACATGATGGACGCGCTCGCAGCAGATCGAATGTTGGGCGAAGCTACTCCGCAGGCGTATGCGTTCGGCTCGTTCGAGAACGACAACAAGCGAGCAACGGAAGATGAATGGCGAGCAAAAGGTGTCGAACCCGTGTTGTACGAAGTACTAGCTGGCGCTCACGGTTCGAAAGATCACTCCGCCATGCCACGCACTCTTGCTGCCTGGGCAAAGACATATCAAGCAGGCTCACTGGGAAAAGAAGCAATAGTTGCCGAGCACGCTTCCGCAAACCCGTCGGAGAGCACCGCGCAGGACGATTTCGTCGGACGCATGCTTTGGGCGCTTGCGCATCCCGATGGACTACCGGCCAAGAGATTCGCCGAGATGACGCCATGCCCCCCACTCAGTTGGCTTAAAGCTTTGACGGACCGACGGTTCTGCTTTTCAGATCTAATTCGGTTCGGTGTGAGTCCAAACCCGGTGCCAGATAAGAAGCTACGTTTCAGTCTATTGCAGCGGCCCTCGCCATACACTCACGCGCCTTGGATGTCTCTGTGCTGGTCCGACTCGCAATTCCACAATCTCGATCAAGTAATGCATCAGGTGTCGCGCTGGCTCTTGCGACATATCGGCGACCCCGACCTGATTCTTTGGTTCATCGAGACAGGCACCGTTCCCCACCCCAGCTTTAAGTACGGCATCGAAACAGCGATCGCGGCGATCGAAGGGTTTGAAGCCAAGAGCGACATGGAGGCCATCAAAGCACTGATCGACCGATCACCAAACTCGATTCCAAGCCGCACTTTGCGCGCCCTCTGGAGGATGTACCTTGCTGGCCGGGTGAAATCTGCAGCTAGGTTCTTCGACCTACACGGGTGGATTGAGCGAGCCAAGATCCTCGGACCTACAGCTTCGGTACGTGTAGAGCTTCGCAGCCTGTTGGAACCTCAACTCGAAGTGAGGCGGTCGTGGCGTGGAGAGTCTGCTCAATCGCTTGAGCTCGACGACGAACGACAACGCGTGCGGTATGCGCTGGACTGGGGGCCCTGCCTAGCCGCGGAGCACGTACAGCCTTATCTCTCCGGCAAGGAGCGGGACTCAGCACTCCCCGACCTATTAGCGACGTTCTTACCAGACCTGGAACAGCTGTTACGCGAGGCCATTGAACTGCAAATTGAAATCGGCGACGCCTCCGCGACTTCTGACCGGTCATTCTGGGACCTCCCCTCAATTGAGCCGCACAACCAGAATCGCGGATTTCGTGAATGGGTAGTGCTCATTGAGCTGTTACGGGACGGTTGGATTCGAATCCACGAGCGGGACGTTGCGCGCGCCTCGCATATCGCGCGGGGTTGGTTTTCCTACGGGTATGCGACCTTCCGACGATTAGCCCTATTCGCCGCGAGTCATTCAGAGGCTATTTCGGTCACGGACTGGATCACTTGGCTAATCGACGACAATGGCCTCACGCTGTGGTCTTCTGAGACCCAGCGGGAAGTATTGCGACTTCTTGCGCTTCGTGGCCACTCTCTCGACAAGCGGAATCAACTACGGCTTGAAAATGCCTTGACCGTGAAGAGCGCTCGGGCCGCCTTATCCGATCAAATCGATCAGCAGCGAGACCTCCTCATCGCCGAGTACGCCGTCTGGCTTCGCCTCGCAAAGCTACAGTCAGTCGGAGTAGTTCTAGGCAAAGGGGCTGCGGCACGACTGGAACGTATAGCCACAAAGCATCCCGAATGGCGGCTCGCGGAGAATCAATCGGAGGAGTTCTCGCATTGGATGAGTAGCTCCAACGAAGAAGACTTCGACCAGCTCCGAGAAATAGTTCCTACGCCGCGGAAGCGCCGCGAGATCGTTGCGTGGCTCATGCAAGCTGCTTCGCCGCGAGGATTCTTGTATGAAGACACTTGGCGAGAAACCTGCCGATCCAGGTTTTTCCACACCGCATTGGCGCTTTGGGATTTGAGTAGGGAGAACGTCTGGCCCGCTGAGCGTTGGAAAGAAGCACTTCAAGCATGGAGCGAACCAGGTTTGGCTGTGAAGGCTTGGCGCTGGGTTTCTCCCTTGATCGCTGCGATGCCGGACCAAGTATTCGATGTCGTGGCTCGTAGCGTCTCCTATTGGATTCAGTCGATTGGAGCAGCCGTTGATGACAACGATGCACACTTCTTCAAGTTGTGCGACCGAGTTCTCGACGGCGATTACCCGCAATCCTTGGATACGGACGAGCCTTTGACTCGCGCCATCAATCACCCGGTTGGCCATGTGACGCAGGGGCTGCTCAATCACTGGTTCAATCGAAATCCAAGTGACGGCGATCGTCTTCCCTCGTATCTGAAATTTCGATTCAGCAACCTGTTTGACATGTCACGCCCGCAGAATCTTCACGGTCGCGTCATACTTGCTTCACGTCTGATCACTCTATTTCGAATTGACCAAGAATGGACAGTGTCTTTCCTAGTCCCCTCATTCAACTGGGACACGAACGCCCATGAGGCAAGGGCTGCTTGGAAAGGCTTCCTTTGGTCTCCTCGCCTCTATATGCCTCTTCTCCTAGTGATGAAGCCATCCGTGCTTCAAACTGCCTCACACTTCTCGGAGCTTGGGAAACACTCAGATCAATTCGCCGCGTTTCTGACTTACCTTGCACTTGGGCCGATCCGGCCGGCAGAAGGATTCGATACGAACGAACTTCGCCTAGCAATAACAAGCCTTCCACCGGAAGGCCTCCATCGGGTTGCAGCCACGTTGGCGCATGCTCAGGAGGGTGCTGGTGAGCGACGAGAGGAGTACTGGCAGACGAAGATCCTCCCGTTCTGGAAAGACATATGGCCAAAGGACAAAAACTATGCATCCGAGGCTGTCAGCAGCCACATTGCCAATCTGATTATTGCCACCGGTGGCAGGTTTCCTGAGGCGCTCCACGCCATCCGAGACTGGCTAGTGCCGCTTGAGCGCCCTCACTTCGCGCTTAGAAAGTTAGGGCAGTCGGGGCTCCCTACGCGCTTTCCTGCCGAGTCTCTGCAACTCATCGACGTTCTGGTGAAGGAGCTCAAGTGGGACGCACGGGACCTTGAGAAGTGCCTGGACTTCATTGAAGCTGCAAGGCCTTCTCTTGCTCAGGATCCAAGTTTCATCCGGCTTCGGGACATCAGTCGCGCGCTGAAAGGCTAGCGGTCGCCAAGTAAAGAGTCTTTCGGCGTACTACCTTGACCAAGTTCGTTCGATTCCTGTGGAGCACCTATGCCCTCAAGCGACTCCGGTCCATCTTCCCTTCGCCTGCCACTCCGACAATCGACTAATGAGTTCCACCACGACTAGCCACCTTTCCACGATCCCCGAGCCGGCCCGAGCCGAGGTCCTTGCGCGCCTGCGCAAGGCCGAAACCGAGCACGAGGTGCGCGTGCTGCTGGCCGTCGAGTCGGGCAGCCGCGCCTGGGGTTTCGCTTCGCCCGACAGCGACTTCGACGCCCGTTTCATTTACGTCAACCGCATGGACTGGTACCTGTCCATCGGCCTCGAGGAACAGCGCGACGTCATCGAGTACCCGATCGTCGACGAGATGGACATCAACGGCTGGGACCTGCGCAAGGCGCTGCGGCTGTTCCGCGGCTCCAACCCGGGCTTCGTCGAATGGATCCAGTCGCCGATCGTCTACGAGAGCCGCGGCCGCTTCCACGCGCGGGCGTTGGAATTGCTGCCGGTCGTGTACTCGATCGTGCGCGGCATCCATCACTACCGCAGCATGGCGAAGACGACATATCGATCGCACCTGCAAACGGACGAAGTCAAGCTCAAGAAGTACTTCTACGTGCTGCGGCCGCTGCTTGCGGTGCGTTGGCTCGAACGCGAGCATCAGCCAGCACCTATCGAGTTCCAGCGCCTGCTTCAGACGCTGGATGACGACAAGGACGTGCTGAGCGCGATCCACGATCTGGTCGACCTGAAGCGCCAGACGCCCGAACTGGGACTCTCACCGCAGATCGTCCCGATCCAGCGCTTCATCGAGCGGGAGCTCGACCGCATCGAGGGTCTGGAACTGCCCGCCAAGGATCGGCCGGAAGTCGAGCCGCTGCTGTCCGAGTTGTTCCGCGACGTGCTGCGGGAAAGCTGGGCGGGCTGACGGCTCCCTGCGTGACCGGACCGCTGCCGTGCACCGCACGGCAAGCTCACCGAGCGCTCACACCGGGCTCATCCTGAGCACCGCAGCGGTGGCGAAACTGGCCGCTTTCCACCAGGAAAGGAACCCGTCCGCCATGAATCGCCTGCTCATTTCCGTCCTCCTGGGTCTGCTGGTCTGGAACGTCTCGACGGCCCTGCTCATCGACCTTTACATCCCCTCCCCCTGCGACGCCAGCGGCCGCTGCGACGGCGACATGATCTTCACCCTCAAGGTGGTCGGCCTGTGGCTGGGCATGTTCTGGGTGAGTTCCGTCGGCGTGCTGCTCTACAACGTCGCGCGATGGCAGCGCGACTGGCGCCTGCATCAGCAGGGGGCCCGATGACCGGCGAGCGCCGGCCCCGTCCCGGTCGAAATCCGCCGCCCTGGATCGTCGTCTCCACGGAGCCATCCCGCTTCAAGGAGACACACCATGACCGATGACCCGATCCATGCCTTCCTGGGCGACTACGCGGCCGCCGTCCTGGAGCGCGACTTGGCGCGCTTCCTGGACCTCTACGCGCAGGACGTCCAGGTCTTCGACAGCTGGGACCGCTGGCACTACGCCGGCCGCGAGGACTGGGGCGGCATGATCGCCGCCTGGTTCGACGGCATCCGCGACGTGCGCGTGCGGGTCACCGCGACGGAGGTGACGACCTGGTGCGACACCCAGGTCGCCGGCGGCGTGGCGACGCTGGCGTTCACCGCGCTCGATGCCGGCGGCGAGGCGCTGCGCGCGATCGAGAACCGGCTGACCGTGCTGATGCGACGCGAGCAGGATCGATGGCGCGTCGTCCATCAGCACAGCTCCGTGCCCGTCGACTTCCAGAGCCGGCAGGTCGTCGCGCGATAAGCTCGCGTTCCCGTCGCCCCTCATCGCAGCGCCCATGCCGAGCACCCTCATCGAAATCCGCCGTGCCTGTTCCCCCGAGCAGGAAACCCAGTTGATCGAAGCGGTGCAGGCCGCGCCGGTCGAGGGCTTCAAGATCCCGGCGGAAGACCGCTGCGTGCGCCTGATCGCCTACGAGCCGCATCGCTTCATCCATCCGCCGCGGCTCTCGCGGCCCGAGCGCTACACGCTGGTGACGGTGACGGCCTTCTCCGGCCGCACGATCGAGGCCAAGCGCCGCCTCTATCGCGCGATCGTCGACCGCCTCGGCGCGCTCGATGTCCCCGCCGACCACGTCAAGATCATCCTCAACGAGGTGGAGCGCGAGAACTGGGGCCTGCGCGGCGGCCAGCCGGGCTCGGAGATCGACCTCGGGTTCAAGGTCGACGTGTAAACGCGTCGGGCGCGGTCGACGCGCCCCAGCGCCGGACCGTGCCGTCTACAGCGCCAGGCGATGAGCCTGCAACGCCAGCAGCCCGTCGAAGATCAGCGAGTCGATCAACTCGTGCGGGATGTCCAGCGCCGGCGAGACCTTCCAGCCCGCGCCACCGGTCATCAAGGTGACCGGCTCCTGCCCGCAGCGCTTGACGATGTGGCGGTGCATGCGCTCGATGGCGCCGGTGATCGCGTAGTTGCCGCCGCTGGTGAGCGCGTCCGAGGTGTTGGTGGGGAACTCGCGCACCTCGCCGGTCGGCACGCGCAGGCCGGCGGTGCCGCCTTCCAGTGAGCGCAGCATGATCCCGTGCCCGGGCAGGATCAGCCCGCCCAGGAATCGACCGTCGGCGTCGAGCGCGTCCACGGTCACCGCGGTGCCCACCATCACCACCAGCGCGGGTCGCGGCGTCTGCCCGCGCATGCGCGCCAGCACGTGGTGCCGCGCGCCGATCAGCGCGACGAAGCGATCCGCGCCCAGGCGGCCCGGGTGGTCGTAGCCGTTGATCACGCCGCCCGCCTGCGCCGACGAGGCCACCCAGCGCGCTTCGATGTCCCACAGCTCCATCTGCTCCTCGACGCGGTGCCGCATCGCGTCGCCAGCCACGTTGCTGCCGAGCATGCTGCCCGGCGTCGCCGGCAGCCGGGCCCAGTCGTGCTCGGCCAGCTTCTCGATGTTCTCCAGGAACTGCGCACCGTGCGCCAGCATCGGGCTGCCCGGCTGGGGGCTCGCGTAGAGCGCCCACTTGAGGCGTGTGTTGCCGATGTCGATGGCCAGGAAGCTCATGGGCGTGGCGGGACCTTCTGTGGAGTTCTGCGGGATCGGGCGGCCGGCGCGGATCAGGGCGGCAGGTTAGCAGTGTTTGTCCTCAAGCCGGTGCCCCCTTCGGCCGATTTAGGATGGGATGCAGGTCGACTGCACCATCCCGGCGCAGCCCCCCGACCCAACACAAGGCGCCAGACCGATGAAGTTCTCGATCGCCACGCGACTCTGGATTCCCGTTGCCGTCATGTCCGTCATGACGGTGGTGATGTCGCTGGGGGCGGCCTCGCGCACCCGCAGCCTGCTCGAGGTCGCGCAGGCGACCCAGGAGAAACAGCAGCAACGCTTCGAGCTGGCGCTGCGCTGGCGCGGCCTCACCGAGGCCAACGCGAGCCGCGTGCAGGCCGGGCTGGCGGCCAACGACAACGCCGTCGCCGATGCGATGAAGGGCGACATCGCCAAGACCACAGAGACGATCAACGAGATCCAGAAGCAGCTCGAGGCCCTGGCCGAGGGCGACGACGACAAGGCCGCGATGGCGCGGATCGCCGAACGGCGCCAGGCCTACATCGCCACCCGCAACGAGGCGAACAAGCTCAAGGCCGGCGGCGATGTGAACGGCGCGCACCAGGCGCTGCAGCAGAAGGTCGTGCCCGCCATCGAGCAGTACCTGGTCGCGCAGCAGGACTTCGTCACGCTGCAGCAGCGGCGCTCGGCGGCGCTGCGAGAGGCCGCGGGGGCCGAGCGCATGCGCACCGTGTGGGGCGTGGCGGCGCTGATGACGCTGATCGTGGGCCTGCTGGCCCTGGCCACCGCCTACTTCGTGCGCACGATCTCCGCGCCGCTGAAGTCGCTGATGGCCGAGGCCGAGCGCATCGGCGAGGGCGACCTGTTCCATGTCGACCGCGACTACAGCCGCGACGAGATCGGCGACGTGCAGCGCGCGCTGGCGGCGATGAAGAGCTCGCTGCGCAAGGTGATCCGCGAGGTGCGAGCCAGCGCCGACGGCATGCAGACGGCGAGCCAGGAGATCGCCAGCGGCAACCAGGACCTGAGCCACCGCACCGAGCAGACAGCCTCCAACCTGCAGCATGCGGCGTCCTCGCTGGCGCAGCTGACCGGCACGGTGCAGCAGAGCGCCGACAGCGCGCGCACAGCCAACCAGTTGGCCGGCAGTGCGGCCGAGGTGGCCGAGCGCGGCGGCACGGTGGTCGGCGAGGTGGTGGGCACGATGGCGCAGATCGATGCCTCGGCCAAGAAGATCAACGACATCATCGGCACCATCGACGGCATCGCCTTCCAGACCAACATCCTGGCGCTGAACGCCGCGGTGGAAGCGGCGCGCGCCGGCGAGCACGGCAAGGGTTTCGCGGTGGTGGCGTCGGAGGTCCGGGCGCTGGCGCAGCGCAGCGCGGGCGCGGCGCGCGAGATCAAGGCGCTGATCGGCGACAGCGTGGCCAAGGTCGAGGCCGGCTCGCAGCTGGTGCGCGATGCCGGTGCCACGATGACGGAGATCGTCGCCAGCGTGCAGCGGGTGTCGGACATCATCGGCGAGATCAGCGCGAGCACCGTCGAGCAGAGCCAGGGCATCGGCAATGTCAACGGCTCGGTGGCGCAGCTGGACCAGATGACGCAGCAGAATGCCGCCCTGGTCGAGGAGTCCGCCGCCGCGGCCGAGTCGCTCAGCGACCAGGCGCGCAAGCTCACGGCGCTGGTCGGGCACTTCAAGGTCAGCGATCCCAAGCCGGGGTCGGTCGACGCGGTAGGCGTGACACCGCCACCAGCTCCGACGCGGACATCGCCGCCGACGCCGAAGCCGGCAGTCGCCGCCTCGATGGCGAAGCCGACGACCACACGGCCGGTGGCAGCCAAGCCCGCGGCCACGCGCCCCTCGCCGCCCAAGGCGCCTTCCGCCTCGGTCGCCAAGGCGAGACCCGCCCCCGCGGCGCCGTCCACGCCCAGGCAGGCGCCGGCAGCGGCTCCCGGCCCGAGCGCCACGTCCGCGCCCGGCGACGACTGGGAGACGTTCTGATCCGCCCCTGGCAGGTCTCCGCCGGCGGCATCGCCGGCCTGGTCCTGAGCATCGGCCTGGCGCGCTTCGCCTACACGCCGCTGCTGCCGCTGATGCAGCAGCAGGCCGGTCTGAGCGACGCGATGGGCGGCACGCTCGCGGCCGTCAACTACGCCGGCTACATGAGCGGCGCGGTGATCGCCGCGCTGATCGACGACCCGCGCTGGCGCTCGCGGCTCTACCTCTGGGGCATGGTGCTGGGCCTGCTCGCCACCGCGCTGATGCCGCTCGCGCCCAGCCTGCCGCTGTGGGCGCTGTCGCGCTACCTCGGCGGGCTCAGCGGCGCCGCCGGCATGCTGCTCGGCTCCGGCCTCGTGCTCGGCTTCCTGATGCGCGCCGGCAAGCGACCGGAACTCGGCGTCCACTTCCTCGGGCTTGGCCTGGGCATCGTCGTCTCCGCCCTCGGCGCGATGGCGATGGACCGCCTCGCGCTCGACTGGGCCGGCCACTGGTGGGGCTTCGTCGTCGTCGGCCTGCCGCTGCTCGCGCTGACGGCGTGGTGGCGCCCGCCCGTGCCGCCGCCCGTCGCCGCGACGAGCACCGCCGCCGCCCCCGATCCGAGATGGATGCGCTGGATGATCGCCGGCTACTTCTGCGCCGGCTGGGGCTTCGTCATCAGCGCCACCTTCACCGTCGCGATCGTCGAGCGCCAACCGCTGCTGCACGGCCAGGGCCCCTGGGCCTGGCTGCTGGTGGGCCTGGCGGCCACGCCGGCCGTGTTCCTGTGGGACCGCGTCGCGCGCCGCCTCGGCGATCTCAACGCGCTGCTCGCCGCCTTCGCGCTGCAGATCGTCTCCGTCGTGCTGCCGGCGCTCTCCGGCAGCCTCGCCGCCGCGTTGATCGGCGCGCTGCTCTACGGCGCGACCTTCATCGGCCTGGTCAGCCTCACGCTCGCGCTCGTCGGCCGGCGGTCCCCCGGCAATCCGGGCAAGGCGATGGCGCGCCTCACGCTCAGCTATGGCGTCGCGCAGGTCACGGCGCCCGCGCTCGCCGGCGCGATGGCGCAGGCCAGCGGCAGCTACCTCGCCTCGCTCTGGCTGACCGCGGCGGTGCTCACCGTCGGCATGGGGATCATGGGACGCCTGCGCGCGCTGGAGCGGCGCAACCCGGCCTGACGCGCCACGGCGTCGCGGCGGCGCTCCTCTGCGCCTCGCTCAGGCCGCGCGGAACGTCGCCAGCGGCTCGCCGACACGGCCGGCATCGGCGTCGCCGCCCGCACCGGCACCCGTCAATCCGGCGTTCTCGCGCCATTGCGGCGACAAGGCGACCACCTCGCCGATCACGAGCAGCGCCGGACTGGGCAAGCCCTCGCGCTCGATCGCGGCCGGCAGCTCCGCCAGCGTCGTGAAGCATTCGCGTTGCCGCGACGTGTGCGCCGCGCTGACGATCACGGCCGGCGTGCCCGGCGACAGGCCGCCGTCCTGCAAGGCCTGCCCGATCGCCGCCGCGCGCGCCAGGCCCATGTAGACCACCAGCGTCAGCCGGCTCTTCGCCAGCGCCGCCCAATCGGGCGCGATGCCGTGCTCGCCGTTGTGCCCGGTCACGAAGGCCACGCCCGGCGTGCAGCGACGGTCCGTGACCGGCACACCCACCGACGCCGGCGCCGCCAGCCCGGCCGACAGGCCGTTGATCACCTCGACCTCGATGCCGGCTTCGCGCAGCGCATCAACTTCTTCGCCGCCACGACCGAACACGAACGGATCGCCGCCCTTCAGGCGCACGACACGCGCGCCCGCCCGGGCCTCGCGGATCATCAGTTCATGGATGAAGCGCTGCTCCGTCGACACGCAACCGCCGCGCTTGCCCACGCGCAGCACCCGCGCCGTCGGTGGCAGGCAGGCGAGCACGCGCGCATCGACCAGGTCGTCGGTCAACACCACCTCCGCCTGCTGGAGCCGCTTCATCGCCTTGACGGTCAACAGCTCCGGATCGCCCGGTCCCGCGCCGACGAGGGACACGCTCGGCGCGCTGGCGGACATGCTGGCGGATGAGCTGGCGTTTGAGCTGGCGTTGGCGCTGGCATCGAGGGAGGTCATGTCGCTTCCTTCACTGCATTCGAAACCGGAGACCCTGGCACGACGGTCTGCACCATGCGGCGCAGCGCCGGCAGGCAGGAGCCGCACTGCGTGCCGCAGCGCAATGCGCCCTGCAGCGCCGCCAGGCGCGCCTGCGGCGCGTCGTCGGGCAGCCGCTGCAGGCAGGCGGTGATCGCGTCCTCGCGGACATTGAAGCAATTGCAGACCTGCGGACTGACCGGCACGGCGGGCCCGTCCGCATCCGGCGCCAGCAGGCGGCGGCCGAAGGGCGCGACCGGCACGCGCTCGCTCCACAGCGCATCGAGCCATGCCCCCTCGCTGCCCTCGCCGACGCGCAACAGCGCCTGCAGACGCGCTTCGGCGCCTTCGCCATCCAGCCGCAAGGAGCGGCTGCGGCCGCGCCGTCCGTCGGCATACCGCAGCACGCCGACGCCGTTGAGCTGCAGCACCGTCGACAAGGCCTGCACCACCGGCGCGGGTGGCGGCTCGGCAAAGGCCAGCTCCAGGCTCCAGCCCTCCAGCCCGTCCTGCGCGGGTCCGGGCAGGCAGCAGGCGTACTCGGCCTGGTCCATCAGCACGCGCAGCTGGCTGCGCAGCGCGGCGGCCTGGCCCGGCTTCACCCAGGCCGCGCCGAACACGCGCCAGGGCAGCGCCACCGCCTCCACCGAGACGGCCGCGAACTTCAGCTCGGGCTGCCGTGCATCCGGACAGAACGCCGATTGCGTCAGCGCATTGATGCCCAACTGGCCGCGCCCGCCGAGGAACTCGCTGCCCCAGTGCATCGGCAACCAGACCTGCTGCGGGCCGACGCCCTCGTCCGCGCGCAGCGGCACGATCAGCGGTCCGCGGCGCGACTGCACGCGCACCAGCGCGCCCGCCGTCAACCCGCGGCGCGCGATGTCCTGCGGATGCATCGACAGCGCGGGCGCCGGCTCGCCGGCGAAGAGCCGCGCAACGGTGCCGCTGCGGCTCATGCCGTGCCACTGGTCGCGCAGCCGCCCGGTGCTCAGCGCCAGCGGGAATTTCGGATCCTGCATCTCGGCCGTCGGCTTGAAGGGCTTCGCGATAAAACGCGCCCGACCGTCGGCATGCGCGAAGCGACGATCCTCGTAGAGCCGGGCCTGCGCGGCCTCGGCGCCGGCCGGCCATGGCCACTGCCGCGGAGCCTCCTCCAGCATCGCGTAGCTCAGCCCGCCGATGTCCAGGTCGCGCCCGCGCGTGGCTTCACGATGCTCGATCCACGGCTGCTCCGGCGTCTCCCAGTCGAAAAGGCTGGGCCGGCCCGGACGCAGGACCGTCTCCATGCGCTGCGCGACGTCGCGCACGATGCGCCAGTCGGCGCGCGATTCGCCGGCCGGCGACAGCGCGGCGCGCACGCGGCTGATGCGTCGTTCGCTGTTGGTGACGGTGCCGTCCTTCTCGGCCCAGGTGGCGGCCGGCAGCACCACATCGGCGAAGGCCGCCGTCGCCGTGCCGGAAAAGGCTTCCTGCAGGATGACCAGCTCACAGCGCTCGAGCGCCGCGCGCACCAGCGCCTGGTCGGGCATGGACTGCGCCGGATTCGTGCAGGCGATCCACAGCGCCTTGACCTCGCCGCGGGCGGCGGCCTGGAACAGTTCCACCGCCGTCTTGCCCGGCTGGTCGGGCATCGCGTCGACGCCCCACAGCGCAGCCACTTCATCGCGATGCGCGGCGTTGCCTGGATCGCGGTGACCGGGCAGCAGCGTCGCCATGCCGCCGCTCTCGCGCCCGCCCATCGCGTTGGGCTGGCCGGTGAGCGAGAACGGCCCCGCCCCGGCGCGACCGACCTGGCCCGTCGCGAGGTGCAGGTTGATCAGCGCCGTGTTCTTCGCCGCGCCACTGCTGCTCTGGTTCAGGCCCATGCAGTACAGCGACAGCGTCGACGGCGACTGCGCGAACCACTGCGCCGCCTGCAGGATCTGCGCTTCCTTGAGGCCGGTGAGCCGCGCCGATTCGCTCGGCGTCATCGTGCGCACCAGCGCCTTCAGTTCCGCGAAGCCGGCGGTGTGCCGCTCGATGAAGTCCGCGTCGATCCAGCCCTCCCAGATCGCCGCGTGCAGCATGCCGTGGAACAGCGCGATGTCGCTGCCCGGCTTGATCGCGAGGTGCAGGTCGGCGAACTCGGCCGTCTCGGTGCGGCGCGGGTCCACCACGATGATCTTCATCTGCGGCCGCGCCGCGCGGGCGGCCTCGATGCGGCGGAACAGGATGGGATGCGCCCATGCGGTGTTGGAGCCGGCGATGAACAGGCAGTCGGCCCGCTCCAGGTCTTCGTAGCAGGTGGGCGGCGCGTCGGCGCCCAGCGACTGCTTGTAGCCGACCACCGCCGAGCTCATGCACAGCCGCGAGTTGCTGTCGATGTTGTTGGTGCCGACCAGGCCGCGCGCCAGCTTGTTGAACGCGTGGTAGTCCTCGGTCAGCAGCTGGCCCGAGATGTAGAAGCCGATGGCATCCGGCCCATGCTCGGCGCGGATCGCCAGCAGCTGCTCGGCGATGCGGCGCGTGGTCGTGTCCCAGTCCTGCGGCTCGAACGCATCGTCGCGCGTGGGCCGCCAGGCCGGCTGCAGCAGGCGCTGCTGCTGGCGCACCAGCGGCGTCGCGGTCAGGTGCAGCGTCGAGCCCTTGGTGCACAGCCGGCCGAAGTTGGCCGGGTGGTCGGGATCACCGCGCACGCCGACGACGCGCGTGGCATCGCCCTCGCCCGCCGTGTCGATCAGCACGCCGCAGCCGACCCCGCAGTACGGGCAGGTCGAGCGCGTGCTGCGCACGCCCTCGGCCGGCGCGTGCGTGGACGCGGCGGGCTCGCGATCCTGGGGCACCCGGGCGTTCATCGGCCGGTGCCGTTCAGCAGGCCACGCGGGTGCAGGGACCGGCCATGACCGGCGGCAGGTCGATGCCCACCGTGTCCAGTTCCTGCCGGTCCAGCAGCACGACGCCGTCCTCGACCTTGACCTGGAACACCGGCGTGCGGCCTTCATCCGGCTCGCGCGCGCAGCCGTTCTCCAGCGCGATGGTCCAGTTGTGCAGCGGGCAGGCGACGGCGTTGCCGAAGACGATGCCCTGGCTCAGCGGCCCGGCCTTGTGGGGGCAGCGATCGAGCAGCGCGTGGATGCGGTCGTCGGCGGTGCGGAACAGCGCCACCTGCGGGCCCTTGGCGCGGGCGACGCGGCGCGAGCCCAGCACGGGAATGTCGGTGACGGCGCACACGGAGATCCAGTCGGTCATGGCGGGGCCTCTTGATCAGAAGGGGCCGCGCAGCGGCGCGGCGGGAACGGGTTTGGCGCCGGCACCGGCGGACCCGGCGGACGTCGCGCCGGCCGGGACGGCGACGCTGGCCACCGGCTCGAACTGGCGCACGTCAACCTGGGCCTTGGCGAACTCGAACCACGGATCGGGCTCGCCATCGAGCGCGTACTGCAGCTCGGCCCACAGCGCCTTGCGGCCCTCGTGGTCCTCGAGGATGCGCTGCTTCACATGGTCCAGCCCGACGCGGCTGACGTAGTGCACGGTGCGCTCGAGGTACCAGCCCTCCTTGCGGTAGAGCTGCATGAAGGCGCCGGTGTACTCCATCACCTCCTCGGCGGTCTTGAGCTTGACCAGGAAGTGCGCGACCTCGGTCTTGATGCCGCCATTGCCGGCGATGTACATCTCCCAGCCGGAGTCGACGCCGATGATGCCGACGTCCTTGATGCCGGCCTCGGCGCAGTTGCGCGGGCAGCCGCTGACGGCGAACTTGACCTTGTGCGGCGCGTACATGCGCCACATCGCGCGCTCCAGGTCCTTGCCCATCTGCGTGCTGTCCTGCGTGCCCATGCGGCACCACTCGGAGCCGACGCAGGTCTTCACCGTGCGCAGCGCCTTCGCGTAGGCGTGACCGCTCGGCATGCCGATGTCCTTCCAGACGTCGACCAGATCCTCCTTGCGCACGCCCAGCAGGTCGATGCGCTGGCCGCCAGTCACCTTGACGGTGGGGATCTTGTATTTGTCGACGGCATCGGCGATGCGGCGCAGCTCGTCGGCGCTTGTCTCCCCGCCCCACATGCGCGGGATCACCGAGTAGGTGCCGTCCTTCTGGATGTTGGCGTGGCTGCGCTCGTTGATGAAGCGCGATTGCGGATCGTCCACGGCCTCCTTGGGCCAGGAGGAGATCAGGTAGTAGTTGAGCGCCGGACGGCAGGTCGCGCAGCCGTTGGGCGTCTTCCAGTTCAGGCGGTCGTAGACCTCGTCCAGCTTGACCAGGTGCTCCTTGAAGATGGCATCGCGCACCTCCTGGTGGCTCAGCTCGGTGCAGCCGCACACGGCCTTCTTCTTCGGCGTGGCCGAGTAGTCGCCGCCCGCGGTGAACATCAGCAGCTGCTCGACCAGCCCGGTGCAGGAGCCGCAGCTCGCGCTGGCCTTGGTGTGCTTGCGCACCTCCTCCAGCGTGAACAGGCCCTTCTCCTTGATCGCATTGCAGACGGCGCCCTTGGTCACGCCGTTGCAGCCGCAGACCTCGTCGCTGTCGGCCATCGCGGCGGCCTTGTTGTGGCCCTGGTGGCCGACGTCGCCGATGTTGCTTTCGCCGAACATCAGCTTGTCCCGGATGTCGCCGATCTTGCGGCCCTCGCGCAGCAGCTTGAAGTACCAGCTGCCGTCGACGGTGTCGCCGTACAGGCAGGCGCCGACCAGCTGGTCGTTCTTGATCACCAGCTTCTTGTAGACGCCGGCGAAGGGATCGCTCATCACGATCTCCTCGGTGCCCTCGCCGCCCATGAAGTCGCCGGCCGAGAACAGGTCGATGCCGGTCACCTTCAGCTTGGTGCTGGTCTGGCTGCCGAGGTAGCGGCCGATGCCGAACTGCGCCAGGTGATTCGCGCAGACCTTGCCCTGCTCGAACAGCGGCGCCACCAGGCCGTAGGCGATGCCGCGGTGCGCGGCGCACTCGCCGACGGCGTAGATGCGGGGATCGGTCACCGTCTGCAGCGTGTCGGTGACGACGATGCCGCGGTGGCAGTGCAGGCCGGCGCTTTCGGCCAGCGCGGTGTTGGGGCGGATGCCGGCGGCCATCACGACGAGGTCGGCGGGAATCTCCTCGCCATCCTTGAAGCGGACGGCCATCACGCGGCCATCCTTGTCGCCGATCAGCGCCTCGGTCTGCGCGCCCATGCGGAAGCGCAGGCCGCGCTCCTGCAGCGACTTGCGCAGCAGGTCGCCGGCCTGGTCGTCGAGCTGGCGCTCCATCAGCCAGTCGCCGATGTGCACGACGGTGACCTGCATGCCGCGCAGCATCAGGCCGTTGGCCGCTTCCAGGCCCAGCAGGCCGCCGCCGATGACGACGGCGTGCTGGTACCTGGTGGCCGCCTCGATCATCGTGTTGGTGTCAGTGATGTCGCGGTAGCCGATCACGCCGTCCAGGTCCTTGCCGGGCACCGGCAGGATGAAAGGGTTGGAGCCGGTGGCGATCAGCAGCCGGTCGTAGTCGGCCTCGGTGCCGTCGGCCGCGATCACCTTGCGCTTGATGCGATCGATCTGCGTGACCGTCTTGCCCAGGTGCAGCGTGATGCCGTTCTCCTCGTACCAGGAGAGCGGGTTCAGGATGATCTCGTCCAGCGTCTGCTCGCCGGCGAGCACCGGGCTGAGCAGGATGCGGTTGTAGTTCGGATGCGACTCGGCGCCGAACACGGTGATGTCGTACAGATCGGGCGAGATCTTCAGCAGCTCTTCCAGGGTGCGGACGCCGGCCATGCCGTTGCCCACCATCACCAGCTTCATCTTTTTCATGCGGCACGCTCCAATCGGATTCGGGCGATGACGGCAGAATCGCCGCCACCATGAGTTTTGACATCGCCATCGGCCTGGCCAGCGACCGCGGCCCGCGGGAACGCAACGAGGACTTCGCCGCCGTGCAGCGGCCGCAGGACGCGCGTGAGGCCGGCAAGGGCTGGATCGCGGCGCTGGCCGACGGCGTCTCCGGACAGCCCGGCCAACCTGGCGAGGGCGGTGGCCGCATGGCGGCGCAGACGACCGTCGGCGCGCTGGTGCGCGACTACCACGCCACGCCGCGCCACTGGGACACCACCGTCGCGCTGGACCGGCTGATCGCCGCGCAGAACGGCTGGCTGGCCCATCACAACCGACGCGGCGAGCGCTTGGCGCTGACGACGCTCAGCGCCGTCGTGCTGCAGGGCGGTGGCTACACGGTGGCCCATGTCGGTGACAGCCGCGTCTGGCTGATCCGCGAGGGCCAGGCCACGCAGCTGACGCAGGACCACGCCATCGACCAGAGCGACTTCGCCCGGCTCACCCGCGCCATCGGCCTCGATGACACGGTGCGCGTCGACTACGCGCAAGGCGACCTGCGCGCCGGCGATCGCCTGCTGCTCACCAGCGACGGCGTGCACGGCCCGCTGCGGGCGAGCCAGCTCGCCGAACTGGCGATGGGAGAGGACGCCCAGGCCGCGGCCGAGGCGCTGGTCCGCGCCGCGCTCGAGGCGGGCGGACGCGACAACGCCACCGCGCTGCTGGTGCTGGTGCGCGCGCCGGGCATCGCCGATTACGACGACCTGCTGCGTGGCGCGCAGCGCCTGCCCGTCCCGCCGCGCTTGAAGGCCGGAGATCTGCTCGACGGCCTGCGCATCACCGCGCTGGTGGCCGACAACGGCGTGCACCGGCTCTTCCGCGCCCGCCGCGACGAGGACGTCGGCGACCTGCGACCGCTCGCCTTGAAGACGCTGGCCGAGGCCCGCGGCGACGACCCGCAGGAGCGCGCCATGCTCGCGCACGAGGGCTGGGTGACGCGCCGCGTCGGCGACCACCCTGGATTGGTGCGCGGCCACGAGACGCCGGATGCCAGCGCGTTGTACCTGCTGGCCGACTGGCATGACGGCCGCACGCTCGAAGACCTGATGGCCGAGGGCCGACCGGCGCTGGCCGACTTCCTCGCCGCGGCCGGCGAGATCGCCGCCGCGCTGGGCCGGCTGCATCGCGCCGGCATCGTGCATCGCGACATCAAGCCCGGCAACCTGCACCTGGGCGACGACGGCCGCTGGCGCGTGCTGGACCTGGGCGTGGCGCTGTCCGGCCACGAACCCGAGGCGCTGCGCGACCTGCATGCCGGCACGCCCAGCTACATCAATCCCGAGCAATGGGACGATCCGCCCGCGCCCGCGGACGCCGGCAGCGATCTCTTCGCGCTGGGCGTCACGCTGTACCAGTGGCTCACCGGCCGGCTGCCCTATGGCGAGATCGAGCCCTACCAACGCGGCCGCTACCGGCATGACCCGCGTCCGCCCTCGCGGCTGCGGCCCGATGTGCCGATCTGGCTCGACCGCCTGCTGCTGAAGGCCGTGCATCGCGAGGCCGCGGCCCGCTTCGAGACCGCCGACGAGTTGCTGCTGGCGCTGGAGCGCGGCGCCTCGCGCCCGCTGCCCGCCGCCGGCGGCAGTGCGCTCGCCCGTCGCAATCCGCTCGCGGCCTGGCAACTGGCCTTCGGCCTGTCGGCGCTGCTCAACCTGCTGCTGCTGGTGTGGCTGCTGTTCCTGCCGCGCTGAACGCGGCCGGGCCGCGTCAACGCGCTTCATAGGCCCTCCCGTGGGACGGCGCCGAGGCGGCGCTGCTCGCCGTGCCCGCGGCGGTCACGCGGGCACGGCCGCCGCGCTCGGCCCAGGTGCGGGTCCAGCGGATCTGCATCACGCGCATCACGCCCAGCATCAGCAGCGACAGCACCGCGAAGATCGCGAAGCCCCAGAAGTAGGTGCCGGCGTATTGCTTGGACAGGCCCATCAGGTTGGGCACCAGGCCGCCGCCCAGTGCGCCGACCTCGCCGATCATCGAGCCCGCCACCGCCGTGGCCGCGGGCCAGCGCAGCGGCACCAGTTGGAACAGCGCGCCGTTGCCGGCGCCCAGCGCGGCGAAGCACGCGATCAGCAGCAGCGTCGTGGCCACCAGCGAGCCGCCGGCCAGTCCCACCAGCAGCAGCGTCACCGTCACCGCGACCAGCACCACGGTCAGCGTGTTGACGCCGCCCCAGCGGTCGGAGATCCAGCCGCCCATCACGCGCACCGCGGCGCCCATGAACGCCGCGAGCATCGTCAGCTGGCCGGCCTGCACCTTGGAGACGCCGAACTGGTCGTAGTAGTAGGTGGGCAGGAAGGTGATGAGCCCGATGAAGCCGCCGAAGGTGACCGCGTAGATCAGGCTGAAGGCCCAGCCGTCCTTCTCGAACAGGCAGGCCATGTGGCTGCGCAGGCCGGCATGGCTGTCGACATCGGGCGGCTCCTTGGCGAAGACGATCATCACGAGCATCGGCACCAGGATCGCGGCGCCGGCGACCGCGTAGACCGTCTGCCAGCCCAGCCACTGCGCCAGCGGCGGCGCCACCAGCACCGACACCGCGGTGCCGACGTTGCCCGCGCCCACCAGGCCCATCGCCAGGCCCTTGTACTTGGGCGGGTACCAGCCCGAGCCCAGCGACAGCGCGACGCCGAAGCTCGCGCCGGCGATGCCGAGCAGCACGCCCATGGCGAGCAGGTCGTCGTAGCCCTTGACCATGAAGAAGCCATAGCCCATGGCGACGGCGATCAGCGCCATCTCGACCAGCGTCGCGTTCTTGCGGCCGATGTATTGCGACAGCACGCCCAGCGGGAAGCGCATCAGCGCGCCGGCCATGATGGGGATCGACAGCATCAGGCCCTTCTGCGCGGCGGTCAGCTGGTAGGCCTCGCTGATGAAGGGCGCGAGCGCGCCGTTCAGCACCCAGATGCAGCACGAGAACGCGAAGTACAGGAACGCCGCACCGAGGGTCGGGGCGTGACCGGAGCGCAGGAAGGTGCGGAACGCTGCCATGGCGGGGAGGCTCTGGGTGGCTGGAACGAAAAAAGGCCGCGTCGAGCACCGGGCTCGGCGTGGCCTTCTGACGGATGGGGCATCGGGTCGCTCGGCGGCCCGCTGCGAAGACCGCGGGGCCGGAACCCCGCGCGGGTGCGGCGCGTCATTGCGCCACGCACCTTCCTTCGCAAGTCGCGTGCCAGTCTGCTGCACCGCACCCAGGCCGCCCGCCGCCGGCGCGAAGGGCTTATGCTGCGACGCGCCGAGGACCACCCCGGTTCCCGGCGCCCCGACGAGGCGGCCGACGCCGCCTTCCTCCTCTGTCGCGCCCCGCCTGCCGCCCATGTCCGCGTCCCTGCCCGCGCCCGCCTCACGCCCCCTCGATGACGCCGCCGACGACGGCGATGCCCTGCCCCGCCGCGTGCTGCTGCTGGGCGGCGAACGCGTCCCGTCCGACCTGCTGGCCCCGCCGCCGCACTGGATCGTGGCGTCCGTGCACCAGCCCGGACGCGACAGCTTGGTGCGTGCCGCACAAGAACAGGCCGTCGAGGCCTTCGTGCTGCTGGCCGACGCCGACCAGGTCGACGGCTGGCTCGATGCGATCGAGGCCGCTGGCGAGGCCTTCCGGAGGTCGCCCGCGGTCGATGCGCCGGGCGCGCTGCCCGGGCTGGCCGTCGTGCCCGACGCACCGGCGCTGCCACCGCCCGTCCAGCAGCGCGCGCTGGCGCTGGGGGTGCAGCTCATCCTGGAGGCGATGCTTCCCGCCGAGGCGCTGCGCCGCCAGCTGCGCTGGGCCGTCTGGCAGGCCGGCCGCTTCGCGGCGGTGCGCGCGCAGCTCGACGACCGCAAGTGGACCGAGCGCGCCAAGGGCCTGCTGATGTCGGCGCGCGACCTGGACGAGGACAGCGCCTTCCGCCTGCTGCGCGAAACCGCCATGCATGCGCACCTGCGACTGGGCGAGGTGGCGCGCTCGGTGGTGCAGTCGGCGCAGCTGGCCGAGGCGGTCAACCTCGCCGGGCAGCAGCGCATGCTCAGCCAGAGGCTGGTGAAGCTGATGGCGCAGCGGGCCGCCGGCATCGAGGCCAAGCGGGCGAAGACGCTGCAGGACGAGTCCTGCGCGCGCGTGGCGAGCAACCTGTCGCGGTTGCCGGCGCTGTTGCCCGCGTTGTTGCCGCCGATGTCATCGCCGATGTCGCCCGCGCCGGCCGCCGCGATGTCGCCCTCGATGTCGACCGCGCCGGGGCCTTCGTCCTCCGCCGCGCCGGAGTCGGTCTCATCGCGGGCCGCGCTGCAGGTCGATCCGGTCATCGACGCCTGGCGGCGCCTGGAGCCGCTGCTCGCCGGCAAGCCGACGGCCGAGGCCCTGCTCGCCGCCGACGCGGCCGCGGAGGACCTTCGCGCGCACTCCGACGCGCTGGCCTCGGCCATCGCGGCCTGCGGCGGCGGCAAGCCGCTGCATGTCGTCAACCTCTGCGGTCGCCAACGGATGCTGAGCCAGCAGCTGGCCAAGGAAGCGCTGCTGGCGGACCTGCTGCCCAGCCGGAATCCGGCGGTGCTGCTCGACAGCCTGGATCGTTTTGCCGCCGGGCTGGCGGAGCTGGAGAGCTCGCCGCTGTCGAGCGACGCGATCCGGGCCTTGCTGGCGGAGGTCGGCGCCGAGTGGCTGCGGCTGATGCGCAGCCTGCGTGACGCCCATGGCCGCGAGGCGGCCGCGGGACTGGCCCGCAGCAGCGAGATCCTGCTTGACCGGCTGGACCTGCTCACCGCGCATTACCAGCAGAGCTTGCAGATCATCCTGGGGTGAGGGTCTTCAAGCCGCCCGGGCCTCCGTGTGGCGATGCCGCGTGTAGAGGAAGTCGATCACCGCCTTGCGCGCATGCACGTAGACCGGATCCTCCGCCAGCGCAACCCGGTCCCGCGGCCGCGCCAGCCGCACCGGCAGCACCTCGCCGATCGTCGCCGCGGGCCCGTTGGTCATCATCACGATGCGATCCGACAGCAGCACCGCCTCGTCGACATCGTGCGTGACCATCACCACGGTGCTGCGCGTCGCGGCGACGATCTTCAGCAGCTCATCCTGCAGATGCGCCCGTGTCAGCGCATCCAGCGCGCCGAAGGGCTCGTCCATCAGCAGCACCTTGGGCTCCATCGCCAGCGCCCGCGCGATGCCGACGCGCTGCTTCATCCCGCCCGAGATCTCATGCGGCCGCTTGAACATCGCATGCCCCATGCCGACCAGGTACAGCGCTTCCTCCGTCCGCGCCATCAGTCGCGGCCGCAGTTCCCGGCCGCCGAAGACGGACTCGACCGCCAGCAGCACGTTGTCGAAGCAGGTCAGCCACGGCAGCAGCGAATGGTTCTGGAACACGACCGCCCGCTCCGGCCCCGGACCGGCGATCTCGCGGCCGTCGCAGAGCAGGCCGCCGCCGGTGGGCCGCAGCAGGCCGGCGATCAGGTTCAGCAGCGTCGACTTGCCGCAGCCCGAATGGCCGATCAGCGTCACGAACTCGCCCTGGGCAATGTCCAGGTCGATGTCGCGCAACGCGTGGAAGCGTCCCTGGCGGGTCGAGAACACCATGTCGGCCCGCTGCACGCGGATGAAGGGAGTGCTCATCAGGATCTCCTGGTCGCGCTTGATGCGCTCAATCGTCGAAAGAGAAACGCCTGGCCAGCGCCATCAGCGCCCATTCCAGCAGCAGGCCCACGATGCCGATCACGAAGATCGCGATCAGGATGTGCCGCACGTTGAGGTTGTTCCACTCGTCCCAGACCCAGAAGCCGATGCCCACGCCGCCGGTCAGCATCTCCGCCGCGACGATCACCAGCCAGGCCGTGCCCACCGACAGCCGCACGCCGGTCAGCATGTAGGGCAGCACCGCCGGGAACAGGATGCGCGTCACCAGCTTCCACTCCGACAGCCGCAGCACGCGCGCGACGTTCAGGTAGTCCTGCGGCACGCGCTGCACGCCCACCGCGGTGTTGACCACCATCGGCCAGATCGAGCAGATGAAGATGGTCCAGATCGCCGCCGGATTGGCGCTCTTGAACACCAGCAGCCCGATCGGCAGCCAGGCCAGCGGGGACACCGGCTTGAGCAGGCTGATCAGCGGCGACAGCATGCGGCTCGCGAATTCAAAGCGGCCGATGATGAAACCCAGCGGGATGCCCACCGCCGCCGCCAGGCCGAAGCCCAGCCCGACGCGCTCCAGCGAGTTCAGGATGTTCCAGCCGATGCCCTGGTCGTTGGGGCCGTTGCGATAGAACGGATCGGCGAACAGCTGGACCGCGGCGTCCCAGGTGGCGCCGGGCGTCGGGAAGGCGCCGCCCTTGAGCGTGGCGACGGTCCAGACGAGCCACAGCAGGCCGAGCCCGAGCACCGGCGGCAGCACGCGCATCCACAGGCTGCGCCAGTCGATGCCGGCGCGCGGCGGGCGCGCGGACGGCGCGGCCGGCGTGGACGGCGCGACCGGTTCGTTGGCCGCGTCGCGGGCCAGCGGCTTGGGCGGGGCCACCGGGGCGCTCATCGGCTCGGCGGCGTCGGTGGGGGAATGGAACACGGCACTGACCATGACGGCCTCCTGCGGGGATCGGATGAAGCGCCGTTCAGGCGCGGACCTTGAAGGCATCGGCGTACTTCGCCGGATCCTTGCCGTCCCAGACGACGCCGTCGAAGAACTTCGCCGACCGCATCGTCTCCTTGGGCACCGACACGCCCAGCGCCGTCGCGGCCTGCCGGTAGAGCTCGACCTGGTTGACCTGGCGGGCCACGCCCACGTAGTCCGGATGCTCCTTGATCAGGCCCCAGCGCTTGTGCTGCGTGAGGAACCACATGCCGTCGGACAGCCAGGGGAAGTTGACCTGGCCGTCGTTGAAGAACTTCATGTAGTTGGGGTCGTCCCAGGTCCGGCCCAGGCCGTTCTGGTACCGGCCCAGGATGCGCTGGTTGATCGCGTCGACGCTGGTGTTGACGTAGGCCTTGTCGGCGATGGTCTCGGCCATCTTCTGCTTGTTGGACAGGCTCGCGTCGATCCAGCGGCCCGCCTCGAGCACGGCCATGATCACGGCGCGCGCGGTGTTCGGGTACTTCTTCACGAAGTCGCCGGTGGTGCCCAGCACCTTCTCCGGATGGTCCTTCCAGATGTCCTGCGTCGTGGCCGCGGTGATGCCGATGCCATCGATGATGGCGCGATGGTTCCAGGGCTCGCCGACGCAGAAGCCGTCCATGTTGCCCACGCGCATGTTGGCCACCATCTGCGGCGGCGGCACGGTGATCACCTTGGCGTCCTTCATCGGGTTCACGCCCGCGGCGGCCAGCCAGTAGTAGAGCCACATCGCATGCGTGCCGGTCGGGAAGGTCTGCGCGAAGGTGTAGTCGCGCTGCTCCTTCTTCATCGCGCGGGTCAGCGACGCGGCGTCGACCGCGCCCGCCTCGGCGAGCTTCTTCGACAGCGTGATCGCCTGCCCGTTGTTGTTGAGCGTCATCAGCACGGCCATGTCCTTCTTCGGACCCGCCACGCCCAGGTGCACGCCGTAGATGAGGCCGTAGAGGACATGCGCCATGTCGAGCTCGCCGTTGACGAGCTTGTCGCGCACGCCGGCCCAGGAGGCCTCCTTGGTCGGCACGATCTTGATGCCGTACTTCTTGTCGAAGCCCAGCGCGGCGGCCATCACCACCGACGCGCAGTCGGTCAGCGGGATGAAGCCGATGCGGACCTCCTCCTTCTCCGGCTTGTCCGAGCCCGCGGCATAGGCGCCACCGCCCGGCAGCGCGGACAGCCCGCCCAGCGCCGCTCCGGCGGCGAGCAGCTTGCGACGCTCAGCGCTCATCAGACCCTCCTTGGAACCGTGTTGCATTCAAGACCTCCGGGAAAGAAAACAAAAAAGGCGTCGCGATCGGACCCGGCGCGGTGCGCGGGTGCGATCGGACGCCTTTGTCCGAACCTTGTTGGGGCGGCCCTCACGCCGTTGCGAGGGCTTGTCGATCACTACGCATGAAGCGTGCCAAGGCCGCGCACGCGGCGTGCCCGCGGAAGCGGTTTCGAGGGGCGGCGTGAACGTCGGCCGTCGGCTAACTTCCGTGAAGCCGCCGCGAACGATGCGGCAAGGGAGACCGCCATGCATCCACTACCCCGCAGCGCGCGGCCGCTGGCCGCCGCCGTGCTCGCCATCGGCCTGTCCGGGCAGGCCCTGGCGCTGGAGATCACCAGCACCAAGCAGGCCGCGATCTATCGGGACGGGGCGGCCACGCCGGTCGCCGGACCGATCAGCCGCACCGGCACGCTCGCCTCGGGACAGCTGGACTCGGCGAACCTGACGGTCACGGACAACTCGTCGGGTTCGCTGCTGGCCACCGCCACGGGCTGGAGCCAGGGCAGCCGGACCGGCCTGTCCAACTTCGCGTCGGCCAGCGTCTTCCTGAACACCCTCGCGTTCGAGCGGTCGGCCTACGTCGAAGTGACCTCCTCGATCTCCTTGACCGACACCTTCGTCATCACCTGCCCGACCTGCGTCAATGGCACCATCGCGTGGGCGGGCCTGGCCGTGGGCGGCAACCTCGGCCAGTACATCTCGACCGGCGGCTTCAGTCCCTGGACCGGCCAGCCCGAAGGCGCCTACCAGACGACGGCGCTGAACTATTCCACCTCCAACGGCGCGTCGAGCACCGGCGTCCCGCCCCCGCCCTGGGGCGAACCGCACCAGGACCAGGCCGGATCCTCGTACACCCTGTACGACATCCAGAGCAACGGCAACCACTCCGCCTGGGAGATCCGCGACGACGGCGCCGTGATGTTCCAGTTCGTCTACGGCGAGCCGATCACCTTCGGCCTCCACCTGCACTCGTGGGTGACGGCCGCCGTCCAATCCGGCACGAGCGGCCAGACCGACGCCTGGGCACTCGCGATGTCCAACCAGATCGACAACATCACCTTCGGCGGCGTCTACGTCACCGACCTGGACAACAACCCGGTGGGGAACATCTCCGCGCTGAGCGCCGATGGCTACAACTACGCGCTGGCGGCCGCCGTCGTGCCCGAACCCGGCACGTGGGCGCTGATGCTCGGCGGCCTGGCGGCGCTGGGCGCGCTGGCGCGACGTCGGCGCGACTGATCACGACCGGCGCCTGGCACGCACCGTCCTGCGGCGCCCATGCGCCGCGGCGGTGCGTTCAGCCCCGCAGCAGCTCGTGCGCATCGATGACCCGCCGAGCGACCTGCGCGATCGGCTCGCCGCGGTCCATGGCGAGCTTGCGCAGCCGCTGGTAGGCCTGGTCCTCGTGCAGGCCCTGCTCGCGCATCAGGATGCCCTTGGCCTTGTCGACAAGCTTGCGCGACGCCAGTTGCGCCTGCGCGTGGCTCAGCTCGGTACGCAGCGCGAGGTCCTGCTCGAAGCGCGCGATGGCGACGTGCAACACCGGCGCCAGGCGCTGCGCCTGAAGGTCCGCGACGACATAGGCGCTGACGCCCGCCTGGATCGCGCGACGCATGGTGCCGCGGTCCTCGTCCTCGGCAAAGACGACCACCGGGCGTGGCATCTTGGCGGAGAGCGTGGCGAGGTTCTCCAGCGTGTCGCGCGTCGGCGATTCGGCGTCGACGATCACGACGTCCGGCTGCAGGCGCAGCACGCAGTCGTGGATCAGCGTCGCCTGCTCGATGACGCCGACCACCTCGTGCCCCTGGCGCGCGAGCTCGTCGCGCAGCAGGTCCGCGCGGTGCGCGCCGTCATCGATGACGAGCACGCGCAGCCCCGCCGGAGCGGACGGCTCCGGGCTGGCAACGGGGGCTTGCGGCGGCTTCACCGCCGAGACGGCGCAAGTTCCATGCCGAGCGCACGGGCCGGGCGGAACGCGCCAGCGCGGAGCAATCGCCGCGCCTGCCACCGCGCAACCACCGTGCCCGCGGTCCTGTTTGGGAGGGGCCGCGCGATGCGGCGGATCGCCGTACTGTCGCAGCTTGCGGCACCCCCGCCGCAGGGAGAGCGCCATGCGCCACATTTCGCATCGAGTGTCCGTCGAGGTCCTGCTGGTCGCGTTGCTGTCGCTGGGAAGCGCAGCCGCCGGCGCCGCCGAGTTCAAATCCATCGCCACCGCGAGCAGCCAGACCGCGGCGCGCAGCGCCGAGCAGATCGGCGAATGGAAGACCGGCGGCTCGTCCATCTGGTCGGCCGCCGACGCCGTGCTGCTGGACCAGTCGTCCAGCCTCGTGCAGAACGCCGAGGCGCGTTCCTCGGCCACCGCGACCTTCGGCCACCTCACCTTCGTATCGCGCACCGCGACGACGCAGACCTCGGTGTCCGGCGTGCAGCCCGGCACCCGTGCCGAGTCGATGGCCAGCGCGGAGGGGGCCGACAGCTTCGTCATCACCTGCCTCACCTGCGTGGACGGCACCCGCGGGGTCATGAACTTCCGCGTCGTGCTCGAGGGCGACGTCGGCATGAGCCATTCCTCCACCAACTCGACGACGGGGCAGCCCATCCCCGGTCCCGACCGCGAGATGTCCTATTTCTGGAGCGCCAACCTCACGATGCGTGCCTCGGGGGTCGCGGCGGACTTCCCCGGCCCGGGCTGGGTGTCGCAGTACGGGTACGACTATCTGGCGATGGTCAACGACCGCGTCGTCGCTGGCGGCTCGCGGGAGGGCACCGGGATCTACAACCTGCAACTGGAGTTCGAGTTCGGCCGTCCCATCGAGATGCTGTGGCAGGGCACCGCGATGTCCTCGTCCTTCCTGCATGACAGCGCGGATACGGTCATCGGCGCCCTCACCGCGCAGTCGTACGCCGCCTTCACCAACAGCTTCTACTGGGACGGCATCTCCTCGGTCACCGATGCCGACGGCAACGCCATCAGCGGCTTCACCGCGCTGAACGGCGCCGGCGTCAGTTACGCCCAGTCCTTCGCCGACGTGGTCGTCGCGGTCCCTGAACCGGGCATGGGTGCGCTGACCCTCGGTGGGCTGGCGCTGCTGGCGACGCTGGCCCGACGCCGCCGCGGCTAGCCCCTCGCCCTAGGGATTACCCGCCCTTCGCGCCTCGACAAGCGCGGGCTTCTCACGTTTACGTAAACGTCAACCGGCACCTAGAATCGGCGCCCATGGTCGGTCCCCAGAAGGGATCGACCCACGACAGGCGCCGCGGCGGGACCACCCTCGCCGTCCGCAGGCGACCGCGCCCCCCAGCCGGAGACACACGCATGACCGAGATGTCCGCCGAGTACAAGGCCCTGGCCGAGTACCGCCCCACCCAGAAGGTCCGTTTCGTGACCGCCGCGAGCCTCTTCGACGGCCATGACGCGGCGATCAACATCATGCGGCGCATCCTGCAGAGCATGGGCGCGGAGGTCATCCACCTGGGCCACAACCGCTCGGTCGACGAGGTCGTGACCGCCGCGCTGCAGGAAGACGCGCAGGGCATCGCGGTCAGCTCCTACCAGGGCGGCCACGTCGAATACTTCAAGTACATGGTCGAGCTGCTGCGCCAGCGCGGCGGCGACAGGATCCAGGTCTTCGGCGGCGGCGGCGGCGTGATCGTGCCGGCCGAGATCCGCGACCTGGCCGACCAGGGCGTGCGCATCTTCAGCCCCGAGGACGGCCAGCGCATGGGCCTGCAGGGCATGATCGGCGAGATGGTCATGCGCTGCGACCAGGACCTCAGCGCCGCCGCGCCCACGGCCATCGCCGCGCTGCAGGGCCATTCGGAAGCCGCCTGGCGCGCGCTCGCGCAGGCGGTCACCGCGCTGGAGAACGGCCGCGCCGACGCCGCCTTCACCCAGTCGCTGCGTGGCGCGGCGCGTGAGCTGCGCACGCCGGTGCTCGGCATCACCGGCACGGGCGGCGCCGGCAAGTCCTCGCTGACCGACGAACTCATCCGCCGCCTGCGCCTGGACCAGGACGACGCGCTGCGCATCGCGGTGATCTCGATCGACCCGTCGCGCCGCAAGAGCGGCGGCGCGCTGCTCGGCGACCGCATCCGCATGAACGCCATCGCGCCCTGGGCCGCGGGCCAGCGCGTGTACATGCGCTCGCTGGCGACGCGCGACTTCGGTTCCGAGATCTCCCAGGCGCTGCCCGACGTGATCGCCGCGGCCAAAGTCGCGGGCTTCGATCTCGTCATCGTCGAGACCTCCGGCATCGGCCAGGGGGACGCGGCGATCGTGCCGCACGTGGACGTGCCGATGTACGTGATGACGCCGGAGTTCGGCGCCGCCAGCCAGCTCGAGAAGATCGACATGCTGGACTTCGCGGAGTTCGTGGCGATCAACAAGTTCGACCGCAAGGGCGCGGCCGACGCCTGGCGCGACGTCGCCAAGCAGGTGCAGCGCAACAAGGAGGCCTGGGGCAGGAAGGCCGAGGACATGCCGGTCTTCGGCACGATGGCCAGCCGCTTCAACGACGACGGCGTCACCGCGCTGTACCAGGCGCTGAAGCCGCGTCTGGCGGAGCTGGGCCTGAGCCTGCAGGACGGCGTGGGCCGCCTGCCGGTCGCCGCGACGCGCTTCAGCACCCACCAGACACCGATCGTGCCGCCGGCGCGCGCGCGTTATCTGGCCGAGATCGGCGACACCGTCCGCGCCTACAAGAAGCGCGCCCGCGCGCAGGCGCGGCTGGCCCGCGAGATCCAGCAGCTCAGCGCCAGCGCCGCGATGCTGGGCCAGTCCGATGCGTCCGCGGACGTCGCCGCGCTCCAGGCGCTGGCCGCCTCGCGCCAGGCCCGGCTCGACGCCGACGCGCGCCAGCTGCTGGCGCAGTGGCCCGACATGCAGAAGGCCTACGCCGGCGACGAGTACGTCGTGAAGATCCGCGACAAGGAGATCCGCACCGCGCTGGTGTCGACCTCGCTGTCCGGCACCAAGATCCGCAAGGTCGCGCTGCCGCCGTACGAGGACCAGGGCGAGCTGCTGAAGTGGCTGATGCTGGAGAACGTGCCGGGCAGCTTCCCGTACACGGCCGGCGTCTTCGCGTTCAAGCGCGAGGGCGAGGACCCGACCCGCATGTTCGCCGGCGAGGGCGACGCCTTCCGCACCAACCGCCGCTTCAAGCTGGTGTCCGAAGGGATGCCGGCCAAGCGGCTGTCGACGGCTTTCGACTCGGTCACGCTCTACGGCGCCGATCCCGCGCCGCGGCCCGACATCTACGGCAAGGTCGGCAACTCCGGCGTCAGCATCGCGACGCTGGACGACATGAAGGTCCTGTACGACGGCTTCGACCTGTGCAACCCGACGACCTCGGTGTCGATGACGATCAACGGCCCGGCGCCGTCGATCCTGGCGATGTTCATGAACACCGCCATCGACCAGCAGCTGGCGAAGTTCAAGGCCGACAACGGCCGCGAGCCCACCGCCGACGAGGCCGCCAAGATCCGCGCCTGGGTGCTGGCCAACGTCCGCGGCACGGTGCAGGCCGACATCCTCAAGGAGGACCAGGGCCAGAACACCTGCATCTTCTCGACCGAGTTCTCGCTCAAGGTGATGGGCGACATCGCGCAGTACTTCGTCAACCATGACGTGCGCAACTTCTATTCGGTGTCGATCAGCGGGTACCACATCGCCGAGGCGGGCGCGAACCCGATCTCGCAGCTCGCGTTCACGCTGTCCAACGGCTTCACCTTCGTGGAGGCGTATCTGGCGCGCGGCATGCACATCGACGACTTCGCGCCCAACCTGAGCTTCTTCTTCAGCAACGGCATGGACCCGGAGTACACCGTGCTGGGCCGCGTCGCGCGCCGCATCTGGGCGGTGGCGATGCGCGACAAGTACGGCGCCAACGAGCGCAGCCAGAAGCTGAAGTACCACATCCAGACCTCGGGCCGCTCGCTGCATGCGCAGGAGATCGCGTTCAACGACATCCGCACCACGCTGCAGGCGCTGATCGCGATCTACGACAACTGCAACTCGCTGCACACCAACGCCTACGACGAGGCGATCACCACGCCGACCGAGGAATCGGTGCGCCGCGCGATGGCGATCCAGCTGATCATCAACCGCGAGTGGGGCCTGGCCAGGAACGAGAACCCGAGCCAGGGCGCCTTCATCATCGACGAGCTGACGGAGCTGGTCGAGGAGGCGGTGCTGACCGAGTTCGAGCGCATCGCCGAGCGCGGCGGCGTGCTGGGCGCGATGGAGACGGGCTACCAGCGCAGCAAGATCCAGGAGGAGTCGCTGCACTACGAGATGCTCAAGCACACCGGCGAGTACCCGATCATCGGCGTCAACACCTTCCGCAACCCGCATGGCGACCCGGTGCCGGAGCACATCGAGCTGGCGCGCTCGACCGAGGACGAGAAGCAAAGCCAGCTGACGCGCCTGGGCGAGTTCCATGCGCGCCACGCGGCCGAGTCGCCGGCGATGCTCAAGCGGCTGCAGCAGGCGGTGATCGACAACGGCAACGTCTTCGAGGTGCTGATGGACGCGGTGCGGGTCTGCTCGCTGGGGCAGATCACGGCGGCGCTGTTCGAGGTCGGCGGGCAATATCGGCGCAGCATGTGAGCCCGGCCGGGCGCATGACCCGGCCCCTGCCGCACAGCCCCCGACCCGAGGGGCCCGGGCCTTCCCTGCCTTGCCGTGTCCAGGGGGCACTCCCATAATCGATCGCACCCACGTCGACGGGAGTCCGCCATGCTGCAGACGCTGAACCGGATGAAGATCACCACCCTGCTCCAGGTCGGCTTCGCGGCGGTGCTCGCGATGGCGGCCCTGATGACCGGCGTGGGCGTGATGAAGCTGCGCGAGATGGTGCGCCTGAGCGATGGCCTGCACGTGCTCGAGCAGCGCCGGCTGATGGCCACGAACTGGCGCGCCGCGACCGAGCTCAACCTCAACCGCGTGATGGCGATGGCCAAGTCCGGCGGTCACGACGGGCTGACCGCATTCCTCTCCGGCGAGATGACGCGCACCACCGAGCGCATCAACCAGCTCCAGGCCGACCTGGAGAAGGCCATCGACGACCCGGAGCAGAAGGCGCAGCTGCCGGTCATCGCCGCCGAGCGCCAGCGCTACGTCGACATCCGCAAGGGCGTGATGGCCGCGATCAAGGCCGACCCGGCGGTGGGCGGCCGGCAGGTCGACCAGACCCTGATCCCGGCGGCGACCAGTTACCTCGCGTCGGTCGAGAAGCTCGTGGCGCTGATCTCCGAGGACACCGACGCCTACGCCGCGCGCCAGCGCGAGCAGGCCTCGCAGGCGGCGACGCTGATGCTGGCGCTGACCGGCCTGGCGGTGGTGCTGGGCGTCTTCATCGCGTGGCGGATCACGCAGTCGGTGCGGGCGCCGATGGTGCGCGCCGGCGCGGTGGCGCAGACCATCGCCAGCGGCGACCTGAGCCAGGACATCGTCGTCGATCGCAGCGACGAGATCGGCGTGCTGCTGCGCGAGCTGAGCGCGATGCAGGACGCGCTGCGGCGCATGGTGCGGCAGGTCCGCGACGGCACCGAGACCATCAACGTCGCGACGCAGGAGATCGCGACCGGCAACCAGGACCTGTCGGCGCGCACCGAGGCGACGGCCTCCAACCTGCAGCAGACGGCCTCGTCGATGGAGGAGCTGACCGGCACGGTGGCGCACACGGCGAGCTCGGCCCAGCAGGCCAACGCGCTGGTGAGCGCGACGCGCGAATCGGCCTCCAAGGGCGGCGACGTGGTGAGCGAGGTGGTCGAGGTGATGCAGCAGATCGAGTCGAGCTCGCGGCGCATCAACGACATCATCGGCGTCATCGACGGCATCGCCTTCCAGACCAACATCCTGGCTTTGAACGCGGCCGTCGAGGCGGCGCGGGCCGGCGAGCAGGGACGCGGCTTCGCGGTGGTGGCCGGCGAGGTGCGGGCACTGGCGCAGCGCTCGGCGGGCGCGGCCAAGGAGATCAAGGCGTTGATCGGCGAGAGCGTCTCACGCGTGGACGCCGGCACGCGGCTGGTGCAGGACGCCGGCACGACGATGGGCGAGATCGTGCAGGGCGTGCGCCGCGTGGCTGACATCGTCGGCGAAATCGCCACGGCGGCCGCCGAGCAGAAGGATGGCATCGGCCAGGTCAACGTCGCCGTGCAGCGGCTGGACGAGATGACGCAGCAGAATGCCGCGCTCGTCGAGGAATCCGCCGCCGCGGCCGGCAGCCTGCGCTCGCAGGCGGAGCAGCTGAACGCGCTGGTGAGCGCGTTCAGGCTGGCGGCGTAGGAGGCAGGGGGGCGCGTCAGGCCCAGATGGCCGAGAGGGCTTGCAGCTCTCCGATCAATCGCGGTTTTGGCTGCTCGAGGACCTGCTTGTGAATCAGGAAGACCACCGACTTCAGCAGCTCCGTCGTGTTCAGCTCGGACGACGCTTCCAGCTTCCGGAAGTCCTCCGTGACGCGCTGGGGCACCTTCATCGAAATGCGGCGGCGGGCAGCGCCACGCTCTTCGGGAAAGCGTTGGATCGCCCTCCGATGCGACAAGCGAAGCACCACTGCGGCTCGGGCATCCATCGCCGTCTTGTGCACGAAGTAGGTCAGCAGCGCCCTTCTGAAGTCGGTCGAAGCCTGGCCATCGATCCGTTGAACGGCATGGTCCAGCACGTCGAGGTAGATGGCCGGCAGGCTGGCCTCGATGGGTCGCATGGCCGCCTTGCGGGCCTTCGAGATGGCCGGCGTCGACTGCGCCGGAATGGCAACGGTCGCGCCGCATCGATCGCAGACGCCAACCAGGATGTTCCGTGCCATGCCGTTGCCGTCGCTGAAGGGAACGTCGCGTCGCCGGTAGGTGGTCCTGACCACGTCGTCGCAATCCGCGCAAAGCGCTTTGCCATGGTCGCCGTCATGAAAGATCTTCATTTCCGATCACACCCACATCAGATTCACGGTGTACGAAGACCTTCGTATTGTTGTGAGCTGCGCACGCGAAGCAAGCCGCCGGGCGTCCCCGGCCACCGATTTGGTCAAGAAGCTGCGCGGCGCGCCAGAAAGCACGAAGGCCGCCCGATGGCGGCCTTCTGATGGCAGCGGCACGTGCCCGATCAGGGCACGACCGCCAGGAACAGGAACACGACGAACACCACCATGTGCACGGCGCCTTGCAGCACCGTGGCGCGCCCGCCCCCCAGCGTGAGGCCGCCGACGATGAAGGTGAGGAACAGCAGCACCATGCTCAGCGGCGTGAGCCCCAGCACCAGCGAATGCGGGAACAGCGGCGACAGCACCGCCACCGTCGGGATCGTCAGCCCGATGCTCGCCAGGCCCGATCCCAGCGCCAGGTTCAAGCTGGTCTGAAGTCGGTTGTGCAGCGCCGCGCGCACCGCCGCGACCGTCTCCGGCAGCAGCACCAGCATCGCCACGATCACGCCCACCAGCGACGGCGGCGCGCCGATCGCATGCACGCCGCGCTCGATCGTCGGCGCCAGCAGCTTGGCCAGGCCGACCACGCCCACCAGGCACACCAGCAGCAGCGCCAGGCTCAGCCCGGCCACGCGCCAGCTCGGCGGCTCGGCATGCGTGTCCTGGTCGTCGACGCCGGCCACCGGCAGGAAGTAGTCGCGGTGCCGCACCGCCTGCACGAACACGAAGGCGCCGTACAGCACCAGCGACACGCCGCCCGCGAAGAGCAACTGCGCGGTGGTGAAGGTCGGCCCCGCTGAACTCGTCGTGAAGGCCGGCAGTACCAGCGTCAGCACCGACAGCGCCGCCAGGACCGCCAACGTCGGGCTCGTGCCCTCGACGCGGAAGGCCAGTTCCTGGTGTTTCCAGCCGCCGACCAGGATGCACAGGCCCAGCACGCCGTTGCAGACGATCATGATCGCGGAGAACACCGTGTCCCGCGCCAGCGTGTTGGTGGACTCGCCCCCGGCAAGCATCAGCGACACGATCAGCGCCACCTCGATGATGGTCACCGCGACCGCCAGCACCAGCGAGCCATAGGGCTCGCCCACCCGGTGCGCGACCACCTCCGCGTGATGCACCGCCGCGAGCACCGCGCCGATCAGCAGGACGCTGACCACCGCCAGCACCAGCGTCGAGTTGCCGCCGGCCGTCAGCCCCAGCAGCGCGAGGATCGCCGCCAGCGGCGCGAGCAGCGTCCAGATCGGCAGGGCCGCCGGCAGGCGGGCGAGAAGGGAGTTCGAGGGCTTGGCGCGCATGGGGACCGAGCATAGACCACGATGGTCGACCGCCCGTGGACGCGTTAGGCTGCGACGCCATGCCCACCCTCGATCCCCGAGTCGATGCCTACATCGAGCGCGCCGCTCCCTTCGCGCAGGAGATCCTGCGGCACTGGCGCGCGACCGTGCACGCCCACTGCCCCGAGGTCGTCGAGACGATCAAGTGGGGCTTCCCCAACTTCACCTACCGCGACCGGATCCTGACCGGCATGGCCGCCTTCAAGGCGCATTGCTCGATCGGCTTCTGGCACGGGGCGGCCGCCGTCGGCGCGGCGCATGCGAAGGACGGCGCCATGGGCGATCTCGGCCGCGTCGCCTCGCTCCAGGACCTGCCGGCCCCGGCGGAGCAGCAGGCCATCCTGCGGCGCGCGATGCGCCTCATCGAGGACGGCGTGAAGGCCCGGCCCGCCAAGGCCGCCGCGCCCCGGCCACCACTGGCGACGCCGGACGACCTGGGCGCGGCGCTCCAGGCCAACGCGGCGGCGCGAGCGACCTTCGAGGCCTTCCCACCCAGCCAGCAGCGCGAATACATCGAGTGGATCGTCGAGGCGAAGCAGGCCGGCACCCGCGAGAAGCGCCTGGCGCAAGCCATCGCGTGGATGGCGGAAGGCAAGCGCCGCAACTGGAAGTACGAGCGCCGCTGAAATTCAGGCCGCCGGGCTCTCCATGCCGAGCTCCCAGCCGCTGTCGTGCAGCTGCACGTTGTTGCGGCCGCCATCCTTGGCGCGATAGAGCGCGCGGTCGGCGCGCATGAACAGCTGGTCGGCGGTCAACTGCCCGCCGGGCGCCGCCACCGCGATGCCGGCGGAGACGGTCAGGGCGAAGTCGTGGCCCTCGCCGTCGCACAGCCGCAGCGTCGCCACCGCCTCGCGGATCTGTTCCACCAGGCGCGCCGCGCCCGGTCCGTCGGTGGCCGGCAGGATCAGCCCGAACTCCTCCCCGCCCCAGCGCCCCACCACGTCCGACGCGCGCAGCCGGGCGCGCACCTCCGCCGCGAAGGCGCGCAGCGCGTCGTCGCCCGCATGGTGGCCGTGGCAGTCGTTGACATCCTTGAAGTGGTCCAGGTCCAGCAGCACGAAGGCCAGCGGCGTGCCTTCGCGTCGACCGCGCTCCAGCTCATGCCGCAGCAGCGCATCCGCCGTCATCCGGTTCAGGCAGCCAGTGAGGCCGTCGGTGGAGGCCATCTCCTCCATGCGACGCGCGATGCGCTCGAAGTTGGCGAGCACGAAACCGAAGCCCGCGCCGATCAGGCAGATGAAGCTGAACAGGAAGGTCAGGCCCTGGCCCAGGCTGCTCTGCATCAGGTCGCGGTACTCCTCCGGATTGGTCAGCGCATGCACGCTGCGCAGCAGCAGGCTGGCCGCCGCGGCGACCAGCGTCAGGCCGACGGCGCGCAGCGACGACTCGCCACGCCAGCCCGGCCCCAGCAGCACGAGGATGGCCGGACACAGCAGCAGCGCGAAGACCAGCGAGATCGCACTGGTGCGCAGCGCCAGCGGCCAGGTCAGCATCCAGGCCGTGAGCGTCCAGGCCACCAACGGGGCGCTCCACCACATCCAGCGCGGCAGCGAGCGACCCAGCACGTGGCGATGGATGGCCTCGTTGTAGAACACGATGCCCAGCGCGATCAGGCCGTTGCCCAGCAGCGCCGACACCCACACCGGCACCACCAGCCGGGCCGTCAGCATCGCGAAGCCGGCCAGCAGCGTCCACGAGCCCCAGGTCCACACCGCCAGATCCAGGTAGCGCAGCCGGCTGCGCTGCGCCGCCCACAGCTGCACGCCGAGCATCGCGAAGCCGCTCAGCAGCGCCAACATCAGCGTGGGGATGTGGATGGACGCCATGACGAGCGAGTGTAGTGATCCCGGACCGACGGCCGTCCCCCTACATCGCGGGCCCGAGCCGTCAAGGTGGCGTCAAGCCGTGGCACCCGGACGAAGCTCGGACGAAGCTCCGGAAGAGATGCTCAGGTCAGGCGGTCGATCAGCGCCATCGCGGCGGCGGGCGCGCGTTCCTTGGCGCCGCTGATGAAGAACACGAACACGTCGCGCGGCCGCCGCGGCGGCGTGCGGTCGGCCTCGACCAGCGGCAGGCGGTCCGGCTGGCCGCCCGAGGCCCAGCGCGAGGCGCTGGCGGCGATGCCGTCGAGCTCCTCCTCGGTGACGCCGGTCACCAGCTCGGACCGGGTGCGCATCACGCGGGTGTAGACGAAGTCGGTCGTCAGGTCCGGGATGGGCGGGTAGTCGTCCGACTCGGTGAACACGACGGCGGCGTCGTGGTCGCGCGCCATCGCCAGGAACTCGGCGCTGCGGAAGCTCTCGTGACGCACGTCGAGCGCATGGCGCAGCGTCACGCCACCGGACTGCGCCGGCAACAGCTTCAGGAAGGCGCCGAAGTCGACGGGATCGAATCGCTTGCTCGGCGCGAACTGCCAGACGATGGGCCCGAGCTTGGGCCCGAGTTCCGCGACGCCGCTGTCGATGAAGCGCATGACCGATTCGCCGGCCTCGGCCAGCACCCGCCGGTTGGTCGCGAAGCGGTTGGCCTTGAGCGAGAACACGAAACCCTCGGGCGCGGTGTCGCGCCACTTCGCGAAGGTGGCCGGCTTGAAGGTCGAGTAGTAGGTGCCGTTGACCTCGATGGCGGTCAGCTTGCGGCTGGCGTATTCCAGCTCGCGCGACGCCGGCAGGTCCTTCGGGTAGAAGGTCTCGCGCCAGGGTTCGAAGTTCCATCCGCCGATGCCCACATGGATCGAGGTGCTCATGTCGTCGTGTCCTCCAGCAGTCGTTCGAGTCGGGCCTGTCCGCGCCGCGTGACGCGCAGCGCGCGGCTGTCGGGATCGGGGTCGAGCCAGTCCTGCGCCAGCATCGCCTGCAGCCAGGCCGCGCCCAGCGCGCCGCCCAGGTGCGGCCGGCGTTCGCTCCAGTCCATGCAGGCGCAGGCCAGGCGCCGTCGACGCGCGCCGGTCGCGGCGGCGACATCGACGCCCAGCGCGCGCAGCGCGTCCAGGCCTTCGTCGGTGCAGCGGTAACCGCGGGCCTCGTCGGGATCGGGCGTCATCCAGCGCTGGCGCAGCGCGTGGTCGTGCAGCCGCACGCCCCAATGGCCGGCCAGGTGGTCGTAGCAGCGCCGCGCCTGGCGCAGCGCGGGCGGGGTGCTGGGCTCGAAGCGCGGGCGCGGCAGCCCGGCCAGCACCAGCATCGCCTCCAGGGCCTGGCCCACCTCGGCGCCCGCGAGCCGGTAGTAGCGGTGCTTGCCCTGGGCCATGCAGCCGACCAGCCCCTGCGCGAGCAGCTTGGCCAGGTGGGCGCTGGCGGTCGAGGCCGCGACCTCGCCGACGGCGGCCAGCTCGGTGGCGGTGCGCGCGTGGCCGTCCATCAGGCAGCAGAGCATGCGCGCGCGGACCGGCTCGGCCATGCTGGCGGCGATGTGCGCCAGTGCCTCGTCGGCGGTGGGGGCGTCAATCATGTTTCGATGCTAAGCGAAGCGTTCCCGGCGATCCATCGCGAAGATTCCCCCATCTCCCCTCCCCTCGCCCACCCGGGCGCCCACGCGATGACCACTTGTCCCTTCCATGCGCGGCACGAGTCCGATGCCCAGGCCGTTGACGCCGCTGGCGCCGTTGACGCCGATGCCCCGATCGCCGACGCGCTGAGCATCGACGCGCCGCTCGCGCCACTGCTCGACCCCGCGTTGCGGATGCGGCCGCCGGACGAGCCGCTGCCGCCGCCGCTGCGCGCCCAGGGCGGGCCGTTGGCCGAGGTCTTCTCGCGCTGGCTGCGGCAGCGCGACGACGCGGACCACGCGCCGGAGAAGGCGGTGCTGTCGCGCGCGCTGCTGGCGCTGTCCGATGACGACGTCCGCGCCCATGCCCGTCGCCAGGCGGCCATCGCCGCGCGGGGCGGCTGGTCCCACTGGCATTGGGCGGTTCCGGCATCGACGGTCGCGAGCCTGCTGGGCCTGCCCATGGACGAGCTCGCGGCCCAGCGTCGACTGCACGGGCAACTGCGCGCGATGGCGGCCGGCCTGGGCGCCCAGGCGACGGGCGAGGCGGTCCGCGCGGGCGGCGAAGCGGTGGCGACGCTGCTGGGCGCGCTCGACGACGCCGAGCACCGCGCGCCCGATGCGCCGTTGCAATGGACCTTGCTCCGGCATGCCGCGCCCTCGCGCTGGACCGACCGCGCCGCGTTCACCGCAAATCGGCTCGCCCTCATCTGGCAGAGCCATGAAGCGGGCGCCGCGCTGCTGGGCCATGCGCTGCTCGGTGATTCGTGGATGGGCGGCGCGCCGACGCGCGAGGCCCTGCTGCGCCTGGCACGCGAGGGCGGCGCCGTGCGCGTGACCCGGCGTTTCGACGTCCGGCAGCAGCCCCCCGCGCCGGTGACTGTGCCGCTGGCCGGCACCGACCACCCCTTCGGCGACGGCGCCCACCGCTGCCCGGGACAAGGCCTGGCGCTGGGCACGTCGCTCGCGTCGCTGCAGTGGCTCGCCGAGCAATCGGGGCTGCGTCCGCCGACCGCCGTCGCGCCGCTGGCGTTGCCCAACATGGACATTCCGCAATTCAAGGACGAGGAGCTTTTCCCATGATCGCCGTCATCTTCGAAGTCACGCCCAGCGCCGACGGTCGCGACCGCTACCTCGAGCTCGCCGCCGAGCTCAAGCCCCTGCTGCAGGAGATCGATGGTTTCCTCAGCATCGAGCGTTTCCAGAGCCTGACCGACCCGGGCAAGCTGCTCTCGCTGTCCTTCTGGCGCGACGAGGCGGCGGTGCAGTCCTGGCGGCGTCTGGAGGCGCATCGCCAAGCGCAATCGGAGGGCCGCGCGGGCGTGTTCGCCGACTACCGGCTGCGCGTCGCCGCGGTGCTGCGGGATTACGGCATGCAGGCGCGCGACGAGGCGCCCACGGACAGTCGCGAGCGCCATCGCGCCTGAAGTGCCATGGCGCCGGTGATGTCGGCGGCATCGGCGGTGTCGGGATAGGCGCATCGGTCGCGCGACGCTCGAGAGCCGCGTAACGCGCGTAACGGTTCTCGCGCTGCCGACTCGTCCATCGCGCGGGCGATTTCGTCGCAGGATGGCGCCGGCGCCGCGCGGCGTGCCGAGAATCGCCGCCATTCCAACGACGCCGCCTCGAAGCCGGCTGCTTGCTTCCCATGTCCTCCCCTTCCCTGCCCGGCTCGGGCACCCCGCGCCTGCATGGCCTGGACACGCTGCGTGCCGCGGCCATCCTGCTGGTCTTCGCCTACCACTACCAGGTCTTCGTCAGCGGCGAGTCGACCTTCGGCTGGCTGAGCCGCATCGGCTGGGCCGGCGTCGACCTGTTCTTCGTGCTCAGCGGTTACCTGATCGCCAACCAGCTGATGGGCGGGATCGCGCGCGGCGAGCGCCTGTCGCTGCCGCGCTTCTATGGCCGGCGCCTGCTGCGCACGCTGCCCAACTTCTACGTCGTGCTGGCGCTCTACCTGTTGCTGCCCCCACTGATGGGCGGCCGTGAGCCGCCGCCGCTGTGGCGCTTCCTGACCTTCACCCAGAACATAGGCCTGGCGCCCGGCACGGCGTTCTCGCACGCCTGGTCGCTGTGCATCGAGGAGCAGTTCTACCTGATGCTCCCCGCCGCGCTGATGCTGGGCGCGGCACTGAAGTCGGGCCGACGCGTGCTGGCCTGGTCGCTGATCGCCGGGCTGACGCTGGCCGCCATCGCGTGGCGCGATCACCTGTGGCGGCGCTACGGCACGCAGGATCCGTCGCTCGGCTACTACCCGCAGCTCTATTACGGCAGCCTCGCGCGCCTGGACGAATTCCTGCCCGGCGTCGCCATCGCCCTGCTGAAGCATGGCCATGCGGACCTGTGGGCCGCGCTGATGCGTCGCTCGCGGATGCTGTTGGTCGTCGGCGTCGCGGCCAGCCTGGGCATGCTCACGCTGATGCTGCACTTCTATTACATCGACGGCTACGGCTATGGCCACGCGATGAGCAGCTGGGGCTACAGCGCGCTCGCATGGAGCTTCGGGCTGCTGACCCTGGCGGCGCTCGCACCGCGTGGCGCGCTGTCCCGCGTCGAGGTCCCGGGCGCGAATGCGCTGGCGCGCTGGTCCTACGCGCTGTACCTCACCCACAAGCCGATCGCCCATGCGCTGATCCAGCCGTTGGCGGCGGTCGGGCTGACGCGCACCTCGGGCGCGGCGGTGCCGGTGATCGCGGCGGCCTGCCTGCTGGGCGGATGGCTGCTCTACCGGACGGTCGAGCGGCCTTTCCTTGGCTGGCGCGACCGCTGGATCCCGTCGCAGTTTGTTGACGCGACGCGTGCTACAACCGCGGGCCAAAGGAGTCCCCAGCATGCCTAGCCCCCGTTCCTCCCGCCCTCGCCGTCCGGCGGTCCTGTCCCTCGGCGCCCTGGCGCTGAGCCTGCTCGCCACCGCCTGCATGGGCGCGAACGCCGAGGAGATCGGCGACGTGAGCACGGTGTTCAAGTTCATCGGCCCGAACCACAAGATCGTCGTCGACGCCTACGACGACCCGGCGGTGAACGGCGTGACCTGCTACGTCTCGCGCGCGAAGACCGGCGGCATCAAGGGCGGCCTGGGGCTGGCCGAGGACAAGTCCGAGGCCTCCATCGCCTGCCGCGCGGTCGGTCCGATCAGCATCCCCAAGCCGCTGCCGCGGCAGGAGGAGGTGTTCTCCGAGCGCGCCTCGCTGGTGTTCAAGCGGCTGCGCGTCGTCCGCATGGTCGACGCCAAGCGCAACACGCTGGTCTACCTGACCTACTCGGACCGCGTCATCGAGGGCTCGCCGCAGAACAGCGTGACCGCCGTGCCGGTGGACCGCGGCACCGTCATCCCGGTGAAGTGAGGCGCGGCGGTCCTCCATGCCCGTGATCACCGTCTTCACGCCCGACGAGGTCGAGCACCCGGACAGACCGGCGCCGCTGTCCGACTTCAACCGGCAGTTCATCGCCCAGGGCGACTCCTGGTTCTCGATGGGCGGGTTGCCGCTGCAGTCCTCCAACCTGTTCGACGGCATGTCGACACGGACCGCTGCCTGCGCGGTCAATTTCGCCTCGCCCGGCGCCGTGCTGAGGCGCATGACGGATACGGTCCGGGAGCGCCGCTTCCTGCGTCACCTCAACGGCCCGCTGTCCCGCCGCTGGAGCGCGCTGCTGCTGTCCGGCGGCGGCAACGACCTGATCGAGGCGGCCGCGGTCGACCCGACGCAGCCGGCGGCGCTGCGCCTGCTGGCCACGCAGGCGGAGTGGGGCGCCGGCGTCGCGGAGGACCGCTATCTCTCCGACGCGGGCTGGCAGACCTTCAGCGTTCACCTGGATGCGGTCATGCGGCAACTGCTGCGGGAGCGCGACCGGGGCCTCAACCGCGGCATCCCGGTGGTGCTGCACACCTACGACCTGGCCGTGCCGCGTCCGAGCGGCGCGGGCTTCGGCCGCGGCCCCTGGCTGCAGCCCTCGCTCGTGAAGTACGGCGTCCCGCAGGACGCATGGGCCGCCGTGAGCGCGTTGATGCTGCGTCGGCTGAAGGCCTTGCTGTTCCAGATCGCGGCGACCACGCCCGATGGATCGGTGCACGTCGTCGACACGCAGGGCACCTTGACGCCAGCACGCGTGACCGACACCGGCGCGACCGCCGACTGGCTCAACGAGATCCATCCGACGAGCGCCGGCTACCGCAAGCTCAGCGCGCACTGGGCGCCGGTGCTGGACCGGCTCTGACGCTCGCCGAGGATCGCGTCAGGGCGCGGCGACGACCGGCGACAGCGCGCGTTCGACCTCGAAGCCCTCGTCGATCCAGCCGGTCAGGCCGCCGATCATCAGCTTCACCGGCCGGCCGAGCCGGGCCAGCCGCACCGCGCCGCGGTGCGCGCCGTTGCAATGCGGGCCGGCGCAGTACACGACGAACAGCGTGTCCTTCGGGTACGCCGCCATCTTGCCTTCGGTGATCTTGCCGTGCGGCAGGCTCAGCGCGCCGGGCAGGTGGCCGCGCTGGTAGAGCTCGTGGCTGCGCACGTCGAGCAGCACGAAGTCCTGGACGCCGCGGGAGAACGCATCGTGGACGTCCCAGCAGTCGGTCTCGAAGGCGAAGGCCTGCTCGAAGTGGGCGAGCGCCTGGGCGCTGGGCGCGGCGGGAATGGCGGAGACATGCGAGCTCATCAGGGGTTCCTTGCTGGGTGGGGATCGATGGCACCCAGTGTCGCCAAGCGTGGTGTCATGCACGAGTGGCCGGAATGCCGCGTATCGGTAACATCGCGCCATGCCACGCGCCCGTCATGAATCGAGCCCCCCTCCCCGCAAGGGCAGCACCGCCGGCGCGAGGCCCGTCGCCGCCCGCGCCAACGCCGCCAAGTCGAGCCGATCGGCCCAGGCGGCCGCCTCGACCGAGGCGCCGCTGGTCGCGATCCTCGCCTACGACCGGCTCTGCATGTTCGAGTTCGGCTGCGCCGTGGAGCTGTTCGCGCTGGACCGGCCCGAGCTCGGCGTGGCCTGGTACCGCCACGCGATCTGCGCGGCCGAGCCCGGCCCGCTGCGCGGCACCGGCGGCGTGCGCGTCGAGGCGCCCCACACGCTGGCGATGCTGCGTCGCGCCGACATCGTCGTCATCCCCGGCTGGCGCGATGCCGCCGAGCGGCCGCCCGAGCCGCTGCTGAAGGCGGTGCGCGCCGCCCATGCGCGCGGCGCGCGGCTGTGCACGATCTGCTCCGGCGTCTTCGTGCTCGCGCATGCGGGGCTGCTCGACGGCCGGCGCGCGACCACCCACTGGCGTTATGCCGAGCGCCTCGCCCGTGAGTTCCCCCGCATCGAGGTCGATCCCGGCGCGCTCTACGTCGACGAGGGCCAGGTGATCACCTCGGCCGGCTCGGCCGCCGGGCTGGACATGCTGATGCACCTGGTGCGGCGCGACCACGGCGCGCGCATCGCCAACGCGGTGGCGCAGCGGCTGGTGATGTCGCCGCATCGCGAGGGCGGCCAGGCGCAGTTCGTGCCCAGGCCGATGCCCAGCGACGAATCCAGCCCCATCGCCGTGCTGCAGGACTGGTTGCGCGCGCATCCGCGCGAGGTCCACACGGTCGCGTCGATGGCTGATCGCGCCGCGATGAGCGCGCGCACCCTGCAGCGCCGATTCAAGGCGGCCACGGGCCTTGCGCCGCTCGAATGGCTGACGCGCGAGCGTGTCGCCATCGCGAAGGAGCTGCTCGAGACCCGCGAGTCGCTGGACGTGGAGGCGGTGGCCGATCTCTCGGGGCTGGGCTCGCCGGAGTCGATGCGGCGGCACTTCCGCTTGCTGGGACTGCCCGCGCCTTCGCGCTACCGGCGACAGTTCGGCTGATCAGGTCGAGCCTCAGCGGAACACCACGCAGGCCGCGCCCGGCATGGCGATGAAGCGGCCGTCGAAGCGCGGCAGCGCCTCGCCGTCGAGCCGGAACACGCAGAGCTGATGACTGCGCTGCAGGCTGACCCAGAGCTCGTGGCCGTCCGGGCTCAGCGTCGCACTGCGCGGGTAGCTGCCCTGGGCCCAGACTTCGCCGCGCCAGGACGGGCGGCCGTCCGCATCCACGTCGAAGACGGCGATGGCGTCATGCAGCCGGTTCAGCGCGAAGAGCCGGCGGCCGTCGGGCGTGACGAGCAGGTCCGACGCGTAGCTCAGCCCTTCGAAACCCGCCGGCAGGCTGCTGATGCGCAGCCGATGGGTCAAGCGCCCCGCGGCGTCCAGGCCCAGCCAGTCGAGCGCGTTCGCGGCCTCGTTGAGCAGGTAGAGCTGCCCCGCATCCATCGGGTGGAAGACGAGGTGGCGCGGCCCGCTGCCCGGCGGCAGCGACAGGCCCTCCAGCTCGATCGGCATCGCCCCGCCTTCATCGACGCGCCACACGCGCAGCAAGTCCTGGCCCAGGTCGGTGGCCAGCATCAACGGCCAGCGCGGATGCCGGCGCACCATGTGCGCATGCGGCTCGGTGCCGGGCCGGGGAGCGATCGACCGATCGGGCGCACGCAGCGCACCGTCACTCTCCACCACCGCGCGCCGCACGCTGCCATCGCCGTAATGCGCGATCCATGCCTCGTGCGCGCGGCCGGCGTTGTCGTCGAAGGCCAGATGCACCGGCAGCGTGCCGCCCGTCGCGACCCGCGACATCAGCGTGAGCGCCCCGTCGTCGGGATCGACCGCGAAGCTCGCGAGCTCGTGACTGTCCTCGAGCAGCGCGTGCAGCCGCCGTCCGCCCTCGGCCAGATGGAGCCAGGTCGGGCTGCCTTCGAGCGGCGCAGCAAGCCGCGCCCACACGCGACCACCGTTCTCCCGCACCAGCGCGTGAACGCCGCCGCAGTGCGGTCCATATCCGCCGGCGAAGGCGAACGGCACGCCCGGCAGGCGAGCCGGGGCGGACGGGAGGGTGGTCGTCAGGCTCATGGGGGCCGCGACTTTACGTGCGCGGCCGCATCGGGGCCACAATCGCCGGTCATGACCAGCTCACGCCCGCCTCGCCGGCGGGTGCCGCGCGTATGCGTTTCGACGTCCCGACGCTGTTCAGCCTGATGCTGATCCAGTCCCTGGCGCTGGCGCTGCTGCTGCCCTTGCTGCTGGGCTGGTGCGACAGCATCGCCGCCCGCCGCGCGCAACTCGGCGCCGCTGCCCAGGCCGCCGGCTGGGCCCTGCTGCTACTGCCGCCCGAAGGCTCGCGCCTGACCGCGACCGTGGCGCTGGGCCTGCTCAGCGCCAGCGTGACGCTGCTGTGGATGGCCGCCGACCGCTGGCTGCCCGGGCGGCTCGGCCGCTTCTTCCAGTACGGCATGCCGGTGCTGGTCATGGTCGGCTACGGCGCCGGCTGGGACAACTACGCGCTGCGCCTGGCCTGGTCCAACGGCTGCATCGGCCTGCAGATGCTGGCGTTCGGCGTCAGCCTGATGCAGCCGGTCAAGCGCGGCCCCGTCGGCCACCTGCGCTGGCGCCTGCTGTTCACCGTCAGCCTGGGCCTGCTGGCGCTGCTCAACCTGGCCCGCGCCTACCTGGCCGGCTTCGACACCGGCAACCTGCCGCGCTTCGACGCGCCGCATCCGCTCAACATGGCCTTCGCCGTCGTGGCCAACGTCTGCGTGCTGGCCGCCGCGATCGCGATCCTGGTGGCCTGGCGCGGCGAGAGCGAGGTCGAGCTGCGCCGCCTCTCCCAGGTCGACGCCGCCACCGGGCTGGCCAACCGGCGCGCGTTCCAGCAGCGCTCGGTGGACATGATCTCGATGGCGCGTCGCTACAGCGAGCCGCTGATGCTGCTGGTCATGGACCTGGACGGCTGCAAGGCGATCAACGCCACCCATGGCGAGCTCAAGGGCGACCAGGCGATCGCGCTGTTCGCCCGCTGCCTGGACGAGCAGAAGCGCCTGGGCGACGTCATCGCGCGCATCGATGGCCAGCGCTTCGCGGTGATGATGGCGCGCTCGGACCTGGTCGGTCCGCCGGCGCTCGACCGCCGCGTCCGCGAAGCGCTGCTGGCGCTGGCGCCGCGCGAGCTCGGTTTCACGCTCGGTTATTCGGCCGGCTGGGCCAAGCTGCGCAACGGCGACCGCAACATCGAGGACCTGCTGCACCGCGCCGAGGCCGCGCTGTATGCCGCCAAGCGCCAGGGCAAGGGCCGCCTGTGCGCCGAGCCGGGGCTCGAGGCGGAACTCAGCGTGGCGGTGCCCGCCTGAGCCTGAGCCGTCACCGCGCGGCAATCGCCCGCGCGATGCGGCCCCGCGCCGACCTGGCATGACGTTTGCGTCAGGGTTTTCCAGGTCCCGGCCGCGATTCACGAGATCGGTCGGGCAGCCGCAGTCCCACCTGGAGTTCCCGCCCATGCACGTCGCCCTCAGCCCCACGGCCGTCCACCCCCGAGCCGCGCGCGCCCTCCATCCACAGGCCAGCGATACCGCCGCCTTGCCACGACTGGAGCGGGCGCCGATCGAGATCCTCAAGCTGTCGTCCCGCGACCTCCAATGGCTGCCCGCGCTGACCCACCTGCTGATCGACAACGTCCATCTCGGCGCGACGCTGGGCTTCCTGGCGCCGCTGTCGCGCTACCAGGCGCTGGACTACTGGCATGGCGTCTTCGCGCGACTGGGCCAGCACCACATGCTGTGGATCGCCTGCGAGTCCGAAGGTCCCGGCCGGCTGCTGGGCGCGGTCCAGCTCTCGCTGTGCCCGCTGGCGAACGCGCACCACCGCGGGGAGGTCCAGCGGCTGATGGTGCATAGCGAGGAACGCAGCCGCGGCGTGGCGGGCCAGCTGATGTCGCGCCTGGAATGCGCGGCGGCGACGCAGGGGCGCTTTCTGCTGCAGCTCGAGACCTGCGCCGATTCGCAGGCCGAGGCGGTCTTCGCGCACCTCGGCTGGCAACGCGCCGGCCAGATCCCGGACCACTGCCATGGCGCCGAAGGCCAGCTGCAGACCGCGGTGCTGTACTACAAGCGCCTGCCGCACCTGGTCTGAGCCCGCGCCCGGTCCGAGCCCGCGCCTGGACGACGGTCGGCGCGCCTCACCCGGCGCCGACCAGCCCGGCCAGCAGCGCCTCCACCCGCTTCGCCCGCGAGACCGCGCCGCCGAGCGCCAGCCCGTCCTGCTCCAGCATCACCAGCCCGTGCAGGCCCGACCACAGCGCGGCGGCGCGCGCGGCGGGCAAGGCGGCCGGCGCGATCAACGCGTCCAGGCCCGTGATCAGCGCCTCGCGCAACGCGACCGGCGTGTCGAGCATCAGCAGCCGGTAGTCGTGCGGATGCTGCAGGCCCCAGGAGACGAAGGCCCGCGCCACCGCGGCCGCCTCGCCGCCGGGCGCCGCGCCGTCGACCGCGCCCTGCAGCCGCGTCAGCACCGCCTGCAGGCTGTCCTGCGCGAGCCGCGCGAGCAGCTCGCCCTTGTCATGGAAGAAGCTGTAGAGCGTCGCGTGCGAGTACCCGACCGCCGCGCCCACCTCGCGCAGCGTCAGCGCCTCGGCGCCGCGCTCGGCGAACAGCTCCCGCGCGGCGGCCAGGATGCCGGCTTCCAGCGCCTGCTTGTGCGCCGCGCGACGCTGCTGCGACGCTGTCGGCGGCAGCCCCGCCTCGTCTGACGGCGCCAGCGCGTTCGCGCCCTCGGCGCCTGCATCGCTCATCGCCTTGCGCTGCGCCTGTCGCTTGAGCGGCCCTTCCGGCTTGGCCACCTTCTGCCGCACGCGCGGTTGCGGCTTGGCGGCCGGACGCGCGTCGGCCGCGCCCGCCGGGCCGGCCTGCACGACGCCCGCGGTGGGGTGCAGGCCCTTCGGACCGCTCGGGCGCGGATCCGGCAGGGGCGCTCGACCGCCGCTTGTCGATTTACTGACCATTGGTTAGGATTTGATCATTGGTTCAAACGAAGCCTGAACAATGCCACAAACACCTGCGATTGGCCAATCCGCCGCGCCTTGCATTCCTGTGATGCTGGAGTCGGTGTCGGTCGACCACCCCGACAGGTGCTGCTGATGCACCAGCTCAACCAACGGTTGGCATCGCTCAGCGGCGATTCCGGCGCGAGCCGCTTCGAGGCCTCCTCCTCCCCTCTCCTCCAGGAATCCCCATGGAACTGATCGACCTCCGCGGCACCGACCGCGACTGGATGCCCGCGCTCGGCGAGCTGTTCTTCGACGTCATCGACGGCGGCGGCTCGCTCGGTTTCCTCGAGGACATCGACGAGGCGCAGATGCGCGAGTACTGGGAGGGCGTCTTCGACCAGCTCGGCCCGCGGCACCGCCTGTGGGTCTGCCGCGATCGCGACCGGGCGCTCGGCACGGTGCAGCTGTCGCTCTGCGGCAAGCCCAACGGGCGCCATCGCGCCGAGGTGCAGAAGCTGATGGTGCATCGCGACGCACGCCGGCGCGGCGTGGCGGCGCAGTTGATGGCCGCGCTGGAGCGCGTCGCGCGGGACGAGGGCCTGCGGCTGCTGGTGCTGGACACCGAGGTCGACTCGCCGGCCGAGACCTTCTATCGCGCGCAGGGCTTCCAGCGTGCCGGCGAGATCCCGGACTTCGCCACCAGCCCGCAGGGCGAGCTGCGCGGCACCGCGCTGTACTGGAAGCGCCTGCCCTGACGCGATGCGCGTCAGCGGTCAGCGCGACAGCCGCATCAGCTTGCCGCCGTCGGTGACGATGAGCAGCGCGCCGTCGCGCGCCTGGATCAGGTCGCGGAAGCGCTCGCCCAGGTCGCCGAACATCTTTTCCTTGGCCGTGACGGTCTCGCCGTTGATCGCGATGCGCCACAGCGCCGTGCCCGCCAGCGATCCCGAGATCAGCTGCCCGCGCCATTCCGGGAACATGCTGCCGGTGTAGAACACCAGGCCGGCCGGCGCGACCGAGATCGGCGTCCAGGTCGTCAGCGGTTCGACGTAGGTGGGGGCGTGCGTGCCGCCGCCGATGCGGCAGGCATCACCCACCGGCGAGCCGTACGGGCAGCCGTAGCTCTTGACCGGCCAGCCGTAGTTCTTGCCGGCGCGCGCGATGTTGAGCTCGTCGCCGCCCTGCGGGCCGTGCTCGGTGATCCACAGCTCGCCGGTCTGCGGATGCAGCACCGCGCCCTGGATGTTGCGATGGCCGTAGCTCCAGATGCCGGGCCGCGCGCCGCCGGCGAAGCTCGGGTTGTCCGACGGGATGCCGCCATCGCGGTTCACGCGGATCACCTTGCCCAGCGTCTGCTGCAGGTCCTGCGACGGGCTGCCCTTCATGCGCTCGCCGGTGGTGATGTAGAGCGTCTTGTCGCGCGCGAAGACCAGGCGCGAGCCGTAATGCCCGCTGCCGTCGACCTTCGGCGCCTGCCGGAAGATCACCTGCACGCCAGTCAGCGCGTCGCCCTCGAGCCGGCCCCGCGCCACGGTCGTGCCGGCCTTGCCGGCTTCGCTGCCGCTGCCCGCCTCCGCGTAGGCGAAGTAGACCCAGTTGCTGCCGGCGGTCCCGAAGTCCGGATCGATCGCGATGCCCAGCAGGCCGCCCTGGCCGCTGTCCAGCACCGGGGGCACGCCGGAGAGCGTGGCCTCCGTCCGGCCGGCCGCGGACAGCCGCACGATCGCGCCGCCCTTCTGCGTCACCAGCAGCCGGCCGTCCGGCAGTTGCGCCAGGCCCCAGGGGCGGTCCAGCCCGCTGTTGAGCGTCTGCAGCGTCGGCGCCGCGGCACCGCCGCCGGGCTGCGACGGCACGGCGGTGTCTTCACCGCCGCTGCCACCGCCGCCGCAGGCCACCGCCGCCGCGGCGACGGCCAAGGTCGACATCCATTCCGCCACGCTCATGTCCACTCTCCTGATCCGGGTGAAAGGCCGCGGCCCCGGCGGCCGCGTCACGATGCCGTGAAGTCCGGGAGTCTAGGCGTCCCGCGCGTCGGTGCGACCGGGTGCGCGGATCGGCCCCGCCGTCGTCGATGGCGACCTTCGCGCGGGGCAATCGGCGTGCACGCCGCCGCCGCTGGCGACTCGCGGCCCGGATGGCCCTGGCCTTGTGCGGGCCCGGCGCTTCCTCTACGCTGGCCGCAATCCGGCTCCAGACCCACGTCCAACTCTTCCCGAGAGGAGCGAGCCATGTGCCCCAGTCCCACCCCTGACTTGGAAGGCGCCCCCGCCGGCAGCCCAGGCAGCGCCGCGGTGCCCCAGCATCCCGGCATCGCGGCGATCCGCACCCTGGCGCTGGCCGGCCCGGCCGGCGCCGGCAAGACCTCGCTGGCCGAGGCCCTGCTGCTGAAGGCCGGCGCGATCAAGAGCGCCGGCAGCATCGAGAAAGGCAGCACCGTCAGCGACCACGACCCGCTGGAGAAACGGATGCAGCACTCGCTGCAGGCGGCCCAGATGCACCTGCTGCACAACGGCCTGCGCGTCCACCTGCTCGACACCCCGGGCGCGCCCGACTTCATCGGCCAGGCGCTGCCCGCGCTGGAGGCGGTCGAGTCGGTGGCGATCGTCGTCAACGCGCAGAACGGCCTGGAGCTGATGGTCAAGCGGATGATGGAGGCCGCCGCCGGCCGCGGGCTCACGCGGCTCATCGTCGTCAACAGGATCGACGCGCCCGGCGTCGACGCACAGGCGCTGCTGGGCCAGTTGCAGGAGGCCTTCGGGCGCGAATGCCTGCCGCTGAACCTGCCGGCCGCGGGCGGCACGCGCGTCCAGGACTGCTTCTTCGGCTGCAGCGGCGACAGCGACTTCGGCTCCGTCGAGGCCGCCCACCGGGCGCTGGTGGAGCAGGTGGTGGAGGTCGATCCGGACTTCGTCGACCGCTACCTCAATGACGGCGACGTGCCGGCGACCGAGCTCCACGCGCCGCTGGAGCAGGCCTTCCGCGAGGGCCACCTGATCCCCGTGTGCTTCGTCTCCGCCCGCACGGGCGCCGGCGTGGCGGAACTGCTCGACGTCATCGAGAAGCTGCTGCCCAACCCCTACGAGGCCAATCCGCCGCAGTTCCTGCGCCGCGAGGGGGAGGAGGCCGAGCCGCTGGTCATCACCATGGACCCGGCCCGGCACGTGGTGGCGCACGTCTTCAAGATCCAGTCCGACCCCTACCTCGGCAAGCTGGCGATGCTGCGCGTCCATCAGGGCACGCTGCGCAGGAACGCCCAGCTTTACGTCGGACATGCGCGCAAGGCGGTGCGGGTGGCGCATCTGTTCATGCTCCAGGGCAAGGAGCATGTGGAGATCGAGCAGGCGCTGCCCGGCGACCTGTGCGCGCTGGCCAAGCTCGAGGAGCTGCATTACGACGCGGTGCTGCACGACGCGCCGGAGGACGAGCACCTGCACCTGGCGCCGGTGGCGCTGCCGACGCCGGTGCATGGCATCGCGATCCGGCCCAGCCGCCATGGGGACGAGCAGCGGCTGTGGGAGGTGCTGTCGCGCCTGGTCGAGGAGGACCCCTGCCTGCGCCTGGAACGCGGCGGCGACCAGGACGGCCTGGGCGCGCAGGGCGGCGAGACGCTGGTCTACGGGCTGGGGGAACTCCACCTGCGCGTGCTGCTGGAGCGGCTCAAGGAGATCTACAAGTTCGACGTCCAGACCCAGCCGCCGCGGATCGCCTACCGGGAAACGATCTTGGCCAAGGCGGAGGGGCATTACCGGCACAAGAAACAGACCGGCGGCGCGGGCCAGTTCGGCGAGGTCTGGTTACGCATCGAGCCGCTGGCGCGCGGCGCCGGCTTCGAGTTCCGCGACGAGGTCAAGGGCGGCACCATCCCCGGCCAGTTCATGCCGGCCGTCGAGAAGGGGGTGCGCCAGGCCCTCGCCCAGGGGGTGGTGGCCGGCTACCCGGTGGTGGACCTGCGCGTGACGGTCTTCGACGGGAAGCACCATTCGGTGGACTCCAAGGAAATCGCCTTCATCACCGCCGGCAAGAAGGCGCTGATCGCCGCGGTGCGCGAGGCGCGCCCGGTGGTGCTGGAGCCGATCGTGCAGGTCGAAATCAGCGCCCCGGAACACGCCACCGGCGACATCACCGGCGACTTGGCGTCCCGGCGCGGCCAGGTGCTGGGCACCCGCGCCAGCGTGCCGGGGCAGATCGGCGTCGAGGGACTGGCGCCGCTGGCGGAGCTCAGCGCCTACCAGAACCGCCTCAATGCGATGACCAGCGGGCAGGGGCGCTACACGATGGTGCTGTCCCATTACGAACCGGTGCCCCCCAACACGCAGGCCCAGTTGGCGGCGGGCTACCACCTGAAGGACGAGGAGTAATCCCCCATCCGCCGGGGATCGCTGGGGCGCCGATCCCCTGTGACGCGGGGGCCGGTCGGAGGCGGCGGGCCAGGCGTTTGTGAACGAAGCTTTATCATTGCGGGATGTGTTCCGCCCCCCGCGATGTCGCGCAGATCCGCCTGGACAACGCGATGCGCTTGTTCGACGAGTTCGTCGCCGCGACGATCAAGCATCCCGATGCCGCCGCCCTGCGCGGCCTGGAGCGCCGCTTTGCCGAGCGCCTGCAGATCCAGCCTAGCTACTGGAGCCAGATCAAGAGCCGTTCGCGCCAGATCGGCGAGCGGCTGGCCCGCCAGTTCGAGCAGCTCAGCCACAAGCCCAACGGCTGGATGGACCAGGAACACGGGGCGCCGGGCACCGCCGCCGCGGGCTCGGGCGGTATCTCCCAGAGCAACGGGGCTTTATCAAGCGCGCACCGGCCGGCCGCAGCGGACAACTCCCCCAGCCTGCCGCAGGACGATGACGAGCGCTTCATCGTCGGCCTGGTGCTGACCTACTATCGCCGCCATCCGCAGCGGGCCCGCACCCGGCTGCTCGACCTCCTGGGCGAGGTGCTGACCCCGCCCGCGCCGAATGCGCCGCCCGCGCCCGCACCGCGGGCAGCCGCGCCGGCGACCTCCGACGTCGACGATTGGCGCAAGCTGCAGCAGAGCATCGCGCCGCTGAAGCCGAAGAAGCGCTGAGCGCGCGCCCGGCGGCGTCGCGCCGGCAATCCTTTCGACGTCCCTCGCCCCTTCCGTTCCGCCTTCCGTCCCGCCTGGTCCTCGGCCCTCGGCGTGCGTAGGTGCGCGCCTGCGCGCGTAACCGTTGCCACCCCGCCGCCGAGGCGCTGGCTCCCGGCGCGGCGTCGTCCCGTCGCCGAGGGACAACGCCAGATAAAAACCGCTTGCGCTTGATAATCAGATGTTTATCATCTGCGCAACTTTGGAGCCCCCGCCGCAACGGCCGCGCAGTTGGCGCCCGTCCCGGGACCGAGGCGCTCCCCTTTCCCTTCCGTCCCGTCCGTCATCACAGGAGGCTGCCATGGCCCAGTTCATCACTCCCCGTCCGCGTCTCGCAACGACACCGCGCAAGCCGCGCAATCCCTTCGTGGCGCTGAGCCACGGCCGTTCAGCGGGCCGTCACGGCCCCACCGCCGGCGGTCGACGCCAGCAGGAACAGCAAGCCCTGAAGCGCGCGCTTCAGCGGCACGACGACTTCAGCCCTTGAACGGGCCGCCTCCGACGGATCGGGACGTCTTCCCGGTCCGGCGCAGGCCGCCCAGGGAGACAAGACATGCAAGAGATCACCTTGATGCCGGGCCGCATGCATGGCCTGGCCCGCCAGCAGACCCTGCGGGGCTGGCTGGCGATCCTGCTGCTGGGCGCCGGCGGGCGCCTGATCAGCTGGGCGTGGCAGGTCGCTCCGGCGCCCCGCCGCGATGAACCGGCCACCGGGCTGGAGTTCCACGGCGACGCCGACGGCGCCGGCCGGCTCTACGTCGACGGCCAACTGCAGGGCACCCTCGCGGGTGTGCAACGGCTGTGATGCCGGTCTGGCTCGCGGTCGCCGTGGCCGCGGTGGGGATCAAGCTCGCGGGCGCCGAGCCGATATACGATGAACGATCACCGTGTATCGCCGCCCGCGCGGCGACCTCGCTTCATGACCCAGAGCGTTCCGCCCGCTGCCTCTGCCCCGTCCGGGAGCGGAGCGGGGAATCCGCCGGTTCCCCCGCCGTTCCAGCCGCTGACCCGGCCCTTGCCGGACCTGGCGGCGTGGACGGCGCACCTGCGCGGCATGGAGATCCCGGTGCTGGCCAGCACGGCCGAGCAACTGGAGATCTGGCGTGCCAATGAGGACGCGGTCGACGCGCACCTGCTCGGCGAGATCCTGAGCAAGGATCCGCTGATGACGCTCAAGCTGCTGGCGCATGCCGCGTCGCAGCGCTCCAGCCGGCTGCTGACCGACACCGAGACGGTCACCGCCGCGCTGGTGCTGATGGGCATCACTCCCTTCTTCAAGGCCTTCGGCGCGCAGCCGACGGTCGAGCAGCGCCTGGCCTCGCGCCCGGACGCGCTGGCCGGCGTGCAGCGGGTGCTGCATCGCGCCGAGCGCGCCGCGCGCTTCGCGCTGGGCTTCGCGGCGCACCGCGCGGATCCCGATGCCGCGGTCATCCACAGCGCCGCGCTGCTGCACGATTTCTCCGAGATGCTGCTGTGGTGCGAGGCTCCCGACCTCGCGCTCGAGATCCAACGCCGCCAGCAGGCCGATCCCGCGCTGCGCAGCGTCGCGGCGCAGCGCGCGGTGCTCAACATCGAGCTCGGCGACCTGGAACAGGCGCTGATGCGCAGCTGGCACCTGCCGGAGCTGCTCGCCCACATCGTCGACGACAAGAAGGCCAACGATCCGCAGGTCCGCAGCGTGACGCTGGCGGTGCGGCTGGCGCGGCATACCGCCCAGAGCTGGGAGAACCCCGCCGTGCCCGACGACCTGATCGAGATCGGCGCGCTGATGAACCTCTCGCCCGCCCACACGCTCAAGCTGGTCCACGAGGTCGACGGGGTGCTCTGAACTGCGGTGCGGCGGCGGATCGCCGCGACGCCATCGCATGGGCGCTGCATCGGCGTTACGCTGCGCGCTCCGACAGCATGCGACCGACGCGAGGAGACACCATGGCCGGCCCCGACCGCGAGTTCTGGCAACAACGCTTCGAGACCGGGCAGACCGGCTGGGACCGCGGCGCGCCGCATCCCCAACTGGCCGCGTGGTTGGCGGACGGGCTGTTGCCCACCGGCGCGCGCATCGTCGTGCCGGGCTGCGGTCGCGGCCATGAGCTGTCGGTGCTGGCACGCGCGGGATTGGACGTGATCGGGCTGGACTACACGCCGGCGGCGGTGGAGATCGCCCGGACCGCGCTCAAGGAGGCCGGTGTGCCCGGGCGTGTCGAGCAGGCGGACGTGCTGGCCTGGCGGCCCGATCATCCGGTGGACCTGATCTACGAGCAGACCTGCCTCTGCGCGCTGCATCCCGACCAGTGGACCGGTTATGCCGAGCAGCTGCAGCGCTGGCTCAAACCCGGCGGCCGACTGCTCGCCCTGTTCATGCAGGCGCGCCGCGACGAGTCCGAGCACGGCCAGGTCATCGGCCCGCCCTACCACTGCGACGTCAATGCGATGCGGGCGCTGTTCCCGCTGGCCTTGTGGAAATGGCCGGCGCCGCCCTACACGCAGCGCCCGCACGAGCGGGGATGGTTCGAGCTCGCGGTGGTGCTGGAACGGCGCTGAGCCGCGCCGCTACCTTCATACCGGCAGCGCCGTCGTGTCCTTCAGCCGGTCCAGCACGAAGCTGGTCTTGCAGTCCTGCACGCTCGGGTGGCGCAGCAGCGTGTCGCTGATGAAGCGGGCGTAGTGGCTCATGTCCTCGACCAGCACCCGCAGCAGGTAGTCCATCTCCCCCGTCAGGGCGGCGCATTCCACCACTTCGGGCCAGGTCTGGACCGCCGCGCGGAACAAGTCCATCGGCGTGCGCTTGTGGCTTTCGGTGTGCTTCTCCAGGCGCACGTTGATGTAGGCCGTCAGGCCGAGGCCCACCCGCTCCGGGCTCACCAGCGCCACGTAGGCGGTGATCACGCCGCCTTCCTCGAGCCGCCTCACCCGCCGCAGCACCGCCGACGAGGACAGGTTCACCTGCGCCGCCAGCGCGTCGTAGGTCATGCGGCCGTCGGCTTGGAGGGCGTGGAGGATGCGTCGGTCGATCGCATCGAGCTCGATCTGCTTGTCCATCCCGTGATTCTTGCAGGATTCCTGCGCCATCCCTCTTTCGGGCGCCTTGGATCGCAAAAATCCTGCGCCCCCCTCCCCCTACAGTGACGCCATCGCATTCCTGACCAGATCCCCTTGACGGGGTAGCGGAGACAAGCATGGCATTCACCCCCTGGGACAACCCGATGGGCACCGACGGCTTCGAGTTCATCGAGTTCGCCGCGCCCGATCCCGCGGCGCTGGGCGCGCTGTTCACCTCGATGGGCTTCGTCGCCGTCGCCCGCCATCGCCACAAGGATGTGACGCTGTACCGCCAGGGCGACGTCAACTTCATCATCAACGCCGAGAAGGACGCCTTCGCGCAGCGCTTCGCGCGCCTGCATGGGCCGTCGATCTGCGCGATCGCGTTCCGCGTCAAGGATGCGGCCTTCGCCTACCACCGCGCGCTGGAGCTCGGCGCCTGGGGCTTCGACAACAAGGCCGGCCCGATGGAGCTGAACATCCCGGCGATCAAGGGCATCGGCGACTCGCTGATCTACTTCGTCGACCGCTGGCAAGGCAAGAACGGCGCGGCGCCCGGCGAGATCGGCAACATCAGCATCTATGACGTCGATTTCGTGCCGCTGCTCGATGCCGAGGGCAAGCCGGTGCAGTCCACGCCCAAGGGCCATGGCCTGACCTACATCGATCACCTGACCCACAACGTGTTCCGCGGACGGATGAAGGAATGGGCCGAGTTCTACGAGCGCCTGTTCAATTTCCGCGAGGTCCGCTACTTCGACATCGAGGGCAAGCTGACCGGCCTGAAGTCCAAGGCGATGACCAGTCCCTGCGGGAAGATCCGCATCCCGATCAACGAGAGCAGCGACGACAAGAGCCAGATCGCCGAGTACCTGGACCTGTACCACGGCGAGGGCATCCAGCACGTGGCGCTGGGTACCGACGACATCTATCGCACCGTCGAAGGCATGAAGGGCACGGGCGTGGTCTTCCAGGACACGATCGACACCTACTACGACCTGGTGACCAAGCGCCTGCCCGAGCACAACGAGGACCTGGACGAACTGCGCCGCCTGCGCATCCTGATCGACGGCGCCGCGCACCAGGGCGCGCCGCACGAGCTGCTGCTGCAGATCTTCACCAAGGAAGTGATCGGCCCGATCTTCTTCGAGATCATCCAGCGCAAGGGCAACGAAGGCTTCGGCGAGGGCAACTTCAAGGCCCTGTTCGAAAGCATCGAACTTGACCAGATCCGCCGTGGCGTGCTCAAGGCGGACGCTTGATGGTCCGGGATGTCGGCCGGCCTCGCCGCGCTGACTTCCCGCTGACGCGCCCCTGACTCAACCCGCCCGGCTCACCCGCTGGGCGGTGTTCATTTGGGCCGGCTCATCGAGCAGGGCCAGCGCCCGCTCGAAGGCCTGCGGCTCGAACACGAGCTGCAGGTGGCCACGCGCCGGCAGGTGCAGCACACGGGCCCCGGGCAGCACCGCCGTCTCCGCCGGGAAGACGATCTGGTCGCAATGGCCGTAGAGGCAATCGAAATGGCTCGCGACCTGCGGCGGCTCCTGGCGCGCGAGCTCGTTCAGCCATTCCGAATCGCCGCGCATCTGGCGGGCGTTCTCGGTGGTGCCCAGCTTCGCCAGCAGCGTGCCGTGATGCGGCGTGCCCAGCGTCAGGATGCGATGGATACGGTCGAAGGGGTGCCCCTGACTGCGCCACCAGGCGCGCGCGCTCAATCCCCCCATGCTGTGGGCAACGATGAGCGGCGCCAGGCCGGTCCTGTCATGGAGCGCGCGCATGGCGGCGTCGACCTGCGGCGCGTAGCGGTCGATCGAACCGAAGGCGGGCTCCTGGGTGAGCGCGATGAACGGCGTCCCGCGCGCCCGCAGGGCCTTCATCCAACCGTTCCACAGGCCGCGATTGCAGCTGTAGCCGTGCAGGAACACGACGCCGCGGCGGCCGCGCGCCTGCGCTGGCGGCGGCAGGAAGTCCGGCTCGCGATGTTCGGCCCAGGGCTGCTGCCAATTGAACACCCTCGTGACCACGACGACCTCGCGCCACCAGGCCTGCAGCAAGTCGCCCAGCGGCGCGGTCGGCAGCCCCGGCGCGGGCGGGACGAAGCGCAACACCAGGAAGTGGGGGAGCATCGCCAAGGGCGGCCCCGCCACGAAAAGCGCGAGCAGCGCCAGCCCCACCCAAGGCCCCCAGTGACTGCCGGCCCACAGGCTCAAAAGCGGTCCAACGATCCAACGAAACAACGAGGTGAGGCGCTGCAGCCTGCCGTTCATCCGGGCTCCCGATCAAAACGACGAGTGTAGGCGCGGGCTGGACCAGGGCGTCGCTTCGGAAAACTCTGCGCATGGACATGCCTGGCCAAGGAATGGCGACCGGTTGTCCCTCACGTGACGAGGTGGCCTAGGGCATCCCCGCTACGACGCCTTCGCGCCAGCAGCCAGCATGGACAGTTCCTCAGGGGCGCGCCCCTCCGACACATCAAGAACGCGACGAGGAGACATGACTGCAACCACCGCACCGACCGCCGCGACGCCGGCGACCGCCCCACCGACCGCGAAGCCCTGGCTGAAGAACTACCCACCGGGCGTCCCTGCGGAGATCCCGGTCGACGTCTATCCCTCGTTGGTGGCCCTGCTCGAGGAGGCATTCCGCAAGCATGCGCGCCGCGACGCGGCCGCCTGCATGGACCAGCGCCTGAGCTTCGCGCAGGTCGACGAGCTGTCCGCGGCGCTGGGCGCCTGGCTGCAGCAGCGCGGCCTGGTCCGCGGTGCGCGCGTGGCGATCATGATGCCCAACGTCCTGCAGTACATGGTGACCATCGCGGCCATCCTGCGGGCCGGCTTCGTCGTGGTGAACGTGAACCCGCTGTACACGCCGCGCGAGCTGGAACACCAGCTCAAGGACTCCGGCGCCGAGGCGATCATCGTGCTCGAGAACTTCGCCAAGACGCTTTCGGAGGTGATCGACCGCACGCAGGTGAAGCATGTGGTGTTGACCGGCCTGGGCGACATGCTGGGCTGGTGGCGTGGCCCGCTGATCAACTTCGCGGTCCGGCACGTGAAAAAGATGGTGCCGGAATTCCGCCTACCCTTGACCGGCGGGCGCAGCGTCTCCCGCTTCAATCAGGCGCTGGCGCAGGGCGCGGCCATGTCCCTGAAGCCGGTGCAGGTCGGCCCGGACGACCCCGCCTTCCTCCAATACACCGGCGGCACGACGGGCCTATCAAAGGGCGCGACCCTGCTGCACCGGAACATCGTGGCCAACATCCTGCAGAGCGAGGCCTGGTTCGCGCCGATGCTGAACAAGCTCGGCGACAAGCCCCTGACCATCGTCTGCGCGCTACCGCTGTATCACATCTTCGCGCTCACGGCCTGCTACATGCTGGGCGCGCGGATGGGGATCATGAATCTGCTGATTCCGAATCCCCGCGACATTCCGGGGCTCATCGCGACGCTGCGCAATTACCGGGTGAACATGTTCCCCGCGGTCAATACCTTGTTCAATGCGCTGGCCAATGATCCCGCATTCGCCAAGCTCGATTTCAGCGAGCTGGTGATCTCGAATGGCGGCGGCATGGCGGTGCAGCAGGCCACTGCGGAGAAATGGGCGCGCATTACCGGCTGCCCTGTCGTCGAGGGCTATGGGCTTTCCGAGACCTCTCCGGTGGCGACGGTGAATCGCCTCGACCTGGCCCAGTTCAATGGATCGATCGGCTTGCCCGTGCCCAACACCGAGATCGCAATCCGCGACGACAACGGCAAGGATCTACCGATCGGCGAGCGCGGCGAGATCTGCATCCGAGGTCCGCAGGTCATGGCTGGCTATTGGAATCGTCCCGAAGAAACCGCGCAGGCGATTGGACCGGATGGATTCTTCAAGACCGGGGACATTGGTGTGATGGATGCGGAGGGATTCACCCGCATCGTGGATCGCAAGAAGGACATGATCCTGGTCAGCGGCTTCAACGTGTATCCCACCGAGATCGAACAGGTCGTGAACCTGCATCCCGGCGTGCTCGAGTGCGCGGCGATCGGCGTTCCGGATCAGCACTCCGGCGAGGCGGTGAAGCTGTTCGTCATCAAGAAGGATCCGGCGCTCGCCGAGGAGGACCTCGCCGCCTATTGCCACAAGCAGTTGACGGGCTACAAGCGGCCGAAGTACATCGAATTCCGCGATGAGCTGCCCAAGACCAACGTCGGCAAGATCTTGCGACGCGAACTGCGGCAGTGATGGGCGCCTCGCGCGGTGACGGCTGCGGCGCTTGCGTGTTGCCGTCGGGTGTCTCCGTCCTGGAGCGGGGTTGGCTCTCGTCCAACAACGTCGTGCTTCATGGCGCATCCCCGGAGGAGGGCGCAGTCCTTGTCGACACCGGCTACGCCAGCCATGCAGAGCAGACCCTCGCTTTACTCGATGCCAGCTTGCTGCCGGCTGAGTCGCTGCGCCTGATCGTCAATACGCATCTCCATTCCGACCATTGCGGAGGGAATGCGTTGATCGCGCAGCGGCATGGGTGTCCCATCCTCATTCCTCCGGGCGAGTACATCGCGATTTCGACTTGGGACGAGGCGGCGCTGAGTTACCGCTCGACCGGCCAGCGCTGCGATCGGTTCACGCCAGCGGGAAAGCTCACGCCCGGCCAAGTGCTTCGTCAGGGAGGGAGGGATTGGCATGTCCATGCCGCGCCGGGGCACGACCCGCATTCGGTGATCCTGTATGAACCATCCAGCGGGACGCTGCTGTCCGCAGATGCGCTGTGGGAACGGGGCTTCGGAATTGTCTTTCCGGAACTCGATGGCGAAGACGCTTTCGAGGAAGTGGCTGCCACACTCGACATCATCGAACGGTTGAAACCCGAAATCATCATTCCTGGTCACGGGGCGCCATTTACGGACATCGCCAAGGCCATCGGAATTGCACGCGAGCGCTTGGACTACTTTCGACGGGAACCTCATCGCCACGCGGTGCACGCGGTGAAGGCCCTCACTGCGTTTCATATGCTTGAGGTGGTTCACAGTACCCGCGACGCGTTGCTCGCCTGGCTGGTATCAACGCCCATCTTTGTGAGTGCTTGGCGACGATTCTTTCCCGACCGGGACCTGCTCCATTGGTCCAATGAACTGGTGGACCAGTTGATCGCGGCAAAGATCCTCGGAGCTTCGAGCAAAAATGGCTCAGCGATGCTTCAAATCTCTAAGGCATGAGCGCCGAAAGCAGCGAGAAACTTTGCGACGCCCAAAAAGCAAAACCCCTCGACTGTTTCCAATCGAGGGGTTTGCCGGATATTAGCCTGACGATGACCTACTTTCACACGGGAATCCGCACTATCATCGGCGC